>NZ_PYWL01000009.1 GCF_003049525.1 Lysinibacillus fusiformis | reverse complement strand
TATTAGGCACGCCGCCAGCGTTCGTCCTGAGCCAGGATCAAACTCTCCATAAAAGAAATTTGATTAGCTCAAATTGTTTTGCTGGCATCAATTTTGATGTCCAAAATTTTGTTTCGTTCACTAGCTAGGCTAGCTACTAAAAACTTTATTGATTACGTTTTGCTTGTTCAGTTTTCAAGGTTCATTATTTAAGTCGTTTTTTCAGCGACTCCTTTATATTAACATCTCGTTCAAAACATGTCAACTACTTTTTTGAAAAAGTTTTTTGTGTTTTTTATCGAGTTATTCTTTATGTCTTAGCGACAATTAATATAATACAATACCAATATGTTATTCGTCAACTACTTTTCTAAAAAAATATCGAGGTATTTTTTAGATACCTCGATTACAAGCATACTACAGTCATTGACCGATTTCTAGAGCATCTTTATTGACCTTATAATGGCGGTGAAAGATCATTTCGTTTTTCGCAGTAACTGGCTCTATATGAATATACCCTTTATCCACTAAGTATTCGACAAACACTTCTAAATCAACTGAGTAATTCATGAGTTCTTGATGGTCATGTAGCTCTTGAATAGACCAGGTTTCTTTTGTTTGCATCACTTCTAATATATGTTGTGCTCCATCTCGTGTACGAGAATGTATTAAAAACTCACTTGCTAAAAATAAAAGCTCTAGACGCTTTTCTATTGGCTCATTACTTGTCACTAGCTCTTCGTATAGCTTATAAATGGCTGGTTCAATTTTTTTCACTTGTCCCCATACAGTTACTTCAGGGTATAAACCACTATCAATAATCGATAAACGACCCAAATGGTGTAAAGAATCGACTACATGATTATATGCATCCAAATAACTGCCCTTATCAAAGTATTCTTTCCCCTCCAAATAACGACGGATTAACTTTGAAAATTGAATGCCCGTTTTAATCTTACGACCACTATACGGAAATTCCTGTAATTCTATTTTTAATTTATGCAGAAATTCATTTCGATCAAATAGTACTCTGCCAAAGAAAATCCAATCGACTACTTTCTTATTAGAACCGATTAGGAGCCATTTTCGTATTAATTTTTCCGTAACCGTATGTAGAGCGACTTTATTTCCTTCATATAAGTAATGTTTTGAAAAGACTGGCTGCTCTGCTTCTTTTACAATAATTAATAAAACAGTATCAAATGTATCTGTAACGTTACTTTGCTCCTCACGCTTTTCTACTAAAATAACGCCTAATGTATTTGACTGACTCGCACGTTCTTGGTATATAGGACGCAATACTTGCTCCATGTTCAGCCCCCCTTTATTCATATAGCTTCTCTTGTTCGGTTAAAAATTCGACATACTCTAAAAGTATTCCTTCTTTGATTTACCTCAAAGCTAAAATACTTTGCCCTTATATGTTATAGTAGATTTTAGATTGGGAGGCAAGATAAATGAAACCTTATAAAAGTAAAATTAATAAAATTCGTTCATTCGCTTTAGCACTAATCTTTATTGGTTTTATTGTAATGTACGGAGGTATATTCTTTAAAAATAGCCCAATATTAGTTTTAATTTTCATGACATTAGGTGTTTTATGTATTATTGGTAGTACAGTTGTCTATGCCTGGATAGGTTTATTATCAACACGGGCAATTCAAGTTGAGTGTCCAAATTGCCATAAGCATACAAAAGTTTTAGGTAGAGTTGATATGTGTATGTATTGTAATGAGCCATTAACGCTTGATCCTACTCTTGAAGGTAAAGAGTTCGACCAATCCTATAATCATAAAACGAAAAAATCCTAGCCCGTAAAAGAGCTAGGATTTTTATTGTACTTTAGCAGTAAGACCTTTACATGATGGACATGTGCCGTATATCTCTAAACGATGCGAATGCACATCAAAGTCAGTTACCTGTGATGCAAAATGCTCTATTTCATCGAGACCTGGATAATGGAAATCGACGATCTTGCCACAGCATTCACAAATCATATGGTAATGATCATTTGTCACGAAATCAAAGCGACTTGAAGCATCTCCATAAGTAAGCTCTTTCACAAGACCTACCTCACGAAATACTCGCAGGTTATTATAGACCGTCGCTACACTCATATTAGGGAATCTCCCTTCAAGTGCTTTATAAATTTCATCGGCAGTAGGATGTGCCATAGATTGAATTAGATATTCCAAAATAGCATGACGCTGAGGAGTAATACGTACACCAGTTGTTTTTAACGTGTCCAGTGCATCCTGTAAATGCGTTGTAGACATCGTCATGCACCTCTTCCATAAGTATTATTAATTTATAATTGTTATAAATAGTGTATCCAATTAGCGCTACTTCGTCAACAATCACACATACTAATCCTCTAATTTCATCGTTTTTTTCTTAATATCCTCTCGATAGCTCCATGACATTTTCTAAATCTCTGTCACCTCTTAGCCATTTTGTTAAGCTTGGCTTAAAAATTTCTAAGCTTCGTTCCACATAACGAGATGAATGGCTTGAGACATGTGGTGATACTATAACATTTGGCAATGCCCATAGTGGATTGTTTGATGACAGAGGTTCTTCTTCGAATACATCCAAAACAGCATATTCAATTTCTCCCGCTACAATCGCTTGGATAAGTACCTTTTCATCAACCAAATTCCCTCTGCCAAAATTCATGAAAATCGCACTGCTCTTCATAGCAATAAAATGTTCTTCATTTAATAAATGCGTTGTTTCTCGTGTTTTTGGCAGCACAGAAATGACTATATCCGCACTCGGTAAAGCTTCTTTTAATTGCCCAAAGCTAATCATCTTATCCATGTTTGACGCTTCATTTCCAGAACGATTGCAGCCAATAGTCTTGACACCAAAGGCTTGTAATAAGCGACCCACTTCCGAACCAATAGCCCCTGGACCTAAAATAAGCGCTGTACTATCTCGCAATTCAGTTTGCTTGGCTTTTTTTGACCATTCACTTTTCTTTTGTTGCTCATACATCCAAGGTAAAGCGCGTTTAATGGCTAAAATATGGGCTAGCATTGATTCTGCCATAGGTGTTTTATGAATACCTCTTACATTAGAAACTAAAATACCACGTTCCATAATAGCTTGGGCAGGCATTTTTTCAATACCTGCTGATGCAACAAAAATCCATTTTAACTTCGTCGCCTGTTGGATGCTCTCTGTTGTTAAATCCTCACCATATGTAACTAATACATCCGCTTGTTGAAGCTCTTCATTTGTTATTCCGCTTTCAAATATAAAATCGACTTGTGGGAATTCTGCTAATAATGGTTCACGTAAATCTGGTCTTGGCTCAAAAGTAAAATAGATTCTCATGTTGTCGCCTCCTGTTCTGCTAAATAATCATAAACTTCTTCAATATGATTTTTCACACGTACTTTACGCCAAGCTTTCATTAACTTACCCTCCGAATCAATTAAAAATGTTGAACGCTCAATACCCATAAATTCACGTCCATACATTTTCTTTAAGACCCATACACCGTATGCCTCCGCTACAGCATGATCTTCATCTACTAATAAAGAAAAAGGCAATCCATGCTTATCAATAAATTTTGTATGTTTGTTAGCATCATCTGGACTAACACCCAGAACAGCAGCGTTTAAATGACTAAAGTCCTCAAACTTATCTCGAAAATCACATGCTTCAGTTGTGCAACCTGGTGTCATATCTTTTGGGTAAAAGTATAAAATAACATTCTGTCCTTTAAAATCAGTTAGCTGTACCATATCTCCCTTTTCATTTATAAGAGAAAAATCGGGCACCTTCTGTCCTTCTTGCAAAGTCATAACTATCTCCTCCCTTGTACGTTCTATTTTACTCCAAGTAACAAATCAAGTCATATTCCTTAATTTCTTTGGATTTCTTACACTGATAGGTCTACAATAGATTACGTATAAAAAGATAGGAGGCAATACTATGAATCACGCAAAATCTGAAGCAGTACACACAGAGGCGTTACAACATATCGTTGGTGGTGTAAATAGCCCTTCTCGTTCATATAAAGCAGTAGGCGGCGGTTCTCCTGTGGCAATGGTTCGAGGAAAAGGGGCTTATTTTTGGGATGTAGATGGCAATCGTTATATTGATTATCTTGCAGCATATGGTCCTATCGTTACAGGTCATGGACACCCTCACATTGCTAAGGCCATTACACATGCAGCTGAAAATGGCACATTGTTTGGAACGCCGACTGAATACGAGGTTACTTTTGCAAAAATGCTAAAAGAGGCCATTCCGTCTATGGATAAAGTACGCTTTAACAACTCTGGTACAGAAGCTGTTATGACAACTATTCGTGTTGCACGTGCCTATACAGGACGTACAAAAATAATGAAATTTGCTGGATGCTACCATGGTCACTTCGATTTAGTATTAGTAGCTGCTGGTTCAGGTCCTGCTACATTAGGAACACCAGACTCAGCAGGGGTTACGACTTCTACAGCTGAAGAAGTTATTACGGTACCTTTCAATAACCCTGAAGCTTTTACAGAAGCAATGAATAAATGGGGCGAGGAAATTGCAGCTATTTTAATAGAACCAATCGTAGGAAACTTCGGTATTGTTGAACCGAATCCTGGCTTCCTTGAATTAGTACACGCTACAGCCAAAGAAAAAGGAGCCTTAACAATTTACGATGAAGTTATCACGGCTTTCCGCTTCCACTACGGTGGTGCTCAAAACTTACTTGGCCTAACACCTGATCTAACAGCACTTGGTAAAGTTATTGGTGGCGGTTTACCAATTGGCGCATATGGTGGTCGTAAAGAAATTATGGATACAGTCGCACCACTAGGCCCAGCATACCAAGCCGGAACGATGGCCGGAAATCCAGCATCTATGCAAGCAGGTATTGCATGCTTAGAAGTCCTGCAAGCACCAGGCATTTACGATGAAATGGATCGGTTAGGTGGGATTTTAGAAGAAGGAATTTTAGCTGCAGCTAAAGAGCATGGAGTGACAATCACGTTAAATCGTCTTAAAGGGGCGCTGACGATTTACTTTACAGATGTGAAAATTGAAAACTATGAGCAAGCCGAAAACTCTGATGGTGAGATTTTTGGCCGCTTCTTTAAACTAATGCTTGAGCAAGGCGTTAATCTAGCTCCTTCTAAATATGAAGCATGGTTCTTAACTACAGAACACACGGAAGCAGATATTCTTGAAACGATTAAAGCTGTAAATTACGCATTTTCACAATTATAATAATGAACATACGAAGGCGACTTTCTATCATAAGTCGCCTTTTTCTTATTCATGCATACAAATCTATGTATTTTATGAGCACTTCCTTCTATAATGTAAAGAAGCTAAAAAATATTAGACAGAAAGGACATCTTTATGAAATTAGGTGCCCGCGTATTTAAAACTGGTGTCGCTATCGTATTTGCCCTGTTTATTGCAGAGCTATTAAAACTACCTTCACCTGTTTTTGCTGGAATAGCAGCCATTTTTGCGATTCAGCCTTCTATTTATCGCTCTTATCAAACCATTGTAGAGCAAGTGCAAGCAAATATTATAGGTGCAACCATTGCTGTCTTTTTCGGCCTACTTTTTGGCCATCATGTGGTTGCCATTGGCATAGCTGTCATAATAGCTATAGGTTTAATGTTGAAATTTAAACTAGAAAAATCTCTTTCGTTAGCGCTGGTGTCAGTTGTGGCCATTATGGAGTTCCAAGGAGAAGACTTTTTAACATTTGGTTTAATACGCTTTGTTACTATATTAGTCGGCGTGTTAGCAGCATTTGTCGTTAACCTTGTTTTCTTACCACCGAAATATGAGATCAAACTATTCCGCAAAATTTATATTTTGCAGGATGATATTATTCGTTGGACACGACTTGCGGTACGTCAGGCTTCTGAGCATACATCCACAAAGGGTGCATTAAGTAAATTTAAAAGCCGTATGTTACGAGTGGATACGCTGTATGACTTATATAAAGAAGAGCGTAATTACTTCAAAAATAAAAAGTATGTAAAAGCACGTAAATTGGTCGTCTATCGTCAAATGATTTTAACTTCCAAAAAAAGTTTAGAATTGCTACAACGATTGCATAATCACGAAAACGAATTAGCTAAGCTTCCTACGCAATTTCACTTAATGATTCAGGAACGGCTTGATTCCTTATTAACGTATCACGAACAATTGCTCTTAAAATATACAGGGAAATTAAAGCCTGAGCATTCTGAGTGGAGCAAAAGCATCGACTATGTTCAACGCAATGAACTAATGGAAATTTTCATCAAGCAAGTGAACTTTGCTCGTGAAGAAGGCGATACAGAATTTTCTAGCTATCACTTACTCTATATTTTATCGAGGATATTAGATTACGAGGAAAATTTAGAGCATCTAGATACACTGATTGTTTCATACCAAAGCTACCACGGCCATGAAATTAATGTAGAATTTGAAGAAGAATTTATCTAGCAACCATGTAAGCGACAGATTCATGTACAGCGAATCTGTCGCTTTTTACTATACGAAAAAACCCCTAAGTAAAATGTACTTAGAGGTAAAATTAAGAACGTAACGCAAGCAATTGCTGCTCAGCTTGCTTACGTTTATCTGTCTGCTCATTCCGTAAATGCTGATAATTAGCAATACCCGTAACAATGGTATCCCACATTTCTTCTAGCGTCTGGGTTGTATCCACTTGCTGGGCAAGAGTCGTGCTTAGGTGAACCGCTTCATTGCTAGCTTCTCCAAATTGCTTCATCCGATTTTCAAAGGCGGATGCTGATTGATTTTGTAATTGCTGCCGTCTTTCATTTACAGCATTCATCAGCCCCATTTTAAAAACAGGAATGGTTTTAACAAATGCGCCATTAATCTGTTCCATCAACTCACTATTCCCCTGACGTAGCATCTCAATTTGTGGGGCTGTTAAAATGGCAACCATTCGTGATTTCTCTAACTCATCTATTTTTTGTTGAAGCAGTTCTGCAATTGCCTGTAAGCGATTAAGCTCCATTTTGGCTACCTGATTACCTGCCTCACCCTGTTTTTCATACATAGGAATTAATGTGGTTTGCACCTCATGTAATTTCATATCAGTTGCTACGATATATTTTTCTAAGTCAAGGTAAAACATCAAATCTTCCTTGTATAATCGAGCGAGTAATCGATTATCCTTCGCTAATTCCTCTTCCATAAGTACAAATTGGTAATGAATTTTCTCAATATCTCTACCGAGCACATTGTATTTTGCATATACATCATCTTCACTTTTGGATTTACGTGTAAATAGCTTCTTGAAGAAACCCTTTTGCACAGTAAAATCTTTTTTATCAAATGTCAGCATTATGGCCTCAAGCTGTTTAAATAGTGCATTGGATTCAAAAGTAGCTGATTGGGTCACTATAGCTAAAATTTGATCTGCAAATTTTGCTAATTTGTTGGCTGGCTCTTTTCCCAACGCCATTAGCTCTAGCTGATTTTTTATATCAATCTGATGAGCAATTTGTTGGACCTCTACATGCTCTCGTAATTGTTGTTTGACGGCATCTGCTGTTTCTTGTGTCAGCTGCTCAAGCATCATTGGGATGTTTGACATGGTCGCCGCCTCCTTCCTATCATCAGAAAAAGCGATTAAAGAGCTTTTTAATAATTTTATCCGGTGCCGTTTTTTGTTGCTGTGGTTCTTCATAGGGCAAGTCAAATAACATATGCTCTAAACGATGTACATCGTACGTGTCCTCTTGCAGGTGCTTTTCTAAATCTAATTGACCTGTTGGATTATAAAAAACGATATCCATCCCGAACCGATTTAAAAACGCTAGTAAGGCAATATCTTCACGCGATAAGGCTGGTTGCTGTGGCGCTTGATACAAAACAATCTTCGGTATCTCTTGTGAATAGTCGAAGCTTTGCAATAATCTTAGGATCTCTTGAGGAATCATTGTTAGCTGCTTAAATAAAAATAACTGTAAATCATATAAAGTCTCATTAGGCTGTTGTTTTAACATGGGTTGCTCACAAGATGTTTTGATCGTATGCGCAATGGCTTGCTGTAGCTCCAACGATAATTCACCATACTGCCACCAATCACTTTGTATAATACGTTCTACTGAAAGTTCACCATTTACTAAGCAATGTTTATAGTGAAAATGAAAGTTGGCCTTGCTCGTTTTTGTAAAAGGGAATTCCTGCACGAAGATAGTTTGTGGGTTTATTAATAACTGATGCATTAAGTGCCAATATTCCTCACGCTGGCTTGAGACTCCACTGATTTTAGCAAAGATGACAGGGATCACTACTTCATTTCCATTGATATCAAATTGCGGTCTTACCAATGCTTTTTCCTTCGCATAAATAAAAATATCATCATATGTCATACGTAAAGTTAATGAGCGTGGCATAAAGTCTTTAAATTGCCACGGTCTATAGACTCCTGATTGCTGGTCATGCATTAATTGTTCAAAGTGCTGACTAGAACGATACCCTACAGTTGCCTGACGATCACGAGGCTTGTCAGGAAATGGCTGTAATGTTGTTTGGCTCGTATAGGAATAGCTGACGGAAAACGAATCAGTAGGATCTAACTCAGCAAACTCATCGACTTTTGCTGGATGAAATATTAATACGTCACAGCCAAGTTCCATTAGCAGTAAAAGAAAATATCGCTGACTAACAGTGGCTTCTCCATACCAAACAACTTTAGGAAAATCATCAGTAGGCTTCAGAGCTTTAGCCCATTGAATCCAATGGTTTTTTAACCACTTCACCAGATCAATTAAAAAACGGCGAAATTCATTGGAAAGTAAGCCTAGCGATTGTTGATGTTGAAATAATTCTATAACCTTAATAGTCGTTAGCTGTAAATGTCGATTCATAATGCTGTCATCATGTTTGGGAATCAATTGATACCCATACATCATCGCAACTAAACGATTAATAGTAAGCCCTTTAGGTGTTTGCTGATGCTGCGATAAAATTTGTTGTATAGCTTGAAAGTCTTTCTGTTCAATATGCTTATTTAATTCTTCACTTAAAATATGAATATTTTGGTTTTGAGATAAAGTAAATAATGAATTAAAATACTCATCTTCCTCAATTGGTACTCCTAAAACACGTAGAGCAATACGGCTAAAACTTATTTGTTGCGGTGTTTCCTCATAAAATGCACGATTCTTTGGTGAATCTTGAAACGCCTGTAGCCAATCATCTGGATTACGCTCGACTATTGATTTAATTGTGATTGTTTGCATACAAACGCCACCTCCTAAAAAAATCATCCTCAGTAACCTTAAGCTAAATTCAACAGGTATATTATGTTTGAAAAGGTATACGTAACATCCCAAAAATAGAACCTAGTAAAATATGGATTCCACTTTTCTGAAGTTTTATTCCACCATTACTAAGTAAAATGTAAAAAAACTAATCTGATTGCAGGCATAATAACTTGGTTGTAAACAAACAAATGCAAATGTACTTTATGAAAAATTTCGTTTGCCATCCAATAATTCTATCCTATAATAGAGAAAAATCTGGTTGTGTTGCATGCTGTAAAACAGTCTGAAGCAAATGTTTGGTAAATGCTTCCCCCTCATACGGCGAGTATGTTGTATTATGTAGTATTTTTGGCTGTTTATCCTTTAAATCACCGTGATTTGGTGTAAAAGCTACATCAGCCAACATCAGCATTCCATAATCCATCATAGAATCACCTGCTGCTATATGCACATCGTATGTACAAAACTCCATCATATATTCTATTGCAGCTTCCTTGGTCAAAACCTTTGGCATGAAATATAATTTTTTTCCTTGCAGAAGAACGCACCAACCATGGGCATCGAATTCTTGAACAATGGCGTGTAAATCATCCTGTTGTAAAACATCCAGATTTACATGATGGACATAAAAAAGGTCGTCTATATAGAAGGAACGTTGTAGCCATGTATCGGATTTGATGGTTTGAAATAGTTGTGACATATCCTCTTGCGGAATTGAAGAATCTTCAATACGACTACCTAATGTTTTCGTCCATTTGTCGTATGGCTGACCCTTCTCTAATATTGTACCCCCATTACTCGTAATTGCAAAAGCAGGGTTCAAGTCATTTATAAATTGAATTCTTTTATATTGATGCAACGCTCTAGTTGTAACAGGGACAAATAGTGTTTGCTGATGCACTTGTTGCAATAAAATAGCCGTTTCTTTTGTCATCATGCTCATCGTTTCATTAGCCTTCTGTTCAACGACCACTTTATCTGAAATAGGCGGAAACATTTCCATCATACGTTTAGAATAAATTAGTGTTCTATCTAAATCTGATGTGAATAATATCATGGTGAGCTCCTCTACAATTCTTTTATTAAGCCGCAACATGCGTAAGACATATGCGAATATTCTTCTATTATTACATTTTTTTCATGAGCTAATAATAAAATGTGCTCTAGCTCATCCATATACTGTGGATTAATTAAGATTTTCCAAGGTATTCGTCGCAATAAAACTCTTGTCGTTTCTCCAACACCTGGTTTAATAAGGTTAATGTTATCCATATCAAAATCCAATTGAATATTTTGGACCGATTTCATACCTGCCCAAGTAATAAGAGAAGTGGCTTCGTCCTGAAGTTGACTGATAATCTCACTCTGTACTTGTTTGAAGCATGCGACTATACGATCTATGTACAAGTTCGAGACATCTATATCTTCTAATTCTTTGTAGTATTTTGCTCCATGGAAGTCGTGCTCATCCATAAACTGCAAATTTAAAACAGTTCTACTCACCAAGCCAGAGACAGTTGAATTTAAACAAGCCGATGGAATTAAAAAATCTTCGCGAGTTCCATAAATCGTCGCACAATGCCCTGGATCTGCTAATACAGCTAAATTAGCATTTAACTGCGCTTGATAGTGTCCATTAAATTTTTGGCAAGAGTGGATCAATTCTTTCGTTATAGCACCTTTCCCCGTCCAACCATCAATAAATTGAAGACAGCCTTGTGGATGTTGTGACAAAATATAACGTATCGCCGCCTCATCAAATCCACGACCACGCAAAATTGAAATCGAATAATGTGGCACATCCACCTTATAGTTCATCGATATGTACCGTTTGATTAAAATGCCGATTGGTGTACCTGCTCTAGCTAAACTAACAAGTATTAAATTGTCTAACCCTCTACTTTTAATGATTCGTTCTGCTACTACCCCCACAGCTATGGCTATTTTATTCGCGGAAGCATCCAAGGTTTTATAAAATAGATTCATATATGTTTTTGATGGGTGATATTCCACTGGTAGCATTTCAGAATAATGCGTACCTGCTTGAATAAGCTGCTCCCGTTTTTCATTAGCCATCTCTAGAAAAACATTTCCAATATCACGCAATAAAAAAATAACGTCCTCTTGTGCATAGCTACCCATTCTATCTGGCTGTAAAGTCGATTTCATCGTGCTCCCTCCAACTCATGCATACAAATGACATATACCTTTGCTTCACTAACTGACTGCAGAGCCGCCACCATCCGAGCTACTACCTCTTTATTTGCTATACGTTCCACTAGTAGAAAAAGTTCCGTATACGGTTGGCTTTGAACATTATATAAATAATTTTCGACCCCATTATTCTCGGGACTCTCAAATACTATTTTCTCTGTAATCGTATAATCTAAATCGTCTGTACAATAGATCGGACTGCGAGTTGTTGATTGAAAATAAACATCATTCCCTAAATAAGAGGCAATTTGCATAGGCACATACATAAACTCACCAGTCCCAATCACAAGAGCTGGTCCGTCCGTTCGTAGCTCCTTTAATTGCTTGGCGATAGTCTGTAACATGTGATTTTGTTCAAAATGCTGTTTAGATGTTAGCATAAATCTCCCTGTTGCTTTTAAATACGGCTGACTGTTCATCTTGCTATTCTCTGCAATTGAATGATAGAAAAGACGATCAGTGGAGTCTTTGATGGGCAATAGGTTGATGTTTCTTGCAGCAATGGTCGTAATGCTCGGCTGTACACTTGTTAAACTAGGTACTCCTGTACAATTGAATGTCCCACACATAATGGAGATGAATTCAATAGAAATCCCCCATTGCCCCTCTAATTGCTGAAAGATCATTCGCTGCTGGTCCGATCGCCAATCTAAAATGGATAGGACAGCGTACTGTTTAACATCAGGAAATTTCTTTTTTAATGTTTCAATTATGTTGATGACCGTATTCCCAGTAGTAATCTCATCATCTATTAACACGATACGCTTAGCCTGCTGTAAAACATCAGGTTCCTCTGTATAAATTCTATGGCTTGTCGCATGGGAATGTTCTTCTTCGAATGTGACAAATGGTTCAAAATGAGGAATGACTTCACGAGTAGTATGAATATACATAGCATTTGATTGAAATGCATTAAATACGGCATGTCCAAGTGCAGTGGCCGTCTCCGCAAATCCAATAAACAATGTCTCTTGTGCTAACTCTACACTTTCTTTCACAGAATTTTGTAGTTCCTCTACATTTATTCCTTCTTTTAAAGCTTGAACAATAGACGATATTGTATTGACCTTTTGACTACTGTCTTGCTGGTCGTACATCGTAGCTAATAGAGCTCCAGTTAGTATAGGAATTTGTGGGCGAACAGCCAAATGCTTGCCAAGCACAGTACTTACAAATAAAAATTGTCTCTTCTTATTTATACGAGCTGCCATTTGAAATAAATCTGTTAGCGCAAAATTGTGTGGGTTATAGGTAATTTCAATATCGATTGAATAGTTTGGTAAAATAGTAAGTTTACTCATTTGTTGTTGCATACATATGACCACCTAGTTCAGAATTTAATAATAGTGAGGCGAAATCCATAGATTCATGATAAACGCCATAGACATGTGCCTGTTTTAAAATGCGTTGTGCCCATCGCATATGCGGTTTGATTTCATTCATTTTATTAGCATAATGACTTTTCATCACACCTTTACTACCATCATTATGTTCAACAATACTAAGTGCATCTAAATACTCTTCATATGAAATAGCGTAAAGTGCATGCACAACACGGATATGACTTGGATGAATGACCGTTTTACCGATAATTCCATTTTGTTTATCCATTAAAACTTCCTTCATTAGTCCATCTAAGCAATCGTCTAATAATGCTTTCCTCGTTTCAAGCGCACCTTTTTCACTAAATGGTGTCATGCGTAATGCCGGTTTTAACACACGCTGATTACTAAAATACTCCCACACTGGCCCAGATATCACAAAGCCGTCTTCCTCACGTCCTAAAATATTCACTATATCAGCTATACAATCCCTTATTACGCTAATATCATATATGGTCGAGTCCATACGGCGGCGAATTCCATAAATTCCACAAAAATCAGTAGCACCAATTCGTATATTCAACACCCTTAATTTGTGCTGCAGTAAAACCGATTTAATGGCTAATAATGCCTCCATACGAGATTCTTTATATAGAACCTCCCGGCTTTCTAAAATCGGCATCCCGTATAAGGTAAGATTATTTTCTTGAATTGTTTTCTCAAGAAGCTCAAAATAATGTGCTCCCTGCGTCGCTGTGAATTTCGGAAAGACATAACCAGTTAAAATTTCCTGCTTTTCTTTTAATCTAGCAGTTAAATAACTAAATTGTTCAACATGACGCACACGAATAAAAAGTAAGGGGATATCTTGGAGCTGCAATTGTTTTTGTTGATAGAGTTTATATAACTCGCTAATGTCCTCCATCAACTTTTCCTCACAATCACCTAATTCTGAATCCCCTACTGCATCCTCTAAATCAATAACAAGTGACGTAAGTTCTTTATATTTTTGTGATTGGATCAAACCTACAATATTAGGCATGGAAGCGGGCATATACAAAGTAGCACCTAATGCATAGGATAAAATATCTGGCGTTGCCCATTTCGTAAAAGGCTGCGGCTTTTTATAAAAAATCGTCTCTGCTTCTGTTGCAAAGTGTTGCATCTAATCCACTCCCCAATAATTATGCCTTTGTGAAAAAAGCACTGTATCAGCCTGTTCCTTACAGACCAATACAGTGCCATGTTACACTGCTGATTTCTTATTCATCTTTGTACAACAAATGTCAATAAGAACGCAGCAATTAGAATAATGAAAAATACTTCGTGTGGTGGATGGAATACAAAAATACTCCCAAACATTTTCAGTACAATAAGCGGATTTAAAATATATGCAGTCGTTTCAAACTCTGACACTCGCTCCATTAAGTACGCATCATAAATATTCCTAAATCCCGCCTACTAATAGAACCTATACTTTAATGTGCATATGTACTTAATCATTTATTAAGTACATCACACATGATTCTCATCATGTACCTGCAACTTACTAGTTACTGTAGGCCATATGCGCTGATTAATGCTGCTAAGCCGCCTTGATAGCCCGAGCCGATTGCCGCAAACTTCCACTCGCCATTATGACGGTACAGTTCACAAAATACTACGGCTGTTTCAATACTGAAATCTTCGCCTAAATCATAACGCAATACCTCTGCTCCTGACTCTTCATTTGTCAACCGAACATAAGCATTTAGGACTTGTCCAAAGTTTTGATGACGTCCCTCTGCATCATAAATAGTGACCGTTACAACAATTTTGTCAATTTGAGGAGATACTTGCTTTAAGTTGACGAGGATTTTTTCATCATCCCCATCCCCTTCGCCTGTGCGGTTATCCCCTGCATGAACAACAGATTGATCTGGACTTGCTAAATTATTGTAAAAGATAAAATCTTGTTCATTACGACATTTGCCCGATGCATCTAGTAAAAATACAGATGCATCAAGGTCAAAATCTTGCCCACCATCAAATTGTTTAACATCCCAGCCTAAGCCGATGCCGATGCTGTTTAAACTAGGGTCTTGCTTCGTTAAATCAATTCGCTGCCCTTTACTTAATTGAATAGCCATTCAAAAATCTCCCTTTCTTTCCAAAGATGAAATTTTAGTTTACGTTTAAGCCGTAGTCATTACATAAAGCAGCTAAGCCACCCTGATAGCCAGCACCAACTGCGTTAAATTTCCATTCTCCGTTATGACGATATAATTCACCGACTACAACTGCTGTTTCAATACTGAAGTCCTCACCTAAATCAAAGCGAATTAGTTCTTGGTTGGATGCAGCATTTACAATACGAATATATGCATTCGATACCATGCCGAAATTTTGATTACGTGATTCTGCATCATGAATAGTTACAGTGAATGCTAGTCGTTGAACATGTGCAGGAACTTGAGTTAATGCGACTTTTACCACTTCATCGTCACCTTCACCAACACCTGTTAAATTGTCACCAGAATGTTCAACTGACCCATTACCACCTTTTGTATTGTTGTAGAAAATGAAGTCATTTTGATCTGCTACTTTTCCTGTATCAGCAAGTAAAAATACAGATGAATCTAAATCAAAATCATTTCCACCATCATATTTATTTGTATCCCAACCTAAACCAACAATTACATTTGTTAATCCCGGATTTGTTTTTGTTAAATCTACTTTTTGACCCTTTTGTAGTGAAATGCCCATACTTTTTATTCCTCCTATATAGTCGTTTATTTTATTGATATCTTCGAACAACGTCGCCAAGTTTAAGATCATTCGTTCCTGAACCAACTGCTGCGAATTTCCATTCAGTTTGATGACGGTAAATTTCACCACAGATTAACGTCGTTAAATTCGAATAATCATCACTTAAATTATAGCGAATTAGTTCGCTTCCTGTCCTGTCATCATACACACGAATATATGCATTTCGAATCATACCAAAGTGTTGGTTTCTACCTGCCGCATCATAGATGTTTACGACAAACACTAGCTTATTAAATTGTGTCGGAACAGACGATAGCTCAATTGTAATTACTTCATCATCTCCATCGCCATCTCCCGTTAAATTATCGCCAGAATGTCGAACAGAACCACAGCTACTTGTTAATTTCCCAAAATAAATGACATCGTCCCCAGCTAAAACTTTATCATCTTGCAGCATTAATACGGAGGCGTCACAGTCAACGCTTCTACCACTGCCACTATTTCTACTAGAAAATAAGCCACCAAGGAAGCCACCGCTTTTTTCTTGGCCGACAGGGTCCCACCCTAACCCTACTTTAATCTTATTTAATCCTGCGTTACCCTTTGTTAAATCAACACGTTGCCCTTTTTGTAAATTAATCGCCAATTTGAACACCCTCCTAAAAATATGTATTTCAATTGAAAGACTATATGTAAAGTCATAATCTACGCATTTAGATTGTCTTTTTCAACAATACTTTAAGTCTAAAATAACGTGACAAAAAATTCAATAAATGGCTCCGAAAGGTTCATCTTTTTTTATTTTATTTTGTAGGAATATTTCTATAAAGGACGCTTCAACTGTAAAAGAGTTCCTTTTCAAAACAGCCGAAAAAAAACCTTCTAGCTTGTAGAAGGCTCATGAATCTAATTACTAATTTTTCATTTTCGGATCTAGTGCATCACGTAAACCATCCCCCATTAAGTTAAAGCCAAGAACCGTTAACATAATCGCTATCCCTGGGAAAATCATTGTCCATGGTGCATTTAATAAAAACTTCCTTGCATCGGCAAGCATTTTTCCCCATTCGGGTGCTGGTGCTTGCGCGCCTAGCCCAAGGAAACCTAATGCCGCCGCTTCAATAATAGCAGTTGCAATAGCAAGCGTCCCCTGTACAATAATCGGAGTGATTGAATTCGGCAATATATGAGAAAACAGAATTCGTGAATCACGCATGCCAATTGCCTTTGCTGCTACAATATATTCCTCTTCTTTGACACTTAATACTTTTGAGCGGATTAAGCGTCCAAAGTTCGGTACGTTAATAATGGCAATAGCAATTAATGCATTTTGTAAAGATGGACCTAGCACTGATACTACTGCAATCGCTAGTAGCATACTCGGGAAAGCTAGCATAATATCAAAAATACGCGAAATAATCGTATCGATCCATTTTCCATAATAACCTGCAATGATGCCAAGTAAACTACCCATTATAACGGATAAAATAACGGAGAAAAAGCCTACCCAAAGCGATATTCTTGCGCCATGGATGATTCTCGAAAAGATATCCCTTCCAAAATCATCCGTTCCAAACCAATGATCAGCGGATGGTGCCAGTAAACGCTTCGTTAAATCTTGTTCATTGATGCCCTGTGGTGCAATGAACGGACCAATGATAGCCAGTAAAACGAAAAATATAACAATCCCGGCGCCCACTAGTGACACTTTGCTCTTTTTAAAGCTACGCCAGCCTTCGAGCCATGGACCTACTGCCCTTTCTGGAACTGGTGCTGCTTCTTTTTTTATATCGATTGCTCCAGTCATCATTGCAACTCCCTTCTATTTGTATTTAATACGCGGATCGACGACTGTATACAGTAAATCCACGATTAAGTTAATCATGATGAAAATAAATGCAACGATTAAAATTCCTGATTGAATAACAGGATAGTCCCTGAAGCCAATCGCATCATAAATATAACGACCAATTCCTGGCCAACTAAAAATCGTCTCTGTTAAAATGGCACCACCTAGCAGTAATCCTGTTTGTAGACCAATTACCGTTAACACAGGAATAACGGCATTCTTCAATGCATGCTTATAAACAACAATAAACATTTTTTGGCCTTTTGCTCTTGCAGTGCGGACATAATCTGAGCGCATAACTTCCAGCATAGAAGACCTTGTAATTCTGGCTATAATAGCCATCGGAATAGTTGCCAGTGCGACACCTGGTAATATGAGTCGCTTTAGGACTTCGACGAATTGATCAAAGCGACCTTGAATGAGCGTATCCAATAAATAAAAATGGGTTATGGCGGTTATAGGATTTCGCACATCTTCTCGACCAGAGGTAGGCAACCATCCAAGCTTGCTACTAAATGTCCATTGCTCCATCAAGCCAAGCCAGAACACCGGTACAGAAACACCGATTAATGCGACAATCATCGCTGTATAATCAAACCAAGAATTTTGGAACCACGCAGAAATAATACCAGCATTTACACCGATAACAATCGCAATAATCATCGCAAAAAAGGCTAGTTCAGCTGTTGCTGCTAAGTATGGGAAAACTTCGTCTGATACAGGTAATTTTGTACGTAAGGAAACCCCTAAATCTCCCTGAAAAATGCCTGCCAAATAACTAAAATATTGTGTATACCAAGGTTTATCTAATCCTAAACTTGCGTTTAATGCCTCGACCGCCTCTTTTGTCGCCTGTTGTCCCAAAATAACTTGAGCGGGATTACCAGGTATTGCTCGTATTAACATAAAGACAATAAAAGTCATTCCAAGCAAAACTGGGATTAGTTGAAGTAAACGTCTCCCCATATAGTGAAGCATGTTCATCACCTCTCTATGATTTTCATAATCTACTTTGAAGTCTTTATATTCTGTTGAAAGGTTGTGCCTTCACCAAACGGTTTTGAATGTTTAGATGAGTGATCTTTCATACAGGAGAAATAATTTGGTTTTCTTTTACTAGAAAAGAATCTGCTAGAATTCCACGGCTTACCCGCAGAAAAGCAAGCAGATTCTCTAATTCACTTATTCAATTAAACATAAAATTACTGTTGAATATCTACCGCATCTAAACGGTCAGAGCCAGTAGGATGCGCAATATAATTTGTCACTTTCTTGTTAGCAGCTAAAATTGGCGTAGAGTGAGCAAGTGGAACCCATGGAGCGTCCTCAGAAATAATTACCTGAGCTTGCTTATAAAGTTCATTACGCTTGTCCTCATCGACTTCAGTTTGAGCAGCTGTTAACAACTTGTGTAATTCTTGATTGTCATAGAATGTATAGTTATTAGAGCCAATATTATCTCCATCTAATAAAGTATATAGGAAGTTATCCGCATCCCCATTATCACCTGTCCAGCCAAGTAAGAATGCATCAGCTTCACCATTTTGTGCTTTTTCTAAATAAGTAGCCCATTCAAACGATACAATTTTGGATTTAATGCCTACATCCTCTAAGTTCTTTTGAATCGCTTCTGCCACTTTTTGTCCATCCGGCATGTATGGACGTGGTACTGGCATTGCCCAAAGCTCAATTTCCTTACCATCATAGCCTGCTTCAGCAAGTAATGCTTTCGCCTTTTCAGGATCATACGTATAGCCTGTAACTTCATCGTTATAACCAGAAATTACTGGTGGCATTGGGTTTTTTGCTGGCTCTGCTAGCCCTTCATAAAATGCATCCACTAATGCTTGTTTATTAATTGCATAGTTAACCGCTTGACGCACTTTTACATTATCAAATGGAGGGCGTGTTACTGTTAAACCTAAATAACCAACATTCATAGATGGACGCTCAATTAATTGTAAATTAGCATCTCCCTCGATAGTTGCTTTATCAGATGGACTAATGCCATCAGCTACATCGATATTGCCTGCTAATAAATCATTTAAACGTGCAGAGTTTTCTGGAATAGAACGATAAATCACTTTATCTAATTTAGGATAGCCATCAATATAGTAATCAGGGTTTTTCTCAATTGTTATTGAATCATTACGTACCCAGCTAACAAATTTGAATGGGCCAGTTCCTACAGGATTTGCTGACAATCCCTCTTCATCTGCTTCAAATGCTGTTGGAGAAGCAATCGCAAATGGAGACATTGCTAAGTTTTTCAGGAATGGTGCTTGTGGTTGGCTTAATTTAAAGACAACTGTATAGTCACCCTCTGCAGTTACTGATTCAATGATTTGCTTGTCACCAATTAGAAATTGCGAACTAAAGTAAGGGTGTTTATCTGCGCCTGATTTCCAACGCTCAATATTCTTAACAACAGCCTCAGCATTGAAAGCTGTCCCATCATGGAATTTCACACCTTCCTCTAGCTGGAAAGTATATGTTAAACCATCCTCTGATGCCTCCCATGATTTTGCTAAACCTGGCTGAATCGTTACATCTTTTTCACCAAAGTTTACTAATGTTTCATAAATATTAGCTGTCACCGTAAAGGATTCACCATCTGTGACAACAGCAGGGTCAAGTGCTACAGAATCTCCTCCACGACCATACACTAAAATTTTTGGATCGCCACTGCTAGCTGTATCGCCACCAGTTGAAGTATCTTTACTACCCGTATCCTTTGTATCAGAGCCGCCACAAGCTGCTAAGATCGTCGAGAGAATAAGGAGCAGCATTACACCTAAAGTCCAGAGCTTCTTTTTCTTCATTCAATTTCCCCCTATGTGGTTTTTATATCATTTAATGTTGGAGTGCCTCATATAGATGGCAAGCAACATAATGACCTGGTTTCACTTCTTGCATTTTAGGTACTACCTGTGAGCATTGTTCCATTTTAAAAGGACATCGCGTATGGAATGTACAGCCACTCGGCGGATTGGATGCACTTGGAATATCTCCAGTAATAATAATTTGTTCACGTTCAAACGTTGGATCTGGCACTGGGACCGAAGATAAGAGTGCTTGTGTATATGGATGAAGCGGTTCAGCATATAAGTCCTCACTCGCTGTCAACTCTACTAATTTACCTAAATACATGACGCCCACACGATTGCTAATATGGCGCACAACCCCTAAATCATGAGAAATAAAAATATAGGTTAGCTTTAAATCCTTTTGCAGCTTTTGCAATAGATTTAATACTTGTGCCTGTATGGACACATCCAATGCCGATACCGGCTCGTCCGCAATGAGCAAACGAGGATTGGTCATTAACGCACGCGCGATGCCAATTCGTTGCCTCTGACCACCACTAAACTGGTGGGGATAGCGTTTGATATGATATTCATCCAATCCAACAATTTCAAGTAGCTCCAACACTTTCTGTTTTCGCTCCTTGGCATTACCTATCCCATGAACAATAAGAGGCTCCTCCAATATTTTGCCAATGTTATGGCGAGGATTTAATGAAGCATAGGGATCCTGAAAAATCATTTGAATATCTCTACGCGCCTTCCTCATTTCATTATTGGATAATTCTGAAATCATTTTACCTGCGAATTCAATGTTTCCTTCAGTAGGCTCTAGTAACCGCATTAGTAAACGACCTGTTGTCGATTTACCACAGCCTGACTCACCAACAATCCCTAATGTTTCTCCTTCAAAAACTTCAAAGGAAACATCATCTACTGCCTTTACATCCCCTGTTTGTGTATTTAGGACTCCTTTGCGGATCGGGAAATATTTCTTTAAGCCATCAACCTTTAATAACACTTTCGACACGTTGCTCCACCTCCTGCTTCTCTAGTAAAAAACATCTCGATTTATGCTGCTCTGCTGCTTCAAATAAAGGTGGTGTTTCCTGTAAACAACGTTCCATTGCGTATTCACAGCGTGCCGCAAAACGACACCCTACTTGAATACTTCCTGGTTTTGGTACACTTCCAGGGATCGAATATAAATTATCCTTTTTAAAACGCATATCAGGCACTGATTGAATAAGACCTTGTGTATAGGGATGCTTCGGATTAGAGAATATTTCTTGAATCGGTGCTTCTTCTACAATTTGTCCAGCATACATGACAATCACACGCTCACATGTTTCTGCTACAACACCTAGATCATGTGTAATTAACAGGACTGCTGTATTCAATCGTTTATTTAAGTCCTTCATTAGCTGTAAAATTTGAGCTTGAATCGTAACGTCCAAAGCAGTTGTCGGTTCGTCCGCAATTAAAACCTGTGGATCACAGACAAGTGCCATAGCAATCATGACCCGTTGTCGCATACCACCCGATAGCTGATGCGGATAATCCTTTAGTAAGTCCTCAGCACGTGGTAACCCTACAAGTTTCATAATTTCAACAGCTCTGGCAAACGCTTTCTTTTTCGACCATTTTGGATTATGGATTAAAATGGCCTCCTTTAACTGATCACCTATTGTAAACAACGGATTTAGTGAAGTCATAGGCTCCTGAAAAATCATAGCTATGTCTTTTCCACGTATTTTCTGCATTTGTTTTTCTGTACAATTCACTAGATTTTTATTATCTAGCAATATTTCACCACCTGTTATTTTGCCTGGTGGTGATGGAATTAATCCCATGATGGACAGTGACGTAACACTTTTACCACTTCCCGATTCGCCGACAATCCCTAATATTTCTCCTTCTTGGACAGAAAAATCGATATCATCTACAGCAGGAATTTGTCCATTATCTGTGAAAAAGGTTGTTCTTAAACCTTTTATTTCTAGTAGCTTTTTCCTCATGCGCAACGTCCACCCTACCTATATTTTACTTAATTGTATAAATTATATTAACAGAATGCTATAACTTTTGTTAAATTCCCTATTTTCAGATAATTCTAACTAAAAATCATCACTCTTTCAATCATTAATATTCTGCAATTTACGTAGTTTTTCTGCATCATTCGCCTTCAGTATTAATTACATCTTATAAAGTAATATTTTTATATAGATTTTCAAAAAAAAATAGCCTTCCATTTTTAAAAAATGAAAGACTTTTTTTGAAAAAAATTTCACAATTGATGATTTCTGTGTAAATTCACTACTATTACTCCAAATGTTGCACTTGGAATAAATCATAATATGTCCCTTGCTTTGTCATTAATTGCTCATGATTACCGTTTTCGATTAATTGACCATGGTCTATAACAAAAATTTTGTCAGCATGAGTGATGGTCGAAAGACGATGAGCAATAATTATAGTTGTTCGCTCATGAGCTAGCTCCTCTAATGATTCCTGAATCAATGCTTCACTCTCTAAATCGAGCGCTGAAGTTGCTTCGTCAAGAATTAAAATCGGAGGATTTTTTAAAAATACTCGAGCGATGGCAACTCGTTGTTTTTGCCCGCCTGATAGTTTTACTCCTCGTTCACCTACTTTAGTGTCATAACCATTTGGCAGAGTCATAATAAAATCATGGGCATTCGCTGCTTTGGCAGCCTCTATCACTTGCTCATCTGTAGCATCTGGTTTTCCCATTAAAATATTTTCTTTAACGGAGTCACTGAAAAGTATATTATCTTGGAGGACAATTCCTATTTGAGAACGTAGTGAATGCAATGTAACATCACGTACATCCTGTCCATCAATCGTTACGACACCATCGGTTGCATCATAGAAACGAGGAATTAAGCTAATAATGGTGGATTTACCGCCTCCACTCATTCCAACGAAGGCGACAGTCTCACCAGGTTTTATAGTGAAATTTATGTTATTTAAAATAGATACTCCTTCTTTTTCATATTGGAAAGATACATTGTCAAAACGAACTTCTCCCGTAGCGGATGGTAAATCTCGCGCATCAACTTTATTTTTCACTTCATATGGTTCATCCATTAAATCAAACATTCGATCCATGGATGCAATGGATTGTGTCAACGTTGTTGAAGAACTAACAAGACGGCGAAGTGGGCCATACAATCGTTCGATATACGCGATAAAGGCAACCATTGTTCCAACAGATAAATTACCATTTATGACTTCATAACCTGCATAAGCAATAACTAGTAAAGGCGCTACATCTGTAATAGTATTTACAACAGCAAAGGATTTAGCATTCCATTTTGTTTGATCAAGGGCCTTCTCTAAAAACTCCCCATTTGCTTCATCAAATAATGTTTGTTCATGCTTTTCTAGCGTAAAGCTTTTTATAATACTCATACCAGCTACTCGTTCATGTAAATAGCTTTGTACACCTGCAAGTGCTTGAGAACGTTTACGTGTTAAGTCCCGCAGTTTTCCAAAAAAGTACTTCACACTCAATGCATAAAACGGGAACGCTAATAAGGCCACTAATGTGAGCTTAATATCCATGGTTAGCATAATAATTACTGCAATCACAATGGTTGCAAGGTCTAGCCACACATTCATTAAACCCGTCATCACAAAGTTCTTCGTTTGCTCAACATCATTGATGACCCTAGAAATAACATCACCAGCACGTGTATTGGCATAATATTTTAAGCTTAATCGTTGTAAATGTGCGTAGATTTCCTTCCGAATATCAAACAGCACCTTATTACTAACATGTTGTGCAAAATATTGACGATAGTACTCGATTGGTGGACGTATAATAAAGAACACAATAATCGTTCCGCCCAGCCAATATAACAGCTCTTTTGTTTTTTCTCCATTTGTTAAGTCGTCCGCAGCAATAATATCATCCAACACAATTTTAATGAGTAATGGAATAAATAATGGAATAGCAAATTTAACTATACCAATAACAATCGTTAGAACGATTTCCCAAGAATATGGTTTTACAAAGCGCATATATCGCTTTATGCTTCCCAAGTTTTCATCACATCCTTACAAAAAGAAACAGGCATCCATTGATGAATGCCCTATGTATTATAGCAATATTTTGATTAAAATACAGTTATGATGACTTTACCGCTAACTATTTTGTATGTACCTTCCCTAACAGTGTGGAAGATGCTCATTAAGAGTGGCTAAAAGAGGCAATATAAAACACCTATTAGTTAACTAATAGGTGTCACTAACAATCATCTGACTGCATATCAAGCTGGAACTTGTAACGATTTGTCCAAACATTGATGAAATCGGGTGCAAATGGTCCTTTTTTTTGTTGAATCCAGCTTATTAACTTATCGACATTGCGCTTTAAAATTTTATCAATCACATCAGGATAAGACATTTCCTTACGATGAAGCTCATATTCATCCTCATCTAAGAGCGTATAAGACATGTCAGGAAAAACTTTAATATCTAGATCATAGTCGATATATTTAATGGCATTATTATCGAACACAAATGGTGAGCTTAGATTGCAATAATAATACACGCCGTCTTCTCGTAGCATACAGATGATGTTAAACCAGTGTTCCGCATGGAAATAGCAAATAGAAGGCTCTCTCGTTAGCCATGTACGACCATCGGATTCTGTCACAAGTGTCCGTTCATTCGCACCGATCACAATATTTTTTGTTCCTTTTAAAACCATCGTTTCTTGCCAAACACGGTGGATGCGGCCATTGTGTTTATAACTATGTATTTGTATCGTTTCTCCTTCTACTGGTAATGCCATTTTGAAGCCCACCTTTTCGTCTATGCTACCTAAATCTAGCAGTCTCTAGTATATTATAGCAATGTGTACGCGAAAGGTGTAGTTAGAAAACCACAAATTTCACTACGCTATTTTGAATTTGTATAAAATTTCGTTAACTTTAAGCAAAATTTATTAGAAGTTCCGCCATTTTGGTATTTTTTGGTTTTTTAAGTGAATATAGAAAGGAGCTGTCTTTTTCATCTTTTCGGATTTTTAGACAGCCCCTTAGAGGTAAATGCAATTATGCAATTACAAAGTGTTACTCACCTAAATCTTGGTTAGTTTTAGAGAAACGGCCTGAAGCTGGAGCTTTCTTTTGCTCTGCTTTAGCATTTTGCTTTTGCACTTCATTTACGTCCGTTTCATAACCAAATTCTTCACTTTGACGTTGCATGTTTTTATTCGGTTGGAAATTTTGGTTGTTTTGCTTTTTCATTATTCATTCACCTCCACGCTAATTATTGTGTACCGAGGTGATGAATTTTATGCTCACTAATTTATCGTTTAAAGTAGGATTTATTTTCCTGTTTATTTTTTTACCTCTTCCCAAATTTTTAACATGGGAACAGGCATCGGCAATTGTTCTATTTGTTCTTGAGTGAACCAATCGCCCATCGATGTAGATTCACACTTCATATAATAACTATTTACATGCCATGTTAAATGTGAAAACACGTGCTTAAACGTAAGCAGTTCATGCTTAGCTTGTACACTGATGGAATATTCCTTTAAGAAGCTTTCTACTGAAACCTGACTAGTATCAAACATTGGAAATTGCCAAAGATTAGCTAATAACCCTTCTTCAGGACGTTGCTCCATTAAAAAACGTCCTTGTTCATCTTGACAGACCAGAATATCATAACTCAAATGCTTCATCTTTATTTTTTTCGATTTAACTGGCAGTTTTTCCGGTTCACCTTCATTAAACGCTGTACAATACTCTCGCACAGGGCATAATAAACATTTTGGTGACGTAGGTGTACAAATAAGTGCCCCTAGTTCCATTAAGCCTTGGTTAAAGGAAGATGCATTAGTAGGATCAATAAGCTCCTCCACTGCAGCTTCAAAAATTTTTTTGGTTTTTGGTATGGCTATGTCCTCACTTATATTCAGCACTCTGCTTAATACGCGCATAACATTGCCATCTACTGCATGTTCGGGCTTGTTATAGGCAATACTTAAAATAGCACCAGCGGTATACGGTCCAACACCTTTTAATTTTGATATTTCATGGCGATTATCGGGGACCACGCCTCCGTAATTTTCTAAAACCTCACGTGCACCTGCCTGTAAATTACGCGCTCGTGAATAATAGCCAAGTCCTTCCCAATGCTTTAATAAATAATCTTGCGGAGCTTCTGCAAGCAAATCTAATGTTGGAAAACTTTCCATAAAACGATTGTAATAAGGAATAACTGTGTCGACACGTGTCTGCTGTAGCATCACTTCAGAAACCCAAATTTTATAGGGGTCTGTAGTATGTCTCCACGGTAAGTCGCGTTTCTCAGCGTTAAACCATTCGACTAAAGAATGTCGAAATTCTGTTACATATGGGTAATTCACAGTGACCTCCAAAGTTTTTACGATTTAATTTATGTTGAAAAGGGTATACAATTAATAAAGAATGAACATTCGTCCATAACTTACAATATTCGTCATTATCGAATGTCACCATACTAAAAATTGAATAAAGTTATTTATAAATGAAATAAAGATGTATGCAAATTGTACTCGATTTTACTGCATACTAGGAGTGGATATTTTTGGATTCAGGTACACATTTCGTTATGGGTATTGCCCTTGGCGGTCTTGCATTAGCCGACCCTATAGTAGCAAATCACTCAATGACCTTTACTGCCGTCATGGCAGGTACGATAATTGGCTCACAAGCTCCGGATGTTGATACTGTGCTAAAACTACGCAATAATGCTATCTATATTCGACATCATCGCGGAATTACACATTCACTACCAGCAGTAGCTATATGGCCAATCTTAATTACAGCTGTTATTTCCCTTATTTTGCAAGACGTAAATGTGTTTCATTTATGGCTTTGGACATTTTTAGCTGTCGCTCTTCACGTCTTTGTCGATATTTTTAATGCGTACGGCACACAAGCAATACGGCCTTTCTCCAGAAAATGGGTTGCATTAGGTGTCATCAATACATTTGATCCAATTATTTTTTCCTTGCATTGTATGGGTATTGTATTATGGGCTTTTGGAGCCAATCCTGTTTGGACATTTAGCATCATGTATATCATTATCGTGATTTATTATCTGTTACGATTCGCTGTTCAAAAAGCAGTAAAAAATGCAGTCCACAGCACGATACAAGATGAAGAATATGTTATCGTAGCACCAACTATGCGCTTCTTCCATTGGCGAATTGCCGCCAAGTCTAAAACACATTATTATGTTGGGCGGGCTTATGGCAGGACTGTTAATATTTATGATAAATTCGAAATTAAACCTTTACCTCAAACTGCCCTTATTCATGCAGCCATGAAAGACCCTAACTTAGCTGCCTTCGTGTCGTTCTCCCCGATGTACCGATGGGAGATTTCTGAGCTAGAAAACGGCTTATTGGAGGTACGTTTAATCGACTTGCGTTATCGGAGTGACAATCGCTACCCCTTTGTGGCAGTAGCACATTTAAATGACGATAATGAAATCGTTACATCTTACACGGGTTGGATTTTTACAGAAGATAAGCTTCAGAAAAAATTACAAATTGGTGCAAGTAATTAAGCAGTAAACCCTGACCAACATTGGTCAGGGTTTTATTATTGTATCATATCATCGCTAGCATCTAGGAGATGGGCATATTTTGGATTGCGCCCTGCAAAGGCATGTAGTTTATCACCATAGCTTGTAATTAATTGGCGGACAAGATTTTCTGTATAATCTGCCCCACGATAATCATATCCTGCTTTGGCTGAAGTTGATTCAAAGTCGCTCCATAATAATTCAACCCAGACACGGGCACGTCCAACTGACATTTGTGGATTTTTTGCCAGCAGTTCTGCTGTCAATTTTTCAATTTTCCCCTCCACTTATTTGCCCACCTTTACAGGAGACAGCATAGATACAGGTAATGCCTCTTGATATTTGTCACCGCCTAAACGATGTCCCCATGCAAAGCGTCCCTTTAAATAATCAACTTGGAAAAATTCATTATCTGAACGATCAATACGATACATTTCACCAGGCACAATTGTGTCTAAATCTACTAAATAAGCCGCTGCCATTAATGCTTTACGCTCATATACAGCAAATTCATTAATGATCCCAAGCTGCTCTGCCTTTCGTGCCTTTTCTTTTAAAAACGCAATTTCCTCACGCAGTTCATGCTCAGACATAGCAGCATAATTCTTTTCGTTCATTCTTCATTCTCCTTCTCTTCTATAAAACGGTTTATTACTTCTATAGGAAAACCCTTTTGATAGAGCGTCTGCTTCACCTTCATTTTTAGCTCATAACCAGTATACTTCGATACGTACTTTTTCCAAACTTTTTCGCCTTGTGCTTCGAGTAATGGTTGCCAGTTTTCTTCATCTTGCTCAAGCTCTATTTGATTAAGCACCTCTTCTACAATCGGAAATGCATAGCCTTTTCTTAACAGATAATCCTGAATTTTAGCCTTTACTTGTGCTGGGGTCTTTCTTTTTTCTGAACGTACAATTTTTTCCGCCAACTGTAAGGCCAATTTGATTTGTTCTTCCAAACTATATGTGGCAAGTACCTCATCTTGAAGGTTTTTATCAATTCCTTTTTTAATGAGGTCTTGTCTAATAGCTCTCGGTCCCTTTTTCATTGTCGCCTTTTTTGTATCCAGTAAAGCTTTGGTATAGTTTTCATCATTTATAAAGCCATACGATTTTAATTTCTGAATCGCTTCTAAAGCTACCGCTTCACCAAATTCTAAAGTAAGAAGTTTTTTCTTCACCTCGTGCTCACTTCGCATTTGATAAGAAAGAAAGTTTAATCCTTTATTAAACGCCTTCCGTATTTCATCCTCGTAGGCAATTTCCTGAATTTCAAATTCATCGAGAACCTTCCCCTTTGTTAAACCAAATTGAAGCAGAATAGCCTCGTCAACAGGAAATGCATATTCTTCATTTAAGTAGATATTATAACGTTCAGGATTGTTTTTTTGACGTGCAATTTTTGTAATCATACGCATAGCCAACACCTCACCTGTCCATTATAACATTTCTTTTTATGGTATCCGTTATTCGATGCTATTCATCCCCCATCTTCTAGGGGTACTTTAGATGTTCACATACGTGTTAAATGATACAATTATTAGTAAGTGTAATTTTTGAAAAATGGGGTGATTCTTATGAAAATTGTGATTGCGGGTGGAACTGGTTTTGTGGGAAAAGCTTTTATCAAGCTAGCAGAGGAAAACGGTCATAATATTTTTGTCTTAACTCGGAGTGCACCTTCCGAAAAAAATGGCATTCATTATGTACAATGGTTGCAGGATGAAGCCCTACCAATAGAGGCATTAGAAGGAGCAGATGCCTTTGTAAATTTAGCGGGAGTTTCTTTAAACAATGGTCGATGGACAAACAAACAAAAGAAGGATATTTATTGGAGTCGGATGCATGCGACACTTGAAATCGTGCGCATAATGGAAAAGCTCACGAAAAAACCTAAAGTCCTTGTTAATGCAAGTGCCGTAGGTTTTTACCCCCATTCTTCAGAGATTATTTATGATGAAACATTTACTGATGTGGCGAACGATTTTTTAGGCACGACCGTTCATGATTGGGAACGCCATGCAAAACGAGCAGAACCATTAGGAATTCGTGTCGCCCTTGCACGCTTTGGGGTCATTTTAGGTAGAGAGAGCGGGGCATTACCACCAATGTTATTACCATATCAAATGCATGTTGGCGGAACAATCGGATCTGGTAAGCAATGGCTTTCGTGGGTACATATTGAAGATGTGGCACGTGCTTTATATTTCGCAATCCTTCATGAAAATATTCATGGACCATTCAATGTAACCACACCTCATGCGACGCGCATGAAAGAATTCGGGCAATCAATCGCAATGATCATGAACAGACGACATTGGCTGCCTGTTCCTAGTTTTGCAATACGTTTGGCGCTTGGAGAACAAAGCACTCTTGTTTTAGAGGGTCAACATGTACGACCAGCAGTGTTAGAAGAGCATCATTTCATATTTAAATATCCGCATTTAACAGAAGCACTTGAAGACTTATTAATTGCTCAGAATTAGTGGATAATTTATAGCTATTTTACGCATCCTAATGAAAAAGAAAGGATGCGTTTTTTATGTGGAAACAACATATTGTAGGTGCGGTAATCGCTACATTTATTATTGCCGCAGGTATTAGCATTAATCCATATTTTGCTGCAGGTTCTGATGAACATCATTGGGGCTTTAAACGTGCAAAAAATGGTGAACAGGCAGAAGCTGGTGCACAGCTTGATCAATTACTTGATAAATACGGGGCTATTTATAAAGGCAAGGCAGATAAAAAAATTGCTTACCTAACATTTGATAATGGCTATGAAAACGGCTTTACCGAAAGTATTTTGGATACATTGGAAAAAGAAGATGTACCTGCCACTTTCTTTTTAACTGGGCATTATTTAGACAGTGCCAGTGACCTAGTAAAACGGATGGTGAAGGATGGTCATACTATTGGCAACCACTCGTATGGTCATCCTAATATGGCTCGACTTTCACCAGAGGGCATGCGTGCAGAATGGCGAAAGTTTGATGGGAAATTACGTGAATTGACTGGCATAGACCGCACAACCTATGCTCGCCCACCAGAAGGAACCTTTAATGCCAAACTGCTAGAAGTAGGAAATGCGGAAGGATATCGTCATATTTTTTGGTCTGTTGCCTTTAAGGATTGGATGAAAGATGAACGACGTGGTGCAGATTATGCCTATAATGCGCTCATGGAGCAATTGCATCCAGGTGCCGTTATTTTAATGCATACTGTTGCACAAGATAATGCCGAAGCTTTGCCAATGTTTATTGCAGAGGCCAAAAAGCAAGGCTATACCTTCTTATCACTTGATGATTTAGTATTAGAATATGAAGATTTTCCTGTTGCTTTGCAATCGTCTGCTCCTTCGTTATAATGGGGAGATGACATTATAAAGCAGGGACGTGGAACGTTTGACGCAGCAAACAACAATGACCGTGGGACAACAATTCCCACTAATAATAAAAAGGCTTGGCATCAATGGAGAAGGTGTAGGTTTTTATAAAAGAAATGTAGTATTTGTCAAAGGAGCTATTCCTGGCGAAGAAATTACAGCTCAGGTTACGAAGACACAACATAATTTTGCTGAAGCTGAGATTTTATCCATTCGTAAAGTCTCTAAGCACCGTCAGGAAGCACCTTGTCCAGTCTACAATGAATGTGGTGGCTGTCAGCTTCAACATATGACATACGAAAAACAGCTATCGGAAAAACGTGATATTGTCATCCAAGCTTTAGAGCGTTATGCGAAACCTCTAGCTGAAACGGTGGAAGTACGAAAAACACTTGGAATGGATAATCCTTGGCATTATCGTAATAAAAGTCAATTCCAAGTACGTAAGGAAGGCAAGCGAGTATATGCAGGCTTATTTGTTGAGGGCAGTAATAAGCTTCTAAATATTAACGATTGCCTTGTGCAGCACCCTGTCACTTCTAAAGTTACCGTTGCAACACGTAAGATTTTACAAAAATTAAATATCACTATTTATGATGGACGAACACTTGATGGCTTAGTGCGTACAATCGTAGTACGTACAGGGATTCGTACAGGCGAAACACAAGTTGTACTTGTAACTACACGTAAAGAAATTCCTCATTTAGCTGAACTGATTACACGGATTAAAAAAATCGATCCGAGCATTGTCTCCATTGCACAAAATATTAATCGTGAGAAAACCTCTTTAATTTTTGGTGATGAGACAATAGTTCTTGACGGTAAAGAAACGATACATGAAGAGCTTGGCGAATTGGCCTTTGACTTATCGGCTCGTGCTTTTTTCCAGCTTAACCCTACACAAACAGTTCATCTCTATAATGAAATTAAAAAAGCAGCTGCATTAACTGGTAAAGAATCAATAGTGGATGCATATTGTGGAGTTGGGACTGTGGGACTTTGGCTAGCAGATCAAGCGCAAGAAGTTCGAGGGATGGATGTCATTCCCGAAAGCATTCAAGATGCCCGTAAAAATGCGCGCAACCATGGCTTCAAGCATACCAAATATGCTGTTGGTACTGCTGAAAGTGTCTTAGCAAAATGGCGCAAAGAAGGCTTTACACCAGATGTTATTACAGTAGATCCACCACGTACAGGTCTAGCACCCGAGTTTATCCAAACCGTGCTTAAGCTTAAACCAAAGCGTTTTGTTTATACTTCTTGTAATCCATCTACATTAGCGAAGGATTTACAGCAACTATCGAAGCTTTATCATGTCGAGTACATTCAACCTGTTGATATGTTCTCACAAACGGCACAGGTAGAATGTGTTTGCTCCATGGTTCTTAAAGCAGAACATCGAAAATGATATTTCTTTTGTAAATTTTGGCGACTTGATTAGGCGTAGTCTGCATTTTGTAGACTGCGCTTTTTTCTTTTTTGATACCTATTGCTACAGTTTTCTTCTCTAATAAGAATAGCTCAACATTTGAAAAACAAAATGAAAAACGTTGAGTGACTGTCACCAATTATTGATTGATTTCAATATGTTTACATTGTGTTATAGTCTTGGGGGGCTCATGCAATTATAAGGAGGAAAAATGGATAACATTCAATACTTATCACAATTTAATCTGCTTAATTCGCTCTCGATGGAAGATTTAATAGAGATGGAACAATTAACTTTAATAACGACCTTTCCGAAAAACACTTTTATTCAAACACCAGAAACTTTTTCGGAGGGGCTATACTTTGTTAAAAGGGGGAAGTTGCGCCTGTATAAAGTAAATGCACAAGGTAAGCAGTTTACTTCGGATATACTTAACGAAGGTAATGTATTTGGGGAAATGGATATTATTTCATTTGGTACTCGAGAGAATTATATTGAAACGATAGAGGAAAGCCACATTTGTTTGATGAATAAGGAAAGATTTGAAAATTTTTTAATTCAGCGGCCTCAATTTATGATGACATTATTAAAAGTACTAAGTAATCGAATTATCGGTATGAGTCAATTAACGCAAAATCTAGCTCTTGGGAAACTACATGACAAAGTTTTATATGCGCTTATTAAGCTATCTGATCAGTTTGGACTTACGGGTGATAATGAGTATTACAAAATAGATTTTCCTCTTTCACATCAAGAAATCGCCAATTTAGTTGGTGCAACCAGAGAAGCTGTAACTGTGGTTTTACAAGAACTTGTTAAAGAAGAAGTCATTAAGACAGGATTTAAAACAATCTATATTCATCGAGAAAAGCTTTTGGAGAGGAACATTTCATAGGCTAAAAAATGCTGGATAGTATCAAGTAGCATAGAGATTTTCAAATTGAGTTGTAAACAACATTACATCTTTCTTCTAGATAAAGATGTATCGTATAACTACATACAAAATATAATACGATACGGAGATGACATAATGAAAAACACACCATTTCAAAAATTGCAAAATGAATTAGATATAGCAGCTACACATATGGAAAAGGTGCTCCCAAAGGAAGTGCTGGATATATTCGAAAAATCCATTCATGATTTACGTACATCTGATTCGGGTAGGGGTTTAATAGCTGGAGTCAAAGCGCCTGACTTCACTTTAGTGAATTCTACAGGACAAAAGATAACTTTGTCTGAGGAAATTTTGAAAGGTCCCGTTGTTCTTATATTTTACCGAGGTACATGGTGTCCATTCTGTAACCTTGAGTTGAAAGCATACCAGCGAATGAATGATGACATTAACGCAATTGGTGGCCAATTAATTGCAGTTAGCCCGCAAACTCCAAACTATTCTGCATCTGTACAAGATAAAAATGAATTAAATTTCCATGTTTTAAGCGACTTACAAAATAAAACTGCTGAAAAATATAATCTGAAATTTAAATTGCCTGAGTATGTGTATCCTATCTACAGATCGCTTGATATATCACTCGAAACATTTAATGGTGACCATTCTTGGGAACTTCCAGTACCAGCTACTTATGTAATCGATAAAGCAGGAATTATCCGTTTAGCTAGCGTGGAGGCAGACTATAAAAAACGTATGGAACCTAGTAAGGTGATGCATTTTCTTCAGTCACTTTATTAGCATCCTAGAATTATAAAAATATGATGAAATAAAAAAACAGTCTCTCAGTTACCACATTCGTTTAGGTTAATGAGGAGTTGGAACAGAGTCGATTGATAGCCGCCAATTTAAACAATATAATAATCGTTACTAATGGTTACTTTGCTATTTATCGGACATTTAATCATAACTGGTAGAATGTGTTGCAAAGCTGGTATTGAAAAATAAATAATCATAAAAAGGACGTCTCAAAATAAATGGAGACGTCCTTTCTTTATGATGCACAGCACGAGCTGCCTGGTGGATGACGGACGGTCCTGAAAAGTCGATACCTCAACCATTACCCCAGGATTTAAAAGATTTTTAAAGGTTCAATTTTCAACTTTTATAGAAAGATTTTTGAAGCGTAAATTTTATACTTTTACCTTTAACCTTTAAGCTTTTAGGTTATTTTCATTGTAAGTTTTATTTGTGTAAGGCATGTTTGATGTTTAAACTCACACACATGCCTTAAAGCGCGAGCGACTCTTCGTTTTCCGTTTTCGCAAGGCCATGCATATCCCTTTAAGCTTGGACTTCAATAAATGTTGTGGCATTCGATTCAGATAAGACTGCATCGACCTCTGATTCGAACTCCTCGATCCGACTACTTAATGTCTCTATTTGTTGTTTGACATTTAGTGGATCAATGATTTCAAATTCATTTCTTTTCATAAATGTGTCCGTATGTAATTTTACTTCTTCCGGAGATTGTTTATCTTTATTGCCTAATATATTAATTAAATAGGTTTCCAGTTTAGCTGGTAAGGCATCATTTTCTTTGGCGACTGTTTGAATAGCAGAACGATATTGATGTTGCATGACTTCTAGCAAATTCTTTTCATATTGAATAGATTGTTTCCGCTCAATGGCCTCCGCGACAGTCATTTCTTCCTTTCCAACGATTACCATTGTACGGGCATTCGATTGTACAACTAAAGCTTTTATTTTATGTCTATAGCTAATTAAGCCCATTACTTTATCGTAGGATGCTTGCATTTGTTTCTCATACTCAACTATTTCTATTCCATTTATTTTCTGATTACTTTTACGATTGGCTACTACAGAGCTAACCTCATTTGTTGCCCCTTCAATCCGTTGCTGTAGCATTTTTAATTCTGTTAAAGCGCGATGAATAGATAGTTTTTTCATTTCGGTCATGATAAAACCTCCTTCTTAAGCAAGTGTTCTTCCATTATATTTAAAAATAGCAACAATGTCCAAAATATCCCTTTTTATTTTTATTGATTTCATAAGAATTTGTCTGTATAATTCTTTTTTAGGTGCCAAACCTATGTAACTTGGACGGAACATCCTTGTTACGCAAAAAACGCCATAACAGCACGGATTTGCTGGGCGTTTTTTTGTTTTTGAGCGGGAGATGAGCCCCGCTCTTTTTATTTTGCCATCGATGCCTGTTTGTTCTTAAGACGTCCAAATAGGAGTAATATGAAAGCCACAACTAGCAATAGCATTGCTACAAGTAAAAGGAAGCTATAGTTTTTTACATATTCTAAATAAACTCCACCTAAGAACGGTCCGGTTAAACTACCTATACTTAGGGCAATTCCACAGAGTAAATTCCCAGTAGGCAGTAGCTCCTTTGGCGTTAAATCTGCCATAAATGTAATCCCTAAAGAGAACATCGAGCCAACTAGTGTACCCGTTAAGAAAAACGCTATAGCGACAGCCATTTGTGAATGTTCTAAAAAACTGGCAATTGCGAAAATAATAGCGCCACCAAATGACCCTACCATCAAAATATTCCTTCTTCCTACTTTATCGCCCAGTGCACCTAATGGTACTTGAGTTAAAATACCGCCAAATGTAAAGACCGATAAAATAATTGGAATCATGCCAACCTCAAATCCTTTACGTAGTGCATATACGGGGAATAATGCATTTAATGAAGATTCGAGGAATCCATATACAAAAGGCCCTAAAAAAGCAATCCAACCAAATAAAATAGCCATTTTGTAACGCTTCCACCCTCTTGCATGTAAGTCCCCTGTTAAACGCTCAGGTTTTTCATTTTGTAAGAAGAATACAAAAGACCACGCCATTAAACACATGATTGACGAAACAATAAACGGTAAAGCTTCACCTATTTCAATCAACTTTACCATCAGTGGCCCAACGGCAAAACCTATACTAAAAGACAAGCCATAGATAGCCATCCCTTTTCCCAAGCTTTTATGATCAGCAGTACTAGTAATCCATGTTTGAGTGGCATAGTGCAAGGCATGGTCCCCCACACCAATCAGTAAACGAAGCACAAACCAAAATGTGACGCTTTTCCATAAAGGAAATGCCAATAAGGAGATAAAAACAAGTGCGCCCCCAATCAAAATGATCGGTTTATAGCCCCATTTTCGTAATGGTTGCTCTATAAATGGTGAAATTAATAATGTCCCTATGTATAAGCCCGTTGCATTCAAGCCATTTAATGCTGAGGAAACGCCATCACGTTCAAAAATTATAGAAATGAGCGGTAATAACATCCCTTGCGAAAAGCCTGATATGGATACAATTATTACTAATATGGTAAATCTTTTTTTGCTGTAATCTGAGAAGTATGTCATCTTTTCCTCCAATCAATCTCCCAAAGAACAGCATACCAAAAAGCCTTAGCGCTCACCACATGTGATTTTACGCTAAGGCTTAACGAATACTTATAGTCATTTAATTGTATAAACACGAAATTCGGCTTTTGATTATTACCGAGTACTTGTTTAAACTCCCTCCTTTTCGAGTTAGAGTTGTAAAGATGTTTTCGATCAGCTCCTTTACTTTATCTTAAAACAACTTTAACATACAAATTCAATATTGTAAATATTCCGTCTACTTATTTTTAAAATTAATCGCTTAGTCCTAGGTGTCTACCTAAACATTGAAATTTCAGCCTAAATCAGCTACGATGAAAGGGATGAAATGAGGTGTACGAATGTCCAAGCCAATCACTGATAAAAAACAGCAAGTAACCTATTTAAGAGAGCGTCTTGAAATGTTTTTAGAAGTATTAGATGCCCTAGATCCTGAAACAGCTGAATTAGATGATATTGATCGTTTAATTCAAATGATGGATGACCTAGAAGACAAAATGGAGCAATTTAATGCTCGTGAACAATAAAAATTACAAAACAAGCGAGCACTGTGTATGCTCGCTTGTTTTTTTAATGACAGTCCCAATTGTAAAGAACATTGCTAAAGTCTTTATTTTTTAATTCTTCCTCAGTAATGAAGAAATTGCCAACTCCACAATCGCCCCATAGTATATCATCCCCCACACTATCTATTTGCAATAGCAAAATTGTAGAGTCTGTATAATCACCGTATGCACGTGGATCTTCTTGTGTAAAGAAAGGATAACCACCGATTTTAAGTCCATCCCCAGTTAAAGCATCATAAAAGGCATCTTCTAATGTTTCGTTATCTTCAATTGTCGTTAAGATATGACTGTAAATGTCATTAGCTCTGTAATCATCAATTGATAAGGGTTCAAAACCTGTTTTAAAAGATAATGTCATTTCACGCTCTACTGGAAAATACATTTCCTCATCTTCCTTTTCTACGAATGAAAAATCTTGAATAAGCTGCGCTTCATCATGTATAACGGTATCATGAAAAATGACACGAAAACCTTCTTGATTTTTGCCATTATCAAAGTCCATTCCTAATACATCGTCATAGCCATCAATATAAAACTGCACTATCCCCTCTTCTGGGAAATTCGGCAAATGCTTAGGCAATTCTGCAAAATTAACTTGGGCTAAAAGCTTTAGTGGTTGTCCACTTGCATTTTTAGGATATTCCATTGCTAGTGGGAAATAAGGGTCCCCCGCAAACTTACTCTGAAACAAGGTTGTTTTTCCAGCATCCGCATCAATAAGGACAACAGGCTTCATTGTTTCCTCTATTAGCGGTCTATATTGTTCAAATTCTTCCGGTAATTCAAGTAAAGTTTTAGCAGACATACAAATTCCTCCTAATTGTGGGTTATTATTAGTTTAGAACAAACGTTCTATAAAATCAACTCTCTATTAAAATACTATTAAACTATGCGTAAATTTATCCCTCATAGGTAAGGACTCTTTTTTTCATTAGTTGAAAAGAGTATAATGTTACGTGGAAATAATCAAATTTTCTATGGGGGGCAATACACGAATGAATCAACAAACTTTGGAGAAAAGTCTTTATGATTTAATTACTGAAACATCCACGAATTTACCTAAGGATGTACGTCGTGCGATTAAAAAAGCAAAAGAAGCGGAGAATGCTGGAACACGTGCGGCAATGAGCTTAGACACAATCTCAAATAATATTATTATGGCAGAAGATAATGTATCACCTATTTGTCAAGATACTGGTCTTCCAACTTTCAAAATTTATACACCTGTGGGCGTAAACCAACTAGAAATTAAAGCTGCGATTAAAAAAGCAATCATTGATACGACAGCTGATGCAAAACTACGTCCAAATGCAGTGGATTCATTAACTGGTGCCAATAGCGGTAATAACCTTGGCGATGGTTTACCAGTTATGAAGTTTGAACAATGGGAAAATGATTACATTACGATTAAATTAATTCTAAAAGGTGGCGGCTGTGAGAACAAAAACATTCAATACAGTCTTCCATGTGAAATAGATGGTCTTGGTCGTGCAGGTCGTGACTTAGATGGTATCCGTAAGTGTATTTTACACTCTGTATACCAAGCACAAGGTCAGGGCTGTTCAGCTGGTTTCATCGGTGTTGGTATTGGTGGAGATCGTTCTTCTGGCTACGATTTAGCAAAGGAACAATTATTCCGTCATGTCGAAGATACAAATCCGAATCCTGATCTTGCCAAATTAGAAGAGTATGTGGTGAAAACTTCTAATACATTTGGTATCGGTACAATGGGCTTCGGTGGTGAAGCAACATTACTAGGCTGTAAAATTGGGGTTATGCACCGTATTCCAGCTTCCTTCTATGTATCTGTAGCATATAACTGCTGGGCTTACCGTCGTATGGCTGTTGACATCGATCCTCAAACTGGTGAAATCATTAAATGGCACTACCAAGAAGGTGAAAAAATTACGTTCAAGGATGAAGTGGCTGCTACAACAGAAGACAACACAACAAATGTAGTAGAGCTTACTGCACCAATTACAGAAGAACAAATTCGTTCACTAAAAGTTGGAGATGTAGTTTCTATTACAGGACGTATGTATACTGGTCGTGACGCTATCCACCATCATTTAATGAGCCATGATGCACCAGTGGATCTAAATGGACAAGTTATTTATCACTGTGGTCCAGTTATGGCAAAAGATGAGGAAGGCAATTGGACAGTAAAAGCAGCTGGTCCAACTACTTCTATTCGTGAGGAGCCATATCAAGGTGATATCATGAAGAAATTCGGTATTCGTGCTGTCATCGGTAAAGGTGGTATGGGACCAAAAACATTAAAAGCTCTTAATGAACACGGTGGTGTTTACCTAAATGCTATCGGTGGAGCAGCCCAATATTACGCAGACTGCATTAAAGGTGTAGATGGTGTTGATTTAATGGAATTCGGTATTCCAGAAGCTATGTGGCACTTAAATGTTGAAAAATTCACAGCAGTTGTCACAATGGATTCACACGGCAACTCCTTACACGCAGATGTCGATAAATCATCTTTAGAAAAACTTGCATTGCACGCAGAAAGAGTTTTCTAATTCAATATAAGTAAGCAGTAGCCCTTCTGACTGCACACTTTTATAAGGCACAGAATATTCCTAGTGAATAGACTGTGCCTTTTTTCTATTAATAAAAAATCCCACTTTTTCAACTCTCCTCTTTATTTTTATAAGTTCCTTTGTTATAATAATTCTAAATAAAAGATATGGTAATTGAAATCCATTTTCAATTACACATCACATTTAAGTGTTTATAATTAAAGGTTTTGATATTGATTTTCATTATCAGGAGGGATAAGAATGGAATACTCTAATCGAGAAAATATAAGTTTAATTGAGAAAATAAAGGAGCATGCAGAATTAATCGCTGCGTTAATCGCTGGTATATTCATCTTACTTGCATGGCGTTTAGATACAAGCGGACAAACAACCGCTTCTGTTCTTCTTTATGTCATTGCCTTTTGTGTAGGTGGATTTGCCAAAGCAAAAGAAGGTATTGAAGAAACAATAGAAGATAAGAAATTGAATGTTGAACTACTAATGGTATTAGCAGCTATTGGTTCCGCAGCCATCGGTTATTGGACAGAAGGTGCTATTCTTATTTTCATCTTTGCAGTAAGTGGTGCACTTGAAACTTATGCTATGAATAAAAGTCATCGTGAAATATCTGCATTAATGAATCTTCAGCCAGAAGAAGCCTGGTTAGTTCGAGGCAACTTTGAGCCAATGAAAGTATCCGTTTCTACCTTACAAATTGGTGACCATTTATTGATCAAACCTGGGGAACGTATTCCAGCCGACGGTATTATTTTTAAAGGACAGTCTTCCATTGATGAGTCAGCTATAAGCGGTGAACCATTACCCGTTTTAAAAAGCGAGGGTGATGAAATCTTTGCAGGAACAGTAAACTTAAATGGTGCGATTACGATGGAAATGACGAAGGCCAATTCAGAAACACTTTTTCAAAAAATTATCCAGCTTGTCCAAAGTGCTCAAAGTGAAAAATCTCCGTCTCAACAATTCATCGAAAAATTTGAGGGAACTTATGTGAAATTCGTTTTACTTGGTGTAGCTATCATGATGTTCCTTCCCCATTTCGTACTAGGTTGGGATTGGACAACAACTTTTTATCGTGCCATGGTTTTATTGGTTGTTGCATCTCCTTGCGCACTCGTCGCAGCCATCATGCCTGCGACACTTGCAGCTATTTCAAATGGCGCCAAAAATGGTGTGCTATTTAAGGGTGGCTTACATTTAGAGCATCTCAGTGTTTTAGGGGCATTAGCAGTCGATAAGACAGGAACATTAACACAAGGTAAACCAGTCGTGACAGATTTTATTGTCCGCGATGGATTCGAACCTCAGATGGCTTTAGCTATTCTTGCAGGGATTGAAACACAGTCCAACCACCCTCTTGCTCAAGCCATTACTTCCTATGCAAAAGCGGAAGGAGTTACTGCCTTACCACAAGCAACAATTGAGGATATCCCAGGATGGGGTATGAAAGGGATCGTTCACAACAAGGAATATCAAGTTGGTAAACCGGAATTTGTGAATGCTCAACATGCCAATGATTTTGCAAATGGCGCTGCGGGAAAACTTGCTGCACAAGGTAAAACGGTTATTTTCATCCGTGACCAGAATGGCATTGTCGCATTAACAGCTTTAAAGGATACCGTCCGTAACGAAGCGAAAAAAGCTGTGTCATTATTAAAAGAGCTTGGTATTCAAGTAGTCATGCTTACTGGCGATAACGAAAAAACAGCGAAAGTAATTGCAAAAGAAGCTGGTGTTACAGAGTATGTAGCGGAGTGTCTACCTGAAACGAAGGTAACAGAAATGAAACGTTTGCTGTCCCAACATCACTTTGTAGGAATGGTTGGTGATGGCATCAATGACGCCCCTGCATTGGCTACCGCAACTACTGGTATTGCGATGGGTGAAGGTACAGACGTTGCGTTAGAAACAGCTGATGTTGTATTAATGAAAAACGACCTATCTAAAATCGCTTATGCTGTTCGTCTGTCTCGTAAAATGCAACGAATTGTCAAACAAAATATTATCTTTTCCATTGGGGTAATTATTTTCTTAATTGCCTCTAACTTTTTACAAGTAGTCGATTTACCTTTAGGTGTAATCGGGCATGAGGGTAGTACCATTCTCGTTATTTTGAATGGCTTACGCATGCTGAATAAAAATGTTTAAAAAATAACCTCACTTCTCTCCTACGAGAAGCGAGGCTATTTTTTTATCTGGTCATTTCCTTATCTATTAATTTGCTTTTGTAACGCCCTTTTCTGCATTGTAGCATTTAATACTCCACCAAAGATTAAAATAATTCCCGTAAAATATAACCAGAGCATTAAAATAATAACGCCACCAATACTACCATATGTAGCAGAATAATTCGCAAAGTTATTAATATAGAAAGAGAAAGCATATGTGACCACTAACCAGCCAAGTGTAGCAAACATCGCCCCTGGCCAAACACCCAATATTTTCAACCTTGGGCTTGTATTAGGCACGAACCAGTAAATACCCATTAAAACAATAAAAATAAGTATCGGTGGTATTGACCATCTTAAATTATGCCAGACCGATTCAAATTGTTCCTCTATGCCGACGATTGAAAATAGGAAATGACCTATTTGCTGGCCAAATACTGGCAATAGAAGAGCGACTGCAATGACAATAACAAGAGCCACTGTAAAAACAAGAGATAGCCCTCTATCTAATATACCCGCTCTTCCTTCTGTATCGTATGCTTTATTCAAAGCTCGAATTAGCGCGTTAATACCTTTAGATGCCGACCATATCGTACCTAGTACCCCGATGGACAATAAACTACTATTACGGTTTGTTAAAATTTCTTTCAACGTATTTTCAATAAGCTTATAAACTTCATCTGGCAATACATTTACTAAAAATGAATAAACCTGCGTTGTTTCCAAATTAAGATATGGTAGTAATGTCACAAGGAAGATAAGTAATGGGAAGAATGATAGTAAAAAGAAATAAGCGAGCTGTGCGGAAAGCGCTGAAATTTCTACTCGCTTTAACCGACCTATCAAATCTTGGACAAAGCCCTTGGATGTCATGACATCAATCGCTTCTCCCTCAGGAGACACGAATGATTTGACGTATCCAAAGGCATTTTGCATTGTTGCCTTTTTCTTTTCCATACAACTCCTCCTAAAACTACAATTATTCTTTATGAGGTAAAGTAAAAGCTGACTTTGTGTCATCAATCATACTTTGAATCGTAGTTGGCAATTCTTTAAATTCCTCTACCTTCTCTGCAATAGTGTTGACATTGTCTGACACACTTTCACAAAGCACCTTCGCAGCCAGTACTTTCTCCTCCACTAGAACCTGTAATTCTTCACGATTTGTTGCATAGTACGTGACAGCTTCTTTCATTTTTTTAGTTGTGTCGATTGTTTTTTCGCGAGTACTGCGATCGAGCATACTTAATGCTGCACCAATTGCTGCTCCTGCTACGATTGATACTAATAATTTACTTTGACCCATATTAAAACCCCCTGCTTGTGTAATTGCATATTCCCTAATATTTCATAAATAAACTAGTGTACTGCCCTTATTCTACCCAATAACAGTCTATTTTTAAAGCAATGCTCAAATACGGAGTTGACATTTTTTTTATTCAATGAAATGATTATTGCGAAGAGTACGAAAGGTAGGGTAAAAAATGGATTTATCAGTCCCGTCAAAGGAAAACGTTATTTATATGATTGATCAAATGAAGGATAAGCTTCGTATGGTAAATGTCGATGCAATGAAATCGGAACATTTCAATGAAGCAAACTATGAAGACTTAACGTATTTATATGAAATGGTTATGAAAAGAGATTCCTTTAGCCCAAGCGAAATGCAAGCGATTGTGGCTGAATTGGGTTCTTTACGTAAATAAGCAAACAAAAAAGCTATGAGCATGAGACAAACAGTCCGTGCTAATAGCTTTTTAATTTATTGTGTATTCTTCGCTTCCGAGCCATCCTCAGTCACTAGCGGCTGAATAAGTACTTCGACACGGCGGTTCTTCGCACGGCCTTCTGCTGTATCATTAGGTGCAATCGCTCGGTTTTCACCGTAGCCTTTTGCACTAAAGTTCTCAGATTTTAATTGAGAATTACTGTCTAATAAAACCATATAAAAATTAGAGGCACGCATTAATGATAGCTCTAAATTTGAAGAGAAGTTAGGGCCCGCTGGAACATTATCCGTATGACCAGTAATAACAATATTACGTGGAGGATTGGATACTAATACACCCGCAAGCTCCTTCGCAATAGGAATATACTCTGGTTTAATCGTTGCTTGACCAGGATCAAATAAAATACTATCACGAATTGTCACAAGTAAGCCTTCATCTGTCATTTCTGTAGCGAATTGACCTTCCATTTCATTGACAGCGATAAAATTATCGACACTATCTTTAATTTCAGCCAACTCCTGTTGATCCTTTAAGTAGGCTGAATTTTGTTGTGGTGTTTGATCGCTATCCGCATTTGGACTAGGCACTGGTGAAGGCTGCTCTAAAAAGCTTGTTCCGCCATCAAAAACCTGACTAAAAACGGCTGACATTCTTTCTAGCTTTTCTTGGTCTACTGAACTTGAAGCAAATAGTATAATAAACACAGCTAAGAGCAATGTTAAGATATCGGCATATGGTACTAGCCAAGACTCATCTATATGCTCATCATGCTTTTTTTTCTTAGCTTTCTTTGCCAAGGCCACCCGCCCCGCTTTCAACAGAAATTTGACGACGTTCTTCCATCGTTAAGTATGATGATAGTTTTTGTTCAATTACACGTGGAGCCTCCCCTTCTAATACTGAAAGGATACCCTCAATCATCATTCTCTTTTGTTTCACTTCTAAAGCAGATTTACGTTTTAATTTATTCGCAAATGGGTGCCATAAAACATAACCAGTAAAGATACCGAGTAATGTAGCCATGAAAGCTGCTGAAATAGCGTGTCCAAGCTTTTCGATATCATTCATATCAGCCAATGCGGCGATTAAACCTACTACTGCACCAAGAACCCCAAGAGTTGGTGCATATGTACCTGCTTGTGTAAAAATGGCAGAACCACTAGCATGACGTTCTTCCATAGCTTCTACTTCCTCTGTTAATACATCACGGATGTAGTCTGCATTTTGTCCATCAATCGCTAATGTAAGACCATTTTTCAAAAACGGATCTTCAATTTCTGATGCTTTACTTTCAAGAGCTAATAGCCCTTCACGACGAGCTAAGTCAGCCCATTGCGAAAACATCTTAATAATTTCAATATCATTTGCTAATTTAGTTTCTTTAAAAAGAATCTTAAATAGCTTTGGTACGCGCTTTAACTCTTGCATTGGAAAGGCAATTGTTACTGCGGAAATAGTACCAAAGATGATAATTAGGATAGCTGCTGGGTTATAAAAAGCTGTTAAACTTACACCCTTCATTACCATCCCTGTTAATAGCGCTATAAACGCAATTATTAACCCTATGACCGATGACTTATCCATTCTAGAACCTCCAAATCTACTATTACTCTTAATTTCGTCTATTTTTCCATATTTTAAATATATAATGCTAGTATAAATGTATTTTAAATATTTTTCGATGTAATTAATGCTTTTTATTCACATTTCGACCATTTTTGATTATATTGAATTAAGAATATTACACTAAACTGTCTTATTTCGAAAGGGGATATGAATTTGTTATTATCATTTAACACAAAATTACTAAAATATGCCGAATTAGCGGTAAAAGTAGGAGTAAATATCCAAAAAGATCAATATCTTTATATAAGCTGTTCGACCGATAACTTAAAATTAGCTCAAATTATTACTAAAATGGCCTATGAAAATGGTGCAAAACAGGTATTTGTCGATTTGTCTGATGACGAACTTGTTCGTGCTCGCTATGAAGGAGCACCGAAAGACTCATTTGATTTCTTTCCACCGTGGAAAGTTCAAGAGCGCGAATGGCTGGCTGAAAATGGTGCAGCTTTCCTAAGCATTAGTTCACAAAACCCAGATTTACTGAAAGGCATTGAACGTGACAGAATTATGGCGTTCCAAAAAGCTTCTGGCCAAGCATTAGCGAACTATTATCAAATGTTACAATCTGATAAATTTAGTTGGTCAGTTATCGCCGCTCCATCCAAAGCGTGGGCAGCAAAGGTGTTTCCTGATTTACCAGAGGATCAACAAATGGATGCCCTATGGGAAGCTATCTTTGCGGCGACGCGTATTGATCTTGAACATTCAGTGGAGGCTTGGTTAGCTCACGATAAGGAGTTACACGACAAAGCCGATTATTTAAACAGCAAACAGTATAAGTCCCTTCACTATACGGCTCCAGGCACAGATTTAACAATCGAGCTACCTGCACATCACATTTGGACAGGCGGTAGTAGTGCCAACGTACAAGGTCAAACATTTATGGCGAATATGCCTACTGAAGAAATTTTTACTGCACCGTTAAAAACTGGTGTGAATGGGTTCGTATCCAGCACTAAACCGTTAAGCTATGGCGGTAATATTATTGATAATTTCACATTAACGTTTAAAGATGGCCGTATTATTGAAGTAAAAGCTGAGGAAGGTCAAGAAATTTTAGCTTCTCTTATTGAAACAGATGAGGGGGCGCATTATCTTGGTGAAATAGCATTAGTGCCTCATCAATCCCCTATTTCACAATCGAATTTATTATTTTACAATACATTATTTGATGAAAATGCCTCTAATCATTTAGCCATTGGTAGTGCTTATGCATTTTGTATTGAAGGTGGTAAAGAAATGACTTCAGATGAGTTAGCAGCGCATGGAATTAACCAAAGTTTGACACATGTAGACTTTATGATTGGCTCCAATAAAATGAATATTGATGGCATTACCCATGATAATCATAAAGACCCAATATTCCGTGATGGAAATTGGGCATTCTAAATAATCCATTCTTACTAATAGTATTCTAGGCTAGTATGTTATGGATGTCATAAATTATCCTTAGATTTTCCTAGTATCCTATTGTATAATTAGTTTAGGGTAATTAGTAGATCATCTAAGTAGAGAGGAGCTCTAAAAATGTTCATTACAACTGTTCTTGGATTTTCAGCAGTTTTATTAATTTCAACTGGATTCTTCATCCACTACCTACAAGTTGGTTTAGATAGCAAGTCTTCAGTAACTGTAGATCCAAAGCCAAGCGAAAAATTTTAATGTAAAAAACAGCTACTGTAAAGGTAGCTGTTTTTTTATAGATTCAACGTTTTTCATCTGTTAAAGTGTATGAAGTTTGCTTCTTTATTGTAAAAATTGTCTGAATAAAGTCTTTATTGTTTGCATAATTAAAGTTTTGCTCTAAAATATTTTTTGTAAGGAAGGGAGCAATTTTCATGACAATGTTACATGATATTTTAGAGTTTAACAAAGAGTTTGTACAAGAGAAAAAATATGAACCATTCATCACTACAAAATATCCTGATAAACGTATTGTTGTTTTATCTTGTATGGATACTCGTCTTGTAGAGCTTTTACCAAAAGCGATGAATCTCCGTAATGGCGATGTAAAAATTGTGAAAAGTGCCGGTGCTTTAGTAAGCCATCCTTTCGGTGCTGTAATGCGTAGTTTATTAGTTGCTGTTTATGGCCTACAAGCAGATGAAGTTTACGTAGTTGGACATTATGACTGTGGTATGAGCGCAGTTGATCCTGATGCTATGTTAAGTGAAATGGTTAAAAGAGGTATTAACCCAGAAACCATCAAAATGCTGGAGTATTCTGGTTTTGATTTAAAAGAATTTTTACGTGGTTTTGGTGATGTAGCGACAAGTGTTAAGAAAAGTGTCGACACGATTCGAAATCACCCATTAATGGTAAAAGACGTTCCTGTACATGGTTTAATTATTGACCCAAATACAGGTCATCTAGATTTAATTGAAAACGGTAACCATCAATAGTTATTCTAACTTGATTTATAGCAAATCAATAAACAAGTGCCTTTCCATCGAATAGAAAGGCACTTGTTTATTTATTCATCCTCTAAACGGGCATACATATAATGATCGACCCATTGACCATTTATATATAAAAGCTTTCTTAAAAGACCTTCTTGTTGAAAGCCCGCCTTCTCTAAGACACGCATAGAGGGATTATTTTGGGTTGATACATATGCCTCGACACGATGTAGCCCAATTTGATCGAATGCAAACCGGACTACCATGTTCACTGCCTCAGTGACAATTCCCTTACCTACGTAAATTTCATCCATAGCATATCCCACAAATGCACTTGAATAGGGTAATCGTTTTACAGCATATAGTGCAATATGTCCTATTAGATTATTAGTACCATGCTCATAAATACCAAAAGTAAATTCTCGCTTTGAATCCATTAAATATAAACTTTCTTGAATTTTTTTATATTGCGCGTCGATTGTATAGTATTCAGGTCTTTGTAAAGGCTCATATGTTGACCAAAAGTATTTATTGCGGCTTACGAGACCTGTTAAACTTCGTGCATCATTTTCTTGGAATGTGCGGATGTAGCATTTTTCCCCCTTTATTGTTACCACATTCCCACCCTTTTTTCTTAATAAATTCCAAATTTTAAGCACCATTTCTCCACACTAGCCTTCCAATCAATATCGATAAAAATTTATACTACCTTCTCAAGCATCGGAAATTACGGGGGGGTACCCCTAGTTTTACCTTATTGTATGTAAAAAAAGATGCTGCTACAACTAAAACAGCTCATGTCTTCATGTCATAGCACCATCATTCATATTTTATCTTTTACTTCTTTTTCTCATTTAACACGTCCAGGCTAGATGACTCAGCATCCTCTAAATGCGCCTTGTCTAATACATTAGTTAAATGAAGTCCACGTTTCAATGCCTCTCGTTCAATATGTGCAAGCGTTTCTTGTAGCACCTGCACACGCGCATATTTTTTATCGTTTCCAGCTACTAAAACCCACGGAGCATTTTTCTTATCGGTCTTTTCAAACATTTCATTGGCAGCCTCCACATATTGCGGTGACTTTTCTCGATTACGCCAATCTTCGTCTGTCAGCTTCCAAGACTTGTATGGATTTTGTTCTCGTTCCTTAAAACGTTTTAATTGCTCTTCATCTGAAACATGAAGCCAGAACTTAATAATTATGTAGTCTCCCGCAGTTAAAATCTTTTCAAAATTATTAATTTCCTCATAGGCACGAGACCATTCGTCCTTCGTCGCGAATCCTTCAATTCGTTCTACTAATACACGACCATACCATGAACGATCGAAGACAGCGATTTGCCCGTGCTGAGGTAGCTTTCTCCAGAACCGCTGTAAATAGTTATAGCGTAATTCATGTGGCTGTGGAGCTGAAATTGGATGGACGACATAGCCACGTGGATCAACACGTTCAATTAAACGTTTTATCGCTCCTCCTTTACCAGCTGCATCCATACCTTCAAACACTAAAATTAAACCTATTTTATTCTTTAATAAAAATTGTTGGGCATTTAACATTTCATATTGGAGTACTTGTAATTTCTTTTTATACATCTTTTTATCTAGTTCAATAGATAGGTCTAAATTTTTTATGTTTTGCGTCATAAAGCTTCACTCCTTTAATCTGGATATATTCTTATTGTACTAAAGAAATAAATGGATGCCTATTGAGATGGTAAATTGTAGATAGTATTAGCAAAACAACACGATACATTGATGGAAATTTCCGTTATAATAAATTGAGTGACGGTACTATACTTATTTGTCTTTTCCCTATACAATCTAACACGAAGGGAGAGGAAAGCATGCCTCGGTTTTTATTGATGACAATTTCTTATATTGTCTCACTCATCCTAACCTTTTCATCCTTTTTCATGAAACTTAACGGTCAATCTTTTTTAGAAATTTCTAATCGTTTTTCGGTGGTATTTGCACCTGTTGATGTAAGTCATATAATTTGGATTGTCATTTATTTATTAATCGGTTATTGGTTAGTGATGAACATCAAAAAGACATCTATGAAACAGTCTGCGCTCTTTAGTTGCATAAATATTTTACAAGCATTAACGATATATGTATGGCATCATGAATTATTTATTGTTTCTCTCGGCATTACCTTACTCTTAGTCTTGTATTTATTTATGCTGTACAATACGTATCCACTTCATGACAAATCACTGTCGGGTCGTATTCCTTTCGCCATTTATTTTGCATGGATGACATTTATTTTTATCACAAATATTAGCTTTACGTTAACAGCTTATGGTTGGAACGGTTTTGGTCTAAGCACTCCTCTTTGGGCAGTTATTTTACTGACATTAGGTGGAGCCATTGCGCTACATATCCGCTTTCATCACTTTGATATCATGTATCCAAGTGTTTTTATATGGGCTTATATAGGAATCGCTTTACATAATGGTTTTGATGAGCTACTCGTAACAACAGCTGCATTATTTTTATGTGGTGTACTCTTAGTTGGTATTTTATTCATTAAAAAAAATCCTGCCTACCAAAAATAATTTGGTGTGCAGGATTTTTTTGTAATCCTATTCTTCGTCTAATGAAGTAAGGATAATTGGTTTATCTTTTGTAACAATTACTGAATGTTCAATTTGAGCAACAAGAGACTTATCAGGTGTAATGAATGTCCAACCATCACCAGCTTCTACAATATGCTCTGCTTTTGCTGAGATAAATGGCTCAACTGCAAGAACCATGCCTTCTTTCATAATCGTAGAGTCCCATGCATCGTAATAATTTAAAATGTGATTTGGTTCATCATGTAAAGAACGACCTAAACCATGGCCTGTTAAATTCATAATAACTGTTAAGCCATTAGCATTCGCTTCGCGCTCTACAGCTTTACCGATTTGATTTAATTTAGAGCCAGCCTTTACCTTTGTCATAGCACGATCAAAAGCATCTTTGGCAACACGACATAGTTTTTCTTTGTCTTCATAGCCTTCACCAACTACAAATGAAATACCCGTGTCGGCAAAGTAGCCATCTAAAGAGCCTGAAACATCGATATTGACGATATCTCCCTCCTGAATAACACGTTTACCTGGGATACCATGCGCTACTTCCTCGTTGACACTTATACAAGTATATCCTGGGAAGTCATATTCTCCTTTTGGTCCTGAAATGGCACCTGCCTCAGCAAACATTCGACCAGCAATTTCATCTAGTTCAAGTGTTGTGACACCTGGTTTTGTAGCAGCCTTCATCGCTTCACGAATCTCTGCACAAATGCGTCCAATTTTTTTAAAAGCTTCAATTTCTTCTTGCGTTTTTACAATCATGTATAACGTCCCTTTCATCTAATATCTACTCTTTAATATAACATAACTTTTTACGCGTATAACGCTAAACGCTTTAAATATTGTATGCCTGCCTTCTTGGCAAAGTGCTAAGAGCTCTATTCTCTTACGACTACATAAAAAACCCCTTCACCAATATGAAGGGGTTGGCATTATGCTTTACGTTGCATTAGTTGTGGAGCCGCTGTGAATAATAACGCTCCCACAATAGCTGTTAATACTGTTGCGGGCAGCATATAGGTACCATTATAAATAATCGAGTAGATCCACGCATTTTGATCGCCGGCATACTCTGCAAAAAATACCGCGCCAGCAGTAGTGTGCGCTGCATATCTCAAGAAGCCTGCAAATACAGTACCTACAATAATATAAAGCGCCATTTTTGTTTTGTTTAGTTGATTTGCTGCTTCCAGTAAAGGTCTGCGTACAATGGCCGCTAACCCTACAACTGTGAAAGCAACACCGTAATCTAATAAACCTTGAAGCCAGTGTACAATATAAGCTCCAAACATGGTTTGCATAACACCTACAAGCAAGCCTGTTGTTAGGCCAGCTACTAGACCCCAGCGAAATGCAATTAACATAATTGGTACCATAACAAGACTAACAGAGCCACCTTGTGCCCATACTTTAAAGGAGACCTGATCGAGCACGAGGCCAATCGCTGCAAATATTGCAATCTCCACTAGCATTAATAGTCTTTTTTTGTCCATACATATTCTCTCCTTTGTTCCGATGTAGGATACAAGAGCAGGAATAGAAATGCGCTGATTTGATTCGCTCTGACACCTTTTTATTCTTAAGAATGAAAAAACGATGTCAGGACAGAGCCTCACATCGTACAAGTGTCGGTTTCTATCCACATCCCTACGCAAGTGTTAGCTTACAGGTTCAAAGAGTCAAGGCATTACGTGCCCAGTCTCAGCTGACATCATTAGCTCCCCTTGTGGTCGTTACATCTGAATTTAATTTGAACACTTTCATTGTACGCAAAGCACGGAATGATTACAACCTCTTCCATACTTAATTTTTGAAACTTTACTGTTTTCCATGCGTAAATATTAAAAAAGGAGGTACAACTATGGAGAACCAAAAAATATTATCTGCCTTTAGTTATCTCAGTATTTTCTTTGCTCCTTTCATCGTACCATTAATTGTTTACTTCGTTACGAAAGATGCTGACATCAAAAGACATTCTATTCGCGCATTAGTGTCCCATCTAATTCCTTTCGTATTTGGGATCTTATTTTTCATTGTCTTTGTCTTTTCTACATTTAGTTTAGACCCCACTTCAAGTAATAGTACAGTCATAATCATTTGGTTCATTTCGTTCGCCATTTACGGAATTGTCTCGCTCGGAATTGTTATATGGAATATTATTCAAGCCGTTCGAGTTATCCGCTAATGTTTCATTTTTAAAATAAACAGGTAGAAGTAATTAAAAAGGAGCTGTGTTTTTGATGAAAGTATCAAAAGTAGTGAAAACCGCTGTTAAATTAGCGCCTATTGTTATACCAATCGTAAAAAAAGTGATGGCAGCAAAAAAAGGGACAACTTCTACAGTCAGTTCTCGAAAAAAATAAAAGGAGGGCGTATTTCCTTAAACCGGAAATACACCTTCCTTTATTTTATTTCAAAATGTGTTTGACTATGTCCATTCAATGTTTTTTCGACATGTAAAACGGCTGGCATCGCTGATTTTAATTCAGGCACATGAGAGATGACACCAATCATTCGTCCAGAATCTTGTAAATCGATTAATGTGTCTATTGCTTTATTTAATGATTCTTCATCGAGCGAGCCAAAGCCCTCATCAATAAACATGGTTTCAATATGAATATTGCCTTGGAAGCTTTGAATAACATCTGCCATTCCTAGAGCAAGGCTTAATGATGCATTGAACTTTTCACCACCAGATAACGTTTTAACATCTCGTAATTGATCTGTGTAAGCATCATATACATCAAGCCCAAGTCCACTTTGCTTGGCATGCTTTTCAAGCCTGTCTGAACGTCTAAGTTCAAATTGACCGTTAGATAAATGATAAAGACGAATATTGGCTGCCTCTGTAATTTGATCTAAATAATTAATTTGAATATATCGTTCAAAGGACAGTTTTTTCGAATTTTGCCCATTTAATAAGCCATACAGCTCCTTCACTCGACCTGCCTCACTCTCAAGTAAACGAAGCTCTCTCTCTGTTTCTTCTACTTTGTTGATGAAGCTTAGACATGATTTCGCAAATCCATCTATTTGTTGAAGTTGTTTAAAGGCATCCTCATAGGCGATTCTGAGATTTTCCACAGTTGCCTCCATCAGGGCTAAATCTTGCTCCTCTTTCCCTTGTAGATGTTTTTCTCCTTCTGAAATTTGAATTTGTAACGTATGAACATGTAACCTGTAGTCATTGCATGCCTTTCGAAGTTCCTCTAATTGAGTGGCACTTCTTTTCGCAGTTGCATAGTCTTCATAGTACACAAAGCCTGCTTCCTGCATGCTTATTGAAAACTGCTCACGCTTGTCATTCATTTTGAGCTTTAATTCTTCAAAATTCTGTTTGGCGATTTCCACAGCTAGTTTAGCATTACTGGCAGCTTCCTTCGCGGCATGTAAATCATGCTGGCTTTCCTGCCATAATTTTTGTAAATCCATTTTCTGTTTACTAACATCGGTAAGTGTTTGTTTTAATTGCTTTAAGGTTGGCATAGTTGTTGGCATTTGCTTATGCTGTTCTTCTACAATTGCCTGCAGTCTTGTCCAGCCCTTCATCTGCTCAGTTAAATATTCCTCAAGTTTGACTTGTTTATGTTGCAAATGCTCTATTGCTAAACGCTGTTCCTTCTGGTTAATCCTTGTTTGAGCTAACTGTTGATTGATAATCTTTAAGCTAGTAATCTCTTGTTCCATTTTTTCTAAGGAAGCTATTATTTGTGCTTGATCCTGTTGCTTCATCGCGTATGCTTCTATTTGTGTCAGTGCCTCTTGCTGAAGCTGTTGTGCGGATGTTAAAAATGCCTCTTTTTCCAAATACAAACGCTCGTCTGAAGAAGCTTTTCTCCTTAACGTTTCCACCTGAGCAAGCTCAACAATTTCCAATTGCTCATTATGTGTTTGTTGATGAGTCGTACTCCCACAAACCGGACAAGGTTGCCCTTCTTTAAGCTGCTGAGCTAAAATGCTTGCTTGGCTTGTCAGCCAGCGTTGCTCTAATTGTTGAAGCTCCAGTCTACTGTCCTGATAATGAGTTTGAGTAGCGATAACATCTTGTTTCGCTATCTCTACCGTTTTTGTATATTTCTCCACCTTCATGAGCAAAGCTACTTGCTCCCGCAGTTTTGGTAGTTGTTCTAAGTAACCTTCATACGGTTCCAATTGTTTTTCATAGTGCTCAATTGATTGTGAAAGCTCCTCTAATTGCGCGCTTTCTTTATCGATTAGCACTAGGTTATCCGCTGCCCCTTGTTTAGCCGTTTCTACATATTGCTTAGCAATTTGAAGTTGCTGTACATTGCTGTCATAAGCCTCGAACTTAGGAAGCAATGCTTGGAGCTGCATTTCCTGCTGCAAAAGCTGTTGACGTTCTGACTCTTTTGCCTCTTCCGCTTCATATTTTTCTTGAGCTCTTTGTAACAGCTCCTTGGTTTGTAGTTGACTACTGTTAGCTTGCTGATAGGCTTGTTCTTTTAAATTTTGTTCGGCTCGTAAATCCAAACATTGTTGCTCCAGTAGTAGTAAACGCTCCGCTTGTTCTGCTAAGGCTATCTCCCGTTCCTTTGCAAGGAAGTTGTCTTGCTCATTTAATAGCAGTTCTAGTCTTTTTTGACGTTTGAACTGCTCCTCAAATTGTTCATTAAGCGTTTTAGCTAAACGGTAAAACTCCTGTTCTTTTTGATGATGATTATAGGCTTCCTCATACTGGCGCTGTTCATCTTCAAAACATTTTCTATAATAGGTAAGCTCCTCTTCCAGTGCTTGCTTTAGCTGAAACATATTTTCCGTATTATCAGCAATTTGTGTGAACAAAGGAGAGGAACGATGTGGAAGTGCACCAACAATTTGACCAAGTAGATGTTCTTTTAATTGCTTGGCACGTTCAAGATCACTTTCTGCCTCTTTTCGTTTCGCATCAAGCAGTTTTGTCATAACACCAAAGCGATCTGTTTTGAAGATTTTTCGTAATATGACCTCTTTGTTTGTAGAATCCGACGTTAATAATTTGCGGAATTCACCTTGAGGTAGCATCACAATTTGGCTAAATTGATCCTTTGTCAGACCAATAATATCCTGAATCTTTTTATCGACTTCAAGTGTTTGCTGCTTTTCAACAATGTTATAATCGAGCTTTCCCTCTTTTACTTCCGCTAACTCCACCTTTTTACCAGTAGCTGTTTTATTTTTTTCCTTTATATGTCCAGGCTGACGTAAAATCTGATAGACCCTTCCATGCATTTCAAAAATAAGTTCTACTGCTGTATATACATCATCATCAGCAAAGCCACTTCGCAGTAAAGCCGTATCCTGACGATCCTCACCACTGCCTGACCCATAAAGTGCATAACAAATCGCATCAAAAATCGTCGTTTTCCCTGCACCGGTTTTGCCAGAGATAGCGAACAAACGATGTTCCCCTAACTGTTCAAAATCAATTATTTCCGTATTTTTATAAGGACCGAATGCCGTAATCGTTAACTTTAATGGCTTCATTTTACTATTTCTCGCTCCTTATCTAATAATTCCTGTAGCATTTCCGTAAACAGACGCTCGGTATCTTCATCTGGTTGTATCCCAATTATATCTGTAAAGAAAGAGCGGAATAGATCGATATCTTCAAGCTTTTCTGCTTCTACTACTTGAAGCTCGCTTGGTTTCTCTTGTCGTAAAATCTTACGTTCAACATGCATGGCATGTGGAAAAACGGTACGAATACGTTCCATTGGCGAAGACACGGACGTAGCATCCGTCAATCGAACAAATACATAATCATCACTTGGTGGAAGCATTAATAAATCCTCCAACTGTCCTTCCACAACACGTAAATCTCGTCTTGGCATGAACTTTCTTTTAGTTACAGTACTATTTCCTTGCTCATCTAGATCGACGATTAAAAAGCCTTTTTCATGTAGATGCTCAGACAATGAGTATTTTAATGGTGAACCAGCATAGCGAATTGTTTCATTTAAGACAAAATGTGCCTTATGTAAATGTCCGAGTGCTGTATAATGAAATGGTTTAAATAAAGCAGCATTCACGCAATCTGAACCCCCAATAGAAAGCGGACGCTCTGAGTCACTAGTATTAGCTTCTTCCTCACCGTATTTGGTCACAAAGGCATGTCCAACAAATATATTGCGTTTATTTGTATCCATACCTGCTGTTATATGTTCAATAATTTTCTGCATCGCATCATGGTGAGAACGAATGGCCTCCTCTTCAAAAATACTGCGAATAGTGGTAGGCTCTGCAAATGGTACAAGATGAAAATGCACCTCTCCATGTGAATCATTGATAATAATGGGTGCATGATCTTTCGTAAACTGCCCCTTAATATATAAACCACTATCACGCATCAAACGACTACCAAAGTTTAATCTGCCTGCACTGTCATGATTCCCTGCAACAGCTAAAACAGGAATCTTCTTCTCTAAAACTATTTTTGCTAATATATCATTTAGTAAATTCACTGCCTCAATAGGCGGCATGGAACGATCGTATAGATCACCTGCTATAATAATTACATCTGGCTTTTCTTCATCGATAGCTTGTATAAATTGTTGTAAGATATATTGTTGATCCTCTGTCATATAGACGCCTTGAACGAGCTTTCCTAAATGCCAATCTGCTGTATGAAATATTTTCATTCCTGTACCTCCTGTCCTTTTACTATTTTATCATGGCTTGTAATGGATTGTTTTTTCCTTTGTTTGGGGAATTTAGTACACGCAAAAAAAAGCATCCTCTAAGATGCCTTTACTCAACATTATTTATCTCTTTTCCAACTTCCCCATAAAAGCTGTATAGCCGTGAAATCCCTGAATGGAACGTACGTTTTGAACAGACTGGGAGGATGTCACCTTTTGTTGTTTAGGCTGTGTGGAAGCTCGCTCTTTTAAAATTTCCTCAAATGACAGAGGATTCGGTTGCGGTAATTGTGATGAAGCAATATTTAAGGCATCACTACCACTATATGCCTTTAAAAATGCATTGGCCATTTCGCGATAACCTTCCATATTTGGATGAACATCTGCATAGTTTGGTAAGTAGTTAGTAGCATTTAATCCAAAGCTGTCATACACATTTACATAAACAGCTCCGGCTAGCTCTGCCTGTTGCTGTAAAATCGTATTTAATTTCACAAGCTGTGCATTTGTTCCTTCTTTTTGAGTGAGATGAACACCTGGATAGGCAAAATAATAACCTATAACATATACCTGAGCCTTTGGCGCAAGCTCTCCCAATTCATTTAAGATAGCTTCCATATTTTTTCTCACTATATTTAAGGCGTAATCTGCTTGAAGTTGAGAAAAAGTTAATGTTCCAGCCGTTGGATTTAGCCGGACAAGGCTTAATAAATCATTGGCACCTGCCGAAACAGTAACTAAAGTGGCATTGGCTAATAAATCTCTTGCTTCCTCAGTTTTAATTCTTTCTAATACATTAGCTGTTGTAAAACCTGGAAAAGCTAGTTCCTTTGTATAGAATTTTAATTGATCCATTGCCTGTAATCTCATAGCAATTAAATCACTATATCCAACATCAATTTGTTGAAAAGGGGTTTGACCAGCAGCTAGGGAATCCCCAATTGCTACATAGCTTTCGGTTTGAGCAAAAGCAGATGGGCCCCAGCATGTCATTAATAAAATAATCATCCCGATTAAACTACCTAAATGCTTCATCTGCTCTCCCCCATTCTCGATTGGAACTAAAGTTAGAAAGCCCAGCTACCTTTACGGAATATCGGCTCTACTGTTCCATCTGGTAAAATACCATCAATGTCCATTTCACCATTACCAATCATAAAGTCTTCATGTGTGACAGAAATATTTGCACCTAATGCTTCTAGTTGACCGTTTTCTAAGTCTCTACCGCCCTCTAAGCAAGTCGGGTATGCTTCTCCAATTGCTAAATGGTTTGAAGCATTTTCATCGAATAATGTATTAAAGTATAAAATCTCTGATGCTGAAATGGGTGATTCATGCGGAACAAGTGCTACTTCACCTAAATAACTAGAACCTTCATCTACTTGAATAAGCTCTTGTAATAAATCTTGACCTACTTCAGCTTCCGCCTTGATAATTTTTCCTTCTTTAAATGTTAATTTAAAGCCATCAATGATATTGCCTTGATATACTAAAGGCTTTGAATTACTAACATAACCTTCTACACCTTGCTTCATTGGAAGTGTATACACTTCTTCTGTTGGCATATTAGCAATAAAAACATTGCCTTCAGGCGTTTTACTGCCACCAGTTAGCCATTTATGCTGTGGAGCTAAAGCAATTGTTAAATCTGTTCCTGGTGCAGTATAGTGTAGCTTCGCATACTTTTTATTATTTAATAGTTCTGCACGAGATTCTAAATTCGTTACATGCTGATGCCAATTGTTAACTGCATTTCCTTCTCCGATATGAACTGTTTTAAAGATAGCGTCCCATAAAGCAGGCACTTGCTCATCTGCTGTCAATTGAGGGAATACCTTTGCCGCCCACTTTGACGAAGGAACTGCAATAATTGACCACGCAATTAAATCCTTCATAACCGCATTTCGATAGTTTTTCAATGCCGCTCCTGATACCTTTTGATGAGTAGCTAATCGATCAGCCGAAATTCCTGTTAATTTATCAGGATCTGCGGCTTCAATCCATAGTAATGCCCCTTTACGTTCAATGAGTTCATCACGCATCCGTACGACCCATTCAGGGAAACGGTTAAATTCTTCATCAGAGGCATGTTCAAAATAGGCACGATCCATTTCATCATCTGAAAAATTAACATGGACACGTCCAGCGCCAGCCTTATACGCCTCTTTAACGACCAAACGAGCAAAATCTAAAGCATCAACTGATGTGTTGACTAACAAATATTGACCTGGTTGAATGTTTACTCCAACTTTTACTGCAAGTTCTGCGTATGCCTGTAATTTTTCTTCAAATGCCATATTATTTCCCTCGCTTTTGTCCAATCGTTTTAGAATTACCTTCCATTAGCTTACCATCATGCCATATTTTCTGCACTGGCTTACCAGGAACTTCTCTTGTCCATTTTTTATAGGCTTTTTCGTCTTGATAAGATAGTAATGTTAATACTTCACCATCTGCACCTGCACGACCTGTACGACCCGAACGGTGTAAATACTGCTCAATTGTTCGTGGAACGTCAACATGAATAACATGTGTTAAACCGGCAATATCTAAACCACGTGCAGCAATATCTGTCGCGATTAAAATACGTGCGTCCCCTTTGCGGAAAGCATCTAAAGCCTTTTTACGTTCTTCCTTTTTCATGTCAGAATGAAGTGTAACGATTGGTGCAGAGCGATACTGTAGCTTCGTTTCTTTCATTAATAATTGATCAATATTATTGACGAAAGCTAATGCTCTCAGACCTTCTGTATGCGATAAACGGCGAAGGAACTCTGTTTTATCACGTTCTTCCACCTTCACAAACGAGTGGATTACTTTGCCAACCTTTAGCATATCCTCTGGCTTAATTTTAAAACGAACTGGCTCAAACATCATGCGACTTGCCACTAATTCAATTTCCTCTGTAATAGTAGCTGAAACAACTACAACTTGTCGTCCGAAGGCAGAACCTTCAATAAAGGATTTAATGACAACACGGTATTCACGACTTAGTAATTGATCACATTCATCTAAAATAACTGTTTCAATTTCCTTAAGCTTTAATTTACCTGCACGTGCTAATTCATTTAAACGACCAGGTGTTCCAACAACAATCGTTGGCTTTTTCTTTAATTTTTCAATTTGACGAGCGGAATTGGCCCCACCAATAAGCTGCTGAACCGTAATATCCATACCTGCCGTCCACTCACGGATAACTTCTACAATTTGCATGGCTAGCTCTTGTGATGGAGCTACGATCAGACCTTGTGTTTGCTTTTTCGCCCCGTTTACTTTATTCAGCAATGGTAAAACATACGCCAACGTTTTACCAGAACCAGTAGGTGATTCTGCTACGATATCTTTTCCTTCAAGCATCGCTGGTATCATTTCCTCTTGAATTTTCATAGTTGCTTCAAAGTTCCATTTTGCTTGTAATTCTTCTTTTAATAAATTGATTACTGACATGTTATTTCCCACCTTCTATCTGCTTGACACTAGTTTAACACACTCGGTAGCTTCCTACTTTATATGTACGCAAACCTTTGTCTAATCGTTTCACCAAATGAAACTCTCATCCATAAAAAATCTGCCTAACTCCACACATGGAAATGTAAGCCCGTCCACAATTTTTTGAAGACTTACAGCCTACCCATGTAAAGCAAGCAGATTCTTTCTATACATTCCTAATCGATTAGCTCATAACCACATGCTAAAATAGCACACTCCGCTAAAACGATTAATGAATCGATATATATATTACTTAATTTTAAATCTCGATTGACAATAGATAGCTCGGTACAACCCAATACGAGACGATCACAGTTTAGAGCTAGCATGGCATCTTCAATTGGTTGCCAATCATCCTGTGTGACATTCTTACCCGCTTTAACATAATCGTAAATAATGGTCATCACATGGGCTCTCATCTCATTATCTGGTACAACCGGTGTAATTCCATATTCTTCTAACGCATCTTGGTACATGCGTGAAGTCAATGTACCAGTTGTCGCTAAAATACCCACACGCTCTGCTCCCAATTCGGATGCACGCTTCGCCGTTTCACGAATCATATGCAAAACAGGAATCGGGGAGCCTTCCTGGATCTCGTCATAAAAAGTATGAGCCGTATTACACGGAATGGCAATCATATCAGCTCCAACAGAAGCCAACTTTTTTGCATCCTCAATTATAACAGGCACTGGGTTTTCTTTCGTATTATCTAAAATAAAAGCCGTACGGTCAGGAATATTTGTATCATTATCAATAATGGTATGTAAATGCTCCTGATCTTTTTGCGCCTTTGTTCGTCTTACAATCATTTCACCAATAAACATCGTTGCTAGTGGACCAACTCCACCTATTATACCTAAAGTTTGTTTTTTCATGAGTTAGACAGACCTTTGTTATTAAAATATTTCTTATATTTGCGATAAAAATTTAAATTATCAACAGTTACATTCAACCAACGTTTGGCATTCATATCCTTATAATTAAAAATAGAATCTGTCGCCATTCCTTGTCGAATTAGACTTTTTGCTTCAATAATAAGTTGTTCATTTTGTACATATTTGAAAAGGACACCATTTGGTACGATTGTCCAAAGATGTTTATTTTGCACGTATGTTAGTGGCTGTTTACTTCCTCGAACATAATCGTCTGCAACATATTGCATAAGGTTATAGCCACTAGCTGTCACATAATAATTGGAAAGCTCATTATGTAATTCGATACTTAACAATTTATAGTGTCCATCACGCTCATCATATTTCATATCAAATGTAGCAAATCCATGGAATTGAATGGCTTCTAGAAATGTCTTCACATTTTCCATTAAAGTCGGATTATAGGCTGTCATAATAGCCACATAACGACCAATCCCCTCTGGTGAATGCTCTTCTAGAATCGGATTTCCTACAGCAAGAAGCTTCGCTTTCCCATCTTGTCCTACATAAGCATTCACAACACACATATTCGCATCTTCTCCAGGAATATATTGCTGAATCATAAGATCATCTCGATAGGCTGATTCCTTATAAATAGCATGGAATATGCTATCCTTTTCTACTTTATCATGTGCAATATATACTTTTTTCTTTCCAGGAAAAATACATGTGGCATACTTTGTCATATTCATCGGTTTAATGACAATTGGGTAGTCAAATGTCATTTCGTACTCTTCATAATCATTAACTGTGCATACATGCATAGCTGGGTATTGAAAACCAAATTGTGCACACAGCTCATACATACTTTCACGAGTTAGCAGCTGATGTGCAAGAGTAGTATCCACATAAGGAACTAAAAAATCCTCTATCAATTCATCTTTATGTTCTACGATTTTTTTGACATAAAATTCATCACAGGCTAATAGCAGTAATTTTTTTTCAGGGAACTCCTGCGCTATTGCCTTTAGTGCTGTCACAAATCGTTCTTCTATATGAAGTCTCGGCACTTCACGGAAGGTCAGTAAATCACTTTGTTGAATTTTTTCCATATTCGTATGATTTAATGCAAGTGGCTTCACACCATAGGCTTCGTAAAATGCTCTGGCCATGCCATAAGCATTCATTTCATCGCCTAGTAAAACCGGTAAAAAAGCGTGCTCAATGGCCATTCTACTCAACTCACTTTTTACGTTTTTATTAGTGTAACATACTTCCTAATAGCTAGTTTATTTATGTACAGCTACTGCCTGTTCACCTAATTCATGATAGCTTTTAAAGAACTGGTCCACATTATAAGTGACATAGCCCTTTAACGGGTCCATTACTACTACCTTATCACCTAAATGTCCAGTTAACACAACAGCGTGTAAATTCATAAAAGCGTCCTGCGAAGTAGTCGCTCCTTTATAAATCCAACCTCTATCTGCCCTTTTTTTAGGCTTCGATAAATCCAGCGTCACCCATGTCACGACAGGAATTCCCTCACGAACAAGCTGCAAAATATCTTCCTGTGAGGCATTTCTCATATCTGTCACACGTAAATCAGCTTGTTTATCTGCAATAGCTGCCTCCGCTGCCTTAACAATTGGAGCAGCAAATACATACATACCATGAGCTTTATCACGAGGATTACCTGCAAAAGCCTCATTTGGATTTGGTCCAAACCGTTGATTGCCTACAATACGTATTTCTTGCTTTGGTAAATAGTTATCAGCCATTTCAAGCTTTGACACATTTATTCCAAAGTAATTTAACACGGCTGTGAGTGAAGTTATTTCACAGCCATGTGGAAGCTCAGGGTTTTGCATCACCACAGGAACATCTAGCTCTTGTTCGTCTCTTGTAAAATGGGTCTGCAATCTAAAATATGGTTTTGTCGTATCATACGTAAAATTTTCGATGGTTGTATAGCCATCATTTGCCGCACTATTTTCAAGGGTCGTTGCCGCAACAGCATATTCTCGTCCCTCTTTTAGCTTCGAAAATATAGCTTCTCCCTCTTCAGAACCAATAGCTTCTTCTACAACATTACCTGTCTGTACATCTGTGACCGTGATATAAAGATTAGCAATTGGTGCACCACTATTAAATTCTACCGTTAATACTGTTAATTGATTTTTATTTTCCGCATCTTGCTGTGAAAATGGCTGACAGCTAGAAAGTAACATTATGATCAACATGCCGATAAGTAAAAGGCGTTTATACCCCGTCCACAAGACAAATTCCGCTCCTATTCTAAATCGAAGGGTCACCCCTTCTCCATTCTTTTAATTTAATTTGTCGTAGACTTTATTATACGATACTTTGAAAGAGGTTCCTATTTTATCTTGTTTCAGAGAATTTTTTTTGCATCGAAAACGAAACTTTAAGGAAAATTAACAGTCAAAACTTTTTTTCTCAAATCGTACTTACTTTAGGTCGTAATGTATGCTTTAGAACTTTACCAGAAGCATTGCGTGGCAGTTCAGTTAAACATTCTATTTCATACGGTATTTTATATTTGGCAAGCTGTGATTGACAATAGGATAGAATATTTTCCTCATCGAGTGACTTACCTTCCTTAAATACGACAAAGGCTTTGGGCACCTCTCCATACACTTCATGCGGTAATCCAACTACTGCTGCCTCTAAAATTTCAGGCAATTGATACAATACTTCCTCCACTTCAATAGGGTAAATATTTTCACCACCTCGGATGATCATATCTTTTTTTCGATCAACAATATATAAATAGCCTTCCTCATCAAAACGCCCTAAATCTCCTGAATATAGCCAACCATCTATAATCGTTCTAGCTGTTTCTTCAGGATTACGTAAATAGCCCTTCATCACCTGTGGTCCCCTTACACATATCTCGCCTACTTCACCAGCGGGAACCTCCTTACCTTCACTATCAACTACTCGAACCTCTGTCTGCCCTAATGGCTTCCCAACGGAGCCTATTTTCGTTAAGGCATCTGTATCTAATAAAGATGTGGCTGCAGGTGTATTTTCTGTTTGACCATATAAATTTTGTACATTCACATTTGAAAATGCCTCTTTCACTTGTTTAACAAGCTCATAGGGCATTGGGGCAGCCCCGTAACATAATAAACGCAAATGGCTAAAGCTATGTTCCTTAAAACCTGGCGTATTTAATATGATCGTATACATAGATGGAACACCAAAGAAGATGGTTGCCTCTGTTATTGCAATCTGCGCTAATGTTTTAGTTGGTGAAAAGGCTTCTTCTATCACGACTGTCCCGCCTTGATAAAACATGGGCATAGCAAAGACATGAAGTCCTGCACAGTGAAATAATGGTGTACAAATAAACATCCTGTCCTTGTTAGACATTTTCATGGAAGATGACCAAATATCAGCTGTAGCTACAATATTTTCATGAGTTAGCATCACGCCTTTTGGTTTACCAGTTGTACCTGAAGTGTACATAACAACCGCAGTATCATTGGCCTCCAACTGTACTACAGCTCTTACTAAATTAGTATTTTTAAAGATATTATTCATCGTTTGAAATCCAATAACATGTTGGAATGAATAGGATACATCCTCTAGCGCTTCAGCTAATCTTTCATCATAAATGAGTCCCTTTGCTTGTGAATGATTAAAAATAAATTCAACCTCTGGAGCTGCTAATTTAGTATTAATTGGCATAGCTACGTAGCCAGCTAATTGCACACCTAAATAAGCAATTAAAAATAAATCTGAATTGAGGGTATATAGAGCAATGACATCGTCTTTTTTATAATTTTGCTCCTGTAAATAAGCTGCAAATCTTTCGACACATTTGTAAAATTCACGATAACTTAGCTTTTTCCCATCATATAAGGTCGCAATTTCACTAGGCTGTTGCACAGCATACTTTTCAAGAATATCCGTCATGTACATCGTCATTATAAGCCCTCCAAAAATTTGTTTTTTTATTGCTAGATAGAGTCAACATCAATGGCAAATTACTAGACTGCTAAAATTTCAGAAAATTATGATTTTATTTTATCAAGCATTGAATTCCTTGGCAATTTTTCCATACATTCAAAATATGTAGGTAAACTAACGAAATATTCTTAGACGTTTTACTTTTCTAGCAATTTCTATTAGGTGTATGATAATTATACGATTATTTATAGGAAAGGCCGGGTTTGCATGCTATATGCACTTTTAGGAGATTTACATTCTAATATAGAAGATACGAAAGCTGTTCTCACTCATATTCAGCAGACAGCAAAGGAAGCAAAAATCATTGGATTAGGTGATTTATATGAATGCACGATTAGTAAGAAAAAAGCCCAAACGATGTCTGGGTTATCTTTACAAAGAGCAGCGATCGTTGAAAATAAATTTGAGGAACTGTTAACCTTCCCCTCTATACGAGGCAATCAAGAAGAACGTATTACACAGGTGACGGGCATTGAGCGCTTTAGGGCGTTACCTGAAACAATGGAGATTGATGGCGCCACACTTATGCATGGGCATCAATTTAAATGGAGTGTAAGCTGGCAGCCAACATTCCCACCCTTTCAAAAGCCATTGTTCTTCTTTGGTCATAGTCATGAATCAGGTCTTTATCACCAGCAGAAAAAATTACCGATTCGTATTCGCTACGGACAACCTATTGTATTACAAAATAAACAATACGGTGTAAATGTTGGCTCCGTTGTAGATCACCGTGAATGGTGTCTGTATGATAGTGAAAAGCGGACCATAACCTTTATGTGTGTACCTTCTGTTGATGAAGGAACAGTGTCTTAAACATAAAAAGAGCAAGCTAATCTGCTCTTAGCTTGCTCCCCGTTTTTAATGAATGTATTGTTTTTTTCCGTCCAATAGAATTTCCTTTAACGCTTTGAGTTTGTCAATGACTACAAAGGATTCTTCCGAAATTTCCTTCAAGTATTTTTCTGCCTCATTTTTATGTCCTACATTATATTCACGCACTGCTTTTTTAGCAATTTCATGGACATGAATAAATGGCTGTTCTAATTCTACATACACACGTTCATCACCTAATAGCTTTTTGCCAGTGCCATAATACCATTCACCAAGACGCGATTCTTTTGGCGAGCCTACATCTTGCTCTGTCATCGTTTCAAAGCCTAGCAGTAAATTATAAATTTTCCAGCGCCATAATAAATGATCGGTAATGGCTAATTCAATGATGTCCTCTTGGCTAATAATAAAGTTTTTAGAAATCGTTGATGAACGGTATCCATCGATCATTTTACTTAATTTATAAATAGCAGAGCCCATATCAAAAACGATGACTTTACTTTTTTGCATACTTTCTGTAATTGTATGGTTGCGTTCAGATATCGTTGTAGCGGATTGAGCTTGTACCTTTGTTGTTGTAGCTATTTCCTCAAAGCGAGCCCCTTGCTGCTGTAAATTTTTATTTAACTCTGCAAGTGTTTGAGTGATATGTAGTGTATCTGTAACACCTTGATGTAAGTCTTGTGAAAATTGAGTCGTTAAAGAGCTAATATTGTTAGTAATATGCAGTAGCTCCTGTATATCTGTATGTATGGATTTGACAGATGTACTTGTATCATCGGCAAGCTTCCGAACCTCTTCTGCGACGACAGCAAAGCCCTTTCCTGCTTCCCCCGCGCGGGCTGCTTCAATCGATGCATTTAAAGCTAATAAGTTCGTTTGATCTGCAATTCTTTGAATCAATTCCATCAGCTTCGCTACACTATTTACACGTTCAACGAGACGTTTAATATCCTCCTGCATGGATTTATGTCCTTCATCTGTTGTTTGTAAGATCGTTGATACTTGGTGTAACGAATCTAAATCCTGGTTTAATTTTTTTAAAGCAAGCTTTGTTTGCTCTGAAATATCGCCTACAGATGTAGCAATATCTTCAATGCTTTCATCTAGTTCATGCATCGATTGATCTGCTGCAATGATTTCCTGTTGCTGTATTTCTTGAAATTCAATGAGTTCCTTCACTGTATCCAACTGTGTGTTATAAGTAATGATTTCACCTAATCCATTCACTACGGAACCGGCTTGTATTTCTATATAGGTTTCTAAAATAATTTGCTGATCGATTGTTACTAGGCTATCATACGACAATAGGACATCCAGCATCTTCTCTTGATCACGTGATAATTCTTTTACAATTAGTGGAATAATTAACTGATTAATTAATGTATAGGCAGAAATCATCCAGTTCGGTAATACGCCTATTCGTGCATGTATATATGCTATTTTACGTCGCTTAAATACATAATCTAAATCTAATTCATCGTCAAACAGACTTATAAAGTGTGAATCGAATAACCCTTTTAAACGTTCGACTGTTGAATGTGTATGAATTACTTGGTTAAATTCTGATATTTCCAACAAACGATCATAAAAGTTGTCGAGTATATGCTGTCGATTGTTTTCATAAATTTTACGTAAGAACCCAACAGATTCTCTCCTAATTCTTGATAGAGCTAGAAAATCCAATTTTTCTTTAAAGCGCTCATTCGCCTCAATGTCAGAATTTTTAGCGGCTGAGAAATAATCATAATTTTGATTAATCTTCTTCCTTTTGAACACAATAACCACTCCCGTTTGTCTAAAGTACATGCATGTAGAAACTACTATTTATAAACGAATAATTGAATTTCCTTCATTACCTTCATCTAATAAAACATTTATATTTTACCAACAACAGAAAGTCAAAAATAGATTCTCAAAAAAATCTTTACACTATCTTATTTACTTGTCCACTTTATTGACATTTTTCTTTGATAAACACTATTTCCACGCAGAAAAAGCGCTAAAACCATGATTGATCTTAGCGCCTTCTTCCTATATAAACATTTAGTTACTACTAGCACTCGCAATCGCAATTTTGTAAACTATCCAGTAACTTTTCCATAGCCTCTAGTTGCTCACAAAGCGTTTGAATCATGCATTTTAGAATTGGGATTAATTCTTGGCAAATACAAAATCTTAGCACATTTTGCGCTAATCGTATTCCGCCCTGATGATGGACAATCATTTCCCTTAAGTAGTTGATGTTAATGCTATTGGAAACTGGTGGTGCACACATTGCATTAAACATAGCTTCTGTAATTTCTTTATAAGCACACATATACTCGTATAATTCATACTCTGAATTTTGTACAACACAGCATCTATTTTGTAGTGCTTCAAGACTTTCAAGCATTTCTGTATGTGTTCGGATGATTTCTAATGCAAGATTTTGTACAGGAATATTTGTCGTGAAGCGTAAAACATTTTCTGACATTTGAATTGCTGCTATTTGATATGGGATGATTTGCTTTATAAAATTTTCTGAAATACTACAAGTAATGGTTACATAGGTCATGCCCTGCATCATCTTTTTAAGGATGCGTTGATATTCCTCTAAATATATCTGTGTGACATTACTAAGTTCAATAGGTCTAGCCATTAGACACACTCCTTTCAGAGTAATGTATGCCCGCTAGGTTGTTGTGCGATAGACAATTGTACCAATTGCGCAATTTTTACAGGAACGTCATGATAGTTATAAGTTCTACGGACTCTTCTTTATATGTATCTAGGCATGCTTGACAAATACATGTATTCGTTATGGTCATATTTAACAATTGTTCTGGAAAGTTCTGTGTCATACACCAACATTCTTTTTCCCCTTTGGCGACTCCACAATGATTTTCTTTCCCACATCTTGGGCATCTCTTTTCCGACATAGTCTTGGCCCCCCATTCTTTTTCCATCATTGTAAAGGAAAAAAGGAAGAGCACTCAAGACCTTACTCCTCCCCAGTCACTATTGATGCTTGTGAATTTCTTGTTTCACTTCATCTATATTGGTGTCACTATATATAGCCGTCCCATGTCCACCCTGTTTAGCCAATAATGCTTTTACCTCATTGTAGGATAATCCTGCCTCGGCATTTTTCTGCTTCACTTCATGAATATCTGTGCCCGAAACTGTGAATGGAGCTTCTCCACTTTCTCTATTCATTGTTTGCTACCCCCTATAATTCATCCGGCTGTAATTCAATCAATTCATCGCCTTCTCTTCCCACTCTCTTATTGAGTTCCTCAATAGGGATGGCATCAACAGTTTGCATATCCTCATGCAAATCGAAAAGACTAATTGTATCTGATTCAACCATGTCAGGTTTGTCTTTACTACTTAAATTCATAAATATTTTCTTTTCATGTGGTATTTGTTCTTTGTCCATCATGCCACACTCCTTTCTTCTTTAATGTGTGTAATGATGAACAGATTATGTGTCTTTCCTTTTAGCACTTTTATCGATGCGATGGTACTCAGAAATTTGAATGACACGTACATGCCCGGTATGCAATTCATGATAAATACCTCTGCTATCTGTAAAGGAGATATATTGATCCCGTTCACTCTTTACCAAATTCTCTGCTTCTTGCTGTGACTCGATAAAGATAAACCTTCTGACATAATGTATTTCATCAAAAAAATACGTAATTTTAAATTCCCTCATGATATATGCTCCTTAACAATACGGTGTTACTGCTTATTCTATCCAAAGTCCTGAACAATCCATAACATCATTCATAAGTAGCATATAGTATAATCATAACCTGTATAAAGGAGGATGGACGTTGATTCATACCGTTAAACCCGGCGAAACGTTAACTCAAATTTCCCGCGATTATCGTACCTCATTGTCTTCCATTATTGAGGCCAATCCAGGCATTCAACCAGACACTCTTTACGTCGGTCAACAAATTATAATACCTGGCTTTCCTGATCCTGAGACAATCCCATACCGTATTGAAATTTCTACAGAAAATCGTTGGCTACGCCTCTACAGAAATAATATCCTTCAAAAACAATACCCAATAGCAGTTGGACGTATGCTACACGAAACACCTGTTGGTAGTTTTATTATTATTAACAAAGATCCAAATCCTGGCGGCCCATTTGGAACTATGTGGATGAGTTTATCGAAGGAACACTACGGGATTCATGGCACGAATGATCCTAGCTCCATTGGGCATGCTGTTTCTCATGGCTGTATCCGAATGCAAAATCAAGATGTTGAAGAATTAGCTAGTATTGTTCCTATTGGGACTGAAGTAGTGATTCATCCATAATAATAAGGCTATCCAATGTGATAGCCTCCTCGCCTTCTTCTATTTTTCTCCTCTTGACTGTGCAAGCTTCATTAAATAGTATTGCTCTTCACGCCACATATGATCCGCCATAGGCGCTGTAAATGTACCTAAAACCTCTGCACTCAATTCCATCTCTTCTAACTCTTTTAAAAATGTTCAACTCAACATCCTTATTAAACCGGCTTAAAGCAGGAAAGGAATGCATATTCGTTCGTAAATAACCTGTTAATTCTACTGCCTTTAAATAAAATTGTTCAAAGTGTTTGGCAAACTCATTACTCTTTTGCTTCAATCTTTTTTCGACACCATCTAAATCATCCTGAATAATACCTGCATGTCCTGAAGCATCTAATAGCCAAATTAAATGATGGTGAAGCTCATGAAATATTGGTGGTACTTCGCCTTTTTTTAAATAATTGAGCACATTTTGATATTCTTCTAGTTCATTAACCATATGATTGACAAATGTTGGTGTTAAATGAATCCCAATATCTCCTGACAATTGATGTCTCAGTAGATGTAGTTTAAATTGTTTAAACTGCTCGACATTGTCATCCACGGTTATGGAGAAAGAGACTGCATTTGTACCATCAATAGATGACAAATAGGTAAGCAGCTGAGAGAATTGTTGGATAAAACTATTTGCCCTTTGAATGTCATCCTGTTCAGATGGATATAATGCGCCATGAATAAATTGCGCATGATTTTGCATGATTTCTAGCCAAAACCTATGCTCGAAAATTGCATGTTGCACAAAATTAGACAGAGTTAAACCTCCTTTGTTTTTCTTCACTATGAAAGAAGCTTGACGCTATCGTGCCAATTTTTTTAGTCCCCTCTATTTTATTCCTCATGAAATACAAATAGTAGTCTTCAGATCATCATGATCCATTTCGTATAGGATGAAACACTAAAAGCTATACTACCAATGGCTAAAGTAATTATTAGATGGAGTTACAACTTTAGGAGGGAGTACTTTGTCCACAAAGAAACAGTTATTATCCATTTTTGCCTTAGGTGGTATTAATGAAATTGGCAAGAATATGTATGTAGTTCAATATGCAGATGATATGATTCTTATTGATTGCGGAGCAAAATTTCCAGATGAAACCTTGCTCGGTATTGATTTGATCATCCCTGATATCACCTATTTGCTTGAAAATAAAGAAAAAGTTAAAGCTTTAATTGTGACGCATGGACATGAAGATCACATTGGTGGTATTCCATATCTCTTAAAAAAATTAAACGTTCCTGTTTATGCTACCCGCTTCACTTTAGGGCTGATCGAATTAAAATTAAAAGAACATAAGCTGCTCAGAGAAACTGACTTAATTGAAATTCAGGCTGACTCAGCACTCCATTTGGGAGAAATTGATGTAAGCTTCTTTAGAACTAACCATAGCATACCCGATTGCTTAGGAATCGTCCTTGCCACTCCTGAAGGAAATGTAGTGCATACTGGCGATTTCAAATTCGACTTAACACCTGTGAATAACCAATTCGCAGACATTCATAAAATGGCAGAAATTGGATCAAAAGGAGTGCTCGTTCTAATATCAGAAAGTACAAATGCCGAACGACCAGGCTTAACGCCCTCTGAGCAACTTGTTGGTCATCATATTGAGGAGGCCTTTTTCCATGCCGAGCGTAAAATTATCATCTCAACCTTTGCCTCAAATGTTAATCGTATTCAACAAATTGTGCATGCAACCATTGCCGCTAATCGAAAGCTAGCTTTATTAGGTCGTAGTATGGTAAATGTTGTAGATGTCGCTATTGAAAGAGGTTATTTATTTGTTCCAGATGATCTGTTAATAGATGCGCGTGAAGTTAAATACCTTCCCCCAGAGGAGGTAGTCGTTCTATGTACTGGCAGTCAAGGAGAGCCATTAGCAGCACTCGCACGTTTAGCAAATGGTAACCATCGGGAAGTAAAGGTTTTACCTGATGATATGGTTATTCTCGCAGCGTCTCCTATTCCAGGCAATGAAAAAGGAGTTTCTCGGATTGTTGATCATTTGTTTCAGCTTGGCGCAAAAGTCATATATGGTTCTTCCAATCATACGGGAATGCATGTTTCAGGACATGGCTATCAAGAAGATTTAAAACTTATGCTGACGTTTATGAAACCACAATTTTTTATTCCTATTCATGGCGAATTCCGTATGTTGCATCAGCACCGTTTATTAGCTGAGTCTGTTGGCGTTCAAAAGGGCCATACGTTTATTATGAAAAACGGAGATGTTGTGGATATTGAAAATGCGACAGCGAGACAAACACGCAAAGTTCCATCTGGGGATACGTATGTGGATGGAATCGGCATAGGTGAAGTAGAAGGTATTGTCCTGCGTGATCGCAAGCAGCTTTCTGAGGATGGAATGTTGGTTATTGTTTTAACCCTTAGCAAAGCAGACGGTGCTATTATTTCAGAGCCTGATACTATTTCTCGTGGCTTTGTGTTTGCAAAGGATTTCGAAGAGCTATTGAATAAAGTGAATGTGCTGACCAAAGAAATAATCAACGAGTTGCAGCAAGAAAGTAGACAAATACATGTCTTAAGACGAGAAATAAAAAAAGCTGTGGGTCAGTATTTATTTACACAAACAAAACGAAAACCTATGATTTTACCCATCATTATTGAAATATAATTAGTCGGTGCAAGGATTAATAAATCCACTACGCACCGACTGCTTTATATTAATGGCTACATAACCTCTGACACGCATGATATTCTGGAAAATCATGCAAATAATCACCATTAAAAATATGATTTAGCATAGCTATATAAAGATAATGCAACTGCTCAAATCCTTGATATAAGCTGTTAGAATGATGGTTCGCTTGTCTAGAAGTATTATCAAAATGCTTTGGTAGATTCTTAACTGCAGTAACTAAATAATCCTTATTCGTTAATAATTGTTGAACAGCATTTAATACTTGAACTACTTGATGCTGAATGACTATAGAAGGTAACTCAATCATTAAACGATAGTCATCACATTTTTTATTATTATGTTGATACCATTTAATAAAATGAAATAAATAGTCACTGCTTAGTATCGATTCATTCGGTATGATTGCAATGATTTCATGGCTAATACATACATCTGTTTTACATTGATATATACTCGTGTCCTTTAAATTCGTTTTATTTAGAAGGATACTTTGAGCTGGTACCAATGAAAAAGAGTATTGTTCTTTCAATGTACTATCAACCTTTGGCAAACGACTAGTATCATCTTCAAGCGATAATTTCTTTAGCGCTTCTTCGGTTATATAAGGAATACCTTCCCTAGTAAAGCGTTTTTCACTCGTGAACATTTTACCCATTTTAATTTTTGCTACCTCTTCTAACAAATACTTCACCTTGCTTTCATCCTCCAATCTTATGTTCTACTTTGTAAACTACTCTATAAACATTCACTTTCGATCTACTTCTAAAAGCTTCAATTAGGCCATTTGACTAAGGAAAGTGGCTACTCTAAAATTGTACCATTTTAATGTAACTTTTCTCTATTATACCACTATAATAGTATAGTCATTTCCACTATTTTTCACTAGCTTTTAACATAGAGGTGAATCATATGTCAGATTTTTTAAAGCTAGTAGGTGAACAACTCCGTATTATTAGATTATCGAAGGGGCTAAGCCAGGAAGAAGTGGCCGAAAGAACAGGGAAATTGGGTTTCAGTAAAGGAAGAGTCTCCAATATTGAACACGGACAATCTAATATAACCTTAAGTACATTAGAAATACTTATGAAGGCACTAGATATCCCTCCTGAGGAGCTTTTTAATTTTCAAAAATTATCTGGCGTTACTGATATTGAGGAAAAGAACCTCATGCTAGACATTCATCGATCATTATTAAGAGAACGCAATTTAGACGAGGTTAAATATGTAGTTCGTATTACAAAGGATTTTTTAAATACGATTGATTCACAGTCAAAGAAAAACAGCCCCAATGGTCAATGACATTGGAGCTGTTTCTTCACCTATATAAATGATTACATACCAAACTTTTGACGATAGCCACATTTTCTACAAAGCTCTTCAACAGCCTCTCTTCTTGAAAAGCCATCGATTATATTATTGGCACGTTCCCCATCCACTATTTCTGAGAACGATTTTTCATGAACATTAACTAAATTAATAATCCCTTCGCCATCTAAGCAGCAAGGTACAACGGTACCATCTACAAGAATCGCAGCCTGACTACGAAGAGCGTGACAAAAGCCTTTGCCTTCATCTTCTGGCTCCAGCAAGCTTGGCCATCTAAATTCATGATCCTGATTCAAATAAATATTCGAGCCGATTTTCACACCCTTACCAGGCTCTACTTTTTCCTCGATGCGATAATCAAGATTATACTCATTTTCTAGTATTTCTAATGTTTCGCGGTTGCGACGTGCTGCAACATCCGAAACGTGATCTTGTTGTAAATTCCATAAGCGGTAGGAAATAATCGTTTTGTATTCTCTAGACTCCCGTACAAAGTCTAAAATATCGCCTAAATATTTTTCTCTGTTTTCCGAACCTTCATGTCCATCAAAGCTATGTAGAGAAAAGTTTATTTGACGTAATGCTGGTTTCCCTAATATTTTTTCACGGTTTTTCTTAATTAACGTACCATTCGTTGTAATATTAACCTTAAATCCTTTCGCATGAGCCGCATCCAACAGCTGATCAATCCGTGGATGTAAAAGAGGTTCTCCCTTTACATGCAAATAAATATATTTTGTATGTGGTCGGATTTCGTCCAATATTTTATTAAATTGCTCTACTTTTATGAGTCCCTTTGCACGTTCAGTAGGCGGACAAAAACTACATGCTAAATTACAAACACTCGTTATTTCTATATAAACCTTTTTAAATGTTTTCAACTTTCCTTCACCGTTCCAGTTCCCTTGTATTCAAATCCCATTCATTTTAACAAATTTATAGGATAGATAGCAAAAAACGAGTGCTTCTCTCTAGTGAATATGGTTACACATACAAATGGACTTTAAAAACTGTAATATCTTATTAGTATGAGTATGAATAGTCGAAAGGAGGACAAACGATGCAAAATTTCAATTCTAGAAAATTTAATGAACCTGAGGAACCTGAAAACGATTCTACTGAAAAACATGCTAGAAACCATATTACATTCAATTTTACATTCAATATAGGAAATACAGACTTCCATTTTGAGCAACATGCTGAAGGCGGAGGACAAATCAATGAGGATGTGGGGACAAATGCCAATCAAGGTGGGCAAAATGCTAGTCATGGCAGTCACACACGTAATGTAAATTCTCAGTTTGCAGATGGGAATCGCCGTAGCGGTATAGCTGGGAGTGATAACAACGAGGCTGGTGAACAGCAAGGTATAAAGGTACGAGACAGCTTAGTCACTGATAGCGATATTCATTCCTCCTCTAATCATAGTGAAAGCCATGAAGAGGACAATGATTTATTAACGGAAAAATAGAAATAAAACTTCTATCTGTTCATTGTCACACTCAACAGATAGAAGTTTTTTGTTAAACATTTCGTTTATAGTTTTTAGTACCATCATAGGAATACAACATCGGTTTACTATCCACATATGTCTCTAAATGCACGGGACGACCCCACAACTGATATATATACGGTAGTACATTTTCTAAATAGTGAGGATCTAGCTCCATGCCTTCATAGCCATGCATTAAATAGAGCTCCCCATTCCGTAAATAATCACCATTTTTTACTAAAATATATGGGAATCCACCGTTAACCCGCATTGAAACAAGCTGGTCTCGAACTATCTCATGATCTTTGTCAGTAATCCGATATTCATTTCCTTTCTTTTGAAATAAATATAAATCCTCACGCTTCGCTAAGTCTTTTGATAAATAATTACGAATAAAGGAAATATCTGACTCAACCTCTCTTACTTCAAATATTTTTTCCCGTCCTGTGTTCGGCTGTACACCTAACCGCTTCATCTCATCAGTCGGGTTGTTATAGCGATTTTCTATATCCTCAAAAATTTTAATGCCAAGGTAATATGGATTAATGGATGTTTTAGAGGGCTGCACAACTCCTGCATTTAACTTGGCATATTCGATGGTTTCTGGAGTTGTTAGGTTCAACTCCCGCATAATTCGTTGATGCCAAAAAGATGCCCAACCCTCATTCATTATTTTCGTTTCTAATTGTGGCCAAAAATAAAGCATCTCTTCACGCATCATTGTTAATATATCTCGTTGCCAATCTTCCAGCTCGCGGCTATGTTCCTCTAGAAATAATAAAAGATCCTTTTCTGGTTTTGGTGGAAACTGCTTTAATCTCCGTCTAATTGGCTTATACACTTTATCTTTTTCTTCTAAGCTCCATAAATCATCATATGGCGATTTTATTGGAGCCTTTTCTTCCTCTTGCTCATCTTCCTCACTCCAAGATAACTTCGGTCTTAAAATAGATGGATCAATATGTTCCTGAATCGCTAAAACGGCATCTAAAAACTGCTCAACCTCATCCTTACCGTATTCTCTTTCATAGCCGGCAATTCGTTCAGCCGTAGCTGTCATGCTCTCTACCATATCTCTTCTTGTGTTGGAGAAACGCACATTATTTTTAAAGAAGTCACAGTGTGCTAAAACATGGGCAATAATCAATTTATTTTGCGTTAACGTATTTGTATCAAGTAAAAATGCATAGCATGGGTTAGAATTTATTACGAGCTCATAAATTTGACTAAGCCCTAAATCATATTGAAGCTTCATTTTATGAAATTGCTTACCAAAGCTCCAATGGGAAAAACGAGTAGGCATTCCGTAGGCGCCGAATGTATAAATAATATCTGCTGGACAAATTTCATAGCGCATTGGATAAAAATCTAAGCCAAAGCCTGAGGCAATTTCGGTAATTTCATCTATTGCTCGCTGAAGCTCTTTTGTGTCCATTTTACGCCCCCTCCCTTGAACGTTGATACTAATACAACTTCCCTATCATTCCTCATTTTTCTTGAAAAAACTCTTTAAAGCATCATAGACATCGCCTTTTTTTCTCAAAATATGATGTCTAAATTTCGGATCATCAATTTTTTTATAGGTATACATAAGTGTCGAGAAACGATTATGTTGATTGACTTCTCCATACCCGAACATGCTGGATACATCCATCAATTCAGCCACTAGTTTCAAGCACTTTTCATTATCCATTGAAATATTTTCACCATCTGAAAAATGAACAGGATAAATATTGTAGCGTGATGGAGAGTATTTTTCCTTAATTAATTCCAGTGCTTTTTTGTAAGCCGAAGAACAAATAGTTCCTCCACTTTCTCCCTTTGTGAAAAATTCCTCTTCGGTAACTACCTTTGCCTCTGTATGGTGGGCAATGAACTCAATTTCAACCGTTTCATATTTGGAACGTAAAAACTTTGTCATCCAAAAGAAGAAACTGCGAGCACAATACTTTTCAAATGCTCCCATTGAGCCACTCGTATCCATCATGGCAAGCACTACTGCTTTTGATTCTGGCTTTACTACTTCATCCCATATTTTAAAACGTAAATCATCATTATGAATAGGTGTAATTTCAGCTTTTCCATGCATCGCATTGCGTTTTAATGCATTTAAAATGGTGCGCTTTTTATCCACATTACCCATTAACCCTTTTTTGCGAATATCATTGAACTCTATTTTTTCAGTGACGATTTCTGCCTTTTCCTTCTGCTGCAAATTAGGTAGCTCCAGCTCGTGGAATAAGACATTTTGAATTTCCTCAAGACTGACTTCTGCTTCATAATAATCTTGGCCAGGCTTGTCACCTGCTTCTTTTCCTTTACCTTGAGCCTGGTTGGCTTTACTGCCATCTCGTGCCACTACATCACCAACATTGCTATCTCCTTGTCCTTGCCCTACATGCTTAGAGTTATCATAGTTATATCGAATTTTAAATTCATCAAGTGACCTTATAGGTATTTTAATAACCTCGCGGCCATTAGACATCACAATACTTTCTTCACTAACTAAATCAGGTAAATTGTTTTTAATCGCATCTTTCACTTTTTCCATATGTCTTTGTTGGTCCTGGTGTCCTTTACGATGGAGGGACCAATTTTCCTGAGAGATAACAAAGCGTTTATTTTCGTGTTCAGTCATTTTTATCCTCACCCATCTATCAAATTCGCTTTTTCTATACTATGCTTGAGAAGTACTTTCTTGAACGTTTTTTATAAATTCAATAATTCATTCCATAAAAACCCCTCATTTTGATAGTAAAAGGAGTGCCCAAATTGGGACACTCCTATCTGACTTGGAACAATAAAAGTTGTTTATCGATTCAACAGGCTTCCTACATATTGTAGCAACTCGTTAGCAGAAGTTGTATTATAACCATGCTCATCAACAAGTCTTGCGACTACCTCATTAATCTTCTTGAGTTGCGATTCATCCGGCATTTTTGATGAGGTTGTAATTTTCACTACATCTTTTAAATCGGCAAATAATTTCTTTTGAATGGCTTCTCGTAATCTTTCGTGAGAATTATAGTCAAAACGTTTGCCTTTTCGTGCATAGGCAGAAATACGAATGAGAATCTCCTCACGAAATGCCTTTTTAGCATTTTCTGAAATGCCGATTTGCTCTTCAATCGAACGCATTAATTTTTCGTCTGGGTTCATTTCCTCCCCAGTAAGCGGATCAAATAATTTATTTTTATTACAAAATGCCTCTACATTATCAAGGTAATTATTCATTAATGTTTTCGCTGATTCTTCATAGGAGTACACAAAAGCCTTCTGTACTTCATTTTTCGCAATGTCATCGTACTCTCTGCGGGCAACCGCAATATAGTTCATGTATTTCTCACGATCCTCTTGAGAAATGGAAGCATGCTGATCCAATCCATCCTTCAAAGCTCGTAAAACATCTAATGCATTAATAGATGGCACTTCTTTACGGATAATAGCCGATGAAATACGATTAATAATATAGCGCGGATCAATACCGTTCATGCCTTCATTAGGAAACTCTTTTTTCAGTTCCTCTAAGTCAACGGAATTAAATCCCTCCACATTTTCTCCGTCGTACAAGCGCATTTTCTTAATCAGATCCACACCTTGTTTTTTCGGAACTTCCAATCTTGTAAGTACCGAAAAGATTGCTGCGGCCTTTAAAGCATGCGGCGCAATATGAACATGGGACATATCACTCTCTTTAATCATCTTTTCATAAATATGCTCTTCCTGACTCATCTTTAGGTTATACGGAATAGGCATAACAATAATACGGGAATGTAATGCCTCATTCTTTTTATTAGAAATAAAGGATCGATATTCGGTTTCGTTTGTATGAGCTACAATTAACTCATCCGCACTAATTAATGCAAATCTTCCCGCTTTGAAATTACCCTCTTGTGTTAAAGATAATAAATTCCACAAGAATTTTTCATCCAGCTTCAGCATCTCTTGGAACTCCATCATTCCTCGATTGGCTTTATTGAGCTCCCCATCAAAGCGATATGCACGGGGATCTGATTCAGAACCAAATTCACCGATTGTGGAGAAATCAATACTTCCTGTTAAATCGGCAATATCCTGCGATTTCGGATCAGAAGGTGTAAATGTTCCTATCCCTACTCGTTTATCTTCTGAAAAAGAAATTCGTTCAATCATTACATTTTCAATACGTCCATCGTATTCCTTTTCAAGACGCATCGTATTTAAAGGCGATAAACTTCCTTCAATTCTTATGCCATACTCCTCAAAGAATTCATTACGCAAATGATGTGGAATTAAGTGCAATGGGTCCTCATGCATTGGACATCCCTTAATTGCGTAGACCGCACCCTCGTCTGTTCGAGAATATTGCTCTAACCCGCGTTTCAATAAAGTAACAATTGTTGATTTACCACCACTAACTGGTCCCATTAATAATAAAATACGCTTTCTAACATCTAACCTGCGTGCTGCTGGATGGAAATATTCCTCCACCAGTCTTTCAATTGCTGTTTCAAGCCCAAAAATTTCATGTCCGAAAAATTTGTACATTTTTTGCCCATCGCGTTCCTCTACACCAGCACTTTTTATCATATTGTAGACGCGTGAATGGGCTGTTTGTGCAACTTCAGGTCTTTCCCTAATAATGTTTAAATAATCTGCAAATGTGCCTTCCCACTTCAGCCTATTTTCTTCTTCGCGATAGCTTTTCACTTTATCTAAAATGTTAATAGCCTTCCCTCCATTCAGGGCTTGATTTATAACATAGTATGAAGCAAATGACATGATGATACCGATTACTTTTTCTTTCGTGAAGTTTCTTCTTATTATTGATTTTTTTATTACCAAAAAAACCGGGAAAACATTGTCTAAATCGTAAGGAAAAAGCTTTCTGGAATGAAGATAAAAATTTCGGTTATTCTAAACTTTAGAAAGGAGGTCCATCATTGCGTCGTCATTTTACATTTCTTTTAACTTTCATACTTTTAGGAATTACACTCTACCCGAATGCCTCGTTTGCAAAGGAGGAGGCGACGGAAGAAGAAATTATGCAGCAGCGTATGTCTTATTATGTACAATTTGATGAATTGCTCATTCCTTGGCATTTTTTAGCTGCTATTGATCAATATGAGAGAAATTTACAATCCGTTCGAAAAGATATCCCTAAGCGAGATGGCTATTTGTCCATTCAATTTTCTGATGAGTATTGGTCTGGCGCATTAAATCCTGTAAAGGAAGACAGCAAACCCGAAACCATTAGCTATTTTGGAGGAATGGGTCTAGACGGTAATAATGATGGCATTGCTAGCCCTAAGGACGATGAGGATGTCATCTTCTCAATGGCCAGTTACTTAGCTAAATATGGAACAACTGATGAGGATTTTAAATTAGCCTTATGGGAGTACTACGGCAGCGAAGAAGCAGTGAATCAAATATTTACCATTTCTACTTTATACAGACATTATAAAACCATCGAGCTTGATGCCCATACTTTCCCACTTAATATCCGCTCTACTTACAGCTATCGAGGAACATGGGGGGCCAATAGAGGTTGGGGTGGACGTCGTATACATGAGGGAACCGATATTTTTGCCAATTATGGAACACCTGTATTATCTACCTCCTATGGGGTGGTCGAAGTAAAAGGTTGGAACCAATTTGGCGGCTGGCGTATCGGCATTCGTGATAATCATAACTCTTATCACTATTATGCCCACCTTGGAAGTTATCATAAGGATATTGAAGTAGGTACAATTGTGGAACCTGGCACTGTGCTCGGCTATGTCGGAAGCTCTGGTTACGGCAAAGAAGGTACATCTGGAAAATTCCCACCTCATCTCCATTATGGCATCTACAAATTTAATGGAAGAACTGAATGGGCATTTGATCCTTATCCTTCTTTACTACAGTGGGAGCGACTGGCAAAAAGCAAAAAACAATAAATATATGATTCAAGGCACTTGAGGCATTTTGCTTCAGGTGTTTTTTCTTTGCCATTAGGAAATTTCGCATAATTATTTTAATCAACCATCCGTCAACTATACATATTTTACTATTCGTAAAAGAAAAATAATTATACTGTTGAACTAAAAAACTATTTTTAATTATTTTTACCAAATGGCTTATTAATCTATCTAAATAGTTATAAAATAAAAGTTGTTATTCAAAATACTCTATATGGAGTTAGGTAAAGGGATGGGGAAATGAAAGGCATTTATCAGTTTAAAACACTTAAAGCAAAAATTTTAAGTGCATTTATACTTTTGTTAGTTTTAGTCGTTAGCTTTACAGCTTACACTTACACTTCCAATACAGCTATGGAAAAACAAGCAAAGGCTTTAGTAAAGGAAGATTTAGTAGTACTCAATGCAAGTAACAATTTAGCACTCTCTATGAGTGTCCGATTGTCAGCAGCCTTAAACTATGTGTTAACCGGTGATGAAAAATATAAGGAAACGTTTAATGAGTATCGTCAAATAGCTGAGGATAATAATGCGCTTCTAGACAAATATGATACATCCGAGGAACGCACTAAAACTGTAGAACTTGCACGTGATTGGAGCCAAATTGTGAAGACAGAAGTATTCGATGTCTATCAAAAGGGCAATAAGGAACTAGCTTTAGAAAATTTAATGGATACACAAAATCTCGTGTCGAACGTACGTAATGGCTATGAACAGCTCGCTAATGACCGTGAAGAAGCTATTACAGCTGTTGGTAATGATGTTGTAACAACGAGCTCTACCAATCGTACGATCGGTATTATTTTCAGCTCTATCTTAACGATTATTGGTATTCTAATCGCCATTGTTACAGCTAGTACGATTTCTAAGCCCATTAAGGTAGTAGCAAATCGTATGAAGGAACTAGCAGATGGTAATTTACAGCTTGACCCATTAACTGTAAAAACACGCGATGAAATTGGAACGTTAATGTCTTCAGCAAACGAGATGAATGTTCAATTAAAGCAAACCATTCAATCCATCTATACGGTTTCTGAAACTGTAGCAGCAAGTAGCGAAGAGCTAGCACAATCTTCCAATGAAGTACAGGCAGGTACTGAACAAATTACAGTGACTATGCAGGAGCTAGCTTCTGGCACAGAAACGCAAGCCTCTACAACGGGTGATTTAGCAGAAACGATGACAGCTTTCAAACGTAGTATTCAAGAAACAACACAAGAAGGTACCGAGCTAAAAGAGCATTCTAGCCAGGTTCAAGATTTAACGATTAGTGGCAAAAACTTAATGATTCAATCTACACAACAAATGGCCACTATTAATGAAATCATGTTAGATTCTGTGAAAAAGGTTGAAAATTTGAATGATCAATCTGCTGAAATCTCCAAACTGGTTTCTGTGATAGATGATATTTCCAACCAAACCAATTTACTCGCTTTAAATGCAGCTATTGAAGCGGCCCGAGCAGGTGAACATGGGAAGGGCTTCGCCGTTGTAGCAGACGAGGTCCGCAAGCTTGCCGAACAAGTACAATTCTCAGTGACTGATATTTCAACAATCGTCAACCGTATTCAAGGTGATACAGGTACTGTCACTACTGCCTTACAGACAGGCTATGAGGAAGTCAAAAGAGGAACAGCACAGCTTGATCAAACAAGTGATACATTTGAACAAATATCGAGTGCTGTAGAGGATATGATTGATAATATTACTACTATTTCCGATAATTTAAATCAACTAGCTGATGGTTCAGAATCGATCAATGCTTCTATTGATGAAATGGCCTCTATTTCACAGGAATCCGCTGCTGGAGTTGAACAAACGACAGCGACTGTGGAGGAAACGGCCGCTACTATGGAGGAAATAGCTCGAAGCGCTAATCAGCTCGCTGGATTAGCTGAGGAATTAAGTGGCCAATTAAAACAGTTTAAAATTTAGAACAACGATATTAAAAGCTATCTCCATTTTTTCTAGATTTGAGATAGCTTTTTATCTTTTCATTATTGCCAATGTCTAATTGGCACTCTTTCCAGCTCATGGCGCTTAATAATAACACTTATCTTTTGAAACCATTTCTCACATAATTCCATTGCTTCTTCATATTCTTCCTCATCTCTCGCTATAGGATGTTCCCCCTGATCCATAAATATATACTCTAAGATAGGCTCTGATAAATGATCGACTACAAACTTTAATGATAGTTGTGAAACAGTATCAGTATCATCTTCTTCCTCTTCTTCTGCAAAATCTTCCTCTTCGCCTAGCAACGAGCCGCTCATTAAGTAATTTTTAGTTCGGAGGACGAACATTTCATCCTCCATCATAGCTACCTCATAGATTTTACTAAACGGAATTTCTATTATTTTAAGTTCTTCCTCTAATTCTTCTCTTTGAGCGAAGATGAGCATATTTGTATGTTCATTTAGCAATAACCCCTTTAAAGCGTCCTCTGATAATAAGCATTGAGTGTGTGGGATCGCCTTCATCTCCTCCTCACTAGCTTCCTTCATTTGCGCATACTTTTGTGATTCCACATAACGCTCTTTTATATAACGAATAATTCCTATACTCACTAAAGCTAAACCAATTAAAAAAAAGAGCTGCTTAATAATGGCTAATTCAATCGCATTTGCTAGAAAAAGATAGATGATCCCTAACAAAATGAAGAAAATAATTTTCATTCATATCCCGCCTTTATGAAGATAATCGCTAGAAAAATAGTTTAATGTACTAGCAATCTATTCATGAATCTATCTTTTCATACTTATTTCTCCAATATAAAAAACATGAGATCGATGAATGTACAAGGATCTCATGTTCTCTATTAGCGATCGACTAATTCCTCTTTACTGCTTACGTCGTCTAGCGTTTTATCTTTTTCTATTTTGTGCATCTCAAGTACATGCTGTGATGGTGGCACTAGTAGACTTACGACTACAATAGTAACCCCCGTAATAACAACGCCGGAAAATACCGGTGCCTGCCATAATTCATTTAATAGACCAAGGAATCCTTCTGATTGGATGGTCAAACTAGGCACAAATGTCAATGAAGTCACAATGTAATAGATTAGGCCAACGGATATACTTGCCCATACAGCAGGTGTACTCACACGTTTCCAAAATGGTCCTAAAACGATTGGCCAGAATATCGTTACAAAAATAACATCCCATGCTAAATACGCTAAATCAATAACCTTTTGAAAGCTAATCGCTAACACTAGCCCTAGTAAAGCACTTGATAGAATGACAGCACGTGAAAATCTTAGCAGCTTTTTAGGATCAGGGTTACGATTAATAAAATCTAAATAAATGTTCTTTGTGACAATCCCCGAAGTCGCTACATAGCATGCAGCTACCGTGGACATCCCCATAGCTGCCATGGCCGTTAAAAAAATGGCTGCCAAAAGCGGTGGGAAATAACCTTGTGCAAAGGTAAGCATTAATGTTTCTGGGTTAGTACTATTAGGATAAATAGATTTGAAAGCTTCACCCAACATTCCTGGAATCCAACTGATTGCAATAACTATAGTCCCCGCAATGATCATACTGCGCTGAGCTACTCTTGGACTTTTCGCCGCTGCTACTCTTTGACCAAGATCAACTGCTGGAATGTCTCCAAGTGCTAAGACAAGATATAGCGTCCAAAACTCGGCTCCCGCTTTCTCAAACAATGTATGAATATTCCACCACTCAGGATTAAAGGTCACATCTGGATAGTAAAATAAAATAAAGATAGTAATTCCTAGAATTCCTGCTACAGCAAGTGCACCCTGTACAATTTCTGTATAAGCGACTGCCCATAAACCACCTATAACCGAATAGATAGCTGTTAACGATACAAATAGAAGTGCTGCAGGAATGAAGTCAATTTGTAATAGCTGCTGAATAATATATGTACCACCGACTGTTAATGCTGCTGCATTAAATACACCAAAGGCAATGGCCATTACAACACCTGTATAGGCGCCTAGCTTTTTACTACCATAGCGCAAGCCATAGTAATCTGCTAATGTCCAGCCCTTTAAACGACGTAGTGGCTTTGTCCAAATGAGTGCACCAAGAATCATACAAGTTCCTAAGCCACCCATTGTTGCTGAACCTTCAAAGCCACCACTCGTATAGCCTGAGCCAACTGCTGCAAAAAAGAATGGAGCAGCTAATAAAGCCGCGACTAAACTTCCTGTGACAACAGAAAGAGGCATACTCCATCCAGCAACAATTAAATCCTCTGCTGTGTTGACACGCTTGTACCCTTTATAGCCAATATAATAAATAAATAGTAAGTATAAGCTAAAGATGATTATATTTAACATGCTCGTACTCCTTAGTTTCCATTATCCGTTCATTACAACGCCACCATTAGGTGTTAATATTTGACCTGTATAGAAATTAGCATGCTGAGAGGCTAGAAATAGCACACTTTTGGCGATTTCTTCTGGCTGTGCTAAACGTTTTAATGGGTATTTTGCCGATTCTTCCTCCACATAGTTGTCCCCAAACTCTTTTAAAATGTCCGTAAACGTACCACTTGGAGCTACTGCATTAACAAGTATAGATGGTGCTAATTCTCTAGCTAAAGCTTTTGTAAAAGCATTAATAGCACCTTTAGCGGCAGAATAATGCGTAAATTCTTCACAGCCTAAGCTCCCTATATCAGAAGAAATATTAATGATTTTCCCTGTATCACGTTCTTTCATTCTTTTAGCAGCTTCACGGCAATTATAGAAACATCCATATAAATGAACCTTAATCATTTTGTCCCATTGCTCATCCGTCAAATCAGTAATGCTGGATGCCTGTGCAAACCCAGCATTATTCACAAGAATATCAATTTCTCCTAAATGCTTGTCCATATATTGAAACATGTCTTGCACTTCCTGAGATTTAGAAACATCTGCATGGAAGGTCATTGCTTTAACACCAAACTTTTCAGCCTCCATACGAACTGCCTCTGCCTCATGCTCATCCCCAATATAATTGATTAAAATATTAGCCCCATGTTGGGCAAAGCCTAATGCAATGGCTTTGCCAATCCCTTTACTAGAGCCAGTAATTAAAACATTTTTGCCTGTAAAATCAATGTTCATCTTGATCACTCTCCAATTTGAATTTTGTCACAAGTGCTTGAAGCTCTTCTGCTGTTTGCCCAAGAGCTGAGGAAGCATCTTTCACTTCCAGCATTGTCGTTAACTGCTCTTGTGTAGATTTGGAAACATTAGAAGAAAAATCAGCCGATAATTCTGCAGATTGTTTAATGTTATTAACAGATGCAGCCACTTCCTCCGAGGAGGCAGAGATTTGCTGAGAGGCTGCCGAAATTTCACGTATTTGATTTGCCACTTCTTCTGAGGAAGAAAGAATTTCCTTAAAGATTTCTCCCACCTCATTAGTAAATGTCATACCTACTTTTACATCTTCTTTTCCTTTTTCCATAACAGTAAGAGAGGCATTGGAATCTGACTGAATCGAACTAATTAAATTATATATTTCAGTTGCTGACTGTGAGGATTGCTCAGCTAGTCTTCTCACCTCATCAGCTACAACAGCGAAGCCCTTCCCATGTTCCCCTGCTCGTGCCGCTTCAATGGCTGCGTTCAATGCTAAAAGATTTGTTTGGTCCGCAATAGCCGTAATTAAGCTGACAATGTCACTAATTTTTTTAGTATTAACATGTAAGCCGTTAATCGTAGTGCCAATTTGCTCAACTGAATCATTGATTAATTCCATTTGTGCAATAACTTGATGCACAACTTGATTGCCTCGTTCAGATGCTTGTGATGCCGAAATAGAAGATTCTGCCGCTGTATTAGCCGAGTCAGCAATTTGTTGGATACCAGTTGCAGTCTCCTCCATAGCAGCAGCTGTTTCCTCTGTCATTGTCATAGAAGCTTCTGCATTTTGGGTAATTTGCTTTACATCATTGGCAATATTAGTAGAGCTGTTATAAGTCTCACCAGCATTGACCGTTAATTGAGTCGCTGCTGAAGATACGTGATTCGAAGTATTTCTGATGTTTAAAATAATATGTTGTAAATTGGCAACCATTGTTTGAATAGATGCTGATAAATTGCCGATTTCATCTTTAGTAATATCTAAATCAACATTTATTAGCTCCCCATTTGCTACTTGGTTTGCTACATTTACCACCTTTTGAAGTGGCTTTAATAAACGATCTATAATTATGTAAACTAATATTAATAAAATTAAAATTCCGATAATTGCAATGACAATTTGCTTAATAACACTTGCTTTAATAATGGTATTGATATAGTCCGCAGAGTAATCAATTCCTAATAGCGCTATCAATTGCCCATTATCATCGTGAATGGGGCTGAAAACTGTTCTCCAGGAACCAAAAGGATCCTCGAATATATCTGTTACTTCCGTACTATTATTTTGAATAGCTAATTTTGCTGTTTCTACATGCTCATTCGCTAAATCGGTAAAAATTTCTCCTGCTTCATAGACCTCATTCAAATTAGATGTATAGCCAATCGGATTGACCCCACCCTCATCCTGTACATCCCAAATATAACTCCAACTCATAATACCTTGTTGTTCTTGAATCATATCGAGTTGCTTTTGTACCTTCGTAAATTTGGCGTTCGTTTCTCCTTTTTCAGACAATAAATCCTTCACTTCATTACTATCTAAATTCATCGCTGTTAACAAACCAACACTTTTTAATTCTTGTTCCAAATCAACAGTCATTCGATTGTTTAATTCTTTAATACTTTGAGTAGTGATGACGGCTATAAGCAATAACACAACAATGGAAACCGTCAATAAAAGTTTGTTTTTTAATGAGATGTTTTTCCATAAATTCATGACTTTTTTCCTCCTTATACGTTTTTTTGCAAATAAAAAGCCTATTCCGAAAGAAATAGGCATAAAAAGAACTAAAACTAGAATTTAAAGGATACAACTAGCACTCTTTTGCAACCTAGCCATCTAAGTACTTATTCCCTTAGACCTGTAGCTTTGCATCTTTACTTTTTAGTAAATTTGCCTATCTTTCCCCTCCCAAAATTAACACAATGGGAAAAAGTAGTCAATGCTACCAATTTAAAATATACATATTTTATACTACTTCATTACTAGTTATTCGAATTTATTGGACAAAATAAATACAGCTACAACATGGATTCATGTCACAGCTGCATATTTTTCCACTTACCCCTAAGTGTTTGAATAATTTATACGTTTTGTGTAATCAGTAATACAGATGGTATAAAGGATAGAGCAAACATAGCCACATACCATAATGAAGTACGTTTTAATGAAAAACGAACTTTTTTTCGTTCTGCATAAAAAATATCTAGCATAACCGCAACAATAAAAGGCATTGTAACACATGCAATAGCTACTAATAAGATGTCAAAATAAATCATACAAGCACCCCTTTGTTTGTGAACATTTTTCATCTTTTTTGTGAACATTTTGTGATAATTTGATTGTACACAATTCCGTCACAAATTGTCAACTAGTTTAAAAGAAAAAAATGGTACTTTATGATTGATTCTCGCTATATTAGTACATTATTCTCTATATTTATATGTTAAGCCTCTTAAGAAATTACGAACAAATGAATCGCCACATTCTTTATAATTGCGATGACTTGGGTTTCTTAAGATCGCACCTAATTCACCTTTTGTTACTTTAATACCACCATCATATAATATTTCAAGCATGTCCTCCGTTGTTAAAGCTAAGGCAATTTTCACTTTCTTTAAAAGCATATTATTTGGGCTTTCTTTCCCCGAGACAGGTAATGGACCTTCTGGCTGTCCATCCTTTGGCTTTTGAGGACCTCTTTTAAAAGTAATGAATCCATTCAAAAAAGCTTCTACCATTTTGTTATTACATTTGATGTATTCTTCTGGTGCTTCTTCCTCATCATTAACCTTAAGAAGCATGTTTAATATTTCTTCCTTCGTATAAACCATGCCACCTAGCTTAAATATTTCCACCATATCTACATTTTTTATATCTAACGCGTAGCGTAAACGAATGAGAATATCATTATTCGTCATTGATAAATTCCTCCTTTTAATCAACCTTCTTTAGCAAAGAGCCAGGCTTTATTATAACAGACAGTTTGCTCATTTTAGCTTGATTTCCACAAGTTGTTGCTGTTAGCAATTAGCGTGTGCGTTTCCTTCTTTTAAAATGTATGAAAAATATGTAGGCAACCATTCTATATGCAAGGAGGTGAGAATAATGGCTAATAATAATCGTAGCTCAAATAAACTTCTAGTACCTGGTGTACAAGAAGCCGTGAATCAAATGAAATATGAAATTGCACAAGAGTTTGGCGTTCAGCTTGGGCCAGAAGCATCTTCTCGCGCTAATGGTTCCGTTGGAGGAGAAATTACAAAACGCCTCGTGGAAATTGCTGAGAAACGTTCAAAAGGTTTATTATAATTAAAAACTAACAAGAAAAGAACGAATCCCTCTCCTTTTGAAGAAGTGGAATTCGTTCTTTTGTAATGGATAGGATTAAGCTTTTTGCAAGTCCTCAGTCGAGCCTTTTAGCGTTAGCATGACCATAAAGGAAATGCCATATAACGCTGCTAAGTAAATCATAACGACTGTCATATCATAGCTTTGTAAAATATAGCCGACAAAGATTGGTGAAAATCCTCCTATTGCTCGACCAAAGTTAAAAATTGTATTTGTTGCTGTACTACGAATTTGCACTGGATAGAAGCTACTAATTAATGCACCGTAGCCAGCAAACATCCCATTAGAGAAGAATCCTACAATTGCACCACCCATTAATATAGCTACAGCTCCTGTCGCAAAGGAGTATAGAAATACGGCACATGCAGAAGCCAATAAAAAGATACCAAATGCACGTTTCGCCCCAAAACGATCCATAAATCTTCCGAAAGTAAGCATGCCGATAATCATGCCGACTGCAGTACTAATTGTCCACAATGCTGAGCTTGAAACAGATAAGCCTTGCGATTTTTGGAGCATGGATGGTAGCCAGATCATCAGGCCATTATAACCTGCAATTTGAACAGTTGCCATTAATATTAAGGTTAAGGTCGTCATAGTGACACGAGGTGTTGCAAATAACTGTGCCAATTTCCCTTTTTTCTCTTTGTTACTTTGGTTGTTTTGTGACGCCAGCCATTCTGGTGATTCATGAAGATTTTTTCGTACGATAAAGGCAAAGATTACTGGTAATACGCCAACAAAGAATAGTGCTCTCCATCCTAGTGTCGGTAAAATAATGGCGCTTAATAAAGCTGCTAAGATGACCCCATATTGTGCACCTACACTCACATATGAAGAGGCTCTTCCTTGTTTATTCTTTGGCCAAGCCTCGGCGACAAGCGCCATTCCGATACCGTACTCCCCACCAGCGCCTAGTCCAGCAATAAATCTATATACATAAACTTGTTCAATACTTGTTGCTACTCCTGTTAGGGCAGTACCGATTGCAAACAATATGATGGTATATGTGAACACTTTTACCCGACCATACTTATCTGCAAGCACACCAAAAATAATCCCACCTAAAAGCATACCAATATTCGTGATAGATGAAATTAATCCACCTGTTGCCAGATCAATGTTAAATTCTGCAATAATCATTGTCATCGCAAAAGAAATAAACATAATGTCCATTCCTTCTAGCGTTAACCCGGCCACTGAAGCGACCACGGTTTTTTTTCGATAATCCATTCTTTCTAACCTCCAGATTTTTGTTGTCTCTCTCTTTTAGCGTTCGAGTGAATGGATTATGGTTGTTTTGTCCATTCTCTTTTGAAGCCTCACGGGACTTCCTTTAAAAGAGGTGTATTTGAACAAAAATAAAAGCCCTTTAGTCAGAGAAGACAAAAGGGCATGCCAAAGCAAAGATATTATAAGCCTAAAAATATCATGTAGCCCTTTTCAGCCTCTCTGGACCGTATTAAAGGTGATTTATTTCGTTCATTTATACCGCTCTACATTCTATAAGATTACGCATAAAAAAGCAATGGTTGAATAGTGGAAACTAACTAGGTAACTCAATAAAGTTTTGAGCAAATTGATAGATGACATGAGCCGGTACAGCCAAATTAAGATTCTGACCATCATTAAAACCAGCTGTAATTAAACCGACCAACCTCCCTTGCATATCCAGTAAAGCACCACCGGAACTTCCGTTTGAAATAGCAGCTGTAAATTGAACCATAGACATTTTTTGTATATCTCTAAATCCCGCAACAATTCCATCAGAGACCGAATTAAATAAACCGAGAGGACTGCCAATCGCTACAATCTTTTGTCCTCTGACTAAATGACCATCCATTTTAACCGGTAAAGGTTGGCCTGTTCTGTCCACTTTCAAAATAGCCAAATCATGTATATCATGATATTTCACAAATTGATGCGTAGTATATTCATTTGAATCATTTTCATATAGCACAGAATAATATTTCCCACCACCTACTACATGCAAGTTCGTCAAAATATAGCCATCGCGATGGAGAACAACTCCAGAGCCAAAACATAACAACTTACCATCCTCGGCAAATGTCTTTATCATGACAACAGACGTCGCTAAAGAAGCCAACTGTTCATAACTACACTCTTCTGAAGTAACCATGCTTGAACTAGGGGTTGGAAGAATCGTCGGTTGTTGTGGTGGTATGCTTTTCATCGAAAGCATTTTAGGGATTATGAATTCTTTTTCATAGCAATCAGGACAACTCTGCAAATTAGATGATGCTGCTATGATAGGATACAAATTAGTGATATCCCCTTTAGGATTCATATAGCATATATCGCAGCCAAGTGTCGATAAGAAATATAAGAATAATGATTCATGCTGCGTAATGTCACCTATAAAAACAATTTTAGAGGATGCTTGATTTTCCTTAGAAAAAATTTGTGGTAAATAATAATCCATCCAATATAAAAATTTAACTGCAAAGTTTTTTAGTAAAGTGTCATTCGCATGCGGCTGTTGTTCTTTAAAAAGATGTAGAATGTTTTTAAAGCTAAGCTTTTTTGTCCATTCAAGTTGATCATTCGCTAATTTACCGCATAAAGATGTCTCATACAGTAATTGCATACTATCAGCAGCAACCTGCCAATTCTCCCAAAGCTCCGACAGTCTATCTGCATCTTTCTTATTATTGATGACCTCAAGCCTATGTAGTCGTAAATAAAATACGCTTTGCTTTGTGAAATACTCATCCATTTTTAAAATATCTTCTTTATAAAGATCTACAGAATCAGGTATACCAATATAACGTAGAAAGACTACTTCCTTCGTAAGGGCATTATTGTTAGGACTGATCTGCATAAACTCCTGAAAAGGATTAGCTAACTTTTTATACTTAATTTTTAACGGTCTCGTTGTCACAACCATTTTCATACAACTCCTATAAGCATGTCATTACATATAATGGTACTTATATACAATTCTCTGACATCTCTCTAAATCCTCTATTCCTAACCACAAAAATACACAGCTCTATAAAGAATTGGACGTTTTCTTCACCTTTCTCAAATAAAAATATAAATAAAAAGAAATACTTATCAGAAGTATGAATAATGGTAGGGCTTGTAAATAAAAAGCCGTGCATAAAAACAAGAACCCCGCCACAAGTATCTGTAGCTAGAGCACCAATAGTTAATGCAAATGGCAAAACAGACTGATTGAAAAGTCAAACCAGCTATACGATAGGCTGTTTGAAAAAGAATTCATGCCAAAGGAAATGAAAAGGAATTAGCATTGGAAGACCTCGCTCAAATAATTGAAAAATTGAGGACTCATTGGACATTAGTTAAGAGCTATCTGGAGACAACATAAAAAATAGAGAAATCCAAATTTGAATGCATTCAAATTCGGATTTCTCTATTAACTGAAGCTAGTTATGTCCCAGGCTCTCAAATGATTTGCTTACTTAAATACTTGCGCTGCAGCAACAGCCTTTTTCCATCCTCCATAAATTTTATCACGATGGTCATTATTCATATTAGGTGTAAATTGACGATCTAAATTCCAATATTTGCTGATTTCCTCTGTCGAATGCCAATAGCCAACTGCTAAGCCAGCTAAATACGCTGCGCCTAAAGCGGTTGTTTCATTAATAATTGGACGATCAACAGGAACATCCAATAAATCTGCCTGGAATTGCATTAAGAAATCATTGGCCACAGCTCCGCCATCTACACGTAATTTGGCTAGCGGAATATTAGCATCTGCCTCCATCGCTGCTAATACATCCTTTGTTTGATACGCTAATGATTCTAGCGTAGCACGTATAAAATGCTCCTTCGCAGTTCCTCGTGTTAAGCCAAAGATAGCTCCGCGCACATCAGAATCCCAGTACGGTGTTCCTAAGCCAACAAATGCTGGGACAACATAAACACCATCAGCTGACTCTACACGTGTTGCATATTGCTCTGATTCACTTGCATTACGGAACATACGTAAACCGTCACGTAACCATTGAATCGCAGAACCTGCTACAAATATACTGCCCTCTAAAGCATATGTTACTTTGCCATCTAAGCCCCAAGCTAATGTGGTCAATAAGCCATTATCTGACTTCACTGCCTTCTCACCAGTATTCATTAACATAAAGCAACCTGTGCCATATGTGTTTTTAACCATACCTTCCTCAAAGCATGCCTGACCAAATAGGGCTGCTTGTTGGTCGCCTGCAGCTCCCGCAATTGGGACAGCAGAGCCAAAGAATAATGCCTCCTCTGTATAGCCATAAACCTCAGAAGAAGGACGTACTTCTGGTAGCATAGAGGCGGGAACTGTTAAAATTTCTAATAGTTCTTCATCCCACTTTAAATCATGGATATTATACATCAATGTACGAGAGGCATTTGAATAGTCTGTTACATGTACTTTTCCACCGGATAGCTTCCAAATTAGCCAAGTATCAATTGTGCCGAATAGCAACTCTCCAGCCTCCGCTTTTTCACGAGCTCCCTCAACATGATCTAAGATCCACTTCACTTTTGTACCTGAGAAGTAAGCATCTATTAATAAACCTGTTTTATCACGGAATAAATCATTGTAACCGCTTTCCTTTAATTGCTCACAAATATCATTCGTTTGACGTGATTGCCAAACAATTGCGTTATATACAGGCTTGCCAGTATGTTTATCCCATACTACGGTTGTTTCACGTTGATTGGTAATCCCAATCCCTGCAATTTGATTTGAACTCACACCTTTTTCTGATAACACTGTTGCAATACAAGATAGAATAGATGACCAAATTTCCTCTGCATGATGCTCTACCCAGCCTGCATGTGGAAAATGTTGTTGGAATTCTTGTTGTGCTGTGTGTACGATTTTACCCGTTTCATCAAAAAGAATAGCTCTTGAGCTTGTAGTTCCTTGGTCTAACGCTAAAATATATTTTTTTCTGACATAGAAATCCCTCCAAATAATTTAGTCTTCTACTTGAACATTCTTAACCGTTAATTGTGCTCCTATGAAAATAGCAATCACAATTACTGCAACAATCCAAAACGCAATACTATTTTTCCCTTCAAATATTTGTTGGAAAAACAATGCACCAAATGTACCTCCAATAATTGGACCTACAACTGGTACCCATGCATAGCTCCAACCAGAATCTCCTTTACCTGCAATCGGTAAAATAAAATGCGCAATACGTGGACCTAAATCACGAGCTGGGTTTATGGCATAACCTGTTGGACCCCCTAAAGCCATCCCAATTACAATAATTAACATACCAACTAAAAATGGATTTAAACCATCTGTAATAGTATTTGTACCTAAAGCTAAAATTCCTAAAACTAAAATAAATGTTCCTATCATTTCTGATAATAGATTTGATAAAGGATGCTTAATAGCTGGCATTGTGGAAAATGGCGCTAATTTTACATCGGCATCTGCTGTTGCCTGCCAATGTGGTAAATACATAAAGTAAACAAGTGTAGCCCCTAAAAATGCACCAATTATTTGTGCAGCAATATAGGCTGGCACATCTGCCCAAGGAAAGTTTCCAATCGTGGCAAGGGCAATTGTTAATGCTGGATTTAGGTGAGCACCACTGATTCCACCTACTGCATAAGCTGCCATTGCAACCCCAAGCCCCCATGCAAAGGTAATGACGATCCATCCACCACCAAAGCCTTTTGATTTGTTTAGCACGGCACCTGCTACTACGCCGCCACCAAATAAAATAAGAATCATTGTGCCGACCAGCTCAGCTGTAAACGTAGACATAGTTTAATCCCCCTTTGTGATAATAGCCCATAGAAAACAAAAAGGAACCCACATCCAATCAAACTACATTAATACATGTAGATGAACAAATGTGGGTTCCTTTTCCTAACCACGTGCGTATGAACTTATGTCCATTTTAGAGAAAAAAACATACAGAGTCAACTATTTTTTGAAATTTTCCCATAATTGCCTATTAGAAGTTGTAACAGCGATAGCACCACCAGCTAATGCTTCTTCAATATTGTCCACTGTACGCACTAAGCCACCTGTAATAACAGGGATTTGAGTACGCTCATGGATTTCCTGAATCATCGTCGGAATAATGCCAGGTAACAGCTCAATATAATCAGGCTGTGCTGTTTCAATCATCGAATAACTTTTTTCAAGAGCAATCGTATCAATTAAAAACACTCGTTGAATAGCCATAATTCCACGCGCTTTGGCTTTCATTAGCATATTGGAACGCGTTGAAATAATGCCAGCTGGACGTATATCATTACATAAAAAGTCCGCTGCAAAATTATCTGTTTTTAAACCATGAATTAAATCCGCATGAATAATTAATTTTTTTCCATGTCGTTGTGCCTCACGCTTTAAAGACATCAATAAGCTAATGTGCACCTCCAATAGCACAATATAATCGAATGGACTTGCTATTATCTCGTCAAATTGCTTGACGGTACGCGCAGCAGGAATCACCTGTTGATTATCAAAATGCATTCCATTCTCTCCTTCCCTTATAATACAATGTGAACGCTCACCCTTATATTATGTTGAGAGTAACTACATCATTATAGCGCAGTTGTCGCTCGTTTTATTTCTTTCTTTACATCTTCTTCATATTGTGTCCGTTGCTGTGCTGTCCAGTTGAGTTGCTTAGCCATTTCATCCAGAATTGCCTCTTCATATTGTTGAACAATTGCCATTTGAAAGAACATATACCCTGTCCGGCGAACCATAAAATCATTTGGATGAACGACCATTTCATGATGAATACCATACATCAATTGCGCATATAGCCATGATGGTAAAATAGGGTGTCCTTCCTTTACATAATTAAAAACAATTTCTACATTGCTACCATAATGCTGTGTTAAAAATTTGGCCTCTTCCTCAGATAAGCCTATTTTCTTGCCTACTCTTGTATGGTCATATAAGAAGGCATAAAATTTACTTGAGCCGCCAATATGGCCACCAGAAATCGGAATATTTTTTGTTGTACATGGAGAAGATTTAATACCAAACTGTTGCTCTAGCTCTTGTGCAATCGTATTTAATACCGTTTCAGCCATTTTACGATAGCCGGTTAATTTTCCACCTGCAATTGTTACAAGTCCCGATGGCGAAATCCACACTTCATCCTTACGAGAAATTTCAGATGGATTTTTTCCGTCTTCATGAATCAATGGACGAACGCCTGCCCAACTTGATTCAATATCCGCATCGGTCACCTTCACATTTGGGAACATATAACGAATAGCGTTCATTATATAATCGCGATCCTCTTGATAAATATCCATATCGCGAGCATCACCCTCATAAAATGTATCTGTTGTCCCTACATATGTTTTTCCTTGTCGAGGGATTGCAAATACCATGCGACCATCGGGTGTATCAAAATAAACAGCTTGTTTTAATGGGAATTTGGATTCATCAAAAACAATATGCACACCTTTCGATAAAATTAAATGCTTCCCTGCTTGCTTCCCTTCAATTGTGCGCACATCGTCCACCCATGGACCAGCAGCATTAACGACAGCCTTTGCACGAATTTCGATTGCATGATTTGTTAATAAATCCGTCGCAACAATACCACTTATTTTTTGCTGTTCATTATATAAAAAGTTTTCGGCTTTTATATAATTCAATAATGTTGCCCCTCTTTCAATGGCTGCCTTTGCTACTTCAATGGTTAAACGAGCATCATCAGTACGATACTCTACATACATACCACCGCCAAGTAATCCCTTTGTTTTCACTAATGGCTCCTTCTCAATGGTTTGACCTGTACTTAACATATAACGGCGTTCTGCACGTTTGACGCCCGCTAAAAAATCATAGACACGCAAGCCGAGATTTGTAGAGTATTTTCCAAATGTCCCTCCCTTATGAAAAGGTAATAACATCCAAACAGGTGTTGTCACATGTGGACCATTTTCATAAACAATGGCACGTTCCTTCCCTAACTCTGCTACCTCTTTTATTTCAAATTGCTTTAAATATCGTAAACCGCCATGTACCAATTTTGTGGAACGGCTAGAAGTTCCTGCTGCAAAATCCTGCATCTCCACTAATGCTACAGAAAGACCGCGAGCAATAGCATCCAGTGCAATACCACAACCTGTAATACCGCCACCAATTACTAATAAATCGTACTCCCTATCTTGAAGTTCCTCTATTGTTTGTTGTCGTTGTAACGCAGAAGCTGTACTCATAATTTATTTCCTCCCTCATCATTTTAACGATAAAAAAAGACCATCAAAAGCATATGTACGCTAGGCACATATGTTTTCAATGGTCTCTCAGTTACTCAAACCTGCTATTAACTTACTTTTTATTGTAATATGCACATTCCAAAAAGGCAAGTTTCTGTTTAGTGACAGGATACTGCTTACCTCACCCTAATGAAGTAGGATTCTTTGTTACTCAATATGATTTGCTTCAAAGCGATCAAGCAATGCACGCACTTCATCTGTTGATTTCGTGTTCATCAATTGGCTTCTTAACTCACCGGCACCTCGGAATCCCTTGACATATATTTTGAAAAAGCGATGAAGCCCTGTGATGGAGCGTGGGAGTACTTCCTCATATTGATCTTGAAGATTCAGCTGAAGTCTTAAAAGGTCAAGATACTCTTTACTGCTATGCTCCTTTGGTTCTTTTTCAAAAGCAAAGGGATTTTTAAAAATACCTCGTCCAATCATTACGCCATCAATCCCATATTTTTCGGCAAGCTCTAGCCCCGTTTGTCGGTCAGGGATGTCTCCATTGATCGTAAGTAGCGTATTAGGTGCGATACGATCGCGTAATTTTTTGATTTCTGGAATGAGCTCCCAATGTGCATCAACTTGGCTCATTTCCTTTCTTGTTCGTAAATGAATCGACAGGTTCGCAATATCTTGTTTGAAAATATGCGTTAACCATTCCTCCCATTCCTCTACATCCTTATAGCCAAGTCGTGTTTTCACACTGACAGGCAGTCCACTCGCCTTTGCAGCTTGAATCAATTCTGCCGCCACATCTGGACGTAGAATAAGGCCACTACCTTTCCCTCTCGATGCCACATTTGGCACAGGACAGCCCATATTAATATCGATACCTTTAAAACCTAGCTCTGCCATGCCAATACTCATTTGACGGAAATACTCAGGATTATCCCCCCAAATATGTGCCACCATCGGCTGCTCATCTTCCGTAAAAATCAAACGCCCACGCACACTTTTCTGTCCCTCTGGATGACAATAGCTATCCGAATTTGTAAACTCTGTGAAAAATACGTCCGGTCTTCCGGCTTTACTGACTACTTGACGGAAAACAACATCTGTGACATCTTCCATCGGAGCCAGTACAAAAAATGGACGCGGCAAATCACGCCAAAAATTATCTATCATGTAATTCCAAATCCTCTCACTATCTGTATAACTCACTTTAACTCAAAAACAACTGTATGAAACATTATAAAAAGCAGATGGTATAGAGTTTTTCTATATCAACTGCTTTTCTATTATACCAACTCTAGCCACGCAACCGCTTCACAATGCGTGGAATGCGGGAACATATCTACTGGTTGAATCTTTTGTGTTTGGTAGCCGCCATCCTCCAAAATACGAAGGTCGCGTGCTAGTGTGGCTGGGTTGCAGGAGACATAGACCACTCGTTTTGGTCGTTGCTCTAAAATGGTTTTTAAAAGTGCTTCATCACAGCCTTTACGTGGTGGATCAACTACCAGTACGTCTGCTTCCTTTCCTTCCTTATACCATCTTGGTATAACTTCCTCAGCTGGGCCGGCCTCAAAATAAGTATTTGTAAAACCATTTAGGACCGCGTTACGTTTGGCATCTTCTATCGCTTGTGGGACAATTTCAACCCCCATGACTGCCTTTGCCTTTTGTGCAAGGAACAAGGAGATTGTTCCAATTCCACAATAAGCATCAATCACTCGTTCATCCCCTTGCAAGTTAGCATAATCAAGTGCTTGTTTATAAAGTACTTCAGTTTGCTCTGGGTTGACCTGATAGAAGGAGCGAGCGGAAATTTCAAAGCGTACGTCGCCAATTGTATCAATAATGACGTCCTTGCCCCAAAGGTTCAGTGTGTCATCACCAAAAATCACATTCGTTTTCTCATGATTCACATTTTGCATAATTGAAGTGACGTTCGGAACAAGCTTTTGAATTACTGCAATGGCTGCTTCTTTTTGTTGTAATTTTTTCTTTTTCGTCACGAGGACAACCATGACCTCACCTGTTGCCCGTGCTTTACGAATGACAACATGGCGCAACATGCCCTCGTGGGAAAGTTCATTGTATGGGCGCATGCCTATCGCTACTAATTCTTTTTTCAAGCCTGCTAAAATTGCATCTGCTTCTCCTGTTTGGATCAAGCAACGCTCCATATCCACAATGCTATGCGTCTTTGTTTTATAGAAACCAGCAATAGCTTGTCCTGCTTCATTTTCAGAGAAAGGAATTTGCGCTTTATTTCGATAATACCAAGGCTCTTTCATTCCTTTTACAGGCAGAACAGGTGCATCAATTTTACCAATGCGTTGCATCACATTGCGCACCATATTTTCTTTCCATTTGAGCTGGCCCTCATAGGATAAATGCTGTAATTGACAGCCACCGCATTGTGTAAAGTAATCGCATGGAGCTTTTACTCGATCGGGTGATGGCTTAATAATATCTACAACTTTTGCAAAGCCATAATTTTTTAAAGTTTTCATCACATGGATTTCGGCTGTTTCGTTCGGAAGTGCGCCTTGTATAAATAATGGATAGCCATCCACCTTAGCGACACCATTGCCATCATGTGTTAAGTCTTCTATATAAACTGAAAGTCGTTCATTCTTTTTCACGGGTGCTGACATTCGTACATCCTCCATTTCAATCTCCTTATTGTAGCATGTGTTGGCGAATGAAAAAAGAACAAGACTTGGCCGTTATGCGGTTCTTCTAACTAACTTGAAAAAAGAGCCGCTATTCGCGACTCTTTCCTTGCTCTTTTGTTATATGATAATCCCTTGGTGCCCACCAAAATGCACACAAGATTCCAAGAATGACGACAATAAAAGGCGCATAAAAAATTAAAAAACTTTGCATATACTAATTTCCTCCTATGCGTGATTGTCTTCTTTTCCGGTCACATAGTTTTTATTGAATAAGAATAATTTCATCAATAAATAAAGTGATGGAAGTAGGAGACACAGTCCTAAAATAAAGGCAATGATTAAAGCAATTGCCATTTGTGTACTTGTGAAGCCATCATAAATCGTTAAATATGGATACAGTAAATATGGGTATTGCGCAATACCATAAGCGAAAAATGCTACCGCAAATTGTGCAATCAGAAGTGCAACTGCAAGCCCATATTTTTTACGCATTGCAATGAGGAACACTGTAATTATAAATAATATGGCTGATATTGCAAACATCCACCATAAATTCACCATGTGACTATAACTTTCAGGATTAATGGACTTCATCTCATACATAATGCCTAATGCGCTGATCATCAAAGGAGCTGCCCATAAAAGTGCATATTTTCTCATTAGCTTCGTAGCTTCAATGTCATTCGCTTTATGAGCATACCAAGTTAAGAATACTGCGGAAATGTAAAGTACAGCGGCAATACTCAGTACCACAATGCTCCAAGCAAATGGACTCGTATATAAAGTCCAATAGTTTAAAACAGGCTGCCCGTTAACGAGATCCACATACCCTCCACCAGCAATAGCAAAGACAACAGACAACGATGCAGGAATTAATAAACCTGCTACACCATAGGTCAGCGTGTAACCAATATGTCCTCTTGTACCATACGATTCAAAGGCATAATAGGAACCCCGAATGGCTAATAGTACAAGGGAAATGCTGACTGGTATAAGTAAAATGGTTCCATAGTAAAAAGCAGTTTGCGGGAAAAATCCTACGATCCCTACAAAGAAGAATACCAAAAAGACATTGGTTACTTCCCAAACAGGCGATAAATATCGTTTAATAATATTCGTTAAAATATGATTCTTCCCAATCAGTAGGCTATAGGCGTTAAAGAAACCTGCACCGAAATCAATCGATGCGACAATGACATAGCCAAATAGGAAAATCCACAATACTGAAATACCAAGAATCTCTAATGTCATAGGATGTCACCGCCTTTTTCAGAGTGGCGATCTTCAATCTCACGCTCAATGGGATTCTTTTTAAACATTCGCACCAAGACGACAATGCTTCCTACCGCTAATACTGCATATACACCTGCAAACAACAACAGCATTAAATCCACATGATCACTCGTTGTGGCCCCTTCTGGAGTTCGCATCAAGCCATAAAGAATCCATGGTTGACGTCCAACCTCAGCAAGCCACCAGCCCGCTTCAATAGCAATGATAGAAAGTGGCCCCCCCGCCACAATGATCCATCGATACCAGCGTGAATGAATAAACTGCCAGCCCCGTGCTTTCCCTACAACATACAGTAATGAAACTAGCACCATAAACATACCTATGGAGACCATAATATCAAAAAGATAATGAATATAGAGTGGTGGTAGATCCTCTTCCTCGAATTGATCTAATCCAATTACCTCTGCATTAGGATTAAAATGTGCAAGAATGCTTAAAGCATACGGAATTTTGATGGCATATTTCACTTCTTCTCCATCTAGCACGCCAAATAAAACAAGAGAAGCCTTTCCTTCCGTTTCAAAATGCCATTCCGCTGCAGCTAATTTTTCTGGTTGATATTCCGCTAAGTATTTTCCTGAGAAATCTCCAATCACAGCTGCTGCAATGGAGAAAATTAAACCAATTTTCATCAGTAACAGTAATGCTTTTTTATGGTATACATGTTTCGATCCTTTAAGCATTCGGTATCCTGCTATAGCGGCTAGAACAAATGCAGATGTCATATACGCTGTTACTAGTACATGCGCCACCTTTGTAGGCATAGCAGGGTTAAACATCGCTAAGAAGGGTTGAATATTAACAAGGTTCCCGTCGACAATATCGAAACCTCTCGGGGCATTCATAAAGGCATTCACGATTGTAATAAATACAGCCGACATCGATGCACCTACTGCAACTGGAATTAACAATAGCATATGCTTTTTCTGACTATCGAAGCGGTCCCAAGTATATAAATAAATGCCCAAAAATATAGCTTCAAAGAAAAATGCAAACGTTTCCAAAAAAAGTGGTAATGCAATGGTTTGACCAGCTAGTTGCATAAAGTTGGGCCATAATAATGATAGTTGTAAGCCAATTGCAGTTCCAGTCACAACACCCACTGCAACCGTAATGACGAAGCCACGTGCCCAACGTCTTGCCATTAAAATATAATGCTCATCATTCTTTTTATACCCAGTCCATTGAGCAATCATAATCATTAACGGGACACCGACTCCTATCGTTGCATAAATGATGTGGAACGATAAAGTTAACTCAGTTAATGCACGACTCCAATAGACTGCTGATTCGTTTATCATCTCATTGCCCCCTAGTTCCCAAATATTCTTCCAAGAATGGAAAGTAGCATAATGATTGCAACACCAAAGCTTAGCCAAATAAGCTTCTTCTCCTGTGACTTATACAAAAGCAACACTTCCTTTCCTTTATCCATACCCCATTTTCCACTATTACAACGAAAAAAACCTTTATAATGGACCGAAATTTCAGCCTATTAATAAGGTTTCAAAATTTGTTCATGTAATATACGCACATTTGCCAAACATTTTTCTTAATTCATTCACAATCCCTAATTCTAAAGGTTGGACTTACTACATATTTAATTTTTCGCTGCGGGCTATTTGCTTTAGTCTATTATCTTTTTAGTCGTTTTGGTGTTCTTCAAGAGTATGCTGATTCCTTTATACAAAAAAGCTCATCCTCGCTAAAACGAAGATGAGCTTTTCATATATTATATACGGTCCTCTTCGCGAATATCAGCAAGAGGGACAAAAATTTCGATATGACGCTTTAAATTTTCAAAGGTAGCTGGAGCGTCTCCGCCATATTCACCATCTAGATTAAGATGTACTTCGTTTTCAGTAGTGACTTTGACAACACTCGCTTTTTTGTAAATGACACGGTCATCATTTAAATGTTCGCCTCTTAATGCCATAGCCGCTAGTTGAATAAACTCAGGAAGGCTAACCTTCTTTAACACTAATAATGTAAAGTATCCATCATTAATACTTGCATCTGGTGCAAGTTTTTCAAAGCCTCCTACAGAGTTGGTTAAACCACATAAGAACATCATGGCATCCCCGTCAAACACTTCCCCATCATATTCTATACGCATATGGGAGGCTTTGATGGATGGAATCATTTCTACTGCTTTTAAATAGTAGGCTAACTGCCCAAGCATTGTTTTCATTTTACTTGGTACTTCATATGTTAGCTCCGTAATCCGTCCGCCAGCAGCAATATTGATGAAGTAGCGTTCTCCATTTAATAGACCGACATCCACTGGCAATGTATCGCCTTGTATAATAATGTCTACCGCTTCATCAATATTTCGCGGGATATGCACGGCACGGGCAAAATCATTTGTAGTGCCCATTGGAATTAGACCAACTTTTGGACGGTTTTCAAATGGACTTACACCTGAAACAACTTCATTTAAAGTGCCATCTCCACCAACTGCGATGATTATATCAAAGCCACGGTCTACTGCATCTTTTGCTGCAAGTGTTGCATCGCCTTCACCGGTTGTTGCGTGACAGGATGTTTCATAGCCTGCTACTTCTAATTTTTCCAACACCTCTGGTAGATGCTTCTTAAACGCTTCGCGTCCAGATGTAGGATTATAAATGATTCTTGCTCGTTTCATAACATACCTTCCTGCTTCATAAGATTCTATTTCATTCAACGATTTACTCGCTAAAATGTTGCATTACGTTTGTTACTTTTGTAACGCGTTTGTCACCTGTTTTTTAAAGTCTTCATAGACATACGTCCAATATACTTGGTTCGTTATATTTTCCTCACGAATCTCCGCATAAAGGGCCTTTTGAGCCTCTTCAAATGTTGGATCTTCTTTATCTGGTAAGCTTGCGCGCTTCGTTACAACAAGCTCTTGTAATTCAGGTGCACGTGGACCCCATTTTCCAATCACCTCACCAGTGCTATCTAATAGCAAGTAAATTGGAATAGCACGGCCTCCATTTGTTAAATAACGATCAATTAGATCTGTATCCGCATCACGGAACACTGTACGCATGTCCAATCCGGCTGCTTCAGCAACACGACGAACGATTGGATTGTTTAACATAGCATCTCCGCACCAATCTTCCGTAATCGTTAAAATTTTTGGTTGCTTGTCTTTTAATAATTCAATAAAGCCATCGTTTGTTGGCACTGCAAAGTCGTCATAAATGCGGAAGCTCTCTTCTTTAAGAGTCGTCATATTGTCCATATATTGTTGAATCGAAATAGCTTCATTAAAATATTGTTGTTCTGTTTTCATTGGTTCTCGTCCCCCTTATAATTATCTATTCTATATTTTGCTATGAATACTCCTTTTAAACAACTATTAAGTGTTACAAATTTCAATTTTGTTACATTTATGAAAAATAATAGCCAAGAAAGCGATTAAGCTCTCTCGGCTACTATGTTACAACGATTAATTATCGTTTGGCAATTTCTTGTTGCAATAATTTATTGACCATTGGTGGATTCGCTTGACCTTTAGTAGCTTTCATAATTTGACCAACTAAGAAGCCAATAGCACGATCCTTACCATTTTTGAAATCTTCGATAGACTGTGCATTGTTATCTAAAACTTCTGTAACAATGGCTAGTAAAGCACCTTCATCAGAAATTTGAACTAAGCCTTTAGCTTTTACAATTTCTTGTGCAGAACCGCCATTTTCAACTAATTCAGCAAACACTTTTTTACCGATCTTAGAAGAAATAGTACCATTTGTGATTAATTTCACCATTTCAGCAAGGTTTTCAGGTGTTAATGCCGTATCCTTTAAGTCTTTTTGTTCTGCGTTTAAATAAGCAGAAACATCCCCCATCAACCAGTTAGCAGAAAGTTTTGCATCTGCACCGTTGACGATCATGGACTCGAAGAAGTCAGAAATTTCCTTAGAAATAACAAGAACTCCTGCATCATACGGTGTTAATCCTAGCTCTTCAACATAACGTTTTTTACGAGCATCTGGAAGCTCAGGAATTTCTGATTTCACTCGCTCTAGCCATGCGTCATCAATAGAAAGACGAACTAAGTCTGGCTCTGGGAAGTAACGGTAATCATCTGTTCCTTCCTTCACACGCATTAGAATAGTTTTACCCGTTTTTTCATCGAAACGACGAGTTTCTTGGTCAATAACCCCACCTGATAATAATACATCTGCTTGACGTAATTCCTCATGCTCTAAACCACGACGAACATAGTTGAAGGAGTTCAGGTTTTTAAGTTCTGTTTTTGTACCAAACTCTTCTTGACCATAAGGACGAATAGAGATGTTGGCATCACAACGAAGTGATCCTTCTTCCATTTTACAGTCAGACACATCTGTATATTGGATAATTGATTTTAATTTTTCTAAGTAAGCATACGCTTCATTTGGCGTACGAATATCTGGCTCAGATACGATTTCAACAAGCGGAGTACCTTGACGGTTAAAGTCCACTAGTGAGTGATCTCCAGCATGTGAAAGTTTCCCCGCATCTTCTTCCATATGAAGACGAGTAATACCGATACGCTTTGTATAGCCATCTACTTCAATATCAATCCAGCCGTTTTTACCGATTGGCTTATCAAATTGTGAAATTTGATAAGCTTTCGGATTATCAGGGTAGAAGTAGTTTTTACGGTCAAATTTTGTTTCTTGTTCGATTTCCATATTTAATGCAAGAGCTGCACGCATAGCGAAATCTACCACATTTTTATTAAGAACTGGTAGGACACCAGGATAGCCTAAATCGATTACTGTTGTATTTGTATTTGGTTCAGCACCAAAGTGAGCAGGTGCTGGTGAGAAGATTTTTGAGTTTGTTTTTAACTCAACGTGTACTTCTAAACCAATGACTGTTTCAAAGTTCATGTTATTTTCCCTCCCACATTTGAGGAACTTGTTTATGGAACTCCGTTGCTTGTTCAAAAGCATGAGCTACACGGTAAATAGTAGCTTCATCGAAGTATTTACCAATTATTTGTAAACCAAGTGGTAGTCCGTTGTCCAAACCACATGGAATGGAAATAGCAGGTACACCCGCTAGGTTCATCGGAATTGTTAAAATATCATTTGCATACATTGTCATCGGATCATCCACATTTTCACCAATTTTGAAAGCTGGTGTTGGTGATGTAGGTCCAATGATGACATCGAAGTCTTCAAATACTTTGTCATAGTCTGCTTTGATCAGTGTACGTGCTTGTTGTGCTTTTTTGTAATACGCATCATACGTACCTGCGCTTAATGAATAAGTTCCAAGCATGATACGACGTTTTACTTCATCCCCAAAACCTTGTGCACGTGTTTCTTTATAAAGGTCCATTAAATTTGTCACGTTGTCTGCACGGAAACCATAACGGATACCATCGAAACGAGATAAGTTAGAAGACGCTTCAGATGAAGAAAGGATGTAGTACGCTGCAAGCGCATATTTCGAATGAGGAAGTGATACTTCTTCTACAGTCGCACCTAAGCCTTTTAATACCTCTAATGCCTCAAGCACTGATTGACGTGCTGCTTCGCCAACACCCTCACCAAGGAATTCCTTTGGTACAGCGATACGTAAGCCTTTAATATCACCAGTAAGAGCTGCAGCATAGTTTGGCACCTCTACGTCAGCCGAAGTAGAATCATTTGGATCTAAGCCCGCAATAGCCTCAAGTAATAACGCATTATCTTCAACATTGCGTGTAATTGGTCCAATTTGATCTAAAGAAGAGGCGAATGCCACTAGACCAAAACGAGACACACGACCATATGTAGGTTTCATCCCTACAACTCCACAGTAAGCTGCTGGTTGACGGATTGAACCACCTGTATCGGAACCAAGAGAGAATGGAACTTCTCCTGCTGCTACAGAAGCTGCAGATGCACCTGAAGATCCTCCTGGCACGTGATTTAGATTCCATGGATTTTTTGTTGTTTTGTAGTATGAGTTTTCATTAGATGAACCCATTGCAAACTCGTCCATGTTTAGTTTACCGACTGTAATCATACCGGCTTCACGTAGCTTGTTGACAACAGTTGCATCATAAATTGGCATAAAGCCTTCCAAAATTTTTGAGGCACAAGTTGTTTCTAAGCCTTCTGTTACGATATTGTCTTTCACACCAATCGGAAGACCAAATAGCGGTCCACGCTCTTCAAATGGTACATGATCCATTTCAGCAGCTTGTGCAGTTGCTTTTTCTTCGTTTGAAGCAAGGAATGCTTGTACATCGCCATCAAGCTTTGCAATGCGCTCGTATGCTTCTTTCGTTAAGTCAGCGATAGATAAGTTACCTGCTTTAATTTCCGCTTGTAACTCCTTAGCTGAACGTTCAAATAACGTCATGAGGAATCCTCCTATGTTTTAGTATTACATGATAGCTGGTACTTTTACTTGACCATCTTCTTGTTCTTTTACGTTTAACATCATTACTTCACGGTCTAGACCTTTTACTGCAACATCTTCTCGCATTACATTGACTAATGGTAAAACATGCGTTGTAGGTTCAACATTCGCTGTATCTAGTTCGTTTAATTGCTCTGCAAAGTCAGTAATTTTACCAAGCTGTTCAGCAAACTTCTCAGCTTCCTCTTCAGTAATTGCAAGACGTGCTAAATTTGCCACGTGCTTTACTTCTTCTTTTGTTAATTTAGCCATTTTTTACACCTCCGAATACTTGCTCCATTTATTGTTTTTATTGATAACAATAGGGTTGGATAAAGTTTTAACCATGCCAATAATCATAACATTTTTCCTATTAAAAATCACAACTTTCACCAAAAATATAGAAACTTTCACTACTATAACGAAGTGTTGTTAATCTATACCAGTTGTTTTCCTTTAAGTATCTCTATCTACATAAAAAAATAGTCAGCACAAAGGCTGACTATATTATTCATAGACATGTACATAAGGATCCGTATCATTGGCCTTTTTATTGATTAATGCCTCCGGACCATTGACAGAAGTAATACTCACCTCAACATGAATATTATTAAATCGATTGATTAGAATACCTGTCAAATATTGTGTAAATCCAATGATTTCTGCTTTACCGAAAAATTGAATAGGAATTTCGATCGTCAGTTTTTGGATTTCTTTATTGCGATAGAAACCTGTACCAATAACACTTGTATAATTTGAGAAATATTTATCAACATCTTGCTTAAAGATTTTGAAGTTTTTACTCACGTCTCGATAAACATCCTGCGAATCATCTGTTGGGAATAATACATAATTTTCATCTATCCCTTCCCAATCAGCAATGTTGTTCTGTCCAGCTTTTGCTACACCATAGCTGAAATAGGCGCCGGGAATAATCTGATTGCGGGCTTGTTGCTTAAACAAGCCAACTACAATTGGAATATCCTTTAGCTCATCACCTGTACGTAAACGTGAAACGATCTCAGCAGCCATTTTTTTGCCTTGTTCAACAAGCTCAGACTCTGATATTGGTTCCTCGTAATATTCGCCATACTGTTCTTTTTGATAATAATAAATAGAATTAAGCGCAAGTCCTATTGAAATTCCACCTAATTTTACTTTATTATCTTTAGTTTTTGTTAAGTAATTTTGCTCAACAATATGAGATAAGTAAATAGGTGCCTTTTTTGCTCGCTCTTCGGGTGTCATTGTATCAGTTATCGGTGGATTTAATCCATCCTCTGTCTGAGAGCTTCGAGCCAGCCAAGAGCTGACTGTACTTTCAGCTAAATATTGACCCTCTTGAAAGTAATAGTTTTCAGTGTCAAACTCATGGTGAGAGAGACGCATTAAACCTGCTTCTACTTCCTTCATATCATATTTCGTATAAATATTAGATACAACTAGACCTCTACTGGCACTCTCTTTATAAGGAATAAGTGTCTTATAATAAGATTCATCAATTTGTATGCTGGGGATAATAGTTGTTTCAGTTTTTTCATCTTGTTGTGTTTCCTGCGTAAGCTCTGTTCCCCCTTCATTAGAAGGTACACAGCCGACTAACATTGCAGCTGCTACAAGTGCTGGAATGAGTCGAAAAGACTTCATTTTATTTAGTGCTCCTTTACTCATAATCAATTTGGTTCGACGAATCACTGATAATATTCATTAGCGTAATTCATACCTTTCTTGAGGGTATGTCATCAGTGTTTTTATTAGATAAGGTTAAGTTGTTCAATTAAGTTTTCTTCATTCCAAACTTCAATACCTAATTGCTCAGCCTTTGCTAGCTTAGAGCCTGCATCCTCGCCTGCGATAACAAGGTCCGTTTTTTTGCTGACACTGCCTGTGACAGTCCCACCTAACTCTTCTATTTTCGCCTTTGCTTCGTTACGTGTCAATTGCTCAAGTTTACCAGTTAAAACAATTGTTTTTCCTGCAAAAGGATTATCGCCTACCACTACTTCTACTTTTTTTCCTTTAAAGGTCATATTCACGCCTACCTCAGCAAGACGTTCAATGACTGCACGTGCGTCATCATTTGAAAAATATTCAACTAATGAAGATGCCATTTTATCACCAATCTCATAAATAGCCACAAGTTGTTCCTCTGTTGCTGCCATGACCGCTTCCATGGAACCAAATTGCTCTGATACGATTTTTGCAGCCTTTTCACCAACATGACGAATTCCTAGACCAATCAATAAACGCTCCATGGAATTTTCCTTCGAAGCTTGAATCGCATTGACTAAATTGGTGGCAGATTTTTCACCCATCCGTTCTAGTTCAACCAATTGCTCTATTGTTAAATGATATAAATCAGAAACATCATGTATTAAGTCTGCACGTAATAACTGCTCAACTACTTTATCTCCAAGACCATCAATATTCATAGCATTACGAGATACAAAATATTTAATGCTTTCTGCAATTTGAGCAAAGCATGCAGGATTTACACAGCGTAAAGCAACTTCACCCTCAATACGAATCAATTCACTATCACATACCGGACAATTTTGGGGCATCTCAAACGGTACAGAGTTTTCAGGACGCTGCTCGATTAGCACACCGACCACTTGTGGAATAATATCACCAGCTTTTCGAATAATGACCGTATCCCCGAGGCGTATATCTTTCTCTCGAATAAGGTCTTCATTGTGTAATGAAGCTCGTTGCACTGTTGTCCCTGCAACTTGAACTGGCGTTAAAATAGCTGTTGGTGTGACAACCCCTGTACGCCCTACTGTTAAATCAATATCTAGTAGTGTCGTGACAACTTCCTCTGCTGGGAATTTATAAGCAATAGCCCAGCGTGGACTTTTTGCCGTATAGCCTAGCTCATCCTGTTGAGCATAGCGGTCGACTTTTATAACGATCCCATCAATTTCATAGGCTAAATGTGGTCGGTGTTCTGTCCAATGCTCAATAAAGGCCATTACTTCTTCGATTGTAGAGCAACGCTGACGCTCTTTATTGGAAGGGAAACCTAGATCCTCTAAATAATCAAGCATTTCTGCATGTCCGTCGATACCATAAACCTCACCATCACCACCAATGGCATAGATGAAAGTCGATAGTTGGCGACTTGCTGCAATTTTAGGGTCTAACTGCCGTAAAGAGCCTGCAGCAGCATTACGTGGATTAGCAAATAGTTCTTCACCATTGTCAGCACGTTGGGCATTTAATTTTTCAAATGATTTTTTTGGCATGTACGCTTCACCGCGTACTTCTATTGTAATCGGTTCTTTTAAACGGAGAGGTATGGCATGAATGGTCTTTAAATTGGCTGTAATTTCTTCCCCTACAACACCATCTCCTCTTGTTGCTCCTTGGACAAACACGCCATTTTCATATTTTAACGAAATGGCAAGACCATCTATTTTCAGCTCACATACATAAGAGAAATGATCCCCAATAGCCTGTCGAACCTTACGATCAAATTCTTGTAAATCTGCTTCGTTAAAAGCGTTTGATAGACTTAGCATCGGGTAATCATGTGTCACCTTTTTAAAGCCTTCTACAACTGTTCCTCCAACACGCTGAGTAGGTGAATCGGGAAAAATAAGTGATGGATTGGCCTCTTCTAAGGCAATCAATTCATGCAATAATTGATCATAAACACTGTCAGCAACGACCGGTTTATCTAGTACATAATAGGCATAACCATATTCATGTAATAATTTATTTAACTCCGCTATTCGCTGTTCTATTTCGTTCATTTACGTTCCTCCGCTTACGCTTTTTCAATCGGTGCAAATTGTGCCAGTAATCGCTTAATACCAATTGGTTGTGGAAAAGCAATATCAAGCTCAGTACTATCACCTTCGCCTTTTACACTTACAACCATACCTGTGCCCCACTTTTTATGGACGGCTTTATCTCCAGCCTTCCAGCCATACTGATCTCCGCCTGTTGATTGTAAGCGAGCTGTGGCAGGCTGAGTTTGTTGAACGGACCCAAGTGTACGTTTTTGATAACCACCTGTTGAACGATTGCTAGTAGCAAACGGTACATTCGTTTTAGCACCAGCTTTAGAAATAGACTCGGTAATATCTTCAGAAATCTCACCTAAAAATCTTGAAGCATTATTAAAGCTTGAACGACCAAAAATCGTTCGGCTTTGTGCACATGTTAAATATAGTCGTTCCTCTGCACGCGTCACACCAACATACATAAGGCGGCGTTCCTCCTCCATTTCATCTTGATCATCAAGTGAGCGTGAATGAGGGAAAATGTTTTCTTCCATACCGATAATAAAAACAATAGGAAACTCCAAGCCCTTAGCAGCATGCATCGTCATTAAAATAATATTTCCCTTGGATGCATCCTCTTTATCAAGAGCATCGATATCAGCTATTAATGCTAAATCCGTTAAAAACGCTATGAGACTTTTATCATCACTGCGCTCCTCAAATGCTTTTGTGACAGATAAAAATTCTTCAATATTCTCTAAACGACTTTCAGCCTCTATCGTCTTTTCATTTTGTAGCATTGTGCGGTAGCCAGATTTATCAATGACTTGCTCTACTAGTTCAGTGACCGATAAATATTCTTGCATTCCTGTAAAACCTTTAATCATTGCATAAAATTGTTCTGCTGAGTTCGCTGCTTTCCCAGACAGACCCATGAAAATGAGATCATTCATAGCATCAAAAATGGAGCGATCCTGCTCGATAGCATAGCGGGCCATTTTCTCAAAAGATGTGGCACCAATACTACGCTTTGGTTCATTAATAATACGTGCAAGTGATAAATCATCGTCATTATTAGCAATTAGGCGCAAATAAGCAAGTAAGTCTTTAATTTCTTTTCGATCATAGAACTTTGTTCCGCCAACAATTTGATAAACCATATTGGATTTAACTAGTACTTCCTCCATCACACGAGACTGAGCATTCGTACGATATAATATGGCAAAATCATCAAATGTACGATTTTCCTTTTCCATCAACTGTTGGATGGTTTGTACAACAAATTGTGCTTCTTCCTGCTCATTATAAGCTTTGTATAGCGCAATTTTTTCACCCTCTGCATTTTCTGTGCGCAGTTCTTTTGGATAACGTGTTGTATTATTTTGAATGACGTCATTTGCTGCTTGTAGGATGCGTTTAGTTGAACGATAATTTTGTTCAAGCATAATCACCTTAGCATTCGGATAATCCTTTTCAAAGGAGAGGATATTACCAATATCTGCTCCACGCCAGCGATATATTGATTGATCAGAATCCCCTACAACACAAATATTTTTAAATTTTTCAGCTAATAATTGCACAAGTAAGTATTGGGATTTGTTAGTATCCTGATATTCATCTACATGAATATATTGAAATTTATTTTGATAGTATTCCAGCACTTCTGGTACGCGCTTGAACAACGTAATGGTTGTCATAATTAAATCATCAAAATCGAGGGATTGGTTGCGACGTAATCTTTTTTCATAGCCTTTATAAACACGTGCAACGGTTTGTTCATAAGGGTTTTTATCATTCATTTGACTCGCGTAATCATCTGCTGTAATGCACTCGTTTTTGGCTGCACTAATAGCATTTAAAATCGCTCGTGGCTCAAACCGCTTCGGATCGATATTCTCATCCTTCATTACATTTTTAATCACCGAAAGTTGATCCGTAGAATCTAGAATGGAAAAATTACGAGATATGCCTAGTTGATCGATATTGCGACGTAAAATTCTTACACACATGGAGTGGAAAGTTGATACCCACATACTATCACCAGTTCCATTGCCTAGAATACCGTCAATACGCTCTCGCATTTCACGAGCAGCTTTATTAGTAAATGTAATGGCTAAAACTTTGGATGGATATACTTCCTTTTCTATGATTAAGTAAGCAATACGATGTGTTAATACTCGGGTTTTTCCTGATCCAGCACCAGCCATGATCAGTAGTGGTCCCTCAGTGGTTTTGACCGCTCTTTCTTGTTCAGGATTCATCCCTGCTAGTAAATTTTTTGTTAACTGTTCCATTTCGCACCGCCTTACAAACATTTGTTCTAAAATTATAACGTATTTTTAACAGCCTTAACAGTCGCAAGTGCCACTTTTAAATCATCATAAATAATATTTCCAACTACAACCGTATCTGCGAACTGGGCCATTTCCTCTGCCTGCTTGGCTGATGTAATTCCCCCACCATAAAATAGCTTAGTATGCTTTAATTCATTTTTCACAGCACTTACTACCTCTGGATTCCCGTAAATTCCACTGTACTCTAAATAAAATACGGGAAGTTTAAAGAAATTTTCTGCCATACGTGCATAGGCTACGATATCGTCAATTGATAAATCTGTTGTAGCACCTGTTACTTGTGCCACTTTACAATCAGGATTTAAAATACAATAACCTTCTGCAACTAATTCATCCCACACCATGATATCTCCAAATTCTTTAATTGCTGCATGATGCAAATTTTTAATCCATTTTGGATCATCACTATTTAAGACCGTCGGAATGAAGTAATAGTCATAGCCCGGTGTAATCGCATCAATCGTGGAAATTTCTAAAGCTATCGGGACTTCGAATCTTCTAACACGAACTAGTAAATCTAATACCCCATCCAATGTAATATTATCTGTGCCACCGACTAAAATAACGTCAGTTCCAGATTCACAAATTTTTTCTAAGTCTTCATCTGAAATGTCCTTTGCAGGATCTAACTTGAACACATGTCTCCATTCTAAATAATCCATTTATTTTTACCACCTATCGTTTTCTATCTATTCGTTTACAAGTATAGCTTATGATGGACGACAAAAAAATGAAAAAGACTGAGTAGAACTTCTACCCAGTCTCATTTTCAACTATTATTTTGGTGCTTGAAACGGTTTCTCATCAGGATACAAACGACCTAGCATTTCATCATATGTATCGTTTCCATAATCAAAGCAACGACGAACACGTGAAATCGTTGCAGTACTTGCACCCGTTTCCTTTTTAATGGATTCATAGGTTTTCTTTAAACGCAATAAATGTGCAACCTCAAAGCGTTGTGCCAACGATTGAATTTCACTAATCGTACATAAATCATCAAAAAACTTATAGCATTCTTCGATGTCTTTCAGCTCTAACACTGCTTTAAATAATTGATCTGTTTGATGCCCTCGAATTTTTTCGATTTGCATGCAATTTTCCTCCCTTTAAGGCTGCGTTTTCACCATTGCTTGTAACCCTGGTGAAGATGGTACAAAATGGACCCAAGACTTTCCTGGTACTAGCTTTACAGGTTCCCCTGATTGCTCAACAGCCGTTGGTATTCCATTCACATTAGCCCATTTGACTTCCCTCAAATAGCCATTTTGAAATACATACGCATTTCCACCAGAAGTTAAATCAATTGTTTGGCGACCAATATCATCCACTATTTGGTGATCCATTTCAAAAAATAGAACATTTTCCAATGATAATGCTTCGCCGGTTAACATATCTTTTGTGTCCACGCCAGCCGATTGTCGTTCATAGTGATTACTTTGATGATCATACACATACGAATTGTGGAAATCTTCATTATTTCCATAGTAAATGTCAACTTGACTTGTTTCAATGCCTATTTTACCACGTTCATCGGGTTCATAAAAAGCCTGAAGTACTTTTTCACTGTAATTCATTGAAGCGCCTACCATTTCAGCACCTTTTATTATCTTTTCCGATGTAATATATGAATTGTGCGGTGCAACTCGTTCGCTTGAACGTTTAAAAAGTATACCATCATAAGCCATTCCATTGATATTATCGACTACACGATTATCGAGCATCGTTTTCGCCTCTGGACTATAGCCATGAGCTACATAAAAGGCATCGAAACCTTTTGCCATATCGATAAAATAGGAGCGTGCACTACGAACAGGTCCTATATTTTCAGGCAGCTCACTTTGATAAACTGCTAAAAAGCGAGTGACATTACCTTCTGCCAGCATCTCATAAATGATATCAGCTGCAGCTAACCCTGATTGTGGGCGTGCGGCTGGATGATTATTAATCGTCACGATAATAGGCCGCTGAGTTATTTCTTCTTGCACTGCCTCTCCTGTAAGTGGGGCTACGAATGCAGGTTGCTGCACTTGGTCATCAACTACGGTTTCTTCCTGTGCTACAGTCTCATCTTCTTCTTTGACCTTTGGTGTATCCTTCGAGCATCCTCCGATCACTAAAGCGCTAAATGCCATAGCCATTAATAACTTCCTTGATTTGAACACAAGCATTACTCTCCTTTGAACATTTACATATGAAAGCAACTGTTTACACTTTCATACATTAGCGCATAACAGCAGGTAATAATAACTTATTCTTCATTACATCGAAAATACCTTTTGGTGTGATACGAATATATGGTAAATGAGTAGACTGTAAAAATAATAATGTGTAAATAGCATCCCCTAATTGATACCCACGATCTGCTAAAGCTTGCTTTAAAGCTTTTTCTTTCTCTGTTAGCGTCAATACATCCCCATCATATAAAAGCCCACCAATGGATAATGGTATTTCTGCAATGACTTCCCCTTTTTCTACAAGGACGATACCACCATTCATAGCCTTCATTTCTTCGAAGGCTTTGATCATATCTTCTTTATTTTTTCCGATTAATAAAATATCGCCTGTGTTTGAGTAGGACGATGCAAAGCCTTGAACACCAGTTGCAAACCCTTTAATCATTGTATTTACATGCCAGTGACCTTGTCGGTTTATTAACATTAAATAGCACTCATCGTGATTAGCCAGTTGCCCTTCTCTAGTAATTAATGAATTATACGGTTTTGTAATGACATCATTCACAAGCTCAATTCCAAAAGGCATTGAAAACTGGAAATCTTGTGAGTCTAAGGAAAAATCTAAATTGAACGCAGGGATAGCAGAATAATCGATGGCTGCCAGTCTATGAACACGTTCTCCATCACGTTTTAGCCAAACACCTTTTGATAGGACACTTTCTGGTACAGGATGATATTCATCTTGTAAAATATTAAGGGAGGCAAAGCGACCTGTCGCGATAAAACCATGTAAATTGGACATATTATAATAGCGTGCTACATTATACGAAGCCATTTGGTAGGCATCAATTGGAGAAACTCCCGCATCTAAGGCTACTTGAATACACTTATCCATCACTCCATCTTCATGGAACGAAGGTGGTGAACCATCTGTTGTCATCATTAAATGATCAAAAATCGGAAGCTCTTTTTCTACGATTCCTTTTAATAGATGCGGTAAATCTGGTCGAATGGATGAATGACGTAATGTAACCGCATAGCCTTGCATGATACGACGTTCCACCTCTTCCACTGTCATCGCTTCATGATCGCCATCTGCACCAAGAAGTTTCATACGTGCTAAAGTTCTCTCGGAGGCTCCAGGGAAATGACCTTCGATTTTTTTACCTAGTCCCTTTGCCATTTGCATGCGATACAGCATTTGATCGTCCCCATGTAACAGCTTAGGCCAGCCTGTCAACTCTCCGCCAAGCAAAACATCACTTCGCTCTAACCATTCTAATATAGATGTGTTAGAGAATACCTCTTCCTCCTGCTCCAATTCGGTTTGCGAATCAAAGCGAGTCCACCAATAAAAAGAAAACGGTAATTTTTTCAAATGATCTAAAATTGAAAACGCTTTCTTATTTTCTAAATTTAAAACAAAACTTAAATTATCGGAAATAAAAGTCGTTGTCCCTAGCTGACCACAAAAATCTGCAAAGGATTGTGGATGATACAGCTGGAAAGGATGTACATGTGGCTCAATATAGCCTGGTACAATTGTTTTCCCTGTACAATCCACAACTTCTGTTCCTTCTATTAAAGGAGGCATTCTGTCACCAGCATAGACAATGCGGTCCCCTAAAATCCAAATGTTTCCTACTACCCACTGTTTCAGCATACTATGCAAATACCTTGTATTTTTCAACACAATATCAGGTGCCTTTTTTCCATCAATTACTGCTAATTGCTGACGTATTTTTGTTATTTTCCATACTGGATCCATGCTATTCGCTCCTTCCTAAAATTACGTAATTTTTCATTGTGTAAAACCAATTTGGATTCACATACTACTATTGCATATCGCATACTTTCATAAAATTTATGCTTTATGCAATCATCTTGTTTCAATCGTAACACAGCACTTTCATAAAGCAAAGTGCACCTCGTCTATTTTTTCCACAATGACTAAAGGAGGAACTATTATGATGCAGCAAGCAAATTTAAGCGAAAAAAATGCATTTTGTCGTTTTGCCATGGGTACAAGTTTGACAGCATTTGGTATCGCTAAAGTTTCAAGAAATCCTAATTGTACAAAAGGTCGATTGATGATTGCATTAGGAGCCATGAAAATGGCAGAGGGACTCTTTAAATATTGTCCAACCAAGGCTCTCATGAGCACTAATATGCAAAATGCCATGAATACCTCTATGCAAAGTATGTTCAGTGGGCAAAATTCTATGTCCTCTGAGCAAATCGATAAGCTCATGAAGGATTTCTCTTCTGCAATAGCTGGCAATTCTTCAGGTTCACAAGCTACTGCTTCAAAGCAATCTGATAGCAGCGCTTCAACCCAAAATCCCTCAACAAGGAGCAATTCTACATCGAATAATGCTCAAAACCCTTCTTAGTCAAAGGAGCCGTCCCAATCTAATTTGGAGACGGCTCTTACCTCTTACGTTTGAAACTTTAAGAGGTTTCATAAGAGGAGTAAAAATATTTTAAATTTTAGTGAAAATAATGATTATTTGAATGTACGCCAGCCAATATCTTTGCGGAAGAAAAAGTGATCCCATGTTTCTTTAGCAATGCCAGCATATACTTTTTGCTGTGCTTCCTGTAAAGTAGGCGCTTTAGCCCCAACTAACAGGACACGACCACCATTCCCAACAAATTGACCATCTACTAATTTTGTACCTGCATGGAATACAGCATATGATTTAGATAGTTCCTCTAAATTCGGTAATGCTTTGCCTTTTTCAACATCGCCTGGATATCCTTCAGCTGCAATAACAACACCTAGCATAGCATCTTCCGACCATTGTAATTCAAATGGCTGCTCGTTCATTAATGCCATCATAAATGCACCAAAGTCGGAAACCATTCGAGGTAAAACTACTTGTGTTTCTGGATCACCAAAACGTGCATTAAACTCAATAACCTGAGGGCCCTTCTTCGTTAAAATTAAGCCTGCATATAAAATACCTGTAAAGGAAGCGCCATCCGCCTCCATCCCTTTAACAGTTGGCTCAACAATCGTTTGGTAAGCGATATCTATAACTTCTTGTGAGATTTGTGGTACTGGTGAGTAAGCACCCATCCCACCTGTATTAGGTCCTTTATCACCGTCATACGCACGTTTATGGTCCTGTGCAATCACCATAGGATAAATTTGTCCTTTATGCACAAAGGACATAAAGGAGAATTCTTCCCCGTCTAAAAATTCCTCGATGACAACGCGAGAAGATGATTCACCAAAGCGTTGATTGCCAATCATATCTTGTACAGCTTCAATAGCTTCTTTCTCTGTCATCGCCACAACAACACCCTTACCAGCTGCTAAGCCATCCGCTTTAATAACAATGGGTGCGCCTTGTTCTTTAATATAAGTAATAGCTTGTTCTGCTACAGTAAATGTTTGATGGGCTGCTGTTGGTATATTGTATTTATTCATCACTTCTTTTGCATACGACTTACTACTTTCTATTTGAGCTGCTGTCTTTGTCGGACCAAAGATACGTAATCCACGAGCTGTGAAGAAATCGACAATGCCTTCAGCAAGTGGTTGTTCTGGGCCGACAAATGTTAAAGCAATATCATTTTCCTTGGCAAATTGGGCAAGTCCTGCAAAATCCATAGTGTCAATATTAACAACCTCTACCTCGCCTCGCATTCCGTCATTTCCAGGTGCTACAAATACTTGGTTAACGGATGGAGAAATGCTAAATTGTTTAGCGATTGCATGCTCACGACCGCCACTTCCGATTACTAATACATTCATTTTAGAGAATCCTCCTCTTTGTGAGTAAGACCGAGATGAACCCACATCTCGGTCTGTTTTATGTCATTATTAATTAATGTTTAAAATGGCGTACGCCTGTAAATACCATAGTAATGCCGTATTCATTTGCTTTATCGATTGAATCTTGATCTTTAATAGATCCACCTGGCTGAATAATAGCTGTAATACCAGCTGTGGCTGCAGCCTCAACAGTATCACTCATTGGGAAAAATGCATCTGATGCCAATGCAGCACCTTTTGCTTTTTCACCAGCTTGCTCAAAGGCAATTTTCGCAGCACCAACGCGGTTCATTTGACCAGCGCCTACACCAAGTGTCATTTGAGAATCCGTTACAACAATCGCGTTTGATTTAACATGCTTAACAACAGACCAACCAAGTTGCAATGCTTCCCATTCCTGTTTTGTTGGTTCACGATCTGTTACTACCTTTATATCTGCATTGGCAAAACCGTAGCGATCCGGTTCCTGTACAAGAAGACCGCCCTCTACAGATACTACATTAAATTGATCTTGCTTCGCTTGCTCGAACGGAATTGTTAATAAGCGAATATTTTTCTTTTTCGTTAAAATATCGAGTGCCTCTTGTGAGAAAGCCGGAGCAATAATAATTTCTAGGAAAATATGACTTAGCTTCTCAGCAGTTGCTGCATCCACTTCCATATTCAGAGCGATAATTCCACCAAAAATAGATGTTGGATCTGCTTCATACGCTTTATCAAATGCTTCCTCTAGTGTGACACCTGTTCCAACTCCACAAGGATTCATATGCTTTACAGCAACTGCAGCTGGCATTTCAAACTCTTTCACAATTTGCAAAGCTGCATTCCCATCTTGAATATTGTTATAGGATAACTCTTTACCATGTAATTGTGTTGCATAAGCTAATGAGAAATCAGAGCCAAGACGTTTTTGGTAAAATGCCGCTTTTTGGTGCGGATTTTCACCATAGCGTAAGTTCTGCTTTAATTCATACGTCATTGTTAAGCTCTCTGGGAACTCTTCTTCTGTCAAATAGTTCGAGATATACGAATCATAGGCGGCTGTGTGACGGAAAACCTTTGCAGCCAATTTACGACGTGTCTCAATTGTTGTTGCACCACCAGCTTTTAGTTCCTCTAATACTGTTGCATAGTCATTGCTGTCTACGATGACTGTTACATATTGATGGTTTTTTGCAGCGGATCGTAACATTGTAGGGCCACCGATATCAATGTTTTCAATTGCATCATCCCATGTTACATTAGGCTTTGAAATTGTTTCAACGAAAGGATAAAGATTGACACAAACAATTTCTATTGGCTCAATTCCATGCTCATTCATTTGTGCCTGATGAGAGTCATCATCAAATTTCCCTAATAAACCACCGTGAATCATAGGATTTAATGTTTTAACACGGCCGTCTAAAATTTCAGGAAACTTCGTTACTTCATCTACTGCTGTTACAGCTACTGCATTGTCCTGTAGCATTTTTTTAGTACCGCCAGTTGATAAAATTTCATAACCTAATGCTACTAATTCTTTTGCAAATTCTAAAATACCATCTTTATTGGAAACACTGATTAATGCACGTTTTGTCACAACAATATCCTCCTAATTTTTATCGTGCTCTTGCACGAACTAACTTGCTGTCAAAGATTCATAGAGTTAGGTGTTGAGTGTTGAGTAAGGTTCTCGACCTAACTCCTCCTTCTGTTATTGTAATAATTGCTGTAAAGCCTTTGTATATAATAAATGCTCTTGCTTATGGATAGCAGCTTCTGTTGCCTCTCGATTTCCTTCAATAACAGGTACAGCAGCCTGTGCGATAATTGGGCCAGTATCCATTCCTTCATCAACAAAATGCACCGTTACGCCCGTTATTTTCACCCCATGATTCAACGCTTGTCCGATAGCATCCTTCCCAGGAAAGGCTGGTAATAAGGAAGGATGAATATTAACAATTCTTTGTGGAAAAGCCGCTAATAATACATCACTGATTAAACGCATATATCCTGCAAGCACAATCCATTTCACATCGCACTCATGTAGAGCATCGACAATTGCTGTCTCGTAAGCGGCTTTCGAGGTAAAATCTTTCGGGTTCAAGGCTAACACTGGAATTTCAAAGTGTTCAGCACGTGTCACTACATATGCACTGGGCTTATCTGTCACTACTAGCTCAACCTTTGCATGCAGTTCCCCACGTTTAATAGCCTCTTGAATGGCTTGAAAATTACTACCGCTTCCTGATGCGAACACGGCAATTTTTGTTGGTGCAGTCATTACACTAAACTCCCATCATGTGTTCCATTAAACACTACTCCGTCGCCTTGAATGACACGACCGATTGTATAAGCCTTTTCACCATTTGCTTCTACTGCTGCCATAACTTTATCAGCTTCTACTGCTGGAACAGCTATGACAAAACCGATCCCCATATTAAACACATTATATAAATCCTTATCATCTAACTGACCTTTATCCTTTAGGAATTCAAAGATACGTAATACTGGCCATGAACCTAAGTCAATTTCTGTAGCTAATCCTTCAGGCATCATACGTGGTAAATTCTCATAGAAACCTCCACCAGTAACGTGGGCACAGCCGTGTACATCTGCTGCTTTTAAAGCCGCTAATACAGGCTTAGCATAAAGCTTTGTTGGGACTAATAGTGCCTCGCCGATTGGACCTAAATCTTCATAGTCTTCTACAATGGCATCCACCGCATATTGATGATCTGCAAAAACAATTTTACGTACTAAAGAATAACCGTTTGAATGCACACCACTCGAAGCAATACCAATAAGTACATCGCCCTCGACAATTTTTTCTCCTGTCACAATGGCAGACTTTTCACAAGCCCCCACCGCAAAGCCAGCTAAATCATATTCATCTTCTTCATATAGACCTGGCATTTCTGCTGTTTCGCCACCAATTAGAGCTGCACCAGATTGCACACAGCCATCCGCAACCCCTTTAACAATTTGCTCAATTTTTGCAGGCTCTGCTTTCCCAAGTGCTACGTAATCTAAAAAGTATAGCGGCTCCGCTCCTTGTGCAACGATATCATTCACGCACATTGCTACACAATCCACACCAATAGTATCGTGCTTGTCTACCATGAATGCTAGCTTTAGCTTTGTCCCTACACCATCAGTTCCTGAAATAAGAACAGGTTCTTTTAGATTTAGTTCTGACAAGTCAAACATACCACCAAAGCCACCAAACGTTCCCATGACACCTAGTCGGTTCGTACGTTCTACATGAGATTTCATTCGTTTTACAGCTTCATAGCCCGCTTCAATATTTACACCTGCTTGTTCATATGCCTTTGACACGCAGAGTTCCTCCTTATCATCTAAATCGCCTACGAGTATCCTAGAACTTTTTATAATCTCCTAGAAGAGACTCATTCATTGCGATGTATTTCTTAACGTAATAGTTCCTTTTCATGTGGTAAGATGGTATCCGGGAATATCTCAGTTGGATATTTACCTGTAAAGCATGCAAGGCATAGTCCACGGTTTTCATCTTCATATGGACGTGCAATGGTCTCAACCATGCCTTCAACAGAAAGGAAAGTCAGAGAATCTGCACCAATTACTTCACGAATTTCATCTACTTTATGACTAGATGCAATAAGTTCCTCATGTGTTGACGTATCAATGCCATAATAACAAGGATTTGTCATAGGTGGGGACGAAATAACCACGTGAACCTCTGCTGCACCAGCATCTTTTAACATTTTGACAATTCGACGTGAAGTTGTTCCGCGTACAATAGAATCGTCCACCATAACTACGCGTTTACCTTTGACAACTTGAACAACTGGTGAAAGCTTCATTTTCACACCACGTTCGCGTAATTCCTGTGTCGGTTGAATAAAAGTACGTCCTACATAACGATTTTTAATCAGACCAAGTTCATAAGGTATACCACTTTCTTCTGCAAAACCGATGGCAGCTGAAATACTAGAATCTGGTACCCCAGTTACAACATCAGCCTCAATATGTGCACATTCACGAGCAAGCTGTTTCCCCATACGTTTACGTGCCATATGGACATTAATACCATCAATATCCGAATCAGGACGTGCCAGATATACATATTCCATCGCACACATAGAACGCTTTTCCATATCAGCAAAGCGGTCTGACTTAACGCCCTCATCGTTAATAATCAATAATTCACCTGGTTCTACAGAACGAACGAATTCTGCTCCTATTAAATCAAATGCACAAGTTTCAGAAGCTACTACCCAGCCTTCTCCTAACTTTCCAAGAGAGAGCGGGCGTAAACCATGTGGATCACGTGCAACAAGCATTTCATCCTTTGTCATAATTAAGCAAGAATACGCACCCTTTAATAATGAAAGGGCATTTTTCACCTTAGCCCGAAATGGTGAATGCGAACTTTTCTTAATAAGATGCGCCAGCACTTCTGTATCAGAGCTAGAATGAAAAATACTACCTTGTCGCTCTAAATACTGTTTCAGATGTGTCGCATTGACTAAGTTACCGTTATGGGCAATGGAAAGGCTACCAGTTGAGGAATGGAATAATAATGGCTGTACATTTTCAATACCACCACCACCAGCAGTTGTATAACGAACATGGGCAATTGCTGCTTTGCCGTTCACTGCCTTTAATTTATCTTCGTTGAAAACATCATTAACTAGTCCTTCGCCTTTTACCGCGCGAAGGTGCTGACCATCAGAAACGACGATACCTGCGCCTTCTTGACCACGGTGTTGAAGAGCATGAAGCCCGTAATAACTAAGGTGCGCTGGATTTGGGTTACCCCAAATGCCAAACACCCCACATTCTTCGTTTAAGCCTCTGAGTTCAGCAAGCATGGGATTGCTCCTTTCCAATTAGAACGGAATTCCTCCACTGTACCTTCTACAAGCACACCTTTGTCCCCGTTGATTTTAACAAGTGCATCGTTTGTTACGACACCAATTTTATGAGCATCTTTGATGATTTCGACAAATGCAGCTGCATGTTCTTCTTTAACTGTAACAACAAAACGTGATTGACTTTCACTGAATAACACAGTTGTAGCAGAACCCGTTAATGTAACATCAACACCAAGTCCATTTGCACTGAAAGTTTTTTCTGCAATAGCCACTGCAAGACCACCTTCAGCGACATCATGTGCAGACTGTACAAGACCAGCTTTTATAGCTTTTAATAAAGCCTGCTGACGGGCTGCTTCCACCTCTAGATCGATAGCTGGTGCTTTCCCAGAAATAACGCCATTATTTAATAATTTTTGAAGCTCTGAACCACCGAACTCAGTCGTTGTTTCACCAATGACAAATACGATATCTCCTGCAGCTTTTACTTCCTGTGTTGTAACATGTGCTAAGTCTTCAATTAGACCTACCATACCAATTGTTGGTGTTGGATAAACGGCTTCACCTGAACGCTCATTATAAAGCGATACGTTACCGCCAATCACTGGTGCATTCAATGCTGTACATGCAGCCGAAATACCATCAGCAGATTTTTCAATTTGCCAGAAGATTTCTGGCTTCTCTGGATTACCAAAGTTTAAGCAGTCTGTAATTGCAAGTGGTGTACCACCAGAAGCAACAATATTACGAGCTGCTTCAGCCACTGCAATAGCTCCGCCCACCTCTGGATCTAAATAAATATAGCGAGAGTTGCAGTCTGTTGTCATGGCTAACCCTTTATTTGTACCACGTACACGAATAACGGCAGCATCTGAGCCTGGTTTAACAACAGTTGACGTACGAACCTGATAATCGTACTGATCGTAAACCCATTCTTTCGAAGCAATTGTCGGTGCTTTTAATAAAGCATTTAATGTTTCTTTATAATCCATAACAGCTGGCTCTGTATTGTCAATTGCTTGGAACTGAGCATAGTAAGCAGGTTCAGCAGATGGTTTATGGTAAACTGGTGCATCCTCAGCTAACGCATCAGCAGGTACTTCTGCCACTACTTGTCCATTGTGTAAAAGACGAAGCATTTTATCATCTGTTACACGGCCAATTGCTACCGCATCTAAATCATATTTATCAAAAATCGCCTTAATTTCATCTTCGCGACCCTTTTTCACAACTAATAGCATTCGTTCTTGAGATTCAGATAGCATCATTTCGTATGCTGTCATACCTGTCTCACGTTGAGGTACTAAATCTAAATTCATTTCTACACCAGAACCAGCCTTTGAAGCCATTTCTGCTGAAGAAGAAGTAAGACCAGCTGCGCCCATATCTTGAATCCCAACTAGAGCATCAGATTTTACAACTTCTAAACATGCTTCAAGTAAAAGCTTCTCCATGAATGGGTCCCCTACTTGTACCGCTGGACGTTGATTTTCTGATTCCTCTGTTAATTCTTCAGAAGCAAATGTCGCACCATGAATTCCGTCTCGTCCTGTTTTCGCACCCACGTACATAACTGTATTTCCAACACCTGCTGCAATACCTCGTTGAATATCTTTATGATCAATTAAGCCTACACACATGGCATTAACAAGTGGATTGCCTTCATAGCAAGGATCAAATTGAATTTCGCCACCTACTGTAGGGATACCGATACAGTTACCATATCCAGCGATCCCAGCTACGACTTCTTCAAATAGATATTTACCTCGCGCTGATTTTAATTCACCAAAGCGTAATGAGTTCAGCATGGCGATAGGACGTGCCCCCATAGAGAAAACATCACGGATAATACCGCCAACACCAGTGGCAGCCCCTTGATATGGCTCAATTGCAGATGGATGGTTATGAGACTCCATTTTAAACACTACGGCTTGCTCGTCACCGATATCAACAATACCTGCACCTTCACCAGGTCCTTGTAAAACTTGTGGCCCCTTTGTAGGGAATTTACGTAATACCGGCTTTGAATTTTTGTATGAGCAGTGCTCAGACCACATTACTGAGAAAAGACCTGTCTCTGTCCAATTAGGTAGACGTTCTAAAATACCTTCTACCAATGCAAATTCTTCGTCTGACATCCCCATACCAGCGTATAGCTTTTCGTCTTTAATTTGCTGTGCTGTTGGCTCAAACTTAGTTGTTGACATGATTTTCCCTCCACTGCTTCACAATTGATTTAAATACTGCTAAACCGTCTGCGCCACCCACCAGTGCATCAACAGCTCGTTCTGGGTGAGGCATCATCCCTAATACATTGCCGCGCTCGTTTATAATCCCTGCGATATCTTCTAAAGAACCATTTGGATTGTCGCCTGAGTATGTGAATACGATTTGATTATTATCTTTTAGTGATTGTAAAGTCTCCTCATCACAGTAGTAATTCCCTTCACCATGTGCGATTGGGATATGAATAATTTGATCTTGCTCGTATTGGTTTGTGAATAATGTATTGTTGTTCTCCACTTTTAGCTTCACTGTACGGCACATAAATTTCAAGTTTTTATTGCGTAATAAAGCACCTGGCAATAGCCCTGTTTCTGTTAGAATTTGGAATCCATTACATACACCTAGTACAGGTTTACCAGCGTCTGCTGCTTTCTTAACTTCTGCCATAATGTTAGATTGATTAGCCATTGCACCACAACGAAGATAATCTCCATATGAAAATCCTCCAGGTACTAATACGCCATCAAAGCCACTTAGATCTGTTGCTGTATGCCATACATATTCTACTTCTTCACCTAGCTCGTCTTTAATCGCATGATACATATCGATATCACAGTTTGACCCAGGGAATACGAGTACTGCGAATTTCATGATTAGTTAGCCTCCTCGACTTCATAACGGTAGTCCTCAATTACAACGTTCGTTAAAACCTTTTCACACATTTCTTTTACTAGAGTATCAATGTCACGCTCTGAATCTTTAATTGATAGTTCAAGATATTTACCGATACGTAAATCCTCTACTTCACCGTAGCCCATTTTAGCTAAAGAACCCTGTACTGCAGAGCCTTGTGGATCAAGAATGCTCTCACGTAATGTTACATAGATTTTTACTTTTTTCATTGTTATTTGCCTCCGAGTCTAGAAAGTATAATAGTATAAACTTCAGTTAAATTACCAAGGTCTCTACGAAAAACATCTTTGTCTAACTTTTGCTTCGTTGTTGCATCCCAAAGTCGACATGTATCTGGTGAAATTTCATCTGCCAATAATACATGGCCATCTGCATCACGGCCAAACTCTAATTTAAAATCAATTAGTGTCACATTAACATCAGCAAAGATTGGCTGTAGAACTTTGTTAATAGCTAGTGCCTTCTCGTAAATAGCCGATACTTCAGCAGACGTTGCAAGCTCCAGAATGTCTATATGCTCTGTTGTGATGAATGGATCACCTAACTCATCGTCTTTATAGTAAAACTCAACGATTGGTCGTTTTAAAGGTGTGCCCTCTTCAAGTCCAATACGTTTTGCTAAACTTCCTGCAACTATATTACGAACGACTACTTCAATCGGGATAATATCTACTTTTCTTACAAGTTGTTGCGTATCAGATAATTGTTTTACGAAATGTGACGCAATTCCGTTTCCTTGTAATTTTTCGAAAATTAATGAAGTAATGCGATTATTTAAAATGCCTTTACCTTCTATTTCCTCTTTCTTTTCACCATTGAATGCAGTCGCACTATCCTTGTACTCAACAAGCAGCACATTTGGCTCCTCCGTTGTATACAATTTTTTTGCTTTACCCTCATACAAAAGTTGACCTTTAGTCATTCGTTTTTCCCCCTGATATTATGAGATACGCTTTTATGAATGATCAGAATCGAACCGTGTTCTCCACGGTTCAATTCTGAAGCATTTACTGGTGGCACTAACATTTATTTTTTTATTGGCGAAATAAATATTAGTTAAGTCCTAGACGTTCAAAAATCATATCGACATGCTGTAAGTGGTAGTTGTAATCGAAGCACTCATCCAGCTCTTCTTTTGTTAAATAAGATGTGATTTTTTCACTTCCATCGACTAATGTGCGGAACTGTACCTGTTCGTCCCACGCTTGCATAGCTAAAGGCTGTACAGTATCATACGCTTCCTCACGTACTAATCCTTTATCAATTAATGCTAACAAAATGCGCTGAGAGTAAATAAGGCCATATGTGCGAGTCATATTACGTTTCATGTTTTCAGGGAATACTGTTAAGTTTTTCACTATATTACCGAAGCGACTTAACATATAGTTAAGAGTAATTGTTGCATCCGGTAAAATAACGCGTTCTGCAGAAGAATGAGAAATATCACGTTCATGCCATAAAGCGACATTTTCATAAGCTGTCACCATGTATCCACGCATTAAACGCGACATTCCAACCATATTTTCAGAACCGATTGGATTACGTTTATGTGGCATTGCTGATGATCCTTTTTGACCTTTTGCAAAAGCTTCTTCCACTTCACGCGTTTCAGATTTCTGTAAACCGCGAATTTCTGTTGCAAATTTTTCAATGGAAGTAGCAATTAAAGCTAATGCACCTAAATATTGCGCATGACGATCACGCTGTAAAGTTTGTGTTGAAATTGGTGATGCAGCCAGACCTAGTTGATCACAAACATATTGCTCAACGCGAGGATCGATATTGGCATATGTTCCAACAGCGCCAGACATTTTCCCTGTTTCAATAACTTTAGCGGCTGCTTCAAAACGTTCCAGGTTACGCTTCATTTCCTCATACCATAAACCAAGCTTTAAACCGAAAGTTGTTGGCTCTGCATGGACGCCATGTGTACGGCCCATCATCACTGTATGTTTATGTTCTTTTGCCTTAGCAGCAATAATATCAATGAAATTCACGATATCTTTACGTAAAATATCATTTGCTTGTTTGATTAAATAAGAAAGTGCTGTGTCAACTACGTCTGTAGAAGTTAGTCCATAATGTACCCATTTACGTTCCTCACCAAGTGTTTCCGAAACGGCACGTGTAAAGGCCACTACGTCATGACGAGTTTCTTGTTCAATTTCTAAAATACGGTTCACATCAAATGAAGCATTTTCACGAATTTTAGCAACATCCTCTTTCGGAATATCACCTATTTCTGCCCACGCCTCACAAGCTAGGATTTCTACTTCTAGCCAAGCTTGATATTTATTTTGTTCTGTCCATATTGCGCCCATTTCGGGTCTTGTGTAACGTTCAATCATTGCGTATCTCCTTCTATTCTGACCAAATGCCAGAACTCTCGATTTGTTGTAATGTTTCTTCTAAGTTTTTTGTCATAATCGTTACATGGCCCATCTTACGGTTGACCTTAGCTTCAGCTTTCCCATAAAGATGGATAGACCATTCAGGATATTTAGCAATGGAGTTACTCAATGGCACGACATGCTGCCCTAATACATTGATCATAATGGATGGTGCCCAAAGTTCTGGCTTACGTAATGGCCAACCACACACAGCTCGTATATGCTGATGGAATTGTGAAACATTACACGCCTCTATTGAATAGTGACCTGAATTATGAGGTCTTGGTGCTAATTCATTAATAACAATGCCACCATCTTCTAACACGAACATTTCTACCGCTAACGTTCCTACTAAATGTAAGTAATCAGCAATTTTTAAAGCTTCTCGTTCCGCAGCCTGAGCTGTGCTTTCTGTTATGCGAGCAGGCACAATTGTTTCATGCAGAATATGATGAACATGAATGTTCTCTCCAACTGGCTGACAATACGATTCACCACTACCATTTCTTTGAACAATGACCGATACCTCTTTTACGAAGGGCACGAATCCTTCTGCAATACATGAAGAATGCGTGAAGAGTTCTTTCGCTAATGGAAGATCTTCAGTTGATTTTAACAGCTGCTGTCCCTTGCCATCATAACCACCGCTTGCTGTTTTGACTATACAAGGATAACCAATCGAATCAATATTGGCTACTAATTCTTCATAAGTTTTTGCAACAATATATGGTGCTACTGGGCAACCAGCTTTCACAATGGCTTCTTTTTCGGTTATACGGTTTTGTGTAATGCGTACTAACTCGGCCCCCTGAGGAACATAAGCCATTTGTGATAAACGTTTTAAGCCTTCATAATCAATATTTTCAAATTCATATGTGATAACATCACTGACTTCTGCAAGTTCTTCTAAAGCAGCTTCATCATCATATGGAGCTACAATACGAACATCTGCCACTTGCCCACAAGGTGAGTCCATTGCTGGTTCAAGTACCGCAATTTTAAAACCAGACTCCTTTGCAGCAAGAGCCATCATTCGACCAAGCTGTCCCCCACCTATAATACCTATCGTTTGTCCAGGATAAATAATTTTTGTCACACTAAGTCACCTGTGCTTTCTAATACTTGCTGCTTTGTAGCTTCACGTCGAGCATCTAATGCTTCAGCAAGTTCTGCATCTGTCGTTGACAAAATTTGAGCGGCTAGTAAACCAGCGTTTGTTGCTCCCGCTTTCCCAATAGCTACAGTTGCTACAGGCACACCACCAGGCATTTGAACGATGGATAACAGTGAATCAAGCCCATTCAGCGCACGTGATTGAACTGGTACACCGATTACAGGTAAAGTTGTTTTAGCTGCTACCATTCCAGGTAAATGTGCGGCTCCACCTGCCCCAGCTATAATTACTTGTATTCCCCGTTTGCGTGCTGTTTCGGCATACTCAAACATTAAATCTGGTGTTCGATGTGCAGATACAACCTTCTTTTCGTACGGTACTTGTAATTCGTCTAAAATATCACATGCATGTTTCATTGTTTCCCAGTCACTTGAACTACCCATAATGACACCGATTTTCGGATTCATAAATTGTCGCTCCTTTTAAACGATAGAAAAATGATCAATTATTGTGCAAGCCTCTATATGAATAGCTCTGCAATTTTTTTTACCTTTTTACAAAGAAAATCCTCAAATAAACTACTCTCTACCTTTACGCGTGAAAGCAGCTTACTTGAGGACTTATTAGGGCAAGAATTTGTCAATGTACAAACCGTACATTGATCTTCTCATAAAAGCCAAAAGTGCTTTCCCGCATAGTCCAGCATTTACGGTGCCGGGTAGAGACACTAGAGCCAATCCTCTAGCATATATGTGGGATTTATTTGTTTTTCCTTATCACATTTTAACAAGGGATCGTATTATCGTCAATGCAAAAATGCGAACATTTTTTATAAGCTCAAAAAAAACGTTCGGATTTTAGTTAAAATCATTCGTATCTTGAGTAGGTATAGCTTTAAATTGAATTTTTTGACGTAATAACGTGGGTTCACCATCGACTAAGTGAAAAAGGGGCTCTTCTTTTCGACCAATAGCCATGTACCCATCGTGTCGCATTCTTTCTAAACATTCTTCTATGGACTCGTTTTCTTTTACTTCATACCAAATTTGCTTCTTTCCCAACTGTTTCTCCCTTTCAATACATTAATTTATTTCCTAGCACTTGTTCCTTCATTATACCTTGAGATGCCTTAGGAGTGTGTAAGAACAAATTAATTGTTTATTAAATATAAAAAAACTGCGGATGGATATCCGCAGTTTGGATTACCGTTCAGCTAAACCCATACAAGGCTTTTATATAGATGCCTAGAAATAGTAGCAATAAAAATGAATGTAGGACAACAAGAATGAAACGAAACTCTCCTTTAATACCTAAAAGGGCACTCACAATACCTATTCCACCTAATATAAATGGCATTAACATACTGATGTCATTAAGGAATTTTAAAAAACGCCCATACCCTTTCGTAGAATCATAACCAAACATTAAGAGTGTGAGGAGTAGGCAAAAAATCGAAAGAGACGAAAAAATAGTATGCCTCATTTTCATTCCTCCGTTATTCTGTTCAAGTATAAGTAGGAAATGCTATCTATGTTAGTTATCTTTTCATCTGTATAAATTTAATATGTAGTGTATGAGACCATGATTTTTTAGTTGATAAAATAAAAAAGCCATGGAAGATATCCATGACTTCATAAGTGCCTAGCGACGTCCTACTCTCACAGGGGGAAGCCCCCAACTACCATCGGCGCTAAAGAGCTTAACTTCCGTGTTCGGTATGGGAACGGGTGTGACCTCTTTGCCATCATCACTAGACTATTTTCGGCTTTCAATATACATCGCATTTCTTCGTCAGCTGCTGTCGTTCAGTCAGTCACGTACTTGAGTACGCTCCTTCCCTCTCTCTATTGCTTCCTCGAACTACTCGTATCTTGAAACCCTTCATAAA
>NZ_PYWL01000008.1 GCF_003049525.1 Lysinibacillus fusiformis | reverse complement strand
TATGATAGATGATTATATGGAGCACTACAACAATACAAGAAAGCAATGGACGTTAAAAAAAATGACTCCGGCAGCATACCGAAGTCATTTAATCGCTGTTTAATGTAGCAAATGGTCTTTTATTAAAATGTCTACTTTATAGGGTTCAGTTCAGCTATACAGTTACTAGGCTTTTTATTCCCAAAAATTAGTATGTGATATTATCAATGAAAATTGAAACATTTTTCCTTGTCATCCGTACTGATATATAAGGAGTTGATATGAATGGAATGGAAGCAATTACAAAAAGAGCAGGAAAAGATTCATACACAACTAAGAAAAGCGGCAAGGCTAAACGAGCAGGGACAGTTAATTGACAAGCAGATTGAGCATACACAACAGGAAATAGACAAACATTTTAGTACACTCAATCAAATTCGGTCCAAACTACATAAATTAGAGGGTTTCTCATTTATGAATATGATTCGTACTTGGACGGGGCAACAAGATGAATTACGGGCTGAAAAAATTGATAAAGCAGCCGTGCTTGAATTAAAAATTAAAGAAGCGAAGAAAATACAGACGGATTTAAGCGAAGATAAAGTTCAAATAACTCAGAAATTAGCTCATATCAATACAATAGCCTTACAAGATGAGCTTCGAGAAATTCACGCAAAACAGAAGGGCTATTTACAAATCCATAATCCTGCACAGGCAGAGAGATTGGAGCATTTAGCTCAGGAAAAAATGCACACGAAGCAACTCATTACTGAAATTCAAGAAGCAGAAGGAGCAGGGGAGGTAGCTCTGACAAAGTTGGGGCAAGCAGCTGCGTCACTTCATTCGGCCAACGAATATTCGACTTGGGATACTTTCTTTGGTGGTGGAGTAGTCGCTACACACTTAAAGCATGGTGCACTTGATCAATCAGAAAATTACATACATAGTGCCCAAATTGCGTTGCAACGTTTTTACAATGAGTTATTAGATGTTCATGAGATGTCTACAAAGACACTACAAGTCGAAACAGATGGTTTTGTTAAATTTGCGGACTACTTCTTCGATGATCTTTTTTCAGCTTGGTCGGTCCATTCCAAAATTTCAACCGCAAGAGAACAGGTTTCACGTGTCCAAGATGATGTACATAATACAATTTGGCGTTTACAGGATAAACATAATAAAGCAGCGAACTATTTACAAACAATCGAACAAGAACAAGGGGCCATTTTCAATGCGTAAGTTCAGTCTGAGATTAATTTCTCAGACTTTTTATATGGGTAGTATTGTTGAATGATTTCAACTCTTCTGACGTTGTGCTAAAATAATACTTATACTATAACGTGGAAAATCACGTAAACTAAGGGAGTTTTACAACATGACAAGTCGTTTAGTGGAAGAGTTTTTTGAGCTCGTTCAAATTGATTCAGAAACAAAATATGAACAAGAAATCGCACCAATTTTAGTCGATAAGTTATCAGCACTTGGATTTACAGTAGTCCAAGATGACGCCCATACACGTAACGGACATGGTGCAGGCAATATTATTGCCACATTAAAAGGCACATTAGATGTAGAGCCGATCTATTTTACTTCTCATATGGATACAGTTGTTCCTGGTAAAGGCATAAAGCCATCATTACGCGAAGACGGTTATATTGTATCGGATGGCACAACGATTTTAGGTGCGGACGATAAGGCTGGACTTGCAGCACTACTAGAAATGGTAAAACGCTTAAAAGAGCAAAATATTGCTCACGGAGATATTGAGTTTATTATTACTGCTGGTGAAGAAAGCGGTCTTGTTGGTGCCAAAGAATTGGACCCTTCTATTATTAAAGCAAAATATGGCTTTGCTGTGGATAGTGATGGCAAAGTTGGAGGCATTGTGACAGCAGCACCGTTCCAAGCGAAAATTTTCGCGAAGATTATCGGCAAAACTGCGCATGCTGGAGTTGCGCCTGAAAAAGGAATTTCAGCTATTACAGTTGCATCAAAATGTATTGCACAGATGAAGCTAGGTCGATTAGATGAAGAAACAACAGCCAATATTGGTCGCTTTGAGGGTGGACAGGCGACAAATATTGTTTGCGACGAAGTTACTATTCTAGCTGAAGCGCGTTCGATTGATAAAACAAAATTAGATGCTCAAACAAAGCATATGCAAGAGACATTTGAACAAGTAGCTGCTTCATTAGGGGCACGAGCTGAAGTTGAAGTGAAGCTTATGTATCCAGGTTTCCGTGTAACCGAATCAGACAAAGTCGTTCAAGTGGCAATGGCAGCGGCACGCCAAATTGATCGTACACCTACATTAGGTATTTCAGGTGGTGGGTCCGATGCAAATGTGATTGCAGGCTTTGGTATCCCAACAGTTAATTTATCAGTTGGGTATGAGGATATTCATACGACGAATGAAAAAATACCCGTTGAAGAATTAGAAAAATTAGCAGATTTACTAGTTGAGATCGTCAAAGAATCTGCGAAAAAATAATAGTCGAATTTGAAGGGTGTGACCATATGGAAAGTGTAAAAGCAGTAGTTTTTGCTTGTGGTACAGAGGAATATGCAGTGCCTGTAGAGCAAGCGATTTCAATTGAAAAATTAGAGCAGGTAACACCTATTCCTCATTTACCTAACTATCTTTTAGGTTTTACAAGAATTCGTGGGGAACTTGTGCCTGTTCTAGATTTTGAACGAATATTATATAATCGCTCTTCCAATACAACAACTGCTCGGGTGATTGTATTGAATACAGATGTTGTTAACTATGGGTTGCTTGTTACGGAAGCTCGTGAAATTCTTGATTTAGATGAGTCTATACTTCAACAACTAGGACTTGTGAATTATAGTAAAACTCGCTATTTTACAGCTGTGGCTAATCTTGAAAACCGAATGATTACGTATGTTGACCCAAAAATACTCGTCAATTCATTAGAGGGTATTCGTGAAATTATCAATTATTTACACAAAATGCTTGAAAATGAAAAAGAAAACGTAGAGGCTTAGGCTTCTACGTTTTTCTTATGTTCAAATAGTATGTAATGTTGGGACAAGGCGAAGGCGACGTATGAACAGATTCCAAGACTACACAGCTATAAAAAGAAGCCCTTCCTGCAAAAACGGAAGGGCTTTGTCGCCTTCTTAAGAAAGACGACCACTGTAGTCTTCAAATTTAAATTCACGAATAATTTTAATACCTTCTTCATCATTGTAAGAAACGATAGAAGGCAGGTTAACACCGTTAAACATATGGTTTTTTACCATTGAATAATGGGCCATATCCGTAAATACAAGACGATCTCCTGGTTTTAATGGCTGTTCAAATGAATAATCACCAATAACATCACCAGCAAGACATGTTAGTCCACCTAAGCGATATGTGTGGGCAAATTCATTAGCTTGACCAGAACCAATAATCATTGGACGGTAGGGCATTTCAAGTACATCAGGCATATGACATGTTGCCGACGTATCTAAAATTGCAAGATCCATCCCATTTTCTTGAATATCAAGCACAGTAGCTACTAAATAACCAGTATTAAGGGCTACTGCTTCACCTGGCTCTAAATACACAAGCAGGTTATATTTTTCTTGCACATAATTAATGATGTTCACAAGCTTCTCTACATCATAATCTTCACGTGTAATATGGTGACCACCACCGAAATTCAACCATTTCATTTGATGTAATACATCACCAAATTTTTCTTCCACTACTTCAATAATACGCTCTAGCGTATCCGAGTTTTGTTCACACATTGCATGGAAGTGTAAGCCATCAATGCCGTCAAGTTGGGATTTATCGAAGTTAGCCAAAGTCGTTCCAAGACGGGAATTCGTATAGCAAGGATCGTAAAGAGCTGTTTCAATTTCAGAGTACTCAGGATTCACACGAATACCACATTCAATTGTTTTACCAGTAGATTTTACTTTATCCTTGAACTGAGCCCATTGGTTAAATGAGTTAAATACGACGTGATCCACATAGCCTAGAAGCTCGTCCATTTCATGCTCAATATAAGCAGGTGCATAAACGTGTACTTCTTTGCCCATTTTTTCATAGCCAAGACGTGCCTCATGCAGGGAGCTGGCTGTAATGCCTGCTAAATATTCCCCTACTAGAGGGAAAGTTGAATGCATAGAGAACCCTTTAAGGGCTAGTAAAATGCGGCAGCCTGTACGATCTTGAATTGATTTTAAAAGCTCAAGATTTTTTGTTAATAATCGCTCATCCACTACATAAGAAGGGGATGGAACTTTTGAAAAATCAATTGGTTTCATCGGCTTAATTCCTTTGCATCTAAATCAAGGTCTAGTAACTCTGGGTTATGGCTTTCTTGCCATGGTAGACCCCATTTATTTAATGCATCCATGAATGGATCTGGATTGAAATCTTCTACATTCCAAACACCTGGTTTACGCCATTCGCCGTTCATCACAAGCATTGCACCAATCATAGCTGGCACGCCAGTTGTGTAAGAAATTGCTTGTGAGCCCACTTCGTTATAGCATTCTTCGTGGTCACATACGTTGTACACATAATACGTTTTTTCTTTGCCATCTTTTAGACCGCGAATGATACAACCGATATTTGTTTTACCTTTTGTACGTGGTCCTAGAGAAGCTGGATCTGGTAATACCGCTGTCAGGAAGTGGATTGGTTGAATCATTTTACCTTCAAATTCGATCGGCTCGATTGATGTCATACCAACGTTTTCTAATACTTTTAAGTGTGTTAAGTATTTTTCAGAGAACGTCATCCAGAAGCGGATTTGTTTTAAACCTTTAATATTTTTCGCTAGTGATTCAAGTTCTTCATGGTATAGAAGGTAAATATCTTTTGGTCCAATTTCTGGTAAGTTATACACTTCTTTTTTCTCAAGTGGTGCCGTTTCAACCCACTCGCCTTCTTTCCAGTAACGACCATTCGCAGTAATTTCACGAATGTTAATTTCTGGGTTGAAGTTTGTTGCGAAATGATAACCATGATCTCCTGCGTTTGCATCCACGATATCGATATAGTGGATTTCATCAAATTCATGTTTTTGCGCATGAGCAGTGAAAACGCCTGTTACACCTGGGTCAAAACCGCTACCAAGTAATGCAGTTAAGCCAGCTTTTTCAAACTTCTCTTTATAAGCCCATTGCCATTTATATTCAAATTTTGCCGTTTCAGGTGGCTCGTAGTTTGCAGTATCCACATAGTGCACACCTGTCGCTAAGCAAGCATCCATAATCGTTAAGTCCTGATAAGGTAGGGCAACGTTAATCACTACATCTGGTCCGAAAGCTTTAATAAGCTCAATAACCTCTTCTGTATTATCTGCGTCTACCTGTGCAGTATGAATTTTTGTTTTTCCGCCGTCTAGTTTTTCTTTTAGAGCGTCACATTTTGAAACAGTTCTACTTGCGATACAAATTTCCTCAAATACGTCCGAATTTTGAACACACTTGTGTACCACAACACTGGCAACTCCGCCAGCTCCGATAATCAATGCTTTACCCAATTGTCTACCCCCAAGTTCATAAAAGTATTGTCAAACAAGCTGATTATACAGAAATTTGATATAGTACTCAATCATTGTTTTAAAATTTTCTACAAAAAATTTAATTTTTCTACATCAATTAGACGTAATCAGAAGAAAATAGCTTGGAAAACATGAAAAAATCCCTTTTCTACAAAGGTAGCAAGGGACATCATTGCTTGAAACATTAGAACATCATTTCACTCTTTTTATTTTAAAAATCGACTGGATATTTGTTGCTTTTCATCTCCCCATACATAAAAGAAAATCACAAGTAATGTACTTAAAAATCCCATCACTAGTGCATACGTACTGAGGGCTACATGTACTTGGCTTTGCACGGCATAAATGAATATAGCTCCTATTGTTAGCAAATTTCCAGTAATAAGCGATACAAAATGAAAACGTTTATTTATTGTAAGCCCCCCTTTGTAGATGAATGATTGAATGCCTCAAAATAAAGTTAGTCCACTTCAATTATCGCATAATTCAGAACTTTTATCCAATACTTTTATTTATAGGAAAAATTAAAGATGCTTTTTTAATACATCTTTTTATAGTATGATGAGAAAATAAAGGGAAAATTCATAGATTATTACAAGAAAGGGGGAGAAGATGAATCGTGAAATTACGAAATTCATTAACTTTTCAACTTGGAACGATTATTGCTGGTATTTTAGTAGTCATGTTAGGGATTACATCGTTCGCTACATACATAACTGCTTACAATAAACTTTATGATGCTGCTGGTGTGGAGGCATATGGGTGTGCCAATATTACAACTGGTTTAATTGCTCCTGAACTAATGGACAAGGCCATGCGTGGCGACCAGGCAGCTCAGGAACGGATTGGGAATGACTTAAACTGGACAACCGGACACAAAGATATTTTTCAAACTCAATATATTCTGTCCCTTGACGGTACATTGTTAGCGCTGGACGACCATTTAGCCGAGAAAGGATTTGCCCCTGGGGATTCTTTCTATTTGGATCAAGAGGCGATTGATAGGTTGTTACAAGATAAGCATCCAACTTACTCTCAGCCCTATACGTATGCTGACATGGATCGCTTATCGGGCTATGCGCCCATTTTCAAAGACCACGATTCAAGTAAAGAAATCATTGCCATCAGTGTGATCGATTTTGACGCCAATATTGTCAAAGAGCGTACATGGGATGTTGTGCGAAGTGGGATATTAATTAGTATTTTCCCTATGCTGATTGCTTCAATTATTACAGGGTTTTTAATCCGTCGAAAAGTGAAGCCAATTAGTGTTCTCATTCAACAGGCCAAAGAAATTGCGAATGGCAATTTAGCAGTAGCTGAAACAAAAATAAATAGCAAAGATGAGGTGGAGGATTTAGCGAAGACATTAAATCGTATGACCGCTAGCCTGCAAAGTATGATCATGACCATGCGTTCTACTTCTAATACACTTGCTAATAATGCAGATGAAACCGCTTGCACCTTAAACGAAATGACAAATACCATTCAAGAGGTCGCTCATAATATCGAAGAGGTAACAAGCACTGTGACGGCAGGCATGCATCATGCTGAAAATGCTACCGAAGTGCTTACCTCCTTAGCAGATGACTTGCAGGTAATCCAGTACAATGCTACGGATAGTGCTAATAATGCACGAGAAACAATGGAACTAGCAACAGAGGGAGAAAGGCTAGCCAAAGACATAAATAATGATATGGCATCGATTCAAAGTGGATCAGATGAAGTGAAGCATACTGTTGAAAACTTAGTTACGTCTGCTGCTAAAATACAGGCAATTACAACATCTATTGCTGGTATTGCATCACAAACAAATTTATTAGCACTGAATGCTTCTATCGAAGCGGCTAGAGCAGGAGAGCAAGGAAAAGGCTTTGCGATTGTTGCTGAGGAAGTGCGAAAGCTAGCAGAGCAGTCCAATGCAGAAGTATTACAAGTTGAACAGCTTATTCAGGATATGATGAAACATGTTCAACAAGTAATGTCGTCAACGAATGATAATACGCAATATATTGAAAAAGGAACAGAGACTGTCGGTTTAACAGCACAATCTTTGGGAAATATTTCAAACGCTGTAGCGAAGACCGTTGAGGAAATTATAAGTATTTCTCATGCAGTGACTGCTGAAAATGAAAAGTCAGCTCGAATTGTCCAGATGATACAACAATTAACTGAATCCATTAGAGACATCGAAGGAGCCATGAATAGAATTACTTTAGCAGCTCAGCAAACAACAGCAAGTATTGATGAGGTTGCACAAGGTTCGAATGAAACGACCCATATGGCACATACACTAGAGCAACACGTAAAAGCATTTAAATTAAAAGAATTGTAGAAAAATTAGAATAAGTTAGCTTTTGCTTGCGTGTCTAAGATGGTACACTATCAATAAGATTTTTCTTTTGGTGAAGGTGAGGATTTAGTGGTGGTAAAACAAATGGATGAGCAAGTACAGCAAATGAATGACTTATTTTTAAGTGGTCAAGTAAAAGAGAGTTATCGGCTAGCAAAGGAGATACTTGCCAACCAGACAAATTTAGAAGGTGAGACCCATCAGCTTATTCAGCAACATGTTGCATTACTCGAGGCAAATGGATATGCCAATATGCCCGAAACGACTGATGAAAAAGTCATACAAAGTGCCGAGCGTACAGATGGCTCGTACCCAGAGCGAGATGTTCTTACAGCCTATATCGGTACTCAAGATGATGAACAGTTTGGGAAGGTAATTGACGAATTATTAGCCGGACCCATTGAAGCACAGGCAAACGCGTATTATACGATGGCTGAATACTACGTTCTTACTAAAGAACAGGACAAAGCAATGGTACAATTTGCGGAGGCAATCAAATTACAGCCTAACAAGGGTCTCTATTGGGGTGCTTTTGCTCAATTTTTAAATCGTCATGAGGGGAGCCCTTATTTAGCACTTAGACTCATTGAGGAAGCCATACAGCTGGATGGTATGAATCCTCGCTGGCACTTTATTCAAGGGAATATTTTTTTACAGCTTGTAGCTGCTACGAAAAATTTAAGCTATTTACCTGCTTTAGAAGAGGCTTGGGAAAGAGCTAAAAAACGCTGTTCTACCAAGCAAATTACCTTGAAAATGGATCTCGTGAAATCAAATGATATGTTAAGACAATGGAAAAAACAAATGCTATAAATCTAGAAAAGAGATGTTCAAACTATTAATAATTATTTACTTTTGAGTATATTTATGCTATTATGAATGTATAAACGGACGTATGAAGCTTATCGATGACATGAAAGAAGTGTTTTTTTGAGTTTATATGTAGCGTATGTATTAGTGGGACTTGCCATTGCCATGCCTGTAGGTGCAATTACAGTCGAAATGACAAAGCAAGGACTCAAAAATGGTTTTCTGCACGGCTGGGCTGTAGGGCTTGGTGGCATGACCATTGACATCGTATTAGTTTTTGCCTTGTATATGGGATTAGCCTCCATTTTGGCTATGCCTATGGTACAGCTTCCGATGTGGATCATTGGAGCGGGCTTTTTATTCTTGTTAGGCTATGACTCTATTAAGAATGCCGATCATGATATTACATTGGCAGGAGAAAAAGTAACCAAGTCCTTTTTTGCCTCTTATTTTAATGGATTATTGGTAGCGATCTCCCCTGGTAACCTTGTTTTTTGGGTCAATGTATTCGGCGTGGTTCTAGCTAAATCTTATGGACAAGGGGAGCAATCAAGCTTTTTAATTATTGCTGCAGGCGTTCTGAGTGGAATTTTACTCCACGATCTTGGTTTACTAACCATTGTCTCAGTTACGCGTAAAGCCATGAATCGTAAAATGATTAAAACATTTACGATTGTCGCAGGATTCTTGTTAATTGGCTTTGCTGGATATTTTATATATGAATTTATACAAGCAATTAAAATTTATATATGAAAAGTGCGATCACTCAGATCGCACTTTTTTTATGATGGTGAAACGACTGTTGACTGCTCTTGGAGACAGGCCAAAATTTCTTCTGCTACTTGATGTGCTAAGGTAAGCTCTGACGTAAAGCCCACACAAGAACAATTCATTTCACCTAATATATAGCAATCTGCTCCAGCTTCATCCGTATCTAACATAAAATCAGCTGTCCAGATTAGTGGTAAGTCATAACCCCCTAATAGGCTCGTTACTTGAGGGAGTTGCGATAAAAAGTTTTCGACCAGCTCTTGCCAATCCTTTGGTGAATCATAGCGATATTGTGCACCTGAGAATAATGTTGCACTAAAGGCATCCTCAGTATTAGCAGGTTTTTTATGTACCACGTGAACAGGGTGATTGCGCAACATCAATAAGCGAACTTCACCTTCTGTAATACGAGGAAGAAAACGCATATCGATCAACATACCATTCAGTCCAGTAATATAGGGCTCACAGAATGTCATAAAGTCTCCAAGCGACCAATATTCAACATGATTATCTTTCGCTTCCGTACATTTAATTTGTGCATCTAGTGGAACTTCAGTCATTCCTTCAGCTAGAGGTTCTACTAATTTTACACGCCAAATACCTTCACCTGTAGAACCACGATTTTGCTTCAGAACACGTTCTGTTAATGCTAGTGAAGTAGGAAATTGCGCTTTAAATGCCTCAATCGTATAATAGGCGAACGTATCATCAGGTACTAAATTAGTAGCAATCAGCTTGGATAATACATCTTTAGAGCCATAGCTAATCATCGCATCGGGATGTGGCATGCCCATTACGCCGACTTGGCAAAGTTCTCGGAGCATCGCAAAATATTCTTCTTCATGTTGTAAATTGCCAGGGTTTATACGTGATACATAGGCAGCACCATGTTCCTTCACGTAGTCAAAAATTTGCTGTTTTTTTGCATTATCAAAAAAAAGCACCTCTGCATCTTGTCCACGTTGCTTTAAAGCTTCCACCATCGGCATTGTATCTGGACGATAGCCATCTGGTCCTTTATCTGTGCCACCCTCAACCTCGAAAAAAATAACTTTTTTATTCATCAATAATACCTCCTTTTTTGTTTGTCATTTATTTTCAGTATAGTAGACAAACAAGGAGAAAAGATATATGAAATATGTAAATTTTATGTATAAATTTATATAAACCAATATTTAATATAGGAGGTATTAACTACATGAAATTAGAAAAATCAGATATTTGGGTGTTTAAGCCTGTTTCTTCTGAAACACTGTGAGATATAGAATCATTAGAAGAATGAGCAAAGTGCCAATAAATTGATAACCTCCAAAGCTTATTTTTAACCACCATACACTTGTGATGACGGCCATTAATGGTTCTAAACTACCTAACAAGCTTGACTCCTTTGGGGATAAATAATGCAAGCTAGCAATATAAAACCAAAAAGCTAGCATGGTGCCGAATATAATAATAAAAAGAAAATAGGCAATCGTAGAAAATGTCCAGTCTGATACATCAATAGCCCATGGTGGATGGAAAAAACTCATAACGATTCCCCCAATGATCATGGACCAACCTACAACAAGTAAGGAATGAAATTGCTGGAGAAGTGGAACTGCATATAGTGTATAAAAGGCAACTGAAAGTCCTGATACTACACCCCAGAAGACCGCCATAAAAGGAACTGACAGTGTTGAAAAGGACCCATTTGTTAATAATAAAAAGGTTCCCACAAGCGTAAGTGTAACAGCAATACTATCCTGTTTTGTCAGCGGGCTTTGCTTAGATAAGAAGTAATACGCCATAATGAACAACGGTGCTAAATATTGTAGAAGCGTGGCTACTGCTGAATTTCCAATAGAAATAGACATCATATACGTATATTGGACAGCAAGCATGCCGAGTAAACTAAATAGAAGTTGTCTCATTGCATTTTGTTTTGTCCGCCACATTACAAATATTGACCCTTGTCGATGGGTTATTTTATATATTCCTATGAGTAATAGACCAGACAAAAGTAGACGACTAGAAACTAGCCATTCTACAGCTATTTGCTCCTGCTGAAACAGTCTTTGGGCTACGGTTCCACCGATTCCCCAAAAACTTGCCCCGAGGATAACTAGTAAAAAACCGAGGGACCGATTTTTTGGGATGATTTGATTCATGGATGAACATCTCCTAAACTATCAATATAAAGTGATTATAAGCGATCCATAAACCAATAAATATCGTGTTAACATGTTAAAAATATCAATATATTGAGGTGATGAGAATGCCTTTAACACATATAAAAGTTGCGAAAGATTTACAAGAGCTAACATTGCATGGATCGAAAGAATTTCCAGTTGCCTTGTATGAAACAACAATGAGAATGGATAGTATGGATTTTCTACCGCTTCATTGGCATAAAGAAATTCAATTTGTATATCTCAAAAGTGGACGTGCTAAGTATCGGATAGGAGCGAATGTTATAGTTTTAGAGGAGGGGGAAGGGCTATTCATCAACGCCTCACAATTACATGAGGCAAAGCCATTTCAAATGGAGCAGGCTATTGTTTACTGTATAAATGTAGATCCTATAATCATCGGTGGACATGAAGGCAGTATTTTTATAACTAATTATGTTCAACCTTATTTAACGAATCAGCGACTGCCATACGTCAAGCTTACAAAGGAGCTATCACAAAAAGTGGCATGTATGGCTGATATTTTGCGAGAGCAAGATGCCTTTTATCAACTAAAAGTATGGAGAGAGCTGCTATACATTTGGGAATTGATGTTAACCCAATCTTTGCTAACTGAAGAGATTATAGACCCCTCGATCATTGTGCAACAAGAACGGGCTAAAGTGATGCTAAATTTTTTACATACGCACTATCAGCAAAAAATAACGTTAGAGGATTTAGCGAAGCATGTGTATGTAAGTAGGGCTGAGTGTAGTCGTTATTTTAAGAAAATAATTGGACTGACACCATTTACTTATTTATTACAATATCGACTGCGCAAAAGTATTGAATTATTGAGGGATGACGAGCAAACCGTCACGATTATAGCTGCCAATACAGGCTTTAGTACAGTCAGCTATTATATTGAGAAGTTTAAAGAATATACAGGCTATTCACCACATGTTTATCGCAAGAAATTCCTGCAAAATATTAAATTGTGAAAAAATCTTGAACGTAAATGGAAAAAATATGATTATTTATGCCTGTAATCTATACATGATTCACCATTTACAATAAAGTGAAATTAATAGTATGTGGGGGGCGTTAGAATGATGGTTTTAAGGAAAAAGCAGCATATATGGCTAGCCTTTTTATTCATCGTGTTAGTCAGCAATTATACGCTTTATAATACGGGGCTTGGTTCTTCCATCTTGCCAATTGAAACAAATGGAGTTGTCCTAGGTTCCCTTATTGATTTAGTAGTCATCATACCTGTATTATGGATGTTTTATAAAGGGAAGTTTTCATTAAAGCAAGCCATTTTATTAGCTGCAATTGGCTGTCTTGCCGCACGTTTTATCATTCCGATAGAGCATCTTCAGCCATTTGTCGCAGTCACGTGGGCAGGCTTTGCCATTGAAGGCATGATGATCGTATTGGAAATTTTTCTCATTGCTACCCTTGTACGCTATTTGCCAAGGGTTCTTGCCGATGTACGCGCCAGTTCATTACCAGATTTATTTTCATTTTCAAAAGCTGTGGAAAAACAAATACCGCAGCATCCTGTCATTCAAATGGTTTGTTCCGATTTACTTGTCCTTTATTATGGATTTGCTAGCTGGAAGCGACAAGAACGACCCGGTTTTACTTTGCATAAAAATTCAAGCTATATCGCTTTTCAACTGATGATTATCCACGGTATTGTGATTGAAACAATTGGCATTCACTGGTGGCTACATGAGAAGTCTATGATCCTTTCCATTATTTTGCTCATTTTTAATGTGTATACAGTCATCTTTTTTATCGCAGATATGCAGGCGGTTCGATTAAATCCTGTATACGTAACAGACGAGACAATATATATTTCGCTAGGTTTAATGAAGCGTACAGAAATCGACTTTAATAAAATTGAAGAGATCGTAGAGGATAAGGTACAGTTAGAAGGAAAATTATCAAAGGATACGATAGATTTCGTGGCACGTGATTTTGGTGAAGCTTATCCGCACGTTATTTTAAAAATGAAAGAGCCAGTGGAAGTGACCTTTATGTTAGGCATTAAAAAAAGCTATCATCAAGTAGCGATTAAAGTTGATCAGTCACAAGAATTTAAACAAATGCTTCAACTAAAAATGTCAAAGCATTTTGCCTAAATATATGTATCGCCAACGTTTTGAATAAAAACGTTGGCTTTTTTTATTTAATCAAGGTCTGCGATTGCTTGTAAAATATCATCGCGGATGGCTTCCCAAAATTGCAGTTGAACCGAGTCGCAATACGTATAAAGCTCTTTATGCTGAATGTGATCGTATAGTGCGGCAATGTCTTCTTGATGGAAGGATAGTCGATGGTTTAGATTCGCTCGTTCTTCCTCCAAACAAAATAATTTATAGATATCAGCCAGGCGCTCCAGTTTGGCTAGTTTCTTGGTCATCGCCTCATATTGTTTTTGATGAAAACGTCCTACTGCAGAGGTCATCGAAATTTTTGCACGATGTTCCGACTGAAGACTACGACACTCCTCCTGGCGAATAGCTACACGATACCAAAATTCATAGCGAGTCGGTAATTCTCTTAGTTCATAGGTAAGCAATGATTTTAAAATTGTATGCACTTGTTCATATGTATCAATGCTTTTCTCTGCGTCTTTAAAAATCCCAAACATACAACCACCCCCATATAGTGTAATACTACACAGCTAGATAAAACTCCTTTCATTTAAGAAGTATCTCCTACTTTATTTTATGAAAAAACATATTAAGTTGGTGCATTCCTTGAAAGGTCTAACTTTTCAAGGAGCTATGACAAGATTTTGTTATTTTTGTACAAGTTTCTGAGAAATTAAAGAATAGGCATTTACAAAAAGAAAATAAATGTGTTAACTTTTAAAGTGTCTTAGGTTAACTTAAAAAGAGGAGGGAGGTTAACAATGCAACATTTTTGGGTTGTCGGTACTGATACAGATGTTGGTAAGACGATTGTCACCACATTGTTGATGTGTCAATTGCAAAGGCTGGGGTTGAAAATTACACCTTTTAAGCCTGTGCAAACAGGAGAGGTATACGACAATTTGCATAGCTATTATGCTGATACGGCTATGTATGAGAAGTATTCCTTGCAAGCTTTAAATAAAGAGCATATGAATGGCTATTCGTTTAAGGAAGCCGCATCGCCTCATTTTGCTGCTCAACTGGAGGGACAGCAAATTGATGTAGAAAATCTTTTACAGCGTATTCAATGCTTACAAGAATCCTACGATGTCGTTATAGCTGAGGGAGCAGGTGGATTGTTTGTGCCTTTAGATGTTCAACAAAGCATCACACTGCTCGATGTCATTGTGAGTAGCAAATTGCCAGTAGTGCTTGTTACTAGGACATCCCTTGGGACCATCAATCACACCTTGTTAACGATGGAGGCATTGCAATCACGCCAGATTGACGTTCTTGGCATTGTTTTTAATGGTGACACGGGCAGTATGATGGAACAGGACAATATAAAAACGATTTTACAGTATCACCCTTTGCCCTATGCGGTTATTCCACGTCTTCAGGACATTTCACAGCTAGTGAATATCAACATTACACACACAACATTATTTGAAAGGCTTTATGGAAATGATACGAGAAATAACTGACTTACAAGCTAGAGATTTACAGCATATTTGGCATCCGTGCTCGCAAATGAAAGATTACGAAGCATTTCCGCCAATCGTCATAAAAAAAGGACAAGGTGTGTGGCTTTATGATGAGCATGATAAACGCTATTTGGACGCAGTTTCCTCATGGTGGGTAAATTTATTTGGACATGCCAATCCGCGGATCAGTCAAGCCTTAAGTCATCAAGCCTTTACGTTGGAGCATACGATTTTTGCTAATTTTACACATGAACCGGCTATTCGGTTAGCTGAAAAACTAGTCGCTTTAGCACCACCTGGTTTACATAAAGTGTTTCTTGCGGATAACGGCTCTTCTGCCGTTGAAGTGGCATTGAAGATGAGCTTTCAATACCATATGCAAACTGGAAAACAAACAAAGACTAGATTTCTAGCGTTTACAGATGCGTATCATGGTGAAACCATTGGTGCTTTATCTGTAGGAGGGGTAGGACTGTACAATGAAGTATTTGAGCCACTTTTATTGGATACTGTACGTGCCCAGGGGCCGGATTGTTTCCGTTGCCCGTTTCAGAAAGTACCAGAAAGCTGTGACGCACCATGCAGTCAATTCGTAGAAGAACAGCTCAAGGTGCATCATGAGGAAATCGCGGCAGTTATTATAGAACCACTTATTCAGGCAGCAGCAGGGATGAAAATGTATCCACCCATTTATTTAAAACGGCTTCGAGCATTATGCTCACAATACGATGTTCATCTAATTGCTGATGAAATAGCTGTTGGATTCGGTCGTACAGGAACAATGTTTGCCTGTGAGCAGGCGAATATCACACCTGATTTTATGTGTTTATCCAAAGGCATAACAGGCGGCTATTTACCATTATCTGCTGTCCTCACAAGTAATGAAGTGTATAACGCATTTTATGATGAATATGGGACAATGAAAGCATTTTTACATTCTCATAGCTATTCTGGTAATACATTGGCATGTCGTGTGGCGCTGGAAGTATTAACAATATTTGAAGAAGAGCAAATAATGGACATGATTCAACGCAAGGGGCAACAAATGCGAGAGCTAGCAATGGCAGCATTTGATGATATGCCTTATGTGGGTGAGTACAGACAAGTTGGTTTAGTGGGGGCTATAGAACTTGTTGCAGACCGTCAGACGAAGGAGCCATTTGCCAGTGAAGAACGAATTGGTTACCAAATTTATCAACAAGCATTAGTAAAAGGTCTACTCATACGACCTCTTGGCAATATTTTGTATTTTATGCCACCTTATATCATTTCAAATGAAGAAATGACGTTCATGATGAAAACAACGAAAGAAACGATTGAACAATTTTTCAAAGATAGGGGGGAGGAGGTTGATTAAACGTTATTCTACATTAGCATTAGTCATGATTGCCATGTTCGCTGCATTAACGGCGATCGGGGCGTTTATTAAAATTCCATTACCGATTGTCCCGTTTACTTTACAAATTGTTTTCGTTTTTTTAGCAGGATGTTTACTAGGTAGTCGCAATGGATTATATAGTCAGCTTGTTTATATCGGTGTTGGCTTAGTAGGGCTACCTGTTTTTACTCAGGGCGGAGGCATTACTTATGTATTACAGCCCACATTTGGCTATCTTATTGGCTTTGCTATTGCCGCCTATGTGATTGGAATGATTGTTGAGAGAATTGAAAAGCCAACGAAAAAGCATTTTATTGGGGCGACAATTTTAGGACTTTTCATTGTATATGCTGTAGCTGTTCCATATTTATATATAGCTTTAAACTTCTGGTTAGATATGAAAACAAGCTGGTCACATGTTTTTGTTGTTGGCTTTGTAAGCAGTATCATTGCTGATTTTGGCTTAGCTATTTCAGCCGGCTTATTAGCAGAGAAATTGTATAAAGTATTTCATTCAGCTAGAAGAGAAAGTATTTCTCAAGGGGAAGGGGAGACGATGATATGAATTTTTTACAGGTAGCACGGGAAGTAATTGATGGCAAAATCATTAGCAATGAGGAGGCACTTGCTATTTTAAATAGTAAGGATGATGAGCTATTACAATTGATGGATGGTGCCTTTGCTATTCGTCGGCATTATTATGGTAAAAAAGTAAAGCTGAATATGATTATGAATGCTAAAAGCGGCTACTGCCCAGAGGATTGTGGCTATTGTTCTCAATCCTCTAAATCAACAGCACCTATTGAAAAATATCCTTTTATTACGAAAGAGGAAATCTTGGCTGGTGCGAAACGAGCATTTGACAATAAGATTGGAACGTATTGTATTGTGGCAAGTGGTCGTGGGCCGACAAGGAAGGACGTCAATGTCGTAAGCGAGGCAGTTGCTGAAATTAAAGAAAAATATGGCTTGAAGGTTTGTGCCTGTCTTGGCTTGCTAAAAGAAGAACAGGCACAGCAATTAAAGGAGGCCGGGGTGGATCGCTACAACCATAATTTGAATACCTCTGAGCGTCACCATTCCTTCATTACGACTTCACATACGTATGAGGATCGTGTCAATACGGTAGAGATTGTTAAAAAACATGGTATCTCCCCTTGCTCGGGCGCCATTATTGGGATGAAGGAAACTCGGGAGGATGTCGTCAATATTGCGCGTGCCCTCCATCAATTAGATGCAGATTCGATTCCTGTTAACTTTTTAAATGCGATTGACGGCACAAAGCTGGAAGGGACAAGGGACTTAAATCCACGTTATTGTTTAAAGGTCTTGGCATTATTCCGTTACATCAATCCAACAAAGGAAATTCGAATTTCGGGTGGCCGTGAAATCAATCTCGGCTCTCTACAGCCACTGGGCCTTTATGCAGCGAATAGTATATTTGTTGGGGATTATTTAACAACTGCAGGCCAGGAAGCCAATAGTGATTATCGTATGTTGGAGGATTTAGGCTTTGAGATTGAATTAACGCAAAAGCAAGAGGCAGCATTTTGTTAGGGCTTTAGAAATAAAATCTACTAAAGAGAACCGTGCACTCGTACGGTTTTTTGCTTAAGATGGATACAGTTGTAATGATGATGGATCAATAGAAAGAATCTACGGATAAAAGCCGTAATGCAATGGATAGTGAGTGAAAAATGACGGATAAACCTAACATCTCAAACCGGTTTTATACCTAAAAAATAAAGAAATTCACAAATTGTTCAATGAAAGCGGTTTGAAATTGAACAGTTTGTGAAGACCTTCACATAAAGCTTTCTTTTTCATAAATTCAGCGTAAAATAAGAATCAAGTAAGGAATTGTTGTAAAACAGTTGACGAGTAGTGTCACAAATTTTAGTGATTGTTATAGTACAAAAAATAAGAGAAGGGAGCTTTTTACATGTGGGTTATTACAGTATTTGATAAAAAGGATGTTCGAATTTTTGAGTATGCAAACAAAAATGAGGCAACAGAGGCTTTGGCGAAATTCAAAAAAAATGCGGTTTTAACATATACAAAATAAAAGTTCTTTTTTCTACAGCCCTCGACAGTTGAGGGCTGTTTTTTTAATGAACAACAATTGAAAAGGCACTATACACAAGTAATAAAGCCATGATGATATTAAACAATTGTCGATGCTGCTGCAATACCTTTTGGAAAACAGACCCACATAATGCCCAACTAAATGTACTAATGATCCCAATGAAGCCTAAAAAGAGGGAGAATAGTAGATAGCTTATGTAGGAAGAATTATAAGGAAGGATGTAGGTAGCAACTACGGTAATCCCAAATAGTATTCCTTTTGGATTGATAAATTGTAAGAAGGTTCCTATAAAAAATAAGTTCCGTCTTTCTTCTACGTTGTTGCTTTCCTCCTGTTCTTTGCTTGTCACAATTTTAAAGGCTAAGTATAGCATATAGCCAACACCAAAAATGGTTAAGGGTAATTTAATGGTCGGTAAAATATTTAGCATGACGATGTTGAAAAAGCTGCTCAGAGCAATAATGATAAAAAATCCAATTCCCACACCAAAACAGAAGGGCAACGTTTTTGATAAGCCATGCTGTTTGGCAAATACCATGGCCATAAAGTTGTTAGGGCCAGGAGTGAAGCTTGTAATCGTGATAAAAACTAAAAAGGAAAATATAGGCAAGGACCATCACCACTTTCAATTTGTATGTTATAATGTCCGAAACAGACATTATAACGTTGTTTGTTTTATTATACATAACGTGCGTTATATTGTATATATTTAAAAGGAGATTAAATATGGATGATATTCAACTGATTTTTGCTCGAAATTTAAAGGCTATTCGTGAGAGAGAAATTAAGCCTAGAGAAGGTATCGCAACTAAGCGGGGTTAGTAAAGCCATGATTGGACAAATTGAAAGAGGGGAGTCGAGCCCAACATTAACTACCATTTGGAAAATAGCTAATGGGTTAAAAGTTTCTTTCACAGAGCTTATTCATCAACCGCAAGCAGAGATAGAGCTCATCTTAGGCAATGACATTCATGCATTAGAGGAAGATAACGGGAAATATATCGTCTACCCTCATTTTCCTTTTCAAAAGGATAGCCGCTTTGAAATTTATAGTATCGAGATAAAGGAGAATGGAACATTACACGCTGAGGCACATAGAGAAGGAACGGAGGAATATTTAACCGTTTTTGATGGGGAATTAATCATTCGAATACAAAGTAAGGACTATCGATTAGCAAGCGGTGATGCCATCCGTTTTAAAGCTGATCGCCCCCACACATATATCAACCCTGGGAAGACTTTAACACGTCTCAGCATGACCATATACTATCCACATTAATAAACCGTATAAACGCCTTCAAAGCGTTTATACGGTTTCATTTTTTTACAGTATACTTGCTAAACGTTTAATACCCTCGCGGATTACTTCAGGTGTTGCATTTGTATAGTTTAAGCGCATTGTATTCACGTTCGTTTTCGATGTATAGAATGGATCACCCGGCACGAAGGCAACCTTTTGTTCCATCGCTTTATGGAATACATCAAGGGCTGACGTACCATCCTTCATTGTTGCCCAAATGAACATGCCTCCCTCAGGTCGTGTGTACTCAACATGGGCAGGGAAAAACTCTTGCATCGCATCTAGCATCGCTTCTGATTGATTTTTATATAAGCTAATTATTTTATTAACATGCTCCGTGTAATCATTACTTGCTAAATAATCATAGATAACATATTGCGAGAAAATATTCGTATGAAGATCAGAAGCTTGCTTAGCTGTTTCGATATGCTGTAAAAGCTCTTTATTTTTTGTAATGATAAAACCAAGACGCATGCCAGGTGTGACCGTCTTAGAGAAAGAACCTAGTAAAATACTATTTTCTAATTTACCAGCGCCGATATAAGGAAGTGGCTCGCCTTGGAAACGTAGCTCCCCATAAGGATCATCCTCAATTAAAGCAACATCATACTTGGCAACCAATTCGTATATTTGCTCACGCTTTTCTTTCGAGTATGTGAGACCCGTTGGATTTTGGAAGTTTGGAACTGTGTAAATAAATTTTACATTTGGTTGTTGTAGGGCTTGCTCTAATTCTTCCAGATTAAGACCATCGTTTTCTAGTGTTACCCCATGAAAGGTTGGTTCAGCTAATGTAAAGGCTTGAATAGCCCCTAAGTAACCAGGCTCTTCGATAATAATGCCATCGCCCTTATTAATAAGTACTTTACCAATTAATTCAAGTGCTTGCTGTGAACCTGTTGTAATAAAGACGTCGTCAGCATGGATATCAAGCCCGTGGACACGTTGATACTTCGCAGCAATGTACTCACGTAATGGTGCATAACCTTGAGTTGAAGAATATTGAAATAGACGGCTACCATTTTTTGTGATAGCTTGATCTACTGATGCTCTTAATGCATCAATTGGGAAAGAGATTGGGTTTGGAAGCCCACCTGCAAAGGAAATGACATCCTCTGCATCTGTCACTTTCAAAATATTTCGAATAAATGAGGATGGAGTATTTAAGATTCTTTCAGAATATTGCATAATGATCGGTCCTTTTTTTCTGATTTTTTAAAAATTATATCATTGTCATCGGTTGCATACAATATTATCATTGTATGCAAGACAATTAAACTATTGTATGCAAATTAATAGAAAGAAGGCGCTTTGCGAATGCCTATTAATTCATTTGATGCGTATCCTATGAGTTGGAAGCCAGATATTAGTAATAGCACGGCTCCATTATATATAGCCATTGCACAACAGCTAGAGCTAGACATTAAAGAAGGAAGGCTAACGCCAGGAACAAAATTGCCACCGCAACGCGAATTAGCAGATTTTTTAGATGTGAATTTAAGCACGATTACACGTGCATTTAAGCTCTGTGGACAAAAGGGATTAATATATGCCTCGATTGGTAGTGGCACATTTGTTTCAACGGATGCAGCTAGCAATAAAATTTTATTACCATCAAACCGTACGACACCGATCATTGAAATGGGCTCCGTACTACCAGATAACTTTGTCAATGAGGACATTACTCGTTATATGAAAAAAATGGTAGGTGAACCTAGCTTTCCTAAACTATTTCAATATGGGCGACCTGAGGGTAACGCTTGGCAAAATGAGGCCGTGCTCAAGCTCTTCGAATTGGTAAATTTTCAAACAGATCAGCCCATTTTGCTTGGAGCTGGTGGACAAAATGCCATTGTTGGAACACTTGCGGCATTATTCCAGCCAGGCGATCGAATTGGGACAGATCCTATTACTTACGCTGGGGTGAAAACTGCTGCCAATATGCTAGGTATTCAGCTTGTCGCTATACAACAATGCCAGGGTGAGATGACAAAAGAAGGACTGCTGTATGCTTGTAAAAATGAACATATTAAAGGCATTTATGTCATCCCTGATTTTCATAATCCAACTACACATACGATGTCGGTAGAAACAAGAAAAATGATCGCAGAAGTAGCAAGACAGAGAAATTTGCTTGTCATTGAGGATGCAATTTATAGCTTTCTTAAGGAAAATCCATATGCTCCGATTGCTTCCTATGCACCAGAAAAAGTGATCTATATTGCTAGTCTGTCGAAAACAATCTCACCAGGGCTGCGACTATCCTTTATCGTCACACCTCCTGCATTTCGTAAAAAAATAATGGAAACTCTCTATAATATCAATATATCAGTCTCTCCAATTATGCTAGAGCTTGCAGCAAGATTGATACATGAAGGAGTTGCTCAAACCATATTGGAAAAACATCGAGCATATGCAAAACAACAAAATGCACTTGTTAATCATTATTTAGCAGAGTATCACATTTTAGGTGACGAGGAATGTATTTTCAGATGGCTCCTATTGCCAGACAAATTCACAGGCGTACAATTTGAATTGCTGGCCTCAAAAGCGGGTGTACAGGTCTATGCTGCAGAACGCTTCGCAGTCGGCAATGCAAAGCCAGTGAATGCTGTGCGTATGGCTATAGCAGCTCCAGAGTATCAGTTGGAGCAAGCATTAATCATCTTAAAGGATATTCTCGAAAGTAATGGTGACTATACATTTGTTGATTAATCGTCTTTAAGTCATACGAAGAGGTATAGAGATATTAATGAAGAGTGCGTGATTCTTAGGTGGGCAAGTCTATTGCAATTGTAGGAAACCTAAAATTTTAAGTGCGCTAGGCATTACATAACTATGACTATCCATGAGGAAAAACATAAAAGTCCGTAGACAAACTCTTAAAATGTTAAGTTTGTCTACAGACTCGTTTATGTATTGACAGTCAAACTTATAAATCTAGCCTATAATAATATTCATGAGTTGTCATGTCCCCTGTAAAAGTGTTTACTTTCCTAGTAAACGTAAACCCATAAGATGTATATAATTTTTTCGATTTGCTCATACATAAAGAAACTTATTAAAACCTCATCATTATAAGGGGACATAGGATGCATATTTGAAGAATACACAGATTCCGTTAAAGATACAGCATTACTACATATAAATTCTTCGTACAATGTAAGTTGCCATTTTTATTACTTGTTAACTCACAAACCTCCATATAATTTTTTTGGTGATTTCACTAATTGAACTTACCATGCTAACTCCTTCTATATTCAAATTTGTTTAGGTGAGACAAAAATATTTTTTGTTCGTATTCATACATATCTCTTTTAATGTTTTAAAAAATAGGAGGAGTAACAGAAAATAATACAACTGCCACTGTATTAGAATTATTTTCCCATTTATGCTTCAAATTTGCTGGTATTTTCACACTATCACCAACTTCTAAAAGATATTCTTCCTCACCCAAATAAATTTTTATGCTTCCTTCTATAATAACTGCTATTTCCTCGCCTCTATGATCCAAAAGTTTCTCTGAAGAAGACGTATAGGGTGGAACGGTCAAAATGGCTGACGCCAAATTACCTGTGAAATCGGGTGATAATAACTCATAGGACAAGTTATCTACAATCATTTTCTTACGTTTATTGGATCTCACTATTAAAGCCTCAGTGTTTGTTTCTTCCATAAAAAAGCTAAATGTTGGAACATCTAAAGTTTTTGCTAAGACTTTTAATGTTTGAATGGATGGATTCGCTAGACCCCGTTCAATTTGGCTTAACATGGAAGGGGTAATGCCAGCTAAAGCTGCTAATTCTCTATTAGTCAAATCCTTCATTTTTCTGTATTTCTCAACTTTCTTCCCAATATCAATATTCTCCATTTTGAAACTCCTATCATATGAATTAAAAATTATTTAACATTATTAAATTTTATTTAACGGGAACAGCAAATGTGTTAAACTTTATTAAATATTATTTAATTATATTTTATAACTAGAACTACTACAAGAAAAATGGGGGGATCAGCTAGATGATGAAAAAAGATAAACAAATATGGAAAGAACAATATCCAATATTCGATAAGCTTACAGTAATGGAGGAAGTATTTTGGATAAATCCGAATATGGAGATTTTCCAATCAGGAATTAAAAAATCCCCTCTGAACGAAGCGGATGTAAGGGATGCGGAGGAAAGGTTGGTACGCTTCGCTCCATATATAGCGAAGGTTTTTCCTGAAACGGAAGGAACAGCGGGAATGATTGAATCTCCTCTAGTGGATGTTCCTGCCATGAAGCAATCATTACAGAATACTTTTCAGCAGCCAATTTTAGGTGATTTATTACTGAAATGTGATAGTCATCTTCCTATATCTGGATCTATCAAAGCTAGAGGGGGGATTTATGAAATTCTCAAACATGCAGAGAATTTGGCTATTCAACATAATTTGTTAACGGTCGATGATGATTATTCAATTTTGGCTAGTGAGAAGTTCCGATCTTTCTTCTCACACTATTCTATTGCAGTAGGCTCAACTGGGAATCTAGGACTGAGTATTGGTATTATAAGCTCAAAATTAGGCTTTAATGTGACGGTTCACATGTCAGCAGATGCTAAGCAATGGAAAAAGGACTTGCTCAGAAATAGTCATGTCACTGTTATTGAATATGAAGCTGATTATAGTAAAGCAGTAGAAGAAGGTCGAATTCAGGCAGAAAAGGACCCAACATGCTATTTTGTGGATGATGAAAATTCACATGATTTATTTTTAGGCTATGCAGTAGCTGCGTCACGCTTAAAAAAACAATTAGATGATCTGAATATAATGATAGATAAACACCATCCTTTAATGGTTTACCTTCCATGCGGTGTAGGTGGCGGTCCAGGGGGGATAGCTTTTGGCTTGAAGCTATTGTTTGAAGATAATGTTCACTGTTTCTTTGCTGAACCTACTCACTCTCCTTGTATGCTACTCGGTTTAATGACAGGACTGCATGATCAGGTTTCTGTGCAAGAGATTGGCATTGATAATGTAACAGAGGCAGATGGACTTGCTGTAGGAAGACCCTCTGGATTTGTTGGTAAGACTATAGAACCTTTTTTAAGTGGTAATTTTACTGTTAGCGATGAACAATTGTATAGGTTACTTAAGGACCTTGTCGATACTGAAGGCATTTATTTAGAACCATCAGCACTAGCTGGTATGTTAGGACCAATAAAATTATATAAAGAGGGCACTGATTATTTAAGCAAGCTTCATTTAACAGAACAATTAATGAAAAACAGTACACATATTATTTGGGGAACTGGGGGGAGCATGGTTCCGGAAGATATCATGAATCAATATTATCAAAAAGGTTTGAAGTTGGCGCTAGAAAACAAAATTGATGGATCAGACATAGTTTCTCGATAAAAAAAGTGCTGGGCCTTTTCTATATAAATAAGCAATTTTTTGCAACTGAACATGGCGATCGCTATGTCCAGTTGCTTTTTTTAGATTTATTTGGACAAGAGTCGGTAGATTGTTGTCCTGTTTTGATGATAGCGCTGGCTGAACAGGTACATGTATCTATAAATTCTGAAATTTTAGAAAAAATAAATAACTGTATTGACAACTTTGCCCAAAATCAATATGATTAAAAAAATAAAACATTTACTTTATTTTTGTTTTATTTTAAAGTAAATACTTCAAAAAGGGTGGGTAAAATAATGAAAATCTTGATAGGCGAAATTGCACATGAGACAAACACGTTTGCTAATGAGAAAACAACTGTTGAGTCGTTTAAGGAATGGGAATGGATTCATGGCGACGAGATCCTACAGAAACATCGTAAAGTAAGAGATTACTTAGGTGGAATGATGGAACGTGCTGAAGAAACAGGAGTAGAAATAATTCCTTTATTTTCAGCATTTGCCATGCCTTCTGGAGTTATAACAAAAGAAACCTACAACGTGCTTCTTCAGGAGTTAACGAATTCAATTAAAGCTGTGAAAGAGTATGATGCCATTTGTCTTGCACTTCATGGTGCTGGTGTCGCGGAAGACGTTGATGATCTTGAAGGCGGTATATTATCCGCTATTAGAGAAGTTGTCGGGTATAAAATTCCTGTTGTCGTCACGCTAGACCTACACGGAAATATAACGGATCAGATGGTTCAAGAAGCAGATGTCCTATTGGGCGTTAATTTTTACCCACATGTTGATTGTTTTGAAAGAGGAATCGAGGCAATCGATATTACCCGAAAAATTCTTTCAGGTGAGCTTCAACCAAAAATGAGCCTAAAAAAACTCCCACTTATGATTCCTACATCTACTACAAATTTACCACCAGCAAAAAATATCAATGAACTGTGCTGGGCACATGAAGTAAATGAAAAAATTATTGATTGCACATTCTTTCATGGCTTTCCTTACACGAATATACCTGAAGTTGGAGTTTCGGTGGTGACCGTCACTAATAATGATCAGGAGCTTGCAGATCAAACTGCAGAAGAAATCGCTTTGGAGATTTGGAATACAAAAGAGATGTTTTTTCCAGACATTATTAATCCAGATGAAGGAATTAAAAGAGCACTAAAAATAGAAGGAAAGCCAATTGTCATTAACGAAACTTCAGACAATCCTGGAGGGGGTACGCCAGGTGATGGAACTCATCTACTTTCAGCCATGATAGAGGCAAATCTTGAAAATGCTTGTTTCAGTTTTATTTATGACCCGGAAGTAGTGAATATTGCTCATAATAGTGGAGTAGGAGCAACAATCGATGTATTACTAGGTGGCAAAACAGATGATTTACATGGAAAACCGCTCAAGGTAACTGCTTATGTTAAAACTCTAGCAGATGGCCGATTTATCCAGTCTTCTCAAATGGGAAAAGGTGCAAAAGTAAATTATGGTAAGTCTGCAAGATTAGTAGTTGGCGATATTGATATTGTTGTTTGTTCTAAAAGGTCGCAAACACTGGATGAACAAATCTTTTTATTACACGGGATTGATATTAGGTCATACAAAATTGTCGCTTTAAAATCAAGTCAGCATTTCCGTGCCGGATTTGAACCCTTAGCCCATACAATCATTACCGTTGACTCACCTGGGTTATCAAGTTTTAACCTGTTTTCTTTTGAACATTCAAGACTTGCAAAAGAAGTTTATCCTTTTAAAAAAGATGTTGAATTTTTACAGAAAGATAAAGTTAAGTAAAGAGGAGGATGAAGGTGAAAAAGAAAACCAGCGGAATTAAATTAATCGTTATGGTAATGATCATGGTTATTTTAGCAGGCTGTACCCCAAATTCAAATGAACAAAGTTCTGGAAATGGCGATAGCAAATCAAAGAATACATTAGTCATCTCTTCTGTTCGTGAGCCGGATACAATTGATGTCCATAAAACAACTTGGGTTGATAATTCAACTGCTAATATTTATGACACATTGTTAAAAAGAGACCTGGAGGGAAATATAATACCTGGTCTTGCTGAAAAATATGATATTTCAGATGACGGTAAGATTTGGACTTTTTATTTAGATGAAAATGTCACGTTCCATTCTGGGGAACCGCTTACTGCTGAAGCGGTTAAAAAGTCATTTGAAAGGTTCCTAGAGTATTCTGCCGTCAAGTTTTTAGCTGGACCAGTGGACAAAATGGAAGTTGATGGGCAAAAATTAATGATTTATTTCACAGAGCCTTTTGCACCTTTTGCCAGTGGATTAACTACCGCCTATTTAGCACCGATGGATCCTAAGGCACTTGATGATTACGGTGAGGATTTTGGAAAAAATCCTTCAGCTTCAGGAATATTTAAATTTGAGGAAAGAGTACGTGGATCTTCTATTACTTATATGAAAAATGAGGATTATAATTGGGGCCCACCATTTGTAGACAATAAGGGCGCACCTGGTTTTGATAAATATGAATTCCGATTCATTACGGATGACGATACGAGGGTACTAGAATTTAAAAAAGGTACCACGCAAATTATGACTAATGTGCCCCCGAATTATATTAAAGACCTTGAAACAACAGAGGGTGTGAAAATTGATCGTATGTTCGAACAAGGCATAACTTACTTAGGCTTCAATAATAAAAAACCAATGTTCCAAGACAAACGTGTTAGGCAAGCTATCGCACTTGGTATCAATCGGGATCCACTCGTAGAATTTGCTTTGGAAGGTTATGCAAAACCACTTTTTGGTCCACTGCCTCAAAGCATCCCTGGATATAGTGAGAAAGTTGAAGGAGAGGCAGCACAAAAATACACGCAAAATGTGGAAAAAGCTAAATCGTTACTCGAAGAAGCTGGGTGGAAGGATACAAATGGAGATGGCATTGTAGAGAAGGACGGAAAGCCTTTCTCATTTGAAATATGGTTATCTGATGAACCAGTTATGCAAAGAATTGTTCAAATTCTTCAAGGCCAATTAAAAGAGATTGGTATTGTAGTTAATATTTCTGTTCAAGAGCCAGCATCCATTAGTGCAAACACACCAAAGGGATTACATGATGCCATTCTAAATACGTACGGATGGTCAGATCCAGATATCTTATATATGCTTTTTGGAAAAGGAAGTTCATTAAGAATGCATTACGAACCTGAAGAATTACACAATTTACTCACTAAAGCACGTCAAACGATGGATATGGAAGAGCGGACGAAGATTTATGAGGAAGCACAGCAATTCCTTGTGGAAGAGTCTCCTTGGGTTCCGTTATTTGTACGTGAAAATGTAACCGCTTACCGTGACATTAATGGATTTAAACAAAATCCTTACTCACAATCAATTATTTTCAATGATATCACTTCGAAATAAAAATTAACCTGTAAAGTTAGGGACCGCTCATCGCTAACTGCCTTATTAAAAGGGGGGATTAAAACTTGTCTAAATATATTTTGAATCGAACTCTTTCAATGGTTATTACTCTAATTGGTGTATCAATTTTAGTCTTTTTGATGATGCATCTCATACCGGGTGATCCCGTAACTTATATTCTAGGAGACTTTGCTTCAGAAGAGGCCATAGTGGAAATGAAAAAGACTTTAGGGTTAGATCAACCGCTTTTTATTCAATACATTGATTACATTAAAAATGTGTTGCAAGGGAACTTAGGGACTTCCTATATTACGGGTTTGACAGTGGGTGAAGAGATTGTGGCTCGCTTTCCAATTACAGTACAACTAGCACTTTATAGTTTAATCATTGGAGCCGTCATTGGAATTTTAATGGGTATTTTAGCAGCAGTGAAACAAAACACAATCTTTGACCAACTAGCTATGGTGGTTTCCTTAATAGGAATATCTGCACCAGGTTTTTGGATAGCATTATTCTTAATTTGGATGTTTTCCTATCAATTCAATATTTTCCCTATTTCTGGATATCAAGGGTTTTACTCGTTAATTTTGCCATCTATAACACTGGGTTTAGGCTCAGCTGGCAATATAGCAAGAATGACGAGGTCTAGCATGCTTGAAGTTATTAAACAAGATTTTATGAGAACGGCTCAAGCTAAAGGACTTGACATGATTCCTATGATTTTTAAGCATGCCCTCCAAAATGCGATGATCCCAGTTATTACTTTAATTGGTCTACAGTTTGGTTTTCTATTAGCAGGTGCAGTAGTCATAGAAACGGTATTTGCACTACCGGGGTTAGGGAGTTTTTCTATTGAAGCCATTACTAAAAGGGATTTGCCAACAGTACAAGGGTTAGTTCTATTTATGGCATTTCTTTTTATTATAACTAATATGATCGTGGATCTCGTTTACAGTCTAATAGATCCTCGTATTAAGTATTAGAAAGGGAGGCAAGTATTTTGAGTAGTTCAGCTCCTAAACTTACAGATTCAGAAACTAAATTCAATCCGCCTCACAATAAAGATTCTGAAGCAAAGTCTAAAACTTACTGGTCAGTCGTGGGGAAAAGAATAATAACTAACAAAAGTGCTGTTAGTGGGGCCTTTATCTTATTGTTCTTCGTATCAATTTCCTTACTTGCTCCTTGGATAGCTCCACATCCAGTTGACGTAATGAATTTCGAACAAAGGTTTTTACCTCCAGGAGGACAATATTTTTTAGGGACAGATGATTTTGGGAGGGATATATTTTCAAGAATATTATATGGTGGTCGGGTTTCCTTAATGATGGGGCTTGTTGCAGTGCTAATCGCAGGTGTTATCGGTGTCATTTTAGGAGTGATAGCAGGCTATTATCGTAAATTTGATATTTATATTATGCAGGTTATGGATATTTTACTGGCTTTTCCTTCACTCCTTCTTGCCATCGCTATTATTGCTGTACTTGGTGTCGGATTAACGAACGCGATGATCGCAGTCGCAATTTCGGCAATACCTTCGTATGTAAGGGTAGTTCGAGGATCGGTTTTATCAATAAGAGAAAAAGAATATATAGAGGCAGTTAAGGCCCTTGGAGTTTCAGATTTTAAAATCATTGTAAAGCACGTATTTCCAAACGTCTTATCACCCGTAATTGTTTTATCCAGCTTACAATTTGGAACTAGTATTCTAGTAGCTGCAGCGTTAAGTTTCTTGGGGCTCGGTGCTCAGCCTCCAACTCCTGAATGGGGTTCGATGGCTTACGTCGGGAAAGCTTTTTTAGGGCAGGCTTGGTGGATGTCCCTTTTCCCAGGTATGGCCATTATGTTAGTCGTCCTTGGTTTTAATCTGCTAGGTGATGGATTACGTGACGCATTAGATCCAAGGCAAAAATAACTGCTTGGGAGTGAAAAATATGGGAATAAAAGATGAAGCGCTTCTGAGAGTGGAAGACCTTTCTATTAAATTTAAAACGGGGAAGAAAGATTTTGTCAATGCAGTGAGTCAGGTGAACTTTACTATTAATAAAGGTGAAACACTTGCTTTGGTAGGAGAATCTGGATGTGGAAAAAGCGTTACGTCCCTTTCCATCATGAGATTAATAGCAAATGGTGTTGGTGAAATTGAAGGGAAAATTCTTTTTAAAGATATGGATTTTAATCAAATATCTGAAAAGAAAATGCGTTCGATTCGAGGGAAAGACGTTTCAATGATATTTCAGGAGCCTATGACATCCTTAAATCCTGTTCATAGAATTGGCAGGCAAATTAGTGAGGTTCTTAAGCTTCATACAGATGCCTCAGGAGATGAGTTAAAAAAGCAAACGGTAGATATATTAAAAAAGGTTGGAATTCCACGTCCGGAAAAAATTGTTAACGAATATCCCCATCAACTTTCTGGCGGAATGAGACAAAGGATCATGATTGCAATGGCGATGGCGTGTAATCCTAGCCTATTAATTGCTGATGAGCCGACAACAGCATTAGATGTAACTATACAAGCCCAGATTTTAGATTTAATGAATGATCTCAAAACTAACTACGATACAGCCATATTATTAATCACGCATGATTTAGGTGTTGTAGCAGAAATGGCTGATCGGGTTATGGTGATGTATTATGGACAAATTGTTGAAGAAGCCCATGTGAAAACGATCTATAAAAATCCACAACATCCTTATACTATTGGTCTATTAAATTCTATTCCTAGTCTTGAAGATGAACAGGATAAGCTGAAACCAATCGAAGGCAATGTACCTAATATCGGAGAAGTAACGAAAGGATGTCCTTTCTTTTCTCGGTGCACCCAAGCTCATTCAAAATGTTTTGAAAGCAACCCACCTCTCATAAAAACGAATAATGAACACTCCGTTAGATGTTGGCTATATAGTAAGGAGGAGGCATTCGCATGAGTGAAGTATTGCTAGAAGTTCAAAATCTAAAAACCTATTTTCCAATCAATAAACGTTTTTTTTCAAAAAATAAGGACTATGTGAAAGCTGTTGATGGTGTTACTTTCAAGCTATTTAAAGGAGAAACATTAGGAATTGTTGGAGAAAGCGGCTGTGGCAAGTCTACAACTGGAAGAAGTATTCTAAAATTAATTGAACCAACAAGTGGTAACATCCTATTTGAAGGCAAAGATGTTCTAAGCTTGAGCAAACAGGAATTGAGAAAGCTCAGGAAACAAATGCAAATTGTTTTCCAAGATCCATTTGCTTCTTTAAATCCTCGTCTACGAATATCTTCTATTTTAGAAGAAGCACTATTAACACATGGAATAGGAGCGACTAAAAAAGAAAGAAGACAGAAAGTAATAGAGATTTTGCAAATGGTGGGGTTAGGTGCTTTTCATGCAGATCGTTATCCTCATGAATTTAGTGGAGGGCAAAGACAAAGAATTGGTATCGCCCGAGCAATCGCGGTTGGACCGTCACTTATCGTAGCAGATGAGCCAGTTTCTGCCCTAGATGTATCTGTACAGGCACAAATACTTAACCTTTTTCAAAGCCTCCAAAAAGAATTAGGACTAACTTATATTTTTATTGCTCATGATTTAAGTGTTGTAAAACACATTAGTGACAGAATTGGGGTCATGTATCTAGGGAGAATGGTAGAGTTTGCCGATAAAAATCAATTGTTTGCTGAACCGCTTCACCCATATACAAAATCCCTTATGTCTTCTGTTCCAGTCCCAAATCCTGAAAGTGAAAAAAAAGACCGGATCATTTTAACTGGTGATGTTCCAAATCCGGTAAATCCTCCTCTTGGTTGTACTTTCCATCCGCGGTGCTTCGCGTGTATGGAGGTTTGTAGGACAAAAAAACCTCGAAACATAGAAGTTAAACCGGGACATTTTGTAGCTTGTCACTTGTTTGAACCAGAAAGAACGGAAGTAAGAGACCAAAAGTAATTTTATATAAAAAGGAAGGTATTACTAAATGGATATAAATAAAATTTCGTTACAAAGAATTAAATTACCCTTAAAATCTTCGTTTGAAACTAGCTTCGGTAAAGTGACTGAAAAGGATATTATCATCGTTAAGGTTCATGGTGGAGATAAAGTTGGCTTTGCTGAAAGTGTCGCGATGCCTTTTCCTATATACAATGAAGAGACTACAGGTACAGTATGGCACATGCTTGAAACTTACTTGATTCCAAAGCTATTAGAAAATGAAATTAAAGAGCCCAAAGATTTCTCAGAATTGTTTTCCTATATACGTAGAAATAACATGGCAAAGGCAGCACTTGAAATGGCCATTTGGGATTTATATAGTAAGCAAAAAGGGCAAACGCTATCTACTACACTAGGAGGTAAACGATCAGAGATTGAAGTGGGCGTAAGCGTTGGAATTGAAAATAACATAGAAACTCTATTAAACAAGGTGGCAGGCTTTTTAGAGGATGGCTACAAAAAGATTAAAGTGAAAATAAAACCTGGCTGGGACATTAAACCTTTAGAGGCTATTCGGAAAAAGTTTGGAGAACAAATTCCACTAATGGCTGATGCTAATTCTTGCTACAGTTTGAATGATTTACAACTATTACAAGAATTAGATCAGTTTAATTTAATGATGGTTGAACAGCCGTTAGCTCATGACGACATTATAGATCACGCAAAATTACAAAACTTATTAACAACACCTATCTGTCTAGATGAAAGTATTCATTCATTAGAAGATGCAAGAAAGGCAATTGAAATTAATGCATGTAAAATTATTAATATTAAGGTTGGTCGTGTAGGAGGGCTATTCGAAGCAATTCGAATGCATAATCTGTGCGAGGAAAAAAATATCCCAGTTTGGTGTGGTGGAATGCTTGAAGCTGGTATAGGTAGGGCTCATAACATCGCAATCGCTTCATTAAGTAACTTTAGTATTCCGGGTGATACATCTGCTTCAAGTCGTTATTTTGATAAAGATATCATTTTACCAGAAGTAAAGCTTTCAAAGGCTGGCACTATTATTGTTCCAGAACAACCTGGAATTGGTTTTGAGGTTAATCAGGAATTCATTAATCAACTTACAGTGACCCAGAAAGAGTTTATTAGAGATAAAATAAAGTTCTACTAAATGATTTTCAAGTTGATTTTATTTCATGGTGTCTGGAGGGATTTACCAATGGTTTTCACACAGCCAATCATCTATAAAAGTATTATAAGTTTAAAGGAAATACAAGATGTAGTTAGTTTTCAAGAGGATATCTGGGATAAAGATGTAGTAACGCCTCTTCCGCAGCTTGTTGCTGCAACTCACAATGGTGGAAACATCGTTGGAGCGTTTAAAGAAGGTGAATTAATTGGGTTTTCATACGGTTTTTCGGGCTTTAAGAATGGGAAAAAATATTTAATTTCTCATATGACTGGCGTCCATAGTAAGTACCGTAATTATGGGATAGGCTTACAGCTAAAACTTAAGCAAAGGGAGTGGGCAGTGGAATACGGCTATCAAAAAATTGTATGGACTTTTGATCCTTTAGAAGCCAAAAATGCATACTTTAATCTTAATAAGCTAGGAGCTTATTCTCAAACGTACTTTCCTTCTTATTATGGTGAAATGAGCGATAAACTGAATAAAGGTCTACCTTCTGATCGTTTTTTAGTAGAATGGGATATTTGTTCGAGCCGAGTAGCGAATGCACTTACCGGTGTACTCAAAAAGGATACATTGGTTAATCACTATAAGTCTCTGCTGTCATATAGTGATAGTAGAAATATCCCATATCCCAATGAGAGAGAATCGATTAAGAATGAAGACGGATATTTAATACCTGTTCCAGCTAATTTTCAGATTTTGAAACAAGAGGATTTTGAAGCGGCGAAGGCTTGGAGGTATAAGTTGAGAGATGCAGTAAATGATGCTTTCTCAAAAGGTTTTGTAGTAACCGGAATGTTAAAAAAAAATTTAGCTAACATTCATTTTTATGTTATTGAAAATAAATCCATGGAGCCCCTATATGATTGAACAAATCAATAATTGGGTTGATGAGAATAAAGAGCTAATAAAATCAACATATCATCATTTTCATTGTAATGCGGAAATTAGTTGGAAAGAAAAAGAGACAACGGATTACTTATGTAAGCAATTCGAATATTTGAAAATACCTTTTGAGAGGTTTGAGGAGCATACCGGAGTTGTTGGATATTGGGGAAATGAAAAACTTGGTCCAACCATTGGAATTAGAGCAGACATTGATGCGTTATGGCAGCTGGTCGACGGTGAATGGAAAGCCAATCATTCCTGTGGTCATGATGCTCATATGACAATGGTTCTTCATACTATTTCTTGTCTAAAGAAATTAGGTTTTCAACCAAGGGGGCTTATTAAAATTATTTTTCAGCCAGCTGAGGAATCCGGTTTAGGAGCTAAGGCTCTAATTGATAGAGGCGTTATGGATGATGTTGATTGTTTACTAGGGATACATGTACGTCCCGTTCAAGAATTAAAATTTGGCCAAGCATCTCCTGCCATCTATCATGGCGCGACAACACTATTGAAAGGGAAGGTCCATGGAATTCAAGCTCATGGTTCACGACCAAATCTAGGAATAAATGTTGTTGATTCACTTGGAGCCATTATTCAGGCTGTTAACTCAGTTAAAACAGATCCGACATTATCCTCATCTGTCAAAATAACCATGGTTCAGGCCGGTGGAAACAATATTAATATCATTCCCGATTATGCTGAATTTGGCATTGATGTCCGTGCACAACAGAACTATGTTATGGAAGATTTACTTAAAAAGGTAGAAAATGCGGTTCTTTCTTCGGGCTCAGCAAATGGGGCAATAGTTGAAATAGAGACACTAGCATCGATGATTGCTGCGGAACCTAGTTCACAACTTGAGGAACTAGTGGGAGAAGCTATTATTGAAGCTCTAGGGAATGACGCAATCGCTGCTCCAGTCATTACTCCTGGAGGGGAAGATTTCCATTTTTATAAAAAGTATTTTCCTCATATTAAAGCTACAATGATTGGACTTGGAACCGATTTACAACCTGGACTGCACCATCCTCATATGAATTTTAACTTAGATGCTTTGCAAAATGGTGTAAAAATTCTTGCTATGACTACCATTAAATTATTTAAACCATAGTATTAGTGAAAATTAGTAGAAGAGACTAGATTAGAATATTGCGAAAGTATTTTTCTGAAGAATTGCAATAGTGAAATATCTATTATTAATAAGGAGTGCTAAAAGATGTTAAGAACTACAGTGCCAGAAGATATTTATAACTTTGAATGGCCAAGCAATCCTGTCATTTCTCCTGATGGACAACAGGTAGTTTATGAAAGAACCATAGCTGTGAAAGAAAATAATTACGAAACACATTTATATTTAAGCGATGTAGAAGGAAAAACACGAAGAGTTTTAACATCCTCAGGCACAAGGAACGTCAATCCTATCTGGTCACCCGATGGAAAAACCATAGCATTTATCTCGGACCGTGCTTACGGAATGCAGGCATGGCTGTTATCTCTCGATGGTGGAGAGGCCCGGTGTCTGACAAAGTTTCGTCAAGGAATTAGCTCAATAGTATGGGCTCCTAACGGTAAAACGATATATGGATTGGTACCTGTAATTGTACATTCGGAACTAGAAACCTTTCATGAAAATGCAACAATTCATGAAGCAAAGAGTGAGAAGGAACAAGAGGATAAGTTATGGAGAGATGGGGCTAAACGCTATCATCATCTATATTACAAAAATGATGGAACTGGGTTTCATAAACCGTACAAACGTCAAATTGTTGCTATTCATATAGATACTGGAACATTCGTTTTGATAACAAAAGGAATAAATGAAGTTCATCAGCCTGACGTGTCACCAGATGGAGAATATATCGTGTTCAGTTCAAACGCAGAAAATGAAAATTTTCTTTTTGGAGGAAAGGTTTATCGAGTTTCTTCTTCCGGAGGAGATGCGGAGTTGCTATACAGTGATACGGAAGCAAGCTCACCTTCTTACTCACCTGATGGAAAGTGGATAGCGTTTTTTGGCAACCATGCAGAACAGAAGGAATTATTAGTCATACCTTCAGAGGGAGGGGATGTTAGATCTTTAAGCAAAAAATATCAAGACACCCTCCTTGATATGACTTTTACAGATATGCGTAATCTCAGATATGCACTTCGCCCTCAATGGTCTAATAATAGTAGGTATATTTATGCGCTTAGTACCCATGAAGGAAGAAATGAAATTGTTAGATTCTCGAATGATAAAAATGACGATCATCCGGTAATTATTGCTGGTGGAGACCGTACTATTTTTCATTTTTCATTTGATGGAGAAGAGACGATTAGTATGGCCTATTCGACAGTCAATCATCCTGGGAAGTTATCAGCCATTAGAATTGATGAAACGAATACAGCCGACTGTAATTATCGGTATCCAACAGAAGCTTTTCCTCAATTACATGTACCCATTTTCCCTGAAACTGAAGTTCGTCTGGATGACTGCAACGACAAGTTATTATCCGAACTCATCGTAGTTGAGCCTGAGGTTTTTTCCTATAAATCTGTTGATAATTGGTATATGCAAGGTTTTATTTTAAAACCCGCTAACTTTGATCCTGAGAAAAAATATCCTGTTCTATTAGATATTCATGGAGGACCACATTCTGCTTATGGTTTCACATATTTTCATCAATTGCAATTATTCGCTGCGCGAGGTTATGCAGTTATCTATACGAACCCACGAGGAAGCTCAGGATTCGGTGTAGAATTTACCAATGCTGTACATGGTGATTATGGTGGAAAGGATATGAATGATATTTTGAACGGACTTGACTTTGCCTTACAAAAAAATCGATATCTTGATAAAAATAGGGTAGCCGTTAATGGAATTAGCTATGGTGGATTCATGGTAAATTGGCTCATCTCTCACACCGATAGATTTTTTGCAGCAGTTTCTGAAGGCTGTATTTCGAATTGGATTTCCATGTATGGCACAAGCGATATAGCACCATATTTTATTGATCAGGAGTTTCTTGGAAAGACAGATTTGGAGAATCTTTGGAAATTCTCTCCTCTTGCCTATGTAGATAATGTAAAAACGCCACTTCTACTTCTACACAATGAAGATGATTTACGATGTCCAATAGAGCAGGCAGAACAGTTTTATTCCCATATTAAGCGTCGAGGAGGAGAAGTAGAACTGGTTCGTATTCCACAATCAAGTCATGGGCTCCTCCAATACGGCAAACCCGAATTAAGAATAGCTAGGTTGAATTCAATGCTCGATTTTATAAACAGACATTTACCTGTAGAAAATTTTTCGAACTTGATAACGACTGAGAATCAATAATGTGAGGATAATAGTTAGATCATCGATTCGATCTACATTATTATATACAACTACTCTAAAGGAGGAAAAGAAATGAAAGTAGATGTGAATTTAAAAGCATTTGAAGAGGCTGGTCAAAAGATAACGGAAAAACATAAGATTCCTGGTACTGCTGTTGCAATTGCTGAAGCTGGGGAGATTCTTTACCATAAAGGATTTGGCTTCCGTAATGTAGCCGATGGACTACCTGTAACTGAAAATACAGTTTTTGGTATTGGTTCGATAACAAAATCATTTACTTGTGTGGCTATTATGCAACTGCAGGAAGTCGGTAAATTGAATGTGCATGATCCTGTTAGTAAATACTTGCCTGAATTCAACGTTAAAAATAAAGAGGCTATCAAAGATATCACTATTCATCACTTTATGACTCACACAGCAGGATTGCCTCCAATGTCTTCGTTATTTTATGCAATGAAAAGGTCACTAGATCTTGACCCAACTGTAAAAAAATATCCAGGTTTAAATATTAATGTTGAAGATCACGGACCAATTGACACTTATGAGCAACTTATGCAGTTTATTGATGAACAAGATATTGAATTATTGGGTGCACCTGGTACACATTTTAGTTATTCCAATGAATCATATGCCTTATTAGGAACAATCATCGAACGAATCAGTGGAAAAAGTTATGAACAATATATATATGATCATATCCTCACACCTTGTGGTATGGAAAACAGCTATTTCACAATTGAGGAGTACGCTGATTATGAAAATATCACCACTTGCTATACAGAGGACAAAAGCGATGGAACAAAACACGTTTTGGCTGCACCAATTTGGTGGGATTCTACTTCAATGCGAGCAGCAGGCTTTTTGAAATCTACAGCTAGAGACATGTTATTGTATGCAGAAATTTTCCGTAATGCTGGTGTAGTAGATGGTAAGCAAATATTATCAGAAGAAAGTGTAAAAGAAATGACTAAGCCCCATATTCAATTACAACCTGGAAGATTCTATGGGTACGGTTTTATGATTACTCCCGATTATTTTGGCACTACTCTTATTGAACATGGTGGAGGGCTCAAGGGAATTTCAGCTCAATTAAGTATTTTACCTGAAAAAGGGGTTACAGGTGTTGTATTAACTAACTTGGCAGGTGTACCTGCTGCCCGAATTATGCAACTTGCATTTAATGCTTTGAGTGAAAGGGAGGTAGACGCCAATCACCTTACCTTTGAAGAATATGATATTTCAGAAGAACGACTTCAACAGTATCAAGGAGAATATCAATCGAATGAAGGGACGAAAGTGTGCATTAAAATCAAGGAAGGAAACCCAGTTCTACTCTCACAAAATGTAGAGATACCAATAACTTTTGTGAGCGATAACATGTTTATAGCATATTTTAATGACTTTACAGAAATAGCTGAGATACTAGTGGATGATAATAGTGAAGCATACGGAATATCATATCATTTTAGACAATTCCCTAAAGTTTCCGTAAATATACCACTTAACTAGTGAGTTCCAAGGTTTTCATATTGAACTCCTTATGTAGAAATTTGAGAGGATGTTGATGATGGGATTACAGGAGAGTTTGGAAAAAATTATACAAGAAGCTACTGGGACATTCGGGGTTTATGTGAAACATCTGGAATCTGGAGAGACTGCTGCAATAAATGAGAATCGTTTATTTCAAGCTGCAAGTGTTTTTAAGATTCCTATTTTGGCCACTTTATATCGTGATGTTCAAATGGGGAAGGTCGAACTAAAAGAACATATTAGGTTGGAAGAAGAGGATTTAGTCAATGGATCAGGTATATTTAAGGAGTTAATTCCTGGAATCGACGTTACGATAAAAAATTTAGCGACTATGATGATAATTGTTAGTGATAATGTGGGAACAGATAAGTTATTGAGTATTTTAGGGAAAGAAAATGTAAATCAATATATGAAAGAAATTGGACTAAGCAATACTTACATTCGTCTCAGCTGCTGGGAGCTTCTTTGCTCTTGTGTGGGATTACCTCCACAAAAATTCTCAATGGACACTTATAATGACATTAACCGTCGATTTAAAAATGGTGAAATTGATCATCATTCAATTGTATTTAAAGAAAGTCATGCAAACAATGTAACAACCGCAGCTGATATGGCACTTTTATTAGAAAAAATGGCAAATAAGCAATTAATCTCTGAAAAAGCTTGTCATGATATGTTTGAAATCCTTGCCAAGCAACAATTTCGAAGTAGAATACCTTATTTATTACCTCAAAATACAGTTGTTGCTCATAAAACTGGCACCATTGCAAGTGTTGTCAATGATTCAGGGATAGTCCAGCTACCTGATAATAAAGGTAATTTTATCATTTCAGTATTTTCTATAGGAAATAATACTGAAGCAGAAGGTGCTAGTTTCATATCTAAATTATCGAGAGTTGCTTATAATCATTTTCTTAATAAAGTAACCGTTTAGCTTTTAAACCCAAAGGCTATTAATAATTTATCAAATATAATCGGTTATGAAAAAATATACAACTATAACATAACTCATAGCTAAATGGTATGATGATGTTACAACTAGTAAGTTATTTTCTTGTTGAAAATCAATTAATGTTGGGGTATTCACACTAAATATATTTATAGTGAATGCCCTAGAATCTAAGGTTGAAAGGTTACACGGGTTAGGGATATGCTAAAAATATGAAACTGAAATTATACATAAAACTCACAATAAAGGTTCGTGTAATTACCAAATTACCTACGTAATAGATTGAATGTTTGTACTATAGTAATTGTTCATTGGATACATTACACCGACAGATAAAAGTATAAAACTTGGAGCTCATTATCTCTAAGTGATTTAGTGGTTTTTTAAATATAAAAGTGATGCATACTGAATAATAAAATGGGAGTTTTTTTAGTCATCAACCATTTACTGAACCTGTATTAAATAAGTTACATACCTAGATTAACTCATTGGAAGGGCTGGCTGTATGGATAATTATAATGAAAGAATTAGAAAACAATTTAATGAACTAACAAAAAGACAGAAATTAGTTGCAAAATATATTGTTGACTTTCCGAAAGAGGTTGCATTTCAAACATCGAAGCAGCTAGGTATTGCAAGTGAAACAAGCGATACAACGGTGATTAGGTTATCATATGCTCTTGGGTATTCTGGATTTAGCGAATTGCAAAAAGAAATTCAAGCTACTTTATTAGAAGATTCTTCACCCATTTCAGATCCAATTGAAGGGCTTCGATCTACGTCCAAGTCTTTAAAAGATACAAATTTAATTCAACATGTAATCGAGAAAGATACTTCGTATATACGTGCAACGTTAGAACAAATAGATTACACCCAGTATAAAAAAGCTATAGATCTTTTAATTAGTTCTGAAAAGAGAATCGTCATAGGCTTCCGTTCCTCATATGGTCCTGCTAACTGGCTATCGTTTAGTCTCAATGTTGTTGTAGGAAATACGTTTTTATATCGTGGAGAAATAGAGGATTCTAATTATTTATTATCCTTAATCGATGAAAAGACATTATTGGTGGCTATTTCTTTTCCTCGATATTCAAAAGAAACGAATGCATTTGTCAAAGCAGCAAAGAAAAAAGGGGCACAAGTGATAGGCATAACAGACGATGAATTGTCGCCATTAGGGCTTCTTTCGGACATTTTGTTTAAGGTGGTTGCTCCTTCTCCTATTTCTCTAAAAGGTGCTACACCAACCTTTGCACTACTTAATCTACTAATAACAGGAATAGCAGCTTCTGATGAAATAAAGGTTCAAAAGCGGATGGAAGATTACGACCAAACAAGTGATGATTTCTCACCATTTACTAATCAGTAATAAGGGAGCTCATCGGATAGATTCTAATAGGATAGGTAACCAAAATAAAAGGTTTTTTTGATGTCACTTGATTTCCGAGAGTATACATCAAAAGAACCTTTTTATTTTATTGTGAAACCTATAAAAACATGCTTTGCTTAGACGGTAGATTAAGTGTGAAAGGACTCATATATGATAAAATATAGCTAACATTAAAATCAACGTGAGGTGAACGAAATTGCATAAAGGAAGAATCATTTTACATATTGACCTTAATTGCTTTTATGCCTCAGTGGAACAAATTTACGATCCCTCATTAAAGGGAAAACCTATAGCCATTGCAGGTAATCCAAAAGAACGTAGAGGGATTGTTATTACGTGTAGCTATGAAGCTAGAAAAAGTGGTGTATATACAACCATGAATGTCGGTGAGGCCAGAAGAAAATGCCCAGAGTTAATTGTGCTACCTCCAAATTTTGAACGATATAGAGCTGCTTCAAAATCTTTTTTTGGATTACTGAAAGAGTATAGTGAAATACTTCAACCCGTTTCTATAGATGAAGGATATATACAATTGCCTATAATCGAAGGACAAAATGTATTAGAACATGTACATGGTATACAAGATAGAATTTGGAACGAACTACAATTGCCTTGTTCAATCGGCATTGCACCCAATAAGTTTTTAGCAAAAATGGCCAGTGAAATGAGAAAGCCGATGGGCATTACAATATTACGTAAACGTGATGTCCCTTCAGTTTTGTGGCCATTGAATGTTAAAGAGATGCATGGAATCGGGAAAAGCACAGCAGAAAAACTGAAAGAGTTAGGTATACAAACGATTGGAGAATTAGCTGCGGCTGATGAATACACATTAAAACAGAAGTTTGGCATCAATGGACTTCGCTTGAAACAGAAGGCCAATGGCGAGGATGACCGACCTGTTGATCCAGAAGCAATATATGATACGAAGAGTGTAGGGAATTCGACAACATTATCTCATGATACGACTGACCGAGATGAATTATATAAAATAATGACAACTCTTTCTGAAAAGGTAGCAGAAAGATTAAAGGCTAAAAAGCTCGCAGGAGTGACTGTGAGTATTATCATCCGTACAGCTTCTTGGGAAACGTATACACGGAGTAAATCAGTCAATAACGCGATATTTTCAAAAGAGGATATAGTTGAACAGGCGTGGAATCTGTTTAATAAAAACTGGAATGAGGAGCCTGTTCGATTATTGGGTGTGACTATTTCCAATGTAAGTGACATTAAAGAGATGACTCAGCAGCTAACTTTTTTTGATTTTGAAGATCATATTAAAGACGAACCCATTATTAAATTGGTAGATCAAATTGAACAGAAATTTGGAAAAGGTGTCATTTTAAGAGGTTCTGATATTGTAAAACCAGCAGGGAAGCATCAAGCAAACACGAGTTTTAGTAAGGACTTTTGGGATGATCATTTGTAAATGATTCCATTTTGACAGGTTTGAGGCAATTAATTTCCGTATCGAGAAAGACATACGTTAACAATTGCCCAGGAAATACAAAAAACCAGACATTCAATCAATCTCAAACAAGCTTTTGAGAAGCTAAACAGTAAAGAAAGTAGGTGCATGAATCCATTATGCAATATAAAGAGTATGGCCATTTCGACGGTCCAGTGATGATGTTTCTTCATGGGGGTGGTGTTGGGGGATGGATGTGGGAACAACAAATTCAGCACTTCTCCAAGTATCACTGTGTAGTGCCTGAGCTTGTGTCCGATCATTCATTTTCTATTGAGCAATGTGCACAACATCTCGTACAGCTCTTAGAGGAAAAGGCGAATGGCAAGCAGGTAATTGTTATTGGCTTTTCATTAGGTGCTCAAATTGCCATACAAATGTTAAGCATAAAGCCTAGTTTAATCCACTTTTCGATTATTAATAGTGCTCTTGTTATCCCTTCACCTACTACAGCATGGATGATTCGGCCGTTTCTCCGACTATCATTCCCGCTTATCAAAAATAAAACCTTCGCAAAGCTTCAAGCGAAAACCTTATACATCGATGATCGCTATTTTGACCGCTATTATCATGATAGCACTAAGATAACATACGATGCATTAATTCAGGTTTTACAAGAAAATATGACGTTTTCAATCCCACGAAATTTCCACAATGCACAGGGGCATATTTTAATTACTGTTGGCAATCAAGAGAAAAAAATAATGAAAAAATCTGCACAAAAGCTTGTACAAAGCCATCCAAATGCAAAAGGAATCATGTTAAACAACATAGGGCATGGAGTATCATTAGCCCAGCCTGCATTTTTTAATCGTTTTGTAGAGAATTGGATCAAGGAAGGACAATTGCCAGTGGGCACAGTCATTCAATAGAAAAACTCCATTATGAGTAACGTAACAATACTCGTAATAGAGTTGAAGTTTTAAGAAATATAGTGAGGATATAAATCCTTGTGCTGCAAAATCCATTCCTTCATGTCAATTATCATTTCTTCATAGCTAGGGACCGTAAAGGAAAAATCGTTTCTAGTATTAATTAAAGTTTTATTAACATTAATAAGCTGATGTGGAGTAATCTTTATTGTATGGTCCATAAAGTGCTTATTCAATAACTGAAGCAGATCGTATTTGGATATAGGCGATGTATTGACAAGATGATAGAGTCCAGTTAATTCTTCATGTGCTGCTTGCTCCATGGCTTTCGCTAGGGTGAGGGTTGTGACCCCCGTCCAAATAGCACCAGTATAGCCGTGAATCGGACCTTTTTGGTGCATAAACCAATTGAAAAGCCCAATTCCATCCATTTTCAAATCAGGGCCAATAATTGAATTACGGAATGTTAAATGTTTGGTATGATCAATTTCGCCTAAACCCTTTGTACGGTCATAAAAGGTAGTTCCGTCCTTTACACTATTTTCATAATAGGGTGCGTTTTCACCTGAAAATACACAATCGGTACTCATATGAATAAGCTTCGTCTGGCGATTTTCAAGGAGAGATACGATAGCATGTGGTAAATAACTATTCAAGAAAATACTCTTCTCAGGATTTGCCTCACATTCTTTATTTAACATACCGATACAATTAATGACAATATCATACTGATGGTCTTGAAGAAGTGAACGTAAAAAGTTCAAATCTGTAATATCACCAGTAATATTATTTCCATATGCGAAAGCAGTTCTCGTATACGTTGTCACATCATACCCTTGCTCCCGTAAGTAGATGGAAATGGTATGACCCGCCATGCCAGAAGCGCCGAGCACTAAAAATTTCATGGTGTTCCTCCAGTCCAAAGGAGAAGCTCTTCTTGAATGAGAGATAAGGTTAGTAATTTTTCTTTAATAGCCATCACGTTTAACATTTGTGTATTATTGGAATTATATTCATCCGATAAGGTAATTTTAGGAGAGCCTTCATCCAGGTATTTTCCATAATTCAAATCTCGATTATCTGCTGGGATTCGATAAAAATCACCTAAATCTATGGCTTTTGCTGCTTCCTCCTTTGTACATAATACTTCATACCGTTTCTCCCCATGCCGCGTGCCAATAATGTGAATCGCATTGTTCACTTGGAAAATTTCAAGGAGAGCTTGTGCCAAATTCTCGATCGTAGCAGCGGGTGATTTTTGCACCATAATATCGCCATTTTGCGCATGTGAGAATGCATACAACACCAATTCGACTGCTTCCTCAAGGCTCATCATAAAACGAGTCATAGTTGGATCGGTAATAGTTAAAGGTTTACCAGCTTTTATTTGTTCGATGAAAAGTGGTATGACTGAGCCTCTTGAAGCCATTACATTCCCGTATCGTGTGCCGCAAATCAATGTTTGCTTTGGGTCGACCATCCGTGATTTAGCAATAAATGTTTTCTCCATCATCGCCTTGGATATCCCCATCGCATTGACAGGGTATGCCGCTTTATCTGTTGATAGACAAATAATCTTTTTAACGCCAGCTTGAATCGCCGCAGTTAAAACATTATCTGTTCCTAAGATATTTGTTTTAACAGCCTCTAAAGGGAAAAATTCACAAGAGGGAACTTGCTTGAGGGCCGCAGCATGGAACACATAATCTACGTTATACATCGCAGGGTGAAGGCTTTGTAAATCACGTACATCCCCGATATAAAATTTAATTTTAGAGTTTTGATAAAGCTTTCGCATATCATCCTGCTTTTTTTCATCCCTTGAAAAAATCCGTATTTCCTTAATATCGGTATTTAAAAATCGATTTAGTACCGCATTACCAAAAGATCCTGTTCCTCCAGTAATCAGTAAAGTTTTATCTTTAAACATTGTCTGGCTTGTTACACCTCCCACATGCTTAGGTCCGTTCATGATGTTATTTCAATCCTCTTTCATGCAAATCGCATTCTGAGTTTTCTCGTGGATAGTTGTACCAATAAGCGTATTCATGGGTATATTTACTGGTTGGATTTTTGTCCATGAGCGCACAATTAAAATCCCAATCTCCTGCAATATCCTTACGTATAGTAAATTTCGCATCCCCGATAAAGCTTCTTCGTATGATTTTAAATTGTCCCGGCAAGGAATAACGATTTGATTCATCTTTAATAAACGCATAGCCATTCTTAATGATCATGTTGTAATAGTAAATATCAAATTCACCATCCACCTGTGCTAATACATTGCGGATGGCAGGTAAATAGTGGTCATCACTATCGATGATGGCAATATAATCACCTGTTGCTTCAGCGATGCATCGGTTATAGGCAACGCTTGCACCTAGATTCGTTGGATGAACGATGATTTTTAACGCTGTACAGTTTTTTTGATAGTCCTGTAAAATGGCTAACGTCTTGTCGGTGGAGCCGTCATCTACAACGATAATTTCATAGGCATATTCTTTAGGAATACTGTCAAGCATTGTTAGGATCCATTCTTCGCTATTATAAGTAGGTGATAAAAAGCTTATTTTCATTTTATCCCTCCATCCTGATTAAGTAGTTTAGTTCTTCATGTTTACTGAACAGATTCTTTATTACAATATGCGTGGATAGAGGGCTATTGTAGGCAATTGCTTGCTATCATAAGTTTTTTAAGAGAGTAATTTTATGGATTGCCTTTATTTTTGCTAGAGAACTATGGGGATGGTTGTGACATTTTACTAAGTTATACACGTTTGACAGGTGTGGGCATAAACTAGGAAAGAGCGCTTTTTAAGAAAGAGGGATTCGATGACAAAAAGGATCGCATTTATTTGTAGCGTGGAATCAGCTAAACTTTCCGATGCACACATTTTCAAAGATCTATGTCTTGTGCCTATTTTACTAGGGGAGTATTTAGGCTATGAAGTTAGTATAGTGACGACAGAGATGAATGAAACCCTTCTGCAACAATCTTTTCCGGCTGTTAAATTTGAGCAGGTTCCAATTGGGATTGATTATGTTGCCAATATGAATGCTTATTTAGTGAAGCATGCCAAGAACATTGATCTTGTATTTGCTATAGGACCATACCCATCCTATCTTTCCATTCTTCAAACATATAAGCAGTTTAATCCTAATGGCAAAGTTTATATGAAGTTAGATGTTAATCGATTTTGGTTAAGTCGATTAAAAACCTATCCATACTTTCTAGAATTGCTACAGCTTTGTGATCTTCTGACCTCCGAATGTGTATCGATTCAAACTGACATTCGAGAGTTTTCACAATTAGATGTTCAACATATCCCAAATGGCTTTTATGAGTATTTTCACACAGAGCCCGTGCAATTTCATGAGAAAGAAAATAAAATTCTATCAGTGGGCCGATTAGATGCACCAGAGAAGCAGACCATTTTTACAATAAAAGCCTTTCTAGCAGCACAGCTGACAGACTGGGAGCTTCGTTTGGTAGGACCTATGTCTGAATCGTTTCAGCAGGAAATAAAACAATTACTGGACAGTCATCCTTACCCTGCGCAAGTCACAATGGTAGGGCCAATCTCAGACAAGATGCAGCTAGAGGAGGAGTATCGCAAGGCAAAAATCTTTTGCTTAACATCCACAGTTGAATGCTTTGCACATGTTTTTGCAGAGGCTGCTAAAAACGGTTGTTATATTGTGACAACCGATGTGGATGGGGCTGCTGATATTACCCAACAACAACGCTTTGGCCGTATTCATCCAACACATGATTGGGAAAGTATTGCTCGGACGTTGCAGCAAGTCGCACATCAGGAAGCATTGTTAGAAAATACTTGTCTTCAGCTACAAGCCGATGCGCGGAAGGAATTAAACTGGCAGCATATCGTGAAAGATGTCGCTGCATACTTAAATGAAAAAAAGTAGAACTTCTCTCGATGGAGAGGAGTATTCTTTTCTTTGTGCCATTTTTTCCTATATAATGAAACTAGCTTTATAATGGTAGAAACAATCATGGGAAGACACAAGGGGAGACAAGAATGGAAATATTGCAAGCAACGATGAACGAACTAGAAGAGTTAACAAAGCTATTTGATGAATATCGTCAGTTTTATGGAATTGAATCGGACGTAAGTAGCGCTAAGGCATTTTTACAATTACGATTGGCCCTCAAAGAGTCGGTCATTTTTATGGCGCAAGTAGACGGCAAGGTGGTTGGATTTACACAATTATATCCAACGTTTTCTTCCATAGCGTTACAGCGTGCCTATATTTTGAACGATATTTATGTCACGGAAGATGCTAGGGGCCTAGGGGTGGGCAAGGCATTGATGGAAAAAGTTTTTCAATATTGTGAGCAACAGTATGCTCGTTATGTGACACTGCAAACAGCAGCAGATAATGTGAATGCGCGTAAGCTGTATGAAAAGCTTCATATGAAGCAAGATGAATACTGTAATTATGTCAAATATTTTATGTAATAAGCATTTTAGTTTAGAATAAAAATGCTTATATGTATAAAAATCCCCTAGATATTCCGTTATCTAGGGGATTTTATTGATATTATTTAATTTCTAACGTATATGGCTGTGTACTTGCTTGGCCATAATATTCACTAACTTCAATATAGTATTTACCTGCATCCAGTTCAATTGTACCTACCTCAGCATCTCCAGCTCCGTAAAGATCTAAAGTTTTGACTGTTTTTCCGTTTGCATCTATCACTCGAATCACACCATCTAGTGCTTTTTCTGTTTGAAGTGAGAAGAAGATATCACGTTTTTGGACGTTGTTAAATTCAAAGTAATCCTTATCACCAAATGGTATACCCGCATTTAAATATTGAGTAGCTATCCATTTGTCGTCTTCTTTCTTAAGGGCTAATGGTTTGGTTGGTACACCATTCACTAATTGGGAATCTGCATCTTCATCTGCTCGTTTATGGTCGAACATCGTCAATGTGTAGGGCTGAATGGACAGTTGGCCAAGCCCTGTGCTATTGACTTGAATAAAGTAACCACGATCCTTTTTAGCCTTAAAGGATGTATTTACGTCTGTCGTTCCTACCATGCCAAGGAGTATCTCAAGAATATTATCGCTCAATCCAAATGGAATGGCGGTCTCCATTTCTTTCGGGTCAATTTTCATATTGCCATTTGTATCTTCAATAATCGATCCTGCAAATTTCAAGTCCTTCTGTAACTCTTTTGGCAATTGATTTAATTGTTCATTGGTAAATGGAACAGAGGAAATTAATAAACTCATAATTTCATCATTACCGTTTTGCTTATAATAATAGTAATCCTCATCGTCTTGGTAAATTAGATGATCTTTATAAGTTGTACCTGGTTGAATTTTTAGAGCTTTTGCTTCTTCATAATTATCAGGATTATAATCTTTTGGAATATCACCGATTTTACTTGTTTTCAACGTATATGGCTCAATAGAACGTTCCCCAGCATTTACAACGGCTACTACATATGTTTTGTCCTTTTTCAATGCCATCACTTTTGCATCGTTTTCATTGCCGGCTGAGCCAAGAAGCAATGAAAGTAAGCCCAAATCATTGGTTAAGGACGAAACAGGAATTAGTTCATTTGCTTTTTCATCGTATTCAAAGACAGTACCAGCAGGCATTTGGCCAGCACCTTTGTTAAAGCTAAAACTATAAAGGGCATCTTCCTTTGTTTTAAATAAGAAGTAGTCCTCATCATATTCTGTTTGGAAATAAGCTTTTTGATCCTCACCAATGTTGAAGCGAATAGCTTGCTTAATAATCGGATCAACATTTTCTAAATTGTCCGTTGTAAAGGAATTCATGAGCATACTCATCATGCCTTCAATTTCATTTCGCTTTTTTGTTGTACTTGGCGTTATTGGTAATTGGTCGAGAGAGATGTTTTCGTCGTACATGGCTTCCTCTAAAGGTAGTCCATCCTCATCGGGTGGAAGTGTAACAACCTCACCTTTTAATGTGTATGGAATCATAGACTCACTGACTGTTTCCTCTTTTTCAATGCCACCACTGAAAAACATCTCCATTGAAAACTCGCTATTACTTTCATTAGATACACTTAAAATGTATTCTTGATCTGGAACAGCATCGATAATCATGCTAACGGCTTCACCTTTAGCTGCACCGTAGGAACTTTGAATAGGGAAGGCTTCCTCTTCTTCAATTTCCTCTTTTTTAGCTTGCTTTATCTCTTCTGGTGGGATCGGATTGAAATCCTCTTTTAAGTAAAGATCCATAGAGGCAGTAACACCTGGAATTCCAGATAAATCAAACTTCAATGTTGTTGGTTTTGTTACTGAAAACGTAAAATAATCTTGATCCTTTTGTTGATCTTTGGACAGTAGGGTATAGTTTTTACCTGCCGTATTATATGGGAATTTTTTAATAGGCTGCATTGAAGACTTATTTAAAGCATCAATTGGCAAATTCGAGTTTTTCGCAGTTTGTGCTGTAAAGATATAAGTAGATTTCCCTTTTAAGCTATAACTACCATTATGATCTTTCACACCAATTAACAGCGTTCCTTTTTGGTCTGCTTTAAAAAGGTGACCTTCTTTTTTTCCTACACGAACATCATTAACTTTAATAGGCTCTACTTCACCTTGTTCATTAGTAGGGTAAAAGTATAAATCGAAGGCATAGTCGTATTGATCAGCGCCTTTTAATGTTAGCTGAGCATACTCATTTGCCTCTAACTCAACCTTGTACCATTTTTTCTCGTCTTGCTGTTCGAAAACACCTTGTTCAATATTTAATGTATTTTTAGCAAGAACTTTGGCATTTTTGATACGCTCTTCTTTAGATTCAGAATAATGTTTAGGTAATTTATTTAAATCGAACTGTAAGGCTTTCACTGGATCGACAAGCCCATGACCATAAGTAAGATCATAACCCTTTTTACCTAAATCTTGTGCTGTTATTTCAAGAATTGCTTCAATTTCATGTGGCTTTAAATTCGGATGCTTTGATTTAAGTAGGGACACGATGCCTGCCACTACGGGAGATGCCATGGAAGTACCACTAAACTTAACAAAAGATGATCCTTTTTTGTCATCGTGTACAGTACTGTAGATGTCTTCGCCAGGAGCCACGACATCGACAGAGGGACCATAATTGGAATAGCTTGATAGCTTATTACGATCATTCGTGGAACCAACACTAATTACACCTTCATAGGAAGCAGGGAAGGAATATTCATCCGTCGACTCATTACCAGCCGCTGCGACAATCGTAATGCCACTATCAATAGCTTTTTGAACAGCATCCTGCATAAGTGGTGATTCACCATAGCCTCCTAAACTCATATTAATGACATCAACACCTTGCTCAATGGCGTACAGAATACCTTGTGCAATGATAAAATCATTTGCTCCTTCTTTTCCGTTAAAGACATCAATAGGTAGTAGCTTCGCTTGTGGATTAATTCCATGTCCACCAATGCCATTGTCTTTAGCTGCGGCAATAATCCCAGCAACATGTGTTCCATGATCACCTGGATAAGATGTATTTGCCGGTGCAGCTGCATTATAAGGTGTGAGTACTTGAGATTTTAGATCGGGATGTTTAAAATCAACACCAGAATCGATGACAGCTACTGTTACGTCATGTTCCCCAGCTAATGCTAGAGCCTGATCCATTTGCAAGAGGCTTAGATGATACATATCTTGTTTCTTTGGGTCAGTTTCTTTGTTGAAAGAATGATAGACATAACTAGGGGATACACTTGAAATCCCTTGCTGCTTTAAATAGTAAGAGACGGCTTTTTCTATGGATACACCTTTGTTAAGTTGAATCACATCATAGCCTAATGAAGGAATGGAGCGGATGACCTTAGATCCGATTTTTTTATGTACGTTTTTATCAAGGCCAGAATGCTTGATAATAATCGTATCCTTACTCATCCATTTGTCTTCATTTGTAAGATTCTTACCTGCATGTTGTGAATTGCTTGCTAATACGTTCTTCGCACTTTGTTGTGGTGTCTCCTCAGCAAAAGCTGAAGCGACAGGAACCATTAATGCAGCGGATGCTGCGACAGCGACTGATTTTTTAAACCAACTTTTCAATTGTATCTCTCCTTGATGTTCTATAATATGTCTCGACTATACTAATACGGTTAAACGTTAGAAAAGTTTCGCAAATGAGGAAAATTTTTCTCTGCGATTTAAAAACGAACTGTCCGTTACTTTTTATGGATGATACCATTACGCCTCTACATATAGCTGTTCGATCAATTGCAGTAAGTCATGCTTAGAGCGAGGAATTGAAATATTTTCGTGCCATAATTTCTTTTTTTGTAGAGCCAAAGCCATGTCAAATACCCATGGTCGTTCAAGATGTGCCCGTTTTAGCAATTCTTCTTCATAAAATAAGGCGACAGGGTCACCATTATAAATAATTTTTCCTGCCTCCATGACCATAATTTGATCGGCCCATTCATAGGCAAGGGCAATGTCGTGAGTCGCAAGGATAATCGTTTTTTCATGGTCTTCTACTTTGGCTAAGTATTGAAAAACTTGTGTAGCGTAATAGCTATCAAGACCCGCTGTTGGTTCATCTAATAAAAGGACAGTCGGTTCCATCGCTAATACACCTGCCATGGCCACACGCTTTTTCTGCCCTACGCTTAAAAAGTGGATGGGTTTATCTAGTAGCTCTGTCACTTCAGTTTGTGCAACAGCCCATGCTATTTTTTCTTCAATTTTTTCCGTAGGCCATCCTAGATTCATTGGACCATAGGCTATATCTTGCTTAACAGTTCCTGAAAAAAGCTGATTATCAGCATCTTGAAAGACGATTCCAACCTGTTGGCGAAGAGCCTTTAATGCCTTTCTATTATATTGAAGTTTTTCTCCATCAAATGAAATGGTCCCAGCTGTTGGTTTCAAAATACCATTAAGGTGCTGAAATAAAGTGGATTTTCCTGCTCCATTATGACCGAGTATAGCGATTTTTTTCCCTTTTGGAATGTTTAATGTAATATCTGTCAAAGCCTTCGTACCATCTGCATAGGCATATGACAGGTTGTTTAGTTTAAAATAAAATGCTGTCATGAGAAGTACCCTCCGTATACGATGAGGAATAAAAAAATAGCCGTTATACCAAGCCAGTTTTTTTTGCTATAGGCGCCCGTTTCATGCCAATAAACCGTTTCACCACCACGCGCCAGCATGGCATGATTAAGCTCTCGACTGCGCTGAAACATTTCAATAAACAACGCGGCAATTAGCATAGACACTGAACGTAACCATTGCATGGGTGAGTGGTAGCCAAGCCGGGCTTGCTGGGCCAAATGAATTTTTTGCATGCTTTCTAAAAAAATAAAAATAAAACGATAGGTGAGTTCTACTAGCTCAACTAATAAAGTAGGTAGCCGCCATTGTCGAAGCACATAACAAATTCCTTGTACAGATGTCGTTAAAACTAAAAAATATAAGCAACTTATACTGCCAAGTACAATAAAGAATAGTTGCTGGGCGGTAGCGATACTGGCTCTCCCAATAAAAATTGTCCAGTTCATATACGTAAATGCCCCCATATGGGCTGGTAATGTATGCGCTGCTGGAGCTATCGAAATGATGATTGATAAGAGACTTGTGAATAAGAAAAAACCAGGTAGTAATAATAGCTTCGCATAATAGTTTAGTGGAATTTTCGCGCCCCAAATGATAAAAGCACTCATTACAAAAAATGTAATGAGTGAAAGTCGTTCATCTCTCATAATAAGCGTGAATAAAAGTAGTCCTAATGAAAATATCATTTTTTCTAGCGGATGAACGAACGCTAGCTTATTGAGATACGCATACTTATCAATGAGTAACATAATCCTTAACCTTCTTTATGCTTGCCACGCATATAGCCAATAAAGTAGCCGATAAAACCAGCACCAATAGCTGCTTGTAGCACGAATAATAAGCTTTCAATTTCACCACTAGGTGGTTCCCACAAACTATCAAACCATGGCTCATATTCTGCATTGATCTCCCCAATGGCTGCTTCTGCTTCACCGTCGGCTCCTCCAAATTCTGCTCCTTTTTGGACGAAAAGAGGGATAATCGCCAATAGTACGACGATTGCTAAAAGTAATAAATTTCGTTTCATATTAGTGCGCCTCCTTTGTAGAGAAAACACGTAAAGATTTTAATTCGCTAATATTATATTTTTTCAAGAAGTTCATGACAATAACTGTTAATATTCCTTCACTCACAGCTAATGGGATTTGTGTTAAGGCAAAAATACTTGCGAACTTTGTAAAGGAAGCCATAAAGCCTCCAACTTCAGATGGGAAGGCTAGTGCTAATTGAATGGAAGTCACCACATATGTACCTAAATCCCCAAGCATGGCCGCAAAGAAAACAGCTAATGAAAACGATAACCCCAATTGTTTTGCCCCTTTAAATACAAAGTAGGCGATAAACGGTCCTACAATAGCCATCGAAAATGCATTAGCCCCTAATGTTGTGATCCCACCATGAGCTAAAAGTAAAGATTGAAATAATAAAACAATTGTCCCGATGACACTCATGGCTAACGGTCCAAATAATACTGTTCCGAGACCTACTCCTGTTGGATGTGAGCAGCTCCCTGTAACTGAAGGGATTTTTAAGGCTGATAGGACAAAGGCAAACGCACCGGACAGCCCCAGAATCATTTTTGTTTCAGGGTTTTCATCAATTGTTTTACGAATAGAGCGCAATCCTAAAATAATAAATGGGATGGAGATTACCCACCAAAAAATAGCCCATTCGATTGGTAAAAAACCTTCCATGATATGCATGGCGAAGGCACGCTTTGGCACCATTAAAAAAGCCAATAGAAAATAACTAAGTTTCCACCAAGACAGCTTCAATTTTTTTCCTCCAAACTGTAAATAGATTTTTAGAATGTAGCGTGCGTAATAAAAAAGCACTTTTCCGTTGTTGGAAAAGTGCATAGCTAAAAAAGCAAATAACATTTTCATCTGCTAAGCCGCACACCTATCCTCGTAGGCTGAAACGATCACTTATGTTCGGCAGGTCTCCTGGCTCTAGTTCAACACTTTATAGGTCTTCCCATCCATTGGACAGTGACATTTTCTATAAAGCTCCCTATTACAGTGGCGGGACCGCGCCGGACTTAAACCGGCTTCCCTTTTAAGCAAAATGACGAGCATTTTACACCGAAAAATAGTAAGTTGTGAGATTTCACGACAAAGTGTATCACGAATTTCCATAATTATGCTATACTTTTTTTATAAAAAATTAAAAATAGAATATCAATGTCGAAAATTCTGATAACTAACGTTTTTTAGGATTAAAGAAGGCAAATTCAAATTTTTAATAGCTTTCACCCCTCCTATGAAATTGATAAATTTGTCATGATTTTTTAAAGAAATATTGAAATTTTAAAATAATAAGATATGATTAAGACAGTTTTCTATTATGTATACGATTAAAAATTTCATATAAAACGTCGATAAGTGCTCGAAGAACTCGAGATAATAGGGAAATTGGTGAAAGTCCAATACAGCCCCCGCTACTGTAATAGCTGATGAAATCGCAATGCCACCTGTGCAAACTAGGGAAGGTGCGACAGTAAAATGAAGCTTAAGTCAGGAAACCTGCTTATCAGATTGTGCATGCAAACTTTTCGGAGGGAGAAGTTGAAGCAAAAGCGAGGATCTGTCTTTCAATCTATTCGTTTTTATTTGGCTTCTACAAACCTTTACTCTTCGGCAGAGTAAAGGTTTTTTCTTTTTTCCAAAAGCAAATGAGGGGAGATATAAGATGACAACGTGGAATTTAGAGGGGATGAAAACACATCTCTTTATTTGCAATGGCAGTAGCTGTATGAACAAGGATGGGGAGGAAATTACCCAAGCTATACGAGATGAAATACAGCGTAACGCACTAGATAAAGAAATACATACGACAAGAACGCGCTGTAATGGACGATGCAAGGATGCTTGTGTTGTGATTGCTTACCCTCAGGGGAATTGGTATCGTGTACCGTCAACGGAGCATGCTAGAACACTTGTACAGGATTTGCATCATGAATCCTTATATAACGATCATGTTTTTACACTTCGAGAAGGGACATTACAGCGAACAGCGCAAACAACAGCCATTAAAGGGATTGAAAAGGTGAAAGAGGGGTAAAAACATGGCGCAAAAAGGGAAAATTTTCGTAGTAGGCTTTGGGCCTGGAGACTTTAAGCATATTACGACACGTGCAGTAGAGGCTTTACAACAAAGTGACATGATCATAGGCTATAAAACCTATGTTGAACTGATTCAAGATTTAGTCAGCGCAAAATCCATTGTCAGTACAGGTATGACAGAGGAAGTGTCACGTGCTCAGGAGGCCGTTCGTCAAGCAGAGGCAGGAAGTATTGTTTCGGTCATTTCGAGTGGAGATGCAGGCGTTTATGGTATGGCGGGATTGGTGTATGAAGTATTAATTGAGCTAGGCTGGACAGAGGCAACTGGTATTGAAGTGGAGATTGTCCCAGGTATTTCAGCTATCAATTCATGTGCTAGTTTACTTGGTGCACCCATTATGCATGATGCTTGTACCATTAGTTTGAGTGACCATCTCACTCCGTGGAATTTAATTGCGAAGCGTGTGGAAGCCGCAGCTATGGCCGATTTTGTTATTGCTTTATACAATCCTAAAAGTGGTCGCCGTACAAGACAAATTGTCGAAGCGCAACGAATTCTTTTAGAATATCGTTCTCCTGACACACCAGTAGGGCTTGTAAAAAGTGCCTATCGAGAACGTCAGGAAGTGACGATGACGACATTGGCAGAAATGCTGGAACATGATATTGGTATGCTGACAACAGTTATTATCGGAAACTCATCTACGTTCTTCTATGATAATAAAATGATTACACCGCGAGGCTACCAACGTAAATATACACTTGGTGAGGAAAAACAGCCATTACGTCCTCATCAACGCTTACGGGAAGAAAATGAGCCATGGGCGATGAATCAAGAGACAGGAACAGCACGAAATGACTTTGCGGCAGACCCTAATGCAGGGAGAATGAATAAACCCAGTATAGCCGTTATGCCAAAGCCGAAAAAAACAGCACTTGAAATGGCTACAGCGGCACTTGCAATGGTAAAGGGAACAAGTGCTATCAAGGTTACTCCAAAGCTTGTACAACAAAAAATAGAATCCATTTTTGAATTAGCAGTGAGCCCTGGCGTGGCTAATAAATTTTTCACACCACAGCAAATGATGACGTTAGCAGAGGTAGTAGGAGAAGAAGGATCAATGGAATATACACCAGATCATCAAATCCATTTAAAAATACCTACAACAACGCCTGAACGTATCACTGAGAAATTACAGGAAGTAGGCTTTTTATTAGCACCAATTGGTGATGTGTTATCGTTGAAGGCTTGTGATTTTTGCTACGGTGAAAAAGCAGATTCCATTCCATATGCGGAGGAAATTCAAGAAAAGCTTGGCGGTATGTCATTACCGAAAACATTAAATATTGGCTTCAATGGCTGTGGAATGGCTTGTTATCGAGCCGTGTTTGATGATATTGGGATTGTCTATCGCAAAAGTAAATTTGATGTCTTTATTGGAGCGAAACCAGTCGGGCGTACGGCTCATGCAGCACAGCCTGTTGTAGAAGGTTTGGAGCCTGATCAATTAATCCCTTTAATTACAGATATTATTGAAGAATATAAAGCAAATGCGCATCCAAACGAGCGTCTATTTAAATACTTCAAGCGGGTGAAAAAGATATTGCATTTTACGTATCAAGATATGTCTTCCAAAATAAAAATAGAGCCAGCTCCGTGCGGCGACTAGTGAGGAGAAAAGAGATGAAAGCTATATTATTTGTTGGCCATGGGAGCCGTTTAGCAGCAGGAAATGATGAGGTGCGTACATTTATCGAGCAAATGAAATCTCGCATTGATGAACAATATTTAGTGGAAACATGCTTCCTTGAATTTGCTTCTCCTAACATCGAAGAAGGTATTACAAACTGTGTGAAAAAGAGTGCTTCAGAGGTACATGTCATCCCGATTATTTTACTTCATGCAGGTCATTCTAAGCTACATATTCCGGCAGAAATCGAGCATGCTCGTGAGCATTATCCGAATATCACATTCACATATGGTCAAACAATTGGCATTCATGAAGAAATATTTGCGATATTACAGGATCGTTTAGTTGAAATTGGATTTGATACTGAACAAGAACAGGAAGACACAGCCATTTTATTAATTGCTCGAGGAGGTAGTGATCCTTATGCAAATGGAGATTTCTATAAAATTACACGATTACTATGGGAAAAACTACCTGTTAAATACGTAGAAAGTGCCTTTATGGGCGTAACGGACCCTCGTGTTGAAGAAGGCATTGAACGCTGTGTCAAACTAGGTGCTAAAAAAATTATTATGCTTCCTTACTTTTTATTCACGGGTATTTTAATGGAGCGTATGCATGTTATGTGTGAGAAATACAATGAGCAATTTCCAGCATGTGAGATTCAAATTGCCAACTACTTTGGCTACCATGAACGTTTACAAAATGTTCTATTAGAACGTATTGAGCAAGCGGTGAATGGTACATCAACAGGTATGAAAGATCTTGAAGAATATCGGGCTTACGCTGCTATTCATGGGCATGCACATCATCATCACCATCATGATCACGACCATGATCACCACCACGACCACGACCACGACCATGATCATGGACACGATCACGATCACCATCATCATCATGAAGAGGAGCCAGTAAAATGATTTTCATGTTAGCAGGGACGAGTGATGCAAGGAATCTAGGCCTTGAACTGCAAAGGACGGGACATGCTGTAACTGCCACCGTTGTGACGGAATCGGCAGCCTCTAGTCTTGCTGACGCTGGCTTACCTCATTTAATAGGGCGACTTACAGCGGAAGAAATGGCGACTATTATATCGGAACAAGGCTTTCAATTGGTGGTAGATGCCTCTCATCCATTTGCAGAAGAGGCATCGAAAAATGCCATGGCAGCAGCTGAAAAAGCGCAAGTTCCTTATATTCGCTATGAACGTGCTCATGAACATTATGTACACCCACTTATAACAGTCGTGAAGGATTATGAAGAAGCAGCTCAGTTAGCAGCAGAAAAGCGTGGTGTTATTATGCTGACAACAGGTAGTAAAACGCTTGCTACATTTACGAAAGTCTTACAAGGCTTAGAAAATACAAGAGTCATTGCTCGTATGCTCCCACGACTTGACAATATGGAAAAATGTGAGGCGCTCGGTGTGGCACAGCGAGATATTGTAGCCATTCAAGGCCCATTTTCAAAGGAATTAAATGAAGCATTATTCCGTCAATATGGAGTGACCTTAATGATTACCAAAGAAAGTGGCAAAGTCGGCTCAGTAGACGAGAAGCTAGAGGCAGCCCTTGCTTGTTCTATAGAAACAATTCTTATTGCAAGACCCAATATTAAATATGGCCAGCAATATTCCACTTTTGAAGAAGTGTTACAGGCTGTACAACATACACTTTAGGAGGCAATAACAATGGATTTTAAAACAGATTTCAAACCATTAACAGTAGACCCAGATAAAATTTACGATTACAGTTTCTCGATTATCGCGGAGGAAATGGGGGAGCATGACTTTTCAGAAGATGAATGGAAGGTTGTGCGCCGTATTATCCATGCATCTGCTGACTTTGAGCTAGGTCGTAGCGTTATTATTACACCAGGAGCACTTGAAGCAGGTGTTAAGTCTATTCTGGCAGGGCGTCATGTAATTGCGGATGTGCAAATGATTGAAAGTGGCTCTGGTAAAAAACGTTTCCAAAAACATGGTGGCGATTTACATTGCTATATTGCGGATGAGGATGTATCTGTAGAAGCGAAAAAGCAAAATACAACGCGTGCCATTATATCGATGCAAAAAGCCTCAAAATTGCATGAGGGCGGTATTTATGCCATTGGTAATGCCCCAACTGCATTACTAGAATTGATTCGTTTAATTAAGGAAGGCTTAGCAAAACCAGATTTAATTATTGGTATGCCTGTAGGTTTCGTGTCTGCGGCTGAATCGAAAGAAGAGCTGCTAAAACTTGAAGGTATTCCGTACATTACAAATGTTGGTCGGAAAGGCGGTAGTACAGTGACGGTTGCCGCATTAAATGCCATTTCACTTTTAGCGGATGAACAGGCGAAAAAATAATGGAGCGGAAGCCAAAAAAGGATCCTAAGGACATGCGTCACGGTTATACAACAGGAGCCTGTGCAACTGCAGTAACAAAGGCCGCTTTACTCGCCCTTATTACAAATGAAGAGCAAGAAACAAGCACGATTCATTTGCCAATAGGTAGGGATGCGACCTTTACCATTGAAAAATGCCTATTTGAAAACAATGCCGTCAGCTGTGAAACGATTAAAGATGCTGGTGATGACCCAGATGCCACACATCAGGCACTCATCGTCGGTACTGTGAGCTGGGCAGAGACACCTGGTATTCATTTAGATGGTGGGATTGGAGTCGGGCGTGTCACAAAGCCCGGCTTACCAGTGCCTGTTGGAGAGGCAGCCATTAACCCTGTCCCACGGAAAATGATTCACAGCACTGTTCAAGGAGTATTGGACGAATTTCAAATTACACGAGGGGTTAACGTAGTGATTTCCGTCCCTAAGGGTGAGGAGATTGCGAAAAAAACGTTAAATGGTCGTCTTGGTATACTTGGAGGCATCTCGATTTTAGGCACAAGGGGAACCGTCGTGCCTTTTTCAAGTTCTGCGTATATGGCTAGTATTGTACAGGCCATTAGCGTCGCTAAAGAGGCTGGCTGTGAGCATTTAGTAGTGACAACAGGTGGTCGCAGTGAAAAATTTGGGATGAAGCAATATCCCGATTTACCTGAAGAAGCTTTTGTTGAAATGGGTGATTTTGTTGGCTTTACTTTAAAGCATTGTAAGCGACTTGGTATTAAACAAGTGTCCCTTGTCGGGATGATGGGGAAATTTTCAAAGGTGGCACAAGGGGTAATGATGGTGCATTCCAAAAGTGCTCCGATTGATTTTAACTTTTTAGCACAACTTGCAGAAGATGTAGGGGCAGATGCAGACACAATAGCCGAAATACGAGAGGCCAACACAGCGTCGCAAGTAGGTGAAATTATGATGGAAAAGGGATATGAATCATTTTTCCATCGTTTGTGTGAGGCCTGCTGCTATTCCTCCATTCATCATATAAAGGGCGGTTTAACGCTTTCCACATCGATTTATTCGATGCAGGGACAATTATTAGGAAGGGCTGATGACATTGCATCGATCGATGAAATTAATTGGGATCGGGGATAACGGATTAGCAAGCTTATTCCCACAATACCGCCAGTGGATTGAAGACTGTGAGGTACTTGTAGGTGGTGAGCGCGTGCTTGATTTTTTCCCGCGTTTTACAGGGGAAAAAATCATGATCAAAGGAGGTCTTTCAGCACTTGTTGAGAGATTGTCAGAGGAAACAAGAAATACGATTATTCTCGCATCAGGAGATCCATTGTTTTACGGCGTTGGGGGCTATTTAGCGAAAAAGCTAGATTTGGAGGTTTATCCATATATGAGCTCCGTACAGCTAGCCTTCGCGAAAATGGGAGAAAGCTGGCAGGATGCTTATGTTACAAGTATTCATGGACGACCTATGAAAGGCTTGGCACAGCGCATCGATGGGAAAAAGAAAATAGCTCTGTTAACAGATGCTGAAAATAGCCCAAATGCGCTCGCACGTTATTTAAAGCATTTTGGTATGACCGAATATCGTGCATTTGTAGCCGAAAATCTACAGGGTGAAGATGAAAAATGTGATTGGTATTCGCTAGATGAAATGGAGAATGCACATTTTTCCCCTTTAAACGTAGTTATTTTACAACAAACTGTTGAACCAAAACGCTACACACTCGGTATTGATGATGAAGAGTTTTCACAACGAAAACCAGATAAAGGACTCATTACTAAGAAAGAAATTCGTGTCTTAAGCTTACAGGCGATGCAACTTCAACAGGATAGTGTTATTTGGGATATTGGTACATGTACAGGATCTATGGCCATTGAAGCGGGGAAGCTTGCACCTGAGGGGGAAGTATACGCCGTTGAAAAAAATGCACCTGATTTAGAGAACTGTCTACACAATCAGCAAAAATTCCGTGTGGATATAACAGCAATTCATAGTAAAGCTCCAGAGGGACTCGATCATTTCCCAGACCCTGATGCCATTTTTATCGGTGGTACTGGTGGTGAAATGGTCGAATTACTACAATTGTGCTGTAATCGCTTAAAACCAAATGGTCGAATTGTTTTAAATGCTGCGACAATTGAAAATTTATATAAAGCAGTGGAAGCGTTTAAGGCTTGTGATTTTGCGGTTGATATTTTACAGGCACAGCTTGCGCGTAGCAAACCGATCTTAGATATGACACGCTTTGTGCCATTAAATCCAATATATATTATTTCGGCTTATCGAAAGGAAGAAAATCATGACTAATTTAGGTGTTTTATATGGCTTGGGCGTAGGTCCTGGCGATCCAGAATTAATTACAGTGAAGGCGTTTCGTGTGATTCAAGAGTCACCTGTTATTGCCTATCCAAAAAAACTTAGAGGCAGTAAGAGCTATGCCCATCGTATTGTAGATGTTTATATTAATCCAGAGGAAAAAGATATGCTTGGTCTTGTATTTCCTATGACGAAGGACGAAGCTGTCCTTGAGCGTGAATGGACAAAGTCAGTCGAGCTTGTATATGAAAAATTACAGGAGGGTAAGGATGTAGCCTTCGTTACAGAAGGTGATCCGTTATTATATAGTACGTTTATCCATATGATGAAGTTAATGCAGGACATGCATCCAGATGTAGAAATTCGTACGGTTCCGGGGATATCCTCATTTAATGGCTCCGCTTCTCGACTTGGTATTGCATTAGCTGATGGTGATGACCGTGTCGCGATCATTCCTGCCTATGATGATTATGAGGCAATGCGTGAAGCTATTGAAAGTCATGATGCTGTGGTCTTTATTAAAGTAGCAAAAGTAATTGATTTAATGCTACAGGTACTACGTGATTTAGATTTACTAGATAAAGCATCTGTTGTGACAAAGGTAACATCTGACGAAGAAGTAATTTGGGATGTACGCGAGTTGGATGGTGTCGATTTAGAATATTTAACATTAATGGTGGTGCGTAAATAATGAAGAAGATCTATATAGTAGGCGCGGGTCCCGGTGATCCAGATTTAATTACAGTTAAAGGCTTACATATGTTACAAACAGCAGATGTTGTTATGTATACAGATTCATTAGTGAGTGAAGATCTCATTGCGAAAGCTCGACCAGATGCGGAAATTATTCGTACCGCTGGTATGCATTTAGAGGAAATGGTCGCTGTGATGGCTGATCGGGTCCATGGTGGGAAAATAGTAGCTCGCATGCATACAGGTGATCCGGCCATGTATGGAGCGATTATGGAACAAGTAGCACTCTTAAAAAAGCAAGGCATTGGCTACGAAGTTATTCCAGGGGTTAGCTCTGTTTTTGCATCAGCAGCGGCAATTGGGGCTGAGCTAACGATTCCTGATTTAACACAAACTTTAATTTTAACTCGTGCTGAAGGGCGCACCCCTGTACCAGAATTTGAAAAATTACGTGATTTAGCAAGCCATCATTGTACAATTGCTCTATTCTTAAGTGCGACGCTCACAAAGAAAATTGTCAAAGAACTACAAAGTGCTGGCTGGGCTGATGACACACCCGTAGCGGTGATTCAACGTGCTTCTTGGCCAGATCAAAAAATTGTTCGTACGACATTAATCGAATTAGATGAAGCGATGCGCGTGAATGGCATTCGTAAGCATGCAATGATTCTAGCAGGCTGGGCGCTAGACCCTGATATTCATGATAAGGATCAATATCGCTCGAAATTATATGATGCAACCTTTACACACGGCTTTAGAAAAGGTGTGAAGACAAGTGATTGAGTTACAAGAGGGGATATTACCAGAAGTTGATCAGCGCCATGCATATGCGGTTGTAGCGATTACAAAGCATGGTGTTCAAATAGGACGTCGACTCCAACAAACGTTTGCAGCAAGTGATTTGTATTATATGAGTAAATTTGAACAGGGCGATGAGGAGGAAAAGCATATTCAACTGTTTACTGGAACAGTGCGTTTGCTTTTGCCGACTCTATTTAAACAATACAAAGGTTTGATTTTAATTATTTCTTTAGGTGCAGTTGTCCGAATGATCGCACCCATTTTAAAGGATAAAAAGACTGATCCGGGTGTTGTAGTTATTGATGATCGAGGCGAAAACGTAATAAGTGTCTTGTCAGGACATCTTGGCGGTGCCAATGAACTAACACATGAGGTAGCGGCAGCTCTTGGTGCCAACCCTATTATTACAACAGCCTCCGATGTGCAAAAGACTATTCCAGTCGATCTATTTGGTGCACGTTTTGGCTGGGTTTGGGATAGTGCCGATAAATTAACGCCTGTCAGTGCTTCTGTCGTCAATGAGGAACATGTGGCTATTGTACAGGAAACTGGTGAGCGAGATTGGTGGATGCGTGATACACCAATGCCAGAGCAAATTAAAATTTATCCATCTACACGGACGGCCATAGAGGCTAAACCTCATGCAACATTATTAATAACGGACCGTATAATCGAACGAGAAGAAGAGGTTTTGCTTGAAAATGGTGTCATTTATCGACCAAAATCAATTATCCTAGGCATGGGCTGTAATCGTGGTACATCTATTGAGGAGATTGAACAAGTCATTGATGAAACCTTGGCAGAGCTTAAGCTTTCGAAAAAAAGTGTGAAGGCACTTTGTACAATTGATCTGAAGAAAGATGAGCAATGCTTCCTGGATATTACAAAAAAATATGATTGGGAGTTCGTTACCTACTCACCGACAGAATTAAACGAAATTGAATTCCCATCACCTTCAGAAACAGTCTTTAAATATACAGGGGCATATGGTGTCAGTGAACCTGCAGCTATGCGTTATGCTCAAGTCAAATCACTCATCTTAGAAAAGAAAAAATCAGGTAATGCTACGATTTCAGTTGCTAGATACCTATTTTAAGGAGGAAGTCCATGCAAACAAATCGCTTTGTACTAGCTGGGACAGGCAGTGGTGTAGGTAAAACTACTTTTACTATTGGACTGATGAAGGCTCTACAAAATAATGGGAAAGTCGTGCAGGGCTTTAAATGTGGACCTGATTATATCGATCCAACCTATCATACAGCCGTAACAGGTAGAGTATCACGCAATATTGATAGTTGGATGTTCTCGCATGAAGCAGTATGTGATATTGTAGCTCGCGCCAGTAGGGATGCAGACGTCTCTATTATCGAGGGTGTCATGGGCTTTTATGATGGTAAAAGTCCATTATCAGATGCTGGCTCTGCCGCTGATATTAGTGTAGTAACAGAAAGTCCAGTTATTTTAATCGTGAATTGTGCAAGTATGGCTAGAAGTGTTGCGGCAGTTGTCAAAGGATTTCAATTATTATCAGATAAACCAAATATCGTGGGTGTAATAGCAAATCAAGTTGGTAGTGTTGGCCATTATGAAATTGCCAAGGCTGCTATTGAACAAGAATGTGGGATTCCTGTAATCGGCTACTTAAAGCGCGAGGAAGGGATTGATATTCCAAGTCGTCATTTAGGATTAGTCCCTGCTATTGAAAGAGGAGAGCTTCATTCATTTTTTGACAAGCTAGGAGACCTAATGGCTGAGACGATTGACATAGAGCAATTACTCCGCATAACAAAGGCACCTGTACTTCAGGAAACAGGCAAATTATTTACAGAGGAGCCTACACAAAATATTTGTCTCGCTGTAGCAAAAGATGCGGCATTTAATTTTTATTATGAAGAAAATTTGGCGTTATTACGGGCGAAAGGTGCGACATTACAATTTTTCTCACCACTCGACAATGAGCCAGTACCAGCAGAGGCGGATGGGTTATATATAGGGGGTGGCTTTCCTGAAGAATTTGCGCAGACACTTGCGGCAAATACGATTGCCAAACAATCTATACGGGAAGCCATCAACAAAGGTCTACCGACATTGGCTGAATGTGGGGGCTTTATGTATTTAACAGAAGCTATTACAGATAGCCATGGGGAGCGTTATGGCATGATAGGTGTAATCCCAGGGGAAGTAGCGATGCAAAAAAAACTAGCAGCGCTTGGCTATCGTGAAATTTTTGGTACGGCAGGTAATTTCTTAATCGGTTCAGAGGAACAGGCGAAGGGACATGAATTCCACTATTCAAAATACAGTGGCTCCCATCACACACCGGCCTACGAAACGATTGGACGCTTTGGCAAAAAGCAAGAAGGCTATCAAGTAGGGAATTTGGTGGCTGGTTATACGCATTTTCATTTTGTATCAAACCCAAAGCTAGTTGACAATTGGTTAACAGCTTGCAAGAAGGTGAAGAATAATGACTAATTATTTTCCTATTCATATGAATCTAGAATATAAAACGGTTGTAATCGTAGGGGGTGGTCACGTAGCTACACAAAAGGTGGCATCCCTTTTACCAGTGAAGGCGAATGTCGTCATTGTTAGTCCGGCCTTACATGAAGATTTACAGCCACTAGCCGAATTGGGGCAAATTACCTGGAAACGAAAAGAGTTTGAACCACGTGATTTGGATGATGCAATCCTTATTATTGCTGCCACAAATGTGACGGCAGTTAACGAAGCCGTGCAAGAGGCGGCACAGCATTGGCAATTAATGAATCGAACAGATAGACAAAGTGAAAGTGATTTTATTACCCCCGCGACAGTTCGTCGTGGTCCTTTCGTGTTAACTGTCTCGACATCAGGAGCAAGTCCCGGGCTAGCTCGTAAAATTAAAGCAGAGTTAGAGGATCAATTTGATGATGCCTATGAGGATTACGTATGCTTTTTGCAGCAAGCTCGTTTAATGGTTGCTGCCAAGTTTGATAAAGGCCCACAAAGACGTGCGGCGTTACAGGCGTTGCTAGAGCCAAACATCCTTGAATGGACACGTCAAGGTGAGATGGATAGACGTGAAGCTTATTTACAACAACTATTGATGGGAGAAAAGCAATGAAGGATGGAATAGTTTATATCGTTGGCGCAGGACCTGGAGATCCAAAGCTCATTACGGTCTATGGTCTGGAATGTATCCAAAAGGCTGATATTATTGCGTATGACCGTCTTGTGAATCCAGCATTGCTAGACTTCGCAAAAAAGGAAGCGGAGCTCGTTTATTGTGGGAAATTACCAGGAAAGCACCACCTCATTCAGGATGAAATTAATGCATTACTTGTGGAGAAGGCGCAGCAAGGAAAAATTGTCACACGTCTTAAAGGTGGCGATCCCTTTGTCTTTGGCCGTGGTGCAGAAGAGGCTGAAATCTTAAAAAATCATGGCATTGCCTATGAAATTGTGCCAGGTATAACAGCAGGGATTGCGGCTCCTGCTTATGCGGGGATTCCTGTGACACATAGAGACTTTGCCACTAGCTTTGCCCTCGTCACGGGGCATGGCCGAGAAGAAAAAGGACAGGATTTTTTGAATTGGCCAGCATTAGCTACTGGAATTGATACTGTCGCTTTTTATATGAGCGTTGGCAATATTGCCTACATAGCTCGAAAACTTATCGACAATGGACGTAAAGCCACAACACCTGTAGCGGTTATTGAATGGGGAACGACTGCTCAACAACGAACTATAACAGGAAAACTAGATGAAATTGCGCACATTATTGAACGGGAAGGATATCATAATCCTTCCATGATTGTAGTTGGTGATGTCGTCAATGTACGTGAAAAAATTCAATGGTTTGAAGAGCAGGGACTTGCTTTCTCATAATCATCACATTGGGAGAGCAGAAGGAGGAAGCAATATGACAATTATCGAAGCACTAAAAAAGCGTCGAGCTATTCGAAATTACACAACGCAGCTAGTAGAAAAAGAGAAAATTGAGCAAATTTTACAAGCAGCTACATTTGCCCCTAATGACAGAATGAGAGAGCCTTGGCATTTCTACGTCATTCAAGGTGAAGCAATGGAGCGTTATGAGGCAATGGCGAGTGCTTATTTACAGGAACGCTTCCCAACAAAGCCGAATTTAGTGGAAAGCTCATTAAAGGTTGTACAAACAACCCCTGTCGCAATAGTTGTGACAGCAGATGTTGTGGAGGGTGATACCGATGCGACAGAGGACAATGTTTTTGCTGTTTGCAGTGCCATTATGTCCATGTGGCTAACAGCCGAGGAGCTAGGTCTTGGCTTTGTTTGGCGTACACGTGGTGTTGGGCTTGTTCATGATCCGCGCATGCATTCGTTTATCGGTGCAAGTGAAGCACAGAAAGTGGTAGGGACGATTTTTATCGGTTACCCAGAAGAACAAGAGCTTAACGACAAGAAGCGTACACCATTTGAAGAAAAAACAACTTGGCTGTAAGGAGGCTAACAGCATGGCAAGAAAAGGCTTGTTTTTAGTATATACAGGTGAAGGAAAGGGCAAGACGACAGCATCTCTAGGTGTTACTTTACGTGCGGTTGGTCGTGGGTTAAATGTGCGCTATATGCAATTTATTAAATCACCTGAGCGTACGTACGGAGAGCAAATTGCCTTGCGTAAGCTAGGAGTGGAAATGGAACAAATGGGCATTGGCTTCACTTGGACCAAAACACCTGAGGAGCATCGTGCAGCCTTAGCAAAGGCATGGAAAAAAACGAAGGCTGCTCTACAGGATGACAGTATTGATTTATTAGTGCTAGATGAGCTAAACAATGCATTAGCTATAAGTAAGTTTCCAATTGATGATGTTCTTCCACTGGCAGAAGTTATCGAAGCAATTCAGCAACGTCCATCGACTATGCATTTAGTGGTGACAGGCAGAAGTGCCAATCCTGCGTTGCTAGCAATGGCTGATTTAGTTTCTACAATTGACGCTACTAAGCATTATTATGATGAAGGTATTCCAGCTGTGAAGGGGCTTGAATTTTAAAGCACCTTCACCTTCAGGGTGGATGAATTACTCTGAGTTAGGTGAGCAACGCATGTTGGATAAGTGTGATTACTACCAGAGCGAAGGCAAATAATCGTGTCTCGTGGAACAGAAATATGACAGCGTGACACCAATAATGACGGAGGAAAAATGATTATGCCAGCAAAATCGATCATGATTCAAGGAACAGCTTCCGATGTTGGAAAAAGTATGATTTGTACGGCGTTGTGTCGTATATTTTCGGATGATGGCTTTAAAGTTGTCCCCTTTAAATCGCAAAATATGGCGCTTAATTCATTTGTAACAAAAGACGGTGGGGAAATTGGTCGTGCACAAGGAGTACAGGCTGAAGCTGCTCGTGTTGTTGCGACAACTGATATGAACCCTATTTTGCTCAAGCCAAAGCAAGATATGATGTCTGAGGTCATCGTCCATGGAAAGCATTTTTTAAATATGGATGCCAAAACATATCGCAATAATTTTGTCCAGGAAGCGATGCCCATTGTCGAAAAATCAGTTCGTACGCTTCAAAATACATATGATGTCATTGTCTTAGAGGGAGCAGGAAGCCCAGCAGAGATTAACTTAAAGGATCGTGATATTGCAAATATGCGAATGGCACATTTAGCAGATGCAGCGGTTGTCCTTGTTGCCGATATTGATCGAGGTGGGGTTTTTGCCTCGATTGTTGGTACTCTGGCATTGCTAGATGATGCGGAGCGGGCACGAGTGAAAGGGCTAATTATTAATAAATTTAGAGGTATGCGTGAGTTATTGGATGATGGTTTGGCATGGGTGGAGCAAGAAACAGGCATTCCAGTGCTAGGTGTTGTCCCTTATTTAGAGGTCAATATTGAAGCGGAAGATTCACTCGCTTTATCATCATTACGCTTTAAAAAGCCAAAACCAGGGGAATTTGCTGTGGATGTGGCGATGATTCGTTTACCACGTATTTCAAACTTCACAGATGTCGATCCATTTTTTGATGAGCCTGAAGTGGGGGTTCGATTAATTGGAAAAGTACATGAACTCGGTACGCCAGATTTGCTCATACTTCCAGGAACGAAAAGCACAATGGATGATTTAGCCTGGTTAAAGGCAAATGGCTTCGATCAAGCTATTGCCCGATTAAGGGAGCATGGCACTAAAATAATTGGAATTTGTGGTGGTTTTCAAATGCTTGGTGAGACGCTATTAGATCCAGATGCAGTGGAGGGCAATGGTGAATCTGCTTATGGTCTTGGTTTATTGCCAATGGAAACTATTTTTGTAGGCAATAAAAAAACGGTACAAATGACTGGCACAAGAGGACAGGATCTATTGACGGGTTATGAAATTCATCTAGGACGAACAAAAATTTTACGTGATGAGGTTACACCTTTTTTACAGCTTGAGGATGGTCGAGAGGATGGCGCTATTAGTCAAGATGAACAGGTGATTGGCACGTATTTCCATGGTTTATTCCATAATCGTACGTATACCCGTCAGCTTATCAATGACATCCGTGTAAAAAAAGGATTAGCTGCCTTACCTCGTGAGGTAAAAAGTGATGCTGAACGAAGAGAAGATGCTTACAATATGTTAGCTAGTCACGTACGAGCAAATCTTGATATGAAAAAAATATATGAATTATTATCAATAGAGGTATCTGTATGACGAGAAAAGGACCATTAGCCATTAATTTCGAAGCATTATGGCAAGAAGGTATGAAAGACTGGCATGGGCATATGCCTGAGCGAATGTTGAATGATCAGCTAGAAGAGCAATTTTGGGCTCAATCTGTTGCTCGAAAAAATATGGGGCAAACGGATCCGTATGCTACACGCATTTTTCAGGAGCTTCAAAAAAGTATTGAACCCCAACATTCTGTATTAGAAATTGGACCTGGTTGGGGAAATTACACCTTTCCTTTAGCAGATAGAGTAAACAAGCTCACATGTGTGGATAGCTCCCAAAGTATGTTGCAGTACTTACAGCAGTGTATGCCTCATCAGGAGCACGTTTCCTATGTCCATGCAAAATGGGAGCGTTTAGAAAAAGATGAGATTGAGCCACATGATATCGTTTTAGGCGTCAATTGTTTTTACCGTATGTATGAAATTAAAGCTGCTTTAGCACATATGAATCGACTCGCGACGAAACGGGCCATTATAGGGATGACGACTGGGCCCATTCAGCCACACTATGAACGATTATATGAAAAGTACGGCTATACGATCAAATTCCCCCGAAGAGATTATATAGAGTTTTTAAATCTACTATACGAAATGGATATTTACGCTGATTGTCAAATCATTCCTTTGGAACGCGTCTATGCTTATGAAAGCTATGAACAGCTAGTGACGACTCAAAGTAAAAAAATATTAAATACAGATATCCAACAAGAACACATTGAGGAATCGCTGCAACCTTTTATTGAAGAAAAAGATGGACGCTATTATTATCGTCATGATTTTCATGCAGCCCTTGTTTCTTGGCAACCAAAATAAACGACAAAACCTTTGGAGAAAGCTTTTACCAAAGGTTTTTCTTATGAGGCCCAATAAGGTACAATAAAATGATAAAACATGAAGTGAGGTGGCATTTGTGCAACTACATTTTTTAGGAACAGGCGCAGGCATGCCTTCCAAAGAACGAAATACGAGTGCCCTGATGGTAAAGCTATTAGACGAAATAAGCGAAATGTGGCTTTTTGATTGTGGAGAGGCGACTCAACATCAAATTTTACACACGTCGTTAAAGCCGCGGAAGGTGTCAAAAATTTTTATTACGCATCTGCATGGTGATCATATTTTCGGATTGCCTGGCTTTTTAAGCTCCCGTTCGTTTCAAGGTGGAGATGAACCATTAACGATCTTCGGTCCAGCAGGCTTACAGCAATGGATTGAACAAACTTTTTCTTTATCAAAGACTCATTTAACATATCCTTTGCACTTTGTAGAAGTTCAAGAAGGGATTGTATATGAGGATGATTGTTTTACGGTATATGCGAAGGAATTGCGCCATGTTGTTCCATGCTACGGATATCGTATTGAACAAAAGGATTTACCTGGAGAATTATTAATCGAGAAAGCCAAGGACTTAGGTGTTCCCAAGGGACCTCTTTTAGGACAATTGAAAAGAGGGCATGATGTCGTGCTTGATAACGGCGATGTCATACAAGCGAAAGATGTTGTTGCACCAGCCAAAAAAGGCTTTACACTGACCATTTTAGGCGACACAAAATATTGTGAGGAAGCTGTTCAGCTATCAATGGGTGCTGACATCATTGTCCATGAAGCTACGTTTGACGGCACAACTACGGATTTAGCAGCCAATTATGGTCATGCAACCAATGTGGAGGCAGCCAAGGTGGCACAGCAAGCAGGGGCCCAATATTTACTACTAAATCATTTAAGTGCTCGCTTTCTTCCACAAGATTTACCGCCATTTTTGGCAGAGGCTCAGGAAACTTTCCCGCAAACGTTTCTAACTTCCGATCAAGCGATTTATAGTTGGCAAAACAATACATTGCTTTAATATTGGAAAACATCTATTAATTGGAATGACAGCTAATAGATGTTTTTTATTTTTTATGCTATACATTTATAGTATCTAAAAGGAAAAATATAGTACGATAAATCACTTATTTCCCGTATAATTGAAAAAAGGGGTGTGGTTAAAATGAATCAGCAAAAGATGCCGCCAGCACTATTAAGACTAATCGTTATCTTCCCAAATGTGCTGAGCTATTTATTACTATTCGGTCTCATCATGTTTGTCATAACAAATTATGAAACTTTGAAAGCAACAAATAATCTAACTGTCTGGATTATTTTTATTGTCGTCTTGGCACCAGCTGCTACATATACGACTTTTAGTATTGTGAGAAAGATTAGGGCTGGACATATGTAAGAACATATACGTGTTACTTGTAGAAAATTAGTTCTACAGGTAACGCGTTTTTTTGACAAGGAGAAGAAAGTCGTCTGTATTGTTGTTAGTATCATAGGAGTTTGTCTTGTCTTTCTTATTAGAAAACAAGAACGCTTCATAGCACTAGCTTTCAGTGACGCATAAAAATAGCTTTTCCAGGGAAACTAAGAGAGGAAAGCTTTTATAAAAAAGAGAGGTGCTTTTTGTGAATCCAATAAATTGTGATTTTTCACCAATGAAAGAAACATTAAAAGATGAGCTTCTCCAAGTGAGTATGTCATTACAGCAAAGTGTTCAACAGATGGATACAGATACAAATTGTCTCCTTGGCAATTTCGAAAAAATTAAAGAAAAATTTGTGGCAATAGAAATGAAAGCAGCCACGTTTTATTTAAATTGTTATCTTTCCCCGTTTACTGAAAAGTATCCAGAACTATCGCATAGTGTACAAAATATGTCGCTGAGAAGACATGGTGGTTTAATTGTGATCCAGCGGGAAGACGCTTTGGAGAATCTAGTCCAGCCTGGTATTCATATAGGTGCGGACTTAACTCATTCATTAGTAGAATCTATTTTTTTCCCGGGCAATCCTCTTCACGATGGGGCTGTATTAGTCAATCATAATCAAATTGAATCGGCTGCCAATGTATTACCATTGTCCGAGCGCTATACAGGTGAAAAGAAATTAGGCACAAGACATCGTGCAGCATTGGGATTGAGTGAGGTTAGTGATGCACTTGTTATGGTCGTATCAGAAGAGACAGGGAGAATATCTTTTGCTTTTAAAGGCAATTTATATCCTATTACCACACACGGCATTATATAGGGATATTCCCTATTTATTTAATATCTCAAATTCGAGATATTTTCCTTGCTACTTTATCACTTGCGTGGTAAAGTGATAACAGAAGGGAGGATAAAGTCGTGAAAAATCATACATTAGGTACTTTAACCTGGATTCGCATGATGCGCTTTACAGCCCAAAGTAATCAATTATCCAATGAATTTTTAAAACGTTTTGATTTAACAACTGCACAATTTGATGTGCTGATCCAAATAAAAACCTATGCACCTATTACACAATGTCAACTAGCAGAGAAAGTAACGGTCACACAAGGTGGAATGTCTCGCATGCTAGCAAGATTGGAAAAGGAGGGACTGATTGAGCGTAAGCAAAATTGGAAGACGAAGGCGATTTCGTTGACGGCAAAAGGGGAGCAAATGATTGATGCAGCAACACCTAGTCAGCTTCACTTCCAATCCTCATTTTTTGAAGATGTATTAACAGATGAAGAAATGAAAACTTTATATAAAGTCATGACAAAGCTGGAAAAGCATAGTCAGGAAAAAAAATTGCCACAAGCGTAATTTTTTTTACGCTATCACTTGCTTAGTCAAGTGATTTCGAGGAGGAGCAGCCAAATGAACAAATTAAGTGGGCACCATCATATTTCCATGCTAACGAAAAATGGAAGACAAAATAATCATTTTTACACAAAAATTTTAGGGTTACGACGTGTGAAGAAAACTGTAAATCAAGACTCCCCATCTATGTATCATTTGTTTTATGGGGACTTAACAGGTTCAGCGGGAACAGAATTAACATTTTTTGAGATGCCTGTTGCTGGCCGCACAGTGCGAGGAACTAATGCGATAACACGTATTGGTCTACTTGTACCAAGCTATGAGAGTTTACATTATTGGAAAGGTCGCTTTCAAGAGCTTGAGGTTGAACATAGTGACATCACCACATATGCAGGGAAAGATGCCTTGTTTTTTGAAGATCATGAAGGGTTGAGAATGGTGTTATTAAATCATCATGGTCAGGAAACGCCAACTCAATGGCAACCATGGGAAGGCAATGAAATCCCTGAAGAGCATCGCATTTTAGGAATGGGTACAGTTGAAATTACGGTGCGTTATTTACAACGGACTGTGAATTTACTACAAGATTTATTTCACTATACCGTTGTTGCAGAAAATGACCAAGGGACAGTCCTGCAATCGATAGAGGGAGAAGTACTTGGAGAGATTCTTGTTAAAGAATTAGAAGGACCAAGCGAAAAGCCAGGTAAAGGTAGTATTCACCATCTTGCTATACGTGTAGCAACGGTGGAGGAGCTTCAAGAATGGGATACAAAAATTAAAGAACTAGGGTTGACTAGTACAGGTGTCGTCGATCGTTATTATTTCCAAAGTCTTTATTTTAGAGATCGTAACGGAATTCTATTTGAAATGGCGACAGATGGCCCAGGGTTTACGGTGGATTCTACAGTAGATGAACTAGGAAAAGAGCTAGATCTTCCGCCATTTTTAGAGGAAAAACGAGCAGAAATTGAAGCGATTTTAGAGCCGCTTGAATAAGGAGAGATAATTCATAATGGAAAAATATCGTATTGATCAATCACAAGGACTTGAATTTGGGCTGTATTCTTTAGGAGACCATATTCCCAACCCACTAACAGGAGAACGAATTTCTGCGCAGCAACGACTACAAGAACTAGTTGAAGCTAGCCAATTAGCAGAGCAAGCGGGTATTGATGTATTTGGAGTAGGCGAAAGTCATCAATCGTATTTTACAACGCAGGCACATACAGTCGTGTTGGGCGCCATAGCACAAGCAACATCAAAAATTAAGCTGTCAAGCTCTGCTACTGTACTGAGTGTCTCCGATCCTGTACGTGTATATGAGGATTTTGCAACTATTGATTTATTATCCGATGGTCGCGCAGAAATTGTGGCAGGTCGCGGTTCTCGAGTAGGTGCCTACCATTTACTCGGTGTAGATTTACATGACTATGAAGAACTTTTTGAAGAGAAATTAGAGCTACTCATGAAAATCAATGCAGAGGAGCTTGTAACATGGGAAGGACAGTTCCGTGCTCCACTTCATCACGCTCAAATTTTACCACAGCCCAAAAATGGCTCCTTACCAATTTGGCGTGCTGTTGGAGGTCCACCTGCAAGTGCCATCAAGGCAGGATATATGGGAATTCCCATGATGCTAACGACTCTTGGTGGGCCGGCTACAAACTTTAAGCCATCAGTTGATGCATATCGAGAAGCGGCAGAGCGACAAGGCTTTGATCCAAATGAATTGCCGGTTGCCACAACAAGCCTGTTTTATGTAGCCGATACAACAAAAGAGGCATTGCAAGGGATGTATCCACATTTAAATGGTGGTTTCCAAGCGATTCGTGGGGGAGGCTATCCAAAGCAGCAATTTGCACAAGCAACAGATACACGGGATGCGTTAATGGTCGGAAGCAAGGAGCAAATTATTGAGAAATTACTTTATCAATATGAGCTTTATGGTATGCAACGATTTATGGCTCAAATTGATTTTGGAGGCGTGCCATTCGATAAAATTATGAAAAATATTGAAATGATCGGTAATGATATTATTCCTGCAATGAAAAAATATACAGCAAAATAAGGAGCGAACAGTCATGAAAATTGTCGCACTTGCCGGTTCTATTATCGGCTCAAAAACAAGAACAGCTATGCATAAATTTGTCGAAATGGTCCAAAAAAAATACCCGGAGCATGAAGTGACACTTCTGGATCTCGCTGACTATCAACTAATTTTTAGTGATGGACGTAATTATTTTGACTATGAGGGCGATACAAAATATGTGACAGAAACCATCATGGCTGCGGATGCTATTGTTATTGGTACGCCAACATTTCAGGCATCCATTCCAGCAACATTGAAAAATATCTTTGACTTATTACCAGTCAATGCCTTTCGCGACAAAGTGGTCAGTGTTGTTGTCACAGCAGGTACGTCGAAGCACTACTTAATGGTGGAGCAGCAATTAAAGCCAATTCTTGCTTACATGAAGGCCCATATTGTGCCAACCTATGTATTTATAGAAGAAAAAGACTTTTTACGCAAAGAAATTGTCAATGATGATGTTCTTTTCCGTCTTGAACGGTTAGCAGAGGATACTGTAATGGTAACAGACGCATTTGCAGAAATTCGTGCGAAAAAAGATGCTGAATACGATTTTTAAAGATTAATAGAAACGCTGTGTAGCAATAGGGCACAGCGTTTCTTTTTATTGTACATGCTAGCAGTTGGCCCATTTAAACCAGCGTGCATGCCCATCTGGTCGTTCCATTGTACGAATCGGCTCGATGGTGCCAAGATGCATAAAATCTTGATGTAGCTGTAAGTCAAATAAATTATTATAGCAATGATAAAGAGGTCGTTCCATGCTTATCTCCTTTAATTGCTCCATTAATTCATGCCGTAATGGTAATGGCAGTTGGTTGGCGACATGTGTATGATAAACGACTAACATTGCCTCTTGCTCAATTGTTTGACTAAGCTCTTTTATTAGTTGGATTGCATCACCCTTTATTAACTGAATATCTAATTGACCGAAGATAGGGAGAGCTTCATTTAACAACAATCGACGTTCATGGTGTTCAGGCCAGATTAAAGCTTGTAGCCATTGACTGTCTTCCTTTTGTCGGAGATCAATAGGATTTAAATCAATGCCAATCCTTTGACAAACAACAGGTGGCTTAGACACAGACACAGGAAGTGTTTCCCCTCGGTTTTCTGAAGGTATGATACATCCATTGTCCGTATTGATGATGGATAATTGATGATTGTAGCAATAATTGTAGTGATCCATACCAAGCTGGAGTCCAGCACTTGCACCTATTTCTATGAAGGCTAATGGTCGTTGATGCTTGTGATAAATGTCAGTCATTATAGGATAGAGATAGGCACAACGTCGAATTTCATTGGTTTGGACAAGTTTTTCTTGAAACAATGACTTTAATTGTGCTGTATGCGCCATTACAAATGCCTTAAAGACAGGGTAAACCTCTGGAATGGGATGTGGAGTTGCCGTAAAAGACGTGTAATACTTTGCTAAAGGATCTTTTAAGGAGCCCAATAAATATTGAACAGACGCCAACAATAAATTGGGTGCTGGTTGATTGGGTGGAATCATGGAGGCAATCTCTAATAGTTCCTCATCCGCAGCAATTTTATTAGCTAAATGTTCATACAGGGGGCTAGAGTCTACACATTCCTGTTCGGCAAATATTCGAAATTGACGACTTAATGTGGCATAAGACATGTATATCTCTCCTTTTGCATCATCTATTTAATAGTCAGTTTATTATTATTGTATAATTTAGTAAATTAAATATATGTAATGAACTTAATCAAAAATAGTAATCAAGGAGGAGGAAACATGGAGTATAAATGGTTACAGTCCTTTATTGTAGCTGCTCAAACTTGTAATTTTCGAACAGCGGCACAACAACTTCATCTTTCACAGCCAAGTATCACCGTTCACATTCAACATTTAGAAGAATTTTTGCATGTTCAATTGTTTAAGCGTGAAAGAAACCGTGTCCAATTAACTGAAGCTGGGAAGCTTTTTCAACTAGAGGCAAAGCAAATGGTCCTTCAGTGGGAGCAAAGTATTGAACGTATTCGTTTAGTGAGTAAAGGCATTCACGAAAAGATTATTATCGCTATGACTCCTTTAATGGTGGAAACCATTTTACCGCATGTTTTGTATCAATTTATCAATGATCACCCTGCATTGGAAATTTCGATTTTAGTGGAGGATTCAGCTAAAATTGAAGATTTAGTTCAACAGCATCAAGCGCATATAGGTATCTCTTTATTATCAACTCGCTATCGCCATTGGCATCAAGAGCTGCTTATTGAAAGCCCGTTAGAATTAGTAATTCCATTAGATGCTTATGATGATGAAACAGGGGCTTACATCGATTATGAAGAGCTATTTCAAACATATACATTATTTACGCATCATCATCCAACTATTTGGGATGAGCTTTTACATAATTTAAGAGAAAACTATATATTGACGAGGCAAGTATCAATTTCCCAATCCTATGTCGTCAAAAGACTAATCAAAGACGGGTTAGGGATGTCTTTTCTACCTCGTATGATTGTAAGAAAGGAACGTATGGAGGGACGTTTTAATATTGTACCGTTTGAAGGCTTTTCATTGCCAAATGTACCCGTATACTTGTTCTATAAAGAATCGACAAATGTTCCAAATGATTTACTAGAGCTATTACTAACTAGAAATTATTTATAATTCACATGATGTTCAAAAATGAGGGAAATGTGAGAGAAATGTTTGTAAGGGTTTTCATAGAAAGTGTCCCATTATGGTATGATAGATGATAGTTTGTAAGGGGGAATAAACATGGTATTTTCTCTTTTTAAAAAGAAGAAAGATTCACAGCCATTAAAAAATAGAGTTGAGTTTTGCATCACGAATTTATCGCTAGGTGCGGCAGATGCATATGATGTCTTACTAGAACGTGATGATATTGACATCGAGGAATCGGGTTGTACATCGCATTGTGAAATCTGTGAGCAAGGTATTTTTGCTATTGTGAACGGAGAAATCGTCACTGCGGATGATGCGGAGGCATTAGTACAGGCTATTGATGAAGAAATCAAACAAAATCCACTGTTCTAATTAAAAAACAGCTTGTGAACGCACAAGCTGTTTTGTTATGGAAAGAGGATTACCAACCACGAACATATTGTACGGGTGGTTGCAGTTCTTCGCTTAATTCTTTAGCTGCATGGAGGGGCCAGTACGGCTCACGGAGTAAAACACGAGCTAAGAAAATTAAATCTGCACGATTATTTTGCAAAATTTCTTCGGCTTGAATGGCTGTTGTAATAAGGCCCACTGCACCAGTAGGGATATCAGCCCCATGTTTGATGGCTTCAGCATGAGAAACTTGGTAACCTGGAAAAACATTGATAGCAGCAGGGACAACGCCACCTGTTGATACATCTACTAGGTCTACTCCTTGTGACTTCATCCAGCGGCTAAAGACGATGAAATCTTCCATTGTAGTGCCATCCTCTGCGTAATCTTCTGCAGAAACACGTACCAATAATGGCCCATCCCAAACACTGCGAATAGCATCGATGATTTGGCGCAATATACGATAGCGATTTTCCTGTGAGCCACCATATTGATCTTCACGTTTGTTCGTAGCAGGCGATAAAAACTCACTGATTAAATAGCCATGTGCTCCATGAATTTCTAGTACGTCAAAGCCTGCCTTTGCCGCACGAATAGCCGCTTGTTTAAACGCTTCAATCACATGATGAATGTCCTCTTCAGACATGGCTGTTGGTGTTTGATAGTCTGAACTAAAGGCAATTGCTGATGGGGCAAAAATTTCGCCATCTATTGCTGCTTTACGTCCAGCATGACCAAGCTGGATGCCTGTTTTAGCCCCATATGCTTTCATGCCCTCTACTAATTGACGTAAGCCTTCAATATGCGCGTCATCCCAAATGCCTAAATCCTTGTTGGAGATACGACCTTCTGGTACAACACCCGTAGCTTCTAAAATGATTAATCCTACTTGCCCAGCTGCCCGTGTCGCATAATGGACTTGATGGAAAGGTGTGACCATACCATCATCCTCGGCTGAATACATACACATTGGTGCCATGACAACACGGTTTTTTAAGGAAATCGATTGTAATTGATAAGGTTCGAATAATTTACTCAAAATAAAGCCCCCTAATTCCTAGTGATAAACTTTATTTTGCACCTAATGTTATCCATTTGCAAGTGAACGAGATCGTGCTTCTGCTTCTTTAATACAAGCTTCAATCGCCTCATTAAATTGATATTGCTCTAGCGCTTGAATCCCCGCCTCAGTTGTCCCGCCAGGGCTTGTTACTTTTTTGCGTAGGACATCCGGCTCATCTACGGATTGCTTGAGCATTTCAGCAGTACCAGCAAGTGTTTGTGTCATCAACAATCGTACTGTATCTTTGGATAGACCTACCTCTGTTCCTACACGCTCGAACGCTTCCATTAAATAATAAATATAAGCAGGACCACTACCTGAAAGGGCTGTGACTGCATGTAATTGATCCTCTTCTACTTCAATAACGGAGCCAACAGCCTCTAATAACTGGAGAAAAAGAATACGCTGTGCAGTAGATACTTCGTTATTAAATGCAATGCCGCTTGCGGACATACCGATAGTGGCAGACGTGTTAGGCATCACTCGTGCGACTGGACGGCTCCCTAAAAGTTCAGTAATCGTCCCTATCCCAATACCTGCTAGAATGGACAGAATCGCAGACTGTGCTGTGATTTTTGGTTTTAACTCACGCATTGCTGAAATTGCGTCTTTTGGCTTCATCGCCAAAATGATTAGATCTGCCTGACGAAAAATGGCCTGATCAAACATGCAGTGAATGCCATATGTTTCTTGTAAAAAATGTAGACGTTCTTTGTCAGAGCGATTGGTGACGTAAATTTCCTGTGGTGAAAATACCTTTTGCTTTATCCACCCTTGAATCAATGCCTCTGCCATTGACCCCGCACCGATAAATAAAATTTTTTTCATGAATAAAACCTCCAGTTCAAAATAAAAAAGCGCTCTCGTCCTTATTTAGAAGGACGAAAACGCTTTTGTTTCCGCGGTACCACCTTTGTTTGCCAATGTTGGCACAACTCTTAGCCCTTTTATCGCAAGGGATACGGTTATGTTTGCATAACTGCTCAGAAATAGGTTCGGTAATGGGAGTGGGTGATGTTACTCTCAGCAAATGTAACACTCTCTAACACCTTCACCAATTACGTACTCGGCTTCTTCAACGCACATTAATAATTAGATTATTCAAAATTATAGTGATGGATAAGCAACCTGTCAACAGGAAGATGACGAAAACAGAAAAAACTTGTAAAATAGAATGAATCAGTATTCACTAGCGAGTAAAAAGGGGGAGACAACTTTGTCTATATACAAAATCGAAATACCAACACCTTATGAAGTAGGAGATGTCAATGCATTTATTGTGAAAGGTGATGCACTTAGCATTTTTGATGTTGGACCAAAAACGGTAGAAGCCTATGATGCTCTGAAATGGGGGATTCGCGCCGCAGGCTACGATATGCGAGATATTGAACAAGTTGTGCTCACCCATCATCACCCTGATCATGCGGGATGGGTCGATGCATTTCCACATGCTGAAATTTTAGGTCATGCCTATAATGATAAGTGGCTTCGTCATGACGAGGAGTTTTTACGTTATCACGAGCAATTTTACAGTGAACGTTTATTTGAACATGGGGTACCACAAGAGTATATTGCTAAAAGTGTACATGTTCGTCGCGAATTAGAGCTTGTAGGTGAACGTCCATTGACACAAATTTTGACGGATGGAGATGAAGTACCTGGGCATCCAGGATTAAAGGCAATTGAAACATTAGGGCATGCACAAAGCCATTTTATTTTTTGGGATGAACAAACACATCATGTGATTGGCGGAGATTTATTACTTGAAAAAATAACGCCGAACCCTTTAATTGAGCCACCATTAGATCATTCATTGGGACGCACAAAATCATTATTACAATATAATGAATCGCTAGAAATTTTACGCCAATTGCCTGTCAAAATGATGTATACAGGACATGGGGCTGAACTACAAGACATTCCGATCTTAATTGATAAACGACTAGAAAGACAGCATCAGCAATCTATGAAAGTTTGTGAATTACTAGGGGAAGATCAATTAACGGTTGTGCAAGTGACGAAACGATTGTATCCAGCTATCTTCCAGCATATGCTTGGTTTAACACTGTCCAAAACGTTGGGGCATTTAGATTATTTAGAGGCAAATAATTATATTACTTCAACGAAGACAGAAGAAGGCATCTATTTATTTAAAAGAAAGTAGGACTATATATGAATAGTAAGACGATCTTTGTGACAGGGGCAACAAGTGGTGTAGGCTTAAAAATAACGGAGTTACTAGTAGCGCAAGGTCATACCGTTTATGCCACAGGCCGCAATGCTGTAGCTTTAAAAGTTTTAGAACGTTTGGGAGCCAAAGTCATTCAAGCTGATTTAACCCATTTACATACACTCGACGCTGTTTGTGCCCAGCTTCCACCCATTGATGTCGCCATCCTATCAGCTGGTGTTGGAAAATTTGCTGAGGCTCCAAAGTTAATGGATGAGGATATTGCACAAATGATTGAAGTGAATATTAGTGTACCTATTTACCTTGCGAAACGGTTAGCTTCCAAGATGATGGAGCAAAATCAAGGGCATTTGATTTTTATTGGGTCTCAGGCTGGCAAGGTCGCCACTCCGAAAGCAAGTGTTTATGCAGCAACCAAACATGCGATTGTAGGATTTACAAATGGACTACGGATGGAGCTTGCGCCATATCATGTAAAAGTAACGGCTATTCACCCGGGTCCGGTTGATACACCATTTTTAGACAAGGCCAATGATCAAAGTGGCTATCGCGAATCTTTAGGTAGATTTTTATTATCAGCTGATGAAGTGGCACAGGCGACAATTAAAACAATTGAGCGCCCAGTTCGAGAGGTCAACCTCCCCAAAATCATGGGGCTATCAAGTAAACTGTATGCACTGGCACCTGCAACCATTGAGTTGTTAGGGAAATCATTTTTCCATAAAAAATAATGAACATCTAACTGTAAGCATGTACTTTTCATGTCTACAGTTTTTTCATACTGGCTAAGAAAAGGGGGGTATTATGTATACAATTGGACAAGTGGCAAAATTTTTAGGCATTTCTAGAGATACGATCAAATATTATGAGGAAAAGGAATTGGTTAAGCCTCAACAAAATAGTGAGAATGGCTATAGAACATACAATCAATTGGATATATATAATTTAACAACCGTCAATTTTTATCGAGAATTGGATTTTGAAATTAAACGAATACAAGAAGTAAGAAAAGGCATGAGTATTGAGGGAATCCAACTCCTATTAGAGGAGAAAGAACAACAGGTGTTAGAGGAGATAGCCTATAAAAACCTACTGTTAAAAAAACTCCAAAATGCACAAGAGGATTGCCAAAAAATTCAACAATACTTAGGTACCTTTACGATAAAAGAAATGAAACCACTAGCCATGTTAGGCGTAATAGACCATTATACAGCTTATGAAGAATATGACGCACTTAAAGAAAATACAGACAGTTTAAAAAAAGCGGTTATCCTGACATCGTTAAGAAGAGTAATACAGTTTAATGAACAAGGCATGCAGGAAGATAAATTTATGATTGTGCGAAAGCTAGAAGAAAACGAGAAAGCGTTACAAGAGCAAGTTTTATATCATCCTACCTGTTTATATACTGTCATTGAAGATGGAAGATGGTCGACGGGTGGCAAAAATACAGACGACCAAGTGGAAGCAACAATTCGAAGAGTAGCCAAAGAAAATGGCTATGAACTTTTAGGTCTCGTTTATATTAACTTATTACTAGCTACTTTCGAGGGAGGACTAGAACGAATATTTTTAGAAATATATGTTCCCATAAAATAGAGTGATAGATGGAAATATGTATTGACCTGTGAGCAACCCCCAGGTTTAAGCTGAAAGTATTCAGAACGAAACGGGGGATTTATTATATGAACAAAAAAAAGAAGCTAAAAAGACCAGTAGCGAGTTTCATTATCCTGACTAATATCATCTTTTTGCCACTTTTTTGCCTTGTAGGAGCCGTTAAAATGTTAGGCTTTCCAACATGGGTATTCGATATAGTACGCTGTCTATCTGCATGGTCATCGACTTTTGCCTTTGCCATACTATTTTCAAAAATTTATCCAGGGCAGCATTTTTTACATTTCGTGAAACAAAAATTTAAAAATCAACTTCGATTTTCTGTCATTCTTTCTGTTCTGCTTATTCAAGCCACCATCTTTATGATCATCTTACTTGTTGTTATGAAGAATACTAAAGCTGATGCTATTTTGACTATTTCCTCCTGGGGAATGCTTAGTTATTATTTCTTTAAAAATCTATTATCAGGACCTATAGGAGAAGAATTAGGGTGGAGAGGCTTTGCGTTGCTTGAGCTCCAAAAGAAATATGGGTCATTACAATCTGCAATCATCATAGGATTTTGGTGGGGAATTTGGCATTTACCTATTTGGTTCACAACAGGTTTTACAGGGCTGGAGCTACTAAAATACATCATATTCTTTATGCTTTCCATCATTTCTACGACCATTATTATGACAGCCTTCTATACAATTAATCAAAATTTAATCATTCCTATAATGATCCATCAATTCTTCAATTTTTTTATAGGCATTATAAACGAGAATTTAATTATTTTAATGATGTATAACGCTATCCTGTATTCAATAGTAGCCTTTCTACTTATACTGATGAATCCAAAGAAGGTTTGGTCTAATAAACCTAGCCAATGACATCATAAAGTCAATGTGGTGATTTCCACACTACCGCGGGGGTGAGCGCTTCTCGCTTGTAAACAATGAATCAATTGGCTCCCAAAGACCGATTAAGATGAAAATGGATAGTTCGTTTATTTATCCATTAGTAGTGTCACAAGAATCCAGTTTATACATTGGATTCTTTTTTGTTGTAATTTATACAGTATACATTTATGTCTATAGTGAAAAAGCGTTTTTTCGAGTATCTATCATTGATTTCCTTGAGAGTAATGTGTGGGTAAACGGACTTTTTATAAGAAAAATAAAAGACTATTAATTTATAAAAATACACTTGTTTTTATTTTTATAACATGATACTATTCGTGTATAAACTTTTAATTGAATGTATAAAAATACATATCTGTAGAGCAATGGAGGCGCATTTTTTATGGCAAATAAAAAGGTTGTACTAGCATATTCAGGTGGACTTGATACTTCGGTAGCAATTCCATGGTTAAAAGAACAAGGTTGGGACGTTATCGCAGTATGTCTTGACGTTGGTGAAGGGAAAGATCTGGAGTTTGTAAAAAACAAAGCTCTACAAGTAGGAGCGATTGAATCTTATATGGTGGATGCAAAGGATGAATTTGCTGAAAACTATGCATTAATTTCATTACAAGCACACACATGGTATGAACAAAAGTATCCATTAGTGTCAGCTCTTTCTCGTCCATTAATCGCGAAAAAATTGGTTGAGATTGCGAACCAAGTAGGTGCGGATGCTGTAGCTCATGGTTGCACAGGTAAAGGAAATGACCAAGTTCGTTTTGAAGTTTCTATTAAAGCATTAAATCCTGATCTAGAGGTATTAGCACCAGTGCGTGAGTGGGGCTGGAGCCGTGATGAGGAAATTGAATATGCGATGAAACATAATGTACCTATTCCTGCAACATTAGATTCTCCATTTTCAATTGACCAAAACTTATGGGGTCGTGCAAATGAAGCGGGCATTATGGAAGATCCATGGGTATCTCCACCAGAAGAAGCTTATGGCTTAACGGTTTCAGTAGAAAACGCACCAAATGAAGCAGAGTATGTGGAAATCGAATTCGTGGCTGGTAAACCAATTGCTTTAAACGGAAAAGAAATGAAGCTTGCTGATTTAATTCAGGAATTAAACGCAGTTGCAGGTGCACATGGCATTGGACGTATCGATCACGTTGAAAATCGTTTAGTAGGTATTAAATCTCGTGAGGTTTATGAAATTCCTGGTGCTAAGGTGTTGTTAACGGCTCATAAGGAGCTTGAAGATTTAACACTTGTCAAAGAATTAGCCCACTTCAAGCCAGTTATTGAGAAAAAACTATCTGAATTAATTTATGATGGTCTATGGTTCTCTCCATTACGTGATGCACTTGAGGCATTCCTTGCCCAATCACAGCAATATGTGAATGGTACAGTGCGTGTGAAATTATTCAAAGGGCATGCCATTGTAGAAGGACGTAAATCACCAAATTCACTATACAATGAAAAATTAGCCACATATTCGAAGGAAGATCAATTCAACCACGCTTCCGCTGTTGGCTTTATCGAACTATGGGGTCTACCGACTGTAGTGAACTCAGCTGTTAATAAAAAGTAATCGTAATAAGCAGGGTGGGGTGAGGCATTTGTGCTTGACCTACACCTTTTGAAAAGTAATAAAGGAAAAGGTGAGCTGACATGACAAAACTTTGGGGTGGACGTTTCCAAAAATCAGCAGAAGCATGGGTAGATGAATTCGGTGCATCCATTGGCTTTGATCAACAACTTGTGCTAGAGGATCTTGAAGGTAGTGTTGCACATGTCACAATGCTTGGCGCAACAGGGATTTTACCAACAGCTGATGTAGAGGCCATACTTAGTGGTCTTGCCCAACTGAAAGAAAAGGCAATAGCAGGTGAGCTTGAATTTAGCATTGCTAATGAAGATATACACTTAAATTTAGAAAAGATGCTCATTGATTTAATTGGTCCTGTTGGTGGCAAACTACATACAGGACGTAGCCGTAATGACCAAGTTGCGACGGATATGCATCTCTTTTTGAAAAAGCGTGTCCAGGAAACGATTGATTTAATTGCTATATTCCAACAAACTTTATTAGTCCAAGCCGAGGAGCATATTGAAACGATTGCACCGGGCTATACACATTTACAACGAGCTCAGCCAATTTCTTTTGCCCATCATTTAATGGCCTATTTTTGGATGCTAGAGCGTGATAAGCAACGCTTCACAGAATCCATGAAACGCATTGATATTTTGCCATTAGGGGCAGGAGCGATGGCAGGGACAACATTCCCAATAGACCGTTTAAAATCAGCAGAATTACTAGGATTTAATGATGTTTATGCCAACTCGATGGATGCTGTAAGTGACCGTGACTTTATTGTAGAATTTTTAAGCAATGCATCCTTGTTAATGGCTCATTTATCGCGCTTTGCTGAGGAAATTATTTTATGGTCTACAGATGAATTTAAATTTATCGAATTGGATGATGCCTTTTCAACAGGTTCTTCCATTATGCCACAAAAGAAAAATCCTGATATGGCTGAGCTCATTCGAGGCAAAACAGGGCGTGTTTATGGAAATCTAATGGGCTTGTTAACGGTTTTAAAGGGAACACCATTAACGTACAACAAAGATATGCAAGAAGATAAAGAAGGCATGTTTGATACAGTGCATACGATTCTTGGTTCTCTGAAAATCTTTGAAGGTATGGTTCGTACGATGACTGTCAATAAGGAACGTTTACAGCAAGCTGTTCATGCTGACTTCTCGAACGCAACAGAGCTAGCTGATTACCTTGCTACAAAAGGTATGCCTTTCCGTGAGGCACATGAGGTGACAGGTAAACTTGTGTTCACATGTATTCAAAAAGGCATTTACTTATTAGATTTACCATTGGATGAGATGAAGCGTGAAAGCGAGCTAATTGATTCGGATATTTATGATGTATTAGCGCCAGAAGCAGCTGTCCGACGCCGTCACTCCCTTGGGGGAACTGGCTTTGACCAAGTCAAAATTCAAATTGAAAAAGCCCAAGCTTGTCTAGTTGTCCAACATTAATTTTGCGTGCATGTCCTCGTGACTTTTGCATAGATATTCATTAAAGCTGTCCTGTGAGGCGCTATGAAAACCTTATCCTTTTTCAACAAAGCCAGAGGGTGACGTGAAAAAGAGTACCTTACATACGTGAAGGACAATCCCCAATTCTGGAGACGCGGAATTGGGGTTTTTGTATGAAAACGTGGTAAGAGGACAAAATGCTTGAGCGTTTTTTAAAAGACTTGATACAATTAAGCAATAGATTACAGCAGAAGATGCTACAAGGATGGTCGTATCCAAAGCTTTAGTAGATATAGAATCGTTTACGTAAAATGATTATTGAATTTTCGAATGGTGGTGTCTATGCAGGATCAGGACTTAATAATTGTCGCTTCTCAGCAATTGTACATGGTGTAACACCACAAGACCAACATAGATATTCAACGTGGCTTGCATACTGGATGAACAAAAATGGTAGAGGGATTTTTATAAGAAATGATTGTACGCCAAAGAAAAGATTATCATCATGCATAAACAAATGGGCAATGGTTCATAATAAGAGCGGAAACACTTATTAATCTAACCTGATGGGGAGGATGCAGAATGAGTAATAGTCAAACACCCAAAGACCAAGAATCTCAGGAAAGTCCGCCACAGCTGTGGATGGTTGAAGCTTCTTAAAGCTTAAGCCTAAAGGTGAAGCAGAGTTCTGTTTCACTGTAGATTAAGGTGAAGCGTAAACCATTCCAGTAAAAAATCAAATAGAAGCAATAAGTGTCCATGGATCCAGAATTTTTCTGGATCCTTTTTTATGCTGCTTTTTAATGGGGGAGGTGGAGAAACTACAATAATACCTACATTTGACAATGAAAACAATCTGTACTACTCTATATAGAACAGATTCTATTTGATGTCCATTAGCCTATCAATTAATGGAATAGCTGTGCAATTGCTCTAAAGAGCGAAATTATTCCAGTGAATTTTAAAACAATGGAAGTAGGGGTATTATGCTAATAAATAGTAGGCATTTTTGGCACCACCATTTCACCTTTGGAAAAGGGCATTTTTTATTCCAATACATACGATCCATCCTTGTAAGCTAAGAACAATAAGGCATTGGTGGGATAGTCAATTTTGCAAAATGGTGTTACATGACAATCAGTAGGGCAGTACTGCCAAACATAGAGAGGGAGATTAAATTGAAAAAATTGTTTGTGTTATGCTGTACGCTTTTACTTTTAGCTGGCTGTGGGCAAAAGGAAGAGATTGTAGAAAATAAAGAGACCAAAGGGGAAAGTGCCATGAGCGAACAGTTTATTGGAAAATGGGAAGGCAATATTGAAACACCGAATGGACAGCTACCCATCATTGTTGATTTACAGAAAAATAGTGGTACTCTATCCGTGCCAGCACAGGGCATATCTAATTTCCCGTTGAAGAGTGTGAACTATACAGGTGATCAGGTAAGCGTTTCCATTCATTTAAACGGCTCAGTAATTGCTATTAATGGTACTTTCAAAAATGAACAAATAGAAGCTACATTTCAACAAAATGGTGGGACCTTCCCACTTATCTTACAAGCATATAAAGAGGAACCAGTAACTTATGAAACAGTAAAGATTCCCGTTCAGCAAGGTGACCTCATAGTGGCTCTTCAAAAAGCCAATGCGACATCCCCATCACCCGTCGCAGTTATTATCGCTGGCTCTGGACCGACAGATAAGGATGGTAATTCAGTTTTAGCTGGTAAAAATAATAGTTTAAAAATGATGGCTGAAGGCTTGGCTCAGGAGGGAATCACAACTGTACGCTATGATAAACGGGGTATTGGGGATAATCAAGCACTCTTGACGAAAGAAGAAGATGTGACGTTTGACCAATTTGTTGAAGATGCAGTGCAAATCATCCAATCATTGCAGGCTAATAAAGCCTATACAAGTGTTCATGTCATTGGACATAGTGAAGGCTCATTAATTGGTTTATTAGCGGCTCAAAAAACAGGAGTAGCATCCTTTGTTTCGATTGCAGGTGCTGGACGTCCAATGGATGAAGTATTAGTGGAGCAATTAAAAAGTCAGCTAGCGCCAAATTTATTCAAAGAATCAAAGGACATTTTGACAGCTCTAAAGCAAGGAAAGCAAGTGGAAAATATTTCGCCCGAATTACAAGCAGTCTTCCGTCCTTCTGTACAGCCCTTCCTTATTTCCGTGTTAAAGTATAATCCAGCCACAGAGCTTGGAAAAGTAAAGAGTCCTGTACTACTTGTGCAAGGAACGACTGATTTACAAGTGAAGGAAGTCGATGCAGAGGCATTGAAGAAAGGTAACCCTGATGCAACGCTTCTTTATATGGAAGGGATGAACCATGTGTTGAAAAAGGCACCAGAAGACTATGCCGCAAATTTAGCAACGTATGCAGACCCAACACTTCCACTACATGAGGATTTACTACCAGCGATTCAACAATTTATTTATGGAAAGTAGGCTGAGTCACTGTGGGTGTTTTTGTATATTTAATCATCATGCTTCCATTTCTCATCTTTGCCCTTGTATTATCACAGGGGAAAGGAACTTTTTTAATTGCTGGCTTTAACACAATGTCACAAGACGAAAAAGATACGTATGACGAAATAGCACTTGCAAAATTTATGGGGAAGATGATGTATGGCTACTGTTTTTGTGTACTTTTATGGGTGCTAAATGAACTATTTCACACACAGTGGTTATTTATTGTCGGTCTTGTTCTTTTTGTAGTGCTTACGATTTTTTTAATGATCTATATGAACACAGGCAATCGATTCAAAAAATAAACAATACAAAGAAGGACTTGATCGCAACAATGACAAGTCCTTTTTGTGTGAGAATCATTATCATTTATCAAGAATTCTGTTAAACTAGAGCCATGTCAATGGTTAAACTAGAAGGAGTGCTTGAGCTAAATGAAATTAAACGACCATATACTTTTGTGGAATCACGCGTACATTAAAATCATGGATATACGTTTTACAATGATGGAACAAGGAGAAGCATTCGGCCCTTATCCATTGCCTATGAATGCCTTTCTGTATACAAAAAGAGGCGATGCTCAAATATGGGTCGATAAAAATAGGCATTTGGTACAATCCTTTCATGCCTTTCATGCAGGCAAAGGGGTCTGTATACAGATTGTAGCAGAGAAGGAATTTGATTATTTTCTTATTTTCTATAAAACCACTCTACCGTTACCAAATCGACAAGAAATTGTAGCTTTGTTGGAAAACGACAATCCGTTTCAATACCAGTATGCTTTCGCACCAGCTAATCCACTTACTCTGCTTGATAAAGTGGAGCAAATGAATACGGTTTGGCTACAACCCAATGAAAAAGAGCTGAAACGTTTACATATAAAAGCATTGTTTTATCAATATATTTATGAATTACTACGACAAATGCATGCCCAGGGAATTCACCCTATAAAGCCAGATATAGTTACAGAAGCAGTTCGTTATATAGAGGAACATTATCAGAGGTCATTGACACTTGAAAAGCTGGCTCAGGAATTATCTTGTAGTGTAGGTTATTTATCTAAGTTATTTAAAGAAAAAATGCATACTAGCCCGATTCATTATTTGGGTGTAATACGTATAAATAAAGCAGCAAAATTGCTAGTACAAACAGATGCGACATTGCAGGACATTGCGGATCATGTTGGTTATCCAGATGGCTATTCATTAAGTCGAAGCTTTAAACGACATAAGGGCATTTCTCCAGCTCAATTTAAAAGAGCGTGGAAACAAAAAAGCCAAGATGAAGAATTGCCACTTTGGAGAAGAAGATATGCTATTCTCCCCAATCATATCGAATGGTATATTGATGATGAAATTGAAAATCATTATCAACGAAAGGGAGCAAGCGAAATGTCGAAGTTTAAAAACATGAAGGTAACGGCCATGACGTTGTTTATGTGTCTATCATTATTATTAGCTGCATGCTCAAATGCAACAACTACAAATGGAGCCACACCAGCTGCCAATCAAGAAACAAAGGCGAATAGTGGACAAGAAGTGATGCAGGAAGGGAAAACAAGAATTGTTTCTACGCCAAGAGGTGATGTTGAAATTCCAGCACAGCCACAGCGTGTAGCGGCTGATCAATATATGGGACAACTATTAAAGCTAGGCATTATTCCAATCGGGGTTCGTGAAGGAATGTTAACGGAAGGGTGGATAGAAAAATCTGGTATTCCGCAAGAAACACTCGATAAAATTGAGAATTTAGGTAATTTTCCAATGAACCCGGAAAAACTCATTATGTTAGAGCCAGATTTAATTATTGGATCAATTGAAAAAAATATTGAACAATACGAAAAAATAGGAACGACAGTTTTTATCCCGTATTGGGAAGAACTTTCAACGGCAGGGCCTTTGGAAAAATTCAGAAGAATTGCTGAAGTATTTGGTAAAGAGCAAGAAGCGGAGGAATGGATAAAAGGATATGAACGCAAGGTAGAAGATGCTCGAGAACAAATAGAAGGTATCATTAAGGAAGGCGAAACGGTGTCAATTGTGCAATTAAGCCCTACAGGTTTGTTTGTGTTAGCTGCTGAGGGTGGGAATTATGGTAGTAATACCATTTATCAGATGTTGAAATTACCTCCTACAGAACAAGCATTAAATATGAAAGAAGGCTTTGAAAATATTTCGTTAGAGGTGCTGCCCGAGTATTTAGGTGATCATGTATTTGTCTATGTGAATTCGCAAGAAGATGCGGAGGAGATATTGAATAGCCCTATTTGGCAAGGAGCCCCTGCTGTGAAAAATGGCAATGTCTATATGTATGGTGAATTCGATGATGAATTCGTCATGGAGGATCCATATTCTTTAGATCTTCAGCTAGAGAAAGTTGTCAACGTTTTATTAGAGAAGAAACAGTGACCAACATAACCTGAACTTGTTTTAGCATAAACATAAACCCTCCTCGGTGGCTTGTTTTAGAGGAGGGTCTATGCTGCGATTGGTCCTAATGACAATAATTTATGCATGTTGTATGACTATTTTATATATATTAATAGCATAGAATTTATGAAATGAAGTAGAGCCTATTAAGCATGGTTCTACTTTTTATCAATATTTAAAAAACTGAATATTTAGTAAATTAAAAATTTAATGTCGCGAATATGCTCGAAAAAGGGCTAATTTTCTTCTTTTCTGTAAAAATAGAATTTTTAGAATAATAAGTATTATTATAGAGGACATTAAAAAATTAATAGGTAAGGAGAATTATTTAATATGTCTCAAATGTTAGCACTGACGATAGTACTTGCTATTCTTTACATCGGAGATATTGTCGCAACAAGAACAAAGGCTTGGATTCCATCTGTGTTCGTCTGTGCGGTATTATTTTTAATTGGCTATTGGACGTTTTTCCCGAAAGATATTGTTAGTATTGCCGGGATCGGTCCAGTAGTTGCCACGATGTTAATGTATTTATTAATTACCAATATGGGGACACTTCTGTCACTCAAGGAATTGAAAAACCAGTGGAAGGCAATTGTCATTTCATTGGCCGGTATTGTAGGAATTATTGCTATTTTATTTACTATTGGCGCCATGATTTTTGATTTGAAAACAATGATTGTGGCAGTTCCACCATTAGTTGGAGGAGTTGTGGCTGCATTAGTCATGTCAGAAGGTGCCTCGGCAGCTGGCTTAGAGGATTTAGCAGTTTTTGCAATTGTTATTTATGTCATTCAAGGATTTGCAGGCTATCCGATTACTTCAATTGTATTAAAACGTGAAGCAAAACGTTTATTAAAAGAACACCAACAAGGTAAGCTACATACGATTTCACAAGTGCAGGAAGAAGAAAACGCTGCTACTGAACAGCCTAAATTATTGAGGAAGATACCTGCAAATTACAATACAGAATATTTTAAATTTTTCCGTTTAGCGCTTGTTGGTTTATTGGCCTACGGTACATCGACCGTATTAGCTCCAATTGTGACAGTTAATGCACTAGTACTGTGCTTAGTATTTGGTGTACTCGCTTCAACAATTGGTTTTTTAGAAAAACAACCGTTACAAAAAGCAAATGGCTTTGGCTTTGCCATTATGGGCTTAATGCTCTTTATATTCGACGGCTTAAAACAGGCAACCCCTGAAATGCTAATGCGCATTATTGTACCGTTAGTTGTTTCGATTGTCCTAGCTGTAGTCGGCATGTATATTTTCTCGTTCATCGCAGGGAAAATATTAAAAGTTAGCCCGAACTTAGCGTTTGCAGTTTCCTTAACAGCGCTATATGGTTTCCCCGCAGATTATATTTTAACGAATGAAGTGGTGAAATCATCGACGACGGATGAAAAAGAGCGTGAAATGCTGCTCAGTCGTATGCTGCCACCTATGCTTGTTGGAGGCTTCATTAGTGTAACCATAACATCGGTTATTTTAGCGGGTATTTTCGTCAATTGGTTATAAAAAAGGAGAGAGTAATCATGACTACTATTAAACCTATCATTGCTGATCTTAACAGCGAGCTTGTGGCAATTCGTCAAAAATTACATAGTGAGCCTGAGCTTTCGTGGGAGGAATATGAAACAACGAATTATGTAGCAGCTTATTTAGATAAGCTAGGTATTCCTTATAGACGAACAGAACCCACAGGTATTATTGCTGAATTAAAAGGGAACAAGGAAGGAAAAACAGTTGCCCTACGAGCGGATATGGATGCCTTATCCGTTTATGAAATTCGAGAGGATATTCCATATCGATCTAAAACAAATGGAAAGATGCATGCATGTGGTCATGATGCCCATACAGCCATGCTATTAATTGCCGCTAAAACTTTACATGCAGTCCGTGACGAAATAGAAGGGACAGTTCGATTTATTTTCCAGCCTGCTGAAGAAGTTGCTACAGGGGCAAAAGCAATGGTTGAGCAAGGCGCTATGGAAGGTGTAGATAACGCATTCGGTATTCATATTTGGTCACAAATAGACACAGGAAATATCCAGTGCAATAAAGGACCTGCGTTTGCCTCTGCTGATATTTTTAAAGTAACTTTCAAAGGTCAGGGTGGTCATGCTGCAGCGCCACATGATGCTATCGATGCAGTGATGATTGCTTCGACCTTTGCGTTGAATGTTCAAACGGTTGTATCGCGTACGGTCAATCCACTTCGACCAGCTGTCTTAACCATTGGTAAAATGGATGTCGGTACCCGTTTCAATGTAATTGCCGAAGACGCTATTTTGGAAGGAACTGTGCGTTGCTTCGATCAAGACGTTCGTACGCATATGGAAGCACAAATTCGCCATTATGCTGATCAAGTTGCAACACTCTATGGTGGAACAGCTGAGGTTATTTATGAATACGGTACTCAAGCCGTCAACAACGATACAGCTAGTGCCGACTTAGTTGAACGTTTAGCAATTGAGCATTTTGGTACTGAAGCTTATCATTTAGACGACCCAACGATGGGTGGCGAGGATTTCAGCTTTTATTTAGATGAAGTGCCAGGCTGTTTTGCATTAGTAGGTTCTGGAAATACAGAAAAAGATACACGCTGGGCACATCATAATGGCCATTTCGATATTGACGAAGATGGTTTGCGCATTGGAACAGAATTATATGTGCAATATGCGTTAACTTGGCTACAAGAAAATAAATAATATGAAAACGTAAGCGGTTATTTTCGTCGTTGTATAATTCCATCCTAGCTGGTCATAATAAAAAAGATTTCACTTATGAAATCTATAATGATGAGGAGGATGAAAAATGAGTAGGTTCGAACAATTAGACCCCAAATCTCAAAAAATCCACCGCAACTGGTCAAGGATTAAGCGATCAAAATCGCAAGTAAACGGGGAAACGGAGATCACTCTTCATAACCGTCTCTTGCGAAGCGAAGCAAAGGCCCGTCAGTTTTAATCATGCTAGAAAAGTAAGTGTCATCAAGCCCAGAAATTTTCTGGGCTTTTCTTTTTGTGTAAAATTTAATGTATGATAATACTGAAAAGGAATTGAATAAAAAGGGGAGTGAAGCCAACTATGAACAATCTTATTCCTACTTATTTACAGCATGTCACAACAAGGATTCAACAGCCAGAAGGGGTCGAATCACAATTACAGCTTTGCTCTACTTTAAATAATACGCAATTTGAAATTTGGTATTATGGTGATTTATTAGCCTTAGAAGGGGAGGTTTTACCATTCATTTCAGGTTCGACTGCTAAAATCGTTGCCAAGGACCCTTTAACAGCAGAGGAAATTTTGCTTTTTGATGCGACTCTACACGGTTATAATGCGTTGTTTTGTGATGACTATACAGAAGAACAACGCGGCAACCGTCCTCTGCAGCTATATAATATGCCCGCCACTGAGGTTATCTTATCATTTTTTTATAACATTGATTATGATGAAGAAGTGGATGACTATGAGGTCGATGAACAAGGAAATGTACAGTTAATGAATGGTGAAACAACAGATTGGGAGACGGTAAAAAGAAATGGCTATGATGCATTTGTTTTTTATTACAAAAAAGAGGATGGAACATTATTAGCATTTGCCCAGGAAGAATTAGCTTAGCGTGAAAGGAATTAAATTCAATGCAACTATTTCATTTTTCTCAAGATTTAGCGAATCAAATTCACTCTTATGAGTCCATAAATGCGTATTATCAAAAAATCATGAAAACGGCAGTTCCCACGAATATAGGCTTTATCTATATTGAGCCAAATGGTGTGGTAGGCATGCATGAAGCACCTGTACCACAATTATTGATTGTTATTCAGGGTGAAGGCTGGGTTTGTGGTGAGGATGGAAAAAGAGTCGATATTGAAACAGGAGATGGCGTTCTTTGGCAACAAGGACAAGCACATGAATCTGGCAGTACAACAGGATTAACAGCGCTTGTTATTCAGGCCGAACAAATTAATCTTACATAAAGAAAACATGTGGTAGCGTACTGGGCAAATAGCAGAATGCATAAGACTGAAAAATGTATGCCAATTCCTGCTCTGATGAGAATAGTCCAATAAGACCCTCAAAAATAGGTGACTAGAAGCCGGCTTTGAATAGTAATTTCTTGTACGAAAGTAATGTCATTTTCTTGCATCTGACGTATAATAGATGTCAACACTTTTCACCTGCAATTCCAATTTTTATCTTTATTGTAAAGCACAATTAGATAGGGGGAAGACTTCATGGAAGTAGTTGAAAAAGCATTTGGCTATATTACAAGAGAGCATGGGGAGCAAATTCAAGTTCTCGTATTTGAACAAAATACAGTAGGGGCAGGTATTCAAGTTCCTAAAGGTACGATTGAACAAGGGGAAACACCGTTAGAGGCCGTAAAGCGGGAGATGCTGGAGGAGACAGGCCTAACAACACTTGTTGTTCAAGGGTTCATTGCACAGGATTACTTTAACCATCCATCAGGTGTTTTACAGAAACGTTATTTTTATCATTTAACTACCTCCGATGAAACAATGGAAACCTGGCAACATTATCCTACTGGGTTGAATGAAGCAGATTTACTTTTTTCTTTTTACTGGATATCAGCTGAGCAGGATACTTTGTTAGCAAAGGGGCATGGCGATTATTTATATCGCCTATTGGCTAAGGTGAAAAATTGAGCGTACATTAAAACCGCGTCATTAATGGCGCGGTTTTAATGTTTATTCGATTAAGCCTTTGCAGCGACCTCTAAAGCCTGTGCGAAATCGTCTATTAAATCATCTACATGCTCGAGTCCTACAGAAAAACGTAAAAGTCCGTCTGTGATCCCACGTTTGGCACGTTCCTCAGGCTCCATAGCGGCATGGCTCATCTTTGCCGGATAGGAAAGAATGGATTCCACACCACCAAGTGAGACAGCGAAAACTGGGATTTTCATTGCCTCGACTAATGCTTTTGCGGAAGCATAGCTTGGTAAGCGGAAAGATAAAACTGCTCCAGAGCTTGTACTTTGACGCTGATGGATGTCATGACCTGGATGTGAGGATAGTCCAGGGTAATAGACTTGTTCTACCAGTGTATGAGTTGCTAAAAACTCAGCAATTTTTTGAGCAGATTGTGTAGAACGGCTAAAACGGACATCTGTCGTTTTAATGTTTTGCAAGAGTGTAAATGAATCCTGTACACCCAAAATATTGCCAAATGAATTTTGGATAAAGTATAAGTCCTGTCCTAGCTTTTCATCAGCTGTGACTGTTAATCCTGCAATAATATCAGAATGCCCCGATAAAAACTTCGTCGCACTATGAATAACGACATCAACACCTAGTTCTAACGGACGTTGATGTAATGGCGTCATAAATGTATTATCCAAAAATGTGAGACATCGGTGTTGTTTCGCCAGCTCTACCACACCACGAATATCGGTAATGCCTAACGTTGGATTAGATGGTGTTTCCATATAAAGCAGTTTTGTAGCCGGCGTTATTGCAGCTTCCACGGCTGCTAAATCCGTGAAATCTACAAAAGTGTGGGAAATCCCAAAGCGTGGTAATACCTTTGTCACAAAACGATATGTTCCACCATAAACATCTTCAGTCATGACGATATGGTCGCCCTGTGATAACAGCATTAAGGCGGCTGAAACCGCAGCAATCCCTGAAGAAAAGGCATGGGCACGAACTCCACCTTCAAGCTCTGCTATCGCTTTTTCTAGAGCATCACGCGTAGGGTTACCGGAACGCGCATAATCATATTCGCCAAACTCATCTATACTCTCTTGGTGGAAAGTAGAGGAAAGGTACATAGGAACATTAACTGCCCCTTTTTTATTTGAGTAGCCATCACGAACACCCGCATGAATGAGGCTAGTTTCAATATGTTGCTTCATCATTATGCCTCTTTTCTTAGGATATCAAATACTTGTTGTAAGTCTGCAATTAAATCTTCTGCTTCCTCAATACCAACTGAGAAGCGTAGTAAACGATCACAAACGCCACGTTCAACTCGTTCTTCATAAGGCATATCTGCATGTGTTTGAGTAGCTGGATATGTAATAAAGCTTTCCACACCCCCAAGACTTTCAGCAAAAGTGATTAACTTTAAGTTACGAAGGAATGGGTCAATCCATTCTGGTTTTTGTAAACGAAATGACAGCATACCACCTTTTCCTGTATAAAGGACATCTGTAACTAGTGCCTCTTCCTCTAAGTAAGCAGCAATAGCTTTGGCATTGGCATCATGTTGCTTTAAGCGAAGGTGCATTGTTTTTAAGCCACGAATAAGTAACCAAGAATCCATAGCACCAAGCACCATGCCACTACCATTATGAATAAAGCCAATGCGTTCAGCTAATTCTGTGCCTTTAGCTACTACGATCCCAGCTAAGACATCATTATGTCCGCCAATATATTTTGTTGCGGAGTGAAGCACAATGTCTGCTCCCAAATCAATAGGACGTTGGAAGTATGGTGTATAGAATGTATTATCTACAATTAACAAAGCACCGTGTTTATGTGCAAGCTCAGCATACACTTGTAAATCAAATTCCTGCATAAGCGGATTCGTTGGTGTTTCGATGAATAATGCACGTGTATTTTCATTTATTAATGCTTCTACCTGCTCCACTGATTCGAATTTTGAATAAACAGGCTTAATATTATATGTCTCTTGGAAGAAGTTAAATAGTCTATATGTACCGCCGTATAAATCATCTGGCACCACTAATTCATCGCCTGGTTTAAATATAGATAATACTAATTGGATGGCAGCCATCCCAGAGCTACAGGCAAAGCCCATATCGCCACCCTCTAAATCAGCAAAGCCTGCTTCTAAAAGAGCACGGGTTGGATTTTTTGTACGTGTGTAGTCAAAGCCTGTAGATTCCCCGATCCCAGTATGTTTATAAGCCGTTGATAAATGAATAGGTGGACTAACCGCTCCCGTTGTTGGGTCACTTAAATTACCTAGTTGTACAAGTTTTGTTTCAATGCTTCTGTTTAATGTCATGACGTCACTCTTTTCTCCAATATTATGTAAAGCGGGACTATTCGCTTTTCATTTAATAGTAGTAATCTCAATAATTGTTACCAATTTAACATGGATATTCAAGAAGAACAAGGGTGATTTCAGAAAATTAGCTAGATTATTTTATGTTAATCACGTAGGAATAGTAGGTTATAAAGGGGGATGGATCATTTCTATGTCTGACAATGCGGCTTCCCTGGGAAGTAAGTTCATTAATCGTTGAGGGAGCAGTGTGGATTTGAAGAAAAGCCATTGGAAGTATTTTTCTGCTAATGAAAAAAAATCTGCCTCATTGAAATGAGACAGATTCGAAGTAGCGATAGATATTAGGCTTGTTCCTTTTTTAATAAATCGCGGATTTCTTTTAGAAGCTCTTCCTTGGCATCCAGCTCAGGAGTGGGTTCTTCCACGACTGCTTCTTCCTTTTTATTGGTAAGCTTCGTCATAATTCGTAAAGCCATAAAAATTGCAAACGCAATAATTAAAAAATCAATAATTGATTGTAAAAATACGCCTAATTTGATTTGGGCGTCACCTGAGCCGTAGACAAAGCTTGCTGTTAAATCAATACCACCTGTTAACACACCAACTAATGGCATAATGATATTTTCAACTAAGGAGGTTACAATTTTACCGAAAGCACCACCAATGACAACTGCTACTGCTAAATCGATAATATTGCCTTTCATCGCAAATTCTTTAAAGTCTTTCCACAAAATAAAATTCCTCCCTATTATGATCCATAAAATTAATCAATTTGTATTTTACTATATTTTTCCCAAGTCTTTCAACTGCTTTCGTAGTGGAAATGATGTCCTATGCTGCTAGGTTGTATGACTTAAAAAATTTCGCAACTTATTTCGGAAAATTTGGTAATATGGAAGTAGACTACTAGATTAGGTGTGACTTATGGCTAAAAAAAAGAATAACAAACCGATGTTATCACCCGCGACAAAATTGGGTATGATAGCATTATTGATTCCAATTGCAATAACTGTATACGTCCTTACTTTTTTTGCTTGGAAGGAGCTTCAAACCTTACCGATTTTTGAAAAGCTTGCTCAGGAAAAGGCGATAGAAGAAATTCAGGAGCATTTTGATATAAGCATTCCTGAAAAATTTATTCCTGTATACATAGCGGCGGAGGAGAAGTATGGCGTACCTTGGACCTTACTTGCTGCACATCATCGCATTGAGACTCGTTTTTCGACAGTGAAAACGATGGTATCGTCAGCAGGTGCAGAGGGGCATATGCAATTTATGCCTTGCACATTTGTTGGCTGGAAGCATCCCACTTGCTCAGGTTTAGGGAAGGGCGATATATCCAAGACTGAACTAATGAGCCCGCAGACCATTGCGAAATACGGGGGATATGGAGTTGATGCAAATGGCGATGGGGTTGCTGATCCATATGACATAGAGGATGCAGTTTTTAGTGCAGCTAATTACTTGTCGAAATATGGTGCTGCACAAGGTGAAATTAAAAAGGCAGTTTTTCAATATAATCACAGTGAGGAATATGTGGAAGATGTGTTGTCTTACTATCAATTGTACAACGCTTATCACGATGAGTTAAAAGCAGCAGTTCTTTTACATCAAGAAAAATAAAGAGCCATCACATTGGATGGCTCTTCATCGCATATTTAAGTTGCTTTACGCATACCTTTGAGAATAAGGCTTACGATAAATATCAGCACGATAGCACCGATTAACGCAGGGAATACGTAGAAATCACTAACTCTCCAGCCCCAGTTCCCTAAAACCATACTACCGACCCAAGAACCGACAATCCCCGCAATAATATTTCCAATGATACCACCAGGTACATCCTTACCTAAAATTACGCCTGCTAACCATCCAAGAATCCCTCCGATGATTAAATACCAAATGAAACTAATCATATTTCTCATCTCCTTAAAGTTAAGATATAATGGCGATTACTTAGTTATACCCTGAATGAAGCAGATTAAACGTTGCCATCTTTTTTTGTAATAATTACATGATTTTATCCGGCTGTCTTTAACCTTGCAGCTCTTTCACCATGTCAATTGATCGTTAGCTGGAGTGACAGCCAAATCATCTGCATAAATTGTTGTGAAAATGCCTACATTACATATAACAGCTTTTATATGATACATACACCGATTATCGCTTACTTCTATAGTATGTTTGCGCATTCAAATCGTACCTAAAATACATTCATCTACTTTCGAAAGAAATGAATGAGCCTTTTCTAAAATTATTTGCAAAAACAGCCTATTCATTCGTAAAAATTTTTTTGATTCATCACCTCAATCGCCCATGCATAAATTTATTTAGCACATTGCTAATAGGTAGTCTTTTTAAATGGGTAATTTTCCATTATTTGAATAGTTTGAAAAATGAACTAAAAAAGAATATAATGTGAAAAAGGAGCGTGTTATATATGAATATGGCTGTAATGAAACGATTAAATCGTCAAGGTTTACTAATTGCGGGCTTGCATTTGTTAGTTTTATTAAATCTAGCAGCGGATTTCCTCTACGCATCGTAACCAATTTAATAGAAAGGTGAATGAAATGTTTGTCCCATTTTAAAAACAACCGTGTAGGCATTGTTAGTTAACTGCTCACGGTTGTTTTTATTTTGATTAAAGGAATTATTCTATTACATGTCTAATACTTAGTACTTAAAAGGGAGGGATTAAATGACAACAAGATGGGATCAACCGTTTGGTCATTTGGAACGGCCATTTGCGTGGTTGGATTTTGATGCACTTGATAAAAATATTCAAATTGTACAGGGTGCATGTGGGGGAAAACCAATTCGTCTAGCAACAAAATCGATTCGTTCAGTTGAGGTGCTTCGCTATATTCAACATCAGCTTGTGAATGTAGTAGGGTTTATGACTTTTACAGCAGCAGAGACAATTTTTTTACTACAGCAGCAGTTTGATGATGTATTACTGGGCTATCCAGTGATGGAAGAGACGGCTATACGTCAATTATTACACTTTGTTCAAGAGGGGAAAACCGTTACGTTTATGGTTGATCGACAGGAACATATCCAACTATTAGCGAAGTTAGGGAATGAAATGGGTGTGCGTGTCCCAATTTGCATCGATATTAATGTATCAAATGATTTCAAATTATTGTACTTTGGTACGAAACGTTCATCATTATATTCCCTTGAGACGTTAACTCCATTTTTGCAAGCCATAAAAAATAATCCTTCTATTGAAGTAGTAGGGGCCATGGGCTATGAGGCGCAAATCGCTGGTGTTGGTAATCGTCCAGCGAATGTATTAAAGGGTAGAGTAATAGAAGCCATGCAAGCACAGGCGAAAAAGCAGGTCACTCAATTTCGCCGATTAGCTATCGCTCATATTAAAGCCTATTTTCCAAATTTACGTTTTGTTAATGGAGGAGGCTCAGGTAGTATGACTTACACAACTCAGCAGAAAGAAGTGACTGAAATTACGGTTGGTTCTGCGTTTTATGCCCCTGCTCTGTTCGATCAATTTACCCATTTGCAGCTTGAAAAAGCAGCCGGATTCGCCTTACGTGTCACGAGACAGCCTGAAAAAAATATCGTTGTTTGTCATGGAGGGGGATATACAGCTTCTGGTGCGATCGGTAGTGATCGGTTACCTGTATTCTATGAACCTACCAATTTTGCATATCTTAGCTTAGAAGGGGCAGGAGAGGTGCAAACGCCGATTAAGGTCAAAGGGAAAAACATTGAAATTGGCGATACCATTTATTTTCGACATGCCAAGGCTGGGGAGCTTTGTGAACGATTCCAATTATTACATGGTGTTCGAGGGGACAAGTATGTAGGATCTTATACAACATACAGGGGGGATGGACAATGTTTTCTATAGAAAAATGGAAGAATGGAGAAAAATGGACTAACTGGGCTGGGAATGTTATTTCCTATCCAAGTGAAATGTATTTACCGCATTCCATTGAAGAAGTTTCAATGATTGTTAAACATGCACGCGAATCTGCAAAGACGATTCGTGTTACAGGTGCAGCACACTCGTTTAGCGCTGTGGCAATGCCGGAGCATATAGCTATTTCCTTACATAATATGCGCGGGTTAATCGCTGTGAATGAGGAAAAGCAGGAGGCTACATTATGGGCTGGAACCTATTTATATGAAATTGGACCAATGCTAGCAAAGCATGGATTTGCATTAATTAATATGGGAGATATTCAGGAGCAAACTATTGCAGGTGCCGTATCAACGGGGACTCATGGCACAGGTGTTACACTTGGTTCCTTATCCTCAGCCGTGATGTCGTGGGGATTTGTAGATGGGACGGGAACTTATCAGGAGCATCGACGAGGATTGGATGATTTGTCTGAAGCACTTCATGTAGCGCTAGGAATGCTCGGTATTCTTGTTAAAGTAACGATTAAAGTCATGCCATTATATGGTCTGCATTATGTGGGGGCAAGAGATACTTTAGCTAATGGACTCACCGGGTTTGCGGAGGATATCCAACAACATCGTCATGTGGAATGGTTTTATTTCCCTGGTAGTGAGACAATTCAAGTAAAGCGAATGAATGTTGTGGCTCCTGTCTATCAAAGCGAATGGAATAAGAAAATAGAGAACCTCAAGTTACAAATTGTAGAAAATGGTGCTTTTTTTGCGATGTCTGAGCTGTGTAAGTGGAAACCAGCTTTAAGTGGTGCCATGAGTAAAATAGCAGCGGCTAATGTGGTGGAAAGTGAAAAAATAGGTATAAGCTATGAAATTTATCCTTCACCTCGTAGTGTGAAGTTCCAGGAAAGTGAATATGCCATCCCATTATCTCAATTTGAAGCTTGTCTAGAGGAAATTCATGCAACCTTTAAAAAGGGTGTTTTTAATGTTCATTTTCCATTAGAATGTCGAACAACTGCAGGGGAAGCAGGTTTTTTAAGCCCTACACAGGGGCGTGAATCAGCCTTTATCGCCTTCCATATGTATAAAGGAATGTCAGAGGAGCCCTATTTTAAATGGGTGCATACGTTAATGCAGAAATATGAAGGTCGTCCACATTGGGGCAAACAACATCATTTAACCGCTCAAAAGGTTTATGAATTATATCCTGAAATTGAAAAATTTTTAAACATTCGACACCAATATGATCCCGATCATGTGTTTTTTACAGGATATTTAAAAAAATTATTTCTATTGTAAGCGCTATCTCCTTTTCCGCCCTTTCCAACTCTTTGTTCATATTTAGAAAATTATTGTTCTATATTTTTGAAAAATTAAAATATGAACGAAATGTCAAAATTTTTATCAAAGCGAGATAAAACTGATGCTTAATCAGCATGTAAACGATTTCAATTTTGATAGATTTTTTTAATTGTTTAAACAATTCAAAAAATAGTGTTGACGAGACCTTTTTTTCGTACTATGATAACAACAATTTAACACGTTCGTTACAGCAATAGTACTCTAGAATGCTGTTATCTATAAACAAAAAATAAATAGACAGAAGATTTTGATTTTGTATATAGCAACGAACATAGTATGGAAAGCAATAAATGAGGGGCGTTTAAAATGAGAAGTGACATGATAAAAGTAGGCGTAGATCGAGCGCCACATCGAAGTCTTTTATATGCAACAGGCAAAGTAAAAGCAAAAGATTTAGGCAAGCCATTTATTGGGGTTTGTAACTCTTATATCGACATAATACCAGGTCACGTTCATTTACGTACGTTCGCTGATGTTGTAAAAGAAGCCATTATTGAAGCGGGTGGTATTCCATTCGAATTTAATACAATTGGGGTCGATGATGGTATTGCAATGGGGCATATTGGTATGCGCTATTCATTACCAAGTCGTGAAATTATAGCAGACTCAGCTGAGACGGTTATTAATGCACACTGGTTTGATGGCGTATTTTATATTCCAAACTGTGACAAAATTACACCAGGTATGCTTATGGCAGCAGTTCGTACCAACGTACCATCAATTTTTGTGTCTGGTGGTCCAATGGAGGCCGGTACATCTGCATCAGGCAAACAGCTTTCATTAACGTCTGTTTTTGAAGGTGTCGGTGCTCATAAATCTGGAAATATGTCTGCCGAAGAGCTATTAGATATTGAAAATAATGCTTGTCCGACTTGCGGTTCCTGCTCAGGGATGTTTACCGCAAACTCTATGAACTGTTTAATGGAAATGCTAGGTGTTGCTTTACCAGGTAATGGAACAATCGTAGCTACTTCTGAAGAGCGTCATAAGCTCATTAAAGAAGCGGCGAAACAATTAATTCGTATGGTAAAGGAAGATATTAAGCCACGCGATATTATTACAAAAGAGGCAATTGACGATGCTTTTGCATTAGATATGGCTATGGGTGGATCTACTAACACGGTTCTACATACATTAGCCATTGCCAATGAAGCGGAAATAGATTACAACATTGAGGATATTAATAAAGTTGCAGAACGAGTACCTTATTTAGCAAAAATCATGCCTGCTTCCGATATTTCAATGGATGATATTAATAAAGCTGGTGGCGTTAGTGCCATTATTAATGAATTGGTGTCTATTCCAGGTGCTATACATCCTAATCGTCCAACAGTGGCAGGAGTGACAATGGGTGAGTTAGTTAAAGATCATCACATTACGAATAATCAAGTCATTCGAACGAAAGAAAATCCATATAGTGCTGTAGGTGGTTTATCGGTGTTATTCGGTAACATCGCACCAGAAGGCTCCGTGATTAAAGTCGGCGCAGTAGATCCTTCCATCCAAGTATTCAAAGGTCAAGCCATCGTTTTTGATTCACAGGAGGCAGCACAAGAAAATATTGATAATGGAATAGTGAAAGAGGGCCATGTCGTCGTCATTCGCTATGAAGGTCCTAAAGGTGGCCCAGGAATGCCGGAAATGCTGGCACCAACATCTGCGATTCAAGGTCGTGGCCTTGGTACAAAGGTGGCTTTAATCACAGATGGTCGTTTCTCAGGGGCATCACGCGGTATTTCAATCGGACATATTTCACCAGAAGCTGCTGAGGGTGGTCCAATTGCTTTAGTAGAAGACGGAGATATGATTGAAATTGATCTACCAAATCGTACGATTAATTTACAAATTTCAGAGGAAGTTTTAGCTGAACGTCGAGCAAAATTACCAGTCTTTGAGCCTAAAATCAAACGAGGTTGGCTCGCAAGATACTCAAAATTAGTGACGAACGCTTCCACTGGTGGCGTTATGAAGATTTAAAACTAGATAAATGAAAACGTTGATGAGGTTAAAGGTTCTAGAGCCTTGTATCTACCAGAGAGCCGGTCGTGCTGGAAGCCGGCGATACAACTAGATCCGACATCCCCTCGGAGTGAGCTATTAAACGTGTTTACACCATTAGATAGCTTCGGGCATAGTCGAAAGTGCTCGTTATTAATGAATAAATGTTTTATGACACCCTATTGGATGCGGTATATTCCGCATGGGTGCACATAAATGCTGTCATTTATTCGCGAGGTAGCAATTATTTGCTATAAAAAAGGGTGGTACCATGGAAAGTCTTTTTCATCCCTACGTAAGGTAGTTCTTTGCGTGTGGAGAAAAAGGCTTTTTATTATTTTCATAATGGAATGAGCTAACTCTCCTTCTTCAGGAGAGCATAGACTAACCAGCTAGTGACACTTCATTAATCTACAACACTGATGTGTGAGTTTGAAAGAAATAAAGGAGGCATATTGATGAGTGCGAATGTTTCAATTAATGAAAAAGAACAATTAGCAACAACTGCAACAGTTGAGCAAACCTATCAAGCAAAGGACGGGGCCGATGTACTAGTGCAGGCATTGCACGATCAGGGCGTTGAAATCATCTTTGGCTATCCAGGTGGTGCTGTATTACCAATTTATGATGCGATGTATAAAAATCCAATCCGTCATATTTTAACAAGACATGAGCAGGGTGCTATCCATGCGGCGGAAGGCTATGCGCGTGTTTCAGGGAAAACAGGTGTTGTCATTGCTACAAGTGGCCCAGGCGCAACAAATCTTGTTACAGGGATAGCCGATGCCATGATTGATTCCATACCTTTAGTGGTATTCACTGGTCAGGTTGCTACTTCTGTTATTGGCACAGATGCTTTCCAAGAAGCTGATATTATGGGTATTACTACACCCATTACCAAGCATAATTATCAAGTACAAGATGTAAATGACATCCCACGTATTGTCAAAGAAGCTTTCCATATTGCCAGCACAGGTCGTAAGGGGCCAGTTGTCGTTGACTTTCCAAAGGACGTTTCACAAATGCTGTTTGATGTAGAAAATCCGCCTCAAGCACCGGATGAAATTTATTTACCAGGCTATCAACCAACCTATAAGCCTAACTACTTACAAATCCAAAAGGCGATACAAGCAATTTCTTTAGCAAAAAATCCAGTCATCTTAGCTGGTGCAGGTGTTCTTTTTGCAGACGCACGTGAAGAATTAACGACATTCGCTGAAAAATACCGTATCCCTGTAACGAATACTTTACTAGGCTTAGGCTCCATCCACGGTGAACATGAATTATTCCTAGGGATGGCCGGCATGCACGGTACGGCAACAGCGAACACAGCAATAACAAAGGCAGATTTATTACTTAATATTGGTGCTCGATTTGACGATCGCTTAACAGGTAATTTAGCTACATTTGCACCAAATGCGACTATTGTTCATATCGATATTGATCCTGCTGAAATTGGTAAAAACGTACCGACAGATATTCCGATTGTGGCAGATGCAAAAGAAGCATTGAAAGCGATACTGAAAAAGGATTTCGATGGTCCTGATACAACGGATTGGCTAGCCTATTTAAGAAATCACGCCAATGAATTTCCATTATGGTATTGCAAGAATGATCATGATCAGGAAATCTTACCACAAGAGGCATTGCGATTAGTTCATAAAATTACAGAGGGTGATGCCATTGTGACAACAGATGTTGGGCAGCATCAAATGTGGACAGCGCAATACTATCATTTAAATAACGATCATGCCTGGGTAACGTCTGGTGGACTTGGTACGATGGGCTTCGGCTTCCCAGCCGCAATTGGTGCCCGATTTGCGAAGCCAGACAAAAAAGTTATTTCGATTGTAGGAGATGCAGGGTTTCAAATGACTGCACAGGAGCTGTCCATTCTACAGGAATTTAACTTACCAGTAAAAATAGTGATTTTGAATAATAGCTGTTTAGGAATGGTTCGCCAATGGCAAGAAACATTCTATGAAGAGCGCTATTCATCCTCACTTATGCCAATCCAACCGGATTTTGTTAAATTGGCGGATGCGTATAGCATTAAAGGCTATCGCATTAACACAATTGATGAAGCGGAAGCTATTTTCCGAGAGGCATTACTTTCTGATGAGCCTGTGTTAATCGATTGTCGTGTGAAACAGCTTGAATGTGTATACCCAATGGTAGCACCAGGCAAAGGCCTACATGAAATGATTGGGGTGAAAAAGAATTGAAACGAGTAATTACCGTAACTGTGATTAACCAAAGTGGTGTGTTAAACCGATTAACAGGTTTACTTATGAAACGTCAGTTTAATATTGAATCCATTACAGTTGGTCATACAGAGCAACCGAATTTTTCAAAAATGACCTTTGTTGTCAATGTAGAGGATGAAGGCAAAATTGAACAACTGGTGAAGCAATTATCCAAACAAATTGATGTATTAAAGGTCAATGATATTACTGATAAATCAATTGTCCTGCGAGAACTAGCACTAGTAAAGGTTATTTCACCACCAAATTTACGCTTGGAAATGAATTCGATTGTCGAACCGTTCCGCGCTCAAATAATTGACACAGCTAAAAATGTAGTGACGTATCAAGTCGTAGGACACCCAGACAAAATAGATGCCTTTATTGAACTCATTCGACCATATGGCATTAAAGAACTTACACGGACAGGAGCAACTGCCTCAGTTCGTGAAACACAAAAGATCTCGAATCCGCAGCTCTCTATTTTAAAATAGTTTGCCTATAAAATTGATAGCTTTAGATGTGATAGATGTGAGTACTACCAAAATGTCATGCATCTAGAGCTGTGAAAATAAACCAAATTCTAGGAGGAAACAACAATGGCTACAATGTACTATGAACAAAATATTAACGAGGAAGTATTAAAAGGAAAGAAAATCGCTATTATCGGATACGGCTCACAAGGTCATGCACATGCATTAAACCTAAAAGAATCAGGCTTTGACGTAGTAGTAGGGGTTCGCCCAGGTGGATCTTTTGATGCTGCTAAAGCAGATGGTGTTGACGTAAAAACAGTGGCTGAAGCAGCACAAGAAGCAGATGTAATCCAAATTCTACTACCAGATGAGCGACAAAAAGCTGTGTATGAAGCAGAAATTGCTCCACATTTACAAGCAGGGAAAGCGCTAATGTTTGCACACGGCTTCAATATTCACTTTGGGCAAATTACACCACCAGCAGATGTAGACGTATTTTTAGTAGCGCCAAAAGGACCAGGGCATTTAGTTCGTCGTCAATTCCAAGAAGGTGCTGGTGTACCAGGTTTATTTGCTATCCACCAAGATGCAACGGGCCAAGCAAAAGATTTAGCACTTGCTTACGGTAAAGGCATTGGTGCCGCACGTGGTGGCCTTCTTGAAACAACATTTAAAGAAGAAACAGAGACAGATTTATTTGGCGAGCAAGCAGTACTTTGTGGTGGCGCAACGCAGCTAGTAAAAGCAGGATTTGAAACGTTAGTGGAAGCAGGCTACCAACCAGAATTAGCATACTTCGAAACACTACATGAGTTAAAGCTAATTGTTGATCTAATGTTTGAAGGTGGAATGGCAACAATGCGTTACTCCGTATCAGATACAGCTGAGTGGGGAGATTATGTGGCAGGACCACGCATCATCGATGAGTCTGTAAAAGCTCGTATGAAAGACGTGTTAACGGATATCCAAGATGGTACGTTTGCTCGCCGTTGGATTCAAGAAAATGAAAATGGTCGTCCTGAATATACAAAGTTCAAAGAGGCAGGTGCGAACCATCAAATCGAAGAAGTAGGCGCAAAACTACGTGAGATGATGCCATTCATCAACGAAGGTAAAGAAAAAGTGGTAAGAGAAGTGGCGACAAGTGCGAAAAATTGATATTTTCGATACTACGCTTCGCGATGGTGAACAATCTGCTGGTATCAATTTAAATACAGCAGAGAAAATAGAAATTGCTAAACAGTTAGAGCGCCTTGGTGTGACAATTATTGAAGCAGGGTTTCCTGCTTCGTCACCCGGTGACTTTGATGCAGTCCATCGCATTGCTGAAACAGTAAAAAATTCAGTCGTAACGGGCCTTGCTCGTTGTATCCAAAAGGATATTGATACGACATGGGAAGCTATTAAAGTAGCTCAACAACCACATATTCATATTTTTCTAGCTACTTCACCCATCCATATGGAATACAAGCTGAAAAAATCACCAGAACAAGTCATCGAGCAAGCGGTTGAAGCGGTTAAATATGCGAAAAAATACTTTCCCCTTGTACAATGGTCTGCTGAGGATGCATTCCGTTCAGATCGTGAATTTTTAGTACGAATTATGAATGAAGTGGTTGCCGCTGGGGCCACAACAATTAACGTCCCTGATACAGTTGGCTATGCCTCCCCTTACGAATATGGTGCATTATTTAAGTATTTGCTGGAAAACGTAAAAGGCGCTGATAAAGTCAAATTTTCTGCCCATTGTCATGACGACCTAGGAATGGCAACAGCCAACACATTGGCGGCAATTGAAAATGGTGCTGCACAAGTGGAGGGAACAATTAATGGCATTGGAGAGCGAGCAGGCAATGTAGCGTTAGAAGAAATTGCCGTAGCCCTTCATATACGTAAGGATTTTTATCAGGTAGAGACAGGGATACAGCTGCAAGAGATTAAACGTACGTCCCAATTAGTCAGTAAATTGACAAACGTCGTGATTCAGCCAAACAAAGCGATTGTTGGGAAAAATGCATTTGCACACGAATCTGGTATTCATCAGGATGGTGTGTTAAAAAATCCAGAAACTTATGAAATTATTTCACCTGCACTGATCGGTGAAGGTGAAATACCTTTAGTTCTTGGAAAACATTCTGGTCGAGCAGCCTTCCGTGATCGAGCTGAAACAATGGGCTTTGATCTATCAGATGAAAAGTTGAATAAGGCGTTTTTGAAATTCAAAAAATTGGCGGATCGTAAAAAGGAAATTACTGAGGAAGATTTACTGACTCTTCTTACGGAACAGCAAATTCAGTTAGAGGATGTGCCACTATTTGAATTGAAAATGGTTCAAGTGCAATATGGTACAGAAAATATTCCGACGGCCACAGCCATTGTGCTAACACCAGAGGGATTAGAGAAAACAGTAGTTGCCACTGGTTCTGGGTCAGTAGAAGCCATTTTTAACACGCTAGAGCAGCTAGTACCAAGTGCTGTTCATGTGATTGATTACCGTGTGACATCAGTGGGGAAAGGCCGTGATGCACTTGGTGAAGCTGTTATAAATATTCGTTATGATCATGTATCGACGACTGGCCGCAACTCCTCTCAGGATGTTTTGGAAGCATCGGCGAAAGCTTATTTAAATGCTATTAACCGTCATTTAATAAAAGAAAGTCTTCGTGCACATCCAGTTTAATTAATCGTCCAGTTTTACAAGTAGTGAAATGTGTGAGGTACCATTCACAAGTCGGATGCAATAATCATGGCGTATAAGGTTAATCAAGAAAATTGAATACGCTCATCACTCATATATTTGGTGAGCGTCTTTACAAAATTAGCGAATGCGCTATATAAAGAAGGGTGTTTTGATGATGGAGAAAAAAATTACAGTACTTCCTGGTGACGGAATTGGGCCAGAGGTTGTTGCTTCTGCTGTGCGTGTATTACAAGTGATTGGTAAAAGATTTAATCATACTTTCCATTTAGGGTATGGAACAATCGGGGGCGCTGCCATCGACCAACACAATAATCCACTACCAGATGAAACAATTGAGATGTGTGAGAATAGTGATGCGGTTCTACTAGGAGCTGTTGGAGGGCCAAAGTGGGATCAGAATCCACCTGAATTACGCCCTGAAAAGGGATTATTGCGAATTCGCAAACACTTTGATTTATTTGCTAATCTACGTCCTGTAAAGGCGTTCCCGAGTTTACTAGATGCTTCACCATTGAAGCGTGAAGTAGCTGAAAACGTTGATTTAATGATAGTTCGTGAACTAACAGGTGGCGTATACTTCGGGGAACCACGTATGCGTACTGAAAATGGCGCAATTGATACAACTGTTTACTCGAAAGCAGAAGTAGAGCGTATCGTTGAAAATGCCTTTGAGCTAGCACGTTTACGTGGAGGCAAGTTATGCTCTGTTGACAAGGCGAATGTTCTTGAAACAAGTCGTTTATGGCGAGAAGTCGTAGAAGCAAAGAAAAAAGAATATCCAGATGTTTTGGTGGAACATAACCTAGTAGATTCTGTAGCGATGAAACTGATTACAAATCCTGGACACTATGATGTAGTAGTTACAGAAAACATGTTCGGGGATATTTTAAGTGATGAAGCATCTGTTATTACGGGTTCTTTAGGTGTATTACCGTCGGCATCTATTCGTGGAGATAATTTTGGCCTATATGAGCCAGTACACGGGTCAGCACCTGAGATTGCAGGGCAAGGAGTGGCAAATCCTGCAGCAACCATTCTTTCTGTAGCGATGATGCTTCAATACTCGTTTGGCTTAAAGGAAGAAGCAGCAGAAATTGAACGTGCCGTAAGTGCGGTATTTGATGATGGTTATTTTACAGCAGATCTTGCCCGTGATGGCAGTAGAGTTTTATCAACAAATGAATGGACAGACAAGGTTATTAATGAAATTGATACTAGTTTTGTTTCACAAAGCATTATGACAACATATATCTAAAGAAATAGGTGAAGACAATGGGTAAAAATATAATTGAAAAGATTTGGGATAAACATGTTGTTTATCAGGAAGAGGGCAAACCGGACCTGTTATATATTGATCTTCATTTAATTCATGAAGTAACTTCTCCGCAAGCTTTTGAAGGACTTCGGATGACTGGACGTCAAGTACGTCGCCCAGATTTAAGCTTTGCAACAATGGATCATAATGTTCCAACAAAAAATTTACCAACCATCCATGATCCGATTGCACGTAACCAAATTGAAACTTTAGCCAAAAATGCTGAGGAGTTTGGTGTTGAGCTTGCAGGTATGGGCCATCCTGATCAAGGAATTGTCCATGTTATTGGACCAGAGCTAGGGCTTACACAGCCTGGCAAAACGATTGTCTGTGGTGACTCACATACATCCACACATGGTGCATTTGGAGCGATTGCCTTTGGTATTGGAACTTCTGAGGTAGAGCATGTATTATCGACGCAAACATTATGGCAAAATAAGCCAAAGACAATGGAAATTCGTGTTGAAGGGGAGCTATCAGTCGGAGTAGCCGCTAAAGATATTATTTTAGCGATTATTGCAAAATTCGGAATTGGAGTCGGCACAGGATATATTGTGGAATTTACTGGAGAAGCTATCCACAAACTGTCCATGGAAGAACGGATGACGATTTGTAATATGTCGATTGAAGCTGGTGCCAAGGCAGGGCTTATTTCCCCTGATCAAACAACGGTAGACTATATTCGTGGTCGTAAATATGCCCCACAAGGTGAACAATTTGAGGAAGCAGCTAACTATTGGTTAAGCCTAGCTTCTGATGAGGATGCTACTTACGATACAGTTCGTATTATTCATGCGGAAGAAATCGAGCCTATCATTACATGGGGAACCAATCCATCGATGGGTACAGGAGTTTCTGGCCACGTCCCAACACGAGCAGATTATAAAGATGAATCCGATAAGGCAGCACTTCAAAAAGCTCTTGATTATATGGGCTTAGAGGAAGGGCAACCATTAACGTCCATTGATATCCAGCATGTCTTTATTGGCTCCTGTACAAACTCGCGTATTAGTGATTTACGTGCAGCTGCTGATGTTATTAAAGGAAGAAAGGTACATGGCGATGTTACAGCAATCGTTGTTCCAGGCTCTCATACTACGAAAAAACAAGCAGAGGCAGAAGGTTTAGATAAAATCTTTATAGACGCCGGCTTCGAATGGCGAGAGTCAGGTTGCTCCATGTGTTTAGCGATGAATGATGATGTAGTCCCAGCTGGTGAACGCTGTGCCTCCACATCCAACCGCAACTTTGAAGGGCGTCAGGGAGCTGGTTCTCGTACACATTTAGTATCTCCACCAATGGCAGCTGCAGCCGCAATTGCAGGGCATTTTGTAGATGTACGTGAATTTGTAAAGGAAACTGTGTAAAGCTTGTTTTTACACGGAAGGGATGTTGAAAATGGAACCAATTAATATCGTAAAGAGTGTTATTACACCACTGGATCGTAAAAATGTGGATACAGACCAAATTATTTCAAAAGAGTTTTTAAAGCGTATTGAGCGCACAGGCTTTGGACAGTATTTATTTTATCACTGGCGCTTTGATGCAGACGGCAATGAAATAAAAGACTTTGTATTAAATAAACCAGAATTTAAAGAGTCAAAGATTCTAGTGGCACAGGATAATTTCGGCTGTGGTTCTTCTCGAGAGCACGCACCATGGGCCATATTGGATTATGGATTTAATGTCGTCATTGCGCCTTCCTTTGCAGATATTTTCCATAATAACTGCTTTAAAAATGGGATTCTTCCTATTAAGCTAACAGAAGCAGAATGTGATGAAATTCTAGCGAAGGGCAAAGCAAATCCATATTCAGTGGAAGTGAATCTTGCAGCACAAACGGTATCAAATGATGATGGAACAGTCTATCATTTCACAATTGATCCGTACTACAAGGAAACATTGCTAAATGGTTGGGATGAGATTGCCTTAACTTTTAAATACGAAGAACATATCGCTACTTATGAAGAGAAGCGAGTAGCCTATTAATATATTATTGGAGACTGAAGACAAACTGAGAGTTGTCTTCAGTTTTTTTGCGTTAGCAAATAACCATACTAATAATTATGGATAGAATGTGAATAGAAGTAAGTTTGACAAGAATATTCTGAATATAAACATTGTGAATAAATGGTATTTTTTGATAATGTGGAAGTAGCAAGTTATTTGAAAGGAGAATAGATTATGATTACTTATTCAGTTTCCTGTATTTTTTGCAAAAAGACGTTTGAGGTTGTGGAAGGGACAAGGAAATATACCTTGTATAAAAGAAATATGAAAGGAAAATTCTCCTGCGAAGATTGTGATAGTAAAATTGAACGTGAGGCTAGAAAAGGATTATTAGGAAAACTTTAAAAAGGCTATTAAAACACCCTGTCCTTGACCTTTTTTCTCCATTAAAATAGAGCTTAGAAGAAAGGTAGGGACATTAATGATTACAGTTATAGGAAGTTTGAATATGGATTTAGTTGTACAAATGAATGCTTTTCCAAAGCAAGGAGAAACCATTCTTGGCCATGCATTTCAAACAGTTCCAGGAGGAAAAGGGGCAAATCAGTCAGTTGCGGCTGCTCGACTTGGGAGTGACGTGGCGATGATTGGCTGTGTCGGTCAGGATAGCTTTGGTGAAACATTATGTGCAGGTTTACAGCAAGAGCAAGTAAACACAGATGCCATTGTTCATAGTGCTACAGCTCCAACAGGTATTGCTAATATACTTATTTACAATCAAGATAATCGAATTGTAGTGGTGCCTGGCGCAAACTATGAATTAGCACCTACACATATTGAGGCATCCAAAGAGTTGATACAAAAAAGCCAAATGGTGATCATTCAACTGGAAATTCCAAAAGAGACAACAGCATATGCCATTCAACTATGTAAAGAGGCGGGAGTGCCAATATTATTAAATCCTGCACCAGCGGCAAATTTTGATAAACAGTGGATGAAGGATATCGCCTATTTAACGCCAAATGAAACAGAATGTGCAGAAATTTTTAACGAGCCCATCGATCAGCTGCTAGAAAAGTATCCTAATAAGCTCATTATAACGCTAGGAAGTGATGGTGCGCGTTATTTTGATGGTATATTTCCCGTTCATATACCAGGCTATATGACGACTGCTGTGGATACAACTGGTGCAGGTGATACCTTTAACGGTGCACTAGCTTATGCCTTAGTAGAGGGTCAATCATTAGATGAGGCAGTGTACTTTGCTAATCTTGCTGCCTCATTGTCTGTTGAAAAATTTAGTGCACAGGGAGGCATGCCTACACTTGGGGAAGTTTACGCGCGTATGGCAGGCACCGGGGAATAGTATTCCAAAAAGAACAGGTAGATCTAAATAGCTATAATAAAGGTTATTTACGCTGGCGATTTTAGTAAAATTCATAAAATTGGCTATTTCTTTTAGTCTGAATTGTGAATGAAATGTGAAATGACATTACAACGGTATAAGGATGAATTCCTATTTGTCGTATAAATGCATAAGTATATTGTCCTCTTTTCGTTGATCTATATATTAGTAAAGCATTAGTATCATTTATAATGGTCTTATAGATGCATACGAAAAGAGGTTTTGAGGATGACGAACATTGACCATACGCCAATCGAATATACAACCTCAGCGAATAATATATTGCCACAATTTGTTGATCAACTTCGACAATTGTACGGTATTATTGTCCAAAATACATATGTGAAAGATACAGCTAAACATTTAAATCGTATTATTCAAGATGCTAATAACCAAACGATGATTTTAATCGTCGGTAAACAACGAGTAGGCAAAACGACACTAGTCAACGGACTCCTCGGACGTGAGGTTTTATCTGTAAATGATCAACATCCGACAGGTGTCAATACATTTATTCGATATGGCGAACAAGAAGAGATTAAAGCCTATTTTTTAGATGGCGTTGTAGCCATATTTGATCTTAGTAAATTAGAACTACTAACAACAGGTGATACATTTGCTTCGCAGATTTTACGTGAACATTTAGATTACTTGGAAGTATATTTAAAAAATGATTTATTAAAATCTGTGACAATCATTGACTCGGTTTCCTTAGAAGCTGGGGGAGGTGAAATGGCCTATTTCTCTGAAGCACTGATGAACCGTGTAGATGAGATTTTCTGGGTTTTACGTGCCGGCTCTAGGGCGATTGATGCTGAGCTTTTATTAATGGATACGTTAAAGCATAAAGGAGTGGAGCCTTTATGTGTCATCAATGGTATTGATGCTGATGAGCATGCAGACGCATTTATTACTGCTGAACAACAGCGTATTGGCCATTTGATGAGTGATTTTATAGCTATTTCCGCAACGAATGCACTGGCAGCCAAGCAAACGGGCAACCTTGAGCTTTGGCAGAAAAGTCAATATGACCATTTAATAGCTCACATACATCGTGTGGCTGAAAATAGTGAAAAAAAAACCTATGCCATTTTAATTCGCTTCTTGCAATGGCTTGAACGGTTCCGCTTCGAATTAACTGTTATTCCACGACGTGACCCATTTCAGTCTGCTGTTGAGAATATTGAAAAATACGCAGGTGATACCCAATTTGAGTTTTCTCGCTATCAGCGTGACTTAGCGATAGTTAAGGAATATGAGCAAGAATATGAGCAGGTGGCCAATACATTTACACATGTTCAAACCCTTTATCAGCTCTTACAAACTATCTCGCAGCATGATTATTTACAAGATGAGAAGGTAGAAAAATTTACTGAAATCGCTGTATATTATCAACAAATGTTACGGGAGTATCGTTCTATGCACAGTGAGTATTCACGAGAATATGAACGCCTAGATGCACAGCATAAAAAGATTCATGGTAAAGGGCTTATGAAGGCTATCTTCGGTCAGCATACCCAAAATGAATTTTTCAAAGAGCGTGTGCAAAAATTAAATGAGCAGCAAGTGGTTTGTGTAGCTCAATACGACAATGTACTGCAAGCAGAAACGTCCATGTTGCAAGCAGTTCGAGACATTCAACCTTATTTAGTCAATTTAGTAAAGGAACGTATGAGTCGTATTGAACAAAAAGTGCAGGAATTAAATCAACAACGTGCGAAAGAGAAGCGACAATTAAAGCGCTATGCTGAAAAATTAAATGAATTTTCATGTTTAATTGAAGCACAGGGCTATATTAAGGAACATCTTCAACCTTTCTTAATGCAGGAACAAATGCCACTGAAAGCAAAGGACCTAGAAATGCTTGAAGAAACGGTGCAGGCTATTTTGAACATCGATCTTTCGAGGAATGGTTTATTGGCACGTAGTCAAATGAATAATAAAATGGAGAGTATTGCTATACCTTTTGAGGTGGAGGAAATGTATCCACAGCAATGCTTAACGTTACAAGAAGAAGATGTGAAATCGAATGATATTCCAGAGATACCAAATAAACTAGCCATACAATATGCAGAATAAACTTTACAAAACGTTCTAAAAGAATGAATCTTTTAGGGCGTTTTTTTATGGAATGAAACATATCATTCCATTTGTACGTATAAATGGTAAGGAGGGGTAAAAATGATTGAAATTAAAGGACGTTACACGGAGGCTAAAATTTATGCTGAAACAGCATTGCCATCAGCGATCGATCAAATTCAAGAATTGACGAATCAGGCGTTTATGTCAGGTACAAAGGTACGTATTATGCCTGATTATCATGCAGGGAAAGGCTGTGTTATTGGCACGACCATTCACCTACAGGAGCGGGTTGTGCCAAATTTGGTCGGTGTGGATGTGGGCTGTGGTGTATTTGTAGCGCAATTAGATGTAACGAAGGTAGATTATGAGAAACTCGATACTGTCATTCGAACGTATGTACCGAGCGGTCAAGAGGTTCATAAGGAACTATCGCCTGACCGACAATTTTTAGCGTTCGAAGGTAAACAGTTCAAAGCAAGTGGCTTTAAGGATGAGTATACGAATCTATCGTTAGGGACACTTGGTGGAGGCAATCATTTTATTGAATTGGCTAAAGATGAGGAAAATCAGTTCTATTTACTAATTCATACTGGTTCACGTTATGTGGGGGCAAAAGTAGCAAACTGGCATCAAAAAAGAGCCTATGACAATTTACGTCAGCAAGATTTGACTGAAAAAATAGAGGGCTTTAAACAACAAGGGCGAGAAAAGGAAATCCAAGCGATGATTCAAGCCTATAAAGAGAAACACCCTGTGGTTCCGAAAGAGTTAGCCTATCTGGAGGGCGAACATTTCCATGACTATATTCATGATATGAAAATCGCGCAGCAATTTGCGCAGATGAATCGTTGGACTATTGCTGAAACCATTGCAAAACATATGAATTGGCAGTTGATAGATACATTTGATACGATTCATAACTATATTGAGACAGAGACAATGACGCTACGTAAGGGAGCCGTCCGTGCCAATAAAGGAGAGAAGCTTGTCATTCCTATGAATATGCGCGATGGATCACTTATTTGTATAGGGAAAGGCAATGCTGATTGGAATAATTCAGCCCCACATGGTGCAGGACGTATGTACTCACGCCGTGCCGCTAAAAAAGCGTTGAATATGGAAGATTTTAAAGAGACGATGGAGGGAATCTGGACAACATCAGTCAATGAAGAAACATTAGACGAGGCACCAATGGCCTATAAGCCTATGGCAGAAATTACATCTGCTATTGGAGAAACAGTGGATATTATTAAGATGATTAAGCCTGTCTACAATTTCAAAGCGAGTGAAGCGGTAAAGCCTTATGAGAGAAAGTGACACCCTAACTCCCTATCATCAATAGGTATGTATGGTATAATATAGCTTTACAACAATGAAATGGGTGGTTTTTTGGTTTCTTCAAAAGATGTGGCAAAGCATGCTGGTGTATCTCAAACAACCGTGTCAAGAGTGTTGAATACACCAGAGCTAGTAAAGCCAAAAACAGTTGAAAAAGTGATGAAAGCGATTGAGGACTTAAACTATATTCCAAATGATATAGCTAGATCGCTTGTTCAGAAAAAGACAGGCATTATAACATTAATATCAGGTCCTTTACACAATCCTTTTTTTGTTGATACGACGACCGCTATCGTTAATTATGTCAACGCCCGTGGCTATAAAGTTAACGTTTATTTTGGTACAGAAGATAATTTACACTCGATTTACAATGCAGTTTTAGAAACGAAGGCAGATGCCATTATATTATCTTCGATGCTCTATCAAGATGATTTATTTTTTACATTAGAAAAACTAGGAATTCCATTTATTATGTTTAATCGTAAGCATCAAGAAAATAGACATTTTGTAGAAATAGATAATGTGCAAGCAGGATATCTAGCAGCTAATCATATTTTATCATTAGGGCATCAATCACTGTGCTGGATTGGTGGTCCACATCAAATGAGTACTTTTTTTGGTCGCTACCATGGGTTTGAAAAGGCACTAAAGGATCATGAAATAGAAGCTAAATCTGTACCTACATTTTTTACCAATACGAATAAGGAAGATATCGAAAAGGCTTTTGAGGAACTATTAAAACTGGACAGAAGACCTACAGCAATTTGTGCAGCAACAGATGCCATCGCTATAGAAATTTTGAACCTTTGTTTAGAAAGAGGCTTTCAGGTTCCTAGGGATTTCAATGTGATCGGCATTGATAATGTGGAGCTTAGTAAACATCATTCCATTGCTTTGACAACAGTAGGGATTACATCAGAAGAAAACTTAGGATTTTTAGCGATTGAAAAATTATTTGAGGTTATGGAGAAAAAAAATACTTGCATCCAGCAAACAGAGTCTGTTAAACTTTTCCCAAGAAATACAACGTGTAAAAATGAACTGATTTAACGTCAGTTTATTTTTTGCACCGAAATGGTTACGTATTCATTTCTTTATTTTCAGAAATGAATACGTAACCATAAATGAAAGGAGTGAGATAAGTCTTGAAAAGGGGCTTATGGATTCATGGAGAATGGAAGATGACTGCAGAGTATATGGAGGTTCAAGCCCCGCATTCACAAGAGGTGATTGCCCATTTTGCAATGGCCACTGAACAAGATATACATGAGGCCATTGCAAGTGCACAAATAGCTGCGAAGAGCATGGCTGCGTTAACGGCTTTTCAACGAGCAGAAATTTTGGAGCATTTATCGACACTCTTTTTGGAAAATCGAGAAGAGGCAGCTAGTATTATTTCACTAGAATCAGCAAAACCGCTCAAGTATGCCTATGCTGAAATTGATCGCACCATTGAAACCTATAAATTTGCCGCAGAGGAGGCTAAACGATTATCTGGCGAAATGATTCCGATGGACGCTTCTAAAAATGGGGAAGGGCGTTTTGCCTATACCATTCGAGAGCCAATCGGCGTAATTGCAGCAATTACACCGTTTAATTTCCCACAAAATTTAGTTGCGCATAAAGTAGGTCCTGCTTTAGCGGCAGGTAATACGATTGTGTTAAAGCCAGCTACTCAAACGGCTCTATCCGCTCATTTTCTAGCAAAACTATTGGCACAAACCAATTTACCGGCGGGAGCTTTTAATCTAGTGACTGGGCAGGGGAAATTAGTAGGAGATGTATTTTTAGCACATCCTCATGTGAAAATGATAACGTTTACGGGAAGTCCTGCTGTAGGGATTTCGCTACGAAATCGTGCAGGTTTAAAAAAGGTAACGTTAGAATTAGGGTCGAATGCAGGAGTGATTGTTGACGAAGGCGTTCAACTTGATCAGATTATGGACCGAATAATTATGGGGGCATTTTCAAATCAAGGTCAGGTATGCATTTCATTGCAGCGAATATATGTAATGGAAAGTATCGTAAATGAGTTTTTAGACAAGCTCAGCGCTAAAGTGGCACAGCTAGTCATTGGTGATCCTCTTGATGAAACAACGGATATAGCCATGATGATTTCAGCAGCAGAACAAGAACGAGCCCATGAGTGGATTGAAGAAGCAGTTGCTGAAGGGGCTAAAATCATTGCTGGTGGTTATATTGACAATCAGGTTTTATTGCCAACTGTTTTATCGAACGTATCTTCACAAAGTAAGGTATCCTGTGAAGAAATTTTTGCGCCAGTTGTTATCGTGAATTCAGTATCTACTATAGAGAAGGCAATAGAAGCTATTAACGATTCTCATTATGGACTACAGGCAGGTATTTTTACACCATCAATTGAGACGGCTTTTAAAGCTTCCAAAGCATTACAGGTAGGGGGCGTCCTTATTAATGATGTGCCAACTTATCGTGTAGATCATATGCCATATGGTGGCGTGAAGGAAAGTGGTACAGGCCGTGAAGGCATTAAATATGCAATGGAAGAAATGACAGAAATGAAGCTCATTATTTGGAATAACCAATAATCACGAATGGAGATGGGAAACATGAAAATGATCAAACAACACCCAAAATTGTATGTAATGGACAACGGTACGATGCGAATGGATAAGAATTATATGATTGCCATGCACAATCCAGCAACAATCGATCATCCAAATCAACCAAATGAATTTGTAGAATTCCCCGTTTATACAGTACTTATTGATCATCCAGAGGGCAAAATTTTATTTGATACGGCGTGTAATCCAAACGCTATGGGACCCGATGGACGTTGGGGAGAATTTACACAAAAAGCGTTCCCTATTAATATGCCAGAAGAATGCTATTTACATCATCGATTAGAAGAATTAAATGTTCGTCCTGAGGATATCAAATATGTTGTAGCATCCCACTTGCATCTCGACCATGCAGGCTGCTTAGAATTATTTACGAATGCGACGATCATTGTACAAGAAGATGAGTTTAACGGCACATTACAAACGTATGCAAGAAATGTTAAAGACGGTGCCTACATTTGGGGCGACATTGATATGTGGATTAAAAATAATTTACAATGGCGCCTTATTAAACGTGGTGAAGATCATGTGAAGCTTGCAGAAGGCATTCAAGTATTAAACTTTGGTAGTGGCCATGCGTGGGGTATGCTCGGTCTGCACATTAATATGCCAGACACAGGTGGAATTATTTTAGCGTCAGATGCCATCTATACGGCGGAAAGCTTTGGCCCACCTGTTAAGCCACCGGGCATTATTTATGATTCGGTTGGCTATAATTCTACAGTTGAACGCATTCGCCGACTTGCCAATGAAACGAATTCTCAGGTTTGGTTTGGTCATGACCCTGTCCAATTTAAATCATTTAGAAAATCGACAGAAGGATATTATGAATAGATAGGAGTAGAGAAGCCATGCATAAATTAACCTTTACGCCTGTAAGCTATACAGGTTGGGGATGTTTAAATCAGCTTCTGCCTGAAGTAGAAAGATTTAAAGCTACAAATATTTTAATTGTCACAGACCCATTTTTAAAGGAATTAGGGCTAGCAGATAAAGTCCAGCAGCCCTTGCGTTCAAAAGGATATGCAACGACCATTTATACAGATATTGCCCCAGAGCCCCCACTTGCTATTGGAGAAAAGCTAGTTGATTTTACTAGAAAACATCAATTTGATTTGGTCATCGGTTTAGGTGGAGGAAGTGCTCTTGATTTAGCTAAGCTTGCTGCTGTTTTAGCCGTACATGATGGGAAAGTAGCGGATTATTTAAATTTAACAGGCACAAAAGCACTTGAACAAAAAGGATTACCTAAAATTTTAATACCAACTACATCTGGAACAGGCTCAGAAGTGACAAATATCTCAGTCCTGTCCCTCGACACAACAAAAGACGTTGTGACACACGACTACTTATTGGCGGACAGTGCGATTGTAGACCCAGAGCTAACGATTTCATTACCACCAAAGGTAACAGCTGCAACGGGGGTTGATGCTTTAACACATGCCATTGAGGCATATGTTTCAGTCAATGCCAATGAAGTAACGGATGCACTTGCACTACAAGCTATTCGCCTAATTAGTGGCTCTATTCGTACGGCTGTGCTGGAAGGGGAGAATAAGCAGGCACGTTCAGATATGAGCTATGGTAGTTATTTAGCTGGTTTGGCATTTTTCAATGCAGGAGTAGCCGGTGTTCATGCTTTAGCTTATCCTTTAGGAGGTCAATTTCATATAGCCCATGGCGATTCCAATGCCGTACTATTACCATATGTCATGGGGTATATTCGTCAAAGCTGTGAAAAACGAATGAAAGATATTTTAGATGCCATGGGTTTATCATCTGCCTACTTATCGCAAGAAGAGGCTTCCTATAAATGTGTGGATGCATTACAACAGCTCGTTCAAGATGTAAAAATTCCTTCCACGTTAAAGGGATTTAATATACCAGAAGAAGCCCTAGGACAATTAACTGACGATGCAACAAAGCAAACAAGAATTTTAGCTCGAAGTCCGATGCCATTAGAACGAGAAGATATTTATGCTATTTATCGGGCTGCATTCGATGGAGAAGTCCGAGAGCCAGCTAAATCATAAAGAAGAAAAGAGAAACGTTGATTGTTGACGTTTTTCTTTTTTTATGCAGGTATTCAAAATTAAACTTATTAATTTGCGTCCTAAAAGTATGAGATTTATTAAAGGAAGAGAGATTGGAGATTGGAGAAAACGTACATACCCCACCCACTTTGAAATGAAAGGTTTTATGACTAAATTACTTAAGAAACAGCAAGAATAAATCATCATTTAGAGCGTTTTTTTTATATATAAAATAATATTCAAAAATTTATATTTATGAATATTTTCTCTTAGTTATTTTAAAATTTATAGTAAATAATAGGTAATTAGTATATAATATTAATTATTTTTCAATATATGGAGGGTGTGCTAATGAAACTAGTACTACAGATATCAAGTTATATATTATTTATTGCAGCTATAGTTTTTAGTTTATCTCAAATATCAATCTTAAAGGAAGAAAAAGAGGATATGGAATACTGGGAAGAAGCAGCTAAAGAACATTATGATAACAACCTAATTGAAGAAAGATATTTTGTTGTTAAAAATATATATAGCTCACATCTTACAACAACCTTAGTATCAGCAATATCCATGGTACTAACAGGAATATTCTTTCTTGCAATAGCAAAAATTATTGCATTGCTTCAAGACATAAATTCCAAGGTTACAAATAAGCCTCAAGAAGAAGAGTTCGAATTGTTGAATTAATAGGAGGAAACGAATGTTAGTTGATATAAATTGTCCAGTTGAATTACTTGAGTATCAGCTATATAGAAGTAAGAAAACGGGTAAAGTTTATTGTTCATTGAAGTTTAATAATATTTCAGAAAAAAGAATAAAAGGCTTAAATGCTACTATTTATTGTTTTGATCAATTTGGTGAACCAGTTGGCTGGGAATCAACTAACATTGAATATAAACTGCATCTAAGTGAATCAATAGAACCTAACCAAGCATTTGATAACAATGAAAAAATTGCATTAGATAGTTTTTCTCATGCCAGAAGCATAGATATAGTCTTTGAGAAAGTACTTTTTAGTGATGAAACAATATGGACAAAAACGGAATCAGAGTTAGAGAAAGTAGAACTAAAACAATTTAACGATCCAGGTCAATTAATGTTTGTACAAACGCATGAAGGAAATGATGCAAAATATTATTCACAATTGATAAATGATAAATGGACATGTGTATGTGGACGTTTGAACTTGGAGAACACGAAAATATGTAAACGTTGCAAAAGAGAAAAAGATAATGTTCTTTCCATTTATATGAATGAAAAAACGATTAGTGAAAATATTAAGTTATATGAAGAACAAATAGAAGAGGAAAAAAAGCAAGAGCTATTAGAAAAAGAACGTCAACATGAAACATTTAGGAAAAAAGTAAAGAGAATAGTAAAATATAGCTCTGTGATAATCTTTTTTCTATTGCTTATTGGTATTGCAACCTATGGTTTTATAACAAAATTTACTTTTTCATGGGATAATTATCTTTTGTTAAAAGATAAGGACAACGCTTTGATTGAGGCAGTAAAAAACCAAAATTTGAATGATATAAATTTTTTGATTGAAAATGGGGCCAACGCTAATTTTGTAAATAGGGATGGCGAAAATTCAATTAGTAAAGCCATCGAATTACCGAATAAAAAGTTAGTTATTTCCTTAATGAATAAAGATATGGGAAATATTAGAGTAGGAAAAGAAGAGGATAGTCTTGCACATGTTGCAGTTAAAAATGAACAATATGAGATACTAAAAGAGCTTCATAAATTCGAAGTTGATATGAACGTAAAGAATGAGATGGGGCATACTGTACTATATTCTGCTTTGCAGACAGGGAATAGAGAGATACTTGAATACCTTATTTATGAATGGAAAGTAAATCTTCAAGAAGTGGATAATGACGGTAACAATATTGTTCAAGTAGCCTTATTACAGCCATTAAACAATACAGCATTAATCAAGGATTTACTAAACTTGGACATTGATTTAAAAAAAGTGAATATAGGTGGTCAAAATACATACACAACAGCTATACTTACTCAAAATAAAGAGATAGTTCAACTATTTATAGATAAAGGATTAGATCTTAATCAGGTTGATGAATTAGGAAATAATGCGATTCACATTCTCCTTAATCACAAAAAAGACAATCTGACTTATTTGGCAGAATTAATAACTAAAGGAACGGCTGTAAATGGACTTAATAAACAAGGACAAACACCATTGTATTTAGCGATCCTAAACGGGGATAAAAAAACTGTTGAGGGGCTACTTAAACTTAAGGTGGATAAAAATATTGTCAATAGTAATGGGGACTCTGCTAAAGATATTGCCGAAAAGTATAATAAATCATTGGTAGAATTATTTGAGCAAGATAGGTTTACAATTAAGCATGATAAACAAAAGAATGTTTTCTTAGTAAGTGGGGTTACCTTGGGCAATTCAAGAAAAGACGTAGTTAATAAGTTAGGAAACCCTGCTAAGAGGAAACAATTCGAATCTATAGATGGTGACATAGACTGTAATATTTATTATCTAAAAGATAGTACCGAAAAAGATATAGAGACGCATTATTGTTCTTATATAGGTATAAGCGATAAGATTGAATATATTTCGTTTAACTTATATCCTAAACAGCTAAATGAAAAATGGTATAAAGATTTAGGAAAACCGTTTATCGATGATGATGCTCCGTTATATTATCTAAAGGGAACGGAACAATTACTGCTATTAAAACCAAAAGAAGAAATAGGGTTTCTTTATTATGCAGGCTATGAATTTTATAATAATTTGTACCAGTAGGATTAGTATATTTAAAGCCTAAAAATCAGGCTACGAAGCTTCTTTGATGAAACTTCGTAGCCTTTGTCATGGGTTAGCTAATTTAGTAAGTATGTTATGCTTCTGCATCAGGCGTAAATGTACGCGTAGCTAATTCTGCATCTAGCATAAAGATAGCGTTGGAGTCGTTTTCGATACGTTCGATTTTACGAATTAATGTATCAAATGTAGATTCTTCCTCTACTTGCTCATCGATGAACCATTTTAAAAAGGCCATTGTCGCATGCTCACGTTCATCTAAAGCGATATCTGATAAATTATATATACGGCGCGTCACTTCTTTTTCATGAGAAAGAGCTGTTTTAAAGGCATCTAAAATCGATTCAAAATGATTGCCTGGGCTTTCAAAGCCTTGAATTGTTGCACGGTAGCCCATATCACTTAAGAAGTTGTAAAATTTCATCGCATGGAAGCGTTCTTCTTCGGCTTGTACTAAAAAGAAGTTAGCGAAACCATCGTAATCCTGGTCTGTGCAATAAGCCGCCATTGCCATGTAAGCATGAGCCGAGTAAAATTCAAAATTCATTTGTTCGTTAAGTGCTGTGTGTAGTTTTTCAGATAACATAAAAGTTTTCCTCCTTTTGCAGTAAATGCCTTCTTCACTAGTATACAATGTTAGAGGTTCTTCATACAAAAATTTTAAATTTCATGGAAATATGTGCAAAACTTAATTGATATTTGTTCTCAATTAGAAAATTTACACTTCTTTATTTTTCGATACAACGGCAGGAAAGGCTATTGTGTCGTTTGTAAAGTCAAGTATTAGTCGGGGGAATTGGATAGGGCGACCTAGCGAGGTTACAATGACATGAAAATTTATTTAGCATGGCGCTGTTAATAAAATAAAATGTTACATATAAAATAGAAAATCGCCTCGACATAGGTCGTGGCGATTTTTTTAATCATTATTGTGCTTGAGTTTTTTGGTTTTTGACCCCAATTAAGTAACCACCTAGGGCAATTGCTACTAGGACAATCCAGAAAATAGCTTTCCAAATTGTAGAATGTGGGAACTCATGTGGAATAATGCCTAATTTTTCATGTGCTAATGTTAACACAGCTAATTTCACACCAACCCAACCAACGATTAGGAAGGCAGCCGTTTCTAGTGAAGGGAATTTATCAAGAACTTTCACGAACCAACGAGCCGCGAATCGCATCATGATAACCCCGATAAGACCACCTAAGAACATAACGGCGAACTGTCCTGCATTAATACCACCAATATCAAAATCACCGATATGTGGTAATGTTACAGCAATAGCAACCGCAGCTAGAATAGAATCTACCGCGAACGCGATATCAGCAAGTTCTACTTTTACAACCGTCATCCAGAAGCCGGATTGCTTTTTCGGCTCTTGGATCTCATCGGAGCTTTGCGATGCTTTCCGTGAATCATAAATATGCTTAATAGACATAAACAATAGATAAGCTGCACCTATTGCTTGAATTTGCCAGAAATTAACGAGTGTTGTAATAAGGAATAATGCGGCGAAGCGGAAAACAAATGCCCCCACTAATCCATATAACAAAGCTTTTTGTTGTTGTGCTTTTGGTAAATGCTTAACCATAACTGCCATTACCACTGCGTTGTCAGCTGCCAACAATCCTTCTAATACAATTAATACGACGAGTACCCATGCGTATTCTAAAATAATTGCCTCCAAATTTGTTTCCTCCTTTAATTATTGAACAGAAATGAATGGTTGCTTCTAACATATTCTTCCCAATTTTAAGCAAAAGAAAAAGACCCCTGCCTAAAAAATAGGCAAAGGTCTTGCTAAGCAATTTACTGTTCGTTGCACAGAAATTATTCTGTGAGACAATTTATGCCATCACACCCGATGGTACGAAACCATGTAATGACGAATGTGAATCAGATGCTTCGATCGCATCCGCTAGCTACTCCCCTTTGACAATAAAGTCAAAAGCTATTCAATTCTTACACCAATCATAGCATGCGAAAAACTGAAAGTAAATAAAAATATACTGCTATGGAGAAAAAATACTTTTCCGTTACGTTTGCACAAATGGTACTATTAAAAGATAGGCGAAATTTTTACAACTTAGAAAGGAGACAAACATGTATAGAAAATTTTTTTCCTATTATAAGCCGCATAAACGATTGTTTGTCATCGATTTTTCAAGTGCAATCATTGTAGCCATTTTAGAGCTCGCCTTTCCATTAGCCGTTCAGTGGTTTATTGATGAGCTATTACCAACAGGCGATTGGGGAATGATTGTAAAAATAAGTGTATTATTGCTGCTAGTGTACGCAATAAGTACGTTTTTAAACTTTATCGTGAACTATTTAGGGCATAAATTGGGGATTAATATTGAGACAGATATGCGTCAGGAATTATTTACGCATGTACAAAGGCAATCATTCCGATTCTTTGATAATACGAAAACAGGTCATATCATGAGCCGTATTACCAATGATTTATTTGATATTGGGGAATTTGCCCATCATGGACCTGAGGATTTATTCATTGCCATTATGACCTTTGTTGGGGCCTTTGCTATTATGTTTAATGTGAACCCAACACTCGCTTTAATTGCAGCGATCATGGTGCCATTTTTAACATGGCTTGTGACATTTAGTAATATAAAAATGAATAATGCTTGGAAAACGATGTATGGCAAAATTGCTGATGTTAACGGACGTGTAGAGGATAGTGTGTCCGGAGTCCGTGTTGTGAAATCCTTTACAAATGAAGATTTTGAAATCAAACGCTTTAAGGAGCAGAATGGATTTTTCCGTACGGCTAAATTATATGCCTATAAAATAATGGCAGGAACCCACTCGAGTATTTACATGATGACACGCCTCCTTACATTAATGGTGTTAGTAGTCGGCGCTTGGCTAAGCTTTAATGGAAAATTATCTTACGGGGAGCTAGTGAGCTTTGTTTTATATACAAATGTACTCATTAAACCAATTGATAAGATTAGTGCTTTATTAGAGCTTTATCCGAAGGGGATGGCTGGTTTTAAGAGATTCCGTGAATTAATTGAGCAGGAACCAGAAATTCAAGATCATGAGAATGCGAAGGTCATTAACCATTTAGATGGTAATATTTCCTTCAATAATGTTCACTTTAATTACGATACTTCGAAACAGGTTTTAAAAGATATTTCATTCGATGTAAAGGCTGGACAAACTATTGCTTTTGTTGGCCCTTCAGGTGCCGGTAAAACGACCATTTGTTCGTTAATTCCTCGCTTCTATGAGGTTTCAAAAGGTGCTATTTCGATTGACGGTATCGATATTCGCAATATGACCCAGGCTTCCTTACGATCTCAAATTGGTATCGTACAGCAGGATGTCTTCTTATTTACAGGGACAATTCGTGAAAACATTGCCTATGGAAAGCTAAACGCCAGTGAAGAAGAAATTCGTGAAGCAGCGAAAAAGGCCCATTTAGAGGCATTCATCGCTGAGCTACCTGATGGTTATGATACGCAAATTGGGGAACGAGGCTTGAAATTATCCGGTGGACAAAAACAACGATTAGCCATTGCGCGTATGTTCTTGAAAAACCCACCAATTTTAATTTTAGATGAAGCGACCTCTGCATTAGATACCGAAACAGAGATGATTATTCAGCAATCTTTATCAGAGCTAGCTGAAAACCGTACTACGTTAGTTATTGCCCATCGCCTGGCAACTATTAGAAACGCAGATCGGGTAATGGTCGTGACGCCAAAAGGTATTGAGGAAGATGGTACTTATGATGAGTTAGTGGCTCACAATGGTATCTTTGCGAAGCTCCATCACATTCAATTCCGTAAGGGACAAAACGAACAAAGCATACAAAATGATTATGTAGAGCTGACGTAACAGTATGTCGGCCCGATTATTAAAAGGCAGAAATGTGTGAGAGCATTTCTGTCTTTTCCTATTTTTATATATTTATCGCAAAGGATAAGGACTAATAGGACAAGGAATTTTAGAAGAGGGGAGGAATTATTAGTAGTGAATAGACAATGACAGATTAATAGATGGAGGTTAAGACATGGACAGCCACAAAAGTATTGGACTAACCAAAACAGTTGGTTATCAAGTAGGGGTTAGAAAAACGTTTCCAATCTCGCAACAGCAAGCATGGTCACTTATTACAGCGGAGGAAGGTTTGAATGCATGGTTAGGAGGAGGGGGAAATATAATCCTTAAACCTGGTCATCAGTATCGTACAACGGTGGGAACCGGAGAAATTCGGATCGTCAAACCACTTTTGCAACTCCGTCTTACTTGGAAAAAAGAGGAGTGGCAACGACCTTCTACCATACAAATTCGAATCCTATCCAAAGAAAATAATAAAACGACCATTAGTTTTCATCAGGAACATCTTGCTAATCAGCAAATAAGAGAAGAAATGAAGCGATATTGGGAATCGAGGTTAGCATCTATCGAAGAGAGCATACAAAAGATGTAGCCAAAAATAACTAGCATCTCCTCAATATGTGAGGGGATGCTAGTTATTTTCTTGGTCTTTTTTGTCTACGCTATGAGCATCAGCTGAACGGGTTGCATCCTGAGGAGCAAGTGCTTTATTGCGCTCCGTGTAACCTTTTGGTGATAGACGAAAAATAGATTTTTTGATGGTAGACCAGTTTAAATCTGTTGCAAGGTTCATGTAAGAGTAGCCGTAAATACGGATATTGCATAAGTAAAGAAGTGTCAAATATAAAGAAACAAAGAAGCCAAATAATCCGAAAAAGGCACTAGCTAGGATAAAGGCAACACGTAATATGCTGACGGATGTCACTAGGGATTGATTGACCAAGGTAAATGAAGCGATGGTAGAGATGGCGATAACAACAATCATTTCAGGACTTGTTACACCTGCTCGAATTGCAGCATCTCCAATAATGATTCCACCTACAACACTGATGGTTCCCCCAATTACTGAAGGAAGCCGTAACCCTGCTTCACGGAACAATTCAAACATCAAAAGCATTAGTAGCATTTCAAGTGAAGAAGGGAGGGGTAATCCAGCTTTGGCCTGTACAACGGTTGCCAGTAACTGTAATGGCAATTGATTTTGATGGTAGGTTGTTAAGGCAAGCCAAAAGGCAGGCAGTAGTAATCCTATAAGAATACCGAGTATCCGTAGTACTCGTTCTACAGAACTAAAAATGACCGGATATTCATTATCTTCCGCAGATTTCAATAATAAGAAGAGATTCACAGGCGTGATAATACAATAAGCGACACCATCTACGAAAATAACAAAGCGGCCCCTTGCTAATGCTTGAACGGCATAATCGGGTCGCCCTGTATAATCGAACTTTGGAAATAATTTAGAATTTTTATTCACGCGTTCCATCAATAAATCGCCACTAAAAACGATATCTGTATCGACCGCAGCTAGCTGTTTCTTAATACCATGTAGAATGTCCATATCCACAATATCTTCAAAGTACAGAATCGCCACTGTTGTTTTTGAGCGTTTTCCGAGCTCCACCTTTTCGACGCAAAATGAATTGGTCGGTAATCGTTTGCGAATTAAAGCGATATTGACGCGGATATCTTCAATAAAGTTATCCCTTGGCCCTTTAATAAGAACCTCCATACGTGTTTCTTCCGGCTTACGATTAGGCTTTTTAGCGATATTGCTTGCATATAACAGATGATCTTGCTCAAAATACATCAACAGGAAGCCACTATAAACGGATGAAATAAGCTGTTCCTTATCTTGGATTTTTTGAAGGCTTGGAACATGGAGATGCCTCGCTATATTTTCCTCAAAAGAAACGTCATCCAAATGATCATACAAATACTGGGTCCGCTGAATAATGACACCATTCAGCATTTGCTGATCAATCATGGCATCACATGTGATAAATTGTACCTTTTGTTCATTAAAGCTATATTCCTGAAATTGTATATCTGCAGATTTTTGAAATAGTTTTTTTATTGTATTTAAATCTATCTCTAACTCATGCTCCTGTTGAGACATTATGATTCACCACTTTTCATGTCTTGTTTTTCAGTTTTCCCCTTTTTAGAAGAATTATCCGATAAGTAAGCAACGACAATGAAAAAAATTGATAAAGCAAAAAAGAAAATAAACGTAGCACTTAAAATATAATGTCCCTTTACTTTTAAAAATAAGCTTTCATTTAACATAATTAACGGTAAACAAATGATGAAGAAGGGTGGAGCGAGCATTTGCCAAATACGCTTTGGATCGCCAGTCATTTTTAATAAGTCTGCCACAATATATAAGAGGAAACTTACACGAATGAAAGTCCCTGTTAACCATTGGTAAATAGAGAAGAAGTCTAAATGCTCAATATAGCGTCCGATGGTCACTAATCCCCATTCTTCATAAGCAGGATAACGTTGTTTCGATGCTTCACTTGGTCCGAATTCAGTAATGGCTCCAATTAATGGACCTAATGTAAGGCCAATTAAGATAGCCAGTATAATAGTGAAATGGTACCAACGAAGACGTTCTTTAAATTGGTGCTGCAAAAATAATAGTAATAATAGCTCTATAAATCCTGAAGCAGGAAAAATCATACCATGTATGATAGGCTGAAAACCATGCTCAAAAAAGGGGCGCAATAAACTATAATCTTTTACTTGTATATTGGTAAAGGCGACAAAAAAACCAAGGATTACAACTCCAAATAATACAAAGACATTGACAATAACAATTGTTTGTAAGCTAGTTGTCACAAGTAAAATGCAAAGAATAGTATAAACAAACAATAATATAAGGACAGGTAAAAATGTGCTATTTACCCATTGTAATGTTTCCACCATTGTAAATGCTGCGATAATCAATAGAAAAATGGCGACAATATAGATGATGGTAGTAGAAGCGACTTTTCCTATTTTTTCGCTGAGCCAGTCTCGAATGGGTTCCTGTTTAGATTTTTTTTGGATGTAAACTAATAAAAATAACCAAAAGAAAATAACACCCCCAGCAAATAGTACAGATAGCCAGCCATCTCTTTTGGCGGCATCTAGCAGTGGAGGAATAATAGTTACATGATTTTTTAAGCCAATAACGGTCATTGATAGGAAGATTACATGTAAAATACTGATGGATCCTACACTTTTCATGATGAAAACCCTCTAACATTGATTGATACATATTAGCTTAGACAAAAAACAGTAGCTTTATAAGCAGAAAATGGGTTCTTCTCCATGAAAAAACGAGGTATTTGATGATGTAATCGTCAAATACCTCGTTAAGTCCTATATAATTAATGGATGTATTTTGCGCTCACAAGATCATCCTTTAAGACGTCTGTTGGGATTTCAAATTCCACAACGCCCATAAAGCCTGGTGCCACTTCATATTTATCAAAGGAAATCACAAGCTTACCTTTATCTGAAATGTAGAACTGCTGATCAGGTTGAATGGCTGTAAATTCCTCCATCAAATCTTCATCGGCCATGCCAGCACCCTTCACCCAATAAACTTTATCCTGATTGGATTCAGCGATTTGCGTACGCATTTGTTCCTTAATATTTTCACTAATAGCTTCAATATAATTTTTATCTTTAAAAAGCATAGGTAAAGTAATTAAAATTTCGTTTTCTTTGTCAATCGTATCGTATTCCATCACAGTGGAAGAAGAGCCGACAGTATTTACCACATAACGACCAATCGATAAAATTTGGTCATTATCAGTTTTAATTTCAAAGCCACTATCAACGCCTAAATGACCACCACTACCACTGGCTTTTAAATCACCCACTTCAGTGATAAATTCATCGTAAAGAGCTTTCCCTTCTGCACGATATTTTTCATTTAATGTATTGGCAAGATCTTGATTGTCTAAATTTTCAATAGCAGGTACTTTAATATTGGCATCAAAATTATCTTCTGCCACCTCATATTCTGTCCAAGTTAATACTTTGACAACACTTCCTACAACAGGTATGTCTGAAAGTGTTCGAGCCATTGCTGGACTCACATTTAAACTAGCAGTAAATAGCATAGCTGCAGCTGCCGAACCAAGCAACCATTGAGGAGTACGGTTTTTTTTCTTTTTTCGACCTTGCTTTAATGCTCGTTCTACCACCAAATCTAATTCCTTAGGAATGGAAACATCTGTATATTGTTTTTCTAAATTTTTTAATTTTTTATCCATGTGCAGTTTCTCCCTTCACATCTTCCAATTGTATTTTCAATAGTTTTAATGCTTTATAAAGACGCGATTTGGCTGTACTTAACTTAATATCGAGGATGTTCGCAACGTCTGCGAGCTTTAAATCCTCGAAATAATGGAGAATCACAACCTCTCGATACATTTGCGGTAGCTCATCTAACGCATGCTCTAAATCGACGTTTTCATAGACATCCTCTTGAGCGGGGGTTAAATATTGCAAAGTATCATCATCAGTTACTTGTAAGCGTTTATGCTTTCGTAAAAAATCAATGGCTGTACGAACGACTATTTTATAAAACCAGCTTTTCATATAATCAACATTTTCAAGTCGATCTAATGACAGCATGGCTTTTTGAACACTGTCCTGTACAACATCTAGTGCGTCCTGTTCATTTTTTGTATAGCTATACGCGAGCAAATAAAAACGCTCTTTTTGTTCACGAATGAATTGGACAAACACCTCTTCATGTTGAAATGCATTTCTTGTTTTCATGTCCAAAGAAGCTCCTTTTTTAACATTGTCAAATTGTATACATGTACTAGACGTACGAAATGAGGGAAAAAGTTGAAAGCCATTAAAAAAACTTACCCCAATATGAGATAAGTTTTAGCCTTCTATATTGTTGGCATACGTCAGCATAACAGATGATTATGAGAAATAGTCATATGTATTTTTCAAGAGTAATAGAATGGACACAACGATAAATAACTTACGTACATAACCGCTGCCACGTTTAATCGCAAATTTGGAGCCCACAATGGCCCCAGCAATTTGCGCAAGCCCCATTGGTAAACCATAGGCATAATTAATTTGCCCTAAGTATATAAACATAAGAAGGGCTGCAACATTACTACCGAAATTTAAAAATTTCGCATTACCTGCAGATTGTAAAAAATCAAAACCGACCATGAGAAAGGCAAATAATAAAAATGAACCTGTACCAGGACCTAAAAAACCATCATAAAAACCAATGCCAGTAATTACTACTACAAAAAATAAATAACGTTTTGGTGTTAACTTTTTAAAGGTAGTGATGCTTCCCCAATCCTTTTTAAAGATCGTATAGATAGCTACGGCAGCCAGCATAAACAGCATGAGCGGCTTCAGGACACTAGGATCCATTAAGTGGACAACCCAAGCTCCAAGCATTGATCCGAAAAAGACAAATGGAAATAGCTTATAGACCGCTTTAATATCAAGCTTGCCAGAGCGATAAAATGTCAAAGTACTTGTAAGTGATCCCATTGTACCTGCTAATTTATTGGTTGCTACAGCGCTAGAAGGTGGGAGACCTACAAACATAAGGGCTGGTAAAGAAATAAGTCCACCGCCGCCAACAACTGAATCAATGAATGCGGCTAAAAAACCAAAAACGATAAGAATGACTAAAATATTTAAATCTAAATCAAATGGCACAACAGGTCATCTCTTTTCTATCATAATAATCTGATAGTAGCGAACTGAGGTTGGGCTGTAAATACTCTTTCTATAATTTTGCGGAGCTTGTATAATGAGTTTTCGTAAAATTTCTACAATAATCAAATATTTTCTACTTGGAGTTAGAAATTTGATGTATTATGTAAATGGTGGTGTTTTTACGTAAAGGGGACGTGATGACATGAGTTTAGCAAATCATATACGTGTATTTCTCTGTGTCGTGTTTATGGGGATGCTTGTTGGATATGTCTTTAATGCTAAAAAAGATATAACAGATCATGAGTATATTGATATTGTCAAAGAAGGTTATTTGGAAAATTTTTCTGATGTCACGGTTCGTAATGCATTTAACTATGCATTCTTTGAACCATATTGGCGATATTATCAAGCGAAAACAGGGGAGCAAGTTGTAGAATTATCAGGTGATATTACGTTTCAAGATGAAAAAGGACATGCTATTTTACAATTCGTCGTTGACGAACAAACAACGCAATTTTCCCTTCGTGCGATGAAATTTAATGAAAAAGTTCTAAATGCTGAACAAAAACAGAAACTCGTCGGCATGGTCTATCAAACATGGGAAATGAAACAACTAGCTTATGAGTAAGGTTTTTTGCTTTGTAAATAAGCAGAACTATATTACAGTTAAAAGGGGGAGCTTACAGACAGAGAGGATGTTTTGAATGAAGTTAAGTATTTTAGATCAAATGCCTATACCAAAAGGTCATTCGGCAGAGGAAGCCTTCCAACGTACAGAACAACTAGCTTTATTAGGGGAAGAACTCGGTTATCATCGTATGTGGCTAGCTGAACACCATAATAGTCAGTCGCTGGCAAGTTCAGCTCCCGAAGTAACCGCTGCTTTTTTAGCTGCGAAAACGAAGCGACTTCGCATTGGGACGGGTGGCGTCATGATGATGCATTATTCACCATATAAGATTGCAGAGGTTTTTAAAACATTGTCAGGATTAGCACCTCATCGAATTGATTTCGGAGTGGGGAGAGCGCCAGGTGGTGATCATGCCTCTATTTATGCGCTTGCAGAAGGAAGAAGACAACGCTTCACTGAGCAATATGATAAGCTTGAAATTATTTTAAAGCTGATGAATAATCAAAAAACGGGTGAACATGTCTATGATCAAGTCGTGGCGGCACCGGTTCATATTACATTACCTGAGGCGTGGCTACTAGGCTCAAGTGGTCAAAGTGCGATGCAGGCAGGACAGCTAGGTGTTGGTTATTCCTATGCCCAATTTTTCACAGGCAATATGTCGAAGGATATTTTTGATGCCTATAAAGCCTATTTTACGCCTTCTTATTATATGGAAAAACCACAAATCATTGTGACCTATGCGGCGACGGTGGCTCCTACTTTAGAGGAAGCGGAATACTTGGCAAAACCAATCGATATTTCTCGTCTTCAGCTGATGAAGGGGCAAATTATTCAAACTATATCACCCGAAGAAGCAAAGGATTATCCATTAACAGAAATGGATAAAATGACAATCGCCAATAATCGCAAAGCAAATCTTGTCGGCACACCAAAGGATATTGCCGCATTTTTAGTGAAAGAACAAGAACACTATGGCTTTGATGAAGTCATGCTGAACTGTAATCAATATGAATTAGCAAGTCGTTTAAATACGTATAAATTCCTTGCAAAGGAATTATTATAAAACGAAAATCACCTCGTTGTTACGCTTCGAGGTGATTTTTATTGGGCGCTTGACAGCTTTTTACCATACATAAAATAGAAAAACCCGGAAATAAATTTCCGGGTTCGATTACCACTTACATTAAATACTCCATGACACACTGCCTCGCTTCCGCATAGAATCTTAAGATATTCCTAAGAACTGTACTTTACTCAGCTTTGATGGTCCTTTTGAGTTATCGATCAATCGCACTCATCGGGTTAACCCTCCTAGTCATAGGATTTGAAGTGAAATCTTTAATAGTATAGACCACAACATATTTTTTATACATTGTTGAGAAATTTTTTTAAACAATAAAAAAAAACTCCATTTTGATACAGATTCTTCAAAAGGAGTTTCTTTAGTTATAAGTCGCTTAAACGCGGCCAGAGCCACTAACAAACGCTTGATCTTGATAATACATATTTTTTACTAAAACGTTAGGGCCAAGGCATTTAACAGCTGGACAATGACAATTGAGTGATTTAGCCAGATCAGTTGCCATCCATTTATCAAACACAGCTGGAAGCTTGTCATGTACAATGTTACCTAGAGCTGGTGTATCACCGAAATCAGTAACGATGACATCGCCCGTAAAAATGTTGATATTCAAACGTGAACGGCCATCTGGGTCATTACGCATTGTGACATTTTTCGCTGTACGAAGACGTTGAAGTAATCGTCGATCTTCCTCATTCGTACTGCAAGGGTAAAATGGAAGTGTTCCGAATAACATCCATGTATTGTCATCACGAATATCTAGTAGATGATGGATCGCTTCACGTGTTTCCTCTAGTGAAAGGGATGTCAGGGCACTAGCAAAATCTGATGGGTACATAGGATGCACCTCATGACGTGCACATTTCATTTCATGGATGATTTGGTTATGAATATGATCTAAGTATGGTAAAGTTTTTTTGTTTAGCATGGTTTCGGCTGAAACCATGACACCGTGTTCCGCAAGCATTTTTGAGTTATCAATCATACGTTGGAACAGAGCTGCACGTTGGTCATAGGTAGGCTTGCGCTCCATCATGGCAAAGCCTGTTTCAACGAATTCATCGATAGTACCCCAGTTATGTGAAATATGCAAAACATCTAAATACGGGGCAATTAATAAGTATCGTGCCGGCTCCAATGTTAAATTAGAGTTAATTTGTGTGCGTACACCTCGTTCATGAGCATATTTCAAAAGTGGCAACACGTAATTTTGTACCGACTTTTTACTCATCATCGGTTCTCCACCTGTAATACTAAGTGTTTTTAAATGAGGTATTTCGTCTAAGCGACGTAAAATTAAATCTATTGGCAATGCCTCAGGGTCTTTATTTTGTAATGTATAGCCGACTGCACAGTGTGCACAACGCATATTACAAAGGTTAGTTGTTGTAAATTCAATATTGGATAGAGTCATTTGTCCATGTTGTTCAACATCTAAATACGCTTCCCATGGATCAAAGATAGGCGTTATTTTTTGTAAGGTCGTCATCTTTCGTACATCTTCCTTTCTAGCATTCTATTGTCTCATATTCATCGATAATTTCAAATATGAAATTACTGAAAGGGCTATTTTAGGATTAGATGAACATTTTTTTACCCAATAAAGGAAAATACTTGCAAATCCAATAACACTGAAATGGATGAAGATAAAGCGCCTACAAGTCCTACTATTCTGAAAAAGGTGGTTTTACTGTTATTTTTCTAAAAAAACGTTATCATGGATAGAGAAAATAGCACAATGCATCATAGAAAGTAGGTACGGACATGACGAAATATGAAATATTATTATTTGACGTGGATGATACGTTACTAGATTTTGATTTGGCTGAAAATGCTGCACTTGACCGCATGTTTAAAGAAGAAAACATAGTAGTTACTTCCGAGATGATTGCACGTTACAAAGAAATTAATGAGTCGATGTGGCGAGCTTTTGAGCGTGGAGAAGTAACGAAAAATACATTACATAATACCCGTTTTTCGATTGCTTTAAAGGAATTTGGCATAGAAGTTGATGGGACCTATTTTGAATCACTTTTCCAAAAATATTTACGTGAGGCCCACCATTATGTTGAGGGTGCTTATGAGGTAATCGCTCAGCTAGCCAATCATTATCATTTATATGTCGTATCGAATGGGGTAACCGTTACACAAAATAAACGTCTTGTGGATGCGAATTTAGCGCAATATTTTAAAGGCATTTTTATTTCGGAGCAAACAGGCTATCAAAAGCCTATGCCCGACTTTTTCGATTATGTGTTTGAACGAATTGATAATTTTGATAAAGAAAAAGCGTTAATTATTGGCGATTCTTTGACATCCGATATAAAGGGTGGTTTACAGTCCGGTATCGATACTTGTTGGTTTAATATCCGCAATGTTGAAAACACAAGTGGCATTGAACCGCATTATGAAATTAAAAAATTGCAGGACTTACATGACTTACTGAATCAAAAAGTAGCACTATAAGTAATCATCAGGCACCTTCTTTGTTTTTTAGACAGAGAGGTGCTTTCTTTTTGCTCAGTACAGGTCATGCAGGTATAAAAAACCGAGGAAAGGGCAAAACCATTTATGAGACTAGTTTCCATGAAAGGGGAAATATTCGATGAATACGGTTTTAACAGCCAATAAACGCCAAAAAGGACGTCAATCCTCATTAACACAACTTCGACAAAACGGTGCCATCCCAGGTGTTGTCTATGGCTTTCAAATGGAATCAACAGCCATTACATTAGACGCAAGAGTATTTGCGAAATTACTTGCAGCGCATGGTACAAAAAGTGTTTTTCAATTAGATGTTGATGGAAAGCGTATTAATGCTGTTTTATCAGAAGTTCAGCGCTGTGCTTTAAAGGGGAATATTAAACATGTTGATTTTAAATCGATCAATATGTCAGAAGAGCTGGAAGTAGAAATTCCAGTAACCGTAATCGGTGATGCCATCGGAGTAGCAGATGGAGGCTTCCTCTTACAGCCTAATCGTGAGGTTCGTATTAAAGTGAAGCCAACAGAAATTCCCGAAACAATCGAAATCGATGTCACGAATGTAGCAATTGGGACGTCCCTATACGTAGGAGATATACGTCAACAATTTTCATTTGAAATTTTACAAGAAGATGACTATACACTGGTGACGATTACACCGCCATCTGCTGAAAATGTTCAAGAAGACGACACTGTGGACGACACGCCTGAAGTGATTGAAGCGACAGGGCAAAATACGTCTGAGCCAGAAGCATAGCGTGAAACAAGGAGCCATTTCCCAACATGGCTCCTTGTTATTTCCCTAAAAAAAGACAATGCATTCTTTGCATTGTCATAAAGCTTAAATGACGGCGCTTTTCACGCCCGTCCATCTCATAAATAATTTTTCGTTATAAGTTAAGGCAAATTGTACAATTGGTCCAAGTCCAAAGGCCATAATCACCGTACCAATGCCGATAGGACCGCCAAGTAAGAAGCCGAGTACAGCGACCGTAACTTCCATGGTTGTACGGGAACGTGTGACGCTCCAGCCAAGTTTATGAACCATCATTAGCATTAAGGTATCACGAGGACCAATTCCTAAATTAGCCACCATATACATACCGCAGCCCCAGCCTAGTAATACTAACCCTGTTAGGTAAGAAACAAGTTGCATCCAAAAGCCATCGATATCAGGTAGCCAATAATTAAAAATATCAATGAAGATGCCAGCTAAAAACATATCGATAAAAGTTCCTGGCAATGGGAATTTTTTTGTTATTATCATATCAAACGCTAAAATAGCCAGTCCTAAAATGATGGACCATGAACCGATTGTTAGCCCGAGTGTTTTGGTTAAGCCAATATGTAAAACATCCCAAGAGCCTACGCCAAAAAGCTGCCCTTTAATGGTTAATGTGATGCCAAAAGATAGCACGATAATGCCTGTTATGAAAAATAAACAGCGCGTAAAAAAAGCTTGTTTCATTTTTTAACCCTCATTCATCCGTAAATTCCTGTTGTCCATCCAATTATTATAACAAGAGATTTTCAATTTGTCCGAAGTTTGTCATTTCACATTTTTCAAAAAAAACAGTTTAGCTTTAGGTGGAGAGGGCAAAATATAGGTATAGAAGAAAGGATGGGATGAAATGACTTCTGTACGCGAAGAAATTTTAGAAGTATTGAACCGTGAAAAAATTGGAACAATGGCTACTGTAGAAAACGGGAAACCTTATTCGCGCTATATGACGTTCCAGCATGAGGATTTTGTGTTATATACTGTGACAAATAAGCATTCTGAGAAAATGGAGGAGCTCCGTCAAAATCCATATACCCATATTTTATATGGCTATGAAAATGGAGGCTTTGGTGATTCCTATGTGGAGATAGAGGGCAAGCTCACGGAAGTACACGAAGAAGGAATCAAAAATAAAATTGCAGAAATTTTCACGAGTATTTTTATTGGCAATCAGGATGAAATGGTGACCTTAAAAATTGAACCTATTCGTATGCGTTTGATGAATAAAAAAGGACAACCACCAAAAGAGCTAGAATTTTCGAGCGACCATTAAACAATGGTCGTTTTTTACTGACTTGACGATTAATAGTTGCAATGATAGACAACTTTCAGGCATGATAGTTCTTAAAAGAAAAAGGAGTATAGGCTATGACAACAAAATTACAACAATTAACGCAAAATATTTTATCATCTCAAGGTAAATTAGAGGCAGATTTTATTCTTAAAAATGCACAAGTTGCCGATGTCTTTACATTAACGTGGAAGAAAGCGGACATTGTTGTGAAGAATGGCATGATTGTGGCACTGGATACTAACAACAGATTTCATGCAAAAGTGGTAGAGGATGCAGCGGGGAGCTACGTCATTCCTGGATTAATAGATGGCCATATACATATTGAATCTTCGATGCTAACACCGGGGGAATTCAGTCGTGTCTTAATTCCTCATGGTATTACAACCGTGATTACAGATCCACATGAGATCGCAAACGTAGCAGGAGCAGAAGGAATCCAATTTATGCTGGATGATGCACAAAAAGCTGATATGGATATTTTTGTAATGCTTCCTTCAAGTGTACCAGGGACACAGTTTGAAAACGCTGGCGCAACATTAACAGCCCAAGATTTGGAGCCATTTCTGCACCATGAACAAGTTCTTGGCTTAGCGGAGGTTATGGATTTCCCAGCCGTGTTAAATGGAGAAGAGGGAATGCTTCAAAAAATTGTATTATCAAAGGAAGCAAATCTAGTTATTGATGGGCATTGTGCGGGCTTACAAAGTGAGCAAATTACAGGCTATCGGGCTGCAGGTATTCAGACGGATCATGAATGTGTGACAGCCGAAGAAGCCATTGACCGTGTAGAGCAGGGGATGTATGTACTTATTCGAGAGGGATCAGCAGCGAAAAATTTACGTGATTTATTACCGGCCGTTCAGCCACACACTGCACGTCGCTTTGGTTTTTGTACGGATGATAAATATGTGGATGAGCTGATTGATGAAGGTAGCATCAATTACGATGTTGCGATGGCAATAGAGGAGGGGATGACACCATTGCAGGCAATCCAGCTAGCAACCGTGAACACAGCAGAATGCTATCGTTTATTTGATCGAGGGGTACTGGCACCAGGCTATAAAGCTGATTTTGTGTGTATAGATGATTTATCGACGATGCAGGCAAAAGCAGTTTGGAAGAATGGTCATAAAGTTGCTGAAAATGGCAACATGCTGACAAATCGTCAGGAGACAATAGTTCCTGCCCATATTCATCACTCTGTTCATTTACCAAGCATCACAAAGGATAGACTACAATTATCATTCACCAAGGGAACGAAGGCGAATGTAATGGAAATTGTGCCGAATCAGCTAATTACCAATCATTTAGTCATAGATGTACCTGTGAAAGACGGCGTATTTGTCCCATCGGTAGAGGAAGATTTACTGAAATTAGCGGTTATCGAACGCCATCATCAATTGCATACGACAGGCTTAGGCATAGTGAAGGGATTTGGGTTACAAAAAGGCGCAGTAGCTACTACAGTAGCCCATGATTCACATAATGCTCTTGTTGTAGGCACAAATGATGAGGATATGGTTCTGGCACTTTCCCGCATTCAGGAAATCCAAGGTGGCTTCGTTATTGTAGCAGACGGTGAAATTCTCGCGGAGATGCCTTTAACAATTGGGGGCTTAATGACAGATGTACCAGCACAGCAGGCGAAGGAACAGCTAGCTGGCTTACACGGTGCTTTACAGAAGCTCAACCCAACTTTAGATTTTCATTTTCTACTGACATTCTCTTTTGTAGCATTACCAGTAATTCCTGTTTTAAAATTAACAGATACAGGGTTATTTGATGTAACAACCTTCCAGCATATAGCAGTGGAAGCATAGAAAAAAACGACCTAGTTGCGGAGAGCGATTAGGTCGTTTTTTTGCTTAAAATTGTCTAGTAACAAAGGTGAATGATTAGTATCGGAAGAAGAGTCCTTAATGATAGACTGTTTATAGATACTTTGAGATAGACAGATGTACCATTTTGATCGGACACTAGTGTATCTAAAGGGCACTTTACAAACAGAGAGGAAGCAGGACATGAGAAGTAGAAAAGGCTTAGTCATTAGTTTATCGGTGATAGCTGTAATGTGGATTTTACATACAACATCTAAAAATTTTATGGTCGATCCGACATTTTCGACATTTCTTTCGAACAAGGAAATAGAACTTCCGAATGAAAAATTATGGATTGTCATGATCCAACTACATATCGCTTTAGCCATTATTGCTTTAATTACTGGGCCATTAGGTCTTTCGAGAGTGATGAGAATGAAAAACCCTCATCTACACCGCTGGAATGGTCGAATCTACGTAATGGTGATTGTATTTAATATACTTCCAGGATATTATGTAGCTCTCTACGCAAATGGGGGTATATGGAGTACGATTGGTTTTCTCATTTTAAATACACTCTGGTTGCTTACGACGATAAACGGTTATCGCTTTATAAGAAAAGGACAAGTTCATCGTCATCGGAGCTGGATGCTAAGAAGCTTTTTCTTAACGTTTGCCAATCTAACTATTTACATACTTGTGACGATATTTCAATATGTAGCGGGTCTTTCATATGGATTTTCGTATTCGTTAGGAGCGTGGTTAGCCTTTATGATTAATTTAGTATTGGCAGAGATTGTGATTAGAAAATCGACCATTTAACGTCGTTTCAAAAAAGATTTTAGAAATTATCGTGAAAAGGGAGAATATATGAAAAAATGGATTTTATTTTTTTTGATTATAGCTGCTGTGATGATCGTTTTAACGACGAATGATACAGAAACAAAACAGGATAGGACAATATTTGTAGACAGCAATGGAAATGATTCTAATAATGGTACGAAATTAAGCCCATACCGAACACTAAAAAAGGCAGCATTAGAAGCGGAAGCAGGGACAACCGTATTGATACGGAAAGGCATTTATAAGGAAAAGCTTTCTGTTATACATAGTGGTACAAAATTAAACCCCGTTATTTTCAAGGCGTATGAAAATGAAGAAGTTATTCTTAGTGGAGAGTCGATGGAAAATACTGACGATGATGCAACTCTTGTAACGATAAAGAATAAAAATTACATTACCATTAGTGGATTCACTATCCAGGATTTAACGACGGAACAACAAGATGAAACAGTGATGGGAATCTATGTAACAGGCTCCAGTAGCCATATTACCGTAGCGAATAATCATGTGAAAAGAATAAAAACCTTTGCCGAGGATGGAAATGGCCATGGTATTGCTGTCTATGGAACAGGTTCAATGAGAGATATAAATATTGTAGGTAATACAGTGGAAGATTTAATAGTAGGTGCAAGTGAATCGATGGTCCTGAATGGAAACATTGATGGATTTACAATAGAAAATAATGTAGTTCGTCGAAGCAATAATATCGGAATTGATCTGATTGGGTTTGAAGGAATTTCAAATGATAAAAAATTGGACTATGTACGAAACGGTGTTGTAAAAAATAATCAAGTTTATGAAATTTCCTCCTATGGTAATCCAGCATATGGCGAGAATTATTCTGCTGGGGGGATATATGTCGATGGTGGAAAGAATATAACGATTGAGAACAATACTCTTTATAAGAATGATATCGGAATTGAAGTAACATCTGAACATGCAAATAAGTATGCAGATAATATAAAAGTACTAAATAATACAGTATATAATAATTTTTTCACAGGAATATCGATTGGTGGGTATGATGAAGAAAGAGGAGGGACGAAAAATTCGATTATCTCACACAATATTATTTACCGTAATGATACGATGGAATTAAATGGAGGACAGCTTTTATTACAGTATGATACTCAAAATAATGTAATCGAAAAAAATATACTAACAGCTGGATCATCTCGAATATTTATAGCTAACTATTTTACTAGTAATAAAAATAATAAATTGGCGAGGAATGTGTTTCATCAAGAAAAAGGGGAGGATGGTATTTGGATATGGAAGGATACCGAATATGATTCGTTTAAAAAGTTTAAAATCGCTTCTAATAGTGATGCGACATCTAGTTATCTAGATCCTCAATATAAAAACATGGACAAATTTGATTTTAGACTTGAAAAAGATTCACCTGCAGAACATATAGTGAAGTAAAAAATACGAAGGCTAAGGCTAAAAAGATGCTTGAGTTGTCAATAAAATCATCTTTGGGTAATTCGTAGATGCTCGTCAAACTTTTTTCACTACTTACGGAGGTTAGTGATTATGAAAATAATGAAGAAAACAGCCAAGTTTGTGGGAATATTGCTAGCTATATTGGTTTTGATCATAGGGTTTGGTTATGCTTTTCTTGAGATTAATCCATTTGGCAATAAACCAGGTAAGCCAGTTGCCGATATTGAACGTAAGGTTGAAATTTGGGGAGAAGAAGTTGCAGGTAATCATTCTGGAAGCAAGCTAGACGATATGAATATTAAAGGCAATCCTAATAGACTGCTGGCTACATTTAAATTTATCGGCAATATTGTAGGAGAAGACTATCAAAATAATGAGGCTGCCATTGATACGTTTACATATGTCCATGAAATAGAGGGAGGCTATGAAAAGTCTACCTATGAGGATGAGCCATATTTGATTCCATATACGGTGTCAAACAGTGATAGTGCGGTCATTGTGATTCCAGGTGGTGGCTATGGCTTTAAGGAAATGGATGGCGGCACTACTGAAGGAAAAGATATCGCTGAATCATTAAATAAGGCAGGTATCAACGCGTTCGTTCTACACTATCGTTCCAATCCCTATGAATGGCCCATTCCCCAATTAGATGTGCAGCGTGCTGTCCGTTATCTACGTTATCATGCAAATAATTATGGTATACATCCTAATAAAATTGGATTGATAGGCTTTAGTGCAGGTGGTTTTCAAACAGGAAGTTTTATTAATCTCATTCAGGGAGAAAAACGGCTTCCAAAAAATTATCAGCTTGATGCTATCGATGCAGTTGATGACCAAGTAGCATCTGCAGCTATGATTTACCCTGCATTGACGTACCGCTATAATATCCCAATGCTCTTTGCATCTTTTGATGATAAAGTGGTTAGAGATCCAGAAGAACGAGAAGAGCTTTTGCTTAAGACTGATTTATCCAAGCATTTCAGAACGGCTCATATCCCTCAATTTATTGCTTATGGAACAAAGGATTCAGCAGTTGGGGTAAAAGGACCTCAGGAATATATTCAGTCCGCACGAAATGCAGATGCGGATGTCACTGTGATTGTAGCAGAAGGTCAGAATCATGGCTTTAAGCAGCAATACTATATGCGTGAGTATCTTGAATGGGTAAAGAAAATTTTTGATTCTGTATAATGTGGAGGTCTAATCATGAAGAATCATTCAAGAGGATAGCCATTTATCCCATTAAAAAAATCCTTTTTCTGAAATTTTTCATGATGTATTTCCCATGCTAGTCACTTCTCTATAATCGATTTTTTCGATTCATTTTATCGAAATAATCATCTTTATCGATTTGTGAAATCATAATAAGATATAACTATTCGGGAATAATACTAGAAAACTTTAAGGAAGAAGGGATCACCAACATGTCAATAGCCGTTATTTATGGTGGAAATCGTCCGAATGGCAATGCAGAAACGTTAACAAAATTAGTCACTCAAGATTTAAAAGTTGAAGAAATTTATCTAAAGGATTATTCAATTCTACCTATAATAGATAAACGCCATACAGAGGAGGGTTTTTCTACAGTCAATGATGATTATAATTCCATCATTGAACGTATACTTCCGCATGATATTCTACTATTTTCTACACCTATTTATTGGTATAGCATGACAGGGCCGATGAAAAACTTTATTGATCGTTGGTCACAAACTTTAAGAGATTCAAATTACCCCAATTTCAAGGACAATATGTCTTCTAAAAAAGCGTATGTCATTGCAGTTGGTGGTGATATGCCCTATATAAAAGGGCTACCAATGATCCAGCAGTTTCAACACATCTTTGACTTTATGGGGACATCATTTGAAGGATATATTTTAGGAGAAGGAAATAAACCAGGAGATATAGTTCAAGATTTAAAAGCGATGTCAGCAGCCGAATGTCTTAGAAAAGAACTGCAATAGCATTAGATTAAAAAAGGATTTGGACGATAAAGTTTCCAAATCCTTTTCTGTTTAATGGACCTCGTTTGGTTGAAAAGTTATTTATTTTTGCTAAGCTAGTGTAAACTGGATTTACTATCGATAAATGTGAATGATTCATAAAAATATATCGAAAAAGTTGTTTAAGAGGGGTGCGGAAATGGATATAAAGCAGCTTCAAACATTTTTAACAGCAGCAGACACATTAAGCTTTACACAAACGGCACAGCGCCTAGACTACGCTCAATCAAGTATTACTGCGCAAATTAAAACATTGGAACAAGAGTTAGGGGGTATACTTTTTGAGAGGCTTGGGAAGCGGATCATTTTAACAGAGGAAGGCAAGCGTTTCCAACAATATGCTGAAAAAATGTTAGAGCTAGATCGTGAAATGAAAAAGGCGATGTCCAATGAACAAGAACAAGTAGTGTTAAAAGTAGGGGCACAGGAAAGTCAATGTGTTTATCGACTTCCAAGCATTTTGCAGCAATTTCAACAGGCGCATCCCCATGTGAAAATTATATTTAAGCCTGTGCATACGACTGACATTGCCAAGGAGTTATTGCAATCAGGTAAGTTAGATGTGGCCTTTATTACAGATACATATCAGGAAACAGCGATGCTACATCGAGAACGTTTACTCGAAGAACAGCTTATTTTTGTGAGTGCCTCGAAAGCTAGAAGAGAGCCTCTCGTCGCTTCTCATCTTTCAACAGAAACCATGCTACTAACGGAAACGGGGTGCTCCTATCGCAATCATTTAGAAGCACAGCTACAGCAGGAAAATATTTTGCCTCTACAAATGATAGAGTTTGCGAGCATAGAAGCGATTAAGCAATGTGTGATGGCTGGTTTAGGTATTACATTTTTACCGAGAATGGTCGTAGAAAAGGAATTAGCAAATGGACAATTAGAGGAAATTCACTCGACAATCAACTTAGCACCAATCTTTACAGACATTGCTTGGCATAAAGATAAACATATGCAGCCTTGCCTTCTAGATTTTATTGCCATAGCCAAGGAGCAATATAAAATTTTTGGTGCTCAAAAAAGAGCCTGAACGAATCAGACTCTTTTGTGTACTATTGTTGTTTTAGTGTACCAGAATAATTGGTGCCTTCACTACGCTCTGCACGGCAATCCACTTCTGTAACTTTCAGCGCATTATTTGTTAATCGCTCTAGCTCAACGACACAACGATTGCCGTTAGAGGACTTATTCATTAATGCCTTATTCGAACTTGTTATCGTGGCAGTTCCGTTGACTTTCCCTGTAGCTGTCCCATCATTCGCAGTTAAAGCAATGGAAAAGCTATTGCTTGTGGCGTTTGAAATGATAGCATCTCGACGGTTAAAGTCATTTGTTCCTTTACCCCATTTATAATAATACGTATAAACCCCTTCCCAAGCACTCTTGCTAGGTGTAGTTTGTTGCATTGATTTATCGAGCTGATTTTGGGCATTTTTAGCACGAGTGTTTAACGATAATTTGTTGGCATTGTCTTGAATGGCTTGTGCATCCCCTGAAATTTCATAAAAATTTCGTTCATCCATGCGATACAGCATTGTCACAACCTGTGCTCGTGTCATATTGTTGGTCACACCATAAAACTTTTGTAAATTACGGTCTTCATACTGTGGGTTTTGCCCAGAAGAAATATAGTAATCAAGTAAAAATTGAATAGATGAATCTAATCCTTTTTTTCCACTGGCTAAATGAGTAATAGCCTGTGCCACGACACCACGCTTCACGGTAGCAGCTCGTAGCCGATTATCGAAATAGCCGTTTAAAGGGACACCATAGCTAGCAAGCTGGTTATAAAATTCATCCGACCAGATGGCAGAAGGGGTCTGTTTTTTTAATTCATCGATGGGAGATTCAAGCTCGTAAAAGATAGCTAAAAGTTTAGCTAATTGCTGTTCGGTAATAGTAGCATTCGGTTTAAATGTACCATCAGCAAAACCATTCACAATATCATATTCTTCTGCCCATAAGATAGCTTCATAGGCATAATGATCCTCTGACACATCTTTAAAACCAGCAGCTTGTACATTGCTTGCACTGCCTACGATAAGAATGGAAAATAATAATATACCTATTAATTTTTTCATTTGTCATCTTCATCCTTTCCTGCTCGATATGTTAATAGTTTGCAGGAAATGGATAAAAACTGCAAATTTTTCTTAATAAAAAAATAATCGCTACCCTCTACAGGGGAAGCGATTATTTAGTGTTATTTATTGGGCAGTATAGCCACCATCCACCGTTAATGTGTTGCCTGTCATAAATGTTGAATCATCGCAGGCCATGAATAAAACGGCTTTTGCCATTTCCTCTGGTTGACCTAAACGTTGCATGGGTGTTACTTGACGTAATGGCTCTTTGCTTTCTTCAGGAATAATCGGTGTATCAATAAAACCAGGGCAAAGGGCATTGACACGGATGCCGCGCGTAGCAAACTCTAGTGCTAGTGAACGTGTTAAGTTGATAACGCCACCTTTCGCTGCATTATAGGCTGCAGACCCTGGTGAACCAACCCATCCATACATGGAGGCAGTATTGACAATTGTCCCGCCTTGCGCTTTTAGCATTTCCTTAATGGCAGCCTGTGCCATTAAAAATACACCATCTAAATCTACATTCACTGTTTGACGCCATTCTGCATAAGGTAACTCCTCAGTTGGCGTTACTCGTCCAATTCCTGCATTATTAAATAGAACATCGACTTTGCCAAATGTCTCTAGTGTTGTTTGATAAATAGCGGCCACTTCATTTTCATCTGTTACATTCGCTTTAATAAAGAGAGCCTCTGCTCCGCCTGCCTGCAGTTGGGCTGCAAATGCTTGGCCTTTTTCTTCATTAAGATCTACAAGTACTACTTTAGCACCTTCTGCTACAAATAATTCAGCAGTTGCTGCACCAATTCCTGAAGCACCACCTGTAATAATTGCGACTTTATCTTGTAATTTCCCCATATATGACACTCCCATAAAAGTAAATTTTCTTGCACACTGTGTCAATCACGGTGTACTTTTATTGTAAAACTCTATAAAACAGAAACAATCATTAATGTTATGGCAAGTGTCTAACTAGTAGACATATCTATATAAAATGTCTAAAAGGGAGGAAGAAATAGTGACAAAATGGACACAAAGACAGGAAAGAACCCGTCGTCATTTTTATAGCACTTTAGTTGATTTAATTAAAAAAAAAGGATTTCAGGCAATTACAGTAAAGGATATTGTAGAACAAGCAGGCTATAATCGTAGTACTTTTTATGTGCATTTTCAGGATAAAGTTGAGCTAGCAGAAAATTTGCTAGAGCAGATGTTGAATGGACTAGAACAAGCAGTGGGGGAACCATATTTATTTGGTGAAAGAGTGTACACAACGAAGCTCAAAGCTCCTTCATTTAATATTATTCATTACATGTATCAGAATCGTACATTTTTTGAGCTATTAAATTTTGAAGATACGATTCCTGGATTGCATACGCGCATGCCTTTGACGATTACTAAAATTTATCAAGAGCAATTTAACTTTGAGACCATAAACAATCAACCAGTGAATATGGATATGTTCAAACATTATACCTCTTACGGCTTCTACGGATTAATGATGCAATGGATTGCAACCGGCTATGAAAAATCAGAAGAAGCTTTAATAAAAGACGTCATTGAATTGACTCGGACGCATATTTATGCATTTGAATATATAGGAAAACCGCTAGCAATCAACGATTGACCGTATTTAATATCACTATTTTATAAAAAATCTCTAATCATAGCATTAGAGATTTTTTTGTTTGGGCGAAAGTAAATTTTCCTCTAGAAAAAAAATTTTTTAAAGAAATTTTCATAAAGTAGTTGAATTATTTTTGTTTTAAGCATATATTTTTCCTAAGGGAAACAAAATATCTCTAAAGAAAGAAGAGTGCGTGAATGAAAGAGTTAGGTGAATTCAAGCTGACGATTCTTCCAATGGTTGTTTTATTACTTCTTACGATTCTTTGGAAACTTACAGAGTCTGTAGGAGCAGGCATAATATTAATCCTTTTCTGGATGAGCTGGCGCCAGTTTATTCGGAAAATTATATAAATAAAGTGGCAGTATGAGAAAGAGCGATGCATGTAATGATGCAAGTCTGACAAGGCGGGCGTAGCCGAAAGATTTAATAAGGCATGTCCGCCACCCCCTTTATAGGTGCAGCATGACCGCTTTTTTTCAAGCAATGACTAATAAAATGAAAGTAGAGGTAAGTCAATGAAACAATGGTTAGGTGTATTCGTACTATCACTCTCACTTCTGTTATTCGGTTGTTCAACTGAAGCAGATGGAGAAAAAAAAGGAATTGTTGTCGCCACAACAGGACAAATTGCAGATGCTATAAAAGAAATTAGTGGCGATCATTTACAAGTATCAGCATTAATGGGACCAGGGGTTGACCCCCATTTATACAAGGCTACCCAAAGCGATTTATCGAAATTGGATAAGGCCGAAGTTATTTTTTACAATGGTTTACATTTAGAAGGACAGATGCTCGACATTTTTGAACAAATGGCAAAAGATAAAACCGTGTTAGCTGTTGGGGAAACATTAGATACTAAGCAATTACTTGCTAGTGATAGTGATGCCATGCTACATGATCCTCATATATGGTTCGATATTGAACTTTGGAAGGGAGTTGTCCAAGCAATCAGTTTGCAACTCCAAGAAGAATACCCAGAATTCAAAGAGGATTTTCAACAGAATGAAATGTCTTACTTAAAAAAGCTAGATGATTTACAAAGCTATGCAAAAAAACGTGTCGAAGAAATTCCAGAGCCGCAAAGGATTTTAGTAACTGCCCATGATGCTTTTAATTATTTCGGTCGAAGTCAAGGCTTTGAAGTGCGTGGCTTACAAGGCTTAAGTACAGATTCAGAGTATGGAGTCAAAGACGTTCAGGAAATGGTTGATTTCTTAGTCGCTCATAAAATCAAGGCAATTTTTATCGAGTCTAGTGTATCTGATAAAGCGATGAAGGCGGTTATAGAAGGGGCTAAAGAAAAGGGACATGACATTGTGATCGGTGGAGAACTATTTTCGGATGCAATGGGTGCGGAAGGCACAACAGAAGGTACGTATATAGGGATGTATCAATATAACATCGACACAATTGTCGATGCATTAAAGTAGGTGGATAAAATGGATGCATTAACAGTGGAAAATCTTTCAGTAGCTTATGATAAGAAAACAGTATTGGAAAATGCCTGTGTGACGGTTCCTAAAGGTCATCTAGCTGCGATTATCGGGCCAAATGGTGCCGGAAAATCAACGTTTTTAAAGGCTATATTAAACCAACTTCCAAATAAAGTTGGAAAAGTAGAAATTTTAGGAAAAATCTTTGAGCCAAAAAGTTTAGTAGTTGGGTATGTACCACAGCGAAATGCCGTTGATTGGGATTTCCCGACAAATGCTCTCGATGTTGTGTTAATGGGGAGATATGGTCATACAGGTTTATTTAAAAGACCGACGAAACAGGATAAACTAGTCGCTCGGCAAGCATTAGCAAGTGTAGGGATGCTGGACTTTGCAGAGCGTTCTATAGGTCAGCTTTCGGGTGGACAGCAGCAGCGTGTATTCCTAGCAAGAGCTTTAGCACAAAATGCAGATATTTATTTCTTAGATGAACCCTTTGCTGGGGTCGATGCTGCAACAGAAAAAACGATCATTGATATTTTAAAAGAATTAAAGGATCAGGGAAAAAGTATTTTTGTCGTGCATCACGACCTTCAAACGGTGAAAGAATATTTTGATTATACAATTCTATTAAACAAAACGATATTAGCATCAGGTGCAACAGAAGAAGTTTTTACACCAGAACAATTGCAAAAAACATATGGTGGTAAACTATTCATGATGCAGCATGCGTAGGGAGGGATCAGGATGATAAGTGGTAACTTATTGTGGGTACTTAGTGGCACTATGTTACTCGGTATAGCTGCAGGCATAACAGGTACCTTCTCCTTCTTGCAAAAACAAAGCTTAGTGGGCGATGCTGCGGCACATGCAGCATTACCAGGCATCGCGCTTGCATTCCTCCTTACAGGGCAAAAGGAATTACCAATTTTGATGCTCGGAGCGGGTATTACATCTGCTTTATCTGTGTATTGTATACAATGGATTGTGTCTTTTTCAAAGTTGAAGGCGGATGCGGCTATTGGGTTAGTACTGACCGTATTTTTTGGCATCGGTGTTGTGTTTTTAACTGTTGTTAACAGAAGTCCAATTGGAAACCAGAGTGGTCTTAATAACTTTATTTTTGGTAAAGCCGCAACGATGACAAAGGCTGATTTAATGTGGCTGTTCATTAGTGCAGCCGTAATTATTTTAGTTAGTCTGTTCTTTTATAAGGAATGGAAATTACTCATCTTTGATCCTGTTTATGCAAAAGGGATTGGCTTACCGATTGAGGCTTTAAAGGCTACGCTAACCGTATTAATTGTCATGACGATTGTTACAGGTATCCAAGCTGTAGGTGTAATATTAATGTCAGCTTTATTAATTATCCCTGCTGCAAGCGCCAAATTATGGACGAAAAAACTGAGTACGATGCTCCTGTTGAGTGCAGCGATTGGAGGTATTTCAGGTGTTACAGGTACTTTTATTAGCGCGATTCGAACAGGATTATCAACTGGTCCAATTATCGTTCTAGTGGCGGCTGGTATATTCTTTATCTCCTATTTTATAAGTCCTGCTGGTCAAATTAATCAATATCGTAGAAAAATGCAATTTCGAAAGCAGGGTGATATAGGATGATAGAGTTTTGGGTTGTATTAACTGGCTTATTAGTGGGTGTAACATGTGGGATTGCAGGCGTTTTTCTTATTTTGCGTAAAATGTCTATGATAGCCGATGCCATTAGCCATACTGTCCTCTTTGGTATTGTGATGGCCTATATCATTACCCAATCATTGAATGGCTTTTGGATGCTAATAGGTGCAGCAGTTGCGGGTATTTTAACTGCTTATCTCGTACAATTATTACATTCTTCTGGTATTCAAGAAGATGCAGCGATAGGGGTGGTATTTACATCCTTATTCGCGGCGGGTGTCCTGCTCATTACATTATTTGCAAGTAATGTCCATTTGGATGTAGAGCATGTTTTAATGGGAGAAATTGCTTTCGTTCCATGGGATCGATGGACGGTTTTAGGTCTAGCCATGCCTAAGGCTGTATGGATGCTTTTACTCGTATTAGTCATCAATATTGTATTTTTGCTACTATTCTTTAAGGAAATGAAGCTTGCAACCTTTGACCCTGTCTATGCCGCAACAATTGGTATACCCGTAGTCTTTCTCCACTATGGATTTATGACCTCGATTTCATTTACAACGGTTGCAGCATTTGATAGCGTAGGAGCCATTTTAGTCGTTGCCATGCTAATTGGACCAGCCGCAACTTCTTATTTAATTAGTAAGACGATTAAGCAAATGTTTATCTACAGTATGCTCTTTGGTGCTGGTGCTTCTGTCATTGGCTATTATTTAGCGAAGCTATGGGATACCTCTATAGCAGGGATGATGGCCACAACTGTAGGCTTATTATTTATCATTACATTAATTAGTCAAAAAATAATCGAGCGCAGAAGAAAAGCGCTTGTGCATAAACTAGAACTATCATAATAAAAAACATCGTTTGATACTTTCATCAAACGGTGTTTTTTGCTTGAATAATTCAAACTTTTGGATGAGTATTTTTTATAGGAAAAATAGTATACTCTTTAAAAAAGATTGAATTGGGTGGAATGGCATAGAAGCTAGTAATATTTTTTTATATCGCTATGTACGAATATTTAAAATTTTGTTACGATAGGTTTTATGACATTGTAAGATCAACGAGGAGAACAGCATGTGGCGAAATCGAAATGTATGGATTATTTTATTAGGTGAATTTGTCGTAGGTCTAGGCTTGTGGGCTGGTATTATTGGAAATCTCGCCTTTATGCAAGAGGTAGTACCTTCAGACTTTCACAAATCATTAATTATTTCTTGTGGGATTTTAGCGGGCTTGGTCGTAGGGCCTATGGCTGGTCGCATTATCGATCAATCGAAGAAAAAAACAGTTGTACAAATGGCAAGTATTGGGCGAATCGTGAGTGTTTTATTTATGTTTATCGCACTTTATACCAATTCGGTCGTATGGATGATTTTATTTTTAATTACATTGCAAATAGCAGCTGCCTTTTATATGCCTGCACTGCAATCGATTATTCCAATGATTGCAAAGGAGCAAGATTTAATTACGCTAAATGCTTGGCAAATGAATGCTAGAACTATTTCTAGAATCATCGGCACGGCCGCAGCAGGATTTATGCTAAGCTTTTTTGATTTAAAGTGGTTATATATCATTTCAATCATCGTTTATATCGTCATGTTTGTGATTACTAGCTTATTACAACTAGATGAAACGACAAATGAAACAGTAACGAATAAAGAAAAAGGAAACTTTAAAGAGGTATTACCGATGGTAAAAGAGCATCCAATGGTTCTAATGACTTTGGTTCTTATGTTAATTCCAACGTTATTTTTAGGCTCTTTTAATTTAGTCATTATGAAAATTTCGGAAATGCATCGATCTACAACGATTTCAGGTTTGTTGTATACAGTGGAGGGGATTGGCTTTATGCTAGGTGCTGCAGGCTTAAAAATAATTGCTGATCGAGTACAAATGGGTACGCTCCTCTTTACATTGGCATTTATTATTGGATCTATGGAGCTCTTGCTGTTACTAGCAGATATCAAACTTTTTGCTTTAGTAGCTTTTGGGGTATTTGGCTTTACAGTAGGCTGTTTCTTCCCAACTACTATGGTTATTTTTCAGAAACAGGTTCCTAAACAATTCCATGGGCGTTTTTTCTCTTTCCGAAATATGATCGATTCGGTGGTCTTTCAGGTCGTGCTGTTGTCTACAGGTATGATGCTAGATTTAATTGGCTTAAGTGGAATGGGGCTTGTGTTCGGCATTATTAGTTTAAGCTTAACGACGACATTTTTATTGTATTCTAAGAAGAAGAAAGTCGTTATGCATGCCCTCTAGTCCTATTGAAAGAACATGTTTTTAAAACATGTTCTTTTTTTGTGCTTAAATAATGGTTTTCTTCGTAACATTAAGTACTTGACAATGGTAAAATAAAGAATTAAGATTCAACTATTCAATAAATTAATTGAATAGTTGAAAGGTGGGACTCGAAATTGCATGAACGACATTTAAAGGACTTGTTATATCAAGAGTTCGCTAGAATTGGCAAAAGTTTATCCAGTCCTAAACGATTAGAAATACTTGATATTCTCTCTCAAGGTCCAAAGTCTGTTGATGCATTAGCTAAAAGTACAGATATGTCCGTAGCTAATGTGTCTCAGCATTTAAAGACACTTTTTAATGCCAGATTAGTAAAGTTTTCAAAGGAAGGTAATTTTGTTATTTACGAATTGGCAGATGAAGTGATTGCTAAATTCTTAACAACATTACATGCACTATCTGAAAAGCAATTGATTCAGGTTCAACAAATAAAAGAAGAATTTTTTAATGAGCATCTTGGCATAGAGGGGGTATCGCTTTCGGATCTCGTAACACGGATGGATAAGGGAGAAGTGCTATTACTCGATGTTCGACCAAAAGAAGAATTTGAACAAGCACATATTCCAGGAGCCGTTTCTATGCCTATCGAAGAGTTAGAGGATCAATTAGCTACAATACCAACTCATGTTGATATTGTAGCTTACTGTAGAGGGCCTTATTGCTTAATGTCAGCCGAAGCTGTAAAAATGTTGAAGGAAAAAGGGATCAAGGCTTTCCGGCTAGAAGAGGGTGTTTTAGATTGGCAGAGGTTGGCTGGAGAATAACGTAGTGCTAGCTGGAATGAAATATAGGGGCAAATAAAATCTTGTGCAAACTAGAAAGAGGGGGTAAAGAATGTCTGGAAAAGTGGAAGTCACGATAGAATCATATATAGAGTCACCAGAAAAACTAAAAAGCTTATACAGGCGTGTATTAATCGTAGTGAGCCTATCTCAAATATTTGGGGGAGCAGGGCTGGCAGCTGGTATTACAGTAGGTGCTTTATTAGCTCAACAAATGCTTGGAACTGATGCTTATGCAGGAGTACCATCCGCATTATTTACGTTAGGGTCAGCTGGTGCAGCTTTCATTGTTGGTAAATTATCACAACGTTATGGCCGTCGAACAGGATTATCTACTGGCTTTATTGTTGGAGGGCTAGGAGCCATTGGAGTCGTCATGGCTGCGATATTTAATAGTGTTAGTATGCTGTTTATCTCTCTATTAATCTATGGAGCTGGAACTGCAACCAATTTACAGGCACGATACGCAGGTACAGACTTAGCGAATGACAAACAACGTGCGACAGCTATTAGTACGACTATGCTTATGACAACATTCGGCGCAGTTTTAGGTCCCAATTTAGTAGAATTGATGGGAAAAGTGGCGCTATCGATTGGTATTCCCGCGCTTGCTGGTCCTTTTCTATTATCTGCTGCTGCTTTTATAGTAGCAGGACTTGTTCTATTTGTGATGCTGCGTCCTGATCCCTTAGAAATTGCTAAAGGAATAGAGGCACATAAGCAAAAATATGCTCAGGAACATCAAGTACAGTCCACACATCCAATAGGGAATAAACGTGGCCTGGCAGTAGGGGCAACCGTGATGGTTTTAACACAAATTGTTATGGTAGCGATTATGACGATGACACCCATACATATGAAACATCATGGACATGGTTTATCGGAAGTAGGCATTGTTATTGGATTTCATGTAGGTGCTATGTATCTGCCATCGCTTGTAACAGGTATTCTTGTTGATAAAGTTGGACGAACAGCCATGAGTATTGCCGCCGGTGTTACGTTGCTACTAGCGGGTTTATTAGCGGCATTCGCTCCAAGCGATTCGATGATTTTATTAATAGTAGCACTTTCTTTACTAGGGTTAGGCTGGAACTTCGGTTTAATTAGTGGTACCGCACAAATCGTTGATGCGACCGAGCCGTCTACACGAGCCAAAACACAAGGGAAAATGGATGTTTTTGTAGCATTGGCAGGGGCGTCTGGTGGTGCTCTTTCAGGGATGGTCGTAGCGAATGCTAGTTATGCGGCATTGTCCTTAGCAGGAGGGCTATTGTCGTTACTGCTCATTCCCGTAGTGATTTGGTCTAGAAGAGCAGTTTAATATAATGGGAGAAGGAGACTGGAACTAAACTAGTACTCCTTACGCCTAGTGGAAAAAAATCTTACCCTTTCATTTGTGGGGTAAGATTTTTCTATCGGAACTATTTTGATTGTTTTGCGTCAGTATGTAAAATCGTTAGAAAGCAAAGAGTAGGTACACAGTGTGGATTTAATAACAAATAAATTAATAATGATTGCCTTGTTTATTTTAATCATTCATGCCATTGAAACGCTTGCCTATGCGGTACGTTTATCTGGAGCGCGTGTCAGGTTACTAGCATCTGCTTTAGCTCTTTTTAATGTAATGGTCATGGTTTCACGGCTCGCTAATATGATGCAACAGCCATTTACGGGTAGTTTGGTCGATACTGCACCTGTGGACGATGCCTTGACACATGTAGAACAGCAGTTTCGAATCATTATTGGAGCGGCATCTCTTGGTACACTCATAGGTATCTTACTCATCCCAACTTTCGTAGCCATTTTTTCAAGAGCTATCGTCCATTTGGCTGAGGAAAGGGGCTCCATCCCAGCATTAATGAAAAAGGGTTTTACGTATGAATATGTAAGACGTGGCTTGAAGCATATTCATACGCCCCGATTTACCTATTTAAAAGATATTGGATTACGAGATATCCCTCTACAATTATTTATTACGAATATAGTCATTACGGCAATCTATACTATCGGCGTTTTATCTGCTTTGTATGCAACTTTATTAGTACCGGAATTAAAAACAACTGCCGTTATGGCATCTGGTTTAATTAATGGCATAGCGACCATTCTGTTAATTTTATTCATTGATCCAAAAATCTCCATTCTAGCCGATGATGTAATTAATAAAAGGGGAAGCTATTTAGATTTAAAAAAAGCCTCGGTCATGATGATGTTTTCAAGATTTTTAGGGACGATTGTGGCACAGTTATTATTCATTCCTGGAGCGCATTATGTGGCATGGTTTGCCAAGCTAATTGCCTAATTGAAGTTGAGAGCATGTATAGGCAAAAAGGAAAGATCTAAGTCCGGTATGTTGCGAACTTAGATCTTTTGTGCTGAACGTAGGGCTCTTTACTACTTTTTAAAATATGTAGGATCAAGCTGGAGAATAATTGTATTTTTATCATAGAAATCAGGCGATTTAAACTTTTCTTCATAGGTAAATCCGGGTTGATTGTTAATAAAGGCTAACCAATCCATTTCAATTTCATGTACTCCTTTTCCGTATACTTCTTCTATTTTATTTGCCAAGTCCTTCTTATCGTATATGTTTTCAAATTTTTCGAGTCCATAGGTATCAATTAAATATTTAACAAATGAAGCTGCGTGAGTATAGCTCATCCATCTAAGTGTATTCAACTCATTTAGATTTGTAAGATTTGGGCGGAAATAGGCATCGTCTTGATATGGATCTATTAATTTGCTAATGGGAATTAATTTATCTGAATCCATAAAATACTTCATATACTTTTCGATATCATATTCACTTTTACTAAATTGTTCGTCCATATAGACCGCATAACCCTCTTGTGTAAAATAACCATGATCAGTATCAAAATTGCCCCCATAACCAAGTAAGGAATGTGTCATTTCATGAACAAGTGGATAAAAACCTTCTTGACTGATAGCTAATTCTATTCTCGATGCAAAACCCCATGATTCAGTGTCTTCCCCATTTAGAAATATTGTTATTTGCTCAGATGGAACATATGATGTATGGATGGATTGCATAATATCATCATAAGCCTTTAGGATTTCATCTTTTATCGTATCCACAGTTTCTTTCGGAGCCTCGATGTTATTCATAATTTTAAAGGTAAGTTTACCATCTGCTGTTACCACGATATTTTCATCCATTTTTTCTTCTTGTAGTTGCTCTTTAGGAACTACATTCTCCTGAGAGCAGGCTGCTAATAAGCATATAATAAAGATAAGGGAAAAGCCTCTAATTTTAAACATATGACCTCCAGAAAAATCAGTATTTTCTAATAATACGAGCCGAAAAACCAAAAGTTTCATTTTATGTAAAAATAAAAGGAATTAGAGAAGGGTGTTCTTTTTCTTAATGGAAGTTTTTCTCTTAGAAAGGAGAGTCATGTAGGCGAGAAGTGAAGTTCATTTATAGTATAATAGGGTTGACTTTTATATTGGAAAAGAGGGAACGGATGTATGACGACTATACTTGTTGCTGACGATGATGCGAATATTCGCGAGCTTGTATGCCTGTTTCTGCGCAAGGAAGGATTCGCAACAGTGGAAGCCGAAGATGGTAAGGCAGCATTATCCATCTATCACTCAACACCTGTTGATCTTGTAGTGCTTGATATTATGATGCCAACGATGGATGGTTGGACTTTATGTAAGGAGCTACGGAGAGCAAATGCTGAAATCCCATTACTTATGCTGACGGCAAGAGGTGAAACATGGGAAAAAGTCAAGGGCTTTGAGCTCGGTACAGATGATTATTTGACCAAACCATTCGATCCTTTAGAATTGACGGTACGTGTAAAGGCTTTATTAAAGCGCTACAGGATTGGCTACTCGCAGACCATTAAGCTCGGTGCTATTACCCTTGACCGTCAGACCTATAAAGTTATGACAAGAACGGATTCGATTACGTTGCCACTGAAAGAGTTCGAATTATTATATAAGCTAGCCGAAACGCCTGGACAGGTTTATACACGTGAACAGCTGATCGATCAAATCTGGGGAATAGATTATGCTGGCGATAATCGAACAATTGATGTACATATAAAGCGCTTGCGTGAACGCTTCGCGATGATAGCTGATTTTCATATTGAGACGATACGAGGTCTTGGGTATAGGTTAGAGGTTGATGAATGATTAAATCTTTATATACACGTGTAGTGTTGACATTTCTTGTTGCGGTCATTGGGGGGACAGTCGTTTCCTTCTTCGTAGCCACATGGCTATTTAAAGATAAATTGAATGAGTACTTACAAATCCCCTTGCTGAATTTTGGACAGGACATTGTCTTAATTTTTGACACAATGCCTTTTCAGGAGGCAGACAATTTACTTAGCCAAATGAATCAACTGAAATCGTATGATGTCTATGTTTATGATGAAGCAGGGAAGTTGAAGGCTTATGGAGATGCTCCAAGCGATAAATTAGTTGACGTGACTAAGACGCAAGTTCGAGACGTGTTGGATGGTAAAGTTGTGCAAGTGAATCCGAACGTTTCTTCAGGACTTGTCGGTATGCCTTTAACAACTGACAAAGGAACCAAAGCGATGTTTATCGAACCAAAAGCTGTCTCCTCTGCCTCTTTTGCGCTCACGGTAATTTTAAATTTTTCCACATATGCGCTAGTTATAGGCAGTGTAGTATTTCTAATAGCGGCTATGTTTTTAGTGAGACCGATTAAAAAATTAACAAAAGCCACGAGACATATAGCAGGTGGAGATTTTAATGTCGAGCTCAACATTAAACAATCAGGAGAATTAGGTGTTTTGGCCAGAAGCTTTGAAGAAATGGCTTACGATTTGCAGCAATTAGAGCAAATGAGGAAAGAGTTTGTCTCGAACGTATCCCATGAGGTTCAGTCACCCCTTACCTCAATATCTGGCTATGCTCTGGCACTAAAGCAGGTAGACTTAACGGATGAGGAAAAAAACCGTTATCTTGATATTATTATGGCTGAAGCTCAACGAATGTCTAAAATGAGTGATAGTCTATTAAAACTAAGTTTACTTGAATCTAAGGCACCGCCGATGCAGCCTGTGTCGTTGAGCCTAGATGAACAAATTAGACGTGTAATCGTCGCAATCCAGCCACAATGGATGGCTAAAAACATCCATTTTAACCTCCAGTTGCAGTCGATGTATGTCATGGCAGATTACGACCAATTAAATCAGGTATGGACAAATCTTCTTACGAATAGTATTAAATTTTCAAAGGATGGCGACACGATAAAGATCAGCATGTCACAAGAGGCTCATCATGTGTTAGTTCGCATAACAGATACGGGCATTGGCATTTCTCAAGAGGATCAGAAGCGGGTATTCGAGCGATTTTTTAAGGCGGATCGTTCCCACAGTCCAAAATATGAGGGAAGTGGGATGGGACTTGCTATTGTGAAACAAATCGTTTCCTTGCATAAAGGGGACGTTCGGGTGGAGAGTGAGCTTGGACAAGGAACGACATTTATTGTTACATTGCCAATCACAGCCCATTAAAAGATAAATGTTAGGATTCCTATGTAGCTATTCACATAGGATATCGTAACATTTTTTTATTGTTCATATTGCGTTCATATTACCGTCATTGGGAAGACATCTTCGTCCTTTACACTGTTGTTAACGGCTCATAAGGTAGCTGTTAACAACAGTGTAAAGGAGGCAGGCACGAGTAAAGGTGAACCCCCTCGTGTGTCAAATATGAAAAAATTTACTAGAATCTTATTGAAATCGATAGCGATTATAGGTGCAATAGGATTGCTACTACTCGCTATTGTTTTTACAGTTAACATTATTTGCAACAAAATAGAACAAGGTAAAATAGAACCCTATGGTCAGCTCGTTGCTGTTAATGGAGAAAATATGAATATTACTATTCAAGGGAAGGGGACAGAAACCATTGTCTTACTACCAGGCTTCGGAACAGCAGCTCCAACGCTTGATTTTCAGCCACTGATTGAGGAACTAGCTCCACACTATAAGGTAGTTTCTGTAGAGCCTTTTGGCTATGGGCTAAGCGATGATACTAAGAAAGAGCGCAACACAGAGAATATAGTTAGTGAGATTCATGAAGCGCTACAGACATTAAAAATTGACAAGTATATGTTAATGGGACATTCGATAGCAGGGATCTATGGACTCGATTATGTCAATAAATATCAGGATGAGGTAACTGCATTTATCGGAATTGATAGCAGTGTCCCTACTCAGGGTGGTATGGATACGGAGTTCCCAATTAAGTCGTTACAGTTTCTAAAAAAATCAGGCATTGCTCGAGTAGCTCTAAAATTATCGGGAACTGATCCATATGCTGGATTACCTTATGACGATGAAACAAAAGAGCAAATTAGGATGATTACCCTTAAAAACTTTTATAATACGAGTACTTCCAATGAACTAAAGGGGATATATCAAAAATTTAAAGAAGCAGAAAACCTTACATTCCCTAAAGATTTACCTCTATTGTTATTTGTTCAGGCGAACAACAATGATGGAATTGAGAAAAACTGGATACCACTCCATGAAGAGCAAGTCAAAAATTCAGTGCATGGCAAAGTCATTATAATGGATGGAGATCATTACTTACACCATACAAAATCACGAGAAATTGCTGAAAACTTGAAGATATTTATGGAAAATTGATATTTATAGCATCTTACCTCTTAGTTATTAGAGGTAAGATTTTTTATTACATGCTTTTTTTGTAATCCATACTTCGATAAATGTTGAATTACTTCCTGTTTATAATCGATATAAAGTGATTAAATCAGGTAAGGAGAAATTTGTATGAAAAACTATCAATTTATTGCACTATTAGTAGTTACGACCTTTTTAATGGGTTCATCTTTTGCCATCGTAAAACTAGGACTACCCTATTCATCCCCTTTATTATTGGCTGCATTGCGTTTTATATTGGCAGGGATCATTATGGCTATCGTTGTTAGGTTCTTTAAAAGACCACATCCAACCACAAAGGAAGGGTGGTTCAAGTTATTGATGATTGGAGTCTTTCAAACGGCTGGAGTGATGGGGTGTATTTTTCTAAGTCTACGTACCATTTCAGCAAGTGAGTCTTCTATATTAACATTCACAAACCCATTACTAGTTGTCATATTTGCCACTATTTTTACCAAAGTACGTTACAGGTTCCATCAATGGATAGGTGTTTTGCTCGGTTTAATCGGCGTGATCATCACAATGGGTACCCAAGTTGAATGGAAGATAGGTATTCTATTTGGATTTTTATCTGCTGTTTTTTGGGCCATTGCAACATTATTAGCCAAAAAATGGGGTCTATTATTTGATACTTGGGTTTTATCAGCCTACCAAATGCTGTTTGGGGGCTTCCTTCTTTTCCTTGCGAGTACCTTGTTAGAGCAACCATTTTTCATTGTCAATCAACAATCATTATTGATTTTAATATGGCTTAGTATCTTTTCTTCCATCATTCAATTTGCTGGCTGGTACTATCTACTTCAAAATAGCGATCCTGGAAAAACAAGTGCCTATCTGTTTTTAGCGCCCTTTTTCGGAGTTTTAACGGGCTGGCTGTTATTAGATGAGCCATTACAACCATCTTTAATGATAGGAGGGCTATTCATACTGGTCGGAATTTATTTAGTAAATCGCACTTTTAGTAGAGGAAAAGACTTGAGGTAATAGCGACCTACCTCAAGTCTAGTTACTCTTTATAGCTCTATTTGAAATACCTCTTTCAATCCAATTTTACCTTTCTCCGTCACCTGAATGGCGCGAATAGAAGGGACACGAGTAAGCCAGCCAAGCTGGAATAAATGATTGAATAGCTCACTACCAAGAGCACCAGCCAAATGATAACGCCGTTCGCTCCAATCTAAACAGGCATGTGAGAAGGATCTTCTTTTCTTTTTTAATGCAGGTAAATCGATACCAAATGATGTGAAAAATAATGTGCCTTCATCTGTTAAAACAAACTGCTTTTCTTCTAATTTTAAATAGCCCGCTCGCATCATCGATTCTGTCAAATGAACACCTAATTTACCAGCCAGATGGTCATAGCAAGTTCGAGCCTCCTGCAACAATTTTATTTGGCTAGATTGTTTTAAAGATCGTATTTCAGGAGGAGGTGAAATGGCTAGGAAGGATTCAAGAAATTGAGCAATTTCCTCGTCTGCTAATTGAAAATAGCGGTGTCTACCCTGTTTTTCCACCTTTATTAGTTTTCCTTCTACTAATTTAGCTAGATGGAAGCTAGCTGTTTGAGGTTTAATAGCAGCCATATAGGCTAATTCACTAGCCGTATGGAAACGACCGTCCATCATACTAGCGAGTATTGTAGCTCTTGAAGTTTCGCCGAGGAGCGCTGCGACTTCAGCCATATTTGGATTAATTCCCATTTGTCACAATCCTTTCGTTTGCTATATTTTGATTTTAGTCAAAGTCATTATCGTTTACAATAAAAGTTATAGAGGGGGAGAAATAAATGGAAACATATTATGCAGTGATCTTTACATCACAAAGAACCGAACATGATGGGGAGGGCTATGGTAAGATGGCCGAAATAATAGATGCTTTAGCCAAGCAACAGCCTGGCTTCCTACGTGTTGAAAGTGTAAGGGATGAGGACGGAAAGGGCATTACCGTATCCTATTGGGAATCACTAGAGGCTATTCAAGCTTGGAAAGCTAATGCCAAGCATTTAACGGCCCAGCAATTAGGAAAAGAGAAATGGTACACACATTATCAAGTTGAAATTTGCCAAGTCATGAAAGAGTATTCTTTTTAATATTAAAATTAGGTAAACGAAGGAGGCAGATTTTGATGACAATTGCTGAAGAATGGCAGGAGCTTAGAAATAATTTTAATCCTTCTCAACCAATAACGGTTAACCGGATGCATATTTTTAAAGAGCAATTAAAGAATGAGCCACAAACGCAAGAAACATTGAGAATACTAGTCGAGGTCTATTGTTTACTAAGGATGTACCCAGAGGCGTATCGACTATTTACAGCTATTATGAATAATAAAGATAAAAAAGATCGAAAAAAATTAGGAACGCTACAAACCTACATAAATCAACCAAATTCAGTGGTTCCGTTGATGCCACAAAAGATAAGAGATCAACGGACTATCCAAACGTTCATCCCTACGTTTAAATATTTACCAAATCCAATAGAGGCGAAAATTTTTGAAACAGATGACATCGTTGAATGCGATTGTTGTCAACAGGAAGTGGATGTCTATTATACAGGTGGTATTTACGCGATAGAGGATGTTGATTATCTTTGTCCTTCTTGTATTCATAGTGGAGAAGCTGCCCGAAAATATGATGGTTCCTACCAGCAAGATTTAATTCATGATGAACAGATTACAAATCCTACATTAGCAGAGGAAGTGCTATATCGAACGCCAGGTTATGTGAGCTGGCAAGGGAATAATTGGGTAGCCCATTGTTCAGATTACTGTGCATTTATTGGCTATGTTGGTTGGAGTGATATGGTGGAGCTAGGCATAGACGATAAGTTTGACAATTATACGGGCTTTTCGCTAGAAGAGCTTTCTGCCTCCTTAATGAATAATGGGCATCATCAGGGGTATTTATTTCAATGCCTGGAATGTGACAGCTATGTGCTTTATTCAGATTTTAGCTAATGGTTGTTTGGTAAAGGAGGTAGTAAAGTGGAACAATTTCTTCAACGGTACATGTATTCTTGGCGCTTAAACGGCTGGCTTGTTCACGATATTTTTTTAGAGGTTATCTTTGGACTGGGATTGTTCCTGCTATTATTTATAGCTATTAAACGGAAGCGTCTTATTATTTCTATCAGCTTGCTCGTCATTTATATAGTAGTAAGTAATGCACTAATGATAGTTTTCGGTTTAGCAGGACGAGGCTTTCCGATCAAATCGGACTCCTCTATTTATACAGATGAATCACAAAAAATTGCTGTCCAAATGGTGCAGGGCTCTGAAAATAATGGAACATCCAATGGCATTACACACTTGATTTCACATTATCTTATTGTAGCTGTGAATTTGGAGACAGGTGAAAAGCAATGGACAAAATCGGCTTCTTATAAAGAAACGCTTATTGGAAACTTTATGGGTGGCTTACTTATTCACCATCGAGATGGTGAGTATGGGCAATTGTCACTTTTAGATATAGAAACGGGAAAAGAAATTCTTTCTGAAAAGGAATTTCGCCAGCAGCACCAGCCATTAATAGATATTTTAAGCAATGGTGCGCAACAGATGGTAGCTTTACAACACGAACTTTATTTAGAAGGTGTCGATGGTCATTTTTATCATTATGATGGTAAGACTTTAAACAAAGATGATAAAGCCCAAAATTATATAGCTGCTCGTTTCTTTATTGAGTCGGATTTGCCAGGTTATTTTGCTACGCATCAGCATCCCTTAGATAATTATGAGGAGATTCAAGATTTTAGTCACCAGGTGTTGTCAGAGACTGCTATACGAACCTATCAAAATTTAGAGCCAAAAGTGATGGATGTAGATTTAGCCAACGGCACTGCCCTCCTTTCATATCGAAGGACTCAGCGAGAGAGTGCAGATCATCTGCTCGTGCTGTACGATATGAAAAAGCATCAATTACTATGGGAAGAGAAGATTGGTGCCATTAATTCCTATCAACAGCAGCCTAAAGTACGAACAGTGGAGAAGGGCTATATCATCCAAACAGGGGATCAGCTTATAGTCCTAGATAAACATTCTAGGGATAGGGTTGTTCAATATCACCTACGTTGGAATCGACCAATTGATGAAATGTAAATGACAGTGTGATGAAATAACTTGTGGCAAAAAATGATTTAGCTCAGGAAAGCATTATTTGCTTCTAATAAAAAAGAGTATAATTTAATAGGAAGAAACTCTGTAAAATAAGGATGGAGTAAGCTAATGAATGAGCAAATAATAGATTGGATTATTCGCTTTCAAAGGGATAAAGATATCGAAGCTCTCGCGCATTTAAAAGACTATTGCTTTGCGATGATTGAACCTTTGATTGAGGAATTTACAGAGAAGCATGGTGAAGAGGCGGGACAGTTATTACGTTTAAAATGGGATAAACGATTTTATTTTATTTTTACAAAATATCAGGTGAATGTAGGGCTCCCATTAGATACTTTTGTCCAAAATACGTATCGTTTTTATTTCATGCAAGTATTAAAAAAGGCTGGCTATTAGTGATCCGTTAAATTCGGTGAATGCTTGAAAAAAATAACAGGAAAAATAAAATCCCTTGATTTGTGTATGTATAAACAAATCAAGGGATGATTTTTTATTGATAAAGTATATCTTCTGCTAGGTGAGTAAACACTTCACCAATAATTGTATCTGCATCGTATACGGAGGAGCCCGTATTTTCTTCAGGTTGAGCAAAAGGAATATGTGCTAAAACATTAGTTTGCAATAATTCGGCTAGTTGCTCAGCGCCACCTTGTCCAAAAAGATAGTTTTTTTGACCATCTGTCCCTTCAAAATAGGCCATATTTTCAACGACACCAAGTATGGTGTGCTTGGTATGTTGAGCCATTAAACCTGCTCGGGAAGCAACGTGAGATGCAACAAGATGCGGTGTTGTGACAATCACTTCCTGTGCTTGAGGAATCATCGCCGCCATATCAATTGCCACATCACCTGTACCTGGTGGCAAATCGATGAGAAGATAATCTAATTCTCCCCAATGGGTGTTGACCAGGAAATTTCGAATCCATTTGTTGAGCATAGGTCCACGCCACATGACAGGCTGGTTGTCATTTGTAAAAAAGCCCATCGACATGATTTTGACGCCATGAACCATCACGGGAATAGCAGTTTGGTCCAGCATGGTCGGTTTTTGGTCAACATTCATCATCGTTGGTATACTGAAGCCGTAAATATCTGCATCTAAAATACCGACACGTTTCCCAAGACGGGCAAGAGCAACAGCTAGGTTGATCGTTACGGTAGACTTACCAACACCACCTTTACCACTAGTTACTGCAATAAATCGAACACCTGAATGGGGCAATAGCATTTTTGGCATCCCTTTATCTGTCACATTTTTCGCTTGTAGAGAGGCGATTAAGGTGCGACGTTCCTCTTCAGTCATTGCCCCAAAGCTAATGATAACAGGGGAGACACCAATCGCTTTTAATGCCCCCTCCACCTCCTGCTGAATTTTTGCTTTTAAAGGGCAGCCAGGAATAGTCAAAATGATATCAAGCGATACTTGTGTACCATTGATTTGAATATTACGCACCATATTTAAGTCTATAATACTTTGGTGAAGCTCTGGATCTTCTACCTGTTTCAAGGCGTTTAGTATATTTTCTTTCGTTAACATGTAGGCACCACCTAATCTTTTAAGCCTTTACCAAGTCCTTTTAAGAAATGGACACCGAAATTGACTGCACGATTAACATCTGGATCATTTAACATTTTAACTAGCTTAAAAGCACTCACTTTTTCATCAGTTTCTAGAGCTTTGTTCGCTTCGTCTACTCCAGCATTTAAGCCTTCAATAAGTTTTGTTGTTGTTTCAGGATTTAGCTCTGTCAAGGCTCCTGCAACACCCATCAAATTATTAATGATATTCGTCACAGGCTTTCGTGTTAATTGTCCAAGTGCTATATGAGCAACATCTTCTTTCGCTTCAAGTAACTTAGTAGCGGCTTCTAATGCACCAATATCATTTAATTCTGCCATAATTGTAAATACTTGCTGAACTGCTTCTTCATGATCAGAAAGTAGTTGTTTTAGATTATCTAATTTTTGTTCTTTTAGTTGTTCTTCCGTAAATTGTTGCTTTTTTATGCTTGTAATCGGTACAGCCATGCTCTCACTCTCTTTCGTTAGTAGTTGTTAAGTGAACGTAGCCAGGACGATTCCATTTCCGTTGTACCTCGACGCCATTTTGAGGATGACGCTTTTTATAGCGTGGGTTTGTTCGAGGAAGTGGTGATTTTCCTTTTGCTTTTAGCACTTCTACTCGAACTTTCGTTTGTTTATAGGCAGGTGTTGACGTATTCACATCTGCGGCTGGACCCGTTAGGAAATTAATTGCGGAATCCTTGCTAACAGAGTTCATTGGTAAGAATAGCTCGTTACCTTGTACGCGATCTGTAACAAGAGCATTTAGCTTTAATGCACCATATGGCGATACTAAACGGAGTAGGGCACCATCCTCGATGCCTCGTTCTTTCGCTAGTTCGGGTGATACTTCTACAAAAATCTCAGGAACTTTTGATTGAATACCCTTTGATTTATTCGTTAAGTTGCCTTCATGGAAGTGTTCAAGCATACGACCGTTATTAATATGACAATCATACTGTGCCTCAAATTCAACTGGTTCCTTCCAGTCATTTAATGCAAAGCGTGCCTTTTTATCAGGGAAGTTAAATCCATCCTCATATAGTAAAGGAGTATCTTTCCCATCATGACTACCCCAGCAGAAGCTACCCCAGCCCTCTAAAACATCATAGTTGGCTTGCGAGAAAAGGGGAGATAGGCTAGCCATTTCGTCGAAGATGTCGCTTGGGTGATTGTAATGCCAGTCAGCACCAAGACGATGAGCAACTGCTTGTAGAATTTCCCAATCTGCCTTCGACTCACCAAGTGTCGGCAAAACCTGATATAGACGTTGAACGCGACGCTCTGTATTAGTGAATGTACCATCTTTTTCAAGGGAAGGAGCAGCTGGTAAAATTACATCCGCATATTGTGCCGTGCGTGATAGGAAACAATCTTGGACCACAAAGAAGTCTAATTGGGATAGCACCTCATCCACATGGTTCGCATTGCAGTCAACAAGCGCCATATCTTCACCTACTAAATACATCGCCTTCATTTTACCTTCCATAATCGCATCTAACATTTGCATATTATTACGACCTGGCTGTGGTTGAATGTTGACACCATATGCTTTTTCGAATTTAGCACGGGCTTCATCATCTGTTACTTTTTGATAGCCCGGCAATAGATTTGGTAGTGTACCCATATCACATGCGCCTTGAACATTATTATGACCGCGAAGAGGGTAAGCACCTGCACCTGGACGACGGTAGTTACCAGTTGCTAAAAGTAAATTAGAAATGGCAGCCGATGTATAAGATCCACCTGTATTTTGTGTGACGCCCATACCCCAAAGAACGCAAGTGCCGTCTGCGTCACGAATCATTTCTGCCACCTGAATGATGGTTTCTTTTGAAATTCCAGTCATTTCTTGTGCATAGTCAAGTGTATATTTTTCAAGAACTTGTTTGAAATCGTCCAAGTGTAGGACATTTTCCTGAATGAAGGCTTCATCATGCCATCCTTGATCCATCATATATTTGGTTACAGCCATTAACCATACTTGGTCAGTACCTTGCTTCGGACGCATAAATATATCTGAACGCTCAGCCATTTCATGTTTACGTATATCAGCAACAATCAGCTTTTGACCATGTAATTTATGGGCACGTTTGACACGAGTAGCCAAAACGGGATGACCCTCAGCCGGATTAGCCCCAATAATAATGACAAGACCTGCCTTGGCAATATCTTTAATTGTTCCTGCATCGCCACCCATACCTACAGTGCGCAATAAACCGTCCGTCGCTGGTGATTGGCAATAGCGAGAGCAATTATCAACATCATTTGTCTTAAACAATTGACGTGCCATTTTTTGAATTAAGTAATTTTCTTCGTTTGTAATTTTAGATGATGAGATAAAGCCAACAGAGCCAGGGCCATATTGTTGTTGAATGCCCCCCAGTTTAGTGGCAATTAAATCAAGTGCTTCCTCCCAAGAAGATTCCACAAAGGCATCAGCTTTACGGATTAATGGCTTTGTTATACGTTCTTCAGAGTTGATAAAGTCCCAACCGAATTTCCCTTTGACACAAGTAGAAATTGCATTTACAGGACCATCGGAAGGTTGTACTTTTAAAATTTTGCGATCTTTTGTCCACACTTCGAACGAGCAGCCTACACCGCAGAAGGTACAAACTGTTTTTGTCTTTTTCGTCCGTTTACTACGCATCGCTGCTTCCACCTCAGAAACAGCAAAGATACCACTATAGCCGGGCTCTACTTCTTTTATCAAACTGATCATTGGATCTAGCATATCCTGTTTAAGACCAGTCATAAATCCAGCCTCTCCCAGCATGGATTTTTCCATTAACGCATTACATGGGCAAACGGTTACACATTGACCGCAGCTGACACAGGAAGAATCATTAATCGCAACGCCAGTATCCCAAATTACGCGAGGTCTTTCTGCCTCCCAATCCAAAGATAGCGTTTCATTCACCTGTAAACTTTGACAAACCTCCACACATTGTCCACATGCGATACATTGGTTTGGATCATATCGGTAAAATGGGTGTGACATGTCCACTTCATGTGGCTCCACTTTTGGTTTGTATGGATATTTTTGATGCTCGATTTCCATTAACTCAGCTGTGTTGTGTAAAGTACAATTGCCGTTGTTATTATCACAAACTGTACAGTACAATAAATGATTTTCAAGAAGTCGATCCATCGCTTCCGTTTGTGCCGCCTTTGCTTTGTCAGAAGTTAATAATATATTCATGCCATCAACTGCCTTCGTTGAGCATGACCGAACTAATTGGCCGTTCACCTCAACGATACATGTATCACAAGTCTCGATTGGATCAACGGTAGGTACATGACAAATTTGTGGATGTGGGATGTCATGTTGATTAATGGTATCAAGGATTGTAGCTCCTTCTTTTACATCGTACGTTACGCCATTAATATGAATTTGAGTCAAGGTAACTTCCTCCTTTTACACTATGAGACTACTCGTACAACCTGTTACGGCTTAAGACAAAAGGGAATTACATTGCGAGTTTTTATTAATGATGAAAAGATTGTCTTGTTATCATTGTAATTCCCAAATGGCCTTGAAGCTACCTCAAAATAGGGTAATTGCTAGAACATAACAAGTTATCCATGTCCCGGATTAAAAAATAAAAAAATCCACCATGAAATGGCACGTCTAAGACATGCTAATACATTCATGGTGGATAAAATTCTTAGCAGGACTTGCTAAAAACTCAATCAGCTTTTATTTTTGGGTCATAATAGAATTCAAATATTCATAAACACTATGCGATTTCTAAGTAGATGCGACATAGGGATCAAAATACATAAATTCCATTTGTGCTATTATTATAGCCCTTTGCCGCAAAAGGAACAATATAAATCATAAATATTTTTACATGAGAATGATTATCAAAAACATTTTCCCTTTTATTTTTTTAAAAGTTACTATATGATTAACAAACTGTAAGGGTGACCCCCATAGTGATTGCCTAAAAAAGTATAATGATGATGGGAGAATCATTACGATGTCTAAAAAAGTTCATGAATTTAACGATATGATTCGTAAATTACGAAAAGAAGTTTTTGGTAAAGGACCAGAACGTATTCATACGGTCTTTGTTGAAAATATGGCTGTCTCCACTTTATACGGGAATATCACCCCAACTGAAAAATTCATTGCGGGTTCACCCGAAGGATTGAAAATGGTTCATGCCGCAAGGACGAGCATGATTCAAGATTTATATGCACAATCGCCACCTGAGGGCATGGAAGAATTAATGGGCAGTAAATTACTCCATTTATTTTCAGATATTAAAATTGAAGAGGATTTTGCGATTTCCGTCTTTGTTTTTGAAAAGCATATAAGTGAATAAAGGAGGATGCCTTATGGAGAGAGCCGTTACGAGGAAGATTGTGCGGGTTCAGGGGCAGCAAGTGAAGGAAATAGATGATTTAATTGTCTCAGAATATGCTGTGACCGTGAAAATTAATCAACAAGAATTTGTCACGATGGTTTGTACGCCAGAATATGTCGAGGATATGGTCATCGGTTATTTAGCGTCTGAACGGGTGATCCGTAATTACAAGGATATTGAGAATATTTGGCATCAAGAACAAGAAGGCTTTGTGCACATTAAAACCAAGCATGTCAATCCTTACTATCAGCAAACGCAAAACAAACGCTATATAACGTCTTGCTGTGGAATGAGTCGACAAGGCTTTGTTTTCACAAACGATGCTTTAGTAGCAAAAAAAATGGAAGATATTCATGTCCAAATTACGACTGAAGATTGCTTTCGTTTAATGCACGCCATGCAGGAGACGGCTGATATATTTAAAAAAACAGGTGGTGTGCATAATGCAGCGCTATGCGATGTCAATGGCATTGTTTTAAGTCGCATGGATATTGGTCGCCATAATGCTTTAGATAAAATTTACGGCTATTGTTTACGTCAAAATATAAGTATGCACGATAAAATTATTGTTTTTAGTGGACGGATATCATCAGAAATATTACTAAAGGTATCTAAAATAGGCTGTGAAATAGTATTGTCTAAATCGGCACCAACCGAATTAGCCTTGCAATTGGCTGAGCAGCTTGGCATTACGACCGTAGGCTTTATTCGACAACAAACATTGAATATTTATACACATCCAGAACGCATCATCATGCCAGCACAGAATGTACGGAAAGAAGGAGATTAAATGACGGATCTACAAGACCAACTACGCAGACCGTTAAGAGATTTAAGAATATCCGTGACAGATCGCTGTAATTTTCGCTGTCGTTATTGTATGCCAGCAGAAGTATTTGGTCCAGATTATGCATTTTTACCGTCTGATAAAATATTAAACTTCGATGAGATTGAAAGATTAGTCAAAATCTTCGTCTCATTAGGTGTTAAAAAAGTTCGTATTACAGGTGGAGAGCCTTTATTACGCCGTGATTTAACGGAATTAATTGCCCGAATTCATCGCCTAGAAGGTGTAGAGGATATCGCCTTAACAACAAATGGCACTTTATTAAAAAAATATGCACAGCCATTGGCACAAGCAGGCTTATCCCGAGTTTCAATCAGTTTAGATTCACTAAACGACGAGCGTTTTTTTGAGATGAATGGACATCGAGGGAAGGTGTCAACGGTGTTAGAGGGTATTGAAAAGGCAGCGGAAGCAGGTTTACAAGTAAAAATTAATATGGTTGTTCAAAAAGGGAAAAATGACCAGGATGTTTTAGAAATGGCACGATTTTTTAAAGAAAAACAACATATTTTACGCTTTATTGAGTATATGGATGTTGGGAATTCGAATGGGTGGCGCATGGATGATGTATTGGCTAAAAAAGACATCATTGAGCAAATCCATCAGCATTCACCGCTGCAACCGATTGCTCCTAATTATCACGGGGAAGTGGCGACGCGTTACCAATACAAGGATAATAAGGGGGAGATTGGTATTATATCATCCGTCACAGATTCCTTTTGCACTTCTTGCTCACGTGCCCGCCTCTCAGCAGAGGGCAAATTATATACTTGTTTATTTGCTACAGAAGGTACGGATTTAAGAGAGCTATTAAGATCAGGACAAGATGATACAGCAATTATTAATTGTATAAAAAATGTCTGGACAAAAAGAAATGATCGCTATTCAGACGAGCGGAACGAACAGACGATGGCAAGCAGGAAAAAGGCTAAAGTTGAAATGTCTCATATCGGGGGGTAAACATGAAAAACAGAAAAAAATCGGCAAGATGCCGAATTTTTTCTGTTTATTTATGCGTAAAGGCACCGCTTTTTCCGCCTGTTTTTTCTACAAGATAGGTTTCTTTAATGACCATCGTTTTATCAACCGCCTTACACATGTCGTAAAAAGTGAGGGCAGCGATGGACACAGCTGTAAGGGCCTCCATTTCGACACCAGTTTTTCCATTGCATTTGACAGTAGCTTGAATGTGTAGCTCATAACCAAGATCCGTTTTCTGATAATCAAATTGCAGATCCGTGCCCTGTAGCATAATAGGGTGGCACATTGGGATGATATCTGCCGTTTTTTTAGCGCCCATAATACCTGCAATTTGAGCGACTTGTGTAGGGTCACCTTTCTTGATACCCCCTTGCTGGATGGCCTGATAGACCTCATTGGATAATGTAATGGTACTGCGTGCTATGGCTGAACGCGTTGTTATTTCTTTTTCAGATATGTCGACCATTTTGGGACGACCTGCTTCGTTCCAGTGGGTAAAATTATTCATTGTTAGACTCCTTTGTAACTGTTTGTAGCCAATCATGATGAGCATTGATATTAATAAATGTTGGACAGTTCTCATTAAAAGGAACATAACTAACACGAAGCTGATCTAAAAGCACTTTCATACTCCGTTTGTTTTGTTCCATCAATTGTTTTGCTAAGGGTAGGGCAGTGCGTCGATATAAGGCTGCTAATGGCTGGTAGCGTGAATTTTGTTTTGGAACAATCGCATCATAAGAATCATTGATATTGCCTAGCATCTCTTCAACAAAAGGTGCATTCATATAGGGCATATCACTAGCGACGACAAAAAACCATTCTACCTCAGGAAAAGCTGTCAGTATATGATGCAGGGCAAAAAGTGGCCCTTGATGGGGCTGCTGTTCTATGATCCATTGTACATTCTCAGGACCAAAACTTGGTTGCAGGCTAGCGTTTGTAGCGATCACCAAAGGATTTAGCTGATTTCCTTGGAGAGCGTTGAGGCTATGCTTATATAAAGGCAGCCCCTCAAACGTCTCAAACATTTTCGGTTGACCATACCGAGAGGATTGACCACCAGCTAAGATAACACCTGCAACGTTCATAGACGATTCAATTCTCCAACAAAATGTTGTACGGTCGGTAAAATAAGCTTGGTCATGGCCAATGTCACAGCATTAGTAGAACCCGGTAAAACATAAATAGCCGTTTGATGGCGGCTGCCAGCTGTGGCCCGACTAAACATAGCTTTTGGACCAATTTCCTCATAGCTTAACGTTCGAAATAATTCTCCGAACCCCATCATTTCTTTTTCAAAAAGAGGGGAAATGGTGTCGTAGGTTTGGTCTCTTGGTGTAAAACCAGTTCCGCCAGTGACGATAATGACATTGATGTTGGCATGATTGCACCATTGATGAATAAGTTCTGAGATTTCAAGCGGTTCATCCTTTGCTATTTGGTAGTCAACTACTTCAAAAGCAGCCTCTTGAAGTAAAGAAAGAATGCGCTGACCCGCTAAATCATCTGCCTTTGTCCGTGTATCACTCACAGTTAAAATGGCCGCATGGATGGGTTGTTGATGATGTGTAGGATGCAAGGTAGAATGACCTCCTTTTCTTGCGTTATTGGAGTTTTTCACAAAAAAGGCTCCATTCGTGAAGTGAGGAACGAACACGAAATAGAGAAAAATTTTCTGAGTAAGTTTCACTTTATTATAATGCTATCGACGAAAAGGTCAAACGAAAATTCATAGAAGGAAAGGCAAAATGCTCATGAATAATAGATATTCGAGACAACAATTATTTAGCCCTATTGGACAAACAGGGCAGCAGGCAATGAAACAAAAACATGTCCTCATCATAGGGGTTGGCGCCCTAGGGAGTGCTAGTGCAGAAGCACTCGTGCGTGCAGGTGTTGGGAGATTGACGCTGATTGATCGAGATTATGTGGAATGGAGTAATTTGCAACGACAACAATTATATACGGAGCAAGACGCACAAGAGAAATTGCCGAAAGTGATCGCAGCGAAAAATCGACTGCAACAAATTAATGCAGAGGTGGCCATTCAGGTTGCTATTATGGATGCCTGTACAGAATCATTGCTACCGTTGCTAGACGATATAGATGTCATGGTAGATGCTACTGATAATTTCGATGTTCGCTTTTTGATGAACGATCTTGCACAACAGCATCGTATTCCATGGGTGTACGGTTCCTGTGTAAGTAGTTATGGAGCTACCTATACGATTGTGCCAGGAAAAACACCATGTTTACGATGTTTGTTAAAGGTAATGCCTCAAACAGGGATGACCTGTGATACAGTAGGAATTATTAGCCCTACAGTCCAAATAGTAGCGGCATATCAAGTAGCAGAGGTGTTAAAACTGCTAGTTGGCGATGAAAAGGCCTTACGAAAAAGCTATTTAACGTTTGATGTTTGGCAAAACCAACATTATGAAATCAACGTAGATAAAATGCGTCAGGATGATTGTCCAACCTGTGGTCACCATCCTACGTATCCATCTTTAGCTTATGAAAATCAAACAAAACTAGAGGTGCTTTGTGGTCGTGATGCGGTACAAATCCGACCGCCAAATCCGACTCACTACAATTTAGAGCAGTTGGCAGACCAACTTCGTACCTATGGTGATATTCAAATTAATCCTTATTTGCTATCTTGCCAAACAGAAGATTATCGCATTGTTATTTTTCAGGATGGGCGTGTAGTGATTCATGGAATTCAGGAGATCCAACAAGCAAAAACCATCTACTATCGTTTATTAGGATAAAGGAGTGTGCCAAATGTTAGAAAAGAGACAACCAATTCCAGTGTCAGAAGCTGTACATCGTGTAATGGATTATGCTTTTCAAGCCAAAAAGGAGTTTGTGCCATTATCACAGGCATATGGACGCTTTATTGCGGAGGATATTGTCGCCGATCATGACGTACCAGCCTTTGATCGATCCCCTTATGATGGCTATGCCATTCGTTCTATCGATAGTCAAGAAGCATCATCAGCACAGCCAGCCATATTTCAAGTCGTTGGAGAAATTGGTGCTGGCTTTGTTTACGAGGATGAAGTTGGATATGGCCAAGCAGTACGCATTATGACGGGGGCGCCAATACCAAAAGGATGCGATGCAGTTGTAATGCTAGAATTAACCCAGACATTCGTGGAACATCAGCAAACATTTATGTCGATTAAACGGGCGTTTACAGCAGGCACTAATATTTCTTATAAAGGTGAAGATGTACAGCAGCATACTGTTCTAATTGAAAGAGGACAATATATTAACCCCGGTGTCATGGCCTTACTAGCTACCTTCGGCTATGCGCAAGTGCCTGTCTTTCGTAAATTAGTGGTAGGTGTCATTGCCACTGGCAGTGAGTTACTAGAGCCAGAGGAATCTTTACAGCCAGGAAAAATTCGAAATAGCAATGCTTATATGATCATGGCACAAATTGAACGTACAGGTGCAGAAGTTCGATACTTTGGCAAATTTAGCGATGATCTTGATTTATGTATTCGTATCGTTGAAAAAGCATTACAGGAAGTCGATATTTTACTGACAACGGGAGGCGTTTCCGTTGGAGATTATGATTATTTACCGGCTATCTATCAAGCTATTGACGCTAAGGTATTATTTAATAAGGTGGCGATGCGTCCAGGAAGTGTAACAACAGTTGCTGCTAGAAATGATCAATTATTATTTGGACTTTCCGGTAATCCTTCAGCATGCTATGTGGGCTTTGAGCTATTTGTACGCCCTATTATTCGCACAGCATTTGGCAATCAACAGCCACATGTCCGCAGAGAGCAAGCTATTTTAGGGGCAGATTTTACAAAGCCCAATCCATTTACTCGCTTTGTAAGAGCTCGTGCATATTATGAAAATGGTCAGCTAGTAGCTGTGCCATCTGGTTTTGATAAATCGAGTGCCGTTTCGTCTTTAGCGTCAGCTAATGCATTTATTGTCTTACCTGGTGGCTCCCGTGGCTATGAAAAAGACATGCAGGTAGCAGTTTTATTGCTAGAAGATTTGCGAGGAAGTGAGTGGCCTTGGAACACCATCGAAAAATCATACAGATAGTTGGCTATCAAAATAGCGGAAAAACGACTTTGATGGAGCAATTAATCAAGCAAGCCACGTCAGAAGGGCTACGAGTTGGGACCATTAAACATCACGGGCATGGTGGAGCACCGGTAGAAAATTCTTCGAAGGATAGTAGTCGACACGAACAGGCAGGTGCTCGTGTTTCAGCAGTAGAAGGGGAAGGTACTTTACGGTTAAGTATTCACCAACATAGCTGGCAGCTTGCTGATATACTTGCGATTTATGCTAACTTTTCAATGGATATTATTTTGATTGAAGGATATAAAAGAGAAGATTACCCAAAAGTCGTATTACTACGAACAGCACAGGACTATCTGTTACTACAACAAATGTCTAATATCCTTTGTGTAATTTATTGGCCGAGCTATCCAATTGATCAAAACATAAGGATTCCAAGCTTTTCTATTAATGAAGAAACAGAATATATGGAATTTTTGTTGAATGAAATGAGGGAAAAACTATGACGACAGCCATGTTTGAAATTATTCATAAGCCGATTGATGTGGAGGAGGTACGGCACAAAGTACTTAGTCGAAATGCTGGAGCGATTACGCTGTTCATCGGAACTGTACGTGAAATCACACAAGGTAAGAAAACATTGTACTTGGAATATCAAGCATACCCAGCTATGGCAATTAAAATGTTTGAGCAAATTGCACAGGAACTAAAGCTGCAATGGCCAGAAGCAGAAATAGCGATTACACATCGTGTAGGGCGATTGGATATTACGGATATTGCCGTAGTCATTGCGGTATCATCCCCACATCGAAAAGTAGCCTATTTGGCAAATGAATATGCAATTGACCGCATTAAACAGATTGTGCCCATTTGGAAAAAAGAACATTGGGAAGATGGTACACAATGGATCGGGGATCAATTAGAAAATGTCCCGTATTCTGAAGGAAAACCCGCGATTGATGAGGAGGGAAAATTGTGATTAATATCTTATTATTTGCTCATTTACAAGAAGCGGTTGGTGCGTCAACACTATCAGTAGAACTGTCAGACGTGACGGTTGCTCAAGTAAAAGAATGGATGGAACAGCATTATCCTCAATTGACATTGCAGCAAATGATGACAGCCATTAATGAGGAATTTGCAATGGATACAACCATTGTTAGATCAGGTGACACAATCGCTTTTATTCCACCTATTAGTGGGGGATGACGAAAAAGAGGTGGCTGTTTAAACCAGCTACCTCTTTTATACTTTTAGAATATGAATGCTAAGAAGCATTAGGAAAGAAATAGCGATCATGCACAAAACCCATGTCCAGGCAAGGGTCATGTTCCCCGAATCAATGGCCATATAAATAGCCAATGGCGTTGTTTGGGTTTTTCCTGGAATATTACCCGCAAACATTAATGTGGCCCCAAACTCACCTAATGCACGAGTGAAGCTCAAAATTCCTCCTGAAACAAGAGCCTTTAATGCAAGTGGAATGGATACGAACATAAAGACTTGCCATTCGTTAGCCCCATCCACACGTGCTGCATGCTCAATATCGCAATCAATCGAAGAAAAGCCCGTTTTCGCCGATTGATACATTAAGGGAAAGGCAACGATGGTAGAGGCAATGACGGCTGCCCACCATGTAAACATGACAGGCTGATCAAAAAGCCAAATAATTAGATTTCCTAATAAACTATTCTTGCCAAATATAACGATGAGCAGGAAACCTACTACAGTTGGAGGTAATACTAAGGGCATCAGCAAAACCGTTTCCAGTAATAGCTTCCCCTTAAAATGATGGGTCGCCATCCATTTGCCCATTAAAATACCTGCCAATATAGCAATGATACCCGCAACAAAGGCAATTTCTATCGAAAGCCTAAGAGGAGACCAAAAATCGGTACCCATCCTTTATTGTGCTCCTTTAAACCCATACTTTTTAAAGACTTCCATTGCTTCATCACTTTGTAAGAAATGATAAAAATCTTCAGCCTCTTGTACATGCTTACTATTTTTAATGACACCAACAGGATAGATAATTGGTGTGTGTATTTGATCATCTGCAGTTGCAACGACTTCGACCTTATCTGATACAAGCGCATCTGTTTTATAAACAATTCCTGCATCTACATTTTCTGTTTCACTATAAGTAAGGACTTGGCGTACGTCTTTTGTATACACTACCTTGGATTCAAGTGACTCCCACAATTGCATATTTTTTAACGTTTCCACACCGTATTGCCCCGCAGGCACTGTTTCAGGTGTACCCAATGCAATTTTTCCTGCTTGTTTTAAATCTTTAAAGGATTGGATTTGTTTGTCATTTTTTTTAGGAACGATTAATACTAATTCATTTGCTAAAAGATCCACCCCCTGATTAGGATCAATCATCTCTTTTTCTACAAGCGCATCGAATTTATCTTCGGCTGCCGAAAAGAAAAGATCTGCAGGAGCACCCTGTAAAATTTGTTGCTGTAATGCGCCAGAACCTCCAAAGTTATAGAGAATTTTAATTGTATCGTGTTCTTTTTCATAAGCTGTTTTTAGTTCTTCTAGGGCATCTTGTAAACTAGCAGCCGCAGAAATGGTTAATTCAATTGGCACTTTTACTTGCGGATCTTTTTCTTCGTTTCCACAAGCAGCTAATAGACCAACTAGAATGAGTATGGATGCAAAGAAACTATAAAATTTTTTCACTTTATTTTTCTCCTTTTATAACTCGTTATAACAAGACATAACTAATTATAATAAGTTATAAGTGAAAAAGAAACCTGTAATTGGTAGAAAATTTCAAGATGTTCACACGTAAATAAATAAGTTACCATGTAAGAAGAGGCTTATAGGAGGAGAATGATATGTCACAAGAACAATCCTATACAATTGAAGAGGTTGCACAATTATTAAAGGTTTCGAAATTAACGGTCTATGATTTAGTGAAAAAAGGAGATTTGCCTGTTTTCCGAGTAGGACGCCAAATGAGGGTGGACCGTGCTGATTTACAGGGCTATATACAAAAACGTAAGACAGGTAATGCCGCATCGACGCCAGTAGTAGCTAGGCAAACAAAAAAACTTCCAAAAATGATTATTAGTGGACAAGATGTAGTGTTAGATGTATTAGCAAAATACATGGAAAAAAGACAGTCTAGTAAAGTATTGAGATCTCATGAAGGTAGTTTTAATGGTATCATGGCGATGTATAACGGGGAATGCGATATAGCCAGTTTACATATGTTTGATGGGGACACAGGAGACTACAATACACCCTATGTAAAAAAGATTTTTGTGAGCCATCCTTTTTTGCTCATTAATGTAGTGTCCCGTAGAGCAGGTTTCTATGTTCAGCAAGGAAATCCTCTCCAACTAGAATCCTTTAAAGACTTTAAGACCAAGTCATTTACGCTCATCAATCGTGAGAAAGGATCGGGTGCACGTACTTTATTGGATGAGCAATTGCGCATTCATCACATAGCTCCGTCTATGATTGATGGGTATAACAAAGAAGAAATGAGCCATCTCGATGTCGCATCGGCTGTAGCAAATGGGCATGCAGATGTTGGCATAGGGGTTGAGAAAATTGCTAAACTAGTAAACGTTGATTTTATTCCTGTTATTAGAGAGCGCTATGATATTGTGCTGTTAAAAACACCTGACAATCAACAATTAATTGATACGGTGAAGGAGATTTTGACTTCAGCAGATTTCCAATGTGAAGTGGCTGCATTAGGAGATTATGATGTTTCTCAAATGGGTCAGGTCATCTATGAAACACTGTAACTCAAATTATCGTTTGTATTTCTAGCATAAATGGTTTACAATTTTACTTGGAAATTTTATGGTCGTTGTGTTTTCTGTACATTGCAGAACGTCTATGAAATTTCAAATGAAGATTTGGTGAGATGGATAATTTAGTAGGTAAAACTGCTAGGATATTAGCCCACCATAAAATAGTTGGCGTCAAAGATGCGCAACTATTTTATGGTGGGCTTTTTGCTGTAAACAAAAGGAGTTGGATCAGATGACGTGGACAGTGTTACACATTATTGGCATTATTGCCTATGCAATTAGCGGCGCATTTGTCGCCTTACAGGCCAAATACTCTTTTATTGGTATATTTGTACTTGGCCTAACAACCTCTTATGGTGGGTCCATTATTCGCAACGTTGTACTTGATATACCTGTGTCCGATATATGGGAGCGACAATCCTTACTAGTCGTTTTAGTGACGCTGACAACTATTTTATTTGTGAAAAGAAATTGGATACATCACTGGAACCGCTGGGGCTATTTCTTTGATTCAATTGGTCTTGCTTCTTTCGCAATACAGGGTGGATTATTAGCCAAAAGCCTAGATCACGATCTAGGAATCATTATTATAGCGTCCATGTTTACGGGTGTTGGCGGTGGCATGATTCGGGACTTATTGGCTGGTAGAACGCCTCTTGCATTAAGAGAAGAGATTCATGCCGTCTTAACATTTGTCTGTGGGCTTTGTATTTGGGCAGGGTGGAGCAGTCCGCTTGAATTATCAGTTATCGTTATTTTCATTGTGGTCATTCGAATGTTATCTGTGAATAATAAATTGAAGTTTCCTTTGAAATTTTTGCATTAACCCAAATTCTCTTGTGGACTTTAAATGAAAGAATATTTGCTGTATCTAGTACAAATGGTTTTAAGAAGGGAAATTTAAACGTTTAATTTATGATGTTGTTTTTCATCATAAAGGATATTCCTCTGCTGGTGTTGGATTGGTAATAGATCTTAGTAATCGAACATTCTAATATTTGTTCAATAAACATTCATGTTTATAACTATCAACATAGTATAATTTTGTTTTAAAAGGAATTCTATATGGGTAGAATCCTTTTTTTTTGTGATTTTTTAAAGTGTTAACAAGACGCTATGGAAATACTCGTAGACTAAGAATAATGAGTGTTAAATATAACTGAATTGGTATTTTTTATAAATTTTGGTGGGTAATTTATTGACTATTTATTCCATGGTGTTTAATATTATAAATGGAAAATAGCTTTATTTTTACAAGTTAATATCCTTTATTGTAATTTTAAGGAATTATCACTCTGAGGTTATGAATAAAATTTTGGGGGCGTGATATGTGATAGAAATTTGTTTAATTAAAGTACCTGTACATATTTCAAATTATTCTGAACTAATGAATTTTGTATGTACAAGAAAAGCAAGAAGAATAGAAGCTTACTTAAATAAAATAGATGCATATAGGTCCTTACTATCCGAATTGTTGATGAAATATTTATTGATGAAGTATTTGAAATGTCATCCTTCCGACATAAATATCCAAACGAATACATATGGGAAGCCATATTGTATCAATGGGGATTATGAATTTAACGTTTCTCATTCAGGTGAATGGGTTATAGGTATCATTGGCAATTGTGATGTAGGAATTGATATTGAAGAAATGAAAGATAATTACGAAGATGAAATAATTAAAAATTATTTTTCGAGTATAGAATACGCTTCGTACAATCAAACACCAACTGAAATGAAAAAAGAACGTTTTTATGACTTATGGACTTTGAAGGAAGCTTTTGTGAAAAATATTGGACTAGGTTTAAGCATTCCTTTAGATTCTTTCAGCATTGAGACTAGTCATAATGAAATTTCAATTGTACAAGATATTAGTCCGTATCCTTATTATTTCAAGCAATATAACTTGATTAATGGTTATAAAATTTCCGTATGTAGTAAAGTAAATGTATTTCCATCAGAGCAACAACTAAAGATAAAAGAGTTTTCGGCCTTAGAAAAAAATTTTTTGAATAATCTAATATTAGAGGAGGATAAATATTATGAGTAAATTAATACCTCAAGTTTTAAATCTTCTTAAAAATAAGGAACTAACAAAAGACGCAGCGAAGCAAATCATTGAATCGGTGAATGAAATTAAAAGTGAGTCTAAACCGAAAGTGGATAAAAAAATTGCCATAATCGGCATTTCAGCAGAATTACCCGGTGCTAAAAATTTTGATGAATTTTGGAATGTTTTAAGCAATGAACAGGACAAAATAACAGAATTAAGTGATAGTAGGAGATCGTTGTGTGAGGGGTTCCTTGTTAATAATATGGAAAAACTTAAAATTTCAAAAGAGAAGCCGTTTTGGGATGCAGCGTGGCTAGATGAAGTTGATAAATTTGATGCTGGATTTTTTAATATTTCAGCTGCTGAAGCAAAAGTAATGGATCCACAACAGCGTAGATTTCTTCAAATCGCCTACCAATGTTTTGAAGATGCTGGATACGCAGGGAGTCGAATAAAAAATTCAAATACCGGTGTTTACATTTCAGCAGCTATGACCAATTACTCTGAAGGATTGGCTGAATTCACACCATTAAGTGTTCCAGGAAATATTCCTGCTTTTACGGCTTCAAGAATTTCTTATATTTTTAATTTAAAAGGACCGTCTTATGTTGTGAATGCTACCTGTGCCTCCTCCATGTTGGCAATTCATGAGGCCTGTGTGGGTTTAATGAATAATGATTGTGAAACGGCATTAGTCGGCGGTGTTAATATTTTCCCTTATCCAATAAATAGTGAAAAACTGTTTATGAATGCTGCGGGTATTATGTCTGAGCAACAAAAGTGTAAACCTTTTGACGACTCAGCTAGTGGGATAGGAAGAGGAGAAGGGGCAGTAGCCCTGTTATTAAAACCTTTAGATCAAGCAATAGAAGATAATGATAATATCCACGCTGTTATAATTGCCTCTAAGGTAAATAATGATGGGACTTCAGCGGGTATTACGGCGCCAAATCCTAAAGCACATGCGGATTTATTAGCTGAAACATGGGATTTAGCGGGCATTAAGCCTGAGCAAATTGACTACATTGAAGCGCATGGCACAGGTACTCATTTAGGTGATCCTATTGAAATAAAAGGCATTCAAGAAGCAGTTGAACGAAGTAATAACGATAAACAATTCTTACCAATTGGTTCTGTGAAGGGAAATATTGGCCATTTACTTGATGGAGCTGCAGGTTTATCGGGTGTAATCAAAGCGCTACATGTAATAAAAAAAGGAGTAGTTCCACCTACAATAAATTTAGTTGAACCAAATACACATATTGATTTTGTAAATTCGCCAGTTTTTATTCCGACAGTACCATTTAACATTAAAGAGAATAAAAAAGAAAATGAACCTATTATAGCTGGTGTAAGTTGCTTTGGCTTTAATGGTACAAATGTTCATTTACTATTAGAGGGAGCTCCAACGAAGGCTGAAATTCATAACAAAGATCATAAAAGAAAAGCATATGTCATTCCTTTTTCAGCAAAATCTGAATTATCTTTGCGAGGTACGATTGAACATTTCTCTAATTTATCTGGGGATACGATTAATCTAAGTAATTTAGCATATACGATGTGTACAGGTAGGGAGCATCATGAAATAAGATTAGCTATTATAGCTGAGACAATGGACGATCTAATAGGTGCCTGTAAAAATTTAGTCAATCTTGATATGACTAATTGGGAAAAAATTATTGATATGACAACCGATGACGATAACACTATCAAAAAATTAGCAGAAAATTTTATTACAGGTGAAAAATGTAGTTGGCATAAACAATTTCAGGATGAGAATAATCATAAAATTTCTTTACCTACATACTACTTTGATGAAAAATCTTATTGGTTACAGAGTGATGCTAGCGTAAAAGCTATAGAGGTAAAAGGAAAAACAGCTCTTGAAGAAATCATTAGTTTAGCGGAAATAATCTTAGAAACTGAGAATATTAAGCAAACGGATAGTTTTATTTCAGTAGGTGGAAACTCTCTTTCAGGACTACAATTTATTACCCGTTTGAAAAAACAATTTAATAGAGACTTTGTCTTAGATGATGTATTTCTTACATTTGAACAACTAAGTAAACAAGTAAACAATGAACATTCAGAATCGACAGAGGTCATACCTCAAATTAGTGTAGAAAACCATGAATTTCCATTATCATATGGTCAAAACAGATTGAGCATTATAGAACAATTAACAGACCAAAAAATGGTTTACAATACTCCATTTATTTTTAAAGTTAACGGGTTAGTTGACATTGAGAGGTTACGCCAAACATTTGATGTACTTTCACAAAGGCATGAATCTTTAAGAACAGTATTTGTAAAGCATGAGGATGGAAATAAACAGAAAATACTGCAAAAACCAAACTATTTATTTGAATACAAAGATTTCAGTATAGAAGATAACGCAGAAGCAAAAGCAATGGATCAACTAAATCGTTGGAAAGAAACTCCGTATGATTTAGAAGCGGGACCACTTTTAAGAGTATTTGTGTATAAAACAGAAAAAAATAAAAGTCTGTTTGCTTTAATGATGCACCATATTATTGTAGATGGCTGGTCATTATCACTATTATCGGATGAACTTTTCACTTTGTACAATAGTAGTAATAATGAAACCTTGCCGGAAATAGAAAATACGTATGTAGATTTTGCTGCATGGCAACGTGAAAATATAGAAGGTGGTAGGTTTAAACAACATGAAGATTACTGGCTTGATACATTAAGAGGAAGTCTACCTATTACAGAAATAACGGGCGATAAATTAAGACCAAGCACTTTCCGATATACTGGAAGGCTTTCAAGATTTGATATTAGTGCTAGCTTAGCAGATAAATTAAGAGCTTTTGCAAATACAAATGAAAGTACATTATACATGGTTTTAGTGTCGAGTGTATTTAAACTAATTAATCAGATGACTGGTGATACAGATATGGTGATCGGTACACCTGTATCTGGAAGAGTAAATGAAGAACTGGAAAAAATCATTGGTTTATTTACGAATACTATCCCATTAAGGGTTAATTACGAAGAACATGATAATTTCCTTACTTTATTAAGAAATGTTAAGACCATGTTATTGGATAGCTTTAAACACCAAGAATATCCTTTCGATTTATTAGTGGAGAAGTTAGATTTACCTCGGGATACTAGTCGTTCACCTTTATTTAATATAAACGTGGCACTTCAAAATTTTAAATTTAAAAATACGACGTCAGCTTTTGATGAAGCAGAATTAACACCTATTCTTTCTGAACACAAAACTAGTAAATGGGATCTTGAATTCGAATTTGTTGAATTACCAAATGGAGAGCTATTCTGTAATCTTGAGTATTACGACGGTGTCTATTCATCTAGATTTATTGATTCATTAATTGAAACGTATTTAAAAATACTAGATATGATTTTACATGAGCATGAATTAACTAATATTGATGTAGAAAAAAGTAAAAGTGCTATAAATGGTCAATTTGTCGAGGATGGCAAAAACTTTTTAACTACTATATTAATGATGGCAGAAAAGAACCCACAAAAAACAGCATTGAAAGATAGCGCAGGTTCATTAACATATCAAGAGTTAGTAGATAGAAGTAAATCAATAGCAGAAAAATTGTTGAACAGCAACAGTGAAGTTAAAAATGCTGTCATTATTTCTGACAATAATAGAACGGCTATTTTAGGTATTTTATCTTGTTTAATGAGTAATGTCACATTTATACCTGTATCACCTAAAAACCCAAGAGCTAGAATTGAATCTATTATCAAACAAAGTCAAGCTAACTTTATTATTTCGGAAAAGAAATTCTATTCCTTGTGTAATAGGCTGTTATTTGAAAATAAGAATATTCAAACGGTTATGGTGTTAGGAGAAACAGATTTAGATCAGTGTGCTGTTGTTGATTCAAGTGATTTAATGAACGAATCATTGTGGAACTATTTTGCAGAAGGACAGAAAACAGAAATAGAGGCTAGTGGTTGGAATAGTAGTTATACAGGTGAAGCTTTCAGTGCCTTAGAAATGCAGGAGTATGCGGAAAACGCAGTAAACAAAATAAGAAAGTATTTACCTCAAGATTCAAATGTATTAGAGCTTGGCTGTGGCTCAGGTTTGACAACATTTGCACTTGCTCCATATACAAAAACGTATACAGCTATGGATTTATCTTCCTCTATTATCGAGAGGAATAAACAGATTGCTCAGAAATCTAACTTTAGCAATATTAAATTTGACATTTCGAAGGCTCATGCCTTTAAGAAGTTTGAAACAGCATTAGATGCAGTTGTCATTAATAGTGTTATTCATTGTTTCCCAAGCTATGGCTATTTAAAGGTAGTCCTTCAAAAAGCTATTGACTCTTTAAAAGAGGGCGGAATAATTTTCTTGGGGGATTTATTAAATATTGATACAAAAGATGAATTTGTCTCTTCTTTACAAGCATTTAAAGAAGAAAATATGGATAAGAATACTAAATTAGATTGGGATACAGATTTATTTATTAATGAAGAAATTTTAAAAGAGCTTCTCAGTGATGTAGGAGCAGATATACAAATTGAATGTTCGGAGAAGACATACACTGTAAGCAATGAGCTCAATCAATTTAGATTTGATGCTGTGATCATTGTTAAAGATAAGGGCGAAAAATATAAACGAAGCAGCTCTAAAAATATGCTAAGTGAAGGTATTCATCTAGATAAGCATGTGGAAATTGAGTTAAATTCTTTTGCTAAAACTTCCCCTGCATATATTCTCTTTACATCTGGAAGTACTGGAAAGCCAAAAGGTGTAGTTGTTTCAGGTAAAAATCTTAATAATTATTTAAACTGGGCTACTGCATACTATTCACCTACTGGAAAATCGTTAGATATGCCATTTTTCACTTCCATATCTGTCGATTTAACAATTACTTCAATGTTTATTCCATTGATAACGGGCGGAAAAATCATTTGCTGTGAAGGGGAAATCGATCAGGCTTTTGAAAGTGTAGCCAAGATAAAAGAAACCATAACGATAAAGGGTACACCTAAACAGATCCAATATTTAATTGAGGATGAGAGATTTGCACCAAATGTAGAATGCTTCATTCTAGGGGGAGAAGCTTTAGATATAACTTTATGTAAAACGTTGAGAGATCAATTCCCTCATGCTCGTATCATTAATGAATATGGGCCAACTGAGGCTACTGTTGGAACGATTTATCATGAAGTAACAGAGGAAGATTTACACTCAGATTATATTCATGCGCCAATCGGATTACCGATTTATAACACGTCTGTTTACATTTTGAATAATCAGAATCAGCTAGTCCCTTCATACGGGGTTGGAGAAATCGTATTAAGTGGTGAGAGTGTTGCCCTAGGCTATTTGGGAGAGCCTAATTTAACTAGAAATAAGTTTATAGCTAACCATATTAATCATTTACAATCAGGATATTTATATAAGACAGGGGATTTAGGACAAGTATTGCCGAACGGTAAAATTGTTTGTTATGGACGGAAAGATAATATGGTTAAAATTCGAGGCCACAGAGTGGAACTCGAAGAAATCGAAAGATATTTGCGAGAAATTCCAAGTATTAAAGATGCCGTAGTTAAACTATATAAAAATGAAGATGGTGAACAGCTTTGTGCTTACTTAGTCAGTCAACAAGAGATTAATCAAAGGGATTTTGAAAAACATCTTTTACGATATTTACCAGAATCATTAATTCCAACGTATTATCAAAAAATAGAACAAATTCCAATGTCTAATAGTGGAAAAGTAGATAGACTTTCACTGCCAAGTCCTGAATTATACGACGATAGAATAGTTCAGATAGATGATATTAGTAGTTTGACAGAGATTGAAAGAGAATTGCTGTCCATACTAAAAGGGATTTTAAGTGACCGTCAATTTAACATTGATTCTGATTTCTTTAAAATTGGAGGGGACTCCATCAAGGCATTAAAGTTTATCTCAAAGGCAAAGGAAAAAAATATTAATTTGAAAATTGACCATATCTTTAATTGTAGAAGTATTCGAAAAATAGCTATGAACACTACTAAAGAAATGGACATTCAAAAAGAATGGCAGGAATTAAGTTCTAAGGAGATTCCACTTGCTCCAATGCAAAGATGGTTCTTCCAACAAACATTTAAACATGCCCACTATTGGAACTTATTAATGTCAGTAGAACTGCCTAAGAAAGTGGATATAGCTGCTTTAGAAAAGTCTTTCCAATCAATTATTTCGGTTAATGAGAGCTTGATGACATGGTTCGATGTGAACGAGAGCAAACCAAAGGCTTTTGTTGAACCAAGCTTAGTAAACACATTTAAGCTCATTGTGAAGGATCTAAAATTAACACCTCCGGGTAGGCTAAAAGAGGAAATTGAGAACATTCAATTCCAATTACAAAATAACTTTAATTTTGGAAAGGTATTACCAATAGGAGCAGTAGTGTTCCTAACAGCTAAGAAGCCTATTTTGACATTCTTTATTCATCATCTAGTTGTTGATGGAGTTTCATGGAGGGTTTTATTAGAGGAATTAGAAAATAATTATTTAGCTATAGTAAATGGCGAAGATAAAATCAGCTTCCCTATGACGCAGTTTTCTGATTGGATAGGAGAATTATATAAAAAAGAATTACACACGAATCATTCTTATTGGGAAAATATAGATGTGGAAAATGTACATCCATTATGCATTCAGCCTGTCAGAAAAGATTATCTATTTAAGGATCGATATCATGTAACCAAAACTATGAGTGAGGAAAGTACAAAGCAATTTTTAAATGCTAGAGAACATTCAGAAATTTATAAACCTGATGTTTTGATTGCAGTAACATTTGCTCAAGCGTTTAGTCAACTATTCGGTCAACAAGATGTGTTATTTAACTTTGAAGGGCATGGACGAAATAGTCGCCAATCAGCGTTAGATCTTAGTAGAACAATAGGTTGGTTTACTACGATGTATCCACTACAGGTGACAATTAATACGCTAGAAGAAATGCTTTACACAGTTGGACAATCATTGAGCGAAATAGGCAGTGGATTGGACTTTATGATAGCAAGATGGATCAAAGAAAATAACAACATTACGCATATTCAACCATCCATATTGGTCAATTATTTAGGGGATTTTGATAACGATATTAGTACTTCTACAAATAGTAAAAATGGAGGGGACGGGGTGCTACAATACTCCTCAAATCTTCCTCAGGCTCCTGCTATTCATCCTGATAATGAGCTTTCTAATATTTTGGAAATAAACATCTTTGTTTTGGATGGAAAACTTAATCTAAGCTTAGAGGTAGATACACAAGTTATTAGTAATGAAAAAGCTCAACTTCTCTTATCAAAATTTGAAGAAGCTTTGGTTGAATGTAGTGGAAATGCAAAGGAGCCCCAAAATACATGATAACTTCTTTTAGCAAACAAACAAACAGAGGATTTACAATCTTTTTAATGGTTGTAGCTACTCACTTTATATCTTTATTAGGTTCTTCTGTTGCAAGGTTTGGGCTTGGAGTCTGGGCTTACCAAAGTACAGGTCAAGTATCTAGTTTTGCGGTCGTTTTAGTTGCAGGATTTCTTCCAGCGATTGTGTTATCGCCTTTTATAGGAATATGGATAGATAGGAAAGGTCCGCGATTATTAATATTATTAGGAGATATTATTGGACTAATTATTTCTTCAATAATTTTCTCCTCCCTTTTATTAGGGAATATAAGTATGGTTCATGTAATTGCAGGTGCTATATCGCTTTCGATAGTTAGCTCAATGCAAACGCCAGCATTACAAACATTAGCACCTAATCTAGTACCTAAAGAAATGTTATCAAGAGCAAATGGTGTATTTTCTATGGCATCATCGACTAGTGATGTTCTGGGTCCTGTAATTGGTGGTGTAATAATGGGGTTTGGAAGTATTGTCTATATCATTGGTGCAGAGCTAGTTACTTATTGTATTGCTATTCCTATTCTCTTAATACTTTGGACAAAATTAACTGTAAAAGTGAACAATGACAATGAAGATAGCCATGAAAATAACTCCATTTTAGGTGATCTAAAATATGGTTTCAATTATTTAATCGAGCATAAATCTCTTCTAACTTTAGTGCTATTATTCACGGTTTTAAATTTTGCACTAGGGTTCAATCAAGTAGTTGGACAGCCATATATATTGAGCTTTGGAACTGTTGAACAATTTGGCTTACTAAGCTCTATATATGGCGGAGGAATGGTATTAGGCGGCGTACTAATGTCATTCATCAAGCTGAAGAAGCACATAATATGGTTAGTACTGATTTCCAATTTTGGTATCGGTGTATTTATAACGCTAACAGGGTTATTCAATAATATGCTGCTAATTGCAGTTTTTTGGGGTGGTTTAGGGTTATTACTGCCAGTGGTTAATACAGGTACACTCACTTTAATTCAACTCCATACAGAACCCAAATTATTAGGAAGAGTTTTTTCAATTGCTAGAACATTCGCTTGGATTTCATTACCCCTCGCTTATATTCTAGGAGGAATAATTGCTGATAAATTAGTTGCCTCAAACGTAAATATTATCCCTTATTTAGGTAGTGGAGAACGAGGAGTGTATGGGACGCTACTCTTACTAGCTGGAGGCTTAATTATAGTAACTGTGGCAATTTTCGCTCAACTAAAATACATTAAAGAATTGGATAGGAGAGAAGAAAATGATGTACAGCACAATGTCTAAAAAAATATTAAGTTTAGTAGAAGAAAATAAATTAGATACAAATTTAGCATTAAATTTACTAGATGAAATAGAAAAAGAAACAAGTGAACCACTCGCAGTTGTTGGTATGTCTTTAAGATTTCCTAATGTCTCAAATCTGGATGATTTATGGACAGGTCTTATAAATAAAAAGGATTTTGTGACTGAATTTTCAAAAGAGCGTTTTGAATTGATTGTTAATTCTAATCCTAAATTACATGAATTGTATAGCCATTTGAAAAATAATATAACAAATGATCCAAGATCTTATGGCTCATGGCTATCTAGCATTGAACAGTTTGATCCTGAACAATTCGGATTGAATGAACATGAAGCTCAATTTATGGGGCCAGCAGAGCGTCTGTTTTTACAGGTGGCATTAGAGTCCTTATACATGGCAGGTTACAAGGAAAATCATCTAAAGGATTCAAATACTGGCGTATTTATAGCACACACACCTCATCCTGCATTTGATTATTTAAATTTATTTGAAGAAAAAGATGAACGAGCTTTTATTTCAAACATACCTGCTAATCTGGGCTATCATTTATCATATGCATTTGATCTTAAAGGTCCAGTTATGACCATTAATACGAGTTGTTCGTCTTCTTTAGCTGCTGTTCATGTTGCTAAAAATGCGCTTAAGCAGGGGGATTGTAACTTAGCAGTAGTTGCGGGAGTGAATTTGAATTTATTTCCGTATTGGGAAGAGGAAGCACCTGATTATGTTGTAAGGAGCACAAAATATAGATGTTCACCATTCGATGAAAGTGCAGATGGGATTATCGGAGGTGAAGGTGTTGCTGCTATTGTTGTAAAGAGATTATCTGATGCTATAAAGGACAACAATCACATTCATGCTGTGTTAAAGGGTTCGAGTATAAGTAGTGATGGTGCATCAAATGGAATGCAAGTCCCTAATCCTGACGCACAATCTAAAGCAATAATGGATGCTCTGGACGATGCAAAGTTATCATTTAATGATATTGATTTTGTTGAGGCGCATGGCGCAGGGACTCAAGTAGGTGATTTACTCGAAGTAGAGGGGCTTAAAAAGGCCTATCTACAAAAATCAACTAAGACAACGGAATGTCAATTAGGCTCAATTAAGTCGAATTTTGGCCATATGGGTGATGCAGCAGGTATTGCAGGATTAATAAAAGCTGTACTATCCATAGAAAAAAGAACAGTTCCTGGTCTTAATCATTTTGCAGCAGAAAATCCTAAAATAAACTTCAAAGAAACGCCGTTCAAAGTTAGCTCAGAAAATAAAACGTTTGATGAACATAAAATTTTAAGCGCAGGTGTGAATTCTATTGGCATAAGTGGTACGAATGTTCATGTCATACTGGAGGAGTATCGACACAATAAACAGGAGCAATTAACTGAAAAATTGACACCATTGTTTATTTCAAGTAAAACTCGTAGAGCGCTTTGGGATCAAATAAAAACCTTAGCTATTCATCTTAAAAATAATGAAAATTACAGTATTCAAGATTTAGCCTATACATTCAATAATAGAAGAAGCCATGAGCAGTCTAGAGTATGTATTTTTGCAAGCAATTGTCATGAACTACTTCGAAAAGTCGAAAGATTATTAAATGTAAGAACATTTGAAAAGGTACCGAGGAATTTTTATACACAAGGTATATTTTTAGCTGATGAACATGAAACGAAAGTTGATAGTATTAAAAATTTAGATGAATTTACCGCTACATCTCCAGCAGATAAAGCACTTATTAAGCGATATCTAGAAGGTAACAATATTATGGAGGAGTGTCGCGAATTATTTAAAGATGGGAAGTTACTACCGTTACCAGTCAGTATTTTTAATACAAAAAGAATATGGCCATCTAGTAAAGAGACATTCCGAAATCAGACGAAAGACCTGTTCTTTGAGAAGAAATGGTTACATTATCCTCATGATAATGAGACTACACATGAAGCATTAAAAGAAGGAACGACTTGGCTATACTTTATGAATAAAGATGATGAAAATATAGTTGCATTAAAGAATAGAATGACTGCTTTAGGTATAAAAATAATTGAAGTACTTGAAGCAGATAAATTTGTGCAATATACATCTGAACAATATGGTATTGACATCAATTCTGAAAAAGATATGTATAAGCTGTTTGAAAATATAGGTCTGGAAGAATTAAGAAATTTAAAAGGGATTATCCACTCTTACACATTTAAGCATTTAGATGAAACAATGGAATCAAAAGAAAATATGGAAAAATCCCAAGAAGAAGGTATTTTCTCACTATTCAATATAACAAAAATGTTATTAGAGTTTGAGGTGACACATCCAATTCAATTAAATGTCATATCATCATTAACTGAGCAAGTTAAGAACAATGAAAAAATAATTCCTGCTAGGGTAACAACCTTTGGCTTAGCGAAAGTTATCTCGCAGGAACAACCGACTATTTCATCCTACTCTATCGATCATGATTTGGACGGAAGCTCTCAAGACATTGCTTCCCAATTATTAAGAGAGTTACAACAAGATAAAGATCATAGACCAGAATTAGTGGCATTTAGACAATCAAAAAGATATACAAAAGTTATTGAAAGACAAAGCGATGACTTTAATGGCAATGAAATTATAGTAAGAGAGAATGGAAATTATGTTATTGCCGGTGGTACAGGATATTTAGGTGTTCAATTAGGAAAGTTTTTAAGTGAAAAGCAAAACGTCAATATCATTTTATTGGCTAGAAATTTATTACCAGACCGAATGGAATGGGAAAAAATTATTGAGAATAATCAAGAAGAAGATGACATGTTGATTTATAAGCTGACGTCAATTATGGAAATTGAAAGTCGAGGTTCTACAGTTACAATCATGGAGTGTGATGTGACTGAGGAACACGCTGTTAAAGAAACGTTTGCGAAAATTAGACAAGATTTCGGTGAAATCAATGGTGCGTTTATGTTGGTCAAACAACTTTACCATCTATGGATAAAAGAGTTAAAGCTTAGTCAATTCAAAAAAGGCATTCATAACAGAGTAATCGGCACCTATTTAGTAGAAAAGGAATTAAATCCAGAACCATTAGATTTCTTTATACTATTTTCTTCAATCTCTTCTTTAATGGGAACGAAATCTGCAAGTGAATGCTGCGCTGTGAATCAATATTTAGACTCAATGGCTGGGTATTTGAATCAAAAAGGAATAAAAGGTAAAACGATGAACTTTACGTTAATACTAGATAATAAAAAAGATTTTGGAAGTGATACGGCCATACCTCCGATTGATTTTGTAGATTTCCAAAATTCATTGAACTTATTCTTCAATAAGGGCTATGAATGGAGTCTAATTTCACGTTTTGATTTAGAGCAAGTCCATTATCTTAAACCAGTCATTAAAATCCCATTTGGTGAGAGTTTCTGGAGCGAAGTAGAGCACTTTAATCATTCAAAAAATAATCAAAACGAAAGTATTTCAATGGAAGAAGAAGTAGTGAAAAGTGAGTTTACACTATCTGAAATTGAAGCAAGTATACGTGAAATTTGGAAAACAGTTTTAGGCATTTCAACTATTAAAGAAATTGATAATTTCTTTAGTTTAGGAGGAAGTTCTTTAAGTGCTCTAAGATTTGTTCATTTATTTAAAAATAAATTCATTGGTTTAAAATTTGAAATCTCTGATTTATATAGCAATCCTACATTCCAAGACCAAATTGTATACTGTGATCATTTTTATAACGCTAAAGATGAATTAAGCGATATTCTAGATGCATTTGAAAGTGATGATATTTCATCAGAAGAGGCACTGTCTCTATTATTGAATAAGCATTGAGTTGAAAGGGAAATGACTATTAACATTTGGAGGGATATCGTTTGAACACTGCAATTGTATTTCCGGGTCAAGGTTCACAATATGATTCTATGGGACAAGAATTATGCGAGAATTACCAAATAGCTCGCGATTTGTATAATGAGGCTAGCGATATTTTGGGCTACGATTTATTGAAAGCTTGTGAAAACAAAAATGGAGAGCTTCGTAATACGGTAATAGTTCAGCCTGCAATTCTAGTTTATAGTATTGCCTGCTGGGAGATATTTAAAAAGAATAATGATGTAAAACAACTCTATTTAACTGGACATAGTCTAGGTGAACTGTCGGCAGTAGTTGCTGCCGACGGAATCCCTTTTGCAAAGTCCGTTGAATTAGTAAAGCTTCGTGCAACTGCTATGAGTGAATGTACTCAAGAAGGCGGTATGGTTGTTTGCTTTGGACTTAGTGGAGAAGAAGTGGAGGAAGTATGTCAAAGATTAGATACTGACAATAATCATGTAACTGTTGCAAACTTTAATTCGACAAATCAAATTGTGCTAAGTGGTCATAAAAGCGCATTGGAGCAGGCATCCATTGAGTTACAGAAAAAGGGAGCCGTTACAAAGATACTACCTGTTAGTGTTCCAGCTCATAGTAGACTCATGAAGCCTGCAGAAATACGATTTAAAGCAGCTCTACAGCAAACAAAGATGAATGATTGTCAATATCCTATATTTTCCTGCGCTACAGGTCAACTATACAGTAGGGCTGACGAAATAGCAGATCAATTAAGTAAACAACTTACCGAAAGTGTTAGATGGCCAAAAGTTATGAACGTTCTCATTAATAAAGATGTTGACACATTTATTGAGATGGGTCCTAAAACAATTCTAACGGATATTATGAAGATGGAATATCCTGATTATCGAGCGATACCGGTTAACGAGAAAAATGGCATCCATTCTATTTTAAATAATCTTAATGAGAATATGTTAAAAGTAGAAGAGACTATCCACTTTTTACAAGCCTGTTTAAGAGTTATCATTGGGACACCTTTTAAAGCGAAAATCGATAAGATAGACTTTGAAAGAGAAATCCATTCTCCTTATCAGCTCATTAAACAGGAATTGAAAGAGATGAAAGAGAGCAAACAAATTACAGTAGATTCTCATAGAGTGGCAAGTTTATCTCAACAATTTTTCTCTATTTTAACGCATAAAGGATTCCATAAAAATGAAACATTAGAAATTTTAAAGTTATCAATCGCAAATCCGAATTTATATTCTAAATATCTAAAAATTAATAGTTGTAAATAATTTGTTAGATTGGGGTAATAGAATGTCAAATTTCTATGAAAGTTTTTTTAGTGAAGAAATTGATTACTATGACGGACAAAGCTTATGGTTCAATCAAAAAAAATACAGTTTAAAACAATTGACTCATAAATCGTTTAAATTAGCAACCGCTATGCAAGAGAAGGGGATTAAACCGGGCTGTGAACAAAAGGTTTTGATTGTTCTTAGGAGGTCACCTGCTCTTCTTGTTGCACATTTATCAACATTTATTGCTGGTGGGGTTATTGTTTGTATTGATCCAGAAACACCAAGGGACAGAATCGACAACATCATTGACGATATCAAACCTAGCATAATCATTACCCATCCAGATATTTATAAGGCAAATGCTTTTCAAGATCAGATCACTTTTAAGCTTGATGATGTTCTTCAGCATTTTAATCTGGATCATAAGGATATTAACATAAATATTCATTTTTCTTTGAAATCAGCTGCTTATATTGTTTTTACATCAGGTACTACAGGCAAACCTAAGGGTGTAGTCGTTGAATGGAATTCTTTAAATCGCTTAATCGATTGGCATACAAAAACGTTTGATGTGACAAAAGATTCAATAGTATCTTTAACCTCTTCACCTGGATTTGACGCTTCCATTTGGGAGATTTGGGGTGCAATAGCTTCCAGAGCGTCTATATATATGACGACAATAGATGAAAGACTTAATCCAGAGCTTCTAAAAAATACTTGGATAAAGCACCAAGTAACGCATTCATTTGTATCTACCCCTATTGCTGAGCGACTAATGGAACTGGACTGGGATAATAGTCACGTAGCTTTAAAATATCTTTTAGTAGGGGGAGATAAACTAACAAAATACCCTTCAAAAGATTTACCTTTTCATGTGGTTAACAATTATGGACCAAGTGAAGGGACTGTTGTAAGTACTTCTGGGATTGTAGAGAGAGCAGATGGCAAGGTGAAAAAGCTACCTCATATTGGTTCCGCTTTACCTTATGTAAAGTGTTTTATTTTAGATCGAAATTTACAAATCATTCATGAGGTAGATAGAAGAGGAACACTATGGATATCTGGTGATGGATTAGCGCGAGAGTATATTAATTTGCCGCATGAGACAAATGAAAAATTTAAACAGTTAGAAATTGACGGTGAAAATGTAAGAGTCTACAACACTGGAGATGTCGTAAGTAGAGATGTTCAAGGGAATTTTAATTTCCATGGTAGAGAAGATTTTCAATTAAGCATTAATGGAGTGAGAATTGAATTAGGGGATATTGAAAGTACTCTTCAAAAACATAATAGAGTAAGTCAAGCTATAGCACTACCATTACATATAGCTTCAAATACGCTATTGACAGCATCCATTGTCTTAGAAGAGGAATCATCGATTTCAGAACTTGAACTATTTAGCTATTTGAAAGAGAAGCTGCCTAAAAATATGATACCCGTTCAACTTATTTTTCATAAACATTTACCGTTGACTAGAAACGGGAAAATAGATCGTGAATTGTTGAACAAACAGCATATAGAATATTTCAATAGTAAACAATTACTTGAATCTTCATCGAATATAAGTGAATCTTTGCAAAAGATTATTGATATTTTTTCTTCAACCTTAAACTTAAAATGCTCATCACAAACAGATTTATTTGAAGTTGGAGGAAATTCCTTAGACGCAGCACAAATTGCTATGAATGTTTCAAAAGCATTTAATGTTGATTGTTTACCATGGCAAGTACAGCAGCAGAGAAAACCATGTAATTTATTGGATATTCTTTCTACTTTACCAGCCTTATCATCAAATAATGAACCTACTATGTTTAATCAAAACGAGTGGTTTCCTGCAACGAGTATGCAGAAAGGTCTTTGGTATTTGTGGAAAACAAATGAAGGAAATCCATTTTATAATGTAGGCGCTACTTTTCAGATTAACGGTCTTTTTGATGAACATAAGTTTTATAGTGCCTTTGTCAATATCATAAAGAAAAATGCCGCCTTTTTTGTGAATTTTAGAGAAAATACCTCCTATGGAATTGAACAAAAAATTAGAAATATAGATGAAATAGTAGAGCATCTGGATCATCACATACAAATCTTACAGGTGAAAAATATGGAGGAGGCGCGCACACTTGCAAAGACAATTTATAATCAACCTTTCCAGTTAGAGAGCGATTTATTGTTTAGAGGGGCAATCATTCATACAGAGAATGCAGGAGCTGTTTTTGTACTTGTATCTCATCATATTGTATGTGATGGCTTATCTTTAAAAAATATACTGCAAAATATAGCTAAAGTTTATAATGAGGAAATTACTATAGATGACATAAAATCAAGTAGTTCTGAAAATTTATATAAGAATATCAATAAATTGGTTAAAAAATCACAGGATCAAAATTTGAAGGATTTTTGGTTTGAGCAATCTAAGGCATTTAAACTTGCTCAACTACCTATTCAAGAGAAATCCGAAGAATATATAAGAATTGGAAAGATTTTAGAGATTGAAAGCCATAAAGGGCTAGGTAAAAAAATTGATCAATTTTCACAGGAAATGAAATTGAGTCAGTTTACAATATTACTAACTGCTTGGGCACTAAATTTAGCAAAATATTGCATGCAAGATACAATAACGATAGGAATTCCTTATCATGGCAGAACAAATGAAAGTTTAAATGATGTTGGAATGTTTGTTAATTTAGTTCCTTTAACGCTTTCATTAAATAAAAAGGCCTCTTTTAAAGAGCTCCTGCTTGAAATTAGTAACACTGTTCATGAAAATATTGCTCATGGAGATTTCTCAATTGTTGACATTGCGGCTAACATTGATAAAAGAGAGTATCTTGATGTAGTAAATAATACATTCAGTCTTAAAGTGAATCTTGAAATGGATTTAAAGAATATCAACACAAGCTTTATCGAGCAAGATACTGGTGGATCAAGATTCCCTTTAAGTTGTTTCTTCAATGTGGAAAATGGAGAAGTAAAAGGACATATAGAATATTCATTTGCCCATTTTACAGAAGTAGAGATTCAATTGTTGGCGAAGAATTATTTGAGTTTACTTGCCTCATTAATAAATGAACCAGATCAATTATGGGGTACTGCATTTACTAAAGGTTCCATTATATCCTCCAATGATAATGGGGAACTATTACAAAAGGCTAAGCCACTCCACTGTCAATTTGAAGAGGCAGCGAAAAAATATAAGGATTATATTGCCATTCAAGAGCTGGATAGAGCATTAACATATGAACAACTCAATCAAGAAGCAGAAAAATATTCTTCATTACTGCTATCAATGGGTATTGAAAAAGGCGATTACGTGCCTATGTATATGGACAGAGGAATAGATGCCATTGCAGTAATACTAGGTGTTCTGAAAGCAGGCGCAGTATATGTTCCTTTAGATACGGAGCATCCTATAGCAAGAACACAGAAATTATTAGAGCGATTAAATCCAAAGGTTTTAATGGTAAATACAATAGATGAAATACCATATGGAGAATGGGAAATTGTAAATACTCTAGAAAAAAATATAGTTAAAAATAATGTAAAAGTAATGGGACCTATCTCTGTCGATGATCCAGCATATCTTATGTTTACTTCTGGCTCGACGGGTGAGCCGAAAGGTGTAGTATGTCCACATTTAGGGGCTTCTTTACGCATCGAATGGCAAAAAAAACAAAATAAGCTTAAACCTGGTAATAAAACGTTATTTAAAACGCCATATACATTTGATGTATCTGTTTGGGAAATATTTTATACCCTTTGTACAGGTGCTACGTTAATTGTTGCTCCTAAAGACTTGCATCGTGATCCTTTAGGTTTACTGAAATTTATTTGTGATGAGTCAATTGATTTGTGTCATTTTGTCCCTTCTGTGTTGCAATTAATGCTTAATGAAATGGACTCTCAAAAAGATTACAAATTGCCATTAAAGTATCTTCATTTAAGTGGGGAAGCACTACCAGCTCCATTAGCTAAAAAAATAAATGAGTTGTTACCACAAGTCGAAGCATTCAATTTATATGGTCCAACTGAGGCAGGGATTGAAGTTACGGTTCAACAGGTAACAAAAGATCATTATAATATTGGTTTTCCATTACCGTATGTAGAAATGGAAGTGGTCGATGAAGCCGGGCTACCAGTTCCAAAAGGTTTTCCAGGTGAATTAATGATTGGAGGACCTTCTTTAGCAAAAGGTTATTTCAAGAATGAAATCGAAACGGACAAAGTTTTTGTAAAGCGAAATGGAAAAACCTTTTACAAGTCTGGTGATTTGGTAAAAATTTCAGCGAATGGCAGTTTAGATTTTCTAGGTAGGAAAGATTCACAAGTTAAGGTAAATGGTGTAAGGATTGAGATAGAAGAAATTGAAGCTTGTGTTATACAGCAATCACAAGTTAACGATGCAGCAGTCGTATTAGGGCATGATCAAAATAACAAACCATGCTTAGTCTGCTTCTACACTTTAAATGTGAAAGATAGTCTAAGCAGAAATGATTTGAAAAAAGCTGTTTCTAAAGACTTACCAGTAACGTATATCCCATCGATGTTCGTTGAGTTAGAAAAATTACCATTAACATCTAGCGGAAAAAGAGACAGAAAACTACTTAGCTTAGAAGCTTCACAATACCTTGCAGACGGTGCTCAAAATACATTTAGGGAGCCAACGACCGAACTGGAAAAATCAATTGTAGAGGTTTGGGCTGAAGTGCTAAAGGTTAACGAAATAGGTATCGATGATAACTTTTTTGAAATCGGTGGAGATTCCATTAAATCACTTCAAATAGTATCTAAATTGCGTACCAATGGTATTGACATTACTCCGAAAGACTTTTTGAAGCACCCTACGGTATCAGAGATGTCTCTCATACTTAAATAATGTGGAAGGAGGTTAGCATAGAATGGTACAAAATGAAAAAAAACTCCCGTTAACACCATTGCAATTGGTTATGTTAATGGAAACATTAAAAGACCCAGCGTCAGAAGCGTATTGGCAAATTCTGTCTTATGAAATTCCTAACTCATTTACATTCAAAGAGATTCAAGAAGCTTGGTTAAATACTGCCAGAGCCAATCCAGCATTAAGAACAAAATTCGAGTGGGAGCAAGAGATAGAACCAATTCAAATTATTCAAAGCAATGTAGAAGAAATTAATGTATTAGAGGTTAATTATTTATGGATTCAAGATGAATTTATGAATATAGAGAATTGGTTTAAAAGTGAGATTGGTAGGCTACAGCGAACGTTGCTAAATAAGACACAACAATTTTACCTTATTCAAAACTGGAAACCTTCTAAAAATCTATTAGTATGGGTGCATCATCATATTATTATGGATGGTTGGTCAATTGCTCAGACACTTGAAGATTTCTTTAAGCTTTTAAATAAGGATGTCACTTCATTAGCAATTCGTCCAGATATCGAACCATATTTACATTATATTAATGATCCAATGTATCAAAAAGGGCTGGAAAAATATTGGGGAAATGTGTTAAGTGATTTAGCTGAAGCAGAAACATTAGCGATAGAAAAATCACAACATATGGGTCAAAAACCATTATTTAAGTATTTGGATAAAGAGTTAAGTAAGAGAGCGGCAGAAAATCTTCATGCCTATAGCATTAAGAACAGAGTGACTACTTCAAGCATCGCTTTAACAATATGGGGCGTGTTAATTAATCGATATCAACATACGAATAAGCTATACGTAGGTTCGACTTTTGCATTAAGACCGTATCAATTAATAGAGTCGAGTGATATGAATGGGATGCTCATAAACACATTACCAGTCAAAATAGGTATAGAAGATGAACTAACATTAAAAGAAGTATGCCTCCAGACAATGGATCATCTGCAAGATGTATCTGAAAATAGCGGAATTCCGTATTCTAAATTATTACAGCTTGGTGGTGTATCTGGAAATACAGAAATCTTTAAAACCTCTGTCATTTTCCAAAATTTCAAGGGAAGCTTAAATAATAAAAAGAATGGTGATTTGGTTCACCAGTATGGAACAAGCTCTGATCCTTTATCAGTAACATTTGATATTACACAAGGCTCCATATGCTTACGATTAGGTTGGGATCAACAACGTTATGAGCAAACAGAGCTTCTGAGACTTCTAGATTCTCTTGAGTATATATTTGAAAATATAGATAACTATAATAATATGTTGGTTAAAAATATTAACTTAACACAAATCGAAGAGCTATATTTAAAAAATGTTTTAACAACAGCTGTTTCTGCAACGTCTGAAAATTTTTCGATTCAATCTATTTTAGGAGACTACAGGGAAGATTCTTTAGCCATTTCAGATGGACAAAGAAATTTAAGTTATCAAGATGTGAAAAGATATATCAATATTGTGGCTAATGAACTACTCAAAGAAGGGGTACAGAGTGGGGATACTGTTGCATTGGTAGGAAAAAAAGGTATTGAAACAGCAATCGGTATTTTTGCTGCTTGGACAATAGGCGCTGCATGGTGTGCTATTGATACGAGTATACCTGAAGCAAGAACTAAACGTATATTAGAGATATTGCAGCCTAAAACATTATTATTCCTAGATAACATTCCAACGATTATTGAACGTAGTACGGATGAGAAAGAAATAATAAGTGAGGCCTACAAGTTTAACTCGGGAGATGTGGCTTATTATATTTCTACTTCTGGTAGTACAGGAGAACCTAAAATTGTTTCATTAAAAGCAGAAGGGTTGTCACAAATCATACAAAGCTGGAAACAATTTTATCACCTTGATAGTGAACAGTATGTTCTTCAACTAGGGAGTTGGACATCGGATGTTTTTTTAGGTGATTTGCTGAAGGCATGGTCAACGAATGGATATTTGTTTGTTTGCGAGGAAGAAAAAAGAATTGATATGGCCTATTTAGCAGAAATGGCAGCTAAATATAATGTTTCATTTTTAGAGTCAACACCTGTTTTAGTAAGGGAATTTATCCACTTTTTAAATGAAGAAAATAGGGTCTTAAAAGATTTAAAAACAATCGTAGTAGGTGCTGATACGTTCAGACTTGAAGAAAAGAATGAAATATGTGACATGCTTTGGGAAGGCGTCAATTTTTATAATGGTTATGGTCTAAGTGAATGTACAATTGAGTCTCTAGTTTATATGTGTAATAACAATCAGGATAGTTCTAACTCAGGACTTTGTCCAATAGGTAAACCATTACCGGGAACAATGCTGAGAATTGTTGATAAAACAGGTAATTCTGTAGCTCCTGGCATGATAGGTGAATTACACATTGGAGGGAAACAAATAACAAAAGGCTATGTAACCGAGGAGGGTTTAGTTACCTCCACTTGTTATACTCTGGATGGTGTTAGCTACTTCCGGACAGGTGATCTAGTAAGATTAAATGCTAATGGAGTGATAGAATTTTATGGACGCAGTGATCAGCAAGTAAAAATTCGAGGCTATCGATTAGAATTAGGAGAAGTAGAGAACGCGTTATTATCACTTCAACCTGGTATGGAATGCTTTGTTAGCTGTCTTCCAAGTAATAACGGTGAAAATACTTTAATTGCCTTTATCAGTGGGACAGACCAAAGTATTGAGACAATTAATAGTAGGATTTCTAAGATACTTCCGGATTTTGCTATTCCGAATGTAATCGTTCCATTAGAAAAGCTACCTCGCAATACGAATGGCAAGATTGATAGAGTGTCGCTAAGGAAACAAGCTGAAGAATTACTGAATCAATTAACCGCTACGTCGACTATCTCAATGTCAGGCGATATGGTTGATATGGTAAGAGAGACATGGGAAGTAGTTTTAGGAAAAAAAGTACAGTTGAATCGGAGTCTATTCGATCAAGGTGGCCACTCTTTAATTGTACTGAAATTATATAACTTACTTCGAAAAGTGTTACCTTCATATGAGTTTGTAGTTGGTGATCTTTTCCGATATCCAACTATCAATCGGTTTGTAGAAGAAATTACAGCTAGAAAAGAGGCAGAGCCTATTGCAGAAAGTACTATTCCATCTTACAGCAAAATTGAAGTACTTGAAAAAGTGAAACAAGGCGAGCTTACAGTAGAGGAAGCTATGAAAATAATAGGTGGTCATAGATTGTGAAGATGAAACAAGAAAAAGGATATTTAGTATATAACCCAAGTCCACATGCAAAATTAAAATTGCTATGTTTTCATCATGCTGGAGGTTCAGCACTTTCAATGGTTCCTTTAGTGAGAGATTTACCTGAAGATGTAGAAGTATGTTTGTTTGAATTACCTGGTAGAGGAATGACAAATGATTTACCCTTCCTATCAACATTTTGTGAGGCAAAAGAATATCTATTTAAAACGGTATTTCATTATATTGATCGCCCAGCTGTTTTATTTGGTCATAGTTTGGGAGGACTATTTGTCTATGCTTTATCAAGTTTACTGGATGAGAAAAGTCAATATATTAAAAAATTAATTATTTCAGCTGCTAGGTCCCCCATAACTGTAGCTAATCATGCGACGTATCCTGAAGCTCCGTTTACGAGGCGAACGAGGGAAAGTATTATAGCAGATATTAGAAGGCTAGGTGGAGTGCCAAATGAGCTTGAGTCTGACTCGAGACTATTCAATTCAATAGTGGATGTTACAGGCAGAGATTTTCATTTGCTTGATACATTTAAATTCGATGATAAAGCATTGGTCAACTATCCAATGGAACTTTGGTTAGGTACACAAGATTCAGCAGTTCCTGATGGGGAAGTTAAACTGTGGGAGAAAATGGCGCTCAATGACTATAAGTGTAGGTATTTTAATGGTGGTCATTTTTACTTGAGTGAGAATGAGGAGCCTGCTAAAGAATTGAGACAGGAACTCATGAATATTTATACCAACATCAAAGGAGGGGTGATTCATGCAAACTAAACTTAAACCAGGTGAAAGAAGACATTATAGGGAAATTGAACTTTGGAAAGATATTACCAAAGAGCAATGGGATGATTGGCATTGGCAATTAACGAACACTATTAAAACTTTAGATGATTTAAAGAAAGTTGTAAACTTAACTGAGGAAGAAGAAGAAGGAGTCAAAATTTCTCTACAAACGATTCCTTTAAATATAACTCCTTATTATGCATCTTTAATGAATCCTGATGATGTACGATGTCCAATACGTATGCAGTCAGTGCCATTATCTGCTGAAATTATGAAGAGTCATTATGATCTAGAGGATCCATTGGATGAAGATGAAGATTCCCCTGTACCAGGTATAACTCATAGGTATCCTGATAGAGTATTGTTCCTAGTTACCAACCAATGCTCCATGTATTGTCGATATTGTACAAGAAGAAGATTTTCTGGGCAGGTGGGGATGGCAGTACCTAAAAAGCAGCTTGATAGAGCTATTGATTATATTAGGAATAATGAAGAAATTAGAGACGTTTTATTGTCTGGCGGAGATGCTTTATTAATTAACGATAAAATTCTTGAATATATTTTAAGCAGTTTAAGAGATATACCGCATGTTGAAATAATTCGGATTGGTACTAGAGCACCAGTCGTATTTCCTCAAAGAATAACGACTGAGTTGTGTTCGATTCTAAAAAAATATCATCCTGTATGGCTAAATACACACTTTAATACGTCGATCGAGTTAACTGATGAGGCGAAAGAAGCCTGCGAGAAGTTAGTCAATGCGGGGGTTCCAGTGGGGAACCAGTCTGTTATTCTGACAGGGATAAATGATAGTGTGCCAATAATGAAAAAATTAGTACATGATTTAGTGAAAATCAGAGTTAGACCATACTATATTTATCAGTGTGACCTGTCTGAGGGGATTAGCCATTTTAGAGCGCCTATTTCTAAAGGATTGGAAATAATTGAATCTTTAAGAGGACATACTTCTGGTTATGCTGTGCCCACATTCGTGGTAGATGCACCAAACGGAGGTGGGAAGATAGCGTTACAGCCAAATTATATACTTTCCCAGAGTCCTGAGAAAGTAGTTTTAAGAAATTATGAAGGCGTTATTTCTTCTTATCCAGAGATAAAGCACTATGAATCAGGTACAGCCGATAGTTATTTTTCTGAAGTTTATGATTTAAAATCATATGACTCAACAGGCGTTTCAAAGCTTTTAGAGACTGAACCTTCGAAAAGCTTAGTACCTACAAATCTTCGACGGTATAAATTAAGAGAAAGATATAAAGAAGAGGGAGTGGAGACATTAAAGGATAAAAGAGAGAATAGAGATGTTTTAAAACAAAAGAAAATGTTACAAGCACAGAAAACAAATAAATGTTAGATAGGGGAATAGTGATGGTAAGCTTTTATGGTAGTTTATCTACAGAATTATATGATATAGATAAATATATTGGTAAATCATTTGGAGATGTAGAGTATTATTCAAAAAGGTTAGAAGGTGTAAAGGGAAAGATATTAGAGCCTGCCGTTGGTAATGGTCGTATCCTAATACCTTTATTGCATAAAGGACTAAATATTGAAGGTTTTGATCTTTCTGATGACATGTTACAATTATGCAAAAAAAATTGTGCAGAAAGTGAGCTTACACCAAATCTATATTCATTAAATATGTGCAATTTTTCTTTGGAACAAAAATATGAGGCGATTATTATTCCGACTGGTTCATTCCTATTATTACATCAAAGAGAAGATTCTTTAAAAGCCTTAAAGTGTTTTTATGATCATTTAGAGGATGGAGGCCGTTTAATAGTAGACACTTTCCTTCCTGATTCGTTTGAGAAGGGGTATGTTTCAACTAGGGTATTTAAGAATCAAGACGGTGACTCTATAACATTGGAAGAAGTATTGGTAGATGTGGATTACATTAATCAATTTACGATTACTCACAATAAATATCAGAAATGGGAAAACACTAAACTAATTGATACTGAGTTAGAGATCTTCCCGTTAAAGTGGTATGGAGTAGAAGAGTTTAGAGGAATTTTACAAGATATTGGATTTAAGGATGTAACGATTTCTTCAGATTATGAGTATAATAAATATCCAACAAATGGTTCACAGGTATTTACGTATGAAGCAATAAAAGAATAGCACTTAATAATGATAAACCCGCAATAAAAGGTGTTTGTTATTCAAGTCCTTAAAAGTTCGATTGGTAAACGATTTGTTTACCAATCGAACTTTTTCCTTTTTTGTTGAAAGTAGTATGGGACACGTTTTCAGTAGGGCAAGGGCAAAAGAATACGGTGAGTCAAGTTTTGAGGTAAATCACATCAATTAACTGCACAAGATGACAGAAGGAAAAAGGCTAAGATTCACAACAGACAACTGCATTTGATTCGACAGAGGATGGGAAAATAAAAGAACCTATACATTTAAAATAGGCGCCTTTATAAAACTAAGAGACGCCTAAAACATTTGCGGTAAAAATTCTTTCATGAAGCGTTGATTTTTCCGTAACCATATTTTTAATATCATCCGATGTGTTAATAATCGATGCCGCTTATTGGGCCTTGTCTTCGCTTCAATTAAGCTTTGTAGTAGAATACAAGTTTCCGTGGCAAAGGCTTGGGGCTCTACGAGAACATCAAGCTTATAGTCGATGAGCTGTGCTGCCTGAACCTTTGCAAGTAGTTGAGCAAATTGTGTGTTCATCGCCGCATAATTTTCTGCTAATTCTAGGTCGATCAGGGTATAGAGTGCATGTTCAATCTCAAGTTCTAATTCTTGTAGTAGCTCATTGGATGGCTGTGTCATTCCTATCACCTCTTTTACACGGCAAAATAACCAATGGTGGCAAATAGTATGCCAAACAGCAGGGTACTGGCGATATAGCTTATTACTTGCCCCCATTTTCGCTGTTCAATTAACTGTAATGATTCAAATCCAAAAGTCGAAAATGTTGTATAAGCTCCTAAAAAACCAATGCCAATCAGCTGCCATAACCAATCACTGAGATGGAGGGCAAAAACAAGACCGAGTGCAAAGGAACCTGTACAATTGATAATAAAAGTTGCCCACGGATACGGATGGGCCAATAGTTTGCCTAAATAAAACCTTAAAATGGCGCCAAAAAATCCACCAATCCCGACAAGAATCATGCCAGTCGCCCCCTTGCAAGACGAATACCCAACCAGGCGCATATTAAACCGCCTACAACACTTATGACAACATAGAGAACTGCTAGGAGCCACTCATTTTGTTGAACGAGTAATAATGTCTCTAAGGAAAATGTTGAATAAGTAGTAAAGGCTCCGCAAAAACCAGTGCCAATCCCAAGTACAACGGGTGTGCGCTTTGTAAAAGTAGTGAAAAGCCATGCTAGGCAAAAGCAGCCAAGTAAATTTATACATAATGTTGTGGATGGAAAACCTTCCGAGTTTGGAATGGCAAGGCTCAGGCCATATCGGCAAATGGCTCCAACAATGCCGCCAATCCCTACAATGAAAAATGATTTCAACGTAAAGACCCCTTACTTAAATGACTATTATTAAAAAGTGTATCACGAGAAGAAAATTTTAGGAATATTCGATAGTGGGAAATTCAATAAATGACCGAATATGTCCCTAGAAGATGTTTAACTAGTTATATAGTTGATAGATCGTACTATAGAAGGGGTGAATGATTATGCTGTAACGATATAATATATAAATATAGTATATAAACATAGTTTTTTCGGTAGGTTTGAGAAAATTTGGAGTCTAGTTGCTAGCTAAAAAAGAGGTACAGGCAATACATGCAAAAATCACCGCTTACGGTTTATCCGTAAACGGCTAAACCAGTAACGGAAAACCCGCCACTACTAATTAATAAATAACTAATTAATAAATAACTAAATAATAAATAACTAAATAATAAATAACTAAAAAATAATAATGATGATATATAGACAGCTAGAAAGAAAAAGAAGAATGCTACTTTCTTAAAAGATCGCTGAGCTCGTAGCAAAATTTTTCTCACGCCAGTTCATTTCAGTCTTTAGGTTAATGTAAGCTATCAAAAAATAATGTAATGTTAAAAGCAATAAATGACGAACATGCTTTCCTTTTGGGTCTTTGGTATAAAATTGTATTTTAGTGCTTTAAAGCGCTAACTATTTCCCTGAAAATGATAAAAAATAACTGGGGAATAGTTGACAATTATTTCTATAGTGTGATAATCTTCAAGAACACTATAACAAATAAACCAAAGGAGGGCATGACAATGTTAATTTCATCAGTATCATATTCAATCACAGCTACATACATTGTCCATGCCTAACGCTTATTTAAGATTGCACATAAAGGTATGGATTTGTTCCTGCCTTTTATAAGAGACACATGCTCTTTGGAGGGGTATGTGTCTTTTTTGGTGCCTAAAAAGGTTATAGTGAAAACCAAAAAAGGAGTGTATGTTTATGCGAAACACTGTACGACGAATGATTTTCAAAAAGGAATTTCTAGAAAGTGGGTAGCCATGCTACAACAGTACGGAAGAAAGAAGGTTATCATGTATGTTTGATGTTTTAAGTAAATTAGGCTGGTTCTTCAAACGATATTGGAAACAATATACAGTCGCGATTGTGCTATTGATGATTGCCAGTGGGTTAGAGGTTGTCCCTCCGTATTTACTGGGCTCAATTATTGATATATTGACTGCAGGGGAAATGACGCCAGCTATTTTAACAAAGTATGTGTTTATTTTTGTCGGGATTATTATTGGGGGTTATCTGCTAAATTTTGTGTGGCAATTCCGACTATTTGAAGGGGCTATTAACCTTGAAAAAATTTTACGTCGTAATTTGATGCAGCATTTTTTACGAATGACTCCAACCTTTTATGAAAAAAATCGCACCGGGGACTTAATGGCTCGGGCAACAAATGACTTAAATGCCGTTTCTACGACTGCGGGATTTGGGATTATGACGTTGATTGACTCAACGATTTATATGGGTTTTATCATTTTTGCAATGGGCTATATGATTTCTTGGAAGCTAACACTCTTTGCTATGCTACCCGTTCCTATTATGGCCATCCTCATTCAATATTTAGGAAAGATTGTTCATGAACGTTATATGAAGGCTCAGGATTCTTTTGGAGAATTAAACGACAGTGTTCTTGAATCAGTCGCAGGTGTGCGAGTAGTGCGTGCCTATGTGCAGGAAAAAAAGGATGAGGCTAATTTTGCGGATATGAGTGAAATCGTTTATGAGAAAAATATTCATACGGCTAAAATTAACGCTTTATTTGGCCCGATTACTAAAGTGGGCACAGGAATCAGCTATGTTGTTGCGCTCGGATATGGTGCTCATTTAGTGGCAACGGAGGCCATGACGGTAGGGCAACTTGTTACCTTTAATGTTTATTTAGGATTAGCGGTTTGGCCAATATTTGCCATTGGAGAGCTGATCAATGTCATGCAACAAGGGAATGCATCACTCGATCGTGTACAGGAAACGTTAAACTATGAGGCGGATGTTCAAAATATTCCGAATCCCCAAATGATTGCGACACCTAAAGCGATTGGTTTTGATGATTTAACATTCCAATATCCAATGAGCCAAGTGAAAAATCTACAACAAGTTTCATTGTCATTGAAAAAAGGTCAAACACTTGGAATTGTTGGAAAGACAGGCGCGGGGAAAACAACCTTCCTCCGTCAATTATTACGTGAATATCCAATCGGTCAGGGACAGCTTTCTATTGACGGTATTGACATTACGGCTCAAACGAAGGAGCAGATTCTAGATTGGATTGGCTATGTACCACAAGACCATGTGTTATTCTCACGGACTATTCGTGAAAATATATTATTCGGGAAAGAAGATGCGACCCAGGCAGAATTGCAGCAGGCGATACGTGCGGCGTATTTTGAAAAGGATTTAGAAAATCTATCAATGGGTCTTGAAACGCTTGTAGGTGAAAAGGGTGTATCTCTTTCGGGCGGTCAAAAGCAACGTGTATCCATTGCTCGCGCATTAATTAAAGATCCTGAAATTTTAATGCTAGATGATTCACTGTCAGCTGTTGACGCAAAGACAGAAGCTAGAATTATTGAAAATATTCAGCGAGAGCGTGATGGGAAAACAACGATTATTACCACGCACCGATTATCGGGTATTCAACATGCTGATATTATTATCGTGTTGGATGATGGGCAAGTTGTTGAGCAAGGAACACATGAGGAACTTCTTTCACGACAAGGATGGTACAAGGAGCAATTTGACCGTCAGCAGCTAGAAGGAGGTGCCTCATGAGTACGAGTCAACGTTTAATGCGCTATGCAATGTATTTTAAAAAGCCTATTTTTCTAGGCTTATTCTTCTTAACAATCGCCGTTTTTACGGAGCTTGTTGGGCCATTTATTGCTAAACATATTATTGATAATTACATGACGATTGGTCATATTGAAATCAAACCGATTACGTGGTTATTAATTGTTTATTTACTATTAGCTATTGCTACAGCGATATTACGCTATTTTATGTATATTTACTTACAAATTGGTGCGAATCGGGTTGTTCAAAAATTACGTAAAGATGTGTTTGAACATATTCAAACATTACCGATCCAGTACTTTGATAATTTACCAGCGGGCAAAATTGTTGCGCGTGTTACAAATGATACAGAGGCGGTTCGGAATTTATATGTACAGGTGCTCTCCAATTTTGTGACGAGCTTTATATCCATCTTTGGAGTTTATATAGCACTCTTTATTTTAAATTGGAAAATGGCAATGCTTGCTTTAACGATGATTCCTATTGTGTATTTATGGATGATTTTGTATCGAAAATTTGCTTCCAAATATAATGATGTGATCCGTACGAAAATTGCCGATATTAATGCCATGATTAATGAATCTATTCAAGGGATGACCATTATTCAAGCATTCCGACGTGAGCAACAAATGACGAAGGAATTTGATGATATGAATAATGAGCATTACGCTTACGAGCGAAAGCTTTTAGTTCTTGATTCAGCCACATCCTTTAACCTGGTGAATACTTTAAGGATGATTATGTTTACAGTCTTTATTGTCTATTTTGGTACACAATCCTATACAGCCACTGAAGTGATTTCAGCGGGTACATTATATGCGTTTGTCGATTATTTAACAAAGCTATTTAATCCTATTACGAATATCGTGAACCAATTTTCTCAGCTTGAACGTTCTCTTATTGCTGGGAAACGTGTGTTTGAGGTGCTAGATACAGATGGTGAGCCTGTATCAGAAAAAAGTTTACCAAGATATAAGGGCAATGTGCTTTTCGAGGATGTTTCATTTGCCTATAAGGACAATGAATACGTACTTAAGAACCTTTCATTCAAGGCCCATCAAGGTGAAACCATCGCCTTAGTTGGTCATACAGGCTCCGGGAAAAGTTCGATTATGAACTTACTATTCCGCTTTTATGATCCATCAAAAGGGAAAATAACCATTGATGGTGTTGATATTACATCTGTCCCTCGTCAAACAATGCGGGAGCATATGGGAATTGTGCTTCAAGACCCGTATTTATTCACGGGAACCATTGCCTCCAATGTGAGCTTAAATAACCCAAACATTTCTCCAGAAAAGATTAAGGCTTCCTTAAATGCTGTTGGAGGAGAACGTGTTTTAGCGAATTTACCAAATGGCTATGATGAGCCTGTAATCGAGAAGGGAAGTACATTATCTTCAGGACAACGTCAGCTCATTTCCTTTGCAAGAGCTCTTGCCTTCGATCCAGCCATTTTAATACTGGATGAAGCAACATCTAATATTGATACAGAGACAGAAGAGATTATTCAGCATGCCATGGATGTCCTGAAAAAAGGACGAACAACGTTTATTATTGCCCACCGACTTTCTACGATTAAAAACGCAGATCGAATCCTAGTGTTAGATCGAGGGGAAATTGTCGAGAATGGCACACATGATGAATTGCTTGAGCTTGGTGGAATTTATGAAAAAATGTATCAAATGCAAGCCAATTCCTTACAATAATTTAGATAATAAAATAACACGGGTCAGACCGTAGATAAGAGCCATTGAGAATACTGAACTGCCCCGTAAAAGTTAGACATTAATCTAACTTTTACGGGGGTTTTTTTATGACAAAAGTAAGTGTTGAACAACGTATTCAAGCAGTTCAACGATATTTAAATGGAAATGAAACTTTGATCGAAATTGCGAATGATATCGGTGTGACAGCTCAGATTGTCAGTGAATGGGTTCGCCGTTATCAAAAAAATGGCGTAGAGACTTTCTTAAAGTCCTATACAAACTATTCAGCTGACTATAAAATGAATGTACTTAATTATATGAACGAGACAGGTACATCTTCGAGAGACA
>NZ_PYWL01000007.1 GCF_003049525.1 Lysinibacillus fusiformis | reverse complement strand
CTCTGTTCGCTCGACTTGCATGTATTAGGCACGCCGCCAGCGTTCGTCCTGAGCCAGGATCAAACTCTCCATAAAAGAAATTTGATTAGCTCAAATTGTTTTGCTGGCATCAATTTTGATGTCCAAATTTTTGTTTCGTTCACTAGCTAGGCTAGTTACTTAAAACTTTATTGATTACGTTTTGCTTGTTCAGTTTTCAAAGTTCATTATTATCTCAGTCGTTTTCAGCGACTTCATTATGATAACTCGTTTATAACAAGAAGTCAACAACTTTTTTGTTTTTTTATTTTCAAAGTGTTTTGTCTTGTTAAGGACAAGTAATAATATATAATATAGCATTTTAAAAATCAAGCATTTTTTGAAAAAAAGTTAAAAATCTTTTTTTATATCAATAACAAACAATAGAGCGCTCCCTTCTAAAACAATAAATAGCAGTACTAACATGTTCAGCCATAGTCAAAAAAACAAGTAAACAAAGTATGGCCAAATAAATTAGATACTAACACTATTAAGAAAAACCAACCCCATCCCTTATAAGGTCCACTTGATCTTCTTTACATTACAGATCAAATAAATGATGGTACTATCAACATCATCAGCCATTCCAACGCTCATCGCATACGTATATTCCGTCCTATTATATAATAAGATGTAGAAAGTGAGTGCATCCCATTTTTCTCAACACTTATTCTGACGAAACTTCAAATGAACATGTTGATTTAACGAATCTTCTATCGTTATCTTCAATCTGGATTTTGGAATATCTATATATAGAAAGCATACGTCCAATGTAATCCTAAGTGCTTCTTGCATGCCTTGTATCCTATATAAATTTAGAGTTGTACTCTTTCCAATTAATTTGAGTAATTTAACAATGCATGTTATAATTTTTCATGAAGATGGATATAAAAAAAGGACCACTTGGTGTGTCACCACCAAATGGTCATGTAACAGACGAATCGCTTCAAAGGCGATTTGCATAATGAAGGAGTAAACCACTCACATGCTTGGAGGGCAGGGGCGGTTTACTTTTTTTTCTGAGAAAAAGTAAATGACAGAACAATTACCGAAACAATCAATCCACTAAAACTGATCATTAAGGACATTGCCTCGTAAGTTGTCATTAGCAACACCTCCTTCCCCTCCAGAAACCTGAAGAACGGGTGAAGAATGTATGCTTACCGCCCATGAAACCTCTATCTAGTTACCCCTTTATTATACCATTTTATGTGAATGAAATATAGTTTTTGGAAATTTAATTAGGATATAAATCTGATCATAACCTCTCGTCAATTCTTGTTACAAGCTCGCCGTTTGCTTCATCTCCCCTTTACATTTTTAGTATGATCTAGGCCTGGAGCCGCAATTAGGTTCCCGAATCCGATCAGCATTCTTTATTGAAAATGCGAATAAAAACTTTCCTTATCATTAATCTTTTATTTCCCCCTATCAGTAGTCTCATTCCCTACTATCAATAACGCTTTGTCCATTCCCCTAAGAACAGAGTCGCCATCATTAAATTAGAAAAGAGCATATGGGAAAATGCTATGATATTCGCTTACGTAGATGCTTGCTTTACATAAATAACCGACCTAGAACCAAAGTCATATCAATTACGAAATGGATGTATAAATGAATTTTTAGATCCCTATAAAATAAAACACATATATTTCCTTACTTCCATGTTGTACAATACAAAAAAGTAATACACATATAATAATGACTGGTTGCATATCTCTTAGCAATGCGAAACATCTATGGAGGGTCGTGTATGGGAACATTATTGGAAAATATGATTACATATGAAGTTGGCATAAAATTAGTTTTAGCAGCCACATTAAGTTTAGTCATCGGAATTGAAAGGGAATTAAAGAAGAAACCAGTTGGATTAAAGACAAGTTTAGTCATAGCAACATTCAGTTGTTTGCTAACCATTATTTCCATTGAAACAGCTTACTCCACCCCTTCTAGAGAAGATATAAATATTACAATGGATCCCCTTCGCTTAGCAGCCCAAATTGTCAGTGGGATTGGATTTCTAGGAGCAGGCGTAATTTTAAGACGTGGCAATGATAGCATCTCTGGTTTAACGACTGCGGCCATGATATGGGGAGCTGCCGGCATCGGAATCGCTGTAGGGGCTGGTTTTTATATGGATGCAACGTTAGCTGTCATTATCATCGTTTTCGGAATTGAAATTCTCTCTCCTTTCCTAATGAAAATTGGACCAAAACGTATTCGCATGAGAGAGATTTTACTAAAGGTTCAAATTGATGATGACAAACATACGGAATCCTTTCTATTATTCCTTAAGAACAACAATATCATCATCGAAAACATCCGTATTAAAGATGTACCTTTAAAAAATGATAATGTTTTACATGAGTTGGATTTACGTTTGTCCTTAATTGTTTCTGATAATTTACTGTCGTTTTACCGTTCATTAAGAACATTATCATATATTGAAAAAATCGAAATGGAAATTTTAAACTAGTTGGAGGATTTTTATGGCAGAATTATTTAAACTACTAAAGGATGGTAACAAACCTTCCCTGATGGCGGCTTGTGTCAATGCCTTTTTAGGTATTATTAAAGGCATTGCCTTTTTCTTAACAGGTAATGTGGCTATGTTCGCAGAAATGATGCATTCACTTGGAGATGCAGCTAACCAATTGTTCGTGTATATAGGCTCCGCTCTATCGAAAAAAGCACCTACAAAGAAATTCCCTAGCGGCTTCGGTCGTATTGTCAATTTAGTATGCTTATTTGCAGTTATTATCGTAGCAATTCTTTCTTATGAAACAATCAAAGAAGGATGGCATCATTTTATCCACCCTACTGGTGAATCAAGTGGGGTACTCATCGCACTTGGAGTTTTATTTATAGGTATTGTTTTAGAGGGTACAGTACTTGCTAAAGCAGCAGTAGAAGTATTACATGAAGCTGGGCAAGAAAAAGCAGGTATAACATCCATCCCAAAAGCTTTCAATTATTTAAACCGCGCCAAGCCTGCGACTAAATTAGTGTTTATGGAAGATTTAGTCGCTACAAGCGGAAATATTTTAGCCTTCATTGCTATTGTTATCGCTCATTTTACAGGGTGGACTAGAATAGAAGGTCTTGTTTCCATGATTATTGGGGCAATGATGTTTTATGTTGTTGGTAAAGTATTCTTAGACAATGCTCGGGGTGTAATCGGTGAGACAGATGAAGAAATGTTAAATCATATCGCCCATCTTGTGATGGATGATCCAAATATTAAAGATATTGTACGCCTTGAAGTCATTAAAGAAGGGGAGTTTTTACATGTTGAATTAGTGGCAGAAGCTGACCCTAAACTATCCTTAGCTTTTTTAGATGATGTTCGAGATCATTTGACAGAAGTTATTTTAAGTCAGAAAGGTGTATCGAAGGTCGCCATTTTATTTGATGAAGATGACGGAAAAGCTAGCTGGATACATCTTGGCGACAGACCTAATCATGAATTGTAGAAGCTAAAAAGCCAATTGCCTTGTTTTGATCTCACCCCAAAAAGTTAGACATCAATCTAACTTTACAGGGCAGTTCATTTCAGGCAGTTGGCTTTTTGTTAAACTGATATTAATTGATCCCGATCAAAATTTGTTTCCCTTAGATTGTCAGGGATGGACTCGTAGCTTACAAAGACTTGATTGGTTATCATAAATGTTAGGAATTGATTACTAACAACGGTCTTCTTAGTACCATTTTGTTGAATGACTATTTCTGAAAACATTAAAGTAGCTTGTCGATTGGCTAAAGCATATTCTTGGGCATTTAGAATATCCCTACCGTCCACATGACAGCCTAAAACAAAATGACCAGCAAAAGAATCTTTTAATACGTTAGGATGCATGGATCGGTAATGCACTTCAGAAATTGAATCTTCACGTTTCATGAATTGATGGGCTACCAAATAATGCTTTAAAGCACCTTTTAAATCAATTGCGATAACTGTATCTGCTAATATTGTTCGAAAATAAACCGGAACAATTTCAGCATCTCCTAAATATGGTTTTACCTCTACCACAATTTCCCCAGAAGGACGGACAAATAAATGTCCACTTGCCTTATTTACACCATTCGAAAAAGTAATGTTCGTTTGCCCAAAATGTAAACTTTTAAAGAAAATACTTTGATCAGCCATGTAACCCGTAACAATGTTATCATTTTCAATTTGTATCGATTTTGTTTCAATCCCCAAAACTTCTACACAATTTTGCATTTTATAAACATGCCGCTGAAATGGTATCTCTTTACAACTTAATGTAACCACACGATCCTTAAGCAATTGCTTCAACATTCGATCCCTCTCCCCTTTGTTTAAGTCATTATTTTAATAAAGGTGGCTAAACAGTTTCTGAACAACCCTACATTAATGGAGCTATTGCGACAAATACCATCATTCTCTAGCAATCACAAAGTCTAATATGTATTAAAATATCCAATTTTAGTTAAATATTTTGATTAAAATCATGACTTTTTTCACTTCTCTTAATAAAATTAACTATTACACCCCTTTGAATACCTAACTATTTCATTATATTGTAGGTCTTAAGAAACTTCTACGACAAAATTCAACAAGATTCGTTAATTTTTCTTAACCTTCAATAAAAAAGTGTGAGGCTAACTACATAGCCTCACACGCAATCATTATTTTAAAGGGAATTTTGTAAGATAGTACGTACATCTTTTTCTTGTAACTGATGGAAGTTTCCAAATGGACCATTTTGCATTGCATGCTCTACAATCTGCTGGAATTTCGAATCATCAATATTATAATCGGCTAAACGATTTGGTGCCCCTAATGATGACCAAAATGCTGATAAGCGATCGATCCCTTCATAAGCAACCTCTTCTACCGTTTTGTCTGTTGCATCCACCCCGAATACTCGTGTTGCTATACCCGCAAAGCGCTCAGGATTCACTGGTACACTTAAACGCATCCAATGAGGCTGAAGAATAGCTAAACCACCTGCATGCGGAATATCATATACTGCCGATACAGCATGCTCAATATTATGAGATGCCCAATCCCCACGAGATCCGATTGATAAGAATCCATTTAATCCAATTGTTCCTGCTAATAGAATTGTTTCACGTAACTGTGTATTCTCTAGATCCTCTAATAATTGAGGTGCTGTCGTAATAACCGTACGTAATACACCTTCACACATTTCATCAGTGATTGGTGTATTCGTTGTATTATGGAAATACTGTTCGAATACATGTGACATCATATCAACGATTCCATAAACCGTATGATTTTTAGGTACAGACACCGTATACGCAGGATTTAAGATTGAGAATTTCGGGAATGCCGCAGGGCTACCCCAGCCTAATTTTTCTTCTGTAGCGGCATTAGTAATAACTGACCCAGAGTTCATTTCAGAGCCTGTAGCGGCCAAGGTTAAGACAGTTCCTAATGGTAAAGCTTGTTCTACAAATACCTTGCGTTTAACGATATCCCAAGCATCCCCATCATATTTTGCACCAGCAACAATTAGTTTGGAGCAATCAATAACAGAACCGCCACCAACTGCAAGAACTAAGTCAATTCCCTCTGTTTTACAAATTTCAATACCACGTCTAGCTGTTTCCACGCGTGGATTAGGTTCTACACCACTTAATTCAAAAATTGTTTTATCTGCTTGCTGTAATTTGTCAATAACAGCGTCGTAGACACCATTCGTCTTGATGCTACCGCCACCATATACAACCAATACTTTTTTTCCATACTGCTCTAATTCCTTCGGTAACTTTTCCAGTGCATCTTCACCAAAATGAAGTTTCACTGGGTTAAAAAATGTAAATGAATCCATTTAATTCGCCCCTTTCTAGTTGGATTTTCTCATATTTCTGTTCTAGAAAGCAAAGATAAACGTTCGGCATACCTGTTTAATTAGATTCCGTTTGGACGATTTATTAAAGGGTTTTATAAGGGGAATGCATTCTAACATTTCTTCAAATTTGTAAAGAGACGCAAAAAAACGAGTCCTCCCATTAAATATAGGAGAAACTCGTTGTAAATTGAATATTCTTAAACCCATCCGCGGAAGCGTGAAGCTTCTGCAGTGCGGCGAACACCAACCATATAAGCTGCTAAGCGCATGTTAATGTTACGTGTTGTAGCTGTTGTATAAACATTATCAAATGCTTCAACCATTTTTTTGTATAGACGTTCTTCAACTTCTTCTTCTGTCCAATAATAACCTTGGTTATTTTGTACCCATTCAAAGTAAGAAACTGTAACTCCACCAGCAGATGCTAATACGTCTGGTACAAGTAAAATGCCACGTTCTGTCAAAATTTTAGTTGCTTCAGCAGTTGTTGGACCATTTGCTGCTTCTACTACGATATTAGCTTTAATATTGTGTGCATTGTCAGCAGTAATTTGGTTCTCAATTGCAGCAGGTACTAAAATATCACAATCAAGTTCTAATAATTCTTTATTTGAAATCGTGTTTTCAAATAAAGTTGTTACAGTACCAAAGCTATCACGACGATCTAATAAATAGTCGATATCTAAACCTTCTGGATCATGAAGTGCACCATAAGCATCCGAAATACCGATTACCTTTGCACCTAAATCATGCATAAATTTCGCAAGGAAGCTACCTGCGTTACCAAATCCTTGAATAACAATGCGCGCACCTTTAATATCAATACCGCGTTTTTTCGCTGCTTCTTCGATTACAATTGTAACACCTTGTGCAGTCGCACGGTCGCGACCTTGTGAACCACCAAGAACTAGTGGCTTACCTGTGATAAAGCCTGGAGAGTTGAATTCATCCATACGGCTATATTCATCCATCATCCATGCCATAATTTGTGCATTTGTAAATACGTCTGGCGCAGGAATATCTTTTGTTGGCCCTACGATTTGACTTATAGCACGTACATAACCACGGCTTAAGCGCTCGATTTCGCCCATAGACATTTGACGAGGATCACAGATGACACCGCCTTTACCACCACCATATGGTAGATCGACAATACCACATTTCAATGTCATCCACATTGAAAGCGCTTTAACTTCCTCCTCAGACACTTGTGGGTGGAAACGAACCCCACCTTTAGTTGGTCCTACAGCATCGTTATGTTGTGCACGGTAACCAGTAAATACTTTTGTTGTACCATCATCCATTTTCACCGGGATACGTACTTGTAGCATGCGAAGCGGTTCCTTTAGTAATTCATACATTGCTTCATCATAGCCAAGTTTGTTTAGAGCATCTTGAATGACATCTTGTGTTGATGTGAAAAGATTTAAGTTTTCAGACATTATTAAATCGCCTCTTTGTTTTATTTAATGATAGTATATCGGCATCATTGTAACATACTTCCGAATTAAAATGTGAACATTTTGTTAAAGATTAAATACTTTTTCAATTTGTTCGATTGACCAATCTAAATCCTCTTGTGAAATAACAAGTGGTGGAGCAAAACGAATAACTGTATCATGTGTTTCTTTACATAATAAACCTAATTCTTTTAGTTTTTCACAGTATGGACGAGCTGCCTCTGTTAATTCCATACCAATAAATAAACCACGACCACGTACCTCTTTAATAACTGGGTTATTAATTTCTCTTAACTTACCTTTGAAGTATTCACCAAGTTCATGTGAACGTTCAGCTAATTTTTCATCTAATAATACTTTAATAGATGCAATTGAAACTGCACAAGCTAAAGGATTTCCACCGAAAGTTGATCCGTGTGAGCCTGGGTTGAATACACCTAGAATATTACGGTTCGCAGCTACACAAGAAATTGGGAATACACCGCCACCTAATGCTTTACCTAAGATGTACATATCTGGTTCTACTTCTTCCCAATCACAAGCAAACATTTTACCAGTACGTGCTAAACCTGCTTGGATTTCGTCAGCAATGAATAATACGTTGTTTTCACGGCAAAGTTCGCGAGCTGCTTTTAGGAAGCCCTCTGTTGGGATAACAATACCAGCTTCACCTTGAATTGGTTCAATTAAGAATGCTGCTGTGTTTGGTGTAATAGCTGCTTTTAATGCTTCAAGATTACCGTAGTCTACTAATTTAACGTTTGGTAACATTGGACCGAAACCACGACGGTATTCCTCATCAGAAGAAAGAGATACAGCAAGCATTGTACGACCATGGAAGTTACCATTACATGCAATCACTTCTGCCTTGCCTTCTTCTACGCCTTTTACATCATATGCCCAACGACGAGCTGCTTTAAATGCAGTCTCTACTGCTTCAGCACCAGTATTCATTGGTAATACCATTTCTTTATTTGTTAACTTTCCTACTAGCTCATACCATTCACCAAGGTTTTCACTGTAAAATGCACGTGAAGTCAATGTTACTTTATCAGCTTGCTCTTTTAAAGCAGCGATAATTTTTGGGTGACGATGTCCTTGGTTTACAGCTGAATAAGCTGATAACATATCTAAATATTTGTTACCTTCTGGATCTTTAACCCAAGCACCCTCAGCCTCTGAAATTACGATTGGCAGTGGATGATAGTTTGCTGCACCATAATTTTGTGTTTGTTCAATAACTTGTTGAGTTTTTGTCATATTCTATTCTCTCCTTACTAAATGATGATAAAAAATCTATGCAAGAAAGGACTATGTATTTCTGTAAGTAGAATAATTAAGAATTTAGCAACAATTCAAACGGTCAATTTGCAAACTCTCCCCAAGTAACTACATAATTGGCTACGATATTAGCCAACGGTCGTATTACTTGGAGAAGTTCCACAAATTCTGTCACAATGCTTCATTTACTACTTAATTAAAATAGCCCTAACGTCAATGTAAAATTAAAGCATTTCTGAAGTTGTTTTTGCTTGCATGTGAAGTTGTAGGTAGTCAGGGCCACCAGCTTTTGAGTCTGTACCTGACATGTTGAAACCACCAAATGGTTGGTAGCCAACAATCGCACCTGTACAGCCACGGTTGAAGTAAAGGTTTCCAACATGGAATTCTTCACGTGCTTTTTCTAAGTTTACGCGGTTTGTCGTAATGACAGCACCTGTTAAACCGTATTCTGTATCGTTAGCAATTTCAATCGCTTGATCGAAATCTTTTGCTTTTGCGATCGCTACTACTGGTCCGAAGATTTCTTCTTTCATAATACGTGCAGAAGGCTCTACGTCAGCGAATACGGTTGGTTGTACGAAATAACCTACTGAATCGTCAGCTGTACCACCAGCTACTAAACGACCTTCGCCTTTACCGATTTCGATGTATTCCGTAATTTTATTGAATGCTGCTTGGTCAATAACCGTTGCCATGAAGTTGCTGAAATCTGTTGGATCTCCAACTGTTAAAGCGTTTGTTAACTCTTCTACACGGTTCACCACTTGGTCATACACATCTTCTACGATGACAGCACGAGAACATGCTGAACATTTTTGACCAGAGAAACCAAAGGCTGATTTCACGATCGATTGTGCAGCTAATTCAAGATCTGCTTCTTTATCGACAACGATTGTATCTTTACCGCCCATTTCAGCGATTACGCGTTTGATCCAAATTTGACCATCATTTAGGACAGATGCACGTTGGTTAATACGTAAGCCAACATCACGTGAACCTGTGAAGCTGATAAAACGAGTTTTTGGATGATCAACTAAATAATCCCCCACTTCAGCACCAGAACCTGGTACAAAGTTAACAGCTCCTGCTGGAAGACCTGCTTCTTCTAATACTTCGATAAATTTATACGCTACTACTGGTGTTGTAGAAGCTGGTTTTAGTAATACTGTATTACCTGTTACTAAAGCAGCTACTGTTGTACCAGCCATGATCGCAAATGGGAAGTTCCAAGGTGAGATGACGATACCAATTCCTAGTGGAATATAGTCATAACGGTTGTATTCACCTGGACGGCTTTCTACTGGTTGACCGTTTTTAATACGTAGCATTTGGCGACCATAGTATTCTAAGAAGTCGATTGCTTCTGCTGTATCTGCATCAGCCTCTGCCCATGGTTTCCCTGCTTCTTTTGTTAATAATGCTGAGAATTCGTGTTTACGACGACGAATAATAGCGGCTGCTTTGAAAAGAACATCAGCACGAATAGCTGGATCAACCTTTTTCCAAGTTTTGAATGTTTCATCTGCTGCTTGCATAGCTTTTTCAGCTAAATCTTTGCTCGCTTTTGACACACGGCCAATAACTTCTGTTTTCTTTGCAGGATTGTACGAAACGATTTTATCTTCAGTTGTAATACGCTCGCCACCGATAATAAGTGGGTAGTCTTGCCCTAAGTAACCTTCAACTTTATTTAAAGCCTCTACATAAGCATTGTAGTTTGCCTCTTGTGAAAAATCTGTGAATGGTTCGTGTTTGTATGGAATCATACTTAATCCTCCCTTGTGAGATATATTTGGGTATGCAAAAAACATTGACGCAAAATATCTTTGCGTATAAAATATTCTTACACTTATTATAATGCAAAATTTCGTTGCATATTTCAAGTAAAAAATTTTTGAGGTGCACATTTTTATGAAAAATTCTGAACCTTTACTACCTTTTTATGAGTTTATTGCAACAAATGTATCCGTTGGTATTCATGCAGTAGACCTATCCGGCAAGACGATTATTTATAATACAAAAATGAAAGAAATTGAAGGATTCCATTTTGATGAGCTAGCGGATCGTTCGATTATTGAAATGTTTTCCTTCCGTCAGCACGAAAGTACCTTAATGCGTGTATTACAAACTGGAAAGAAAGAAATTAATGTCAAACAATCCTATTGGAATAAAAATGGGCATGAAATTACAACCATTAATGATACTTTTCCACTTATTGTAGATGGAAAACTGATTGGGGCAATAGAATTTGCGCGTGATATTACATCATTAGAAAAGCTTGTTTATCAACCCCTTCGTCGATATGATGAGCCTTTGACGTTCGACATGATAAAAGCTGAATCTGAAGCAATGAAGCAGGTCATCGAAAATGCTAAAAAAGCAGCGGCTGTAAAATTACCAGTATTATTAATTGGGGAATCTGGCACAGGCAAGGATTTAGTGGCTGAAGGTATTCACCACGCTGCTTCACCAGATCCTGAAGCCTTTATGACTCTTGTTAGTCGTCGTTCCGCTCAATCAGTGCTTGATAAATTAAATCAGCTTTTAGAAGAAGATAAAGACTATACCTTTTTCTTTGAGCGCATTGATTTTTTAAGCTTAGATATTCAAGAGCAATTATTAGATATACTCCAGTCCCTACCGCAGTCCAAGTACATGTTAATTGGCAGTGTAGGTAGCGACCCAATTACATTAATTGCTGAAAAAAAGCTGTCCAAATCACTTTATTATTTCTTTGCAACGATGGCTATTACTATTCCCCATTTAACTGATCGAAAAGAAGATATTCTCCCATTTGTGGATGATTATTTTAGCCGACATCGAGAACGATTTGCTTCACAGGTTACAGAGCTAGCACCAGATGTACAGGAATTATTCTTACAATATGATTGGCCTGGCAATTTAAAGGAACTCGAGTTACTATTGGATGAAATTGTTTCATTTATGACAATAGAGTCTACGGTAACCTCCGATTTATTGCCGCTGCATTTCCGCTTCAAGGTACAGCAGCAAGATACCAACAATCGAGAACCTGAATTCTTTATGTTCCATCAAAATCATGATGTCATGCCATTAGATGCTTATTTGCGCGAAGCCGAATCATATTATGTGCAAAATGTCTTAAATTTATATGAGGGCAATATTACAAAAGCCGCGAATGCACTTGGGATGAGTAGACAAAACCTTCAATACCGAATCCGAAAAATAAAAAAGCAATAACATAAAAACAAGGATACCTTCACGTTGAAAGTATCCTCGTTTTTTATTGTCCAGATTGCTCAATCCAGTCCTGTAATTTATCTTTTAAGGAATTAAAACCATTCGCATCCGATTCATCTACACGGTCCTGCAATGATTTGCGTGGTGGTGCTTCTTTTTTTCTAACTGTTGCAGGGCGTTCCTGTAGCGCTCTCATCGATAAACTAATTTTTTCGGCCTCTTCATCGATTTCAAGTATCTTGACCTCTACTTCTTGCCCAACAGCTAAAAATTCACTAACATCCTTCACAAAGCCGTATGTTATTTCCGAAATATGCACAAGGCCTTGCGTATTGTCATCTAATGCAACAAATGCACCGTATGGTTGAATACCTGTAACTTTTCCAGTCAACACGTCTCCTAATTCATATTTTTTTACCATAACCTTTGCCCACTTTCTTTTGGTTTGCTACGTATATATCGGTTAAATTATAACATACGTGTAAAATCGGGGCAAAAAATCTCCTTATTCAGAAATGGCTGTAATGATGCAACGTTTTTCACCTTTTCCTATAGTCTCTGTACCTAATTGGAAGGTTAAGCGTTGGCCAATCAGTTGAACTGATTCTGATTTCACGTCTACTTTTATCGTTGTTTGGGATGTATCAGTTGCATAAAGAACTGTAAAATGTTCCATACCATCATATTGAACCACTTTTTTCACATCTACATCTTGAGAAACTAACTGTTTAATGGTTTCTTGATCGCCTTTTCCTTGTGCATATAAGAATAAGCTAACGACGTTCATTGGATTTAATGAATCTAGGATGGTATCATCTTTGCTTGATATATAAGCATTGTATAAACCTTCAGTTTGGATAATCCAACGGTAATCAATTTGTAAGCTCGTCGAACCATCTGTTGATTCAATATAGACTTCATTACTTAAATATGAAAGCTCCATTCCAATATCATGTCTTGTAAGATTATCAATTGTTTTGGATGTTCCTTTTTCTTTAAATTCTTCATGGATAAATTGTGCAGTTAATCGCATCGATTCTCCATACTTTCCATTTGCAGCGGCATTTAAAAACTCAATATGTTCGGGCGAATATCTACTCATGTCATCCATACCTTTTAGAAGTAAAAGCCACGTATTTTCGAAATCTTTCTTTAAATCCCGTAATAGGAAATCAAGTCCTCCTATTGATAGGTCCGATACTAATGTTCTTTCATATAATTTTAAAATTCGAGCAGTTTCTTCTGTAGAAAACCGTAAATTTTCACCTTCCAATAATGAGCCAGTAGCCCAATATTTAAACAGACCTAATATGTCAGAGTGAAGACGATCAGTATATGCTGGTGCATTTTTCTGAAAAATGGGATCTGCTCTAAAGCTAAAGTTATTCCCATCATTAGACAACTCAAAATACTGTTTTTTAGCCGTAGCGATTAATTGTTTTAGTTCTTTGGGATAATTCCCCTCTTTTTGTGATAGTACACTACTATAAGGAGAAAGTTGATTAGTATAATATTGCAAAACATCTTTCGTTGAATAAAAATAATTGCTAAAAAAATATCGAGATTCTTCATATGACATAGAGCTTTCAAATGAGTTGATTTGCTCTATTAACTCCCGAGGTGTTTGCAAATTATCTAGTATTTCTTGCTCCAACTCCGCTAAATATTTTGGATTATCCATCATTCTATTAACAACTAATTTTTTATTTCTAGCTTTATCATTGTATTTATTATCAGCGATTCCAATAAACGATAGTTTCCTAAAGTCTTGTTCGGGTATATGGAGCTCCTGGCGTGTTTTTTCGCGTTTTTCCTGATACCTTTTTTGTAAGCTTGAGAACCATTCTTCATAGCTACTCTCTATCTTTTCTTCATTTGAATGCACGGGTGTTGACGGATGGAACATATATGACGACATTAAAATTCCAACTAATAACACACTGGCGATGCTCGCAATCCAAACAGCAGGCTTTTGCCATTTTGTTGAAGGCTTTGGAGCCGTTTTATTGATTTCTTGAAATTCCCTTTTGGCATCCTCATTTTCAATTTGCTGAAGAACATGCTGTGGTTCTAGCTTTGATTCCATTCGCTCATAGGATTTTTTCAGTAGTGCCATACGTTGATTAAATTGTTTATCATCCATTTTCAACACTCCCCTCTTGCATTAATGCTGCCTTCAACTTTTCTTTCGCACGTAATAACCGTACCTTAACCGTTGATAATGAAATATTTAAAACCTCTGCGATTTCTTCATATTTTAGCTCGTGGAAATAATACAGTACGATAGGGTACCGATATTTTTCATCTAAGGCTTGAATAGCATTGTGTAAGAGTTTATCTTCTTCAAATAATAGAACATCGTCTTCAGCAGAGAGGAAAATGGTTTGCCTTTGCGCATTAAGCTTGTCCTCTTTTGCCAGCTCTCTCTGTTCCTTACGATAATAATCACGTGTAGCATTCAATGTAATTTTATAAAGCCACGTCGTAAATCGATCCTGTTTAAATTGATGTAAAAAGCGATACAGTTTAACAAATACCTCCTGTGAAACATCTGCTAAATCATTGCTATGTACGCCACACTGAAAGGCAAACTTTTCAACTGTTTGTTGATGAATTCGAATAAGATCGATATAGGCTTCTTTGTCCCCTTGCTGTGCCCTAACTATTAATTCAGCCTCCTCCAAGGCAATCCCCTCCTTTTGTTTATGGAACGACAGAACCTCCCTAATTGTTACATATTAAGGATGTTATTTACTCTTAAAGGAGGAACCTTACTAAAACGCCATCACACGCTATATAAATTGGCTCTTAATGGAGAAATCGCCCCCATCAATATTCTGATATTTGCTTGTGTTATGAAAATATTGGGGTAAAATAAAACTTTAGTACAAGGAGGCTTTATTTTTGTGTCATCGAGAGATCAATTTACAACTAAAATTGGGTTTATTTTAGCTGCTGCCGGAAGTGCTATAGGGCTAGGAGCCATTTGGAAATTCCCTTATATGGCTGGTACTAATGGTGGTAGTGTCTTCATCTTATTATTCATTTTATGTACATTCTTTATCGGCTTACCAGTACTCATTGCAGAGTTTATGATTGGTCGTCGTGGACAAAAGGATGCTGTCACATCCTTTAAAGAACAAGCACCAGGAAAGCCTTGGTATTTAATTGGTTGGGGTGGTATGGTCATTGCGGGCCTTATCTTATCTTTCTATAGTGTTGTAGGTGGGTGGATTTTAAGCTATTTGGGCCGTGCCTTTACGTTTAAGCTAACGAATGCAGGTTCTAACATCAACTACGCAGATTTATTTGACCATATAATATCGAGTCCATTTGAAGCAGTGCTTGTGCAAGGGCTATTTATGTTATTGACAGTAGTCATTGTATCAGCCGGCATTAAAGGTGGCATTGAGAAAGCCAGCACATGGATGATGCCGCTCTTATTTATTTTCTTCATTATATTAGTCATACGCTCTTTAACATTGGATGGTGCAATGGAAGGCGTTAAATTTATGTTTGTGCCTGATTGGTCTTACTTGAATGCTGAAACATTTTTAATGGCATTAGGACAAGCATTTTTCTCATTAAGTGTTGGTATTGCTGTGATGATTACCTATGCTTCATATCTATCAAAAACCGAGAAAATTGGTAACTCAGCAATCAATGTAGCGTCCATGAACATAATCATCTCTTTACTTGCTGGTCTTGTTATTTTCCCAGCAGTATTCGCACTTGGCTATACACCTGATCAAGGACCCGGCCTCGTATTTATTATTTTGCCAGCTGTTTTCGAGCAACTGCCTCTCGGTGGTCTATTCTTAACCATCTTCTTTATATTATTACTATTTGCCACAGTTACATCTTCCATTTCCATGTTAGAAATTGTCGTGGCAATTGCAATTGGAGATAAACCAGAAAAAAGAAAAAAAATTGCCTGGATTGGTGGCATCATTATCTTTATTGTTGGTATTCCTAGTGCGCTGTCATTTGGTATACTATCAGATGTGAAGATGTTAGACCGTTCTATTTTTGATTTTGTTGATTTTATGACCAACAATATTGGAATGCCTATTGGCGCTCTGCTAATATCAATTTTTGCAGGTTATTATTATACAAAAGATATTTCTCGTAAAGAGCTAGCCGCATCTAATTGGATGTTTACAATTTGGTACATGTTAATTCGCTATGTGTCCCCAATTGCTATATTAATTATTTTCATTCAAGGTATTTTACCAATATTTAAATAAGGAACTAGAGCCTCTATCATGTCAATGCAAAAAGAGGTTGTCGTAGGACAACCCCTTTTTTTATAGGAAATATGCAAAATATTTTAAATAATACATTTTGCTTCAAATTTAATAGCAATCAGTTTGTAAGAGATGGCTACACAATCCTCAAAAGGAATCCATTGCTCAAACGAATGCTCATATGTTTCTTGAATTACTTTTGCAAGCGTAGATGGATCATCGATTCCTTGCAATGCCGCTACAACATCTGCTGTTTCCGTATCATAATGGTCTGGACCTAAGTGGAATGGATCCCACTCCTCTAGCAGATGGACAGCTGCTTGATTCATTTTTACATTTTCCAAAATACTCACCTGTTATCCTTTGATCATAATCGTATGATACCATAGTAAATAAAAAAGAAAAGAGTGATTTGCTTGTCTATTTTTGATCAAACTATCAAACGTCGTTGTACAAACTCCGTAAAATGGGACGCAATGAAAATGGTTTATGGACTAAACGATGCGTCCGATATCTTGCCAATGTGGGTAGCTGATATGGATTTTGCTGCTCCAACAGCCGTTTCAAAAGCATTGCAGAAACATGCTGAACGCACTATTTTTGGTTATAGCTTTATTAGTGAGGAAGCAATACAGTCAATCGTGGACTGGCAAAGTACTCGTCATGATTGGCAAATTGACAAGGATTCCATCGTATTCTGTAATGGTGTTGTGGCTGCCTTAGCAAATAGCATTGTTGCCTTTACTAATCCGGGAGATAAAGTCCTTATTTCCACACCTGTTTATCCACCATTTTTTAACATACCAAAAAGCAATGGGCGCGAAGTGGTAAGCTGCCAACTAGTTGAAAAAAATGATGGTACATTTATCGTTGATTTTGAAGCTTTTGAACAGGCACTAGCTCAAAATGTCAAAGCCTACATATTATGCAATCCTCACAATCCTGGCGGTTATGTATGGGACGAAGCTACTTTAAAGGAAATTGTACGACTCTGTGCTCAATACGATGTCGTTATTATTTCAGATGAAATTCATGCTGATTTAATGATAAATGGTGAAAAACATATTCCTATTGCCAAAGTAGCAGGCGATGAAATCAATCGTATTGTAACGTGTATGGCTCCTACTAAAACATTTAATTTAGCAGGTATTCAGGTTTCCTATATGATTGTGCCAGATAAGAACAAACGTCTACAGCTTGAAGCCGTGAATATGGCAAGTGGACAAGGTTCATTAAATACTTTTGCCTCTGTAGCATTGCAGGCTGCGTATACGGAAGGTTCCCCTTGGCTAGATGAATTGCTGCCGTATGTTTCAGCAAATATGGATTATGTCAAAGAAGAGTTAGAGCAGATTCCAGGCATTCGCATCATTAAACCACAATCCACTTATTTAATATGGATTGATTATAGAGAGCTTAAGCTTGAAGAAAAAGATATTATGAACCGACTATTAGAAATTGGTAAACTGGCATTAGAGCCAGGGACAAAATACGGTGAAGAGGGTCAAGGCTTCTTACGTATGAATGTAGCTTGTTCATTTGAAACAGTACGAGACGGCGTAGAGCGCTTTAAAAAAGCGTTTGAACAATAAAAGCAAGAGAAGGAATCCCGATTATTTAGGATTCCTTCTTTTTAGATGTTTAAAATCCTTAATATGTGGAAAAGTTTCTTAACAATCGGATGGAAAAAGGGGTGTTTTCAATGGACTTAGTTCCTTTAATAATTCAGCGTGCCTATATGACATTCTTGTTTCCCTTCGCCTACCAAACAAAAGATCGGCAAAAGATTGGTAATATCCTTTTAGAAGAAGGGTTTTCTTTTTTTGAATTGAACAATATTACTCTTGAAAATACCTTTTATGGAGACATAACAATCATACATGAAGAGCTTGCCCAATTTTTTTATCCCTTTCTTGAAGACAAATTATTCCCAAACAAAATGGATAGCCCAGACTTTCTTCGTTTCTCAAAAGCATTTTATACACAAGGGGCCTTACACCATCAAGAAAATTGTATAAACTATGAGCTTATGAGCATCGATGTAACGCTATGCCCTTTCGGCAATGGCATCGTCACTGTACGAACAAGCATTGACACCCCTTATGACATTAGTGATATTTTAAATTTCATTCATTACTTTAGGGTGCTGGAGGCAAAATTGCGAGAGGAAAAGGGAGCAAGTCACCATTTCTCGTTCGGTCATTGTGATTCTACGAGTGAGCTATTATTTAACTATTTTATCCCCTTCTTAAAGCCTTTTTTACAGCACCACCAAGATCATAGGTATGAAGGATTGCCCTTTTTTGAAGATGAACGAATGTTTTCCTCAGCCTATTTAATGTGTGATGAACAAGCAGAACTTTTACCTGAGCATCTTTTTCGATTAGGGCAAGTAGATGGAAGAACACCTGATGGCAAACCCTTTATTTCAAGCACAAATTCTCAATATATTTCAAACTATGTACAGGAACACGCCCATACACGCTGGGCACCCAATAGTTATATTATCTCTTCAGCGCAGGCGCAAATGACACTTACAAATAAGCCATTTAAACATTGTTCACATAGCATTCAGGAGTTTATGGGTACTCACTATTATAATTTGTTCATTCATTATTTTTATAAAATGATGCTCTTAAAGCTATCCTACGAATACAGTGAAATAAAGTGGGGAAAAGATAAACAAATTGTCAATGAATTAATCGAACTAATCACAAAGTTTTCTGCACGTTATTATTTCGAAGAAGTCGTTGTTCGGACTGAAGGTCGGGAAATTTCTCAAATGCTACGAAAGCATTTCCGTATCAATGAACATTATGTAGAAACAAAAGCGACATTGAACAGCTTATATCGAACACAAGAAGATCAGTCTGATAATCGAAGTAATAATTTACTATTTATTTTAACTGTATTTACGGTTATATCCGGTATATACGGAATGAATTTAGTCATTGAAGAATGGAAGGACAGTAGTGATTTAGATAGTGTTTGGAGCTATACGCCGTTCGAATGGGTTGCCTTTATTACCGCCATGAGCGGGATTGGCCTATCCATTGTACTCGTTTGCTTCAATGCCTTCAAAACACTACAAAACATCGTTCGTCGTTCTAAAAGAAAAATTTAAATAAAAGAATCTGTCTCCATTGGAGGCAGATTCTTTTTAATTAGACATTTTGTTGGTTGTTTGTACTTTTCTTTTCTGCTAGTATACGTGCTTCAATTTCTTTTGATTTAATTTCCTGTTTCTTAGAAATTTTACGGAAAAGCGTAAACACGACTACACACAAAATAAGCATGATTAAAAATTCAAATGCTGCTGGAATATATCCTGATTTATCTTCAGGGAAATATAAAAATTGATACATTAAGTTTTCCATGCTCTACACGTCCTTATAATTATTATTCAAAGACTGTAATTGACTCAATTTTCACATCTTCTAATGGCTTATCACGGGGATCTTTTTCTACATCCGCAATTTTATCCACAATATCCATTCCTTCTACAACATGACCGAATACAGTATGTTTATGGTCTAACCAAGGTGTACCGCCATTTTGTGCATAAGCTTCGATAATTTCCTCTGGGAAGCCTGCTCCCTGTAATTGACGAAGCATATCGCTTGGAAGATGTTTCATTTGAACGATAAAGAATTGAGAACCATTTGTGTTTGGACCAGCATTAGCCATTGATAGCGCACCGCGTAGGTTAAACAATTTATCTGAGAATTCATCTTCAAAAGAATCTCCCCAAATTGATTCTCCGCCCATACCTGTTCCAGTTGGGTCCCCACCTTGAATCATAAAGTCTTGAATAACTCGATGGAAAATGATGCCGTTATAATAACCTGATTTAGCATGACCCAAAAAGTTTTCAACAGTTTTTGGTGCAAACTCTGGGAACAATTTAATTTTAACTGCCCCTAATGTTGTGTTCATTTCTACAAGCACTTCGCCTGCTTGTACGTCTGTTGTTAATTGTGGAAACATGGAAGTCTCTCCTTTAATGATAATTTTCAGTTTCAATGAAAAAGATGACAATTCATCCTTCTTGACCTCATTTTAGTCTAACATACTTCCGATTGGTTTTCTTCATCAAAGTATTGACGATTTATGCACTTTTAACTTCCTCTCTCAAAACAAAGGAAATAGGTCTGACCGAGTATTTGGAATCAATCCAAAATATGTTATTCTGTTGAAGGATTCATAGAAAGAGTGGAGGCACACATGAAAAAGGCTTTTGGTTTTTTTATTATACTTCTTTCCTTACCTGTTCTATGGTGGATTAGCACAAACATACGAACAGAAATCAATACCGCACAAGCACATGAGGAACAAATTACACAGGCTATTCATTTACCTGAAGTACAACCTCAGCTTCCTGTAACACTTACGGACCAAAATGGGCAAACATTTAGTGAGGAATATGTCGAATGGCGGCAGCCACTAACATTACAAGAAATTCCACAAATTGCCCAGGAAATATTCATTGCAAGTGAGGATGCCGACTTCTACGAACACATCGGCTTTGATTTAAGTGCTATTATGCGTGCAGTAGTCGCCAATTCAAATACGAGTGCTAGCTCACAGGGTGGCAGTACGATTACACAGCAGCTTGTTCGAATGCGTTATTTATCTGATGAAAAAACATATGAACGAAAATTAACCGAACTTTTTTATGCTTATGAATTAGAAAAAGAGTTCGATAAAGAAGCAATTTTAACGATGTATCTTAACGAGTCCTATTTTAGCAATCAAGTTTACGGAATTGGTGGAGCAGCCACTTATTATTTTCAAAAGCCACTCCAGCAATTATCAATAGCTGAAATTGCTTTTATTGCAGCAATTCCTAACAACCCGTCACTTTATAACCCTTTAAAAAACTTTGATCAAACTAAAGCACGTCAAGAACGCTTATTAGATACACTTGCCGTGAAAGGTAGCATTACTAAGGAAGATGCGACGACTTATAAGGGAGAACCTATTACATTGCATATTAAGGATAAAATACAAAGCTATCCTATGTATGGCACTTACGTTCTTCAAGAATTAAAATGGTTAGTTGCAGAAAAAGAAGGCTATGCGGATCGACTTAACAATACAGACAATGAGGAAGAAAAGAAAAAAATTAAGACACAATTAGACAATCGACTTGATACATTATTTCAAAATGGACTCATAATTAACACTGCATTGGATCCACAAAAACAGCAGCATGATGAGCAACAAATGACCGCTACCTTAGGTGCCGGTTCATTGCAAGCAGCAGGTGCTGTTATTCACAACCAATCCAGAGAGATCGTTAGCTTATATGCAGGAAAAAACTATGAAAAGTTTGATTATCATCGCGCATTTCAAGGAACACGTCAGCCAGGTTCCGCCTTTAAGCCACTGGCCGTCTATGCTCCTTTCTTTGAAACAACCACACATACACCGGATTCAATTGTAAATGGTGGTAGTTATTGTGTCGGATCCTTCTGCCCTCAAAACTATGGGGGGTACAAGTATGGGGATGTGTCGCTACGCACTGCGTTTCGACATAGCTATAATACATCGGCACTGCGACTCTTCCAGACAGTTGGCGTTGATACAGCATTTCAATATTTAGATCGCTTCCATTTCCGCTCCATTGTAGAAAAGGACTATAATTATGCCGCTTCCTTGGGCGGGCTTACTTATGGTGTAACAGCATTAGAACTAGCAGATGCCTATACAAGCTTTATTGATGGATCTTATGTTCTAGCCCATAGCATTCGTAAAGTTACAGCTTTAGATGGAACAGAGCTCTATAGTTGGGATACACAGCGTGATCAAATTTGGTCTCCTAAAACAGTAAAATACATGCGTGAGTTACTTGCCGATGTTGTGATGAACGGTACGGGACAGGGAGTCTACAGTAATAGCAGCTATGTTGGTGCCAAAACAGGGACAACGAATGACTATCGAGACTATTGGCTTGCCGGACTTAATGATACCTATACAGCTGCCGTATGGATTGGATATGATAAGCCTCAATCCATGCAAAAATTAGAAGAATACAAAATTCATCATCAATTATTTAATGTTTTACTTGAGTAAGATAAGTGGTTTGGATGTAATGATCACAAAAGGGAGCAGAAAGAGATTTTCTGCTCCCTTCAGACTGTAGACAAACTCGAAAAATTGGAGTGTTTGCCTACAATCTTTTTTTCTTTTACATTCAAATAAAAGAAAGCCTTTGATTTCCACTACGGATGGGGTCGAGCTGCTTCCTACGCTTTCGCACAGAAAACATCTGCTCAGTCCAGAATCTCGACTTCCCCCATTCCCCGCAGAAGTCACAGCCCTTCATTCGAATCAACTTACCCATTAATGTAAAGCTTGGACGTGCCATGCAAAATAAGAAGTTGCCTATGCTCGAACAACATGTAGTCATTCACCAAATAGTCACTTGAACATAAGAAAAACCATCGAGATTGAGCCTCTCGATAGTTTTTGCCTACGGTATGCATTTATTGGGCAAATGGTAGACTTGCTAAAATACCATTATATAGTTTCAATACAACATACACGATGAATGTTAATAGAATTGTCCACATAAAAAGTTCAAAGATTAATAGACCGATTGTGCCGCCCATTGACATAAAATGACTCATTTTGTAAATAAGATAAATGAAATATGTAAAAACAGTGAGGACAAAAATTCCTATTAACACATAAATAAATTGGATTGCAAATGCTGAACACATAGCACCAATAAACAAAATGATATAGCCGCCTCGCGCTTGGCTAACAGTTGCACCATCGTTGTCTTTTGAAAAAAAGAGCATTCCTAACTCATGGATGGTTTCTCCTACTAGTTTGAGTGCTGAAAATAGCATAAAAAAAACAACAGCAAACACTATGAGTAAGAATACACGTAATTCAACATCAGATAAAAACTCTCTCATTCCTGAATATACACCGATCGCTCGAAAAATCTGTAAAGATTCTCCAACTGCATACATACCAAATGTCAAACTAAACAATAAAATTGTAATTAATGGTAAATAACCGTAGATATATGGATTCTTCATAAAAATTTTTTTCCTCTATTTTTCTTGATAACTTCCTATTTATAATATAACGAAAATTCTTCCACTACCGCAAGCTAAATCCCAATAGTACGTATGCATTCCCAATTAAAGTACGTTATAATTGATTTACTTACCTGCATAAAGGAGGGTTTTTTTGTTACAAGTACTTTATATTTTCATTCCAATGCTTGCTGCAATCTTCGTACCATTTTTATATAAAAGCATAAAAAATATTCATACTGGCTGGTTTGTTCTCGCTGTTCCAGCTACGCTCGTAGTTATTTATGCATCCTATATTGCACAAGTAGCTAAAGGTGGAGTTTTTACCGCTAAACTTCCTTGGATTCCATCGCTTGATATTTCCTTCGTCTCCTATTTGGATGGCCTTAGCTTATTATTCTCGCTATTAATTACTGGAATCGGATCTTTAGTTGTCCTCTACTCCATTTTTTATTTAGATAAACATAAAGAAAAATTACATAATTTTTATGTTTACTTACTGTTATTTATGTCTGCCATGCTTGGAGTAGTACAGTCAGATCATTTAATTACACTGTATTTCTTTTGGGAATTAACGTCCATTTCATCATTCCTGCTCATTGGTTATTGGTATAACCGTGATGCATCACGCCTTGGCGCACTAAAATCAATGATGATAACAGTCGGCGGCGGCTTAATGATGCTAGGTGGATTTGTGCTTCTCTACTTAATGGGTGGAACTTATTCCATTCGAGAGCTAATTATTATGGCACCGAATCTAGTTGATCAACCTTTATTTACATGGTCGCTTGTTTTATTACTTCTAGGAGCATTTACAAAATCTGCACAATTCCCATTCTATATTTGGCTACCAGATGCAATGGAAGCACCTACACCAGTCAGTGCATACCTACATTCTGCCACGATGGTCAAAGCAGGTATTTATTTAGTAGCACGCTTTACCCCAATATTTGCGGCCTCTGAGCTCTGGGTATGGCTTGTAACAGGTATAGGTATTTTAACTTTATTCTGGGGTTCCTTCTTTGCAGTCAAGCAAACGGACTTAAAAGGAATTCTAGCCTTCTCGACAGTTAGTCAACTTGGACTTATTATGTCACTACTTGGGGCAAGCGCAGTGGCGTTTCATGCGAATGAATCAGTAGATACCATTAAATTCGCGGCATTTGCTGCGATCTTCCATCTCATTAATCACGCAACATTTAAAGGTAGCCTATTCATGATTGCTGGGATTATCGATCATGAAACAGGAACGCGTGATATTCGAAAATTGGGTGGGTTAATGAGTATTATGCCTATCAGTTTTACAGTTGCGGCGATAGGAAGCTTATCGATGGCTGGTCTTCCACCATTTAATGGCTTCTTAAGTAAAGAAATGTTTTTAACAGCCATGCTCTCCCTTCAAAAGTTTGAGCTCTTTGGCTTTGATACATGGGGAGTGCTCTTCCCAATCATCGCTTGGATTGCTAGTATTTTCACATTTATTTATAGCTTTTATTTTGTTTTCCGGACATTTAATGGCAACTACAAACCAGAGCAATTACCTCATAAACCACATGAGGCACCTATTGGAATGCTAGTTTCTCCAATGCTTTTAGCGGGATTAGTTGTGTTCATATTCTTTATCCCGAATTTTATTGGTGATACATTTGTCAAACCGGCTGTTCTAGCGATTCAGCCATTTTTATACGAAACACCACAAGATATTGACATACATGTAGCAGCTTGGCATGGGGTCAACCCAGAACTTCTCATGACGATAGGAATTATCATTATTGGGGTACTGCTATTTGTTTCACTACCGAAATGGCAAGGAATGTATCAGCGATTCCCAAGGGCTTTCACTTTGAATAATGCTTATGACAAAATTATGCAGGGGTTAGATGTTGGCTTAAATCGCCTCTCTCGACTCTATATGACGGGCTCAATGCGTCATTATTTACTCTATATGTTTAGTGGTATTGCTGTTATCGTCATTGGTTCGCTTTTTGTGAAAAATGCCTTTAGTCTTTCATTCCAAGGGACCGCTCCGATAAGACCCTATGAAATTATTTTAGTCGTGGTTTTATTAATTGGAACAGCTATCACCATACTAGCTAAATCGCGGTTAACCGCCATTATAGGTCTTGGCTCTGTTGGATATACGGTAGCATTATTCTTTGTTATTTTTAATGCACCAGATTTAGCCTTAACACAGCTTGTTATTGAGACCATATCTGTTGCCCTCTTCTTATTGGCATTCTACCATTTGCCAAAGCTTGGTAAACGAGAAGAGCGTATGAGATTTCAATTAAATCGAGCTGTTATATCCATTGCAGTAGGTGTCATGGTAACACTTGTCGCACTATCTGCTCATTCGCAAAAACTCATTCCTACTATTTCTAAGTACTATGAGGAAACCGTTTACTCTTTAGCGGGCGGAGGAAATATTGTCAACGTAATTTTAGTAGACTATCGTGGCTTTGATACATTGTTTGAAATTACAGTACTCGCTATTGCTGGAATGGCTATCTTTGCAATGATTAAATTGCGTATGAATAGAAAGGAGAAAACACATGAAAACAAATGATGTGATAATACAATTTACGGCTAAAATTGTATTCTTCATTATTTTCTTCTTCTCCATTCATATTTTTTTAGCAGGTCATTACACGCCGGGTGGTGGCTTTGTTGGAGGGCTTTTAACCTCCAGTGCCATCGTGCTATTAGTGTTAGCGTTTGATATCCGTACTGTACGCCATATTTTACCTATTAATTACACGTATTTAACGGCTATTGGTTTATTATTAGCCCTTGCTACTGCAGCATTCCCTATGTTTGTGGGCGAACCTTTTTTTACTCATTTCTTTGATTATTTTGATTTACCGCTTCTAGGCAAACAGTCTTTACACACGGCTATGCTTTTTGATAGCGGTGTCTATCTGGTTGTTGTCGGTGTTACGATGACCATTATTCAAACGATTGGAGAGGATGAATAATGGAAATAATTATGGCCTTTGTCATTGGCTTCCTCTTTATGGCAGCTGTCTATTTAATTTTATCAAAAAGTTTATTACGAATTATTATTGGTACAGGACTTTTAAGTCATGGTGCTCATCTACTTATATTAACGATGGGTGGTCTTGGTGGTGAGGCTCCACCCGTGTTAAACGAAGGAGCCAAAACTTTTGCAGATCCATTACCTCAGGCACTGATCTTAACTGCTATTGTAATTAGCTTTGGCGTCACGGCGTTTTTCCTAGTGCTGGCATATCGTTCCTATCAGGAGCTGCAAACTGATGATATTAGCTTAATGAGAGGAAGTGATGAGGATGAATAACTTCCTACTGCTGCCTATCATCATTCCGTTTTTCTTCGGTATGATTTTAATGTTTGGGCAAAAAAATTTAATGTATCAACGAACATTTTCATTACTTGGAATCGGGATCTCCTTGATCACTGCCGTTTCACTTCTAATGAAAGTGAAACATGATGGTATCCAAAAGGTCACTTTCGGAGATTGGCCAGTTCCTTATGGCATTACAATGGTTTCTGATATGGTATCCGCATTGCTCGTGACAACGACATTGTTAATTGCCTTTTTTGTTGTTTGGTATGGCTTTGGTTCTATTACGAAGGAACGTGAACGATTCTTTTATTACCCTGGAATCATGTTTATTTTAACTGGGGTTAATGGGGCCTTTACTACAGGTGATATTTTTAACTTATTCGTTTTCTTCGAAGTATTATTAATGGCTTCTTATTTACTGATCGTCCTAGGTGGCGAGAAAGGGCAACTGAAAGGATCGATTAAATATATTTTAATTAATGTTATTTCGTCTGCCCTATTTGTCATTACTGTAGCCTTTTTATACTCGGTTGTAGGAACATTGAATATGGCTGATATTGCCGTTAAAATAGCTGAAATCAATCAACCAGGTATCATTACCGTTATAGCTGTACTCTTTTTAATGGTATTTGGATTAAAAGCAGCCATTTTCCCATTGTATTTTTGGCTTCCTACTTCGTATGCAGCGGCGCCTATACCTGTACTAACATTATTCGGTGCACTGCTCACAAAGGTAGGTGTCTATGCGATTACACGTACCTATACATTATTCTTTGTACACGATCTATCCTATACTCATGATCTATTGATGGTACTTGCCATTGCTACAATTGTGGCTGGATGCATCGGGGCACTCGCTTACTTTGATGTCAAACTTATTATTATCTACAATATTGTCATCGCCGTAGGGGTTATTTTATTTGGTGTCTCACAAATGAATGAAGCTTCCTTAAAGGGAGCAATGTTTTATTTAGTACACGATATGCTCATAAAGGCAGCACTCTTTATGTTAATCGGTATAATCATCTACATTACAGGTACATCTGATTTGCGGAAGATGGGTGGTCTGATGAAAAAATACCCGGCACTTGGTTGGTGTTATTTAATTGCAGCATTTGGCTTAGCCGGAATTCCACCACTTAGCGGATTTGTTGGCAAACTATTGATTGTACAAGGTGGCTTTGAAGCGGGTAATATGTGGAGTAGTATTTTCATATTAGCGTCCTCGTTGCTCGTTCTACTATCCGTAATTCGTATCTTCATCTATGCCTTTTGGGGCGAGGAAAAAGAAACGAAGGGCATCGTTGACAAATCTATCTACAAAATGCTGTTTATGCCCTCAGCCCTTTTAGTACTTATTTCTGTCGCATATGGTGTTGGTTCCGAATGGATGACGCCATTTATGGACGATGCAGCAAAACTTTTAAATGATCCATCTATCTATATAGATGCTGTGATGAAGGGGGATTAACGCTGTGGCATTTCAAATGATTTTAAACTTTGTACTTGCCTTCGTATGGATGTTCCTATCCTCTAATTACACAGCAACCGGCTTTATTATTGGGTTCTTAATGGGCATCATTTTACTCATAATAATGCGAAGATTTTTTAGATCTCGTCTTTATGTCTACCGCCTATGGGCCCTTTTAAAATTAACTTTGCTGTTCTTTAAAGAATTAGTATTAGCGAATGTGCAAGTCCTGAAGGTAGTATTAAAGCCTAAATTGGACATGCAGCCTGCCTTTTTTGCTTATCCTACTGTATTAACAGAAGACTGGGAAATCACATTATTATCCAGTCTTATCACTTTAACGCCAGGAACTGTAGTCGTACATGTATCGGATGATGCTAAAACACTATATGTACATGCTATTGATATTAATGATGTGGATGAGGCTGTTGCTTCCATTCGAGATTCATTTGAGAAAGCGATTTTGGAGGTGAGTAAATCATGACAACATTTATTATAACGGTCATTGTAGTGATTTGCTTATCGATGATTGCGGTCATTTATCGGATGATCAAAGGACCTTCTGCATCTGACCGTGTAGTCGCTTTAGATTCACTTGGTGTCTCTCTTATTTCCTTGATTGGATTATTTTCGATTTTAGTGGAAACAAGCTTCTTCCTTGAGATTATTTTATTGCTAGCGATTTTATCATTTATCGGTACAGTTGCTTTCTCTAAATTCATAGAGAAAGGAGATATCATTAAACGTGACAATTCTCGCTAATAGTTTAGTTATCTTTTTCATTTCTATTGGAGTACTTTTTATTGTCGTCACAGCTATTGGGCTTATCCGCCTACCTGATTTATATACACGAGCACATGCTGCCTCAAAAAGTGCTACACTTGGTGTCATGTGTGTACTAATTGGTGTATTCTTTCACTTTTGGCTAATCGAAGATCATTTTAATCCACGTATATTACTAGGAATACTATTCCTCTTCATCACTGGCCCTGTTGGAGGACATATTATGACTCGCTCCTCTTATATTGCTGGTGTCAAGCCTTGGAAAGGGACAGTACGTGATGAATTAGGCCCTGAAATTGACAGAATGAAAAAAGAACAGGACACACAATAAGACATATAAAAAATCTGCTCAATCGTTCTGAACGAGCAGATTTTTTTATTTGTTTATTATATATACCCTTTGGAAGTTAAAATACTAGTCAACTGTTGCACACATTCTTCTATCGTATGATGTTCAGTATCTAAAATAATTTCAGGGTTTTCTGGTTCCTCATAAGGGGCGCTAACACCAGTGAAATTAGCAATTTCTGCTTTTCTCGCTTTTTTATATAGGCCTTTGGGATCCCGTTTTTCACATGTTTCTACTGAACACTTTACAAAGACCTCGATAAATTCACCATCTTCAACAAGTGCACGGACCACCTGACGATCTTCTCGATAAGGAGAAATAAATGCCGTTAATACAATTTGACCACTTTCTATAAAAAGCTTCGAAACTTCCCCTATACGACGAATATTTTCTTTTCGTCCTGCCTCCTCAAAACCTAAATCCTTGTTTAGGCCATGACGGACATTATCGCCATCCAATACAAAGGCTTGGTTGCCCCTTTCATATAATTGGCGGGCAAACGCATTGGCTATAGATGATTTTCCTGAAGCAGACAAGCCCGTAAACCATAAAATAAAGCTTTGATGTTTATTTTGGGATCGACGCTCCTCTTTTGTAACGGAGGCTTCATGCCAAACAATATTCGAACTCATTTGACTACCTCCTTTTGCATGCCTTTTATTAATACATCTACTACCTCTTTACGGCTAAATGTACTTGGTGGTACTTCCCCATTACGTAGCATCTCTCGTACTTTTGTTCCTGATAAAATAATATGGGCAGAGCTATCGTGTGGACAAGTTTTTGTTGTAGCCATTCCTTCACATTGCTGACAATAAAAACTATGCTCGAACTTTAATGGAACAATCCCTAATTCATCTTCCGTAAACTGTTCAAAGATTTTTTGTGCATCGTACGTGCCATAGTAATCCCCTACACCGGCATGATCTCGACCGACGATAAAATGTGTACAGCCATAATTTTTTCTTACAAGTGCATGGAAAATGGCCTCTCTTGGTCCTGCGTAACGCATAGCAGCCGGAAACACTCCTAATTGCACACGATTTTCAGGATAGTAATTTTTTAATAGAATCTTATAGCTCTCCATGCGGATAGCCGCAGACACATCATCCGACTTTGTTTCACCAACAAGAGGGTTTAAAAATAAACCATCAATCGTTTCAAGTGCTGCCTTTTGGATATATTCATGCGCTCGATGCACCGGGTTACGCGTTTGAAAGCCAACAATGGTTTGCCAACCCTTTGAAGCAAATAGTTGACGGGTTTCCACCGGATCAAATGAATAGGTAGGAAACTTTTGTGCCAGACGTTTGATTAGAGTAATTTTCCCTCCGACATATATGGCAGGACGTTCATGTAGCTTGTGAACGCCAGGATGTGCGAGATCCTCAGTACCATATACGAGTAATGCCTCTGTTCGCTTATTCGGCTCAAAAATATCAGCTACCTGAATAACGCCATAAGTTTCACCTTGGTAGACTAATTTTACCTCTTCGCCAGGTTGTAATGTTGCTGCCTTCTCTTTCGTCACAGGGAGGGTAATTGGAATACTCCATACTATACCTGATGCTAATCGACTTTTTTCCACTACAGATTCATAATCTGCTTGTGTTAAAAAGCCTTCGATAGGGCTGTAGCCACCTATGGCAATTAACTCTAAATCACTCAAAGAAATGGCATCCAGCTCAATCTCCTTATGAATAGATGTCATCTCCTTTTCGGGATGGAAAGCTTGCACAAGAAACCCTCCATGTGGTTGTAAACTCATATAATCTCCTCCTAATTCTAGTTAAATACTAAGTTTAATAGTTGAAATGTATGAAAGATCAATGATGTTGTAACACTAGTGTAATTAAATACCCTCTCCTGCATCATATATGGATTGCTCTTCCTCTCGCATTGTACGCATTAAACTAATAACTCCAAGCGTTCCAACAATAATGCTGCCATTCAAAATAATTGCATAAAGATCTTTTTCTAAAAATAACTGCACTAAAAAATAAGAAATGGCTAATGAAAAAATTGGGGATACAACCCATATACGAATAATCTTTTTCACAATATGCTTATGGAAAATTTGTTTTCCGTTCTTCGCCATACCCATTCCGATAATAGAGGAAGATGTTACTTGCGTTAGTGGCACTGGAAGTCCAAAAATGGAGCTTATACCAACAAGGAGCGCACCCGTACTTGAAATTAAAATACCCTCTGCCTTTTGAAACCGCATAATTTTTTTTCCGTTTGTTTCAAGAACTCGTTTTCCAAGTAGGATGGCTCCTATAGCGACAAAGGCACCCCCAAGCATAATGCCGATAGTAACATCCATCATGCCAGCACCTACTAGCGGTCCAACTGCATTCGCAACATTATTCATACCTGCCGAAAAGGCTTCAAAAAATCCTGCTAATACGAGTAGAACCGTTAAAATTGGATGATCTTTTAGTAGCCCCCTATGCTGTAATTTATATAACAACTTTCCACATATAAGGGCTATAACAAAAGCTATAAGTGGGACGATAACCCAAAAGGACATGATGACAAGTAAAGATTGAACGAATAGCACTTTATAAGCCATTCCCACACCAACGACTGCACCGACGGTCACCTCACTCGTAGATAAGGGGATGCCTAGAAGGTTGGAAAAAAATAAACTGCTCGTTGCAGAAATTAAAATAATGATGACAATTTTCACCGTAATATATTCCTGAGGCATAATGCCCGAGCTAATCGTTTTGACTACTTCTCCTCCGCCTAAAACCGCTCCACTATAAACGCCTATGGCGCATAACAATAATGCTTGCCAAGCCTTTTTAATAGCTCCGGCCCCATAAGCAACTCCCATTGAAGCCGCTGCTCCACTTGCACCTATATTCATTGCAAAAAATAAACTAATAGCTATGGCGAAATATTCTAGCATGGCATTACTCCTTTATTCATGTAACCCACATTCCGTCTTGCCTGAGCCTTGCCATCTACCTGAACGTAAATCATCCATCGTAAACGCCGGCTTCGTACAATGCTCACAGCCGATACTTGGATAGCCTTGATCGTGCAAAGGATTGTATGGCAAATTATGTTTTGAGACATATCGCCAAACATCCTTCCATGTCCAATGGATAAGTGGGCAAACTTTAATCGACTTAAATTTATCATCACGATTAAGAAAATTTGTCTGTTGACGTGATGGCGATTGTTCACGACGTAAACCGGATATCCAAGCCTTTGTACCTGAAAGGGCTTCATGTAAAGGCTTAATCTTGCGTATAGCACAGCATTGATTTGGATCTGACTTCCATAGTTCATCACCATATTGGGCCGCTTGTTGTTCAAGTGTAAGTGAAGGCTTTTTCATCACAATGTTTAATGGTGGATATTTTTCCTTTACTCGCTGGATCGTTTCATAGGTCTCTTTAAAATGGACATCTGTATCTAAAAAGACAATGGTTGCATCTGGTCTTACCTTTGAAATGAGATCAATTAAAACTATGCCCTCTATCCCAAAGCTACAGGCATAGACAATTTCATTCCCATACTCTTGATAGCTCCACTGTAAAACCTCTAATGCTCCCTTATACGTTTCATCAACCTGAAAATTAATGTTTGGTTCTTGCCAATTTGCATGTGTTAACATTGAATCCCCCTCATAGCGAAAAAAGGCGTTCTAACAAAAGACACCCAAAAACATGTCTTTGTTAAAACGCCTCTAGTTTGACTAGCCAGCTCATTATTCAACGATTTTTCACTAGTAATTGCTACCTCGTTCTATAATCGTTTTTTCTTATTACCAAATATATACTAAAGTACACCAAGCAGTCAACTAGGTTTTTGAAATATCTTATGCAATAAACCCATTTTTGACACTCTTAGTTGCATAAGATAAATGATAGCTAGGTAAATCACCCTTATTTTCAACATTCCACAATTCCTTGTTGACTAATAGGAAATATATGTTTAATGTATTATCTACAAATACCAAAATGCTGATCAGAGGATCTGAAGGCCATCTACCAATGACGAATTATCGTTATAGGGGATGGCTTTTTGCATTCTTTAGCCAGAAAGGGAGCGAAATGGAATGAAGAAAAGGAACAATGTCTTTCAATCTTTGGCACTGCTTGCTGTATTAACTTTATCTGTAACAGGATGTAGTAGTGCTAACTCAAATGAAGATACAGGTGGCCAAAAATCAGTAGAGCTATTAAATGTATCCTATGACCCAACACGCGAGCTTTACGATGAGTTCAATCAAGATTTTATAAAAAAATGGAAGGATGAAACAGGGCAGGATGTCACGATTAAACAATCTCATGGAGGCTCAGGAAAACAAGGTAGAGCAGTGATTGATGGCCTCGAAGCAGACGTTGTCACGCTTGCTCTCGCCTATGATATTGATGAAATTGCCGAAACTCGTGAACTGCTAAATAAAGATTGGCAAACAGAATTTGACCATAACTCTACTCCCTATACATCCACTATTGTCTTTTTAGTACGCAAGGGCAACCCGAAAAATATACAAGATTGGGATGATCTCATCAAAAAAGACGTATCCGTCATTACCCCTAACCCTAAAACATCTGGTGGTGCACGGTGGAACTACCTAGCTGCTTGGGGATATGCGGGAAAGTTATATAACAACGATGAAACAAAAATAAAAGAATTTATGAAATCACTATACAGCAATGTTGAAGTACTAGATTCCGGTGCCCGAGGTGCTACCACAACTTTTGTGGAACGAAAAATTGGGGATGTCTTAATTGCATGGGAAAATGAAGCTTACTTATCACTTCATGAATTAGGGAAGGATGAATTCGAGATTATTACCCCATCATTAAGTATTTTAGCGGAGCCACCAGTGGCGGTTGTTGACAAAATCGTTGATAAAAAAGGAACACGCGAAGTGGCAGAGGCATATTTACAGCATTTATATAGCGATACAGGTCAAGAAATTGCTGCCAAAAACTATTACCGACCTCGCAATGAAGCTGTTCTATCTAAATATAAAGACCAATTCCCTCAGCTTGAACTTGTTTCTATCGATGATTTTGGTGGCTGGACAAAAGCACAAGCAACTCACTTTAAAGACGGTGGTACCTTTGATGAAATCTACTTGCCACAATAAGGAGTGTTTTGATGAGTAGTTTAACCCTGACGAAAAAATCACGTCGTATTATTCCAGGCTTTTACCTATCTCTTGGATATACGATGTTATATGTTAGTTTACTAGTGTTATTACCACTTTCTATGATATTTTTCCATACGATGTCCTTAAGCTGGGCTGCGTTTTTCGATATTATCACTGATCCTCGTGCTGTTGCTTCCTATAAAGTGAGCTTCAGCACAGCCCTCATTGCAGGTCTATTAAATGTACTTTTCGGTACAATTATCGCTTGGGTTCTGGTTCGCTACCAGTTTCCTTTTAAAAGAATGATTGATGGATTAGTAGATTTACCCTTTGCTTTACCTACTGCTGTAGCAGGAATTGCTTTAACATCGCTCTATGCCCCCAATGGTTGGATTGGCCAATTTTTTGATTTTAAAATTGCCTTTACGCCCCTTGGTATTATAATTGCCTTAACTTTTATTGGTCTCCCTTTCGTTGTACGGACAGTACAGCCAGTATTGCAAAATATTAGTACTGAAGTCGAGGAGGCTTCAGCTAGCCTTGGAGCCAATCGTTTACAAACCTTTCGTAAGGTGATTTTACCAGAGTTGCTACCAGCCATATTAACGGGCTTTTCATTAGCCTTTGCCCGTGCTCTAGGAGAGTATGGCTCGGTTGTTTTCATCGCTGGAAATATGCCGATGAAAACCGAAATTACCCCTTTAGTTATTATGACTAAACTTGAGCAATACGATTATGCTGGTGCCACTGCAATTGCAGTAGTAATGCTTGTTACTTCATTTATTTTATTATTAACCATTAACGTCATACAATGGCTAGCCAATCGTCGGTTTGTACATTAGGAGGAGCTATATGGAACAATCAACATTTATTCAACAGGCTAGTACTGAAAAAAATAAGGTGTCTAAGTCTGCCGCCTTACAGGAGCCTCGTGTTATTCGCTATGCGCTTACATTTATTGCATTAGCCTTTTTAGCTTTTTTTATCGTCCTGCCATTAGCTTCAATTTTTATTACAGCCTTTCAAAAAGGTGTTGATGTTTACTTGGCAGCTATCACACATCCAGATGCATTAGCTGCTATTAAACTCACTTTAACAGTTGTAGCGATTGCCGTACCTCTAAATGTAATCTTTGGCGTAATGGCTGCATGGACCCTTACAAAATTTAATTTTAAGGGGAAAAATCTTTTACTAACCATTATTGATTTACCTTTTGCGGTCTCCCCTGTTATCGCAGGTTTGGTATTTATTTTACTATTTGGATCGCAGGGATTATTTGGTGATTGGTTATTCACCAATGATATTAAAATTGTTTTTGCCCTACCTGGAATTGTGCTTGCGACTATATTTGTCACACTGCCCTTTGTTGCTCGTGAGCTAATACCTCTAATGCAAGCACAGGGTACGTCTGAGGAGGAGGCGTCGATTTCACTTGGTGCAAGTGGCTTTAAGACATTTTGGTATGTCACCTTACCCAATATTAAATGGGGTTTATTCTATGGTCTAATCTTGTGTAACGCACGAGCAATAGGAGAATTTGGTGCTGTTTCAGTTGTATCTGGCCATATACGAGGCATGACAAATACAATGCCCCTTCATATTGAAATTCTCTATAATGAATATCAATTTTCAGCCGCCTTTGCTGTTGCATCCTTAATGAGTGTCATAGCTATCTTTACATTAATTTTAAAAGACATCATTGCATGGAAGTCCAAATCTAGTTAAAAGGAGATGATCAACATGAGTATACAAATTCAAAATGTCTCGAAAATATACGGATCTTTTCAAGCATTAGAGGATATTTCTATTCATATTCAGTCAGGGGAGCTTGTTGCATTGCTTGGCCCCTCTGGATCAGGAAAAACCTCTCTATTACGTGTCATTGCAGGGCTGGAAACCGCCGATACGGGTGATATTTTTTTTGATGGACATTCCATGACGGATCGGCATCCAAAGGAACGTAATGTAGGCTTTGTGTTTCAGCATTATGCCCTATTTCGTCATATGACAGTCTTTGAAAATGTCGCCTATGGCCTAAAGGTTCGCCCTCGGAAAACTAGACCTACTAAGCAAGAGATACGAGACAAAGTGATAGAATTGCTACAATTAGTTAAACTCGAAAATTTCTCTGACCGCTATCCTACACAGCTTTCAGGTGGTCAAAGACAGCGTGTGGCACTTGCAAGAGCACTTGCAGTAGAGCCGAAAGTTCTTCTGCTAGATGAGCCATTTGGGGCACTTGATGCAAAAGTTCGCAAGGAGTTGCGTCGCTGGCTACGAAAGTTACATGATGAATTTCATATTACAAGTATATTTGTTACGCATGATCAAGAGGAGGCATTGGATGTGGCAGATCGTATTGTTGTCATGAACAATGGCAAAATCGAGCAAATTGGGAGTCCAGATGAAGTGTATACACATCCCAAAAGTCCATTTGTCTATGATTTTTTAGGGAACGTTAATCTTTTTAAAGGACGCTTACATAACGGTAAGCTGATGCATGGAGAAGTTGCACTGGATGTACCTGATGTACAATCACATACAAAAGATAATGTGATTGGTTATGTACGCCCCCATGATATACAAATAGAAAAGGTAAGTATTCCAGGAACGGTTCCCGTCAAAATCAATCATATCCATCTGTTGGGGCCTATTGTTCAAATTGAGCTACGCCGTGAAGATTTAGATGAATTTTTAGAGGCAGAATTATCAAAAGAACAGTTCCTTCACCTTCAGCTTGAAGTGGGCGATCATGTATTTGTTAGGCCGAAGCAATTAAAGGTCTTTATCCCCGAAGATTACTCCATTTAAAAAACCATGTAGCAAAGAAATTTGCTACATGGTTTTTATATTTATTATATGTGAAATTCTTTACCATCGTATATAGCCGTCACATATCCAGCACGAATGACAAAATCACCAAAATGCTCACCGTCTAAACGTTCCTTCGCATAATGTACAAGAATTGGTCGTAGCTCCGCTAGTATCTCTTCCTCACCTATATTTTCACGATAGATTTTATTCAATCGATTACCAGTAAAACTTGCTCCAAGATATAAATTGTATTTCCCAGGACCTTTACCGATAAAGCCTATTTCAGCCATCGCTGCACGGGAGCAACCATTTGGACAGCCTGACATCCGAATAACAATTTCTGTATCATTTAACCCTGTTTCATCAATGATTGTTTCCATTTTTGTAATAAGAGATGGCAAATAACGTTCCGCCTCCGCCATGGCTAAACCACAGGTTGGTAAGGAGACACAGGCAATGGAATTACGACGCAATGCAGAATAATGCGCACCATCCGTCAGCTTATATTGCTCTATAATAGCATCAATCTTTTTCTTTTTCTGTGGTGTTACATTACTAATCATTAAATTCTGGTTAGGAGTTAAACGGAAATCACCTGTATGCACCTTAGCTATTTCACGTAACCCTGTTAACAGCTCATAATCTTGAAAATCTTTAATGCGACCGTTTTGAATAAATAGCGTATAATGCCACTTACCCTCTGCCCCTTTAATCCAACCGAACTCATCTCCTGTACGTTCAAATGTATAAGGGCGCGCTTCTTGAATACTCCAACCCAAACGTCGCGTTAATTCTTCGTTAAACCATTCTAGTCCTCTTGCATCAATCGTATATTTGAAACGTGCATTTTTACGAACTGAGCGATTCCCATAATCCCGCTGAATTGTTATAATTTTTTCTGCTGTTTCCAGTAGTTTATCCGGTGTAATAAAGCCAATTTCACGCGCAAGCTGTGGATAGGTAGCATGATCGCCATGCGTCATCCCCATTCCTCCACCAACAGCTACATTAAAGCCAATAAGCTTTTGATCTTTTACGATCGCGATTAGTCCGATATCTTGTGAAAACACATCGACATCATTACTTGGGGGAATCGCAATGCCAATTTTAAATTTACGCGGCAAATATTGTTCTCCATAAATCGGTTCAATTTCTTCATCCTGACTGTCTATTACCTTTTCTCCATCTAACCATAATTCATGGTATGCACGTGTACGAGGTAGTAAATGCTCACTTAGTTTAGCAGACCAGTTATAAACTTCTTCATGTAATGCTGATTGATTTGGGTTTACATTACACATAACATTACGGTTTACATCCCCACAAGCAGCAAGAGAGTCCAATAACACGTCATTAATTTCTTGCATATATTTTTTGACATTCCATTTTAAAATACCGTGCACCTGAAACGCTTGACGTGTAGTTAGTTTTAAGGAGCCATTGCCATACTTTCTAGCCATTTCATCCATTACAAGCCATTGCTCTGGGGTAGCCGCTCCTCCAGGTGTTCGTACGCGTACCATGAATTGATAGGCAGGCTCTAGTTTTTGTCGTTGTCTTTCAGTGCGAAGGTCTCGGTCATCCTGTAGGTAACTACCATGGAATTTCATTAAACGATTGTCATCCTCAGGAATACCAGAACTTAATGGATCATTCATAGTCCGTTCGAGTGTCCCACGAAGATAATTACTTTCCGTCTTAATACGCTCTACATCACTTGGTTTCCCTGACTGTGGAGGCAAAACAATTTTCTCTGTCATTCTTTATCGCTCCTTTAATCCATTACACCTCTCCAGAGGCTTTGCTTGCTAGCAAATAGTCATCGTCCTACGAGGAAGAGTTTTTTCTTAATAAACATCCCGTTGGTATCGTTTTTGTTGCTTTAGTTCTTGCACAAGGGCTTTTGCTTGCTCAGGCGTTTTCTGCCCCTGCTGCTCTATAATACGGTGAATGGTTGCATCCACATCAGCTGCCATTGATTTCTCATCACCACATACATAAATGACAGCACCTTGCTCAAGCCATTCATAAAAATTAGCTGCATTCTCTTCCAATTTGTGTTGAACATAGATTTTTTTATCGGTATCACGTGAAAAGGCTATGTGCATTTGGCTTAATGTGCCAGAAGCTAGCCAGCGTTGCCAATCTGTTTGATAGAGGAAGTCTGTGACAAAATGCTGATCACCAAAAATGAGCCAAGCTTTCCCCTCTACCCCTAACTCTTCTCTTTCCTCTAGGAAAGCTCGATACGGTGCTATACCTGTGCCCGCGCCAATCATAATTATGGGCGTTTCCTTCTGCTCAGGTAATCTGAAATTTGGATTTTTATGAACATAGATTGGTAATGTAGCGCCAATTTGAAGTTCTGCCACACTACCTGAACATACTCCCAGACGTTGTCGACCATTCGTCTCATAGCTTACCTTGCTAATCGTTAAATGCACCTCATCATGATTCGCCAATTGGCTACTTGCAATGGAATACAGTCTTGATGGAATTTTTCGCAGAATGTCCACGAATTGTTGCGCACTCCATGTGAAAGGAGCAAAATCCTCTACTACATCAAGTAAATCCCTTCCCTTGGCATAATCCTTCCATGCATTAGGTTCTTCTAATAACGATGAAAACTCATTATGTTCTGTGTAAGCTTTAATTTTTTCAAGAACTGGCTTAGATAACACTGTAATTTCCAATTTTTTTTGTAAGGCATTCTTTAAGGACACTGTTTCATCTAACACAGTCACTTCAGTAGCTGGATCAAATTGTAGTACTCCCAGTAATGCATCGACTAATGGTTCACTATTTTCCGGTTGAATCCCAATACTGTCTCCTGGCTCAAATTGAAAATTAGCACCTTCAATGGATAACTCTAGATGACGTGTCTCTTTATTGGAGCCGCGACCATTTAGATTAATATTTTCTAACACTTCAGCGTAAAATGGATTTTTTCTTGAATATGTAGTAGCTCCTTGTATTTCATCGCTCTGTGTTGAAGTAACCGATATTGTAGTAGCCTGTTTGAGAAATTCTTGTTGAACAGCTGAGAACCATTGTGCAGCAGCGTCATCATAATCCACATCACAATCAGTACGAGGAACAATTCTTGTTGCACCTAGTTTGGCAAATTGCTCATCAAAGTCTTTACCTGTTTTACAGAAAAATTCATAGGAGCTATCCCCTAATGCAAGTACCGCATATTGAAGATGCTCTAGTTTTGGTGCTCGTTTACTTTGCAAAAATTCATAGAACTGGATCGCCTGATCAGGTGGATCACCCTCACCATGTGTACTCACAATAAGTAATAGATTGGTGATTTTCTTTAAGTTACTTGCTTTAAATTTCCCTAATGATGAGACAGTAACGTCTACGTTTTGAGCCTTTAATAGAGAGGCATATTTTTCAGCTAGCCCTTGACTATTACCTGTTTGGGAACCATATAAAATCGTCATGGTTTTCGTAATAGGGGCTGCTGCAGGGATCGTCTCAACTACGGCCTCCTGAGTAGCTTGTGGTGCACTTAAATAACCGTTTAACCAAATTTTTTGCTCCAGTGTTAATTGAGGTAAAAGTTCGTTTAATAATTTTACCTGCTCTTCATTAAATGGACTGTTTATAACTTGCAGTTTCAATCTTTGCCACCTCGCGAATCGTTATCATTTCATCCTCTAAAAAGAATTATCGGAGTCTTATTTTTTCTTTCTTTTCGATTTGAACCACATAAGAGTTTTGAACAATCAATGTAATCGAACCATGGTTCACAGTATTTAGCATTTGGCGGACATTATCTAATGCTAGATTTACATTTTCAAGCCTTTTATCTGCCATTATGAAACACCTTCCTCTTTGAAATGTAGTAATTCATCAATACGTTCCACTAACACTTTTTTTACATTGACGTCATAACCTAAGCTTTCACATAACATCATGTTGTTGTTAGATAGTCCTTGTAATCGCTTTGTTATGCTTTGCCGTAAGATACCTGTAAATAAGAGATACGGCACAATAAAAACTTGATGCTGCCTCTCTTTTTCATGCTGGAGCCAGTCATCAAAACTCGGACCCATCCCATATAAGAAGCAAGTATCTACTGTTTGATAGTTGTATTTCATTCGCAATCTTGTTGCAATTTCAGCTAAATCTCTCTTTACGGTTGGATCACTACTGCCACGTCCTATTAGTAAAACACTTGCTTCGCAGTTAGGCTGCTGCTTTTCTAAAATCCTAGCCTGCAACGTGTCAATGATTCGTTCATGAATGCCTAATGGTTCACCGTAGGAAAATTGGATATGCGGATAGAGCTTTTGAGCTTCGGCAATTTCTCTTGGAATATCTTGCTTCGCATGCTGTGCAGCTAGCAATAGAATAGGCATAACAGCAATCATAGTTGCCCCTTGTCTAACACAGTTGGCAATCCCCTCTGCAATGGTAGGTGTTGCAAGCTCCAAAAAGCATATTTCCTGAATAGATACATGAACCTCTTGTTGAACGCCTTGTAGAAAAGCTACAGCTTGATCTGTACCTGCCTTAACACGACTACCATGAGCAATATATAAAATAGCCTGCATAAAGTCACATCCTTACCCCGTAACTTGGATTGGTTGTGGATTGTTATGCTCGAACCAATGTATCGTTTCTCTTAATGCCACAACCTCTCCAACTAAAATGATACTCGGATTCTGAATATTTTCTGTTTGAACGATTTCTTCAATTGTTGCTAAAGTACCCGTAACCGTTTTTTGCTTATCAGCAAAAGTTCCCCAATGAATAACGGCTACAGGTGTTCCTTCCTCACGTCCATATTTGAGAAGTTGCTGTCGGATGTACGGCAGATTACCTACTCCCATATAAATAGCAATCGTATCGATTCCTTTTGCAAGACTTTCCCAACGTATTGCATCATCTTTTCCTTCCTGCATATGTCCCGTAACCATGGCAAAACTTGAGCTTAGATCCCGATGTGTCACAGGAATTCCTGCATAAGCCGGGGCTGCTATACCTGAAGTAATCCCTGGTACAATTTCAAATGGAATATGATGTTTGGCTAGCACTTCAGCCTCCTCTGCCCCTCTTCCGAAGACAAATGGGTCACCTCCCTTTAATCTTGTAACGATTAACCCTTGCTGTGCATAACTGACAAGCGTTTGGTTAATATGCTCCTGAATCATGGCATGTTGTTGTGGCAGTTTTCCGCAAAATATTAATTGAGCGTCTTGTCGAGCATAGTTTAATAGCTCTTTATTTATGAGTCTGTCATATAAAATGACATCTGCACATTCAATACAACGTAAACCCTTGACCGTAATAAGATCCACATCCCCAGGACCAGCACCAACGATATATACTTTCCCCATTCCATTTCACTCCTTCTATCCGTTGCGCCTTCGCGTCATGGTGTCCTGTTTTTAGTTGACGGAGTAGCAACCGTCACGCCCTTTGACATCCACAAGCGGTTGTGTCTCCAAATGGTGGCGTTTGAACAAATTTTTGATTCTCCCTATAGAGGAAAAAGATTGATGTCATCAAGGTAAAGAAAAAAGGCTAATATTATCCCTAGGCACAAAAATGCCTATGAACAATAAAAGCCTCTAGTTTGCTAGTCAGCTACTTTTTAATTCTTAGTAATATAATAAGAATAATAAATAATTTAGTATATTCTGTCAACCCAAAATTTGATACTTCCTCAACACAACAAAAAAACCAGTTGCCGTTTTTGACTAGGCAACTGGATTATTTATTTTATGTTCTTACCAGCGTCTACGATACCGTGGTTCTGGTCGGAAAAATGGACCAGGCGGATATGGCCGATAGTTTGGATAATATGGATTGTAAGGATATTGATTAAATTGAGAACCTAGGAAACTTCCTAAAAAGCCACCGAAAAACGGTGCACCGAATGGCCAAATACCTCCTCCAAATCCTCCTCCTGGGTAACCTCCGAAATTACGCATATGCTACCTCCCTTTTTATTCTATCGTATGAAGGAAGTTGCATCTATCATATGTACATTGCCTAATCTATCGGGATAAGTGCTGCAAATACAAAAAATCAGCGGAAAGACAATCCCGCTGATCAAAATATTCTATTATTTTTCTTCACCTAAACGTTGGACAAAATTAGCAAGTGTACGTACCATCACACCTGTACCACCTTTAGGACCTAGATCATGGACAGCTACTGCATCGGATGTTCCGGCAATATCAAGGTGAATCCAAGGTGTTTCACCAACAAATTCTCCGACAAAGCCCCCACCAAAAATCATATGTCCATCACGACCAGGTGAGTTGTTTAAATCTGCCACATCAGATTTACGAATTCTCTTTTTATCATTCTCTGTCAAAGGCATACGCCAAACAAATTCATCCGTTTCCTCTGCTGCTTCCATAAATGCTGCAAAAAATTCATCATCATTAGAAAGAGCACCTGTTTTATCCATACCTAGCGCAGTAATGACGCCTCCTGTTAAAGTGGCGACATCAATTAGCGATGCAGCCCCTTGCTGCTTCGCATATGTAGTTGCATCTGCCAGAACTAAACGTCCTTCTGCATCCGTATTTAATACTTCCACTGTTTTGCCACTATACGTTGTGATGACATCATCTGGTTTAAATGCTGTGTCAGATACCATATTATCTGTAGATCCGATAACCGCCACTACATTTTTATTTGGACGTAATTCACCGATAATTTTCATGGCACCAAGCACTGCTGCTGCACCGCCCATATCGCCTTTCATCCCAACCATTGAGTCTTTTGGTTTTAAGGAATAGCCACCTGTATCATATGTTACACCTTTACCAACGAGACCAATTGGATTTTCAAAATCATCAGACGCTTTATATTTTAATGTGATTAATCGAGGTTCTTCGAAAGAGCCTTGGTTGACACTTAAAATGCCGCCCATTCCCAATTCTTCTAATTGCGCTTTACCTAGAATTTCTACTTCAAAGTCATATTCACTTGCCAAAGATTCCGCATAGTTTGCTAAATCAGTTGCCGTTAGTAAATTCGGTGGTAAATTAATTAAGCTACGTGCCTCATTCACTGCATCCGCATAAATGACACCGACCTCAAAGCCAGCTACAACTTCGTCTAAATCCCCTGCTGTCGTCACTAGATGAACAGCATCAATACGTTTATCCACTTCGTTTGAAGTTGTTTTGTAATGAGGAATAGAATAATAGCCTAGACCAGTTCCTTCACCCGCTAAGAAGGCTACATCAGTCACTGAAATTGTTTCTGTTGTAAATGATTCAAGCCAGATGGAATACTCTTTTACTTTTAAGGCTCTTAGCTCTTTCCCAACTAAACCAAAGGCTGCTCGAATATCCCCTTCTGTTAGGTTTTTACGCTCATCTAGCCCTACAAATAAAATACGTTTTAAATTGGCATGATCCTTCACAAATGGCAGCTTCGTTAGCTTCTTAAGCTCAGTTGAAACGTCTCCCGCGCTAACCCACATATCAAGTGATTCACCATAAAAAGATGAAAAGCTTGCCCAATCCTGCATTTGCTCACGGTGTTTAGTGACACCCACCACTAATAATTCAGTAGAAATTGTTTCAAATGTCTTTGCTTCTTTTACAATATTCATGTAAATTCCTCCATTCCATCTACTATTATAACGAAGTTTCTGAAAAGCGCGTAATATTTGCCTATATCTTCTTTTAGAAAATAATGAATGTTATAATAAAAGCAATTATTTGCGAAGGTTGTGATGAATTTGAGTTTACTTCAAAATACCCCATTACTGATTGCCCTCTTTTCGGTTATCTTTGCTCAGTTTGTCAAGATTCCCATCCATTTTCTAATGACCAGACAGGTGAAATGGAGCCTCTTTACTTCTACAGGCGGAATGCCTAGCTCTCACTCCGCTTCTGTTACTGGACTGGCAACCTCTATTGCTTATGAGACGGGTTTAGCATCCCCTATTTTTGCCGTAGCCGCAATGTTTTCCATTATTGTTATGTACGACGCAAGTGGTGTACGTTACCAAGCTGGGCAACATGCTGTGATTTTAAATCAATTGCGTAAGGATTTCCAAACACTGCTTCATGATTTTAAAAAATGGCCTCAGATGGATGGGCAAGAGAAAATGGAGGAATTAAAAACGTTATTAGGACACAAACGAAGTGAAGTATTTTTTGGGGCGCTCACAGGTATTTTTATCGCCATCATAACCTACGAATTTTTCATATGATAGCTAAGACACATCCTTTTATGATGGAGGATGTGTTTTTTATCGAATAAAAAAAGTACTCTTCTTTCATGCAATAGAAAGAAGAATACTAAGTAAATTAGAACATGCGATATCCACTTTTTCGTAAATAAATCATCACAATGCCTGCCACGATGGAGCCTGCAAAGCCGCCTGATAAAATAGCAATATCTACAAACTGAAGGGCTTGTAATTTATCGATTAACGCTGGAAATGCAGAACCTGGCTTGAAAATATAATCTAAGAAGCTTACTTCATCCACGATAAAGATCACAACAATTGGATATACAATCGCCATTAACCACGTCATACGTAACAGCATGTTTAATAAGAATCCGATACCAAAGAACATGACGAAAAATAACAAAATAGAAATGATTAACTGTACTAATGAAACTGGACCATCCATGTATGTATAACCTCCGTTTTCCTCTCATTAGTTTACATGATTACGACAACGCTTTCAATGAACATATCCTTGTTTTCGCTTGTTCGACATATTTATGAAATCATTTACGGTGATTGTGATTGATCATGGATATTTTATCCTAGCAAATACCAAAAAACTATTGAAGACCATTTCTTATCTCCAATAGTTTCTTCTATTACATTATGAAGTTGATTGAGTTAATACGAACTTTGGAGATTTCCATAGCTGTGCCCATTTCTTAAACGCTGAAATAACGATGAGTAGTCCTAGCATCAGCATGATAACGGATAAGATGCCGTTTAACATATTAAAGCCGGCAGCTGCTGGATTCCAATAAACGTTTTTAATCATCCAATAACCAGCCACATTCACAGTGATGTATAAATAAGTTAATGGGATAAAACAAGTTAGTGCATAGATTCGTTTATCTGCCACCTTCAGTACCATCGTCACTCCACATACTAAACCAATTGCCGCCATTAGCTGATTGGATACACCAAATAATACCCAAATGGAGCTAATATCCCCTGAATACAATAAATAACCCCACATAAAGCAAGCAAGTGCACTAGCGAAAATTGTTCCTGGTATCCAATTAGTACGCTTTAATGGCTTATAAACATTGCCCCCAAAGTCTTGAATTAAATAGCGTGCCACCCGTGTTCCTGCGTCTATCGCTGTTAGAATAAAGACAGCCTCAAACATAATGACAAATTGATAGAAATAGGAGGATAACTCCGCAAACCAAGGAATACCTGTAAAAATATCCGTCATTCCGACGGCTAATGTCACGGCTCCTCCTGTTCGTCCCTCTAAGTCCATTCCAATACTTTGAGATAATGCTTGTAAATGAACAGGCTCCATTCCTAATGAAGCAAAAACTGCTGGCGCTGAGTTAATGGCAAAATAGTCTGCTGGATGAAGGGCTGTAGCTGCAATTAACGCCATCACACCTACTAACGACTCAACTAACATTGCTCCAAAGCCAACGATTCGAATATCTTCCCAACGGTCAATCATTTTAGGTGTCGTTCCTGAGCCTACAAAGGCATGGAAGCCGGAAATAGCCCCACAGGCAATCGTAATGGATACAAATGGCCACACAGGACCTGCAATTACCGGACCTCCACCATGAATAAACTCTGTAAATGGTGGGAACTGAATAGCTGGGTTAACGAAAAAGACACCGATAATTAAAGCGATGAACACCCCAATTTTCATGAAACTACTTAAATAATCACGTGGAGCTAATAATAGCCACACAGGTAATGCCGCTGCAAAAAATGCATAGATAGGTAAAATAATTGCTAATGTATCACGGTCAAATGTTAAAAAATCACCAAATGCAGTTCCTTGAATAAGCGGCCCAATAAATACGCCTATCATTAATAAAACAAACCCAACTGCAGACGTAACAAGTAAATTGCCTGTTTTACGATAAGCAATACCCACAAGCATAGCAATTGGAATGGTGATCCCTACTGCAAACGTCCCCCATGGATTGCGTTCTAAAGCTCCTAAAACTACCATAGAAAGACCTGCCATTGTAATTGTAATAATAAACAGCATAGCAAGGCCTGTACAGAAGCCAGCAATCGGACCGAGCTCTTCCTTCATCACTTCGGATAAAGACTTACCACCATGGCGCATAGAAGCAAATAACACGACTGCATCATGGACAGCTCCCCCAATGACAGCCCCTATTAATAACCATAGAAGGCCAGGTAAATAACCAAACTGTGCAGCTAAAATCGGTCCTACTAATGGCCCCGCAGCAGCGATGGCTGCAAAGTGATGCCCAAAGGTTACCCATTTATTCGTCGGAACATAGTCTTTACCATCTTCCAAAGCGTGGGCGGGCGTGGGCGTATCATCCTTTATTTTCAGTACCTTTTTTGTAAAAAATATGCCATACAAACGATAGCTAATCACTAAAATACAAATAGAGCCTATCACAATTGTAATCGCATTCATGCAAACACCCCTTTTACTTTTTCCACATCATAGCAAAGGAATGTCCACGATATTCATAAAATTAACTGAAATGTCAGAATTAAAAGTTGAAACGTAGGTTTCTACCGCTGAAATGCAACTACCTCGACAGGTCAAAAATTTTCCGCACATCCTTCATATAGAGCCTACTGACAGGAATGGAATGTCTGTTATCCAAAATTAAATTATATTTAGAACTACTCCAAGGCTCTAGCTCCACAATATGCTCTAAATTTACGATAAACGCACGATGGACACGCACAAATCCTTTTAATGTTAGCTTCTTTTCTAATGCTGCCAATGACTCCGAAGCAAAGAACCTTCCTTGCTCTGTGACAACCACCGTTTTACTGTCCTCCGATGTACAATATAAAATATCCTGTATTTTCATTAATAGAATTCGATCGTTGACATAAACCGTTAATTTATCAAGCTTGTCCAGCTGTGAAATCTTTATTTCTTCCATCGTTTTCGCCTGTGCGGCTCTTTTTTTAGCTACTAGCTTTTCTACAGCAGCTTGTACTCGTTGTGCTTCAAAAGGTTTCAGAATATAATCAAAGGCATTCACCTCAAATGCCTGTAATGCGTATTCATCAAAGGCAGTAGCAAAGATAATTTCGGGTCTTTTTGTATGCAACAGTAATTGTTTTGCTAAATCAAGTCCATTATTCATGCCTAACTCAATATCTAAAAATACACAATCAACCTGTTCATACTGTGTCGTGTTGTAAAAATCCTTAAGACTTTCAGATTCACCACAAACATTTACTAACGCTGTTTGCTCTAATAAATAGCGCAATTCAGCGCGTGCCAACGGTTCATCATCCACAATGTATACATTCAATCTCTTTTACTCCCATCTAGTCGCCTTTAACGGCAGTTGAATCATTATTTTTGTTCCTACATCCAATGTACTCACTATATGAAAATCAGCGTCTGAGCCATAAATTTCATGAATACGCTGATAAATATTCCACAACGCCGTTCCAGTCCCTTGCTCCGATTGCATAATCCGTTTACCGAGCTGCTTTACCTGCTCTTTTCTCATGCCACAGCCGTTATCTTCAGTTAGCAAAACTAGCTTATCGTTCACTCGTTGTACTTTGACAAAAATCTTGCCTTCCTTACGATTTTTAAACGCATGATAAATAGCATTTTCAACAAGAGGCTGCAATGTAAATGGTGGAATCTGCACATCGAAAAGTGATTCATCCATAATAAACTCAACTTCGTAACGATTAGGAAATCTTGTTTGCTCAATGGATAAATAAGCCTCAACATGGTCAATTTCATTTTTCAATGGAATAAGCATTTGCCGTGCACCTTGTAAATTGCTTCTAAAAAATGTACTAAGCTTGATCAATAATGCTCTTGCCTCATCTGCATCTGTACGGATCAAGCTTGATATCGTATTAAGGCTGTTAAAGAAGAAATGAGGATGAACCTGTGCCTGTAACGCTTTAATTTCAGCATCCTTTAATAACTTTCTCTGTTGTTCAATTTCAGCATATTCCAGCTGTGAAGAGAATAGTCTACTTAAGCCCTCCGCAAGCTCCTTCTTCACCCCTGTTAATGAATCTGCCTTCGTGAAATACAGCTTTAGGCTTCCAACCGTGCGATGCTGTACCATTAAAGGCAAAACAATGGCGGCGCTTAAAGGACAATCATCATGTGGACATTGAATTTCCTTTGCCGAAGTAGCCATTAAAATTTCCCCTTCCTCTAGTACTCGCTTCGTCAAAGCCGTCATAATTTCCCGATGAATTAAATGATGGTCTTCCCCAACGCCAACATGGGCTAATACACCGTTTTTATCCGTAATGGCGACCGCCTCTACACTAATTTCTCTTTTAATAATTTCAGCCACCGTCTGACAGGATTCCTCATTCAAGCCTTTTCGGAAATGCTCAATCGTTTGTTGAGCAATTGAAAATGCTTGATGTGTTTGCAATGCCTTTGTTCGTTCTTCTTCATCAATAAATGTTTTTATAATCATAAAAAATAAGAAGATTCCAAAGGCATTCATCAAGATCATTGGCATGGCAATTAATGTTACTAGCTGCAAAGCCTGCTCGAATGGCTTCGCAACTACTAAAATCACCAACATCTGTATCGTCTCTGCACAAATTCCAATGATAACAGCTTTCTTATAGGAAAAAGTTTGACGTATTTTGAAACGGTTACTTAATCCACCGGTCATAAAGCCTGCTAAAATCGTCGAAATGCCACAGGCGATCGCTGTAAAGCCCCCTAGTGTCATACGGTGAATCCCTGCTATAATCCCAACACATACACCAACAAGGGGTCCACCGAAAATGCCTGCAATCGCTACACCAATTAATCTCGTATTGGCAATAGCCTCCTCAGCATTAATCGTACTATGTATCATCTGATTTAACGGGTGTATCGTACCGCTTTCAATTTTAATCCCTGTATAACTACTAATAATACATAAACTACTAAAGACAATGATGAGCCATATTTTCTCCTTCGATCCTTGCTCCTGAAACAGCTTCTCTCGAAACAGCCTCCACCTTGACATTAAAAAGGCAAACACAATGATCAGCCCAACGCGCTCTAACATAAATAAAAATAGCTCCATCATAGGTCCCCTCCCAAAGTCATATCATTTTTTAAAGAACAGTCGATACGAGGTATACCCAAAAATATCGCCAGGATTAATCCCCTCTATCGCATCTAGCTGATGGTTTTCGAATTGATTGGATGCCATTTCTTTTAACATAACGGAGGTAGTTTCATCTTGTGCGAGCTCCTGTGGATACAACCATTTGGCCTCCAGTATTTCTTTTTCCTGAATGCATACCTGCTGCTGTTCATCTAGCATACGACAATAAAAAATCGCCATATTATCACTGATATCATCACGGATAACGCCTGTACGAAATCCAATTAAGCCTGATACACTGCAATCTATTCCTGTTTCTTCTTTTATTTCACGGATGACCGCCTCATCCACGGTTTCACCAGCGTTAACAAATCCTGCCGGCAATGACCAACGCCCTTTCAATCCGCTATACGCTTTTTTCACAACTAACCATTGCCCAAGCTCATTCACTGTAACACCCGATACGCCCAGCCATATTTTCCCTCGATCTTTTCTCATAACCTTCACCTCTATATTTCTATTATACCTGCTTGCTTTCAGTGGAATGAAGCTTTTATTCAGAATTTTAAGACCAATTTTAATAATTCAAAAGAATGCATAGACAATCCTTATTTGTAAATATGTTACACTTAGTGTACCAATCATTTTATAAGAAAGGAGATTGTATGTTACATGCACTATCAGTACGAGCAAAGTACTTTATAGCAGCCCTTATCGTAGCGATACTCACACCCTTTTTAGCCTTCTTTACGCCTCTAACCATATCGCAGACATTCTATGCTCATAGAGAGGATGTCGTCCTGATGACACCACCTAGCAACTTTATTATGCTATTAATAGCTTTAGGCTTGATCTTCGTAGTTTTCATTGTACTCGGATTAAAAAGGAATCCAAACATCTACACCCTTGCATGCGTCATCATCATAAGTAGTATCGTATTAGGTTATTATTCTTTATTAAGCTATAGCGCCATACAAAAGGATCAAATCGTTTTTCAACAGTATCACCATCAAACTATTTATAAATGGCAAGATTTAAATGAGGTTATCTATGAATATGAAGTAGGTACGTTTGGAACCTATTACTTTCAAACTAAAAGCAATGAACAATTTATCATTGAGGAAAATGGACAATTTGGTCTTGATGAAAAGAGGGCTATCTATAAGCTAGCAGTTTTAAACGGAGTACGGTTTATGGAGCGTGAAAAGTCTGATTAACTCCATGCTAAAAGGCTTCTTTCATCACCAGCGAAAGAAGCACTTTTCTTATTTTCACTTTGTTTCAATCTCCAGCAATCAGGAGAGAAGGATATCGGTTTTCATAAAATAAAAGCCATCCACCCGACCACATGGTTGAATACAGAAAGGGAGAGTAAAATGATCATTAAAATGACTCCGTCTACTATGAAGGATTTTAATAAATCAAACGATGGTTTTATAGTCTCGGGGAAAATTATACCGACATACAAAGATAAAGTTTGGACATTTACAGAGGAAATATGTTCTGTGCCTTACTTCAAAAAATATGAAGAGGATGAAATTGATCTTAGCTATATAGAAGATATCGAGAAAGCTGTATTTTTTTATTATATTGACAACAGCTGTGTAGGGCAGATTAAGATGTGCTCTAACTGGAACGGATATGCACTTATTGAAGATATCGCTGTCGCAAAAGATTATAGAAAAAACGGCGTTGGTACTGCCTTACTAAATAAAGCCATTGAGTGGGCCAAAGAAAGGAACTGCTGTGGTCTCATGCTTGAAACACAAGATATCAATGTTTCAGCTTGTCATTTTTATGCTAAAAATCAATTTGTAATAGGTGCAGTGGATACGATGCTATATTCAAACTTTCCAACAGCAAATGAACTAGCAATTTTTTGGTATTATAAATTTTAAATTATTAGAGTGCCTTGTTTATGATCTAAACAAGGCTTTCCTTTTAGACTTCAAAACACAGTAAAAGCCTCTTCCATTTGTTGTTTTCAAAACATACAAATCGAAAAGGCTTGTATTCACAACCTAATTCAGATTATGTTTACATTCCATCAGGATTGTCTTCTACATTTATATCACGTTTAATTATTCACAAATCTCAGGTGTACCTTCACGCTTTGCTGTTTTGAAAGATGTACCGCAGCCACATGAAGCAATGGCATTTGGATTATCGATTGTGAAGCCACCGCCCATTAGCGATTGTTTATAGTCAATTTTTGTTCCCATCAAAATCGGCGCATCTTCACGGGAAACAAGAATTGTTAAACCATGTTGTACATCTACAAAGTCTTCCTCTTTTTTCTCTTGATCAAAATGCATACCATAGGATAGCCCACTACAGCCGCCACCGTTTACTACTACACGTAAAAAAGAACCTTGCTCTTCATTATGCTCCATCATTTCATTAATATGAAAGCCGGCAGCCTGTGTAATTTCAATAACTTGCTTTGTACTTGTCATCCCCATCACCTTCCTTCTTACCTAATATCATATCAATTTTGACCATTGTATGACAAACATTCAGCTTCAAGGTAAATTTTAGTGAGAGTTCTCATATTTTTCACATGTTTAGGAATTTTTATTCATGTTTCTACTAGCACCATTGGTATAATAGTTACAACGACTTCTATGTAGGGGGTAATATATATGGATATTTCACCGTATTATGAAAAACAAATTCAATGTTTGAATTGTAAAAAGGATTTTCCGACGTTAAAAGTTCGTTCCAAATTTATTAAAGTAGAGCATACCGAAACCGATTTCCACCCTATTTATACGGATGATGTGAATGCGCTTTATTACAATGTCTTCGTTTGCGAGCATTGTGGGTTTTCATTTACAGAGGACTTTACAAAATATTTTGCACCAGGTATTCAAGATGAGATTCACACACAAATAACAAAAAAATGGGTGCATCATGATTTTAAGGGAGAACGTACTGTTTTTCAGGCGATACAAGCGTATAAATTGGCTTTCCTCTGCGGCACGATAAAAAAAGAAAAACATGTCGCTATTGCTGGTTTAGCTTTGCGTCTTGCTTGGCTCTACCGTTCTCTTAAAAATAGTGGGCAAGAGGAGCGCTTTATGAAACTGGCGCGTGATCATTATATGGAATCGTATTCAACAGAAGATTACAGTTCTACACAAATGTCTGCTGTACGTATTATGTATATGATTGCCGAATTATCAAGAAGAATCGGAGACATTGAAAATGCGACACGCTTCTTCTCTAGAGTAATTGAAAAACAAAGCAGCGGTGGCGAGGCAAAAATTGTGGACATGGCAAAAGAGCAATGGGCTGTCATCCGCGAAGGAAAAGAGCATACGCGACACCTATAAATAAAAAAAGTTCTAGTCTGAGATTCAGCTAGAACTTTTTAAATGTCTTAGAATACTTGCTCTACTTCCACAATACCTGGTACTTCTTCTAATAATGCGCGTTCGATACCAGCTTTCAATGTAATAGTAGAACTTGGGCAACTGCCACAAGCCCCTAATAAACGTAATTTTACAACGCCATCCTCAACATCTACTAATTCACAGTCTCCACCGTCACGTAGTAAGAACGGACGTAATTTATCTAATACCTCTTGAACTTGGTCGTTAATTGTTGCTTCAGCCATTTTATCTCGACTCCTTTCCTTATAATGATTATAATGTTAGCAACAGAAAAAATCCAATATTGAATCACAAGGAGAGAAAATACGATGCAACCAACTAAACCTATGATTGAAATTTATGGAACAGCTGTAATTTGCGCTAGCTGTGTCAATGCTCCATCTTCCAAAGATACATATGAGTGGTTACAAGCAGCTATCGATCGAAAATATCCAGATCAACCATATGATATTCGTTATATCGATATCGAAGGTCCAATTGAGAATGAACGTGATCAAGACTATGCGACACGTATTCAGGAAGATGAATTTTTCTACCCTCTTGTCCTCATTAATAATGAAGTCGTTGGTGAAGGCTATGTACAGTTGAAACCGGTTTTCACTGCACTTGAAGGTTTAGGATTTGTTCCAGACATAACAGTTTAATTAAAGCCAAGGGATTGTTTCAAATAGAAACAATCCCTTTTACTAACTAATCATTTTGACGTTTGTAATACCATAATAATCCGGATTTCATTAATCGAGCGATACGACCTGTAACTGTTGTATCTGCCAAATAGACAAAGCCTTGTTTTTTACCAAGGGCACCCATGAAACCTTTTAATTTAATATCTGGCATTTTTTCAGGTAAATGTTCGCCCTTCCAGCGCATACGAAGTACTTTAACAATTAGCTCTGCTTGTTCCTCTGCTAACTGTGCTGTTGGAGGTAAATCTGAGGAAGCACAATCTCCAACAATATATACATGTTCATCGTCAAGTACATTAAAGTACTGTGTTACTAGTGGACGACCCTGTTTATCCTTCTCCACATCCATATCACGTACGATTTTGACAGGCTGTACGCCAGCTGTCCATACGACCTTGTCGAGTAAAATTTCATCTTCATGATTGAAAATTTTACCTGGCTCCACTTTAGTAATATTGGAATTGGCAATAACATCAACGTTATGCTTCACGAACCAATCATTTACATATTTACTTAGTTTCTCAGGGAAATCCTTTAGAATACGTGGACCTCGGTCAAATAGCTTAATTTTTAAATCAGATCGACTTTCACGTAGCTCACTTGCAAGTTCGATACCACTTAAGCCAGCTCCTACAATTCCGACTGTAGACCCAGCTGGTAAACCACATAGCGCTTGAAGTGTAGCACGTGATTGTCCCATCGTTTGAATGCTATAAGTGTACTCCTCTGCACCTGGTACACCATGATATTTATCTTCGCAACCAAGACCAACGACTAAATCATCATATTCAATACGTTGTCCATCTTCTAAAATGACAACTTTTTCCGCACGATTAATTTCAGTGATTTCTCCATATACAGGCGTTAAACGTTCATGCTCAGGGAAGCTTACACGAATTTCTTTATCTGTAGCAGTTCCAGCGGCTAACGCATAAAACTCAGTTTTTAAACTATGGAAAGGGGCTCTATCTATTATGACTACCTCTCTGTCTAATGGCAGACTATTTAATAGACGAAGCATGACACGCATATTGCCATAGCCGCCACCTAAAAGTACTAATTTACCCATAATATTCTCCTTTAATATCTCTTTTAATAATTGTTCACAAAGTATCCACAAACGAGTATAACCGATTGTGAGAAGTTTCACAATATCAGAATGAAAATTTGTGAAGGATTTCACAAAATAAATGAAAAGATGTTCATTTCCATAGATTTTTAAGCAATTAATAACGGTTTTCCCTTAAAGTTTTATATAAAAACACTTCTTTACCTTCAATTTAAATAATTGACGAAATTCGTAAAACCGAGTAGCATTACTTTGGTGAGGTGACATGGATGAATCCAATGGTTGAATTTTGTATTAGTAATTTAGCAAATGGCTCTCAAGCAACTTATGAAGTACTCGAACGCGATCCGAATATCGACGTTTTGGAATATGGCTGCCTCAGTTATTGTACAAAGTGCTCAGAATCTTTTTATGCTATTGTCAATGGTGAATTAGTAGAAGCTGATTCTCCAGAAGCGTTAACGAAAGCCATTTATCAGTTTATTGAAGAAAACCCTTTATGGTAGTTTGCTAAAACGCCTATATGAATAAATTTGAACAAAAAAAATGGATGTTATGCTAAAAAATCTGCATAACATCCTTTTATTTATTGTAACGCATCCACTATATATGTAGGTTGAAGTTCTTTCTCTTGTACAACCTTTGTGGGTGTAACGCCCGTATTCACATGGATTGTATCACAGCCAAAATTAATTCCGCACATGATGTCCGTATCATAATTATCACCAATCATAACCATGTCTTCTTTAGAAAAATGATGTTCTGTCGCAATTACTTCTAGGATAGCAGGTGATGGCTTCCCTATATAAATAGGATCAACGCCCGCAACCTCTCCTACTAAACGAGCAAAAGAACCATTTCCTGGTAAGAAACCATATTCTGTCGGGAACTTAATGTCCTGATTTGTGGCAATAAAGACTGCTCCTTTTTGAACAAATATTGTCGCTCTAGCAAGTGCCATATAATCAAGTGTTCGATCAATTCCCATGACAAATACATCTGCTTCATCTTCAACAGGCACAATATTTTCATCAAGTAATGCCTGACGAATACCATCAGACCCCATCATAGCTACTTTTTTACCTGTATAATGGAGTGCCACATACTTCGCTGTGACGGACGCACTTGAATAAATATGTTCTAATGGTGCACTAATCCCTATAGACATTAAAGCATCTTGCAGTTGTTCACGTGTTTTAGAAGAGTTATTTGTGACATAAAATGGCTCGATCCCTGCTTGTTGTAAGCGATGAATAAAAGCAACAGCAGAAGAAATCCCTTCCTTTCCACGATAAACAGTGCCGTCTAAATCAAAGCAATAGGCCTTATAATCTCTCATTGATGATCCTCTGGTAAAAAGGCAGAAACTGGACCTAGCTCATTTGTTAAATAACTATGGACTGCAGGCGAAAATTGCTTTAATGCCGATAAATTGGCTGTAAGTACGTGGACAACTTCATCGATATCTACCTCTATAAACTCGCGTACTAGCATTTTACGCAAGCCAACAACTGCTTTATATGGTGCCTCCATTTCAGCAACTACGACTTTTTCATCGACTAATATATCAATAATATCCTCGTAGCTTCCTGGGTCGCGCATTATGAAACCGTCAATCATTAAATTTCCTACATCCATCATTGACTCCATAATGTTGTGACCAATTCGCTCGATAGCTAATTTCTTTATATCATTTTGAGACCAGTTATTCTCTGTCTCCAAAATGGCTAATAGCCCATCTAAGTACTGTAAATTTTTTGTGATTTTATTACGATCTACAAAATACACAAGGAAAGCCCCCATTCAAATCTTTAAAAGTTGATAGTCTTTTCTCTTCTATAGTACCATAACTATAGGACTGGAAGGAGATTAAAAGATGGAACGTTTTTTTTTATATGATGATGTAGAAGATACAAAAACTCGCTTTGTTAGCTTTGCAGGAAAAAAACTGCGCTATGATTTAGCGATATTACAATCTGGCCGCTTCTTTGGGAAAGTGCTTGTCATGGATATACAATTTGGTCGATTTGCGATTATTGGCCCTGATGATGTAGAAGAGCCTGGCTACTTAGAACATGTATACAATCGTACAGAGGACGAAACCGAGGAACTTCGAGAATATTTACGTGAGCTATTGAACTAACACCCTTTTTACAGGGTGTTTTTTTGTAGGACATTATTATATTGCACGAGCATTTTTTGTGAATCAATCAAGATAAAAAAATTCCGCTCACCAGTTGGCTTTTGCGAAATCTTTTAAGATCGATTATTTATTGAGCGTGGATGGATTATCTTTATTATGTGGCTTGTCTTTATTTTCATTATTATTTTGCTTTTTCGCTTCGTTATTTTGACCAATCACGCCTAAATCATCTACACTAATATCAAAACCATATCCATATTCTTCACGATCTAGGGGCTTTTTATTGCGCTTATCCTTCGTCAACATCATCACCTCCACTCATAAATTATCCTTTTTTCAACGTTTTATACTTCTTGTAGCTTCTTTTCTCAAGCTGTTGCATCCTTTATTATCCACCGAGCAGCGCTCATCAAATCAGGAAAAATTGCATCTGCTAACGGGTCATCCTCGCCTAAAAACACGCCCTTTGTACCTGCTTGTTTTCCCGCTATAATATCTGTATCCGTATCACCCACCATATAGGATTTCGATAAATCAATATTATATTTTTTTCCTAAATCAATAATTAGTTTACTATTAGGTTTTCTACAGGCACAGCCTGACTTAGGCTTATGTGGACAATAAACTACTTCATGAATAATGGCACCGTTTTTCTTTAGCACCTTGACCATATGCTCATGTATTTTTTGCAAGCCTCTTTCACTCATAAAGCCTAAACCAACACCCCCTTGATTTGTCACAACAAAAATATAGTCAAAGTGTTTATTTAATTTGCGAATGGCTTCTGAAACTTGTGGTAAAAAGTATAAATCTCTAGGCTTATTAACAAATTTAACGCGTGTTGTTAATACTTCATTGATTACACCATCACGGTCTAAAAAGACGGCTCTTTTCATTTGTATCTCACCTTTAATTAGCTGTTTTGAGCTTTATTATTCCCCAATCATACAAAAGCTAATAAAAAAAAGAAAAAAACTTGATGCATATCGCATCAAGTTTCTTCCCTTTATTCTGCCAATGGTTCTTGGTCGTTTGGTTGCGCTGTTACTTCATTCGCATCCAACACCTCTGGCGGTTTCATAACTTTTCCTGTTTTACGTAAAACAAAATAAGCGCAGCCAAAATTGCAATACTCGTATAAATAATCTTGAAGCGTACTTATTTTCGTATCAAAAGTCGACTTTTGATTTTTATCATCAAAAAAGCCCTTTAAACGTAATTGGTTATAGCCCCAATCACCTACTATATAATCATATCTAGCCAATATATCGGAATACCTTTCCTGAAAAACTTCTTCCTGAAAGGCTTCACGAAAATCTTTTAATAGTTCATATTCCAATCCTTCAACTATGATCAAAGTGACACCACCCTCTTGTTCATCCTTGACGCTTAAAGCTCTGCTTGTAACTGACGTTCTTTTGTTGCAGCATTTACTTGTTCGTCAGCATGGTAACTACTACGTACAAGTGGGCCAGCTTCACAATGTTTAAAGCCTTTTTCCATAGCAATTTTTCGCAGTTTCCCAAACTCTATTGGTGAATAATATTTTTTAACTGCTAAATGCTTTTTCGTAGGCTGTAAATATTGACCAATCGTCATGATATCCACATTATTTGCTCGTAAATCATCCATTACCTCTAAAATTTCTTCATGAGTTTCTCCTAAACCAATCATTAAAGATGATTTCGTCGGAATATCTGGTTGCATTTCTTTAGCTAGACGAAGGAACTCCAAAGATCGCTCGTATTTTGCACGAGCACGTACTCTTGGTGTTAAACGACGCACGGTTTCAATATTATGATTTAGAATATCTGGCTTCGCATCCATTAACATTTGAAGATTTTCCTTCATACCACCTAAATCGGATGGTAATACTTCAACAGATGTGAAAGGACTTTTACGGCGAATAGCACGGACTGTTTCTGCTAATACTTCCGCTCCGCCATCTTTTAAATCGTCACGCGCTACCATAGTAATGACAACGTGCTTTAGGTTCATAATTGCTACTGAATCTGCAACACGTTCTGGCTCTGCCAAGTCTAATTCATTGGGTAACCCTGTTTTTACTGCACAAAATCGACAAGCACGTGTACAAACCGAACCAAGAATCATCATTGTAGCTGTACGTCTTTCTCCCCAGCATTCATGAATATTTGGACAGCGAGCCTCTTCACAAACCGTATGAAGATTTTTCTCACGCATTAGCTTCTTAAGACCTTTATATTCATCATTAGTGTTTAGTTTTATTTTTAGCCAGTCTGGTTTTCTTAAATGTTCTTCTTTACTTGTAGGTTTACAAGATGTCATACGGATATCGCCCCTATCAAAAATATGCATTTTTTATATTAACTATCTTCACTGTTGTCAATGTAACATAATAAATGAACTCCAACAACTATCACAGTAAACATTTCTATTTAAATGGCACAGGTATTTCAATGGATGGTTGAGGCGCATCACTACTATTGGTATAGATGTTCGGGACTGGACCTCTAGTTAACCCCATAGCTACAGGAATATCCTGTGCAACGGTTGAGGATTTACTTGCAAACGGAACAATAATTTGGACATTTACCTCTAAATGAATGCCCACTTCTACATACGCACTATTAATCCCAAATTCTTGAATGGATGAGGTGACATTACTATGGACATTTCCGATCACATGGAATCGTATAGGGATTTTTGGTCCTAAATTTCCGAGCAAAGGAATATTCGCGGCTTGCCCGAGCGGTACAAAAAAGACAATGCCATCGCCATCCTGAATTCTGTTAATATCATATTCAACATTATCTAATTCAGGCAAATGTGATAGCTCTCCTTGTTCTGCCTGCTCTAAATACATTTTTACAAGCTCTAATGTCTCCGCTCGTACACGATTAATAATTTCCGTATTAAACTTTGTCGTCATCATATCAGAACTACCTGGAGGAATATCTTCAATGATATCATTTACATCTAATACATTGGAGGTTCTTGAGTTAATGGCTTTACTTACTACATATGATGCAATTTTTGTAGTTTGTACCTCTGCATATTGCAAATAGGTGGGCATGAGCCGTTCATTTAAATAATAAATAAATAATATAAGACAAACAACCATACTAACAATTAAAATGGTTAATCGATTAAGACGTATTCCCCGTTTATTATAAGAGCGCAATTTCATCCTTTTTCGAGGGAAAAACAAAAAAATCTCCTCCTGTTCCATAACGTATGAACAGGAGGAGTATTTTATTCTACCTTTGCAGGAACCATATAATCCGTCTCAACATTTTCAATTAAAACATTTGGATAGTCCACTAAATTAATTTCATATGTAGCTGCGAGCAGTTGATTTTGCTCCTCAAAAATACGAATCCATGGTAATGCTGCATCCAATGGGTTTTGTCTAGATACAATGCCACGTCGACCATCTGATAATTTTAAGATAACGCCATTTGGATAATGAACGACAGCCCTTTTAAGCGCTTTTACGATGCGAGCATCATATAGCGTACCGGAGCCTGCCTCTACAATAGCTAGTCCTTGTGAAGGAAGCATTTTTTCACGATATACTCGATTCGTTGTAACCGCGTCAAAGACATCGGCTACGCCAATAATTTTGGCAAATGGGTGAATTTCAAAATCAACTAATCCTCGTGGGTAACCACTTCCATCAATACGCTCATGATGTTGAAAAGCGCAATGGGCCACTAGCAATGAAATAGAATGTAAATTGCGTAATAAATCAAAGCCATAGCGGGCGTGCATTTTCATCGCTTCAAATTCTTCATTAGTTAGACGACCTGGTTTTGTTAGGATATCTTTTGGTACCATTAGTTTACCTACATCATGTAGTAATGCACCAATCCCTACTAACCGTAAATCCTCAGCAGAGTAGCCGAGCTCTTTGGCGATGGCTATCGAGTAAAGTGTCACTTGGAAGGAGTGTTGATATAAATACTCATCAAATAAATAAGCATCTGTTAATATCGTTAATATTTCATCATTTCCAGTAACAGCAGAAAGTAGTTCATCTACAATCGAGACAATTGTCTTTGATTGTTGATCTAATATATAAGAGGCATTTACTGAATTTAAACCATCGATTGATTGAAATGAATCTTTAATTGTTGTAATGACTTTATTTCGCATCGCAGGTGGCACAGTTTCTTCTACTTCAATGCCCTCCGAAATATCATCGTCAATGTATAGGTAATGTGTATTTAACTGTTGAAGTCTCTGAATAATGCGGTCATTAATGATGACATCCTTCTTTAAAAGCGGATGCCCCGCCTCATTCCAAATGGTTCTGCCTAATACCATTCCTTCTTTTAATACATCGATTGAAATTAATCGCATGATTTCTTCCCCAATCTATTCTTTAAGCTAACGCTATTACTTAAAGAAACTTTGACCATAATCTATCATAATGTTCCGTAAAAATTCTGGTAATATATATTGCTTCTTTGCATATTTGAAACTTGGATAAAAATATCCAAAAGTAAACAAATCTAAAGTTACAAGTTTATAAATGTGATTATTATCTGCCAGCTTTCCATTAATTAATAACTGACGATTGTCGTTCATGGAAAAACCATATGTCAACATTTTTCCAAAAATTACACCTCTAAACCCTAATCCTTTTAATTCAATATAGGGCCATTCTTCATTTTTGGATTGCATATAAATTTCCTTTATTTCCGTAACGGATAATTCAATTGTACATAAATTAATAGGATGTGGAAAAATCCGATGCACATCTAATGCAGTCACATTTCCTTTTGGGAGGCCATCTAAAAAAATTCCTGCATTAAACAAGGCACAGTCAGCACCACTTTTTTCTAAAATAGCATGTGCAAATAAATCAGATAACTGTGAGTAGTGGAACCATTCCTTATTATAAGATTTTTCGGTCGTAAATACTGGTGTATCCAGTATTCTAATTCCTTCATCCTCTAGGGATTGTACAATTTGCTGTTCGTTTTGGATATTTGGCAAGTCCTTATTATGAATTAAAGTATCCTTTTTTTCAACAATTTTCCTCATTTTTTTATCATATTCGATAACAAGATGTCCTGTATATTGTCCAAATTTCCCGCCACCTGTCAATAAAACACCATTGACAAGTTTCCCTTCTGGCAAGACATGATGTGTATGAGAACCGAATATGACATCAATTTCTGGACATTCCTCCGCTAATAGCTCGTCTTCGGTTATCCCTAAATGTGAGAGGCATAAAACAATATCGACCTCTTTACGTAGTTGATGGGCTAAACGAAGAAGTGTGCTACGCGCTTCAACCAACTGCCAATTTAACGCCTCATAATACACGTCAAACATAGCCGTGGCTGCAATTATCCCTAGCTTCGTTCCCTTCTCTGTTGTAAGCACCACATAGGGCTTCAGCCAGGCTGGATTTCTCCCATTAACCGCATCAATATTACCTACGACGACATCAAAATTTGCATCATCATATAAATGAAAAAGCTCATTATGAGACAATGTAATGCCCTCATTGTTCCCAATTGTCACTACATCATATTCTGCCTCGTTCAGTAATTGTACATTCCCCTTACCGATTGTCGCTTCAGTATAAATATTAGAGCGATCTAAATGATCTCCCACATCAAACAAATAACTCGTTTCCCCTATTCTCGCTAGATTGTTGCGCTCCTCTTTCACATAGCTTTGCATTCGTGGCCAATACTTAAAATGACTATGCAAATCATTTGTGTGAAAAATATGGATTTTTTCAAGCATTAAAGCCACCTCATTTTCATTAGCTAGTCTAGCCGATTAAGCCAATATCCCTTCAACGATGGAACGAATTCCTAATAATAATAAAATAATTCGAAGAACCAGTACAAGCGTATCTGATTTAATTTTTTTATTTAACGCCGCACCAAGCTTCGCACCAATAAAGGCTCCTGGTATGACAGGAATTGTATAAAGCCATGGAACATGCCCCAAATATACATGGCTGGCCGTATTAACAAGAGACGTTAAAAACACTAAAAACATCGAAGTTGCTACTGCTACATGTGGGGGAAATAAGAACAAAATAATCATAGCCGGCACAATCATTGAGCCTCCACCTATACCAAATAGCCCCGAGGCAAAGCCCACCCCGAACGTAAATAAAATCGCAAACCAAATCGGATATCCGTAGACAAAGGTTTTCCCTTCGGCATCCGTAAATTCTTGTTGCAGACCATTTTTCACAAACCATTTTACAGGCTTCAATTTGTCGCGTACAAGTAAAATAATCGATAAAATAATAAGCAAAATACCAAAGTATAAATTGAAGGATGGTAAATCTAAACCTTTATTAACCCAAGCGCCCAAAATAGAGCCTGGAATACTGCCGATAAAAAATATATAGCCAGTTTTATAATCCACCGTTTTTGATTTCATATAGCTTAATGTGGAGGCAAGTCCTGTAAATATCATCATGACAACAGATAAACCAACTACTTTTTGTGGTGTTATATCTGGAATCATTCCAAGGTTTAAACCGATATATAAAGTTGCTGGCACTAATACCACGCCACCGCCTAGCCCAACTAATGAGCCAAGGAGACCGGAAAATAGTGCAATAATTATTAATAAAATAAACGCCATTATAATTCCCCTTCAAACATGTTTAATTGTTTAGGCGCTAACCCAACATCTTTAATATTCAAAACACCCTGTAATTCCTTTGCGTTTTTCGCTGCATGATTACCTGAATTGTTATTAAATAATATAAATAGTTCCTGCACCTCGGACTCAAGCTTCGTGATTTGCTGTCCAAGCTGCTGCAATTCTTCTTTATTATAGTCATATAAAAAGCGCACTTTGCGCCAATTTTCTGCATTCCCCGTGTTGCGCCAACCATGTATATTTCGCCCATGGATACGTACCAGTGCCTTATCTGCAGTCACTACAGGATGGAAGGGCACAGATCCTACACCAGCCTGTGGCTCATCACAAATCGTATGAATCAATTGATGCTCTCGTAAAAAGTCCATTGTTTGTTGTACTACATTATCTGCATACCATGTTTGATTGCGAAATTCGATAGCCACTTCGAAATCCTTTAGTTGTTGACGAATATACAATAAGTATTGAACATTTTTCGACTGACAATCAAACCACGGTGGAAACTGAGCTAAAACCATTCCTAGTTTCCCCAAACGTTTAAATTCATGGGCACATTCAATAAAAGCATTGAACATATCATTTTTGGATTCAAAAGGGATTTCTCCCCGCAAATGCCCCGTCATGCCCTGATAGGCCTTCACTATAAAACGAAAATTCTCCGGTGTATTCTCACACCATTTACGAACATTCTCTTTGGATGGTATGGCATAAAAGGAAGTATCTACTTCCACTGCTAAAAAATGACCTGTATAATCAAATAATTTATCCTTTGAAGTAGTCACTCCACTATAAAGTGAAGGGTGATCGCCCCATCCAGTTAATCCAACTACAATCATGTGACATCCTCCTCTATCTACAACATAATCATAGCATACAGTCTTCTCCTACAATTAAACATCATGTAAAAAATCTAGCTTTTTACAAAGAAAAAGCATGAGTCCTTATACAAATTGAACTCATGCCAAACAAGTTATTTATCAAGATTTTGTTGGATTGCTTCTAAAAAAGTAATACGACTAAACGCTGGGCCACCTTCCATTAGTGGGTTCACAACATTAACAAATACTTGCTCATTTTTAAAGGCATTGATATTTTGGATAATGGGATTCTTTTTAAAATCTTCTAACGCATTTGGAGCATCCGCATTTTCATCCGTTGAAAACTGTACAAATAAATAATCTGGATTCATATCCGCTAGTTGCTCAACAGAAATCGCTTCTTGTGATTTCGCCTTAGCGATTTCAGCAGGAACTTCTAAACCAAGCTCACCATATAAAACAGGGTTTAAAAATACCTCTTTTGGATAGACATAAGCTTGTCCCCCACGAATTCGAATGGCTGCTACTTTTTTGCCTTCTAGCTTTTCTGTTAAGCTAGATTTTGCCGCTTCAATATCCGCCTTATATGTAGATAATATTTTTTCTGCCTCTGCTTGCTTGCCTGTTAATTCAGCTAATAAGTTTAAATTAGATTCCCAATTCGTAGAGATATGCGAAACTAAAATGGTTGGAGCAATTTTCTCTAATTTACTTTGTACTTCCTCTGGAAATTTCGTTGAGCCTAAAATCACATCTGGATCTAATTCTAATATTTTTTCAAAGTTTGGCTTAATCTTCTCCCCAATCGACTCTGCCTTATCTGTAACAGCAGCGTACAACTCAGGGAATTTACCACCGACCGCAATCGCTCCTACTGGATGAACATCAAGTACAACCATATCTTCCATGGCCTCCATCGCACCCGTAACAACAATTCTTTCGACCTTATCTGGCACTTCATAGCTTTCTCCAAGATAATCAATGGTTCTTGTCCCATTTTCATTGCTAGAATCATCTTGTGTTTGTGCCACTTCCTCTTTCGTCGAATCTGTGGACGTATCCTCCTCCGTTGTTTTCTTCTCTCCGCATGCAGCGAGGATCAGCATAAATACCGCTATCATACTAATAAATAGAAACTTGTTTCTCATGTACTCAAACTTCCTTTCTCAATTGATATTGATTCTCATTATCATTTTAGTATGTCTCCTTATAAAAATCCACTATTATTTCAATATATTAAGAAAATTATTTTTCATACAAAACAAAAACCCTTGCCACAAACATAGTTGTGACAAGGGTTAATTAATACTTTATCCGGTAAAACCCGTTATAATACAGGGCTTAATAAGTTCCTAATCTGATGATTGAATAAAGCTTTGAACATTGCCCTCCCTAAAGGGATAAGTGAGGGCTTGGCTGCTTCTCTCCATTTTCTCAGCAATTACTCTCAGGTGCCCCTTGAATTTTATCGAAGGCTATAAAAGCATCCTCTACTTCCTCATAGAAAACGTAAAAAAGGAGCAGATATTAGAATCTGCCCCTTTTATTTTAATTTTACCCGATAGAACCTTCCATCTCAAACTTGATAAGACGGTTCATTTCTACTGCGTATTCCATTGGTAATTCTTTTGTGAATGGCTCGATGAAGCCCATTACGATCATTTCTGTCGCTTCTTCTTCAGAGATACCACGAGACATTAAATAGAATAATTGTTCTTCAGATACTTTTGAAACTTTAGCTTCATGCTCTAAAGAAACGTTATCATTCAGAATTTCGTTGTATGGAATAGTATCAGAAGTAGATTGGTTATCCATAATCAGCGTATCACATTCAATGTTGGCACGAGCACCGCTAGCTTTAGGACCGAAACGAACTTGTCCCATATACGTAACCTTACCACCTTGTTTAGCAATCGATTTAGAAACGATTGTAGAAGATGTGTTTGGTGCCATATGAATCATTTTTGCTCCAGCATGTTGATGTTGACCTTTACCTGCTAATGCAATAGATAATGTCATACCACGAGCACCTTCACCTTTTAGGATACATGCTGGGTATTTCATTGTTAATTTAGAACCAATGTTACCATCAATCCATTCCATTGTACCGTTTTCTTCAACAACTGTACGTTTCGTTACAAGATTGTATACGTTGTTTGCCCAGTTTTGAATCGTTGTATAACGGCAGTAGGCATCTTTACGAACAACAATTTCTACAACAGCTGAGTGTAAAGAGTTTGTTGTGTAAACAGGGGCTGTACAACCTTCAACATAGTGTACATGCGCGCCTTCATCCACAATAATTAGCGTACGTTCGAATTGTCCCATATTCTCAGAGTTAATGCGGAAGTAAGCTTGTAAAGGTGTTTCAACTTTAACACCTGGTGGTACATAAATAAATGATCCACCTGACCATACAGCTGAGTTCAATGCCGCAAATTTATTATCTGTGTACGGGATTACTTTACCCCAATATTGTTTGAAAATATCTTCGTTTTCGCGTAATGCTGAGTCTGTATCTTTAAACACAATACCAAGATCTTCAAGGTCTTGCTTCATGTTGTGATAAACTACCTCTGACTCATATTGTGCAGATACACCCGCAAGATATTTTTGTTCTGCTTCCGGAATCCCTAATTTATCAAAAGTAGCTTTGATTTCGTCAGGTACTTCATCCCATGATTTTTGTGTAGCTTCTGATGGTTTTACATAGTACGTAATTTCATCAAAGTCTAAATCACCAAGATCGCCACCCCATTGTGGCATTGGTTTTGCATAAAATGTTTCAAGTGCTTTTAAGCGGTACTCTAGCATCCACTCTGGCTCTTGTTTCATATTTGAAATTTCACGGACGATTTCTTCAGTTAAACCACGTTTTGAACGGAAAATTGATACGTCCTTGTCATGGAAACCGTATTTGTAATCGCCGATATCAGGCATTTTTTTAGCCATCGTTTATCCTCCGTTCATTGAGATGTATTTTTCAAGGTATTCGACCCTTGCCTTGAGTGAAAGTATGTCACTTTCACCCAGCCGACAAGGCAGTATGATTTATTTCACACCTTTTTCCATTGCTTTCCAAGCTAATGTTGCACATTTAATACGAGCAGGGAATTGTGAGACACCTTGCAGTGCTTCAACATCCTCTAGGTCATATTTATCGCTATACTCTTCACCCATCATCATTTTAGAAAAAATATCAGCAAGCTCTAAAGCTTCATCTACCTTTTTCCCTTTAATCAGTTGAGTCATCATGGAAGCAGAGGACATAGAAATTGAACAGCCTTCACCATCAAATTTGGCATCCTCTACAATACCGTCAGTCACTTTTAATGTTAAGTGAATACGGTCTCCACATGTCGGATTGTTCATATCAATCGTTACAGCTTCACCTTCTAAAGCACCCTTATTACGAGGATTTTTATAGTGATCCATAATGACTGAACGATATAGTTGATCTAAATTATTAAAAGACATCGCCAAAATACTCCTTCGCAGAACGTAACCCTGCAACAAGACGGTCAATATCCTCCTCTGTATTGTACAGATAGAAGCTTGCACGCGCTGTCGCTACTTGCTGAAGACATTTCATTAGTGGTTGTGCACAGTGATGACCAGCACGAATAGCAATACCATTCATATCAAGCACTGTTGCCACATCATGTGGATGGACATCATCTAAGTTAAATGTCACAAGTCCACAACGTTTCATTGGGTCACGTGGGCCGAAAATTTTTAAACCGTCAATGGTTTCAAGCTGATCCATTGCGTAGCCAACAAGCTTATGCTCATGCTTTGCAATATTATCTAGCCCAATCTCAGTTAAGAAATCAATAGCGGCACCTAATCCTATTGCACCTGCAATAATAGGCGTTCCACCTTCAAATTTCCACGGTAATTCCTTCCACGTTGAATCATATAACCCAACAAAATCGATCATTTCGCCACCAAATTCAATTGGCTCCATCTTTTCAAGGTGTTCCTTTTTACCATATAGTACACCTATTCCAGTAGGACCGCACATTTTATGCCCAGAGAACCCTAAGAAATCTACATCCAAATCTTGGACATCAATTTTCATATGCGGAGCAGCTTGAGCTCCATCAGCCACCATAACAGCACCATTAGCATGTGCAATTTGCGCAATTTCTTTAATTGGATTAATAGTTCCAAGTACGTTTGATGCCATTGACACCGACACGATTTTTGTTTGCGGTGTAATCGTCTCACGTACTTTTTCTAAACTAATCGTTCCATCAGCTTCTAGCTCAATGTATTTTAATGTCGCCTTTTTTTCTTTGGCTAACTGCTGCCAAGGAATAATATTGGAGTGATGTTCCATTTGAGTAATGACAATTTCATCACCCTCAGCAACATTTGCACGTCCATAGCTGGATGCTACTGTATTTAATGCTGTCGTTGTTCCACGAGTAAAAATAATTTCTTGTGTTGATTGAGCATTAATAAACTTACGAACCTTTTCACGCGCACCTTCATATTTATCTGTAGCACGGTTTCCTAATGTATGCACACCACGGTGAACATTGGAATTATCAAATTCATAATAGGCTTTAATTGCTTCAATTACTTGAACAGGTTTTTGAGACGTCGCTGCACTATCAAGATACGCAAGTCTATGACCATTTACATCCTGATTTAAAATTGGGAAATAGCTTTTAATGTCTTTTTTCATCATTAGCGAACTTTCCTTTCAATAACCTCCGTCAGTTGCTTTTGAACGCCCTCAATTGGTAATTGCGTAACAACTGGCGCAAGGAATCCATGGATAACAAGGCGCTCTGCTTCTGCTTTCGAGATACCACGGCTCATTAAATAGTAAAGCTGTAATGGATCTACTCGACCAACAGATGCTGCGTGTCCTGCTGTTACATCATCTTCATCAATTAATAAAATTGGGTTTGCATCCCCACGAGCTTTTTCAGAAAGCATTAATACACGTGATTCTTGTTGTGCATCTGCTTTCGTTGCACCATGTTCGATATAGCCAATACCATTAAAGATAGATTGAGCTGCATCTTTCATGACACCATGTTTTAAGATATGCCCGTTTGAGTTTTTACCCCAGTGACGAACCTCTGTAGTGAAGTTAAGTTTTTGTTCTCCACGACCAACAACTACTGTTTTTGTATCTGCATGAGAACCGTCACCAATTAGATGAGTAATATTTTCTGAGATTGTATCTGAGTCATTCATTAAACCAAGAGCCCAATCTACTTTTGCGTCACGCGCTAAGCGTCCACGACGGTTTACATATGTCGTAAAGCCTTTTGCAAGCACATCCACTGCTCCATATGTTACTTGCGCATTATCTTGGACAACTACTTCCGCAATAATATTTGCTTGGCCTTTTGCTTCTTCAACCGTTGAAATATATGTTTCCACGTATGTTACAGCAGAATTTGCTTCTGCCACTACTAGTACATGGTTGTATAATGATGCATCAGCATTATCGTTTAAGAAAACAACTTGAAGTGGTTGCTCAATGACTACATTTTTTGGTACGTAAACAAATACGCCACCGTTAACAAGTGCTGTATGAAGCGCTGTTAACTTATGCTCATCCACTTTAACAGCTTCAGTCATAAAGTATTTTTGAACAAGCTCACCATGTTCACGAACTGCTGTGAAAATATCTGTAAAAATAACACCCTTATCAGCAAGCTCTTGTGATGTTTTAATGTAAGCTGGTGTATTATTGCGTTGAATATAAAGGTTTCCTTGCGCTTCAAGGTCAATTAATCCTTTTGCTTCTTCAGGTAAAGCATCCAATGATGGATATGCCTCACTATGAACTGTAAATGCTGGGAAGTTCATGAAATCCCATTTCGTAATATTAGTTCTATCTGGTTTTGGCAAATCTAAACCAGTTACTTTGTCTAGTGCTGCCGCGCGAAGCTCAGTAAACCAAGTTGGTTCACCATTTGCTTCTGAGAACGAGCGCACGTCCTGTACTGTTACAGGCAAGTTAAGTTCCACTGTCATGCTAGTTCGTCCTCCCTCTTATGCTTCTTGTTCCTCTGTTTCTTCTTCAATACCTAATTCTTTTTTGATCCAGTCATAACCTTCTGCTTCTAAGCGTTGTGCAAGCTCTGCACCACCTGATTTCACAACACGTCCTTGCATCATTACGTGTACATGGTCTGGTGTAATGTAGTTAAGAAGACGTTGATAGTGCGTAATCATTAAGCAGCCAAAGCCTTCACCGCGCATTGCGTTGATACCTTTAGATACTACTTTAAGTGCATCAATATCAAGACCAGAGTCAATTTCGTCTAAAATAGCGATCGTTGGTTTAATCATCATTAATTGAAGAATTTCATTACGTTTTTTCTCACCGCCAGAGAAACCTTCATTTAAATAACGTTGTGCCATATCTTCGTTCATTTCTAGGAATTCCATGCTTTTATCTAATTCACGGATAAATTTCATTAATGAAATTTCATCGCCCTCTTCACGGCGAGCATTGATAGCTGAGCGTAAGAAATCAGCATTTGTAACACCAGCAATTTCAGAAGGATATTGCATAGCTAGGAATAAACCAGCTTGAGCACGCTCGTCTACTTCCATCTCAAGTACATCTTCGCCATCAAGCTCAACAGTACCTGAAGTAACTTCATATTTAGGGTGACCCATAATAGCAGAAGCTAGTGTTGATTTACCAGTCCCGTTTGGTCCCATGATTGCGTGAATTTCGTTTGTATTAATTGTAAGATTTACGCCTTTTAAAATCTCTTTCCCGTCGATAGCAACGTGAAGATCTTTAATAACTAAAGTTGACATGAAAATACCTCCATAGTGTTCAGTGAATGGGTCGACCATTCCTTAATTATCATCATTCTAATCTTAACTGAAAATCGTTCTCTATGCAAACCATTTCAATTACTTTCCTTCTCCTCAAATAAAATCTTGAAAAATAAAGGCTTTGTAAGCATTTTCAGATTATTACTATTTGGAATAGATATTGAGAATAGACTTTCTTCATTTTCAATGAATTATCCCTAATTGAGAATTGATTTCATCTAGCTACATAGTGGAAACCTCGTGAAAAGGGTTAATTGTAGAGGTTTTGTGACAAATTTGCATAAACAACCATAACTATACTATAACCTATTTCATTAAAATGGAATCAATTAAAATGAAGATATTTTCAAGGTAATCTCTTTTACACTCAATAAAATTCTATCGTACGAGATTACTGAATACTTAAACTTTTTTCTGTATTTACAGTCACTTTTTATCTTCAATACTATATAATTGAGCTATAATCAATCTTATTTTTAGATTAATAGAGGTGAAATGTTAGTGGAGTTACGTCAATTACGCTATTTTGTGGAGGTTGCTGAACGCGAGCATATTTCAGAAGCCGCTGAGCATCTTCACGTAGCCCAATCAGCCATTAGTCGGCAAATCGCAAATCTTGAAGATGAATTAGGTACTCCGTTATTTGAACGAGTAGGTCGTAATGTGAAATTAACCCCTATTGGGAAGACATTTCTTGAACATACCATTACAGCATTGAAGGCCATTGATTTTGCTGCCAAACAAGTAGAAGAATATCTTGATCCTGCTAAGGGCTCTATTAAGATTGGCTTTCCAACAAGCTTGGCTAGCTATGTACTTCCAACCGTTATCTCAGCCTTTAAACGTGAGCATCCGAATTTACAATTTCATCTACGACAAGGTTCTTACCGATTTTTAATTGATGCTGTCAAAAATCGAGAGTTAAACCTTGCCTTTTTAGGTCCGCTTCCTCCTAAAGATGAGTCTATTGAGTCGACTATATTGTTTACAGAAAATATTGCAGCTCTTCTCCCTGCCAATCATCCATTGGCGAAAAGAGAGAGTATCCAGCTTGCAGAATTGAGAAATGATCTATTTGTGTTATTCCCAGATGGCTATATATTGCATAAAGTGGCTATGGATGCCTGTCGTGCTGCAGGATTTTTGCCTAATATTATTTCAGAGGGTGAAGATTTGGATGCACTTAAAGGCTTGGTAGCAGCTGGAATAGGTGTTAGTCTGTTACCAGAAAGCTCACTTTATGATTCTGCTGCTCGCTTTACTGTAAAGGTGCCCATCGAATCACCCTCCATCCCAAGGACAGTTGGCATTATTTCTCCAGTCAATCGAGAAATCGCTCCATCAGAAACCATTTTTCTAAATTTCGTCAAAGGTTTCTTTTCACGTCTGTCCCAATTTCAATAAAAAAATCGCCTTGATGGGGGATTCAAACTGTAGACAAAAGCCATCGAGATGTTTGATATAATCTCGATGGCTTTCGTTGAAATTCTCATTATTGGTGATTTTTTTAGGGCGACGAGCGCTCTCCAGTTTCTTGCTCATTAATCCACTGTAATGTTTTGACACCTAATCCACCTGCACGCCACAACACTACATCATGATAGCTCTTCCTTTGGACATATTTGACCCATTTTTCAAGTGTTTCCTGATCGGCATACCAAACCTCATGACTAATATTACTAGAATCTGTATACGTAAAATAAACAGCTCCACTTGCTTTATCGCGTTTTTTGTTTGCGTTTGTTTCAGCTAACACTTTTTCAGCCTCAAGCTCCGTTAATGCAACCGTATTCCCTTGAGCTACCCAATCGAAACCACCCGTGGCAAAGGCGATGGCTAATTTTTGATTGGATTTCTTGATTTTTTTTATTAAATCATTGAGGAAGGTAAAAGTAGCCTTCGCACCTGGTCCACTATGATAACCATGTACATTATAGGCCATTACCGTATAGCTAGGCCCATTTGGTAGCTTCATATCAAATGGAAAGCTAGGCTCTAGCACGACATGCAGTGTAACATTCCTTTTGGCAAGCTCTCGGTAAAGCTCCTTTAAAAATTGAACATATTTTGATAGGTCCTCTTTAGCTATCTTTTCATAATCAATTTCGATGCCATCCGGTTGGTATTGTTCAACTACCTGCAAAATATTATGGATATGCTTTTTCCTTGCTGCAGAATCCTGTAATAGCCTATGCAAAAGTGTGCTATCCTTTTGAACAGATGAAGCATTATCTGTCACATAATCATTAATAAGCGTTAGGATTACACGATGTGATTCATTGTATTGCTGCTGTGTCTGTTGCAACATATCGACTGCATTATCCGTTAGCAACAATTCATCTTGATCATTAAAATACGCACCGAAAACACGTATATCTTGTAATCCTTGTTGAGAATTTTGAACATCTTCTAAGGCTAATTGATTTTGCCATTCAGGTAACCACATAGATAAACGGAGCTTTGCTTTATCTTTTAATTCTTCCTTTGCTATAGCCGGTGGTTCTTTACTATTACTACAAGCAGTGATAAAAATCAGGGCTATACAGATAAATAATATAAAATTTTTCACTTGTTTTAAATTTCACCCCAACTTAGAAGGTTTCAATAAAGAAATCCACAACATGATTAAACAATGTTGTACTTTTATACTTAACCTTCTCGAAATTCGTATATTGGTTTGTAAAAATGGTTTGATCTTTTCTATCTGTAATTAAAATATCTTCAATTAATGTATCGTATATATCATCTGCATACTGTTCATGGGACGTATCTTTATGACTAAACATCGCCCCAAATCCTATTTGTGATCCATGAAGGCTAGGATTTATTTGAATAGTTTCAGATAATATATTATCTACATCTATGTTTATTTTATCCTTATTTACTGCAATGTTAAATACTCTATTTTTTGTTAAGTTTCTTGGGTATTCTTCTTCAACAATCCGTGATCCCTTTTGGGTATCCTGATACGTATAGACGGTCGCCTTATTAAATGCATACTCCTCTTCATTCCACTTAATCTCATTCAATGGAAAACGAGCCTTTTCCACAATGTCTGAAGCTGGTAATTTTTCACTTACTACAAGCTCATTATCGATTAAGGCAATGCGTAAATAGCTATTTGTTTTATCATCATAATTGACGTAGAACGCTTGTTCACCAACAACATTCCCTTTAAATGTAAAATTCGCATTATATTGTTGTGGCATTGTTTCCTTTAAAAGAATCCTACCTTCACTAGAAGGAGCTGATGTTAATATGACTTTATTCTGATCAAATTCTGCCGCCCCATTAACTGTATGCCATTTTTGAGCTACTGCAGGATCTCCTATTTTAAACTCTACATTTTGATTGCTAGCCTGTCTGATCTTCATCATTACATGATTGGTTGACCAATAGGGGGATACTTGTAATCGATTCAAGTTATATAGATCGCTATCTTTATCATTATAGGCACTCAATTCTAAATTAAAGTGCATAAGAAACTTGTCTTTAATTTCCTTGTCATTGGCACTCTGCACCAGTGGGTCCATATTGTTATACAATGAATTAGCATGCATAATGGCATACGCTTTTGGAACTTTCCCAAACTCTTGCTGATAGATATCCTGCATAAGCTTGTAATCTTTCTTAATTCGAATTTCCATCTCTTGTCGAGTTTCACTTGGAATCATATATTGATTACGAATAAAATCCATTAAATAGTGGTTATAATATTCGATTGTTGTTTTATTTGGTATATTATTTTCATCAATCATTCCTAAGGACTGCCCTTTATCATTAAAAATATTAATATAGGTTAGTCGGTACCCATTAGAGCCTAATTCCCAATAGCCGCTTTTCTCCATCAACTTCAAATCTTTTGGCTTTAAAAATTTATGATAACGGGTATCCATTTTATTGGCATACGTAAACATCGTAGCCTTGTAATTTAATTTCTCCATAATATTTTGTGCGAAAATACTAGAATCCGTACGTCCATCCTCAAATGATAAAAACAATGCTTTTTCAGGTAATGGTTTGTTCTTTTGATAAAAATCCAATATATCCTGTTGTGTAATCGTTTGATAGCCTTGTTTTTCAAGCAATGTTAATTGTTCTTCTAAATTCTTCTTTGACACATATTTAGGGGAGTCATTTCTACTCACCCCAAAATAGGAAAGTGCTATAAATCCTTCTTTATTGTTTAATGGTACCGCCTCAGCAAATCTCTTGTCTGTCAGAAAAACGGCTTTAATTAACACGACTGCTAAAAGGACAACAACGATTAATTGTAGGATCGAACGTATAATTTTCCTTCGATTTTTTTTAGCTGGCTGTAAAATTACATTTTTCTCTTTCATTCCTTCTCACCCATTTTTCTAATTTTCAACATTGAAAATCGGGATTTTCGTAATTTTTGCTTTTCTATTTTCTTTTCTTTTGCCAAAACGTCTTGTGGTGTTTCCCTTGTTCCCCATGTTGATTTCCAAAATGTTACCCATGCAACTGGCATTTGCCAGAGTAAAATAAATTCATAATAAAGAACGAAGATAAACCCGAATAACCATAATTTACTTTTTCTAAAGAATAGATGAGCCAAACTCATTAGCATGGCCATTAAAAGTAAGCCTAATAAAAAGGTAGTCGGAAACACGCCATACATAATCGGCACATAGATTAAGTTGTAAACGACGACAATGGGTGCTGCAATTGGCACAATTAAACCTATGATGAAGAAAAGGAACATGAAGGGTTCTTTTTTCCACATAAATAAAAATGCTCGTAAAGATTCTCTTAACCAAGAACGTTTCCATCTCATTTGCTGAGATAAAAAAACCTTTGTGTCAGAGGGGACGATCGTCGAACAAATTGCATTATCCTGATAACCTGTTCGATGAGTTTTCAAAATATAGTTTGTCATACTACGATCATCACCAAATGTAGCAGGCTGCCCAAGAAATTTTTGATTGAGCCATGCTGTTTCATTTTTTAAAATTAGTTCTTTTCGATAACAAGCTAAAGGTCCCGATAAGCATGTCACCGTATCAAACCAAGATTCAGCCGCTTTCATAATACGGAAGGCAATATAATAACGCACTGTCTGTAGTTTTGTCAGAGCATTTGTAAATTTATTTTCTACCTCTGTCCGACCAGCTACTCCACCCATTTTAGGATCTTGGAAAGGCTGTACTAAATTGCGGATTGCATGTGGCTCCAAAAAACTATCTGAGTCCACAAAAACCACTAAATCATGTTTTGCTTGATGAACACCGGCTACCAGTGCTTCACGTTTTCCACCATTTTGAGGGAGCTTAGAAAACTTTAAGCGATCAGTCGTTTTAAAACGCCCACCCTCAAAATGAATAAGATCAATCATTTCCTTAGCTTTTTCCTCCGTCCCATCCGTAGAGCAATCATCCACGACAATCACTTCTAACTTATCTACAGGATAGTACTGATTAATACAGCTTGAAATCGTTCGATGTATCCATTCTTCCTCGTTAAACACAGGGATAATTATGGATACACCGGGCTCATAGTGAGGATTGATTGGTACATTTTTATAGAAAATACCAAATATGTATCTACTTAATAGAAACGTTGCCGCTATAATACTATAAAGGTATAAAAATTTATTAAACCTAAAATAAATAACACTTTCTGCTCTCATCAACATGACAATAAGAGTGACCACCAGTAAAAATAAACTCGCCATAAAAACAGAAATGCCCCACCGCTTTTTTACCATATATTCATTTAGAGGTTGGAGAAATTCACAAGCAAAGTAATACAGCGTTTGACCATCCACCTCTTTGGTAAAATGTCGTACCACCTTTGCCCTTAACTTTACTTTAGCCTCATAACCCTCGGGCATTGCGCCCCCTGGAATTGTAAAATTCATTTCTAAAATTTCATCTATTAATAATTGGTGAGGCTGTTGAGAATATACAAGGATTCCCGTAACTGAAATATCTTCCGCATAGTATTTGTCTGAACTGGTTTTACGTCTTGCTCTTCTCACCATTACCTCAAAATGAGTTTCATAGCGTAAGCTAAGCTGTTGGAGACGATATATTTCATTGACATCTGTCGCATCAATTTCTTCTTTCTGATAAGATGCACCTCGACGATTGACAAGGTTCCGGACATTTTCGGGATCAGGAATATTTGATAGAATCCGACGATCCGAGCGCGGTACTGTTAAAACCTCTTTTTTCGTTTTTATCATTTATTCACATCCCCATTTGCATCTTCTTCTATCCAAGTTGACATTTTACTAAAGCTATAACCATCCTGCTGCAACTTTTCAATAATTAATGGAAGTGCTTCGACTGTTTTCGTACCATCTAAGATGTGCATGACAATGACCTTACCTGGTGCCGCTCTAGATATAACCCGATCGTAAATATCCTGAGCACTGTAATCTAAATTCCAGTCAAAGGATGCAATATCATACATGGCAATGGTTTTAATTCCAGCAGCGGTAATCACTTTGGCAGTACGTTCATCCATAATTCCCTGTGCTGGTCTAAAATAAAGTATCGGTGGTTCCTGTAGCGCATAAGTAAGAGCTTTATGGGCCTTCACTAAATCATCCTGTATTTCCTCTGGCGTCATTTTAGTTACATCTAAATGGTAATAAGAGTGACTTGCTACTTCATGACCTTCCTCTAGTATTAACTTTGCCAATTGAGGATTTTTCTCCACTCCACTACCGATTAAGAAAAATGTACTTTTAATGTTATATTTTTTTAAAACTTCTAAAACATCCTTCACTTGCTGTTCATGTGCCCAGTCATCAAAGGTAATGGCCATTTCTTTTTTAGATGTCTCTTTTCGATAATATAAATGTGGTTCGATATTTTCATAATTTAAATTAGGTTTGATGGCATCATAACCTGCTATTTCTTCTAATGACTTTGTTAAATAACGGTTATCTAACACATCACTTAAAGTAGTAATTGTATAATCATGCTCTTCTGCTAATTGTGCTAGTAAAGGGATGGTATCTATAATGGCAGGATTAATATACGTATTGAGGTGAATAATAGAGCCTCTATCAATATATTTGCCTATATAATCGACCAATTCTTGGGCACCTTGCATTTTTCGATCCAGTGGATTAATAGATAATCCTATCACTGCATTCATGTCCAAAGCAGCAGCCGCTAAGCGCATATTATCTGTAATATCACCGGAACGGCTTCGAACATATTTCGGCTTATATCCTAAATGCTCTTCAAATATTTGATTCGTTAAATAAATCTCCTCATACGTTTGATCATAGTCTAAAGCTGTGACATCTGGAAATGACAATGTACCGTTTTGCACTTCATGACCTCTTTTTAAAATGTCTCGAACAAGCTCTGGCTCCTGTGCCACACGTAGCCCCTCTAAAAAGAAGGTAGCTTTCATATTAGATTCATCTAATTTCTTCAGCAGTAGCTCCATTGTTTGATTATCCGCAAAGCCATTAAATGTTAGAGCCACTTTTGGCTTAATAATATCGGCATGGCTGATTGAATCACTCATCGTACCATCCGTTTCCTTAATCTCTATAGTAGAATCAATTGGTTGAATCGTTTTTTGAGGAGTGGATTGACATCCTGCTAAGAACATCAGGAGTAGAAGCCCACATATTTTTAGCTGTTTCATGTCCCATGAACTCTCCTTATAACTTGTAATAATTTTTATTCTTAAATAAAAAATGGGTATTACGTGTATCAAAAATTAATGACGCTTGTTGATCAATTAATGAATAATCAATGTTAGAATGGTTGGTTAAAATCAATACCGCATCTGCATCTTTAATAATTTGCTCTGTTAAAGGAACTGTATTGAATAGGGATTGTTCTACAGGGAATGTTTGAATAAAAGGGTCGATAATTTGTATTGAGCACTGATTATCAAGTAATTGTTTAATGACATGTAATGCGGGAGATTCGCGTGAATCATTTATTTCCGGCTTATACGTGACACCAATAATAACAATTTTTGCTTGGGGTAGCTCGGTATTTTGCAGACGTAAGTACTGCTCGAGTCTCTCTACAACAAAGCTAGGCATCGAATCATTAATTTTATCTGCTGCTTCTATTAATGTTGCTGAGACACCATGCTGTTGACCCGCCCACAATAAATATTTAGGGTCCACAGGGATACAATGTCCACCGACTCCTGGGCCAGGTTTAAATGGCATGAATCCATAGGGCTTTGTTGAGGCGGCATCGATGACTTCCCAAATATCAATATTCATTTTATAGCAAATTTGACTTAGTTCATTGACAAGAGCGATATTGATTTGGCGAAACGTATTTTCCAGCAATTTCTCCATTTCAGCAACTTTCGGACTTGTTACTGTATATACACTAGTATGAATGACTGTTTCATAAAAAACCTTTGAAACTTCCAAGCATGTGGAAGTAACACCGCCAACAACTTTGGGTGTATTAGCAACTGAAAAATTACTATTACCAGGATCCACTCGTTCTGGTGAATAGGCTAAAAATAAATCTTGACCAACCGCAAAGCCATGTTTTTGCAAAATAGGCTGAACAATTTCCTCTGTCGTCCCAGGATAGGTCGTACTTTCAAGAATGACTAGTGCATTTGAATTAATATGGCACCCTATATCGTGAGCTGCTTCTTCTATATAGGAAATATCAGGAGTGCCATCCTCCGTTGTAGGGGTTGGCACACAAATGATGACAACATCAACAGAAGCAAGTTTGGAAAAATCATAGGTTGCTTCAAATTGATGTTCCTTTAATAGTAACTGTATATTTTCTTTCGGGATATCAGCTATATAGCTTTCACCGTTTTGCAACAGGGCGATTTTTTCTTGATTTTTATCAAAGCCTAAAACATGAAAACCTTTTTGAACAATTTCAATGGCAAATGGTAGACCTACATAGCCGAGGCCAATTACCCCAATTGTCGCTTTTTTTGTTTGAATTTTATTTAATAAAGCTGAGCTCATTGATTTCGTGTTTATCGTCATAACAATAACTCCTTTGGCTTAACTTTCATGTAATTTTTATAGCCATTTTTTTCGTTATCTATTCATCTACTTATATATGCCGAGTATTCTGCAACGTAATAGGCCATTTCTCATTGCCATTTTCACCAAACCCCTTCCATCTCCACATACTTAAGTATGATTTTTTTAGTCAAAATAGATGAATAAAATCTAAATTTCACAAAAAAACTTTTCTAACAATTATATAGTACTACTTGCAACTAAACAATTTCTAAATAATTCCTTCATTCACGATAAAACGCCTACTTTATTAGTATTTAGAACAAAAAAGTTCATTATTTATTCAGATATTTAGTAAATATATTTAGAGTCGCTTTATTAGTGTAGATGAAAAAGTTGATAAGCGACACTGAAGAATGTTAATAAATAGAAAATTAACATTTTTTCCTTTTTTGAAACTCTAAAAAAATCCCTTCAGCATTGGTTTTCACCGATACTGGAGGGATTAGGTAGAACAATCCTTTGAAGCACGTAGAATAGACATTACATAAGTTGTTGTAACTATTTTATATAGCCTTTTTATTTCCTCGGAAATCGACAACTTGTAAATAGTCACTTTCCGAAAGCTATCAAAATTCATTAAAAAAAGAAAAAGAGTACGTAAGTATTTCACTACTTAGGTACCCTTTTATTTAAATTATTGAACAGGTACTACTGCACCTTTCCATTCTTCTAAAATAAAGTCTTGGATTTCTTTAGACGTTAATACTTCTAATAATGTTTTAATTTCTGGTCTTGATTCATCACCCGCACGTACTGCGATGATGTTTACGTATGGCGACTCTTTGTCTTCAAGAGAAATCGCATCTTTGATTGGGTTTAAGCCATTATCAATAGCAAAGTTAGAGTTGATCAGTACTGCGTCCCCTTCGTCGTTTTCGTACATTTGTACAAGCATTTCTGGTGCAGTATTCGCATCAAATTTAAAGTTTTTAGGATTTTCTTCTATATCCTTAATTTCTGCTGCTGTTTTATCAATACCATCTTTTAATTTAATTAAGCCCTTAGCTTCTAATAATGACAGCATACGACCGTGATCAGATACAGAATTAGAAAGTAAGATTGTTGCACCTTCAGGAAGTTCCTCTAAAGATTTATATTTTTTTGAGTAAATACCGATTGGCTCAATATGAACACCACCAGCATTGACGAAGTCATAGCCATTGTCTTTAATTTGTAACTCTAAATATGGAATATGTTGGAAGTAATTTGCATCTAATTCTTTTGATTCTAAATCTTGGTTTGGTAGCACATAGTCTGTATATGTTTCTACTTTAAGGTCAATACCTTTCTCAGCTAAAATCGGTTTTGCTTTATCCAAAATTACTGCATGCGGTGTATTAGAAGCTCCCACTGTTAAAGTAACGTTTTCTTTACTATCTGTTTTATCACCAGATGCTGAATTTGCATCCTCTTTTTTATCAGTACCGCAAGCTGCTAAAGCTAGTACAAGTATTGATAAAAATAATCCTGTTAATAACTTTTTCATTTATGACACTCCCTTTATTTTGATGAAAATATGTTAGCGGCAAGAACCGGAATAACCTCAGTTTTATTAACGTTTATCAATTTTTTCTGTAATGAAATCACCAATCCATTGGATAATAAAGACGACTACTAAGATCAAAATAGTTGCCATTAATGTCACATCTTGGCGATTTCTTTGGAACCCGTCTAGGAAGGCTAAGTTCCCAAGACCTCCTGCACCGATTATCCCTGCCATTGCTGTATATCCAACAAGTGCTACAGCCGTAACCGTAATACCCGAAATTAGTGCTGGTAATGATTCAGGGATTAGAACTTTCCAAATAATTGTGGATGTTTTTGCCCCCATTGAACGAGCTGCTTCAATGACACCTTTATCAATCTCACGTAACGCAATTAATACCATACGTGCATAGAATGGAGCCGCACCGATAATTAAAGCAGGTAAAGCAGCATTAGCTCCACGGATTGTACCTAGTAAAAGCTTAGTGAATGGAATTAATAAAATAATTAACACGATAAATGGGATAGAGCGGAAAATGTTAACGAGTGACCCTGTTAAAAAGCTAACAATTTTATTAGCCCATAACTGATTGGGACTTGTTAAAAATAGGACGATTCCAATAGCTAACCCAAGAATAAATGTAATAACTGTAGAAATGGCCGTCATATATAATGTTTCATACGTAGCCTGCCACATGCTATCCCAGTCTACATTCGGAAAGAGATTAGTTAGCATCTGCAATCACCTCCGTTTGTACTTCCACTGTATTTAAATAGCTTAAGGCTTCAGTCACATTTGCTTTCGACCCATCAATTTGGACTATGAGGGTACCATATGCACCATTTTTCGTTTGTGAAATATTTCCGTGTACGATGCTTACTTCCACATCGAATTGCTTCACTAGATGTGAAATAACTGGCTGTTCTGTTTTTTCACCAACAAAAATCAATTTGACAAGTTGTCCAGTTGGATAATTTGCTTTGATTTGTTCTACTGTATCCTGTGTTTCCTTTGTATTTGTAATTTGGGCTACAAATTTCTTAGTAATGGCTGCCTGAGGTGCCTGGAAAACTTGCAATACTTCCCCACGCTCTACAATTTCGCCTGCCTCCATCACTGCTACACGATGACAAATCTTGCGAATGACATGCATTTCATGAGTAATGAGGACAATCGTTAACCCTAACCGTTCATTAATATCTACCAGTAAATCAAGAATGGCATCTGTTGTCTCTGGGTCTAGTGCAGATGTTGCCTCATCACATAGTAAAACCTCTGGATTATTTGCTAATGCACGTGCAATCCCTACTCGTTGCTTTTGTCCACCAGACAGCTGCGATGGATATGCTTGATCGCGACCTTCTAAGCCAACAAGTGCTATCAATTCCTTCACCCGTGCCTCACGTTGAGCTTTTGATACACCTGCAATTTCTAATGGGAAGGCAATGTTTTCTGCAACTGTTCGTGACCAAAGTAGGTTAAAATGTTGAAAAATCATACTAACCTTTTGTCTAGCTGCTCTAAGCTTTTGACCCTTAATCGAAGAAAATTCTTGATTGTTCACCGTTACTGTTCCTGCTGTTGGTTTCTCTAAACCATTAAGTAAACGAATCATCGTACTTTTACCAGCGCCACTATAGCCGATAATGCCAAAAATTTCACCCTTATTAATAGTAAGGTTAACATCTTTGACTGCCGTTAATTCGCCATTTGCTGTTTTGTATTTCTTCGTTATATTTTGAAGCTGTATCATAGCGAATACTCCTTTTCTTATATAAAAAAACCCCTCCACTTATAGACAAGTAGAAGGGGTCACGTATTATACGTTGAACCGTTCTCTCATCTTTCAAAGAAAAAATCTTTGAGTGATTTGGCACCTTTTCACTATGTGATGGTTGCCGGGCTTCATAGGGCACTTCCCTCCGCCGCTCTTTATAAGAGTTCGATATATTTAATGTTTTAGTAATATATTTGTTACTTTACCACGCTAATAAAGTTCAGTCAATTGATTTTTTTAACAATTCGTACAAAAATGGTACGGATTGAAAAGCATAAATCTTTTCTGTCACTTTGCCGCCATCACACACAAGTAAACATGGGACGCTTTCAATTTGATGTTCAATAGCAATTTGCTCCAAAAAATTAATATTTGCTTTCCCTAGTTTTAGGTGAGGTAATAGTTGTTCTACAATTGACATCATTTTCGATGCCACTGCACAAGTACCACACATCGGTGTATATAAATAAAACGCAGCTTTTTCTCCCGACTGTAAAGCCGACTCCCACTGCTCTTTTGACCATTCTTCCATTTAGTTCACGCAACCTTATAAAATATATTCATTATGGATGGAGAAATGCGCACGCAGTAAAATCATTGCTAACACTTTTCTTGGTGTCGTTTCTACTTCCTTATATGTCGGCATTGTACGTAAATGCTCCGCTTCCGGATAATGTCTGTCCATTAAAGCGCGTAGCTTATCGCCTGAAGTATCAGCATCAAAAAAAGTAAATAGCTCGCAGCCCTCATAGGGGTCTATTAGCTCCTCTAATTGATGCACTCCAATTGTTCCATTCGTACATAGTATTGTAACATTCTCGTTCAAAATCGGCTCAATTTGTAGCTTATCTGAGCGTCCTTCTACTATCAAGCATTTCCCATCGAACATTACGCCACCTCCATTTAGACATATCCACTTATACATTATTATATAATAAAAAACGCCGGTAGTTTCCGACGTTTTTTGATTATGGCTTGTCTTATTCTGCAGTCATCTCTTCGTATTGTTCTGCTGTCATAAGTTTATCAACTTCTGATGCATCAGCAGGCTCTACGACGATCATCCATGCTTTTTCATATGGTGATTCATTAACGAATTCTGGGCTATCTTCTAAATCTGCATTTACTTCCACTACAGTACCTGAGATTGGTGCATATAATTCAGAAACAGTTTTTACTGATTCTACGCTACCGAATGGATCATCTGTTTTGATTTCATCGCCAACTTGTGGAAGTTCAACGAAAACGATATCTCCTAATTCAGATTGTGCGAAGTGCGTAATACCAATACGTACTTTTCCATCTTCTACTTTTACCCATTCATGCTCTTCAGAGTAACGTAAGTCTTTCGGTGTGCTCATGCAAAAAACCCCTCCATAATTATGTAATATATTCACTTTCAGTGTGCCATACTTCTCCTATAAAAACAAGGATAAAAACGGTTATAACCAAGCTTGCTCAAAATCGGATTCTTTAAACCCTAAAGTTACTTTTTTTCCATCTGTTACGATGGGACGTTTTATTAACATACCATCCGTAGCAAGTAGCTTAAGCTGTTCTTCCTCAGTCATATCAGCTAGCTTGTCCTTCAAACCAAGGTCACGATACTTCATGCCAGAAGTATTAAAAAACTTCTTCAAAGGTAGTCCACTTGCTTGCCATAAAGCTGTTATTTCATCCTTTGTTGGTGGCTGCTCTACGATATGTACCTCTTCATAGGAAACGTCATGATCATTTAACCACTTTTGTGCTTTTTTACATGTTGTACATTTTGGATAATGGAAAAATTGAATCGTCATAAAAATGCTCCTCTGCTGTCTTTTTCTGTAGTATACCATCATAATCATTTAGAATGGTGGATCTTCGCTCATTTTCGTAAGTCTATCCATCGGTTCTGTATTTTTATCCGTTACTTTCATAAATTTATCTGGAATAAAAAAACTAGCTACCCATTTGCGGATAGCTAGCGTTTTTCATACGATTAAACGATATATTTTTCTGCTTCAATTAATTTCACAGATGCTTCACGTTTCTTCGTAATTAGGTTGTATGGATTATTACGTGTTAATTTACGTAATGCAGATAAAGTCATACGTGCTGCATCGCCATCTGCGGAAGCAAGAATTGTATCTTTTGCTTCTTTTTCGATTTCAGCAAATGCTTCTTGGCAGAAAATTTGAGTGTATAGCAATTTTTGATGTGCTTTTTCAACGCCATCACGAGCAATCGCTTTTTCTGTACGTAATACAGCTGATTCCATTGCAAATAATTGATTAGCGATATTGGCAATATTCACTAAAACTTCTTGTTCTTGATCTAACTTCGCACCAAAGCGTTGTGCTGCTAAGCCTGCCGCTAATACAGCAATCTTCTTAGCATTTTTCACTAAGTATTTTTCCTGAGCTAGTGGCTCTGTACCGATATCCTCCGGCATTAACATCAGAAGCTCTTGCTGTAGATTTTGCGCAACTTGTAATAGTGGCAGCTCACCTTTTAGTGCCTTTTTCATAAATGTACCTGGTACAATCATGCGATTAATTTCATTTGTACCTTCAAAAATTCGATTAATACGAGAATCACGGTAAATACGCTCTACCTCATATTCAGCCATGAAGCCATAACCGCCATGTAACTGTACCGCTTCATCTGCAATATAATCTAATGTTTCTGATCCAAATACTTTAGCAATTGAGCATTCAATCGCATACTCAGCGATAGCACCTGCAATCACTTTCCCTTCCTTTTGCTCCTCTGGACTTAGCTGGCTTAAACGATCTTCAAATAAACCAACAGTACGATAGTTTAAGGATTCTGATGCATACAATTGAGAAGCCATCGTTGATAATTTTTCTTTTGTAAGGTTGAAGTCAGAAAGCTTTGTTTTAAATTGCTGACGTTGGTTTGTATATTGTACTGCTAACTCAAATGCACGTTTTGATCCACCAATTGTTCCAACCCCAAGTTTATAGCGACCGATATTTAAAATATTGAAGGCAATGACATGCCCACGACCAATTTCACCTAATAAATTTTCTACTGGCACTTCTGCATCTTCTAACACTAGTGTACGAGTAGATGAAGATTTAATTCCCATTTTCTTCTCTTCAGGACCCACAGAAACACCTTTGAATGCACGTTCAACAATAAAGGCAGTGAACTTATCGCCATCAATTTTAGCGTAAACAACAAACACATCTGCAAAGCCTGCATTTGTAATCCATTGCTTTTCACCATTTAAAATATAATGTGTGCCTGCATCGTTTAGTTTCGCAGTTGTTTTTGCCCCTAAAGCATCTGAGCCTGATCCCGGCTCTGTTAATGCATAAGCAGCAATTAATTCACCTGAGGCAAGCTTCGGTAAATATTTTTTCTTTTGATCTTCGTCACCAAATAGCACGATTGGTAATGAGCCAATTCCAACGTGTGCACCATGAGTGATGGAGAAACCACCTGCTACAGACATTTTTTCTGCAATTAATGCTGAAGAAACTTTATCTAAGCCTAGTCCTTCGTATTCTTCAGGAACATCTGCTCCTAGCAAGCCTAATTCACCAGCACTTTTAAGGAGACGTACTGAATGCTCAAATTCGTGGTGCTCTAAATTTTCAACTACAGGTAAAACTTCATTTGCTACATATTCTTCTGTTGTTTTGGCAATCATTTTATGCTCGTCAGTGAAATCTTCTGGTGTAAACACACGATCTAATTCCACATCTTCAATTAAAAATCCGCCGCCTTTAATGAAATCCGTTGTTTTTTTCAGTCATATAAATTCCTCCCAATATATCTATTTTGATAGTCTAATCCCCTATTGAATGATGCCTCTTCAAAATCTGTGATATTTGCTAGAGGCTTAATCTTTATTCAGCATCTTCTCCAGTCATATTAGAGAAGGTTTCTGACGCTACAAACCTTTTGCTGAGTGAAGACAAACATATATAGAAAAGCTTGACATATACATGCTCGGAGGCAACCGGAAACAGTACACCTCAAGCTGATCTAATGAAAATTATAGAATTTCAAATACTCCAGCAGCCCCCATGCCGCCACCAATGCACATAGTTACTACACCATATTTCTTGCCTTGACGCTTTAATTCATGAATAAGTTTTAGTGTTAAAATAGCACCCGTTGCACCAAGTGGATGTCCTAATGCGATAGCTCCACCATTCACATTGACCTTATCTTGGTCAATGCCTAAATGACGAACAACCTGTAAGGATTGGGATGCAAATGCCTCATTGATTTCCCATAGATCAATAGCATCTACTGATAAACCTGCAATTTCTAATGCTTTTGGTACCGCCACAATTGGACCAATTCCCATTACTTCAGGTGGTACACCACCTACTGCAAAGCCTAGGAATTTTGCCATTGGTGTTAAACCTTGCTTGACAGCCTCTTCGCGATCCATCACCAATACAGCTGCTGCACCATCGGAAGTTTGAGAAGCGTTCCCTGCCGTCACACTCCCTTTCACATGGAAAGCTGGACGAAGCTTCGCTAAGCCTTCAACCGATGTACCAGGACGTACACCTTCATCCATACTGAAAGTGAATTTTTTAACCTGTGGCTTATTGTTTTCGTCAACATAATGTTGTTCCACTTCTATTGGTACAATCTCATCATTAAATTTACCTTCTTTGATCGCCTTTTCAGCAAGTTCATGTGAACGAACAGCAAATGCATCTTGATCTTCTCGACTTACATTGTACTGTCGAGCTACTTCCTCAGCTGTATGCCCCATTCCCATATAATATTGTGGAGCTGTTTCTGCTAAAGTTGGATTTAAGCGGGGTGTGTTCCCCACCATTGGCACCATACTCATTGACTCGACACCACCGGCAAGAATAGCCTTTGAGTGCCCTAGCATAATTCGTTCAGCTGCATAGGCAATCGCCTGTAGACCTGAAGAACAAAATCTATTAATTGTTAGAGCCGGAGTTGTATCTGGCAATCCGGCAAGTGCACCGATACTACGAGCTACATTCATCCCTTGTTCTGCTTCTGGCATAGCACAGCCTAAAATTAAATCATCTATCGGTCCCTCATAGCCTGCTTTTTTTAATGTTTCTTTGACAACGGCAGCACCAAAGTCATCTGGTCTTACTGTTGCTAAAGAACCTTTTTTTGCTTTTCCAATTGGAGTTCGTGCTCCTGCTACAATAACGGCTTCACGCATCGTATAATCCCCCTTTGTTTCATGTGCAAGTTTTGTCTATTTCGTCCGTCCATTAGTTACGAAGTGGTTTCCCTTTTAGCAGCATATGTTGCATTCTTTGCTGTGAAAGTGGATCTGCAACGAGGCTAAGGAATGCCTCACGCTCTAAGTTTAATAGATACTGTTCATCGACTAATGTGCCATATGGAACCTTACCACCCGCAATAACATATGCTAGCTTTTTAGCAATTTTCAAATCATGCTTACTGATAAAGCCAGACTCATACATACCTTGCGCACCCATGAGTAATGTACCGTAGCCTGATGCACCCACCACAGGAACTTTTGTTGGTACAGGTGGTTGATAGCCTGCTTCGTAAAGTGCTAAAGCCGCTTGCTTCGCATCATATAATTGATGATCTTGGTTAACTGAAATCCCATCTACGAAGTTTAAGAAGTTATTTTCGCGTGCTTCCTCACCAGATGTTGAAACCTTCGCCATCGCAACTGTTTCAAATACTTTATTTGCAATATGTTGATAGTCTATTTCAACACCATTTGGTAGACCCTTTAGGAATTTTTGATAAAGGGCTTTATTACCTCCGCCGCCCGGAATTAACCCAACGCCTACTTCCACTAAGCCCATATATGTTTCCATCGTTGCCTGAATATGTGCAGCAGGTAAGCAAACCTCTGCGCCGCCACCTAATGTCATGGCAAACGGTGCCGCCACAACTGGCTTACGTGAATATTTAATTTTTTGCATCGCATCTTGGAATGCCTTAATGACAAAATCTAGTTCAAAGATATTATCATCCTGTGCTTCTACTAAAATCATTCCTAGATTTGCTCCAACACAGAAGTTTTTCCCCTGGTTTCCTATAACTAAGCCCTTATAATTAGCTTCTACCTCGTCAATTGCAAAATTTATCATTTGAATAATATCTAAACCAATAGCATTCGACTGAGAATGGAATTCTAATAATGCAACTCCATCACCTAAGTCTATTAAACTAGCACCTGTATTGGATTTAATTACGCCATGTTTTTTCTTATATCGTTTTAAATCAATTTCCTTTTCATTAACAGGCACTTTGACATACTCCGAACCATTATAGTAAGCCAAGTCACCATCTATATCTGAATAGAAAGTTTCAAACCCATTTGCTAACATCTCTTTTACAAAGGCAGGTACTTCTCGACCTTCTGCCTCCATTTTTGCTACAGCTTCTTTCACGCCAATAGCATCCCAAATTTCAAATGGTCCTTGTTGCCAGCCGAAGCCCCATTTCATCGCATTATCAATAGCTACAATATCATCTGCAATTTCACCGTATAGCTGAGCAGAATAAATTAATGTAGGAGCAAATATTCCCCATAATAATTCACCTGTACGATCTTTTGCATATGTTAAAGCCTTCACTTTATTAGCCAATCCACGAGTTTGTTTCGCCATTTCAATGGAAGGTGTTTTTAATTTTTTCGCTGGACTATAGGCCAAAGTCGTTGGGTCAATTTCATGAATCTCTTTTCCTTGCTTTATGAAGAAACCTTGGCCTGATTTGGCACCGAGCCAACCGTTCGTGACCATTTTTTGCAAAAATTCTGGGACAGCAAATACCTGTTGTTCCCCACCTGTTGTTTGATCGTAGACATTTTTAGCTACATGAATAAATGTATCTAATCCAACAACATCGAGCGTACGAAACGTTGCCGATTTGGGACGACCAATTAGCGGACCTGTCACGGAATCTACTTCTCCAACTGAGTAACCGCCTTTTAGCATTTCCTGTAACGTGATGAGTAACCCATAAGTGCCGATGCGGTTAGCAATAAAGTTAGGTGTATCCTTTGCAAGCACAACGCCCTTTCCAAGCACATCTTCACCAAATATTTTCATGAAGCTTACTACTTCAGGTGCAGTTGTATCAGCTGGAATCACCTCTAATAGTTTTAAATAGCGAGGCGGGTTGAAAAAGTGTGTGCCTAGAAAATGCTTTTTAAAATCATCTGGACGTCCTTCTGCCATCGCATTAATACTAATCCCAGATGTGTTTGAGCTAATAATTGTTCCAGGTGTACGAACAGCATCGATTTTTTCATACAGACTTTGTTTAATAGGTAAGTTTTCTACAACAACTTCAATAATCCAATCTACATCTTTTAGTTTCCCTAAATCATCTTCAAAATTGCCGACCGTTAGTAGTGATAAATTTTTCTTAGAAGTAAGTGGTGCTGGCTTTTGCTTTAATAACTTTTGCAAAGCTCCGTTTACAAGACGATTTCTTACAGCTGGGTGCTCTAAGGAAAGACCTTTTGCCTCTTCCTCATGCGTTAGTTCCTTCGGTGCAATATCTAATAGTAATGTTGGTATACCGATATTAGCTAAATGCGCTGCAATTCCAGAGCCCATCACCCCAGAACCTAGAACGGCAGCTTTTTTAATGTTATAAGTCACAAGCAATTCCCCCTTATTCTTCCATTGAATGAATAGCCATTCATTTTTTAGTCAAAAAAATATCAAGTGTACCTTAGTGGATTTTTGTCCCTCTGCTGAATGAATATTTACTAAATTCAACAATTACAACTAAGGTTTACCTCCATTTCAAAACATTGCTAATGAATGAAGATAAAACTACTTTTCTGTTTTTAGTGTAGATTATTTTGTCTAATTTAGCAATCTTTTTTCAAGAATTATTTTTGCAATATACATCTTTTTTTGTCGTTTACGAGCTAAAAGAAGACAATAAGTAGCGATGACTACAGCCAAACAGAAAACTTTCAGGTTACGCGAAAAATGTGTAGAATGGTAAGCAAGGAGAGTGAATACTTAATGAAAACAATTACTACTGCAGAACAATTTAATGAATTAATCAATGGCAACCAAAAAGTACTAGTGAAATTTTACGCTGGCTGGTGCCCAGACTGTACTCGTATGAACATGTTCATCGATCCAATCATTGAAGAGTATAACCAATTTGATTGGTATGAGCTAAACCGTGACGAGCTTCCAGAAATTGCAGACAAATATGATGTAATGGGCATCCCAAGTTTATTAATTTTCCAAAACGGTGAAAAGCTTGCTCACTTACACAGTGCCAATGCAAAAACACCTCAACAAGTAACTGAATTTTTATCTGCTCAACAATAACAATAATGAGAGCTGCATTTCTTCATGAAATGCAGCTCTTTTTGAAAGGAGATACCATTATGCGCCAACAATTGGGGCTACTCGGAAAATCACAATACGATGCTTCGATTGCAGCTAACTATCGTAATTCTGCTTGTGGCCCTACTACCATACACGTTATGTTAAATTATTTGAATGGAACTGCTCCTTCGATTAATGAGCTTTATAAACAGCTTGGTAGTACAAAAATTGGTTTGTTCAAATGGCGTTTGATTCGCAATTTACGCCGATTATATCCATCATGGGATGTTCGTACTTGTTCATTAAAAGAAGCTTTACAGGAAATTGATGCAGGGCGTCCTGTTGCTATGCGCTTTGATCGTTATTTTAGTTTTCGTTGGCGAGATCAAACCTCTACTTTCGCCTATCATTGGGTACCGCTAATTGGCTATGACATTAGAAATGATCAGTTAAACTTAATTTTTCATGATAACGGTACAGCAAATCGTGACAGCATCATTCGTCAGGCACTCTATCAACACAACGAAAAAGTATTGTCCTTTGTAAAAATGGCCCCTCACTAGAGCAAATATCGAATCGCCTACTATTTGCTCTCTATTCTTCTCCTTACCATAAAAAAGCAGAGCATATGACTATACTCTGCGATGATTGATTAAATAAGCGAATACAAAGAACGGGCATGCTTGGCAATAAGCGTGTAGCCACTCTCTTCGATCTCTTTAAATATGTGCGGCTCATAGTTTGGTAATATGAGACTTGTAAGGTCTGCTTCAATAGGCACATCGGTTTGAATCGTTGCGAGCTCATGCGATAATTTCAGCATATCTATATGGTCTTGGATTTTAGTTCGTTGACCAGGCTTTAATTCACCGAGCGACGCTAGTACACTATCAATCGAGCCATATGTTTGAATTAATGTGAGTGCTTGCTTAGGACCAATACCTTTAACGCCTGGATAACCATCACTTGTATCTCCCATAAAAGCCTTTACTTGTGCAAACTGCGCGGGCTCAATACTATACTCCTCTTTAAAACGTCCATGTGTATAAATATCATATTCTGTGTAGCCCTTTTTCATAAAGGCAATCTCTGTAGAGGGTCTCAAAAGTTGAAGTAAATCTTTATCTCCACTAATCACAGTAATTTCAGCCTCGTCCTGCCATTTGGTAATCATAGAGCCAATTAAATCATCAGCCTCCATGCCCTTCACACCAAAATTCTGCCAGCCCATTTGTAGGGATAAATTTTTTGCCATATCAAATTGAGGCAACATTTCCTCCGGTGGCGCTGGGCGATTTGCTTTATAGCCATCAAATAAATCATTGCGGAATGTATGCGCCCCCATATCCCAGCAAACTGCCATATGTGTTGGCTTCATTAAAGATTGCGCAGTTAGTACATGTCGTACAAAGCCTTGTGCTCCATTCGTTGGTGTCCCATCCGCCAAGCGAATAAAGTGACCCATGGCAGCCGAAGCGAAAAATGAACGGAATAACAATGCCATACCGTCAACAATCAGTAGCTTTGGTTTTGTTGTCATTATAAATTTCCTCTCCATAACCGTACAAGTTTGTATAAATTTTTGATACCTATTGAATAGTATAACAAACTTTCAACAATGAGCATTGTCAATACACGGCAATATGCTTACTTACAACGTCACTTTTCCTTTTTTTGAGATGCGATTGCGATGATCTAGCTGAATACCTGTTAGCCATTGTAAAAATGCCGTTACACCAATTTTAACGGTTTCTGGACGCAGCGTTCCTTCCTTAGGATCTGCATAAACAAAATCAATATGGCGAACCCCTTCATTTTCACCTATAAGTTTGAGGATATCAAATAATTCATAGGCTGTTAGACCACCTGGTGTGGCAGCGGGGACATCTCGTGCAAACATAATATCAAGTGCATCTAGATCCACTGAAACATAAATTCGATCAACCTCATACATAAGCTGACGTAACATTTCACGTATTGTGAGCTGAATACCATCACGGCGCATTTGCTTTAATGTAATCATATGAATGCCCTGTTCTCTTGCATAATGAATCATTTCCGGGGAATTGAAAAAACCATGCAATCCGACATTATAGATATGTCTCCCTTCCACAATCCCTGAGGCAATCAATTGATGGATCGGAGAATCTTGAGCCAGCCCAATTTCCTCTTGGTTTCTTGCATCTAAGTGTGTGTCAATTTGAATGATGCCAATACGGTCCTGCGGAAAGGCATTTTTTATTCCTTTTAATGAACATGCGGTAATGGCATGGTCTCCCCCAATCAAGCAAGTAAAGCTTTTTTGAAAAGCTATACTTAAATTTTCTGCCGCCGCCTCGATCGCAGATTCAGAAAGCATTCTATCTTGTTCATGAATCGCCACATCGCCAATATCAACGACTGATAGTGCACGTAAATTTATTTGCTCATCTAAGTTATATGATTGGAAGCTAGGCCATACTTTACGAAACGCAGTTGGATATTGCGCTTTTGCAGATGCTTCTCCTGCATACGATAACAGAGCTCCATACACAACTATATCCACATCATTTGGGTTTGGGTTTGTTTGCTGCTTAATCCATTGATGCATGGCCGATCCATTCTCTTGCTTCCATTGGCATTCCGGTTCTATAAACATATACATCTACCACCTTTATATCTTTTCTATTCAAGTTAAATTAACCTATATTTTTTCACATGTCCCTCAAATGTCCTACCCAATCTTCTCTCTATCTAATAGTACCATTCGTACATTCATCTTCGTCATTGTTTTTCTCTTTTCCTCTTTTCTTTTAAATTTTCTATGGAAAACACAAAAAAGCAAACTAGAAATCAGTTTGCTTCAAATTTCACTATGAGTTGGCGATGCTACTTTTGTTGTTTGAAGTGATTTTCACAAAGTTCAGCTACCTCATACATGGAATAGCTTTGAAAATTGTATTGACTACGTAATTCTTGAAAATAACGTAATAGCTCCTCTAGCATGGCTAAATTTTTAGCTGTATTCTTCCCAAAATTATGAGGATGCCACCATAAATGATAAAAAGCCTCGGCCTTTGCAGCCTCGAGCATACTTTCCTTTATGCGTTTTACCTTTGAGCCCTCGAATACGTGAAATGGACGAAAATAGGGTCTTAAAAAGGCACTTGAACGAATATTAATCAGTTGCTCGCCCCGCATTTCCTCCAACGTTGCCATATGATGGCCAGTAAGATTGATATAGCTATCAAGCCATTTTTTCGCTCCCAAAAGTCTACCTTTTTTCGTAAACTTTTGAGCATCATACAATGGATGATTTTCAGTTCCTCTGTAACAAACATAGCCCGCTTCTACACATGCTTTAAAATAGTCCTTATTCACTTGATTTCTTGGAAAAACCATGGACTTCATTGGCGAAATATAACCCTCGCTTATGGTCTTTGTCGCGTCTAAATCTGCATAAAAGGCAGCTTCTGTTTGACCTTTTTCCAAGCAATAATAATGAGAAAAGGTATGGCTACCTATTTCCTGATGTGGTGTACGTTTAATCTCCTCTATTAAAGATTTACCAAAATGTAAGAGGTCCTCTTGTTCGTTTTCGCCTACTTTAGCTAGCTGGCTATGTGCTGCATAGCGCATATTGTCATACTTAACAGGGATACCTCGTAAATAATGAGCCATTTCAGCCTTTGATTCTGCAAACAAGAGTCCGACTGTCGCCCAAGTTGCATGAATGTCATATTGCTCAAATAACGCAAGTATGCCGGGCAAGGCTTTTCGTACACCATATAGGTTTTTATTGTATTGTCCATATCGAAATACATCATGGACGCCCCACTTCAGCTCAAAATCTAATGAAATAACGAGACCCCCACCATTCATGTTGCTACTTCCTCCATTTTTGCACGCCTAGTAGCAGTGCGCGTATTTTTGATTGGGTAATGTAGCCTGAGTAAACATTGACAACCTGTCCACCAAAGCTTAGTTTGAATGCACGTACATTCCGATTATCGGTTAATTCACCCATATCATATAAAACAAAACCTTGCTCCTTAAAATGAAGAAGATTATGCCAGATTAAAAAACGATTGGCATAGCGGTGTGGTCTCTTTAAATGTGGAGATATGGCTGATGCCGCACAAGTTGCTTCATAATAAGACATTGCTTTATTCTCATGTACAATATCCAGTCGATAGCTTAATGTTTGTCCACAAATACTTTGAATTTCAGATAATAATAATGCTCCCTGTTTGTTGAGAAGCATGATCGTATCCATTTGAGATTTACCCATACCCTCAAGCTTTTTTCTTTTAGCAAAATGATTATAAAATTGCTGAAAAGTTCGTAAGTTTTCGACAGAAGGTTCTTTATATAAAATAACTTGATAATATTCTTTATGTGCGCGTCGTAATATTTTACGGTTTCCTTCAGAAAGTGCTAAGTACAATGACAGCTCATGCCCTTGAAGATCGATATGAATCGTTTCACTTTTAACAAGCTTTCGACTTGGGACAAGAGAATTTGTATAGCCTATTACTTTCATGGATTTTCGAACATTGGCTGGCTTTTCTAGAAAATAAAAATGCTGCATCGCAATATTCCACCGCTTACTTTTAATGGACAGAATGAACATCGCCCCCACTCTCCGTATTTTTTTGTACATGTTGTCGCTCAAAACGAGCTACTTTATAATGTTTCATTCGAGTAATAGGTTTATAGCCGAGCTGTGCTAAGCGCTTTCGTTTTCGCCATTGCCAAAAGCTTGCCGTTACCCACAGTGTTTGTCCAGGTTTGATTTTTCTGAAATAGGCCGTGATAATATCGATTTGCTTGAACATATCATAGTCTAAAAAATAAGTTTGCTTCGGTAACGCTTCTACTATTTGCAGTGAATCGACACGCCAATTTGTAGCGTGTAACGCGAATGCTGGTTTATTTGTTTCCGCAAAGGAATCCTTATAAACGATGTATCCTTTATAATAGAGAGCAATGACTTCTTCCTGATCAAGCTGCATCGCTTCCTGAATAGTCATTTCCTCAAATAAGTTGCCCACAGGTTGCTGTGGTGACACATCCTCTGCTGGAGATAATTCATAGAGCTCCACTTGCTTCAAACGAATAAACCTATCTACGAATTGTTGTCCATATTCTAGCCAATCTTTAAGCTTTCCATACTTTACTAAATAGCGGAATCGTCCAAGTTTGTTACGCTTCCAATCTACAAATCGCTGATTACTTTTTACATATTCCTTAAGCCGCTCCTTTAGTAGCAATAAACCTGTCACTAGCCTCGCACGTCTCGTACCGCTACTGGCAAGCATTCGTCTAGTAAAATCGATATTCGTACGCCAATCAAATTTGTAAGGCTCATAGCCAATACTCATATCAAATAGGCGATAATTAGCCGCGAATGTTCGCTGAATAGATTCCTGATTGACTATACGTCCCGGACCAAATACATTAAATGTCGGTTCGTGAGCAAGCGCATAGGTTACATAGCGTCCACGACAATAAAGTCCATATGTGAAAGCAATCCACTGATTTTCAAAGACAAGTGCATCGACCTCTACTTGTAGCGCCTCCCCATGAAGCATTGTTAAGCGCTCAAAAAAATCTCTTTTCTTCCCTTTTGTAAAGTCACTCGTATCCAGTTTTTTTGCCCATCGTCGATCAAATAATCGAAACATTTGCCATAGCTCGTCCTGTGCAGGGACTCTTCTTGTTAATGTGCCTAGCTTCCGGAGCTTTCTTTCCCGACGATCGACACCATGCATTTTTCGGCGTTGCTGGAAATGTTGAGGAAAGTCTACCTCGGAAAAAGCGAGATATGGAGTGACCACACGGAACATACTTATTCGTAACTGTCTTTCCACGAAATATTGTTCGATGACTTTAGTAGACTCTTTACTTTCCAATAAGCCGTGCAGTGAAAAAATGACGTGCCGATGTTTTTTAAGAAGCTCATCGAACACAAAGGTCGTTGTGTCCATTAACCATTCTTTTTTGGCAACAACCCCTGTATAATTGGCAATACTTTCACCTGCGAAGGTATACACCCTAATCCCCCATCGACTAGTCACCGTAAAGGGGAAAAAGGCCAAAATGATTCCTTCATGTTCCACAGCGAAGAGCTCTACTCGTTCTTTACGCCCTACTATTTGCCACCAAATATAAAACCAAGCAAATTCAATAAATGGATTATCATTGTCCTCTTCCTCTAAAATGCCATCCCAAATTTCCTTGTACCACATGAGCTCATCATCTGTTCTAATACGTATTAATTGCAATTCAATCCCCTTTCTTTACGAGTTCTGAAACAGCTTGCTGATAGACCATTAATGTTTTTTGATACATCGGAGTAAACGTAAAATGCTGTAAGTAACGTCGTTCACTCGCATTACCCATTTTTTTACTTAAGGTAGCATCCATTAATAAATGGTGGAGCCTCTGCTTCAATAATTCTTTATCCTCACGCTCCACTAAAAAACCATTGTCATGATCCACCACTAACTCTTTAACACCACCAACATTTGTTGCAACTATAGGGAGACCTATACGCATCGCTTCAATAATAGAGATGGGCAAACCCTCCCAATCTGACAACAAAACAAACACATCACTTTTCTCCAAATAGCTGTGTACGTCGAATTGATCCCCCAAAAATGTTATGCGATCTGTTAAATTATGCTGTGCAACAAATTCTTCTAAAGCTGGCCGTAGAGAACCATCTCCAATCAATTGAAGCTGCCATGGAACATCTGTCAGTTCTGCTAATACCTCCAGCAATAGATCCTGTCTTTTTGGCACTTCAAAACGAGCAACCATCACTATGACTGGCTGCTCCATATAGGTCTTTTCTGTTGATGAATGACTGTCTATTGGGGCAATACCATTATGAATAGTTAGCAGTTTATGAGCTGGAGCAACCTTTTTCATGAGGGCTAGCTCCCGATCATAATCAGATACCGTTATAATTTTTGTGGTGAATCGTTGAACTGATTTTTCCATTCGATAATAAAGCACCTGTTTCTTTTGAGGAACACCTTCTGTAAAGCTCCAACTATGTGCGGTAAAAACAGTTGGGATACGCAGTAAACTTCCCACTATACGACCTATCACACCTGCCTTGGAGGAATGTGTGGCAACCACATCAGGTTGTATGCTTTTGAAGACGGTTCTTACTTGTAAAAATGCTTGGAAATCCTTTGTTAGATGAATAGCACGTTGCATAGCTGGAATAGGAATAACTGAAATTTTTTCCTCTTGTAAGCGCCAAAGGGATGGCTGATAGGAGCCTGTCACGACAGTCACTTCATGACCATCTTGCTTGAGCTGGATCGCTAAAGATTCCACATGCTTTTGCGCTCCACCGATTTTATCCATTCGTGTAATGAGCTGAACAATTTTCAGTACGGCCACTCCCCATCATTTAATAGGCACCCGTTCTTGCTACTACTACATAAAGAGTTTTCAAAACAATTTGGACATCCATCCAAAAGGAGTAATGATCCACATATTCAATGTCATATGAAATTTTTTGTCCATGGGAAATATTAGAACGGCCGTTAATCTGGGCAAGACCTGTTAAACCTGGTTTTACCTCTAGTCTCCTGGCCTGTAAATTGTTATAGGCATTTGTTATGGTTGGAACCTCCGGACGAGGCCCCACAATGCTCATTTCTCCTTTTAATACATTTAACAACTGAGGAATTTCATCAATACTTAGCTTTCGAAGGACAGCACCTACTTTGGTAATCCGTGTATCCTGCTCTACTTTAAAAAAATAGTCGTCGGGAATACCATTGGTACATATAGCTGGCATATTGACTGGAACTGCCTGTATACACATTGTGCGTAGCTTCCAAATAACAAAGCGGTGATGATCGAGGCCAGTTCGTATTTGTTTAAAAAAAATGGGGCGACCCGTTGAGATGAGTAAAATGAGGAATACAGCTAGCATTAGAGGAATTGTCATAAAAAGTAATAATAATGCCCCGATAATATCAAATATTCTTTTGCCATACTGACCATAGAATGTGAGATTCTTAGTTGTCGGAACGTGCACTTCACCATCCTTTGCATTTTTTTACTACTTAACACTATATATTCATTTTGAACATTTCTAGAACTATTTTAAGAAAAGTGCTTCTAGATGAAAAAAAGGAGTTATAACAGCGGCACTTGCTGAATAACTCCTTTTTTCTTATTATATGCACGCTCCTAAAATTTGGGCATCACATTCGATTACTACATTGCCTTTTAATGCCTTGCTAATCATACATGTTTGTTCCGCTTTTTGTGCGAAGCGAGCAATTTTCGTTTCAAGTTTTTCTGTTAAATTGTCCAATACTATTGTAGGCTTATGAACAATTTTTTCGTACGTAAAAACACCATTTACTACACTGACATACCCTTCAGACTGTAGGAATAAATCGTGTACAGCCACATCAGATCTTTCGAGAAGAGCAGCTAATGTAATTAAATAACAAGTCGCTGAAGCCCCTAATAACATTTCATCTGGATTGGTACCAATGCCTGGTCCATCCATCTCCTGAGGAATAGAAATTTGCGTTTTCAGATTGCTAGCATTGATCGTTCCCGTACCATTTCTTCCATCCGACCAAGTTAAGTCCATTGTAAATTTATGCTGAACCATTTTATATCCTCCTTTACGTACATATAACCATGAAAGAAGACGAGCCGTTATCCGTCAATAAAGATAAGCAAGACGCTTGAACGATAATAGCGCATCCACTTTCGATACGGCTGTCTCTAACTCTACCACATTCTAAAGAGTATGCTCGAATAAGCGTACCGTTTTAAAATAGGAATATTTTACTTTACCAAACAAAAACTAACTATTATTTTACAAAAAACAATGTGACAAATTTTATGGTAGAATAGAATAAATAATTCTTTAGGAGATTTTAAAATGATTTTAACAAAGCAAGAAGCAATACAGGCACTTAAAAAGAACAAGTTTATCGGTTTTACTACTACAACAGGTAATATTATTATGAAAAAGATGAATAAAACCGATTATAATATTTTTGTTTTTGAAGAAGGAAAAGAGAAGCCATTACGTTATGTTGGTTCTATTATGAACGTTATGGCAACTATGAGTGATAAAGCATCGAATAAGGATTTTGTCATTGTAGAACAGCTTCCAACTCAAAACAACGTTGCCGAAACGCAAGCATCTGAAAACGAAGTGTCAGTCGAAGAGAAAGCTGTAGCATCAGAGGTAGAAGAAGTAGTCGTTGATGAGACAGAAAAAGTAGCAGTAGTCGTTGATGAAACAGAAGAGAGCCGTGCGATTGCAGGCTATGAAGATCTATATAAAATGACAGTAAGTGGTCGCATTATTACGGTACGTGAAAATCGTCCTTTAGCTCGTTGTAATGATGAATACGGCTTCCATATTGCGCGACTTACAAAGGATGGAAAAGCTTCCAGTCATAATGTCTTTGAACTGTGGAAACAAACATTCCCTGAGTTAGAGCAAACTCAATTCAAAGGTGCTTTAAAAGCAAAATATGGGACAGGTTGTAAGCTAATCGATAAACCTGGTATCCATTTTTAACCTCATTCACTAAAATGTCTAAACTACAACCCTCAGTTGAAAACACTGAGGGTTTACTGTTTATAAATGAAATTCTTTTCGCCAATTGAACAACCTCACGATGTTAATTTGAGCCACTTTATGAAATCCTGCATGCTTCAGCTTTCGTCGTCTGCGCCGCTCATACCATGGAACTAACGTACAGACGGATCGCCCTTCACGCTGCACTTCCACAACTATTGCCTCTAATAGCTGAGTGTCATATTCTCGAATAAAAGACATATTGGCAGATAGCTCATACGTATAGCCACTCTCTTCTTCGCGTGCTATTTGATCGTGCCTTCTATAGACGATTTGATCTCCATCACCAAAAAATTGATCTCCCTTATAAAAATGCGCTATATAAGCAGGCCGCTCATTCATCGTCATAATATCCTTCATTTGTAGCTCTTGAAAGGGCCTATATCCTTGATCTTGTTTTTGCTCCGCGATATAGATGTCTACTATATGAATAGCTAAGAATCGATGAAGGGCTCCTTTTATTACTCGGAACCATTGTCTTATTCGAGCATGCTTTAGAAAATACAATAATTCCCCTAACCTGTCTCTCTTCCATTTCACAAGCTGGTGATTGCTTGTTAATTTCCCTTTTAACCGATCTCGTAATACCATCCATGACCGAATAAAGCGCTCCGTTTTGCCTTTCGTACTCATAATAAATTTTCGTGTAAAATCAATATCGGTATACCATTGAAACTTATAGGGCTCATAGCCACTACCAAAATCATAGTAATGGAAGCCTAAATCTCGTGCCTTAAGCATATTTTCCTTTTCTATTAAACTGCCGGGGCCAAACCTATTGAAATCAGGCTCATGGCCCATAGCCTGACAAAAATTACGATCTCTACAGCATAAATCAATAGTAAAACCAATCCAATGCCCTTCAAATTGCAAGCTATCAACCTCGACTCTAAATGCTTCATTAGAGACATTAGCCAAACGTTCATAAAACAATCGAGTCTGTGCTTCGGTAAATCTGCTTTTGTCCAATTTCTTGCGCCATCTTCGCGTAAATAGCGTAAACATTTCATGAAAATGACTGACGCCAACATCCTGAAATTCGACGTGCCCAAGTAGTTTTAATTTCTTTTCATAACGCTTAATACTTTTAAACGTCTTACGATGCTTTTTCAAAAAATCATTAAGTGTCATCGATTGAAAATCTATAAATGATGTGACGGTTCGAAATATGGAATAAGGCATTTGGTATTCTATCGCATATTTCTCAAGCTGTTGGGAAGTATCTTTACTTTCAATTAGACCATGAAATGCGAGCAAATAACGCTTATATTTTTGCATGAACACCTTTAATATATAATGAATAGCCCGCTCCAGCCATTGCTTCTCTGCTATCACTTCCATATAAGTCGCATACCCTTGTCCTAAAAAACCAAAGTGATGAATTTTACCAAACCCCACAGAATGAACTAACGGAAAAAATGCCACTGCTTTACCTTGATGTTCGACTATAACTATTTCTACGTTGTCGTGTATACCAAGCGTTGCCCACCATGTTGTCACCCATTCGTATTCAATAAAAGGGTTATTATTTTTTTCTCGTTCGAGTATACCTGACCAAGTCCTTCGATAGGGCTCTAACGTTTCCATTGAAGTGATTATTTTATAATCTAGCAACGCACTGAATCGCTCCCTTTTCCGTTATCATCATCCCTTATTTAGTAGCCACTATATTCCTAGCAAGAAAGTATTAGAACAGGAATAGTCCATCAACGTGAAACCCTCCCCATTCAATTGAATAGGAAGGGTTTTGGTTTCGTCCACACTATACCTTTAAAAGTGGCTCCTCTATTTTGTTTACGGCATGGGCCATATGAGTCGTTGCTACATAGCTAAGTGTCATGCCAGGTCCAATCGTTGCGCCTGGTCCAGGATAGGTTTCTCCCATAATAGACGCCGAGCAATTACCTGATGCATACAAACCTTCTATTGGTTGGCCATCCTTTTTCACAACACGAGCAAGTTCATCCACTACTAATCCACCCTTTGTACCAATATCTCCCGGATAAAGACGCACAGCATAAAATGGAGCTTTCTTGAACTCTGCTAAATTAGGGTTCGGTAATGTCGGGTCTCCGTAGTAATTATCGTAAGCACTATCGCCCCGATAAAAGTCATCATCATGACCATTCTGTGCAAAGGTGTTAAAACGATCTACCGTTTCTACTAAGCTTTCTACTGGCACATCCATTTGCCTCGCAAGATCGTCAATCGTTTCGGCACTTTTCACGATCCCATGGTCATACCAGCTTTTTGGAAATGCTTGTCCTGGAAACAGTCCTGTAAAAATATAACGACTTTTAGCAGCAGCATCAATAAGAATCCAGGAAGGTACAGCCTGTTTCGTCTCCTCCTGATGCTTGTACATTGTATCTACAAACTCATGATAGGGTGCTGCTTCATTGACAAAACGTTGCCCTGCACTATCTATTACCATCATATTTGGAACGCCCCGATCAGCCACAAGGAAGAATGGTTGTCCTTGTGGATCAATAACAGATGGTGCTCCCCATACCTTATCCATTAAATCGAGAGTAGCTCCAATTTTCACACTAGGTGCTATGATATCGCCTGTTTGCCCCATAGGCGAAGAAGTCCACGCAGCATTAGTAGGAGCAGGCAAATATTTTTCACGCAGTGCCTGATTATGTGAAAAGCCACCTGATGACAAAACAACGCCTCGCTTTGCCTCTATCCGCTGCTCTTGTCCATTACGTTCAACTATCACCCCAACAACTCTTCCATTATTCATGATGAAATCTTTAAAGGCCGTTGATAACCAAAGCTCTCCATTTGCTTCAGCAAGTGATAATCGTAGACGTGCCACTAATGCTTCACCTAGCGCTACGGGCTCGCTCTTGGTCACCTTGGATTTCACTAAACGCATTCCTAATTTCAACGCAGTCGTTTTCCCTTTGAATGTTCGCGTCATCATATTGACCTTATGAAACTCGTAACTATTCATCGTAAAGCCTTTGGTGGATAAAGTTGCTCGACGCATATGATCGGCCAGTGAGCCCATTTTTGTTAAATCGAAAATAAGAGGTTCAATGGAGCGTCCCTGCGACAAACCGCCCAATTTTTCAGGATAATAATCGGAATAGCCCTTGGCATATCGGAAGCGCATATGATTCGTTTTATTGTATAAAAATCGCAACATTTCTGGCCCTCTTGTAATATAAGCTTCCTTTAACGCTTCAGGCACACGATCACCTATTGTGGAATCTAAATATTGGCGTGCGAGTTCATGTGAATCTGGGACACCTTCACCTTTAATAACATGATTATTGGGAATCCATAAGGCGCCACCAGAAATTGCAGAAGCACCCCCGTAACGATCTGTTTTTTCAATCACTACTGATTTTAATCCTTGTAATTTTGCTGTTAAACCTGCTGTCAATCCCGCTGCTCCAGAGCCTACTACAATTACATCAAAACTTGCATCCCACTTCATTCAACCATTCCTCCCCTATGAGCTAAATCGATGAATATAATCTTTCTATTAAAAAGTATAGAATTAAACTAATTTTCAGTCAATTTAATATGTTCGCCATTTTCCTACATAAAGCTGGCATTCCATGTCAAGAAAGTTTGCTACAAGCATATTCAACTTTACATAGCATATATTTGGAAAAACGACTTTAAGTTTATGATGAGGCGGGGGATTTTACAGGTGAGTGCAATGATACTTGGTGGATTTCTATTTTTCAGTGTGAGCATAGGTGGCGCAATTGCCTGGATTTTCTCTAAGCTATTTCAACATACAACTCAAGGGCTGTCATTATTATGCGGAGGTTTTTTAGTAGGCTTACTCGTTCTAGATATTATTCCTTCTTCATTTCAAATCTATCAATCATTCGGAATTATACTTGGGATTTTTATTGGCTATTTCATTTTCCAACTATTAGATACTTTATTTCATGCTTCTCATGCGCAAAATCCCTCTGTCTCTCTACTAACCCTTGCCATGATTATTCATACTATACCGATTAGTCTTACTGTCGGTAATTTACTTGGCAATGCAGCACTAAGTATTTCTCTCACAGCCTCCATTATTCTTCACCATGTTCCTGAAGGTTTTGCTCTATCAACCGCACTCATTGCTCAAGGCGAAAGACTATGGAGACTTTTTATTTATTTCTTTATCTTTTCTATTTTCTTCAGTATTTTTATTTGGTTTGGGCAATATTGGGCCTTACCCGAAAAGGCACAGGGTATCTTAATGGGCATTTCTATAGGTTTGATTGCCACAGCCAGCATTTCTGAATTCATTTTACATCAACTTAAGTATGTCTCGTTCAAAGCTTTTTTTATGTATCTCATTTTAGGCTATATGCTAAGCTATATTTTCCATACACTAGTTGAATAAGCTACGAGTTGTAAGAGAAAAAAGACAAAGAACAAGCAATCCACCAGCATAAAGTGGATTGCTTGTTCTTTTTATTCCTCGTCACTTAATTTCATTAAAGTAAGTGTAAGAATTTTTGAAACCTCTGCACGAGTAAGATTTCCTTTCGGATTAAACTTACCATTCGTACCATTTAAAATGCCTAATTGCTGCAATAAGCCAATAGCCTCTACTGTTTCCTTGCGCATTTGATTTTTATCTGTAAATGTATTGTTGCTGCTTACTTGAGAAAGATCCACTTCCATGGCTTGTAAATATCTTGCTGTCACATATGCCATTTCCTCACGTGTAACAGGTTTTTTTGGCTCGAATTGACTACCATCGTAAATATCAATTAAGCCATACTCTTCTAAAATGGCTACTTCCTTCGCACCCCAAAAACCATTAAGGTCCGTATATGTAGCTGGTCCTTCATAATCTTCATTTACATTTAAGCCCGATGCTCTGAAAATAATTGCTGCCAATTCTCCACGAGTCACTTGCCCATTTGGATTAAATGTTGTGGCAGATGAGCCATTAATAATATCTGCTTGATAGAGTAATTGAATATAACTCTCCGCCCAATGTCCAATTGCATCCTTGAAGTACCCACCTGGCTTTAACTCCACATCTGCACGAGCAAATACTAGCAACATTTCATTTAAATCTGCCGCACTAATTACTTCCCATTTATTTGCTGTATAGATTTCACTCTTAAAGCCATTTCCAGTTTGCGTAATTTTAATTTGAATTGCATTACCGAATGCCTTCTTAATTTCTTCAAAGTTTTCCTTAAACTCTTTTTCTCCTTCTGGATAAAGGTTTGTACCATCTTTATAGGATTGAAGAATCGCATCTAGTGAAATTTTCACGGTTATATTTGTTTTCGTTGTAACGATTGTGACCTCATTATTTTCAAAGCCTACTTTAGATAGCAACAATATTTTATAAATATCCTGATAGGACATCGCCTGTAATTGATCAGTAGCTGCAACAGTTTGCTTTTGATGAATACTATTTGCAACACCTACTGCTTCCTGTGCATATGCCTGTCCGCCTAGTCCTCCTGTAAAACATACAATACTTAGTGCTCCCGCTAACATAATTTTTTTCATTACTATTTCCTCCTTCGATGTATAAATTCAGTGTACTAAATCAATAGTTAGCATTTCTATAAAAAAATGTAAATTCTATAATAATTATATAAAAGACCTATTTTTGTCCTATTATATTAGAACTACTCTTTTTTTCACTTACAACAAAGACCAAAGAGGAAACAAGATAAATTTTTATGGATTTAAGTATATGATGGGTCATTTACAAAACATGACTCCCCTATATATGCTACTAATGTAATAAATATGAATAATTAGGTATAAAGCAACTGGTCCTATATGTCATCACCATCCACATACAATAGTAGCAATCAAGCTTTCAGGAGGGTGCTAAATGGTTATTACCCCTGGTATTTCAGATTTGCCTTATAGGGTTCAAGTGGATGGAACAAAGTTTTTCACCTTGATTGCAGAGGAAATAACGTGGGAGCTCGTAGATGGGATATTTATTCAGGCATGGGGCTACAATGGTTCTACGCCTGGTCCGACCATTCGCGTTTTTCCTGGGGATCCTATTTGTATTCGGGTTATTAATCGGTTACCTGAAAAAACAAGTGTACATTGGCATGGCTTAATCGTGCCGAATGCTATGGATGGTGTACCACCTATTGAACCATCACCTTTTATTGAACCAGGGCATTATTTTGATTATCACTTTACGATAAAAAATCCACCTGGGACGTATATGTATCATTCTCATGTCAATGTAGCTGTGCAAGATAATGCTGGGCTATTGGGAGGATTTATTGTTGAAGATCCGAGCAAACAGAACCTACCACAGCATAAAGATTATTTATGTTTATTACAGGAATGGGCAGTTCATCAATTGCCTTGGGGAACTCTTACAAAGGGTACGTATCCTTTAAATTTTAAGAAACCAGAATTTAATTTTTTTACAATGAATGGGAAATGCTATCCATCCACCAAATCCTTCCCCGTAAATTTCGGTGATACCGTTAAAATTCGTTTTGGCAATATTCAAATGCATCACCATCCCATCCATTTACACGGTCATCAATTTCATGTTGTTGGCGCAGATGGCTTTCCGATTGCTCGTCATACACAAATTGCCAAAAACACTATTCTTGTGGCATCTGGCGAAACGTGGGATATAGAATTTCTCGCCAATAATCCTGGTATTTGGCCTCTCCATTGTCATATGCCCCATCACGTTACCAATAATGGGGCTCCTGGTGTTGGGGGGATGTTTACAACAGTGAATTATGGTTAAGACATGGACAGCTTAGTTGCTGTTCTTTTTTATTTCTACAGTTATGTTTAGTCGATTTTGGGTACATACTTGAAAAGGAGCCGTCCCACAAACTTTATATCATTATAATAATAGAGGCTATCATTTGATTTTTTATTATCTAAAGAAGTAGTATGTAGTTGTAACGAAGGATTTTTTACATATCCACACTATTATATTAATGTAACAATTTCAAAGGAGGAATTTCGATGAATTATCAAAACATTACGGTCGCAGGTAGCGGTGTGTTAGGAAGTCAAATTGCTTATCAATCTGCTTTTAAAGGTTTTCAAGTAACCATTTACGATATTAACGACGAGGCGTTGAAAAATGCACAGGATCGTATTACAAAATTGAAACCACTTTATCAACAAGACTTAGGAGCTACACAAGAAGAAGTAGATGCTGCCTATGCTCGACTAACATTTAAAAGCGACTTAGCACAAGCTGTTGCCGATGCTGATCTTGTAATTGAAGCAATCCCTGAAGTTGTCCAAATTAAAACAGAATTTTATACGAGCCTTGGCAAAGTAGCACCTGCAAAAACAATTTTTGCTACTAACTCATCTACTTTATTACCTAGCCAATTTGCAGAAGCAACGGGCCGTCCTGAGAAGTTTTTAGCGCTACACTTTGCCAATACTATTTGGAAAAACAACACAGCTGAAATTATGAAACACCCAGGCACAGATATGAAAGTATTCGATGAGGTTGTTGCATTTGCACGTGCAATCGGCATGGTTCCACTACCATTATATAAAGAGCAACCTGGCTATATTTTAAACTCATTGCTCGTACCATTTTTAGATGCCGCTGAATCTTTATTAGTAAAAGAAGTGGCAGATCCAGAAACAATCGATAAAACATGGATGATTGGCACAGGCGCACCACTTGGTCCATTTGCCATCTTAGACATCGTAGGTATCAACACTGCTTATAATATTGTTGAAGCAAAAGCAATGGCTACTGGTGATGAAAACATGAAAAAGCTAGCCAACCTACTGAAAACAGAGTATATCGAAAAAGGTAAGCTCGGTCGTGCAACAGGTGAAGGATTCTACACATATCCAAACCCAAGCTTTGCTGAACCGGATTTCTTAAAGGGTTAATGAAGAAAGAGCAATTGTCCGAGAACAAGGATAATTGCTCTTTTTTTGGCTTATGTGAAGAAATCCCAAAAGCTAGGAGTATTGATAAATTCCTTCGTTGCAAGTTTTTCAATAATCTTTAATTTAATCTCCTGTTCTAAGTCTTCTCTTTCCTGATAGCTTGTCTGATGGAGACATTGTTTAATTTTAGGTGAAAAATTCTCGATGAATAGAAGTGACTCCTCATTATAGTTATTTTCCCTGTCCATCCGTTATCCCTCCTCTTTACGAAGCTTTTGTTGTAGTTTTTGTAATGCCTTGCGATGAAGATTCGATATATTTTGGGGTGTTGTTTGTAATGTTTCAGCAATCGCCTTTATCGAATAATCTTTCACATAAATCATTTCTAAAATTTGAAGCTGCTTATCCGTTAAGCCTTTCAAGGATTGAAATAGCTCTTCATTTTCAACAGCCTCTAGTAATCCTTCTTGAATGATTTCGTCCTTTCTCATCATCCCAGTCTCAAATAGTCCATCGTCTACAATTAATAAAAAACGGTCGTGCAATCTTCTCCTTTTTTTATCAAAATCCAAGCTATAGAAATAAATTAAATTACTGACATATTTTATTTTTTGAACATTTATATAATGTAATTGAAACGTCTCATCAACCCTTTTCATATTACAATCGGTTGGATATAAAATCGCTTTTTCAACTAAATAAAGATTTTTAGCATTAGCCAAAAAGCTTTTGATAATTGGATTTTTTATCTGTTCCATATTTCTGTAAAAAAACTCTTCGATCTTGTAGTTATCGTTTTTCATCATCATCACTCCTATCTATACGCCTTCTTGCTAAATAAAGTGACTATCATCTATCTATTATAAACCAAAATAAGAACAAATGTTCTTAAAAATCAAAATCATATTGATTTTATGTCACTTAAAATCACTTTTACATACGTAAGACACAATATTGGTGAAGGAGGAAGATGTCATGCTAACACCCGAAAATATTCAAATGTGGATAAACCTAATTGGTAATTCAGGATTCCCAATTGCCATCACCATCTATCTCTTTGTGCGATTTGAAAAGAAAATGGAAAATTTAGAAGCTGTCATCATAAGAAGGTTAAATAAAAATGAGGAATAGTAAAAAAACACGGCAACATTCTTTTAATGAATGCTGCCGTGTGATTTCGCACTACTCGTGCATACAATATATGTAAAAATAAATATTTCTGAGATGGGAGGGGATTATGATTACTCACAATACAATGGTATCAGCCGATATAGCCATGACCATTTTTTTCATGCTAGGCATTACTTATAATTACTTTTATGATTCATTCCCCATTCAAATTGAATACTTGGGCAATCTTGTATTTTGGCTGATACTCCCATTATCAATTATTATTGTTGCACTAAGCATATGGTTACTGACAAAGAAAGTAAGCATGGTTAGCTGTTTATTAGCATTTTCTTTTGCGGTCATTACTATTTTTATTTTATTGTTATATTGAAGTTCGTATAAAAGCCTTTGAAGATTTGATTACTTCAAAGGCTTTACATATAGAACCATATAATCTTCATCAAAGCATTGCTGGGCTATTTTTAAAGCTCTCTTCTCTGTCCCAAATATTTGAAAACCTAATGATGTGTATAGTCCTTTTGCCGATTCATTAGAAGATACTACGGTTAAATTAATTTGCTCTACATCTGCTAATTGTTTCCCTTGCTTGATTATTGCTTGCATTAAACGTTTACCTAAGCTAAGCCCTCGTTTTTCCGGAGACACATACACGGCAAAAATACTCGCCTTATGCTTTAGCTTCATTTTGCTTTCCTGCACCAATGTAGCAACCCCAAACAATTCATCCTGATCAAATGCTCCGAAAGTAAATGAACCTTGTGCTTCCAGTCTACTTGCAAACAACTCAAGCGCCATATCTCTTTCCTCTTCAAAACTTGAACCAAATGCCTCAGGATTTGTTTGTAATCCCTCTAATCTTAATTGACGATATGCCTCAGCATCTTGTGCTGTTAATAACCTAATTTCCATATATTTTCTCCTCCCCTTTTTACTAATCGACGAACAATGTTTGAAAACGGTAAAAACTTTCTAAACTAACAGCCGTAAAAACTGTTCAAAATGAACGCCTGCCTCACGAGGCACTTGCTCCTTGGATGTCGCCTCAATAGCAGCCGCTAAAAACGATTCTGCTAGCTTCATGGACTCCACTAAATCCTGCCCACGCATCATACCGCCCATAATAACAGATGCAAATAAATCACCCGTGCCCGAGTAGCTTTCACCATTATAGTCACGAATGCTATGGAAAGAACGGTTCGCATCGATAAACATATTCCCGACATAACGCTTGCTCTCCACTACAGGTGGATTTAAGCCAGTAATAATGACATGTGCCCCTGTGGCCTGCTGGAGCTGCTGCCCCGCCTCTTCTAGTGCCTGAATATAATCTCTTTCATGCTGATAGCTTTGCAACCTCTCAAATGACAAGCCTGTGAGCAAACAACATTCCGTCACATTAGGCGTAATAATATCTGCACACTTTACTAGCTCCTTCATCCGTTCCAGTAAGTCGCCCGTAAACATTTTATATACCTCACCGTGATCACCCATTACAGGATCAACTAGCAAGGTCGTATCCGTTGAGTGAAACACGCCTAAAAAACGGAAAATATTATCGATTTGCTCTTTACCTGTGACAAAGCCCGTGTGAATACCGTCAAAGCTAGCCCCAAGTTTGCTCCACTCATCCACAAAGTAGTCCATTTTTGAGGTTAAATCCTCACAATAAAAGCTCGAATACCCTGTTTGTGCCGTTAGAATGGCAGTTGGCAATGGCACAGCCTGCACGCCCATCACAGATAATACAGAGATGGCAGCCGTTAGCGAGCACTTCCCAAAGGATGACATATCCTGAATTACAGCCACTTTTTTCATCATACATTCCACCTAACTCATCCTGTTTATACTCACCTCATCGTATCACAATTAGAAAGATGCGAAAATATCCTCCTACTGACCTCTAACTATTTTATAAAATTGACACTTTTATAACAGTCAGTCCTTTGCTAAAGTAAAAATCATCAAAATATTCATCATAGTGAGGAAGATAAAGATGCAAAATATACAAAGATCATCCTATACAAGACCACGCACGAAAACATTTGATTTAGTCATTACAGCCATTTTAGCGGCACTTGTTTTCGTTGCTACCATGTTTATTAATCTTAAACTACCATTTGGTCAAGGTGGACTGATTCACTTAGGGACGTCCATGCTATTCATCTCAGCCATTTTATTTGGACCTAAAAAGGGGGCACTTGCTGGAGCCATCGGAATGGGCTTATTCGATATCGTAGGTGGCTGGTTAATTTGGGCACCCACTACTATTATTTCACGCGCATTACAAGGCTTTATCGTTGGTAAAATTGCTTGGTCAAAGGGATATAAAGGCGACCATATTGGTTTAAACATTTTAGGGGCTGTAGTATCCATGCCCGTAATGATTGCCGTCTATTATATCGGGCAAGCGATTATGTTCAATAGCTGGATTGCACCGTTAGCATCCATTCCAGGTGATATTATTCAAAACGTTGTTGGCCTAATTATCGCTATCCCCGTATGTGTCGTACTGAAAAAAACACCTTATTTCAAAAGGAATTTATAATAAAACACGCCATCCTGCTCTATTATTTTGCAGCACGGATGGAGTGTTTTCTTTGCTTCTACATAGAAAAATAGGTGATTTTCAGGATAAAGTGACATTCGCCTCGATCATTTTCATACTATATGGTGGAGGTGGTAAAAATGCCAAGAGTAAAATACCGCGATGCAGACGTTGCTTTAATGGCAAGGATGATGCGAGCTGAGGCTGAAGGTGAAGGACAGCAAGGCATGTTATACGTGGGCAATGTGATTGTCAATCGAGCTGTCGCATCTTGCTTGGACTTCAACGACGTGAGAACTATCGAGCAAGTCATTTATCAAGTACAAGGAGGAAACTATTCGTTCGAAGCCGTCCAAAAGGGCAATATGTTTTACCAACGTGCAAGAGAAACAGAAAAAAGATTAGCCAAACAGAACTTAGACTTCTGGCGTCAGCACCCAGCCAAATACGCCCTTTGGTACTTCAACCCATACGCCCCATGTCCCCCAACATGGTATGGCCAACCATTCACAGGTCAATTTAAAAACCATTGCTTCTATGAACCTGCACCAGATACTTGTGAAAGTGTTTATATGGGGTAGCTTTGTTTTTATTTTTAAAGGGACTGTCTAAATAACTGCTGTTACCTTTTTTTGTTCATATCTATTTCAACAGCTTATTAAAAAAAATGCTAGCACTATTCAATTCAGCCAATAACTAAAAAGGTTTCTTTATTTAATCCTACGCTATACCATTAAAATCAACCTATAATAAAGGCTGAAGAGAGTAGTAATAAAACTACTTCACTTCAGCCCCTTTCATTATTTACTTTTAACTTTTACATAGCGGCTATACACATAACCCGTTTTCTCTTTATAAGAAATTTTATACCAGCCTTGTTCTTCCCCTAAAATCGTTATTTCAGTATTTTTTGAAATTGTGCCATATACTTTACCTGCATTCGATGGTTTCGAACGAACATTTAAGTGATACGTTGTCACAATGCCTTTAGTTGGTTGTGGTTTATTAACAGAAGGCTTTGATTTATCTGGCTCTGGTTTGCTTGGATTTGTTGTTGGTTTTTCCACTGGCTTGTCTGTTACTTTATCTTCCTCAGCTTTAGGGTGATTAATAGCTTTTACTAGCTTTTGATAAAATTCACCTGTCGTTTTTACTCCAGAAAATCGGCTTTCTTTGACGTTGGCCTTTGCTGCTAGCTCCGCTATTTCTTCCTTTGTTATGGCATCCTTGACATTAATAGATGCAATATTTGTATATTTTCCATCTTCCGTAGTAGGAATTGCTAAAATGTCTTGGTTAATTAATTCAACAACAGCAGCACGAGTTGGTGATTTTGTATCGACACCAATTATTTTCCAGTTATTTTGGATGACTGGCTCATAAACACCGTTCATCTCTTCTTTCAGGTATCGAATTGCTAGATTACGAATTGTTCCACCTGTTTCCCCATAAGCACTTTCATCTTTAGAGGACCAAGTCATATTGAACTTACGCCCTTCAAGCGCCTGACCTTTTGATACGAGAAAGTCCATTCTATATGCGTTCATACCAAGCTTTAAATGATCTTCCATTTTAATTGGCGTTCCATCTAATTTACGAAGATTTTTGATTCTGTTGCCTGGCTGCTCCGTTAAATCGATGCCATACTTTACATGACCAAAATAGTCATTTGTACTATATTTCGATGAACGTCTTGTTTTATCAAAACTAATCGTTACATCTCCATCTCGCGTACTATTAAAATAGCCAACAGCCCATTCCATATAATCTTTTAAATCTTTTCCTGTTACTTCATAAACAGATACTTCTCCGCCAGCAAATTGATAATTATAGGCAATATCCTTTTTCTTGATAGGACCTATGTTCAATGAAGCTTTGTCATTATCAATCTGATGCGCTACTACATCAGCCTTACTATAATGCAGCATTACCTCATGGAAAAAGTCTGATAAAGGTGTTTCTTGAATGTGTACTGTAGGAATTCCTTTAATTTCATTTTTCGGGACAAGATTTGTTCCTTTCAGCTGTGCCACTTCGATATTGGCATCTTCACGTGCAAACTCATGGTAAGGCTTTAATGTTTCTTCTAGTTCTTTATCAGATTCAACAAATGTGCCATCTTCGTTCTTTACAGGAATAGCCGAAGCGTCTTTTTCTTTTAGCAGCAATTGTTCGCCTTGGCGAGTAAATGTTAAATCAATTCGTGAAATATGTGTTCCATATTTATTAGGCTCTGTTATAAAAACGCCATTCACTTCTTCTTTATTAATCAGGACATGATTATGACCTGCAAAAATAGCTGTTAGCTCTGGAATGGCGTTTGCCATCTCCTTCACGCCAGTCCCTGGAATACCATTTTCATTTTCCAGCCCCATATGCATGAGGCCAATCATGACATCTACTTTGCCTTCTAATTCTTTGACCGCTTTTTTAGTCTCTTCAATTGGATTTTTGATCACTAGTCCATCTAGATGATCCGTGCCTTTTTCATACTCTGTAATCAGTGGAGTTACCATCCCGATAACACCGATTTTTACCCCTTCACGCTCAATAATTGTATATGCAGGTAAATAACGATCTCCATTTTCTTTATAAACATTACCAGCAAGTCTTGTACCATTAAATTGGCTAGAAACTTTATCAAGGATGCCTAAACCAAAGTTGAATTCATGATTTCCATATGTCCAAGCCTCATAGCCCATTTCATTAACAGCGACCATCATTGGTGATTGAGGCTGATTGTTGAATAATTCTGCAGAATTATCCTGTATTAAATCTCCATTTTCCAACAAGATTGTATTCGGATTATCGTTACGAATATCCTTAATAATTGTATATAATTGCGTTAAACTGCCTGTGAGATTTGGGCCATCCACCGCATAATCCCAAGGCATAGAACGGCCATGAATATCTGATGTAGCGAGGAGTGTAATATGAATATCTTTATCTTCCTCTTGTGCATTTACAGGGGTTTGCGTAAAGAAAATCCCTGTGGCCAGTATCAATGCCACCATACTTAGTATAGATATAACTTTTCTAAATCTACTCATTTCCTAGTTTGCTCCCTTTAATTCTGAATTTTAAGATTCCTAATCAGTTTAGCATTTATGGTGATCACCATCCAGGTAAAATTAATCATAAAAGTAATAATAATGAATAATTTTAACAAATTTCAGCGTGATTAAGGGGGAAAAAGCTATAGTAAAAGGATATTTAACAAGCGCTTAATGCTCGCTTAAATACCCCTAATTTAGCCATTAAGATTGATATGACATTACCTTCGACTAGAGGTTTCGCCAAGTCATTGTAGGTCGGCTTTCATGCGCTGTTCCTTCAATAACAGTACTCCCATCAGGCCAATGGCGGAAAATACAATTGGGGTGATAAATCCATAGTAGTACCCATCTCCTATATAACCTGAAGTCGATTGAAAATAATCCAACACATAGCCAAAAATAATCGGTAGTAATGCAGCGCTTAAAAAGCCTCCTGTATTCGCAAAACCAGAAACGATACCAGATTCAGTGATAGGAAAAGTTTGACGAACAGCCGCGAACGTTAAGGCACTTGCTCCATATCCAAAGCCGATAATGAAGAATAGTATAATAAGAAGGATTAGGGACGGATGCCCCTTCCATAAGAGAAAGGATAACCAGCTCAATAAAACAGCCATTTGAACACCAATATAAGGCTTCTTAATCGTTTCTAACCGGCCAGCAAGCCAACTCGTTAAGGGGGCCCCGATAAGTGCTCCGATAAGACCAATCATAATTAGCTGACTCGCCTCTGAACGGGTCATCTCATACATATTGATTCCATAGGGGACAGCCCACGAACTGATAAAGCCTACATATCCCCCAACGACCCCGAAATGGCAAAAAAATAAAGCCCAAGCTTGTCGATTTGAAAATATTCTCCGTAATAAAACAGATGTTTTTTCACGTTGCACTACCTCAGCTTCAACTATCGCTTTTGCCGAAAAGATACGTTTCGTATTTTTAACAAGTACAAAATAAAGAAGAACACCACATACACATAATAAGAGTCCCGTTGAAAAAAATGAAATTCTCCAACCAAATAAAAGAATCAAAGTAGCAAAGGGAACCGTCGCCAATAAGAAACCTAGACTCCCAGTCATCCCTGCAAAGCCAATTAAACGCACAAATTCCTTCTTCTGAAACCATTGTGCCAAAATAAGCACCATATTCACCCAAATGGTTGCATCCCCTACACCAGTAAGTATTCTAGAAAAAAATAGGACGAATTCATGTGTCCCTAAACTATAAAGAATCGTACCTAGTCCTGTTAGGATAGCACCCATAATAAGAAAAAAGTTTGGCCCAAATCGATCAGCTAAAACCCCCATCGGAATTTGTAAACTCGTATACACAAAAAACTGGATACTCGTCAATAGCCCAATCGTCGATGCCGTCACCCCAAAATCCCTCATCAATTGGTCTGTAATTAACCCCGGAGCAGTTCGTTGACTGGCCATTACCAAATACGTAAACAATACAGCAACAAACACAACCCATCTATACCTGTGATGTTGTTTGTCCAATAATCACTACTCCTATTAGTTTTTTCTTTATGTATATGAATTGCTGGATGGGAGAAAGACCTGTTTCTTGTCGTAGTGTATACGCTGATGTAAAGGATACAGAAAACGCACCCCTCTACTTTTGTCTCGACTGGGTGCGTTCATGCTCATCTATACTGCTGGCTGAGGCTGTGTTGTACTTACATGTACAGCAGGTTTACGACCTTTCCAAGGTATGGCTTCTTCTAATTGTCTACCGAGCTGTAATAATGTTAATTCATCTGCAAATTTACCTGTCATTTGTAGACCAATTGGTAAACCTGATTGACTTTCTGCCAAAGGCAATGATAATGAAGGCTGCCCTGTAGCATTAAATAAATTGGTAAATGGCGCATAGGTGAAAATTTGCTCCGTCCATTCAACTGCTGAAATGTTAGGATTATTCGCATTTAATTCGCCAATTTTAGCAGGCAGTGTGCCAATTGTTGGGCTCAATAAAATATCGTAGTCTTCAAAAAAGCCTGCTACTTGACGTGAAACAAGTGCATTGATATTAATGGCATCTAATAATTCGGATGCTTTTAAATTACCACCATATTCATAGCATTTCCAAATGGCCGCTTCAATATTATCCGGAGAAACTGCTTTACCTGCCCCCTCTGCCGCACCCTTAATCATTTTATAAATATTGGCTGTCCAAATATCAACCGTAGCCTTTGTAAATGTCGCTTGCTCATATTTCGGACGTGCTTCCACTACTTCATGCCCTAAGTCCTTTAAAACTTGGACTGTTTTATGAACAGCTTCTATACATTCTGGATCTACAAATGCGCCAGAATTCGTTTCAGTGGTCCATGCAATTTTTAAAGGGCGGACATTTTCATGAATTAATTGTCCGTACGGAGCATGGGTTACTTCTAATTTTGAATAGCTCCCTACATCTGGGCCAGCTACTTGATCCAGTAAAACCGCCGCATCACGAATCGTACGGGTCACAGCAAATTCAATGGCAATCCCATTTAAAGGCTCGCTATTGAAGGGGCCCGTAGGAACTCGTCCACGCGTCGGCTTTAATCCAACTAACCCACTACAGGATGCGGGAATACGAATGGAACCGCCACCATCATTCGCATGAGCAATTGGTACAATACCACTTGCCACAGCGGCTGCTGACCCTCCACTCGAACCACCAGGACTATGATCTAAATTCCAAGGATTCCGTGTAGCACCATAAATAACTGCTTCAGTCGCTGCATTATAACCAAACTCAGGCGTTGTCGTAGTCCCCGCTAAAATGAAGCCAGCTTTTCTAAAACGCGCCATTAGCTCACTATCAACAGGTATTACTGTATTTTCGCCTATACGGCTCCCCATACTATGCGGGACGCCCTCAGCATGTAAGACAAGCTCTTTAATTAAAAACGGAACACCTGCAAATGGGGCATTTTTATCCACCTTTTCAATGGCTTTGTCTGCTTGCTCCTCTAACACACTGACTACTGAATTAATAGATGGATTTACTTTTTTGATTCCCTCTAGCGCAAGATTTTTGAGCTCTTGTGGTGTTACCTCTTTTGATTTTACTAGTTCTGCTAAGCCTATTCCGTCATATGAAGCATACTCATGTAAATTCATATCATCACCTCATGTAGAATTAATCTTACAACCACAATGTACTGAATATTCTAAAATATTTATATTACCCAAAAGGATAATTGTTCTCAAAATAGAATATAAGTGCTTAATAGAGAAATGAGGTGTTTTCATGTTTTATGAAGCTGATGTAGAAAAAATTCTTAAGGCTAGTTATCATATTTCCAACTTGAATGTGAAACAAAGTAATGAGAGCTTTAAACATGAATTGTTACATACATTAAACCAACATCTCGGTTATCATCATATGTTATTTTGGGAAATGTCAAATAACGAATTAAAGACACCTGTACTTTTTAACATCGAGGTTCATACGATTAATGAATATTTACACCTATATAAAAATTTTGATCCACTACATCCTCAAAATATAGATACACAGCATGCCATTCAATTGCTCAATAACAATAAAGCCATGTGCCTTCAAAAACAATCACATTATAAAGACGTATTTTTAAGAGAGAACAGTTATGAAGATGAAATGGCATTGTACTTAAAAGTAGATGATAGACATGTTGCTGTTATCGGTTTTTTAAGAAAAATTGGCGAGAAATTATTTAATGAAAAAGATGTTTTAATGTTAGTTTATTTAAAAAGAAATATAGAAAATATGTACGCCTTACATTTACATTCACAGCCCTCTATCCTGTTTGAAATGACAGCACGAGAAAGAGAAGTGCTAAATTTTGTTTCCAAGGGTCTGAAAAATGTAGAAATTGCCCAGCAATTAATCGTCAGTGAAAATACAATTAAAAAACATCTCCAAAACCTCTATCGAAAATTTCAAGTAACGAATCGCACCCAGCTACTAGCTAAATGTTTGAACTATATGTACCATATTTAATGTCGAGTATATGGAACTCAAAAACACCCAAAGTCCTAAACCGTATGTAGAATTTTAATGGATGGTGAAAAATCTACTAAACTGGATGGTCTAAAAACTATGAAACGCTTTAATATAAGTCATGTGGGTAGCTGAACATCCCCACAGAGCTTTTTAGTAGGGAAACATATTTTGAAGCCGGAGATGATATACTTATGGACTATGCAAAATTAATAGACCACACCTTACTTTCACCTAATACGACAGAAAAAGAAATCATTCAATTATGCCAAGAAGCAAGACAATACGGCTTCGCATCTGTATGCGTGAATCCTACATGGGTAAGCTTATCTGCAGAACTATTACGTGAATCGGATGTGAATATATGCACAGTAATAGGATTTCCATTAGGTGCAAACACGACTGAAGTAAAAGTTTTTGAGACTTTAAATGCAATTGATAATGGGGCTACAGAAATCGATGTAGTATTAAATATTGCAGAATTAAAAAATAACAAAAACAATATGCTAGTGGAAAAAGAGATTGCAATGGTGGTAAACGCTGCAAAAGGAAAAGCGCTAGTCAAAGTGATTATAGAAGCCTGTCTATTAACGGATGAAGAAAAAATTCGTGCATGCGAATTATCCGTAAAAGCTGGTGCCGACTACCTTAAAACCTCCACAGGCTTTTCACTGCACGGCGCAACTGCTAAAGACGTTGCGATTATGAGACAAGCAGTCGGACCAAATGTTGGCGTAAAAGCATCCGGCGGTGTAAGTAACTTGGAAGATATTCAATTAATGATAGATGCGGGAGCCTCAAGAATAGGCACTAGCTCGGCTGTAAAAATTTTTAGTTAAAAAGTGAAAAAACCGTCCAAATGGGCGGTTTTTCATCACTTAGCTGACTCGTCTCATTTTCAGATGAACTCACCATTCATCTGACCTCTTTCATAAATTTTCTTAAGCCTTCAACGATTTCTTTTGCCTTAGTACGATATAAATAATGATCCCCATCAAATGTCACCACTTGCCCATAGACAGAATCTTTTATTTGCTTATGATGCTCGGGTACCCACCTGTCAGTGACTGGATGATCCGCTTGAATAAAGAATATAACAGGTAGATTTTTGGGAAATGACAAACTTTCAGCTGCTTTAAAATTTTCATACATCATTTCAGCCTCATTTAACTGAGTGGAATTATACATGTTCTTATGCTTAAGCATTCTCAATTGTTCCTTTGTTTTTTTATCATACGATAGGTCAGCATATGGGTCATCACCCAGCTTCACCTGCAATCGAGCTAAACCTGATTGTTTAAGAAACTTTATAGTTCTAATGATGGAAGAACCAATTTTTTTCTCACTGATTGATGGAACACTGCTATCAAGCCCAACAAATGCACTCACTTCATTTGGATAGGTATTCACATAATCCAGTCCATAAAGACCCGAAATTGAGTGACCCATTACAATATACTGTTCAATATGAAGCTGCTGTAATGCTTCATGCACTTCACTAACTATATTTTCGGTACTCCGTTCCTTGTCAGTCGAATCACTTAATCCATAACCAAAGGGCTCCACGACAACAACCTTGTAAAACGGAGAAAGTTCATCTACTAATGGCTGAAAATCAAGTCCCGGTGCCGCCGTTCCATAACCAGGTAAAAGCACGACCGTTTCCTCGCCCTCCCCCTGAATGAAAACATTCATATTTTTCCCATCTACTGTTACAGACTGACCATACGATTCTATTTTTCCTTGCTCCATTTTGTTGCAAACAATATTAATTACAAACACAATCAATAAAAAGAGTACTAGCGCTATCACTAAACCCGCTATGATTTTACCTATAATAGTTATCGTTTTTTTCATTCTATTTGCACGAGATTATAACTGCCAGTGCAGACCGCTTTAATAGCTCGTGCCACTCCTCCCTTTCATCACTAACTTCTTATCCGGCCACTTCCGCAAACCGTTTAGGATAGCTTACAAAATGAAGATGTCCTCCCTATGACAACAATATGAACGGAGTATGAACAAATTAAAAATGCTAGGGCGTGTGAAATCAATTAACGAGGAATAGATACCTGAAAAATAAACTCTACGATTAATTGAAAAAAACATAGGGAGATTTTAACCTCCCTATGTTTTCATTCATATTATTGATCTGCTTGTTCTTGCTTCTTTTTCAAATACTCTGCTCGTATTTTCTCAAGTTGCTGCTTTTTATCAAATTGGGCAGGCTTGTGTTTCTCATGATACTTCGCCACAGCCGCCTTACCTTTAGTATCCAATTGATATTTCCCCACTTTGGTTCACCTACTTTTCCTGTCTTAAAGAAAATCTATTCAACAAATATAATATACCTTATTTTGCTGATGTATACATTTTTACTTTATTGGTGTGCCGCCTAACCTTACATATATAACCTTCATTCGCAATAGCAAATGTATTCCCGCTACAGCCTATTTTCCTTAAAGATAAAACTAACCAGTGAGAATCATCTATATAGTATCGAACGCTTAACAATACTCTAGTTTGAATTAGAAAACGGCATTTCTTTCAACAGTATATTAATATGTAATCACATCATTTTCACACTAAAAATGTCAATCTATAAAAGATTGATGAATGAATAGTCATTTGCAGGACAATTAGCCTCATATAAAAAATAATTTCGATACCATTGAATTATGAAGATTACTGTCGAAATATACCTATATATAGTTGTGGGAGGAAGCAAATGATGAAGAAAAATTTACGGTTACGAAGCATCTCAGGGAAGTTAATGCTACTAATCACAATTATTATACTTGTAACAGTTGTGATTATCGGCTCAACAAGCTATTTTGTTGCTAAAGATCAGCTCTTAGAATCAGGTCAACGAGAACTCCAAAGCATTGTCAAAGGGGCCTATACTTCAATAGAATTGATTAATGAAGAAGTGGAAAGTGGCAAAATAACGCTAGAAGAAGGAAAAGAACAAGCGAGAATTATTCTAAATGGACCCGTAAATGAAATTGGAGAGTACGATTATCAAAAATCCAATTTTACTTACAAAGAAAATGGATATATATTAGCTTTTGACGAGGATTTAGTGTTACAACTCCATCCTTCTAAAATAGGTGGAGCTCCTGCCGATGACCTTAACAGAAGTAATCGCGAAATGATCATTGCAGGCGGCAAGTCCAAAAATGAATCAGATCGCTATGTCGTTTACTCTGATAAACAGCCAGATGGTTCTTTTAAAGATAAAACAGCCTATACTGAATATTTTGAGCCTTGGGGTTGGACTATTGGAATTGCTGTCTTTCAAGATGAATTTTATGAAGGGTTAAACATTTTACAATATATTATTTTTGGTGCAACAGTCGTACTTATTATTTTAAGCTCACTGGTGTTTTATTTAGGTATTCGGAAGAAATTAAATACTTTACAAGAAGTAGCTGAAGCCGCAACAAAAATTTCTAATGGTCATATAATGGTTACCCATCTACCTGAATCAAATGACGAAATTGGACAACTTGCGACCGCTTTTAATGAAATGTCACAGCAATTACGCACGCTCGTCGAAAAGACTAAAAATACAAGTGAACATTTATTGGATTCAGCGACTAACTTATCAGCCGTTTCAGAAGAAACATCTGCTAGTAGTGACGAAGTTGGTAGAGCAATTACTGAAATTGCTACTGGTACACAAGAACAAGCCAATGATTTGGACAACATAAACCAAACAGTAGAGCTATTATCAAATTCTATAGAAACTACGGAAAAACAAAGTAAAGTTATGTATGACATTACAAAACATGCAGAAAAAATATCATCCGAGGGAATTGAAATAGTACAACAATTACAAAAGTCCAATACTATTTCACTAGCAGCCTCACAAGAAGTCAGTGATGAAATTAAAAAATTAAATGATCAAATAAATCAAATCACACAGGTGATGGAAACCATTGAAACAATCGCAGAGCAGACCAATCTACTAGCTTTAAATGCGAGTATTGAAGCTGCAAGAGCAGGTGAGTATGGTAGAGGATTCTCAGTGGTTGCCGATGAAATAAGAAAACTAGCAGAACAATCGAAAATGGCCACCCACCAAGTACAAGGCGTGGTTTCATCCATTGTTTCAGAAACGACTAAAACAGTTGAAACTGTAGAAGGAACAATGGAAACTGCTAAAAAGTTAAATGATGATGTAGTCCTAACACAAGGTAAATTCAATCAGATGTCTGCTTCTGTAAAACAAATTGTAGAATCCATATTAGCCGTTAATAAAGAAATGGACGTGATGACATCTTATAATAAGTTGATGAGTGAAGGAATCGAAAGTGCATCCAGCGTATCAGAACAGACAGCCGCTTCCGTACAGGAAATTGCTTCTTCCATCGATGAGCACATTAAAGCAATTACTGATGTTGCTCATGCTGCCGAAAAACTAACGGAATTAAATCGTGAATTAAATTCTTTAATGGAGCGATATACAATATAAAAGCTAGCAAGCATTTGCATTATTGCCCTTGATGATTAGCATTAATTTTCTAAAAAAGAGAGAAAGACAACTTAACGTCTTTCCCTCTAGGGCATGAGGATTGGAGTTGAAATACCATATATGTATTTCACGATAGAAAGCGGCATTCTGGAAGTGAATTTTACACTGTTAGGAATTTACACTAACGCATTTTTATACTCTTTTATCATCCCTCTAATATTTCAACATCATCTTGTATCATACTTAATCAGTTTCGCTAATTATGTATTTGCAATTTCCATCAATAGCCTTTCAAAGTACCCTCTCCCTTTATTAATTACTTCGAATATACAAAAGTAGATTCCATTAAGTTGATTAGGACTTAATCTTTATCATGTATAACATTCCAAATGGTTGTAGTTTAAATCTATTTACTTATCAACAAAATCTAATTTGCCTTCAAACTATTTACATAATATGATAAGCATGGAAGGTGTTTCTCTTACACTATGCTTCTATAAGCAATGCATTATAGAATTGTCAGTTGCACTTATAATGCCAGCGACGATGTGTGCTGGAGGAGAAAACAAATCTTGGTTATATTTTAACGCATAATTCGGAGGTTATTGACAATGGAAAAGAATAACGTTTACAAAGTAATAATTGCAATTTTAACATCTATTATAGTGATGGGTATTATAGTTATAAGTTATCTCGTATCAAACGATATTTATCTTACAAAGACCAAACAAAAAAGTTTGAGCGCTGAAGGTGAAAATACAGAGGTTGTAGAAACCGAAGAGGTAGAAGCAGTTGAGGTGATCCACAAGCCCGATACTGATAAATCCTGTCTGTCACCTGAAAACGCAATAGCTTTAGACGAAATGTATTCGAATTACCTAGCTTTTAAACGTGTAGCACTTAATGAAGATGGATTACTAAATTTTGATAACGCAATTGGCGCTTACAACGGCATCACACAGAACTTAGCTACTTCGGTCCTTATGGCCCATACAACGCCTTATGACAAAGAGGTATACAAAGTGGTAAACGAATGGGCTGAGGATGCTTCTAACGTCTCAGATGACATGCTAGGATTCATTCAGGGCACAGTGGAGGTGAATGACTATAATTTAAATATCTTCAGAGCTTCGTTTGATGATCTCGATAACTTCTACGGAAATAAACAAAAGTGGGAGAATTGTCAATGATTCTGTAGGCCATGGAGAGAGTAACTTCATTATATGTCGGGATGGGGTCGGAGAATTATTCCCTGTTTACGGTGAAAAGTATGGTAACGCAGTAGCTGTATTGTAGGAAAGTAGCATGCTAACATCTGAGATCCACACTGGCAAACACAAGAGATACTTATTCTTTCAGCCGTTTCAACCATAACGTGCATAATCATATTTGTTGATGTCCATTACATACTTTTGAAATTTGATTAACTCAGTACAATTAATCATTGTTTCCTCCGATTGATTCCTTTAAGAAAACAATTAACAATAGCTTCATTCACTATCGGAAGGTCATTGTCTAGTGGATGAAGCTTTTTCACATATGCACCTTTAGCTGACATATCTTAGACAGCCTTAAACATTTAAAGTCATTAATACCCTACAACAGAAAAAGAAGCCGTTCTCGACATGGAAAACGACTTCAAGCCTGCTCAATTTATTGAATTTGATGCTAAAGAAAAGTGAATGGTTACCGCAATTATTATCACTCTTTTCAAAAGCCTTGATACATCTGTATTTTGAGCAACTAGATGGGGACGGGGGGAGTCGAACCAATGTCTCTTAAAAAGCTTTTAACCAATATCTATAAAGGTTTTTAGCACTTTTCCATAATTACTAAATGCCAAATTAAATGCCATTTCACTAAATTAGTGTTGCGGGGGCAAATTTTTTTCTGTGTAAATACTCTATTTTCATGCCATGGTCGGGAGCTAAAAGCTTATGGATGCTTTATTTGAGGAAATTCTTTATTGGCCTTTTTCTATTAGGATGTTGTTAAAATACAAAAACATAGTTAATCTATAATATTATGTGGCGCTATATTAACAGCAGAATAGCGAGTAGATTTATAAGACAGGATTTTGAAGTACTGGGAATAGCAATTATGTAAATAGTGAAAAGAAAGATTATATTCACTTATTAGTACTACGCCCACTAAGTTTGGAACAAAGAAAAATTATGTACTACCTAAAAGGAAGGTCATCAAACATTCATGTCAAAACTTAACTGCTTTAGCAAGTGGTCGTTTAAGAAAAAATTGTTCTATTTTGAAAAGAGGATAACAAATGAAACCTATTGTAAAAAGCGAAATAGTTGCTTTTGAAAAGAATTACAAAAAATCAAAAAAAGGAAGGGAGATTGAATTTCTTAAAGCTGGATATAAATTAGATCCTGAAAAGTTCCACAAATTATTTCTACACAGCGGAATTTCTATGGGACTAGATCAAACGAAATTAAAAGAATTATTAAGCGAGTTACATTCAAAAAAATATTTAGATACAGTTAAAGATCTTGAGTTTATTATCTATTTAAAAGAAAAGATGGATATCCATGATAATACGATCAGAAATATCTTTCTTGAATGCCAAAAGAAAATAGAAGTAGAAGATTTATTTAATTACCTAGAATATATTAAATATAAGATGATTAAAGAAGGATTAAGTCTAGATAATAAGGAATATCCAAAAAAAATATTGAATTCACAGCTTAATCATGTTTTGGATAGTTTTCCTGAAATTTTAAATACAATAAGAATAAATAATTTGAAATTATCGATGAAAGAACCAAGTGATGTTAAACAAGAGTCTAAAGAGATATTTGAAGCCGTAGGCTTTAAATCAATAATAAGGTCCTTTTTTCTTCAATTTTCAGCAGAGCATATTAAAGCTATTAAAGAAGAAAATTATAAATTACCTGGAGATACGACTTCCAGAACGGTATTTTTTACTGAGCAAAATTTAGCTTATTGGACGAAGTTAGAAAAATATAGAGATCTTAACTATTACTCTCAAAGTGAAAATAATATAGATACTAAAGAAAAAAAAAATTTAATGATAAAAAAACAATTTATGTCTTCATATGCTGATGGGAAAATTCTAAAATTTGACTTTGATAAAGGAAATGAGTGGATTTCTGAATACAATACTAGCTCTTCTTATAGTTTTCTAATTCAGATATACGGGGATAAAAGAAGAACCTTTAGACTTAATGAGAGTAGTGTAGAATACTTAATAGAAGATTTGTTAACAGTTTATTCGTCTATATATCAGTTAGCGAAAGAAACCGAGGAAAATTCATATTATTATCAAAATAAAAAAAGTTATATAAAAATATATGGTGAAAAAAAATTAGTAAGACATATAGGAGTAGAATTGGAAAAAATCGCTTTGTTACAACTCCTATCTTATGACTTAAATGATAAAGAGATTGGAACACATATAATAAACTATAAACCATTGATAAGAATTGGAAAAATATATTACATATTACCAAGTTGGATAATGTCTTTAACACCCGAAGCAGTTATAAATAAAATCTTATCCAGTGATAGCATTAAGCTTCAATCAGTTGATAAAACGAATAAAGGGCATTTCTTTGAAAATACTATAGAAACGTTCTTTAAAAATGAAAATATACAATTTAGTAAGCTGGATAGAGATGAAGATAATAATTTACCAGAAATTGATGGGATGTTTGTTATAGAAGATCACCTTTTCCTTTTTGATGCAAAAGCTAATATAAAGCCTGGGAATTTTATGGAGTCATACAATTATTTACAAGACGAATTATATACAGCATTTAAACAATTGGAATTAAGAACTGAAAAAATTTTATATAATAAAAAGGCCCAAAAACTTATTAAACAAAAAACTGGCATTGATGTTTCTAAAAAGATAATTGCTCCTTTTATTCTATTAAACCATAATGTTTTTAACGGTTATCAAGAATTTAAATTTACATTGGAAGATAAAAAATATCAGATTCCAATTATAGATTTTTATACACTCAAAGATATAATTAAATCAAAAAGTGTACCTATATGGAAATACAATGAATATGAGAATGCCTATTCTAAACTAGAAGGATATTTCAAAAACTTCGGTACGGAACTTTATTTCTATTTATTAAATCAAGTTTATATTGGTATATTAAATGAAGAAAAACCAACTTTTCAGTGCTTAGAAGACGGAATAATATACAAAGTAGTTAAACCTATTAAAGTTAAATAATATTTTGCCAATAGAATTAGACAATCTTCTGTTTCACTAAAAAGCTTTAATGGATCACATGGAATTAACTATTGATAGATACGTGTCAAGCGAGCTGTCCCATCATAAGAATAGCAAACCACCATTCCAATTTTCCGGAATGGTAGTTTCTTTATGGACGCCAAGATCCTCAAAAATATATGGTTACCTGCTATAGAGTATCAATTATTAAATTCCATGTTTGGAGACGATGGGAGTCGAGGCAGCTGTTTTAAAATATTATTGCATCTATTATTGCGGGACAAGTGAATTTTTTACTACGTTTTTGACTACGTAATATAAAAAATAACATTCTTGTAGCAGATTTAATTTTTATACCTCATCGGATTTTGAGTTTCCTTTATATTTTAAATATCTTCGTTTTAAAATACTCTTTGCAAAATTATTTGATTGATTACTATTAAAAGTAGCTTCAAATTTCTTAAATAAATCTTCATTCGTTAATTTTTTTCGATCTTTATTGGTCTTTTTTAACAAATATTTAGAATATAGTTTAGACATAATTTCACAATCCATCGAAGGGAGTATCAACCTGTTAAGTCTAAAATGTTGAGGTTCCTTATAATTTTTTAAAGCTCTATAATCATTTTTATTAACATAGAAAGGGAAATCTTCCTCATTTCCAAAAAATCCACTTCCTAATAATTCTCTACCTAAACCTATCCCTCTATCTGTATACGTCGCATTATAGTATAAAATTAAAAGTACTTCTTCAGACATTTGAGCCCTTAAAATACCTATGAATTGAGAATATTTTATATCATCTAAAGGTTCCGTGTTTAATATTTTTATTATTCTATGGGTATTTCTAAATAAATGCCCTAACTCTCCATAATATTTATTAAAAACACTATTGCAAGATATCACCATTTCTTTGTATGACACAGGAGCACTTAATACTCTTTTATCAAATTTATATTTGTACTCCATTTCAGAATAAAAGCTAGTGTGTTCCATTAAAATTTTAGTAAATGGATCCTTAAATACATTCTCTTTATTTTTTGGACTAAGTTCAACTTTATAATCCTCTATTGATTCATTTAAAGTAAACCAAAGTTTATGTACTTCTCTTCTTGGCCTTTTTTTTATAATATCAATATATTGCTTTCTAAACCCTGCAATTTGATTTAAATTTCCATTATCATACTTTGAAATATCTATAGATTCTAATTCTCTAATTAGAATTTCTCCATGTTCATCAAAATATTCATTGATAAATTTGGCGCCCCTATTCAACATAAAGGTATATTTAAAAAACTCTTCTTTAATATCATTTAAAACCTCGGAAAACAGTTTCTCGTCAACCTCTTTAAGAATGTCATTATTTAATTTAATCATATTCATAAATGTAGTTTCTGCTCTTGTATCTCTAGTAATTTCTGAGTTTTTTTTAGTAGTATTGGCAGTTAATATTAAAGAGGCTGTAGTAACAATAAGTGCCCCCAAAGGAACTACAGTTCTGTAATATTCATAGTCAGTACTAAAGTTGAAATCTGCAATAAAAAACCAACAAATCAATACCCCTATCAAAAATGACGCCAAAGAAGTTAACAATACCCAAATCTTTTTCTTATATAAATAAATTAGCAGAACTATTATTGCTAATATAAATACTCCTGTTACTACTTTCATATAATCTCCTTCAGCATAATAACCTTCATCTTACTATGACTCTTATAACTTTGAAAGTTATAAGAGTGTTTTCTTTGATTTAGTACTCATTTTACGTTCACTTTTACCTATACCTTAACTACGTTTGCTATTCTTACGTCATACCAACTAAATTAATATCTAAGTTTATACGTAAATTAAAAATATCCTCGTACTTAATACTACCAATATCCGTACTATATTCATTTTCTACGTTGCGTACAAATACTAAACGGCCAGCTAAATGACTTCGATCTCCAAAAGTACTAACAAGTTCAAACACCGGATTCAATGTTTTTTTAAAACCTCGATCATCTACTAGGATAGTAATTTCATCACTATAATCGTAAAAATCATAACCCTCTGCCTGTAACACTTTTTGTAGCTCCTGATCAAGTACTTCAGCTGTTTCATTACGTAACTGTAAGACTTCTGCTTGGATTTTCATAAATTCAATATTAAAATATAATAAATAAATTTGTAACATTGGACACCTCATCATTATTTTAATAGAGTTTCTTTAATTTTAAACTTTTTAGCAGCATTTCACTCAAAAAAGTAGTAAGATAGATTATAGCATATATATATGCAAGAACTTGTGTTCTTTTTATACATCAGTTCTTTAAGTAGGAGATGAAAAAAGTGATTTTTAAAAAAGGCGAATTATTTAACGGCCCAGGTGGTCTTAGTTTAGCAGCTAAGAACACAGTCGTTATCCATCCAGAAACACAAGAAGAATTCCGTATTGAACATACTTGGTCAAATGACTTCGATCAAAATGCTTGCCGCACATATGCACTTAATATCTGTGGTGATGAAAATGATCCTAGTGTTATTTGTGGCCCAGTAGAGAAATTAAAAATAAGTGAATTACCAGAAATCCAGTGCTTTGCATTTGGTTTTCCCTGCAATGATTACAGTCAAGTAGGTGAAAAAAAAGGATTAGGAGGCTCATTTGGACCTCTTTATAGCTACGGTGTAAAAGTTTTAAACACCCACAAACCAAAATTCTTTGTAGCTGAAAATGTTGGCGGCCTACAAAGTGCAAACGAAGGCCGTGCCTTTATTAAGATTTTAAAAGAGTTAGAAGCTCCCGGTGACGTTGAATATGTGGTAACACCCCACTTATATAAATTTGAAGAATATGGCGTTCCTCAAGCTCGCCACCGTATCATTATCGTAGGAATTCGTAAAGATCTTGCTGATGAAGGCATTGAATTTAAAGTACCTGCACCAACAACACCAAATTCAGCTGATTACAAAACTTGTAAAGAAGCGATCGAACATCCATCAATTCCTGAAAATGCACCAAATCATGATATGCCTCGCCATACAGCGAAAGTTCAAGAAATGTTAAGCTATATTCCTCCAGGTGAAAATGCTTGGTACTTTGGCATACCCGAAGAATTACAGTTAAATGTTAAAGGGGCACGTTTAAGCTCAATCTATAAACGCCTCGATCCAACACGTCCAGCTTATACCGTAACAGGTAGTGGTGGTGGTGGTACACATATGTATCATTGGGAAAAAGCACGCGCTTTAACAAACCGCGAACGTGCGCGCTTACAAACATTCCCTGACGATTTCATCTTCACAGGAAGCAAAGAAGCTGCACGTAAGCAAATAGGTATGGCCGTCCCACCAGCAGGCGCTCAAATTGTTTTTGAAGCGATTTTAAAATCATTTGCAAAAATCCCATATGAATTTGTGGAACCAACAAAGAAATTCCAATTAGAATTCCTCCAAAAAGAGAAAGCTAAAAAAGTAGCTAAAAATGATATTAATGCTGAAAAACAACAACTATTTTTCAATAATATCTAATCTTTAATGAAGAATATTGAATGAACATGTTCATCCTTGTAAATTGTAAAAGAAATTAAACAACGTAAGTGATAAACTGCTTCTGAATAAGTATAAATACTTTGGATATTATGGTTGGATTCCACTTATACACGAGTAAGTAATATTAAGCCTAAATCAGCTTGTAGCAAACAGGAGCGATTAGATCTACATAATGGTCTTAAAGCTTCCTGAAATTCAGATGCAATTTTTCAAAGGGACCAGATTCAATTGAAATTAAGTGTAATCGAATAAATGAAAAATTATTTAAACTATCATAGAATCAACATCTCAATAGATACTTTTTTTGCATATTATGTATTTCACTTGTAAAATTAGATTTGGAGGTGACGTTCTCATGTTTATTACTCAAAATTTCGAACAACATATTATTAAGGATATATATAATTCCGGATATAGAGACCTTAAAATTTTATCTGGTTATGTTAGCCCTATTCTAGTTACAAAAATATTAGATGAATTTCCTGAATTAAATTTAAAAATTTTTGTTGGAATGGTTTCTCAAGATGGAATTTCAGAGTTTACACATCTAGCATTCCAACACTTAGTAAGGAGATATGGTAATCGATTAGATGTATACTATCAAATCGCTAAGCCTGGACAACACGGCAATGTGTATTATTGGGAAAATCCATTGATTTTAGGATTAGATCAAAAAATATTTGTAGGTTCTGCAACTTTTACTTTAAATGGTTTCTACCATAGAAATGAGATACTGGTAGAGCATGATGGGAATGTAGAACACCTGTTTAATCATTTAAATTTGATCAATTGCACAAGCACAAACGTTTCTGACAAGGTTGTAATTCACCACGACAAAGAAAATGAATTAGAAGTTTCATTCGAAGATGAACATTTAGATTTTTTTAGATTAACTGAAAATGATGAGTTAGAAAGCTATTATGAATCTATTAATATTCCTCTAACAATTAGGGGAGGTGAAACACCACCTAAATCAGGAATTAACTGGGGACACAATGGTCGAAATGGTTTGAGACAACCAACACGTACAGGGAACGAAGCCTATCTATCTATTTCTAAGCAAGTACATCGTGAACGCCCTCATTTTCTTCCTCAAAGGCGTGAAAAATTGCTTGTTATAACCGACGATCGTGAAATGTTTGTATGTAAAGTCGCACAAGAAGAAAGAAAAGCTATTGAAACTTGCGATAACAATAGCATTTTAGGTTCCTATATTAGGAAAAGAATAGGTGTAACCTCGGGAGCCTTTGTAGAAACTAGGGATTTAATAAGATACGGTAGAGATTCTGTACGATTAACAAAAATTCATGAAGGACTGTATTTACTAGATTTCGCCGCAGACTTAACTTTATCTAATTGCGAAGACCATCTTTGGGATATTGATGATAGAGGTACTAAGATCCTACAAGAAAATGAGAACATGCAAATACTAATTGAATCAGTATTTGTAAGAATTCCTGATCTTAATATTGATGTGTATGGGGGATTAATTTGTACTTGGGATGAAAATTCAAATGAATATTTAACAGATTCAGACTTAATTATAATTAAAACATTGGGGACAGATGATGTCGTTTACGATGAAGCCGGTAGTTCACTGATTGTTGCAGTCTCTAACTATTGCTATTCAATAGGTAGTGAATCACATATGAATTATCTAGAATCTTTAGGCTGTGAAATAATCATTGAAAATTAATTTAACTCCCAATTAAAATAATACTATATCAAAAAACGGTTATATCTATTACATTTACAATAGATATAACCGTTTACTATATTGTCATTTAAATTAAATCACTCAAAACCTTGGCACATTCTTTTTTAAATCCTTCCCAACACTCTTCGGATTTTGCCCATTGTGTGACATTACGTTCTCCAGCTGATTCTCTTAAGTACTTAATAAAACGATTAGCAATTATATTGATTGGTTCTTCCCAATCCCCTAGTCCTTGCTGCCTTATCCATACATCTTCCAAATCAAGTTGTTCTCCATATAGATAATTAAACATTGCAACGGTATAATAAACAACATTTGCCCGATATCCTTTTAAGCCCAATTTCCCCACAATATCAGCTACATAATTGTTTACAATACAACGAGCAATTAATAATTTATAATAGTTTTGATCAATACTATTAATAAGAGGCATACCATCACTATCAGTATCGTATTTCCAATAAGCACTATTCAAAGCCATGAAACGTTTAAAAGCTTCTTCTCCCCCCTTACTTGAAATATGAGGGTATCCTTCCCAAGACATATAATATTTTGCTAATTCAACTTTAGTTAATACTTTTTCTTGGGGGTACATTTTTTTAAAATCATTTTGTTCTTTTCCTTTTTTACGACGCCCAATATCGACCATATACTGACCGCGAGCGCGTTCAAAATACCATTTTGCCTCGGATTTACGATTATGTTGGGCTGGAATCCACGTACTACGGGATAATTTTTCAATATCAGACATAAAGCGAGTATTCGCCAATAAATCTGATTTATTAATTTTATTTTGTGTATTAGCATATTCAGAGATTTTAGAGACTAACTCATCCTCTAAAGCATATTTATCTTGCTCTTCTTCTGCATCAACTTTGATAATCGTCAATTTAGCTTGTACATATACATCCGATAAGTCTTCACCATTCTTATAAGCTTGATGGATAGACGCCGTAGTTTGACCCCCATTAACAATTTGCCAACTCGTTAGATTCTTAATTTCATATAGATTAGAGTTACCGATTTTTTCTATAATACCATCTTTCGCAACACTTGAAATTCCATTATTATAGGCAATAAAGATACCTCTTTGATTAGGATTTTTCAAGGTATCACGAATACCTTTATTAGTTCCTCCACGAGCTTGTAGGAATGAACGTACATTACGTTCAACCAACTTCGGTCCCCACTCATCATAAAGCTGCGCTAACAATTTGGCAGGAATATACCCTAAATAACATTCCATTAAATAATTCTCATTTAATTCCTCGCCTGACGGTACTTTCAACATTTGTAACGTTCCATCATACACTTCCGTAAAGTTAATATCAAAATCGCGAATACCTTGCTCAGCCTCTGATAATCGATAAATACGATCCATGTCCCATACATGTATATTGACAGTCTCAACTCCAGGTATCTTCATCTCAATTGGCTTGTTAGATAAATAAAATGTATTTGTAATCACAAATATATTTACTTCATCTATTTCTTTTTTCTTTTCCAATATAGTTTTTGCCAAATCGTAATACTCTAAAGATCTATCTGAATTTTCCAATATAAATTGAGCATTTGTAAAAAAACGCTTTGCTTGCTTAGCTAATTCATCTATACCAGTTTTATTAATTTCCGGTAATATAAAGTCATCATAATCAATATCATATTCTGCTATATATAAATTCAACTCCGTATAGTCTTCGCTAAAAGCATAAGCATTAACCTTAATTTTCTGTTCACTTTTACGGCATTGTACTATATTAGGTTCATCAGATAATTCCATAAAGTGAAAAAACTCTTGCATAAATGGTACTTCACGCCCACCCATTTCTAAGTCTTTACTCTCTATTTTTTCAATAAATTCTTTATAAAACTCTAGTTTTTGTTTGCGTTCCTGCATTTAATCAACCTTCTTTATTTACACTATATAACTCATTACTACTAACTTTAAAGGATTCGCATAAACTTAAATTCAATGTATAAGAAACGTTCGTTACACCTGCTGGCAACATATTTGATGTTATACATGGAAAATTTTCTTTGACTGAATAGACCGCCTCACCATTTATCACGAAATGCTTATCATCATAAATAGTTTCTACAATACCCAATTCTATTAACATATTATTAAAATTCGTTAAACTAGCGCTATTTAGTTCATTTAGATTTTGTCTAATTTCCTCAATCAAGTCATTTATTGTTAATCCGTTCGTATCATTTTCTTCTATTTCTATAACATATAAATAGATAGTTCTAATCAATTCATTCAACTCTAATTGTTTTTCATTAGAAATTTTCACTTCGTTACTTCGTAATTTCAAAGAGTTTGTTTTTACCTCAATACCATAAGAACCCATCATGAAATCCAAGCGATTCCCCTTGGGTCCTTTCCAAGAATCAACAATTCGACTAACTGCTAATGGATACCTTTTTATCGCTTCATTAATATATGATAACTCTCCGAATAACCCTATTTGTTGTTCACGATTTAATTTAGCTTTCCGATCTTTCGTGAAAAATTGATTCCAACGATCTAAAATTCTATAAATTAAGTTAAATAAACTTATACCTTCATTCGTTTCCACATTTTCCACGAGATTTTGAAGTACTGCTTCGAAAATCCCTTCGCTATTTTCTACTTTTTGAGAAATAACTAGAAATCTTTTGTTCGAAAAAAAGCCTAATTGTTCAAAGTATTTCACTTCGATGCTCAGACCTTTCCATTTTGGAAAAGCCTCTACATCCTTGTCTTGCCATGTTTCTTGCGTAACATCAATAAACACCTGTTTTTCGGAAGTTTGCACATTAATTCCGATTAAAATATATGGGTCATTGTGACTAATAACTTGACTCTGATGTAATTGATGATTATACCCACTTTTCATGCTTTCAAGTAAATTATTAAAGGCATCATTTATGTTAATCATGATTTAACACCTACAGTTTTATTTTGAACATATCGTTTAATATGTCCTTGATTTGTTCGGTCTTCTGTTAATTGAGGGAAGGCCAATGCAATACCAATAGGCACTAAATTTTTGTTGAATGGTACATCTAAATCTTTAAATACTGGAACATCCGGATGTAATGGGTAAATAATTAATAACGGATTTGATTGATTACGTAGCATCTTATTATCTACGCCATCTTCTTTTTCTAAATCAATAACAGATTGGTTTGCTGATACAATCGCTCCAATGTCAACAACATCTGAAACTTTAGCACCTACACCTGTACCACGAATAGCAGCACCCTCAATCTGGATAACACCTAAATCTACTGGATATTTCCCAATCCCTTTTTCCTTATTCTTCACATTATTAATAGTACTTTTTGTAAAGTCCATTACTACAACATTAAACAACTTAAAATCGCCTTTTTTATTAACCGTTTTAATATGATTAGCTAGCTTCTTACTATCAACAACACGTGCATTATAAGCTGTTCGATACGTATTTAAATAATCTATTACAAGCTTACTTTTAACATCATAAACAACATGATGAACTGTCGAACCTCCCTTACTTTCGAATGGATTCTCTATTGCCTCTAGGAAATTCTTGGTAGATTCCATATTATCTCGATAAAATGCTTCATTTAGCTCGAAAGAACGTGTTTGCTGAATCGAACCATTATAGTAAGGCGAACTCTCTAAATTACGTCTCTTACTTGGACTTGTAATTGTCATGAAAGGATGTGATAACATACTAACCGCATACTGTTCTGGCGTTACTTTCCTTTTAGCCAACTTAGAGAATTCTTCTCGAAGCTCAATCATAACTTCCGCTAAATGATCAAAATAAGAAGCAATGGTATCGGTTGTATAAATACGACATAAATCCATGTATCCACCTCGATATCCAAACCATCTTCCCATCTGCATCAAGGTATCATACATAGAAGTAGAGCGGTAATAGTATGATACTGTTAACCCCTCTAATGTTAGACCACGAGATAATTTATCTCCTCCAATAGCAATAACATTTAGCCCATTCTTCTTGTATTTGTTATATTCTAAAGCATGTTCACTCTTCCCGTTAATCTCCATAACTTGTACTTTACCAGCTATGTTCTTCAATTCATCTAACACTTTTTCCCAGGGGAATATTTCGATTTTCTCTTTTTTAATTTCAGCATAACTTTCTTGAGTTTTTAAATAATCTTCTAAATACAATTTCTTCAATTGTTCTATATATTTGCTTTTTTTATTTATCGTAATATCCTCTTCCATCTCTTTGTAGAAAGCATTTATTACTTTTTGCATATTCGATTGTATACCAGTATATCTAGAAACATGAATTAACATTGAATTATGCTGCCCCTCATGTTTTCTTAAATTACGAATCGACGTTGAAAGTAAGAACGCTAAAATCGCTTCCTTCATAGTATTAGGTACTTTTACAAATAAATCTGTCTTATCCGACTTGTTAATTTCATCAAATAACTTAGCCTCATCATCGCGAATTTTACGTACTAATGGTGCCTTATTATCTTCCTCAAATCCTGTTGTATTAAAATATTCTTCTGGACCACAATAAGCCTTAGGTTTAGGCAAAGCTATAATAAAGTCTTTTGGATATAAGTCCGTTCCAAATTCATCATGATTTGCAGATGCATCAATTAATAGATTCGCAAATGGAGTTGCTGTATAAGCAACATAAGACTTTCTATTAAAGACATTTAATAAATCACGAATTAAACGGTTAATTGTTTTAGGTTTTTCACTTTTCTTTGGATTTGCTGTATCAATACTCGCTTGATCAGCTTCATCATCGATAACAAGAACAGGTACATCAGTTTGTCCAAGTTCAACACTTGCTTTTAGCTGTTCTACTAGCGCCTCTAATACATCGCCATTTTTCTTAGTTACAATTAAAATTGGCTTTTCAAGATTTCTCACACCAATAGCATTATTTAAAGAAATATCATTTGTAGCTGTTGTCCAAGTCTCGACTTGAATTCCACCCGCCTGGATACTTGCAACCCCTATTTTTTTCTTTGTATCAGGATCCAAAATTCCTACAACTTCTTCTTCTAATCTTACCTGTGTTTGGGCACGTAAATCATTATTCATACCAGCTAATACAATCACTACTTTATAACCGACATCATAAGCCTTATTAATTAAACCGGTAAAATTGGCTGTTTTCCCTGATTGAACATAGCCTAATACAAGCCCTCGCACATCAAAAGATTGGACTTTATTAGGGTCACCAATTAAACTTAAAATTTCATCTGTAGATGTATCAATTGACGTTACTGTATCATACTCCCATTTTTTGTGATTTAATAAATATTGTTTATAGCGATTCCAATAATAAGTATACATAGGAGGATTCGCAACATCGAACCATGCTTCTAATCCGGCTCTCTTAATAACTTCATTTTCCGAAACTGGCATTGCAATTTTATAACGCTGATGAACCATAGCACTAAATCGTTCCAATTCTTCAGAAGATAACCTTTCTTCGGGTTTAGTACTTTCAATTGCTTTTTCAAATGCTTTTTCTGTAGTATCAGTCATTGTTTTAAACAGTCCCATAAAACCATCAAAAATCCCTAATAAATTATCTATTTTCTCTTGATCCATTAATAATTCACTTCCTTTATTAGTATTTGTTTAATAGCTTTTACACTAGCTGCCTCAAAACCAGTAGTCATTGAAATAGCTTCAGCTAATCGATCTATAAACGGCGGGTTTGATGATTCTTTTGCAAATTCACCATATGAAATAATAAGCTTTTTAAGTGAATCATCAATAGCTTCATCTTCATTTTTAACCATCTGAGATGTATCTAGAAGATTATTAGGAGATCCTATTTCTATAGACTTCAAATAACTATTTAATAATTTTCGTGTAGAAGTATCTAGATTATTCAATATCTTTTCTAATATCGGATGTGTACGATTTAACATATATCTACTTCCATGTTCTGTATCTCGAATTACCCATGTATTTAAGGAGCCTTTGGTTCGTTCTCCCTGTTTGCCTATACTATCACGTTGAATCATAATATTTTGTGAAATTTGTCTATAATATTTTGCAATTTCACGTAGTTTATCCTTGATTTCATCTGGAACAGCTACAAAAGATTTTTTAATATCAATTTTCCAATCAATATCTGAATCGTTTCCAAATTCCACTTTAATTCGTACTAATTGTGATGCTACATCTTTAGGAAACAAGTTAAACCACTCACCAAAATTCACTAAGCGTTGTTCACGATAAATATAGAAGCCTTGTTGATCTCTCCAGCCCTTTGTACCGGCTGCTTTTTCATAATCTTGTTTATTAAAAGTAGACGGGTGAGGTAGAACAAAAGGCGTGACCCGAATTCGCTTACCATTATATCTAATTATTTGCGATTCTCCCTCGTAACGTCTTTCATTACCTTCTAAAAAAGGATTCCATGGATTCAATTTTTGATCATTAATTGTAATAACAAGTCCATTTTCAAGTAACACATGGTATACCATCTCTAAATATCGTTGAATTTTACGCACCTTGCTATTAAAACTTGCAAGTTTAATAACCTGTTTCTCCCCAAATCCACAAAAACGGTCTAATTCGTTAATAATAACAATTGTCCCTGAATTCCCTTTTAATTGCTGTTGAAAACCCTGCAGTTCCTCTGGAACTTGCATATGCAATTTCCAAGCATTCACTTCACTAACATAATCCAAATTCCAAGAACGTTGTGAAACTTTCCCTTTTTTCATTGTTAAAACACTTAGCACTTTCCCTAATGAGAAAGAAGCAGTTTTTAATCCCATTCCGTAACGTCCCAGCTCTTTTTCTTTACGAGCTAAACGAGGGTCCTTAGAACCAATAGTCATAGCATTTTGTAGATATGCTTCATCCATTCCACTTCCATTATCGCAAATCGATATAATGCCATTACCTCCATTATATTCAAAATTCAAACGAATCTCCGTTGCCCCTGCATCTAAGCTATTATCTATAAGATCCGCTATTGCAGTTTGTGGTCTATAACCAATATTACGCAATGACTGAATTAAGGAATTAGCCAGAGGTTGTGTCTCTATTGTACGCAATAAAACTCTCTCCCTCTTTCATTAATAATTTAAGAATAACAAATTGTCATATGTAACTACAACATTCTCCTTAATTCTGGAAAATATAAACCTTATCACTTCAATAATAAATATTAAATAAAACGTATAGTTTTAAAAAAGGAGAATGTATGATGCCCAATATTACCGAGGATGCTCGTGTCAGAATTGGAGTTTCGAAATTAAACATATATCAGGTTATCATTGAAAATACGCAACCTACAAAACCATTACTTAAGAGTTGTGGAATGGATTCTTGTTCAACTAACGAAGCCTCCTTTAGTTGAATAAGAAGCAAATTTGCATTTTTTAATAAACTAAATTTGGAATATATGCTAAAGTAATGTTATTAAAAATAATTTCTAGTCCAAACATCACCATTAATTATTACAATTTTAATAAGTTAGGAAGTTGTCGAATGAGGTTATCTGAGAGTTATTATTATTTTGAAAGCCCAACAGGACTTGCACTTCGTCAAAAGTATGTAAATTTCGAGTCTTTTGTGAACCAATTTTATCTAGAAAGATCTACAGATAAACATGTAAGAAATGTATTTTTATTCGATAAGAATTTTGCAGTAGGTATGATAAAATTCAGGAATAATACAGGGAAAATTGTTCCACCTATCGATTATGTATATTCAAGTAGTCAAATACATAGTATGAACGATAGAAAACTTTTTGGTGTAAAAATTCAAGAAACAAGAAAAAATTTATTGAGGTTAATGTCTTGTTTAGATAGTCGGTTCGTACTAAGTCCGAGAATTCATACTTCAGTATTTTCACCCTTAAGAGTTAATTCCGATAATGTGATAAATGGACCAGGTGCTTTTACTAGAATGTACGATACCGAATATAAAATATTAGAGGATTTTTCAAATGTTATTCAACGTTTGAATAATGATTATAATATTTTGTCTTTGAATGTCAATATCGAGGTAGAGATTTATACTCGATTAGAACCTTGTAAAAGTTGTAAAAGTGTTGCAGGAGAATTTATTCAAAAATATCCGAATAGTACTGTGAGATTCTATTTTGACAGACCATACTAGGGATTGCGAGGTGATTTTTATTGGATAATTTAGATAATGACCAAGCTATTAAGTATTACAGTGAAGAATTTATTCTAAATATAATTAATGACTACTTAGTAAATGCTTTTGAATTATATGACGGTGAATTAATTGAAGGGCTTTCTTTTACAATGCACAATGTAAAAGTTATTTATGATAACGGAAAATACCGTGCAATAACTTTATATGTTGTAATGTACTTGCTTGAAACTCTGGTTTTTGAAAAAATAAACTACCTTTATTCACTCGATGAAAAGGATTGGCTTTACTGGAAAGAGAAACTCTATATTCTATTTAAAGAGAATGAAATAAATACAGAAGAACTTGAAAGAGAAGTTATTAGAAGTATAAAAAACAATTTAAATGAAATAGTGAATTATATCTCGGAATTTAGAAATGATAATAATCTATTGTACTAACGGGGGCTTTAATTGAATAAATAGAAAGATGCATCCATCTCATACGAGGTGGTCTTTTTTTATTCATCCGGTGTCAAAACTTAAGACATTTGGAGACTATTTAAAAAAGTACCGCTTAGAAAATGATCTTAATATAAGCGAATTCCATAGATTAACGGGTGTATCACAACCCTATCTCTCATTATTAGAAGCTTCTGAAAAAGTTCCGTCAAAAAAAATTATTGAAAAATTATCTCATGGCATGGCGGAAAACCCATTGGTGCGTGCTGCCATAGAGGCAGAAATGTTAGAATTAGCAGGTTATAAACCCTTACCGAAAAAATCTAATCAACAAACTAAAGATTATTTAAAGGAAATAGAAGAAGGCCGTTTAATAAGAGGCTTTGAGGAAGAAATCAGGGAATTATCAATAGAATTATCAAATTTAAAATCTAAAATAAACCTTAATTATATTTTTGAAGAAAACCCTAATTTTCAATTAGATGGAACTTATTTAAATAAAAAAGAACTTATAGCATTAAAATACTTTTTATTAGGCTTACGTGCCATTCGAGAAGACACTTAGTTCCTAATCTCCTTATTTAACTTGCCCCGCAAGCGTCTATTAGGAGGAATATTCATGACAACTATTCATAGTTACAAAAAAAACGGTAAGAACTTTTATAAATTCCAAATATACATTGGTACTGATTCTCTAACTGGAAAGCGTATCAAAACGACTAGAAGTGGATTTAATACAAAAAAAGAAGCTCAACTCGCCTTATCTCGCTTACAGCTTGAGATAGATAGAGGTGACTTCCGTAAAAAATCCGTTAATACATTCACTGAAATTTACAGATTGTGGATTTATTAGTATAAAAATACAGTTCAGGAAAGTACATTTGTAAAAACAAAAGGTATTTTTAAAAATCATATTTTACCCGCGCTTGGTGAATACAAAATAGATAAGATTAATGTACAGGTATGTCAAAAACATGTGAATGAATGGTTTGAAAAGCTTCAAAAATACCGCATAGTTAAGTCCTATGCTTCAAAAGTATTTGACTACGCTGTAACGCTCGAGATTATTTCTGATAACTGTTTGAAGCGTGTAACAATGCCTAAAAATCTTGAGCAACCCATTGACGATGAAAAAATCAATTACTATACAAAAGAGCAATTGATTCACTTTCTAAAATGCCTAGAGAATGAGAAAAAACTTTAAAGCATTTACTTTATTCCGCTTACTAGCTTTCAGCGGAATGAGAAAAGGAGAGGCTCTTGCATTAACGTGGAACGATATAAACTTTAAAAATGCCGAAATCCGTATTAACAAAGCTTTGTTACGTGGTGAAGATAACCGTTTATATTTGAAAACGACAAAAAATAAGGCCTCTATTCGTACAATCAAAATGGATAGGATTACGATGGATATTTTACAAGAGTGGAAAAAGCAACAAAAGCAAGATTATTTAGTTCTCGGCTTTAATACACTGCAACCAAAACAGTTGGTGTTCAGCAATGAGAGCAATGAGTATCTACAACCTACAAAAACTCGTAAATGGATGCTACAAGTTCAAAAAAAGTATAACTTAGACGAGATTACAACCCATGGATTACGTCACACACATTGCAGTCTACTTTTTGAAGCTGAAGTAAGCATTAAAGAAGTACAAGAACGCATGGGACATAGTGACATTAAAACTACGATGAATATCTATACTCACGTTACAAAAAAAGCTAACGAGGCAGCAGCTGAAAGATTTGCAAATTACATGAATTGTTAACTCTGAAAAAATGCCATACTAAATGCCATTGAGTTAAACTAAATGCGATTATATAGTAGACAGCAAAAGAAAAAACCCTTGATATACAAGGGTTTTGACATTCATTGAAAGTCAATGAAATCGTATTATGGAGACGGCGGGTGTTCTATCTATAAAATCAGAAAACCTTGTAATATCAACGTTTACAAGGCTTTTCTGACAATCTGAAATTGCTCTTACAAAGGAATTAATAAGGTTTGCTAAAAATGCTTACGGAGACATACTTTATTAATTATATTTGATTTCTATTTCTTACTTTAGAGGCTGAGGGTAAATTATTTCTTGAATCTATAACTATTGTTTCAATTTTTTACCCCATCTTTTACCTTCTTTTAATTCTAATTCAATTAAGTGTTGAGTTTCAAGCATACTTAAAGCAAAGAGAGCAAATAATGAATACGACACTAATTCCTTATTCTATGGAAATTCTTTTATTTAGTCCAGGTTAAAATCAAATAAGCGTTTTCCATAAAGTTCTTCTTCATTTACTTCATATAATTTTTCAAATAATATACTAGGAAATTCTTCAGATTCATGCCATAAATACCTAGCTATAGCGTCATTGGGTGATGTTATGGAACTGTAGCTATCTACTATTTTAAAATCTCTTTTATTTACAATTAGCATCTTAATACGTCTAATTGGTTCATCAAGAGTATCCTTAAATTTCTCTTTATCCCTTAATAAACTTTCTTTGAATGTGATTAAATCAGCCTCCTTAAATATATCTGAATTTCTATGATTATCCTCTTCTAAAAAATCTATTAAAAAATCTAAATCTTTTCTGAAAGTCGTATCATTATTAATTAATAATACTTTATAACATATACTAGCATCATAATTATCTTCAGTTTGATCTTCAAAATCCATCGATGTATATAAAACTTTCCATATATTATCAGTATATAAATCATTAGGAATCTCATGTACATCATCTATATTATTTAGATAGAAACCTAAAACTTCGGCTTCGGTAGAATTAATAGCAACACTAGAATCTTTTACTTTCTCTTCAAAATAATAGGGGTTAAATTTATGCCCCCCTGATGCTCCAACTCTATTATAAATAGCTTGAATAATAAATTTATAGCCTGGATTAAAATTTGATTCAGTTAAAAATTTGTCGCACTCTTCTACTTGTAAGATAATAAACTTAACATATCCAAACTTAATATTATCCCAAACTTTCACAAATTTGATTTTCATTCTTCTAACCCCTCAAATAACTGTTGGTAATAAACGTGTATTGTCTCTATATATTGATATTTTATTTGTAAATTAGTAGAAAAATTATCTACAAATTTATAAGCCACTAATTCTCTTGTAGAAGCTTTTAATATTCTCCTTAATTCAAAAATTTTAATTCCTATTGCTTCTGCTAGTTTTACATCATTAATTTCTCCATGTTCCAATATTTCCCTAAGTATAGTCCTAGTCTCATTAGTAAAATAATGTCTAATCTTATTATATGTATGTAAATGAATATTTTTAACCGTTTTATTTTCTATACTTTTATAATCCTTTTCCTTTAGACAGTATTTTAATATTTCATAAACCTTAAATAAGAATTCTATTAAATTATTCATTACTACTTCAAATATTCTTTCATCAGAATTATTATCCATTAACCCTAAAGCACCTAATGACATATAGTATTCATTTGTTTTTCCATCGTACTCTTCGATACAGACAATTATTTTCCTTATTTTTTTGCTATATAAATCCCTTACTTCTATTGACATATCCTCAGAAATATATGTAATAAAATTCAACAATGACTCCATTGCTAAATTAGTTTCCCAACACGTTTTTTCATTAATCTCCTTAATATTAATTGAGTTTAAATACTTTTCAATCTTAAAAAATATATCCTTTAGATTATTTCCTACTAGATAGTCTATTGGGAAGTTCCTGTTAAAAATAGAAAGTTGAAAATCACTTCTTAATACTTCTAAATGTATTAAATTACCTAGCTCAATAATTCTTTGGCTATATTCATTGTTTTGAGAGAATTTATTAACTGGTATTTTTTCCTCCAATACAGCAATTACTTCATTTTTACTTTTTTCAATCCATCTTTTCAACATTTTTGATTCTAAAGAAATATTATCATTTAGATAATTATTCAATTTCACAAAATATTGATTTAGTATTGATTCAATTAGCTCTTTATTAATTCTCGGATTTTTACTTATAAATTCTTGTATTACTTTATCTTTCTCTGAATTACTAAATAGATTTTCCGTTCCATATCTCTTGAAGTTATAAGAATGGTTAGTAATAAATTCATCTAAAATTTGAACATCTTCTTTATGATTAAAGCAAGAATCAATCATTTGCTTCATTTCTACATCTATTTTATTTAAGTTTTCACTCGAAAGGTTTTCGTTCTTTTTTTCAATTTGGCTAGTTAACCAAGAGTGTAAAGTTGCAAATGAACTTAAGTTTGAAACAATTGATAATAAATCCATGACTCATCCCCCTAATTTTCATCTTCTATATCCGTATTTAAAGTAATTAATCTAGAGATCATTGTATTCTTTAGGTTGCACATCAAACCCTTCACTATGTAACTTCTCATAATATACATTGACATCCTATTGTATATCTACTAAACCATACTCAGCTTTTATAATATATGGTAAAGCCCCTTCACTTAATTTGTCTTCTATATACTTCCTAAGTTGAACTTCACTTCTATCAAATGGATTATCAGGTTCGATTTCTTTGTCAAAAATAATATCTACAAATGCCAAATAGTTAGTTTATTTATCATCAAAATATATAGCTCTTAGCTGGATATTTTTCACGTTAAGACTAGACCACTCTTGAAAATTATATGTCTTTTCATAAATTTTTGTTATATAAGCAACGCTTTTAAAATGGATACTTATTCTAGTAGATAAATATAAAAATGCTTTTTTAAAATTATGCTGTCCATAAAGATGAATGAATAGGTAGGATGTATTTTCCATCTAATATTTGCTGAATTTTAGGGGAAAAATTCTTCTATTAGAGAAAAATTAGAGCGTTTCATTAATCTTTCTTCCAACCGAACTTCGTCCCAATACTGAATTGTTAATTCTTGATTTCCCATTAATTCTTTATGTGCTGTTAGTGCTGTTGTGCAAACTAATAGATATCCTTTTGCTTTAATTCGTTCGCAATCCACAATTATCGAATTAGCTTCAACTTTTCCTACGCTCCTAACTGAATGAGCAAAATGTTTGCATTGAACAAGCCAAGTTCGTTCAAATTTTTCAAGATAGCCCATAGCTTTTTCAACAAGCATTAAATCTCTACCACCATCTGGTCCTTTACCAGTCCAATATACTTCAAATCACTCTCTAATAAGAATCATTCTAAATCTGTACCGTCATTTGACAACTCTTTAAAATCTAACATCTATTTACTCCACTCTATTTTATCCACTATATTACATATATGTTTTCCAGACTATTAATAATATATCAATAAGAAATTCGGCAATCAGAATGGTGACTGAGGATGTTTTTGTAACTCTATTATTAAAAGCCTTGTGTAAATCTGTAAAAATAATTTTATATCTTTTTCATGAAATATTTCTAATCCTACTTTTGATCCTACACCATACATATCAATAGCAAGTAATATTAACGTTCTCAAATAGATTCAAAGGTATTATTTACCTCGTTAATCAATATCAGTAATAGGAAAGGCTTTATTATAGCTTTTCTTTAATAATATTAATGCTATCATACTTCTTAAAACATGTTGACCGACCGCAAATAACTTTTGTGGAATATCGTTTTCTTCCGTATTGCCATGAGAGAGTGAATTTCTTACACGACATAGCTCTTTTATATTCGATATTTGTTCATCTGGAAATACTCTGAATTCTTGTAATACTTTTAAGATTATTCTTGTATCGGTCATTAGCTTGTTCGTCATTACACTTTCAAAAGCGTTAAATAACTCCCTGTGTTTTTCCCCATAGACTTCATTTAACGTCTCATTAAGAAACTTTATGAAGTATTTCCTAAAATCATTTATTATATCCTGTTTAATATTTTTGTACTCTTCCCTTACTAATACTTCAAGTCCTCGATACAAACTTAATAAAGCATCTTCATATAGCTCAACATCCATTGCATCTAGACTACGAACAAAATAGTTTATTGCAGCATAATATTTCTTTCTTAATTTCTCTTCATTATCCCTTTCCTTTTTCTTATCAGACTTTACAACATTATCTAGGCTAGACATACATTTATGGATTTTATTAATATTCTCCGAGCTTTTTAATGGAGTTGGTGGAATCTTTTTAACTGCTACTAATGGTCGCCTAAAGTGGTTCGGATATTCATCTATTAATTTAAATCCAAAAAGAAAGTTTACCAGCTTGTTTGCCCTTTCAATATTTCCTATTGCTCTTCTACGAACTATATCTTTAACTGTTAAATCACCATCATATACATAACTATCTACAGTTAAATATGTACCAAATTCGTCCAATTTGTAATTATAATAGTAACATTCATTAATCCAAAAACCACTTCCTCTTCTCATTTTCAATTTCAACTTACCAAAATAATTTGGATTAGTAAGAGTTAATTCACAAGTAATCTTATACATATGTTTCCCTCATTGCTTAATTATTTTTGAAGTTTAACTTTTTACTCCCCTGCAATCGCTATTTTTATCTATAACGTCCAACATACTAACTTTAAAAATACGCTATTTATATCTCATGTATTTAACAACAGCTTGTTACTGTCTTGCTCCCATTGAATTAAAAAGTCAAGGTAAGGTGATTTATTTGATAGAATGGCAATATTATTCTTACTTCTCGTAATAGCAACATAGAACTGTGCTATTACCGCATCCGACATTTTGTGACTTCCCTTTATTATATGGTTTTCCATTTCTTTAGTGGGAAGTATTAAAACATTATCAAAGCTTAACCCTTTTGATTTGCCAAAAGTTATTGATTCAAAGTCTATTTCTCCGTTCATATTAGATATAAACTTGTTAAGCGAACTAATATTATAATAAAGTACTGTTGGCATAAAATGTTCTATATACTTAGATACGTTGTCCATACTTACCAAGTATGTACCTACATCTTCATTGGTAACTTTCTTTACTGATTGCATGTTAAGGTTACTATATAATGTATTTGCTAAATCGCAAACTATTTGTGGACAGCGATGACACTTATCTAAGCTTTCAAGATTGTGATGCCCTAATACCTCGGTAAAGAAATTAAAGATGTTTATCCCTCTGTATCTGTTTAGGAAAGTACCTGAATTTGTTGAATAAGTTGCTTGTCTATGATCTCCAACGACTACAAGATTTAAGTTAGACCTATAAATAGCCTCGATTATTTTTAGATCATACCCTCCCATATCTTGAACTTCATCTATAAGAATAGTGGTATATATTTTTTCAAGCCTATCAATGATTGCTCCCCTAGAAGCTTCTAATACTAAATGACAAAACTGAGCCAACCTTTGATAATAGAGTCTTCCTTGAAAATCGTAGTAATACCTCCAATTGGTAGCTTTTATACCTTTTAAGCGTGGAATTTCTCCTAGAGAACAAAAATTAAGTCCTTCTATTTCCGGTCCTCCCACAAGCTTTCTATACGGCTTAGCGCATTCATTCAGTAAAAAGTCCGTCCATGTCTTACATTTTATGTTTGTAGGTATGATTCCTACTGAGTCCATGAGATCCCTCTTCATAGAGTTTAGATTGGCATTCGTATATGTGAGGTACAGTACTTTACCTTCTTTATAATTCAATACTGCTTCTCCTATTAATAATGTAGTCTTACCTGTCCCAGCTGCAGCTTTAATAATTCTTTTATTGGATGGCATTATTTATATACTCCGGATAAATTAATTGTATTTCGCTGTTTAAAAATACTTTAAACGCCCAATCAGTTTTGTTTTTCAATATAAATTCTAACAACTCATCTTCAGACTTATCATGTTTACCTAGTATTGTTTTTAATTTTTCGTAATTACCAGCATCACATTTTAACACCTGTGGTTCTAAGGTATTTAGTTCATTATTTGTGCTAAAACACAATTTAATTGTCCCACCCATGTAGTCCCTATATTTGTTGATAATATTCTTTTCATAATCATAATCGTTATCTGTAACTACTACAGTATTTATATTTAGTAACTTCGCTATATCTAAAAATCTTTTGAATGATAGTCCGTTGACTGATATAACATCTATCCCGTCATCTAAAGGAAGCTTATTATATTTTTGATGATAGGCTTTTTGAATGGTTAAATCATCTGCTGGTCCTTCGACTAATATTACCTTCTTAGATAAAATAAATCTTAAAGTGTCATAGTTAGGTAGTTTTTGAAAATAATATCTTGTATCCTTTGGCAATTGACTTAGCTTCCCACTTCTATTTTCACCAAGTAGAATAACATTTTCCATCGCCATTTTATTTAATACATATGAGCTATGAGTGGTAATTAGTAATTGTTGATCAGAACACTCGGATATAATTTTATCTAATAAAATTCTCATATTTGAAAATGAAAGATGGCTTTCAGGTTCTTCAATTAATATTAAATTTCTTTTAGGCTTTCTGTTTCCAATAGATAGTGTAGTCTTTATAACATTTTGTTCCCCTTTACCAATATAATCGAAGGGGATATTGTCTAAGAAAGCAGCAATTGCTGATTCCCAAGTAGCCTTTTGAGTCACATCTAACGATATTGATAAATTCCTATTGTCGTCTAACATGAGATTCTTCTTATCGTTTAATACTTCATTTATAGATACTATATTAGGATCTTCTCCAAACTTTTCCTTATAGCTTCGATAAAGAACTGCTAGATTAGCTTTTTGTTTTTCATCTAAGACATCTGAGATAATCTTCATAATATACTTTTGAGAACTGGCAGCTAAACTGGTAGTAGTTGAGTCGATTAGGTGCGATTTTATCGGAATTGATCTCGTAGTAATTGCTGCCCCCGCAAAACTTTTCCATTCAACCATATAGTACTCAGTAGGGATATGTATAAAATTTTCATTTTCAATATACTGCTGATATTCTTCCCGATAATGCTCATTAAATTTAATAGAAAACACAAACCCCGGCACATTAATATTTTCGCTATTTTCTATCCCCATTAATTCATTGAGATCAGAATCTTCTGACTCCGAGAAGTAGATTTCTATCTTGGTTTCGGGGGGAGTTTTCTTATTATCAACTTTTACTTCTTCGATAAACTGGTTAACAATTTTTCTATTAAAAATATAGGGAGATAATTCATAAAAGATTGGTTTTCCATTTACTATCCCTGTCAATGCTAAATGTATTATTTCTAATAACGTTGATTTACCAGCCCCATTATTCCCAATCATTATAGAAAAGTTATTATCAAAATCTAAAGAAAACTCTTCAAACTTCTTGTAATTATAAATTTTGAGTTTTTTTAATAACATTAATTTTCTTCCCCCAATTCATTTCAATAAGTTCAGTTTGTTTTTCCAATAATTTTAATATTATTTTCATTTCTGGCACAGTATCCAATTATAGAAATATTGATCTATATTAGATACAGAAAATGTATTCTTAAATGTCTCATAACCTGTAGGAAGATACTTTTCAAGCGAATATAGCCCTTGAATTTTTAAAACAGAAAAACCTGCAACTTCAATCATGCTTATCAAATCAGACAGTGTGTAAAATTCAAATTCATCTTTAAAACTCCCATTCATTCTCATATCCTTATATCGTTTAAGTGCTAGGTTAGGGGATTTTGATTGTTCATAAACCTCTGCGAACCTACCAGACGGGGTTCTCACTACAAGAGAAAGTAAACCATCTGTTTGAAGCCATGAGTATATTTTAAGAAGTTGTTCAACAGGATTTGGTATATACCCTAAGACATTATGACAGGTAATAAAAGAATAATTGTTTAGAAAGGTATCGGGCGTTAAATCAACCATATCTAACACTTTATACTTAATGGGGAGGTTATCAGCATTAATCCTACAATCATCTATGTTATCTCTATTCTTATCTATTCCAATAACAGCATTCTCATAAAAATTATTATATAAGATCCTAGTTAGCCAGCCCTTACCGCAGCCAATATCTAGAATACTTCCTCCTTCGAGTTTAAGTGGTAAAGAACTTTTTAGTAGTATTTCTAGTTCATCGTAAAAGGGATCTAAGTTCAAACCCAGCACTCCAATTCATATTTTTATTAATGTAATTTAACCTCATCATAGTATTAACTTGGTCCGATTTAAAATTCGATACAGGAAAACTTTCTATTCATGCAGCATATTCATATTCTAAATATAACAACGGAAAAAATGTTGGAGTTACTAAAGGAAAACTGAGTCGCATTATTCCTTTAGATCCTGTAACTCTGAATATGTTAAAAAAATGGAAAGAATTACAGATTGAACATTTGATACATTTAGGACATCAATGTAAATCAGATAATGAACAAATTATTTTCAATAATACTGTTAATAACTATTTAAAAGGAAATTATCCAAATGAATATTTAAAAGATGCCCTCGTCAAAGCTGACATTAAAAATATAACAATACACGGACTTCGTCATACTCATATAACACATTTTCGTGAAGCAGGTGCAGACCCTTTTGGAGTTCGGGATCGCGTAGGACATGTAATTAAGTCTGATATAAACGAAAGAGTATATACTCATGCAACAGAAAAAGTAAAACAAATTACTCTACAAGATTTACTAAATTACTATAAAACTTATGATGTTTATTAAATTAGGAGAAAACAAAAAATGAGGTATTTATTGTCCTTAGAGAAAGCAGCAACAATATGTATTGTATTAAAACGAACAGTGCATGAGTAGTATATTAATGGATCAATTATTGGACAAAAATCAATGAAGCTTGGGTATAGACAGCAACCAGCAAACACCACTTCAAAATATAAGGATTTCAATATAGACGGTTTAGTAACAGCAGTAAAAAACTTCAATCAACGGTATGTTGTTCCTCGAACTTATTTTGATCATGACAACTATTTTGTTTGGAAAGCTTTTTACACTAATGAAGATAAAATGGATTATTATCACAATGTCAGCTGTTGATGTTTATAACAAACTTTTCCAAGGAATTTTTCTTGGAAAAGTAATTGAAGTACAAATTCTTATGTTACATGAAAACCTCACTAAGGAATTCACTTCATTACCTTTAAACAAAGTTAATTTTTCTCTTTCAGAAATTATGAATATAGAGGACACAATTTATTATACGAATGTTATCAATTCGAAAAAACCATATATTATCGTTTCTTACTATAAAAAGAATGGAAGAATCGTCATGCTTGATAAATTGAAAGAAGAATTCTTAATTAATGCTCTTAATATATATTTTAATAAGAGAGCATTTTACAGATATTCTGATATTGAAAAAGTGTATTAGAGCGGATAAATTAAGTATCACCGATGCAATACAGCATAAACATGATAAAGAAATAATGAGAATCTTATTTGGATTGTAACATTCTGCTTGAAAAATCATGAAAAGTTATTACTGATAGTCAAAAGCATCAAGTAACAGTAATAATCTTGGTGTGATAAGCCAGACATAGACAGGCACATTTATTTGGTTGATTGATGGTTTAAACTTTCCCAAACCGTCGTTTGATAACATTTTATAAAAGGTTGTTATTCAATAATGTGGCCCAATTGTTCAACAATTAGTTAAACAACACTCTTCAACTAAGCTGCCCCGTTAGCCATCCATGAAACGCAAAAAAATAAGCTTTCCACCACAGAAAATGAAAGGTGATTAAGTTCTTTCATGGGAGTTGAATAAGAAAAAGATGGGATTCTGTAGAATCCCATCTTGAAGTAAAGCACCCCGTTAGCACAATAAGCAATGCTTCCTTCAGCTTATCTAACTCTTCATTACTTAACGTGACACCATTTACCCATCTTCTCATAATTTGGCGCCTAACGGATATCATATTTCGGTTCACGTCCGTTACAACTGATTAGATTGAGTTCTTTTGTCCATCCCTTTGAAGACTCGGACAATATGCCATTTTTTCGGTTACTCATAATTGAATTCTGCCATTAATCCACCCTATCCTTTCTATTTTAGATTTATTAAATTTTTCCACCTACTCCCTTAAACTTATCAACGAAGGCAGAAATTTTCTGAAAAACGCCCTGCTTTTTTGTTAAATATTGAGGATTAAGAGGACTCATTTTAGGAAGAATTTCATTAAGTTCCGTTCCGTTTTCACTAGCGTATTCTCTTTTTAATGAATTCAAAATATATCTTTTTGCAGCATCTTCATTAAGTTTTTCAGTGTTAATCAACTCTTCTGCTTCACGTTTTTGCTCAATTTGGGCAAATGAGAAGAAGGCATCAATAATACTTGCTTTATCTTGAATACCGTCTAAATCAGCTTGGTTGATAAAATCAACTACTAAGCTTTCTTTTGCACGGTTTCCTACGCTAGATCGAATTAAACGACGAATCTCTTCAACCAATGTTGCTTTATCTTTTACTTTCTTGTTTTGTTCAAAAATAAGTTCAAGAATGTAATCTAAATTAATCTCTTGGGATTTTAAAAGATCTACTTCAAAGACAACATCATCCCAATCAATAGAAACACTTTCCTTTTCTTTTCCATTTCTTTCATGGCGGAGCCAATCACGAATATCATTATATGAAGAACGATAATCTTGAATAGCTCTTTCTTCTAACACCTGAATCTCTTGCATAGCAGTAATATCTTCATCAGTAACATAGTGAGCAGATTTGAAATCTTCTAAAGCTTTAGGATCAGTAATATCTATTGCTTGCAAAGCTTTTAAACCTGAAAATTCATCATAGTTCTGAAGGATATTTTCAATACGCAAATATTCACCAAAGAGTTTCGCAAACTCTTTTTTTTCCTTTTCAGTAACAATATTATCAACATTAGGAAAACGTTCCTTTAATTCATTTACTACATCTACATATCCACGACGGCCTTCACCAGTTGCCACATCAGTGAATCCTCCCATATACTCCGTGTAGCTTTTCTCCAGCACCACATTTTTAGTGTTTTTATCTCCAAAAAGAGTAATGGCGTCTATGGTTGCTTGTTCTAAATCTCTAAAAGTAATAATATTTCCAAAGGTTTTGGTGGAATCATAAATACGATTTGTTCTCGAAAAAGCTTGCATTAAACCATGATACCTAAGATTTTTATCAACAAATAAAGTATTTAATGTAGGTGCGTCAAAACCAGTTAAAAACATTCCTACAACAATCAACAAATCAATCTCTTTGTTTTTTACTCGTTTAGCAAGGTCACGATAATAATTTTGAAATTCCTTACTTTCTACACCATAATTGGTTTTAAACATGGCATTATAGTCTTTAATGGCTAAACTTAAAAACTCTTTTGCACTACTATCCATTGCTGAAGGTTCAAAAGTTTCATCAAGAATTTCACCTATAGCAGTTTGCTCTTCATTAGCAGCAAAAGAGAAGATTGTCGCAATCTTAAGGGGTTTACTGCTTCCCTGTTGTAAGTTATTTAATGATTCATAGTAGAGTTTAGCTGCTTCAACACCGCTCACAGCAAACATGGCATTAAATCCTTTTCCATTCGGATTTAACCGATGGGTTTTTATTCTAAAATTATTCAGAATATATTGAGATATTTCTTTAATCCGTTCAGGATGTAGTAATGCTTCTTTATTTTCTGCTGCCGATAACTTTTTCTCGTCCTGCTCTTTTTCAATCGTTTTGAACTTGGGACGTACATCGTTATAATCTACTTTGAACTTTAAAACTTTTTCATCTCTAATGGCATCCGTAATTACATAAGAGTGTAACTCTCGACCAAAGACAGAAGCAGTTGTTTCATAACCTAACGCATTTTCTTGGAAAATAGGCGTACCTGTAAATCCAAATTGATAGAACTTCTTAAACTTTTTATTGATATTCTTTTGAGCTTCACCAAATTGGGAACGGTGGGCTTCATCAAAAATAAATACCACTTGCTTATTATATATAGGCAACTCTGTTTCGCTTTTAATTAAGTTATTGAGTTTTTGAATCGTCGTCACAATAATTTTATTATCATCTTTTTCAATGTTACGCTTTAATCCTGCGGTACTTTCTGAACCATTAACACTATCAGGGGAAAAACGCTGATATTCTTTCATCGTCTGAAAATCTAGGTCTTTCCTATCTACAACAAAAAATACTTTATCTACAAAATCCAGGTCAGTAGCCAAACGAGCTGCTTTAAAACTCGTAAGCGTTTTCCCCGAACCTGTTGTATGCCAAATATATCCACCACTTTCGGTGGTACTCCAATTTCCGGCTAGGTATGAACTTCCAATTTTCCATAAAATTCTCTCAACGGCAGCTATTTGATACGGGCGCATAATCAGCAGGTTATCGCCCACATCAAAAACGGAATATTTTAGTAGTACATTCAATAAAGTGTTTTTCTGAAAAAATGTAGCCGTGAAATCTTTTAAATCTTTTATCAGAGTATTATCCGATTTTGCCCAGTTCATAGTAAAATCAAAACTGTTTTTATCACGTTTAGTTGTATTAGCAAAATAACGGCAATCTGTTCCATTAGAAATCACGAAAATCTGTAAATATTTAAACAGAGAGTTTTCTGAATTAAAGCTCTCTTTACTATATCGATGAACCTGATTAAAGGCTTCACGAATGGCAATTCCACGCTTTTTAAGCTCTACTTGTACTAAAGGTATGCCATTGACTAAAATGGTAACATCATATCTATTGGCTTGCGTTCCTTTTTGTTCAAATTGGGAAATTACTTGCACTTTATTGTTGGCAATATTCTTTTTGTCTACTAGGTAGATGTTTTGAATACGCCCATCATCAAAAACAAAGTCATAAATATAATCGTTATGAATTTTACGGGTTTTATCAATTTGGTTATCACTGGGTTTATCTAAAAACTGCTCACAAAATCTAATCCATTCAGCTTCTGAAAATTGCACATTATTAAGGTTTTGCAGTTGCACACGAACATTAGCAAGCATTTTTTCAGGAGTAGTTAAGCTTGGTAGATGTTCATAACCTTGATTAACTAAATCTTGAATCAGTTCTCGTTCTATATCAGCTTCTGTTTGATAGCCTGCTCCTTGTTGATCTATCTTGGTATATTTATCTAAAACTATAAAGTTGTTTGATTCTGTGATGGGTTTGAAATTGCTCATTAATTTCCCTACTCCCCTACTTCAATTTCATTTCTTTCATCTTATTTAAAATGAAATTTTTCCTTAAGTCCTTTTAGTAAATAATTCAAAACACGCTTATCATCATCTGATAATTCAGCTATTTCATCTCCTGAATGCTTAGAATGACTCGAAATATTAACGATTCTTGTAATATAAGGTTCAGGATTTCCCTCTGTAATTTCAACTAAAAGTTCCCCCCAGTTGTCATAACCCAAAAATGTCGATGTTTTCTCCAAAATATTCCTAAGGTAATTAAAATGATACTTTTTTAATTGATCTGTTCTAATAGCCGTCTCTATTTCAGTTATTAAGGAAAGGTGATAGGAGAAAGGTGAATCATACCTTTGGGAAACTAATTCATGTTCTCCATCTCCCCTTTTTTTAAGAAAATATTTTTTAAATTTATCTTTCTTAAACTCATTATGCAATACATTATAAAATAAAGGATTATGTGTGGTTATAATAAATTTAAGGTCTGACTGACTTGTCTTAATCAATTTTGCCAAATTTACCGCTAATTCAATCAAACGATTGTCATCCAATGAACTTACTGGGTCATCTATAAATACATATTCCAAATGATCAAATTGATCTGTTTCTCTATCACTTGGTTCAGCTGCATTTAATACATCAATAACTTGTTCAAGTAGAGAATAAAAAACACACCATACAAAGTTACTCTCTTCACCTTTTGAAATTTTAATGTTATATGAAATCTCATCATTACCACGTTCATATGAAAAAGTTATTTCTGTAAAAGCCCCTACTGTCACATTATTCCCATTCTTATCTTTAATAGAATATTCTTCATTAAAATGTGGAGTTAATTTTTCATCGGTATAGTGTTGAAAATTAGAAATAATATTCCTGTCTTGTCCCTGTATTTCTAAAATCCAGTTTGTAAAAGTATTAGGATGGATTTTAAGTTTTGGTTCAGTATCATTTTCTAAGTCGTTATCCCAATAAAACAAATCTTCCGTAAAAGCATTATAATAAAGATATTTTTTACCCACTACTTCCGATAACTCTAACTCCGTATCCTCATCTGATTTCGTTGGTACTAACGATTTGAATTCCCGTGAAAGCCTAGTTTTCCCCGTCCCATTAAAAGCATAAATCAACTGAACTTTTACATCAGATTCACTCGCATCTTTAGCTTTAGTTTTATATTTGGCGTCTTTCAACGTTTGTGCAATATCAGTTAATGAAACACCCATATTATGCCTCTACCTCCTCATTTGGAAAGCTAAGAAGTATATTACTGTAATATTTATATTGTTTTTGACGCAATTCTATTTCACGAAGTAAGCCCTCGGTATTAGAGGATATCAAGGCATCGAATTTATCGAGGATTGATACTATACGCTTTTTTTGTAAAGGCAAAGGATTGGGAACCATGATGCTATTCAATTTTTTTTGATTTAATTTGGGTTGAGCCGCCCCAGATATATAGGGAGTTAAATCGATATGATTTAAATAAAATTCTACAAATCTTCGTTCTTCATAAGTCTTAAATTTAAGTACATGAGCATGATTATTAACCCACATTTTACCATTAGCGCTGAATGCAATTGGTGTATTTCTAGCAAGTAAATTTGCCCCATCTTCCGAAACAAGTAAAAAATCACCTTCAAAAATATAATCTTTTACATAATCAACAATACCAGATGCACCATAATACGGAATATCTCCAAACTCTCTTACACTACTAGTAATCGGTTTACGCATTGAGTCAAGATTCTCGGCAAGCTCCCCCAACGCTTTCCATTCAATTTCACCCTCTTCAAAAGTAAACAACTTATCACGATAATACTCATATTGCTTTTTCCTTGCTGTAAGTTCTGCAGTAAGCTCTTCTGTAAGCACTGTGAAGGCGTCCAAAATACGGACTATTTCTTCTTGTACTTTAAGGGGGGGAATGGGGATTGGGATTTCGTACAAAATAGCTTGAGTTAGGCTAGGTCTGCCAGAACCTGTATCAAACTTCATTAAATCAATAGTTTTCATGTAATAGTAGAAAAATTTAGGTATAAGTTGATTAATGTCAATTTCTGTGTAATAAATCGTATCAACATTCCATATGGGCTCTTCAACATAAAATATATTTGTAATCGAACCTTTTCTTGGAATTAGAACAGTAGGTTTATTATATGCAAATTTATCTACATAAGCCATAACTCCGCCCGAACCATAAACAGGTATATTACCAACACTCAGTTTTTTCCAATCTTTACCATTATTTATATTTACAACTTCCCGTAAGGCCTTCCACTCAACCTCCCCCCCCTTAAGGAGTTTCTCCATAAAGTTCGGCTTAATCATGATTCAATCACCTCAATAATGTTATCAATTTCAGCACGTAGTTGGTCTATTTTCGCTACAGTCGTTTTTATTTCTGCATTCAGTTCATTTATATCGATGACTTCCCTTATGTCTTTTGCTTCCACATAGTAGCTCACAGATAGGTTGTAATCTTTTTGAACGATTACATCATATTCAACAGAATTTGCAACAAAATCAACATCTTTTTTGTTTTCAAATATTTCCATTATTCGCTCGATATGTTCATCTGTAAGTATGTTATTATTCGTTTCTTTTTTATAGAAATCAACTCCACTTGCATCAATAAATTGAGTTTTATTATCGGTTTTATGTTTAGAAAGAACCAAGATATTAACCGCTATTGAAGTCCCATAAAAAAGGTTAGGTGCTAATGAAATAACTGTTTCAACAAAGTTATTATCAATCAGATACTTTCTAATTTTTTGCTCTGCACCACCTCGGTAAAAAATGCCAGGGAAACAAACGATAGCAGCACGACCTTTACTTGAAAGGTAACTTAGCGTATGTAGTACAAAGGCAAAATCAGCTTTAGATTTTGGGGCTAATACACCTGCAGGAGCAAATCTTTCATCATTAATAAGTGTCGGGTCATCACTACCAATCCAATTTACGGAATAAGGTGGATTAGATACAATAGCATCAAAAGGTTTTTCATCACCAAATTGAGGGTCTAATAACGTATTTCCTAAAGCAATATTAAACTTATCGTAGTTTATATTATGTAAAAACATATTCATACGAGCAAGATTATAAGTTGTATGGTTAATCTCCTGTCCATAAAAACCATCTTCGATAATATGATCATCAAACTGTTTTTTTGCTTGTAATAGCAATGAACCTGAACCGGCTGCAGGGTCATAAATCTTATTAATGGTTGTTTGCTTGTGGATTGCTAATTGAGCAATAAGCTTAGATATGCTCTGCGGTGTGAAGAATTCTCCTCCAGATTTACCAGCATTTGCAGCATAATTAGATATTAAAAACTCATAGGCATCACCAAAAAGGTCAATTTGACTATCTTCAAAACCACCAAAATTAAGCCCTTCAACGCCTTTAATGACAGCAGCTAAACGACTGTTTTTATCTTTCACTGTATTTCCCAATCTATTGCTTGTCGTGTCAAAATCGGCAAATAATCCTTTAATATCTAGTTCAGATGGATAACCATTTGCTGAACTTTCAATAGCAGAAAATATAGCAGCTAAATCAGTATTCAAACGTTCATTTGTGTTGGCGGTTTTCGCAATATTAGCAAACAGCTGACTTGGATATATGAAATAACCTTTTGTTTTAATAGCATCCTCTTTGATTTCTTTAGTTATAATATCATCAGGAAGGTCTGCATAAATGACGCTTTCGTCTCCCGCTTCAATATAACTAGAAAAGTTCTCGCTTATGAAACGATAAAAAAGCGTTCCTAAAACATATTGTTTAAAATCCCATCCATCTACTGAGCCACGGACATCATTGGCTATTTTCCAGATTTGAGATTGTAGTTCGGCACGTTGTGTTGTACTTGACATTTGTATTCCTCCAATTTTTTCTTCTATACATTGTTTATAGAAGCACTTCTAAATAGGTTTGAAGTTTTCCTTCCACCTTTAGTTTCTTGCCATATTCACACAGCAATGCAATGTTCTTGTCTTTTCTTCTAAAGTAGCGTTTAAAGCCATCTGTGATGATCTGTTTATCTGTTTTATTATGCTTTCGCAAGATATCGCATAATGTCCTTTCCATGCTATAAGCTCTCACTGTATTCCCTTTAGGTGTTTTTACTTCTACAACTCCAAGATCATACAATTCCATTATGACACGATTGCAATTCACATTTTCGCTTTTTACAGTTGAAGTATTGTAATTATGAGGAAAGGTCATTTGAAATTTTGCTGGCGTCCTGTCGGTTAAATCAAATAAATAAAGTGCAGTAGCCCCAGAAAAAATCCCACGTTTATAACGAACTTGAAGATTATACATTTCATCTTCCAATGATCCAACCAGTTGATATACGCCTCTACCTGTCCGTTCTAACAAACCTGTATCCATCATATATTTGAGATTACCACGTGAAATTCCTGCTTTTGTTACTTCGGCAGCAGTTATGACACCATTATTATTTTTGATCATTTCCATAATGAACTCAGTCCTTGCCATAACACACCTTCTCTCAAAAATAAAAATACTCTACGCATATAATTATGCCCCACTTATGCGTAGAAGTCAAAATACATTTACTAAATTTTCCTGTTCAAAACTTTATAAGCAAAACATAGTTTTGCGCTTTTTGTTTTGATAATATCTCAATTCAGCGAAAGAAGATAGATCAATAGTTAGTTGCAAACATAGGCATTTCATCTAACTAATCAATATCACTTTAAAATAAAAAATCCCATACCCTTAGGTACCTGGAGTATGAACAATATATTATTGCTAATTCTTGTCTTTTTTAGTTTTTGCATGATTTTCTCTATATCTAAAGAAAATCCTTAAAACCAAGATTGCCTAAATCCACACATTCACCGTCGTGTGTCCTTTCTTATATTTATCTTTAATTCCTGTTATCCCAGTCGCATAAAGCGCTTGCTTATTCTTCTTAATTAAAGCTAAACAGCAGCTACTTTCTATAAAAATCCCTTTCGGACTCCCATCAGACATTAGGCTTTCTGTACAGTAATAATAAAATCCTGCTAAGCCCCACTTCTCAATCCCTTAATATTCTCTATTTTTATTTTTGAATTTGCTCTTTCATCATCCATGAAGCGCAAAATAAGCTCTTCACCACAAAACATGAAAGATGATTAAGTTGTATGGGAGTTTAAGTACACTCCTTCTCAATATTCATAGTAATATTAACATAAATATCCAACAGGAAATCATCTCTTGACTAAGAATCTAGAAGGGAGATGATTTTAATCAATTTCAATCTTAATTTAAAGGCTACATTGGGATTTAGGTTAGAAGAAATCATTCTTAATATCCTGGATAAAATATAGTGACAGATGAATTGAAGTAATGGATGGATTTGCTTTAAAAAGAAGTGGTACAATACCGTTCAATCCTTATTACCCCTTAGGATGGAGATCGATATATTGGGCATCCATCAGTCAATAGGGAAAGATACGCATAAACATAAATTTTAAACGCAGAAGAGCCTCAAACTCTTTTGTGCTTTTTATTGTCTTATTTGCTAAAGCTGCCCCTATCACATAAACTAAAACTGTAGTACTAGTTACTACAATCCTCTTTGTCTCCGTAAGTACAAGGAGTGATGTTACATTGGTTTCAATTAAAAGCTACAAACTAAAAAACAATGAAGTTCGTTTCAAATTCAATGTATATATCGGTGTAGACCCTTTAACAGGAAAAGAAAAGACTACTACTCGGAGCGGATTTAAAACGAAAAAAGAAGCGAAAGAAGCTTTAGCCAAACTTCGACAAGAAGTTCGTGATGGCACTTTTCATAAAGTTGCGATGGAAACGTATCAAGATGTATATGAGTTGTGGATGGAGCAGTACGAAAATTCGGTAGAAGATAGTACTTTATTAAAGACGAAACGTATCTTTCAAAATCACATTTTGCCTAGCTTTGGCGAATATCGTATTGCAAAAATAGATGCTACTATTTGTCAGAAACATGTGAATCAGTGGGCAAAGAAGCTTAAACGTTTTAGCATGGTGAAAAACTATACTGCGTTAGTTATCAAATACGCTATTCGTCATGGAATTATCGATAAGAACCCATTCGAATTAGTAGAAATGCCTATTATTAAAAATAACATTTCATTGGAAGACGATGATGATGAATTCGAAAACTTCTATTCACGGGAGCAACTTGTACAATTTTTACAATGTTTGCAGCAAGATCCAAACCTAAAAAAGCATGCTGTATTTCGATTATTAGCTTTTTCTGGAATGCGTAAAGGTGAAGTGTTTGCGTTAAAATGGAAGGATATCGACTTCGATACTTTGGAGATTCGCATTACAAAGGCTGTGAAACGTGGTGAGAAAGGCTTGTATCTAGGTGCAACTAAAAATGGTAAGCCTCGTACAATTAAATTGGATCAAGAAACAGTGGACCTGTTAAAGTTATGGCGTTCAGAACAAGACAGCTTTTTTGCAGAAAAGAAAATCAATACAAAAACTAAACAGCAGTTAGTGTTCTCCAACATATATAACGTGTTGCAAGATCCAAATAAAACTTTTCAATGGCTTTTAGATTTCATTAAAAAGCATCAATTGGAACCTATTACAACACATGGTCTTCGTCATACGCATTGTTCCTTACTATTTGAAGCTGGCGCATCGATTAAAGAAGTGCAATATCGACTTGGCCATAACGATGTCAAAACTACATTGGAAATCTATGCACACGTCACACAAAAAGCAAAAGCAGGTACAATTGATAAATTCACTAACTTCCTTAAAAACGAAAACGATGATTTTCTAACAAAGGATTAACAAAGGTTAATAAGGTTTTTAATAAGGTTTTTAATAAGGATTCACTCCAATTCAGTACAACTCAAAGGCATTAAAAAAGTGCCATAAACGTTGACTTAACAACATTTATGACACTCAGTGAAATTCAGTGAATCTCATGGTATGGAGACGGCGGGAGTCGAACCCGCGTCCAAAGACTCCAATACTTCAGCTTCTACGCGTGTAGTTTGCCTATTTACGATTCGCGTAACATTATGCCGACAAACAGGCGTCCTGTACGCTAACCTGGAAATCTCTTGCCGATGACTCAGGTGGCACCATCGACCGTATCCCACTAAAGTTGGGCCCCACGTTCTCTACATGGGCGATAGAGAGGCAGAGCGCTTACGAGCTTACGCTGCGAAAGCTAAGTTTTGTTGTTTGCCAGTTATTATATAACTGTCGTTGATGACGGAGCCGAGCCCTCCGACGCGCGACTAAAGCTTGAACCATCCCTGTCGAATCCGTAACGTCCCCTTGATATATGAATCGAAGCGGTTGAGCCTCGTTCAAACAAAGAGCTAGAATTGCTTCTAGTACGGTGGGAGCTTAAAAGTACGCTTCCATGAAATCTGGCAATCAGTAATTCATATTATAAAACATAATGAGCGATAGTTCAAGTGTACCGCTCTAGTAGGAAACATGGGCTTGGACTTAGAGGCTATCCATCGCTTTCTCTGTTCTATTCCACCATACTTTAACTTCTATCCGTCACTTTCACGATTCTATCCATCACTTCCCCAATCCTATCCACTACTCCAGCTCACCCCGCCCCCCGCAACTCCCCCAACCAAAACAAAAAGCTCACCAACAACTAGGTGAGCTTTCTGATAATCTATTAATATTGGTTATTGGATTTGAAGGTGCGTTCCATTTCGCGTTTGGCTTCTTTTTTGCGCATGTCGTTGCGTTTATCGTAGTCTTTTTTCCCTTTGCCGACGCCGATTAAGAGCTTGGCATAGCCGTCCTTGATGTACATTTTCAATGGGACGATTGTGTAGCCGTCACGTTTGACGGCACCGACTAGCTCGCCGATTTGCTTTTTATGGAGAAGCAATTTGCGGGCGCGTAGTGGGTCGTGGTTGAAACGGTTCCCTTGATCGAACGGGCTGACATGCATATTGCTAATCCATGCTTCGCCATTGGTAATGCGGACGTAGGAGTCTTTTAGCTGGGCCTTGCCTGCACGAATGGATTTGATTTCTGTACCGGTTAGGACCATGCCTGCTTCGATTGTCTCTTCAATAAAGTAATCATGTCCAGCTTTTTTGTTTTGTGCTAATACTTTTCCTGAACCTTTTGCCATTTGATTCACCCTCTACTTAAAGGTTGAGCTTGAGCGAAAGTATCCGTACTTAGGACACTTTCGCTCATGCTTATTTACGTTTTGATTTTTTCTTTTTGTTTTTCTTTGCAATGCCTTCATAGAATTTTTGCTTTTGTTTCACGCGTTTTTTAGGACCTGGGCTGCTAGAGTCATCTTTGCGACGTCCACGTGGATCACGGTCACCTTCACGGCGTTCACCGCGTTTAGTATCTCGACTTCCGCTTTCCTCTTCTTGGCGACTGCTTCTACGGCTGCCACCACGCCCGCCTTTTTCGTCATCGCTACGTGTGCTTCTGCGACTGCGTTCACCTTTATTGTCGTTATAATTTTTACGTGCGTGAATAACAGTCGGCGCGGCTTTGCGTGTTCGTCCATATGAAGTTACCATTCCAACGATTTCAAAGTCAATGGATGACTCCTCAATAATGACATTGGCAACACGGACTGTTACTTCATCACCAATACGGAATTGACGATTTGTACGTTCACCGATCATGATCATTTGACGATCATCGAAACGGTAGTAATCATCTGTCATATTACTAATATGGACAAGTCCTTCAATCGTGTTTGGCAACTCCACGAAAATACCGAAGTTGGTAATGGATGATACGATTCCTTCGAATTCTTCGCCAATTTTATCAGACATATATTGTGCCTTTTTCAAAGCATCTGTATCACGTTCTGCATCAACCGCACGGCGTTCACGCTCGGATGTGTGGTCAGCAATTTCATCCATTGCCATTCCCCACTGTGCAACCGTTTCTCGAGAAGTATCCTTATTAATTAAATACGTACGGATTAATCGGTGTACGATTAAGTCCGGATAACGGCGAATTGGTGATGTGAAGTGTGTATAGAAATCAGTTGATAGGCCAAAGTGACCTAGGCTTTCTGGGTAATATTTCGCCTGTTGCATCGAGCGTAGCAGCATCGTTGAAATAACAGGCTCCTCTGGCATACCTTCAATGGCTTTCAGAACATCCTGTAATGCTTTAGGATGCACAGTATTGCCTGTACCTTTAATTAAAATCCCGAAGTTCGTAACAAATTCAAAGAATCGTTGAAGCTTTTCTGGCTTTGGATCTTCGTGAATACGGTATATGAACGGTACATTCATCCAGTGGAAGTGCTCCGCTACTGTTTCATTAGCAGCTAGCATGAAATCTTCAATTAGCTTCTCCGCTACTGTACGTTCACGTATCTCAATATCAACTGGCCAACCTTCCTCATTCACGATGACTTTAGATTCTTTAAAGTCAAAGTCAATGGCACCTCGAGATTCACGTTTACGACGTAAAATGCCAGATAGCTCTGCCATATTTTTAAACATCGGAACAAGTGGCTCGTAGCGTTTGATTAACGCTTCATCTTGCTCCTCTAAAATTTTGTAGACATCCTTATACGTCATACGTTCAGTTGTTTTAATAACACTTTGGAAAATTTCATGTGAAATAACATTCCCACTCGCATCAATAATCATTTCACAGGATAGTGTTAAACGGTCAACCTGTGGATTTAATGAACAAATACCGTTTGAAAGTCGATGCGGAATCATTGGGATCACACGATCTGTTAAATAAACACTTGTTGCACGGTCATAGGCTTCAAGATCGATGACAGAGCCTTGCGTTACATAATAACTAACGTCTGCAATATGTACGCCAAGCTTATAAGTACCATCTACATTTTTTATGACGGTTACTGCGTCATCCAAGTCCTTTGCGTCAGCCCCATCGATGGTTACAATCGTTTCATGACGTAAATCACGACGACCTACTAAATCAGCCTCTGTAATATCATCTGGCACACGTTGTGCAGCAGCGATGACTTCGTCTGGGAATTCAGGTGGAATATCGTGCTTATATAAAATGGATAAAATATCCACGCCTGGATCATTTTTATGCCCTAAAATTTTTGTAATATAGCCTGTAGCCGATTTTAAATCTTCAGGCCATGTGGCTACTTCGACCACAACCTTATGGCCATCAACAGCGCCTAATGTATCTCCTTTTGCAATAAAGATATCCATTGGCAGCTTTTTATCGTCTAAGACAACAAAGCCAAAGCCACGATTAGCTTGGAATGTGCCGACAAAGCTTGTTTGACCACGTTCAACGACCTTAGTTACAGTCCCTTCACGGCGATCACCAAATGATTCTTTTAACACACGAATAAGAACGATATCTCCATTTATAGCCCCATTAATTTCATGCGGTGGAATGAACACATCATCCATGCCCTCAACATCAGGCGCTACAAAGCCGAAACCCTTCGCGTGACCGATAAATTTACCTCTTAGTAAATTCATACGTTCTGGTAGGCCATAACGATTGGAGCGAGAACGAACAACTAAGCCCTGTCCTTCCATACGGACTAATGTTTTGACAAGCTCCTTAAATTCTTCCGCATCCTCAAAGCCAAATTCATCCTCTATTTCACCGACAGTTAATGGTTTGTAATCATCTTGGCCGAAAAAAACGAGTAACCGACTTTGTAGTGTATCTTTTTGGTCTTTCATACATATTCCCTCCTTCATGAGAAAATCCTATTTATAATTTTATTGTGCCCAATTTAGGCTTTCTAAAAAGCGATAAATATCTTCATGTAATTGATCTTTTTCTTGATCTAACGTAATAACATGTTTTGAGTTTTCATACCACTTCATATGCTTATCAAGTGACTCAGTTTGATTATATATAATGTTGGCAGATTCTGTCTCTATTACCTCATCATTTGTAGCTTGAACGACAAAAATAGGGGCATAAATCATGTCGATTTCTTGACGAGTACGCGTAATAAATTCACGTAACTCTTGGAGAGACGGCATGCCTTTTTCAGCAATGAGTGCTACTTCTGTTTCGATTTGTTCCTCCTGTTTACCTTGGAACTTTTTATAGTCTTTAGCATATTTCAAAACACCCTCAAACATGACGTCTGTTGTACGCATAGTCATAGGTGCACACATCGTAACAATTCCTTTAACAGGGTTGTTTAAGGCTACATTTAATGCCATTACACCGCCTAATGAAAGGCCAGCAACAGCAATTTCTTCATAGCCAGCATCCTGTAACTGTTTATAGGCGGCCACGACATCTTGCCACCAGTCTGCTGGACCTGTTGTGATAAGTTCCTCAGGTTCCACACCGTGACCTTTATAGTGAGGTGCTAAAGTAGTATACCCTTTTTTCTCTAAAAATCTACCAAGCATGCGAACGTCTGCCGAGCTACCTGTAAAGCCATGTAGTAATAAAACGGCACGTGGTCCTGCTTGAAAGAAAAATGGCTGTGATAAAGATTTATTCATGGTAAGCACTCCTTCATCCTAAAACGCTCATATATACTATACCCATTATAGCCCTCTCGATGATGCCTCGAGCATAACATTAGGCTATAACATTACATTTCAATTTTTACTCCATCGAGAAAATTTTCCATTTGGTTATGATAAAAGAAAACGCCCAACCAATGTGGTTAGGCGATAGATCTTCAACTATTAGATTTTTGTAATAGCGATTGCTAAAATAAAGAATAGTATAGCTAACACAATTGTTGCACGGTGAAGGATTAAATCCATACCACGCGCTTTTTGCTTTCCAAATAGTTGCTCAGCTCCACCCGAGATGGCACCTGATAAGCCTGCACTTTTACTAGATTGAAGTAATACCACCACGATCAACGCTAATGATACGATAACTAATGAAACTAATACTACTGTATGCATTCACTGCACCTCCCGAACTTTGAAACATCACAACAGACTATATTATAACAAAAAAAGGTTGCCATGACAAACTTAGCTTTCTGTTTAGTAGGAATTTTTCCTCTTCACGTACATCTATTTGTCGGATTATCCGACTATTTGTGGATAACACCTCCTCTAATTTTAGATTATAATGGAAAAAATTATATTTTATTGGAGGATTTATGTATTGAACAAAAAAATAGCACTGCTTTTATTATGCTGCACCATTCCCTTTTTTACAGCATGCTCAAAGGCAATCGACATCCTACTACAAGATGAAGAGGATGTCACAATGACAACAACATTAACAGAAGAACCAAATGAAACAAATACTGATATAAAAATACCAGAAAGCAAAGCATTATCTGCCTCATTTTCACCTACCGATTTATTTTCAACCACTTTATTTAAGGATGATCCCGCTTTACTACAATTTGCAAAAAAAGTGGAGAAGCAGGTTGCTCAATTTGAAGAGCACTTTGAGGTTTCTTATACAGGGAAGCTGGATTTTGAGGATTTTGAAGTACAGCTCAATGATTTAAATAACCTGATTACCTTCGTTGACCCTTATACAGCTGGTTATTTCTTATATTATGAATGGAGCGCTTGGGAAACCGATAATGGTTATTCAGTAGAATTGTCCATACAATATTTAACTGATGCGAAGAAAGAAAAAAAGGTAGACCAATATGTGGAGACGTTCGCGAATCAATATATTACCAAAGACATGACAGACTTTGATCGTGCGAAAGTCATTAATGATTATGTTGTACAGCTAGCCACATATACGGAACAGGGCTCTACTGAAGGTCAATCCGTTTTCGAATTAATTAATGAAGAAACTGCTGTATGTCAGGCTTATGCTTTACTTACTTACCGTCTATTAGTAGCATCTAATCTCGATGCGAAATACGTCTATGGCTATAGTGAAGATCAGCTACATGCCTGGAATTTAGTCCAGGTTAATGGCAATTGGTATCATCTCGATACAACTTGGAATGACGTTGCACCTACCGAGCCCTTTACAATTTCCTACGAATACTTTTTGGTCAATGATGAAAAACTAAGTCAAGATCATTTATGGGCCAATGAAAACTATTTTGCCGCAACTAGTAATGCTTATGATTTTATGCATGATATGTGGTATGCCAATACAGTAGATAATGTGATCTATTATAACAGCATGAGCGATAGTACAGTTTATTCCTATGACTTAACGACAAATGAACATAAACAAATTTCTGCAACTGCCTGCTATTATTTAGTGACTGACCAACAATCTATTTATTGTAGTGACTATGATAATGCTGGCTATTTAACAAAAATAAATGTCCAGGACGGTTCCGAGGAGGTATTATTCGAAGACGAGGTACTGAACTTGAACATCCAAGATGGTATTTTGTATTACGAAACACTTGACGGCTCCATGCATCAACAAAATTTGTAACCTACATAGAATCTGTGTGCGGATTTCACACAGATTCTATCTCCCTCTGCTTCAGTTGGCCAACCACACCGCTTTCCCTTCACATTTACAGTATTACCATATTTTATTAACAATTTTTTAACGGTGGCTTTACACCCTTCCTTTACACTTACAGTTGATCATTCATCTAAAGGAGGAAAATCATGAAATACGCAAAAAAATGGGCTTCATTATTTTTAGCAAGTGCAGTGACTTTATCCGCAGTTAGTATTCCACAGCAAGATGTACAAGCAGCTAAAGTAAAAAAACCGACAAATGTCATCATGCTAGTGATGGATGGAAGCAGTAATAATGCTGTAACACTTTCCCGTTGGTATAAAGGGGAAAGCTTAGCAATGGATGAAATTTTATCGGGTGCAATGCGCACTTACTCTGCTGAATCAGCCATTACTGACTCTGCCCCTGCCGCTACTGCATTAGCGACGGGACATAAATCGAATGATAAATATATAGGGGTGCTCCCATCGGAGATTACTTCACCTGGATTAGCGCAAATAGATAAGAAGGATGCCTTTAGACCCGTAGCCAATGTATTAGAAGGTGCTAAACAGCAGGGGAAAGCGACTGGCTTGATCTCTACCTCTGAAATTCAACATGCAACGCCTGCCGGTTTCTCAGCACATGCTAACAATAGGAGCCAATATGGAGATATTGCGGAACAACAGGTTTATCAAAATATTGACATTGTCTTAGGTGGCGGTTTAGAATCGCTGACACCAGGTACGTCTAAAAATGCCCGCAAGGACGGCGAGGATTTAATGAAGGTATTGAAGGATAATCAATATGATTTAGTGCATACTCGTGATGAGTTATTAAATAGTCCATCTTCAAAAATTTGGGGAAGCTTTGCACCAAGTGCCTTGGCGTATGATTTAGATCGTGCCAAAACTAGGAAATCAGAGCCTACACTTGCTGAAATGACGAATAAAGCAATTAACACGCTTAAAAAGGATAAGGATGGCTTCTTCCTTTTTGTTGAAGGTAGTAAGGTAGACTGGGCTGCACATGCCAATGACACCATCGGTATAATAAGCGATATTTTGTCGTTTGATGATGCCGTAAAAGAAGCCGTTGATTTCGCAAAGGAAGATGGGAATACATTAGTCATCGCAGTTACAGACCATGGAAATAGCGGAATTACGATGGGGAACGCCAATACTACTAGTACCTATTCAAGCATTCCTGTTTCAGCTTATATTGATCCATTAAAAAAGGCTTCCATGACCGTTGAAGGGGCTTTAAGCCAACTAAAAGAAGACCGTTCCAATATTGTGGAGGTAGCTGCTCTGTATGGATTAGATCCATTAACGAAGGACGAGCTTTCTACATTAAAATCTGCGAAAGATGTCGGTAGCGAAATGGTAAAAATGCTTGCAAACCGTGCGAACATTGGTTATACGACGGGTGGTCATACGGGAGAAGATGTCTTTCTTTATTCATTTGGTCCTTCTAAATTAACTGGACTCGTTGAAAACACGGATTTAGCTCATTCAATGGCGCAATTTATGGGCTTCGACCTAAAGTCTTTAACAGATGATTTGTATGTGCCAGCTACAAAGGCATTTACAGAGAAAGGCTTTACAACAAAAATAGATCTATCCGATAAAGAAAACCCAACCTTCGTTGCTCAAAAGGCAGATGTGACGGTGAAAATTCCTGTTAACAAAAACGCAATGATTTATGAACACACTTCAAAAAATACAACAAAAACCCACACATTCAATACCATTAATGTTTACAATGGTTCTGAATTTTATGTTTCTAAAAAAGTTATAGAGGCCGTGAAATAAAAATAAGGGCACGAACATAAGTTGAGATTATTCCCTTATGTTCGTGCCCTTTTTACATAAAAATAGCCATCCAACAGTTTGTAATTCTTGTACATTCCCCCAGAACCTTAAATTTACCTTAAATTAATCTTATGATTTAATGAATTCACCTTAATCCAGCAACATTTTTCTCCACATTCCGTCAAATCAGTGTTAAAAACATAAGGTAAGGATTTTTAACTAGTAAATTAGTATTTTTTGAAAGTTTAATCCTATACTTTTTTTCATTGGAGGTGGACAAATGGAATCCATCAAAAATAATGAGTATCTACGCTTTATCGGATTCACGTTATTTTATTTGATCGTTTTGGTGCTGTTGTTTCTTATACATGGCTTTCATGATATGAACGCTGGACCATTTATATATACGGAATTTTAAATAAAGGAGTTTTACTGATGTTAAGTATTTTAGCAGCTATCGAACGTGTGGCCATCCAACAGCCACAAAAAACTGCTTATCAAACCCACAATGCCTCCTTAACATATGGTGAGCTTTGGCATTATTCGGATTGTATAGCCGATTATATCATGGCACATCATTTGCAGAGACAGCAGCCCATTGTCGTTTATGGACATATGTCCCCTTTACAGATTGCTGCCTTTTTGGGCGCAGTAAAGGCGGGACACCCATATGTACCCGTTGACTCGTCAACACCGTCTGAAAGATTACAGTTAATTTTGGAGGCATCGAAAGCTTGTCTAGTATTCACGACAGAACCATTACAGATGCTAACAAACATACCTGTAGTAGCAGTGAGTGAAGTGTTAGACTCATCCTCCCTCCAAGACAGTCCAGCAGCAACAAGCTGGGTGCAGCAGGAGGACATTCATTATATCATTTACACTTCTGGCTCAACTGGGCAGCCAAAGGGCGTCCAAATAACTGCCAATAATTTAGCTCATTTCGTTACTTGGATGCAGGATAATTTTCCCATACAGGAATCAGGCGTATTTTTAAATCAAGCTCCCTATTCTTTTGACTTATCCGTCATGGATCTCTATCCAGCTCTTGTAGGAGGGCATACACTTTATGCAATTACACAACAAGAAATCGCCAACCCGCGAGCTTTATTTGACTCATTAGCGTTGTCCAACACTCGTGTTTGGACGTCTACCCCTTCCTTTGCCAAGATGTGCTTAATGAACAAGGAATGGGAGCAAAGGCTCATGCCTGCATTAGATACCTTTTTATTCTGCGGTGAGGTTTTACCAATACCTGTCATTAAAGAGCTCATGCAACGTTTTCCACAGGCCACTATTTATAATTTATACGGACCTACGGAAACGACTGTCGCTGTATCCTATGTAAAAGTAACTGAAGCATTAATAGAACAATTTGAGCAATTACCGATTGCTCCTATTTCTGAGGGAAACGTTTCTTTATTAGATGATGGAGAAATTGTTATTTCGGGGCCAACTGTCAGTGCAGGCTATTTAGGAGCACCCGAGTTAACAGCTAAAGCCTTTCCAACCATAGCTGGTCATCGCATCTATCAAACAGGAGATATGGGCTATGAGCAAGATGGGTATTTGTTCTTTTTAGGTCGCAAGGATTTCCAAGTAAAATTACATGGTTATCGCTTAGAGATCGAGGAGATTGAGAAACAAATTAGTAACCTGCCACCTGTTTCAAGCTGTGTAGTTGTTCCTGTCCATAAAGATAATGAAATTGTTTCTCTAAATGCTCATATCGTTTTGCGTGAGCCTTTAGCGGACTCTGCTTTTAAAATGACTAAGCAGTTGAAGACCCTATTATCGGAGTATTTACCAGCCTATATGATACCTAGAACGTTTAAATATATGGATGCTTTACCGCTAAATCCAAATGGTAAAGTCGATCGTAAAGGATTGGCGGTTATGGAAACAGTATGACGCCTTATGGAAATATAGCATTCTTTCTCATTATTGGACTATTATTGCTACCTACTATTTTATTAGGTTTACGTGGCAAGTCTGCGAAGCATTATAATTTATTGGTATCGTTGATTGTTTTAGCTCTTATCTTTGGACACTCCTTGAACGGATCAATTTCGTTAATATTGTTTACGGTCTTTCAAATAGTGCTTATTACGGCTTATCAACGCTATCGACTGCAGCAAAATAATGGACCCGTTTTTGTCATGGCTGTGCTCCTGTCGATTTTGCCGCTTGTGCTAGTGAAGATTTTGCCTATCCTTGGTCTGCATCATTTATTCGGCTTCCTTGGTGTGTCCTACATTACGTTTAAAGCAGTGCAAATGATTTTAGAAACACGCGACGGCTTAATGAAGGAAAAAGTCTCTATCGTCGAACTGGCCTATTTTTTACTGTTCTTTCCTACAGTATCGTCGGGTCCTATCGATCGTTGGCGCCGTTTTACGAAGGATTTTCATTCGGTTCCCTCTTCGGAAGACTATCAAAAGCTGTTACTAAGTGGCATTAACTATATCTTTGTGGGCTTTTTATATAAATTTATATTGGCTTATTTAATCTACAACTACACACTTATTTATTTGCCAAACCATACGTATAACTATTTGACACCTTTCCAAGGACAGTTAGCGTATATGTATATGTATAGCTTTTACTTATTCTTTGATTTTGCAGGCTATAGTGCATTCGCAGTAGGTGTAAGCCGAATAATGGGCATTCAAACACCTATTAACTTTAACCGTCCATTTGCCAGTCGCAATATTAAAGACTTTTGGAATCGTTGGCATATGAGTCTTTCCTTCTGGTTCAGAGATTATGTTTATATGCGCTTTGTTCTTTGGATGACGAAGAAAAAATGGCTGAAAAATAAATTCGCCATTTCATATATAGGGTTCTTTTTACTATTCTTTTTAATGGGCATTTGGCATGGCCTCGAATGGCATTTTGTCGTTTATGGTCTCTATCATGCCTTATTAATTATTAGCTTCGATAAATTCGAACGCTGGAATAAAAAGCATAAGCTTTGGCCAAAAAATAAATGGACGCATGCCATTGGTGTATTTATCACGTTCAATGCCGTATGTTTTGGCTTCTATATCTTTTCAGGGAAATTATTTTAACTAAAGGCTTTCTACAAATAAAGCCTGTTCAATAAAGGAGAATTATTAATGGAAAAACAACAAGTTTTAGAAATGCTAGTGGAGTTATGTGAAGATGAAATTATTGTAGAAAACCCAGATATCGATCTATTCGAGGAAGGTCTTCTTGATTCCTTTGGTACCATTAATTTATTGGTAGAAATTGAGAACCGTTTTAATATTTCTGTACCTATTACTGATTTTAATCGTGAAGAATGGAACACGCCGAATCGTATTGCAGGGAAGTTAGCTGAAAGACAATGATAAAAAAAGGCTTTCTATCACTATTTATTGCCTTAGCCCTGTTTTCCGGCTTTGTCTTCTTTCCAAATTCTTGGATCAAAGCATGGATATCAGAAGATGATGTGGAGCAAGCCAAAACAAATATGTCTCCACTCGTCTTTCAAGGCACGTATTTACAGGAGCGAATGTTACAGGAGCCTACTTCCATGCCTTTATACGGTTCCTCTGAATTAAATCGATTTGACCCGTTTCACCCTTATAATTATGCTCGAGCAACAGATGCCCCGTATACGACATTTATGATTGGTCGTGGTGGGATGCAGTCCATTACGCATTTCTTAAATTTTGCTGCGCAAGAGAAAAATTTAGAGGGCAAAAAATTAGTTTTTATTATTTCACCCCAATGGTTTACGGAAAAAGGTATGGGTGAATTCCATTTTTCACCGAATTATTCTATGTTACATGCCTATGACTTAGCGTTTAATCGTGACATGGATGCTCATCTCCGTAAACAGGCTATGGAGCGCCTGCTAGAATTTGATACCGTTGAGCGAGATCGTCTCTTAAAAACGATGTATCAATATCAAATGTCTAATGGCAAAAAACATCCTGTTACAGGACGTATGGCTATGATAGCGGGCCGCTTTCACAAGGAATTACTAGAAAAAAAGGATCTCTACTATTCGCTATTCCCTCGCAAGGGGCATTCATTAAAAAATAATGATAAGCTCGTTGCGGACCAAAGCTTTGAACAGCAAATACAGCATGCTGAAGCCTATGGGGAGAAACGTGTCTCCAATGAATATATGATTGAAAATAGAGCTTACAAGCGACTGGTTAACGCTAATTTTTCAAAGTTTAAGAATATGCGAAAGCATGAAGATTATACGGAATCTCCTGAGTACAAGGATTTTCAGCTAGTTATGGATGTGTTAAAGGATGCTGGTGCTAAGCCATTATTCGTCTCTATTCCCGTTAACGGCTATTGGTATGATTATAATGGCTATTCTAAAGAACGACGACAACAATATTATGAGAAGATGGCACAACTATTAAAGGATGCCAATGTCGACTATGTTGATTTTACAGACCATGAGTACGACCCTTATTTTATAATGGATACGATTCATATTGGCTGGAAGGGCTGGGTTTATTTAGACCAGAATATGGATAAATACTGGGCACAGCAGTAATGTAATAGCAAATGGAGAGTCGGTCTGTAGTGAGCTAACACTTCAGACTGACCTTTTTATATTCATTAACTTTCATCATCTAATGAGAACAGTCTAAGTTCCTCAGAATCATTGGAAAATTGGATGACCTTTTCAAACTGCAAGCCTATTCTTTCGAGTAACTTAGCTGACGCATGATTATCTTGGGTAGTAATAGCCACAATTCGATTAAATCCTAGTGTCTCTAGACCATAGGCTAAAACGGCTGATGCTGCTTCATAGGCATATCCCTTTCCCCAATAATCAGGGAGAAACGCGAAACCAATATCTACATCCTCTAAATTATCTCTTTTGACGAAACCGCATATTCCTATCGGGGTTTGATCTTCCGTTTTTTCCACTACATATAGGCAAAATCCGAATTGCTCATACATCCGTATTGCACCATTTTCTATATAACGAGCCGCCTCCTCTACGGTCTTCACACCGCGGTCACCGATAAATTGTATCCACGAGGGATCATTCACTAGCTCAAGAATAAATGGCGCATCATCCGTTGTTTGTAAGCGCAATATTAGTCGTTCTGTTTCAAGAATGTTCATTGTCACGCTGCTCTCCTTTCGTCTGAAGCTTACAGTCAAATTTACTGCTCTCCCATTCAGACGCTAAAATAGAATATTGATATTCATCCACCCATTGTCCCTTGGACATATAGTTTTGTAAGAAATGACCTTCGCGTCTCATCCCTATACGCTCAAGTACGGCAATAGAATTGTTATTTCTCACATCCGTAAAGGCAATGACTTTATGTTTCTTTAATGAATGGAAAAGATAATTTATTAACGCGCAAACCGCTTCCTTTGCATATCCCTTCCCCTGATGTTCCGGAGAAAGGGTAAATCCAATTTCTACAATGCGTGGTTCACTTAAAGGCGTGTGAAGTGCGCAATCTCCAATAAGCTCATTCGTTTCCTTCAAAGCAATGGCGAATTGGTACCATGTCCCTGGCTGATTAGGAACATGATTTATTTGGTGATGCACGAACGTTTTTGCTTCGTGATATTGATAATTCTCCCACGATTGATATTTAGCAATTTCAGGATCAGCCCGATATGTGTAAAAACTTTCAATATCATCCGTCTGAAATTTTCTTAATAGAAGACGATCTGTTCCAGCAAATACTTCCATATTTTTCTCCATAGTATTTTCCCTTTCATAACTTTCTTCCATATATATTATTATAATCATTTTAAACGATGGATGCTTTGTTCATTTTTCATGACAACATCCATAAAAAATCGCCCCAAAAGTATGTTTAACTTTTGGGACGAAATACGTATTAGTCGCTTATTTTAAGTTATAGAATGATTTTAAACCAAGGTACTCAGCCGTTGAACCAAGTTGATCTTCGATGCGAAGAAGTTGGTTGTATTTAGCTACGCGGTCTGTACGTGATGGCGCACCCGTTTTAATTTGGCCTGCATTTGTTGCTACGGCGATATCAGCAATTGTTGCATCCTCTGATTCACCAGAACGGTGAGAGATAACTGCTGTGTAGCCTGCACGTTTCGCCATTTCGATCGCTTCAAATGTTTCTGTTAATGTACCGATTTGGTTCACTTTGATAAGGATTGAATTTCCAACTCCTTGCTCAATACCTGCAGATAATTTTTTTGTATTTGTTACAAATAAATCATCACCTACTAATTGAACACGACTACCAATACGTTCAGTTAATAGCTTGTGTCCAGCCCAGTCATTTTCATCTAAACCGTCTTCAATTGAAATGATTGGGTATTTGTTTGTTAACTCTTCGTACCAATCAACCATCTCTTCTGAAGTTTTAACAACACCTTCACCATCTAAGTGGTATTTACCATCTTCTTTATTGAAAAGCTCTGATGAAGCTACATCCATTGCAAGCTTCACTTCTTCACCTGGTTTGTAGCCTGCTTTTTCAATTGCTTCTAAAATGACTGTAATTGCTTCTTCGTTAGAGCCAAGGTTTGGTGCGAAACCACCCTCGTCACCTACTGCTGTATTATAGCCTTTAGCTTTTAGTACTGCCTTTAAGTGGTGGAAAATTTCAGCACCAATACGTAGTGCATGACGGAAAGATTCTGCACCGACAGGCATAACCATAAATTCTTGAATGTCTACATTGTTATCTGCGTGTGCTCCACCATTTAAAATGTTCATCATTGGTACTGGTAATTGTTTAGAATTAAACCCACCAAGATATTGATAAAGAGGTACATCTAAATAATCTGCCGCAGCATGTGCAACTGCCATGGATACACCTAGAATTGCGTTAGCACCTAGCTTGCCTTTATTTTCTGTGCCATCAAGCTCTATTAAAGCTTTGTCAATGACAACTTGGTCAAGAACAGAATAGTTACCTTCTAATTCTTGTGCAATAATTGTGTTAACATTTTCAACTGCTTTTAATACACCTTTGCCTAGGTAACGAGAGTTGTCACCATCGCGTAATTCTACAGCTTCGTATTCACCTGTTGATGCACCTGATGGTACGATTGAGCGTCCGAAAGCGCCTGACTCTGTAAATACTTCAACCTCTACTGTTGGGTTCCCACGTGAATCTAAAACTTCGCGAGCATAAACTTGTGTAATAAATGGCATAATTAATTCTCCTCTTTTTCAATTAATGATTGACCTGTCATTTCAGTAGGCTGTGACACCTGTAATAATTCTAACATGGTTGGAGCCAAATCGGCTAAAATACCACCATTTCGTAAAACAACATTTGGTTTTGTCACAATTACTGGAACAGGATTTGTTGTATGAGCTGTCATAGGCTCCCCAGCTAGTGTTACCACTTCATCAGAGTTCCCATGGTCAGCTGTAATAATAGCTGCACCAGCTTTTGCAAGAAGCGCATCTACTACTTTCCCTAAGCATTCATCCACTACTTCAATGGCCTTAATTGTTGGTTCAAGCATTCCACTATGACCTACCATATCAGGGTTGGCAAAGTTAAGAAGAATACCATCAAATTTTTCAGCCTCAATTTCTGCAAGTAAGGCTTCTGTCACCTCATAAGCAGACATTTCAGGTTTTAAATCGTATGTGGCAACCTTTGGGGATGCGATTAATAAACGTTCTTCACCTAAGAATTTCTCCTCACGTCCACCGCTCATAAAGAAAGTAACATGTGGATATTTTTCGGTTTCGGCAATGCGTAGCTGTGTTTTACCATTCATCGCTAACACTTCACCGATTGTATTTTTCAGGTTGTCATTTTCATAAGCAACCTGTGCATTAACTTCATCACTATAATGAGTAAAGGATACAAATTTCAAGTTTTTTGGATGCTTGGCAGATACTGCAAAACCATCAAAGCCTTCATTTGTGAATACTTTTGACAACTGTATAGCACGGTCCGGACGGAAGTTAAAGAAAATGACTGCATCGTTATCACCAATCGTTGCCACTGGCTCTCCATGCTCTTGAATGCTAAATGGGATGACAAATTCATCTGTCACTTCACGCTCATACGATGCTGCTACACCACTTTTTGCACTTTCCGCTGTTTGACCAACGCCATCTACCAGTACATTATAAGTAAGCGCGACACGATCCCATCGTTTATCGCGGTCCATTGCATAGTAACGACCGTGAATAGATGCAAATTGACCTACTCCCATTTCAGTCATTTGTTTTTCAGTTTCTTCAATATAGTCTAAAGCTGTTGTAGGTCCAACATCTCGACCATCTAAGAAGCCATGAACGAAAACGTCCGTTACATCTTGCTGCTTTGCAAGCTTTAATAGAGCAAACATATGCTCATAATGACTATGAACACCACCATCTGATAACAGCCCCATAATATGCAATTTAGAATTATGAGCTTTCACATGTGCCACCGCATCTAAAAATGCTTGATTTGTAAAGAAGTCTCCTTCACGTATCGATTTATTTAAGCGTGTTAAGCTTTGATAAACAATACGACCAGCACCAATGTTTAAGTGACCCACCTCGGAATTACCCATTTGTCCTTCTGGTAGCCCAACGGCTTCTCCAGATGCTGTTAATGTAGCGTGTGGGAATTGGCTCCAATATCGATCAAAATTTGGCTTTTTAGCCTGTGCTACTGCATTTCCGAATGTTTCATCACGAAATGCAAAGCCATCTAAAATAATTAAAGCTACTGGCTTTTTAGGCATTTGCTGCCGCCTCCAATAATGTTAAATAAGATTCTGGTTGTAAGCTTGCTCCACCTACTAATGCTCCATCAATATGCTCTTTTGATAAAAGCTCATGAACGTTGTCAGGCTTAACGCTGCCACCGTATTGGATGCGAACTGCATTGGCCGTTTCAGCATCAAATAATTCCTCAACGACCGAACGAATCGCTCCGCAAACTTGATTGGCATCATCGGCTGTAGCCGTTTTACCTGTACCGATTGCCCAAATTGGTTCATAGGCAATGACCATATGCTCTACTTGCTGCGCTTCGAATCCAGCAAGTGCCGCTTTAATTTGGCCCGCAACCTTTTGCTCTGTCGTTCCCGCTTCTCGTTCCTCTAGCGTTTCACCACAGCATATAATCGGTACAATATTATGTGCAAGTGCTGCTGCTACTTTTTTATTAATAGCGTCATCTGTTTCATTGTAGTACTCGCGACGTTCTGAGTGTCCTAATATAACATAGTCCACGTCCACACTTGCTAGCTGTGCAGGGCTAATTTCACCAGTAAAGGCACCTTCATTTTCATAGTGCATCGTTTGGGCACCAATAGCTAGCTCTGATTCACTAGCAACTTGCACAAGTGTAGGTAGGTAAAGTGCTGGTGCGCAAATTACAGCATCTACTTTCTCATTAGAAGGAAGTTTATCCTGTACGGCATCTACAAATTGTATAGCTTCTTCAAATGTCTTAAACATTTTCCAGTTACCTGCAATAATTGGTTTACGCATCGTCTTGCCTCCGATTTTTTATTTGGCTTATTTATCGTTTAGTGCAACAATTCCTGGAAGCTCTTTACCTTCCATTAGCTCTAGTGAAGCACCGCCACCTGTAGAAATGTGATCCATTTTAGTAGCTACTTCAAACTTTTCAACTGCCGCTGCAGAGTCACCACCACCGATTACTGTATAACCGGATGTAGTTGCCATTGCATCAGCCACTGTTTTTGTACCATTCTCAAATTTATCCATTTCAAAGACACCCATTGGTCCGTTCCAAATAATCAATTTAGAATTTTTAATGACCTCTGCATAGTGAGCTGCTGTTTTTGGCCCAATGTCTAGCCCCATCCAATCGGCAGGAATAGCATCAACATCCACAACTTTTGTTTCCGCATCTTGTGAAAATTCATTAGCCACTACCGCATCAATTGGCATATGTAATTGCACGCCTTTTGCTTTTGCCTTTTCAATAAATGATTTTGCTAGCTCAATTTTATCTTCTTCTAATAAAGATTTCCCAATATCGTAGCCTTGTGCCTTAATGAACGTGAATGATAATCCACCACCAATAATTAAGTGGTCTACTTTTTCTAATAAACTTTCAATTACACCAATTTTATCTTTAACTTTGGCACCACCGATAATCGCTGTAAATGGATGTTCAGGATTCGATAGCGCTTTACCAAGTACATCTAATTCCGTTTGCATAAGGAAACCTGATACTGCAGGAATGTGCTTGGCGATTCCTTCTGTAGAAGCATGTGCACGGTGAGCTGCACCGAAAGCATCATTGACATAAATATCTGCTAGCTGAGCAAATTGCTGTGCTAAAGCTGGATCATTTTTTTCTTCGCCTGCATGGAAACGAACGTTTTCAAGAAGTAAAATGTCTCCATCCTGCATGCTCGCAACAGCTTCTTCCACTGCTTGCCCAATAGATTCATCTAGCTTCGTAACTGGTTTGCTCATTAGCTCCGCTAAGCGAATACCAACTGCTGTTAGACGCATATCCTCTTTTACTTCACCCTTTGGACGACCTAAATGAGAAGCTAAAATGACTTTTGCACCTTGCTCTACTAAGTATTCAATTGTTGGAATAGCTGCTCGAATACGTGTTTCATCTGTAATGGCCCCATCCGCCATTGGAACATTAAAATCAACACGTACAAAAACGCGTTTACCTTTTACATCAATATCTTTCATTGTCTTCTTATTTAACATGAAGAAACTCCCTTCAAAGCTGTTTTAGTCTTACATCATTGTGTTTTACCCATCTTGGCTCCACACCATGCTTCCTAAATCGAAAAGTCATCTTGGTACTTTTTCGGGGTCACCATCTAATGTGCATATGATTCTCCAACTTTTGATAATGAACCCTAATACTTATTTTATAGTAGCAAAAGTACCCTTTTATGTCTTGCAAACACCATATATGAATTACGCATTAGTGTTGGAGTCCCAACAAAATCTGTGACATCCGCTAGGCTATTATCTTGATGTAGTCGGTGTTTGGACACCCACTCCATTAAAGAGAGCCATTTGTGTATTCATCTCATTACCTATAGAGGTGGGTATTTCCTGCTGAATTTAGACAAAAAGGGAGTAAGGGTTAACCCTTACTCCCATTACCCTTGTATATTATATCTATTCGATATTATAAAGGCTATACTTTTTGTGCATAAAAAGCAGTATTATGTCACACTTTTTACTCAAAATGTTGAAATATGATACTTATTTATTGTTTAACCCTTGTTCAGCAATGTATAAAGCTAAGTCCATTAAGCGAGTAGAGTAACCAATTTCGTTATCGTACCAAGCTAGAACCTTCACCATTTTGTTTTCTAATACCATTGTTGAAAGACCATCAACAGTAGAAGAATGGTGGTTACCGTTATAATCAATAGAAACTAATGGTAGTTCGTTGTAGTCTAAAATGCCTTTTAATTCATTTTCAGATGCTTCTTTTAATACCGCATTAATTGCTTCTTTCGTTACATCTGCTTTTAATTCTACAACTAAGTCTACACATGATACGTTAGGTGTTGGTACACGCATAGAGAAGCCATCTAATTTACCTTTTAATTGTGGTAATACTTTAGAAACGGCTACCGCTGCCCCAGTTGTTGTTGGAATCATAGATACCGCTCCTGCACGTGCACGACGTGGGTCAGAGTGTGGGAAGTCTAAGATTCGTTGATCGTTTGTGTAAGAGTGGATTGTTGTCATCATACCGCGTTCAATGCCAAATTTCTCATCAAGTACTTTCGCTACAGGCGCAAGACAGTTTGTTGTACAAGAAGCATTTGAGATAACATCATCTGTTGCTGGGTTATAGTCTGTATGGTTAACACCCATCACAAATGTAGGCATTTCTCCTTTTGCTGGTGCAGAAAGGATTGCTTTTTTAGCTCCTGCTTCAATATGCTTCCCTACTTCTTCCACTGAACGGAAATGACCAGTACATTCAAGAACTACGTCTACTCCTAATTCACCCCATGGTAATTGTGAAGGATCTTTTTCAGCATATACTTTTATACGTTGACCATTTACTACGAAAGAATCTTCATCTGCATTGACTTCAGCATCATAGATACCGTGGACTGAATCATATTTCAATAAGTGTGCAAGCTGACCTGCGTCTGTTAAGTCGTTTACAGCTACTACTTCAAATTCATTTTGCTTCATTGCCTCACGAAATACTAAACGTCCAATACGTCCAAATCCATTAATTGCTAATTTTAATGCCATTGTTAATTCCTCCAATAATGTGTAATTTCTGCCTCCATTGAAATAGAGACGTTAAATTGCTTTTATGCTCATTCAAAAAATGCTTCAACATTTTTTGAGATCGAGTGACATGGTAATGCTCACACCCATCAATCAAAATGGCTGTCAGTAGATAAAGTAGCGGCAATGGCTTTTGCGGCTGCTTCATCTGTAATAAAAATCGTTTGCTTTGGCGCTACTTTAAAATAAGAAAGCATCGCATTGACCTTTTGTTTTCCTGCTGCCACGGCAATAACTTGCTGGCTATTTTTTACCTGTTCAAGCTGAATACCAATCGTGCGGATACGATGTACGATTTCACCATCGGCATTAAAGTAATAACCAAATGCCTCACTTACCGCGCCCTTCTCCTCAAGAATTCGCAAATCCTCAGAAGATGAATTACGTCGAATCGCCATTTCCTCTGCCGATCCAATGCCATGGATCACGCAATCTGCTCGATCATAATACGCCATCATTTCAGTTACCATAGGCTCTGTTAGCATTGCTTGATATGCTTGCTCACTTAAATGCTCAGGTAAAAATAATGTACGGTATTGTTCCTCCATCTGCATGGCAAATGTTGCAACAAGCGTATTCGCTTGCATTTGCATTTCATGACCAATTCCTCCGCGTGCGGCAACAAAGGTAATATCTTTTTGTCCCTCTAATGGATGTAAAAATTGAGCTAGAGAGGCAACTGATTTTCCACCAGTGACCGCTACAACTTGTTCATCAAAAGCAGTAGACATAAATTGCAATGCTGCTTCCTTGCCAAGCAAGGTTAGGATTGTATTGTCTTCACTATAGTCACCTGGTACAACAACAACATGTTGTATACCAAAATGATGTTCAAGCAATTTTGCAAGCTGGGTTAAACCAGACCATTCATAAACGATGGCTCTCAGTTTTTCAATGACTTCTTCACCATCATCTGTACATACCATACCCGACTTTTGCGAATCTAATAACCCTTGTTCACGTAAAATGTCAGTTTCTTTACGAATTTCTCTCTCTGTCATTTTCAATGAATCTGCGAGTGTTCGACGCCCGATAGGTTGCATAAGTTGAACGGCTTGCAAAATACGATATCTAGATTGCAGAAGCGGATACATTTCAGGAAGTAGCCTTTGCTGTGCCTCTGGAATAGTGAACATATTTATCTACTCCCTTGTTAATAGGGGTGGGTTCAATTAAGTCCCACTATATTATTTTGTGTCCCACTTATGATTTTATTATAATACGCATATTTGGAAAGTGCAAGTAATTGTATAGTTTTGGATTAAAAAAAAAGCCCCATAGCTTTGTCATTAACTACGGGACTTTGGTTTGCTTATTTTGTGAAAGATAAAATTGCGTTTTTCTTAAATCCTTCTAAAGCTTTTGTTGCTTCATTTTTATTTGTAAATTCAAAAATACGAACGTCCTTTTTTTCAAAAACTGTAATAACCCACATTGTAAAATCTCCCTTCACATCGCTTTTGTAATATAACAACCACTAGAATTTGTGATACTTTTCATTATCTGTTTTATAACAACGTCTTACTTGATACCTATTCTACTCCGATTTTTATAAAATAAAAGACTAATGTGAAGGTCTTCACAAACTGTTCAAATTCAAACCGCTTTCATTGAACAATTTGTGAATTGTATGAATGACAACTAACAATAGAGCGATTTACGCCGTTATTATCTTTTTAAAGACATAGAACTTAACTGCCCAAGTACTCCATCAATGTAGCATAATCCAGATTACCGTATTGGATAACGACCCCATCCTTTTCTACTACAGGTATCATTAACATATATTTTTCGTGTATGAGATCATCCTCTTCAATATTAACTATTTCAATATCGAACGCTACATCTTCCTGTACAAGCTTTAATGTATGTAAGCCCTCTACACATAATGGACAATTAGCTCGACTAAAAAATTGAACAATCATGGATGGCACCTCCTGTTTCTATTATTTCTTCATCGTTGAACGATGACAATGCTAGCTACAACGATTGTAAACTATGTGGTGGATTCATTCAAAAGCTTACTAGAAAAATGAAAGGCATTGAGTGCGAATAACAAGCACATCAATGCCTTTTGGCTATTATGTTATTTTAAATGATGATCAAGGAATTTCAACATGGCATTATAGAATTCGATTCTGTTTTCTTCATTCGCGAAGCCATGGCCCTCATTATCCTTTAACATATACTCTACATCTACACCTCTAGCACGTAAAGCTTCGACAATTTGGTCGGATTCCGCTTTGTTGACACGTGGATCATTTGCGCCTTGTGCAACAAATAAAGGTGTTTTAATTTTATCTGCATGGAAGACCGGAGAAACCGCTGTTAATAATTCTTTATCTTTCTCTGGATGACCTACTCGTTCATAAAAAATGTCTCGCATAGTTTCCCAGTATGGTGGAATTGTATCTAATAGTGTGAAAATATTAGATACACCAACATAATCAACTGCTGCCGCATATAAATCTGGTGTATACGTAATGCCAGCTAATGTAGCATAACCGCCAAATGAAGCACCGTAAATACCGATACGTTTAGGATCTGCAATACCCTGGTCAATCGCCCATTGAACGCCATCCGTTATATCATCTTGAATTTTCAAGCCCCATTGCTTATTACCAGCTTGAAGGAATTCCTTCCCATATCCAGTCGAGGAACGGAAGTTTACTTGTAGCACTGCATAGCCACGATTTGCTAATAGCTGTACTTCTGGATTGAATCCCCACATATCACGAGCCCACGGTCCACCATGTGGGTTTACAATAAGAGGTAGATCTTTAGCATTTTTATTTTTCGGCAATGTTAAATAACCATTTATAATTAATCCATCACGACTCTTATAAGAGATAGGATGCATTTCTGCAAGCTCTGAAGATTTCAACCAAGGGCTCAATGTTGCTAATTCTGTTAATTCATCTGTTGTTGAATCATAGTAATAATATTTTCCATAGATGGTGTCACTCGATACACTTACAATAAATTTTGTCATCTCTTTATTGTAATCGTTTATGCCCAATTGGCTTTCTTGAACACCAAGCTTGTTTTGAATTTTACGAAATAACTTTTCAAAATTTTTATCAAAGAATTGATAATGGATTTTATCCGTAGCATACGCACCATACAATAATTTATCTTTTTCAGCATTATACAATACACCCGAAACATCCACTTCATCATTGGACATGATTACTTCTTCTTTCCCTTGTAAGTCATACTTCACCACTTCTACTTTATCCCGGCCTTTATTGGATGTAGCATAAATAAACTTATTGTCCTTCGAGAAAGCTATCGGCATCACTTCATCCCCAGCACCGATTTTAATAAATGATCTGAATTCATCCTTTTCTGAATCTCGATAAAGGACAGTACCTTCCACCCCATCAGTAGCCACAGCTACACGTACATTGCCGTTACGATCTGCTAACCAGTTCGTAATATTGCCAGGATTTTTGGCGACGTGAGTCGTTTTACCCGTCTTTACATTTAGCTTGTACACATCAAAAACAGTAGCATCCTCTTTGTTCATCATAATAAGAATTTCGTCTTTTACACCCTGTAAGCTATCCAATATTCCTACCGTTACGTTAGGATATGGCGTTAAATCTTTTTCCACAGAACCGTTAAAGGTTGTAGAATAAATATGGAAGTTTTCATCTCCACCTTTATCTTTCAAATAAAGTAAAGCATCCTCCTTCCAGAAAAAACCTGCAATATCTCGATCCTTTGAGCTTGATACACGAACAGGCTCACTATTATCATTCATTTTTTTCACGAATACATTCGAGCGGTTCTCCCATTCAGAGGCAAATGTAATGTAATTACCATCAGGGGAAAGTTCGTAGCCAAAATTCCCTGGATTTTTCATAAAATCTTCCACAGAAATTTCTTTTACTCCTTTATTATTGGAACCATTTTTTATATGTTTAACATTGTTAAGGAGTTTGCCAGCATCTTGTTTCGTAATAAAATCTGTACTTGAAGATACTCCCTTAAAGAAACCAAGCTTATTGGCCTTCTTTAAATACTCTGGTAGTGACTTTTCTTTTCCTTCTTTATTGGCAGCTCTAACTAAAATCCTAGCTGCTTGATCACGTTTAATAATAGCGCTTAAGTCTGAAATCTCTCCAGCCTTTACCCATTGATCCTTAATTTGTTGACGCATTGAATCAGAGCCATGCTGGAATGTTAAAGCTGTTACTGCTAAATCCAGAAATTCCTGTGCTGAAAGATGTTCCTCTTGTGCTAATACAACATTTGTTTCATTGGCAGCACGTACTTCTTGCAATGTTGCAGGAATAACCGTAGCAGTTGTTAAAATAATTGCTAATGATGCAGTTAAAAATCTTTTTTTCAAAATGATTCCTCCCTATATCAGTTTACGTTATATCGATAGTCGATATATTCAAATTATACCATTATTTGTATTTTTGTCAATATTTTCATATTAAAAGCGAACTAAATAATTAGCTCGCTTGTCGTTAGTATTAAAATTTTCGGCTTGCCCCTCCACCTGCTGAAGAGCCGCCACCAAACCCTCCAAAACCGCCACCACCTGAACGTCCGCCACCAAAGCCACCAGGATAACCGCCGTAGCCTCTCCCACGAGGTCCGCCTCTTCCGCCTTTTGAAAAAGAAGAAAAAATGAGGACTATTATAACGATGACAATAATGAGCCAGATGGGCATTCCTTCCTCCTCCTTTGCACCTGCAGGTAATTCACCATTCCAATTATACTCTTCAGCTACAGTACGAAAGACCTCCGCATATGTAGCTAGAAAGGCTTGATCATTATCACCTTCACTTGCAAAGGGATAAAATGCATTATCTAAAATACGCCCTAATTTACCGTCTGGTAATGCTCCCTCTAAGCCTTGACCTACAGCTATCACCACATCATTTTGGCCTTCGCCCTGTCCAAATGTAGCGAGTATAAGGACACCATTATTTTTCTCTTTGTCCCCAATGCCCCAGGAACGAATCATCTTTGTCGCATACATTTTCGCCTCCTGCCCATGAAGGCTATCAACGGTTACGACCATGATTTCAGCACCTGTCCCTTTATCTAATTGCTCTGAATAATGGTTTAGCTCCTGTTTTACATCTAAAGATAAGACATTCGCAAAATCATGGATATACGTATTTTTCATTGGTGAAGGTATTGCTGCATTCGTCATAGTCATGCTAAAAAGAAGCACTGAGCAAACGATAAGCAGCTGTATAATACAACGCTTCATCACTGTGTACCCGATTGACTAAAATCAATAGACGGTGCTTGTTCGGCACCCGCAGCGGCTTTAAAGTATTCTTTTTGTTCAAATCCAAACATCCCTGCCATTAAATTGCCAGGAAAGCGTTTAACATGCTTATTAAATTGTTGTACTTCATTATTATAATCCTCGCGCGCAACTGCCAAGCGATTTTCTGTGCCAGCAAGCTCATCCATTAACTGACGAAAATTTGCATCTGCCTTTAAGTTCGGGTAGTTTTCCACGACTACTAGTAAACGACTAAGCGCACCAGATAAAGCATCATTCGCAACAGCTTGCTGTTCAGGAGTATTAGCATTGCCCATTTGAGCACGTGCGTTAGTAATATCCGCAATGATCTGTTGCTCGTGATTCGCATACCCTTTCACAGATTCAACCAAATTGGGAATTAAATCGTAGCGGCGTTGGAGCTGGTTTTCAACTTGCGCCCATTTGGAATCTACATTTTCCTCAGCTGTTACTAAACTGTTATATTTAGGAATCAATACTAAGGCTAACACGATAAGAATGATAACAATTATCCCAATTGGTCCAAACCATTTCTTCATTTTCTAAAACCTCCTTGACTTGCATTTCCTTTTGTTAGTCTACATTTTTGCCTTTGCATTTATACCGTATGAAAATCATTTGGCTTGACATACTAAATACTGCATCAAAAATTATATGAGGAGGCGTTTTTTTTGTCACAATCGTTTTACAATGAATCATCATCCAATCAAACAAATTTCAATCAACAACATAGTCTAAATCATGGTGGACACGAAATGATGGACATGCATGAAGCAATTGGTGAAATTATCGCTGGTATGAACCAAGCGATCATTTTACGTCCACAAGTAAAGGATCAAGAATTACTCAGCATTTTGGATCGCCAATATAATTTTACATTGGGTATGTATAATACGATTGTTGAGTCCTTTAAAACAGGTCATGATCCATCTGTTCCTACGGGACGTTACCAAATGGAAACAGGCAATGACTTTAAATATGGCTTAACTCCAGGCCAACCAAAAAAACCAATGCAAAACGCTAATGAAATTAATGATGAAGCCATTTCTGGTTTCTTACTAGGCGCTCAAAAGGGAGCAGCAAAATGTATGACGGCTGCTGCAACAGAAACGACAAACCCTGTTGTTCGTCGTGTTGTTGCTGATAGTATTCCCAACTGCATTGAAATGGCCTATGAATTATCCATTTACCAAAATAAACATGGCTATTATCAAGTGCCTCAGTACTCTCAACAAGATATGCAAACGATGCTTAATGCATACGATACAACCTCTAATCCCCTTCATTAAAAATCAAAAGGCAGTCCATGGTGATGAATTCTCATCATGGACTGCCTTTTCTCATTATAATACTTTTCCTAAAAATGCTTTCGTACGTTCACTTTGTGGGTTTCCGAATAATTCCTCAGGCAACCCCTCTTCCACAATATAGCCACCATCCATAAAGACTACTCGATCACCAACCTCACGAGCAAAGCCCATTTCATGTGTGACTACAATCATTGTCATCCCTTCAGCCGCTAGATTTTTCATTACATCTAACACCTCTTTTACCATTTCAGGATCAAGAGCTGAAGTAGGCTCATCAAATAGAATGGCCTTTGGCTTCATTGCTAACGCACGTGCAATAGCTACACGCTGCTGTTGTCCACCTGATAGCTGTTCAGGATAATTATAGGCTTTACTGTCGAGACCGACCTTTTTTAACAGCTCATGCCCAAGCTCTTCAGCTTCTGGACGACTCATTTTACGAATTTGCATGGGAGCCATCGTGACATTATCGATGACGTTCATATGAGGGAATAAGTTAAATTGTTGAAACACCATTCCCACCTCTGCTCGAATCTCATTGATATTCGTTTTCGGATCATTGATCTTCACATCTTCAATATAAATAGCACCGTCCGTTACTTCTTCTAGCATATTAATGCAACGTAAAAAAGTACTTTTTCCTGAACCAGAAGGCCCAATGACACATACAACTTGTTTTTCTTGGATTTCATAATCAATCCCTTTTAATACTTCTAGCTTACCAAAATATTTGTGTAGGTTCTCAATTCTTATCATCTTGCTTCCCGCCCTTCTGCCTTACGAGGGACATAACTATTGCTAAATCGTTTCTCAATAAATGCAACAATCTTCGTTACACCATACGTTAATATTAAATATAGTAATGCAGCAACAATATACGGTTCCCAGAAACGGAAGCTTGCACCTGCAACAACTTTACTAGCATATAGAATATCTGGTGCAGCGATGACTGTTACTAGTGAGGAATCCTTTAATAATGCTATGAATTCATTCCCTAATGGCGGAATCATGCGTCTAAAGGCCTGCGGTAAAATAACCTTACGCATCGCTTGGTTATGTGTAAGACCAAGAGAACGAGCGGCCTCCATTTGCCCCTTTGCAATACTTTGGATACCTGCACGGAAAATTTCTGCATTGTAAGCAGCACAGTTTAAAATAAGCGCGGTAATCCCTGAAACCATATACCCTAAAGAATGTCCAAAAATGGTTGGAATAACGGCTAAGTGTATTAATAAAATTTGAACAAGCATTGGTGTTCCGCGGAATAAATCAACATATAATTTTGATGGCCAATATATCCATTTTTTACTTGATAATTTCCCTAGTCCTAAAAACAGTCCTAAAAGAATACCGCCAAAATAACCACTAAGTGTCAAAATAAGTGTTGCGCCAATACCTCGTATAAACATATCTCGGTAGTTCCAGACAATGTCCCAGCGTAGGTCAAAGATGTCCATCCGAAAACCCCATTTCCCCTTTAAAGTTACATCAATTAAATGAGTCGCTAGCATACTGCTTGGCGAGTGGCATTACCATATTATTCGAAATCAGTACCTGTAATTTCTTTTAATTTACCGTTTTCTTTAATCTTTTTCAGACCTTCATTTAATTTATCTAAAAGCTCTTTATTCCCCTTTTGAACCATAAAGCCATAATATTCTTTTTCGAATGCGTCATCTTGAATGACTTTAATTTTTTGATCTGGATGCGCTTTAATATATTCGTATACTACCGCATTGTCTCCAATAGCTGCATCAACATTACCATTTAGCATTTCTTGAATTGCGATTGGCTGACTTTCAAAAGCCATAATATTTGTACTTGCTTCACCTTGTAGCTTTTTAGCTGCCATATGGCCAGTAGCATTAATTTGTACGGACACCTTTTTATCTTTTAATTCATCTAATGATTTAATCTTTGAATCTTCTTTCACAACAATTAATAATTGAGATTCATAGTATGGCTCAGTAAAATCGAATGATTCTTTGCGCTCATCTGTAATTGTAATCCCTGAAGCACCAATATGTGTTTCACCGTTTTTAATTGTTTGGAAAACGGGTTCCCAACCAATATTATTCCACTCTACTTCGAAATTCATTTCATCAGCAATTGCTTTTAAAATATCGACATCAATCCCCACAATTTTCCCTTTATCGTCAACAGATTCAAACGGTGCAAAAGTTGCTTCTGTACCTACTTTATATACTTTCTTGCCATCCGCACCTTCTGAAGGTGTGCTACCAGAAGAGGCATTGTCCTTTGTGCCACATCCTGCAAGTGCTAAAGTTAGCGCTGCTATCATCATAAGTAACATCCAAGCTGTTTTTTTCATTGCATTTCCCCCTATTTCGATAATTTTCCATCCTGCGTATTATTTTTCGCAATTCGGAAATGTTAGACTATTAGGTCAATTATATTAATATTATAGTATTTGCACAACAACTTTTCGCATAAAACTAAATATTTTTTCATATTAATTAATGGTAAAACCATTTATATAGAAAAAATAAGCATTAATAACAAGATATCGAACCTAAAACTAATATATATACAATAGAAGCGATGTCAAATTTCGATAAATTTAAACAAAAAAAAAGAATCCCCTCAGAAAGGATTCTTTTTTTCGGCTATTACTAGCCTTCACGGACAGTATGTTCACTAAAAAATAATTTGGAGTTGTTGCTTTCTTGAAGGTTTGAAAGGCATAAATAGGGGAATAATGCCAACTAGGACAGTATTCCCATTACTTTTCCTCTCTATCCCCACTAAGCAGGCTGCTAAACTACTTATTAGGAGATTGAGCTATTACAGTATATCAATATTCAGTAAAATGGCGCCCTCGGAGGGAATCGAACCCCCAGTGCAAGAACCGGAATCTTACGTGTTATCCATTACACCACGAGGGCAAAAACACAAAAAAAAAGTACTCACCCTAGGCTTACGAAAAGCATGATGTAGATAATCCTCTTTTGAAGCATACCTGCAAAATAGTGTCCTGTACTTTCAAACTTATAACCTTACCTATTATACAAACGTATCACATATAATTCAACCATAGAATGCAAAAAGAATTTATTTTTTTTATTTTAATTAATTTCACTTTAGCAGGGTTAATATTTGACCTTCCCTGACTATAATGTGTATGATAAGGTTACAGCTGAAATAAACAATGTAGATTTCAGCAAAGGTAATCGAATTTAGTTTTTTGAAGGAGGATTTAACATGAATTTAATTCCTACAGTTATTGAACAAACAAGCCGTGGTGAGCGTGCATATGACATTTATTCACGTCTACTTAAAGACCGCATTATCCTTTTAGGAAGTGCTATCGATGACAATGTGGCGAACTCCATTGTCGCACAGCTACTTTTCCTACAAGCAGAAGATCCAGACAAAGACATTTCTCTTTACATTAATTCGCCAGGTGGATCAATTACGGCTGGTATGGCTATTTATGACACAATGCAAATTATTAAGCCAAAAGTTCAAACGATTTGTATTGGTATGGCTGCATCAATGGGAGCTTTCTTACTTGCTGCGGGTGAACCTGGTAAACGTTTTGCATTACCAAATGCGGAAGTAATGATTCACCAACCACTAGGTGGCGCACAAGGTCAAGCGACAGAAATTGAAATTGCTGCTAAACGTATTTTATTCTTACGTGAAAAATTAAACGGCATTTTATCTGAACGCACTGGTCAACCACTTGAAGTCATTGCAAGAGACACAGATCGTGATAACTTCATGACAGCTGAACGTGCAAAAGAATATGGTTTAATCGATCACATTATGCACCGTAGTACGGATAATAAATAATACTAAAAAGCCTCCCAGAAAATTACTCTGAGAGGCATTTTTATTTGTTTGTTAATCTTCATTTTCAATAATTGCAGCTAATGCTGTAACCGCTTGCTCGGCATCATTGCCTTCACTACTTAACGTTACTTCGGTACCTTTCGCAACCGCTAAGCTCATGACACCCATTATCGATTTGGCATTCACTTTTTTTTCATCTTTTTCTAGAAAGATATCCGCACTGAAACGATTGGCCTCCTGCACAAATAGTGCCGCTTGTCTAGCTTGTAGTCCTAATTTTAATTTAACCTGGACTCTTCTCTCGATCATTCTCAAAACTCCCCTTCACTACCGTTCATCTATTAGTTTTATCTTACCTTACTTACTAGCAAAAGAACAATAAGCGATTACGCATGACATTCATACCTGAAAAGTATGAAAACTTAACCGCCTATTTTTTCACCGCGTCTTAATGCATCTGCTATTTCGTCTATTTTTCTTAAACGATGGTTGACACCTGATTTGCTGACGGTACCACTGGATACCATTTCACCAAGTTCTTTTAACGTAACATCTTGATACTCTACTCGTAATCGTGCAATTTCACGAAGCTTTTCTGGTAGTTGGTCAAGTCCAATAGAATTTTCAATAAATCGAATATTCTCTACCTGCCGTAATGCTGCTCCAATTGTTTTGTTTAGATTGGCTGTTTCACAGTTCACAATACGATTGACACTATTGCGCATGTCTCGCAATATCCGAACATCTTCAAATTTCATCATTGCCTGATGGGCGCCTACAATATTAAGGAAATCAGAAATTTTTTCCGCTTCCTTTAAATAAGTAACAAAGCCTTTTTTGCGTTCAATTGTTTTGGCATTGAGTTCAAATTCATTCATTAAATCCATCAATGCTTCACCATGTTCTTTATATAAAGAATAAATTTCTAAATGGTAGGCGGACGTTTCTGGGTTATTGACAGAGCCTCCTGCCAAAAATGCACCTCTTAAATAGGCTCTTTTTTGACCATTTTTTTTAATGAGCTTTCTTGAGATCGTATGATTAAATTGAAAGTCGTCTGAGATGATTTCTAAATCAATTAACAGCTCGCGCGCTCCTTCTCTTACACGGCAAATATATACGTTATTTTTTTTCAATCGCATTTTCTTACGAACTAGTAATTCCACATTGTACGGATACAATTTTTTCATAATCGTATATAGTCTTCTTGCAATTGCAGCGTTTTCAGTTTGCACGTCCAAGCTTAGTTGTTTATTCGCAAAGGATAATGAACCATTCATACGAATTAGGGCAGAAACTTCTGCTTTCATACAATGATTGTCCGCTTCTATTTGGGTTAATTCCTTTTTCGTTTCAGAAGCAAAAGACATATCACGCCCCCCTTTCAATCATAATTTCTATGTATATGTTCATCTTACCATATACAATAAACACTTTATGTTTCTATTATCGGTTCTCTTACCGATCATAAATACCGGCATAATCTACCAGCCACTCTGCAACATTCGTAGCATTATGTCGAACCGTACCATCTGATCGAATTGTAGCAATATCGCGTCTTATAACCTCTAATCCCATACTTTCAAGCTTTGCCACATCAAATGTCACTGGCTCTGCTCTTTCTTCTTTATACAATTCTTTTACTGGATTCGGCAATTCTTCATCATTAACTAAAATCGAATCAATAAAGGATGCGCCAACATGCTTATGTATGGCCGATACATGATCACCTGCTGTATAAGAAATGGTTTCACCTTTTTGTGTCATTAAATTACAAACATATATTTTTCTTCCTTTTGCTTTCACAACAGCTTCCCCAATCTCTTTGACAAGGAGATTTGGAATAATACTTGTGTATAAGCTTCCTGGGCCAATTAATATATAGTCTGCACGCTGAATTGCCCGAATAGCTTCTGGTAACGGTTGCACGTTTTCGGGTACTAAAAAAACGCGATCAATGCGTTTTGTCGCTGTCGGGACTTTTGATTCACCTTCAATGATTGAACCATCCTCTAACACAGCATGTAAGTTAATTTTTTTATTGGCTGCTGGTATTACACGGCCATGTACTTTTAATACCTTCCCCATCTCACTTATAGCATGGTTAAAATCACCAGTAATATCAGTAAGTGCTGTTAGCATTAAGTTCCCTAAGGAATGGCCACGTAAATCCTCTGACGCTGAAAAACGGTATTGAAACATTTGCTCCACTAGCGGTTCAATATCTGATAATGCCGCAATGACATTACGAACATCACCTGGTGGTGGAATATCATAATCATCTCGTAAACGTCCTGAAGAGCCGCCATCGTCTGCTACCGTCACAATAGCAGTAATATCAAATGGATGGTGCTTGAGCCCACGAAGTAATGTAGATAGTCCTGTTCCACCACCAATTACCACAAGCTTTGTTTGCTTTTTCCCCATTCACTCATTCCTTTCTACGATTAATATCACGATGCGTAATAACCGTATTCTCTTTGTTGGCTAAATAAGCCCCAAAAAACTCTGCTAAAGTTACTGAACGATGCTGACCACCTGTACAACCAAAAGCGATAACGAGTTGTGATTTACCTTCTTGTCGATAAAGAGGAATCATAAAGTCGAACAAATCCGTTAGTTTTTGTATAAGTATTTGCGTATCTTCCAAGGCTAAAACATAGGAGGATACTTCTGTTTGAAGTCCCGTCTTTGGGCGTAGCTCTTCTACATAATACGGATTTTTAAGAAAACGAACATCGAACACTAAGTCTGCATCAATTGGCATACCATGCTTGAAGCCAAAAGACATGATGTTTACGGTAAAAATAGTATCTGCTTCACTGGCAAATTCCTTAACGATCTTTTCACGTAATTGCTTTGGTTTCATGTTAGATGTGTTATAAACAAAATTAGCACGGCCTTTTACTTCCGATAAAAGCGCTCGCTCTTGCTTTATACCATCTAAAGGTAAGCCACTTACTGCCAATGGATGGGCTCTTCTTGTTTCTTTATAGCGTCTTACTAATGTGGCATCATCTGCATCTAAAAATAAAATACGAGCTACAATGTCGCCTTCTTTTAGTATATGGTCTAACGCCCCAATAAGCGCATCAAAAAAGTTACCTCCACGCATATCCATCACTGCCGCAATACGTGTACTATTCTTTCCAGAATCTCTTAGCAGAGTTAAAAAAGTTGTAAGTAACGCAGGTGGTAAATTATCAATACAGTAATACCCTAAATCTTCAAAGCTTTGAATAGCTACTGTCTTCCCAGCTCCAGACATTCCTGTAATAATAACCAATTCATGTGTACTTTGTTGGCCTTCAACCACCACTGTCATGCAACTCCTTTATTGTTCTTTTGATATTTGTATTTTCTGATGAAGTAATTCAAAATTCGTTGTATAGTCAAACGTGCCATACTGAATACCTGATTGCGAAATAGCAAATTGTAAATTAGTGCGATCTCCTTCAGCCATTGGCAAATGTGCTAAATCCTCTACTGGGTGCCATGCAAGTTTACCTTCTCTAGTTTCTACAAACGGTATACCGTCTACATCCTTAGCAACAAATGTATAAAGCATCCATTCATCTACAACTTCATCATTTTCTTTAATGACCATCGTATAAACACCCTTTAGGTGTACATGTAAAGGTATAACATTTGTCTCTTCCTGAAATTCACGAATAGCAGCCTCAAAGATGGACTCACCGCTTTCCATTTTTCCACCCGGAGCAACGTACCAACCTCGTCTTGGTTTCTGAAGTAATAATACTTTACCGTCTTTTACGGCAATTAAATTTGCAATTCTTTGCATAGGCACACCTCTAATCACTTTTGCATTCTACTCTCCATTATAGCAAGACACAGCAAGATTTGTCCTCATTTACAACTCTCATACGTAGACATTTAACAATTTAGTTTTATCGAAGAATTTATTGAAAAAAAGCTCATGCTCTTTTCATGATCTATACAAATAAAAAAGTAGGTTGTTCCCACCTAATTGAGGCGGAAACAACCTACTAAACAAAATAAAAGGGGGATTGCTAATTACACTTTTAATCATACACCTTTTATATGTCATTCAAGTTACAACAATATTAAAACCACATTAAAATTGTATTTTTTTCCTTAAAATAGCCAAGTTATGCATTAATTTTCTCTAATAGCTCTTCTACATAATGCTGTACAGCTTGAGCTGCAATACTGCCATCACCAGTTGCTGTAACAATTTGACGTAGTGATTTTTCACGTACATCTCCAGCTGCAAAGATTCCTGGAATTGTTGTTTCCATATTATCATTTGTCAAAATATAACCAGCATCATTTAAAATACCTAAAGATTCAAATGGCTTTGTTAAAGGTAGCATACCGATATACACAAACACACCATCTGTTGTAAACTCTGATTCAGTTCCATCCACAGTTGATTGTAGTGTAACACTACCCACTTTACCATTAGCTTCATTAATTTCTTTTACTGTAGCATTCCAAATGAAATCAATTTTGTCATTTGCAAATGCACGATCTTGGAGGATTTTTTGTGCACGTAATTTATCACGACGGTGGACAATTGTTACTTTATCAGCAAAGCGTGTTAAATATACGCCCTCTTCTACAGCTGAATCTCCTCCGCCAACAACTACAAGATTTTTTTGTTTAAAGAACGCGCCATCACAAACTGCACAGTAGCTGACACCACGGCCGCCAAGTTCTTTTTCACCAGGCACACCCATTTTTTTATACTCTGCACCAGTTGTAATAATAATGGCACGTGTTTTATATTCTTTTGTACCTGATTTAATTGTTTTAAATTCTTCCCCGTCGATGATTTCTGTTACATCGCCATAGGCATATTCAGCACCGAATTTTTTAGCATGGTCAAACATTTTTGTAGAAAGCTCAGGTCCTAAAATTGTATCGAAACCAGGATAGTTTTCTACTTCTTCAGTGTTGGCCATTTGTCCACCAGGGATTCCTCGTTCAATCATAAGCGTTGCCAAATTAGCACGTGATGTATAAACAGCAGCAGTCATCCCCGCAGGACCTGCACCAATAATGACCACATCATAAATTTTTTCTTCCGACATAAATACTTCCCCCTAAACAGAATACTTTTTATCTTCATTCAACAAATAGTAGTGAAAGTGTAACGTCACCTACATATGATCCCAACTTACAATAGAGGGGATGAAGATAAACCATTGGCAACTAGCAAGGAGTAACACTCAAACGCAATGTTGCCAGGGCAAATTCTTGATAACGTTAGTATGTTCATCGTATGTGAAAGTATAAAGTTATTCAACTATGTTGCTCACACACTAATTATGACTGTCTGGTAAAAAAGCTAAAATTTCTTCAATATACTTCGATAAAGTGGCAACAGATACTCCATATTGTTGAGCTATTTCTTTTTTTGTCACCTTAAGCATTTGAGAAGATCTAAATAAATAATCATTTGCTCCTGCAATCGCTACAGGATTTGTAAAACGATAATTTTGAATTAAAGCTTGTTCACACAGGACAAACCACATTTGAAACATAGGTACAATCAATGATGATAATTTGCCATACTGCTCTAATAAAATTTCCGGCACATTTACAGCACGTAAAAAGCTGGCCTCTACTTTGTTTTTCTTATCAAATTCATGACCAAGTGCATAGGCTAAAAATAATTTCTCAAACGCACCGAATTGCTCGATATTGACCCATTTAGGATGGGCGATTATTTCTTGCTTATGAGCCGTATCCTTCAATAAAAATAAGCCAAAGATACGCTCACTTGAATAGCTACTTTCTAATTTTTCAACAATAAAATTTCGATCATGTTCCAACGCATCCAGTGCAAATTCGTTGTCTTGTTGGCGCCAAGGTTCAAAGCCCTCTTTATCTGGGTCTACCTCTAGCAGTTGACCCCAAGCACTTTTAGAAACTTCCTCATGCCCTGAAAAATAAGCAGCATGGGATAACCAGAAATAAAAACCTGCGTCGCCTACATAGCCTCTTTTTTGCATACTGCGCAACCATTTATAGGCTAATTCATATTGCCCTATTAAAGCTAATGTAGCACCTAGTTTATAACGATGCTCCCATGTATATGGCTGAATTTTAACAAGGATATTTAATAGCTCTTGCAAATCTTCTTCATTCTTTTCGTAATACGCAATCACCGTTAAGTTACAAAGTGCATGTAAGTTTCCCTTATTTTCACGTAGTACTGTATGTAAGAGAGTCTTCGCCTGTTCCTCTTCTCCAACATAAAAATAAGCAAGTGCAAGATTATTATAGGCCGACCAAAAGGCTGGTCGATCTTCAATTAAATCTTCTAAAATAGTAATAGCTTCAGGAAAGTCGCCCTTCTCCATATGACGGCGAGCCTGTTCCTGACGATATAAATCCTCACCAGATCCTTCAAGCTCCTCAAATTCATCCTGCTCGAATGCGACAAATTCTAAAATTTCTGCTGCTTCATCTGCATATGCACCTTCAGGCTCTAGCTGCAAATACTCTTCAGCAAAGCGTTTAGCATCCTGCATGATGCCTACACAACCCGACACTTCCGCCATGTAAAAAATAATTTCCGGATTATCGGGGTCAATTTGATAGGAACGACGAAGCAGATCATACGCTTCTTCAAAACGTTGACCTTCTAACTCTACAATAGCAAGCTGCAAGATTATCATAGGATCATCTGGGCTAAGATCAACTGCACGCTGCAAATATTTATAGGCTTTATTCATTTGTCCACTGTTCATAGCTTGAATTGATTTTTTATAATAATAGTCGCCTGTTGGAATGAACGACACTATATTTGATTGGTTCTTATTTTGACGTTTCTTTTCCAATATATTTCCTCCGAAACAAGAAATAAGGAACGTATTAAACGTTCCTTTACACAGTAAACCCTATTATACCATACAATTAATAATATGCTGTTATTTCTCCTCGTGACGTTTTTTCAACACATGAAGAACATCATATATACTTACCTTTTGTTCTTGCAGTAATACTAGTAGGTGATAAATTAAATCAGCAGCCTCCCACTTTACTTCTTCTGCATCCCGATTTTTGGCCCCAATAACAACCTCTGTCGCTTCCTCCCCAACCTTTTTACAGATTTTATCGATACCCTTGTCAAATAGATATGTAGTATAAGCTCCTACAGGCATTTCCTGTTCTCGCTTTTCAATAACACTTACAAGTTTTGCAATCATTTCTACAGAGCCGACTTCAGCATTTTGCTGTACCACCTCTGTAAAGCAAGAAGTTGTACCATTATGACAGGCTGGACCATCTGGTAAAACCTCCACAACTAATGCATCTTGATCGCAGTCTGTTTTAATGGTGACAACCTTTTGTGTATGACCACTTGTCGCGCCCTTATGCCAAAGCTCTTGACGTGAACGAGAATAAAACCAAGTTTCACCTGATTCTATCGTTTTAACTAATGACTCTTTATTCATATAAGCCACTGTTAGTACTTCTTTCGTATTGGCATCCTGTACAACTGCCGGTACAAGACCTTTCTCATCAAATCGAATACGTTCTATCATCGTACTGCCACTCCTTTTTCCCGTAAGTATTCTTTCACTTGGGCTACGCTTGTTTCTTTATAATGGAAGATGGAAGCTGCAAGTGCTGCATCTGCATCAACTTCTTCTGCTAATACTTCGTAAAAATGTTCGGCATTTCCTGCCCCACCACTTGCAATAACAGGGACTGTCACAGCCTCTCGTACCGCTTTTGTTAATCCCAAATCAAAGCCAGATTTTTCCCCATCTTGATTCATACTAGTTAATAAAATCTCACCTGCTCCTAAGCGCACCGCTTCCTTTGCCCAGTCAATAGCTGACCAAGTAGTTTTGTTGCGCCCACCATGGGTATAAACCATCCATGTACCGTCCTCTTCACTATAGCGAGCATCGATGGCCACGACGATGCATTGGGCACCAAAGAAATCGGAGCCTTCTTGAATAAGGGCAGGACGCTCTAAAGCGGAAGTATTAACAGAAACTTTATCCGCACCAGCGCGTAAAATACGCTTCATATCATCCAACGTCCGAATACCTCCACCAACTGTAAAAGGAATCGCTAATGTGGCTGCACTTTGTCGAACTACATCTATCATTGTTTCGCGACCTTCATGTGAAGCAGATATATCTAAAAATACGAGCTCATCTGCCCCTTGTTCATCATAGAATTTTGCTAGTTCCACTGGGTCACCAGCATCACGAATGGATACAAATTGTATCCCTTTTACAACACGGCCCTCCTTGACATCTAGACAGGGAATAATTCGTTTCGTTAGCATGCTTTCACACCTTTCAGCCATTGCTCCAATAAATATACGCCCAGCTCACCTGATTTTTCAGGGTGAAATTGCATACCTGTCACGGAACCTTTCGTTACAATACCGGGAACTCGTATGCCACAATAGTCTGCATAAGCAACAAGCTCAGACTCCTCAATATGAGTGGCATAAAACGAATGAACGAAATAGACATGCTTTGCAGGGGCACTATTTTCTAACCAAGCAGGACGATTCGCCATCACCAATTGGTTCCAGCCCATATGTGGCACTCGATATGCCCGCCCCTCATTTGTTCCACTAAATCGCTTAATTTGTCCTTTAAAGAAACCTAAGCCATTTGTTGATGTGACCTCATCACTTTGTTCAAATAATAATTGCATCCCTAAACAAATGCCTAAAAGAGGGCGATTTTGGCTTTGGGCTTTTATTAGATAACGATCTAATTTAGTCTCTGCTAAACGCTTTCTAGCATCCGGGAATGCCCCAACTCCTGGTAATAGTAATGCATCTGTAGCATCTAGCTTCTGTTCATCAGCTGTCACAACCACCTCACAGCCCAGTCGATTTAATGCTTGTACCACGCTAAATAAATTCCCCATACCATAATCAATCACACCTATTTTCACGTTAACAGCCCCTTAGTCGATGGTACTCCTTTAACACGTGGATCAATTTCTACGGCAGCATCAATCGCTCTAGCTAATGCTTTAAAAATCGCCTCAATGATATGGTGCGTATTATGTCCATAGGGTACAATCACATGTACATTCATTCGTGCTTCCAAGGCAAATTTCCACAAAAACTCATGCACTAATTCTGTATCAAAAGTTCCCACCTTTTCTTTTAAAGCGGGCACACGGTATTCTAAGTGTGGACGATTCGAGCAATCAACCACCACCTGCGCAAGTGCATCATCCATTGGCACAAATGCCGTTCCATAGCGTTTAATGCCCTTCTTATCGCCAAGTGCTTCTCGAATTGCTTGCCCTAACACAATGCCAAGATCCTCCGTAGTATGGTGATCATCGATATAGGTATCCCCATTCGCATGGATGGTCCCGTCAAAAAGACCATGCTTGATAAATAAATCCAGCATATGGTCCATAAAACCTACGCCTGTTTTAATGTTTGCCTTCCCTTCACCATCTAAATTGATAGCTATTGAAATTTGCGTTTCATTAGTTGTTCGCTCTACTTGTGCAAATCGTTTCTTTTCCGTCATTGTATTATTCCTTCTTCCATCCGCGAGATTCCACCGCACGTGCATGCCCCTCTAAACCTTCCATACGTGCGAGACGGGCAATTTTTGGTGCATTGTCTTGCCAAGTTTTTTCACTGTAATAAACAATACTTGATTTTTTCACAAAATCATCTACGTTTAAGCCACTAGCAAAACGTGCTGTACTATTGGTTGGTAACACATGATTGGTCCCCGCAAAATAATCACCAACAGGCTCTGAACTATAACGACCAATAAAAATACCACCTGCATGCCTTATTTGTTCAGCGATCGCCTCAGCATTATTTGTCATAATCTCTAAATGCTCCGGTGCTAATGAATTAATCGCTTCCACTGCATCTGATACTGTTTCAGCTACATAAATGACCCCAAAATTTTCGATTGAAGCACGGGCCACTTCTTGACGCGGTAAAATCTCCAATTGCTTTTCAACTTCTTCAGCTACCTTTTTGGCCAATTGCTCTGAGGTCGTGACGAGAATAGCACAAGCTAAAGGGTCATGTTCTGCTTGTGATAATAGATCTGCAGCAATTTCGTCTGGAAATGCAGTGTCATCAGCTAATATTGCAATTTCGCTTGGTCCCGCAATCATATCAATTGCAACCTCTCCAAATACCTCCCGTTTAGCAAGGGCTACATAAATATTTCCTGGGCCTGTAATTTTATCGACTGGTGCGATGGTCTCTGTGCCATATGCAAGAGCAGCAATCGCTTGTGCCCCACCAATTTTATAGATTTCATCAATCCCTAAAAGCTGAGCCGCCACTAGGACACCTGCAGGTATTTTTCCATCACGCCCTGCCGGTGAAGCAATCACGATTCGCTTCACACCAGCTACCTGTGCTGGAATCACATTCATTAGCACGGATGATGGGTATGCTGCTGTACCGCCAGGAACATATAACCCTACTGCATCTAGAGCTGTTACACGTTGTCCTAGCCAAGAACCGTCTCCAAGCTCTAAGCGATAGCCGTGTCGTGACTGTTGTTCATGATAAAGGCGAATATTCTTGGCCGCTTCTGCCAAATCCTGATAGAGTTGTTGGTCAAGATCATTTACGGCTTTTTGTATTTCTTCCATTGTGACCTGCAAGCTTGTAGGCATATATCCGTCCCACCGCTCTGTATAGGCACGTAATGCTATGTCTCCCTGTGTCCTGACATCTGCTAGCACCTGTCTTACAACTGTTAACTGTTCCTCATTTCCTCCTTCAAGTGGTCTTTTTAAGGAAATACCCTTTGCTAGTTTTGCTATTTTCATACAATTAAACCCCTTCAGTTACTCATATGTAGCGAGATATGATTACTTTATTGTTCATTCACACACTTCTTTAGTCGCCTTACAAGGTCAATAATACGCTCACCCTTCATGCGATAACTGACTGGATTGGCAATTAACCGAGATGAGACAGCCGAAATAAATTCATATTCCACTAAGCCGTTCTCTTTTAATGTGCGTCCTGTAGAAACAATATCGACAATTCGATCAGCTAAGCCAATCATAGGAGCTAATTCAATAGATCCATTAAGCTCAATGATTTCGACTTGCTCCCCAATGCCTTTATAATATTTCATCGCAATATTCGGATATTTCGTTGCAATTCTAGGAGCAATCTCATTCATCTCTGTATGGGGTAAACCCGCTGATGCGATATAGCAATTACTAATTTTTAAATCCAGTAATTCATGTACCTCTCTCTGCTGCTCTAACAAAACATCCTTCCCAGCAATACCGATATCCGCTACACCATGTTCAACGTAAACAGGTACATCCATTGGCTTTGATAAAATAAAACGAATTTTCTCTTCTGGTATTTCAATCATTAATTTACGCGACATTTCGACCTCTTCTGGTAAATTAAATCCTGCCTCTAATAGCATTTGGTAGGCTTCTTCAAAGATTCGCCCCTTTGGCATTGCAATTGTTAATTCATTCACCGCCAACTTCCTCCTGTCCAACTACAACTACTTCAGTAAAGTGTGCTAAAAAGGCTTCTTCATCGACTAGGCTACTACGCAACTGTAAGGTAGCAAATTTTCCTGCTCCTCGTAATGTGTTTACCTGTAATAAAGCTGCCTCAAATTGTTCTTCCTCAAACAGCACAACAGTTGCTTCTTGCTGCCCCTCTGATTGTCCATTTAATGTTTCCAATAAACGATCGACACGAATGCTAAAGCCTGTCGCACCAGCTTTTGATCCAAACACCTCTAACAATCCATCGTAACGGCCACCATTTCCTAATGGAAAACCACTGCCTAAGGCAAATATTTCAAAAAGCATACCTGTGTAGTAACTCATATGACTCGAAAGTGTAAAATCAAACGTAACATAATCAGCTAAGTCAGCCATCTCCAATAGCTGAGCAAGCTGTTGCATATATACTAATGCATCATTTTTGCGAACATACTGTTCAATATCACGAATATCCTTCACATCCATTGCTTCTTCAATAAACTGGAGAAGAGCATCCGCTTTAGCTTTCGGTAAATTAAATGACTCTACCGCTTCTTCAAATCCAACATAATTTCGCTGGACAAGTAAAGTTCTGAGTGTAGCTTGCTGTTCAATACTCTCTGTGTAATCTTGTAAAATGCAGTTTAGGATTCCTGCATGCCCAATCGTCACTTTAAACGCTACTAATTGTAAGTGTTTCAAAAGCTCCATTGCTGTCACTATGACTTCTGCATCAGCAAATACGGATTGGTCGCCTATTAATTCAATGCCCATTTGATCGAATTCTGCTGGTCTCCCACCTTCTGCTTCTTGTGCACGAAAAACACTTGCGAAGTACGCTAAACGTTGAGGAATCATTTCTTTCAATAATTTTGAAGTGGCCACCCGAGCAATGGGGGTCGTCATATCCGGTCGTAGCACTAATGTATTTCCTTGACTATCCACAAGTTTAAATAAATGAGTATCAGCGATCGCGGAAGCTTTTCCGACTGTATCAAAATATTCAACAGCTGGCGTTTTGATAAACTCATATCCTCTTTTACATAAGAAATCTTTGCCAGTCTGTCTTACTGCTTCAACTTTTTCAAAGATCTGCGGAAATGTATCACGCATTCCAAGTGGTTTTTCAAACATTTTTATTGACGACATATGAACACTTCCTCACATTTACTTTAATTCACTAGAGTATTAGAGAATTAGATTATGAAAGAATTCTAACTTATTTCTTTTCAACAGTCAACGCAATTCCCCTTAATTATCTAAATCTTTAATTTACTTTTCATTTGAATAATATAGAGAGGCAAGAGGCAAGTTGAAGAAAATCTACAAACTTAAAGATTGAGAATGAGAATATGTCTAAAATGTGACAAGCAAATCATGGACGCTGTTAACTTGTCTGTAAAAAATTGATAATGATTCTCGAGTGGACTGAAATATCGACCACTCCATCATTTATTCTCAATACGATCCATTATAAAATTATATTAATATAACTTAATAGCCATGTAAAATTAAAATGATTCTCAATCTCATTATCAATAAAATTACTATACTATCAGTATTTACGATGATTATTACTCTCATTCTACTTTTACTTTTACAATTCAAAATCCTTCATATAGAATAGCATTAATAAATAAAACAACAGTTATAATACACATTGGAGGGATTTATGATGGCATGTCCATTCGTACAACTTAGTGAGCAAATGATCGTTAGTATTTGTAAGGGAGATTTTTATCCTGGTGATAAAATTACACTGCATACAACAGAAGATATTGATGGTACTGCAATCAAATCAACTTTCGTTGAATCAACTTGCTTAGGGGATCATAGTAATTGTGAATTCAAATCAGAATATGATGCTGTACACGCATAAATCGGCTTCATAATACAAAAAACAAAAGCTACTCCCCAAAATTGTTGGGAGTAGCTTTTTAAACTTATTGAACGTTTATTGTTTTTTAGGTGTACACCATTGCACAATTTCATGACGCTTACGCTCTGCCATTTGCTCTGCTGTATAAATAATTTGCATCGGGTTTCCTCCTGCTAGGCAACCAGCCGGCACATCCTTATGTACAAGAGTAGCGGCCGAAACAATGGCGCCATCTCCAATTGTCACACCAGGTAAAATGGTAGAATTCGCACCAACCATTACTTCATGACCAATATGAACATCCCCTAAACGATATTCCTCTATTAAATATTCATGGGCTAAAATGGTCGTATTAAAGCCAATCACTGTATTATCTCCAATAAAAATACGTTCAGGATACATAGTGTCTGGCATAACCATTAAGGCTAATGATGTTTTTTCACCAATGGTCATTCTTAAAAATGTTCGATAAAGCCAGTTTTTCACACGTAAAAATGGTGTGAAGCGTCCAATTTGAATGATAATGAAACACTTCATCACCTTCCAAAAGGACACCGTATCGTAGATTTTCCAAAGAGAATTCGCCCCTTCGACACGGTAACGTTCTGTTTTACGCGCCATCTAACTTACCCCTCTTTCACAATATCCAATAAATCCGTCATATGATGCAAAATAAATTCCGGTTGATACTGCTGTAAGTACGCCTCGCCTTTAATAGCCCAAGCGACACCAGCTGCTCTGACTCCTGCACGATGTCCGGCTTCTATATCATGCGAATTATCTCCAATCATAATGGCATCAGCTTTGTCGACACCTAGACGTTCCAATGCAAGTAATACTGGTTCAGGATCGGGTTTCACATTTTTCACATTATCTGTTCCAATACGCACATCAAATAGGTGTGTTGCTCCAAGGATAGATAGCCCGCGATCAATCGTATCATTCCGTTTTGTCGAAACAATCGCCAATAATATTCCTTGGGCTTTTAATTGCTCTAATGTCGAAACAACATCAGGGTATTGACTAACAAGTTCATCATGATGCTCTAAATTCCAAGCTCGATATTTGGCTATTAAAGCTTCCTCTTCACCTGGTGCAATGTCATTAAATGTCTGCTTGAGGGATGGACCAATGAATTTCAAGCAATCTTTTGGCGAAAATTGCCCGGGAAATCTCTCATTTAAAACATGCATAAATGTTTGAATGATTAATTCATTTGTATTCAGTAAAGTTCCATCAAAATCAAATAGTAGTGCCTTTACAGCCATATGTTACATCCCCTTATTTATTATCTAAGTATTTCATGGCTGGTTTAACCTTTATTCTACGATAAATAATGGCCCCAAGACCTACTACAATACTTATAATAGATACAATCTGTGCTGAGCGTAAATCACCAACTAGGTAAAGACTATCTGTACGCATGCCTTCAATGAAGAAACGACCAATAGAATACCAAATTAAATAACTGAAGAAAATTTCCCCACGATTTAAATTTACCTTACGTAATACTAGTAAGATAATGAGCCCTATTAGATTCCACACGGATTCATACAAAAACGTAGGATGTACATAAGTACCTAATTCTTCAATATACATTTGATTGATAATCCAATCTGGTAACATTAAATTTTCTAAAAATTCCTTTGATACAGGACCACCATAAGCCTCTTGATTCATAAAGTTGCCCCAGCGACCGATAATTTGTCCAATTAAAATACTAGGCGCTGCAATATCCGCTACTCGTAAAAAGCTTACATTTTTAATACGAGTAAATATGTAAGCCGTCACAAATGCACCTATTAACGCACCGTGTATAGCAATACCGCCATTCCATATCTCAATGATTTTACCTGGATTTTCACTATAGTAATCCCAGCGCATTGATACATAATAAATGCGCGCACAAATGATGGAAATCGGAACCGCCCACAATAATAAGTCTGCCAAAAAATCTTCAGGCAATCCTCGTTTTACAGCCTCTCGTTGGCCCACCACATACGCTAAAATAATACCCGATACGATGAGCAATCCATACCAACGGACTGGAATTGGCCCTAAGTGAAAGGCAATCGGGTTAATTTGTAAAAGTAATAAATCCATCTTTTGCTCCTCTCCAACTATCTGTTACCAAAGAACGGTTAACTTTTAATCATCTAATACATCGTTTGACGAAATAACTTCATCTAAACGTCTTGAAAATTCTTCAGCCGCATTTACACCCATTTTCTTCAATCGATAATTCATCGCTGCCACTTCGATAATTACAGATACATTTCGTCCTGGCCTTACAGGAATTGTTAATTTCGTCAATTCCGTATCAATGATTTTCATCTTTTCTTCTTCTAAGCCTAATCGATCATACACTTTTTGAGGGTCCCAAATTTCCAGCTCAATAATAAGTGTAATACGTTTATACGGGCGGACTGCACTTGCACCAAATAGTGTCATAATATCAATAATGCCGATGCCTCGTATTTCCAGTAAATGCTCTAAAAGAGGAGGTGGACTACCAATTAATAAATTTTCTGATTCTTGTCGAATCTCAACACAATCGTCGGCTACTAAACGGTGACCTTTTTTGACAAGCTCAAGAGCTGTTTCACTTTTACCTACGCCACTTTTACCAATAATCAGTATACCAATGCCATACACATCAACAAGGACACCATGTGCAGCTGTCATTGGTGCTAAACGACCCTCTAAATAGTTCGTCAATCTACTTGAAAACTTGGTTGTTGTCATATGTGTTTTAAAAACTGGAACATGCTTTTCGTTGGAAGCTTGAATCAGCTCCTCAGGTACTTCTAAATCCCGAGAAATTATAATTGCAGGTGTATCCTGAGAACAAAGTAAGCGCATCCGCTCAAGCTTGATATCTGTTGGTAACATTTCAAAAAACGACAGCTCTGTTTTGCCAAGCAATTGTACTCTATTGGCTGGATAATGTGTAAAATACCCTGCCATTTCAAGTCCTGGTCTTGAAATATCACTTGTCACAATTGTTCTGCCGATTCCTTCCTCACCTGCTAATAACTCTAACTTAAATTTCTCCATAACATCTCTCGTTAATACTACGACCAATGAAAAAGCCTCCAATCAATGGATAAGGTTCTCCTTATTTTAGCATGTCTATGTATAAAAGAAATGTATTTACTCTTCACAAAAAAAACTAGCGGCTCTCCAGTCCGCTAGTTTTTGAAGTATTATTTTTTAGTAGCTAACCATTTAGCAACTGCTTCAGCATCTGCGCCTTTTACAATTCCTCCAGGCATGCCACCTTTACCATTATTAATAATATCTAAAATTTCCGATTCTGATAAACGAGAACCTACATCGTTTAATGCTGGTCCATTGGCACCTTGTAGCTCGCCACCATGACATGTCACACATGATTTCATTGCGATAGCTTCTCCATCTGGAGCAGTGGCACCTTCATTGTTAGTTGCCTCTTTATCTCCGCCTCCACAAGCTGCTAAGAAAATTGCTGAACCGAACACTAATGTTAACATTGCTTTTTTCATTAGTACCCCTCCTCATAATAGATAATACCTTACGCCGCCATTATACCAAAATTATGCACGTTTGAAACCTTCTCCTAATACCTCATAGGCATCCGAAACGATGACAAACGCTGATGGGTCAACGCTTTTAATGAGTTGTTTCAGCTTTGTGAATTCTGTCTGATAAACAACAACCATAAGAACTGGTCGTGCCTCTCCTGTATAGCCCCCAAATGCTTGTAACTTAGTTACACCCCGATTGACTTCTGCATAAATGGCTTCACGTACTTCATCTTGTTTCAACGTAATAATATAGACCATTTTGGATTGGCTAAAACCTAGCTGAATAATATCAATCGTTTTGGTTGTTACATAAAGTCCAATTAGGGCATACAAACCTTTCTCTAAATCAAAAACAACTGCTGCACTAATCGCTATGATTCCATCTATTAACAGTACACTTGTACCAAGCGTTAATCCAGTATACTTCGTAATGATTTGCGCTAGTAAATCAGTGCCACCAGTAGAAGCATTCCCTTTAAAGACCAGTCCTATTCCTAATCCCACTACAATTCCGCCAAAAAGAGCTCCAAGCAAAGGATTGTCCGTCCATGGCTCCCAGCTATTTGTTAGCAAGACAATAAACGGTAATGTAATCGTACCAATAAATGATTTAATGCCAAATTTTTTGCCGAGTAATAAAACACCAGCAATAAATAGTGGAATATTAAAGGCATATTGTACAATACCCGGATTCCAGCCAAATAACCCATGCAAAATCGTACTAATTCCACTTACCCCTCCGGAGGCAACCTGATTTGGTAATAAAAAGACATTAAAACCAATAGCAATTACTGCTGCTCCTACAATAACATACACATAGTCCACAATGTTTTCCCTAACATCATGTTTCATTTCCCCACGCCCACTTCAACTATCAGAATTTTTTTAAGACGAGATGATTATAGCAAATACTTTCTACATTGAGAACTTCATCTTGATGAAGAGATTAGCTATTGTAGAGGATAAAAATAAGCTATCTTATACGAATGTAAGATAGCTTTTTGTACGAAATATTGGCACTTACTTAAAATGATTTTTCTGCCCATTCCATTGCCTCATAATATAGAAGATCCATATCATTAAGCGGGATATTTAATTGAGCACCTAGCTCCTCTAATCGGGGCCAATCCAATTTGCCTAGAGCGATACTAAATTCTAGAAATGGTGTCATCTCTGTTTCATGCCCTAAAATTGTATTTGTAATATCTTCTGAAAATGGTAGCTGATGTAATATGCTGCTCATAGGTCTTTGCAGTAATGTGTCAATGAGCGAAAACATACCTACAAGGAAATATTCCGAAAAATTCTTTTTGTAAGACAGCTTCGCTAACTTCTCACAAACTTTTGCTCGAAACAAGGACATACACATCACTTCTTTGAAAAGATCTGAATCCGCATCAATATCAATTTCTCGCATCGCTAATAGATAAATCCATTTTCGTAAATTGGATATACCTAATAACACGATTGCTTGTTTAATGGAGCGTACTTTAGATTTTGAACGCTTAGAAGAATTATTGATCATTTGTAATAATTTATACGTCAAAGAAATATCTCGTTCGATATTTTCTGCTAATAATTGAATATTTGGTTCTTCTTCTTTTAGCAAGGAGATGATATGAATATACTGAATCGTATTAGCAGGTATATCTGTTGCTTTTATAATTTGAGGTTGTTCAAAGAAATAGCCTTGAAATAAGACGTATCCAGAAGACTTAGCCACTTCAAATTGATGACGAGTCTCTACTTTTTCAGCGAGCAATTGAATATGTGGATAATTTCCCTTTACTTTATTTTCAATCTCCATTCTTTTAACCATCGATGTTGCTAGAAAATCTACTTTTATATAATCAACTTGTTCAAATAATTCATCATAGATTTCAACATGTTCATCCATAATAAAATCATCTAACGCAATTTGAAATCCATATTTTTTTAGCTCCACCACCCGTTTCACTAATTGTGATGTCAGTGGAACATCCTCTAAAATTTCAATGACAACTTGTGAAGGATTTAAAAATTCATGAATGGAGCTCATTAATAAGTTATCAGTAAAATTAACAAAACCTGGCTTACCTTTTGTTACTTCTTCAAAACCAATTGAAAGAAATGAGTTCACCAGTACATCAATAGTTGCTGCATCTGAATCAACCATTGGAAAGGCATTAACGTTTTTGCCACGATATAATAATTCATATGCAACGACCTGTTCGTGAAGATTAAAAATAGGCTGCCTGCCAATAAATACTTCCATTTCGTTGCCCCCATTTCTCCACATTCTAGTAATTAATAGTATAGCATTTTTTACGACCTGATGCTTATACTTCAATATAATTTATCATCATCATTATAGATTTACTAGTTCTTTTTTCTACCTAAAAAAAGACAGTCCCAGTGATGTGGCATCACGTTAGGACTGTCCAAATTATTTGCTAACTTTGGCTTTTATCGCACCAATTACTGCTGGAACGACAGAGATAAAAATAATCAATATAAGCACAACTGAGAAGTTATCTTTAATAATAGGAATATTACCAAAGAAATAACCAAGTAATGTACAGCTGAATACCCATAAAATAGCACCTAAAATATTATAAAGTAAGAAGTAGCTATAATTCATTTTACTTGCTCCCGCTACGAATGGGATAAATGTACGAATAAACGGCATAAAACGGGCTATTACAATTGTTTTTCCACCATGTGTATTGAAGAATTTTTCAGCTGCTTCCATACGTTCTTTTTTTACAACTCTTCCGAGAAGGCTCTTTGGAGGAATCGACGTTCCAACTTTATGACCAATATGATAATTCATTGTATCACCTAAAATGGCCGCTGCTAAAAATACTGGTATTAATATCCACATATCAAAGGCTCCCATTGCAGCAGCCAATGTACCACTTGCGAATAGTAATGAATCACCTGGTAAGAATGGGAAAATAACGACGCCTGTTTCTACAAAAACAATGGCAAATAAAATAAGATAACTCCAATTACCAAAATCACGAATGATTTCTTCTAAATGCACATCGATATGCACAATAAAGCTTATTAACTCCTGAATGAGTTCTATCATGTTTTTGTATGCTCTCTTTCAATAGTATTTTTACCTAAAAGCTTTGACGTAGCCTTACATCAAAGGGTTCCAGTTTTGTACGTCTTTTTACATTACTTCCTCACTATATGACAAGCTATTGAAAAGTATGTAGAAGATTTCACAAGTTTGATTTTATCACTTACAGATAACTTACCTCAACTGATTTTACTATTATACGAATAATGTACACAAAAAAAGAGCTACCATTTTTCAATAGTAGCTTTTTTCGCTTTATACTTTTTCTTTTAAGGAACGGCGAAGTATTTTTCCAGTCGTATTTTTAGGTAATTCATCCATAATTTCAATGACCTTAGGCACCTTATATTTCACCATATGCTTACCACAATACGATAGAAGATCTTCCGTCGTAGTGGCCGCCACTTCTTTTAATACCACATATGCATGAACTGCCTCTCCTAAGTTAGGATCAGGGAATCCAACTACCGCTGCCTCTACAATGTTATTATGGGCAAACAATACTTCCTCGACCTCTCTAGGATAGACATTAAAGCCTCCTACAATGATCATATCCTTTTTACGATCGACAATATAAAAATAGCCTTCGTCATCCACTCTTGCTAAATCGCCTGTATAGAGCCAGCCATCACGGATTGTCATTGCCGTTTCCTCTGGCATTTTATAATACCCCTTCATTACGTTAGGGCCACGTACTATTAACTCTCCAACCTCGCCAACAGGTACTTCCTGACCGTTTACATCGACAACTCTATTTTCCACATTGCTAATCGATGTACCAATAGATCCAGCTTTACGGTCACGATCCAAAGGATTAAAACACGTCACAGGTGATGCCTCTGATAAGCCATATCCTTCTGATACACGCACATTAAATTTCTGCTCGAAATTATGTAATAGTGCAACTGGTAAAGATGCTCCTCCTGAAATAGCTAAACGAATTGTCGAAAAATCTTCAGGATTGCCTTCAGGTAATTGGTATAAGAAATTATACATAGTTGGTACCCCAGCAAAGACTGTTGCTTTTTGCTCTCGCGCTAAAGCAAAAATTTCTGTAGGGCTAAATCTAGGTGCTAGTAAAACTGTTGCTCCACTTAATAATGGCGCGTTTACAACAACTGTTAAAGCAAAGACATGGAATACAGGTAATGTGGCAATGACACGATCCTTTTCTTGGATATCTAAATAATGGGCAACATCACGCGCATTTGAATAGACATTTTCATGCGTAAGCATCGCTCCTTTTGGAGTGCCAGTAGTGCCCGAAGTATATAAAATAATAGCATTGTCATCATCTGCCACTTCAACAGGTTGTAAAGATTGAGAAGTATTCGCGATGATTTGTGTAAATAAATGAGTTTTTTCTTGCGCACTTGGTGATAAAGCTGCTACTTTTTCCGCTATATCTGCCGTTGTTTCACAAACTACAAATGCTTTAACCTGCGGAAATGCTTGTACACCTTTCTCCACTAATGGTAGTAAAAGATCCAGCGCAATAACTGCTTTTACATCGCCATTATGCAAAATATAAGAAATTTCATCTGGTGTATAAATAGGGTTAACAGGAATTGCCGTTGCCCCTAAACGCATTGTTGCATACAAAGCAATTAAATAATGTGGTGTATTGCCGAGTAAAAACGCCACATGATCCCCTTTTTCAACACCCAAATCTTGTAATCCCTTTGCAAAACGACCAACTGTTTGCTCGAATTCTCCGTATGTCGTATCTTTCCCCATAAAATGATACGCAACTTTTTCCGGCTGTTCTGTTGCCTGTTGACGAACACGTGAAACTAAATTCAATTACACCATCCCCTTATCGTATAAAATGAATCGTTATTCAGTAATATTATATAAGAAATATATGTAAAAAACAATCAGTCTTTTTATTTCATGTCATAAATTACGTTAAATAATTCATTTTTTTCTCTTTTAAACAAATACATTACGAACGAATATGAGAAATGTATCGCCAACGAATTAAATAAAAATACACTACTTGAATTAATACAAAAAAGCCAAAAGCAAAGAATACTTCTTTTACAATAGAAATATTCGCGATATCTTTCAAAATGCCCTGTACCATTAGAAACGCAAAGGCACTGTGCATCATAGCAACGCCCCACGGTAAGAAGAATTGAGGAAATAAATGGCGGTTAACAAGCTTCTTTAACTCTATATCCGTTAAACCCATACGCATTAAAACATCAAATTTACGCTTTTCTCTCTCTAGTGATGTATGCAATTTGAAATAGATAAAGCTTCCTGCAGCCAGTAAGAATACGGTAGCTACTAGAACTCCCACTAATGTAAATAATGAATAGGTAGCTAATATATAAGAATAATTTAAACCGGCATTTTCAAAGTAGAATGGACTGAATTTATCCTTTTTAAGAAAATATAAATTGGATTCTAAATAATCGATGTCCTTACCGACTTCCTTCGTTTCCATCCACTGTGGAATAACAAATGTAAATAAATGATAGCTTGGTTGAATAATGTTTTTCTCAGAAATAGGAAGAATAAGCTTTGCAAAATCCTCATCACTAATAACGATCGAGTTTACGCTTACAATTGAACCAGGAAACACAATCTTAGGATAAACACTATCAATTGTAATTGGTATCGAATTTTCTTCAAGCACTGTATGCACAACTCTATTTTTTAATTTTTTTAGTGAATCCTCTGAATAAGGAATAAATACCGCTTCACCGGGACCAAGATTTAGAAGTGGATAACTATAGGAAGATAGCAAGACATTCATATCGGACTCACGAAAAACCTCTACTTCATTTTGCGTGAAAGAAGATGTTTGCTTAACAACAACAAAGCGGGACAGCTGATAGGATAACCCCTTCTCTTCTAATTGCAGACGCAAAGAATTTATATGCTCTCGCTCAAAAGGATTATCAATATCCCCCTTATAAACTAAGCCCAATGGATTTAAACGATCATATTGGGTTGTGTAAGAAGACATTGTCGCTAATACACCTACAGATAAAAATGCGAGTGTGGACACCATAGTAACGACAAAAAACATTTTCACATTATCCATCATAATATGAGTTTGCTCAGCTAGTGAGAGCAGACGATAGCGTTGCCAATGAAATTTACGTTTACCACGTGCTAAGTCTAAAAAACACGGGACAGAATCGCTGAAAAAATAATAAGTACCAAATGTTGCTGAAAATGGTATTAATAGCGTTAGTCCTATTAAAGACGTATGTCCTACAACAAACGCGAGAATATAAGTCCCTAAAATTAAAGTAATACCGTATATAGCCCGAATTTTGGAATAAGTTGTTAAACTATTTAAATAATCGCTACCTTTAATTAGATCTCGTAATTTCCTCTCTCGTGTAAAATATACACTAATAAAAGAAATGACGACAAAGGCACTTGTGAATACGCCTATTGTGAGTAGGAATGGCTGCCAGGAAACATACAATGGTAATTCATCCAAATGTAAAATTTCTCGCACAATCATGAAAAAGAATTTTGAAAAAGAAAAGCCAAAAACAATTCCTACAATGATGGAGCCTGCCCCAATAATCATTGTCTCAAGAAAGACAAGTTTATTCATCTGACGCTTTTCCATTCCTAGATGCAATAACATCGCAAATTCATGTGATCTAGCCTCTAAAAAGGCACTCATAGAATAATATAAAAAGAATAACGTAAAAAGGACGAGTACAATTTCAGCACCCACCATGCCAATAAGTGATACTTCTCCTAATATTCCTCGTTCAATATCAGGATGAAACATCAGCATTGAATAGATAAAAAATACAGCCACAGAAAAAAAGCTCGCCATGAAAAAGGCACCATATATCCGGCTGTTCCGTACGACATTACGGTAAGCGAATTGTCGAAAGGTCACCTACTTGCCCTCCTCCTAGTAAGCTCAAAACATTTAATATACGTTGGAAAAACATTTGACGGCGGTCATCTCGATAAATTTCATTGAAAAATTCGCCATCTTTTATGAATAGCACTCGATCACAGTAACTTGCTGCAATTGGATCATGCGTTACCATCACAATCGTCGTGCGTTTATCTTTATTTACTTTCGTTAAAAGTTCAAGTACATCTCGTGAAGAATTCGAATCTAAATTACCTGTTGGCTCATCTGCTAAAATGAGACTCGGATTATGAATAAGTGCTCGACCTATGGCGGTTCTCTGTGCTTGTCCACCCGAAATTTCATTTGGACGCTTATGCAAGAAGGGCGTCAAATCTAACTTATCGACAATATTAGCCAGCCGTTCCTCCATTACCTCTAACGGTTGCTGGTCCAATGTTAACGGCAACACAATATTCTCCTCAACTGTTAGCATATGCAGAAGATTGAAGTCCTGAAAGACAAAGCCTAGCTGCCTTCTTCTAAAGTAGGCAAGCTCTGTTGCATTAAGCTTATGAGGATTCATGCCATCTAAAATTATCTCTCCACTCGTTGGTTCATCAATAGTAGAAATAATATTCAATAATGTTGTTTTACCACTTCCAGAAGGGCCCATAACTGCTAAAAATTCACCTTCTTCCACGTCAAAGCTCAATTGATTTAAGGCACGATGTGTGACCTTGCCTTCATAAACTTTTGTCACATCTTTAATTTGTAATATAGGCATGCTAAATTCACCTTATTTCTTCATTAATTCTAATGATTGCGGTAAAAGCCACTGTAATACAACTTCAAAGCCGATTTGAAAATGGGGCTCTGTTAATTCTAAAACGGACTCTTCAGCTACCAAACTAAAACAATGCTCTCCTATAATGACATCCCAGGCATCCATTTCTCCCTCTAGAATTTCACCATATACAGTGTAATGTCCACTATACATAATCTGTTGACCATCGACAGGAAACGCATTTAATAATGTTGGTTGTTGTAAGTTTAACCCAAGGATATTTGAAAAATGCAGTAGTTCTTCATTTAGCACTTCATTTGCCATGACGAAATTTTGATAAGTTACTTGATCGCCCTCTTGCAAATGTGTCATAAAAAGAGACTTTGTTTTCTCTTTATCGATATTTAATAGCCAGCCTTCAATGCTTACTTCTGTCATCCTAGCTCCCCCTAATTTGTAAATGTCACTGTAACAATCGTCCCTTTTCCTACCTCTGATGAAATAGCCAATTCATGTCCAAGCTTCTCGCAAATTTCCTTGGCTAAATAAAGGCCCATCCCAGTAGACTCCCCTGTTTTCCGCCCATTTTCACCAGTAAAAAAGGCCTTCGTAACACGTGAAAGGTCAGAAGCTGGAATACCGATCCCCTCATCGCAAATGGCTAGCTGTACATAATCATCCTTTTTAATAGCAGAAATGACTATTTTTTTATTGGCTTCAAATGTGTATTTCACTGCATTGGTTACAAACTGACCGAGAATGAAGCGAAGCCATTTCGAATCACTCGCCACAATAAGATCATCTTCAATATGAATTTCAGGGAATACTCTTTTCGTAATAAATAAACGTTTATTCTCATTAACAGTTGCAGTCACTATGGACTTTAATGCAACCTGTTCTACTTGCATATCATCTTCGAAGTTTTCTAATCGTGCATTTACAAGCACCATGTCTAAGCCTCTACGTAAACGATCAATTTCCTCCTGCACATTTTTCTTATCCAGCGGACGATCATCCTGCAGCAGTAACTCTATGACAGATATAGGTGTTTTCATCTGATGCACCCACTGATTCATAAATTGATCATGACGTTTTTGACTAGCGTATAATGAATGCAGCTCATGTTGATAGAGTCGATATAGCTCATGCATATATTTCTCTGTTTGCATTGCTTCTGGCGTTTTGGCATTTTTTTGTAACACATCCTCCATTGCTGTTGGTAGCTGGGATATTTTCAACAAATAACGTTGCCGCATTAAATAGCGAACAAGTAAAAATGAACAGAGCAGCACAAGACTGATACAGAAGGAATATATAGCTGTATCGATATTTCTGAATCCATCTAGTCCATATAACACCATGATAAAGCCAACTAATAGGAGCTGAAATACAATAAATGATGCATAATCACGTAAAAATAATTTCCAGCCCACTATAATTCACCCGCACTCAATATGAATCGATAGCCTGCGCCACGCACAGTTTCAATAGTTGATGCAATTTGATAATCCGCTAATTTTTTACGGACGCGAGTCATATTAACATTCAACGTATTTTCATCGACAAATGCTTGATCATCCCAAAGTTCCTCTAATAGTTGCTCCCGTGTTACTACTTTCGGAGCATTCCCCATAAGCAATTCTAAAATAATACACTCTTTTTTCTGGAGTGGGATTTCTAATTCATTTTTATGCAGCTCCATCCTCTCTAAATGAAGAATAAGCTGTCCTTGCTTAATTGTCCGCTCCTCTTGCCTTGTAGCATACTCACCATATGTACGACGCAAATGACTACGAATTTTAGCCAAGACAATTTCATAATTAAAGGGCTTTGTAATAAAATCATCGCCCCCATTTTCAAGTGCAAAAATTTGGTCCATTTCCCCTGAGCGAGCAGAAATAAAAATAATTGGACACGTTGTATGCTGACGTAGCTGACGGCACCAATAGTAGCCATCATATGAAGGTAAATTTATATCAAGCAGCACCATATGTGGATTAAATGCTGTAAATTCTTCTATAAGATGATCAAATTCTTGAATGGTTTCAACTTCGTATTGATATTTTCTAAGCGTTTCCGCTAGTAATGATGCAATCTTCACATCATCTTCAACTATGAATATTCGATGCTTTTCCATATCAACACTCCTTTCTAACTATATTGTATCAAAAAAAGGTTCGACGACATAATTGTCAGCGAACCTTTAGGCTAAATCATTACATGAAATCGAATTTTTCTTAATAAATTAATTGTAAAAAGTCCTCAGTTGAAATTCCACCAAAATATGTAGGAATATCAATATCTGCTAATGCTTCTGCTATAGCCGTTCTATCATGGTTTGTCCCAACTAGGCGTTGTTCTATATCAGTCATATCCCCTACACCAAAGAAATCACCAAAAATATGTGCCTCTTCGATGACACCATGATTAACTTCAAGGCGAATATCAATGCCTCCTGTTGGGAAACGGTGCGTCTTTTGAATATTAAAGCGCGGCGATTTACCATAATTCCATTCCCATGTTTGATAACGTTCTGCTGAAAGCTTATGAATATTTTCCCAATCTTGATCCGTCAGTTCATAATAACGAATGTTTGCTTCGCCACCGAAAATGGATTTTAAAATTTCAAGACGAAATTCTTCTATCGTCATCTTCTCTTTTAAAAACTCAGAAATGTTTGCTACTCGGGAGCGAATGGATTTAATTCCTTTAGATTCAATCTTATCCTTTTTGACTTTTAAGGCTGACACAACGGCATCTATTTCAGTATCAAACATCAACGTACCATGACTGAACATACGGCCTCGTGTAGAAAACTGGGCATTTCCGGAAACTTTACGACCCTCTGCAAGAATATCATTACGTCCTGAAAGCTCTGCATTCACACCCATTTTTGCCAAAGCATCTACTACTGGCTGCGTGAATTTTTTATAATTCATAAAGCTATCGCCATCATCGTTTGTAATAAAACTGAAATTAAGATTTCCTAAATCATGATACACGGCTCCACCGCCAGACAAACGGCGAACAACAATAATGTCATTATCTTCTACATAATCCGTATTAATTTCTTCAATGGTATTTTGATTTTTACCAATAATGATGGACGGCTGGTTAATATAGAAAAGTAGCACTGGCTCCTTTTCAACATCCATTGTTTTAAGTAAATACTCCTCAATAGCAAGGTTAACACGCGGATCATGGATCCCTTTATTATCAACGAAAATCATAGTTTACGTTTCCTCCTTCACAAAATATCCATATTTATTTTAACGCAAATTAGGCGTTTTGTGTTGACGAAAAGCATCTGTTATAATACACTAGTAAATATCAGAACAGTAATAGTACAGATGAACTTAAAGGAGGAGTCCACAATGTTAGAAAACGTAGTTGAATTTTTCAAGAATTTGCCTGCTAAGCAATGTACAGAGTGCGGTGAAAAAATTGAAGAACAAAGTGAATGCTACTGCAACACTTGTGAAAAATGTAACCACCTATAAGCATTTGCCTATTCTGTAATTGTCATTTACGTGCCCCACACGTAGTCATAATGATAACTTCATCATATTTTATGATGAACCTTTAATTAAATCTCTTACACTTACAAAACAACAGCTGATACGCTCATATCAGCTGTTGTTTTTTGGCGTTTAAAGACAAAATAAAGCACCCACCTCAGTTGGTGAGTGCTTCAACTATTTTAGTTTTCTTCAGCTATTTTAGAGTAACGTTTGTTATGCAGTAGCATGAAATAACCGAATGTGATGGCTAAGAATGCTACTAAGAAGCCAGCTAAAACTCCATAGTTTTGCATTAAGAATGACGTATCGCCAGTAGAAATGCTTGTTTTAAATGCTTGAACCGTATAAGTCATCGGTAATAGTTTGTTAAATACTTGTAATGGTGATGGAATTAATTCAAGTGGGAAAGTACCTGCACTTGTTGTTAATTGTAAAATCAATACAACAATTGCCATGAAACGTCCTGGATCACCAAAGATCGAAACTAGCATCTGGATTAATGCTAAAAATACATAGCTTGTTAATAATGCTGTTAAGATAAAGTGGCCCATGTTATTTACTTCAAGTCCTAGACCCCATTTAACAATAACTACTGTTAGTACTGTTTGCACTAAACCTACGACTGCTAAAACAGTCACTTTACTTGTGAACCAAGATGCACCATTTTTTGGACGAATAGCTGGTTCAACAAGTGGGAACACAATTGAAATTAATAATGCACCTACGAATAAACCTAGAGAAATAAAGTATGGTGCAAAACCTGTACCATAGTTAGGAACATGGTTGACTGATTCTTTTTCAACTTCAACTGGACTACCTACCATATCGTAAGTGTCTTGATTAGCTTTTACTTCATTTGCTTTTTCACTTGCCTCACCTAATTTGCCTGATAATGTAGACGTACCGTCAGCAAGTTCTGTAGAACCATCTGCAAGTGTTGCTGAACCTTGTGCTAGCTCACCAGATTTTGAAGCAAGGGTAGATGTACCTTGATTTAATGTCGTTGTACCATTCGCTAATTCATTTAAACCAGATGCCAATGTTTTAGAGCCTGTTACAGCTGTATTCACACCCGCATTTAGTTCCCCTAATTTTGCAGCTAATGTTGCATTACCTGCTTGTAGACCTTTGGCACCTTCCACTAAAGCATTACTTTTTGCTGTTAGTGCATTAGCACCTGCTAGCACCTCAGCTTGCCCTGCTGCAATTTGACCTGCACCTGAGCTTACTTGATTAGCACCAGCTTGTAATTTTTCTGTACCTGCAGATAATGATGTTAAACCGTTGTGCACACTAGCACTACCTGCTTGTAGCTCTGCTAATGTTTGCTTTAATGCCGCTGCTTGTTCCTCTGGCATTGAAGCCATCATTGTTTGTAACTGGTTGGATAACGCTGTAATACCTGCTTCTACCTTAGCAGAACCAGCAGTTAATTGGTTCGCTGCACCATTTAATGCACCTGCATTTTCAGCAATAGAAGCTGCACCTGCACTAATTTGTTGCTGTTTATCATTTAAAGTGTTTAAACCTGCCCCAACTTTAGCAACACCTTGTGTATATTGTGATAATCCTTGCTCAAGGCTAGTTGCACCATTGGCAGCTTGCTGTGCACCTTGTTGTAATTGTACTGTACCATCTTGAAGTTTAACTAAACCACTAGATAAATCATTCGCACCTTTTGCAGCATCTCCAGCACCTTTTGTTAATTTATCTGTACCATTTGATAGTTCAACTGTACTTGATGCTAGCTGTTCAAGATAACCTTTTAAATCTTTTGCACCGTTCGCAACTTTTTGGGCACCTTCATCAAGCTTATTAGAGCCATCTGCGGCTTCTGTAAAGCCATCACCAAGCGTTGCAATAGAATCAAATAATTTTTCAGCGTAAGTTGCTGAAACTTGTGAATTTACTTCTGCACGGACACGATCCATTGCAGTCTCACCAATTTGTGCACCAAGGAAGTTTAGCCCTTCGTTTGGAATGTAGTTCATAACCAATTTTGATGGTTTGTCATCTAATAATGTTGTAGCATGCTCAGAGAAATTTGTTGGAATTTCTAGAATCATATAATAATCACGGCTATTTAAACCTTTTTCGGCTTCTTCTTTTGAGACCTCTATAAAGTTAAACTGCTCGCTATCTATCAACTTATCAACTAAGGTGTCCCCTAAGTCTAATTTTACGTCATCCATCTCAGCACCAGTATCCTCATTAACAACAGCTACTGGAAGATTAGGAAGCCCTGCATAAGGATCCCAAAACGCCCATAAAAACATACCCGCATACATTACTGGAATAAATAATACAGCAATAATGGAAACAAGCATTTTTCTTGTTTTAAAGATCTTCAGCCACTCAGCTTTAATCATATAATATCCTCACTCCTAAACTGTTTGACCGAAAACGTCATTCGGTCATTTTTGTTCAAAAAAATATAAACCCTTCAACCTTTGCAAAAAGAACACTTGATTCGACACTTTTGTGAGTATTGAAATCGAATCAAGTTAGAATTAAACCTCGAAAGATTGTCTCCTTGAAAAGATTAAGAATCTTCTCTTCAGGGATCACATCACCGTGTAACTCATGCCAATCGACAACAAATGCAAGATAGGCCTTTAATAGTAAGTAACTAACCAGCTCTGCATCACAATCTCTAATTTCACCTTTATTTATACGTCGCTGAATTAACTCTGCAACATACGATAAAATTTCTGTCTCGATGCGTAGGAGCACCTGTTTAACAGCTGGTGTACGTAGTTCTTTTTCTTCCTCTATTAACTTCGCAAATAAAAGATGTTTTTCACGGAACTGTAGCATTTTCATTAAAGCATTATGTGCATTATCCATAAAGCTTGCTGATGCATCCAACACTGCATCCGCTTCACCCTTCATCTCTCGGACTAGTGACATAGCGATTTCCTGAAATAAAATCTCTTTATTTGCAAAGAATGTATAAATCGTACCTTTACCGACATTAGCTATCTTTGCCACTTGCTCCATTGTTGTTGCTTTGTAGCCAAACAATGTGAAAGATTTTGCAGCTGCTTCAAGAATTTCCTGCCTACGATCCATTAGTAACACCCTTTCTTGTTAGGTTATGTACATCAAAAGTACACTTTCATAAAAATGACCAGAAAACCATTCCGGTCATCTGGTCATTATCATATTCCTATTTTAAAAAAATTGCAAGTGTTTAATGATGATTTTCTTCATCTTTTTTTTCTTCAGTCTGATCAGTGTCGTCAGAAGTGCCATTATCATGGTTCATCATGTTATTATCCATACTGTTATTGCTCTTTTCATCTTCTGGCAAAACTTGTGTCATATCGGGACTTCCTGCAAGAATTTCTTGCTTAGGCATGTTATGAACACCATTTGCTGTTGTATGCGCATACATATAATAAACCCCATCATGATCAAATGTAGTTGTCGCTTTATATACGCCATCTTTGTCTAATTTTCCATCAATCATTTGGCCTTCATCACGTTTCCCTGATTCCCACACTTCAAACTCTACTACTGCGTCATCGACATTTTTACCACCCTGCTCAACATGTGCTGCTAGCTCAATTGTTTCATTAAGTGGTACTTCTTTTGGTGTTAAAATTTCAACTTCTGGTATTTGTGGAACTTCTGGCTCCGGTAAAGCCTCTTCTTTTTTTTCTCCACAGCCTACCAATAAGGCAGGAACCGCAATTAGTGCAAATAACCATTTTTTCATTTTTTAATCCTCCATTAATGGCAATGTAATCTTAACGATTGTGCCTTTTTCAATAATACTTTTTATTTCCAATCTTCCCTGTAGCTGTTTTAATAATTGCTCTACAATCGATAAACCTAGTCCACTACCGCCATCTGCTCGACTCCGCGCCTTGTTAACACGGTAGAATCGCTCTGTTACGTGTGATATATCCTCTTGTGGGATGCCGATTCCATAATCTTTGATGGTGATTTGTGCACTTCCATTCTTTTCAAGAGCAACCATTTCAACCTTCGAATTTTCATACGAGTAATTAATAGCATTTTCAATAATATTTATGAAAATTTGTTTAAGCTTTACCTCATCCGCTTGAATAATTAAGGCATCGTCCACATCTAAGTGTAATGTTATGTTCTTTTTATCAGCTTGATGTGTTAAGATTTTTTGAACCTCTCGTAAAGTCTCTCCCAGAGGAATTGGATACACTACTATGTCTGTTTGTTCATTTTCAGTTCTGGCAAGTTGAAGTAATTCGTTCGTCAACCTCTCCATTCGATTAGCCTCACGAACAATAAGCTGAATCGTTTCCTCTTTTTGATTTTCTGTGATGATGCCATTTTGCATTGCTTCACTATAGCCCTTTACATAGCTAATTGGTGTTCGTAACTCATGAGAAACAGTCGCTAAAAATGTTTTTTGTGCTTCATCCTCTTGCTGGATTGCCTCTGCCATTTTATTAAAGGTGCTTGATAATTTACCGATTTCATCTCGTGAATTTACAGGTACACGTGTCTCATAATTCCCGTAGGACATCTGTTCCACCGCAAGTTGCAAATCGTTTAATGGTCGCATAATATGCCGAATACCTTTATAAATTAAATAGCTTACAACCACTAAAAAAATGAAAGCACTAATAAATAACAGAATCACCCCACTATTAGCTAATTCACTAATTTTGGCTAGAGGGAAATAAATGTAAATGATTCCTTCTAATCTATTTTGATCGACAAGGGGCAAGACGACAGAAATTAGCTGTCGATCGAAACGAGGTTCATAGCCAATTTTTTGCACATAACTACCAGAAAGTAATTTCTGTCTTTCTTCAGGTCCAATTAATGTTTCATAATCTATATCAAATGGAACACAGGCACTTAATTCACGTGGATTTCTTACCGCAAATATATTTAAATTTGAATAATCGTTAAAACGTTCAATGTCTGCAATAAATTCATCCGTTACCTTTCCATTGTTATACATTGTCTGTAGCTTTAGGCCAACCTCAACCATTGTATCTTCCGTATCTTGTACATATAAGCGTTGGTATAAAAAATTCGTGAGGACATACATAAAAACAACAGTAATAATTAAAAATGCAAAAATTAACAACCAAATACGTGTGGCTATCTTTTTCATTCGCCAGGATCAAAGCGGTAGCCGACTCCCCAGACCGTTTGAATATGTGCAGCCGCTTCCTTTCCAAGCTTGATGCGTAAGGTTTTTATATGAGTGTCGACAGTTCGAGTCCCACCTACATAATCAATATCCCAAATGCGTTCTAATAATTGCTCACGTGTATAGGCATTTCCAGGATTTTTCATAAATAAATGGAGTAGTTCAAATTCTTTTAAAGTAAGGGGGATACTTTTTCCATCGACCGATACTTTACGTGCTATTTCATCTATTTTAATGGGACCAAATACAACATATTTTTGTTGTAGCTCTGCAATATTTGCACCACTTCTTCTTAATACTGCGTAAATTCTAGCGACTAGTTCATCATGTGTAAATGGTTTAACAATATAATCATCACCACCAAGTGTAAGACCCTTCACTTTGTCATCATTGGCGTCACGTGCTGTCAGGAATATAATCGGAACATTGGACATAGCCCGTATACTTTGACACACAACAAAGCCATCCTCATGCGGCATCATTACATCAAGCAGCACTAAATCAATTTTCTCACGTACAATTATATCGTATGCCTCAGTACCACTTGCAGCAGTAAATGTTTCAATATCAGAGTTATTGAGCATCATTTCTATTAGGTTCCGCATATCTTGCTCATCATCAACTATTAATACAGTTGTCATTGTTTTTCCTCCCTTACTAACAGCTGAAAAGCACCTTTCCCGACATCAACTGTTTTTTCTTTCTGGCCATCTTTTATAAAGTGTAATTTGTGATCGTCATAGCCAGCGACAACAATATAGTCTTTAAATTGATTGACCACAAAAGGGTTTGCCCCTACTTCCTGCTGCCATTTTATATGACCATCAAAGTCAGCAACATATAACTCATTATGACCATGACTTACAACAAGTACAGCATCCTTTGTCTTTTTTAACCCTACTGGCATCAATGGCATGTTTATTTCACCATGCAATTGACCACTGCTCAAATCATATTTTTTAACCGAACTATTTGGCTTACTTCCTTCTCCATGGCCACCTATCCAAAGTTCATGTGTCTCGTCTACAATGGCTATTCCATGTGAAGATTTTTGTATCGGCCACTCCTGTTCAATTTGTAAATCTTTCATATTTAAAACAGATAATTTTGTATCTTTAAAATTTATCACATACAGCTTATCCTTATACGATGCCATTGACATAGGATAATTACCTATCCGCTTGGAGGCCAACACGTTTCCTTCATGATCAAAGCTTGTCACTGTATTAGTTTTACTATTCGTTATAAAAAATTGCTTGATATTGTCATCATAATACACATTCGTTGTACCAACCTCTACTTTTTGAGAATAGAGCTTTTCTCCAGTTGATAGTGTATAGACATCAATGGTATTTAATTGGTGTCCGTATAAGAGAACTTGATCATCCCCTAGTAATGTTGCCCCTGAATAAGCTCTATCAAATAACCACTTCGCTAATACATGGCCATTTTCATCAATAAAGTCTAATGATGGCTCTTGAATATTTAATGAAGCTATAAAATTTCGATCACGCTCAATCGATTCATAAGATTTTTCAGTACAACCCGCTAACCAAACTATTTGTAGTAAAGAAAAAATGAAGAATGCCCATTTTTTCAACGTTATCACCTCTGCCCCTTTACTATACTTCACAATTGTGAAATTCGGGTGAAACTTGAAAGGTAAATTTATGACAAACCATAAAAATACATTTCACAATTCAATTGTATTCATCCAGCCAATACTTCCTTCTATACATATACTACAAGGATAATGGTAAGGAGGAATAAAATGTGGTTTCCATCAGCTTATGTATGATTGTGAAAAATGAAGAAGATGTCATCGGTAGATGTCTTGAATCTGTTAAAGGTTTAGTAGATGAAATCAATATTGTAGATACAGGTTCAACAGATCGTACAAAACAAATTGTTGCTCAATTTACAGATAGAATTTTTGATTTTGAATGGATCCATCATTTTGCCGCTGCCAGAAACTATTCCTTTCAGCAAGCAACGATGGATTACATTCTTTGGTTAGATGCAGACGATGTTTTTTTAGAAGAAGATCAAGAAAAATTTAAGGCGTTAAAGAGTTCTCTTTCCCCTACTATTGATGCCGTTTCAATGAATTACAATCTCAGCTTCGATAGTGAAGGAAATGTAGATGCTTTAATAAGAAGAAACCGACTAGTAAAGAAAGAAAAAAGCTTCCAATGGATTGGTGCTGTTCACGAATATTTGGAAGTAGGTGGCGAATTAATAGAAAGCGATATAGCGGTTAGTCACTTACCATTAACTCATGACCATTCACGTAATATTACGATTTATAAGACATTAGTTGAATCTGGTGAAATATTATCACCACGAGATACATTTTATTTTGCCAATGAGTTATTAGATCACAGTCAATTTGAAGAAGCCATTTACTATTACGAATTATTTTTAACGTCAAAGCTAGGCTGGGTGGAAGATAATATTCGTGCTTGCTTTAAATTAGCGGATTGCTATTCGAATTTAAATGATCCAGAAAACAATTTTAGTGCAATATTAAGAAGCTTTGAATACGATGTACCCCGCCCTGAGGCCTGTTGTCGACTAGGTTATCATTTCATGGAGCAATATAAGAATTATGAAGCTATTTTCTGGTATGAACAAGCACTTATCATTAAACAAAATCCTAACGCTCCTTTTCAAAATAAAAGCTTCTCAACTTGGCTTCCTCACCTACAGCTTTGTGTTCTATTTGACCGTCTACAACAATACGAACTCGCAAACGCACACAATGAATTAGCCGGCTCCTTTATCCCAAACGACGCAAAGGTTTTACACAATAAAAAGTATTTCGAGCAAACTTTAAAGTCTAATCAGACTGATTCCCAGTAATTCTAATCGCTAGAATAAATAGGACAAAAAATTACCCGTTAGTATTTAGCAGGTCATTATGAATCTTCAAGTTTTATTAACAAACCTACTATTTACTATTAGTAAATAGTTATGTGTCTACCTCCTCTATCAATTCTCGGAATACGATATTTGAGAGAGGAGGTGAGACTTTGCATTTTGGAAATTATTTAAAACGAGTATGTAGTAAATGTAATTCTTTTCCTTGTTGTTGTAGAACTGGGCCTATTCCAAGTTGTCCAGTTTGGCCTGTAAAACCTACCGGAACTACTGGTGGTATTACAGGGGCTACGGGTGTTACCGGAGCTACTGGTGTAACTGGAACTACTGGCGCTACTGGTGTAACTGGGGCTACCGGTTCTACTGGCGCTACTGGTGTAACTGGAACCACTGGTTCTACTGGCGCTACGGGTGTAACTGGGGCTACTGGTGATATCGGAGCTACAGGCTCTACTGGTGTTACCGGAGCTACGGGTGTAACTGGAGCTACCGGTTCTACTGGAACTACTGGTGCTACTGGCGCTACT
>NZ_PYWL01000006.1 GCF_003049525.1 Lysinibacillus fusiformis | reverse complement strand
TGTCTCTCGAAGATGTACCTGTCTCGTTCATATAATTAAGTACATTCATTTTATAGTCAGCTGAATAGTTTGTATAGGACTTTAAGAAAGTCTCTACGCCATTTTTTTGATAACGGCGAACCCATTCACTGACAATCTGAGCTGTCACACCGATATCATTCGCAATTTCGATCAAAGTTTCATTTCCATTTAAATATCGTTGAACTGCTTGAATACGTTGTTCAACACTTACTTTTGTCATAAAAAAACCCCCGTAAAAGTTAGATTAATGTCTAACTTTTACGGGGCAGTTCATTGATGGTCCGGCTTTTGTGAACTTCATTCATTACGCATGTTTTGCGATAAATGCTTCTAAAGCTTCTTTCGGTTGGAAGCCTACAGTTTTGTCAACTAATTCTCCATCTTTAAATAATAATAATGATGGGATTGACATGATTTGATACTCAGCAGCAGTACCTTGGTTATTATCTACATCAACTTTTACAATTTTAGCCGCACTACCTGCAGCGTCCATTTCTTCAAGAACTGGCCCAATCATTTTACAAGGTCCGCACCAAGCAGCCCAAAAGTCCACTAATACTAACCCTTCTTTAATATCGCTTTGGAACGTAGCATCTGTTGCATGTACAATTGCCATTTGAAATCCTCCTTAAACTTACTATGATTGTAGTATAGCATGGATAAATTCACTTGAGCGAACAATCTGCCTGTAATGTATTTTTTATGAAAATCCGTGTTGAAAAATTAAATGCTATCGATTAATTCTATTGATGACGGCCTTTCCATAAATAAGTTAACGTAATGAAAATGTAGATTGCTAAAGTAATACCTGTCACGATTATTGAAGTGGTAAAAATAATACCAATTAAGATCGTACTCAACGCAATAATCGCTATCCAAGTAGTATAAGGGTACCATTTCACTTCATACACACTTGAGTTGGATGACTGTTTTTTTCTTGATTTTAAATGGGCTATTGCAATAATTAACCAAATAAATAATACAGTATATCCAAGTGACCCCATTAGAAAATCAAACGTCTTGCTTCCAGCATATAACGAAAAGATGACACCTACATACAATGCTAAAGTACACATCAAAATCGCATATACGGGAACATTTCTTTTGGATAATTGAGCAAATATTTTAGGGACACGACCGTCTACCGCTTGCGTATAAAGTACACGGGATGAACCATAAAGGCCCGAATTCATCGAAGAAATAATGGCAAGTAAAACGACAGCATTCATAATATGATCCGCGCCAGGAATTCCGATCATTTTAAATACCATGACAAATGGACTTTCTGGTACTCCATTCACTTCATTCCAAGGAATCAAACTAACAATAATAAAGAATGGCAGTAAATAGAAAGTAACAATTCGGATTAATGTACTGCGCACAGCTTTTGGGACTACCTTTTCAGGATTTTTTGTTTCAGCTAATGTAATCCCTATGATTTCCGTTCCACCATAGGAATAGATCACCACAAGCATAGCTGCAATTAATCCCATTGATTCATTTGGGAAAAAACCACCGTGCGAAGTTAAGTTAGAGAAACCTACAGCACTATGATGACCAAATGAGACAAGCAATAAAATGAGTCCTGCAATAATAAATACAATAATAACTGTAATTTTAATCAATGCTAGCCAATATTCCGTTTCAGCAAAAATCTTCACAGATAACAGATTAATAGCTGTCACTAGCACCGAGACAGATAACGCCAATATCCAAATTGGATATTCAGGCAGCCAATATTGAATAAAAATAGCGGCCACTACAGATTCGGCAGCAATATTTAATACCCACATCTTCCAATAAATCCAGTCTAAAAAATAAGCTGGATATTTACCTAAAACGGATTCAACTAAATCTCTAAACGTTCTTGCCTCTTTATTGCGGACTGCCATTTCTGCAAGACCTTGCATAACAAATAGTAAAATAATGCCCCTAATAAATAGGCTATGAGCACTGATGGACCTGCCATATCGATGGCTGCACTACTTCCTTTAAATAATCCTGCGCCAATAGCACCACCTAATGCCATCATCGTAATGTGACGCGAGGTCATTGTTCGTTTTAATTGTTGCTGATTGTTCTTTTCCACTTTCCTACCTCCTAAAAATCAAAAAAGGCATACCGTCTGTTCCTTCATCATCAAATGAAAGAAGAGACGATATGCCATAAGCAAACCGCGGTACCACTCTAATTGGCTCAATATGAACCCAACTTAAAACCTTGTAACGAAGGTTAATCGTCAAACAAATAGAATAATCAGACAATTCCATTTATCTTACCACTCCTAGGCAAGTTCAAAGTCTTATTGGTCTGCGTTGCACCAACCCGCAGCTCTCTTTACCGAATAATGAGCTTTTACTACTCCTAATCTTTGCGTTTAAAAACATTATGATTGTAAATTTAATGATTATTCAACACTATAATCGCAACTGTTAGTTATGTCAATATTTTATTTTGCGATAATTTTCAAATAGCAGTTACTTGCTTAGAAAATGAAAAAAGCAGGAAGGCTCATCCCTTCCTGCAATAACCTTTATGCATTCACTTTTAAAGCCTTAAATTCCTCAATTAGAAGCGGAACTACTTCAAATAAATCTCCAACGATTCCATAATCGGCTACTTTGAAAATATTTGCTTCAGGATCTTTATTGATAGCAACAATGACTTTAGAGTTTGACATTCCTGCTAAATGCTGAATAGCCCCTGAAATACCAGCAGCAATATAAAGATCAGGCGTTACAACCTTACCAGTTTGACCAATTTGCAGTGAATAGTCACAATACTCAGCATCACATGCACCACGTGATGCTCCTACTGCACCACCTAGTAAATCTGCAAGCTCTTTTAGTGGCTCAAATCCTTCTTCAGATTTTACACCACGGCCACCAGCAACTACTACTTTTGCCTCTGATAAGTCAACACCTTCTGAAGATTTACGAACAACCTCTTTAATAATTGTGCGAAGGTTTGTAATTTCTACAGTAACTGCCGAAACATCTCCTGTTTTACCATCAACTTTTTCTAAAGGTGCAATGTTATTTGGACGAATAGATGCTAATACAATTCCGTCTTTTACTTTCACCTTTTCAAAAGCTTTACCCGAGTAGATTGGTCGGATGAATACAACATCATCGCCTGCGCCTTCAATTGTAGTAACATCAGATACTAAACCTGCTTGTAATTTACTTGCAATTTTTGGCGATAAATCTTTCCCATTTGCCGTATGGCCAAAGACAATGCCAGCTGGCTTTTCTTGCTCAATAACAGCTAGTAGTGCTTGACTATAGCCATCAGATGTATATTGTTTTAAATGTGGGTGTTCCACCGTTACAACTCGATCAGCACCGTATTCAAATAATGGACCTGTTAAATTTGCTACAGCATCCCCTAAAAGTACCCCTACAACCTCGCCACCATCAGCGATTTGTTTTGCAGCTGCAATTGCTTCGAAAGAAACATTACGTAAGCTTCCTTCACGAACTTCACTTAATACTAATACTTTTTTTGACATAGCATATTCCCTCCGTTACCCTTTAAGATTCGATTTTTTAAACTACTTTTGCTTCTGTGTGAAGTAGATTTACCAATTCTTTTACTTGTACAGAAAGGTCGCCTTCAAGAACACGGCCTGCTGCTTTTTGAGCTGGTAAGAAGATATCAACCGTTTCAATCTTCACTTCTACGTCATCTTCATCGATATCTAAATCATCTAATTCAAGCTCTGCAAGCGGTTTCTTCTTCGCTTTCATAATACCTGGTAGAGATGGATAACGTGGCTCATTTAAACCTTGTTGAGCTGTTACTAACAGCGGTAAGGAAGTTTCAATTACTTCTGAATCTCCTTCTATATCACGAACAATTTTTGCAGAAGTTCCATCAATCTCAAGCTTTGTAATCGTTGTTACATAATTAATATCTAATAAATCTGCAACACGTGGACCCACTTGACCAGAACCACCATCAATCGCAACATTTCCTGTTAAAATTAAATCAGCATCTTTATCTTTTAAGTATTCTGCTAATAGAAAAGCAGCAGCATTTTGATCTAATTCATCTAAATCATCTTCCGTATTGATAAGCACTGCTTCATCAGCGCCCATTGCTAGCGCTGTTCGTAATTGCTTCTCAGCATCCTCGCCGCCAATTGTTACTACCGTCACTTTACCGCCAGCAGCGTCACGCACTTGGATTGCTTCTTCGATGGCATATTCATCGTAAGGGTTAATAATGAATTCTGCGCCGTCCTCTTGGATTTTACCACCCGACACAACGATTTTTTCTTCTGTATCAAACGTACGTTTAATTAATGCAAAAATATTCATATATCCATACCTCCTGGAACGTTTTATAATTCTAAGTAAACTTATAAATATTATATATATTTAGTTTCAATAACATCGATAACATCCTTGCTCGTTACTATCGACATATGGGAAATTTATTTGCCAGTAAACATAGGCTCTCGCTTTTCAATGAATGCTTGAATTCCTTCTTTTGCATCTTCTGTGATGAATACTGTGCCAAAGGATTTCGCTTCCGCTTCAATCCCTTCATAAAATGAAGCATGCTTTGCATATTGCAAGGTTTGAATAGCTGCCTTCAAAGCAATTGGGCTCTTCTTGGCAATATTCTTTGCAATATTTAATGTTTCCTCTAACAGTGTCTCTTCTGAGAATGCACGGTTTGCTAAGCCCCATTGCACAGCTTCTGTACCGGAAATCGGTTCGCTCGTAAACATCATTTCAGCAGCCTTTGCTACACCAACATAACGTGGTAGTCGTTGCGTACCGCCGAAGCCAGGAATAAGGCCTAATTGTAACTCAGGTAAACCTAGTTTCGCTGATTCCGTCACAAAGCGCATATGACAGCTCATTGCTAGCTCAAGCCCACCGCCTAATGCTGCACCATGAATAGCTGCGATAATCGGCTTAGGGAATGATTCCACACGCTCAAATACTTGCTGTCCATTGCTAGCTAGCTTCGTAAACTCTTCTCCAGATTCTACCCCAGTAAATTCTTTAATATCTGCACCTGCAGAGAAGAAACGGCCTTCACCATGAAGTACAAGGACTCTTACAGCATCATCATGTTCTACAGCATCTAGCACAGAATTTACTTCTGCAATAATACCGCGAGATAATGCATTTGCTGGTGGACGTGCAATTGTAATATTTGCTACCCCATCTTCCACTTTCCAACTTAGAAATTCCATTTCTCCACATCCTTTTAACCTTTAATGGCGTTCAGGATTAATGCCTGAACCTTCGGAACCTGCTCCATCAAATCATATCGATAGTCATTCATAACCCACGACGTAATAGTTTCATCGATTGTTCCAAAAACCATTTGACGTGCCAAGCGTACATCCATCGTTTGATTGAACTCACCTGAAAGCATACCTTCGATTAAAATTTGATCAAGTAAATGTAAATACTCACGTAATACTGAATTAATTTTTAGTCGTAAGTCTTTATTTGATTGGCGAAGCTCTAATTGTGTGACGGTTGCTAGGTATCGATCTGTCGCTAGAACATTAAAATGATTTTCAATCATTCGGGAAAGTTTGTCTTTAGACGTATTCCCATTTTCTATTATATCTTGTAATGACTCTACAAAAACAGCCATTTTTTCATTAAAGACAGAAATTAATATATCTTCTTTATTTTTAAAATATAAATAGATTGTTCCATCGGCCACCCCAGCCTGTTTGGCGATTTTCGATACTTGCGCTTGGTGATACCCATTTTCCGCAATAACGATGACAGCTGCATCAATAATTTGTTTATATTTTGGCTTATCTCGTTTCACTTTTATATCACCACCTAAAAAACATGCGCACGTCAACATAATCAAGTATGACGTGAGAACCTAAAAAAATATGAAAATATGAATGGTCATTCATTCATATTTTCATATTATATTTTACATCATTGCTTGTCAATACTTTACCACGTATTTATTTCGCTTCTTTATTCGCCATTTTTGTTTTTTCTTCATCCACTAATGTACGGCGCAAAATTTTCCCAACGGCTGTTTTTGGCAGCTCATCTTTAAATTCATAATACCGTGGAACTTTAAATGACGCTAGATGCTGACGGCAATATTTATTTAATTCGTCTTCTGTAATCGAATATCCTTCTTTTAAAACGATATAAGCTTTTACCGTTTCTCCTCGATAAGGATCAGGTATACCTGCTACAACGCATTCTTGAATTTCCTCACGCTCGTATAACACTTCTTCAACCTCACGAGGGTATATATTAAAGCCCCCTGCAATAATCATATCTTTTTTACGATCCACTACATAGAAATAGCCTTGCTCATCCATATAGCCAAGATCTCCTGTTAAAAACCAGTCATCTGTAAATGTAGCGGCCGTATCCTCTGGGCGATTCCAATAGCCCTTCATCACTTGTGGTCCTTTAACTGCAATTTCACCAACTTCACCAACTGGCAATTCTTCCGTATCCCCTGTCCGCAAAATAATCGCTTCTGTATTTGGCCAAGGTAATCCTATTGAGCCAATCACCCGCTTGCCCCAAATTGGAGTAGCATGTGTCACTGGTGATGTTTCAGTTAATCCATAACCCTCTACTAATTTTCCACCTGTTACCTCTTCAAACTTCTCTTGCACTTCAATTGGCAATGAAGCAGAGCCACTTAGGCAGGCCTTAATAGATGATAAATCGTAATTAGCAATGTCTGGATGATTTAATAAACCGATGTATAGGGTTGGCGCACCAGGGAAAAGTGTTGGCTTTTGCTTATCAATTGTCTTTAATGCAGTTTCAGCATCAAATTTCGGTAACAGCACCATTTTATTTTGAGTGAAGACTGATAAAAGCATAACAGTTGTCATACCATAGACGTGGAAGAATGGTAGGATACCCATAATGACCTCATCACCGTGCACACATTTATACATCCATGCATCACACATTGTCGTATTGGCGATTAAATTTTTATGGGTTAGCATGACTCCTTTAGGGAATCCGGTTGTTCCACCTGTGTATTGTAGTAATGCTAGGTCTTCTTCAAAATCAAAAGGAATATGATCCATTACCTTGATTGGTGCAGAACGCATTATTTCTGAAAACAAATGATTTTGTCCACTATGTTCAACCTTGACACTAAAGCCATATTGCTTTTTTTGAATAAATGGATAGACTAAATTTTTTGGGAATGGTAAATAATCTTTGATGGCTGTCACAATGACATTTTCTAGGGCGGTTTCTTTTATAATTTTCATCACTCTTGGGTACAAAATATCCATCACAAGAATAACTTTTGCACCCGAATCTGCCATTTGATATTGAAGCTCACGTTCAGTATAAAGTGGATTTGTTTGTACGACAACAGCACCTGCATACATGGCACCGTAGTAAGCGATTACACTTTGAGGCGAGTTAGGTAACATAATTGCCACTCGGTCTCCCTTTTCCACACCTAATGATTGTAAATAGTTTGCGAATCTTAAAGCAGACTCATATAGTTCGGTGTACGTCAAATCCTTCCCCATAAAATGAATCGCTACTTTTGATGGATTCTTCTTATAGGCGCGTGTCAAAAACTCTTGCACTGGAATTTCCTCAAACGTTAAAGACGATGGTACTTCTTCAGGATAATTTGCTAGCCATGGTTTTGCTGTCATACGTCCTCTCCCCTTTGTCCCAAACTTTGTCAATTCTTAATTTTATTATAATGAAAAAGAAATGCACTTTCAAACAGAAAATAGAAAATAAACGCATTTTCGATTAATTATTATGCATTTAACAACATTATTATGACTAATTCTAAATAGGATTTGTATGGGTAGATACGATGAATACTCATTCATTCTCTCGTTTTTCAGATTAGAAATAACCTATATATTGCTATATTTGAAAAACAATTTTTCCTATCAGGGCTTTAATAGGTTTAGTTGAAGCCACCTGCTATAAGCTCAATAAAAAACGCATCCTTTAAAAAGGATGCGTTAATGTGCTTAAATAGTCATCATATAATAGACGCCCACTGCCAAAAATGCGATACAGACAATGATTAGTACCTTTGCTAATTTTTCCATGTCATGACACTCCTATGCAATACTTGCCCCAATTACAAACGATAGACCAACTGAAATGGTAAAGGAAATGAAACCAACTGAGCGATTATCATTGGCAATCTCTTGATCAACATTAAAACGAGGTGTCATAAATTCAAATAAGAAATAGGCAACAATTAACAACGTAAAACCAAAAAGACCCCAGCCAATCATTTCACTTAATGTACTATGACGAGCAATAGAAAAACGAAAAATATTACAAATTCCTAGTATTTTTCCGCCTGTTGCAAGTGCCACAGCAACATTACCTTTTTTAATTTCTTCCCAATTTTTATACTTCGTCACGACTTCGAACAATGCCATCGACACGACTAAACATAACACAACAACACTAAAGTATCCTGCCGTTTCGATAATTGGATATCGCCAAAAGCCAGAATTCAGCATTTTTCTCCGTCCCCTTTATAGCTTATTTCAATTCAACAACTGTGACGCCTAAGCCCCCTTCGCCGGCTTCACCAAAACGGAAGGATTTCACACGCTTATTGTTTTTCAAATAGCTTTGAATACCTTGGCGTAAAGCCCCAGTACCAACACCATGGATAATAGATACCCGACCATAATTCGCAAGTAATGCATCATCAATATACTTTTCTGTTCTTAAAATTGCATCTTCATAGCGCTCTCCACGCAAATCCAATTCTAATTTCACATGGCCATTTCGATTTTTTACACCAGCTGTTCGTACAATAGGCTCTTTTTCAGGTTTAATATACTCCAAATCACTATCAGAGATTTTCATTTTTAAAATTCCCATTTGGACAACCCATTCAGTATTCGATACTTTTTCTAACAAAGTACCTCTTTGACCATAGCTTAACACCTTTACCTCGTCCCCGACAACTAAGTTTTGCGCACGGGCTTTTACTTGTGCAGCTTTTTTTAGTACTTTATTATTTTCAAGCGGTGTTGCTTCTTCCAAACGCTTACGCGCTTCAATTAGCTCATGCTCTTTAACAACTTGGTCGGCATTTTTTCGCATTTCTCTCAGCTCAGCAATAATGCCTTCCGCTTCATGTTTCGCTTCTTCTACAATTTTACGAGCTTTTTCTTTAGCTTTCTTATCAAGTGCCTCTTTACGCTCATCATAGGCTTGTAATTTATCTTGCAGCTCTTTACGTAAGCTCTCTGACTCTAACAATAATGCATGGGAACGCTCTGCATCATCTTCAGATTGACGACGTGTTTCCTCTAATGAAGCAATCATCGATTCAACCTCATGTCGATCTGTTCCTGTGAAGCCTTTAGCACGCTCAATAATGGTTTCAGGGAGCCCTAAGCGACTAGAGATTTCAAATGCATTCGAACGTCCAGGAACACCAATTAGTAGACGATAGGTAGGACTCAATGTTTCTATATCAAATTCTACACTAGCATTGGCAACACCAGGTCGATTATAACCGTATGCTTTGAGCTCAGGGTAGTGAGTCGTTGCCATCACACGTGCACCACGACCATGTACCTCGTCTAAAATAGAAATGGCTAAAGCTGCCCCTTCTTGTGGGTCTGTACCTGCTCCTAACTCATCAAAAAGAACAAGTGACTCATCATCAAATTTTTGTAAGATGTCGACAATATTGACCATATGAGATGAGAATGTTGAAAGCGATTGCTCTATAGATTGCTCATCACCAATATCAGCAAACAATTGTTTAAACACAGCAAGCTGAGATCCATCCAATGCTGGTACTGGTAACCCAGCTTGAGCCATTAATGTACACAAGCCCACTGTTTTTAATGTTACCGTTTTACCACCTGTATTTGGACCCGTAATTACTATTGCCGTAATGTCTTTCCCAAACTCAATATCGTTTGGCACAGCTGTATCTATTGGTAATAGTGGGTGGCGTGCACGAACAAGGCGGATATAGCCATCCTGATTCATTTTAGGCATTGTACACTTATTGGCTTGGCCATACTTGCCTTTAGCTAAAATGACATCGATATCCCCTAATACCTTTACTAAGTTAAATAAATCTGGTGCTACATCTTGCACCATTGCGCTTAATGCTAGTAAAATTCGTTCAACCTCAGCCTGTTCTTTCATTTTCAAACGATGAATTTCATTATTCGCTTGGACAATAGAATCTGGCTCAATGAATAAGGTTTGTCCAGAAGAAGATTGGTCATGAACGATTCCACCATAATGATGACGATATTCTTGCTTAACGGGAATAACAAAGCGATCATTCCGAATTGTAACAAGTGTATCAGATAGCATTTTCGATGCATTACTGCCACGGATTAAGCTCTCCAATTTAGAGCGTACCTTTGCTTCCTCCGAGCGTAAGGATTGGCGAATAGTTCGTAAAGTTGTACTAGCCGAATCTAAAACAGCTCCGTTATCATCAATACAGTTATTAATTTCATGCTGTAATCCCGTTAATACAGGCATTGTTTCCTTTTTGGCGATAAAATGGGGAATTTCAATCACTTCATCGGCTTCCAAATCCTCAATAAAATTGCGAAGAATTCTACTAGCTCGAATTGTACTAGAAATTTCCATTAGCTCTATCGCCGCTAACATGCCTCCTATTTGGGCACGTCTTGCAGATGGTCGAACATCAAATATTCCACCCATCGGTACATTACCTTTTACACGTAAAATGGATAAACCTTCGTCCATTTCTTCTAATAGTTGTACTACTTTATCAAAGTCAGTCTGTGGTACAAGCTCCTCGATGGCTGATTTCCCAATTGAAGAAGTACAATAGGTAGCCACTTGTTGCCGTACTTTATCGTATTCTAGTGTTTTCAATGCGCGTTCTGCAATCACTGAGAACACCTCCTCAACCTATTTATTTCGTCGTATGAACGCCTCAAATTGTTCACGCGTCCATGTATTCACAATCAAATCTTTTGGTATCCATGCTCTATTGGCATAGCGAACTCCAATATCCATAAAACGTAGATGTGCGGTATCATGCGCATCCGTATTAATCGCTATTGGCACACCTGCTGCTAAAGCCATCTCTAAATGTTCAACACATAAATCAAGACGATATGGATTAGCATTTAACTCTAAAATTTTACCATATTCCTTCGCCCAGGCAATTAACTGTTGCATATCAGGATTATAGCCATCACGATCTTCAATAATTCGCCCTGTAGGATGGGCAATCATATGGACATAAGGATTTTGCATAGCTGTCAGTAGACGTGCCATAATTTTTTCCTGTGTTTGTGTAAAACTTGAATGTATAGAAGCAATTACAAAATCTAATTCACGCAAAACTTGATCATCAAAATCTAAGCTACCATCCGGTAATATATCCATTTCTGTCCCTGAAAATAAATGAAATTCTGGGTGAGCTTCATTAAATGCCTCAATTTCCACTCGCTGTTTTTCTATACGCTCTGGTGTTAAACCATTTGCGACTTTTAGAAATTGGGAGTGATCCGTAATAACGCTATATTGATAGCCACGCGCTAGTAATGCCTGGCCCATTTCTGCAACAGAGTATGCACCATCTGACCATGTCGTATGCATATGCAAATCGGCCTTAATATCTTCTAGTCGGACCAATTTTTGGATATCCTCTGTTTTGTCAAATTCTACTGTCCCTGTACGCAAGCTTGGTGGAATCCAAGGTAAATCAAAATGAGCAAAAAATGCCGCTTCATCTTGAAATGTTAGAACAGTTCCATCTTCCTGCTCCACTCCATATTCACTAATTTTTTCACCTCGCGCTTTTGCAAGCTGGCGCATGCGTACATTATGGTCCTTAGAACCTGTAAAATGATGCAAGGCAGTCGCATATTCCGTATCCTTCACTAAGCGAAAATCAACGCTTACTGGCTCATCTAAGTCCAAGATCACCGAAATTTTTGTATCTCCTGCTGCAACGACTTCTTGGATGGCTAATGTATTTAATAATTGTTCACGGACTGCCTCAACCGCTTCTGTTACAACAATAAAATCAATATCTTTACTAGTTTCCACTGCACGACGGAAACTTCCAGCTACAGAAAAACGTTCCACTTCCTCCATACTATCTAGAAGGGCCTCTATTTGTAAAACCACAGGCTCTAGCTGCCAAATGGGTAGACGCTCAGAGCGATTAGCTAAATTGGCAAGTTCCTTTAAAATTTTCTCCTCTGTTTTGGCAGCAAAGCCAGCTAATTCACGTACTTTGCCCGCTTCACAAGCCGCCTTTAAGCTTTCTGCTGAGTCGATGCCTAGCTCTTGGTGAAGCTTGGCTATCTTTTTTCCACCTAAGCCTGGCAACTTTAACAATGGCAATAACCCTTTAGGGACAATCTCTTCAAGTTCCTTAAGCAAACTTGACTCACCTGTTACCATCAAATCCTCAATAACAGCAGCCGTCCCCTTGCCAATTCCTTTTAGTTTTGTCACATCATCCATTTCACTTAATGAACGCTCGTCTCCTTCAAGTGCCGCAGCTGCTTTTCGAAAGGCGGATACCTTGAATGGATTTTCACCTTGTAATTCCATATACAGAGCAATTTTTTCGAGCGTGCGAATAATGGTTTTTTTATTCACCAATAATTCCTCCTATCGTAAAAACACTTCTCTCCAAACAGAGAGAAGTGCATAGTTGACTATTGCATATAAATATACCACCAGTTTTGGAACATCTTTGTAATGACCGGTGTATGCTCTAAAATAAGACCACTTAACAATGACTTCGACATTAAATTTTGTATGCTATCAATCGGTAGCAGTGCGCATACATATAGCAAAATAAACATAATTAAATAGTTTTCAATCATGCCGAATAGCGCTCCAAGCCAACGATTTACTGTGTTCAGTACAGGTAAATAAGCAATAAAATCAAAAATCGATGCCACAATTTGCAATGTTATTTTTACGGCAAAGAAAATTACCGCAAAAGCAATTACACGATAGAATGTGCGGTCTAAATCTAGACTGTCTATCACGACACCAAGACTACCTGTATCAGTAACTCCTGGATACGGAACCCAAAATACAAATTTTTGTGCTAATGGCTTATAATAAATATACGCAACAATTAGGGCTACTATAAAGCTGACAATGTGCATCATTTGTACAATGAAACCACGTTTTGCACCGACACCAATTCCAGCTAACAGTACCACTAATATGATTAAATCTAACATTCTCTTCAACCCTTTAATTTTTTCAATTCTTCTTCCAGCTGCTCCAGCCGCTCTTTTAATAGTAAATGATCATGTACTGTATTTACTGCTGTCAGAACAGCAAGTTTTGTGCTATCAAGTGAGGGATTATGTACGTTCATCTCGCGCATACGGTCATCAACAATCGAAGCAACAAGTCGCATATGGCCAATGGATTCCAAGCCGACCATTTTATATGTATGACCATATATTTCCACAGAAATTTTATTCTTTTCTTGTTTTTCCATAGTCGCACCCTCCTATAAATTCGATACATGCAAGATTTTTTGGCTTGCTAGCACCATCACACAAAAAAGCTATTTATTATCATACCATGAAAGGTATAAAATTGTGAACAATGAGGACAGAAAGGATCGATTAAATGTCAAATATTGTACTTTCCATTTCAACAAATATTCAAAAAGAGGTGATGGCATACTATGCATCCAATTATATTGAACGCAAGGCTGCTGGTGTAATCTTCGCCGCAAAACTACCAGATACCTCCATAACCATGTATAAATCAGGAAAATTAATGTTTCAGGGTGGTGGAGCTGAACGTGAAGCTGCCCGCTGGGGGACCATTGAAAAAACATCGAACTCGAAAGCATCTAGTATTGGAGCAAAGGGTGATACACTACCCGACCAATTTGCAACGATGTCCGTATTAGGCTCAGATGAAACAGGCACTGGTGATTATTTTGGCCCTATTACAGTAGCTGCCGTATATGTACCTGCCTCCAAAATTGAACTGATCAATGAGCTTGGTGTCAAAGATTCAAAATTGTTATCGGATGATTACATGCGGAAAATTGCTCCTGATTTACGCGCAGCTTGCGTTCATAGTGTTCTCGTCTTACGCAATGAAAAATATAACAGCTTACAGGCAAAGGGCTACTCCCAAGGGAAAATGAAAGCCATGATGCATAACAAGGCACTGCAAAACACACTGACAAAAATGGCTCCTGAAAAACCTGAATGTATTTTAATTGATCAGTTTGCAGAACGAGGCGTTTATTACAATTACTTAAAAAACGAACGAGAAATTGTACAGGAAAGCGTGTACTTTTCTACTAAAGCCGAGCAATTACATGTAGCCGTGGCTACAGCATCCATTCTAGCTCGTGCTGCGTTTTTAAAGGAAATGGATCGTCTCAGTGAAATAGCGGGTTTAGAGTTAATGAAAGGGGCCTCCAACAAGGTAGATGTGCAAGCTGCACGTATTTGGCGTAAACAGGGCGAAGAATTTCTACGCTCCATTACAAAATGGCATTTTGCTAATACAGAAAAAGCGAGAAAGATGATTTAAAAAACATGAAGCTCCAAACGAAAAAGATTGTCTAGATGACAGTCTTTTTTCTTTACCAAAATAAAGTAAAGGCGTTATTTCCCATGAGAAAGTCATTATCCTTATGACCGTGTAAGAAAAATGACAAAAGCCATCGAGAGTAAACTTCTCGATGACTTTTGACTAAGTCTGAGACTATCTAGTACGACAGTCTTTTTATAATTTTAGCGTACTTCTGTACCATCGATTGTAGCAATTGCTTTTAGTACTTTATTGTGTGCAGCTACTACTTCTTCGTCTGTTAACGTGCGTTCTGGGTCGAAGTATGTGAGCGAGAATGCTACGGATTTTTTCCCTTGCTCCATTTTCTCACCCTCGTATACGTCAAATACGCGGATATCCTTCAATAATTTCACACCAGCTACATTAATAGCTTTTACGACTTCGCCTGCAGTTGTTGTACGATCCATAATAAGCGCAATATCACGAGACATCGCAGGGAAACGAGGTACTGGTTTGTAGGAAAGTGGCGCTTCTTGATCAGTTGCATTTAATAGAGCAACAAGGTTCATTTCCATAACATACGTATCTTTTACACCCCATGCCTTTTCCTCTGCAGGGTGCAGTCCACCAATAATACCCACTTGCTCGCCATCCAATACTATACTAGCTGTACGACCTGGGTGTAATCCATCAATTTGTGCTTTTTCAAATGAAATGCGATTTCCTAGGCCAAGCTTGCCAATAACACCTTCTATTACACCTTTTAAGACGAAGAAATCTACGGCTTTTTTCTCGCCTTGCCATGCGTGATCTAGCCATTTCCCTGTAAGGACTACTGCAAGATGCTCTTCTTCGAAAGGTTGCCCTTCCTCCGATTGACCAAGGAATACTGAGCCGATTTCATATAGAGCTACACTGTCTGCTTGGCGGGCAACATTATAGGCTGCTGCTTCAATTAAGTGTGGAACTAGGCTTTGTCGTAATGTAGAGCGTTCTTCACTCATAGGCATTAGTAAACGAGTGACTGGTTCAGCTTTCAATGCAAATCGTTGTGACAGCACATCAGATGTTAATGAATACGTCACAGCTTGATACAAGCCAGCACTCTCCATATAATTACGAACAACACGACGATTAGCTTGATAAGCTGTTAAACTACCTACTTGTGTAGCACCCTCTGGTAATGTCGTTGGAATCTCGTCGTAGCCATAAAGACGAGCAATTTCCTCTACGATATCCTCTTCGATTTTAATATCCTGACGACGTGTTGGTGCATCAATAATTAATAAACCATTTGCAGCTTCTACTCCGAATTTTAAGCGCTCTAAAATAGAAAGCATATCCTCTAATGCGATTTTCATGCCTAAACGTTCGTTAATAAAATCTGGTGATACGACAACACGCGCTGGTGTTTTATCTAAATCGTCTACCACACATGTACCTTCCAATACTTCACCACCAGCTAATGCAGCAAGTAATGTTGCAGCACGTTCAGCTGCAGGTAAAACACGATTCGGGTCTACCCCTTTTTCAAAGCGGGCAGATGCATCAGATCGAAGGCCAAGATGACGAGATGTTTGACGCACTGTTAAGTCGTCGAAATAAGCCGATTCAATGACAACAGTCGTTGTAGAATCTGTTACCTCAGAATTAGCACCACCCATTACACCAGCAATAGCAACTGGCTCTTTGCCATTCGTAATAACTAAATCTGACGCTTTTAAGGTACGTTCTTGGTCATCCAAAGTTGTGATTTTCTCACCCTCCGTTGCTTTACGAACAACGATTTCACCTGTTGCTAGACTATCATAGTCAAAGGCATGAAGTGGTTGACCATATTCCATTAACACATAATTCGTTACGTCCACTACGTTATTATGCGGGCGTACACCTGCTGCCATCAAACGATTTTGAAGCCACATTGGTGACTCCCCAATTTTGACGTTTTTCACAACTTTTGCGACGTACATTGGGTTTGCTTGCATATCTTCCACACGAAGCTTTAGTAAATCCTCTGCTTTTTCGCTGGCAGCTTGATAAGAAATATCTGGATACTTTACTTCCTCTGACAGGATAGCACCCACCTCATATGCTACACCTAGCATTGAAAGGGCATCTGATCGATTTGGTGTTAAACCAAGCTCTAGCACTGTATCTCGTAAGCCTAGAATAGCCAGTGCGTCCGTTCCTACTTGCGCATCTTCTGGAAGTACGTAAATGCTCTCAGAGTAAGCTTTAGGTACAAGCTTTCCTTCAATACCTAGCTCTTGTAATGAACAAATCATGCCATTTGATTCATGTCCACGAAGTTTAGCTTTTTTAATTTTAATACCGCCTGGCAAATGGGCACCTGGGCGAGCCACAATTACTTTTTGACCAGCATCTACATTGGGAGCACCACAAATAATTTGTTGAGGCTCTTCTTCACCAACATCCACTTGACAAATATTTAATTTATCGGCTTCTGGATGTTTTTCCTTTGATACCACATATCCGACTACAACTTTTTCCATTGCATTTGCACGATCAATGACTGCGTCTACTTCAATTCCTGAACGTGTAATTTTTTCTGCTAATAGCTCAGGTGCTAAGTCCTGTGTATTGACATAATCTTTTAACCATTCTAATGAAACTAACATGTTTTATCCCCCTTACGCCTCTGTTCGCTCGAATTGTGATAAGAAACGAGTGTCACTCGTATAGAAATGTCGAATATCGTCGACACCATATTTCAACATGGCAATACGCTCTGCACCAATACCAAATGCGAAACCAGAAACTTTCTTCGGATCATAGCCAGCCATTTCTAAGACGTTTGGATGAACCATACCTGCGCCTAGTATTTCAATCCAGCCAGTGCTCTTACATACGTTACATCCTGCACCACCGCATTTAAAGCACGAGATATCCATTTCAACAGATGGTTCTGTGAATGGGAAGAAGCTCGGACGAAGTCGAATTTCACGTTCAGCACCAAACATTTTTTTTGCTAAAGTATCTAAAGTTCCTTTTAGATCACTCATACGAATATTTTCGCCAATTACTAAACCTTCAATTTGCATAAATTGATGTGAGTGCGTGGCATCATCATTATCACGACGGAATACTTTTCCTGGACATATGATACGAATAGATTCACCTTTTTTAGCTTCCATAGTACGAGCCTGTACAGGCGATGTATGAGTACGTAATAATATTTCCTCGGAAATATAGAACGAGTCTTGCATATCACGAGCGGGATGACCCTTTGGTAAATTTAATGCTTCAAAGTTATAGTAGTCCTTCTCTACTTCAGGACCCTCTGCAATTTCATAGCCCATGCCAATAAATAAATCTTCAATTTCCTCAATGACACGTGTCAATGGATGGCGATTCCCTACTTTTATTTCACGTCCAGGTAAAGTAACATCAATCGACTCACTTGCTAATTTTTCAGCAATAGCCGCTTCTTCAAGTACAGCAACTTTTGACTCTAATACTGCCGTTACGTTTTCACGAACATTATTCACTAAAGCACCCATTTTTGGTCGCTCTTCAGCTGATAATTTACCCATTCCTTTTAATAAATCAGTAATAGGTCCTTTTTTCCCTAAATATGCAACACGCACTTCATTTAATTCTTTTAGACTTGCTGCTGCTTCAATTTTAGCAAGTGCTTCTTGCTCTAATTGTTTTAATTGCTCTTCCATGTTAAAACCTCCTTAGAAAATTAACGCCTGTTTTTAGGCATAAAAAAACTCGCCCCTAAAAAAGGGACGAGGACATATTCGCGGTACCACCCTAGTTATTGCAAGGCCAATATCCTTACAATCACTTCATTCACATAACGACTTGATAAAGCCGGCTTACCTTTACAGCATCAAGCTGGTCCCGGTAGCTGCTCGCGGGCTGAATTCAAAATTGCATCGGTACGGCGTTGGCTCTCAATCTCCGGCCACACGCTCCCTGTCGTCCATTCACAATCTTTACTACTTCCCGGTCATAGCATTTCATATTTAAACTTACATTTTAGAATTGATTATACAATAACGATCAGTTGCAAATCAAGGGGCAACTAGCGGAAACCCGCATGATTCTGTCAGTTATTTCACAAAACCATATAAAACTATACCAGTTGCTACAGCTACATTAAGTGATTCAGCCTGACCAAAAATTGGAATGATTATATTTTGGTCTGTCATTGCTAAAAGCTGTGGCTGAATACCACTACCTTCATTCCCCATAATAATCGCAAATGCACCAGTATGCTGAATGTCGCTATATGGCACGGCGTCTTCATCCAATGCCGTACCAAATACTGGAACTCCTTGATCCTGTAAAAAGTCTACACATTCCGTTAACTCTTCACGTACTACAGGGATGTGGAAATGTGAGCCTTGTGCAGCTCGTAACGTTTTAGGGTTGTAGACATCGGCACAGCCCTTCCCTAAAATAACGGCATCTAATCCAACTGCATCGGCTGTACGAATCATCGTCCCAATATTGCCTGGGTCTTGAACAGCATCGATCAATAACACTTTACGCCAGGATGCCTTTACTTCCTCCTCTAATGCAGGCTGTCTACAAATAGCAAAAACACCTTGTGACGTTTCTGTTTCCGCAAATTCCTTCGCTACTACTGACGTAACCTCTACAATAGCAATGCCATCAATTGGCCATAGCATCGGTAAATCTACACCTTCACGTACAATAATTTGCAGGACTTGCTCTTTATTTTTTAATGCTTCTTCTACAAGGTGAAAGCCTTCCACTATGAATTCACCTGATCGTTCCCGTTCTTTTCGTGTTGTCGCTAATTTTTTCCAATATTTCACTAGCGCATTTTGCGTAGATTCGATTCTCTTCATTGCTACCTCTTACCGCCTTTTTCCTATATATTGACCATTATTATACCTTAGTAAATACTAAATTTCATAGCTATGTGAGAAAACTGTTTTTTTCTAGGACAAGTGTAATTTTAATGCTGTGTCTAACAACTCCACCATGTTATAATGATACATACTTTGTAATAATTTTACAGTATCGAGAAAAAAGGTGATCAGGATGAAAAAAACAATACATGTAGTTGGTGCCATTATTGAAAATGATCAACAAGAAATTTTCTGTGCTTTAAGAAATGCCCATATGGTACTCGCTAATTATTGGGAATTCCCTGGCGGTAAAATTGAACCCGGCGAAACTCCCCAGCAAGCACTTTATCGAGAAATCCTTGAGGAATTCAACTGCGTCATTCAAGTTGGTGAGCCAGTGACCAAAACTCTTTATGAATACGAACAATTTTTTGTTCACCTAGAAACTTATCTAGCCACTATTATTAAAGGTACTCCACAAATATTGGAACACGCTGAAGCAAAATGGATTCCTCGTCAGCAATTGCTTAAGCTTTCTTTTGCACCTGCCGATTTACCTTCCATTGAAAAATTATTAGCGGAGCCATAACACATATTTACTTCATATCAAAAAAATGAGTCACTTGGTTACGACCATTTTTTTTCGATGCATACAAGGCATCATCCGCATTTTTTAGCAATGTCGTACCAGTATCTTCTGATGTGACGGTTGCCATTCCAATACTTATCGTCACCTGACCAGCTGGCCAATGATCTAACGCAACTGTTTTTCTAATTTGCTCCCCTAACTCTTTTGCTGCGGCAATCTCAGTTTCCGGTAAAATCATGACAAATTCCTCACCACCATAACGAGCAACGGTATCTTCTTTACGCGCTCGTTGTGTTAATAGCTGTGCCAATTGAGCAAGAACATCGTCACCTACTTGATGTCCAAACGTATCATTAACTTTTTTAAAATGGTCAATATCAAGAATACATAGTGAGAAAGGCTTAGCTGATTCATAATAACTATTGAGCTGTTGTTCAAGTTTATCTTGAAAGAATCTTCTATTTTTCAAACCCGTAAGTTTGTCTGTCTCCGACAATTCAATTAAAGTAGCATTCACGGCTAATAATTTTGCCTGTTGTTGTTCGATTTCTACATGAATTTGCTCCAAATTGGCTAATGCCTGTTCTTTTTCTTGGTAGGCTGCCTCTAGCAGCTTTTTAGCTGAACGTAACTCTTGTTCATAATCAATACGCTTTTGCATTTTGACTAAAATACAATCAATTCGCTCTACCGTATCTTCCTTGTACAATCTAGCATTCATTAGAAATGGTATAGCCATCCCTTCCTTATGTTTGAGATGAATAAACAATTCCTCTACTTGCTGTTCTAAATTTATCATCGGATAAAAATACGAGTGAAAAATTAATTTATTAGCAGTAGATAGAAGTACCTCTAGATGTTGTTGCAGCAAATCTACCTGCTCAAAGCCTATCCAATTTAATAAGGTGTGATTGACCTCTGCAATTACTCCTTCGTGAGTGATGGAAAGAAAACCACATGGCGCATCATTAAGTCGTTGTTCCATTTACAATAATCCTTTCATTATTCTTCCCTACAAAAAACCCGTAATACACTGGATGGTTTCATTTGGGTGACTAATGTGAGGGTAATGTCCTTTCGCTTCCATTAAGCTAAAAGTACTGCCTTTAATATGTTTATGTAAATAATCTCCTACACTTATAGGCACAATACTGTCCTCAGAGCATTGGATAATTAAAACTGGGACTGTTACCTTTGATAATTCATTTCGATGATCCGATAAAAATGTTACCTCGGCAAATTCTCTCGCAATGACAGGATCTGCAGATTTAAATGTTTGTTTGAGCTCATCCGTTAATGCTGGATTTTCAGGATTGCTCATTGCGATAGGAGCCATATAGCTTGCCCAACCAGCAAAGTTCATTTCCATCATATCTAATAATTCCGAAATATCACTACGCTCAAATCCACCCATATATTCACCATCATTTAAATAACACGGAGAAGGTCCAATCATAATCAATTTTTTAAAGTATTCAGGTCGTTTGATGGATGCAAGTAATCCAATCATAGAACTAATAGAATGCCCTACAAAAATACTTTGCTGTAATTTTAAAGATTCAATAACATCCAATAAATCTTGCACGTAGCCTTGCAAATTTTGATATTTCTCTGATGTATAGGCATTTTTATCTGAGCTTCCAGATCCGACATAATCGAATAATATAATTTTATATTTGTCCATAAATGCAGGCGTAATAAAACGCCACATGTTTTGATCACAGCCAAAACCATGTCCAAAAATAATCGGTTGATCTCCTTGTCCAATTACTTTCACATGATTACGAACAACAATATTTCCCATCCTGCTAACTCCTTTTTAGAAATATATGTAATAGTTTTATTGTGACCTTTGGTCCTGTAATTATCAAGATTAATTTCCACTTATAGATTGGACATGCTTTCACTATAAGAAGAGAGCAGCAATGCGTCCGCATACTGCTCATCTTATAGACTATAACCATTTGCTAATAGGCGGAATACTTTGCGGAAATTGAAATACATTAAATGGATCATATTTTGTTTTCACTTCTCTCAACCTTCTAAAATTACGACCATAATAGGCTGTTGGCCAATCTTGAATAAATCGATCGGGGAAATTGACATAATCGCCTGTGGTATATGGAGATAAAGCCCTCCGTATGTCCTCCACCCATTTTATATTTTGCCTTTCATCATCTGGGTTTTTCCAAGAGGTATTGTATTCTTGAGCCATTATGGCATTTCGGTAGAAATAGGCTGTGTGATTTGGAGCAATTTCACTGACGGCTCCTCTTAAGGATTGCTGCCAAATTGTCGTATTTGGATTAGGGGCATGCGTTAAAAATTCCTTCATTCTCTTAATGGCCTCAAAAGGAAGCGGTCTCTCAATAAAAGAACCTGATCTTTTATAGAGCATTGGTTGATTACCACTTGGTAGATCAAAAAATTCTACTGCCTTTATATAGGGTACTTCCTTTATCCATATATTTATTGGTGAACCTGCCTTTCTTAATGGTCGAAGAAGTTTTTTTAATTCCGCTGTGGAACCCACAAATTCTCCTTGAGATACGATCTCCCCAACTTCCTTCGTCTTTAATTCAATTTGTGATGTCAGACGACTATCAGTAAATGGAGCCCATTTTTGCCATGTATCAAAAGCAAGCTCAAAATCACTCCATCCCCATGTGATGGAAAAGAGCGAAACTTCACTGATAGCATGGAGCTTGAATGTTAATGAAGTGACAATACCGAAATTCCCACCACCGCCACCACAACTGGCCCAAAAAAGGTCATTATTGTGTTGCCTATTTGCTTGGATCATCTTGGCACCATCCTGTCCACTTGCAATCACTATCTCTATTTCGAGGAGATTATCACAAGTTAGCCCAAAAAGTCGTGACAGCATGCCAATCCCTCCACCAAGGGTTAAGCCAACTACGCCAACGCTACTTTCTGTACCAGCAGGTATCGTTACACCTTTTTCCCATAATTCTCTGTATACCTTTCCTAAATTGGCACCAGCCTCGATTTTGACCGACATGTCTTGGAGATTAATAGCGATATTATTCATGTCACTTATATCAATAACAAGACCCTTATTTAATAACGAAAAATTTTCATAGCTATGCCGACCACTGCGAACCCTGAAAGGTTCATTGTTTTCCCTTGCCCATTTTATGGCATTGACCACATCTTTTGTTCTTTGACAAAATACAATTAAACTCGGATACTTGGAATTATTTAAATTATTATTCGTCCGCGCTTGTTCATAATTCGGATCTTCAGGAGTAACGATTCTACCTGTAAGCTTCGCTTTCTTCACCTTAAACCCCTTCCCCATCACATCTAATTTATGTCATATCCTATGCTAGGTATCCTAGGGAAAGAATTTGAAGCTTTAAGCTTTTGCATATCTCTTATAAAATACTCATTTCATCATTTGAATCATATGATGCAGTAATGAACTATCATTTAGGAGGTGTTCTATGATTATTCATGTAGTAAGTGCTGGGGAAACGCTTTGGTATATTGCCAATCGTTATGGGGTATCTGTGCAATCTATTACCCTGTTAAATGCGTTAGCTACACCAGATCAATTAGCCATCGGACAATCACTTGTTATCCCTTCATCGTATACCACTTATACCGTGAAAAGCGGAGATACATTATGGTCGATTGCCCAACAATTTGGCGTTCCGCTACAAGCAATCATTGCAGACAATCATCTAACGAACCCTGATATGTTAACACCTGGCACTAAATTAATTATTCCACCAGTCGTTCATATTGTGCAGCCTGGTGAAACTTTATGGCAAATAGCTCAAAATTATGATACGACCATCCAAGCAATTATTGCTGCAAATCATATTAACAACCCTAATATGATTTATGTTGGTGCTCAATTAATCATCCCTAGAAAATTACCACTTATCGAAGTAAATGCTTATTCTTACCAACCACCTGAGGAAGCAATTGATTCCATTAATGCTGTTGGTCATCTACTTACTTATTTTAGTCCTTTTGCTTATAAGATGAAGGAAGACGGTACATTACAGCCTATAAATGATGAAAAAATGATAGCAGCTGCACAGGCTAAAAACATCATTCCTATGTTAACACTCACTAATTTTACTTCAACAGAAGAAGGCTCTAATTTGGCACATGTTGTCTTGTCCAATGAAGAGTTGCGTGTCAAAGTCATGAATAATGTTTTACAGGTGATGCAAGAGAAGGGCTATCAAGTTTTGAATATTGATTTTGAAAATGTTTTGCCTGCTGATCGAGAAAATTACAATGCATTTATCCAATTAGCAGTGGATATGCTACATCCAAAGGGTTATCTCGTATCAACTGCACTCGCACCTAAAACCAGTGCAACGCAAGTTGGAACGTTATATGAAGCACATGATTACGAGGCACATGGTCGAATAGCAGATTTTGTAGTTTTGATGACGTATGAATGGGGATATCGTTTTGGATCTCCTCAAGCCATTTCCCCCATTAATGAGATGAGAAGAGTTGTTGAATATGCACTTACAGAAATGCCTGCGGATAAAATTTTATTAGGCTTTGAGCTCTATGCCCGTGATTGGTTATTACCTCATGTCAAAGGTCAAGAAGCCGAGACATTTAGTCCACAGGAGGCTCTTAATCGAGCCATTAAATATGGTGCCACCATCCAATATGACCAAACAGCGCAATCCCCATTTTATCGTTATGTCGATGAACAAGGAAGAAATCATGAGGTATGGTTTGAAGATGCGAGAAGTGCACAAGCTAAATTTGACATGGTCAAACAATACAATCTTCGAGGAATTAGTTATTGGGCTTTAGGTTTCCCATTCCCACAAAATTGGGTACTTTTAAATGAAAATTTTTCTATAAAAAAGCCTTAATTTTTTTATTGTGCACGCAACTAATAAAGATATGCTACATTTCCCGATTTTTTCCCATGATAAAAAACTCATTTCAGAGCCATATTAAGATATACCAATTTGAAAGGAGCAACTCACATGGGAAGAGACAATAAACAAGGTCAAAGTAACAATAAAGGTTCATTACCTCAAACGCCAAAAAACCAGAAAATCGCCCCTAATAAGATTAGTGAGGAATTTTCTCAAGAGTTCATGGAGCTGATAAATACAGTAACGCAAAAACAGCACAATAAGAAGCAAAAATAAGGGGGGCTTCAGTTGGATTTTCAACGTGCACATGAAATTGTCGCCTCACCGTTAGAATATGAAGTGAGCTATAATGGCGTTTCCGTTTGGATCGATAAAATCCATGCTGATGAGAAAACAGCGACTGTTCTCCTACGTCGTTCTTTAGGGGAAAGTTCAGATGTGGATATATCCGAACTTAAGGAAGAATATCTCGTTCACTAGAAAGGAAAGAACCTGCTTCATTTTTACCTAAGCAGGTTCTTTGCATTACTTTACATACTATAATGTTCTTTATATTGAAGTTGCGTTAAGACTTCATCTACATGGTGGTGCAAATCATGAAAGGTTTCCGAAATTTGCTGAGGTGAAATCGGTCTACTAAATAAATAACCTTGAATATAATCACATCCACCTTCCATCAGAAACGACAGCTGCTCAACCTCTTCGATGCCCTCCGCCACAACCTTCAAGCGTAAATGCTTCGCCATCGAAATAATCATCGACACAAGAGCCTCATCATTTGGATTATGTTGAACATTTCTCACAAAAGTACGGTCAATTTTTAGACAATCAATGGGAAAATCCTTTAAATAGGATAAAGATGAATATCCTGTTCCAAAATCATCGACTGCAATTTGAATACCTAGCGCCTTTAATTCATGCAGAAGCTGTGTCATTTGATCAATATTCATTGTCATACTTTCCGTAATTTCTAATTGCAAATAATGAGCATCTAATTTCGAACGCTGTAATATTTCACCCACCATTTCAACTAAATCCTGTTGAAATAATTGTCCAAGTGAAAGATTAACAGCCACTTTGATTGGAGGTAATCCTTGTTCTTCCCATTGTTTCGCTTGCTGACAGGCCGTTTCTAATATCCATTTGCCAAGAGGAATAATGAGACCACATTCTTCTGCAATCGGAATAAATATTTCAGGTGACACAAATCCTCGATTTGGATGTTGCCAGCGCACTAATGCTTCAACTGACTCAATCGCACCACTTTTTAAATTTACCTGTGGTTGATAATCTAAATAAAATTCGTTATTGGCTAACGCATTATGTAAATCTTGCTCTAACAATATACGTTCTGCTATTCCTTTAGACATGTATGGCTTATAGAAAAGAAATCTTTGTGGTATTTGTCTAGACTCTCGCATCGCTAATTGGGCATGCATCAATAGCTCTTCACCCGTCCATTTTTCCTCCTGTAAGGCTATTCCCATATTTAAATTGCCATTTAACGAAAATAATTGTACCTGTAAAGGTTTTTTCATAGCACTTTTTAAATTCAAACAAAATTGTAATAGCTCTTCAATTGTCTTTACATGATTAATATAAATGACAAATTGGCCCTCTTGTAGTTTGGTCGCAAAATAATGCGGTGGTAAGATCGTTTGTATACGTTCTGCCACTAGCTTCATCATTTTATTAGAATGACTAATCCCTATGGAAGAACGAATGGCTGCAAACCGATCAATTTCAATGGCAATGACTGCCTTTTGATGTCCATTTTCATGTAATTTTTCTTTTAATGTTTTAAGTAATAAATGCTCATTTGGTAATAGTGTAATATCGTCATGATAGGCTTGGAATTGTAGCTCCCGTTGTGATTGTTCAAGATCCTTCTTTATTTTTAAAAGTTGTTGAAATGGTTTTTCAACAGATGTATAATAAATAGCCTTTAAGAAAAAGTAAAATGCTAAAAATTGATAGATAAGGGCGGAGAAATCCCATATCGCATGCGTATCTTGGCTTATAATGAAAAACGTATCACTTACAATGAGCGAGATAGCTGCACTGATGAGCCACATGGAACGCTTTGGCATTTTCTTCAAAAATCTACTAATAATGTTTATCGTTATCAGTTGAAGAACAATAGAAAATAGGTGTACGATATTATCAATATGATCTATCCATTGCACTGGCAATAATTTTGGTGAGATATATACTAGGAGAATACTTGCTATAACAAAAAGTAGAGAACCACTATAACTAAGGATTCGATGCTTCATTGTTAATTGTTTTTTAGGGTATAAAATAATGAATAAAAAGCCGAGTGATAAGTAAAAACGTATTAATATATGTAAAGTATCCTCCATAAAGGCCCATCTGATGGAATGATTATGGCTAAAAAATAAACTGACTAATTCAAGTAATGCTAAAATAAAAAACACATTTCCTATGTATAAAGTTTGATTTGATAGTAAGTGGGAAAAAACTAAATACGATTGTATGGCAATTGCCATCGTAAATACAATAATTAATACTTGTATAATCAATTTTAAATTTGTATAAATTTCACCTTGAAAAACACCGTATATTTGATTGCTAAAACTTAATAATGGTATCACCAGCAGTAATGGTAATACCATGTACCAAACCTCTTTTTTATCGATCTGATTAAACCATTTGCCCAACACAAACCCTCCATACTACTATGTAAAAAAATCGCTAGGTATTTTTAACTATCACAATTGAATAATTTATGTAAAATTGTATTTTTCTTTGACTACTTACAAATCATAACACTTTTATCGTAATTTGTATGCATTCAAGTGAAGTATGCTAATATTCATTTTATTACAATATTAGCATACTTTTGATATATTATTGCTTTTTTCTCACTTCAAAATCCTTATTTCTTAACTTCTTAATGATTCTTTGCCTTCTTTTTTTACTGGCTTCTACTGAAAAACCTAGTAGATTAGCGATGTCTTGATCACTGAGATCTTCTACATAATATAGGTATAAAATGCTCCTTTCTACCTGTTTAAACTGGCACATCAAACCTTCTAGAAAGTTGGAACTTTGTGGATAGTTATATTCCTCCCGCTCAAGCTCATTACGAAGAAAATCAAGGGTTTCATCATCCACTATTGCTATTTTCTCTACATAGTTTTTTTCCTTTATTAATTCATTTAATAGTTCTCCTTTTATTGCGGAATAAATATAACCAGATAATTGTCCTTTTGATGGATCTGCCTTTAGCCATGCCTTCCAAACAGCAATAGCCGCTACTTGACGATAATAATCATAATCTTTATAAATTCTCAAACTTGTAAGAATAGAGCTAATCATCGGTTGCACGCTTTCCAAGACTTCCTCAAATGATTGGGTAGTTGTGAGCTTTCGATTGTTACGAAGGGTCACTTGTCTCTTCCTATCGACTATGCACAGTCTAATATTCCTAGGTGACATTATCTTAAACTGGATATTTCTCGAAATCGAATGTTCACTTTTATCATTTAATCGCTTAATATGGTTCAAATTCCTCTCAGTATTCATCATAATTACAGCTTATTTTTGTAAATTTGATATATTTTCTTTGGCATTTCGTACATATTAAAACGATACTTGGACAAATTACTAGTAAGGAGGCGAAATAGATGAATTTTCAAATTAGAGATGCGATTACAGCCAATGTACACGGTCAATCTGCAGCAGAAATTAAAGACATTGTTGAAGATGCCATTAGCCGTGGAGAAGAGCATTTACTGCCAGGACTTGGGGTATTTTTTGAAAAATGGTGGAAGCAATCAAGCTCCACTGAACAGGAAGCATTCGTTCAAAAGTTAGAAAAAGCATTTGCAAACTGATTTTTTATAAGCAATGCATTCCATTTCCAATAAATGCATGATAATGTTTTACTTATCAGAAAATTTGGAGGGATTGGAATGACTGTTGCAGTAGAATTAATTATCAATCAACTCAAACAGGTATTATTAGAAGAACAAGTGTCAACAAACGAAACGGTACGACAGCTACATGGTAAGGATGAATCCCATCATCCGATGAGCTTACCTGATATCGTTGTTTTTCCCCGTTCCACCGCTGATGTCAGTGCCATCTTAAAAGTCGCGCATGCACAACGTGTTCCAGTTGTACCATTCGGTGTTGGCTCAAGTCTTGAAGGAAATGCAATTCCCATAGCAAATGGTATTTCAATTGATTTCTCTGAAATGAATGCTATTTTAGAAGTTAGACCTGAAGACCTTCTTGTAAAAGTACAGCCAGGCGTCACACGTTCACAATTGAATAAAGAATTAAAAAAGCATGGGCTACAATTTACAGTGGACCCGGGTGCAGATGCCACACTAGGTGGTATGGCAGCTACTAATGCTAGCGGCACTACTGCAGTTCGCTACGGTGTGATGCGGGATCAAGTTCGCGATTTAGAAGTAGTACTGGCAGACGGCTCTGTCATCCATACAGGAAATTTGGCAGCGAAGTCCTCATCTGGCTATCATTTAAACGGTTTATTCGTTGGCTCAGAAGGTACGCTTGGTTGCTTTACAGAACTTACACTGAAAGTATATGGAATACCTGAATTTGTGACCGCAGGGCGGGCTGTCTTTAATACAGTCGGTGATGCTGTCAGTTCCGTCACAGCATTATTACAAACAGGAATATCAGTTGGTCGGGTGGAATTGGTCGATGAGGCCTCCATTCAACAAGCCAATATTTATAATGACACTGCCTTTAGCGAAAAGCCGACACTCTTTTTAGAGTTCCATGGAAATGAAGCAGGTATGCATGCAGACATAGCATTTGCTACAGAAATTTTTGAGGACTTTCATTGCCTATCTGTTGAGTTTGAACACGATAATGCTGGACGTAATAAGCTTTGGGAAGCACGCCATTCATTGGCCTATGCTTATATGCATGCTCATCCTGGTAAAAAGCTTATGTCGACAGATGTTTGTGTTCCTATTTCCATGCTTGCAGAAACTATTTTATATGCTAGGGAGCAACTAAATACTGTTGGACTAGCAGGAGGAATTGTCGGGCATGTAGGAGACGGTAACTTCCATGCGCTGTTAATGTTAAATCCCGATGATGCGGAGGAGCAGGCAACAGCCGATCGCTTCAACGAGCACATCGTTCAATATGCTCTACTTCGTGGAGGCACATGTACAGGAGAACACGGTGTTGGAATTGGCAAGATGAGATATCAGGCAACTGAACACGGTAGCTCCCTTGCTGTCATGAAAAGTATTAAGATAGCACTTGACCCCCTTAACATCATGAATCCAGGGAAAATTTTCTCCCTATAGCCATAAGAAACCGCTGATTCCAATAATCAGCGGTTTTTATTTATAAATCATAACGGAAGCTCTTTACTAATATATCTCCCTTATAAAATTCCTTCGACTCGTCTCTTACAAAACCTAATGATAAATAAAGATTAATGGCAGCCTGCATAATATCTCCTGAATGCAAATATAGGGCTTGATCCTGTCTCTTTCTTGCAAAGGAAAAGCTTTCCTGTAATAATTTCTTGGCCACTCCCTGCCCTCTCCCTTTTGGATGGACCCCCAATAAACGCACGATGGTCGATTGAATATTAAGCTCAGGCAGCCCATATGCTTTCTCCGCATCGGTAAATAATTGTAGTCCTCCTAAAATCTCATCCCCTCGCTTTGCAACTAGTATCGTTTCGGCGTTTGGATTGCCAACGGATGCTCGAATATCATTTAAATACGAAGCCCAGTTCTCTGGGTCCTTATAATCCTTTTCATATTGCCCATAGCTTTCTACTAAAACCTCAAGATAATTTGCATAATCTTCCTCTTGTAAATGTTCAATAACAATTTCCGCTATTGTCATATATTATCCCCTTTCTACTATAAGCCACTTTTACTATAGGCCGTTACTCTTTTTTCAATACGATGTGAGATCCATTCTGTAATAATTGAAATCCCCCAATAAATGATACCAACCGCAATGAAAGCCTCTAAAAACTTCAAGTTCACAGAAGCAACAATGTTCGCCACTCCTGTCAATTCTTTAATCGACAGAAAAAAGGCTAATGATGTAGCATGTAAAAAACCAATAAAGACATTCGTAAAGTTAGGAATGGACTTACCAAATGCTTGGGGTAAAATATAACGTCGCATTGCTTGTGTAAAGGTTAAACCTATTGCATACGCCGCTTCCAATTGCCCTTTCGGTACACTTAAAATACCAGAACGAATAATTTCCGATGCATAAGCACCTGCACTGAATGTTAGTGCAAGTATGACAAAAAATAATATTGGAATGGAGCTGGATTGAAATGATAAGTGGAAAATATTGGACACAACATCGACTAGCATGGGTAATCCAAAATAAACAAGCATGATATGCATTATAATAGGTGTGCCTCTGAAAAAGGAAACATAAAAATTTAAGAAGGGTGTCAAAAATATTATTTGTTTTATCCGCACAAAGGCTATAAGTATTCCTATTACAATACCTAATAAAACAGGTGTAAATGTCATGAATAGAGTTAGCGGTATTACTCTACTAATTTCTCGTAAAGCCACCAACACAAATGCAATATCAATGGTCATAGTACTTCCCCCTAATGAGTGGCAACTTCTTTTGGCATATAGCGGTTGAAATAACGTTCATTGAATTTGAATATTTTTTCAAGAATTATGACAATCGCAAAGTAAACGATCGATAATGCCACATATATTTCAAATGCCCGAGTTGTGGACGCGATTAAAGCTTCTCCACGCCCAACCATATCCATTACACCTATGGAAAAAGCGAGTGATGTATCTTTTAACGAACTAATCATTGTGTTCGCTATATTTGGAAAAGCAACGCGGATTGCTTGTGGGAAAACAATTCGCAGAAAAGCCTGAGGACCGCTTAATCCCACACAATAGGCTGCCTCCATTTGCCCGCGGTCAACAGTTAATATAGCTGCACGAAATATTTCAGCAAAGGCTGCCGCATTGCTCAAAGTATACGTAATAATGACAAAATACATCGCATCCATTCGAGTAACATCAATATGAATGAGCTTGAGGAGTGCTGGTACACCATAAAATACTAAAAACAACTGCACTAAAATGGGTGTGCCACGAATAAATGAAATATAAATTGTAATAAGTTGCTTTAATCCCGCTACGTTTAGAAGCTTTGGTATAGCTAGCATAATTCCAAGCACCATACCAAAAAGTATGGAGAACACTAGTATTTCAGCTGTTACTGGTAAATACTGAAGCAATGTCGGAAGTACTTTCGCAATAAGTACGAAATCAAAATTATTATCCATACTTCTTTCTTCCTTTCCTGATTGTTAGAAGTCTACTGTGTAATCATCTCCTAACCATTTCTTACTTAGATCGCTAATCACTCCCTCTTTCTTTAGCTCAACAATGGCCTCATCTAGACGCTCTTGTAACTTCACTTCATCCTTATTTAATAAGAAATAAACCTTCGAATTTAATAATGCATCCCCAACGACCTTTTGCTGTGCCTCATTGCTTTCGTTATAGTATTTCACCGCAAAGGGTGTCGTAATAATGGCATCAATACGGCCACTTGCCAGTTGATTATTCACATCGACTGAACCTGAAGAATAAACGATATTTGCGCCTAAATGATGGTCCTTATTATATTTTTCAATAAAGACAGCGGAGTTACTTGTTGGCGAAACGCTAACATTCTTTCCTTTCAAATCTTCAATAGATTGAATCTCATTATTCTTTTCATTAACGGTCACCTTTAATGGGAAAACGTTATAGGGTTCTTTATTAAATAAAAATTTTTCTTCTCGTTCACTATTAACTTCCATTTGATGGGCAATAAAATCTATTTTTCTTGTTTCTAAACTTAGTAATAAATTTGAAAATTCCATTGTTTTCAATTCGAATTCATATTCAGGTAGCTTTTCATCGATTGCTCGAACTAGTTCTACATCATAGCCAGTTAAGTTTCCTTTTTCATCTATAAAACAAATATTTGGAAATTGTGTACCTGTACCGACAATAATTTTTTGGACATCTTTCCCACCTTGTGCTGTTTTTTGTTCATTTGAACCTCCGTCCGATATTTCTGAACTCGCACATGCTGTTAATAGCGTCATCAGTAAAAGTAACAGCAAAAACAATATTTTTTTCATATATTTCCCTCTCCTTCTTCTATATATGTGAGGGTAAGCCCACGGCAAGTGCATTCTTTACATGCTCTAATCCAATTTCTGTTATGGCTCTATAGACACCACTTTCACTCGAGCCAATTTCCACAATCGGCACATAACGAACGCCATATTTTAAGTCAAGAATGTCTCTAAATGTATCATTATTAGTTACATCGACTGTTTTATAAGGAATATGCTGTTCATGTAAATACGCTTTTATATCATCACAATAGCTACATCCCTGCTTCGACCAAACAATGATATCTCTTGTCACTGTCATTAATTTTCCTCCTTAGCTTACCGTTACTTGTTGCTGTAGCTTTAAATGAATAGGACTTAAAAGCTCAAAGGAGCGTTGCCGTTCAAATTCCTTTCGTACAGGCGTGTGCAAAATGAATTCATCTATTTGATATTGCACGTGAAAATGATCTAGTAGATCTTTAATTTCTTCTGGCGACCCATAAACAATATCCGCATCATATTGTTTGACCGTATATGCCTCTCCAGATTCCTGCCCAAATTTTTCTGCTAGCTCTACTGATTGTAAAGTCAATGTCCTACCGCTTGCTAAATGAACTTTTGTAATTTTTTGGTCTTCTATCAAGCCTTTTGCCTCTTTATTTGTCGGTGCTGCAACGGCTGCAATCGAGACAGCAAAGTGACCATTTGGATGATGTTCACGATAAATACTAGACGACTGTGCCAATAATTCATTGTCGCTATTAATAAATCGGGCAAAGACAAATGCAATACCAAGTCTCCCTGCAAGTTCTGCACTTTGCGGACTTGCCCCTAATAAGAATAGAGCCGGCTTTATTTTTGGAATGGGTGTTGCTTGCACGCCATGAAGATCATGATTCGTAGGTACATTTTGTTCAATTAATTGCTGTAAAAATGTTAGTCTCTCCTCAAAGTCCTCTCCTTGATTGAGCGTGCCATATTGTAAAGCTTTTGTAGAAAGCGGTAAACCACCTGGTGCCTTCCCAATGCCTAAATCAACACGCCCCGGCTCTAATGATGCAAGAACATGAAAGTTTTCAGCTACTTTGTATGGACTGTAATGCTGAAGCATGACTCCACCAGACCCAATGCGAATAGACGCGGTTTTTGCAAGTAAATAGGATACTAATACTTCTGGAGATGACCCTGCTAGTGCATCCGTATGATGATGCTCCGATACCCAAAAACGTGAGTAGCCTAACTGCTCCGCTTTCTGTGCCAATGCGACGGTTTTTTGTAAGGTTTGCTCATTTGTAGCTTCATCAATAATTGGACTTTGATCTAATATGCCTAATGTATAACTCATACACAGCCTCCTTAATTTCACTTATTCAAATAAATTTACTCGGTTTTTAGACAGACTGTTTGATGTATCGGCTTTCTTTAAATGGCAAACCTAAATTCCCACGCAATGTATCTGCTTCATAGTCTTCTCGATAAAGTCCTCTAGCTTGTAATATCGGTACTACTTTATCAACAAAATCTTCTAAGGCACCTGGTACCGTTACACCGATTATGAAGCCATCTGCGGCCTCCTGCTCAAACCATTCCTGTACAAGATCTGCCACCTGCTCTGCCGTTCCAAAAAATGCTGTTTTAGGAGTCGCCTCACGTAAAGCGACTTGACGTAATGTAAGTCCCTCCTGCTTAGCATAGCTTTTAATATAATCAGTCGTACTTCTAAAGCTATTGGCTCCAATATCACCTAGCTCAGGAAACAGTGCGTCCACATCATATTGTGTAAAATCATGATGATCAAAATAACGTCCAAGATAAGCCAAAGCACGGTCAATGGAAACTAATTCAACAATTTCCTGGTATTTTGCCTCTGCTTCCTCAACTGTATCGCCAATGATTGGGGAAATACCTGGAAAAATCTTTACCTCATCTGGATTTCGCTCAAATGCTGCAATCTCTGCTTTTACTCTTTTATAAAATTTTTGAGATTCTTCAATAGATGCTCCATGTGTAAAAATGGCATCTGCATCCTTGGCAGCCAACCGAATCCCGGCATCAGATGCACCAGCCTGGAATATAACTGGCTGACCTTGCTTTGTTCGTCCAATATTAAGTGGACCTTGGACTGAAAAATACTGCCCTTTATGATGTAGCGTGTGCAATTTTTCTGGATCAAAAAATTGGTCGTTTTCGGCATCTGCGATAAAGGCATCATCTTCCCATGAATCCCATAAACCTTTGACAACCTCTAAATATTCTTCAGCGATTTGATAGCGTTCTGCATGACTAGGATGTTGTTCAATCGTTTTATTGTAGTTCAAAGCAGTACTTTCTAAAGGAGTAGTGACAACATTCCAGCCTGCACGCCCTGCACTAATATGATCTAAAGAAGCAAACTGGCGTGCCACTGTGAATGGTTCGCTATAGGAAGTCGATACCGTTCCAACTAACCCAATATTGTTAGTTGCTACAGCCAATGCTGATAATATCGTAATAGGCTCAAAACGATTTAAAAAATGAGGAATCGATTTATCATTAATAAATAAGCCATCCGCAATAAAAGCAACATCAAATTTCCCTTCCTCTGCCTTTTGTGCCTGTTGAATATAAAAAGGTAGGTTGACACTTTGATTGCTCGCTACCTTGGGATGACGCCAACTTGAAATATTACCACCTACCCCGTGAATAATTGCTCCAAAACGAATTTTGTCTTGTCTAGCCATATCCATTCCTCCTCATTTTTATTTTTTACTAAACATAGTGGTTAAGTATGTTTTAGTGTTAAAAAAATATTTATTTACGATCACTCATAAATAAATTTGGATTGAGAATGATATTACAGTTCATTCAGACAATTTGCAATAGGTTCAGTAATAGAAAAAATTTAGCGTTTATATAAAAAATTTTATCACTCCACCATTTGTACCCTTTCAAAATCCTTCGCTGTATGACAGATTGTCTCCCAAAAAGCTGAAGTCAATGCATCTTTATTTTTATAAGTTAGGAAGATATGTTGATTCATATCCAGTAAATGCTTGATATCTACTTCAATAAATTCGCCGCTTTCAAGTTCATTTTTGACACAAAGCTGTGGTAAAAAGCTAATATAGTTTTTTGTGCGAATGAAAGCCTTAGCGACCTCTAAATGGTCGGTTCGAACCTCTATATTGGCTGCTACACCCTTTATGTCGAACATTTTATGCACATAATTCCAATCAAACGCTCCACACTCAAAAAACACCAGCTTCTGTTGTGCCAATTCTTTCGCTTCGATGCATTCATATTGTGGTAATGGGTGTTCACAATGCTTCACAAGCTTCACCGCATTATCTAATAATAACTCGTTGAATATCCCTTCTCTGTGCACATACTGAATAAAAGCTACATGAATTTGGTGACTCTCTAATTTCTCTAATAGAGTAGCTGTTGAACCTGTCACCAATTGAAAACGTAAATTAGGAAATTGTTCTTTCCATTTAGGCAACGCATACGCTAAAAAATATTGGGCTGTTACGCCATTTGCACCAATACATACATCATCTGTTTCCTGTGTCTTTTCCAATTGCTTCTTTCCTTGCTGAAATGTTTGTACGATTTGAGTCGCAAAAGGTAAGAAATCTTTGCCTTTATCTGATAAGGTTACACTTCGTCCCTCTCGATAAAATAACTCAACCCCTAGCTCCCGCTCCAATGATTTGATGCGTGCAGTCACAGTCGGTTGAGAAAGAAACAAGGCGCTGGCTGCCTTATGCGTACTCTTATAATGGACAACATATAAAAAAGCCTCGATATGATCTATATTCATGTGAATTCCATCCCTTCACTCCTTAGTTACTCTATTATATAAATAATTCTTTATATTCTCTATATTTTATAGGAAAACTTAGTTTTTAGTCCTATACCCCTCGATACAAAAGAAAAAAGTAACCCAGCGTCTCCCAGGTTACTTAACTATGTAGCGATGTAGCCATCCATCTTGACAACAAGCATCGCGCGTGGTGAACATCCCTCTGTCTGTCAGCCACTGTATGTTATTCACATAGGCACCCTCTGTTGCCCATGTAAACTCTATTTATTGTACTTCTCACCCCGAAAATAAAGGTCACATTTTACGCTAGAATCGATGCAAGAACTGCTTTCTGTGCATGAAGTCGGTTCTCAGCTTGCTCAAAAATATAAGAATTAGGGCCATCAATAACAGATGTTGCCACTTCTTCCTCACGATGTGCTGGCAAGCAGTGCAGAAACATGTAGTTCGGTTTTGCATACGCTACAAGCTCATCATTAATTTGGTAATCTGCAAAATCTTGCAAACGTTTTGCTGCTTCTTCCTCTTGCCCCATTGATGTCCAAACATCTGCATAAACAACATCTGCATTTAATACCGCTTCCACAGGGTCATGTGTCACCAGAATCGTGCTGCCATTTGCCGCGGCAATTGCTTGTGCTTTAGCGATAACTTCCGCATCACATTCATAGCCCGCTGGTGTCGCCACAGCTACATTCATCCCAACATGTGCTGAAGCAACTATTAAAGAATGTGCTACGTTGTTGCCATCTCCCACATAGGCAATTTTAAGCCCCTTTAAAAAACCTTTGTTCTCTGCAATTGTTTCTAAATCCGCTAAAGCTTGGCATGGATGATAAATATCTGTTAATCCATTGATAACAGGAATAGTTGCATGCTCTGCTAGTTCCCTCACCATTGCATGGGAATTTGCTCGGATCATAATGCCATCCAAATAGCCTGATAAGACATGTGCTGTATCGTAAATGGATTCACCACGACCTATTTGTAAATCACGCGCATGCATAAACATACTTTTTCCACCTAGCTGATTCATACCGACTTCAAATGAAATACGAGTACGCGTTGAATGTTTTTCAAAAATCATACCAAGTGTTTTGCCTTCTAATAATCTTGGGCATTTCCCCTCTTTGGTAATCATTTTAAGCTGTGTTGCTAATTCAATAAGTTCTGCAACTTCTTGACTTGTATAGTCTAGCAAAGTTAATAGGTCTTTTCCTTTTAAACTAGAAACTAACTTTAGCTGTACTTCTTCGAGTAATTTCATGGCCTTCGCTCCTTGTATCATTGCTGTTGAAATCAGTATAACATGCATAAATATAAAATCAAATGAATTTTTATAATTTTATTAAGGAAATATTAAATGTGACAAAAATTCGTCAATTTGAATATTTATTCATATCAACCATTTTTACGATTGAATTCTTTGTAGAAATTCACTGAAAGAAAGGGGTTAAGAATAAAGAAAGAAAAGGGAGAGCAGTTATTGAAAGAATTTGAAAGCGTTAAAAACCTCCTAACAATAATTTGTTAGGAGGTAAAATTTCTTTATACATGTCATTACCTTTATATATTGCTACTTACTCGATACTACCTGTTGGGTATAATGTAGTTCCTCCAATGGAGACTTTGATTTCATTAGACATTGGAACATTATATTCATCAATAACCGTTCTCCACCATTCCCATGCAAGACCTGTACATTCTCTTGCATAAATTCTTATATTTTTTGAATTAGCCGGAAGCGGTATGACTGTAGAGAAATGAGCGGTTTTGTCCTTCCAATTGCCATCCCAAGTTTTATGGGTTAATACTTCATTTCCATTTTCATCATATGAGAATTCGTCCCAAGCTACTTCAAATTGAGCAACGTATGCACCATAATGATCGAGGATGATCTTTCCTTTAGAATATTCCGTAGCTGTCGTCTCGATATAATCTGTATTATTATGAACAGCAGCAATTGAATGATCCTTTAAGAAAACACTTGTATATGAGATTGGATAGCCTGGATTTTTAAGACTAAATTCTCCATTATCTTTAATTACTTCTCTAATATCATTAAAGTCCTTTGAGACAATTTGATTATGCTTTTGTGAATCTCCGCCTAATACTACAGCCGTAAAGGAACTTTCCTCAAAAATATCCTTGTATTGTGCACTAGTTTCTACATTCGTATTAGCATTCTTCAGTAATGCTTTAAAAGCAGCTTGTACATCCTTACTCTTTGAGCTTGTTTCTAATTTCACATAAATGGTTCTCCCATAGGCTACATTCGACACCATAACAGGAGGGGCATCATTGTTTACTCCTTTACGAGTTAACTCTGCAAAATTAACGCTATCATCGAAAAGGTCTGATGGATTGTTAGGCAATTCAGCACTTACGGTATAAAAAATCTGTTTGTATGCCGCAACCATCACTTTTTTCTCTCCATTCGCAATCGCATTAAAGTCAATCCCCAGCGAATTGTCGAGAACTTGAGCGTTTACATTCAAAGCGCTTGCTATTTGAGATTTGCTATAAACCATAGATTCTGAATATTGTAGTCTTGCAGGCAAAGTATGTGTTGTGGAATACTTCTCACTCCAAGTAGACACTAACTCATCCACTGCACCAGATACATTTCCATATGTCGGATTATCCACAGTCAAAGTATTTTCCCTTTTCATACCAGGTAAATCAATGCTAATATTTAATGGTTTTCTTTTAGCCACCAATAAGTTAGGTTGATTGTCTACAAAAGCTTGGTTGGCAAGTTGTAATGCTCCTGGATATGTTCGATTCGCCATAGAATCAATAATTGATATATCCACTGGTGAGGTTGTCAGTGATTTCTTGTTACGTTCCACCACTATAAATTTATCATTTGAGCTAACTCCTTCTTTAGGAACAAAGCTATCAACCCTGTCACCATTGACTGCTAATATTTCCCTGTTGTTGTAATTCAAGTTTGCTATACCCGTATCAATATCACTAGAACTATTAGTATCAAGTGTTTCAGCTAATGAAATACTTGGATAAGTTAGAAGGCATAAACTAATAGATAAACATAGTAAAAACTTGATTGTTTTTCGAATTCCCAAATAAATCCACTCCTTTTATAGGAAATTATACCATATAAAAATAATTTTTAAATATAGTATTTTCGTTTCATTTTCATCGTACTCATAACATGTACTTATGATTAATATTCATAACTATTATGTTAAATCGTTGCGATTCCTTTTTTAATAAAAAAAGCCTCCTAACATTTTAGTTAGAAGGCAAACCGCATGTAATTCTATTTAGTTTTTTCCATTCAATTAATCGAATGTAATTTTATTGACTGCATCTCGATCTAATTTTTTAATGACTTCCACCATTAATTTTACGGCATTATCATAATCATCACGATGTAGGATACCTGCATGTGAATGAATGTAGCGTGTCGCAATACCGATGGATAATGCTGGTACGCCATTTGCTGTTACGTGGATAGAGCCAGCATCTGTACCACCGCCAGCCATTGCTTCAAATTGGTATGGAATATTGTTCTCGTCCGCTACGTCTAATACGAATTCACGTAAGCCACGGTGTGATACCATAGATGCATCATACACAACGATTTGAGGGCCTGCCCCCATTTTACTAGTTGATTCTTTAGCTGTTACTCCTGGAGTATCTCCCGCTACACCTACATCAACTGCAAATCCAATATCCGGTTGGATTTTATGTGTTGCCGTTTTAGCTCCACGAAGTCCAACTTCTTCTTGCACATTTCCTACTGAATAAAGAATATTAGGATGTTTTTCATTTTGTAAAGCTTTCATTACATCAATAGCAATGGCACAACCAATGCGATTATCCCAAGCTTTTGCTAATAGATATTTTTCATTTTTCATCACATTAAATTCGAAATATGGTGTTACCATATCGCCAGGACGTACGCCCCACTCAAGCACTTCATCTTTAGAAGCGGCACCAATATCAATAAACATATCTTTAATGTCTACTACTTTATTGCGCACATCAGCAGGTAAAATATGAGGTGGTTTTGAACCGATAACCCCAATTACTTCATCGCCTTTACGTGTCGTAATTGTAACGCGCTGTGCTAGCATAACTTGGCTCCACCAGCCACCAACTGTTTGGAATTTGATAAAGCCTTTGTCATCAATTTGTGTAACCATGAAGCCTACTTCATCTAAATGTCCTGCCACGACGATTTTAGGACCGTTTTCATCGCCTACTTTTTTAGCAATTACACTACCTAAGTTATCTGTTTCTACAGTATCTGCATATGGTGCAATATATTTTTTCATGACCTCACGTGGTGCACGTTCATTGCCTGCAATACCATTTGCATCTGTTAAATCTTTAAACATTTGTAATGTTGGATCTAGTTGTGTCATCCTTTTGCCTCCTACGTCTTGTATCTATTTTATTATACTTCGTTTACCGAAATATTCCTAGCTTAATCGTCTGAAAATTGGTGTATTTCTTAATTATTTAATATCCTGTCCGTTGACGATTATAATTTTCCTCGTTTTTTTCAATATACGCACGAACTACATCTTCGAAGGTAAAACCAAGATTGTACGCAAGTAAACCATAGCATTGCCAAATTGCTAGATATCGATCCTCTGTCGGTTGTTGGATAAATGCTAAAATAGCACCTTGTGTCTCTAAAAATGTTGCTGTTAAATGTCTCTGTTCTTCTATCACTGGCCACTTTTCGATTGTTGTATAGTTCTTTAATAAGCCTAAGGAAAGGATAAAATGAATAGAATCCACATATTCTTCTAAAATGACTTCTCGTGCTGATGGCCCTTTTGTGCTCCAAAATTTAAAGCAGCGCGTTTCATTGGCTAGCTCAGCTAGCTCTACCATTAATGCTAGTCCTTTTTCTTGAAATACATCTTGCTGAATATTTTGAGTTTGCTCAATAAAATCATCCAGCTCTTTTTGCATCATAAACAATTGTTGTATATTCATTTTTTTCTCCTAAATTTCTAAAAAATATTTAAATAAAAGTGAAACTATTTGACCTCCCTAATCGTATAGGAAAGAATAACCTTTCTTCAAGGGGGAAATTTAAACATGTTGCCGTTACTTATTCGACTTGCTGTAATTGCGCTTATTATTTATGTATTTTATAAAGCGATTCGTTATATAACTGATCCTAAACGCAAACTTGATGAAGCCTATGAAAAAGGCCAATATTACTTTTATGATGACGTTAAAAACGTCCGGAAAAATTTCTTTATTTCCTATAAGGGTGCTCTTTTTGAAGGCGAAAAATACTTAGGCACCACTGAGGATGCCTTCGAGGTTGTCACTATTTTTGTTGGTGCACGTGATACTGCAACATTGCAGGGCTTTACAAAAGGCGACTTTGAATATTTACAGCAAGAAATTCTATTGAATTATCCAAGTGCGAAAATCAATTGGAAGCAGCCCATTGAACAGCTTATGCGTAACACATCCTCTTGATGAGGATGTGTTTTAAAATGTTTTCATTTATATCCAAAGCTGTACGATAATAAATATTTGGATGGCTGCAAGTAGAGGAAATCCAAATGCAAAACTATTATGGCGTGTTTTATGACGGAATAAATACATGCCAAGCACTCCGCCTACTGCCCCTCCTACGATGGCTAGTGTAAACAAAGTACGCTCTGCAATACGCCATTCATGCTTTTTAGCACGTGATTTGTCCATACCCATTAAAATGAGTAACACCATCGATATAATACTCATATAAGCTAATAATGCTTGTCCCATTCTCTACTCCTTTATTAACAAACGTATATTATTAATCTAACACAAAAAAGACTGATGGAAAAATCCATCAGCCTTTTTTACACCTGTCGCATCCGCTTTCGGTGGAGAAATAATATTTAACTGGGTCAAATATTATTTAGCTACAGCTTTTTTAGCAGCGTCTGCTAATTGAGTGAATGCAGCAGCATCAGTTACCGCAAGGTCAGCTAACATTTTACGGTTAACTTCGATACCAGCAACTTTTAAACCGTGCATTAAACGGCTGTAAGAAAGACCGTTCATACGAGCAGCTGCGTTAATACGAGTGATCCATAATTTACGGAAATCACGTTTTTTCTGACGACGGTCACGGTATGCATATTGACCTGACTTCATTACTGCTTGGTTGGCAACTTTATATAATGTATGTTTTGAACCATAGTAACCTTTAGCTAATTTTAATACTTTTTTACGACGTTTGCGCGTCACTGTTCCGCCTTTTACGCGTGGCATATGAATTACCTCCTGCTTTTCATTAAAAAATGAATGTTAGTATTTTTGTAGTCAATTATTTCATGTAAACAAGTAAAGATTTGATGCGTTTGAAGTCACCAGATGAAACGATGTTTGCTTTACGTAGGTGACGTTTTTGTTTCGTAGATTTGTTAGCGAATAAGTGGCTTCCATAAGCACGGTCATATTTTAATTTACCTGAACCCGTTTTTTTGAAACGTTTCGCAGCTCCACGGTGAGTTTTCATTTTTGGCATGTCGAATTCCTCCTAAACTGTTCGTCTAATATTATTTCTCGTTCTTTGGTTGAAGAACTAAGAACATGCTTCGGCCTTCCATCTTCGGTTTTTGTTCTACCGTTGATACTTCAGCACAAGCTTCAGCAAAACGATCTAACACACGTTGACCAATATCTTTGTGTGTAATCGCACGACCTTTGAAACGTAGGCTACATTTTACTTTATCGCCTTTTTCAAGGAATTTAATCGCATTACGTAACTTCGTTTGGAAATCATGTTCATCGATTGATGGGCTCAGACGAACCTCTTTCATTACGATGACCTTTTGATTTTTACGAATTTCACGGTCTTTCTTTTGCTGTTCAAACTTAAATTTACCATAGTCCATGATACGAGCGACTGGCGGCTTGGCTTGAGGGGCCACAAGGACAAGATCCAAGTTTACACGAGCGGCGATTTCTAGCGCTTCATTACGTGTCTTTACACCAAGCTGGTCACCATTGTGATCGATTAATCGAAGTTCACGTGCGCGAATGCCTTCGTTTACATACATGTCTTTGCTAATAGTAATCCACCTCCAAGTAGTTGTCGCGAATACATGGTTTGGGCAAAGCCTTGCCCGGTTGAACGGTACATCCTCTTGTCATGTCCATAAAAAAAGGACGGACATTTTTGAAGATGTCCGCCCGCTATATGTGCATGCGCAAGTCTACGCAAAACAATTCAACGTGTCATACCTGTTCACAGCCTTTAAAGCGTTGTATCAGGTGAGAAGCGGGCAGCCTCTACTTCAACCACAAACTTTGTATTCATTAACCTTAATTATATTAGCATGTATATGATAAGCTGTCAAACACTAATTTTCTTATCATACCTAGATTGACCTAATCTTAAATAATTTATACAACAGCAAGATTCATTTTATACAAAAAACCTCACTTATGCAAGTGAGATTTTTTATGAAAGATTATTTTGTAATTTCCGCTTTTATAGCTGCTAGGAAATTCTCAAAGCTAATTGTTTCGGAATCTTTAGAGCCATAACGGCGAACATTTACACCATTAGCTTCAACTTCTTTATCACCAATGACAAGCATATACGGAATCTTTTTCATTTGTGCTTCACGGATTTTATAGCCTAATTTTTCTTCACGATCATCCATTTCCACACGTAAGCCCGCTGCTGTTAATTGCTCTTCAATTTGTTTTGCATAATCGAAGTGAGCTTCATTCGATACTGGAATGACTTCTACTTGCACTGGAGCTAACCAAGTTGGGAATGCACCTTTATATTCTTCAATTAAGAATGCAACGAAACGTTCCATTGTTGAGACAACGCCGCGGTGAATTACGACTGGACGATGTGGTTTGCCATCTTCTCCAACGTAACTTAAATCGAAACGTTCTGGTAATAAGAAGTCTAGCTGAACAGTTGATAAAGTTTCTTCTTTACCAATCGCTGTTTTTACTTGCACATCCAGTTTAGGGCCATAGAATGCTGCTTCACCTTCTGCCTCGAAGTAATCTAAGCCAAGCTCATCCATTGCTTCTTTTAACATGCTTTGTGCTTTTTCCCACATAGCATCATCATTGAAGTATTTTTCAGTATCTGCAGGGTCGCGATACGATAAACGGAATGAATAATCATTTAAATCGAAATCTTTATACACCTCTAAGATTAACTGCACTACTTTTTGGAACTCTGCTTTAATTTGGTCTGGGCGAACAAAGATATGTGCATCGTTTAAAGTCATTCCACGTACACGCTGTAGGCCAGAAACTGCTCCTGACATTTCATAGCGGTGCATTGTACCAAGCTCTGCAATGCGTAATGGTAAACTACGGTAAGAATGCATGCTATTTTTGTAAACCATCATATGGTGAGGACAGTTCATTGGACGCATAATTAATGTCTCGTTGTCCATTTCCATTGGTGGGAAAATAGAATCTTGGTAATGATCCCAGTGACCTGAAGTTTGGTAAAGCTCTTTTGAACCTAATACAGGTGTATAAACATGCTTATACCCAAGAGATAATTCTTTATCGACGATATAACGCTCAATAACACGACGAATTGTTGCACCATTTGGTAACCAAAGTGGTAAACCTTGGCCGACCTTTTGAGAAGTTGTAAATAGCTCTAATTCCTTCCCGATTTTACGGTGATCACGTTCTTTTGCTTCTTCTAGCATTTGTAGGTGATGTTTTAATTCTTCTTTTTTGAAGAACGCCGTACCATAAATACGTTGTAGCATTTTATTATCAGAGTTTCCTCTCCAATAGGCACCTGCTAATGATAACAGCTTGAATTCGCGAAGTTTACCAGTAGATGGTACGTGAATACCACGGCAAAGATCGAAAAATTCCCCTTGATAATAAATGGACACTTGCTCATCTGCAGGGATTGCTTCTAGTAATTCTAATTTATATTCATCGCCAATTTTTTCATACATTGCTTGTGCTTCCGCACGACTTACATTTTTACGTTCTACCTCTAGATTTTCAGCAATAATTTTTTTCATTTCCTTTTCAATTGCTGGTAGATCTTCGGCAGTGATTGGTGTAGGAGAATCAATATCGTAGTAGAATCCACCATCGATAACAGGACCAATACCAAGCTTTACATCAGGGAATAAACGTTTAATTGCCTGTGCAGTTAAGTGGGCTGTTGAGTGACGTAAAATTTCAAGTGCTTCTGCATCATCTTGTGTGATAATGGCAATGGCAGCATCTTCTTCGATTGGTGTTTTTAAATCTACTAATACACCATTAATTTTACCTGCGTAAGCTTTTTTTCGTAAGCCAGGGCTGATTGATAAGGCTACGTCATCTGTTGATGTACCTTTTACAAATTCCTTTACAGCACCATCTGGGAAAGTTAATTTAATCATTTCTGACATATTCGTTACACTCCTTTGTTATGGTTGAATACATAATGATTGATGAAATGTTGACTAATGAATCAAGTGATACGGCTGCTTATATGAGCGCTCTTCAACTCGAATTGAGCAAGATCTCTCCACAAAATAAAAAAAAGCCCCGTCCCTCAGGAAAGGGACGAAGCGTATGCTCGTGGTTCCACCCTTCTTCCTTCCGACTTATCAAGTCAGACGAAGCTCAAGGCTAGCTAACGGGCTAGGGACCGGCGAAAGATTATCCCTTTCGCTGCTCAGTAGGTAGTAAATGATGCGTTCATACTAGGAAGCTTTCAGCCGTTGACTTCCCTCTCTAGAAGCTGATACACAAAATTCATGTCCTCATCAATGCATATTGATATTTAGTATATGAGTCAGTATACGCTCGATTGTCGAAAAATGCAACTACCAATGTTACATCCTACGGTTATTGCCACGCATTTCAATTGGCTCTGTTAAGGCTTTAATACGCTCCATTATACGGCCCGCCTTGACAACCTCAATATCACCTTTTTGCGATTGGGCTAAATGGTGCTCTAATTCTCCATAATTAAAATTAGATGTAATAAACGTTGGCAATTGTTCAGCCATTCGATAATGGAAAATAGTCCCTAAAATTTCATCCCTTGTCCATGCGGTCATTGTTTCTGCCCCTAAATCATCGAGCATTAAAACAGGAGCCTTTTTAATATAGTCTATTTTTTCATTCAATGTATTATCGCCAATAGCATTTTTCATTTCCCGTAAAAATTCTGGCACGAAGACAACAACTGAACGTATTTTAATAGACGCTAATTCATTGGCAAGTGCACCAAGTACAAAAGACTTCCCTACGCCGAATTTACCGTATAAGTAAAAACCTTTTGATGGTAAATGACCTGATTCTTTTGTCGCTTTAACAAATTGCGCTGCTTTTTGGGCAATCATCACTCGAGACTCATCATCAATACTTAAATCGTGAATCGTTGCTTGAAGCACATCTTTGGGCATATGCATACTAGCAATCATATTCGCGACATCCCGACGCTCTTCTTCTCTAATTTTTTGCTCACAGCGTACATAATCAATTTCAACTGTATTCCGAACTACCCTTAAAGTAGGAAGGAAGCCTTTTAAATAGTTTGTACAATGTTCTGTGTTATCACAACCACAGCATTCCGTAGATTGACTAATAAATTCATGAAGTTTAGGTAAATTTCGTTCAATATTATCATAGCTTAATTCATCTGCATGACGTGCTAGAAATTCTTGTACGCGCGGATTTTCTAAAATTTCACGTCGCATGGCTTCATAGCGTTCTTGAAACGAGGGTACATTAATAGCTCGTTTTAATGGTCCATTTATAGGTTCGATTGTTGCTCACCTTCTTTACTATTCACTTTTCCCTAGCATCTCTAATATTTTTTGACGTTCTTTTTCAAAATCTATCGTGCTAGAAGTACTTTCCTCTTGTTTCTCATCACGTTTATAAAACCACTCGGGGACTTTTTCTTCTCGTTGATGTCCTGAACGTCCCTTAGTTCGCTGGCTCGTTTTAGTGGTTGTTTGTGGTTTGTTTTTCCAAGTTGTATATTTATCATGCTCTTGGCGTGCAAGTTCCATTGCTTCTTTAGCAGTTTGGATATTTTTACGAACCCAATGATCCGCAATTGTTTCCACATATTTTTTAGGTAACTTCATATCCGTTGTTAACATAACATACTCAAGTAACGCATTGACTACCCCAATCGGCATGCCGTGCTGCACAATTAAACTTTCTGCAAGTTGTACAGAGGTTTGCAAAGGTTCTTTCCCATTATTAATGTCACGCAACACTTGAATAGGAGCCGTAGTCTCTAAATAGTGTTGTAGCTCCTGATCCTTTGATTTTTGTCCAGTTTCTTCTACTGGCAACGGCTCGCTAACTCTCGCTATTTTTGGTGGCTCTTTTGACATCGTTAACTTATAGAAATCAGCAGCTGCCTTGCGTAAGCGCTCTTGTGAAATCCCTAAATCATCGTCCAAAGCAAGAATCACTACTTTTTGCATATCAAGCGCTGTTAAATGATATAAAAATGCCAGCTTAGCAATAGCCTCACGAACTTCTAATGTCAGTAAATTGGATGGCACCAATTGCTCAGATAAACCTGCTTGCAACAGATCGAAGTCAAATTGCTCCAAATAAAAAGGATACACCCTTTGTTGTTTATCCTTACGATTCGTATCCACTTGTAAATCTGATGGAATATTGGAATGAACGGGCTTATAGACATCTATAAAGGCACGAGATACATCTTTAAAATCCGCGTCCCTCACAGGGTATATAAAACGTTGACGTAAATTACGATATGCCTGCTCTCCAATTTTGCTAAATAAAAACATCGACAACAACGGGTCTTTCATAAAGCTTTCCGCATCTAATGGGCGCTGTAGCTCATATAAAAAACTTCGCTCACCAGCATTTTCTTTTTTCCATGTACGTAGTAAACCAATCGCTTCAAGGGCTATACGTGCCTCAAACACTTTACCAATAGGCAGACCGAGCACATTCATTAAATAATAATGTGTCATTTGCGTCTTTGGTATCTGTTCTGCTTCTGCCCATAAAGTTAAATAAAGGCTAATAGGGTCTGAGCCCGTTAACGGTTGATAGAATAATGTTACTAATTGACGCTCTTGAGTAGAAAATGCATGAGGTAGACGAATGTCAAAAGGATCGCCAGGCTGCAATTCCTTAAATAAATGAATCAACGTCATTCATCCTCTCTATTTTCTATGATTTCTGCTCCGTTTGACGTTGAATAATATCTTTAATCTCCTCAATAAAGACATTGATATCCTTAAACTGTCGGTAGACCGATGCAAAACGGACATAAGCCACCTCATCAATTTTGGCTAAGCGATCCATTACCAATTCACCGACATCTTCTGAGCGTACTTCTGAATTTCCAATACGACGAAGATCTTTTTCAATCGATAGGACAAGTTGCTCCAGTATATCAAGCGCAACTGGGCGTTTCTCACAGGCACGAATAAGTCCACGAAGTACCTTTTCACGGCTAAATTCCTCTCGTGAACCTTCTTTTTTCACTACAACTAATGGGGTCTCTTCAATTTTTTCAAACGTTGTAAAACGGAAGCCACATGACTCACATTCACGACGTCTACGAATTTCTTTATTATCATCTACTGGCCTCGAATCCACAACACGCGTTCCGTTAAATTGGCAAGATGGACATCTCATATAATTACTCTCCTGGTTTACAACAATTTAATATTTCTATTATAACAAATTTCCTACATATAAGAAAAGTGCATTCACGTAGTGAGCTCATGATAAACCTAATGCACCTAAAGTACAAGGAAAGTTTTTTAAAAAAAGCACATTGAAACCAGTTAGATTTCAATGTGCTCAAAATGAAAATATTATGCGTTTACCGTTTCTAATGCATTAGCCACTTTTTTCACTAGGTCAACAACGCGTGCAGAGTAACCCCACTCATTGTCATACCAAGCAAGTACTTTTACTTTACGGTTACCTAATACCATTGTGGAAAGTCCATCAACTGTTGATGAGTAAGTCGTTGTGTTGTAATCAGAAGATACTAGTGGCTCAACTGAGAAATTTAAAATGCCTTTCATTGGACCTTCTGTTGCAGCTTTTACAAATGCTGCATTAACAGCATCAACTGTTACATCTGTATTTAAATCTACTACAAGGTCAACTAAAGAAACATTTGGTGTTGGAACGCGAAGTGCCATACCATGAATTTTACCTTCTAACTCAGGTAAAACTAATTTTAATGCTTTGGCAGCGCCTGTAGATGTAGGAATAATTGATTGTGCACACCCACGTGCACGACGTAAATCTTTATGTGGATTATCTAAGTTCTTTTGATCGTTTGTATAAGCATGAACAGTTGTCATTAAACCATTTTCAATACCAAATGTATCATTTAATACTTTTGCAACTGGTGCTAAGCAGTTTGTTGTACAAGAAGCGTTTGAAATTACATCATGTTTAGCAATATCAAGTTTGTCATCATTCACACCTAAAACAATTGTTACATCTTCGTTTTTACCAGGTGCTGTTAAGATAACTTTTTTCGCGCCAGCTTCTAAGTGCATTGCTGCTTTATCACGCTCATTAAATTTACCTGTAGCTTCGATAACGATATCAACACCCATTGTAGCCCAAGGTAATTTTAATGGATCTCGTTCGCTAATAATTTGAACACGTTTACCATTTACAACTAAAGCATCGCCTGCTGGTTCTACTGTACCTTCAAATGTTCCGTGATTTGTGTCATACTTAATCAAATGTGCTAACGTTTCTGCTGGATAGCTAGCGTTAATAGCAACAATATTTAAATTTTCTTGTACGATCGCTTGGCGGAAAACCATACGTCCGATACGTCCGAAACCATTAATAGCAATTGATACTGTCATTTAAAAATCCTCCTGTGAGTACATACTCAGATTAATTATATACTTTATGGTGATTAGTATAACACAATTTTAAAAAAGATGAACATTAAATAGTCATATTATAAAAGTTCTTATTTTCTGAAAAATTATCTTTTATTATGGCATTTGCCCATAAAAAAAATGTGTAGCAAGATTTACTTGCTACACATTTTTAGCTTGAAACACTTTAAATTACACCCCAGAAAGCTAGAATTTTCTTTAGTTGTTCCTCTGTATTTTCCAGATTCTCATTATTATAAATGACCGCATGAGCTCCCTTTTCTTTGACAGACATAGGCAACTGTGAGTGCATGCGTGCTAAGGCATCCTCTTTTGATAAATGATTGCGTTCCATTAAGCGTCGAAGCTGAACCTCTTCACTTACCGACACTACAATGATACGCTCTACAAAATGCTGAAGCTTACTTTCAAATAACAGGGGAATATCCATGACAACATGCTCATGGCCATCCTCTAAATAGGCATCACGTTGTCGTAGCATTTCCTTTCTAATGGCCGGATGCATAATATCATTTAAAATTTTGCGTTTGGCAGGCTCATGAAAAATAATATCTCCGAGCATTGTCCGATTTAAATTGCCATCCTCTAGTAAAATATCTTGACCAAAGTTTTCTGCAATAAATGCCAGTGTCTCTGTTCCTGGCTCGACGACATCTCGCGCTACAATATCTGCATCAACAATCGGTAATCCTAGTTCGAGCATCATTTTTGCTACTGTACTTTTTCCGCTTGCAATACTTCCTGTAAGTCCGATAATCATTGTTAAATCCCCTTTAATGTTGACAATTTGGGCAAAAAACCGATGTTCGCCCACCAATCGTCATTTGACTTGTTGCCGTTTCACATGCTGGGCATATCTTTTTCCCATACATTTTCAAACGATTCTGCATGCTCCCAGCTTCCCCATTAATATTTCGATAATCAGAGATGGTAGAACCACCTGCTTCAATACTTTGACGCAAAACAGCAACGATCTCCTCAAATAATGCTCGTTTACGCTTCTCACTAATACGGTTCATTTTTCGAGCAGGATGAATTTTTTGAGCAAACAGCGCCTCTGTTGCATAAATATTGCCACAGCCCGAAACGACTTGCCCATCCATAATCACTTCTTTTACGGCCTTATTCTCATATTTTGGTAATGTTGATTTTGTTATAAAAAAATCACACGCTAATTCATCAAACGGCTCTGGCGCCATTTTTGTTAATGGTACATGATCTTCAATTTTTGCCAGAAATCGTAGTTCACCAAAGCGTCGTATATCTGAATAAATTAAGTAACCACCATCAGCCATCTTAAAGGTGGCATGTATATGCTTTTGGAATTTTGCTTCATCGATGTCTTCTGGTGAATTCACAACAAACCATGCACCTGTCATTCCTAAGTGACTAACAAGTACATAAGGAACCTCATCTTTGAATAAGTGAAAGAAAATATATTTTGCACGTCGTTCAATTTTTGTAATCGTCATTTCAGACAACGTTAATTCAAATGCATCAGGCTCTGCTTGCTTAACAATACATTGTTTCCCCTCACTAAAAGAAAAGTGTACCCTTTCAGATAGCTGTACATGTTGAATTGTACGTCCTTCAACCTTTGGCTTCAATGCCTGGACGACACCTTCTACCTCTGGTAATTCAGGCATTTGAACCCCTCCTTATTTTGCTTCATACCATGTCGAACCATGGTTAAAATCTACTTTTAGCGGTACGGAGAGCTCGATTGCATTTTCCATTACCTCTGGCACAATTTTTTCTAGCAACGCAATCTCTTCCTTAGGTGCTTCAAAAATCAACTCATCATGCACTTGTAAAAGTAGCTTTGCCTGCATATTTTCCTTTTTTAGTCGAGCATCCATATCAATCATCGCTTTTTTAATAATATCCGCAGCACTTCCCTGAATCGGGGTATTCATCGCCGTACGCTCAGCAAAGCTTCTTAAATTAAAGTTTGAGCTCGTAATATCTGGTAAATAACGACGTCTATTTAAAATTGTTGTAACATAGCCATTGAACTTCGCATTTTGCACAATATCATCCATATACTGTTTAACACCTGGGAAACTAGCGAAATATTTATCAATAAAAGTTGCCGCTTCCTTACGGGTAATATCTAAATTTTGTGATAGACCATAATCACTGATACCATAAACAATCCCAAAGTTAACAGCCTTCGCTGCACGACGCATATTACTATCAACTTCATCTTCGGATACATGGAATACGTCCATCGCTGTTCGTGTATGAACGTCCATCCCTTCACGGAAGGCCTCTACAAGGTTTTTATCCTCCGACATATGTGCGAGTACACGTAATTCGATTTGCGAATAGTCCGCTGAAAACAGTATCCAATTCTCATTTGAAGGGACAAATGCTTGACGGATTTTACGTCCCTCCTCTAAACGGATAGGGATGTTTTGTAAATTTGGATCTGTTGAGCTTAGTCGTCCTGTAGCAGTTAAAGCTTGTTGGAAACGAGTATGCACCTTGCTATCCTTTTCATGGATTTCCTTTAGCAACCCTTCAATATAAGTAGACTGTAATTTACCAAGCTGACGATATAACAGAATATATTCAATAATGGCATGCTCAGATTTTAACTTCTCTAATACATCAGCAGCCGTTGAATAGCCCGTCTTCGTTTTTTTAATAACAGGTAAACCTAATTTATCGAATAAAATAACACCTAATTGTTTTGGTGAATTAATATTAAACGTTTCTCCTGCCTCCGCATAAATTTCTTGTTCAAGCACGACAAGCTTTTCATTAAGCTCTTGGCCCATTTTTTCTAGCGTAGCACGGTTAACGGTAATGCCTTCACTTTCCATCTCACCTAAAATGGCTGCCAGTGGCAATTCCAAGTCTTTATAAAGATCAAATTGTTCATTTTCCTTTAATAATGCCTCTAGCTTCGGCTGTAATGACCAGACAGCATAAGCTTTTCGGCTAACATGCTGTGCAAGCTTATCTATTTCAGGTATAGCACGTTTAGCCCCCTTGCCATAGACCGTTTCATCTGCTTGTACATCATAATACCCAAGCTCCCTTGCAAGAGTGGCAACATCATCCCCACTAAGTCCAGGATTATTAATATACGAAGCAAGCACTAAATCAAAATCAACGCCAGCTAATTGAATACCTGCTCGTTTTAATGCTGCTTGAGACGCTTTGGAATCAGACATGTATTTTATTTTTGAGGAGTCCTCTAACCAGCAACGTAATATATCTGATTTTGCCGCAATATCAAAAGGAATGTATTGAGTCTTGGTCCCATCAGATAAGGCAATTCCAAGTAGCGCACAAGTGTGGTAATGTTCATTCTCTAGCTCAACATGCACAGCCATCACATCTTGTAAGTCTTCTTGTCGAACTTCTTGAATTTGTTCAAAATCAAAAGGTGTTTGCTCTTGCTCCTGCACAGTAAAATCACTTTTCTCGAGCAATGATTTAAAGCCGAGCTCACGCCATACATTGATCAATTCTTCTTCATTCGGTCCATGGTACGCGAGATCAGTTAATGAAATGGTAATTGGGGCATCTGTAAAAATCGTTGCCAGCTTCTTACTCATCTTAGCCTGCTCTTCATTGGCTACCAGCTTTTCTTTCATCTTAGAAGCTTTCAATGTATCCATCGCCTCGTAAAGTGCCTCAACGGAGCCATGCTCTTTTAATAGTTTGACAGCCGTCTTTTCGCCAACACCTGGCACACCAGGAATATTATCTGAAGAATCCCCCATTAAGCCCTTCATATCAATAATTTGTAAGGGCGTTAAACCGTATTTTTCTGCAATAAAGGCTGGCGTATTTCTCTCAATTTCCGTAATCCCTTTTTTCGTAATATAAACCGTAACTTGCTCTGTCGCAAGCTGTGTTAAATCGCGGTCTCCAGATACGATGATAACATCCATATCCTGTGATGAAGCCTCTTTTGCCAGCGTCCCAATAATATCATCCGCTTCATATAGGTCTTGTTCATATTGCTTAATTCCATAAGCATCAATTAGCTTGCGTATATAAGGGAATTGCTCCGATAATTCTGGTGGCGTCTTTTGTCGTCCACCTTTATATTCTGTAAAGGTTTCATGGCGGAAAGTTGTTTTTCCAGCATCAAAAGCCACTAAAATTTGCGTTGGTTGCTCTTCCTCTAATATTCTTTGTAGCATCGTTGTAAAGCCGTACACAGCATTAGTATGAATTCCACTATCATTCGTCAACAATGGCAACGCAAAAAACGCGCGATATGCTAAACTATTACCGTCCAATAATAGTAATTTTTCCTTTGTCATAATATTATCCTCCTGCGTTGTCTTCTACTTCCTTCTACTTTATCATAACAATACATTTCAAGTAAAAAAAGCAGACGGGTCCTCCCTAAGGTTATCCGCTACTTTTGACTCGCTATCCGTCACTCTCTCGGTTTTATCCGTCACTTTTGGCTCGCTATCCGTCACTTTCTTTGTTTTATCCGTCACTTATAACATGCTATCCATCACTCCTGCATTTCAACCTATAGCGAATGTGAGCCCTTTATTGTGAAAATCCATAGCAGCAGGTAATGAGGTTTCTCCTGTCACAGGATCAGTGTATATTATTGCTTCATTTAATGTAATAGCAACTTGTTCGCCTCAATAGTAAAGGATTCCTCGTATTCAACGCATAAAAACGTAAAAAAACTCCCATTCGCGGAGAAAGTCCCAGTGAATGAAAGTTCTATTATAGATATTATTGATTGGCTGTTCGATGAAAAATTTCTTCATATATAATCGTTAAAATAAAGGCATTCATAAAGGCAAATACTAAAAATAATGGCATTCCACCCAGTTGTGGCTGTGTTAACTCTTTACTAAATACCATTACAGCACTAATTTGCGCTAAAAAGAAAATGAAGCCAATACCGACTTGCCAAATAGGACGCTTGACCTTACGTTTTTCATACCAAAACAACCTTTTAAACAGATTTCTTACATCATTTGCAATAATAATACTAACTAAAAAGATACTTACAAAAAATACAGGTATATGATAAACACTCTTTGTCATCCATGCAAAATCAGATAGGCGGAAGAACAGAGTCAATAACGATGCTATACTACAAGCAATTCCTACATTTTGGAGCCAAGTGCTAATTCGCAATTTCACAGCTATTACCCCCAACAGTTCTTTTTTAAACATTATCATTCTATCAAATTATAGGCTGTTGGGGAATAGAAATTTGTATGTTTCTATTATTTTCACAATATAACAAGTCAATTGTAGGGATATTTATAATTTTCATAGTAACCAAAAAGTCGCCTTCCTAATAGGAAAGACGACTTTGCTATCTATTATTTTAAATAACCAGATAAAATTTTTGCATAAGGTGATGATGCTGGCAAAATAATGACCGTATCCTCTCCAACCGTTTTCTTATAGGATTCTAACGTACGGTATAAAGAGTAAAATTCAGGATCTTGAGAGAATGATTTATTGTATATTTTCGCAGCTTCTGCTTCTCCCTCAGCTTGAATAATGGATGCCTCCTTATTCGCTGTAGCTAACATTTCCTGCACTTGTTGATCCGTTTGGGCTTCGATACGTCGTTTATCTGCATCCCCTTCAGAAAGATATAATTGAGCCGTTGATTCACGCTCTGAAATCATGCGGGTAAATACAGACTGTTCATTTTCTGCCGGTAAGTCTGTACGACGAATACGTACATCCACTACTTCTACACCATACTTGTCGTTTTGTAACAGTTCATTAACTCGCTCTGTTACACGATCATTGATGCTTCCTCGTGAAGATTTTTCATCATTAATAATTTCATCGTATCGCAGTTGGCCAAGCTCTGTTCTTATGACGGAGTAAATAAACTCCTCCATTCGAGTCTCTGCCTTGCTAAGTGTACCTGCATTCGATATTAAAGCTTTTGGATCTGTAATACGCCAAACAGCATAGTTATCGATGATAATTCTTTTTTTATCCTTTGTATTAATTTCTTCTTCTGAAATATTATAGGTCATCTGATTTTTTGGTAATCGTGTAACACTTTGAATAAAAGGTATTTTCATTTTTAAGCCTGGATCTCGTTCAAATTTCACTACTTCTCCAAACTGGCGAACCACGGCATATTCAGATTCCTTTACAATATAAACATTCGCAAAAATAATGATAGCTGTAGCAAAAACAACTGTTAATGTGATGACAATAGACAGATATTTTTTAGGGTTGAGCGGGCCTTTTTTCGCCATTTTCACGACATTGTCTCCCGAATCACTGTCTGTTGGAGCCGCTTTTTTGCTTTTTCCTGATAAAAAATTGAGGAATTTGTCAAGGTCCTTATTTTTTTGGTCCATTAATTACTGCTCCCTTCTTTTTTATCTGATTGTGCCTGCTGAGGCTGTAATGGCTGTAGTGGTAAGTACTTCATCGTACTGCCATCATCATTCATAATGTATATTTGCGCCTTCGGTAAGACGTTTTCAAGTGTTTCTAGAATTAATCGCTCTCGTGTAATTTGTTGATTTCCTCTATATTGCTCATACATCTTATTAAAGACAGCTACATCACCTTGAGCTTGCTCGATACGTGCTGTTTTTGCACCTTGTGCCTTGGAAATAATAGCATCTTTTTCACCTTCAGCTTCACTTTTACGCTGATTCATATACTTTTGTGCTTCATTCGTTTTTGTATTCTTTGTTTCACGTGCATCCGTTACTGCTGTGAAGGCAGCACGCACTTCCTTGTTTGGTAATTCAACGTCTTGTAATTTCACACCTAATACGCCAATACCAATATCATATTTTTCGATTAAGGACACTAGTAAATCACGTGTTTTTGCTTCAATTTCAGCCTTCCCATCTGTTAATGCTGCATCAATTGTAGAGCTACCAATAATTGAACGAATGGCGCTTGATGTGGCGCTATGTAAAATTTCTTCGGGGCTTTGTGCGTTAAATAAAAATTTACGAGGGTCGGTAATTTTCCATTGTACAACAAGATCAGTTAATACAATATATTCATCTCCTGTAATCATCTTTGTCTCAGCATCATAGGCTTCTAGCTCTCCTGCCTTATTTTGCTTATAGCCAAACTGTAAACTGAACGTTTCTTTCGATAAAATTTCAACTGATTGAACTGGCCAAGGTAATTTAAAATGAAGTCCTGGGTTTGTAACCATTTCATCGGCACGGCCAAATGTAATGACAACCGCTTGTTCTGATTCATCTACTGTGTACCAAGATGTAAATACGGTAATAAGTGCAATAACTCCAAAAATCCCAAGTCCAACCATCATTAGTGTCCTTTTCACACTCATGTCTGTTCCTCCCTTTTATTGATTACTATTGTTTACGGAAGAGTTTTATAAAAAGTTTCAAAATATAGTGAATTTAGCATAAAAAAATCCTGCTACCTTTTATGGTAACAGGATATTAATAACTAGATGTTCAAAGACTGGGAAAATGGTTGTGGTTAATACAATGCTAATTAAAGCAGCAACAATCATTGCTAAGCTGGCAAATGTACCCTCTAGTTCACCAAATTCAAATGCTCTAGATGTACCTGCCCCATGCGCGCCCATTCCTAACATTAATCCTCTAGACGATGGGTTGTGGAATCGACATATTTTAATAACAATAGGTGCTAATAGGCTTCCTAAAATGCCTGTCGTCATAACAAAGACAGCTGTTAAAGTAGGAGAGCCTCCAATCATATTTGAAATGTCCATTGCAATAGGTGTTGTCACTGAACGTGGCACTAAACTATGCACAAGCTCATTGTTTAACCCTACTACTAAGGCCATTATAAAAGATGAAATAATGGCGACTGTGGAGCCAACCGCAATACTTATAAAGATTTCGAAGGCATGTTTTTTTAATAAATTGACATTTTTATAGATAGGAACCGCAAAAGCAACCGTTGCTGGTCCTAGTAAATTCGTTAAAACACTAGCTCCTGCATTATAAGTTGTATACGGTATACCTGTTAGTAATAGTAAGATAATAATAACGATCGGCGTCACCAGCATAGGTGTCAGCCATTCCTTTTTATATTTCTTATAGATTATTTTACAAATATAAAAAATAATAATTGTTCCAAGTAAGCTACTACCAGCTATCCATAAACTCATACTGCATCACCCTTCTTTCGACGCCCTAGCCATTGTGCTGTGTAGCCCGTTACAAACATCACAATAATCGCACTTCCAACAATGACCAACACAACCTTCATGCCTTGCACACCGAATAATGCATCATAATCGATGACACCAATGGCAGATGGAATGAAGAAAAGTAAGAGTTCACTTAGTAATAATGCTGCCCCTAGCTCAATCCATTCAAGCTTAATAATATGAAACTGTAAAAGTAAAAATAATAGAACGAGTCCTATTATGCTCCCTGGAATCGGCAAGTGAAGTAGGCGTGCAATACTATTCCCAATCAATAATAGGAAATAAAGAAAGCCGATTTGCACGATACTTTTGACGATTTTCATGGTCATCCTTCTCTCATTTTTTTCTCTGCTTCAACAGTCAGAAAAACACGATTCAAATGAAAAGAAGTTATGATTTCACTGACTGTTCAAGCTTTAGTTTGACAAACTATCTACTACAGATTGATGTTAAACTTTTATGCTACTATACTTTACACCTATTTATCCTCTCTGTAAAACAGAAAAAGAATCTAGTGCCTAATAATTAGACAATAGATTCTTCTGTGGAGAAAATAAAACAGTTATTAAAAAATCTGTCATCACCAAATAAATTGATGAGCGCGATTTTTTAGTTTATAGTCTTAACAATCATATAAGGGGGTTTCTAGTTATAAGTATAGTTCCCAAATATGAATGTAACATTTTGTTCATGTAAAGGATTTGTTAATTTTTCGGAATCATCACAATCATTATTGTCCCTACGCCCACTTCACTTTCTACTTGAATACGTCCATGATGGGCCTCTACAAGATGCTTGACAATTGCTAAGCCTAAGCCTGTTCCACCTGAATTCCGGCTTCGTGCGCGATCAACACGATAAAAGCGCTCAAAGACTCGGGCTATTTCATGCTTTTCAATTCCAATTCCTTGATCTTCAATTTCAATAATACCATGTGTTTCATTTTCCTTTAAACGAATAGACACTGTTGTATTTTCTGGAGAATAGGTGATTGCATTGGTAATTAAATTCGTCACGATCTGAATAATACGATTGGCATCACCCATTACTTGTACGTCACGGTCAATATCCACTTGGAAGCTCATATTTTTTTCATCTAATCGTGGCGCTGTTAGCTCTGCTCCACGAATCAGCACATCCTGCAAGCCCATTGGCATAATGTTGACCGTGAAGCCATGTTGTTCAATTTTAGAAAGCTCTAACAAATCCTGAATGAGCATTTGAAGACGATTACTCTCTTTATAAATAATTTCCAAGAAAGATATTAACATTTTTTCGTCTTTATAGGCTCCATCCAATAAGGTTTCAGAAAAACCTTTAATAGAGGTAATAGGTGTTCGCAATTCATGGGATACATTGGCAACAAAATCTTTGCGAATTTGCTCTAAACGGACAAGCTCCGTTATATCATGCATAACAATAACAACGCCTAGCCATCGTCCATGGTCCCCAATAACAGGTGCTCCATATACTTCTTTATTATAGAGCTCCTGCTTTATCTCCATTTTAATTTGCTGTCGATAAGGCATCTCTGTAAGAAATACGTGATCGATAAACTGCTCTAATGATTTTGGTAAGCCAATTGTCCGGAATACCTTTCCCTGAACTTCATCAATCTGCATCCCAAAACGTTCTAAAAATACGCGATTCACAATAGAAATATTGCCTTCACGCCCAATCATCATGAGAGAGCTACCCATATTTTCGATTAACGTTTTCAGCCTCTCTTCCTCTACTTCACGAACAGTCGTAATATCCTGGAGATTACGAGCCAAAATATTAATGGAATGACTTAATGGAATCATGCGTTCATATTCATTTTCCTGGGCACGTGCACGATAGTTCCCCTTTGCAAGTTCAAGAGCCGTTTCCGTAACATTATCGATTGGTGCTGTAAAATTCCGTATCATATAGCGACTGACAATCCCGATTAAAATCAGGGTAATCGTGAAGAGGATGGCCAATATGATATAGAGTCTGGCACGTACAAAGGTCAAAGAATCTTCTAGATCTAAGCTCTGTGATGCAAATAATGCTTCTTGATCTTCCTCTGAAAGCTGGAGCTTGCGTTCATCTATTACTTGAGTCATTGATGCTTGTTTATGAGTATTTGCATCCTCATTGTATTGCTTAATATAAACAGGAAAAAGCTGACCTATAACAATCATTAGGACAGCTAATATCGTTCCAAGTAAAAGCATGAATGTCAAAAATAAGCGGTTGCTCATTGATTTCATGACGTTTTCGGCTCCTCAAATTTATAGCCAAGCCCCCTGATTGTTTTAATAAACATTGGCTTACGGCTATTTTCCTCAATTTTATCGCGAAGGTGGCTAATATGAACATCCACAATTCGAGTATCGCCAGCAAAATCATATTTCCATACAGCACTTAATAGCTGATCGCGTGTTAATACACGATTTTTATTTTCAAGTAAGTAAATGAGTAATTCAAATTCCTTTGGCGTAAACTCCAGTGCCTCATCTTGTAAAAAGACTTCAAAGCGTTCTGGAAATACACGCAATTGTCCAAACTCAAACATTTTCTCTTGCGGCTCATCTTTCTCATCTGATACAACATTTTGAGTAAAACGTCTTAAAACTGCCTTAACGCGTGCTAGTACTTCCCGTGGACTAAAGGGTTTAGTCATATAATCATCTGCGCCTAATTCTAGACCAAGTACTTTATCAAATTCGTCATCTTTTGCTGTTAACATTATTATAGGCGTATTCATACGCTGCTGACGTATTTGTTTACATACTTCCATACCATCTAGTTTAGGTAGCATCAAATCTAACAGAATTAAATTAGGCTGTATCTCAATTGCTTTTTCCAGACCTTCTTGTCCATCTGCAGCTGTTTCCACTAAATAGCCAGCCTGTTCTAAATTATATTTCAATAATGTTGCGATTGAAAATTCATCTTCAATAACTAATATCGTTTTTGTCATAATATAATGCCTCCGTTAGTGATTTGAAACCCCCATTTCAAACCTCAAGACGTCTATAATGCAAGTGGTGGTGTCACCAACAACATACCTTCAATCACAAGCTGCTTTTGCTCATTATAAGAGTGTACAGACACAGTAATCGTATTTTCATATTTATTGACTGCTGTTACCTCTAAAAGCGTATCAAACAATTCATAATGATAGAGAGGCCCTAAATATTTTAAATGTTGCTCAATAATTCGTGCACCCGGTCCTGGAATATACTTTGACACAGCTGATGTAATAATACCATTTAACATGATGGTCGGGACAATCGGCTTTTCAAAAGGTGTCATCGCCGCATAATCATGTTGAATATAAAGTGGATTACTATCATTCGTGAGCCCTAAATACAGCAACAGATCTCTATCCTCAATCTTTTCAGTTATATGGATCTTTTCGCCAACTGTAATTTCATCGATTGTCAGACCAAGTTTACTATTTTTTTGAAGCAAAGATACGCCAACCCCTTTTCTATCATACTACATTCATAGTATCAATTTTATGCCAAAAGTACAACGAAAAGCCGAAGTACCTTAACCCTATCACACTTATGCACAAAAAAACGAGCAGGAGTTACCTACTCGTTTTCTTAATTCAGCAAATACTCATGTACCGATATTGAAACTTCAGATATAGAGACATTGCTTATATATTTTTTCGATAGCTGAAATAGAGAGAGATCGACATGCTGCCCTAAAGACTCTGGCGAAAAGCACCTTGAGTCGGACATCGTTAATCTACACTAAAATTTTCATTACGTTGCGTACTGCATCTGCCGATTGGTCTAAAGCTGCTTTTTCTTTGTCTGTTAACTCAAGCTCAAAGATTTTTTCAATACCATTTTCGCCAAGTAATGTAGGAACACCCAGATATAAATCGCTATAGCCATATTCACCTTCTAAATAAGCAATAGATGGTAGAATACGCTTTTGATCTTTAATAATAGCTTCAGCCATTTCAATCAATGCTGCAGCAGGTGCATAGTAGGCTGAACCGTTTCCAAGTAAGTTAACGATTTCAGCACCCCCATTACGAGTGCGATCAACGATAGCTTCTAGACGTTCAGCAGGGATTAATGTTTCTAATGGAATACCACCTGCAAATGAATAACGTGTTAAAGGCACCATCGTATCTCCATGACCACCTAATACAAAACCAGTAATATCTTTTACTGAGACATTCAACTCTTCTGCAACAAATGCACAGAAGCGCGCCGTATCAAGAACACCAGATTGACCGATAACACGATTTTTTGGGAAACCAGTTTCCTTATAAACTGTGTAGGTCATGGCATCAACTGGATTAGTAAGGACGATAATTGTGGCATTTGGTGAATGTGCGGCAATCTCTTTGGACACTGTTTTCATGACGCCCTGGTTGATTTGTACAAGATCATCACGACTCATACCTGGTTTACGGGCTACCCCAGCTGTAATAATGACTACGTCAGAATTAGCTGTATCTGCATAATTTGATGTACCTTTTACATAAGCATCAAAGCCTTGTATTGGCGCTGCCTCCCACATATCTAGAGCTTTTCCCTTTGTAGGATTTTCTGCTTGTGGGATATCTACTAATACAACGTCACCAAGTTCTTTCTGAGCTGCTAAAAAAGCTGCGGTAGCACCTGTAAATCCTCCACCGATTACTGATAATTTTTTTCGTTTCAGAGACATTTGAATACGCTCCTTTAAAATGGGGTTATATATTTTAAAAGAGGGAGGAGAAATACATCTCACTCCCTCGATTAAACAAGTTCATCGTAAATATTTTATTTAACGAAAATTCACTTTTACCCTAATTATATCGGCATATAAAAGTATACTTTCACGTGAAAATTTCTATATCAGAATAGAAAATTATAAGTTTTTGATTAACTCATTAGCGAATTCTGAACATTTCACTTCTGTAGCGCCGTCCATTAAACGAGCAAAGTCATAAGTTACAACTTTAGAAGAAATTGTATTCTCAACAGATTTAGTGATCATGTCAGCAGCTTCTTGCCATCCTAAGTGTTCAAGCATTAATACACCTGAAAGTAATACTGAAGATGGGTTTACTTTATCTAAACCAGCATATTTTGGAGCTGTACCATGAGTAGCTTCGAAGATCGCATGTCCAGTAACATAGTTAATGTTAGCTCCTGGAGCGATACCGATACCACCAACTTGTGCAGCAAGTGCATCAGAAATATAGTCACCATTTAAGTTCATTGTAGCTACTACATCGAACTCAGTTGGACGAGTTAAGATTTGTTGTAAGAAGATATCAGCGATAGAATCTTTTACTAAGATTTTACCAGCTGCTAAAGCATCAGATTGAGCTTTGTTTGCTGCTTCTTCACCTTGTTCAGCTTTGATTGCATCGTATTGGTTCCAAGTGAAAGTTTGATCAGCAAATTCTTTTTCTGCTAATTCATAACCCCATTTTTTGAATCCACCTTCAGTGAATTTCATGATGTTACCTTTATGAACTAAAGTAACAGATGGGCGTTTATGTTTAATTGCGTATTCGATAGCAGAACGTACTAAACGCTCAGTACCTTCTTTAGATACAGGTTTAACACCGATACCAGAAGTTTCTGGGAAACGGATTTGATTTACACCAAATTCAGATTGTAGGAAGTTGATGATTTTTTGAGCTTGTTCTGAACCAGATTCGAATTCAATACCAGCGTAGATGTCTTCTGTGTTCTCACGGAAGATAACCATATCAACGTCTTCTGGGCGTTTAACTGGAGAAGGCACTCCATCAAAGTGACGTACTGGGCGTAAGCATACATATAAGTCAAGTTGTTGACGTAATGCTACGTTAAGAGAGCGGATACCACCACCGATTGGTGTAGTAAGAGGACCTTTGATTGCAATTAAGTATTCATTAATTTTGTCTAAAGTTTCTTGTGGTAACCATTCACCAGTTTGGTTAAATGCTTTTTCACCAGCTAAAACTTCTAACCATTCAATTTTCTTTTCACCGTTATAAGCTTTTTCTACTGCTGCGTCGATTACGCGTGATGCTGCTGCCCAGATATCTGGACCAATTCCATCACCTTCGATGAAAGGAATTACTGGATTATTTGGTACATTAAGTACGCCATTTTCAACTACAATTTTGTTTGACATTCTGTTGCCTCCTAAATTCATAATCATAGGACTGTGTTAGTGATAACACAGTCCCAAACATTCTAGCATATTTTCCAAATTAGCGCTCGCTGATTGGAACATATTTTTGCATGCCTGGTCCAACATACTCAGCACGTGGACGGATTAGGCGGTTATTTGCATATTGCTCAAGGATATGTGCCACCCAACCTGAAGTACGTGATACTGCGAAAATTGGTGTGAACAGGTCATGATCAATACCTAAAGAATCATACACTGACGCAGAGAAGAAATCTACGTTAGCTGGTAATTTCTTTTGTTCAACGATCATGTCATGGATTTTAACTGACATTTCATAAAGCTCTGGTTTACCAGTTAGTTCAGTTAATTTTTTAGACATTACGCGTAAATGTGGTGCACGAGGGTCGCCTTTGCGATATACGCGGTGACCGAAGCCCATGATTTTTTCTTTGTTGTCTAATTTATTTTGAATGTAAGATTCAACATTTTCAAGTGAGCCAATTTCAGTTAACATCTTCATAACTTGCTCATTTGCTCCACCATGAAGTGGCCCTTTTAAAGCGCCGATTGCTGCAGTTACACCAGAATAAACGTCTGATAATGTAGCTACACATACACGTGCAGTGAATGTAGATGCATTTAACTCATGGTCAGCATGCAATACTAGTGCTTTGTCGAATGCTTCAATTTCAATATCTGCTGGCTCTTCGCCTTTAAGCATGTATAAGAAGTTTGCCGCATATCCTAGTTCAGGTTTTGGTGAAACTGGTTCTAAACCTTTACGAACACGTGCAAATGCAGTTACTACTGTAGCAATTTTAGCTTGAAGACGAATTGCTTTACGGTAGTTTGCTTCTGGGTCCATAACATCCGCTTCTTCATCGAATACACCAAGTAGAGATACTGCAGTACGTAGTGCAGCCATTGGATGTACAGTTGAAAGTGGGTATGTTTTGAATTGGTCGACAATCGCTTGCGGAATTGACATATTGTCTGCCAATTGTTGTTTTAACTCAGCTAGCTCGTCCGCTTTTGGTAAACGAGTATGCCATAACAAGTAAATTACCTCTTCAAATGACGCATTTTGTGCTAAATCATCAATGTTGTAACCAACATATGTAAGTGTGTCATCGATAATTGAACTGATTTTAGATTCCGCTGCTACGATACCTTCTAATCCTTTAGTTGCTGACATAAATTATCGCTCCCTCATATTTATATTTTGTTGTAAATGCGTTTTTTTCTTGCATTTACGGTTTTTGCTCATATGAACCATTAAGTAAATCGCTTACATTGCTATTATAATCATTTTTGACAGCTTTGTGAATGAAAATCCTCTAAATAAAGAAAAAGACGTCCGAACGACTATATATTTGTCCCAAAGAGATTTTATTGTATTTTTTGACATTATGATTTGAGGTGAATTTGTTAAAATGAGGAATTTAAAGTATTTTTCATACGAAAGAACCACAAGTATTTTACTTTTTATTTTTTACTTAGTCATACTTTGGTTTGTATTACCAGTATCACTTGCGATTTTTTTGTCATTTTCGACGTACCCTGTCATAAATTTCTTGCATAAATATTGCAGGATCGCCTATTGGATAGCAGCAATAATTGTGGAGGTATTGATTTTAACTTGTATTTTTTTGCTTGTCGTCATATCCATCAATAGTGTGATTGTCATCTTTCCGGAGATTCGTAATACATTACAAAACTTCCCACTTTTCAGTGAATATGAATCGATGTTTATACAAGTTTTAAAGGAGAAATCACTTTCTATTTTTGATTCGATCATCATATATACAGCTGATCTTTTCCAATTATTAATGAAACATGTCATTGAGGTATTCATTTTCTTGGTAGCTTATTATTTCGCTCTCCTAGAAACGCGTAAATCACGCTATTGGTTTTTTCAATATGTGCCAAAGAAATATCGTCAAGAATGGCAATCACATTTCGCGAAAATCATGCAACTTTTTCATTATTTTTTATATGTGGAATTTCAATTATTTACAATAACCTTACTTATTCTTTGTGGAGGCTTTATGATCCTTCAATTTGAACAAGCTATTATTAAAGCTTTTATTGTAGCTTTCGCAGATGTCCTGCCATTTTTCGGTATCGGTGTATTTCTTGTCCCGATGAGTATTTATTTTTATTTCAATGGAAATACATTTTTATGTGTAGCCATTTTACTGTTGTATTTATTTGTACAATTAACAAGGCAGCTAGCTGAATCAATGCTTTGGTCCAACACGCTTCAATTACGTACATTCCATACATTTTTCATCAGCGCCGCCTCTATTCTATTATTTGGCTTTTATGGAATATTACTTAGCCCGATCTTTTTATTTTTAGCGGTTAAGCTAAAAGAAAACTCTATCTTTGAACGATAATAAATTGACCTTTTTTCATTTTTTTACGCATCCAATAATAGACAACCGGTTGGAACATTTTTCGTGAAAAAGGCAAAAGCAGTAGTAAGCCAATAAGATCTGTCATAAAGCCTGGTAATGCTAAAAGCAGTCCACCACTAAAAGTTAATAATGTATCAACCAACGCAGATCCCGGAGCCTCTCCACGTGCTAATGTATTTTTTACATTTTGGACAGAATTCATACCTTTATTTTTCATTACATAAACCCCAAGTACACTAGTGGCAATAATGAGTAATAATGTACTTAAAACACCAATGTTTTGCCCAATAACTATTAATAACGCCAATTCGGCTAATGCGTAGACAATGAAACCAAGAAAAATTTTTCGCATATTTTTCTCCTTTCTACTTGAAAAGGTATACCTTTTATACGTTATTATAGCCCATTTAGTTTCATAAAAAAATGAATGCCTCCCATCAAATAATACCAAATCACTTATCTTTTTTGATGGAGATATAAAAAGTAGCTTTCCATATAGCACGAAATATAGTTAATTTGTACAACCCTTATTAAAAGCTCTAGTACAACAAATCGCACTAGAGCTTTTTGTTTATAATTAAAGAACGCTAGCATGTCCTTTATAGATAACGCCTGTTTCAGCGTCCATCGTAATTTCTTGACCATGGCGTAATAATGTTGTTGCTTCTTTTACGCCAACAATTACTGGAATACCAAGACTTAGTCCAACTACTGCAGCATGACTAGTTAGTCCACCTTCTTCAGTAATTAGCCCAATGCAATTTTCTATTGCTGGCATCATTTCACGGTCTGAACCAACTGTTACAAGTATACTTCCTTCCGTATCATAAGCAAGTGCCTCAGCCGCATTTTTAGCAATAACCGTTTTACCTACAACCGATGCCTTGCCAATCCCTTGCCCACGAGCTAGTAAATCGCCAATAATGTGTACTTTCATTAGGTTTGTAGTACCCGCTTCACCAACTGGCACACCTGCTGTAATTACAACAGCATCACCATGTGTGACAAAACCGTGTTTCAAGCTTTCATCTACAGCTAATTCTAAAATCTCATCTGTAGTTGTAACACGTTGGCAAACAATTGGGTGTACACCCCACACTAATGTTAATGTTTGAGCCGTATTTGTTGAGCCTGTTACTGCAACAATAGGTACACCAGGTCGGTATTTGGCAATCATTCTAGCTGTATTTCCACTTTCTGTTGGTGCTAATACGGCTTTGACACCTAAATTAATGGATGTATAAGCGACTGCTTGTGAAATAGCTTCTGTCATATTGGCTTCTTTTTCACGACTACGTGTAGAAACAATTGATTTATAATCTAATGAATTTTCAGTACGTTGAGCAATTTTATTCATTGTTTGTACTGACTCCACTGGATATAGACCCGCAGCAGTTTCTCCTGATAACATGATTGCATCTGTACCATCAATGATGGCGTTCGCTACATCACTTGCTTCTGCACGTGTTGGACGTGGGTTACGTTGCATAGAATCCAACATTTGAGTAGCCGTAATAACTGGTTTCCCTACTTGATTACATTTTAGAATTAACTTCTTTTGTACAAGAGGTACTTCTTCTGCTGGAATTTCAACACCTAAATCTCCACGTGCTACCATCAATCCATCGGATACAAGGATAATCTCATCGATATTATCGACACCCTCTTGGTTTTCAATTTTCGGGATGATTTGGATATGCCCACCGCCATTTTGCTCAAGTAACTCACGAATTTCAAGCACATCTTTTGCACGACGAACGAATGAGGCAGCAATGAAATCTACACCTTGTTCAATACCAAATAAAATATCCTGAGCATCCTTTTCAGTAATACCTGGAAGTTGTACAGAAACACCTGGTACGTTGACACCTTTTTTATTTTTCAATACGCCCGCATTTTCTACAATCGTATGAATTAAACCTTTTTCAACATCTGTAGCTAGTACACGTAATTGGATCAGACCATCATCAAGTAAAATAATTGAGTTTTGCTCAACATCTTCTACTAGTTGCTCATAAGTAACAGAAAAGCTTGTCTCCGTACCTTCTACTTCAGTCATTGAAATATCAATCACTTGGCCAGCTGATAAATGAAGCTCACCATTTTTCATGTTATGCGTACGAATTTCAGGACCTTTTGTGTCTAATAAAATTCCTACTGGTTTATTTAACTTTTGTGCCACTTCACGAATTAAATGAATTCGTCCCGCATGCTCTTCATGAGAGCCATGTGAAAAATTCAAGCGGGCTACATTCATACCTGCTTCAATTAATTTTTCTAATGTTTCTGGTGACTCACTTGCAGGTCCAATTGTACATACGATTTTTGTTTTTCTCATTTTTGCCCACTCCGTTTATAACAAATTATATTGATAGTTCTTTCATAAGTGTGTATAGACTTACATCTGCCTCATGATTTTTTTCAAAAGCCTCCGGCATATCATAATCGATAACCTGATGATTGCGAATACCTACCGCTCGGCCATATTTGCCTTCCATTAGTAACTCCACTGCATGTGCGCCAAACTGACTTGCCAATACGCGATCACGTGCAGTTGGGGAACCACCACGCTGAATATGACCTAACACAGAAACACGTGTTTCTTTACCAGTCTTTTCTTTTATCAACTTAGCTAGTTCATTTCCAGACATAACGCCTTCTGCCACAATAATGATACTATGCTTCTTCCCACGTGCTGCACCACGATCTAAGCGTGCCACAATATCATCTAAGTCATAATCCTCTTCTGGAATTAAGACTGTTTCAGCACCGGCAGCAAGTCCTGCCCATAAAGCAATATCTCCTGCATCACGACCCATAACCTCAACTATGAAAGAATTTTCATGAGAAGTAGCTGTGTCACGAATTTTATCGATGGATTCTACTACTGTATTGAGTGCCGTATCAAAGCCTATCGTATATTCTGTTCCTGGAACATCATTATCGATAGTTCCTGGTACACCTACAGCAGGGAAGCCTTTTTTCACTAAATCCATAGCCCCTCTATAAGAACCATCGCCACCAATGACAACAAGTCCTTCAATTCCGGCAGCTCGTAAATTTTCAATGCCTTGTAGTTGCACGGCATCTTCTTTAAATTCTGGACATCTCGCAGAATTTAAATGGGTACCACCACGCTGAATAATACCACCAACCGAACCTAGATCAAGTTCTTCTAAATAACCTTTTACTAAGCCCTCATAACCATGTTTAATTCCGACAACATCAATTCCATGGAATGCTGCCTTACGAACAACCGCTCGAATAGCTGCGTTCATTCCAGGCGCATCTCCACCACTAGTTAATACAGCAATTTTTTTCATTGTCGAACCTCCTGCAGTTACTATTATTATTCACATTAACATGAAAAAACAAACTATGTAAGGGTTCTGAGGCTACAAAAACATAACTTTTACATAAAAAATGAAAAGAATGCGCTTTCACACACTCTTTCCATCCAAAAACATCCTAAATCTAACAAATTTCCAAGAAGTCTGACGTTCAGATTGCGTAACTAGCTTCTTTAATTTTTATAGCTTTTTAATATGTTAAGAAACAAATTTTGTCTCTTAACGAGCAAATTCATATCCCCATATTTTTGCTGCTATCAGAAGATAGCCTTCCAAAAATGTGTTTTATACTTCTGTATATTGTCCGATTTTTTTGAACTTCTCATAACGATCTTCAATTAATTGTTCTCCATTTAGAGAATTTAATGCATGAAGTGTAGTGCTGATGCATTCTTTAATATAAAGTGCCTGTTTTGCTACATTGCGATGGGCACCACCAATAATCTCAGGGACGATACCATCTATAACACCAAGCTCTTTTAAATCCGGTGCTGTTATACGCATTGCTTCAGCCGCTTGCTTAGCAAGGCTACCATCACGCCATAAAATCGACGCCGCTCCTTCTGGAGAAATAACGGAATAGGTTGAGTTTTCTAGCATAAAGACACGGTTTGCAACACCTAATGCTAGTGCACCACCACTTCCTCCTTCTCCAATCACAATACTGATGACTGGTACTGTTAAGCCTGCCATTTCAACAAGGTTTCTAGCGATTGCTTCACTTTGCCCACGTTCTTCAGCAGCTTTACCTGGATAAGCACCTTTTGTATCAATAAAACAAATTATTGGTCGATTAAATTTTTCTGCTTGCTTCATCAAACGTAGGGCTTTACGATAACCTTCTGGGTGAGGCATACCAAAATTACGTCGTATATTTTCTTTTGTTGATTTTCCACGTTGGTGTCCGATTATTGTTACAGGTTGCCCTTCAAAAATACCTATTCCACCAAGAATTGCAGCATCATCACCAAAAGTACGATCTCCATGCAATTCAATGAAATTCTCACATATCGCTTCAATATATTGTAAAGTAGTAGGTCTTTCTGGATGTCTTGCTACTTGCACACGATCCCACGGCTTCATATTCGCATAAATCGATTGCTCTAATTGGGATAGCCGTGTTTCTAGTTTCTCGATTTCACCCGTCATATCGACATCAGCTTCAGTGGCTATTGTTTTTAATTCATCAATTTTTTCTCGTAATTGGATAACTGGTTCTTCAAACGCTAAATTTTTAGACATGTTGCACGCCGCCTTTCGTATGCATTTTTACAAGTAAAGAAACTTGTTTACGTAAATCTTTGCGAGGGAAAATGGCATCAAGTTGGCCATGCTCTAATAAAAATTCTGCCGTTTGGAAATCATTTGGTAGTTTTTCTCTTACAGTTTCTTCAATAACACGACGGCCTGCAAAGCCAATTAATGCTTGTGGTTCTGCAATATTTATATCACCTACAGAGGCAAAGCTTGCTGAAACCCCACCAGTTGTAGGATGCGTTAAAATGGAAATAAATAATAAACCTTGATCGCTATGACGCTTTAAGGCAACACTTGTTTTTGCCATTTGCATTAAAGATAGTACACCTTCTTGCATACGCGCACCGCCACTAGCCGTAAAAATAATAAATGGCACACCTAATTCAGTTGCTTTCTCTACTGCGCGAGTAATTTTTTCGCCCACAACTGAACCCATGGACCCCATACGGAAGTGAGAATCCATAATGGCAACAACAATTTCTTCTCCATCTAATGTACCAACGCCTGTTAGTACAGCTTCATTCAAGCCTGTTTTTTCTTGGTCAGCTGAAATTTTCTCTACATATGCTGGGAAATTCAATGGATTGCTTGTTTGTAAATGATCGTCCATCGAAACGAATGAACCTTCATCCAAGAAATAGTCCACACGTTCTTGTGCAGTCATTTTGAAATGATGACTACATTTTGAACACACTTTATCATTCTTTTCTAGTTCTTTCGTTAATTGAATATGGCGGCATTCAGGACATTTTGTCATTAATCCTTCTGGAAATGCCTTTTCCTGTCCATCCTCTTTCTTTTTTCGATTACCACTAAATAAGCTACGTATTGCCATGTTTGACTCCCCCTTTGTTGTTGTCTAAGTGCTTTGTACAGTACTCATCCACTGCTCATAAGCTTTTAGTGCTTCTTTTTCGTACCCTAGCTGCATCGATTTCAACATAGTTTGAATGATTATTTTTTCATCTTCTGTTGAGTTTCGATTTAAACGGTCGCCATCATAAGCTGCCAATTGAAACCAGATTTTTAATGATAAACGATTACCTGTTGTGATTAAAAGTTCTCGCAATATATCACGACAATTAATCATACCTTCTAATTCTAGTTTCACAAAAAAACTATCCCACACAGGTAGTGTGCGAAGAATCTCTGTACAACTTATTACGCGAATAGCTTCCTTTTCATGAATTTGTCGCGTAAATTCGACATCTTTTTTTGATTTTACATCTTCTAATATAAACATCGACAGGATTTCTACAAGCTGATGCTTATGTGTGGAAGCAAGAAAAGTACCACCACCATGTCTCGTTTCTATAAGACCTAGCAATTCTAGACTTCGCAATGCCTCTCTGACAGAGGATCGCCCGACACCTAGACGCTCAGATAAGACTCGTTCGGAGGGAAGCTTTTCACCTGCTTGAATTTTTTCCAATTTAATGAGTTGACGTAGTTGTTGGACGATTTCTAAAAACACTTTTTTTTGTTCGGTTTTTTTATCCATACGACTAACTCCCCTTATCAAAAAAGTGGTCAGACCACTTTTTAACGTTGACTCTAGCTTACAAAATAACTGCCCAAAAGTAAAGAAAAAACTGCATAAAATTTAATGCAGTTTCTAAATTTTCGTTTCATTTTATATCTTTTTCGTCGCTTGCGCATGTTTTACTTTAATTTGTGGTTTTCCAAAACGTCTTTCTATAGTTCCTTCTATAAACAGAATTTCATCTTCTATTAACAAGTCTTGAACGAATTGGAAAACTTGTGGGAATAACGTAGCGGAAACAGCTCCATGCTCATCCTGTAACTGGACAAAGGCCATCTGTTCTCCTTTTTTGGTACGAATTTTTTTTACTTCTTCAATGACACCAATCATTTTCACATACGTCCCATCTCGCATCTGCTTTAACTCACGACAAGTACTATTCACATCAGCCCAATATAGTCTTTCTTGCGTAACGGGATGGGCAGAAATGTAAAAACCTAAACTTTCCTTTTCATGCATCAATTTTTCCTTTTGTGGCATATCATCCACCTGCATATATTTTGGCTTTCCAAAGCTAAATTCTGTAGCAGTTGATATATCAATATCCTCAGTTGGTCGTAGGAGTTCAGCGTGTTTTAATGCAGCGTCTATTGTCATGATCAGTACTGCACGGTCTTTCTCTAAATAATCTAGGGCTCCAGCATAAATTAATGCTTCTATTACTTTCGGTTTAAAATGCTGTGCACTTAATGCCACAGCTAAATCAAAAAGATTATGCAATACCAGAGGGTTTGATTGGCGCAAAGTATGGATATTCTCTATAAAAGTATGAGGGACGCCTTTAATTCCTGATAAGCTATAACGTATCCCTTCTTGCTCAACAGTAAAATATTTTGTACTGTCCTTTAATGAAGGTGGATAAAATGGGATACCTTTGTCCTTGGCCTCTTGCACTAGCTGTTGAATTTTATCTATATTTCCCGTCGCATTAGATAATAATGCGGCGTAAAAGCTTTGAGGGAAATGAGCCTTTAGATATGCCATTTGATAGGAAATAACACTATAGGCTACAGCATGACTTTTAGGGAATCCGTAATCGGCAAAACGGACAATTAATTCGTACACCTCTGTCGCTACCTGTTGATCATAGCCTTGTTTTAATGCCCCTTGCACAAAGGAAACCTGTTGCTCCTCTAGCACTTGGCGATTTTTCTTACTAACTGCACGGCGAAGTAAATCTGCTTGTCCCATTGAGAATCCTGCAAGCACAGAGGCAATTTTGATAATCTGCTCTTGATAGACAATAACACCAAAAGTCTCTTGTAAAATGGGCTCTAGCACAGGGTGAGGCATAACAACCATTTCTTTGCCGGCTTTTCGTTTAGCATAGACAGGTATAAATTCCATTGGACCTGGACGATAAAGTGCGTTTACAGCAGCAATATCTAAAAAGTGTGTGGGATGAATGTCTCGTAATGCTTGTTTCATTCCTTCTGATTCTAATTGGAAAATACCTGATGTATCACCCTTTTGCAATAATTGAAAAGTCTTTTCATCATGCATAGGAATTCGTTCAAAATCAATCCACGGTCCACCAGCTTTATAAATGGACCAACGCATTTGCTCCAAAATAGTAAGATTACGTAACCCTAAAAAATCCATTTTGACGAGACCACATGCCTCGATATCCCCCATCGGCCATTGTGTGCAATAGATGCCTTCATGTCCATCCTCTATAGGGACTGTATTTACTAAGGGGGATGGTGCAATAACAACGCCTGCCGCATGGGTAGAGGAATTTCTCGGTAGCCCCTCTAATTTTAGCGCTACGTCAAACCATCGCTGATGTTGCTCATCCTCAGAGAGCCAGCCCTGTAAATCATAGGATTCTTCTAAAGCCTTTTGTAATGTAATGCCTGGTTTATTCGGTATCATTTTCGAAATTTTTTCCAATGTCTCTGCGCCGAAACTAAATACTCTCGCGACATCTCGAGCAACTGCTTTGGCAGACAATGTACCGAATGTAATGATTTGCCCCACATTGGCTTTACCATACTTTTGTGCAACGTATTGGATTACTTGATGTCGTTTACTATCGACAAAATCAATATCTATATCAGGTAAAGATATCCGTTCAGGATTTAAAAATCGTTCAAATAACAAACCATAGGCAAGGGGGTCCACTTGCGTAATAGCTAAACTATAGGCAACCAGTGACCCAGCGGAAGAACCACGACCAGGTCCAGTCAAAATGCGATTGTCTTTCGCAAAGCGCATAAAATCAGCTACTACTAAAAAATAATCAGCGTAGCCCATTGAACATATTATTTCAAGCTCATATTGTAATCGTTCTCGGTAACCATTCGGAATATCCATCTGGTTGAACCGCCCCTCTAATCCGGCAAATGCTTCTTTAACAAGTAAGCTCTCAGCTGTTTCACCAACTGGCACAGGAAATTTAGGCATTTGTACAGACATTTCTGGGATGATAGCGTGACAGCTAGCAAGCATTTGTCCACAAGATTCAAGCCATTCTGGTCGATCTGCAAACCAACTTTGCCACTCCTGTGCTGTAGGTGCAAAATAACCTTGTAAATTAGCTGTTAGCATCGTATCGCCAAGCTTGTCTCCTGTATCGATAGCTCTTGCTACCTCGTATGCAAAATGATCCTCAGGACGTAAAAAATAACAGCTTTGAACGGCTACAAGTGGGATCGCCTGCCCTTCACACCACTCTATAAGTTCTTTCTCATTAGCTTGCGTTACCCCTCCAGGTCTGGTAATTCCCATATAAAAATGATGCTGAAAGAGATGGGCTAAGGCAGATACTAATGCCTGCCAATCTTCTACATCACCTATATCATCTGAAGAAAGTAATGCCAAGCAGCCTGCTGCATAGCCCTCTAGCCATTTCCAAGGCAGCACTTCATCTTCCCTAATTGAAACTGCACTACTTATCTTCAATACATGCTGATAGCCCTCCTGAGATTGCGCATACAGCACAAGAGGAAACGTTTTATCATGCCATTGCACATTTATAGAAAGGCCAATGACAGCATGTATATTTGCTTGCTGCATGGCTTTACAAAAAGGCAAAAGCCCGTACAATTTCGTATTTACGATTGCACAGGCTTGTGTCTTTTGTTCTTGTAAAAAAGGAATCAATTGCTCAAGCCGAATTGTGCTTTTCAATAAATCCGCGCTCGTATGCATCTTTGTGTATACGTGTGTCAAATGAATCCCTTCCTTTTCTTTTTAATGATACGCTTTACAAATCTCTTGTAATCTTTCGATGACGTCATCTGCCTCTTTCCATGAATAAGCCGTAGCTCCAGAAGCGAGCGGATGTCCACCACCATTAAACTCTTTTGCTAATGTATTAATAATAGGACCCTTCGAACGTAAACGCACACGAATTTGATCCTCTTCTTCAATAAATACAACCCACGAACAGATCCCTTTAACACTTCCTAGGCATCCTACCAGTAACGATGCCTCTGATGGTACAATATCATGTTCTGCTAATAATTCTTTTGTTAGCTTTACATGGGCTGCTCCATACTCATCCATTGTAAAGTTTTGATAAATATAGCCCTGTAAATTCAGCAGTTTTTGCTCCATTTCATACATACCATCAAAAATTTGATTTCGATCAAAATCATATGTAATCAGGTCTGCGGCTACTTTAAATGTCTTAGCAGTAGTACTTGGGAATTGGAATCTACCTGTATCCCCTACAATTCCTGCAAATAATAATCGTGCAGCAGTATCTGACAGTTGCCAGTTCGCCACTTCCTTACCTTCCTCATACAGCTCGTAAATCATTTCACTGCAAGAACTTGCTGTCGTATTCACCCATAAAAGATCACCATAGGCATCATCATTTGGATGATGATCAATTTTAATCATCATTTTTCCCTTTGTATAGCGTTGATCGTCAACACGTTCTGTATTAGCTGTGTCAGTCACAATGACTAAAGCATGCTCATAAACGTCATCCAATACTTGATCAGGCTGTGCCATAAATGTTAAAGAAGCATCATGGTCACCTACAGCAAAAACCTTTTTCTCCGGATAATTTGCTAAAATCAATTCTTTTAACCCAAGTTGTGAGCCATATGCATCTGGATCTGGTCGTACATGACGATGAATAATGATTGTTTCATAGGCAGCAATTGTGTCGATGATTTGTCTTTTCACAATAAATTCCTCCAAAATGATAGTAAGAACCGTTAGCATTTTTTCAAAATTATCGTTACAATAATGTCTAGTTATGCTAGGAGGTTTACTATGCTCAATTTAATATTTGTGTTTGCGATAATTATATCTTTTGTCTTTTATTTTTATTTTAAAACAAAACAGTTCCGTTCTTCATTACCAATCGCTAAAAATTGGTATAAAAGTAAGGCGAATATCGGCTTCGGTTCCTTCCTACTGTTTTTCGGATTCAATCAAGCCTACTTATTCCCTAGCTTATATACATTTATAATTGTAGCAATTCTTGTCGTGCTAGGCATCTTTGTCGTTGTAGAAAATACGAAAAAAGCGCGTCATTATGGTCAGTTTGTTGAGGAAGAATTCCGCATTAATCGATAATATGTAACAAAGGGATGACCAAGCAATTGCGCTAGGCCATCCCTTTCAATCCTTAACGTTCTAAAAGCTGGAACATCATCATTGCCTTACCAACAAGTATTTGTTGATTATACACTTCAAAATCCATTTTCACAAACTTACGACTCATGTCTAATATTCGTGGCTTGACTGTAAGTGTACTTTCCATTTGTACTGGTTTAATAAAGTAAATGGTCATATTCTCGGCTACTGCATCTCCACGTTTTCGACGCTTTAATGCAAATGAACCCACTTCAGCTAATAGAGTCGTGAAAGCACCGTAAGAAATCGCCCCGTATTGATTCGTCATTTGCGGTGTAACTTTAAACTCCACAACGAGCTCTTCATCACCAAGTACCTTCATCTCATTTTTCACTAAATCATCAATAGTTTCACCATGCTGTGGCTGTCTTTGAGCTAGCTGTAATGCTTTAAGTACGTCCTGACGACTAATGACTCCTTGTAAAATATTATCATCATTTACGATTGGTAACAGATCAATACCTTCCCAAATCATACGATGCCCGGCTGAAGCAACACTCATCTTCATGGAGCCAGCAATTGGATTCTTCGTCATAACCTTTTCAACTAGCTCATTTTCTTCTCGACCAATAACGTCTTTTACAGTAATCATTCCGACAAGTTTATTTTGATGAGTGACAACTGGAAAAGCCCCATGTGTTGTGCGTTCATTCAACTTCTGGAAATGCCGGATAGTTTCATCATTTTTTAACGCTGCTGTGTCAGTCATAGGAACATAAATATCTTCAATAAATAAAATATCCTTTTTGATGAGCTGATCATAGATCGCTCGGTTAATCATCGTTGCTACAGTAAACGTATCATAGCTAGTTGAAATTATTGGTAAATCCAATGAATCTGCAAGCTGTTTATTGGCATCCGTTGTATCAAAACCACCTGTAATTAAAACAGCAGCACCTGCACGAAGGGCATTTTCATGGGCTTTAATACGATTCCCTACAATCAATAAGCTACCCGCATCTGTATAGCGCATCATGTCTTCTAATTGCATGGCCCCTATGACAAATTTCGTTAACGTTTTATGTAGACCAGATTTTCCACCTAAAACTTGACCATCTACGATATTGACAATTTCTGCAAAAGTTAAGCGTTCAATATTTTCTTTCTTTTTCTTTTCAATACGAATTGTTCCAACACGTTCAATTGAACTTACTAAGCGACGGTTTTCTGCTTCTTTTATAGCACGATATGCCGTCCCTTCACTCACTTGCATTTCCTTCGCAATTTGACGTACTGAAATTTTATCGCCCACTGGTAGTGACTCGATGTATTGTAAAATTTTCTCATGTTTTGTAGACAAAATATCACCTATTTCCTAAGCTTCAATTCTGCTCTTAGTGTACCATATTTTTTATAAAAATATTTAATATAAAGTGATCAAATTGTTTAAAAACCCCCACCATTTCAACTACCAGCGTGGTGTCAATTCATATAGTACAGCGTTATCAACGATTAGAAACAGTTTACTTTCTCACCAGCTTTTAAAATTTGAACCTCTGAAATTTGTACTAAATCAGCAAAAACCTGTGGATCTTGTTTGATAGGTGGGAATGTATTGTAATGAATAGGTACGACAATCTTAGGCTTTAAGAATGAAACTGCACATGCAGCGTCTTCTGGACCCATTGTAAAATTATCACCTATTGGTAGGAATGCTATATCTATTGGATGTCGTTCACCAATTAATTTCATATCACCAAATAGAGCTGTATCGCCTGCATGATAAATCGTTAACCCTTCAATAAATAGTAATATCCCTGCTGGCATACCCATATAAATAATTTCATTTGTATCTGTTACATAAGAAGATCCATGGAAAGCTTGCGTAAACTTCACCTTTCCAAAATCGAATTCCTTAGCCCCTCCAATATGCATTGGATGTGTTTTTACTCCCTGCCAGGAAATCCAATTGGCTAATTCATTTGGAGCAATAACTAGAGCATCCTTTTTCTTCGCTAGTTCTACGGTGTCTCCAACATGATCATTATGACCATGTGTTAATAAAATAATATCTGGTGCTTCCTCAGCAACCTTTAAATCTGTTTGTCCATTACCGTTAATAAAAGGATCAATTAAAATTGTTTTCCCATTTGTTTGTATTTTGACAATAGAATGTCCATGATAGCTTATTTCCATCTTCATGTCCTCCTTGATTTATAAATGAAAACCCCTCCATTTTAATTCGCTACCCATGCGCTTTTTCCCTTTTTTTGATATGCTTGTACAGAGAATAATCGTATCACTTCTAACAATTTTATACGTTGTTAGATCACAATTATTCAGTGATAAAAAGGAACAGCCATTTTCTTTAGAAAGTCGAAGGTTCCTCATTAAAATTTCCCATGTACTAAAAAGGAGGACATATTTATGTCAAAGGTTGAAGAAATCCAAAGTTATTTGCAGCAAAATCACATTGATGCGGCATTTATCACTACACCTGACAATGTTTTTTACGTTTCAGGCTTTAAAAGTAATCCACATGAGAGATTACTAGGTGTCATGATTTTTAAAGATGCTGAACCTTTTCTAATTTGTCCGCAAATGGAAATTCCAGATGCAAAAGCGGCTGGCTGGTCTTATGAGGTTATTGGCCACCAAGACACTGACAATTCGATGGAGGTCCTTGCACAAGCCATTACATCTCGTGACATTCAACCAACTACGTTTGCCATTGAAAAGGCACAGCTCATTGTGGAACGCTTAGAGGCCCTACAGCAATCCTTCCCACAAGCAAATTTTGTACGTCTAGACGAAAAAATTAATGCAATGCGCGTAATTAAGGATGAAAGTGAATTAGACAAATTACGCAAAGCTGCAGAGTTAGCTGATTATGCTATTGAAATCGGTTGCAAGGAAATTGCTGAAGGTAAAACAGAAATGGAAATTTTGACAGCCATTGAAAATGCTATTCAAGATAAAGGTTGTAAAATGTCCTTTGAAACAATGGTACTGAGTGGACCAAAAACAGCCTCTCCTCATGGTCATCCAGGTGCACGAAAAATAGAAAAAGGGGATATGGTACTATTTGACCTTGGTGTCATTTACGATGGCTATTGCTCTGATATTACACGTACAGTTGCCTTTGGAGAGCCAAGTGAAGCACAAAAAGAAATTTATCATGCTGTGTTAGCAGCTAACCAAAATGCCGTTTCAGCTGTGAAACCTGGTGTCCGTGCTATGGACTTAGATAAAATCGCACGCGATACGATTACCGAAGCAGGATTTGGAGAATATTTCACACATCGTCTTGGACATGGTCTTGGCATTTCTGTACATGAATTCCCATCTGTTACAGGAACAAATGACATGACAATGGAAGAGGGCATGGTCTTTACGATTGAGCCTGGAATTTATAAATCAGATGTAACAGGTGTACGTATTGAGGATGATGTTGTTGTAACAAAAGATGGTGTGGAAGTATTAACAAAATTCCCGAAAGATTTAATCATTCTATAAGATAAAAAGGAAGCGTCCAAATACCTTCCTTCAGACTGTAGACAAACTCAAAAACTTTGAGAGTTTGCCTATAGTCTTTTTATTCCATTGAACTATGATCTTTACTAGAGAAATGTTTGGAAGAAAAATCACAAAATCCTTCGAGAGTGATTTTCTCGAAGGATTTTTTATTTTTACATCTAATTATTGAATAAGCTCATCCACATTTACATATGGAAGTCCTTGTGAATCTGCAACAGCTTTATATACTAGTTGTCCATCTAAAGTATTAACACCTTTTTTCAGTGCAACATTGTCTAGGCAAGCTTGTTTATAGCCTTTATTCGCAATTTGAAGTGCGTAAGGAATTGTATTATTTGTTAAAGCAATTGTTGATGTACGTGGTACTGCTCCAGGCATATTCGCAACTGCATAATGTACAACGCCGTGTTTTACGTATGTTGGATCATCATGTGTTGTGACACGATCTGAAGAAGCAAAAATACCGCCTTGGTCAATAGCTATATCCACTACTACAGAGCCTGCTTGCATTGATTGAATCATTTCTTCTGATACAAGCTTTGGTGCTTTTGCGCCTGGAATTAATACGGCACCAATTACTAAATCTGAAGTTTTTACAGATTCTGCAATGTTATAAGGATTAGAAATCAATGTTTGAACATCACGACCAAACATATCTTCTAATTGGCGTAAACGCTCAGGGCTTAAATCGATAACTGTTACGTCTGCTCCCATACCAACAGCGATTTTCGCAGCGTTAGTTCCCGCGATACCACCACCGATAACTGTTACTTTACCGCGTTGTACACCTGATACACCGCCAAGTAAAATACCTTTACCAGCATGATTTCTCTCTAAGAACTGTGCTCCGATTTGTGTAGCCATTTTACCTGCTACTTCACTCATCGGTGTTAATAATGGTAGTGAACCATTTGCTAATTGAACTGTTTCGTAGGCAATCCCTACAACTTTTTTATTTAAAAGTGCCTGAGTCAATTCAACTTCTGGCGCTAAGTGTAAGTAAGTGAATAAGATTTGACCTTCATAGAAGTAATCATACTCAGAAGCTACAGGCTCTTTTACCTTCATAATCATCTCTTGTGACCAAGCTTCTTTAGCCGTTTGCACAATATGGGCACCAGCTGCAATATAATCAGCATCCGTAAAGCTTGATCCTAAGCCTGCTCCAGTTTCAATGTACACCTCATGGCCTGCATGTGTTAAAGTAACAACTCCTGCTGGTGTCATTGCTACACGATTTTCATTGTTTTTAATTTCCTTTGGAATACCAATTTTCATAGTTTCCTATCCCCTTCCATTACGTAAAAAATCAGCATCATTTATGTAATTAAAAATTGATGCACCCCTTGCAATTCCATATTACCAAACAAATAAAAAAAAAGCTTTAATTAAAATAAATACAAATAAAATTTCTAACATTTTCAAAATACAAAATATTTAAACGGTGATTTTACAATTTAAATTATTATATTTATAAAATAAAAAGGAAAATTATAGTGATATATACTCCTCCATTTCGAAAGCCAAAATTACGTTTACACGTTGCTAATAGTGGGAATTAAGTAATTATATTTTCTTCATGAAATGCCTTCACTTTTTCATAATTTTTCTTCCGGAAAGTATTTCCTTTAGGAAATCATTTGGTATAATCAACATATACAAATCAGGGAGGTTTTTTAAATGGCTAATCATTATAAAAGCATTGTGGTTGCAGTAGACGGTTCTAAGGAAGCTGAATACGCTTTTCGTAAATCAATTGACGTGGCGAAGCGTAATGAGGGTTCTGTATTAAATTTAGTGAATGTTATTGATACACGTTCATTCGCTGCAATTGAAGCATACGACCGTTCCATTGCAGAACGTGCTCAAGCATTCTCTGAAGAACTATTAAATGGTTACAAAAAGCAAGCTGAAGATGAAGGTATCGCAAATGTTAACCTAATCATCGAATATGGTTCTCCAAAAAATATTATTACTAAAGAGCTTTCTAAAATTGTAGACGCAGATCTAATCATTTGTGGTGCAACAGGTCTAAATGCAGTAGAACGTTTCCTAATTGGTTCAGTATCTGAAGCAATTGTACGTTCAGCTAATTGTGACGTTCTTGTCATCCGCACACCTGAAAACTAATCAGCAATACATAAAAAGGTATCCTACTGTAGGATACCTTTTTGAATTCTATGAGCAATTACTTGCCCTCTTTCCACATTTTCACTTTTTCAAAGAATAAAGCAAGTGCCTGCTTATTTTGCATATTTGGTACTTTTGCTAAAAGCACTTCTTTAGGTGATTTACATTCCTTCGATTGCTTTTGCAAGATGACAATGCTCTTTTCTAATGATTTATTGGCAAACATGGAATCAGGTAGTTGAATAATCGCTTGAATCCAAGCATGCTTTTGAATGTATTTATGAAGTTGCTTAGACTGCTCTGAATCAAAAAGATGTGATGGCGCAAGGAAAAATAAGTAGCCACCTTCCTTTGTATAATTCATAGACTGCTCAATAAATAAATGGTGGGCATAGCTCATTCCCTCAGGCGCGCACAATTCATACTCAAGGGCAATTTCTTCATTTGGATAATAACCAACAGGTAAATCACATACTACTGCATCAACAGGATTTGCCAATAAATCTTGTAAGGCATCCTGACGATATAAAGAAATCGGTTGCTCTGTTAAATCAGCTGTAGCTGCAGCCAAACGTATAAGTAGCTCATCTACCTCTACACCAGTAGCCTCCACTTTACCATCTAATAAATTCATAACTGTTAGTAATAAATTTCCTGTTCCTACTGCTGGATCCATAATCGAAATTTTGTCATGCTCAAGACGTTCAGCAAAGATTTGTTCAACAAAATAGCCCACTAATAACCCTAACGTATCAGGCGTCATTTGATGGTTTGGTTGTGAACTTTTACGCATTCCTTTTAGAATGGCAATTTGAATAGACTTGCGAATATCCTCTTTTGTTGCATCCTTTTGTGAGAAATCCACTTCTCCATCAAGCCATGCCTCTAGCCCATCTAGTAACCCCTCTAACAAAGTTGTATTGTGTTCTTTTTCGATTTTTTCAGCATGCTCATTTAGCATACCAAATAATTTCTCGATGTTTTCCATAGATAACTTCCTTTCAAGCAGAAAAGAGCCGTGACAAACACTCGTCACAGCCCCTTTGTCTAGTATTATCTTAGCCTAAAAGCAGGCCATTATGCTAGTGCTTTAACAGCTTCAATAGCCGCTTCATAGTTTGGATGGTCTGTTGCCTCAGGTACATACTCAACATATGTTACTTTATTGTTTGCATCCACAACAAATACTGCACGTGTCAGAAGACGTAATTCTTGAATGTACACGCCATAAGCCTCACCAAATGAAAGGTCGCGGTGATCAGAAACCGTTTGAACGGCATCAATACCTGCTGCCCCACACCAACGTTTTTGAGCGAATGGAAGATCTACAGATACTGTATAAATCACTACATTATCGCCTAAGTTAGCTGCTTCTTCATTGAAACGACGTGTTTGCGCATCACATACACCAGTATCTAATGATGGTACTACACTAAATAAACGAATTTTCCCCTCGGAATCTTTTAATGTTACAGGTGAAAGGTCATTCGCTAATACTGTAAAATCTGGTGCAGAATCGCCCACCTTTACTTCATTACCTACTAGTGTCACTGGACCATTTTTAAATGTTACTTGTGCCATATAAACGCCTCCTAATCTTCATATGTACATAATATTACTAAATGAAGGGAATTAATTGCAACTAAGATAGCTTACTTTATTCTAAGTGTTAGCTAGTAATAGAAAAGACTGTCTCTTCATTTGAGACAGTCTCTTGTTTATTGTTCATTTTTTTCTTCTAGTTTTTCTAGCTCAGGTTTTCCCTCTTGTTCAATAGACACTATAAGCTCTTCCTTTTTCTCTATAGCAAGTGGCGCCAAGTTCTTTTCAATATAGACTTTCTCATGCACCACTGTTGTATCGGCAAAATAGTCATGCAACCCTTGATTGTCTGGCAAAATAACTACCAAAATATAGAGAGGCATCACAATATTATTAATAATACGCCCAATCCATTCACGGAATAACACATCTGACCAAGTAAGGTTATCATGCTTTAATGAAATTACACGTAACCCAAATACCATCTTCCCTAGCGTTTGACCAAAGAATTTCGTCATAAGGACAAAATAACTGTAATAAAGAATCGCCGATATAATGGAGATTGGAGCATACCAAACTGATTCTGATAAGGACCAGTCCATTAAATAAAAGATAGGGTTAATGAGTATGCCAACTACAGCAGATACAATAAATCCATCCAATAAAAATGCCCACAATCTGATCCAAAAGCCTGCCGTTTTTAATGTGTAGTTTTTTTGACTTGTTGAATCTTCCGTGCCATTGTTAAAAAAGCCATTTTCCATTGAGGGTGAACCTTGCATAACAACTTCATTGTTTGTCATTGAACTCCCTCCTTAATATTCACCGTATAAATACATCATTTTCGGTGCATTGTAATCCGTCATAATTTTCATTAGCATTTTTTCCTCTGCAGAAGGACCGAACATAGAGCCAATTTTCATTCCAACATAAGATTGCCATCCGCCCATATCATAGGCATATTCAAATAATGCAGCATCTTCTAGTCCAAAATCTGCGCGTAAGGCTGCAATGGCAGCTTCTTCGTCGCCAATTTCATCAACTAAACCGGCTTCAAGTGCTTTTGTACCGCCAAGGATACGTCCATCCGCCACTTTCTTCACATCAGCTTCTGACATATTACGTCCTTGTTCAACGATATCTACAAATTCTTCGTATGTTTCATTAATCATATCCTGCATCATCGCTCGTTCCTCTGGTGTCACATCACGCATTGGACTTAGCATATCCTTATGCTCGCCAGATTTAAACGTTTCGAATTTGACACCTACTTTTTCAGCCAATGCTTGATAATTAATAGATTGCATGATTACACCAATCGAGCCTGTAATTGTATCCCGATGGGCAAATATTTTATCTGCTGGAGCAGAAATATAATAGCCACCAGATGCTGCCATCGAATCCATCGATACATAAATTGGAATTTGTCGTTCTTCTTTAATTTTTAATAGCTTTTTATAAATTTCAGCAGATTCTTTTACCCCTCCACCCGGAGAGTTAACACTTAAAACAATTCCTTGAATCGTATCATCGTACAAAATATTATCCAATTGATCTAAGAAAAATTGATGATCATATGCAACAGGTTGCCATAGTGAACTTGATCCAATATCTTGGATTGTTCCATCTACCTTTAAATAGGCAATCCTTTTATCATAATTATCTCCTTCAATTACATTTTCATATACATCTAGGTTATTTCCTGCCATTAAACTGTCAAAATTACCTAGGAAATCTGCTTTAAATAGTGCAAAAATGGTATTAATCCCTAATGAAAACAGTAAAAGAACACCAGCCACTATTAATGCAACCCACCTTTTAACATTCATGTCTTTCCGCCTCCTTAACTCGTAATACGTATGACTTGCTCATTTGTTTCATTTTTTTGCAATAATATGCAAAAAGTTTTATTCTATTTATTTCCTCATAATACCTTACCTAAAAATATAAAAAAAATCAAAGTTCATTTCTTTGCATGAACTTTGATTTTCGACATTATTTCCTAGGAAATGATTATTGTACAAGATGTTTTAATTCTTGTTGTCTTAATTCAACACGTCTAATTTTACCAGATGCAGTTTTGGGTAACTCAGTAACAAATTCAATAGCACGTGGGTATTTATAAGGTGCCGTTAATGATTTGACATGATTTTGAAGGCATTGAATAAGCTCTTGATTACCATTAACACCATTATGAAGGATAATGAATGCTTTAACGATGTTCCCGCGAACTTTATCGGGACTTGCAATGACAGCAACCTCTTTCACAGTCGGATGCTTCATCAGCGCATCCTCTACTTCAAAAGGTCCAATTGTGTAACCTGAGGAAATAATAACATCATCTCCGCGGCCTTCAAACCAAAAGTAGCCGTCCGCATCTTTATAAGCTCGATCCCCTGTTATATACCAATCACCACGGAATTGTAAATTAGTACGTTCAGGATCATTTAAATATTTTTTAAAAAGTGCAGGTGTTTCTCGATGAACAGCAATATCACCTACTTCTCCTATAGCAACTGGCTCGCCAAAATCGTCTATAATGTCAACGGTATTGCCTGGCGTAGGTTTACCCATCGAACCAACTCTTGCGTCCATACCAACCATAGTCCCTACAAGAAGTGTATTCTCAGTCTGACCATAACCATCTCGCACTTGTAGATGGAAAGTGTCTGAGAATTTTTTAATGACATCACTGTTCAATGGCTCACCTGCTGAAACAGCTTGTCGAATTGAACTGATGTCATACTCCTGTAAATTTTCAAGTGCTGCCATAAAACGATATTCTGTCGGTGTGCAACATAAGACATTCATCTTAAATTTTTCAAGCAACGCTAAATATGTTGCTGCATCAAACTTTCCTTTATAAACAAATGCAGTGGCACCGCTGCCTAAAATCGCGAGAAACGGACTCCAAATCCATTTTTGCCATCCTGGTGCTGCAGTTGCCCATACAATATCATTTTCTTGTACTCCTAGCCAGTGTGGGGCTGTTGTCCGTAAATGTGCATAGCCCCAGCTATGAGTATGCACAGCAGCTTTCGGGTTACCTGTTGTGCCACTTGTGTAAGCTAAAAAGGCATGGTCTGTACTTTTTGTTGGTGTAGAATTTATGTAAGTTGTTGGTTGCTTTCGCATTTTGTCTACTAACGGCTGCCATGGTTCATGTGCATTTCCGATAACAAATTGCTGTATATTTTGGAAATTTCCTACTTGATCAAATTGCTCAATATAAGGCTCAAAGGCTACAACAGCTTTAGCATCAGCATGATGAATACGATACTCAATATCTTTTGTTCTTAGCATTTCAGAGCTTGGAATGATTATTAAACCCGCTTTTAATGCAGCAATATAGACAATGTATGCTTCTACTGAGCGTGGTACCATCACTAAAATGACATCACCTTTAGTTAATCCACTTTTTGTAAAGACATGTGCCGCCTGATTCGCTCTTTCAAGTAAATGTGCGTAGGTGATAAATTGTACATCAGAATGCTCATGATAAATAATCAATGCATTTTTAGTTGAATCCTTTGCATATTTTTCAAATTCATCTGTTATGTTATACCATTCTGGTGCTACTAATTCTTGTCTATTCATGGCAAATGCCTCCTTTTGTTAAGACACATTATACTCCTTTTTTAGTATTTTCAATGGTTTACACTTGATTTAAGTAAAGTCATGACAACTATCATGCTTAGCTATATGGCATCAGTCACGTTTTGTCGATAGGAAAACTTGCTATTGAATACATACGAAAAGTATGGTACATTTTGGTCAACTAACAGCAAGATTGCAGGGGGACTCATAAAGAGTTGAGAAGGTAAAACCTGACCCTTTGAACCTGTTAGTTAATACTGACGTAGGGAGCAATGAACATCGTTTTTTCAGATGAAAGGCTCTTTTTCGTGCATTTTTACGTAAAAGGGCCTTTTTTGCATGCTTACGTCCACCCATAAAGGAGGACTAAAATGATTTTTCAAACAATTCGTCAACAACAACCGCTTATTCACTGTATAACTAATTATGTCGTGGCTAATTTCCAAGCCAATGGTCTATTGGCATTAGGTGCCTCTCCTGTCATGGCTGATGATAGCCATGAGGTGGAGGAAATGGTCGCCATTGCAGACGCTCTTTTAATCAATATTGGTACACTAAATGACCGAACAAAAGAATCAATGCTGTTAGCAGGAAAAAAAGCAAATACCCTTGCCATTCCTGTTATATTAGATCCGGTTGGCGCAGGTGCCACAGTTTATCGCAAGGAAACCGTACACCTATTACTTTCAGCTATACAATTTGCAGTCATACGCTGTAACAAGGGTGAGCTTGCGGCATTAGCCAATGTAGAATGGCAACAAAAAGGTGTTGATAGTGGTGAGGGATTTATTGCCATAGAGACTGAGGCTACACTATTGGCTCAACGCTACAACTGTATAGTCATTGTTACAGGCAAACATGATTTTATGACAGACGGTGTGCAGAGCCAATGGATTACAGGTGGAAATTCACAAATGACTGAAGTAACGGGTACAGGCTGTTTACTTAGCGCTATATGTGGAGCAGCCTTCTCTTCAGGAGATGATCCGTATAGCCAATTAGCGGAAACACTGACATACTATAAAAAAGCAGCTGAGTTAGCATCCGCATTTACAGAGGATATCGGGGATATTCAAATTGCTTTGCTTAATGCCTTACATCGTCTTTCAAAGGAGGGTGAGGCATCATGCATATTGTAACGACAATTGCAGGCTCGGATAGTGGCGGTGGCGCTGGCATTCAGGCTGATTTAAAAACATTTCAGGAATTAGGGGTTTTTGGCACCTCCGTTATTACAGCATTAACTGCTCAAAACACAATTGGTGTAACAGGGGTTTTCCCAATTGACGTTGACTTTGTTGAAAAACAATTTCATGCATTACTTGAAGATTTTTCGATTGCTGCGATTAAAACAGGGATGCTTTATTCCTCGGAAATTATTCAAGGTATTGCACACATTATTGACGATTTAAAAATCCCACTAATTGTTGATCCCGTTATGATTGCAAAAGGTGGAGAAAGCTTACTGCAGCAAGAGGCTATCGAGGCCATGCGCATGTCTTTACTTCCTCTTGCTACAATTGTGACACCAAATATACCAGAAGCAGAGGCACTTACGGGAAGAAAAATAAATCATTTCTCGGATATGGAGGAAATTGCTCAATGCTTTTTCCAACTAGGTGTTCAATGTGTCATCATTAAAGGTGGGCATCTACCCAATTCGTTATATGCAATTGATTATGTATTTATAAAAAATGACAAATCATTTTCCATGCAGTCTCCTCGTATTTCGACGGAAAACACACATGGTACAGGTTGTACATTTTCAGCAGCTATCACGGCTTTCCTTGGTCAAGGTTTGTCCATTGAAAAAGCTATTATCGAAGCTAAAAAATTTATACAATTAGCCATTATGCACGATTTAGACATTGGTAATGGTCATGGGCCCACAAATCATTTTGCTTATCAGTTGCATAAAGGTGCCTGCGAGGTGAAATTACTTGAAACGTGAAGATTTACAGCTTTATTTTATTATGGGTACAAGCAATGTTTCCCAACAGGAACCTTTAGCTGTACTCGAACAAGCGCTGCGGGCTGGCATTACTATGTTTCAATTACGTGAAAAGGGTCCTAATGCATTAACAGGATTAGCTTATGAGCAATTTGCCCGCCAATGCCAAAAACGATGTCAACATTACCGTGTGCCGTTTATCATTAACGATGATGTGGATCTAGCAGTTCGACTTGGTGCAGATGGTGTTCATATTGGCCAAGATGATGAACAGATTGCCATTGCACGTAAAAAAATGGCAAACCGGCTCCTTGGCGTTTCTGTACATTCACAGGAAGAGCTACAAACGGCTATTGACCATCATGCGGACTATGTAGGAATTGGACCTATTTTTGCCACAACATCTAAAAGTGATGCACAACCACCATGTGGCACAATTTTTTTACAGCAAGCTTCCAAATTGCAGCCTAACTTGCCCATTGTAGCCATAGGTGGAATAAATTGGACAAACGCTAATGTTGTTTTGCAAGCTGGTGCTGACGGAGTTGCTGTTATTTCTGCTATCTGTGACAGTAAGGATATTGAACAAACAGTATCCATGTTTAAGTCTTTATCTCGCATAAAAAAATGATTGATAAACAAACTAAAACCAGTGCCTTTTACGGTCACTGGTTTTGAGTTTATAAATGCTTAGTTAGCATTTATTAGTTGTTGTTGTTTGGCATACCTTTTAATTGAGATTCTGCCATTTGTACAAGACGTTTAGTGATTTCACCACCAACGGAACCGTTAGCACGAGCTGAAGCGTCAGCCCCTAATTGAACACCAAATTCTTGTGCAATTTCGTATTTCATTTGATCAAGTGCTTGTTGTACACCAGGTACTGCAAGCTGGTTTGAACTGCGGTTGTTGTTTGAAGCCATGTTTCTCACCTCCTTGTGAATATAGAATGTGCGTTATTAGATTTTTAATACAAAAAAAATAAAGGTAAAATGTACCTCTATTGGCATTCGGCGAACTATACAAAAAAGCCGTCTCAAATAAGCTATTTGAGACGGCTTTTGAAATTTTGATTTATAAAAGATCAGCAAACTTATCTTGCTTTTGCTCTTCTTCTTTCTTAGGGAAAATATAGACCTCACGATTTTTGACCGCGCGTGCTATCAGTTCATCAAAATCAGAAAAGCTTTCGTAATGCTCAACCTTTTCGAGCTTAGGCTTTGTTTTAGGACTAGCAGGCGTAAAGATTGTACAGCAGTCCTCAAAAGGCTGAATAGATGTTTCATATGTGCCGATTTGTTCAGCTAACTCAATGATTTCTAATTTATCTGATGAAATTAACGGTCGTAAAATAGGTGTATTCGTTACTGCATTTATTGCTGTTAAGCTTTCAAGTGTTTGACTTGCTACTTGTCCAAGACTTTCTCCTGTGACAATCGCAAGAGCACCGATTTCTTCTCGCACTTGATCAGCAACTTTTAACATCATACGCCGAGTTGTTGTCATTGATACATTAGAAGGTACTTTTTCTTTAATCAGAACTTGTATTTCAGTAAAAGGAATAACATGTAATCGTATATTAGCTCCAAACTTCGTTAACTCATTTGCAAGCACTTTTACTTTTTCCAATGAATTTTCGCTTGTATAGGGCGGACTAAAAAAGTGAATGGCTTCTAAACGGACTCCGCGTTTCATCATTAAATAACCTGCAACTGGACTATCAATACCACCTGAAAGCATTAACAATGACTTCCCGTTTGATCCTACAGGCATTCCGCCTGCACCTGGAATGACTTGTGCCATCATATAGGTTGCATCATGGCGGACTTCTACACGTAACTCAATATCAGGTCGCTTCACTTTAACAGATAAATTATTAAATTGAGGTAAAACATATCCACCAATCTCCCGTTGAATCGCGTGTGATTCTAATGGGAAGGTTTTATCGGTACGTTTCACTTCCACTTTAAATGTATATGGCTTTTCTTTAAATGTCTCCATTATCGTAATCGCCAGTTTTTTCATACTTTCCATATCTTTTTCACATGCTGCAACCGGACTAAATGATTGAATACCAAAAATTTTAGGCAAACCTGTTACTAGTGTTTGCATTTGTTCTTCATTCTCTATCGCAATAAACATTCGATCACGTTCTGTACGAATATGGAGATGTCCTAAATCAGCAAATGCATGACGGATATTTTCACGTAAACGGCGGATAAAATCCATCTTGTTGCGACCTTTTGTAGAAAGTTCGCCATATCTAATTAAAATTTCTTTCCAAATCATTACTTTATTTCTCCTTTAAGCTCTAGCATTACTTCTGCTAATACTTGTTTAAACTTTTCAATATCTTCGACCGTGTTATGTGCACCAAAACTAATACGGATAACACCTTTTTTATAATGCTCATCTAGATGCAATGCTTCAACAACATGACTTGTTTTAGTTTGCTTCGAAGAACAAGCACTGGATGTAGATACAATAACGCCTCGTTTTTGCATCGCATTAATGATGACTTCTCCTTTTAAATCGCGAACACTGAAAGATATAATATGTGACGCTCCCTGCGGAGTCGATAAAATATGAATAGCTTCTCCATATTCGTGTAACTGTGCAAGTATTTCATCATGCCATTGACGATAAATTTTTGCATGGTCATTCATGGTTTCAACCGCCATCCGAGCTGCCTTAGATAAAGCGACAGCTTGTGGAACAGCAACAGTCCCACTACGCAATCCAAATTCTTGGCCGCCACCAAGTGCATATGGCTGCCATCTTATCGCTTTACGGAATGCTAATACACCAGAGCCTTTAAAGCCATGAATTTTATGACCTGAGATTGAAATACAATCCGGTCCCTCTTCACCCTTAAAGGATACAGCCAATTTTCCAAAGCTTTGTACAGCATCCACATGTAAGGCTGCCCGACTCATTTCATGGATTAATTTAGCAGCTTCCTCTATCGGTTGAATCGCACCCATTTCATTGTTTACATGCATCACACTTACTAAAATTGTATCTTTTCGTATTTTTGCACGAAGTTCATCCAACGAAATAACACCACGCTGATCAACATTTAAATATTCCACTTCAAAGCCCTCTTTTGAGAGCTGTTTAACAGTCTCTAAAACTGAAGGATGTTCTATTTCAGTCGTTAAAATATGCTTTCCTATATGTGTATTGCTACGTGCTATTCCAAAAATCGCCGCATTATTCGATTCCGTACCACCTGAAGTAAATAGCACATTTTTTGCTTCTGTTTGCAAAATATCTGCTACTTGCTCACGTGCACGCATTAATAAATCATTTGCTTCAACACCCATCGCATGGATAGATGCAGGATTGGCATAATACTGCTCATTCACAACCATAAACGCCTGTAGAACTTCTTTTAATGGTTTTGTTGTGGCACTATTATCCAAATAAATTGTCTCGTTCATTATATTTTCACACACTTTCAAAACGTTGATGTAACGGTTTTTATCATAACGCAATCTGTGGAGATTGACCACTAACTTTAACGATAATTCATATTTTAATCATTAGAAAGGATCGCTCTTACAATTTTTTTAACATCGTAATAAATTCCGTTGGCGTACTAAATTCAAGCTCTTTCACAAATCCTAATTTTTCATAAAGGAATATCGCTCGCTTATTGAATTGGGCAACTGTTAAACGAAGTGGCGTAGCGTATTCTTGCTGGATATTCTTGATGATGAATGAAAAGAATTTTGTACCAAAACCTTTTCCTGTTAGCGTTGGCTTCATGCCAATACCAATATCTATATACTCTTCTGAATAAGCGTTAAAATCATGTCCTTTTGGCACTTGGGCAGCTGACCCCGTGCAATAAAAACCGATTAACTCCTCTTGTTCATTCATAATGGCGAAGTAAGGATTGTCAAGAAATTCCCGCAAGGATTCCTCGGATAATTCATTATTATAAAAATCATAGGGCTCTTCGTATTGCCAACATATAATTTCCTGAGCATACTTTTCGTTCATATTTCGAATTAATAGTTCCACTCGTATCACATCCTTTACAAAATTTAAAAAGAAAGCTGTCTAAAAAGTAATTGCTATACTTTTTAGACAGCACAAATGTAGTTTTAATTTTTTGCCATAGACTGTTCTGCAACCATTTCTTGGATGCGTTTTAATGCACCTGGCTCCATTTCTTCCACTGCTGTCCCTGCTTCCTCTAATGCTTTGGAATAACGGAATTGATGGAATGCTTCCTCAGCCTCTTTTAAACGTGCATTTAATGTCGGATTAGATGCACGATGACGATTGCCATACTGAATAATGCGTTCAATAAGCATTACATTCTCTATTAATTCATGAGCTTTTGCTTTAACATCCTCTACACAAAGTGTCGCAGCATTTAAATTATTATGAACCGTTCCCATATTAAGCGGAACTTCCTGCAGACTTTGCATAACTACATATATATGCTCTGCCGCTTCATCAAGTCGTGCGTCCATCTCCTCTGGGACTCCTGGAATATTCGCCTTATTTAGGAGACGATCTGTATCTTGTAATATTTTCTTTAAGTTTTCGACTTGAGCACGGGCCTTATTTTCATCAATACGAAGTTTCTTCATTGTATTAGACAGATGACCTTGCTCTTCATGGATTCGTTCAAGCTCTTCACTTATTTCTATTAATTCTTCTTGCAAGCTTGAATACGCAGACTTTTCTTCTTTGACACGCATGGATAATAAATCATAACGACGTTGCAGTGCTTCCAATTGCTTTAATGCAGCTTTTGGAATTTCAGCATCCTTTTCGTTTAAGTGATAGCTTTGTTGTACATAGGTTGCCTCATCACTCACTGATTTTGTAGACGTTATAACGTTTGTGATTGAGCTTAATAAACGATCACAATTTTGATCCACATAATTTTTGGCAATAACCTCTTTTTCCAGTAAATCATAAAAATGATCGATTTCTTCATTTATTTCTGTTACACGAGGTTTAACAACCATTAAATTTAGCTCTGCTAGGTCATTTTTTAACGAAGCAAATTCTTTTTCATATTTATTTAATGCTTCTGCTAATTCTAAATGCTGCAGATAGTAAGATTGGTCTTCCATTTCCCGTTGACCATTACGCAATTCCTGAACTGCTCCTGGGAGCTTAACTTGTAATTCCGTCAAAATCGTTGGGACATCATTTATATATTCGAATGTCTGCTGTGATTCCTGATTTAGGCTAATTACAATTTCCCTTGCTTGCAAGTAATTACCCTCATTCGTCAGAACATCAAATTTTTCAAACTTCTCAACAAATTCCTCGAGCTTTTTCTCCAGTGCAGGTAATGCTACACCGAAGGAATGCTGGTGTGCTAGCAATGTTTTTCTCGCAGAACGGTAATATTCCTTTAACTGTTCAATTTCAATTCTATTTTTTTCTTCGCTGCCAATTAATTCATTTAATTCTTCTAAAATTTTATCTTTATCTTGGTCACATTTTTCGATATAGTCTTCGATTTCACGTTCAATTAATGTCGCTTTTTTAAAACGAAGTCGATTAATTTGATCTTCTGCATCAAATAAAAGTGAATCGATTTTAGTCATATGTACATCGATGACTTCATCCCAAATATTGCGCCATCGTTCAAACATTTCTTCCGTTTCACCGTTCATGTTCAAAGATTTTACTTTTGAAATTTCTTCATTTATAGGTTTATGTTGTATTTGTAATTTTTCATTTTCAAGTTTTGCAATAATTGCAACATGTTTTCTTCGCATCATAAATCCTACTATGGCTAAAATTAATAGTAGGATTATCGGAATGATGATATACTCCATCGTAAGCCTCCTATTCTACAATAAACGAATTGGCTAGTTGTATTTATTATATACTATGTTTTCGCCTTTTGTACTAAAATTTAAGTGATTTTCAGAAAACTGTATTTTTGCTATTGTAAAATATTAAAATAGCGGTCTATAGATCTAAAGGAGTGGTACATTTTGAAACGTGATGGGCATATACATAGTCCTTATTGTCCACATGGCAGTTCGGACACGTTCATTCAATATATTGAAAAAGCAATTTCTCATAATTTCACAGATATAACGTTTACAGAACACGCCCCATTACCAGACGGTTTTATTGATCCTACACCACAGCAAGATAGTGGGATGAAAGCCGGGTATCTTATGCCATATATTGAAGAATTACAATGCCTGCAAAAACAATATGCGAAAGATATTCACATTCGTATTGGGTTAGAAGTGGATTATATCAAAGGATTTGAACAAGAAACTCGTCATTTTCTTGATACATATGGACATTTTTTAGATGATGCCATCTTGTCAGTTCATTTTTTACAGTGGCAGGACACCTTTGAATGTATCGACTACTCTCCCGAATGCTTTATTGATTTCTCTAAGAAAGTTGGCTCTGTTGAACAGGTATATCATTTATATTATGATACAGTCCTACAATCTATAAAGGCAGATCTTGGTCCCTATAAACCAAAACGGATTGGACACCCATCACTTATTCATAAATTTCAGCTAGCACATCATGAGAAAATAAATGACAACACTCGAATTCACCAGGTTTTAGACATTATGAAGCAAGATGGCTATGAATTAGATGTAAATAGTGCTGGTTTAAGTAAGCCATTTTGTCAGGAGCCCTATCCACCATTTGCCTTTATCAATTATTGTCATGCTATTGAATTACCTTATGTATTTGGTTCAGATGCCCATAGCGTGGCTGATTTACATCAACATTATAATGTTATATTACCGATCTAAATAACTTTTAAACGAGGTGCATATATGTTTACACAAATTAATTATGAAGGATCTATTGCTGACCAATATCTTACACTATCTAAGCAATTAGATGCACTACTAACTGGCGAAACAGATCAGATTGCAAATTTAAGCAATGCTTCTGCCATTCTTAATCAATTTTTAACAAATATTAACTGGGTTGGCTTCTATCTCTTACAAGATGATGAGCTTGTACTTGGACCATTCCAAGGTCTGCCTGCCTGTGTTAGAATTCCGGTTGGCCGTGGAGTTTGTGGAACTGCAGTGGCAACAAAAGAAACGATTGTTGTCAAAGATGTACACGATTTCCCAGGACATATCGCCTGCGATGCTGCCTCCCAATCTGAAATTGTCATACCCTTAATGAAGCAAGGTGAGATTATTGGTGTACTTGATATCGATAGTCCTACTGTAAATCGCTTCTCTCAGGATGATCAAGATGGCTTAGAGCAATTTGTTCAAACATTACTGCTTCACATATAAGGTGTTAAAAAATTGCCCTGAAATGCATTGTCATTTCAGGGCAATTTATTTTATAGTACCATTTACATTAACGCCATCCATCTTATTGGTTTGTTTGAAAAGAATCACCATGGATGCAAAAACGATTTTTACCACTATTTTTTGCTTCATATAGAGCAGTATCGGCATGTAAGAAAACAGATTGGAATGCCGGTCGGTCTTGATCATTCCATGTAATGAGACCTGCTGAAATCGTTACTTGAGGGTCCGTGGCACTTGGGATTACCTCAACGATGGCTGCTGCTAATTCTAAAGCTTCTTTTTCACTGATATTAGGTACATATACAGACATCTCTTCACCGCCCCACCTTGCACAAATCCCTCGACTACCTATTGTTTCCCTCAACTGAACGGCAATCTGCATAAGAATTTTATCACCTACTTGGTGACCATACGTGTCATTAATACGTTTAAAATTATCAATATCAATAAGTAAAAACATCCCTGATTGATCATATTCAAGCGACTTTTCTACAAAATGATCTAGGTAACTACGTGCATATAGTTTTGTTAAATGATCCAAATCGACCATTTCCTGAAGCTGTGTTCGTAAAATAGAGTTTGCAATTGCTAAAGATGAGTGGTGGATTAAAGACTGCATTAATTTAAAGCTATCAAACGAAAAGAAATACGGCTCTTTATGTAAGACGATACTAAAGCCATTGATCTTTTCTTCCATTAGAATAGGGATAGCCATTATGGAACGATAATCAATTTGTTTAGAGGTTAATCGACTAAAATCAGCTATAAACAGCGGATCATTAGTTTGAGTAAAATGTTGTTCAACATGCTTAATATACGTTTGACCCTCTTCAGAACTAAATAACGAAGTACTTGCCCCCGTTACTTCAAAGGTGTCATCTTTTTTAAATGCGAAGCAAACTTCCATTGGTTGAAAAGATTTTAGTAACTGCTTTTGTAGGAAAAGTAACATTTCATGAATGTCAATCCTCATATTTAAACGATGTGATGTTTCATTGATAAGTTGTAAGTCACTGACGAGGCGATGCGACTGATGATATAACTTTGCATTTTCTAGTGCATTTCCTGACGCCTGTGCAAGCATCCGTACAAAATCTTTTTCAGTCGTTGAAAAAAGGTAAGTAGTTGGAGCACTTACTTGTAATATGCCATAAATTGCCTGCCTGCCTTCCTTTAATAGGTGCATTTAATAATCGGCAATTTAAATCACTCGCAAGTTCAGTTGTTAACTCTCCTGATACAAAAGCCTCAATAGTTGTAGGTCTTTCGGATAAATAATCAAAAAGCTTAATATCGATGGTCGTGTGTCGGTCTTGATCATTCGATAATATAAGCTCTACATTAAATTCAGGGAAGTTATCCCTTATATTTTTCAATACATTTTCTAAAATTAAATCGATATCCATTGTTGAATGAAATAAATCAGTCATGTTATATAGTTTTCTATATTGGTCTTCATTTATTTTTACATCTAAATTATCTCTCATCATTTGAAGAACCTGAGAAAGTATTTCTATACATTTTTCGCCGTAATCTGAGGTCATAAAGTCTGTCCAAGACTCTGTTGCCTCCACAAGTAATACACCAATGGGATTATTGCCCTCTGCTTGGAAAAGCACCATATCTGTCATCATTGAATAGGCCTGTCTTGCCTTTAATATATAAGGAATTTTCACTACTTTTTGTTGATAAAAACTAGCTTCGATCATCAGCCATGACACAGCATTTAGCTTTGTTTCAATTGTTAATGAAGCCATCTCCTCAATAGGTATTAAAGAATTACCTTCAAAACTAAGAAAAGCTGCATTATCAATTTCCAAGTGTTTCTTAAGACACTGTTTTAATGAATAAAAATACCCATTAAAACTAGCTTGTTCTTCATTAGAACTCACCCAAAAGCTCAAAACATCAGATTTTATATATTTTAGCGTTTGTAAATGGTCTGTCATGAAATCACCTTTTCTATATAACGTCCAAATCAATTACTATTAACTTATAATATATTATACATAATTTGTGTCATTTTGACTATGTAATTTCTCCCTTACTTTTACATTTTAGATTTCACAGCGTATCTTTAACTATTTCTGACACATTAGGAATGTACAGTGAGGAATTTTCTACTATACGCCTGTTACAAAATTTTAAATACTAATAATTGACGTACAAGTCCTAAGCAGTTACAATGAGGGTTGTGTAAAATAAACGCAGCAGTGGTATAAGCTTATATTGTATTTTATTCCTCTATTTTCTTCTGTACAACTACTTAGATAGTCAGCTATTAAAAATAGATGGTGTATTGTGTAACCTAACGGCTGCATAGGCGAAAATACATGAAAATAAAATGCGTGTAAGAATGGGTACTACTGGTTTTTGTTTTACAACAAAAAAACCAAATTTAAAGGAGGAGACAACAATATGTCTCGTTATACAGGTCCATCTTGGAAATTATCTCGTCGTCTTGGTATCTCACTAAGCGGTACAGGTAAAGAAATCGAAAAACGTCCTTACGCACCAGGACAACACGGTCCAAACCAACGTAAAAAATTATCAGAATACGGTTTACAACTTCAAGAGAAGCAAAAACTTCGTCACATGTACGGCATGAACGAACGTCAATTCCGTACACTGTTTAACCGCGCTGGTAAAATGAAAGGTGTACACGGTGAAAACTTCATGATCCTTCTTGAAACTCGCCTTGACAACTTAGTTTACCGTTTAGGTTTAGCTCGTACTCGTCGTGGAGCTCGTCAATTAGTTAACCACGGTCACATCTTAGTAGATGGCAAACGCGTTGATATTCCATCATTCAGCGTAAAACCAGGTCAAACGATTTCTCTTCGTGAAAAATCTCAAAACCTTGCTGTTGTAGGTGAAGCAATCGAAGTAAACAACTTCGTACCTGACTACTTAACATTTGACGCTGACAAAAAAGAAGGTACATTCACTCGCCTTCCAGAGCGTTCTGAGTTATCAGCAGAAATCAACGAATCATTCATCGTAGAGTACTACTCTCGTTAATTTTTTAACGATAGAAATCTTCGGATTCTTAAACCCCGTAACCTTGGTATACCAAGTGTTTACGGGGTTTTTGTTTTGTATTTCACTTTCGATATTTAGTATTTCTTACTGGGGGTTTAGGGGAGCGACTGGAGGAGCGTTTTTTGCTTACTTAGTTTTTAAAAAACAAACAACGGACAGGTGTACTTTATTTTTATTTTAAGCCCTAGGTATTTCGACTATTCAAAGTTAAGCCTAATCAGAACCACCAGTCTAACTGGTGGTTTGCTCTACGCGTGAAACGCTGGGGTACTGGCCCATGTCTAAAGACACACTGAAAGGTCCGCCAACCGCACTCCGTTTTCACGCTACCACTAAAGTGGTTTTATCATTTTCGCTTTTTTGCTTTTATTTCTTCTCCTGTAAATGGATCAATGAATTCTTTCATGGTCATTTGATCCTCAAGAATATCCTCTTGTAATTGATTTTTTATATATTCCTGAATGATTTTTCTGTTTCTTCCTACTGTATCTACATAATATCCGCGACACCAAAACTTCCTGTTTCCATATTTGTATTTTAGGTTCGCATGTCGATCGAATATCATTAAACTACTTTTCCCTTTCAAATAACCCACAAACGATGAAACACTTAATTTGGGTGGGATACTTACCAACATATGAATATGATCAGGACATGCTGTTGCTTCAATAATTTCTACTCCTTTTCTTTCACATAACTGGCGAAGAATTCTACCTACATCTACTTTAATTTGTCCATAAATAATCTGCCTTCTATATTTTGGCGCAAAGACGATGTGATACTTACAATTCCATGTTGTGTATGCTAAACTTTTATTATCCATTTGGATCCCCTTTCGTACGAAGTCGGTTGACCAGACCTGAATTCATTGTACGGCTGGGGTTTTTTTCTTGTCCATAGCTAGAAGCTCTTTAGAACCCCTCGCATAGCAAGGGGTTTTCAAAAGATACAATAATAGTCACTCATTTTTCAAATGAGCGACTTAAATAATAACTAATAATTACTTTAAGCTTTTTACACAATGTAAATATGGCTTATTTGTTCTGTATTTTAAATAAGAGAATCATTTAATCTTACAATGTTTATTAACATATACTCTTTTATTTATTTCTTTATCATTACTTCTCCCGATAAATGATCCTTCTGCCCACTCAGCACGAATATATTCATTCCATTCCTTATAACTAATTAGGGGCACAAAGACTTTTTTAATTTTAAGTTGTTCGACTTTCTGATAATCCATCTGTAGTGACTTTACTGCTAGTTCTATTAATAAGTATTTGTGTAAAAGCTGGCGTTGCTCTGGATTAATCATCAGCGTCTACCAATGACGCCTTTCGGATCATATCAAAGGTAATATGCTTAATTGATAAATCTGTTTCTAATAGTAATTGCTTTTTATAAACATCGGTGCCAGTTATTAACCCTACCTGGCCTAGAAGTTTATTCTGGTGCCATAGCATTAATTTAACTAATTTTTGCAATTTAAACGCTCGCTGTATGGTTTGTTCTATTTCCTCTAACTCCCACTGAGTTAGGTCACGTTTTTTATCATATTTGATTAACCATCATAGATACTGCATTCTGCATCGCACGCATCGGTTGACTTAAACGATCTTCAATCTGAATTGCTGTTTGGATGGTTGCCATGTCATCACATCCTTTTTTGGCATAATAAAAAGCCACTCAAAGGTGGCTTTATTAATTAATTTAATTTTATAATTCCTGTTTCTGTACCCCAAAAACCTGTTTGTACTTGTAAGTCTAGACCTGTTAATCCAGTTGGAACTTCGAATAGTACGTTACCTGTAAGTGCTAATCCAGGATTAATTCCTTCAAAAGTAAAATATTTATCATCCGCTACGATAATAGTTGATGGTGAATATGATGCTCCATTAGCAGCTTTTAATTTAAAGAAACTCGAATCTGTTTGAATCATTTCTGTTCCACTATTTTTTACAGTCACATTTACATTCAAAAATACTGCACCTTCTGCATCAGGTTTATATTTCATGTATCCATTAGCAGCACTAATCTCATTAACTTCGTTTATTGAATTAACTTTAAAAATAACTTTTCCAACTGATAATTCTTCACCTATACTAACCTTTTTGTCCTTCCCAGCATCTGGTTTATCATTTTTTGAATCAGTGTTAGTTGATGCCGTAACTGGTTCTTTCTCTTTATCTGTTGTTTCTTTATTATCATCGCCAACAAACATCCCGATAATTATTAACAAGATAAATAAAGCAATAAAACCACCACAACCTATTTTTAAAAATTTTTTCATTAAAATATCCCTCCTTATACACAAATATACATGGATAATCGAGGTAAATCTATTACTTTTTTCATATTTCTACATTTTTCATCACTCTTTTCATTGAAAAAACACCCTCAAATGAGAGTGCTTAATAGTTGTCTTTTTTCGATTTGCTTTATTAATAACTGGTTCATTCGCTTAAGATTTGGCTGATTGCTTTTAGAAAAGAAACCAAAATTTTTAAGATTCAATAACTGAGGTCGCTCATTTTTTCTACTGACTCCTGCCACCAATACCCTATGTTATTACACCCTTATTGAAGGATTACAAACCTTCAATATTTCGACTATTTCATCGTGTTTAAAGTTACAGTTAATGTGGCTGTTGATGCGGAATTAATCCCTCGTAATCGTTTTACTAAAGTAGTTATTAACGACGAAGAACGAGAAGAACCTAATGTACTGAATATCCAGCAGCTTAATCGATTACTTGAAATTGCAGAATTAGCTGAACCTTTAACCTCTTATGCCATTAGAGTGTGGAGTTCTGGAATTCTATTAGAAGATGGTGAACAACTTAAAGAAAGTGGTTATGTATTTATTTCTTCACATACTAAAGAGCCGTATGCAGATAACTGTCTATTTTATGCATTCAAACGTTTATCAGAAAAGATGGGTATTTAGTTTTTATTTTAGGGGATTTTTAAGGGGGCAGACAGGAGTATAATTATCTTCTTATTTATCCTCGCGTACTTCAGCCTTTCATATTATAACTACGCGTTCTTACTTCAACAAAATTATTTACTACTACAAGTATAAGTGAATAAAGAGTAAATCTGTTTGCAGTCCAGTCACTTATCGATAAAAGAAAAACCAGAATGGATTTCTCCATTCCGGTTAAAGTCATACTTTTTGGTTTCCCATAAAATAAATAGCTTGATTATAAACTTATCTTACCATTCGTTAATTATAATCGCTCTAAATCTTGGTACTCTTTCATATAAGGGCCATCCTCTGCAACAAATGAATGATACATGGCCTTTACTGCAAAATTTTTCTCTAATCCCATTTCAGATTTTAGCTTTTTTAATTCATCATGCAGTACTCGATGTTCATTGATAAGCTTTAGCATAACTGTTTTATTATATTTCATTACATCCGTCCTTTTGTTTAACTACAACTTTAAAAATTAAATTCTGTTCTGTGGTTCTGCATTTAATCGATTTTTTCCTTCTAAATACGCATTAATGCACCATTAGGTTTTGGTAATTCTTGAGCTGATATTTGATTCATTTTACAAAAATGTTGAAAAAATTGTTGTGCCTGCTCTCGTTCATTTGGGTCACTTTTCAATGACATAATATCAAGTAAAATTTGAGCCATCCATAAATTTTCAAAATATCGGTATTTACCTGTATTCCATGTCATTTTTTCAGGAGATTTTTCATTTAAATAATATTTCCAGAAAAGCAACTGATCCGACTCCTGTTCTGTAAGCTGCAATCTGTATATGGAATGAGCAGGAATATATCCATCTTCACAAATTTTGCCGACAAAATCTTCTTTCACCATATAGACGCCTAAGATACGTCTTTCTTTTTCTAGCTTGCTCGAATCTACTGCTGTTAATAACACAGCGCTATTTGGATGCAAGCGACTCGGCTTGTTTGGTTTTCCTTTGTTATTGCCACTTTTTAAGACTCCTGAAAAAACTTTCCACTCTGAAAAAGAAGTAGTCTGTTCTTCAGTGTCACACCAAAAAACCATTTGTGATGAGGGATGAAGTTTATGGTTTTTCATAAGCTTTTCATGCTCCAAGCGAAGCGCCAGCTTTTTTCGTTGTAAAACTTTTTCCTCTTCCTTCTTCAATTCCTCCTCTTTTCGTTCATTTTCCTTTTTTTGTATAATTTCTTCAAGTGACCTAGCATCACTTTTATCATGTAGCTTTAGATGCGTTCCAAATACATCAGGGAAAACAAACTTCTTATTTTCAGATGCGAAATGTATTTCAATACTAGAATCATTATGCTTAACGATACTACCTACGCCAAAACGCTTATGCGTAACTTTCTTATTGATTAGATTCATTATTCTAGTCCTCCTTAGGGAATAAAAAAATTCGGTTACTATTAGATAATAAATTAATAATTATTCAACTAACGTCCTTAAAAGCTCACATAAACTGTTTTGATTTTTTTCTTTAGCTTAAAAAAGATTTAAAAAAGTCCCAAATTCAATCTGTAAAAATAGACATCGGATTTCGAAATACGATTTCAAAAAAATGATTATAAGACTATTATAACATTTTTTTAAAATTTCACAAATTTATTATTGACAACATATTTTATCATAAGGTAAAATTATAATTTATTCTCTGAATTACTTTAAAATAAAGGCCTCCAACAAACTTCTGGCAAATGCCAGTATCTTGTGATCAGTACCCCTCTGTAAAAGAAAACGAATAGTCTAAGGGAATGATTCCACAATCATGCACCAAAAAAGACCCCAATTTTGCAAAAGGTTATTGCAAAAATTAGGGCCAGAATTTGTTTAAACCAAGCCTATCTCTCTAGATACCAGCTCAATTAATTATTGACGGTCTGTCTACGTTCCTGTGAATTTCTTTTTGTAAATATCCTCTCCTATTATGTACATCCATTTTTGAAACTTCCTCTGTTTGTAGGTTTTCCCATTTGTAAATGTAAAAAATTTAGTCTGTATTTGTCTATCAAGGTTCAGGGCTTTTTTCACCATTTAATCGTAATTTATGAACAATCAATTTGAACCTACGTTTTTTCCACTTTTAATCAATAGCGCAGAAACTAATCCAATACTAAGTGTTGTAGCAAGAAGAAGGAAGGCTACAGTAAAGCTACCAGTTTGAATTAAATAAACAGATATGAATGGTGCAATACTTGTTCCAGCAAATAAAATGACTGTATACATAGAGACCGCAATCCCTCCCATATTCCAGCCTAACTGACTAACAAGTGTTACTAATGAAGGAACCGCCAGTGCAATCCCACCGACAAATAAAATACTAATAATCGTTAAACCAGCTATAGTTGAAATAAGGCTCATCACGGTTAGTGAGATAATCGAAAGACATAAGGCCATTTTTAATACAAATAGTACATTAAAACGCTTCGCTAATTTACCTGCAAATGGTGACATCACCATTCCTACTATCCCAAAGGCACGAATGTAAATGAGGTTTTGACTATTCATACCGAAGGAATCACTCGTTAAATATGCACCTAAAATAATGTACATACTGACAAATGACATTAATAATACAAACGAAATGATATAACTAAATATCAAATTTCTATTGGTAAAAATAATACCGATTCTCTTCAGAGGAACCCATATATTTTTAGATTCGTTCTGAAGTACTCCCTTCGGTAAGATCCACACGACTAACAAAGCAGTTATAAGATACACTGCAGCAAGCACATAAAAAATGACGTGCCAATGACTATGTTCACTTACATATCCACTAAACACTTGCCCAACTATACCCGCAACAAGAAATCCCGTACTGATAAAACCAATTGCCCCAACCTTTCGATCATTGGGAAAAACCTCAAGAGTATAAGCAAGTGCTACTGGTGAAAATGTTGCTGCCGCAAGCCCTTGTATTCCTCTCAATAAAAGAATAATAGAAAAATCATTAACTAATCCTAGAAGTAACGTGATCATGCTTAGTGAAAAAAGCCCAAATACAATGACATTTTTTCGACCATATTTTTCTGATATCGCACCATAGAAAAAACAACCTAGTGCAAATCCAAGTGAAAAAACACTTGATGTAAAGCCTGCCTGAACCAATGAAATATTAAAATAATCACTGAATAAACTAATCAGAGGTATTGTTAAATAGAGACTAGACATCACTACCATACCTGTCCAGGATAAAATAGTTGTCATTAAAGCATAATTTTCTCGATTACCTGAAATTACAATATTCATTAAATAAATCACCCTTTTTAGTTTGATTAACTTATAGTTAGATAATCTAATTAAATGACTAAAAATTAAACTGTACCAACATAGCTACAGTTTAACGCTCCACATTTAGTTTTCTTTGTATTGATGTTAATAATTTACTCACTAGCTTCTCAAATACTTTTCGTTCATCAGGCTCCAAATCGATTAAATTAGAAGCACACGACGACCAATATGTCGGTAAAACTTCAGCTATAAAAGTACGACCTTCATCCGTTAAACTTACATATATCTTCCTCCGATCTTCCTTACTATGATTCCTTACAACAAGATTTCTTTTTTCTAACCAATCGAGCATTGACGTTGCAGATGCTCTCGTAATTCCCAGTCGTTTGGCTAAAGCAGACGGAGTCGCACGTCTTTCTCCATGTAATGTCAGTAATAGCAATAAGTCCAATTTACTTTCTGTAATACCAAATGGAGCTAACTCATTGTCTGTTACATCTAAAACATAATCGCTTAACCATAACAACATTAAACCCAATTTCGCATCTTCATGATTTGTTTCATTTGATGAAGACATCTGAATCAGTTCCACATACGGCTCTATCCCTAAGGCTGGTAAATCACCTTCATTCATGTACGTTTTCTTAAGTTTTGTCATTGAATCACCTTTTAATTAGATTATCTAACTATCAACTATTCTAACTATAAATTTAGTTGAAGGCAAGCACTTTTATTTCCACAAATTTCTTCAAAATAAAAGCTACTCCTTTTTTAGCGCAAACACAATGCCTCTCAACGATCATAAACCCTTCTCATTTTGTGACAATTTTATGTACTTTAAAATAGTAATTACATAGTTTCAAAATAATATATCCACTACCTTAATATTAAAAACAAAATATCAGTTATTTACTATTCCTAGACCACTTCAAATAGAACCTTTTCTCAAAAAATATATTTTATTTTTATAGTAAAACATTTTCTAAACATTATTATAATCAACATTCTTATACAATTCTTGTTTTCAAAGAATCATTTAATAAGCTAACTTTTTTGTAAAATAATAACAAGAATAAAATGAACAATTTTAATAAAAATACGAGTTGAACTTTAACAAAAAATAGAATACGATGAATTCCGAAAGGTGGTTCACCATCATTCAAGCAATAATAATTTTTAAAAAGGGGTTGGAAGTATGTCAGACGTTCTAAAGCAATTTGTTATGCCGAAAACAAACTTATTTGGACCTGGAGCAATTCAAGAAGTTGGTAAACACTTAAATGATTTAGAAGTGAAAAAGACATTAATCGTAACAGATGAGGGCTTACACAAATTAGGTCTCTCTGAACAAATTGCAAACATCATTACAGCTGCTGGAATTGATGTAGCAATTTTCCCTAAAGCAGAACCAAATCCAACAGATCAAAATATTGAAGATGGCATTGCAGCTTACCATGCTGAAGGCTGTGATTCAATCGTTTCTCTTGGAGGAGGGAGCGCTCATGATGCAGCAAAAGGTATCGGACTTATTGCTTCGAATGGTGGACGCATTCACGATTATGAAGGCGTTGATAAATCACAAAATCCACTTGTGCCATTAATTGCTATTAACACAACGGCTGGTACTGCTAGTGAAATGACTCGTTTCACCATTATTACAGATACAGCACGTAAAGTGAAGATGGCCATTGTTGACAAACATGTGACTCCGTTAGTTTCGATTAACGATCCAGAACTGATGATTGGATTACCTCCTGCTCTAACAGCAGCTACTGGTGTAGATGCATTGACACATGCTATTGAATCATTTGTTTCGACAAATGCTACACCAATTACGGATGCTTGTGCTGAGAAGGTACTTCAACTAGTTCCTGAATTCCTACCACGTGCCTATGCAAATGGAGCTGATTTAGAAGCACGTGAACAAATGGTATATGCACAATTTTTAGCAGGTATGGCCTTTAATAATGCTTCACTTGGCTATGTCCATGCAATTGCTCATCAGTTAGGTGGCTACTATAACCTACCTCATGGCGTATGTAATGCTATTTTATTGCCACATGTTTGCCGCTACAACGTAACAGCACGTACTGAGCGCTTTGCTCGCATTGCTGAATTATTAGGTGAAAATGTGGAAGGATTAAGTAAACGAGATGCTGCTGAAAAAGCTATTTCAGCGATTGAAAAGCTATCAAAAGATTTGAATATTCCTAGCGGCTTCCGCGAACTAGGTGCAAAAGACGAGGATATTGAAATTTTAGCAAAAAATGCGATGTTAGATGTATGTGCTGAGACAAATCCTCGTAAGGCAACACTAGAGGATATTAAACAAATTATTACAAATGCAATGGGCCCTATCGTGAAAAAAGAGGCATCGCTTGAAGCTGTTGCTCTTTCATAATTAATTTTAAAAACAAAAGGTGGAGATAAACAAAGCGTTTTCTCCACCTTTTTCCTATGCACTAAGATAAAAAAAAACGTACACACATTGTTTAGATTGTTTAGAATGCAAACTCTCGCTATACTTTTCTTAAAAAAGAATAGGAGATAACAATATGCGTTTAATCTCGATATGCCCTAGCAATACGGAGCTTGTAGCCTATTTAGGACTGACAGACCAGCTTGTTGGAGTAGATGATTTCTCCGATTGGCCATCCAGCGTTAAAGATTTGCCACAGCTCGGCCCAGATTTATCTATTAATATGGACGATTTAGAGGATTTACAGCCCGATCTTGTTCTTGCTTCATTAAGTGTGCCTGGAATGGAGAAAAACATCGAGGAATTGCAAAGAAGAAATATCCCACATATTGTTTTTAATGCTAACTCGTTAGAGGAAATTGCTCAAGATCTCCTTTCACTCGGGAGAGCTTGTCATGTAGAAGAACGTGCTAAAATAATTGCGGAAGAATATTTGCAATCGATTGACAAAATGCGTACAGTTGCAAACTCCCTCATGAAGAAACCTACCCTTTATTGGGAATGGTGGCCGAACCCTATTTTTACACCAGGAAAAATAAATTGGCTAACAGAAATTAGTGCTATTGCAGGTGGAGTCAATTTATTTCAGGATGTCGAACTAGCCAGTGTTCAAACAGATTGGGCAGATGTTGTTAAACGAAAGCCTGACTACATCATGATGGCTTGGGTAGGCGTAGCTTTTGAGCGTATACAGCCATCCAACTTATTAAAGCGCCCTCATGCTAGTGAGCTACATGCCGTGAAAATGAAACAGCTCCATGTGATGGAGGAATGGCTTTATTGTCGCCCTTCTCCCCGCCTTATTGAAGGGGCTATAAAGCTAGCTAAAATATTGCACCCTCAACAATATGAACATATAAAATTGCCAAGTTTTTTATCATAAAAAAAAACATCCCCTTTTGGGTCGGGGGATGTTGTTTCAATCATTACACAAACTTCACCATATGATATTTTTTCTTACCGCGACGAACAATGCTAAATGCATCCTCTAGACGATCCTTTGCACCGAATACATATTCTAAATCCGTCACTTTTTCTCCATTGACACTAATTGCACCATTTGAAACGTCCTCACGCGCCTGACGTTTCGATGATGAGATGCCAGCTTCCACTAGAAGGTCTACAATATTTTTATCTTCCTTAGCCATTTCAATAGAAGGAACGTCTTTAAAGGCATCCTTCATTTCTTCAGCAGAAAGTGCTTTTAAATCGCCTGAAAATAATGCTGCTGTAATACGGATAGCTTGCTCTAATGCCTCTTGACCATGAATTAATCGTGTCATTTCCTCAGCAAGTGCTTTTTGAGCATTACGTAAATGTGGCTCTTCCTCTACAGAAACAGCTAATGCTTCAATCTCTTCACGAGTAAGGAATGTGAATATTTTTAAGTATTTGATCACATCTGCATCCGCAGCATTGATCCAGAATTGGTAAAACTCATATGGAGATGTTTTCTTCCCATCTAACCAAACAGCACCACCAGCTGTTTTACCAAATTTCGTACCATCAGCTTTCGTCACTAATGGAATCGTAATCCCAAAGGCTTTAGTTTCTTCTTCATGAGTTTTACGAATAACCTCTAAACCTGTTGTAATATTACCCCATTGGTCAGAACCCCCTACTTGAATACGACAATTGTAGTGGTTGTATAGATGATTGTAATCAATCCCTTGAATTAATGTATAAGCAAACTCTGTGAAAGATATCCCCGTATCAAGTCGAGAAGCAATTGTATCTTTTGCCAACATGTAGTTAACATTAATTAATTTCCCATAATCACGTAAAAATTCAATTGTATTTATATTGCCGATCCAGTCACGATTGTTCACAAGCTGAGCACCATTACCAGCTTCAGCAAAATCAAAAATACGTTCTAGTTGACCGCGGATACCTTGAACATTTTTATCGATTTGCTCCACAGTTTGTAATTGACGCTCTTCTGAACGACCTGAAGGATCTCCTATCATGCCTGTAGCCCCACCCACAAGTAAAATTGGACGGTGTCCCGCTTTTTGGAAGCGACGTAAAGTTAAAAGCGGAACAATATGTCCAATATGCATAGAATCTGCTGTTGGATCAACACCACAGTATAAAGAGACAGATTGTTCTTCTAATAATTTTGCCATACCATCAGCATCTGTTTGTTGATATAGCAGTCCACGCCATTCTAAATCTTGTAATAATTCGTTTGTCATGATGATTCCTCCTAATTGATTGAAATTCGCTACGTGCATGGACAAATTCATGAGAAAAAAAAAATCCCTACACGCAAAATAATTGCATGCAGGGACGTTAAATTGTAAATTAACGCGGTACCACCCGGCTTGAAGATGTCATCCACCTTCCACTTCATTCAACCGCCTTTATCGCAGGCGCGCACGTCTAAGCTCCAAGCACGTAATTCATCTCTACATTATGACCAGTTTTCACCAACCACTGGCTCTCTAAACAGGGAATATAGAAACTACTCCAAACTCTTCATCACTAGAAAACTATAACCATTATTCTATACGAATCTATTTCAATGTCAATAACTATGTTCGAGCTAAAACAATATGTGCTATAATAAACAAGATTTTAGGAGGTCGATACATTGAAAGATTGGATTGAAAAAATCAATGCAAAGATCGATACATTAATTGAACAAAAATGGATGAAGAAATTACGTATTTCAGGTAGCGTTACCTGGAACTTATTTTTACTATTTTTAGTTTTTGCATTGGTTGGCACTGTATTTGTCGGTTCAGTAGGAGCTGGTTATTTCGCTTCTCTTGTAAAAGAAGAACCCTTACGCTCAAAAGAAGAATTGCGAGATCAAATTTTTAGCTATGAAGAAACAAGTGAGATTTATTTTGCCAACGATATTTATATCGGAAAATTACGGACAGATTTAGATCGCCGTGAAACTTCACTTAAAAATGTTGCACCAGATGTTCTTAATGCTGTACTAGCAACAGAAGATGAATATTTCCGTGAACATAACGGAATTGTACCAAAAGCGGTTATACGAGGCTTATTACAAGATGTTACGAATTCTGCTACACAGACAGGTGGCTCTACCCTTACGCAACAACTTATAAAAAACCAAGTATTAACCAATGAAGTTTCCTATGAACGTAAAGCAAAAGAAATTTTACTTGCTATGCGTTTAGAGCATTTTATGACAAAGGAAGAAATATTAGAGGCTTATTTAAATATTATTCCATACGGTCGTAACTCTTCAGGGCGCAATATTGCAGGTGTAGAAACAGCCGCGGAAGGGATCTTTGGTGTGAAAGCTAAAGATTTATCACTAGCGCAAGCAGCTTACATAGCTGGTATTCCTCAGGCGCCATTTGCTTACACACCGTTTACAAATACGGGTGAACTGAAAAGTGAGGAAGCTTTAAAACCAGGTATTGATCGTATGAAAACAGTTCTTTATCGTATGAAAGAAGCTGGTTATATTGACGATGCGCAATATAAAGAAACACTTAATTATGATATTGCTGCTGACTTCCGTGGTCCAGAAATGCGAGCGGAGGATCGTTATCCATGGCTTACATATGAGCTTGAGAGTCGTGCAAAAGATATTATTGCAGAAAAACTCGCAGAAGATGACGGTATTGACCCAGAGCGATTAAAAACAGAAAAGAAATTAAAAGATAAATATAAAATCTTAGCTGATCGTGATGTTCGCTCAAAAGGTTATCGTATTTATTCAACCATTAACAAAGATATGTATGATGCCATGCAAAAAGCTGCTAAGGACTTCCAATATTATGGCCATACGTATACTGGTAAAGGGAAAGACCCTGTAACTGGTGAGGAAATTGATATCGAAATGCCCGTACAAGTGGGTAGTATTTTAATGGAAAATACGACGGGTCGAATTTTAAGTTTTGTAGGTGGTCGAGACTTTAATACAACTCAAGTTAACCACGCAACACAAGCTTATCGTTCAAATGGTTCTACGATGAAACCATTACTTGTTTACGCTCCTGCTATTGAGTACGGTGTAATTGGCGCAGGTAGCCCACTCGTTGACGTAAAATTCTCAATCGGTTCATGGAGCCCAAGTAACTATATTACTAGTGATGAACGAGGACTTATTCCCGCACGTGAGGCTTTAGCAGATTCTCAAAACATATCAGCGTTACGTTTATACAATGATATTATTAACAAACGTCCTGCTGATCTATTAGTAAAAATGGGATTCACAAAATTACACCCCGATGATTTCACTAACCTAGCAACTGGTATCGGTGCTTTAAGTGAGGGGACTACCGTAGAAGAGAATACGAATGCCTTTGCTACTTTTGCAAATGGTGGTCAATTCGTTGATGCTTATATGATTGATCGAATTGAAGATCAAGAAGGAAATATTATTTACAAACACGAAGTAGAACCCGTCCAAGTATTCAGTCCAGAAACGTCCTATATTGTGACGGATATGCTACGTGACGTATTAACAAAAGGAACAGGAACTCTTGCACGTAATACATTAAAATTCTCTTCAGATTTTGCTGCAAAAACAGGGACTTCTCAAGAGTATAAAGATGTTTGGTTAGTTGGTTATAATCCAAATGTATCTCTAGGTGTTTGGATGGGTTACGACCAACCTCGTACATTGTACGCATTTAATAATACGTACCAACAGCCAAGCGTTCGTGTCAATAAACTATGGGGTACTTTAATGAATTCCGTTTACGATGTGGCTCCTGAGTTTATTGATCCACCAACAAGCTTTAAGGCACCTAAAAATGTGGTGACCGCTTCGTTCTGTGGTATTTCTGGGATGGCACCTTCTGCAGCCTGTGCAAACGCAGGTTTAGTCCGTTCAGACTTATTTAATGCGAAAGTATTTTTACCTACACAACCAGATGATAGTTTAGCTGCTTCAAGTGTTGTAACGATTAAAGGAAAAACTTATAACGCATTACCAAGTACACCAGCTGAATTTGTTAAATCAGGTGGCGCAGGTATTAATCAAGCGTTCATTAAACGCATGTTAGGCCGTCTTGGCGGTAATCCAGCAAGTTTACTACCAAAGAATTCAACTTTATCAAATTCATCTGTTTCAGCAGTTGATTTCCCTGCAGATGGAAGTGCACCTGCAGCGGTAACGGCATCCGTAAATGGCTCAACTTTATCTTGGACAGAGTCATCAAACGATGTAGTTGGTTATCGAATTTATAATGTTACAAATGGTGGCAACACATTAGTAACGTCCGTTCTTGAATCTACACAAAGCATTACGGTTGCTAGTGGACAAGCCTATGTTGTAGTGGCTGTAGATATTACAGGCTTAGCATCACCACATTCTAATGTAGCCTCTACTGGTGGTAATGATGATGAACCTGACCCAGAGGATAATGGTCAAGAGACAATTCCACCGACAACACCGCCTACAAATGGCAATGGGTCTGGTAATAATGGCAATGGTTCAGGAAACGGCAATGGATCTGGTGGCAATGGCAACGGCTCTAACAACGGCAATGGATCTGGTGGCAATGGCAACGGCTCTAACAACGGCAATGGTAACGGTGGTAACGGCAACGGCTCCAACAATGGCAACGGATCTGGTGGTAACGAATCAGGCCAACCGGAAGATGGCTCAAACGGCGGAGACAACAGCAATACAACTCCCCCAGAAACGTCAAGCCGATAATCAATTTCGTTTCAGTATCAAACAGACTTACTACATTTCACTTTTGATTTGTAGTAAGTCTGTTTTTTTGTCATTATTAAGAAGACTACTATTTTGAAGGAGAGGGAAAATATGAACATATTAGTTTTAGGTGGCACACGTTTTTTTGGAAAAAAATTAGTGGAACTTTGCATTGAGAATGGACATGATGTAACGATTTTAACACGCGGGCAAAGCGGCAATCCTTTTGGGACAGCTGTTAAACAATTAATAGTTGATCGGGATGACCATGACGCATTAGAAAATGCTCTCGCCCATACAACGTGGGATATTGTTTATGATAATATTTGCTACTCTCCTAACGAGGCACATACCATTTGTGAGCTTTTAAAAGGGAAAACGAAAAAACTTGTCTTTACGTCTACTCTTTCAACCTATGAGGTAGATGGAAAGATGAAAAAGGAAGAAGATTTCGATCCTTACCATTATCAAATTCTTATGGGGGATCGAGAAGAATTTTCCTATGGAGAAGGAAAACGACAGGCTGAGGCTGTGTTGTTTAAAGAAGCTTCATTCCCAGTTGTTGCCGTACGTTTCCCCATTGTTATGGGCGAACATGATTACACACGTCGCTTGCACTTTCATGTTGAACGTATTTTACACGATCAGCCAATCTCATTACCAAATATCGATGCACAGATGAGCTATATTACAGATGAGGAGGCTGCTGAATTTTTATATTTTGTAGGCGTTACTCCTATAGAAGGACCGTACAATGCTACTGCTTCTGGTGCCATTTCATTGAAAGAACTTCTTGCATTGATTGAAGAAGAGAGTGGAAAGCGCGCAAAAATTTCGCTTGTTGGTGGCGATGAAGAATCACAATCACCATATGGTGTACAAGCTGATTGGTATATGACGAATGCGAAAGCAGAGAAAGCAGGATTTACATTTAGTCAGCTTCGTGATTGGTTGCCAAATTTAGTTAAAACTTTAGTAAAACAACTTCAATAAAAAAAGAAAGACAAAGAGTCCGCTAAATACGCAGCAGATTCTTTGTCTTTATATTAATATAATATAGTCTTTAAAATAGCTACGGCTTCATCAATCTCTCCCTTCGTTACCGTTAATGGTGGCAATAAACGAATAACATTTGGACCTGCCCCCACTAACAAGAGACCCTTTTCCTCTGCCGCTGCGATATAAGCCGCTACTTCTGTTTCACCACAGCCAATTCCAAGCATTAAGCCTTGACCCTGAATGGTATAGTTAGAAGGTAAATGCGCTTTTAATTGTGCTACAATATACGCTGACTGATCTTGTACTTGCTGTAAAAATGCCGGCTCAAAAACATGGCTTAAGACAGCTTGAGCTACACTCATCGCAAGAGGGTTGCCACCAAATGTAGTGCCATGTGCACCTGGACTAAAGGTTGCATAAAGCTCGGCAGTTCCTAGCATTGCCCCTACTGGGAAGCCACCACCTAAGCCTTTCGCTAATGTCACAATATGGGGCTTTAACACAGTTTGCTCAAAGGCATAGCGTGTTCCTGTTCTTCCTATTCCTGTTTGTACTTCATCAATAATGAGTAATATCCCCTTGTCATCACATGCTTTCGCAATTGTGGTAGCGAATTCTAACGATACACAATTAACGCCACCTTCTCCTTGAATCATCTCCAGCATAATGGCTGCCACAGAGTCATCAATAGTAGCTTCTAGTGCGGCAGCATCATTGAATGGCAATATCGTAAATTTTTCAACGAGTGGTCCAAAGCCGTTATGTATTTTGCCTTGACCTGTTGCAGACATTGCTCCAAATGTGCGACCATGGAATGATTTTTCGAAAGTAATAATATGATTTTTCCCTGTATGTTTACGCGCTAACTTAATGGCTGCTTCATTTGCCTCCGCTCCACTATTACAGAAAAAAGCATGTGCAAGATGCGTATGAGCGATTAATTTTTGAGCCACCGTTTCCTGACCAGGGATATCAAAAAGATTCGATATATGCCACAGCTTTTCACTTTGCTCTTGCAGTGCCTGCACAATGGCAGGATGGGCATGCCCCAGACTTGCTACTGCAATGCCACTAGTAAAATCTAAATATTGTTTTCCTGTAGAATCCTCTACAACGGTGCCCTGCCCTTTGACAATTTGTGCACGACGTTTACCGTAGTTCCCGAATAAAGCACTCATATTATCATCTCCGCTATTATTTGAAATGGTCTTCTTTCAACATCTATACTTTTAATACGATCTTATTAGAACACTAGGTAGCATGAAGTTTGTCGGAAGTGACAATCGTAGTGCCAATCAATGTCTCTCCAACAATTTGCACAGAAGGTATACCTGCATATAAACAATCGATAGCTCCTTGTACTTTTGGAATCATCCCCCCATAAAGATGCCCTTGTTCTATCCATTGATGAATGAGAGAGGGCGTTGCCATTGTTTGATATTCATCGTAAACTCGAATACCACTTACATCTGTAACAAGTAATAAGCTATCTGCCCCTAAGGCTAATGCCATTTCACTTGCGACTGTATCACCATTAATGTTTAAAGCCAGACCTGCTTCACTTGCTCCAACACAAGCAATAACGGGTATAATTCCCACTGTCAATAAAGTTTCAAGTAAGGCTGTATTAATGGCTTTTACTGCTCCAACAAAACCATACACGTCTTTATCCAAATAATCCGCCACCATTAATTGACCATCAAAACCGTTTAGCCCAATGGCCTCAATGCCAGCACTTGTTAATTCATGAACTAAAGCAGGGTTAACCTGCCCGATCAAAGTTGATTGGACAACATTCATAGCTGCCTCATTTGTCACACGTATACCATTTAATGTATGCGATTCTATGCCTCGAGCAGCTAATTCACGATTAATAGCTGGGCCACCGCCATGAGTAATAATAAGCTCCACACCGCTATCTTGAAGCTTTTTAAAATTTATAAAAAAGTCTTTATTTAAGCCCTCTAGTGTACTACCTCCGAGCTTGATTACCATTCGTTTACGAGCGGTATGATGCGTTGATTTGGACGTAGTCATAGGTTAAGTCACATCCCCAAGCATGCCCCTTACCTTCACCCATACCAAGGGACACATATATTTTCACTTCATGCATTTTTAAAATTTGTATTAATTCATCCTCCGAGAAAGGGATTGGTTCGCCGTTTTCTACCATTGTAGCGCCACCAATTTGAATCGTAATTTTATCTGGATCTACAGCGGCACCACTATACCCTACCGCTGCAATAATTCGTCCCCAGTTCGCATCACAGCCAAAAACAGCAGTCTTTACAAGTGGTGAACCTACGACGGTCTTCGCAATCTTTCGTGCCTCTTCATCTGAAATTGCGCCAACAACTTCCACTTCAATAAGCTTGGTTGCCCCTTCCCCATCCTTAGCAATCATTTTTGCTAAATCTTCTGCTACTGTTTTCAATGTGTAATAGAAATTTAACCAATCTGGATGCTCAGGTGTTAACGTCTGATTTCCAGCGAAACCGTTCGCCAATACAACAACAGTGTCGTTTGTAGATGTATCCCCATCGACTGTAATGGCATTAAACGTGAGGTTGGTAATATCGGATAATGCACTTTGTAGTACATCAGATTCTATTTGGGCATCTGTCGTAATAAAGCCCAACATTGTTGCCATATTTGGTTCAATCATGCCTGAACCCTTCGCAACACCAGCGATAATGACTTCCTTGCCATCTACCGTTGTACTATAGCTTGTGTTTTTCATAACTGTATCTGTCGTTAAAATCGCCTGTGCAAAGTCAATGGCACTTTCTAAATTGTCCTTCGGTTCTAGCTGTTGAAGACCGTTTATTACTGGCTCCAACTTCATCATTTCGCCAATGACACCCGTTGAACAAACTCCCACTAATTCAGGAGCAATTCCTAGTTTTTCAGCCGCTTGCGCCTGCATGGTTTGGGCATCCTTCACGCCCTGCTTCCCTGTACAAGCATTCGCATTACCCGAATTCACGATTATCGCCTGCATTTTTTTTGTTGTGTAAACAACTTCCTTTGTTACTTTTAATGGGGCTGCCTGCACAGCATTTGTTGTAAAAACACCAGCAACACTAGCTGGTACCTCGCTTACTAAAATCGCTAAATCTTTCTTCTTATGTTTTAAACCACAATGTAACCCAGCTGCCTTAAACCCTTTTGGTGAAACGATATTTTTACTTGATAACTTTTTCATTACATTTATTGAAGTAGTAACTGTCATCCATAATTCCTCCTTATTTTTTCATCAAATTGGATGTGTTAAATAAAGAACGGTACGACATCCAGACCAGTCGTTTGGGGTAAGTCAAATTGTACATTCATATTTTGAATCGCTTGCCCTGCAGCCCCTTTGACTAGATTGTCAATCACACTAACTATCGTGGCACGGTTTGTACGAGCATCTACTTTCACCAAAATATCGCAATAATTGGATCCCTTAACACGATTAGTCCCTAAGCTAGTTGCACCTGTAACAATTCGAACAAAAGGATGCTTATCATAAGTCTCCTGCAGGCAAGCAACCAACTGAGCCTCTGTAACGCCTGCCGTTACAGGCGCATAGGATGTTGCTAAAATCCCTCGTGTCATAGGTACTAAGTGAGTATTGAAAGTAATACTTGTTTCTACATGAGCAAACATAGATAAGGCTTGTTCTATTTCTGGTATATGTTGATGTGTATTTACTTTATAGATAGAGAAGTTCTCATTCGTCTCGCTAAAATGAGTTGTTTGTGACGGCTTATTGCCAGCTCCTGAGATGCCACTTTTCGCATCAATCACTAAAAAGCTCGGATCAATTAAGCGTTCTTTCACTAGTGGTAGTAATGGTAACAACACCGCTGTTGGGTAACAACCAGGGTTAGCAATAAGAGTAGCTTGCCGTATATGCTCTGAATTCCATTCCGTTAAACCATAAACACTTTGCTGCACCGCATTAAATGGCGCTGCTTTTTTGCCATACCATGCTTCATAGCTTGCAAGGTTTTTCAACCGGAAATCACCAGATAAATCTATTAATTTCGGACCTGTGTTCACCAATGATGGTAATAACTTACTTGTTACGCCAGATGGTGTACTTGTAAAAACTACATCAAATTCCGCTAAAGTATCTTCCTCTATTTTTTGTAAAGGCCTATCAACAATCGTCATAAGATGACCAAATTTTGAAGAAAAAAGAACTCCCTCCTCGGAAGAAGTAAATAATGCTAGCTGCTCTACAGCCGGATGATTATGTAAAAACCGAATAAGCTCTAGCCCACCATAACCTGTTGCTCCAACAATTCCTACGTTCAATGCACTCACCTCTAAAATAAGTTAAAAATAGTATACGTCTGCATAAATATTAAGTCAACTGAATTTTTATTTATTTCTATATTTTTTTCGTACAACATGACGTCTCTTTAAAACACGTCTTCAGTATTGTAAATGCAGAAAAAAGAAGGCAAGAATCCTTTCAACGATTGAATGAACCCTTGCCTTCTTTTTATGCATATAATGTATAAATATCAATTGATGTCTTTTACTTTATCAATCTTCCATCGTCGATAAGTCACCCGTAGGTAAATTTAACTCCCACGCCTTCAGCACACGACGCATAATCTTACCACTGCGTGTTTTTGGTAGTTTTTCCTTAAATTCAATTTCACGTGGTGCAGCATGAGCCGATAAGCCTTTTTTAACAAAATCTTTTATATCCTCAATTAATTGATCTGAAGGTTCAACACCCTCTCGTATGGATACAAAGGCTTTTATGATTTCCCCTCGTACTGGATCTGGTTTTCCAATGACTCCTGCTTCAACAATATCTGGATGCTCCAATAGCTTGCTTTCCACTTCGAATGGTCCCACACGCTCTCCGGCCGTCATAATGACATCATCCACTCGACCTTGGAACCAGAAGTATCCGTCATCATCCATATAGGCAGAATCTCCAGATACATACCATTGCCCTTTTAAGAAATAAGATTCATAGCGCTCTGGATTGCCCCAAATTTGACGCATCATAGCTGGCCAACCCCGTTGAATAGCTAAATTCCCCATTGTAAACGGCGGTACTTCGTTACCAGCATCATCTACAATCGTCGCATGAATACCTGGAAGTGGTTTTCCCATTGATCCTGGCTTAATATCCATCGAAGGGTAATTACAAATCATATGTGCTCCTGTTTCTGTCATCCACCATGTATCATGGATTCGATGACCTAATTCTTCTACTCCCCAACGAATCACTTCCGGGTTCAATGGTTCACCGACAGATAGCACATGACGTAAAGATGATAGGTCATAGCTTTCAAGCAAGCCGCTCCCTGCCCCCATCAGCATCCTGAATGCAGTTGGTGCACTATACCATACCGTAACACCATAATCTTCAATGGCTTGATACCATGCTTGCGGTGAGAATCTTCCTCCAACAATCACCATTGTCACCCCATTTAGCCAAGGACCAAAAATACCATAGGCTGTTCCTGTCACCCATCCTGGATCAGCAGTACACCAATAAATATCATCCTCACGTAAATCAAGAACCCATTGCGTAGATTGGTATTGTTGAAGCATTGCATTATGAACATGTAGCACTCCTTTTGGAGCACCAGTTGATCCAGAGGTATAGTGAAGAATCATCCCATCTTCTCGATCTACCCATTCCATATCAAACTGAGCTGAAGCTTCTTTCAATCGTTGATTAAAGTCTAGAATTTGGGATGTTTCTTCAATATTTTCCCCTATTAAAAAGATATGCTCGAGATGCGGTAATTTAGCGATAGGTACACGTTCAAGTAATGCCGGTGTAGTAACTAATACTTTCGCCTCACTATCTGCTAACCGATCATACACAGCGGCTTCCATAAATGCTTCAAATAATGGTCCAACAATAACCCCCATTTTCAACGCACCTAATAATGAAAAATAAAGCTCAGGAGATCGTGGCATAAAAATAAATAAACGATCACCTTTTTGTAGACTAGTAGCTGTTTTAAGAACGTTGGCAGCCTTGTTCGTTAACCTTTTCATTTCATTAAATGAATACGCCTCTTTACGTTTTCCATCATTAAAATAAAGGGCAACTTTATTTTTACGATGTGTATCTGTATGGCGATCAATTGCCTCATACGCCATATTCACTAAACCTGTTTCGTACCAGCTAAATGCTTTTTCCGTATCAGCCCAATTATGAGACTTTGCCACTTCTTCATAATTCATTAAATGGTGCTGACCAGCAAAAGCCGTTAACTTCTCCTTCATTTTCATCCCCATGAAACTACCCCTTTCTTTGCTTTCACTTGAAACTGTTCATTTGCTATTTTCAACAATCCCCTCTGCTGAAATAATAAATTTACGTTCTAAGTAAAATATAGATGAGCTTTTGTTATATAACAGTTTATTACATTACAAATGATAGAATTCTTAATTACACTACTTTTATCTGTTAAATAACAGAAGCAATATATTATATTTTACACGAATTTAAAGAGATTGTCTTAATATTTTCACTTTTCCGAAAATACAGGTATATTTTGCAAAAATAAGCGTTTTTACGCATGAAATCAGCTATAATGGAATTATTAAACTCAGGTGGTGGCATTATGGAACATAAAAAAACTTTTTTTTCTGTCAAAAGGGAAACTAAGCATGGTACTGTGTATGTGGAAGGACCTGTTCCTCCAGAAAAATTAGCTACATATTCTTTCCATGAGGGCTTGGTTGCCTTTAGACCTCCAAAACAGCAACAACAAGCTATTATTGAAATTGCGGGGCTTCCTGAAGGGCGTATTGTTATTATTCGAAACGAAGATATCGTTGTAGGCTATGTGACCTATCTTTATCCTGATCCACTTGAACGGTGGGCAGAGGACCGAATTGATGACATGATTGAATTAGGTGCCATTGAAGTGATTCCCGACTATCGGGGAACCGGTTCAGGAAAGGCATTACTAGCCGTTTCATTTATGGGTGATGAAATGGAGGATTATCTGGTGATAACTACCGAATATTATTGGCATTGGGATTTAAAGGGGACTGGCTTAAATGTTTGGGACTATCGTAAAATGATGGAGAAGATGATGAGCTCTGTCGGATTCGAATATTTTGCTACGGATGATCCAGAAATTACATCACACCCAGCAAATTGTTTAATGGCGCGTGAAGGTAAACGCGTGCCTCCTGAAACAATTGAAAGATTCGATAGGCTTCGTTTTAGAAATCGTTTCATGTATTAAAACCAATACAAAGGGGATATGTATATGATCGTAGAAGAAATTATGAATGAGGAACCTTACACATTAGCTCCTACCAATACCGTGTTGGAAGCACTAAAGCTAATGCGTGACAAAAAAGTTCGCCATTTACCAGTTATAGATGAGGAACGTCACGTTCTAGGAGTGATAACAGAACGGGACATTAAAGAAGTTTTGCCATCATCTTTACAAGATGAACCCAATTCTCCTGTTTTTCAAGCAAAAGTAGAAGAAATAATGGTTAAGGATCCGCTTGTTGGTCATCCACTTGATTTTGTTGAAGAGGTCGCTCTTACCTTCTATGAATCTAAAGTAGGTTGTTTACCTATAGTCTCTGGAGAAAAATTAGTAGGAATAGTTACTACAACGGATTTACTCTATACATATATAGAGCTAACCGGTGCTACGGAACCTGGCTCAAAAATTGAAATTCGAGTAGCTGACACGCCAGGTGTTTTATTTGAAATAACAAAGATATTTCATCATCATCATGCCAATGTTCAAAGCGTCTTAGTGTATCCTGATTCTGAAAATACGCAAAATAAAATTTTAAGTGTCCGAGTAAAAACACTGAATCCTTTAGCTATGATTAAAGACCTTCGCAAAGAAGGCTTTGATGTACTATGGCCCAATTTACCAGGTGTTTCATTATAATGAAAAAGGCAGTATTCGTTTACTCGCCAGAACAACTCGGATATAAATTTTCAGATACACATCCATTTAATCATAAACGCTTGACGCTAACGATGGATTTACTAAAAAATATAGATGCTCTCAATGATGTAGATATTATTCCAGCACGTGTTGCAACAGAAGAGGAGCTACTGCTTGCCCATGACCCTAAGTATATTGATATCGTGAAGAGGGCAGGACATGGTGAATTATCGGTAGCCCAATGTGAAAGCTATGGTATCGGCACAGAAGACACACCGATTTTTGAAAATATGCATGAAGCAAGTGCCCAATTAGTCGGCGGAACATTAACGGCCGTTGATTATGTAATGGAAGGTAAGGCTGAGCATGCCCTCAATCTTGGAGGAGGGCTACACCACGGTTTTCGTGGTCGCGCATCAGGATTTTGTATTTACAATGATAGTACGGTTGCCATTCGGTACTTACAGGAAAAATATAACGCCCGTGTACTATATGTCGATACAGACGCACATCATGGAGACGGTGTACAATGGAGCTTTTATGAGGACCCGAATGTTTGTACATTGTCTATTCACGAAACAGGGCGCTACCTATTTCCTGGAACAGGCAATATTACTGAGCGAGGCAACGGACAAGGGTATGGTACCTCCTTTAATTTCCCTATGGATGCTTTTACAGAGGATGAAAGTTTCCTAGAAATCTATGAACGATCTATGAGAGAGGTTTTCGAATATTTCAAGCCAGATGTTGTGCTCACACAAAATGGAGCAGATGCCCATTATTTTGATCCTTTGACACATCTTCATGGCACTATGAATATATATCGGGAAATTCCAAAGCTCGCACACCAATTAGCCCATGAATATTGCGATGGTAAGTGGATTGCGGTGGGTGGAGGTGGCTATGATATATGGCGAGTTGTTCCACGTGCTTGGTCCATGCTCTGGTTAGAAATGACTGATCAAGCGTTACCAACGGGACCTCTTCCACAGGCATGGCTTGACCGCTGGCAACCTGAAGCTCCCGTTCCTTTTATTCCAACTTGGGAGGACCCAAATCCTTTATATGAACCCATTCCACGTAAGACAGAAATAGAAGAAAAAAATGCTCAAATGTTAGCAAAAGCACTACACCTTATTCGCAATGAAAAACGAGATTAACACCTTTCCTCACGATTTTTCGTGGGGTTTTTTTCATTGGTTTAAAGCCACATTCCCTGCACTCCATTTTAAATAAAAAACACGCAAATCCTCGATAAGATTTACGTGTTCCTGAATATTATTTACTTTTGACTGATTGTCGATGTTCAATACGATGGGGTAAAATTACCGCCTCATCCTCGACTGGCTCCTTACTCATCAATTTAGTAAGTAAGCGCATAGCAACAGCACCAATGTCGTACAGCGGTAATGCAACACTTGTTAGTTGCGGACGAACCATTCGTGCTAGCTTAGAGTTCTCAAAGCTAATCACTTCGATATCCTCTGGAACATTTTTACCGGCGTCTTGTGCACCATGAATTAAACCAATTGCCAATTCATCACTGCCCGCAAAATAGGCTGTAGGTGGCTGTTCAAGCGCTGATAAAATCTCCCAAGCTTCTAAGCCCATGTCATAGCTAGATTCCTCAGCAGCAATTAATGCTTCATCTATTGGCAAGCCAGCATCCTGTAATGCTTTCTTATAGGCTGCTAGCTTGAATTTTCCGTTAATTGTATACGAAAGTGGGCCCGTTACGAAACCAATGCGTGTATGTCCATTTTGAATCAGTAAAGATATCGCTTCATAAGCCGCTTGGAAATAGTCAATATTGACAGTAGCTATTGTTTGCGATTCATCTACAGAGCCTGCTAATACAATTGGGACCGGTGAATGATCCATTGTTTGTTGCATCTTTTCTGTTACTTCATCACTCATCATCACAATACCATCTACTTGTTTGCCAAGCATAGTATCAAGTAACTGTAACTCTTTATCTTCATGTTGATCTGAGTTGGCTAAAATAATATTATAACGGTACATTGTGGCTATATCCTCTACACCACGAGCCAGCTCTGCATAAACATTGTTTGCAATATCTGGGATAATCACGCCAACTGTTGTTGTTTTCTTACTTGCTAATCCACGCGCTACTGCGTTTGGACGGTATTCTAATCGTTCAATTACTTCTAGTACTTTTTTTCGTGTTGCTGGTTTTACGTTTTGATTACCATTGACTACACGAGAGACCGTTGCCATAGAAACATTTGCTTCTCTTGCAACATCATAAATTGTAACAGTCATCGTACGTGCCTCCCTTTTTTCCTATTATAGCCTTATCATACGATAATTTTCATATTATTTTCAAGAAGAACTACGTAAAAACCAAGTACTAATAGTCCTATTCTAGACATTATTTTGTCACGATATAACAAACACCGCCTGCCAAAGTAAGCAAGCGGTGTTAGCTGTTAACAATTAAGCATGGATTTCATGATTTTTCATGAATTTTTGTAGTGTTTCATAGAATGCGTCGAATGTTGGGATGTCCATTTGTTGTTGTGAATCAGAAAGTGCTACAGATGGATCTGGATGCACTTCTGCCATAACACCATCAGCACCGATTGCAATGGCTGCTTTGGCACATGGTAACAATAAGTCACGACGTCCTGTTGAGTGTGTAACATCTACAAATACTGGTAAATGCGTTTCTTGTTTTAACACGGGTACGGCAGAAATATCTAATGTATTACGAGTTGCTTTTTCATAAGTACGAATACCACGCTCACAAAGGATAATATTTTCATTTCCTTTAGACATAATGTATTCCGCTGCATGGATGAACTCATCAATCGTTGCAGCTAAGCCTCGTTTTAGTAGGACAGGTTTATTAGTTGCACCTGCTGCTTTTAATAATTCAAAGTTTTGCATATTTCGTGCACCGATTTGAATCACATCAATATAATCTAATGCTTCCTCTAAATGACCTGGCGTCACAATTTCAGTAATAACACCTAAACCATATTCCTCAGACACACGTTTTAAGATTTTTAAACCTTCTAATCCAAGACCTTGGAAGTCGTATGGAGAAGTACGTGGCTTATAAGCACCACCACGGATTAGCTTTTCACCTTTTGCCTTAATAGAAGCAGCTACTGCAGCTACTTGCTCATAAGATTCAACGGCACAAGGACCAAATACGAAAGATGGCTTCCCTTGTCCAATTAATTCACCATTAATATTAATGACTGTATCTTCGGATTTTTTCTTACGAGATACAAGTAATTCTTTCTTCTTATCAGCTTCAAGTTGTTTTAAAGCTGTTTTAAAGATTTGTTTAAATATATAATCTACCGTCATTTGGTTTAATGGACCTTGGTTGTTTTCTTTAATAAGATCAAGCATGTGTCTTTCACGCAGTGGGTCATAGCGATTTACACCTTGTTTTTCTTTAATTTTACCGATTTCATCAACTACAGCTGCACGTTCGTTAATAAGACGAAGAATTTCTAAGTTTAATCCGTCGATTTGACTACGTAAGCTTTCTAAATCTTTTTGGCTCATGCTTTCTTGCTCCTCTCCTCATGACAGACACTTTCAGAACTCTGAAATGTATGTTACATTTTTAGATAATAGCAATATTATAATCAATGTTGTTCAGAATGTCACGCATTTTTAATTTAGCGCTTCAACTCGCTAAATTGAAATTGAGATATAACGCGAAAGGAAGCGATTACATTGAGTTCTAAATTATTTGCACTTGATATTGGTACACGCTCAGTGGTCGGCATTATTCTTCAAGAAGAAAATGACCATTATCATGTAGAAGATATTGTAGTGAAAGAGCATAAAGAACGTGCCATGGTGGATGGTCAAATACATAATGTCATGTATGTGGCAGAATTAATTAATACAATAAAATATGAACTTGAAGAGAAACACGGTCCTCTGACGAAAGTAAGTGTTGCAGCAGCGGGCCGATCCTTGAAAACTGAACAAGCTAGCGTGACGATCAATATACGTAATCGTCCTATTTTTACAGAAGAAGATATAAGTCGCTTAGAGCTCCAAGCAGTTCAACAAGCCCAACAGCAACTTTTACAACATAAAGAAGATGCCAAAATAAGCCATTATTACTGCGTAGGCTACTCAGTCCTCTACTATCGCTTGGATGGTGAAGAAATTGGCAGCCTCTTGGATCAACAAGGAGACGAGGCACAAATCGAAGTCATTGCTACGTTCCTACCTCGTGTTGTAGTCGAATCACTAATTGCCGCTTTAAAACGAGCTGATTTAGAAATGGAAGCATTGACATTAGAACCTATTGCAGCTATTAATGTCCTTATCCCTTCAACGATGCGTCGTTTAAATGTGGCTCTTGTCGATATAGGCGCGGGTACTTCTGATATTGCCATAACCGATAAAAGTACTGTTGTAGCCTATGGTATGGTTCCAACAGCAGGCGATGAAATAACAGAGGCTTTAAGTGACCATTATTTACTAGACTTTCCTGTTGCCGAAATAGCAAAGCGTCAGCTTCAAACGGCAGAAGAAATATTAATTCAAGACATTCTTGGTTTTGATCAGTATTACCCAAAAGCTGAAGTTTTATTAGCAATTGAACCTGCTGTCAAGCAGCTTGCAAAGTCCATTGGAGAAGAAATTTTACGACTCAATAACCGTGTGGCTCCAAAGGCTGTTATGCTAGTTGGCGGAGGTAGCTTAACACCTAACTTAACAACAGAACTTGGACTAGTCCTTGATTTACCAGCAAACCGTATAGCTGTTCGAGGCATTGATGCTATTCAAAACCTTACTAAGGAAGAGCATATCAAAGCATCGCCAGAGTTAGTTACACCAATCGGTATTGCCATAGCAGCGAAAAAAATGCCTATCCAATATATGAGTTTAACGGTAAATAATCAGGTGGTTCGTCTTTTTGAGCTAAAAGAAATGACGGTTGCAGATGCTTTTTTAGCGGCTAATATCCGTGCTAAACAATTGTATGGAAAACCTGGCCACGGCTTATCTATTAGTGTTAACGGACAAGATATATTCATTCCAGGTGGTCATGGACAGCCAGCTGAAATAATAGTCAACGGACAACAAGCATCAACGAAAACACTAATTAAAACAGGCGATGAAATTCAGCTAGTGGAGGGACAAGATGGACAGCCAGCCACAGTAACGGTGAGAGATCTTATTGATGATGCTGCAATCAAAACCATTACTATCCAAAATACAAAATATGTCATTGAGCCGAAAATTTCAGTCAATCACTCCCCCGCATCGCTGGATACAGTTTTGAATGATCGGGATAGTGTCGTTTTTGAGATAGCTGAAACCATTGAGGAAATTTTTAAAGTCACAAACAACTGGCATTTATTGAAGCAATTTGAGTCTTATACAATACATGTCGATGGACAGCCATTATTTTTACCTGAGTTTTCTTCCCAATTAACGATTAATGGGAAAACTACTAAATTGAGCTATGCTGTGCAAGATGGTGACATGATTAACTTTCAGCAGCAATCATTGCCAACTGTTCAGCGCATTGCAGACCAAATGAATCTTTTGCTGGAAGATAAAATCATCATTCATTTCCAAAATGAAGTAGTGGAGCTTTCCAAAACAGTACATGAAGCACTGGTCAATCAAATGATTGTAGCTCCTCTTTCAACTGTGCCCAATGGAGCCACTGTATTATTTACAGAGAAGGATCGCAGTCGTTGGATTTATCAAGATGTATTTCGCTTTTCTAATTGGCAGCTCCCAAGCACATTCAAAGGAAATTTCACGATTTTAAGAAACGGCCAACCTGCAAGTTTTGATATGGAAATTTTCGGTGGCGATCGACTTGAAATATTATTAGCTGAAACCCCTATCGCATAAAAAAAGGGATACGTTACACGATGATCATGTAACGTATCCCTTTTCGTTATGCATTATGCACGTACTTCTTCATTGGAGCCTTTTGTTTCGTCTTTTTTCTCTTCTGCTTTTACTTCTTCGTTAGGAATAAAATCCTCAAGTGGTTCTTCACCCTCAAAGGAAACCGTCCCATCATCAAAAACTGTAGGAGCCTTTGCTGTTTTTAAAGTTTTTACTTTCTCCACTAATTGTGTAGATTGTTCTTGAATTTGTTTAGAAAGTTGAACCGTTTTATCTTTTGCAGTTGTCGAGAAGTCTGCACTCTTATCTTTTAAATGAACAGCTTGTACAGCCACATCACTACGTAAATCTTTTCCTGATTTTGGAGCCAACAGTAGACCTGCTGCAGCACCTACAATTCCACCTACTAATGCGCCAATCACAAAATCTTTCATGTTTACACGCTCCTCTTCATAAATCGAATCTTGCGAATGATAAAGCTGAGGCAATGAACTTTCAAGCTGTTTTTCCTTTACTTCATTAAAATTTGGCTTTTGAGTTGTCATGCAACAATTCCTCCCCATCATATTATCAAATTTGTCTAGACAGGTTGTCCATCTACTTTTTACAGATGCATGTTCAACTTATGTCCAAGACTTTATATTTATTCAGACCGTACCATGTACTTACTGAATAATTTTTACTATTTACGACCCCATTTTCTTTTCGGCTTTTCTACTTGAACTGTTTCAAAGCCATACACATCCTCAGATACAGTTTCTTGCTCTATGATTTTGCGCTTTTTCCATTTATCAGCAATGCCCATTGCAACATTGCTCCACTGTACTACTTGCGCAATTTTTTCCTCATTTTGTTCTACACTTTTAGAAACAGAAGAAGTAATTTGCTGTACAGAATTATTTAAACCATTGACAGAATCTCCAATACCTTTAACAGCTTGAACCACTGAATTTAACTGTTCAGATTTATGTTGAATATCCTCTGCTAAGCTATTTGTTTTGGATAATAAAGAAGTTGTTTCTCGTGTGACCCCTTCCATTTGTCCCTCAATACCTGATAAAGTGCCAGATAAACTGCTTAAGATGGACTTGAGCGAGAATAATGTCATTCCTACACTCACGCATAAAATTAAAAACCCGATTGCAGCGATAATGGCTGCAATATACAAAATCACTTCCATAAGTTGACCTCCTGCTAGTAAATTCTCTTTACTATTACTTTCCCTATCTTCGACAAAAAAAACGGAATTCCTGCTCAAATTTTAAAAAAACAGCTTAACCCCTACGGACTAAGCTGTTTCATCGTTTTTAAGCACGGCTTCAAAAGCATCTTGGAATTTAGGAACATCTCCAGCACCCATAAATAAGAATACTGCGCCTTGATGTTTTGTTAGTATATCAATTCCTTCAGTGGTAATCACTGCACTGCCCTCGATTAATGACGCCAAATCTTGAATAGAAAGTGCGCCTTGCGTTTCTCTTGCAGAGCCAAAAATATCACATAAATAGGCTGTATCTGCAAGGCTTAGACTATCTGCGAAATCTTGTAAAAAAGCTTGTGTACGTGTAAATGTATGTGGTTGGAATATAGCAACTAGCTCACGATCTGGGAACTTTTGGCGCGCTGATTGAATGGTAGCACGAATTTCCGTTGGATGGTGGGCATAGTCATCTATTAATACATTATCCCCTATATCTGTTTCAGTAAAACGTCTTTTTACACCTTTATACGTGTGCAAACGATCCTGAATAATATCAGGTGAAATTCCTTCATATTCGCATAGAGTAATGACCGCTAATGTATTCAAAATGGCATGATCCCCAAATAATGGAATGAAGAAAGTGCTATAAAATTCATTACGAACAAAAACATCGAATTTTGTACCTTCTGTCGTTTTTTCAACATTACGAGCTTCAAAATCATTCTCAGATCCAAATCCATAATAAACAACCGGAACCTTTGCTTGGATACGTTGAAGCTGTTCATCATCACCACATGCAATAATAGCTTTCTTTACTTGTAAAGCTAATGATTGAAAAGCAGAATAGACATCATCTATATTTGCAAAGTAGTCTGGGTGATCAAAATCAATATTTGTCATCACCGCATAGTCAGGATTATATGCTAAAAAGTGTCGGCGGTATTCACACGCTTCCATCACAAAGAAGTCAGCATTTGCATGACCAGCACCAGTACCATCACCAATTAAATAGGATGTTGGTTTATAACCACCTACCACATGTGCCATTAAACCTGTAGTTGAAGTTTTACCATGTGCACCTGTTATGGCAATGGATATATAGTTACCAATATATTCTCCTAAAAATTTATGGTAACGAATAATCTCTACGCCGATTTCTCGGGCACGAATTAATTCTGGATGATCATCAGGAAAAGCATTACCTGCAATTACAGTCATGCCTTCTTTAATATTATCTGCATTAAATGTAAAAATTGGAATATTACGTTCACGTAACGGCTGCTCCGTGAAGAAATATTTATCGACATCTGAGCCCTGTACTTGTTCACCAGCATCAAATAAGATTTGAGCAAGTGAACTCATGCCAGAACCTTTAATGCCTGTGAAATGAAAAACTGTCATTAATTAAACCCCCCGGGAATTTCAATATCCCATCTATCATCTATTAGGTGTAACGTATTATTTCACGATTGATTAGGTATTAATACCTTCACAAGTATTAAAAAATACGTACTATTCAACACATCTTGTCTATTATAGCACTTTTTATGCATAAGGATAGATGTGTAACTTTTCTAAAAAAACTAATTTCGACGTAAATTAGATAATGTAGACGAAAACAAGGCAATTCTTATTCAAACATAGTAATTAAATCTTCTTCCGTAATGAAACTTTCACGCGGCTTACTACCTCTTGCCTCTGAGATAAAGCCATGTGATTCCAACATATCAATTAAACGAGCAGCACGATTATAGCCAATATGATATTTTCGTTGAATCAAGGACGTAGAAGCTCCACCTTGTTCAAAAACAAAACGGCAAACATCTTCAAACAAATCATCCTGTTCTGCGGATACCTCTGTTTTCTTCAATAGCTCCTCTTGATCAAAAATATAATCAGGCTCTCCTTGTTCACGAACATGCTCGATGATCGCTTCAATTTCATCATCTGTAACAAATGTACCTTGGAGACGTACTGGCGCTGACATACCGTTACCTAAATATAGCATATCGCCTCTTCCAAGTAACCTTTCTGCTCCCTGCCCATCCAAAATTGTACGAGAATCAATTTGTGAAGATACTGCAAAGGCAATACGTGTAGGAATATTGGATTTAATTAATCCTGTTATAACGTCTACAGATGGTCTTTGTGTTGCAACAATTAAATGGATTCCACATGCACGTGCCTTTTGAGCAATACGGCAAATTGCCTCCTCTACATCTGCTGGAGACATCATCATTAAATCGGCTAACTCATCAATAACAATTAAAATATATGGCAATTTCAAACTATGTTCATTATTTTTATCTGCTATTGCATTATAGCGCGTAATATCCCTTGCCCCTGCATGCGCAAACAGTTGATATCGACGTTCCATTTCCTCCACTGCCCATTTAAGAGCTGCAGTTGCAGCCTTCACATCTGTGATCACAGGGCTAACTAAGTGTGGGATATGGTTAAATGGTGCCAGTTCCACCATTTTAGGGTCAATCAACATTAGTTTTAACTCATGTGGTGCAGCTTTATATAATAAACTAACCAAAATAGAATTGATACAAACGGATTTACCTGAACCTGTCGCACCAGCAATTAAACCATGAGGCATTTTTCGTAAATCCAGTGTCACAGGCTTACCTGTTAAATCAAGACCTAATGCTGCCTCTAATGGCGAATCTGATTCAAGGAATGATGCACTATTCGTCACTTCTGATAATCGTACAGCTCTTGATACGCGGTTTGGAATCTCAATACCAATCGAGCTTTTCCCAGGGATCGGTGCTTGAATACGAATATCCTTTGCTGCTAAAGCAAGCTTTAAATCATCTGCTAAATTTCTGATTTTGCTTACCTTCGTACCATGACTCACAGTAATTTCGAATTGAGTAACTGCAGGTCCCTGCATAATCGATTCGATTTGGGCAGAAACCTGGAAATAAGAAAGTGCTTCCACCAATGTATCCCCTTGTTGCTCCATCCAATCTGTATCCTGTGTTTTTTCCTCTGGTAGCTCTAAATATTCGTCAGTTGGCTTCTGATAAACGTGCACAGGTATTGCTTTTTCCTCAACTGCTAGCTCCTGTTCAGCTTCTAAAACCTGTTCTAGATTTTCCACAGGTTTTACTGGAAAATCCTCTACAATTTCAGGATGAACTTCAGTTACTGAAATGATCTCTGATTCTAGCTCTGTTGTTGCAGCAACTTCATCAGCACTAATTCTTGCAATCTCTGCTTCTTCATTCGAGGATACACGAGTCATAGTTGTAACAGGAGCCATTGTAATAACCTCTACTGGATTTTCTGATTGGGCTTCTGTAATGAGATCTTGTCTTTCATTTTCGTGCCGATTGTAATCAACATCTCCTTGAATTTGACTGAATAAAGCAGATTGTGAATCACTTTCTTCCTCTAGCTGTGGTTCAACTAGCTGTATAGCATCTGTATCTATGCTCACCGAAGGCAGGGATTGTTCCACTTCTTTAGCTTCCGTCACATCCATCAGCACATCTTCTACTGCTTCCGGATTACTTTCCACACGAATAGGCTGCGCCATTTTGATTTGTTGTTGAATCCGCCATTTTTCTTTATCCGTTTTTAACATGAGGACATTGAATGGAATACGACTTTTTTCTTCCTTTGGCATAGCATCAGATGATTGTTCATCCATACCCATCTGATAGTCCTCTTCATTACTCGAAGGCTGTACGACAGTTACCTCTCCAATATGAATGGTAGAATTTTCAATTTGAACTTGTTCCACAATCAATTCTTTCACATGAATCTCAGACTGATCTGCAGAAAGCTGCTGTAAGGTTTGATCTTGCATAGCAGCTTCCTTCACTTGATCTTCAAATGCCCTGGCAAAAGGTGTGGTTGGTGGCACCACGATATCTGTTGGCGCACTGTCAGGTACACCCTTTTCTTCATCCAACACATCCGCATTAAATGTAATAGGTTCGACAGTAGGTTCATGGAATTCTTGTTCAATTTCAACATGATGACCTGTACTAGGCGGCTCTTTTTCTTCTAGTATATTTTCATTAGCCTCATTTGTTGTCGCTTCTTTTAATGGCTGATGAATTGTCCATACATCAGAGGTTGTCCTAGCCGTTTCTTGTAGCTCATGTTCTTCTTTTCTTTTATCCAATAATTCATTGATAGGACTTGGTTTTGCAAATCCATAAACGGGTGAAGGTACATCCGTTGGGATAAAGCGTTTCCGATTTTCAAGAAAATCGCTATCTACTTTTTGAGCTTTTTGTTCTTGCCACTGTGGTTTATCTTTTGGTGCAGATGTTGTCTTAGGTATAATTGACTCTTCACGATCTTGTGCATCTCGAAAAACTAAACTCGCTCTTGAACGGTGTTCCTGTTCGACCGGCTGACTTTTCACAGTTGTTTTTCTACCAGTGCGTTTTGAACGACTCGCTAATAAATCTCGAATCCCTGATACATCTACATCATAAACGCTTGAATCAACAATATGATGATTTAAATGCTTGGGTAAGGATAAATCCTCGATTTGCCCATAATAATCATCATTCTCTACCTGATTGAACATTTCTTTTGGGGGCGCTTGTGATACAACGCCTTCCTCATCATCGTCAATCAATGGGAAACGGAAAGTTTTTTGCTTAGTCATTGGCGCATCTTGCTGAGTATGTAACTGTTCTGCTTGTTCCTCTCCGTAGTCCTCATAAAATTCTTCATACTCGTATTCATATTCATCTTTATTTAAAATTTTATTTATTTGTTTTTTAAACCAGTTCACTTCGTTTCACTCATTTCTCTTACACTTCATTTATAGCATTGTCTAGTATTGCTCAAATCAATAGCTCAATGTCTATATCAAAAGCATACCATAAAAACGCTCGCGAAACTTGCATTTAGAGGCTCATTCTACACAAAAAAATCGTTATGTTACTAGCATATTAGTAACATAACGATTTAGGGAATTTCACCTTGATACATTGGATAATATCATGATAAAATTGTTGAATTTTAATAATTTTATTATAAAAAAACGAGTTTATTATTTACTCGGCGATTCAAATGCACTACCTACGATAGCATCTTCAGGCAAAACTAAAATTCCTTTTTCAGATGGAGCATTAGGAACAGCTAGCTCACGTGCTGAACAAAGCATGCCAAATGAATCTACACCTCTTAAATTTCCTTCTTTTATAAGCATTCCTGAAGGCATAACCGCACCAATCTTTGCAACTACTACCTTTTGCCCTGCTTCTACATTAGGTGCGCCACAAACAATTTGTAAAGTCTCATCTCCAACGTTTACTGAACAGATACTTAATTTATCAGCATTTGGATGCTTTTCTTTCGTTGCTACAAAACCTACGACAAATTTCGGAGAGAAATCAACATCTAGACTAATGTTAGCACCGTTCTTTTCGATTGCTGCTGCTAATTGTTCAACTAACTCTGGAGTAACCTCAACTAATCCTCTTGCATCTGTTTGTACATATTGGCTCGCATTAAATAAATTAAATGCTTTAATTTCACCCGTTTGAGCTTCTTTTAATATAGCAATATCCCCAGCACGCTCTACTACTGTGTTAACGATAGACTCCGTTGCTAGTTGAACTAGTAATACATCTCCTACATGCTCTTTGTTGTAAAATACGTTCATTGTTTTTCTTGCTCCTTTTTCACTCTGTTTTTTGCTAAAATAAAGATCGGTTCTAATTCCCCGTCTTCATAGATAAAAGATAATGACGTGATCGGTACTGTACCGACTGCAAAGAAATGCATCGTCATCTGTGCTAATACATCATACCCTGTTTCATTCCGAATATCACCTATAATTAGCACATCTTGATGGGGCACAGATAATGTCATATCCCCCTCCACTTGCGTACGCATTTCTTTTAAAAAGCTCTCATTTAAAATTCGGCTTGCATCATAACCATCATTCATATTAACAAAATAAAAGAAGTTATTGGCGACCTCATCCTTTTTATAAGAGGTTGGTAATTGTTTAACTGAAAAACGTGCCATTTCACGAATTTGCTCTACACTTAATTGTAAAGCTTCCAGCATAGATTCATCGATAAAACGATAGGTTTTGCCTAAATCAAGCGCATAAAAGATGCGTGTTTCCGCTGTATGGTCTGTTGTAATAAACGCATGTCCCTCTTTTGATGCTTGAGGATAGGATGTCGCACGAATAATAGGATAAATTTGTCTAGCCGTTTGGAAACCCTTTTCTTTTTCTTGTTCCATCGCATTAAAAGTTTGCGTAATCGTATACACAACCTCATCAATAGCTGCTTCTTGCTTATCATTGTATTTTGCTAAAATCCCAGGTAACGAAAGCTCCATACCTTTTTCAATCGTCTTATGATTCAATCTTAATTTATCGTGCTTTTTATCGAAATGAAAATCGTATTTCTCTTCGTTTAATCGTTTTCTTAATAGCTCTACAAGCTGCTCTGATTTCAATTGCTTCATATTTTCTCACATCCTATCTTCAAAATGAAACGGCTCACATGTTTGTGAACCGTCTTGTTCAATCTTGTTTATTTACTTCATCTTAACCGAATGAACGATTTTCGTCATCTCACGCAAATTATCTTCTATATGTTTGGCCGGAGAAATCGTGGTCATTTTCACACCACCACTACTCACAATGAGCTCCATTTCATTCTCATCATCTGTTTTTAGTACGGCTGTAAAGCCAAAGCGACCATCTTTATCATAAGTAGTCTCCTCAATGATTTTATCAGCTTCATTGTCTTTTAAAAGATGATAATAAAGTTTACTATCTTGTGCTTCTTTATCGTTAATGAAGAGGATATAGCTTTCTTTTCCTTTTGAAATAACAATATTGTAAGCATCTGAACTATCTTCAACTTTAAAATTTGAAGGTAAGTATAAATTAATATTCCCAATTTCCTCGGTATGTTCTTCAGGCTCTTCTGCAAAAACCGTTTCTGTGATTTGAAGTCCGTTGGCAATTTGCTCATCGATCGATTGATTGCAGCCAGAAAGCATCAGAAGTAACAGCGTCAGGCCAATAACTTGTAGCCATTTATATGACATGTCTCTCTTCCTTTCTCTTGCACTACTAACTAACTTTTTTTCTATTTTAAAAAAATTATTAGGAAGATGCAACCTCTCCGCATGCGCATTACTAATTCCATTTAACTATTTTTCGGAAAATGTGAACAAATATTGACCAACCAATAGTGATACAATATGCTCAAACATCATTTGTCTGCTTACTAAACCTTGTGTAAAAATCCCTACTGCTCCAGTGCCCTGACGAATATCCCTGCGCTGTGTATATTGCTCCATGAGTGGACCAAGCTCTCCGCCAGATCTGATTTCCTGGGCAATTTCTTTTGGTAAAATAATTTGTGCACCTGCCGCTGTAAATATTGTCCCATCGGATGCTGTTAATGCACCCCAATTACACACATACATTTCGCCTTCTATTTCAGTTACACCACCTTCTAAACCAAAGGATAGTGATGCATCGGTTTTTATCATGGCATTTTTCGCACGGTTCATCGCACCTAATCTCGTTTCTTCATTCGACATAGGCTGATCTGATACTTTTGAAGCAGCTTTCACATAGGTAAAGGTTGTATCCTCAAAATATTTTTGAGCTACAGCTTCAACTGCTTCAGTTTTCGCTTTATTAGTTGTTCCAATTGCTATTTTCATCAAACCCCTACTTTCTTTCCATAGAAAAAGATGCCTTTTTACAGGCATCTTTCCAACTTCTTATACATTAGCGCGAATAGACTCTAAAGTCGAACGATCTGCTTTTTTCACTAATTCAACAATTAATGCTTTAGCAGCAGCGTAATCATCAATGTGAATGATAGACGCAGATGTGTGAATATAACGTGAGCAAACACCAATTACTGCACTTGGTACACCGTCGTTAGCTGTATGTACTCGTCCAGCGTCAGTTCCACCCTGTGATACAAAGTATTGGTAAGGAATATGGTTGGATTCAGCTGTATCTAAAATGAATTCTCGCATACCACGATGTGTCACCATTGTACGGTCAAGAATACGAAGTAATGTTCCTTTACCAAGCTGTCCAAATTGATCTTTTTTACCTGATGTATCATTTGCTGGTGAAGCATCTAATGCAAAGAATAAATCCGGTTTAATCATGTTTGCTGACACTTGAGCACCACGTAAACCAACCTCTTCCATTACATTTGCCCCTGAATATAAATGAGATCCAAGCTTATCATTTTTGACTTCTTTCATTAATTCAATTGCTAAACCACAGCCATAGCGGTTATCCCAAGCCTTGGCCATAATTTTTTTCGGATTGGCCATTGGTGTAAATGGACAAACAGGAATGATGGATTGTCCTGGACGAACTCCCAATGCTACCGCATCCTCCTTGCTGTCAGCGCCAATATCGATTAACATATTTTTTATATCCATAGGCTTAGAGCGTTCTGCATCCGTTAATAAATGTGGTGGGATAGATGCGATAACACCAGGAATAGCCCCATTTTTCGTATAGACTTCTACACGTTGTGCAAGCATAACCTGGTTCCACCAGCCACCTAACGTCTGAAAACGGATCATGCCATTATCAGTAATAGAAGTAACCATAAATGCTACTTCATCCATATGACCTGCAACTAAAATTTTTGGTGCATCCGCAACATCACTATGCTTTACACCAAAAATCCCCCCCAAATTGTCTTGAACGATTTCATCTGAATACTTTTCCAACTCAGATCGCATGAACGCGCGAACAGCGTGCTCATTACCAGGAGCACCTGGTAACTCTGTTAATGTTTTAAATAATTGCAATGTTTCCTCATTCATGTTGACTCTCTCCCCACGAAGTAGAATATTCTTCCTCGCCTATTGTAACATATTTATTTCCGAATTCGAAATATTGATACATTTCCTAAAACTGTTATCATGTGAACGTGCATTCACTCTATAGGCTATGCTAAAATATAGGTACAGAAAAAGGAGGAAGATGTATGAAATTACGTGATTTTTTAATTGGTGTTGCAACTGGCTTAGCTGCCGCAGTCATTATTAAAGAAGCTAGTGAAAAAGTTTCTCCGTTCGTACCTGCAGGACAAGTACTTGAAAACATAAAAAAAGAATTTAAAAAGGATGCACCGATTGACGGTTCCTGGATTTTTATGAAAACAGAAGATTATACAAATGGTATCATTACTATTCCTGTCTATCGTGGAGGCATTTCACGCATGCATGAGGGTGACATGCAAACATTTGAATTTGCAGCTGATGCACGCTCGGGCGTTGTAGTGGAATTAACAGAGGTTTAGCCCTAAAAAAGAAGCAAAAGAAGCCCTCTCATTTTTTTAATTGAGATGGCTTCTCTTTATTATTCTGATAAACCTTTATTATTAAAGTATTTTTTATATTTGCGATAATAATTTAAGTTATTGAGTGTTAGCTTCACCCAACGCTTTGTATTCATATCTTCATTATAGTAAAGGGAGTTTGTGTATTTACCTTCACTAATTAATTTTTTCGCCTCTAATTTCAGCTTTTCGTTCGATGCATATTTGAATAATACACCTTTTGGAATAACCATCCACAGATGTTTATCCTCCACATAAGTAACTTCTTGCTCGATGTTTAACATATGATCATCAGCAACGTACTTCATTAAATTATGGCCACTTGCCGTAACATAATAGCTAGAACGTCCATTACGTAAATTAATTTCAAACAGCTTGTACTGTTTATCACGAATATCGTATTTCATATCGAAATTGGCAAAGCCTGTATAGCCGATGTCCTCTAAGAAGAAACGTACTTGATCCATTAATTCTTTATCATATGTTGTTACGATTGCTGCATAACTTCCGATTCCTTCAGGTGAATGCTCTTCTAGAATAGGATTCCCTAGACACATCAGCTTCACTTTCCCATCTTTGCCCACATAAGCGTTAAGCACACGCATATATGAATCATCACCAGGGATAAATTCTTGAATAATCATTGTATCTTGATAGCTTGAGCTATAAATCGCTTTTAAAATAGCTGTTTTTTCTGCCTCATCATGCGCAACAAAAACTTTTTTCTTCCCTGGGAATTTACATGCCCAGTATTCAACAGAATTTGACGCCTTTAAAATAATTGGATACTCAAATGGAGGTGTAAAATTGTCATAATTGTCTGCTGTTACAGTCGTTGTTCCTGGATATTTAAAATCGTATTTATCACACATTTTATAGAAATTTTCTTTGAGTAAAATTTCATCCATTAGAGACTCATCGATGTAAGGTACTGTGAAATGCTCCTGTAGCGCTGGCTTATTTTTAATAATAAGCTTGGCATAATCGTCACCACACGCTAAGAGCAATAGTTTTTTATCCGCATATTGTTTTGCAACTTGTGCAAGGGCAGGAGCAAATACATCCTGTTCATTTAAACGGTCGATTTCTTGAAATTGTAAGATATGGCTATCTTGTGTAGCTGTTAAATGAGAACGTCCTAAGACAAGTGGTTTTATTCCATATGCTTCGTAAAATGCACGGGCCATCCCATATGCATTCATATCTGATCCTAGTAAAACTGGTAAAAATGGTTGTTCAGTTGCCATGTTTATTTCAACTCTCTTTTATAATTTAGTTTCGTGTTTAGTGTATCATATTTTCCATCATCATCACGAACAAAAAAGCGAGGTATCGACATTTTACATGTCACTACCTCGTCATTGTTAGAATGTAATTACAGCTTGTCTACTACGCTCGAGCTTAGCCTTGATTTCTTTCCCCGTTTCATCCCATTTAATCATACGGTAATAGGCATCATGGTAGAAAATAAAGCCATAGTTATTGGCAAGAGCTTCTTTCATAAGACGCTCTTTGGCAAAAACACTTGTCATTGGATAGTCATCATAAGCTAAAACCCATAATGGATTTTGATGAGCATGAGTAGGCATAATGTCTGCCATATGCAAAAGTACTTCACCTTGTTGAGTAAGTTTAATGACAGCATGTCCTTCACTATGACCACCTGTATGAATCATCTCGATTCCTGGTGCTACTTCCCACATATCTTCATAGGTTTCAACTAAGTGCTGCACAGGCTCCCAATTTTCTTTCCAGTACGTATTTTTCGAGCGAATATTTGGGTTACGCATCTCATCCCATTCAATTTTTGTTACAAAAATTTTAGCATTCGGGAAAGTAGGTACAAGCACATCATCTTGCCACTGAGTTAAGCCACCAGCATGATCAAAATGTAAATGTGTCATTAGCACCGCATCAATATCTGCTGTCGTTAAGCCAAGCTCTTGTAAACTATCCGCTAACGAAGATTCCTCTGTTACCCCAAAGTTTCTTAGCTGTTTTTCATTTAATTTGTTAAAGCCAACACCCGTATCAATAAGATAGTTTTTTCCCTCATATTGAATAAGAATTGGTTCTGTTGGTAATTCAATTTGGTTTTTTTCATTGACTGGATATTTACGTGACCAAAGTGGTTTCGGTACAACTCCAAACATCGCACCACCATCTAGGCACGTAACACCCCCGTTAAGCCATGATAATGACATATTGTGAAACTGTAACTGATCCATCCATATTCCCCCTACAATTTAGTGATAAATTGCGACTCTAAGCGATAAATCGGCTGTCCTTTTGCAGAAAATTTCTGCTCATATTCAGTCATCACATTATCCTCAGGCATATTTGCATGTAAGTCGAGTGATACATACTTTAGTAACATACCATATTCAGATATACTGATTAACGAAAATTCAAACAAACCACGGTTATCCGTTTTAAAATGGATTTCCCCATTATCCACCAAAATCGACTCATATAATTTCAAAAAACCCCCATGCGTCAAACGTCTTTTGGCATGACGTGTTTTTGGCCAAGGATCTGAGAAATTCAAATATACACGTGCTACATCATTTTTGTTAAAGAATTTATTTAAATCCGCGCCATTTACTTTAAGCAAACGTAAATTGGCTGGAGATTTTGCTTCTAGAATTTTCTCTAATGCACAAACAATTACACTATCATAAAGCTCAATGCCAATATAATTAATATCTGGATTTTGTAAAGCCATTCCTGTAACAAATTGTCCCTTTCCAGTACCAACTTCTATATGAATTGGGTTGTCATTTCCGAAAACAGCCTGCCAATTTCCTTTAAAGTCTTCAGGATTCGGAACGATTACCTCTGGATGATTTGTAATCATTTCCTCTGCCCAAGGCTTATTTCTTAATCTCACTGTTGTTCCTCATTTCTTTCTTATAAAATTATTGATTTTTTTATAGTATAACGTATTCCTCTTACATTCGCATAAAATTATTGCGCAATGATATTATTTAAGAACTCTTTGTCATAATGTTCCATGCATTCTGTTGCACTGTACAGTGAATGGTAGAACCCTGATGGACACTTCCACTATAATTACCATCCATATGACAATCAACCTGGTGATCATTCACGATAATATCAAAATGTTGTCCTTGTAAAAATGTGATTTCTTTAAATTTCGTATGCTTTTCAAAAAAAACAGTCGCAAAAATAAGTAATAATTTCAGACGGGAAATATCATGGACGATTGTAATATCGACTCGGCCATCATCTGCTTTTGCAGCTGGTGATATTTTCATCCCTCCGCCAAAATAAGGCTGATTGCACATGGCGACAAACCATGCTCGTTGGAATTGCCACTCTTGATGATCAGAACGTATCGTGACGTTAAAACATTCAAAGCTAAATAAGCCTCTAATGACAGCAATAGCATACGACAGCTTACCCAATCCTATTTTATTGAGGTAAAATTTAAGGCGAGATGTATTAATCGATTTTGTGACATAAGCATCAAAGCCTATGCCAGCATTGTTGACAAAGAGTTCATCCCATCTATTGCTGAGCTGAATACTTCCCGCATCTATTTTTGTATAGGCCGTGGAAGCATTCAATACATAGTCCTCGATTTGCTGAGCATTGTAAAATGTGGGAAACGAACGCGCAAAATCATTACCAGAGCCTGCACGAACCACACCTAGCACTAAAAATTTATTATGTACAACACCACTAAACACCTCATGGATGGTTCCATCTCCACCAACAACTATTAGTAATTTTTGATCCTGCCGTTGTCGAGCCCATTGTTTGGCAAGTTCGCGTCCATGTCCTTCATATTTCGTAAAAGCCACTTCATAATCTATCGTTAGCTGCTTACGAAGTTGAGACCATACTTTCTTCCCTTTTCCATTTCCTGCAGCTTTATTGACAATAAATAGAATTTGCATACTCAATCCTCTGTTGTTTGTGAAGCTTGCTGCCAAATATCTCTATTAAACGAAGTAGTTTGTACAGTATTTAGAATCGCTTGAGACGCACGTATTTGCATATGCTTCATTGGAGAGGAGACCTTTCGCAAATGCTCCATCCATTCTCCGTAATTTCGTCGATCAACAAAACGAATCCCATACGGTGAACCCGGATAATCAAAATAACCATTTCGAGTTAATACCACTTTTCGAATAGGCATATCTATATTTTCTTCTTTAAACAATTGGAATAGTACCGACTCCATACGGGCTAAGTTTATCGTTGGATTCAGAACTTTAGAGTCCTTTGTCCCCACCTTTTTCATCCAAAAGCGATCACTTCCACCAACATATACAGCTTGATTATCTGCTTCCAAAACGGTAATACAAATACACTCGGTCGGAGACATTAACACAACATCAAGCTCAATCGGTGCTTTTCTTATTTGTAGAATAGGATAATAAAACAACAAGAAATTATCTGGTAATGTTTGTAATAAAGTACGTAGTAACGAGTCACGCATGAAGCGAGGATCTACATATGATTTTTCACGTAATGTTGAACTAGCCCATTTCATTTGGAAATGGAAGAATTGATCAATAAACATTCGCTTCAATTCATGGATGGATTGCGGAGCATACACAATCTTAGGTTCAAATGTTAGTGTTGTTTCTTCTTCTGGAATGGTATCCTCACTACTTATGAGTTCGTTTGATATTTCTATATCTTCAACGTCTTCTGCTGCTTCTTTTTGTCGTCCTGTAAATATTTTTTTAATAAAGGAAAATCGCTCTTTCTCCTCGAAAGTATCCGCTTCTGTCTCATTATCAATATGTTGCCACTCGCTTATATCTTCTCCCAATTCCCATTGACGCTTAATGCGATCCCATTGGCTTTTCTTCAAGCGTACAAATTGTGTAGGATATCTTGCTAAGTCAATTTGATAGCGAGAAATATAATCTTGTATTTTCACTAATTGTGCCATGTAAAGGTCACTCCATTCTTCCTTACCATCTCGTTAGTTCTCTCTTTTCTTGATTGCTTAAGATAAAAGAGTCTATGCATTCTTATGTATTCATTACATCGACATTTGTTCTACAAATTTCAATCTGTAAGATTATGCTACTATCCTTTTCATTTTACATGACAAGACCCAACATTACACCATAAATAAAGAGAACTATCCATACAGATAGTTCCCTACAAGGTTCTTTTATTTTGTATTGACTGAAAGTGGTAATTTCGCTTCAAATGTTTGCTGTAATTGACGAGTCCATTCACCTGGAACTCCAGCACCAATTTGGTTGCCGTCCACATCAATGACTGGCGTAACCTCAGAAGATACAGACGACACAATGATTTCATCCATTGTTAGTAAATCCGCTTTCGTCATTGGCTCTTCGATCACTGGCAAATTAATTTCTTCCGCACATTTTAAAATGACTTGACGTGTAATACCATTTAAGATGAAATTATTAGCTGGATGTGTATAAAGTTTACCATCTTTAATGCCATAAACATTTGCTGAAGAGCATTCTGTCACGATATCTCCGCGATGTAAAATCGCTTCATAGCAACCTTTTTCAGCAGCTTCTTGTTTTGCTAAAACTGCCCCAAGCAGGTTTAAAGATTTAATGTCACAACGTAACCAACGAATATCCTCAACAAAAGTGGCTTTAACACCTTTTTCAAAGTTTTCATATGCACGTTCACCCGCTTTTACATTACCAGTTAATACTGCTGGAATACTTGCATCCGGGAAAACGTGATTACGGGAATTAGCTCCACGAGTGATTTGAAAATAAATATGTCCTGTTTCCAAATTATTCTTTTCAATTAACTCATGTAGTAATTTGTGTAAAACGTCTTTTGTATAAGGAATAACAAGGCGAATTTTTTCGGCGCTCGCATAGAAACGATCAATGTGCTCTTGTGCTGTAAACATATTTCCGTTATATACTTTGATTACTTCATAAATACCGTCACCGAACTGATAACCTCTGTCTTCTGGTGAGATTGCAATAGATCCTTCTTCAACAATTTGATCATTCCATAATGAATATGCCATTTTCCGTTCATCCTTTTCGTCTTTATGTTATTTTTTTCCCGCAAGCTCAACAATTGCTTCCGCATAAATAGCCGCTGCTTGTACAAGATTTTCAACCACTACAAACTCATCCGCCCGATGCGCCACATCCTGCTCCCCAGGGAATAACATGCCAAATGCCACGCCCTTTTTCAGCACACGTGCATACGTCCCACCACCTGTAGATAATAGCGGTGTTTCTGTATCACCTGACTGACGTCTATAAATGGACGCTAATGTTTGGATAAATGGGTCATCTTCACTGACATAATGAGGCTTGGAGTCGTCTTGAATATCTAATGAAAATCCTCTTTTTACAACTAAACGTTGAGCCTCTGTAATTTTTTCATCGAATGGATAGGACACAGAATAGCGCATACTAATTACTAAACTGCCACCTTTACTAACATCATAGCTAACAATGCCTGGATTTAACGTTGTATGACCAGACATGGCATCTTCAAATTGTAATTCAAGCTGATGGCCATAATGATCCTGATAAAAAACATCTGCGATAAAGTCGACAAATTGTTTACTTGACTCAGTCGTCAACTCTTGTTGTAAAAACGCAGCAAGATAAACAGCTGCATTGACACCTTTTTCTGGTTCCATTGCATGGGCTGCTTTACCTTTGATAGTTATTATATAGCGAGAGTCCTCCATTAATAAAGAGCCATCTAGCTGATTTTTGCTTAAAAATGTTTGAAAATTCTGTTCGAATTGCGCTGATGCATGCTGAACTGTTGCTTTGGCCAAATCTGGTACCATATTTGGGCGCTTTCCTGCATTAAATAGTAGTAGCTGTTCTTTCGTTGCATCACCCACTTTATTTTGAGAGAACACAAGCTCTGCAATGCCTTTCTCAGCATTAATGAGCGGGAAATCTGCATCGGGTGCAAAACCGATTGATGGCATTTCCTCCTGTTTGAAATAGTGGTCGACACAGCGGAACCCTGTTTCTTCATCCGTACCAACGATCATTCGCACTCTTTTATCTAATTGAATACCTGCATCTTTGACAAGTTTCATGGCCATCCATGCAGCAACTGTAGGGCCTTTATCATCAATTGCACCACGTGCATACAGCTTACCATCAGCTACAGTGCCGCTAAATGGTGGGTATGTCCAATCAGCATCATCTCCAATTGGAACCACATCAACGTGACATAAAATACCTAATAATTCTTCACCTGCACCCATTTCGATATGTCCAGCATAGTTATCAACATTTTTCGTTAGTAGCCCTTCTTTTTGTCCCTTTGCTAGTAACCATTCAAGCGCTTGAAGTGGACCATTACCAAAAGGTATCTCAGTAGTTCTTGTATCCTCATCAAGAATACTATTAATTTGCACAAGCTCCTGTAACTCTTGTACTAATTCATCTTGCCTTTCTTTTGCAGCCTGTAACCAATTCATACCATGTACCTCCTTCAAGTATTAACATTATTCTACACCTTACAACATAAACGACAATCTTCTTTCTGACAACTATTTTCAGCAACTTCTACTGACACTACCACATATAGCATGTTTTTCAGGTATTCCCACAAAATACAGTGAAAATTTTATGTTTCTATTGTAAATTTCTATTGCATTCACTAGAAAATCATGTAGTTTTTCTATATAATGAAGTTATCAGAATAATTCTTCTGACTATAAAAATTAGAAAAGGGGATGTCTAAGGCAGCTACTTAATAGCCTAAGTGCACTCCGCACATATTGTCGTCCGCTAGTCTTTGCCAAGAGAATTAAGATGAAGGAGTGGTTCATTTAATGAAACCAACTACTGATCGAATGCTTAATCGTATTAAAGACGTGTACATGTTTATTTTAGACAAAGGAACCGTGTCTACACAGGATTTAGTCGAAGAGTTTAGTATCACTCCTCGCACCGTTCAAAGAGATTTGAACGTGTTAGCCTTTAACGATTTGGTGACGAGTCCAAGTCGAGGCAGATGGACAACGACGAAGAAAAAAGTAAAATTGACGTCTTAGTTTTACGTAGAATGCGTAAAGCATTGTGTATGGAAAAGAATGACCTTTCGTCGGGGTCATTCTTTTTTTGCTGTTAAAAGATTATTAGATATTGTTGATCTTCTTGGATCAATCGAAGACAATCATTATTTTGCTGTTTCATTGGCAGTAGGAATAAGAAAATAAATTAAAAACTCATCTTGCTCCTTTAAATAAAATGAAGCTCGTTCAGTCATTTCTCGTTTAACTTTACTGAAGCGTATCTCTCGAGAGTATTTTGACTATTTACAGTTGCTTAACAATCCGTTAAACTCGAAACATTCTAAATTGTTGAGAGGAGGATTTTATATGAAACTGTCAAATTTGTTTCATCCATTAGTTTGGATTATTTTAGGTGGAACAGTTTTCACACGTATTGCAAGCTTTATGGCAATGCCTTTTTTAGCTATTTATTTACATAATGAAATTGAAGCCTCTCCTTTACAAATTGGATTGACTATTGGGATTGCACCCCTTATATCTACAGTTGGGGGGTTTTTTGGTGGATATTTAACGGATCGTTTCGGAAGGAAAAGTGTCATTTTATTAACGATCATTGTATGGAGCCTCGTATTCTTTGGCTTTGCCACTGTCCATACAGTTTGGTTATTTATTCTATTCAACGCCTTGAACGGTCTTTGTCGCTCATTTTTTGAACCTTCCACTCAGGCATTAATGATTGATTTTACACCTTCTGATAAACGGAAAAGACTTTTTTCACTACGGTACACTGCCATTAATATTGCCGCAGTCATTGGTCCAATAATAGGTGTCTATATCTCGCAGTTAGCAAGCCCAAGTATACCTTTTATGCTAACAGGTATTATGTATATTATTTACGCCATATTTTTATTTTTCGTGTTAAATCGTTATCAAATGCAACAACAAAAAGCTGTTATGCAAACAAAAATTTTGCACACCTTCACAATCCTTTTAACAAATCGTGTGTTGCTTAGCTTTATTTTTGGGGCCATCCTTATCAATATCGGGTACTCTCAATTTGATTCGACATTGCCACAATTCATTGAATTAACTGTTGAAAATGGAACAAAACTGTATTCCCTATTGATTTCACTTAATGCAGCGGTCGTCTTATTATTACAATTACCTATTAGTATTGTGTCTGAACGATTTTCCTCATCCGCCACTTTATTAATCGGTATTCTATTTTTTGCAATCGGCCTATTCATGTTCGGGCTCTCCGACAACTATACGCTCTATATCATCGCCATGATTATTTTTACGATTGGAGAAATCTTTGCCTTCCCTACAATGAATGTCATGATTGATGAAATTGCGCCTGACACTCAAAAAGCGACCTACCTTGGCGCTGCACAGTTTAAAAATTTAGGGGGCTTTATCGGACCCATTATAGGAGGTTGGCTATTAACGCACTATATGGATGCCATGTTTGCAATTATAGCTGTCCTAGTATTGTGTAGTTGTATCTTTTATCGATCTAAAACATCAACACATTAAAAAACGCTCCATATCTATCAAATAGCTTAATTTGCTATTTATAGTATGGGGCGTTTTTTAAAGTTTGGCATCTTCGACAGCAGCGGCTTCAGCATAGCTAGAGTATTGGTCTTTACCAGCATTTTTCGATTGATATAGTGCTTGGTCCGCTCGCTCAAATAAGCTCATTTCTGAATCTTCGGGATGATGATAAATAGCCCCTCCCATACTCACCGATAGTACCGACCATTTCTCTATGTCTTGACCTTCGAATTTGAGAGTTCTTATTTGCGCCAAGATGGCATCTGCTAGCTGTTGCATATGATGCTCTGTTGTATCATACAAAACAATGGCAAATTCATCTCCACCAAACCTTACGACAAAACCATCTTTTTTCACTACTTTTTTTAAGATTTTGGCCGTTCCAATTAAGATATGATCCCCTTCCGCATGGCCAAACTGATCATTTACTTGTTTAAAATTATCTAAATCGATTAACAATAATCCAGGCCTATTTATTTTTCGTTTCTTTAGTAAGCTATCCATTTTTCGAATATAGGTTGCACGATTATAGACACCTGTTAACGGATCAAAAGTGGCGAGATGGATTGTTTTAGAGAGTATTTTATTAATAACTAACAGCATGACAAAGGCGGTTACTAAAGCAATGACTAGTAAAACCCAAAACTGTTTTGTGTTTTTTTGAAGCGCTTCCATTTTTGTGAAATTAGTATATTTCACATAAACAATTCTTTTGGAAGACTCCCCTCTGACCGTCTCTGCTTCATAAGGTAAAAAAAGATGCGTTTCAATCTGCCCCTGATTAAATGCTTGTTGATACTCGACAGGCTGCATCTTCTTCCTTGCTAGCTCAAAATATTTCTGAAACTGTTCGGATTGTTCTTGTACGGTTATCCGCTTCGATCTTGAATCATTAAAGAAAACCCCACCAGCACTAATCGTTTGCACTTCTACTAAATCAACGTATTTTGCTACCAAATATTCTGAAGTTTTCTCAAAGTTAAAAGTTTGAAAGACTGGATTTTTCAATAAGTCTATACTTAGTTCAAGTAGATATTTCTTATCATGTGTAGCAAGGTAGGCAAATTTTCGGTATTCTCCTGTCGTTGTGGAAATGTCTATCCCGTCTGTGAAAAACTCTCCACTCGCACGTCGTTCATCCAATAATGCAGAAAAACGCTGACAGCACTTAGAAAAATTGAAACCAAGATCTTTATCAAATGTTGTGTATATTACTGTATTAGACTGATCTACTATGTATATATCCATATTATGTTTATTTTTCATTTGTTGTAAATCCCATGTAGCAACATTTGGATTCTCACGATAATAGTTTTTTAAAGCTCTCAGTCCCTGCTCCATTTCGTCTGACATGTTTTCATCAAAATATAAATGAGCATTATCTACTGTTCGCATATCTGTAAGAATATGATTTTCTATTAACACTCTATTCCTGGCAACTTGTTCTTCTATATCATCAACTAATATTTGCCTATTCACACTTGAAATTACAGCAACCAGGATAACTGCAAAAGCTATTAAAGATAGTAATAATTTAATTCGCAGGTTCTTCATTTATTGGCCCTCTACTTATTTTCACCATCATTTTTTGGAAATATTTTAGACAATAATACGCTTCCTCACTATATTAAGATAACTCATTACGTATTATACAGTTACTGTCATAAGGCTGTATATAATAAATCCCCGATGCTAAGTTAGCACCGAGGAACATGTTAAGGGTTATTTTGTAAGCAGTTTAATTCTTCTGCAGTTAGCTCACGATATTCTCCTAACGCCAGGTGATCGTCTAATTTTAGATTCCCCATAGATATACGCTTTAAATAGGTTACACGTTTACCTACAGACTCAAACATTCGCTTCACCTGATGAAATTTGCCCTCCTGAATGGTTAGCTCAATTTCAGATTGTGGCGCAGATTTTAGAATAACAAGCTTGCCAGGCTTTGTCATATACCCATCATCTAGCTCCACGCCTTCTGCAAATTTCTCTACGTCCTCTTCCGTTACAACACCTTCAATATGTGCGTAATAAACCTTTGGCACGTGTTTTTTAGGAGACAATAATTTATGAGCTAATATACCATCATTCGTTAATACCAGTAGGCCTTCTGTATCTTTATCGAGTCGGCCAACCGGAAAAGGTTGAAAATGCTGGTCTAATGGCTCCAATAGGTCAATAACTGTTTCATCTCTTAAATCTTCTGTTGCAGAAATAACACCTGGTGGTTTATTCATCATAAAATAGACAAATTCTGTATAAACGACACGCTCTCCATAGACGGACACATTTTGCTGTTCTGGGTCAACATGCATAGCAGCATCTTTGACAGAAGCACCATCTACTGTGACAGCTTTTTGCTTTAATAGCTGTTTAACTTCCTTGCGAGAGCCATATCCCATATTTGCAAGTAATTTATCTAACCGCATCTTACCACTCCTATTTCATTCCCAGCTTGCTCATAATACGAGTTAATCGTTCACCTAATAGCTTTTGTGCCAAACCTATACGGAGTGACAAGAAGCCATAGACAGCTACGCCAACAACTGCACAAATAACAGAGAACAGTAATGCTGAGAATTTACTATCAACTGGACCCATTAGTAATTCCAGTAGCTTATGGACAATCAACACACTGACCGCCATTGCCATAGTCAATAATGCAATTAACATGACACGTCGAACGACCATCTCTGATCGATAATTTAATGTTTTACGTAACACAAGAATATTAATAATAATGGATACACTATAACCGATTGCAGTTGCTACAATAGCGCCATCTGCCTCCAATAAACGAATTAATGGGATATTTAGCGCTAGTTTAACGAAAATTCCTGATAATAAGCTGAAGACAATCCATTTTTGAAAATCTATTCCTTGTAATAGGGCAGCTGTCACTTGGAATAACGCAAATAAAATGGCAACAGGCGCATAATGGGCTAAAATCATCGAACCCATTTCACTTTCAGAATACAGCATAAAGTAAATTTCATTTGCTAATAGAGAAATACCAACTACGGCTGGCAATGTAATGAAAATTAAAATTTGATAGGTTTTATCCATCGCATGACGTAGCGATAAATATTCCCCCTGTGTGTAATATTTTGTAATCGTCGGGACAAGCGCCATCGAAAAACCTGTTGCTAGCATGACAGGAATGATGACAACCTTATGTGTCATAAAGTTAATCATCGATAGATAGGTATCTGTCACCTCAGCTAAGCCAATGGATGTCATAGCCCCATTAAATGTAAGCATATCGACTAATTGGAATAGTGGATTGGCTACACCTACGAACACCATTGGTATGGAGTAGGTAATAACTTCTTTATAAATATTGGACATGGGCAGTTGTGTAGAGGTTACACTTTGACTGCGTAATAAGTTAAATTCAGGCTGATATTTTTTCCAATAATAATAAAGAACACCTAAGCCACCGATCGCTCCGATAAAGGCTGCAAATACTGCAAAGGAAATGGCAGTCTCTGGTTTACCTTTGAACACAACCACCACGATAAAGGAACCGCCTAGTAACACGACAATTCGCACAATTTGCTCGACTAATTGTGAAACAGCGGTAGGCTCCATTTTGTCATAGCCTTGGAAGAAACCTCGCCAAAGACTCATAAAAGGTACAACAATTAAGGCAAAGCTAACCCATCTTATGACCGAAGCAATCTGATCTACTGTAAAAACTTGTTCTTCACTTTTAATCACCAATCCTGCTATAGGTGTAGCAAGGAAAAAGAGGGCAATAAATGCTGCAAAACCAGTCATCATCATAATGAGTATGCCCGATTTCATCAGCTTTCGACCTGATTGATAATCCCCCATTGCATTGTATTTAGAAACAAATTTGGAGACAGCAATGGGCGCACCTGATATGGCGATTGCCAGCATAATAGAGTAAGGGATGTATGCATATTGATAGAGTGCGATATTTTTCTCTCCGACAATTGCATAAAACGGAAAAATATAAATTAATCCGAGCACCTTCGATAAAAACATCCCCAATGTTAATATCGCAGTACCTTTCATTAAATTGGACATCATACCCATCCATTCATTGTAAAATCAATATTATAGTTATACTTCCAAGCATACTTATAAAAATCTTTTCGTTTTTTTATAGTCACAACATGCAAGCGCTGTCACTCGAAAGTTTCATAAGTAAACCAACTGTAATCTTAACATATTTATAGGAAATGAGACGCATAAAATCATCAAAAAGTTCATTTAAAAGTATACTTGATGAAAAAAGACCTGAAAATAATCGGTGAGGATTACAAAAAACCCCACCGATTAAAGCCCATTTCTTTATTACATGTCCACAAAGAACTTTTTATACCACACTAGGAATACATAGGCTGTCCAAATATAACGACCTCGGTTTGCTTTTCCTTCATAGTGTTCATCTAAATAGCCAACTAATTGTTTTGTATCAAAAAATTCATTGGCAAAGTCAGTAGTAAACATTTCTTTTACCATGTTGTAATACTTTTCTTCACGTAACCAGTGACGAATTGGTACTGGGAAGCCTAACTTCGGACGTTTAGCCCATTCTTCTGGTAATTCTTGATGTGCAGCTTGGCGCAGAACATATTTTGTATCAATGTCGTTGACGCGATATTGAGAAGGAATATTTTTAGCTAATTCCATTACTTCTTTATCTAAGAATGGTACACGTAATTCAATCGAATGCGCCATACTCATCTTGTCAGCTTTTAATAAAATATCGCCTGGCATCCAAAGATTTAAATCTAAATACTGCATTTTCGTCACATCATCTTCGCCTGGTACTTCGTCATAAATACGTTTTGTAATAGATTTTACAGATGGTGCATTTTTATAGTCAGGTTTTAGAACATTAATTGCATCTACTTCATCCCAAACTACTGCTTCCCCTATAAAGCGTTCCTCTACCGTTTGACCACCTTTTATAAGGAAGTTCGTATATTGGCTTTTAGGTAGAGCTTCCGCGATTCCACGTAACGTTTTACGAACACCCAATGGAAGTTTTTCATATTTTTGCATTCTTCCTGAGTTTTGATACCAAGAGTAGCCACCGAAAATTTCATCCGCACCTTCACCTGATAGTACAACTGTTACATCTTTAGAGGCTAGCTCTGAAAGGAAGTACAGAGGTACAGAAGAAGGATTCGATTGTGGCTCATCCATATGCCATTGGATTTTTGGAAGAGCTTCAAAACACTCATCTGCCGTAATATATTTACGTTCATTTTGAATATTTAACGTATCAGATAAATCTTTAGCTAGGTTCGTTTCATTAAACATATCTTCATAATCAGCAAACCCAACTGAGAATGATTTATCTGGACGTAATAAGGACGTAATATAACTTGAGTCAATACCACCTGATAAGAATGAACCAACTTTTACATCACTGATTTTATGAGCTTCTACTGATTCTTTAACAGTTGAACGAATTTCTTCAATGTATTTTTCAATGGATGCTTCTTTAGCATGGAATTTTTTATCCCAATATTGCACAATTTGCTTTTTGCCATTTTGAATGAGCATATAGTGTGCTGGTGGTAATTTAAAGACCCCTTTAAAGAATGTCTCATCCATCGAAGAATATTGGAATGTTAAATAAGGACGTAATGCCTTTTTATTTAATTCTTTAATAAATGAAGGATGTGGTAAAAATGATTTAATTTCAGAGCCAAAAATAAACGTACCATCTGTTGTATGTTCAGAGTAATACAATGGTTTAATACCAAAACCATCACGAGCAATGAATTGTAAATCATTCTTTTTATCCCAAATACAGAAAGCAAACATACCACGTAGCTTTTTCACAAAGTCTACACCATACTCTACATAGCCATAAATAATAACTTCACTATCTGATTGCGTTTTAAAAGTATGTCCTTTTTCAATAAGATCTGCACGCAGCTCTTGGAAGTTAAAAATCTCTCCATTGAATACAAGCACAATATTGCCGTCTTCACTATATAATGGCTGATTCGCTACATCTGATAAATCAATAATACTTAATCGTCTAAATCCTAACGTTACTGTATCGTCACTGTGAATACCACCACTATCTGGCCCGCGGTGAATAATTGTATTCATCATATTTTCAATTGTTTGATGATGATCAATCACATTTGTTCCATTAATATAACCTATAAATCCGCACATTCTATTTTTCACCTCATAATTTAGTGCATAACCTTTACCATAATAGCATGAAAAGACATTCATTTCATGCTGACTATGCTAATAAAGGAAACTTTCATCGATATAATTGTATAACAAAATTTATTGTGTTTCATTCTACTATAAAATACCCTTCAATACGAAGGAAGGGATAAAGAATTATAAAACACTTTGCTATTATTTTCAATGTCAAAGAAGCCCCTACTCTATATAGACTTCATGTATAATAGGAAAGATTCCTAAATTGAAAAGAAAGTGAGTTTCTAACTATGTATGATGTAATCGTGATCGGTGGTGGCCCATCTGGTTTAATGGCGGCGATTGCTGCTGGAGAGCGGAAAAAGAAAGTTTTATTGTTAGAAAAAGGTGCAAAACTTGGAAAAAAATTAGCCATTTCTGGTGGCGGGCGCTGTAATGTGACCAATCGTTTGCCTGTTGAAGAAATCGTGAAGCATATACCTGGTAATGGTCGTTTTCTTTATAGTCCTTTTACCGTTTATAATAATGAAGATATTATCGCATTTTTTGAAGGGCTTGGTGTTGCTCTAAAAGAAGAGGATCATGGTAGAATGTTTCCTGTATCTAACCGTGCACAAGATGTTGTCGATGCGCTAATTCGTCAGCTTCAACGTTTACATGTTGAAGTTCGTTTACACACAGCCGTTAACAAGCTTGTCATGGATGAAGAAAAAATTCTCGGTGTCCGTCTTACAGATGGCTCCGAAATTCGTAGCCAAGCCGTCATTGTAGCCGTTGGTGGCAAGGCTGTCCCACAAACGGGATCGACAGGCGATGGCTATCCATGGGCAGAGCGAGCTGGCCATACAATTACAACTTTATTCCCAACAGAAGTCCCTGTTATCTCGAAAGAGGACTTCATTCAAGCACGTGAACTACAGGGTCTAGCCTTACGTGATGTTGCTGTCTCTGTGCTAAACAAAAAAGGTAAGGTACTCGTTACCCATCAAATGGACATGCTCTTTACACACTTTGGCTTAAGCGGTCCTGCCGTTTTACGCTGTAGCCAATTCGTTGTGAAAGAATTAATGAAAACAGGCTATGAGCCCGTAACAATGCGTATACAAACTTTAACTAATTATAATGAAGAAACATGTCTACAATATTTAAATAAGTTGATCAAAGAGGATCCGAAAAAAGCTGTGAAAAATATTTGGAAAGGCATCGCCCCAGAACGTTGGCTATTATTTTTATGTGAACAGGCAAATATCGATGTACAAGTAACGGGTGCCGAATTATCCCAAGATAAAATTCGTCAGCTAGCTCGTTTACTCGTTAACTTCACTTTGACAGTAAGTGGCACACAATCACTTGATAAAGCATTCGTTACAGGTGGTGGTGTCTCCGTAAAAGAAATTGAGCCAAAAACAATGGCTTCCAAGAGAAAAGAAGGCCTATTCTTCTGTGGTGAAATCCTAGATATTCACGGCTATACAGGAGGTTATAATATTACCTCTGCCCTTGTAACGGGACGTATTGCAGGAATGAATGCGGCATTATAATAATAGAAGAAAAAGCGTGTCCGGACAAAGCGGACACGCTTTTTTAGCTTTCACTAGACATATATACTTCTTCAAATGGCTGGATAATGACAAAGCCCTCACCCGAAAACGCCATCTGGATTGATTCGCCACTTCCACGACCAATAAATGTACGGAAGCTAATATCTGTTTTAAACTCAGGTGTTAAATTCCCTGACCACGCGACAGTGGCATGTGGGTCAGTATAAACCGTTTCACCTGGTTTTACTAATAATGTTAATGGTTCGAAGTGTGTTGTAATCGCTACTTTCCCTGTCCCTTGTAACGTTACATTAAATAAACCACCTGACATGATGCCAGCCATTTTTCGCATTAACCGTATATCCCAGTTGATGCTAGGCTCAAAAGCAAGTAGATCATTACCATTTACACAAAGACTGTCGTTTTTCAAATCAAAGACGGTTACTTTCTTACCTTGATCGGCTAAATAAAGTCTGCCCTTTCCACTTGCTTTCATCAATTGTGTACCTTCACCTGTTAAAGCCTTTTTAAACATCTTACCAAGTCCGTGCTCCAACACGCGCTCACGTTCAAATTTAATGTCTCCTGTATAGGAAATCATTGCGCCCATTTTGGACCATACTTCACCGTTTAAATTAACCTCTAATACACGCTCAGTTTCCAATTCAAAATAATCATTTTCTTGATCATCCTGCTGTGTTTTATGAACAAATTCATCTAAAGAAAATTTCCCCATAGTAGATCCCTCCCTAATTACTTTATATACGATTACTTTTGAGAAAAGATTCAAATTTTAGCGCTTTATCCCTTACCCCATCTTTCGTTACAAATTTTCTCTTTTAATAACGAAATTTTTTCATTTCCAGTAATGGTATTGACATCAGGTATGCACTGTTATACATTAAACGAGGAACCGATAATTGTTATATAACAATCAATGCAAAAAAATAACTATATAAGTGCCATGTGCGAAATGACACCTATACAGTTATCGCAAAAATAGATTATTGAGTAGCGGAAACGTCTCCAACATTTTGTGCCGCTTTTAAAGCAGTTTGTTTACGTACATCAGCACGTAATGTGATTGAAATGATTAATGAAGCAGCGATTAACCCTGCAAATACATAGAATACAGGAATATAGCTTCCATAAGCATTTTTGATAGTGCTTACTAACAACGGTCCGAAAATACCACCCAATGACCAAGTTGTTAATAAATAACCATGGATCACACCAAGTTGTTTCGTTCCAAATAAATCACTTGCAAAAGCAGGTAAATTTGAGAATCCTCCACCATAGCAACTAACGACTAAGAAAATAAGTGCTTGGAAAATAATCACGTTCGTTGTATGTGGTAAAACGATAAATGTAATTAGCTGTGCTGTAAAGAAAATAACAAATACATTTGAACGTCCAATATAATCAGATACAGCGGCCCAAATTAAACGACCACCACCATTAAATAACCCCATGATTCCTACCATCGCTGCAGCTCCTGCAACTGATAGCCCGACAATTTCCTGCGCCATAGGTGAGGCAACAGAAATCATCATAATTCCTGCAGTAACATTCACTAAATGCATAGACCATAGCATCCAGAAATGCTTTGTTTTGACAGCCTCACGTGCTGACATAACTGCTAAATCTTTCTTTACTACTTCTTTGCCGTTATCGGCTGCTGCCTTCATATTAGCTGGCATATAACCAGGCTTAGGCGGCGCTATATATGAAGCCCCTAAAATCATTAACGTGAAATAACTTGCCCCTAAAATAAAGTATGTTGTAGAGATGCCAACTGCCTCCATTAAGTTGGCTGCGACTGGCGCTGTAATTAGTGCACCAGATCCAAAACCAAGTACGGCCATCCCTGTTGCTAGACCTCGTCGATCTGGGAACCATTTTACAAGCGTTGATACTGGCGCAATATAACCAATCCCCATACCTAATCCACTAAGTACGCCATATGTTAACCAGTACAACACGACCGAATCCATTGAAATTGCAACTCCTGCACCAGCTTGTCCTGCTCCAAATAAGACCGCTGCTACCATCGCCGATTTACGTGGTCCCATCTTCTCTACTAAACTACCAAATAATGCAGCTGAAAACCCAGCAAGCCCCATCATAATGGTAAAGGCAACCGTTACCTTTGTTTCACTCCATCCCATTTCTGTGACAATCGGTATCTTGTATACACTGTATGCATAGGCTCCACCGATTGAAAGGTGAATAGCGATTGCAGATAATGCAATTAACCATCTATTTTTATTCATAAATTCTCATTTCTCCCCTCTTTTGCTACCTGTGAAAATTCTATGAACGTCCATGTTAAACAATTTACCACTTAGAATTATTCAAATGCAAGATGTTTTTCTAAAAAATATTATTTCTCCAAAAAGTATTTTGTTTTTCCATTAATATTTTTCATTAAATAAACCCTACATTTTCTAAGCAAAACAGCGTTTATACTACAAAAAGCATAACACCTTTTAGCTATTATTACTTTTCTACTCTATTTTACAAATAACCATTAATTATATCAAAATAATTATTTTTGTGCATAATTTCACATTCAACAGATACATACGTCTCTTTTTACCATTTTTAACAGGAGGCAACAACACTTGAAATACAGCAAATGCATTACACATAATATAGAAATTTTTAGAATAAGAGAGAATTTCACAATAGAAAAAGACAAATTTTTTATTTTTAAAAATATCCTTAAAAATGGTATAACACCTCTTTTTTTACTTTAAATTGTAAAATAATATTTTTATAACAATACAGTGAATGTATAATTTTCAAACCACTTTCAATTTTCCTTCATTTTTATTATTCAAATATATATTTTTTTCAACTAAAATTGAACGTTCAACACTCTGAGTCACAATGAATTGCTTCTATCAGGTTATAAATATGCTAGAACAAGTCCATTTTTCGTGAAATATTATTTTTGTAAAAAAACAAAACATATACAAAAAAAACAGCATGCTAGAAATATTTCCAACATACTGTACAAAATAATAGATTTTTTAAGTTGTTTTTCTTTTCATAAAAAGCAAAGTTCTTATTTCCTTATAGTAAATACATAGCAGAATTCCTAGTAAAATCAATAAGGAGCCATATACTTGGACACTTGTAGGAAATTGCTTTAAAAAAATCGCACTTAATAGCATAGCGATAGCTGGCTCAAAATTCAATAATAGCGAAGCATTCGTTGAGCCAATCTCCTTCATTTTTTGATTCCAAAGTAAATTACTAATCCCATGAATAATAACCGCTGATAAAATGAGCAGCATCCAATAAGAGTATGTTACTTGCCAATTTATTCGTGTCCACATCGTAAACGAAAATGGGACAAGCACCAGCAAACCGATTAGATTTGTATAAAAGGTGATGGACTGGGCTGATAATTTCAGACTGAGATGATTCACAATAATAAGAAATAAGGCAAAGCTTAGCATCGTAATTAAACTTAGCACCTCTCCCTTTCCAATAGAAATGGTGATGAGGGCTCCTTTAGTAATGATGAGGCCAACTCCTATAAATGAAATGATTGCCCCTAACCAAAATATACCGTTTCGTGATTCATGATAAATCATTTTATTTAGTAAAGATGTGACAATCGGTGCGCAGGCTAAAATTAATGCCGCGGTAATAGGAGAGGTATGCTGGAGACTTGCATAGAAGCTATAGTGATTGACGGAAACACCTAGTATTCCTGCAATGATCAGCAACAGTAGGTCATTGCGTGTAAACGTTGTACGAATAATTGCCTTCCAACTAATGCAGCCTAAAAATAGAACAATGACCATTAATCTAAAATTAGCAACCATGATCGGAGACCAATGTTCAATTAAAATAGAGCCAATAATAAAGTTACTGGCCCAAAAAAATACACAGCTAAATAAAATCATATAGATCGTTAGTTGCTTCATATTTATCGCACCTGTATATAAGAGACTTCTACATAGTTCATGATCAACTCTTTTAAAAATCTACTTCCCTTTCTTGTATTTCTTCCTATCTATTAAAACATAAGTATAGCAAACTAGAAAATTTCTAGTTTGCTATAGTATCTAAATAAGGGGGATTTAGATTGATACTTAATGGATAAACTTGCCTTTTGACATTACCACCCGTTTTGATGGCTTACGTGCAATGACTTCAGCGCTAGAAACGGCGTCAAAGAAAACAAAGCTTGCTTCATCTTGCACGCTTGGCCAAACCTTTTGACCATTGGCATCCAATGGTGTGACACCATTTGTAATGTATTTTAATGTTTGTCGAATAGAACACTCATCTAGCTTACGGGTATTGTCCGCAAAAGTCGTTGCTTTTTCTAAAATATCTCCAGAGCCATATGGACTCCATGAATCATAAAAACCATCACAACCAAAGTGAACATCTACTCCATGCTCTGTTAGTAAATCAATGGGTGGGATTAATCGTCTTAAATCAAATGGCACCGTTGACATAATTTTTACTTGCTGCTGCGCTAGACGATCTGCAATTTTATGCTGTTCCAAAGCTGTTACATCCCCAAGAGAAAAGGCATGACTAATAGCCGTTCTCCCTTGATAGTTTGCATCCTCTACAATATCGATCCATTTATCGATTGTATAATAGCCAACATGACCACCATCATGTAGGTGAATATCAACATCTACGTTAAATTCTTGTGCGATATTCATGACTTCATAAAGAGAAGGCTCTATTGAATTATCAATACCAGCAGGATCTAGCCCACCAATCATCGTTGCCCCATTGCGCAAGGCTTCACGTAATAATTTAGGCACATCGTCTTTTAGTAAGCCATGCTGTGGAAAGGCAATGACTTCTGATGTCACAACATCTTTATAATCTTCCAATGCTTCTAGCACACCCTCTAAGTTTTTTAAGCCAATGTACGGATCGATATTGACATGTGTACGGATATGATTGGCACCATTATGGAGGATTTTCTCAATCATGGCTGCAGCTCGTTGTTTCCCAGTCGTTGCAAGGACCGATAATTCTTGTGCTTCACGACCCAAGCGTTCTTTCAAGTTTTTTACAGGCACACATGCTTTCCACGGTAAAGATAAGTATGTCTTATCTAAGTGATTATGCATTTCTTTAAAGGCTGGTAATAGCAGCTTCCCTTTCATATCTGTTACTTCATCTAGAGAGTCAATTGTTTGTGTTGCTGGTACAATTTGAGAAATAAAGCCATCCGTAATTTCAAGGTGAAAAAGCTCCACCTTTGTACCGATAGTATCATTTTCTTTTAGATATTCTCCTGTTTCAAGTAGAACATTTGTAAGCCAGTGCTTCATCTGTATTCTCCTTTCAACTCTCCAACTTCCTGTTGGTGAATAATATGTCCTTGTGAAATAACTGTAGAAATAGGGCATCTTCTTGCTACAACATGCGCAGTACTAATTCCATCTACTAAAAGCATATTGGCTTTATCACCAACCCGTGGCCAAACACGTTCTCCTGCATCATTCAATGGAGTAATGCCACCCGAAGCATATTTCCAAGCGCGACTTAATGAATATTCATCAATAAAACGGAATCTCTCCGCCATTACATTTAACTTCATAATGGTGTTTCCTGTACCATAAGGAGACCAATGATCTGTTAAACTATCATGTCCAACAGAAACTTTTACACCATTGTTATAAAGGTATGGAATAGGTATCGTCGAGCGATTAATATCCGTTGGTACCGTTGTTGTAACATCCATTTGAACAGCAGCCATCGCCTGAACTAAGTTTTCTAATCTTGATTGTTCTAAATCCGCAAGCGCCATTGCATGACTAATTGTAACTTGTCCTTCTTTTTTCGCCTGTTTGGTTAATTCGATTAGTTTATAAAATTCAAATTCACCTAAAGTATTAGCTGTATGAATATGAATATCAATCCCAGCCTGATAGTCTTGAGCAATAGCCATCGTTGTTTGCAATGACTTCTCAATATTTCTATCTACAATGGATGGGTCAACTCCTCCAACAAGCGTTGCCCCCATTGCCATCGCCTCACGGATCAGTCCTTCCACATTAGAGCGCAGTAAACCATGCTGTGGGAAAGCCACAATATCATAAGTAATTTGATCTTGATATGTTTCTAATACTTGCTTTGTAATTTCAATATGCTTGGTCCCAATTTGTGGGTCCACATTACAATGCGACCGTATATGTGTATGTCCTTGTGAAATTAACCACTTAACCATTTCCTCAGCCCGATAAGCCGCGGTCGGTAATTGTTTAGGAAGCAACGTTTGTTCTTCCTCGATGCGCGTTAATATCCCTTTTGTAATAGGTCTTGGCGCCTGCCACTCTCCACCAAAATAAGTTTTATCTATATGAATATGCATTTCTCGGAAAGATGGTACTAATAATTGCTTCTGAGCATCTACTATCTCTACATCGCCATCGACTACTATATTCTTATCTATTTGTTGAACATATCCATCTACAATTAGAACATCATAAATAGCAGTACGCGTTGCAACAATGCGTTCATTTTCATGCTCAAATGCCTCTTCTAATCTCACATTTTTCAGCAGTAATTTATTCATAGTTTCCTCCTCATTGGTATTTGTAGGTTTCACCAAGTTTGATTATTCTACAATTTCAACGCCACTGATCATCGTATAGTTAGATGCATCTAACCAGAACCCTTTAACAGCATTACTGTAAACAGCTAAATGCTCGTAGTTACGAACTGGAATATACACAGCATCATCTAACTCCATTTGCATTGCTTTTTTGTAGATTTCATTACGTGCCTCTTGATTTGATTCAGAACGTCCTTGCTCAATTAGCTTGTCTATTTCTGGATTTGAATAGTAGAAATGGTTTCCTGGAGGTCCCATAGAAGCCGTATGGAATAGATTAAATTGGTTATAATCAGCATCTCCAGTTGCATTACCCCAGCCACTAATAAATATTTGGTGTTGTTCTTTCGTAATTTCAGAAATAAATGCGCCGTATTCCATTACTTGAATATCAACGTCTAGACCAATGCCCTTCAATTGAGATTGAATAACCTCTGCCATATTAATACGCTCTTTACGGTCGCTCGTTAGTAATTTAACTTTTGTTCCTTCTTTAACACCCGCTTCTTTTAGTAGTTCTTTTGCTTTTACTACATCATAATCATATGGCTTTGTTTCACTAGAATAACCGATAATTTTTGGACTCATTGCGGAATTGGCAAGTGTGCCTACATTATCATAAATACCGCTAATAATTGCTTCACGGTCCACTGCATAACTAATTGCTTGACGCACTTTAACATCTGATAACAGTTCATCCTTCACATTGAAACCAATGAATTCTACTGCCAATCCTTCTGCACGGAATAGATTCATAGTTGACGAATTTTCAATACGATCAATTTCAGTTACTGGTACTTGCTCAGCGATATGCGCTTCTCCGCTTTCAATCATCGCTAAACGTGTAGAATCCTCGGGTACTACTTTAAATGTTACTTTATCTACTTTTGGTACCGTACCCCAATAGTCTTTGTTTGAATTTAATGTAATTTCTTGACCCGATTTCCAAGCATCAAATACAAATGGACCTGTCCCTACTGGATGTGTTGCTAATTCATCTGCCGCTTCTGCAATAGCTTTCGGGCTAATCATACTACCTTCCTGACTTGCTAAAATTGATAAAAGTGGTGCATATGGCTCCTTTAATTTCATCGTGACAACATACGTATCATCGACTACTACTTCACTAATCATTGATAATTTATCACGCTGTGGTGAACCAGTCTCTGGATCTAAAATGCGATCGAATGTAGCTTTTACAGCTTCCGCATTAAAATCAGCTCCATCATGGAATTTAATGCCTTCATTTAAATTAAACGTCCATGTGACATCATCTTTTTGTTCCCACTCTTTTGCAAGTAATGGAGCAATTTTACGATCTCTATCAAAAGCAACAAGTGTTTCATATACTTTGCCATGAATTATATTCGCTGAAGGGATATCAGTAATAAAGTGAGGATCCAGGCTTGTTGCATCTGATGCTCTTAAAACAACTAATTCCCCTCCTACACTTTTCGATCCCTCATTGGAACCTTCAGCACTCTTATTACTAGCAGTTGAGCATGCCTGCAAAACTAGAACAGTAATTAGTGTCATCAATAAAAAAACCTTCATTCTCTTCATAAACATTTCCTCCTTTTATGTTTTCGTCCTTACATTTCGAATTATAAAGAAATAAAATTCACTTGTTTTTTAAAATCTTTACTTGTTTTTTAAATTTTCTGACTAATACCTTCTAAAATATTTACATTCTTTACGCTTTTCACTAAATTGAAATCAAATCAAATAGAAAAGGAGTTTCATTATGGATAAAGTAACTACTACTATAGACCATGCTGTTTTAGTGAATGCACGTAAAGCTTCTAGAAAAAAGAATCTTGTCTCGTTCCTAAACAAAATCAAAAAAAATAAGGCCGCTGTCGCAGGGGGTATCATCATTCTTCTCTATATATTGATGTTTCTTATCGGGCCAATTATAGCTCCTTATGATCCATTCGATGTTCAGTTAGATCAAAAATTACAAGGACCCAGTTTAGATCATTTAATGGGGACAGATGACAAAGGACGAGATATTTTAAGTCGAATATTATATGGCTCCCGTTTATCTCTTGGTGTTGGTATTTCAGCCGTGTTATTTGGTGGAACAATTGGGACAATCCTCGGCCTTATCTCTGGCTACTATGGAAGATGGATTGATTCGATTATTAGTCGTATTTTAGATATCATGCTTGCCTTTCCAGGTATATTACTAGCTTTAGCGATTGTCAGCGCATTAGGACCAAGTCTTATTAATGTAACTATTGCTGTTGGATTCTTTTCCATCCCTATGTTTGCCCGTATTGTACGTGGATCGACAATGGAAGTAAAAAAATTAGAATATATCGATGCTGTTAAAACACTCGGTGCGAATGATATGACCATATTAATCAAGCATATCTTCCCGAATATTTTATCACCTATTATTGTCCAAGCATCTATGCGTTTAGCAACAGCCATTTTATCTGCTGCAGGTCTGTCATTCTTAGGATTAGGTGCACAACCGCCATCTCCTGAATGGGGTGCCATGCTATCCAATGGGAGGGATTTTCTTTTTACGGCCCCATATATGGCCCTTTTCCCAGGTATTATGATTTCCATCCTTGTTCTAGGATTTAACCTATTCGGAGATGGTTTACGAGATGCTTTAGATCCAAGAATGAAAAATTAAAGGAGAGAAGTTATATGACATTATTTATCCTAAAACGACTTGCTCAAATTATCCCCGTGACGCTCGGTGTAACGCTTGTTGTTTTTCTAATTATGCAAATGATTCCAGGCGATCCGGCCATCATTTTAGCTGGTGAAGGAGCTTCACAAGAAACCGTTAATGAATTGCGTGAAAATTTAGGACTGAATAAGCCTTTAGCTACTCAATATACAGATTACATTAAAAATCTTTTACAAGGTGACATGGGTCATTCTTTAAAAAATAATCAACCTGTATTTGAAGAAATTACGGCTCGTTTACCAATTACAATTGAGCTGGCCTTTTATAGTATTTTAATTACTATTGTTCTCGGGCTGATTGCCGGCATCATCTCAGCAATCCGCCCTTATTCCTTCATGGATGTTGGTTTAATGATTGTGGCATTATTAGGAATCTCGCTCCCTAGTTTCTGGTTAGGTATTTTATTAATGTACGTTTTCTCCGTTCAGTTACATTGGCTACCTGTTGCAGGCTGGGACAGTGCTAAACATATTATTCTACCTGCGGTTACACTCGGCGCAGGTGGTGCTGCCATCGTTGCACGTATGACACGTTCAAGTATGTTAGAAGTCGTCAATCAAGATTATATTCGAACGGCTAAAGCTAAAGGCTTAAAAGGTTATATTATCATTTTAAAGCATGCATTAAGGAATGCTTTAATTCCAGTTATTACAGTAGTAGGCTTACAGTTTGGTAGTTTACTTGGCGGCACAGTATTAGTAGAATCTGTTTTCGCCGTGAACGGATTAGGTCGAATGATTGTCGATGCAATTCGTACACGAGATATACCAATCGTTCAAGGAGGCGTGCTAGTCGCTTCATTAATATTCGTATTCATTAATCTTTTCGTCGATATTTTGTATCGAATCTTTAATAAACGGATGGATTTAAACTAGGGAGGGAAAAAACAGATGAAACAAGATACAGTGTTAGAAGTTAAGAATTTACAAACTTTTTTTTATTCGAGTGAGGGAGTCGCTAAAGCTGTGGACGGTGTTTCCTTTACACTTCAAAAAGGAGAAACACTGGGCATTGTCGGAGAATCTGGTTGTGGGAAATCCATGACTTCCCTATCACTACTTCGATTAGTCCCTTCACCCCCTGGCAAAATTGTTAATGGTGAAATTCTTTTAAACAATACAGACATCTTGAAATTATCAGATGAAGAATTACGTAAAATTCGAGGCAATAAAATATCAATGATTTTCCAAGAGCCTATGACAAGCTTAAATCCTGTGCTATCCGTTGGTGAACAAATCGCTGAATCCATTCGTTTACACCAAGGTTTATCACGTAAAGAAGCATGGCAAAAAGCGGTGGATATGATTCGCCTAGTTGGCATTCCAGCCCCTGAAAAAAGAGCGAAACAAGAGCCGTATCAGCTAAGTGGCGGGATGCGTCAACGTATTATGATAGCGATGGCACTTGCTTGTACGCCAGATGTTTTAATTGCTGACGAACCGACGACTGCCTTAGATGTAACCATTCAAGCTCAAATTATTGATATTATTCAAAATTTGCAAAAGCAGTTAGGAATGAGCATTATCTTCATTACCCATGATCTTGGTGTTGTAGCTGAGATTTGCGATAAAATCGCCGTTATGTATGCAGGGCAGGTTGTAGAGGAAGGCACAACTGATAGCCTTTTTGAAAAACCATTACATCCTTATACTAATGGTTTAATTCAATCCTTGCCAAAACTATATGAGGATCAAGAGGAATTATCTACTATTCATGGAACCGTTCCAAGTCCATATCATTATCCAATTGGCTGCCGCTATGCAGAACGCTGTCCATTTGCTACAGACTTATGCCTTGAAAAACAGCCTGAACTTCTTACGATTGAGCCAGGGAAAAAGGTAAGATGCTGGATGTACAGTAAGGAATGGCAGGGAGCAACACTTATGGAGGAGATGACCTTATGATAAAAGAGCAGCAAGCACAGCCACTATTACAAGTAAATAATTTAAAACAACATTTTTCCTTAAAAAAAGAAAAACTCTTCGGTCCACAGCAGGTGGTTAAAGCGGTGGACGGTGTTTCCTTTGAGATTATGCCTGGTGAAACACTTAGTATTGTTGGAGAATCTGGCTGCGGTAAATCAACGACAGGTCGCTCTATTTTAAGATTAGATGAGCCTACATCTGGAGAAGTGTTATTATTCGGCAAAAATTTAGTAACGATGAATAAAAAAGAGCTGCGAGTAGCGCGCAAGGACATTCAAATAATTTTCCAAGATCCTTATGCATCTCTGAACCCAAGACGCACCATTCGCAAAATGTTAACAGAGGCCATGTCTATTCAAAAAATAGTTCCTCCAGAGCAGCAAGAGGCACGCATGATTGAATTAATGTCACTTGTTGGACTGCGACCAGAATATTTAGAGCGTTATCCACATGAATTTTCTGGTGGGCAACGTCAACGTATTGGGATCGCAAGAGCACTTGCGGTCAATCCCAAAATTATTATTTGTGATGAATCAGTTTCTGCCCTGGACGTATCTATCCAAGCACAAATTTTAAATTTACTGAAACAGCTACAAAAAGATTTAGATTTAACCTTTTTATTTATCTCACATGATTTAAGTGTGGTGCGCCATATATCAGACCGGATAATGGTTATGTATCTTGGAAAAGTCGTAGAAATTGCTGATAAGCAATCCCTTTTCACCCAGCCGCATCACCCTTATACAAAAGCACTGTTTTCGTCGATTCCAGTCATTGATAAGGAGCATCGTAAGGAGCGTATTATTTTAAAGGGAGATCTACCATCACCGTTAAATCCCCCCACAGGCTGTAGCTTCCATACACGTTGTCCGTTCGCTACAGATAAATGTAAAGCAGAGGTGCCCGCTTTACGGGAAATTACGGCAACCCATAAGGTAGCTTGCCATTTTGCAGAAAATTTAGTTTAATGTAACTTACACTTATAAATTCAATGGAGAGGTCATTATGTTACAACTAGAAACCTTCAACATATATATTCTCCTATGTGTAATCGCTCCAATTATTGGAGCTTTTCTGCTTACTTTTATATTTATTTTCGAAAAACAAATTGATAGCCTAGAGGAAGAAAAAAGAAATTTAGAGCTAAAGCAAGATTTACAAAGAGCCAATATTCTTCAGCTAAATCAGCAAATACAGCCCCATTTCTTTTTTAACGCATTAAATTCATTACTGAGCCTAGCCCGTATCAATCGAAAGGAAGATTTGGTAGCGGGCATTGAGGCCTTAGCAACGTTTTTTAAATTTAAATATAATAATCATGAGGTGTTAATTGCTTTAAAAAACGAGGTGCTATTTGTCGATAGCTATTTAAATATTCAACAGCTACGCTTTGGACATCGTTTGACGGTCCATAAGTATGTTGATGATGCAGCATTATCTGTACAAATACCACCATTTATTCTCCAGACCATTATTGAAAATGCATATAAACATGGCTTTGAAAAGCATATAGGACCTGCTGAACTTTTCATTTATATAAAGAAAATGGACAAGTTTTTATTAATAGAAATAAAAAATACACAACCATCAGAAAAGATAGAATCGGCTATTGAGCAAGTAGAAGATGAATTGCAGCAAGGTTATGGTCTTGAAAATATTAAAAAACGTCTCGAGCTTATTTATGGACTCGAAAGTATTTTATTTTCAATTCAAAACGATCAACATTTTTACACTGTAACGATCCATGTTCCCGCTTAGGCTTTCTACTAATTTGAATATGAAAGGAGAACCTCAACATGAATATATTAATCGCAGATGATGAGCCTTTAGAGCTTGAGCAAATGATTTATTTATTAAAGCCACATTTCCCTAATTGGACATTCCATACTGCTCAGGACGCTTCACAAGCTCTGCAATTAGCTAAAAAGCACCGTATGACTATCGCCTTTTTGGATATTCAAATGCCTGGGAAAGATGGAATCACTTTAAGTAAAGAGTTAAAAGAACTTTATGATGTAGACATTATAATGGTAACAGCCTATCAAACCTTTGAATATGCGCAGCAAGCGTTACGTATTGGAGTAAAGGACTATCTAACAAAGCCTGTTATTGCTAGTGAATTAAATGCTATTGTGGAGAAATATAAAGTATGGAGCTCTAACCATGATGCGATCCAAAGCGCCCTTTCCTATATTCATGAAAACTATCATGAAAAACTGAGTTTAAATATTATTGCTGAAAAAATCCATTTAAACCCTAGTTATTTAAGTCGTAAGTTTTTGGAGGAGCAATCCATCGGCATTAATGAATATATTAATAATTATCGCCTAGAGATGGCCGTGAAGAAAATAAGTGAAAATCTAGATGCTAGTATGTCAGCAATTGCGGAGAGCTGTGGTTTTAATAGCCAACACTATTTTAGTGTAGCTTTTAAGAAAAAATATAATCAATCACCTCGTCAATATAAATCGTCTAAAACGAGTAAAGGTAATTGAAGATATGCTAAAGAAATTTTCATTGCTCGTACCATTTGCAAGTTTAAGCACAGCAGCAGGTGTCATCATACTTTTAGCGAGATGGATTAATGGTAATTTACTATTGTCCTCTCCTTCTGCCCTTATTTCGTATGGCTTTATGGCGGGCATTTGTTATACATTAGCGACAGCCATTTCATTTGTCATACTGGGCTCATTATTAAAAAAGAGTGATTACACACAAAACCAGCATACACAAAGCTTTTTACTCTTTACGATACAGAAAAAATTGAGTGGTATGAATTTAAAAGTCATACGATTTTTTTACCTTTTAACAGGCATTGAACTTTGGTTAATACAATTAATAAGCATTAGTGTGTTATCTGAAATTATGTTAACCATACCAGTCCCCGTCACAATTTTGTTATTTTTGGTGGGCATGCTCCTCCTGGATCGCATGATGTCTGTGAAAAGTATATTGTGGCTAGAAATATTATTTATCATCGCTTTATTTTCTTTACTTATTTTTATCCCTATTTATTATTTTGTACAAAATGGTGCTAGCACCGTTTATGAAGGTATTCGCTTGTATCACCCTTATTTATTTTATTTTAAAAATAGTGAAATCCTGCTGTTCTATGTCATTATTCAACTAGCCGTTTTAGGACAAGTTCTCTTTGATAAATCAACATGGTATTTAATCGCCTTTATTAAGCCAAAAAAAGTAGGTCGCAGCCTGTTTTCTTCAGGTGTGATTTTAGCTTTATTAACGCTATCCTTTACAGCTATTTTAATGATTGCTTTATATAGTGGCTCATTTGGTCAGTTTCAAATTCTAATTTTTACGTTTTTATATGAAGTACAGCCTGGGTTTCTGACATTTGCTTTCCTTGTCATTGTACTGTTGGCCATTATCACAACCTTACTTGTGGATTTGCGGGCAACCAAACGATTTTTTGTGAAGAAAAGGCCCTATTACTTTTATCTAATTGGTCTACTCATCCTTTTATTTACCTTTTTCTTATCTATCGATTTAACGATTTTAGGAGTTATTTATTCTTTCGCATTTCTTCACATTACCATGCTACCGTTTATGTTTATTCTTTTATTTACGAATCGTCATATTCATAAACATAACTGGCTTGTCATACTGTTTTCCATCATCATAGGGATCGGTGTTGGTTTAAGCTTCAATGCTCTTTACGGATTAGCAGCTAGCTTTATGATATCTAGTATTTATCAATTAATGCTACAGACTGAAACGGAAGATAAAAACGCCTGAATTCGCAAAATAGCGGGTTCAGGCGTTTGTCTTCTGTAAAAAACGTTTTTTAAAGAATATCTTTGTTCGAAGCGATCCGGTTGACGATAATAGGCAAAAAATACATCTTGAACAATTTCCTCAGCTATCGTCCAGTCCTTTACATATAAATACGCCACTCGCACTCGTAAACAATATTCTCCATGCTCCTCCATGACCGCCTCTAAATGCTCACTCACCGTAACACCTCCAATGTATATTCACTTTATAGTCGTAATGATGGGTCATTTGGTTTCCAAAAAAAGAAATAATCTTTTCAAAAACTATGTTTCATTTAAACGATGGACATAATATTTCAAAAACATCACACAATAAAATATGTTTCCACATTTGAAGGTGATGTTATTTTGAATGGATGTGAACAACTTTATGCAAGAAGTAGTTTTGAGTTCCCCCATTCAGGGAAATCATCCTGTAAGTATGTCATATAAAGAAATGATTTAGTTGTTTTGATACTGGATTCGTCCTTTTCGTATGCCAAGTCGCATACTTTTTTTCTTTTAACTCTTGAATAGCTAGTTAAAAAACTGTTATAGTGAGATTGTTTGTCTGACGTCTGACAAATTAAGTTCTTTGGTTGTTCTGCAAATTTTTAGATGGAACATTTTGAGCAAAAGAATATTTGTTGTCTTGGATTCAAACGCCCTAAATTATACTTATGGAGGAATTTATGAAATACTTAATATCCCTTTGTGGATTGCTACTTGTTTTTGGTTTAGCTCTGTTAATGAGTAAAAACAAAAAAGAAATAAAATATAAATATATATTGATTATGTTAATCATTCAATTTATATTAGCGGCTTTACTTCTAAATACAACGATTGGTTATGTTCTAATCAAAGGAATAACAAATGTATTTGATCATTTATTATCCTACGCAAATACAGGTATATCATTTGTTTTTGGTGGTATAGCGAATGAAGGAGAATCTCCATTCTTCTTAGGTGTCTTATTACCAATTGTCTTTATATCTGTGTTAATCGGGATTTTACAGCATTTCAAAATCCTTCCTTTCCTCATGAGATGGATCGGTTATTTTTTAAGTAAAGTAAGTGGCATGGGAAAATTGGAGTCCTATAATGCTGTTGCTTCAGCAATGGTAGGTCAATCTGAGGTATTCATTACAGTCAAAAAACAATTAGACAAGGTCACTCCTCAGCGTATGTATACATTATGTGCATCCGCGATGTCGACCGTCTCTATGTCAGTTGTTGGCGCGTACATGACGATGATTGAACCAAAATATGTCGTAACGGCGATTGTTTTAAACTTATTTGGTGGTTTTATAATTGTTTCCATCATTAATCCGTATACCGTAAAAGAAGAGGAAGATATCTTAACCATTGAAGATGAGCAGAAGCAAGCTTTCTTCCAAATGCTTGGTGAATATATTATGGATGGCTTTAAGGTAGCCATCATTGTTGGAGCCATGCTGATTGGCTTCGTAGCATTAATGGATTTAATCAATTCATTGTTTGATATGATTATCGGTGTTTCTTTCCAAGAAATATTAGGCTATATCTTTGCACCAATTGCTTTCCTAATGGGTATCCCATGGGCAGATGCTGTTTCAGCTGGAGGAATAATGGCCACTAAATTAGTAACGAATGAATTTGTTGCTATGATCAACCTTGGAGAAATTGAGAACACAATGAGCGAACGTACGCTAGGTATTATTTCTGTATTCCTAGTATCCTTTGCTAACTTTTCATCCATTGGTATTATTTCTGGGGCAGTCAAAGGGTTAAATGAAAGACAAGGAAATGTTGTTGCACGTTTCGGCTTAAAGTTGCTTTATGGAGCGACACTTGTAAGTATTTTAACGGCAATAATTGTTGGCTTGATTATTTAAATTGAATATGGGACTATTTTTTAAACTGCACTCGATGGTTGGGTGCAGTTTTTCTGTATTGTAACTTCCTATCATCTCACTTTGGCAAGACAAAATAGATATGTGGACACGAGTATGCATTTCATTGTAATTTTATGACAAAGGAAATTTACTTGTAGTATAAGTAAAGGTGTGGGCACACGTGAACTGGAATAGCATAAAAAAGAACACTCATTTGTTTTAACTCTTAAACAAATGAGTGTTCTTTCAGCTTTTCAACGTTCTGAATAATAGTTTAAAGAGGTTCTGCTCTTGAATGGGATCTATCCATTCCTTCACTTCAAATACTAATTTAAAAAGGACAAAACATATTAGATATAAAATATGTTTTGTCCTTTGATTTATTTATCTTTTTTTAATTTAGGTTTTGATAACTAAGTTTTAGTAATGCACATTTGAAATTATGTCTCTTTATTTAACGACAATATTTACAAGTTTGCCTGGAATAACGATAACTTTTACTAAGCTCTTTCCTGCCATATATTCTTGTACTTTTTCATCTGCAAGCGCTATTTTTTCAATGTCTTCTTTTGAAGCATCTTTAGCTACGACAATTTTGGCACGAACTTTACCAGCGACTTGCACCGCTACTTCCACTTCATCATCTACAAGTTTTAACTCATCGTATGTTGGCCATTGCTCATAAGAAAGTGTTCCTTCATGACCTAATAGCTTCCAAAGCTCTTCTGCGATATGAGGAGCCATTGGTGCCAACATTTTAACAAAGCCTTCCGCATAAGCTGTTGGGATTACTTCAGCTTTATAGCAATCGTTGATAAATACCATCATTTGTGAAATAGCAGTATTAAAGCGGATACCTTCATAATCCTCTGTCACTTTTTTCACTGTTTGGTGGTATGATTTTTCTAATGTTGCATCATTAGACACTTGAATTTTCGCTGAAATCGTTCCATCCTCTTCATTGACAAGTAGACGCCAAATACGATCTAAGAAGCGACGTGCCCCATCTAAACCATTTGTAGACCAAGCTACAGAAGCCTCAAGTGGCCCCATGAACATTTCATAAAGACGCAATGTATCTGCACCATGTGACTCAATGATTTCGTCTGGGTTCACAACATTCCCTTTAGATTTAGACATTTTTTCATTACCTTCACCAAGAATCATACCTTGGTTAAATAATTTCTGGAATGGCTCTTTCGTATGAACAACGCCTAAATCATATAACACTTTATGCCAGAAGCGTGCGTATAGTAAATGCAATACAGCATGCTCTGCTCCACCAATATAAATATCAACTGGTAACCAGCGTTTTAGTAATTCTGGGTCTGCAATTGCTTCTGTATTGGTAGGATCGATATAGCGTAAGAAGTACCAGCTAGATCCTGCCCATTGCGGCATTGTATTTGTTTCACGGCGTCCCTTTTTACCTGTCTCTGGATCTACAACATTGACCCATTCTGCAATGTTAGCTAATGGTGATTCACCAGTTCCTGAAGGACGGATATTATCTGTTTTCGGTAGCATTAACGGTAATTCCGATTCTGGAACTGCTGTTATCGTACCATCTTCCCAATGGATCATTGGAATAGGCTCTCCCCAGTAACGCTGACGAGAGAATAGCCAGTCGCGCAGACGATAAGATATCTTCTTCTCTCCAACGCCTTTTTGCTCTAACCATTCAATTGCTTTAGCAATACCCTCTACTTTATTTAAGCCATTTAGGAAATCAGAGTTAATATGTTGCCCATCACCTGTAAATGCTTCTTTACTAATGTCCCCACCTTCAAGAACAGGAACAATGTCTAAATTGAATGCTGATGCAAATTCATAGTCACGCTCATCATGTGCAGGAACCGCCATAATAGCACCTGTTCCATAAGACACTAATACATAGTCTGCAATCCAAATTGGCACTTTTTTACCGTTAATCGGATTTACTGCATAGGCACCTGTAAATACGCCAGTTTTTTCTTTTGCTAAATCTGTACGCTCTAAATCAGACTTCATTTTAACTTTTTCTAAATAAGTTTCAACCGCTTGACGTTGATCAGCTGTCGTTATTTGTTCCACTAATTTATGCTCAGGTGCAAGCACACAATATGTAGCGCCAAATAGTGTATCAGGGCGAGTTGTGAACACGGTAAAGTTCTCATCAGTCCCATCGATACCAAATGTTACCTCTGCTCCTTCTGAACGTCCAATCCAGTTACGCTGCATATCTTTAATAGACTCTGGCCAATCAACTTCCTCTAAGTCATCAATTAAACGATCTGCATAGGCAGTAATTTTAAGCATCCATTGCTTCATTGGTCGACGTTCTACTGGATGTCCACCACGCTCTGATTTGCCATCAATTACTTCTTCATTCGCCAATACCGTACCAAGTGCTGGACACCAGTTAACAGCTACTTCATCCACATAAGCTAAACCTTTGTTATAAAGCTGGATAAAAATCCATTGTGTCCATTTATAATACTCTGGATCAGTCGTGTTAATTTCACGATCCCAATCATAGCTGAAACCTAGCTCTTGAATTTGACGTTTGAATGTCGCAATATTTTTCGCTGTAAATTCTGCCGGATCATTCCCCGTATCAAGTGCATATTGCTCCGCTGGTAAACCAAACGCATCCCAGCCCATTGGATGTAATACATTATAGCCTTGCATACGTTTAAAGCGTGATAGAATATCTGTCGCCGTATATCCTTCTGGATGTCCTACGTGTAGTCCAGCGCCAGATGGATATGGGAACATATCTAATGCAAAGAATTTAGGCTTTTCTGTTTCATTTTCAGTTTTGAATGTTTTGTTATCAGCCCAATATTGCTGCCACTTTTTTTCAATTTGTTGATGATTAAAACTCATTTTTTTTCCTCCTTCAATGAATCTTGCTGCTCTTCATTAGAATTGACAAAATATTTAAAAAATAAAAAAACTCGCCCCTTCCTTATAGAAGGGACGAGAGAATTTGCACTCCCGCGGTACCACCCAAATTAGTGATTACACTCGGCTCAAGCTTCCTTAACGCGGAAGAAACGACACACGCTATTTCACGCGGGCAGACTCAGTAGGCGAGTTCGATTTGCTTTCCTACTAGCTTTCACCAGCCGCTAGCTCTCTAAAAAGAACCACAAATCTACTATTCCTCATCACAGTCTTTACATGATATTGCATTTATTCTAATGGAAAGTATTGAAAAGCACAAGCCTTTGTTTACAGCTTACCCATTACTGAACAATTAATTCCTTTTTTTCCTCAGATTTAGAGAATTCTTTGCATTCATGAAAAGCAAAATGCTGACATCCAATACATCGATTTCTGTCCAAATAGCTGAAGGCTCTTGTAATCGCTTCTCCTGTATGCTGATAAAAATGATGGGCTCCAATTTTATCGTAAAGTCCATTTTGCTGAAGGGCTATCTTTAAGTCATCCTGTACCCCTGTTACCAAAATGTTGCCACCCTGTGCTGTAAAATTGTCAATGATATTGCTAAAATATGCTTCACCCGTAGAGTCCATAAAGGGCACTTTCCCCATGCGTAATATCAAAACTCTAGATTGCTGTTGTAAAGTGCTTGCTATCGTTTGTTCAAATCTTTGTGCTGCACCAAAGAACAGTGGACCTTCGATGGTATACAAGCTTATTTGTGGACAATCATGCTGTTGGTGAACGACATGATGCTGCACCTTCTCGCTTTTATTCGAATGGTCTGGTAGTACCTTTGTCACAACAAGCTTTTCACTCATGCGTTTTGCAAACAATAGCACGGCTAACACAAGCCCTACTTCTACCGCTAATGTAAGGCTAGTAAATACGGTTAATAAAAAGGTAATTAATAAAACGAGCGAATCACCAGATTTCAATTTTATAATATGAGCAAAATGCTTACGTTCACTCATATTCCAAGCAACTACCATTAATACGGGTGCCATACTTGCTAAAGGTATATGGGAAGCATATGGTGCTAATAACAATAAGGTGATTAATACAAACACACCATGGATGATACCCGACATTGGGGATACTGCCCCTGTTTTAATGTTAGTTGCAGTACGAGCAATCGCTCCTGTCGCAGGTATTCCTCCAAACATCGGCGTTACGATATTGGCAATTCCTTGACCGATTAGCTCTCGATTACTATTATGCTTGCTATTCGTCATCCCGTCTGCCACGACTGCAGATAACAACGACTCGATACCTCCAAGCATCGCGATGACAAATGCAGGTCCAATAAGCTGCTGTAGGCGCTCGATTGTAATAGTAGGTATTGCGAAATAGGGTAATGTATTAGGTATTTGACCATAGGCTGTGGCAATCGTAGCCACTTGACCTGAAAAAAAGAAAGTCGCCACAAGAGTGGAGACTATAATACCCACTAATGCACCGGGAACCTTTGGAAAGAATTTAGGTGTCATCATTATTGTTATGAAACAAATGACTGCTGTTAAAATACTGAAAATATTAGTAGTTCCAATTTGCTTTCCTATCTCTTGAATATTCGCTATAAAATACTCATGTCTTGTCATATTGGTTAGTCCTAAAAAATTGGCAATTTGACCTGTAAAAATAATTACTGCTATACCTGCTGTAAAACCAATTGTTACAGGACGGGGAATAAATTTTATTAAGGTCCCTAGCTTAAAAATGCCCATTAAGCAAAGCAATACCCCCGCCATTAAACCTGCCAGTAATAAATCCTCATAGCCATACGTTAGGACAATTCCTAAAAGAATCGGCACAAAAGCCCCTGTAGGTCCTCCAATTTGATATTTTGATCCACCAAAAATGGAAATCAAAACACCTGCAATACAAGCCGTATAAATACCATATTCAGGCTTTACACCTGATGCAATAGCAAAGGACATTGCAAGTGGAATAGCAACGATTCCAACAATGATTCCGGACAATAAATCCTTTTTAGCATGATGGACTGAATACCCTTCAAAACGTCCTGTAAACAGTGACTTCATAGATAAATCTTCCCTTCCCAATAATAAGCAAAGCATAACTTTTCCACATTATGGAGGTTACTTATTTTCTTCGTCACTATCATTACTTGTCATTTCCTCTAATCTTGAAATGGTATGAACTAAATGGTTATTAAAAATATCCTTGGCCACACCAAGTAATTCACCAATCATCGGATCGCTTAAAGAATAGTAAACTTTCTTGCCTTCTTTCACTCCATAAACGATATTTTTAGCGCGTAATACACTTAGCTGCTGAGAAACGGCGGATCCCTCTTTCTCTAAGCAATCTTGAATCTCATTGACACTCTTCTGACCTTCTACAAGAAGTTCCAGTATTCTAATACGTAATGGATGTGCTAACGCTTTAAAAAAATCTGCCTTAAACTGCTGCAATCCTTCTTCCATAAAATAAATCCCCCCATACAACTACATATTCAAATATTTGAATATGTATGATTGTAAGCCTATATTGATAATTTTTCAATATCCACTATGAAAAAAAGAGCAAACCAAGTGTGTAACACTCGATTTGCTCTTTGCATTTATTCACTATGAATCTACTACTATGTTGTTCTTCTTGAGAGGATAATCATAAATAAGACATGGTATAATCGCGAACAGCACAATGACTACTAAAGTTAAAACGAGAGGAATCATGCCATATTGATCCACCATAATTCCACCAAACAAAGGACCGATCATACGTCCACCAGTCGCAGCACTGTTAATAATACCCTGATAGAAGCCTTGTCGACCTTTTGGGGCAAGTTGATTTGCAATAGTTGGTAATGCTGGTGTATAAAACATTTCTCCGAAAGTTAAGACAAGCATGGCTACACCAAACATTTTAAAATCACTCGCAAACGCGATAATACCAAAGGATATAGCGATTAAGATGACACCAAAAACCAATTGACGTTTTAACTGATGCTCCCAACGTTTGATAAGCGGTGCAATGAGCGGCTGCCCTATCACAATTAGCAGACCATTAATCGTCCATAGTAAACTATACTGCTTTAATCCTAAACCTAAATCTTGCGTATAGGATGAAATTGTTGCACTCCATTGCGAATAGGCTAGCCAACATAAAACGGAGGATGAACTAATGATTAATAAGGCATAGAATGGTGCCTTGTTAATGATTCGCTTACTTTCACCAACCACATTCTTTGGTGCAATACTCCCTACCTCTAAACGTTTAAATGTCAGCAAAGCAATAATAAAGAATAAAATATACATCCCTAAATTGACCTTAAACACATAGTCAAATTGATAATCGGCCACCACACCTGCAAGTGCAGGACCTACAGCTACACCCACATTTTGAGCCAAATAGATGGCATTAAAGGCCTTTCGCCCACCCTCTGGCCAGGCTGCTCCAGCCAATGCGAACATACTAGGAAAAACAATACCCCCACTAAAGCCTAATATCGTTAAAAACCATACATAATGCGGCCACCCGTGCCAAAGCGTTAAGCCTATTAATGAAGCAATTGTTAAAAGGATTCCAAGCATGATGGCTTTATAACCACCTATTCTATCAAATAGGTAACCACCTAATAGATTGCCTAAAACACCCGCAGCAGAATTTAGCATCAGGACAAAGCCAGCCATCGCCAGCGTTTTCCCTAAATAATCATGCATATATATGGCATTTAAAGGCCATAAAAATGAGTTGCCTGTTGTGTTCACAAGCATTCCGATAATTAAAAACCAAACACGTTTTGGCATTTGATGTCCTCCATTATTTCGCGTCTCTAAATAGCTAGTTTATGCTGAAATACTTAAAAGTACAAGGAAAATAATTTTACCTTTTTTACAATTTATTAAAGGCTATGAATAGCTATAATTCACTAGATCCAAGCGAAAATTGGAGCAACATCTTTCATGATATATCCTTACCCCATGACGGAACGAGATGCTCATGATAAAATAAGGCGTTAGAGGAGTGAAATAGATGACAGAAATTAATTTTCCTTTTCCTTCTGAAGGGAAAAGATACTATACATGGAATCGCTATTTACGCGATCAATTTGGTCACAAAGTATTTAAAGTAGCATTAGATGCTGGCTTTGATTGTCCAAACCGTGATGGTACGGTTGCCTTTGGCGGCTGTACATTTTGCAGCGCTGCAGGCTCAGGTGATTTTGCAGGCAACAAGGTTGATCCGATTGAAGTTCAATTCGCTGAAATTCGAGACAAAATGCACCAAAAATGGAAAGACGGCAAATATATGGCTTATTTTCAGGCCTATACGAATACACATGCCCCGCTCCCAGTGTTAAAGGAAAAATTCGAAGCTGCTTTGGCGCAGGAAGGTGTTATAGGTCTTTCTATTGCTACTCGACCTGATTGTTTACCAGATGATGTTGTAGAATATTTAGCAGAATTAAACAAGCGTACGTATTTATGGATTGAGCTTGGTCTTCAAACCGTTCATGAAAAAACTGCCAATCTTATTAATCGTGCACATGATTATGCAACCTATGTGGAGGGCGTTGAAAAACTTCGAAAGCATGGTATTCGTGTTTGCTCACATATTATAAATGGTCTACCGCTTGAAGATTATGACATGATGATGGAAACTGCACGAGCAGTGGCGAAGCTAGATGTCCAAGGTATTAAAATCCACTTACTTCATTTATTAAAAGGGACACCAATGGTGAAGCAATATGAAAAAGGGATGCTCGAGTTTTTAGATCAGGATGTTTATACAAAACTAGTCGCTGATCAGCTAGAAATTTTACCACCCGATATGGTCATTCATCGCATTACAGGTGATGGACCTATAGATTTAATGATTGGTCCAATGTGGAGCGTTAATAAATGGGAAGTATTGAATGGCATCGATGCCGAATTGGAGCGCCGTGGTAGTTGGCAGGGGAAATTTTATAAGACTGAGGTTGTTAAATGAAACTACAACGAGTTTTACAATATGCTCAACAGCTACTAAAAGATAGTGTGGAAGAAGGAGATACAGTTGTTGACGCCACTGCCGGAAATGGCCATGATACGCTGTTTTTAGCACAGCTAGTCGGGGATGAAGGACAAGTTTATGCTTTTGATGTCCAAAAAGAAGCAGTCGACGCAACACTACATCGTCTACTAGACCATGGTTTAGAACATCGCGCCCTTGTTTTAAATAAAGGGCATGAAGAAGTAGCCAATTTCGTACACAAGAAAGTAGCCGCAGCCATTTTTAATCTCGGCTATTTGCCGGGTGGCAATCATGATATTATTACCAAGCCTAGTACAACGATTCAGGCTATTGAAGACTTGCTTAAGCTTTTAAAGGTTGGCGGTTTAATCATCCTTGTTATTTATCATGGTCACCCTGGTGGCAAAGAAGAACGAGATACTGTAATAGACTTTGTCAGCCAACTTCCACAAAAATATGTCCATGTCTTAAAATACGAATTTCTCAATCAGCAAAATGACCCTCCATTCGTCATTGCGTTAGAAAAGATGAAGGATTATCCTAATTTATAGACAATTTAAAAGGCTAACTAATAGTATAGTGGGAACTATTAGTTAGCCTTTCTCTTTACCTATTTATTTTTACGTTTTTCATTATAGTCTACCCAGAAATCTGCGCCTTTAATGCCTAGTTTACGAGGATCAAAGACAGGGTCTTTTCCTTCTTTTTTCTGTTTCTCGTAATCTTTTAAAGCAACGATAGCCGGTTTCATAATAATTAAAATGGCTAAAACGTTAATCCATACCATCAGACCAAGACCTACATCCCCCATTGCCCAAGCGAGTCCAGACGTACGGATTGTGCCATAGAATGCTGCAATTAAAATCGCTATTTTCGCAATCCAGATGAAGACCTTTTCGGTACTACCTCTAAATAAATAAGCCACATTTGTTTCAGCGATATAGTAATACGCCATAATCGTTATAAAGGCAAAGAAGAATAGTGCGATAGCTACAAATGGTGCACCAAGTCCAGGTAAGGATGATTCAACTGCATATTGCGTATACGCAGCACCTTCCTGAATACTCTTAGCAAATGTCATTTGCTCATCACCCGTTAAGCCGCCTTTATTGAATTCCCCAACATGGATAAATGGATCTGTTCCTTCGGCTGCCTTTTCATCTTGTACATTATACATACCCGTAAATAAAATCATAAAGGCTGTAGCTGAACAAATTAATAAGGTATCAATGTATACAGACGCTGCTTGGACAATCCCTTGTTTAGCAGGGTGGGATACTTCTGCTGCGGCAGCTGGGTGCGCCCCAGTCCCTTGACCAGCCTCATTTGAATAGATTCCTCGTTTCACACCCCAAGCAATTGCGGAGCCAATAATACCTCCAAATATTTCTTGTGCTCCAAATGCACTTGAGAAAATTAAAGCAAAGACGGATGGTACCTCTGAAATATTCATAGCGATTATAATAATTGCCATAATAATATAGGCTATTGCCATGAACGGTACAATTACCTGTGCAGCGTTGGCAATCGATTTAACGCCCCCAATAATGATAGCACCAAGTAAAACGACAATAATTAGTCCTGTAATCCAAGTTTCAATACCGAAAGCGTTTTCAACAGCTCCTGCAATGGCATTCGATTGCACACCTGGCATAAGTATTAACATAGCAATCAAAGCAGCTACAGCGAAAATCACTGCAAACCATTTTTGACCCATTCCTTTTTCTATGTAATAGGCCGGTCCACCACGATATTCAGTATCTTTCTCTTCTTTATAGATTTGCGCTAATGTTGATTCTACATATGCGGTTGCCGCACCAATAAAAGCAATTGCCCACATCCAAAAGACAGCACCAGGTCCACCCATCCCAATAGCTGTTGCAGTACCGGCAATATTCCCTGTACCTACACGACCCGATAGTGCGATAGACATTGCTTGGAAGGAGGAAATCCCCTTTTCTGATTTCTCCCCCTTAAACATTAACACAAACATATCTTTAATAAGTCTTACTTGCAGGAATCTTGTAATGACTGAGAAAAAAAGCCCAATCAACAAGATACCATAAATAAACCAAGGTCCCCATAATATGTCATTCAATTTGCCAACAACTACATCCATCTTACCCCTCCAATTTGAATTACCTTACTTTAAGTCACTATATTATTACACTTTTCAGAAAATTACAATATTATATTTAAGTAACAATATTTAAGTAAGGATCCTATTATTTGGAAGGTGTCGAAACTATTTTATTATATATCCAATCCGTCTAAGAGCATTATTGATAAAATCTCGAATATACATAAAAATCTCTTCACGCTCTACTTCATGAAATAAATTATGATAACAATTTGCCCATTCTTTAAATTGAAACTCGGTTAGCTCTTGCTGATGAAGCCAATTGCGCATTTGTCGAGTTTCCGTAATTTTATCTTTTTCAGCTGTCATAATTAACATAGGCATATTAGGAAATTCATGCTTAGGTAGCATAACTAAATTTTTCATCATCTGTTGAAGCTCACGATACCATTTCACTGAAACAACAGACATAAATGGAATATCATCCTTCATTTCCTCTCTACCCTCAACACTGCGCGTTAATGTTTCAAATGTCAGGTCATGCGTCAATTTAACATTTGCTGTTAATGCACTCAAACTCGTTAAAGCATTTGATAATTTACCTGGTAAAAGCTTCAAATGCAGCCAGGGTGATGTCAAAATAATACCTGCACACTCATACTTTTTCTTTTGCATGGTATGAAGAACTAAAGTAGCGCCTAATCCATGCCCTATTACAAAGGTTGGCAAATTATATGAAAAGGCATTCTCAATGAGATTTCTTGTATATTTATTGTACAATTTGAAGTCCTCATCATGGACACGCGCAAATCTTGCATTGATGCCATGATTCGGTAGATCCCCCATGACTATGTGGAAGCCTTCCATTCTTAATTTTTCTATAAGCCATGCATACCAACGGTGGTTTTCATAAGCACCATGAAGAATAGCAATCACAGCCTTTGCTTGTCCATCAGCTTCCCATTTCCACATTCACATAGTCCTCCTAAAAAATAATTACAATTTGATTATATCGAAATAACAGCACATTTTAATTTTATATTTCCTTAAAGTTGCGTATTTGATACGATAATACTATATCTACAGAAAGAAAAGAGGCGATTCTCATGATTTATCCATTTAAAGATAAAACACCAAAGATCGATCCATCTGTTTTTATTGCCGATTATGCAACTGTTACCGGAGACGTAACAATTGGAGCTGAAACAACTATTTGGTTTAATACCGTAATTCGTGGCGATGTTTCACCAACAATTATTGGTGAACGGGTAAGTATCCAAGATCTTTGCTGCTTACATCAAAGTCCTAGGTTTCCACTCATCATTGAAGATGAGGTCACAGTAGGACACCAAGTGACTTTACATAGCTGTACCATTCGAAAAAATGCCTTAATCGGTATGGGCTCCATTATTTTAGACGGAGCAGAGATTGGAGAGGGTGCATTTATTGGAGCCGGAAGTCTTGTGCCTCCTGGTAAAGTCATACCTCCAAATAGCTTAGCATTAGGTCGTCCAGCGAAAGTTGTCCGAGAATTAAACGCTGAGGATAAAGAGGATATGGAGCGTATCGTACGTGAATACGTAGAAAAAGGTCAGTATTATAAATCTCTACAAAAATAAAAGCTTATAAAGAATACATTCATTATAAAAAATCCCTCGCTTTCCATGACCATTGTTCAAGGAATAAAGGCGGGGCATTTTTGCAAAAAAACAAAAGGGGCAGAAAAGCCCCTTTTGTTCATCATACATTAGAATAATTTTCTAACGACTTCAGCACTTTAGCACAATAGTTTACAGACGTGCTTTTACACGTAATGCGTCAGCTTTATCAGTTTGTTCCCATGGTACATTTAAATCTGTACGACCGAAGTGACCATAGGCTGCAGTTTGTTTATAAATTGGACGACGAAGATTAAGCATTTTAATAATTCCTGCTGGGCGTAAATCAAATAGCTCACGAACCCATTCTACGATTTCGCTTTCCTTCACTTTTCCTGTACCAAATGTATCAACAGCAATGGAAACAGGCTGTGCCACGCCAATTGCATACGCCAACTGGACTTCAGCGCGTTCTGCTAAACCAGCTGCTACAATATTTTTAGCTACATAACGTGCCGCATAAGCAGCTGAACGGTCAACTTTTGTTGCATCCTTACCTGAGAATGCACCGCCACCGTGTCGTGCATAACCACCGTATGTATCAACAATTATCTTACGGCCCGTTAAACCAGCATCTCCTTTTGGCCCACCAATGACGAAACGGCCAGTCGGATTGATAAAGTATTTTGTTTTTGTATCTAATAATTCGCTTGGCACAACAGGAGCAATCACAAGTTGTTTTAGATCAGCCTGAATTTGTTCAAGTGTTGCTTCTTCATCATGCTGTGTTGAAATAACAATTGTATCGACACGTACAGGTACGTTATTGTCATCGTACTCAATTGTTACTTGTGTTTTACCATCGGGGCGTAAATAAGCTAGCTCACCAGATTTACGAACTTCAGTTAAACGACGTGCTAACTTATGAGCTAAGCTAATTGGTAACGGCATTAGCTCAGGTGTTTCATTACATGCATAGCCAAACATTAAGCCTTGGTCCCCTGCACCAATTGCTTCAATATCTGCATCTGTCATAGAACCCTCACGAGCCTCTAAAGCTTGGTCAACACCTTGAGCAATATCTGGAGATTGCTCACCAATTGCTACAAGTACCGCTAAGTTTTCAGCATCAAAGCCATATTTCCCACGTGTATATCCGATTTCTGCCACAGTATCACGTACAATACCTTTGATATCTACATAAGTAGAAGTAGTAATTTCTCCCGCTACTAATACTAATCCTGTTGTTACAGTTGTCTCACACGCTACACGTGCATTTGGATCTTCTGCTAAAATAGCATCTAAAATAGCATCCGAAATCTGGTCACAAATTTTATCTGGATGCCCTTCTGTTACACTTTCTGATGTAAACAGTCGACGTTTTGTCATTTAGTTTTCCTCCTATTACTCTTACAAAAAGTATTTGAATACGGTACTCATTACCCATGTCAAGTCCGCTCCTAAGGATTGAACTCTCAAGCCGCTGTTGTTGTCATTTCACTTTACGTGAAAAAATAACTGCTACTTTTAACACGAGGATTTCGAAAGATCCGTCATTATAATAAGGAAAGAACTACATATACTTACCTTTACATTGATTTTTAACAATAAAAAAATCCTTTACTCACGTTACTATACATGAGGAAAGGAATAATGACTTCGTTACCTTTCACTCTTATCGTTCAAGGGATTTTCCCTTGCATCAGGTTGGCACCAACGCATGTCGTGAAATAATTCATGCAGGTTGCCGGGTTTCACAGGGCCTGACCCTCCACCAGCTCGGGATAAGAGTATCCGTTCAATTTTCATGTTACTGAAAAGGTAGAACGTTGTCAAATATTTTCTTATGTATTACTGTATAGTAAGGAAGGAACAAATAATCACCATAAAAATTTTCATTCTTGGGTGATGATGTAAACAGAAGAAAATTAATCCCTACAACATACCTAGCATCTTGTGGTAACATATGTGTGGCTCAAATTTTAGACAATTTACTGTAGCATTGAATGTTTTCTACTCGAAAAACATTATTTTTTGTCAGTTTATTGAAAAGTAATAAAAACTCTAAAATAATTTCTTAATTAGTATAGATTATTTAACCAATTGTGTTATACTATTTTTGAAATTAAGAAAAAATCCCTCTAAATCAAGGGAATACTATAAAAAAGGATGGTATTTAATCGATGAATTCAGTAGAAATTGCAAACGAACTGAAGGAATTATTAAGCGGCGGTAACATTAACGTTCAACTTTCAGTACCACAATTAGCAGAAAAAGCTACTTCTCGTGGTGAGGCAATGTTAACAGTAGATGGCGCAGTTCGTGCAGAAACTGGCAAATACACTGGTCGTTCACCTAAAGATAAATATACAGTAGAAGAAGAAAGCACAAAAGATCAAATTGACTGGGGTAAAGTCAATCAACCAATTTCCTCTGAAGTGTTCGATAACCTGTATGTAAAAGTAATAAAATATTTAAAAGAACAAGATGAATTATTTGTATTCAAAGGCTTTGCTGGTGCTGACAAAGATTCACAATTAAGCATCCAAGTTATTAATGAATACGCTTGGCACAACCTTTTCGCTCATCAATTATTTATCCGTCCAACTAAAGACGAATTAGCTTCGCATGTTGCAGACTTCACTGTCATCTCAGCTCCTAACTTTAAAGCAGATCCTGCGGTTGACGGTACTGCTTCTGAAACATTCATCATTGTATCACTTGAAAAGAAAATTATCTTAATTGGTGGTACTGAATATGCTGGTGAAATGAAAAAATCTATTTTCGGTATTATGAACTACTTATTACCACAACAAGGTATCCTTTCTATGCACTGTTCAGCAAACGTTGGTGAAGCTGGCGATGTAGCATTATTCTTCGGTCTATCTGGTACTGGTAAAACAACATTATCCGCTGATCCAGACCGTAAGCTTATCGGTGACGATGAACACGGCTGGTCTGATAATGGTGTATTCAATATTGAGGGTGGTTGCTATGCAAAAACGATCAACCTTTCTGCTGAGAAAGAACCAGAAATCTACAATGCAATCCGCTTCGGCTCTGTTTTAGAAAACGTAGCTGTTGATCCAGAAACTCGTATTTGTGATTATGATGATGGATCATTAACAGAAAATACACGTGTAGCTTATCCGATTCAATACATCGAAAACATTGTTGATCCTTCTGTAGCAGGTCATCCAAAAACAATCATCTTCCTAACAGCTGATGCGTTTGGCGTTTTACCTCCTATCAGTAAATTAACAAAAGAGCAAGCTATGTATCACTTCTTAAGTGGTTTCACTTCAAAACTTGCTGGAACTGAACGTGGTGTAACAGAGCCAGAACCAGTATTCTCTACTTGCTTCGGTTCTCCATTCCTTCCACTTCCTGCAACAGTTTATGCAGAAATGTTAGGTCAAAAAATTGACGAACATGGCGCACAGGTATTCCTAGTGAACACTGGTTGGACTGGTGGAGAATATGGTACTGGTAGCCGTATGAAGCTTTCTTATACACGTACAATGGTGCGCGCAGCTATCGATGGTAAATTAACAAATGTTGAAACGACACAAGATGCTGTATTTGGTTTACACATCCCAACAGCAGTTGAAGGTGTACCTTCACAAGTGTTAAATCCTCGTGAAGCATGGGCAGATAAAGCTGCATACGATGCAAAAGCTGCTGAACTTGCAGGTTTATTCAACGAAAACTTCCAGAAATTTGCAAACGTTTCTGAAGCCATCACTACACTTGGTGGCCCATTAAAATAACAACTAGAACAAGAAAAGGGAACGAGATAATTCGTTCTCTTTTTCTTTCCCATAAAACATAGATGAAGCTAATATAGGGAGATACATATGAAAAGAAAATACAAATTACTAGTAGCAATCATTACTATATTATTGGCATTATTTATTGGTGCTGGTTTTTTTGCAGGCAACTACTTTTATAATCTGGCATTAAATCCGGATACTGATAAAACAGCTGTTCTAGATGCCCCCCATAATTTAATTGATAGCAATTCAAATGAGGCTCAAGAGAAAGAGGACCGTGAGCAATGGTTTAACAAGCATTATGAGGAGAAGGCTATTCAATCCTATGATTCTCTTAATCTGCATGCTTACGCTATCCAAAACAGCCAGCCCACGGACAAATGGGCTATTATTTTCCATGGCTATTCAAGTGATGGTACACAAATGACTAAGTATGCTAAACAATTTTATGATATGGGCTATCATGTGCTAATTCCCGATGCAAGAGGACATGGTCAAAGTGAAGGTGATTATATCGGCATGGGGTGGCATGATCGTTTTGATGTTGTTTCATGGATTGACGACATTGTAAACGGGAATAAAGATGCTGAAATTGTGCTATTTGGAGTTTCAATGGGAGGCGCCACTGTGATGATGGCTTCAGGCGAGGATTTGCCGTCAAATGTAAAGGCAATCATTGAGGATTGCGGTTATTCTTCCGTATGGGATGAATTTTCCTATCAATTACAAGCAATCTTTCACTTGCCTTCATTCCCAATTATGCAATTCTCTTCAGTCGTAACTAAATTAAAAGCAGGCTATACTCTGGGAGAAGCTAGTGCTGTTGATCAAGTGGCAAAATCGAAAACCCCTATGCTGTTTATTCATGGAGACAACGATACTTTTGTCCCTTCGACCATGTTGAATGACGTATATGAGGCAGCAAATGTACCGAAGCAAAAATTACTTGTCGAAGGTGCTGGTCATGGCGAGGCGGAAAGCGTAGCTGGCGAGCTCTATTGGGAAACGATTCAGTATTTCTTAGAAACTTATATGAAATAATAAAGTGCCCCTTCTTTTAGAATACCTATTCATCTCCAGATGATAGCTATTTAAGAAGGGGCCTTAATAATTTCATTTTCTAGTGTTGCTTCATCCATTCACAAAGAGCACGTACGGTTTCACGATTTTTAGCTGGCGGGTATTGGTGTGCATAATGAAGGTCATACCATGTTTCGTATGTTTTATTAGCATCCTCTAAGAAAAATGCCAGTTGTCTAGCATGCTCTATATCCACATTCTCATCCTGATAGCCATGAATAATTAACACTGGAGCTGTTATATGCTCTACTTCAAACAAAGGTGTACGAGCATCATAGGCTTCTGGTACACGGTTTGGTGTTCCTCCGATAACGCGTTTCATCATCCGTCGCATATCTGTACGTTCCCAGTAAGTGGCCGTTGCATCAGAAACTCCAGCCCATGTCACAACGGAAGTAATATCCCTTCGTAAAATTGCTGTCCATAGAGCCATGATGCCTCCACGCGAAAAGCCAAAAACATGAATATTATCATTGCAAAATTGCTTCAGTACATCAACAGCAAAAACAGCATCATAACGATCCGCCCCTGCAAACTCATCTTTGCCCTCGCCACCTCTATTTCCACGATAATACGGTGCAAAGACGATAAAGCCTTGAGCGGCAAATTGGGCAATACGTGAGGGTCTTACCATACCTATGCTTTGCATACCCCCTCTTAAATATAAAAAGCCATCATATGTACCCTCAGTTTTCGGCTCTGCTAGAAGTCCTTTTATTCGCAAGCCCTGTGACATATAAGTGATTTCAGTTAAACGTATTGCTGGATTGGGTGAAGGATAGGCGCGCTTTTCAACGATATCACCATTTTTTGTCACGTCGTTTCAACTCCTCCAGCATTTTCTTCATTCCTTCATCCTTCATATGAAAGCTCAAGTTTGGATGATGGGTAAATTCCTCATCAGATAACCACAGCATACCGGATGTTTCTAAATCAAATTCAATGTCCTCCTGCCCAGCAAATTGTGCAGTAAAAACCGTTTTACAAAATAATATGTCATCATGAACCGCATATTCTGCAAACCATTGAAGATTTTTCACACGGACACCGGTTTCTTCAAATACTTCCCTTATAGCTGCATCCTCTAGCGTTTCGCCTTTCTCCAATTTGCCTCCTGGCACCTCGACACCACGTCGTTTATGTATAGTACATAGCCACTTATTTTGATGCTTTAATAAAACAAGGACGTGTTTGGGTTCTACGGTAGACTCCCCTCTCGTAAAACTCAATTCTACGCGCAGGCCATGTAAATCTGTAAATGTTAACATATCTTCAACCTCACGTTCTTTCATGCTGAATAACAGAAGTCATTTTTCATTGCCTTCACTTACAGGCATCGTGAATTCCTAATTTCTGTTTTGTTGGGATTGCATTTCCACTAAGTGCAAATCATTTAAATCCCTCTAGTTTATCTAAGTTAACTATAGAGTAATCATACAGAAACAAGCAACTTTAAATATAGTGTAAGCAAGCAAAAAAGCGTGCTTCAAATGAAGACACGCTTTACATTAAATGACTCGTTCACCATCGAAATAAACAACCGGATTTTTCACTACACAATCAATATGGACATCCGCTGTATTTGCTCCACCGAATGGTACATTGCTACCGAATGCGATATGGATTGTCCCATAGACCTTCTCATCTTCTAATACATTACCACATAACATAGCACTTTTATTAGCTCCAATGCCGAACTCTGCGATGATCCGACCATTCTCTTCGCCAAGTAACTCTAGCAATCGAGGACCATCCGGACCAATTGCTTCTACTAATCGTCCATTAGAAATTTTTAATAATAATGGTTCCTTTAAGACTCCAATATTAGCAATAGAACCATCCACTAAAATTTCACCATTTGCAGATGTCTCTATTGGCGCAATATAGGATTCACCGGAGGGAATATTACCATGCTCTCCTGCTTGGCGAATAACGCCAGTCGAACGAATGCCTAAGCGGTTTTCTACACTAAATGTTAGCTCATGACCATCCTTAACAATTCGAATTCCTGCCGCCTTATCGAGAAGCTGGACATATTTTTCTACCATTTCCTCAATCTCTTGCGCATCTGCATGAAGCGCACCTTGTTCCAGCATCTCCCACGTAATACCTGGCATAGTCGCTACACGACCACCTTTTTCACAGGCATTTTTACGGGCTGCTGTATGTGTCAAGGAGTGAGTAGTCAAACAAAGTGAGACATCAGCATTTGCCAAAAGCGATGAAACTGCATGAATAGGCTCCTGTCCTGATTTCTCCAATAACGGCATAACCATAAGCATTGTATTAGCCGTTATTGTTAGCCCAGCCTCATAAAAGATTGTTGCTAAGTCTTGCTTTTGAACATCTGTCAAAATTAAAAGCGTTTCTGACGATTGAACATTTAAATGATCTTTTAATACCTTCAGTGCAATATCATGTAAATGCTGCATAGTAGCACTCCTTAATTAAAATTCAAATGATATCTACGAATGATTCCTTCTATTTCATTTCTAGCATCTGTTAAAGGACCCAAAAATTCAGGTACTCGTTGTTCCGTAAATCGGTAGATAGGGCCAGAAACAGTGATAGAGGCTACGACCTTTTCATCACTATTAAATATAGGCATAGCAAGTGCCAATACATCGACGGAATATTCACTGTTACTGAGTGCATAACCACAGCTACGTATTTTTTCAAGCTCTAACCGTATGTCATTTGCATTCGTCATCGTATTGGTCGTATAAGCGGTTAGCGGTTCATCAATAACCTTAGAAATTTGCTCATCACTTAGGAAAGCAAGCATAGAACGATAGGAAGCACCTACATAAAGCGGAGATCTACTTCCTCTTGAAACAGTAAACTTCACCTTATTCACAGGCTCCGCTTTTAATAAAGTTAACGCTTCCAATCCATTTAAAACTGTAAATATGGCGGTTTCACCAGTAACATCCTTTAAGTTATCAAGAACAGGCATACATAGCTGATCTATGTTTAATGAATCATACATATTCATACCAATTTCCCATAATGCAATACCCAAGGAGTACTTTTTGGTTACTGGATCCTTTGTAATAAACCCATTATTCTCAAATGTTTCGAGAATGCGATATAAATTTGTATGATTCATGTTCATCGCCATCGCTAACTCTCGACCACCCCATACAGGCTTTTCCTTTGTAAACATCTTTAAAACCGCAATTGATAAATTTAACGTCTTTAGCATATCTCTCATCCTTTTGATCTATTTATCTGTACAAACGGCTGCAAATCCCTCTCTTAAGGGGGATTAATTGAAAGATTTAACAGCCGTCAGCACCTGATATCACTTTATCAAAAGTAAGAGAGTAGCTAATCTCTTACTTTTGATAGAGGAAATCAATAGCAGCAGTAATATATACTTTTGCACAGCGTACGATATCCTCAACACGCACTTTTTCATTATACCCGTGAATGCTTGGTAAATAGGCCGGGCCGTATTGCAAAACCGGAATATCATACTGTCTGAAATGTCGAGCATCACTGCTTGCCCATTGCATAACACCATAAGCTTCTAATCCTGTTACAAATGAAATATTATCCACAATCGATTGGCAAACGGGATTTTCAGCTGGGGTATAATTGGCTACACTTTTGAAACCAAAACGTCTGATCGAATACTCAATGTCTAAGGCATCTAATTTATTCTTCAAGATTTCCGTTACTTCCTCCTGTGTAATACCGAATGGTAACCGACAATCGACCTGTACCTTACAATAATCTGGGATAACATTGGACTTCGTACCTCCCTCAATTGTACCAATATTTACAGTAATTTTCTCTAGTACTTCTTGATATTTCAGGCGGTCTTTCTCCACTTCACGCATATATTTTTTCGATACTTCTATTAGTGGCTGTACTTCTTCAGGAATGACAATATTCATGTCCCATAATGTGCGAATTTCTTGAATAGCTCGGATTGCATCATTAATTGCATTACGACCCGCTAAAGGTGATAAGCTACCATGTCCAGGTTCCCCATGCACTTCTAATTCAAACCAGTAGGAGCCTTTTTGCCCAATTGTCGGATTTAATGGAGATGAAGGCTCTGCAATTAAACATCCATCACCCTTAACTAAACCTCGCTCCAACAACCAAGGAACACCAAATTCCCCACCAGTTTCTTCGTCAGGTACAATGGCTAATGTTAATTTTCCTGGCAATTCAATATTCAATTTCTTGAGTAGTTTTGTAGCAAAAATAATACCTGCTAAACCTGCTTTCATATCGCTTGCACCACGCCCAAGCATCCAACCATCCTTCACTTCTCCAGAGAAAGGATCAAAATCCCATTTAGATAAGTCTCCAACAGGCACAACATCTGTATGCCCACAATAAACAAGTTCTTTGCCTTCACCATTTCCAATAGAAGCTACTAAATTAAACATTTTATCCGCAGCCTCATATTTTTGGTAAGCAATGCCTACATCATTTAGATAGTGCTCGATAAAGGCAGTTATTTCAGTCGTATCTCCTGGAGGATTCACACTTGGAATTTGAATGAGTTTCGAACAAAAATCAATTAACTCTTCTTGATGATTTTCCACTTCATCTACTAGTTGCAATTTTAGTGCTTGTAAGTCATTCATGTGCTTGTACCTCATTTCCTTTAGTTTGCAAATGCTTCATGCTACCGTATAAATTTTTCATATGTGTAAACTGCTTTTCATCAAAGAAAGAGCATTTATGTGCACCGTACGTTTTCGCCACTTCTAAGACAAATCGAACAACATTCTCTACATCTGTAACATGTGTTGCACCTGTTGCACAGCCTGCCACGATAGATTCGGTTGTAATTGCTACCCCTACAACAGGACTTGATGTCGCCACAGCGGGTTGTAAAATACTATTGATATGGAATAAACCATTCCCATATGGGGTAATGTCTTGCATTGTTAGCGGCAGTACAACTGGTGCAATACCTGCTGATTGCGTGTAAATTTGAAGCAAATCATCACTAATTTTTAATATGTAACCTTCTTTAACTGTTGGTGTAATGGCAAATCCTTTATGGTTACATACTTGGTTACCTTTTGTTGTATCAATTGAAAGAATAGCATCCATTGTTTCTTCCACTTCATTCTCGTTCATGACGCTAATATCGACTGGAGAATTCATAAATGGCACTGGCTCATGTGGTAAAGTGGGTGCAGTTGGACAAATATGAGTGGAGAAAATTACATCCCCCTCTAACTGGTCACCTTTTAAAGCCATATCAATCGCTTTTGCAGCGGAGGCCATACAGGCTAGTGCACCATCTCCATCCGATACAAAGCCCGTCATTTCAGGGCGTGCCCCAATACCGCCTAAGCGACCGATGATTCCTAATGTAGGCGCATAGCCACCTGAGGATTTACCATTCTTACCTTTCACTAGAACGCGGACAAAATCGGTTGAGCCATTTTCACCTTTAATTGTTTTAACTACTACATCTGCTGCTGGATTAATATTGTGTAAATACTCTTTCATAACTTCACCATTTACATACATACTATCCATTACCTCGTATAACTCCATAACATGCTTCAATGACATAATTAGTCCGCTCCTTTTTCTATCAAAAAATTTTATTCATTATGATTTATAAGCTTATATTGTAGATGCTTCTTGCTGAATAGCTTCCCATAAATGACATGATACTTGATGGGTTGCTGTCACCGTATCGAGTGTTGGTTGCTCTTCTGCACATTTGTCTGTGGCAAAACGACAACGTTTATGGAAGGCACAGCCACTCGGAGGATTCACGGGACTTGGAACATCCCCTGTTAAAATAATTCGTTCCTTTGTATCAAAAGGATTTTCCTTAGGGATAGCTGATAACAAAGCCTGTGTATAGGGGTGTTGAGGGTGATCATAAATTTCTTTATATGTGCCCATTTCAACAATTTTGCCTAAATACATCACTGCAATGCGATCACACATATAATTCACTACATTGAGATCATGTGAAATAAAAATATAGGTTAAACCAAAATCTTTCTGTAAATCTTTTAATAGATTGATTACTTGTGCCTGTACAGATACATCTAAGGCGGATACAGGTTCGTCACAAACAACTATATCTGGTTGAAGTGCAAGCGCCCGTGCAATATTAATGCGCTGCCTTTGTCCTCCTGAAAACTCATGGGGGTAGCGCTTTGCATGATAAGCACTCAACCCTACTGTTTCTAGTAGCTCCATGACACGCTTTTTACGTGATGATTCATCACCTATCCCATGTATCACTAATGGTTCAGCAATTAAATATTCAATCGTTTTACGAGGATCTAGGGATGCATAGGGATTTTGGAAAACCATTTGTATCGATTTTCGTGCAGAGCGAATATCCTTCGTATTTAAGCTTGCTAAATTGGTTCCCTTAAACTCAACGATACCCTCGGTTGGTGCTATTAACTGGTTGATTAAACGAGCAACCGTCGATTTCCCACAGCCCGATTCACCCACAATCCCAAGTGTTTCTCCTTTAAATAATTCAAAGCTTACTCCATCTACTGCTTTCACAAATTGTGTGGACTTTTTAAAAGGAATTGAGCTCTTAATAGGAAAATGCTTTTTTAAATTATTTACCTTTAAGATCAATTCATTGGGCTGTTGCATGAAAAACCCCCACCTTTCTAGCGACAATTTGATCTTTTGATTGCAAATGGCAGGCTACAAAATGATTGTCCTGGACTTCCACTAAATCGGGTATTGTACTACGGCATAGATCCGTTGCTAACGGGCAGCGAGCTGCAAAATGACAACCGCTTTGTGGCATGGTTAGATCGGGTGGACTTCCTGGGATGGCTGGCAACCTTTGCTGTCCTTGTGTCCCCATCGTAATCTGCGACTCTAATAATCCCCAAGTATAAGGGTGTAATGGTTTTTCATAGAGCTGCCTTGTTGTAGTCGACTCCACTGTACGGCCTGCATACATGACATTCACTTTGTCACAAAGCTCCCAAACTACACCTAAATCATGCGTAATCATAATAATGGCCGTATCATGTTCTTGCTGTAATTTTTTCATCAAATCAAGAATTTGAGCCTGTACAGTTACATCCAATGCTGTAGTGGGCTCATCAGCAATAAGTAGCTTTGGATTACAAGCAAGCGCAATAGCAATCATGACACGTTGACGCATTCCACCTGAAAATTCATGAGGATACATTTTCAAACGCTTTTCTGGCTCCGGAATCCCTACCATTTTCAGCATATCCACAGCTTTTATTGCTGCATCCTTCTTGGATATATGCTCATGAGCTTGGATCACTTCAAAAATTTGATTGCCCACTGTTAAAACGGGATTTAGACTCGTAATAGGGTCTTGAAAAATCATCGACATTTCATTACCTCTGACATTCCGCATTTCCTTTTCTGAAATCCCTATTAAATCACGCCCATTAAAACGAATTACTCCGTTCGTTATTTTTCCTGGCGGAGATGGAATTAAACGCATGAGAGCAGTGGCAGTAACACTTTTTCCCGATCCAGACTCACCAACAATTCCTAGTGTTTCCTTCTTATTTAATTGTAAATTAACTCCATTAACAGCTTTCATTGTAGAGCCACCACTCTTAAATTCTACTGTCAAGTTTTCTACATCTAGTAAACGTTCAGTCATGACGCCATCCCCTTTCATTAAACTTTCATTTTCGGATCTAATGCATCACGTAATCCATCTCCTAACAGGTTTATACCAAGGACTGTTAATAAAATACAGATACCTGAAAATGTCGCCATTTGAGGATTTAATACTAAAAAGTCTTTACCATCCTTTAAAATGCTACCCCATGAGGCTGTTGGAGGCTGTACCCCTAACCCTAAAAAGCTAAGTGCAGCCTCCGAAATAATAGCGCCTGCTGTACTCATCGTTCCATAGACAATCAATGGAGCTAAACAGTTGGGTAGTATATGACTAAAAATGATACGTGAATGTGTAGCCCCTAAAGAATGCGTCACCTCAATAAACTCTTCTTCTTTAACACTTAAAACCTGACCACGAACAAGCCTAGCAAACCCTGGTATATTGGCTATACCAATGGCGACTATAACGTTTACAAGCCCTTGTCCTAATACCGTCATTAACGTAATAGCTAATAAAATAAATGGAAAGGCGAAAAGGCCATCCATCGTGCGCATGATAATGGAATCACTACGGCCTCCAAAATATCCCGCAACAAGACCGAGTAATGTCCCAAACACAGCACCAAATAACACTGCTGCAATTCCAACAATCATAGATATTCGGGTTCCATAAACTAAACGACTAAACAAATCTCGACCATAGTTATCGGTTCCAAGCAAATGTCCATCGGTATTCATGGGTAAAAATGATTTACCAACAGTCATTTCATTTGGTGGGTGGGTTGCAATTAATGGAGCGAAGATAGCAACAATGGCCATCAAGGATACAATCACTAACCCAATTGTTGCTAATTTATTTTTAAGCAACTTTCGTAACAATGTATTTCTTTTTCTAGTTTCATTGACAACTGCTTGAGTCATTGTTATTTCTTCCCTCCATTCGATTCTAGATTGACCTTTGGATTCACAACCTTATACAACACATCAACGATTAAGTTAATAAGGACAAAGATAAAGGCAATGAAAATAACTGTACCTTGTACAACGACAAAGTCACGTTTATCTATCGCATCTACAATCAGTCGACCCATCCCAGGCCAGCTAAAAATCGTTTCTGTTAAAACGGCACCACCTAGTAAATTAGAAATTTGCATACCTAGTACCGTTAAGATTGGCGTTAAAGCATTTTTAAACGCATGCTTCCCAATAACCAAATATTCTTTTATGCCCTTAGAACGTGCTGTTTTAATATAATCTTGTGAAATGACCTCTAACATACTCGAACGTGTAATACGTGCGAATGTCGCCATTGGAATTGTTGCTAAAGCAAAGGCTGGCAAAATTAAATGCTTTAAATATGACCAAAAACCTTCACTCATATTCCCCATTCCAGTCGCAGGGAACCAGCCAAGATTGACACTAAAGAATAAGACAAGCATGATTCCCAACCAAAAAATTGGCATGGATACTCCTACTAGTGACACAAGCATGACCACATAATCAATGATCGTATTTTGTTTTCTAGCTGCCAATATACCTGCGGGGATTCCAATTACGACAGCTATTAATAAGGCTGCTAGTGCAAGTACAACTGTATTTGGGAATCTTTCGATAATAAGCCCCAACACAGACTCACTATAAGAATAGGAATAACCCAAATTTAACTGCGCTAAGTCACCTACATATGAAATAAATTGTGAAGGCATTGACTTATTTAATCCCAGCTCTTCTCTTAAATTCTCTACATCTTCCACACTAGCCTGGGGACCAAGCATGACAGAAGCCGGATCACCGGGAATCATTCGCGTGATAATAAATACGATGATACCAACTACTAACAGTGTTGGAATAAGGTTTACTAACCTTCTTAAAATAAATGAGCCCATCTTATTAAGACCTCCTTTTCATTATTAGAATCATTGGTTCATATTGTGAATAACTAAATACTACACCTAGCGATAATTATTTGTAAATATATTTTTTCTGAATTTTTTTAATTTTATATTTACTTCTTGTTTACAAATGTGCTACTTTTATTTCGAACCTACCATTTTTGAATCAACGGTTCATATTGTGAAACATAATAAAGGAGGCTAGCACGAATGAAGAAAATAAACGTAAAAAAATCTTTCCTACTTTTCTTTTTAACTTTAATGATTGCTGTTTTAGCTGCTTGTGGTGGGAATACAGAAAAAAATAACTCATCAGATGAACAAGATGGAGAAGTTACTTCTGGAGGATCATTAAATGTTGGTCTTTCAGCGAATGCCAAAACGTTTGACCCGATCAAATATACAGGGGTTTATGAATCACAGGTAATGCGTCAAATGGGTGATACTTTAGTTGTTTATAACAAAGATCTGTCGGATATCATTCCCTCATTAGCAACGGAATGGAAAGTATCAGATGATATGTTAGTTTATACGTTCCAATTACGTGAGGGTGTAAAATTCCAAAAGGGACAATACCAAGATGGTCGTGAGATGACAGCTGAAGATGTGAAATATTCATTAGAACGTTCTGCTAAAGAATCGGCTATGAATCGTCTTAGTGGCGTGACAGAGGTTAAGGTGCTATCTGATTATGAAGTAGAGATTCACTTAGCTACTCCTAATGCTGCCCTACTTGCTATGCTAACTGATGCTGGGAATATCATTATTCCAAAAGAAGAGATTGAAGGATGGGGCGATAAATTTTCTGAGCATTTCATTGGCACCGGTCCATTCCAGTTAACAGAATGGAAAAAAGACCAAGAAGTAAAACTGGCACGCCATGAAAATTATTGGGGAGACAAGCCAAATCTCGACCATTTAGCAATGAAATTTATCTCCGACCAAAATATGATGACCAATGCATTACGTTCAGGTGATATTGATATCGCGATGGACGTAAAAGGCCAAAATCGAGAAATTATCAATCAAGATAGTAATCTTGAGCTGTTAACAAATCCGGGCTTATCCATTGTTTACCTGGATCTCAACAATAAAGTAGGCCCAACTGCTGATAAGCGTGTACGTGAAGCCATTTATATGGCAACAAATGTTGAGGAAATCATTTCTGGTGTTAATCAATGGGGTGGCGGTGATGTTTCCTATTTACCTTTACCTCCAGGTTCTTGGGGTTATGATAAATCCTTAGTCGATATGGTACCGAAATATAATCCTGAAGAAGCTAAAAAATTATTAGCGGATGCCGGCTATGCTGACGGCTTCAAAACAGAGATTTACGTATCAGAGGCACGTGTTCCTTACGCAACGATTTTCCAAAGTCAATTGAAGAAAAATTTAAATATAGATGTTGAAATTAAAGTCCTTGAATGGGGTACTTACAGTGATACAGTAGCAAAGGGCAATGCTCCAATGAATATTGGTGGTTGGACTTGGTATCCAGATCCATATTTCTTCCTCTATCAATTATTCCACACAAATCAAATCGGAGCGTTAGGTAATGGTAAAGGCTACAGCAATCCAGAAGTTGATAAATTATTGGAGCGTGCTGTATCCGAAACAGTCGTACAAGAAGAACGAGCAAAACTATACCAAGAGGCATTAAAACTTATACTAGCGGATGTTCCACGTATCGAATTAGAAGCAACGCAAACTGTTGCAGGCGTAAATAAACATGTACAGGGCTTTGAAGTTTCAGCTGATAACTCTGTTCAAATTGTTCATCCAAATGGTACGAACGTATCCCTATCAAAATAACTCAACTAGAAAAGTGGAGATTCTTGTCTCCGCTTTTCTCTTCATAAGGAGAGATCTGATCCGATGACTCGATATATAAATGGGCTTGTCTTTAACTCTGACACTCGTAGCTTTGATAAACAGTCATTCCAAGTGCAAGGAGAATATTTCGAACAAGCTACACATACTGCCGAGAATGAAATAAATTTAGATGGCTATTATATTACTCCTGGCCTTATCGATAGTTGTTCACAAATTGGTTTAGCTGAAATTGGCATTCGTTGGGAAGGTGATGATAGCTATGAATTTGAATCGCACTTACAATATTCAGTTATTGATGGTATTTACCCCTTTGATGGTGCCTTTCAAAAGTCTGTCTCACATGGGGTTACAGCATCGCATATTGTTCCTTCTCCCAAAAGCTTAATTGGTGCCAAAACGGCTATCATTCATCATACACATACAACTGTAGATGAAATGATGATTGCAAAAGATGTTGCATATTCCTTTTCTATTGGACACCAGGCAAAAAGTACATTTTTTGCTGAAAAGAAAAAGCCATTGACTCGTATGGGCATCGCTAAAATCTTAAGGGACACACTCCAACAAATTCAACAACAGGAACCTTCCATTCATAAGATTGTTGTACGGGCCCATAAAGCTGTCGATATTGAATTAATTCATCGACTACAACAAGAATTTAATAATGCTTTTGACTTTCATATTATTCATGGCACGGAAATTCCTCTTGTTGAAGAAACAGCTTTCCATACGGTTATTGCTGGGCCGACATTCCGTTATATTGAGCATAATGAGATGATGGAGCTGTCACCAAAGCTGTATCATCAGCTATTCACTCAAACAATTCCATTTGTTTTTTGTACAGATCACCCTGTTAGTAGCACATCCCATCTGACATTAGAAGGTTGTTTAGCTGTTAGAGAAGGTATGTCACGCTCCGATGTTCTCTATACTTTGACAACAGGTGCTGCTAATTTCCTAGGCATTGCCCATAAAACAGGTGCTATTCGTGATGGCCTTTATGCTGATTTTGTGATTTGGGATAAGCACCCATTAAATTTAGATGCACAGGTTATCGCTACTTTTATTAAAGGGGAAAAAGTTTATGCAACGGAAGAAGGTATGTCAAAATGATAATTTATCATCATGCAACGTTTCTCACAGTCAATGAACAAAATGATTTTTTTGAACAGCTATGGGTTGAAGATGGACGCATTGTTTATGTAGGGCCAGCAAAAGAAATACCCCCTTATGCGCACTTAATCGATCTACAGGGAGCATATGTCACACCAGGATTAATTGATATCCATGCACATGTAGGAACATGGGCAGAAGTAACTGAAGATATTAATGATGCTAATGAATATAGCGAACCATTTACGCCGCTTATGCATGCTTTAGACAGTGTTGATATTCGCCATTTCTCCTTTCAGCATGCCCTCGAAGGTGGCGTGACAACTGTACAAACTGGTCCGGGTAGTGCCAATGTTATTGGTGGTATTTGGAGTATCCTGAAAACAGCAGGTCCCACTCTCGCTTCTCGCGTCCTAGTAGAACGAAGTGGATTAAAAGGAGCATTAGGGGAAAATCCAAAGAACGTCTTTGGTAATCAATATAAACGAAAGCCAATGACCCGTATGGCGATTGCTCAACTGCTACGGGATGGCTTCCAACGGGCTAGCCTGCTGAATGAACAGGAGCAAGCTGAAGAGGTATTCCGAAATTCGGAATTACGACCATTTATTGAGGTACTCCGTGGTGAAATGCCCCTTCGTCTTCATTGCCATAGAGCAGATGATATTATGACCGCTATACGAATTGCCAAAGAATTTAATGTGAAGCTCCATTTAGAGCATTGTACAGAAGGCTATCTCATTGTTGATGCAGTAAAAAATAGTGGATTCCATGCAACGCTTGGTCCCTATATGTTAACCCCATCTAAATATGAAACCCGGCATTCTACACCAGCTATTGCTGCGATATTTAAAGAGCATAGTATTCCTTTTGCTATCATGACGGATCATCCCTTTGTACCCATTCAGTACTTAAAGTATTGCGCCTCTGAAGCAATTCGTTATGGGTTAGATGAACAAACAGCCTTAAAAAGCATTACGATACATGCCGCTAAGCTTGTACAGCTTGATCATCGAATTGGTAGTCTTGAGGAAGGTAAAGATGCTGATTTTGTTGTGTGGTCTCACCCTATTTTTGAAACGGAAGCGAAAGTACTACAAACCTATGTAAACGGAGAAAAATATTTTGAAGCGGAGGAAGCACAATGGAACACTCAAAAATTGCCATTGTAACTATTGGTCAAGCTCCTCGTAAAGATATGGCGGAGGATATTCAGCATTTAAAACAAGATGGCCTCCATGTTCATGAATTTGGTGTCCTTGATTCCCTATCTCCATCTGAAATTTCAGCGCTATCTCCCTCACAGGAAGACACTGATGTTTTAGTGACTCTCCTGACAAATGGTCAGCAGGTAAGGTTAAGTAAAGCAAAGCTCATGCCTTATATTCAGCAATGCCTTCATGATCTCCATGGCTTTACTTGGATTTTACTAATGTGTACAGGCGATTTTGCCAATAAACTATCCATTAAAAATCTATTACTCCCGGATCGTATGATGACTAATTTAGTGAAAGGCCTTCATACGGAATTAGCCATAGGTTTAATAGGCCCTGAGCCTGATCAACAAATAACGGTTGCAGAAAAATGGCAAAAAGCTCATTTTGAAGTGAATTTCTCTGCAAGTTCACCTTATCACTTTAATGCACACGATTTATTAGCAAAGGCACAGCAATTAGAATACGATGGTGCTGATTTGCTCATTCTTGATTGTATGGGCTATTCCACACCGATGAAAAATATGATTAAACATCAACTGAATATACCTATCATCGTTCCACGTGAAGCTGTTTTTACTATATTAAAGGCAATATGTTAATATCCTCTACTGAGGTGATTGATTTTCACTGAGAGTGGCGACACTCAAAGTGAAAATCAAACCCCATTAGACTCGCTTATTAAAATAAGGTAGCTGCTCCACAAATGACTTCGTTTCCTCATCTCCATACTCATGAACTAATGCATAAATTTTCATCAATCTTAAATCAATTTCATCATTTTCTCTATCTAAGTGATATTGGATATACGGTAACTGTGCACGCCATGCATTGGAAATTTCTAACAACTGCATTTGCTGAAAAATTTTCTCAAAAACATCTAATGCTTGTCGATCCACATTCAGTTCAAAATTCCAAGGCCCTGCATATGGATTCGTATAATAGGTTCTATTGGCAAGTGAAAAATATACACGTTGACGATCCATCATTACGATTCACTCCTTTTCCCATAGTATGGAGAGAATGATGTTGTTTTATTCTTTGGAATGTCAAACTTCCTTCACAATTAAAATGTCCATATCACTTATAATAAGTATGATGAACAAAGAACGGAGTGAGTATGATGAGTTTAACTACGCTCTTAATCGTCGCAATCATCATCGTTATTATTATCACTATTGCGACAGTTATCAGTGTCAACCGTGCCTATGCTTTTAAACATACCGTTGATGAAAAACCTAAACAAAGCTATCATCAAGAGGAGAACTAGCAAGTCATTCATTACTTATAAATTTTATTAATTGAATTTGGAGTGAAAGCAATGGGTGTACCATTACCAATTATTATTATGATTGCTATGATGATGTTAATGTTCGGTCTTTCTGTCATTTTCATTATCAAGAAAAAAAATAATATCTTTACGCAAACAATTGACGCAAAGCCAGAACAATTTCCATCGCAACAAGAGGAAGAACAACGATGAAATATCCCTTTATTTGGCTCATTAAGTTTTATAGAAAATACATCTCGCCAATGACGCCACCTACTTGTCGTTTCCATCCCACATGTTCTTCTTATGGCCTCGAAGCTTTTCAAAAGCATGGGGCGCTAAAAGGTTTTATTCTAACTATTACACGTATATCCAAATGCCATCCTTTTCATCCTGGTGGCTTTGATCCAGTGCCAGAAAAATGGCCTTCGAAAAAGAATTAATTTTCGGAGGTCATTTTTTCTTGTACTTTTTGAAGTTGTGCGTTATTATAATAACTGTTCTAAAAAATAAATCGTAATGGTTACTATTTAAGAAAGGGATTATATTATATGAAAAAAGTTTATGTATTATTGCTAGTCACAGTTTTTGCCCTGTTTACCGCTGCTTGCGGAGATCAATCATCTACTTCCCCAAAATCTTCTAATGAGACGGATAAATTAACAATTTATACTACTGTTTATCCTTTAAGCTATTTTGCACAGCGTATTGGCGGTGATTTTGTTGATGTCTCTTCTATTTATCCGGCTGGTGCCAATGAACACACATTTGAACCAACTCAAAAAGATATGATGAAATTAGCAGATGCCGATATCTTTTTCTATATTGGCTTAGGACTAGAGGGCTTTGTTGAAAATGCTAAAAAAACATTAGCGAATGAAGATGTCACAATGGTGGCAACTGCCGATGAAGTTTCAGATGAAAAATTAGCTACAAGTACAGGTCATGTTCATCCAGAAGAAGATCACCATGATCACGCTACAACTGAGGAAGAACACGATCATGCGGAAGAAGAACATGGACACGATGATCATGAGCATGGCGATATAGACCCTCATGTTTGGCTGTCTCCAACAATTAGTCAGGATTTAGCACTTGCTATTAAAAACACGTTGGTGGAAAAAATGCCTGCTCAAGAATCTACTTTTAATCAAAATTACGAGGCATTGGTAAAAGAATTACAAGATTTAGATGGTGAATTTAAAGCAATGGCTGATCAAGCACAAAATAAAACATTTTTTGTATCTCATGCAGCATTCGGCTATATTGCAGGTCAATACGGTCTAACACAAGTACCTATTGCTGGCTTAAATTCTCAAAATGAACCATCACAAAAAGAACTAACATCGATTGTTGATAAAGCTAATGAATTGCATATTCACTATATTTTATTTGAACAAAATGTCTCTTCTAAATTAGCAGAGGTCATTCAAAAAGAAGTTGGTGCAGAATCACTTGTATTGCATAATTTAAGTGTATTAACGGCCGACGATGAAAAAAATAAGGAAACTTACTTCACATTGATGAAGAAAAACATTCAAACATTAGATAAAGCTTTAAGCAGTCAATAATTGATTGAAAGAAGGAGGTGCCCCGAAATTGGATGGGACACCTCCTTTATTATGACGTATTTTTCTTGCGGTATTCGTTTTTCTGTTCGCTCAATCGATAGGAACCGCTTCGTTGTTTGGGACACTTGAATATCTTTTGAATGAGGCACTAGGAAAGCCACCATACTTTCTACTAAAATCGTTGCCCATTCATTAACATCAAAAGAGTCTATAGTGTTTAAATCGTTCTGGTTTTGTGAAACAAGTTTTGTAGGCTTTTCTATGAATGGTTTGTTGGCTAGCCTATTTTCGTCCATTATAGATATACCCTTATTTGGATTAAAACCTTCATGCAAAGGCGTTGTTACACTTTGTCTTTTTGTTACTTCCTGCATTTCAGAATATTTCTCACTTGTTGCAGCCGGGAAGCTTGCATAATCCCATGTATGATCCTGTGATAATTGGCGATCCGACACTAGAAAGTATTGATAACGTACTTCCCCCTTCCGGTCAGGTAATGGATCATCCCACGTCACATCGATATGATACCAATTATGATCAAGTTTCACTAATACCCAGGCATGGAGCTGTTCGCCCACTTTTCCAGGTACATATTGCACCTCAAAGCCCAGCATTTCTAGCATTCGATAAAGCACTAATGCATATGCCTGACAGACTCCCTTATTTTCTGTCAGTAGCGTGTAAGGGGAATATTGACTTCCTTCTGTTTCTTTTGAATATTCCGCAGTTAGAACAATAAAATCATGTGCAGCCTGTAATTTTTGTATGTCGCTTAATCCTTGCATAGGTGCAATAATATCCGTCAATGATTGTTCGACAATTGCTTCCTCTGTTTGTGAATGATGATAGGTAAATGTAAAAGCAATAGCTATATTTTTGTTATAACCATCATACTTCCATTTAAAGCTAGAAATATTAGTATAAATATAAGAGTTTTGAATCGCACCTTTCGTAATGTCTGTTAGTTCATCTTTAATATCAGATATGTCACCAGTATAGTAAATAGAGAATTCCGTTGATAGCTGCGTAACTTCTTTATTAATGAGAGATTGTAGTGTTTTAATTGAATCAGCAGTTGCTACATCATCTTTTTCATAGTTTGCAAAAACTTGCACATGACTCATTTGTAGAACAAATAATATAATGACAGCATTATATATATATTTCCTCATATGAGTCATTCTCCTTTACTAAATAGTTTATGCCTCTCCTTTTTTATTATGTTAATGAATGACTAATTTCATGCTAAAAGTTCAAATATTTACAAAATAAAAAGAAGCCTAGTGTACAAAAGGCTTCTTTTTTACATGTATTTTATTGTAGTAATTTTCGTCTAAGCAGCTTATCTGCTCCGTTTCGTGGGAGACTGTTTGTTATAATAATTTCCTTTGGCAACTTATATTTAGCCAGCCTCTGTTGACAGAAAGCTTGTAATTGTTCGACTGATACTTGTTCATTCAACACAACAAAAGCAACCGGTACTTGTCCCCATTGCTTATCATCGGCACCACATACACCCGCTTCCTTAACAGCTGGATGCATGAGCAGCACATTCTCTATTTCTGCAGGATATATATTTTCTCCACCAGAAATTATCAAATCTGCTCTGCGATCTATGACAAATAAATAACCATCTTCATCTAGATAGCCAATATCTCCCGTATGCAACCAGCCATCTCGCGTGGCGCTTTTTTGTGCAAAACGGCCGATATAGCCAGGTGTAACATGGGGTCCTCTAATACAAATTTCTCCTTCGCCTTGCGCGTTGGGTTCTACAATTTTGATTTGATTAAAAAATAAAGGCTTTCCGGCAGAGCCAATTTTCCGAATCGCATCCTCACTTGCTAATGTAGCTGTTTGCGAGGAGGTTTCCGTCATACCATACGTTTGAGCTACAGCTAAGTTTAACGTATGTGCTCTCGATAAGTAATCAGCTGGCACTGGTCCTCCACCAGCAAGCATTAATTTAAAACGGGAGGAAGCTTTAGCTTTATGTTGCTCCAACGTATGTAAAATTCTTTCCAACGTCACAGCTACAACTGACATATGCGTTACTTCACCATTCATAATATGATGCGTAATAGCTTCTACATCAAAATGATCATATAAATAGACTTGATTGCCATATAACAGTGAACGCACTAATATTGAAAATCCACTAATATGGAATAATGGAACAGCACATAGCCAAACATCATCAGCCTGTAGGCCAATATTTAAAACCGAGGCCGTTGCACTAGCCTGATGGTTACCTACCGTTTGACGGACCCCCTTTGGAAAGCCTGTTGTCCCAGAGGTATACATAATCGTTGTTGTTTGATCCAAAGGCCATTCCTTTCCGATATCGAATGCACCTTCTTCTCCCTCTTCAATCGTTGAAAATAAATAATGAGCCGTATTTGCAGGCAACTTATTTACATCTTCATCCGCAATCAATACGGCAACTGCCTCAGAATCCGCCAACTGGTAACCAAGTTCATCCTGTGACAATCTACGATTTAGCATAACCATCTCACATTGTAGATGCAAGCAAGCATACATGGTGATTACAAGCTCTGGTTTACTTGGCCCCATGATGGCAATTCGATCACCCCGCTTTATACCCAGTCCCACTAATTGGCGAGCACGCTTACTAGATAAATCATTCAACTCTAAAAAAGTCCAACTTTGTTCTTTATAAGTTAATGCCTTACGTAACGGTGTTAAATAGGCACGCTGTATAATCCAATTCGGATACATATTTGTCACTCCAATCACCCTACATCTTAACGCTTTACCCTAGCGCTTGTCTATTCGTGATGCATTTGCTTTTAAAACGCTATAATTTTGTTTTATCCATCACTTTTGCCTTTTTATCCGTCACTTTGCTTCTACGCCACTACCAATTTCCCAGGCATACAAAAAAGCTCGTATCTCTAATAGATACGAGCTTTACAAGCACCCTAGCTAATAAATCAAGGGAATCTTGGGAATTGGCCAAAGTCTGGTTGACGTTTTTCTTTGAAAGCGTCGCGACCTTCTTTTGCTTCATCTGTTGTGTAGTAAAGAAGTGTAGCGTCACCAGCCATTTGTTGAAGACCTGCTAAGCCGTCTGTATCTGCATTCATCGCTGCTTTTAAGAAGCGCAATGCAGTTGGTGACATTTGTAGCATTTCTTCACACCATTGAACAGTTTCATCTTCTAATTGGTCATAAGGAACCACTGTATTAACTAGGCCCATATCAAGCGCTTGTTGTGCATCGTATTGACGGCAAAGGTACCAAATTTCACGGGCCTTTTTATGTCCAATAATACGAGCAAGATAGCCTGAACCGTAACCAGCATCAAATGACCCTACTTTTGGACCTGTTTGTCCAAAGCGAGCGTTGTCCGCAGCAATTGTTAAATCACAAACAACATGTAATACGTGTCCTCCACCAATTGCATAGCCTGCAACCATTGCCACTACAGGTTTTGGAATTACACGGATTAAACGTTGTAAATCAAGAACGTTTAGACGTGGGATTTCATCGTCTCCTACGTAGCCACCATGACCACGAACTTTTTGATCTCCGCCTGAGCAGAAGGCATGTTCACCTTCACCTGTTAAAATAATTACACCGATATTTTTATCATCGCGTGCACGTGAAAATGCATCAATCATTTCCATAACCGTTTTTGGGCGGAATGCATTACGCACTTCTGGACGATTAATCGTAATTTTTGCGATTCCGTTATAGAACTCATACTTAATATCTTCATAAGTATGTAATGAAGTCCATTGACGTGTCATTGAATTGCCTCCTATATTCTAAATTCGTCTCGTTATTATCGAGGCGCTAACGTAACAAGTATAATATTACGTTATATACTCCTCTACTATTGTAGCAAACTCAGCGGGATTTTCCACATGAATTGCATGTCCAGCATCAATTACTGTCATATGCCTAACAGTTTTTAATAGCGCTTTCATTTCTAGTGCAATTTTACAAAATTTCTCATCTAATGAACCCGTAATCAGGAGTACAGATATTTCTAGTCGGTCCAAGAGGTGCCAATTCGAAGGCTGGGTTCCTGTTCCAACCCCTCTTAAGCTACCAGCCAATCCTTCTTCCCTCTGTGAAAGTCTTTCTGCACGAATAGCCTTTCGCACAGTGGCAGGAAGATGACGCTGTGATGCAAAAAGCGGTATATTCTCCCATGAATTCACAAAAGAGACTAACCCATTAGTGATGATTTTTTGTGCTAAAATGTCATCTCTCTCACTACGTTCACGTCGTTCTTCTACTGTTCGTAAACCGGGAGATGCACTTTCTAAAATAAGCTTTTGAATACGATCAGGAAACGCAATGGCATAAGATAATGCAATTCTGCCTCCCATTGAATAGCCCAACAATGTAAACTTCTCCATATGGAGCTGACAAAACAATTCCTCTAAGTCCTGTAATTGTTCCTCCATTGAAAAACGCTTAATTTGCTCTGGAGTAGCTGTTTGCCCATGCCCAATTAAATCAATCGCAATAACACGGACATCCGGCAAGGATTGTGCCAAATTGTACCAGGTAGCAGTGCTTCCCGTAAATCCATGTAAAGCAACTAATGTATAGCTACCGTTTTCATTCCATATGTCCACATGGGTTTTAAGTCCTCGGATTAATAAGCTCGTCATGCTTTGAACTCCGCATTAATACGATTCCATAACGCTCGATGAGCCTGAACGTTCTCTGCTCTATCTGTAAATATTTCAATTAAGCGTAAAGGCCGTTTTTTGTCTGATGAAAACTTCTCTGATAATTCAGAGATAGTATCTACTCGTATATAATCCATATTATACATATGGGCAATATCATGAAATTCAAGTGCCGTCGGTGTGCCAAAAAGATCCTCGTAATGGGCTTCTACTGTTGATTGAGGTAAATAAGAAAAAATACCTCCACCATCATTATTCATCACAATAATGGTTAAGTTACATTCTTGGTATCTAGAAGCAATCAGCCCATTCACATCATGTAGAAAGGCTAAATCACCAATTAATAAATAGGTTTCTCGGTCATTTCCTTCACTAAAGCCCAATGCTGTAGATACTACTCCATCAATCCCATTCGTCCCACGATTCGCAAAGAAACGTATATCCTTCGGTGTTGCTAATAAAAATGTATCAATATCACGCACTGGCATACTACTGCTAACGAATATATCGCTACCATCAGGAATCATTTTCAGTAAACGACTGACCATCGCACCTTCATCTTTTTCTATCTCTGAATACTGTTCAATATAAGTAGCAGCCAACTGATTGGCTTTTTGCCATTCGGCTAAGTATGCTTCCTCAAATGCAGTGTTAGTAATGGCTAATTGTGTTAACCATTGATCGATATTTGCATGAATAAAATGTGTAGATACGCCAGTAGCATCTCTAAACATAGGATCTTCATCAATAATGACATAAGCATTTGGCTCTGTTTTTGTAATAAATTGCATGATAAATTTTGAAACAGGCTGTGCCCCAATACGTAAAACTGTATCCGGCTGAACAAGTGCCTTAAAATCCTCACTCTTCATAATGGCATCGTAGGTTGTCACGAGATATGGTAAGCAATCCTCTGGTACAGCTGCACGCATATTTGACAAGCTTTCTACTAGGACTGGCCATTTCAACTGACGTACAAATTCCCAGACAAACGCTAGGTCCGTGCCAAGTGCTAATTCTCCAACAATAATAAAGCCTCTTTTAGTCGACTTTAAAATAGAGGAAAGTTCCTGCATAGCAGCGCTTGTTGGGATTAATTGTCCCATGCTGCTATGTTTAAATGTCATAGTTGGCAATTCATCCTGTAAATCAATTAATAAAGGCTCTCGGAAAGGAACATTCATATGCACTGGTCCAAAAGGCGCACTGGTAGCAATTGCTACTGCTCGTGCAATATGACGTTCGATAAAAGGCAATGTAGGAGCAGCACCATCTGCTAATGGAAAATCTACACTCCATTTCACATGTGAACCATATAAATGAGGCTGATTAATTGCCTGCGGTGCACCTACCTCTCGTAGTTCATGTGGTCGATCAGCTGTGATGACAATTAGCGGCACACGAGCATAGTTTGCCTCAACAATTGCAGGAAAGTAGTTTGCTGCTGCTGTACCGGATGTACATAAGAGAACAACAGGCTTAGCAGTAGCTTTCGCAAGCCCTAAAGCAAAGAAAGCAGCTGAGCGCTCATCTACTTGACGATACATTTTTATTTGTTTTGTAGAAGCGACCGCGTAGGCAAGAGGTGTTGAACGTGAGCCTGGACTAACGACAACAGTTTCTACCCCAACTTGTACTAACGACGCGACCATTTTATAAACATAATCTGTTAAAATTTTTCGTTCACTCATGTAATTGTCCTCCTAGCGCACGAAGCATTGGACGGAATTTTACTAATGTTTCATCATATTCAGATTGTGGTTCTGAATCTGCTACAATACCTCCACCGGCATATAAATAAGCCTTATCATGAAGCAATGCCGCTGACCGTATCGCGACTGCAAATTCTCCATTTCCCTCTGCATCTAACCAGCCAATTGGTGCAGCATACAAGCCTCGATTCATCGGTTCATACTTACGAATAGCTGCCAAAGCCTCCATACGTGGTACTCCTCCTAATGCTGGAGTAGGATGTAAAGTTTTTGTGAGCTGTAATATCGTAGCATCCTTATTGAGCTGACCTTCGACAGGTGTATATAAATGTTGAATATCTCTTATTTTTAATAGACGTGGACTTTCAGGAAGCGTGATATCCACACAATTTTTACGGAATGTGTCAGCAATCATATCGACAACATATTGGTGTTCCCCTCCGTTTTTTGGATCCTGTAACAAGCTTTGTCCATAAGCCTCGTCTTCTTCTGCTGTTTTTCCTCGCTTAATTGAACCAGCAACACATGAAGAAAATGCTCGACCATCCTCCACTTTTACAAGGCGCTCAGGTGATGCTCCGAAGAACAATAGATTTTCATGCTCTAAGCCGAATAAATAACTTTCTGGTTGTTCATGGATAATTTGCGACAGCACTTGTGGAGCAGTTACTTCCTCTTTAAATTGCAGTGCAAGTGATCGTGCAATAACAACCTTATCCGCTTTCTTTTGCTTAATTAAAGCTGTCACTTGGTCAATAGAAGCTAAATAAGGATCTTTATAAGGCTCAAAGTAGCTTGATATTTCAGGCTTTGAATACGTTTTCACTTCCTTAACCTGTGCGGCATGAACTAAATGATCTCGCTCTTTTCTCAATGCCTCAAACTGAGCCTCACCATGCCGATCCTGTGTCAGAAGATGAATGCTCACATATGCCTTATCATCTCGTATGACAAGCTGAAAAGTCGCTAATGCAAAATAAGCCTCTGGAAAACCCGTCCATTCCCCAGCAACATTATTTTGTGGATCAAATGTAAAGCCCCCAAACAAAATAGGTTGGAGCTCGCTTTGTCCTTTCAGACAGTTCTTTGTTAAACTCTTCCATTCAGCTTCTACAGCATCAAAACGATCATTTTTTTTATTATTTTGAATGGTATGGGCATGTCCTAGCCCAACTAATGTCATTGTTTTTTCTCTATTTTGCCAATAAAATCGTTCACCTTTATAGCACTCTTCACCTGCTGCATAAAATGCTAATGCAGATAGGTGACTCACTTCCATTGTTTCCATATAAAAATGAAGGCTTTGGCCCAAAGAGTCCACTTCTACTTCTGTGGCTTGGTACCACTTCTGTTGCATGAAAATTACCTCCGTTGTTGCAGTGTACATAATAAATGATGGCGAAAATACATCATTTTATGGGCTGGCAACCGTGTCATTCGTACTGTTGCTATCCACCCTATTTTTATTTTCAGTTCATAAATGCATGTTCTATTGTATCACTTTTTTTCATTTTACAGTATGTAATAAGCTGTGAACCTACCCATTTTCTCAATCTTCGTTTAAAATAAGAAGAGTCGACAACATTTGAAGGAGAGAAAGACCTTATGACCAAAGTCATTGAAGCTGATAGGGGTTTTAAAGTTTGGTGGCATTTAACACGTCCACATACTTTAACCGCTTCATTTGTTCCAGTATTCCTAGGAACAGCAATTGCACTAGCAATTGAAAAAGAAACAATTGATTTTGGACTATTTTTTGCTATGCTCATTGCAAGTATGCTTATTCAAGCAGCAACGAATATGTTCAATGAATATTATGATTACAAATTAGGATTAGATAACGAGGATTCTGTCGGAATTGGCGGAACGATTGTCCGTCATGGTGTACAACCAAAAACGATTATGATGATTGCGCTAAGCTTTTATGCTATTGCCATGCTACTTGGCATTTACATATGTGCCTCCACATCTTGGTGGTTAGCTGCTGTCGGACTAGTTTGTATGCTGATTGGTTTCTTATATACAGGTGGGCCATATCCAATCGCCTATTCACCTTTTGGAGAAATTGTTTCTGGGGCAGTAATGGGAATGGGAATCGTTTTGATTGCTTTCTATATTCAAACGCTTACAGTAACACTGGATGCCGTCTTACTTTCCGTTCCAAGTATGATTTTAGTTGGCGCTATTATGCTATCCAATAATATTCGTGATATTGTTGGCGATACAGAAGGTGGACGCAAAACATTGGCTATTTTGGTAGGACGTGATAATGCAATCTCCGTGCTATCAGGATTTTTTATCGTTTCATACTTATGGGTGATCGCCCTTGTTGCAATTGATGGCATTACTTTTTGGGCTTTGATTATTTTCTTAAGTATCCCTAAACCATTGCGTGCCATTCAAATATTCAGAGATAAAAAAGAAGCCAAAGAAGTGATGCCTGCGATGAAATATACAGCGCAAACGAATACATTCTTCGGCTTCCTATTAGGAATTGGTTTATTAATTGATTATTTCTTTTAAAAAGTGCGGCAGCCTTATCGGGTTGCTGCTTTTTTTACATACCGTATGAAATTTTGACTAGCGATGCCATGTACCTCTTCCTCTGAAAAGCGAGTTCGTAATGCCTCTAATAAATTTTGAGCCTCTCCCGCATGAGCTAATCCTTTTACGGTCACATCTATGCCATCAAAATCTGAGCCCAACCCTATATGCTCGACACCTACTAAATTGGCGAAATGCTCCACATGATTTACCAATTGTTCTAGCGTTGCATCTTGACCACCAATAAAGAGTGGATAATAAACAACATGGATATGCCCTCCATATTTTACAAGGGCCTTCGCTTGTGCATCTGTTAAATTACGGGGATGATCACATAATGCTCGTGCATTACTATGACTAGCAATAATATGCTTTGCTAACGGTAACACATCCCAAAAGCTTTGTTCGTTTAGATGGGAGACATCAATAATAATATCACGGTCATTTAATAGTTGAATGACTTCTTTACCAAATGGCTTCAATCCAAGACTTGCATCTTGTTCCGCTCCATGGGCAACAGCATTTTCCTCATTCCACGTTAAACCGACTAATTTGACACCTGCATCAAGTACAGCAATTAGCTTTGTTAAATCATCGCCAATTGCGCTGCAACCTTCTAAGCTTAAGATAGCTCCTATTTCATGGGGAGCCAATTGCTCTAACTGTGCCCAATCTGTAATATGCACCATGCCCTCTGTTTGTAAAACATGGGTATGAAATGCTTCCATTTGGCGAATGACTTCAAGAAATTGTTGGTTTTGAGGGATCGCTGGGTCAATAAAGATGGCGAATACTTGAGCTTTTATTTGCCCTAACTGCAGTCTTTTTTGATTGACGTGTATACGCACATCCTCTGCAAAACTAGCCGCTTCAAGCGTTGTTAATTTCAAAAGTGCATCACAATGTAAATCAATAATGTTCATCTTCTCACCTCTACAGCTATTATACTGCTTTAGTAAGGAAAATACTTACTGATTTTTATCCTGTGGTGTATCAGAAGAACCAAATTCTTCAAGCTCTATAAAATCATCCGATCTTGGTGTTGAAGAAAGCACCTCCTCCTCCACTGGTCGTAAATTATCCTCTTTCTTTTCCGCATGCTCGACACATGTCAGAGCTTGTGGCATAGCCTCTAAACGTCCAATTGGAATCTCTTTACCACAGACAGTACATTCGCCATATGTTCCGTCAGCCATTGCTTGAAGAGCTTCTTTTATTTCCTCTGCATTGTCGCCACGATGCTCATCAATAGCCATTTCTGTAAGCTGATCCGTTAAATCACTGGCATTATCAGCTGGATGATTATCATAATTAGATAGCTCTGTCGCTTGGGGACGCTCTGATTCATCTATTCGCTTTTCGATTTCTTGTAATTCTTGCTCCAATTGTCTTTTTAATTTTTGCATAACTTGTTGATCCAAAAAAATCTCCTCCTTATGCTTTCATTTTTTCCTAATTTATTGTTTCTAAAACATCAGCATAAGGAAGGTTTATTTATTTACTCGTATAAGCTACGATTGCATCGTGTAAAAACTGTGCAGCTCCCACTACACTACGCTCGTCGTAATAAGCGGTGAAACGTTCATCTGCTATATACATTTGAGCGAGTCCTACATGTGCCTCTTTAGAATATTCTTTCCATGAAAAGCTCAACCATCGTTTATGGAGCTCTGCGACTTCCATTGCAATATCACTTGTTGCGTCTCCCAACCCCATTGCCTCTGTTAAACGTTCAAACATTTGCTGCTCCAATTGCTGCATTGCCTGAAATTGTTCCTCTGTCATATTCATAAGCTTAGCATTGGAAGCATCTACCGTTTTATCTCCATATTTGGCACGAATTTCTTGACCATATTTATTTTCATTATCCTCGATTAGCTTTTCTTTAAATCCATTAAATTTTTCTTCATTTGACATAGGTCTTTCCCCCTCAATTGATAATATCGTTTTTTCTACCGTCTGTAAGATCGTCTCAAGCTGTTCTTTTCGTTTAAGCAGAGCAGCTTTATGTGACTTTAGCGCCTCGGAATGTTGAAAATGAGGAGCTTGAATAATATCCTGAATAGTTGCTAGCTTCATATCCAATGCTCGGTAAAATAAAATCTGCTGCAGCAAATCGACTTCCGATTGACCGTAAAATCGATAGCTCGCCTCATTGGTTCTAGCTGGTTTCAGTAGCCCAATTTCATCATAATAACGCAGAGTTCTCGTGCTTACACCAGACAATTGGGCAAGTTCTTGAATTGTATATTCCATGTTTTCACCTCCATTACTGCTACTGTAAACTTTGACGCAACGTTAAGGTCAATAGGAAAAATAAATTTTTCCTCTTCCTATAATCATCCTCTCCGTTCATATAATTCCATAACTACCTATAAAACTATATTTTCCAACCGATATAAATAGTAAATATTTCACAGGAGGGTAATAGGATGAAATGTCCAAATTGTCAGCATGAGAATCTAAATGACAGTAAATTTTGCTCGGGTTGTGGTACTAAATTGACAAATACACCCTCAAAACAGGGTATCCCAACATGGGCCATTATCGTATTGTCCGTCTGTTTCATTGCAATTGGTGGGCTGGGCTATGCCTATTGGGATTTCTTCTCCAATAAAAAAAGTAATTCAGCCACTTACTCGGAAATAAATGACAATCAGAATTTAGAGACAAAGCAAGTTTCCTCTGAGGAACTGACGAAAAAGCAAGAAGCTCATGCACAGCAGGTTGATCGTGTCACTCTTATAAAGGAGATTCAGCAAAAGGTATTCACCATTCTAACTAACAATGCGCAAGGTTCCGGCTTCCTATATAAAAAAGGGGGGTATGTTATTACTAATGCGCATGTTGTCCAAGGTGAAGTCGAAGTAATGGTTCGAAATTCTATGGGTCAAGAATCACCTGGTACAGTAGTCGGTATATCTGATCGTTATGATATAGCTTTAATACATGTTCCTAGCTATCAAGAGACAGCACCATTAGATATTGAAACATCAGAATCACCTATTGGCTTAGAAGTCATTGCCTTTGGAAGTCCACAAGGCTTTGAAAATTCAGCCTCCATTGGCTATATAACAGGCAATAAACGGGATATGAAGCTTGAAAATTTTATATACAAACAAATATATCAGGTCGATGCACAAATTGATAAAGGTAGTAGTGGCGGTCCTTTGGTGGATGTTAATACAGGAAATGTAATTGGGATTAACTCCCTACTTTACACAACCGAAACAAGCACACACTTCGCCTTCTCTATCCCTCTTTACAGTATGGTAGACCAATTTGATGGATGGATTGCTCAGCCTCTTTCTGCAAATGAGGTTCGTTCTGTTGCTAATCTATACGATAGCAGTCAACAACCTGCTAGTCATACAGAAACTACTACTGAAGCAGAAAATTTGTTAGCAGGGCAATTCGTGCAGTCATTCCGCCTATACTATGAAATGGCCCTTAATGAGGGTGATTTTTATTGGATTGCCGATATGCTTGCACCTAGTAGTTCTGCTTATAAAGAACTAGAAAAATATATAAATGAAATTGCGTATCAGGGCAATTACTTCTATTTTACAAACAATGAAGTGCTTGATGTACAATATTCGAGTGGCCAATACTATGTTGATATGAATGAAACCTTTGATTTCTATGATGCCCAAGGTAATTATCAATTTTACAATCGGTATAAGACGTATACTGTAATCACAGATGAATATGGTGCTTATAAAATTGCCGCTATTAAAATTCACTAATAACGTCTGAAAGCCATCGAGAGTAACTTCTCGATGGCTTTCGTCTAAATTGCTATTGATATTTTCCATGCCACACTATTTGTCGATAATTTTCTTTATCCGTGTCACCCTCTGTATTAATTAATAATACTCTCGCATCTCTATTTAACTGTAACGTATCTTTTAATTGTCTGTAACGATCATTTGTTATGATTTCATAAAAACAACCAAATGGAGCTGCTCCCGATTCTCCTGCTACAATGCGTGTATCAGTGTTCAATGGATTACCAAGGATACGCATTCCTGTTGCTGCTACTTCTTCCCCACAGCTAATGCTTATTTTCGTATAGGCTTTTAACAGTTTCCACGCCTGAGGATTCGGTTCACCACACGCAAGCCCTGCCATTATCGTTTGCATGTCGCCGCCAACAGTTACAAATTCATTGGTACCCGCTTTAAAGCTTTTATAATAACAATTAGCTACATGTGGCTCCACTAAAACAATAGTCATTTCCTGCTCATAGTATTGTCTTAAAAAGGCAACTACTGCTGCTGCAAAAGACCCTACTCCAGCCTGTAAAAACACATGAGTCGGTGCTTGTTCTATCTCTTCAACAACCTCTTGTATTAGAGTTGTATAGCCCTGCATAATCCATAATGGGATTTTCTCATAGCCATCCCACATTGTATCCTGAATTAAAACCCAACCATGTTCTTCAGCTAGCTGAGAAGTATAACGAACAGTATCATCATAATTCATTGCGGTGATTTCAGCATAGGCTCCCTCATTGATAATGTTTTGTAATCGTTCCTTAGCGCTACCAGCAGGCATATAGATTCGTGCTTGAAAACCTAGCTCTCGAGCTGCCCAAGCTACCCCTCGACCATGGTTCCCATCAGTTGTTGAAATAAACGTTAACTCACCCAACTGATCTTTTAGTTCTGATGACTTTAATTGTTCATAGGAAAGATCTTCAATATCTTTATTGAGCATATTGGCAACATATTGTGCGATAGCATAAACGCCTCCTAGTACTTTAAAGGCATTCAAACCAAATCGAAACGATTCATCTTTTATCCAGATTTTTTCTACATCCATATAGGAAGCCAATGATGCTAAATGATGGAGTGGTGTCTTTTCAAACTTCTCATATGTACGTTGGAATTGACTAACTTTCTTTACTTGTTCTAGAGTAAAATTCGAAAGTAAGGCTGTTATTTGTTCGTCATTATCTTGCCCTACATAATGTTGATTAGGAACCCATTTTAATTTTTCACTCAAATCTATCCCCCCTCTCCCACATCTTAGTCTATCTCGCTAAAAAATACAAAATGCTCTTACGGAAATAAAAAAACTATACACTCATCTTATTTCGATGAATGTATAGCTTATCCATTAATTATTTCGTAAAGATTTCTTCTACTTGATCTAGCATAATATCAGCAGCTAGAATTCCTCCAGCTGTATTCCAAATGACATCATCTACTTTATGTGCATTGCCTTTTTGAACAGCAGAAAGGTTTTTCCAAAGAGGATCTTGTGTCCACTCTTGTTCAGTTGCTAATGCTGAATCATCACCAGTTGGCATGTATGTGAAGTAGAAAATAACATCCCCATCCATTTGAGGAATTACTTCTTTCCCTACCTCTACAGCTAAGTTTCCTAGCTTTGCATTATCTTTAAATAAATCTGCTTGCGCCGGAACACGTTTAAATCCTAACGCATCAAAAATAATACCTGAGAATGAATCTGTGTAATAGATACGAGATTTATCTGCCATAAAGCGGACAAATGAAACTTCTTGGTTTGTTTGATCACCAAGTTTTTCTTTTAACGCTTGTAGCTTATCATCGTAAGCTGTTAACACTTCTTTACCTTTTGTTTCTTGATTTACTGCTTTTGCGTATAACTGAAAGTTCTCTTTCCAATCACCACGTAATGTTTCAGAGAACACGGTTGGAGCAATTTTGCTAAGTTTCGCATAATCTTTTTCTTGTCGTAATTTATTACCAATGATTAAATCTGGTTTTAATGAAGCAATTTTTTCTAAATTAAGTTCATGTTCAATGCCGACTACTTCGACACCTTCCATCTGATCCTTAATATGATCATACCACGGATCACCTGTCCATGATTGTACCGCACCAACTGGCTTAATGCCTAACGCTAAAAGTGCCTCTGTTCCTTCATTTGTTAAAACAACAATGCGTTTTGGTGTGTCTTTTACTTCAGTTGTTCCCATAGCATGTTCTACACTGTAAGCATTGCTTTCTTTTGAACTTTCTTCTTTCTTATCATCGTTAGAATTACCGCATGCTGCCAAAACAAAAATAGCAACAATAGCTAGCAAAACTAAGAGTTTTTGAAATCCTTTTTGCACCTTTTCTTCCCCCATTGTATATGATAAAATGTTTAAGCATAATTGACGAGAATGAAAATCAGTTTCATTTGTCTCTTAGAACGTTACTAATCTTATTGTATGAGCTTATCAGTGTCAATACATATTTTAATAATTATGAAAGAAAAGAGTATAGTTTAAACATGATTTTAAAAAATAATTATTCTAAAACGTTGACTTTAATCGTAGGGGTTTTGCTACTACTTCTTTGCATGGGCATTAGTATTGTCTATGGCTATGCAAATACTTCTATCCAAACTACCCTTGAATCTTTTTTTCATTTTAACCATTCAAATGAGCATATCATTATTCAAAATGTTCGTATTCCAAGAGCACTTATAGCCAGTTGTGTTGGAGCATCGTTAGCGATTACGGGTGTGCTTATGCAAACTTTAACGAAAAATCCTTTAGCTTCTCCTGGAATATTAGGGATAAATGCTGGAGCAGGATTTGCCGTTGTCTTTGCCATGATTTTTTTCCATATTTCAGGTTTACAATCATTTGCATGGATCGCCTTTCTAGGTGCTGCCATCGCGGCACTAGCTGTTTATGCAATCAGTTTCTCCGGAAGAGATGCCGTAACACCCGTAAAAATTACTTTAGCAGGCGCTGCCATTAGTGCACTTTTTGCATCATTTACACAAGGGTTACTCGCTACAAATGAAGCAGAACTTGAGCAAGTATTGTTTTGGCTAGCTGGCTCTGTCCAAGGGCGTAAACTCGAAATTCTGATCTCAGTTCTCCCATATTTAATCATCGGGTGGATAGCTGCTCTAATCATTTCCCCTAAAATGAATACTCTTGCGCTAGGAGATGATGTGGCAAGAGGACTAGGATTACGTATAGGGTTAATGAAAATAATTGTAGGTTTGATTGTTATTTTTTTAGCAGGGGGTGCTGTTGCTATCGCTGGCCCCATCGGTTTTATTGGCATTGTAGTTCCCCATTTTGCGCGTAAGTTTGTCGGCACAGATCATCGATGGCTTATTCCTATGGCTGCCTTACTTGGAGGCATTTTATTATTGTTAGCGGATGTCGCAGCCCGATATATCATCATGCCACAAGAAGTACCAGTCGGAGTCATGACCGCAATGATTGGCGCGCCATTCTTTATTTACCTTGCGCGAAAAGGTGGAAAAAAATAATGAAAAACATACGAACAGTCCGTTTATTTCAGAAAAAAATATCATTTTTATTAGATGTACAAGCTATGAAAAAATTACTGGTGATTAGCTTTCTAACACTAGCGGTTTTCTTTCTTAGCGCATCATTCGGTGATTCTTTTATTAGTCCTATTAAAGTTGTACAAACTCTCTTCGGCCAAGGCTCTGATTTTGATCAGTTGATCATTATTGATTTTCGAATGCCCCGAATTTTTATGGCTATGTTTACTGGTATGGCGCTAGCTGTAGCAGGTGCTGTTTTACAAGGAATCATTAAAAATCCACTGGCCTCTCCTGATATTATTGGAATATCTGCTGGGGGCGGTGCAGCTGTTGTTGGTTTCTTAGCCATTTTCAGTGATTCTAATCACTCTTTAACAGTCAGTATAGAATGGATGCCATTAGCAGGTTTTATTGGTGCTACTGTAGTTGGGTGTTTGGTTTACCTATTTGCATGGAAAGATGGTGTTACGCCAAATCGTCTTGTTTTAATCGGTATTAGTGTATCCGCATTGATGCAAGCCATTACGACCATGCTAATGATTATTGGTCCTATCTATCAAGCAAGTGAAGCAAATAAGTGGATTACTGGGAGCGTCAAAAGCGCAGACTGGGATCAAGTTCAAATCGTTGTGCCCTTAATACTAGTACTCCTACTTGTCACGTTCTTTACTACACGTCAGTTAAATGTACAAGAATTAGGTGATGATACAGCGGCAGGATTAGGACAATCCGTTCAAAAAACTCGTCTATATTTAATTCTGTTATGTTGCTGCTTAGTAGCAAGTGCCATTTCCTTTGCGGGGGCAATTGGATTTGTAGGGTTGATGGCCCCTCATATCGCACGTCGTATCGTTGGTTCATCATTCGGAGTACTTGTGCCAACATCCGCAGCCATTGGAGCATTGCTCGTAATGGTTGCGGATATTATCGGTCGTACTGCGTTTAGCCCTTTAGAAGTGCCAGCTGGTGTCTTTACTGCTGCCATCGGTGCTCCTTATTTTATCTATTTATTATTTAGAAATCCTAATAAATAAAGGAGTTCATACATCATGACTGAATCCTTATTAACTAAATCCCTAACATTAAGTTATGGTGATTCCAATATTATCGAAGATCTCAATTTATCTATCCCTTTGAATGAAATTACTGTCTTAATTGGAGCGAACGGCTGTGGCAAATCTACACTTTTACGCTCTATTGCTCGATTATTAAAGCCCAAAAAGGGATCTGTGTTATTAGATGGCGAAGATATTTTTAAACTATCTACAAAGCAAGTAGCTAAAAACCTTTCTATACTTCCTCAATCACCAGTAGCACCAGAAGGCTTAACGGTTCTACAGCTCGTTAAACAAGGACGATTTCCTTATCAAAGTTGGCGCCAGCAATGGACGGAGAAGGACGAGGAAATTGTGATGAATGCCTTAAAAGCAACAGGTACGGAGCAATTACGAGATAGACCAGTGGATGAGCTATCAGGTGGGCAACGTCAACGTGCATGGATTGCTATGACACTTGCTCAAGATACAGATATTATTCTTTTAGATGAGCCTACAACCTATTTAGATCTAACTCATCAAATAGAAGTGTTAGATTTATTATTTGAATTAAATCAACAGCAAAAGCGAACAATTATTATGGTCTTACATGATATAAACCTCGCTTGTCGTTATGCCGATCATATCATTACTGTACGTGATCGAGGAGTTTACCGCCAAGGTAAGCCTGAAGAGATCATGACGACAGAATTAGTTAGCCATGTATTTGATCTTGAATGTCAAATGACATCAGATCCAATCTTTGGAACACCTTTATGTATTCCTTATGGTAAAGGACGAAATATTACGTAAGTCTTCAAAAAACAACAAGCCTTCGCCGATTGATTATCTGGCGAAGGCTTTCTTGTTACCTGTTCTTTTCCGTTCATAAAAAAAGTGCAGTAGATGTAAATTCATCTACTGCACTTAGTATGACCCGTACGGGATTCGAACCCGTGTTACCGCCGTGAAAGGGCGGTGTCTTAACCACTTGACCAACGGGCCAATGGCGGAGAAGGAGGGATTTGAACCCTCGCGCCGGTTACCCGACCTACACCCTTAGCAGGGGCGCCTCTTCAGCCTCTTGAGTACTTCCCCACACAAAAAAATGGCTCCGAAGGCAGGACTCGAACCTGCGACAACCTGATTAACAGTCAGGTGCTACTACCAACTGAGCTACTTCGGAATAAATAATGGGCCTAAATGGACTCGAACCATCGACCTCACGCTTATCAGGCGTGCGCTCTAACCAGCTGAGCTATAGGCCCTTGGAGCGGGTGATGAGAATCGAACTCACGACATCAGCTTGGAAGGCTGAGGTTTTACCATTAAACTACACCCGCATAAATGGTGGGTCAGGACGGAATCGAACCGCCGACACTTAGAGCTTCAATCTAATGCTCTACCAACTGAGCTACTGACCCATTTCGTCCATGCTAAGCTTGCTCACTTTTTGCTTCTCATGTCTATAAAAAAATGGCGGTCCCGACCGGGATCGAACCGGCGATCTCCTGCGTGACAGGCAGGCATGTTAACCGCTACACCACGGGACCATTTGGTTGCGGGGGCCGGATTTGAACCAACGACCTTCGGGTTATGAGCCCGACGAGCTACCACTGCTCCACCCCGCGATAATCTTATTGTCTTTTCGAGTTTTTAAAGCACCATTTATGAATAAAACTGGAGGAGGTAGAGGGATTCGAACCCCCGCGCGGTGTTACCCGCCTGTCGGTTTTCAAGACCGATCCCTTCAGCCAGACTTGGGTATACCTCCGTAATAATATATAAATGATGGACCTTGCAGGACTCGAACCTGCGACCGGACGGTTATGAGCCGTCTGCTCTAACCAACTGAGCTAAAGGTCCTTAAGATGGCGGCAGAGGGGATCGAACCCCCGACCTTACGGGTATGAACCGTACGCTCTAGCCAGCTGAGCTACGCCGCCAGGATCTTTATACTGGTTAATTACTATGGTGGAGCCTAGCGGGATCGAACCGCTGACCTCCTGCGTGCAAGGCAGGCGCTCTCCCAGCTGAGCTAAGGCCCCATAATATTTTTTGGAAATGGTCGGGAAGACAGGATTCGAACCTGCGACCCCTTGGTCCCAAACCAAGTGCTCTACCAAGCTGAGCTACTTCCCGTTCGTTTTATGGCGCGCCCGACAGGAGTCGAACCCATAACCTTCTGATCCGTAGTCAGACGCTCTATCCAATTGAGCTACGGGCGCATATAAAATGGTGCCGAGGACCGGAATCGAACCGGTACGGTAGTCACCTACCGCAGGATTTTAAGTCCTGTGCGTCTGCCAGTTCCGCCACCCCGGCACATTTGGAGCGGAAGACGAGGTTCGAACTCGCGACCCCCACCTTGGCAAGGTGGTGTTCTACCACTGAACTACTTCCGCATGTGCATAAGTTTTTTTATCTGGCATATTGAAAAATGGTGCGGGTGAAGGGAGTCGAACCCCCACGCCTTGCGGCGCTAGATCCTAAGTCTAGTGCGTCTGCCAATTCCGCCACACCCGCTTAATATGGTTGGTACTTAAATGGTGAGCCATGAAGGACTCGAACCTTCGACCCTCTGATTAAAAGTCAGATGCTCTACCAACTGAGCTAATGGCTCGTCTGAAATGGTGCCGGCTATAGGAATCGAACCCACGACCTACTGATTACAAGTCAGTTGCTCTACCTGCTGAGCTAAACCGGCAAATGATGGAGGATGACGGGCTCGAACCGCCGACCCTCTGCTTGTAAGGCAGATGCTCTCCCAGCTGAGCTAATCCTCCTGGGTATTATGCCTAGCGACGTCCTACTCTCACAGGGGGAAGCCCCCAACTACCATCGGCGCTAAAGAGCTTAACTTCCGTGTTCGGTATGGGAACGGGTGTGACCTCTTTGCCATCATCACTAGACTACTTTATTATGTATCTTGTTTTGAAGTTGTTTACCTGTCCTTCAAGACAAGAATTATTGTATAACGTTTTCTCATATTGTGCAATACTTTTTTATAAAAAAAAGAAATTATTACTTTTAAAAGATATTTTTGTTAAGAAAGAGAAAATATTGCCCTGCAAAATATTATATCAATAGTTGTTTCAAAAGAAAACAATTATTTTTCATCTATATATTTTCAGCTTATGATCTTGCTTAAAACTTGCTACTAAATAGTAGCAAGTTCCATAGTCAATCTATCAATTTCTTTAAATGTTGTTGAATCTCCGAAAGATATTCTAAAGAATTGCCGTGCCGCTTCCATTGAATAATTCATAGATAAAATGGCTTTTGTTCCAGATTCGCTATGAATATCACACGCACTTCCCGTTGATATACTGATCCCTGCCTCGTTTAATTTTAATAATACATATTGCCCCTCCACTTTACTCATCATGACACCACAAATATTTGGCAATTGCTGCTTACACTCTATTAGTCGAACTGTTTTTGGTAGACGACTTTTAAAATATCTTCTTAATTCCTCGTAATGCTGTCTTTCATAACTATTATTTTCAACCGCTGCCGCAAAGGAAACAATGGCAGGTGTATCTAAAGTTCCCCCTCTTAATCCTCTTTCATGAGTTACGCCTGGTGTCAGTGCTGGAACACGAATTGCAGGGTTTATATAAACAGCGCCGCAGCCCTTAGGTCCTCCTATTTTATGTGCTGAAATTGTCATAGCGTCTCCTCCTCTTGGTATAGTTAATTTCCCAAAGGATTGTACACAATCAATATGACAGTAAACAGCGGTTTCTTTTGCCGCTTCAATTATTTTTTCCACAGGTTGAATAGAACCAATTTCTGAATTTACATGTTGAATGGAAATTAATGCTGTATCTTTTCGAATAGCGAGTAGTAGTTGTTCTGAGTCAATACAACCATCCTTTTGCAACGGTAATTTTGTCACCTCAAAACCCATTTTCTCCAATGTATTCAAAGCTGCATGTACAGACGTATGTTCAGCTTGTGATGAAATAATATGTTTTCCTTTTTTAGAGGCAAATGCTAATGACAAAATGGCCATAATGTTTCCTTCCGTTCCGCTTCCAGTAAAGATAACGCCATCACTATTGACACCAAGTTCATTGGCTATAATTTCTCTTGATTGCTGGATAAAATAATACGCTTGTCCCCCTAAATCATGGAGACTTGAGCTATTTCCATAATAACGCTGTGCCACCTCTACATATGCTTCAAGCGCCTTCTTCGTCATTGGTGTTGTTGCTGCGTAATCCATGTAGATCATCGTATTCTTCCTCTCTCGTTCAACAGGTCTTGTTTTCTTTTTTATTTTATGTAAAGATAAGTGTCAAGACAACTGTAAAGAAGGTATAACTATGGATGTAAAGACAGACGTCCTTATAATTGGTAGTGGTATTGCAGCACTTCAGGCAGCTCTACTCCTCGAAGAACATTTTAAAATACAAATAGTTACAAAATCATCCGTCCATACGAGCAGTTCCTATCGTGCACAGGGTGGCATTGCCGTCGTGACAAGTGAGGAGGATCATATTGATTGCCATATTGCGGATACATTGAAGGCCGGAGAGTTTCATCATGAAGGTAGAAATGTCCAAACGCTCATAGAAGAAGGCACAAAAATAATGCGTAACTACCTTCAAGCTGAATTCCCCATTGATCGGAATAGCAATGGAGCTCCTGCTCTAGGTCTGGAGGGAGCACATAGCCATCATCGTATTCTCCATGCAGGTGGTGATCGTACTGGTCAAATTTTCATAGATTACTTGCTTCATAAACTTTCTCCTAATACAAAGGTAAATTGCTATGAAATGGCCTATGAACTTTTACTAAATACAAATGGTGACTGTGTAGGTGTACTTACAAAAGGAAGCGAAGGCACTAAACGCTACTTTGCCCATCATGTTATTTTAGCGACAGGTGGTGCAGGAGCACTTTATTCAAGTACATCTAATTACCCAACAAATACTGGTGATGGTATTGCTTTAGCCTTTCGAGCAGGAGCTGCCATCAGTGATATGGAATTTATGCAGTTTCATCCAAGTCTGCTTTGGTGTGAAAACGAGGCAAAAGGATTGATTTCTGAAGCGGTACGAGGAGCTGGTGGTATTTTTGTCGATGCCCAACGTCGTCCAATTATGAAGGGCATCCATGCACAACTTGATTTAGCGCCAAGACATATTACAGCACTCACATTATTTAAGAAACGGGCGGCTGGTGAGGAAACATTCCTTGATATATCCTCCATCCAAAATTTCGATGTAAAATTTCCATCAATCACACAGCTTTGCCGTAACAACCATATTGACTTACAAGATGGCCTGATTCCTGTTTCACCAGGTAGTCATTTTTTAATGGGCGGTATTATTGCTGATGATAAAGGCAGAACCACTATAGCCAACTTGTATGCTATCGGCGAAGTGGCCTGTACAGGTGTTCACGGAGCAAATCGTTTAGCTAGTAACTCCCTATTAGAAGGGATTACTTTTGGTCACAGAATGGCATATTTCATTATCCAACAAGGCTGTAGCCAAAAAGATTTCTTACTTGCTAGCGATAAAAATGTCGATTCAATGCCTTCATTATTTAGCAAACAACAATTACAGCAACATATGATGCAGTACTTAGGTATCGTTAGGAACGGTGACGATTTGCAATATTCCCTCCAGCAATTACCCTCTATACAAGCACTTCTCCATGCAAATTTAAAGGGTTTGCAACAGACTGAGCTGGAACTATATATGATGCATGTTGTCGCCACATTAATAACCCATGCGGCCATTACAAGAACTGAAACACGTGGAGCCCACATTCGTAGCGATAAACCCGCGATGGTAGCAAAGTGGGCAAACCGATGGATTATTTTTTCGCAAGGACAAATGAAAGTGAGGAATTCATTGTATGAATATCATCAAACTCGAGGAAATGCTCAAACAATTTTTTAATGAGGATATAGGTGATGGGGATTTATCGAGTGAATATATTTTTTCTCCTAAAGAGCAAGGAACTTTTTCATTTTATGCCAAAGAAAGTGGCATTTTTTGTGGCGCACCTATTATTGAGCATGGCTTTCACGTACTAGATCGGTCTATAAAAGTCAACCTTCCTAAAAAAGATGGGGAAGCCGTAGAGGCTGACGACGTCATTGCTATTATAGATGGCCCCTTACAAAAATTATTAATGGGAGAACGCGTAATTTTAAATCTTATACAACGGATGTCTGCAATAGCTACGGCGGCTCACCTAGCAGTACAGGAAATTGCAGGAACGAACACAAAAATATGTGATACCCGTAAAACGATTCCTGGTTTGCGTATGCTTGATAAATATGCTGTTCGAATCGGTGGTGCTTTTAACCATCGCAATGGCCTATTTGATGCAATCATGCTAAAGGATAATCATATTGCTTTTGCTGGTAGCATGACAAACGCCATTCAGGCTGCTAGAGAAAAAGTTGGTCATACCGTTAAAATTGAAGTGGAAATAGAAACAAAAAAACAGCTAGATGAAGCCATTTTAGCTGGAGCAGATATTATAATGTTTGATAATCGAAGTCCTGAAGAAATACGTGCATGGCTGCCTGCTGTTCCTTCTTCTATCACGACTGAAGCGTCAGGTGGCATTACTCTTGAAAATATAAGAGCTTATGCTCAAACTGGTATACAGTGGATTTCACTTGGTTCTCTAACCCACTCTGTCAAAGCCTTTGACATTAGCGCCCTTGTACAAATGAAAGGAGGCTATTCCATTGTCCATCACTAGTTTATTACAGCAGACGACGTTACTTCCTGAGCATTATCGAGCATTATCCGTAACGGAAATGGAATCTCGTATTTTATCCATCAAAAAGAAATTAGGATCTAAGCTTTTTATTCCGGGTCATCACTATCAAAAAGATGAAGTTATCCAATTTGCTGATGCAACGGGAGATTCCTTACAGCTAGCTCAATTATCTGCAGCAAACAAAGAGGCGGAGCACATCGTATTTTGTGGGGTACATTTTATGGCTGAAACTGCTGATATGCTAACATCAAAACAGCAACATGTATATTTACCAGATATGCGTGCAGGTTGCTCGATGGCTGACATGGCTGATATTTATCAAACTGAACAAGCATGGCCCATTTTACAGCAGCTCTTTGGTGATACGATCATTCCACTTACCTATGTTAATTCAACAGCCGCTATTAAAGCCTTTACAGGAAGACATGGTGGTGCATGTGTAACATCCTCTAATGCGAAAGAGCTTGTTCAGTGGGCATTTACACAAAAACAGCGTATCTTCTTTTTACCCGACCAACATTTAGGAAGAAATACTGCTTATGACTTAGGTGTTCCACTCGAGAATATGGCCGTTTGGAATCCGCATAAAAATATACTTGAAACTAAACAGCCTCTTGAGAACATCCAAGTTATTCTGTGGAAGGGTCATTGCTCTGTACATGAAGGATTTACAGTTCAACATACAGAGACTGTTCATAAGGAATATCCAGCCATGAAAATTATTGTTCACCCTGAATGTAGTCGTGAAGTTGTAGATGCGGCTGATGATGCTGGTTCAACTAAGTACATTATCGATACAATTAGTCAAGCACCTAGTGGATCTGCATGGGCAATAGGGACAGAAATGAATCTGGTCAATCGTATTATAAAGCAGCATCCAGATAAACAGATCATCTCTTTAAATGAAAACTTTTGTCCTTGCCTAACAATGAATCGCATTGATCTCCCCCATTTACTATGGTGCTTAGAAAGCATTGAACAAGGTCAACCACATAACCGTATTCAAGTGGATAGCCATACTAGCACTGAAGCTCTTAGTTCTCTGGAAAGAATGTTAGCAAGAAGATAAATTACGATTTTAAAGCAGAGATGTTGTAAAAAACAATATTTCTGCTTTTTATTTGCTCATAAAATTAAGTATCTGGTTACCTCCTGAAATTGACACTCATTTATTTTTTATGATAATGTCGATTTGGAGGTGATAAGAAATGTCTTTTCAATCGAAAAATATTTTCATTAATTTACCAGTAAAAAATGTAAACAAATCCACGTCATTTTTTAAGGAGTTAGGTTTTGAGTTCAATCAACAATTCAGTGATGAAACAACTTCCTCAATGATTATTAGCGAAAATATTTTTGCTTTACTAATGGTCGAAGATCGCTTCAAAGGATTTAGTAACAAGGAGATACCGGATACTACTGTTTCTGCCCAAGCAATTTTATGTCTATCTGCAGAAAATCGCGAGCAAGTAGATCAGCTAGTAAATAAGGCACTTGCCTCCGGGGGTAAACCTTATAGTGATCCACAGGATCATGGATTTATGTATGGCTGGGGTTTTCAAGATTTAGATGGGCATATTTGGGAAGTAGTTTATATGGATGAGCATGCAATGAATCAAGAGTAAATCGTTTATCTTATATTAGTTTTCTATAAAAAAACAGTAGACGCACATGCATCTACTGTTTTTTGTATGACCCGTACGGGATTCGAACCCGTGTTACCGCCGTGAAAGGGCGGTGTCTTAACCACTTGACCAACGGGCCAATGGCGGAGAAGGAGGGATTTGAACCCTCGCGCCGGTTACCCGACCTACACCCTTAGCAGGGGCGCCTCTTCAGCCTCTTGAGTACTTCCCCACACAAAAAAATGGCTCCGAAGGCAGGACTCGAACCTGCGACAACCTGATTAACAGTCAGGTGCTACTACCAACTGAGCTACTTCGGAATAAATAATGGGCCTAAATGGACTCGAACCATCGACCTCACGCTTATCAGGCGTGCGCTCTAACCAGCTGAGCTATAGGCCCTTGGAGCGGGTGATGAGAATCGAACTCACGACATCAGCTTGGAAGGCTGAGGTTTTACCATTAAACTACACCCGCATAAATGGTGGGTCAGGACGGAATCGAACCGCCGACACTTAGAGCTTCAATCTAATGCTCTACCAACTGAGCTACTGACCCATTTCGTCCATGCTAAGCTTGCTCACTTTTTGCTTCTCATGTCTATAAAAAAATGGCGGTCCCGACCGGGATCGAACCGGCGATCTCCTGCGTGACAGGCAGGCATGTTAACCGCTACACCACGGGACCATTTGGTTGCGGGGGCCGGATTTGAACCAACGACCTTCGGGTTATGAGCCCGACGAGCTACCACTGCTCCACCCCGCGATAATCTTATTGTCTTTTCGAGTTTTTAAAGCACCATTTATGAATAAAACTGGAGGAGGTAGAGGGATTCGAACCCCCGCGCGGTGTTACCCGCCTGTCGGTTTTCAAGACCGATCCCTTCAGCCAGACTTGGGTATACCTCCGTAATAATATATAAATGATGGACCTTGCAGGACTCGAACCTGCGACCGGACGGTTATGAGCCGTCTGCTCTAACCAACTGAGCTAAAGGTCCTTAAGATGGCGGCAGAGGGGATCGAACCCCCGACCTTACGGGTATGAACCGTACGCTCTAGCCAGCTGAGCTACGCCGCCAGGATCTTTATACTGGTTAATTACTATGGTGGAGCCTAGCGGGATCGAACCGCTGACCTCCTGCGTGCAAGGCAGGCGCTCTCCCAGCTGAGCTAAGGCCCCATAATATTTTTTGGAAATGGTCGGGAAGACAGGATTCGAACCTGCGACCCCTTGGTCCCAAACCAAGTGCTCTACCAAGCTGAGCTACTTCCCGTTCGTTTTATGGCGCGCCCGACAGGAGTCGAACCCATAACCTTCTGATCCGTAGTCAGACGCTCTATCCAATTGAGCTACGGGCGCATATAAAATGGTGCCGAGGACCGGAATCGAACCGGTACGGTAGTCACCTACCGCAGGATTTTAAGTCCTGTGCGTCTGCCAGTTCCGCCACCCCGGCACATTTGGAGCGGAAGACGAGGTTCGAACTCGCGACCCCCACCTTGGCAAGGTGGTGTTCTACCACTGAACTACTTCCGCATGTGCATAAGTTTTTTTATCTGGCATATTGAAAAATGGTGCGGGTGAAGGGAGTCGAACCCCCACGCCTTGCGGCGCTAGATCCTAAGTCTAGTGCGTCTGCCAATTCCGCCACACCCGCTTAATATGGTTGGTACTTAAATGGTGAGCCATGAAGGACTCGAACCTTCGACCCTCTGATTAAAAGTCAGATGCTCTACCAACTGAGCTAATGGCTCGTCTGAAATGGTGCCGGCTATAGGAATCGAACCCACGACCTACTGATTACAAGTCAGTTGCTCTACCTGCTGAGCTAAACCGGCAAATGATGGAGGATGACGGGCTCGAACCGCCGACCCTCTGCTTGTAAGGCAGATGCTCTCCCAGCTGAGCTAATCCTCCTGGGTATTATGCCTAGCGACGTCCTACTCTCACAGGGGGAAGCCCCCAACTACCATCGGCGCTAAAGAGCTTAACTTCCGTGTTCGGTATGGGAACGGGTGTGACCTCTTTGCCATCATCACTAGACTATAGTCGGCTTTCAATATACATCGCATTTCTTCGTCAGCTGCTGTCGTTCAGTCAGTCACGTACTTGAGTACGCTCCTTCCCTCTCTCTATTGCTTCCTCGAACTACTCGTATCTTGAAACCCTTCATAAAAGAAATTATTCTTTCAAAACTGGATAAACGGTTCATTGAAGGTTTCAAACTTTTTTGGTTAAGTCCTCGATCGATTAGTATTCGTCAGCTCCATGTGTCACCACACTTCCACCTCGAACCTATCTACCTCATCGTCTTTGAGGGATCTTACTTACTTGCGTAATGGGA
>NZ_PYWL01000064.1 GCF_003049525.1 Lysinibacillus fusiformis | reverse complement strand
GTTTACTTTTTTTCGAAAAATTACTCATATATCATCTGAATTTAAGTTGTTTCCTGTAATATTTACTTTTCGAACACCCAAAGCATAGTTCAACTAGTTTAAACTAGTTTACTTTTTTTCGAAAAACTATTCATATATCATCTGAATTTAAGTTGTTTACCTGTAATATTTACTTTTCGAACACCCAAAGCATAGTTCAACTAGTTTAAA
>NZ_PYWL01000063.1 GCF_003049525.1 Lysinibacillus fusiformis | reverse complement strand
ATGCCAGCAAAACAATTTGAGCTAATCAAATTTCTTTTATGGAGAGTTTGATCCTGGCTCAGGACGAACGCTGGCGGCGTGCCTAATACATGCAAGTCGAGCGAACAGAGAAGGAGCTTGCTCCTTCAACGTTAGCGGCGGACGGGTGAGTAACACGTGGGCAACCTACCTTATAGTTTGGGATAACTCCGGGAAACCGGGGCTAATACCGAATAA
>NZ_PYWL01000062.1 GCF_003049525.1 Lysinibacillus fusiformis | reverse complement strand
CAGTGTGGCCGATCACCCTCTCAGGTCGGCTACGCATCGTCGCCTTGGTGAGCCGTTACCTCACCAACTAGCTAATGCGCCGCGGGCCCATCCTATAGCGACAGCCGAAACCGTCTTTCAGTGTTTCGCCATGAGGCGAAACAGATTATTCGGTATTAGCCCCGGTTTCCCGGAGTTATCCCAAACTATAAGGTAGGTTGCCCACGTGTTACTCACCCGTCCGCCGCTAACGT
>NZ_PYWL01000061.1 GCF_003049525.1 Lysinibacillus fusiformis | reverse complement strand
CTCTCAGGTCGGCTACGCATCGTCGCCTTGGTGAGCCGTTACCTCACCAACTAGCTAATGCGCCGCGGGCCCATCCTATAGCGACAGCCGAAACCGTCTTTCAGTGTTTCACCATGAGGTGAAACAGGTTATTCGGTATTAGCCCCGGTTTCCCGGAGTTATCCCAAACTATAAGGTAGGTTGCCCACGTGTTACTCACCCGTCCGCCGCTAACGTTGAAGGAGCAAGCTCCTTCTCTGTTCGCTCGACTTGCAT
>NZ_PYWL01000060.1 GCF_003049525.1 Lysinibacillus fusiformis | reverse complement strand
GTTTTTCGAAAAAAAGTAAACTAGTTTAAACTAGTTGAACTATGCTTTGGGTGTTCGAAAAGTAAATATTACAGGAAACAACTTAAATTCAGATGATATATGAGTAATTTTTCGAAAAAAAGTAAACTAGTTTAAACTAGTTGAACTATGCTTTGGGTGTTCGAAAAGTAAATATTACAGGTAAACAACTTAAATTCAGATGATATATGAATAGTTTTTCGAAAAAAAGTAAACTAGTTTAAACTAGTTGAACTATG
>NZ_PYWL01000059.1 GCF_003049525.1 Lysinibacillus fusiformis | reverse complement strand
CGGAATACAAACCTTGGGTTTGTAAGATTACGTTTTGCGTTCAGTTTTGAAGGTTCATTCTTCTGAATGAAATACTTCAAAACTTGTTCTTTGAAAACTGGATAAAACGACATTGAAATAGTAACAACACATTTATTTTTTAAGTTTTTTTATAGGCTTAATAACATTAAAAGGTTTCAAGACACGAGCAGTTCTAGGAAGCAATCGAGTAAATGAAGGAGCGTACTTCAGTACGTGACTGATTGAACGAGTGAAGCTGACAACGAAATGTGATGTGTATTGGAAGCTGATA
>NZ_PYWL01000058.1 GCF_003049525.1 Lysinibacillus fusiformis | reverse complement strand
TTGGGGTGAAGTCGTAACAAGGTAGCCGTATCGGAAGGTGCGGCTGGATCACCTCCTTTCTAAGGATATTTTCGGAATACAAACCTTGGGTTTGTAAGATTACGTTTTGCGTTCAGTTTTGAAGGTTCATTCTTCTGAATGAAATACTTCAAAACTTGTTCTTTGAAAACTGGATAAAACGACATTGAAATAGTAACAAACACATTTATTTTTTTAAGTTTTTTATAGGCTTAATAACATTAAAAGGTTTCAAGACACGAGCAGTTAAATGCGATGTGTATTGAAAGCTGATA
>NZ_PYWL01000057.1 GCF_003049525.1 Lysinibacillus fusiformis | reverse complement strand
TTGGGGCATATGATTACGCCGCGATTGGAAGTGTCGCAGACATTGTTGCGGTCATGACAATTGACTATGGATACCCGGGCGGCCCGCCAGATCCGGTTTCTCCTATTTGGTGGATGGAGCAGGTTGTTCAATATTCCATCACCCAAATCAATCCTCGTAAACTACAAATTGCGATGCCGCTTTATGGCTATGACAAGGTCGTTGGGACAAATGCCACTCGTGCATTGGCAATAGCAACTGCCCAAAACCAAGCCATTTCTATAGGATCTCCCATCCAATTTGACCTACCTTCGATGTCGCCATGGTATCGGCATTGGAGTACTGGCGTAGAGCATGTTGTTTGGTATGAAGACATTAGAAGTTTTATAGAAAAATATCGTTTAATTGATCGTTATCAACTGTTAGGGGCAACATTCTGGC
>NZ_PYWL01000005.1 GCF_003049525.1 Lysinibacillus fusiformis | reverse complement strand
CCAAGTGTCTTCACGTACAGTATGTCCAAAGGTGCTATCGACACATTTACACGTCTTCTAGCCAAGGAACTAGGGAGCCGTAATATTACGGTAAACGCCATCCAGCCTGGAATTATTAATACAGAAACGAATGCTGAGACTTTGGAAAACCTGGAAGGACAAAAATATGCGGCTGGTCTTTCAATCTTCAATAGATGGGGAGAACCCGAGGATGTGGCAGATATTGCCGCATTTCTTGCTTCCTCAGACAGCCGTTGGGTAACAGGTCAATTGCTCGATGCAAGTGGAGGATCTCATCTATAGAACCTGTAAGATAACGATTTAATACGGAACTTCAAATGAAGACACCCGAGAAAGTTAGACACATATTTTTAAGCAGTTACTGAGGAATGAACTCTGTATTGGACAGGGCTCATTCCTTTTAATTTTTCTTTCATTCGTTGGTTATTTTAATTAGTAAATGTCCCTCTCCAATTCGAAATGAAATGTTCCATACTTTCAAATTTTTAGTTCAGATTTTAATCGTCCTTCATTATGGGAGCATGTTGAAAGATTGGCTCCATTTACAGGGGGAAATCCAGTTCCGGATTACAAGAAACCGAATGGATTTATCGATGCCTAGCAATCGGGCTCGATTGTTGAACAGCATAGTTAGAAAATGATCAGATTTATAATAAAACCGAAACCTAAATATCCAGAAAAGAATCTATTTTGATCATACTTCTTTCAAAATGGATTCTTTTTATTTGCTGTAAAATAAGGGTTTCTTAGGTATTTTAATTGCATGTCATCAAAAGTAGATCAAAAGCAAATGATTAAAGTTTGGCACGAAGTTAAATGTAGGTTATTCCATTAAAGGGCGCGTCAATGCATCACTATCGCTTAGCAATGGCTTTTAAGAAGCAGCTCTAAAAATTATCTAATTTATATAATAAACCACAAATAAAAAAGCAATTGTAAAAGTAAAAGATATATCCAGAGTTAGGTGAAACTAACTTGGAGAAAGTTTGATTTTTTTATGTAAAAAAAATTAAATTTCAGATTCCTATCATTTTTCTTAGCTACAATGTAGTCAAATGAAGGGGGTAGTATCTATGAAAAAAAAGAGAATCAGTTTGATATTGGCTTTTTTAGTAACTTGTACATTCACATTTGGATTAAGTGTTCGAGCTGATGATGACAATGAACACGAGTATAAGAAACATGAGAAGTACAACGATGATGATCGTTACGAATATGATGATGAAGATGAATCCTATAATACGAATGGTGAAGTATACGAAAAAGGTACTTGGAATATTTGGACAAGAGAATTAGTTATGGAGAAAGAGGTTTTGCCTTTCAGCACGTCAAAATTAGTCAATTTGAAAGTAGTAGATATGAATAAAGAATTAAATTTTTATGTTATCCCAAAAGACGGGGAGTTTTTTGTACCAGGGAAAACAGTGGCACAGCTTTTAGGAGCAAAAGCTACCTTTTACAAAACAAGCAAAATTTTAGATATACAATATCAAGAGAATGAACTAGTTTTTCGCTCAGGTACAAATGTTGTCTATGATAACAATGTTAAAACACCGTTACCTGCATCTTCATTCTATTTAAATGAGGAACTCTATGTGCCAATCAGTGTCATTACAAATGGCTTAGGCTATGTGGTCGAATGGCAAGAAGACAATCAAATGTTTTTATGTCAACTTTTAATCAAATAGGAAGGAATGGTGAACAATGAAAGATCCGAAAAAAGCGAAATGGATATTATGCGCATCAGGGGTGATGTTATCTGCTGTACTATTAACGCAAATAAACACTTCAATACAAGCAAAAACAAACCATTCAAATGATCTTCAAATTACTGCGCAACAAGAAAAAGACATGACGGAGAAAGAGAAAGAGCTTGTCCAACTAGATTGGACAAATTTTGAAGTTCAAGCTGCCAATCAAATTTCAAAAAAGAGTGATCGAAAAACAAAAAGAACATAGTGGAGATGATGAAGATGGACACACTTTCCCTACAATTAATGAATACCGATTTTTTCATAGCTATTCCAAAAGGTAAAAATAAAAATTGGAAAGAGCGGGCTGAAAAATGGTTGCAGTACGTAGCAAAAGAATGGTCAAGGTTTCTACCTAATAATGAGTTGTCACTATTAAATGAATTAAAGATTGGCCAGACATTGCAACTAAGCTCGTCACTTTATGATTGTTTACAACGAGCAAATCAATATTATCTTCAATCCAATGGATTATTCTCACCCTATTTGAAGTTGCAGCTGGAACAGCAGGGCTACAATCAGTCGTTCCCATTTAAGGTGGCTAAGCATCAATCCTCAAATGTAAAGTCCATCTCAGGAAAGCCATTTCAGTTTTTAAGCAATCAGCAGGTAATGAAACTTGCGAATCAGGAAATTGATTTAGGTGGATTTGCTAAAGGGTATGCCATAGAAACGCTGGCTAATTGGCTTGAAAATGAGGTTGCCCCTGATTACGGCATTATAGATGGTGGTGGTGATATGAAACTATGGTCTACAGGGGAGAAGATATGGAAGATTGGTGTGGCAGACCCTAAAACAATTGATAAAGAAATTAGCTATATCAATATTAGCACGGGAGCAATTGCCACTTCTAATCGAATTTTTAGAAGTTGGACACAAAGTAATATTACGAAGAATCATCTATTGAATGGACGAACAGGTGAGGTTGCCAAAACAGATGTGTTGCAAGCGACGGTCGTAACATCTTCATTGTGTGATGCCGAAGTATGGGCAAAGCTTTGTTTCCTAATAGATGAAAGTGAGCAACAACAGTGGTTTGAAACAAATTGTCAACGAAATGCTCGGTTTATTGTCAAAGAAGGACAAGAAGGTTATTGGATGATGGCAAGGGGGAGAGAAGTTGTTAACTAGTACATGGGAATGGATCAGACTATTTGGATTTTTAGCCTATTTTTATTTTACAATCTCCATTATTTTTGGGCTTTTAAGAAAATCACCATATGTAAAATTACATAAAAACTTAATTTATCAAATACATCAAAATGCAGGTTGGATGGGGTTGTTCACATTAATAGCCCATATGCTTGTATTAATGATTGACAGCTATAAGCCTTATAATGTAGTGGAAGTTTTGATTCCTTTTGCCGCTGACTATAAGTCAGTAGCCTCTAGTCTTGGCACAATTGCTTTTTATTGTTTTTTGATCGTGTTAATGACTTCAGATTTATGGATTAAAACAATGAGTCGATCTATATGGAAGAATATTCATATGCTTGTGTTACCTGCGTGGTTACTTTCACTATTCCATGGCATAATCATTGGTACTGATACTGAAAATTTATATGTACTAATTTTTTATGCGTTAACAGCTGGTTTCACTTTATTTATATTGGTTTTGCGAATAGTGAGCCAAGAGAGTTTGAAAAAGGACATTTCCCCGAAAAATAATACGTCCATCTAGGTGATAAAAGCATCAACTCTTCCTAGAAAAAGGGAAGGATTGATGCTTCTATTATTTCAAATTTTAAATACAATATGAAATGTTGTGCCTGTTCCTACTTTACTTGTAGCAAAAATTTTCCCATTGTGCTGTTCAACAATCGCTTTTGCTATTGACAGACCTAAACCAGTTCCGTTTCTTTGGCGTGCAGCATCGCTACGATAAAATCGTTCAAAGATTAAGGATAATTCATGCTCTGGTATACCAATTCCTTGATCGGTTAAAGCAATTTCAATAGAATCTCTTTCTTTTAAAAGGGTGAGTGTTATTTTCCCTTTTTTAGAGTACGAAATAGCATTTTCCAATAATATATAGAGTAGTTCTTGTATCTTTGCTGCATCACCGAGTAACTCTATATTTTCTTCAATTTGTGTTTCAAATTGTATGTCAGGAGGCATTATTTTATGGAATTTTGCACTAACTTTTTCTAGCATTTTGGAGAGTGGTATTACTTCTATATGCTGATTCCATTGTTGCTGATCATGGCGAGCTAAAAATAACAATTTTTCCAACAGTTCTTTCATTAGTTGAGCTTCTTCTTTCATTTCATGAATTAATTCTTTGCCAAAAGGGCTTATATTTGTAGCTTCTTCTAGATCTAATATATCGAGCGAGCTATAAAAAATACTGAGTGGTGTGCGCAATTCATGAGAGGCATCTGAAACAAACTTTTTCTGTTTATCATATGACCATTGAATAGGGACCATTGCTTTACCTGCCATATAGTAACTAAGGAGTCCGATTAAGACTGTAGAAATACAAGTTAACAGAATAAGTAACTGAATTGTTTTTTTGAAAAAGTGTTGTTGTGAAGTAATGGATTTCCCTAAAATTATATATCCAACAACCTCATTACGTTCGTAAATAGGTTTTTTCAGAAGAAGGAAATGCTCATTTTGCCATTCGAAATGAAGCACTGTTTTTTCATTTGTCTTGCTTTTTGTAAAGACTTCCTCTAATTGTGTTTTCAGACCTTTATAGGACTCATCACCGTGAACAAATATATGGTTGTTTGTATAAATGTAATAGAAAAAATTACGGTTTGGATCATAGCTCAAATTTTCCTTGTCATGATCCTTGTATTCATAAAAATCATGTTTTTGTTTTGTATAGATGGATTCTAGTTCTTCTAATTGTTGAGTATCCATCAATTTTACGAGTGAAAAATATAGAATAATGATGAAGAGAGAAAAAAACGAAAAGAAAATGGTGGCATATAATAATGATAATTTTTTTCTTGTTTTATTAAACACAGTAATCCCTCAGTTTATAGCCAATCCCTCTTACATTTTGAATAAGGGATTTTTCATGGCTATTATCAACTTTTTTTCGGACGAGTTTCACAAGTGCATCCAAGGAGTTATTTGAAACGTCAAAATCATAGCCCCATATGTAAATACATATTTGTTCTCTTGTAAGCACATGTCCCTTATTGATGAATAGGAATTCTAAGAGTGCAAACTCATTTTTAGTTAATTCAATTTCAGTATTATCGCGAAGGAAAACGCGAGAATCTATATTAAGTTGTAAATTTTCTACTTGGATGACTTGTTCGATTACTTTTTCTTTTCTTCGCAGTACTGCTCGAATTCTTGCTAAAAGTTCCTCCATCTTAAAAGGTTTTACTAAGTAATCATCTGCTCCACTATCTAAACCTTGAATAATATCAGAGGTATCATCTTTTGCAGTCAGCATCAAAATACCACCACTAAAACCTGTATCTCGTAGTCGTTTGCAAACCTCAATACCACTCAGCTGAGGCATCATCCAATCTAAAATTAGCAAATCAAAACTTTCGGAAAAGGTATGGTCGAGCGCGTCTAGTCCGTTATCCACTTCGATTACGTGGTGAAATTCCTTTCTAAGAATATACACGATATTTTTTCTTAAACGAGCATCATCTTCTGCAAGTAATATTTTCAAAGTTTTTTTCCCCCTGTAAATTATATTCAGTATACTATACAATCCTAAAATGAATTTAAACTGAAAATTGTAGCTTTGAAATAAAGATGCGATGCTTTTTTTAAAGTAGTGGAGGTTTGACCATCGGTAATCAATAAGAGAGCTGCACGATCAAGATGTATCGTCGATTTTTGAAATAATGATTTGGCTAAATCTTTTATTTCTGTGCAATGTGCCAGCCAATTAGGATTAGAAGCAAGCATTTATGTACTCCTTTAGTTTGTTGTGATAAAAGTATACTACGGAATGTCACAACAAACGTTATAAAACGGTAAGAGCAAAATGAATAACATAAAAATTATGACTGAACCTTGAAATATATGAAAACACCTCTCTGGTTAAGGAGGTGTTTTTATGAGAGGTATAGAAGGGGCATTAATGGTTGTGGTTAATACTTTAAAATAATAATAATATTTTTCAATTTTTTCCTTTTGTACATCATTGTAAAGCCTCAATAGAATCTGCATCGTGTGATTGTAAACACCATCAGCATAATTTTCCGTTTGTGTATAAGGTATTTCTTCATATGTAGGAGATAGAGATCAAGCGTGTGCAAAAACTTATTTTTGTTCTAACGTCTAGATACTTTTTCGTTAATTGGCGCTCATTTCTGAGTCTGAACAAAAATGCAGAAATTTGTTTTTATTTTAAACACTAACTAGTAAACAGTATATATGTACATAAGCTGAGTGAAGCTATTTTTATACTAAGTGTCTATACTGTTTAACCAATCAAATGTAAAATAAGTGATTCTTATGTATGTAATATGTAGATTTATCGAAAAAGGGACTTAAATAAACTTAACAGCTTGTATTCCTGTCAACATTGTTTGCGGTATTATCGTTCTTTTTTTCTTCTTGTTAGAAGTAATTGATATAGAAAAATAATGGCCAAAAAAATTACTCCAAATAAATAAAACCAAAATATGGTTGTTTTTTCTCCCCAGTGAATACTTACTTGGCGTAAAAGAGTAATAAATAAGATTAGTAACGGGATAAGTATAGCTTTCCTATTAATCAAAATTGTTCACCACCTCTAATTTCCAATTTATGATTCTGCATGTCTATCCAACTTTGAAACATTTTTTCAAATCTTAGCCAAAGTAAATGGAATCCCCTAAAAGCAAAGTGTTTCGCCATTTCAAACAAATGTCTATAACACCGATTACTAAAAGGGGATGATACTAATAAAAATTTAAATTCAATTACTTAGAACTATGTAATTAAATTATTAAATTATAATCAAAAAGTCAAAACTAAATTTATTTTAGTTAGTCGCTACCTAACCATACTCCAACTACCCCACCTACTACGGCACCAGCAGCAATTCCCCAAGGTCCACCAAGTCTACCCACTTGAGCCCCTTTTTTTGCTCCTTGTACTAAAGCAACACCTGTCGCGCCAAGACCTGCACCTGTAGAAAAATTAAGAACAGAAGATGCAGCGCCTCCTCCACTAATCTGTAACTCATCATTAGACAATTCAATTAAATTTGCATCAAAACAATAGTCTCTCATGTATCGTGCTCTCCTTTACATTTATTTTTTATCAATCGCATACCCAATAATATAAGCAACAGCTCCGTAATGAGCTCCTACTACTGCTCCTGCCGGACCACCAACAAGGCCACCAACAGTAGCAAACCCTGCAGAAGTCTGAATTGTATTCCAGATTTCATTCTTCAGGCCACCACCATCTATTTCGATTAACTCTGCTTCAGATAATTCGTTCATCCCTAACATATGTATTCACCACCTTTCTAGTAATCGGAATCAAATTAACATATATGTTTAAACATATATTATTTTTTTTGGGTCATATTTACAATTGTGTAATTCCGCAAAGTATCAATTGCGTAATCACACAGTTGATTACAGAATGTTGCTCTATTTAGGGGGGGAATTAACACCAATTTATTAGCATTCTTTATGTAATTTTTACCTGAATTCCGATTACCTATTTTAGAAATATAGCAAAATATTAAAATTGATAACAAAATTTTACTATTTCATTTTGTTGTTAGACGTTTATAATGAAATGTAAATATTTTAAAAGTGGGTGATGGGTGGATTTGCTGTATCAAAACAAAATACTTAAGGAAATGAAAGAATTAGTTTTATCGGAAGATTTCCATGAGTCTTTCAGAACTAACATTTTAAATTATATTGATGAAAAAAAAGATTCTCATATGATTTTTGGGCATCTCTGTATGATTCACTATCAAGAATTTGCCCAAGATGATAACTTGGAAATTATAAAGATAGCCGCCGCTATTGAACTAATAATTTTAAGCTTTGATATAATAGATGATTTACAAGACAATGATTCAGATTATATCTGGTGCAATGAACCTGCTTTTGCTATGAATGCAACTTTAGCCATGATTTTTTTAGCTATAAAGCTGATAAGTGAAAGTTCCTTTACTCATAAACAAATAGCTATAGGTGTTTTAAACGATTTTGTCTTAAGAAGTATTAACGGACAACACTTAGATCTATTAAATAATTGTAGAGTTGAAGAAAGCTATATAGAAATGATTACTTTAAAATCTGGATCATTGACTGCTTTAAGTAGTCAGTTAGGCACGGTTCTAGCGTTAGGTAAATATGAACCCTGTGTAGAAGAGTATTCAAGTTATATAGGTGTTATTCAACAAATAAAAAATGATATTGAGGATTTAAACATGTGGAATAAGAAAAATGATTTGCTAAATAAAAAATTTTCCATACCTATTATTTTTTTATTTGAACAAAGTGAGGAGTATTCGAAAATTTTAACAGATTATTATTCAGGTACTACAGCATACTTAGATAAACAAATTTTTGAAGATGCTTTGATGAATAACGGAGCTATCCATTATACCGTTGCATTAAAAAATACTTATAAATTTAAAGCACTAGATTTATTAAAGATAATGCCATTTAGCAAAAAAAGTAGGCTATATTTAGAGAAATTAATGGAATGAGGGTTGTAATTTGAGAAAATTAATTCAGTATTTATTAGAAAATCCTAGTTTAATTGTTTCCTTAAAAGAAAACAAATTGTCATTAGTAGGTGTTACAACACGAGAGCAACAGGCTATTTTGGAAGCATTTAATGAGCCTATCTATTTTAGAGGGCTTGGATGGCGCGGGGCAGTGGATGAAAATAAAATATAGTTCGTTTTTATTTACGATTATTAGCTATACATTAGTGATCGTATATATGTTATCTATCAGTTTCAGATTTCCATTGATCGGCATTGAAGTCGAAATAGTACATAATGGTTGGGTCATAAAGAATTTTACCTATCCTGAGTGGGCAAACCTCAATGATGTAGAAAAAGGGGAAACTATTTTAGAGGTAGATAATAAAGAAATAGAAACAGGAAAAGACACAAAAGAATATATGATAAGAAGTGCAAATAGTATCTTGTTAGAAGATTCACAGGGTAATTTAAAGACTATACAAATTAAGTATTCAGAGTTGCCATATCAATTTCTGCATGCTTTCATTATTCCATTAGTTTATTTCTTTATCAATTTAACGTTAAGTATTTATTTATATACATATAAAAGAAAAACCTTTCAATCTTTGGGCATCTTTATTTTATTTATACTGACAGTTTCATTGACTTATAGCAGTGTGGGAGCTTCTACTCGACTAGATAGTTTAGGCATATTTATAATAAGTAATGGTTTAATATTAAGCTTAATTTTATTAATTCATTTTTTATGTAATTATCTTAAATCTTTAAGTATTCATTTCACTTTTATAGTGAATAAAATAGTCTTATATGGATTTACTTGTATTGTTGGTATATTGACGCTATGTGAGATGGTTGATCCTTTGATAAGACCATTCAATACAATCCTAATTTTAGTTATATTTTGTGTTCTGATACTTTATGCTATTTTTATAATGGGTATGTCTTACATAAGATATCGTAAGCAACAATTTTTGCTATTATTTTTATGTTTGATAGTACCATTCCTCCCGTTTGTGCTTCTCTACGTTTTACCGATTCTTTTATTTAAACAATTTATAATATCATCTTCGGTTTGCGCTTTGTTTTTATTAGTTATCCCTATTTCTTTACTACTGGTGCAATTTCCTGAGCGGTTGTTTGATTTAGATTATCAAATTTCAAAGATCCGTAATTATAGTTTGTTTTCATTAACTTTAGCTGCTTTAATATGTACAGGGATATATCTTACTATTCATATTTATTTAATGGATTTACTGTATATCTTTTTATTTGTGTTTATATTATTGGTAGTTGCACTCTATATTAAAGAAAAGATAGATTACGCTAATCGGAAGCTACTATATTCCCCTAAAGGAGATTATATTCACGTTGTCCATAAAACTATTGAACGCATTATAAAAGTGACAACAGTTGAAGAATTATTAGAGCGTTTTACAGAGGAACTATCACAACAATTATCTGTTAGTGATATTACTATTTATATCTACTCTACAGTTGATGGAACAGTTATAAAGAATGATTTACCGTCTGTTCCTGTCTTTAATACTGATACTATTGAAAAAATAAGCTTAGGTGAGATAAAGAAAATAGGGGACCTTTATATAGGTTGTTTACATGAAACCTTAGATAAAAAATACATTCTTACGATTGAAGATAAAGGTAAAATTTATTTAAAAAGAGAAGAGTTATTATGCCTTGAACTATTGATTATGTACATAAGTAACTTTATTGAAAATACGCAATTGGTTGAAGACTTAATCTACCAATTAAATACTTTTCAAAAAACAGGTAAGCCATATCCTCCATGGCTAAGGAAATTCGTTTGGATAAAGCTCGAAAACGAAAAATATCAGCTAGCTCAAGAGCTCCATGATACGATTCTTCAAGAACAAATCCATCTAATTAGAGAGATAGATAAATTTCAAGACAAGCAAGTACAAAAAGAAATACAACAGCTCATTCAGCAGCATCGCGAAAATCTGGTTGAGCTTAATCACCAATTACGCTATTATTGTGGAAAATTGAAGCCACCACTACTAGAAAAGCAAGGTTTAAAGGCAGCATTAAATAAATTATTTGCAGAGACAGATCAGCGTGCGGATTTCGCTATGATTCTTGAAATTGAAGATGTAGAGTTAGCGAATGCTGATTATCCTTTACTCATTTATCGAACAGTACAAGAATTATTAAATAACGCAATAAAGCATTCACAAGCTACCTATGTGAAGATACAACTTATCTCTACACTATATGGCTTTGAGCTGGTGTATTTGGATAATGGTGTAGGCTGCGATTTGTCCGAAAGTGAACGGAAAAATTCTATGGGACTCCAAGGAATAATAGAGCGTGTTTATGCTTATAACGGTTTTATCCAAATTGAGTCTGCTCCTGACGAAGGGATGCGCGTCCATATAAAAATAGAGGAAGGAGTTACTTATGATTAAACTACTTATAGTAGACGACCATCCTATGATTTTGGATGGCAGTAAAAAGCTTTTTAACGCAGTATCAGACATCTCAATTGATACATTAAATGATATAGAGTCATTTGCAGATGTTATTGAGAAAAAAGTGTATGATGTTTTTTTAATTGATGTTAATCTCGGTGCTTGCAGTGGTCTAACATTTGCTGAATTAGTGAAGGAAAAATATCCATCCTCAATTGTAATTTTATATACTGGTGATGATATTAAAGATTACTATTCCTTAATTATTGAAAAGAAAATTAATAATGTGATTTCGAAAACAGCAACAAAAGATCGGATATTAAAAACCATTTACGCAGCCATGAACAATGACATGTTACTTCCTGAAGACTTTATTGATTATGTTAATGATAGCTGTTCCGGAAATTCTATTAAAAAAATATTACGTTTCAATAACAGGGAAAAAAGAATACTCGAGCTTGTGATGGAGGGATATACGAATCAGGCAATTGCGCTTGAACTGGGTGTAAAGCAACGGACAATTGAAAATAATTTATCTCAAATCTATACGCTGTTAAATGTTGGGACACGTGCCGAAGCGGTAATAAAAGCGAAGGAGATGAATTTGATTTAAAAAAGGGGGGTAGTACAAAACAAATTTTGACTTTTAACTACTCTTCCTAATTAGATTAATTTTATAAAAGATAATAATTAATAATTAAATATAGAAGGAGGACTCCAATTATAAGATAATGAAGGAATCCTTCTTCTATAAACATAATCTTGATATGTAAAAAAATGTATTTATATACCATGAATCATTAGCAATAAAGATAATTTCTTATCACTTTTTTTCAGGTGGCCTAAGTTGATTGTAGAGCAACACAATAAACAAACATAAACTATTGAGTACTATTCGAAAAGTACCAGACTCAAAAATAATATAATTAATCCCGATAATGACAACTACTATGGCTACCGAAATGGCTGTCCGCCAGAATGTCTGCATTCACATCTTCCTTTAATATATTTTTTTGTATAACTTCCCTTTAATTATTTCATAATTCTATTCAACTTTTAAAATGTGTGATTCCGAAATTTAATTATGCGGAATCATGTTTTCATTATGATTTTGCAGTGTAATTATATAAATAAATCGATTTACTAATTTAAGAAAGAGTAAAAGTTAATATAAAAATAATAATTGAAGAAGCAATGTTATAGGTGAATGTATTTAATCCAAAATAAGGCACATTGTGTGTTATTTAAAAATAATCTTAATTATTAATAATCCAAATAAAAGAAGTAAATTATAATAGACTTTTCTACTAAAAAAAATACGATATTCTTAATTAAGAATATGAAATATTTTTAGGAAATAAAGATACAAATAAAGGACTAAACTCTTTAAAAGAATTTAGTCACAGTACCTAATCATAGATATTGGATTTTAAACAAAGGATTTTACTAGACATTTATAAAGGAGAATTTGTTTATAAATGTCCTCTCCAATTAGTTTATTTTTTAAATATCGGATTACTTTTTTATGGTAGAGGGGATATTCCTCCAATTAGTGCACCAGCACCAGCGAATCCCATAGTAGTATCTTTTATTATGGCTCTAGCCTTCTCACCGTTCATGTTTCCTGTAGTATATCCTGCAATAACTGCAGCACTACCTCCTAGAAATCCTGCTCCTCCACCTAGCAATCCTCCGGCTATCCCTGAAACAAGGCCACCACCATTTATAGCCATTAATTCTTGTTCATTTAAAACATTCATGCTCATAACTCCTTTTTAAATAATAAATTTTAAAAAATGCTGTTAATATTAATTAATCCAGCTTCCAAAAAAGTTTGGAAATAATGTGAGAAACTTTGAAGCTTAAATAAGAAAGATTCATCGTTCTTAAAAGGTTTGTGTGGTAACTTACATTTTGTGATCGATCCTCTCTAATCAGCAGTCGTGTGATTATTATTTATCTAATTAATGAAGTGCGTCCCAAATTTTGCCGGCTATAATACCCCCAGCTACCGCACCAGTAACACCACCTGCGGTACCTTTTATAGGAGCATCTTTTATTGAACCAGATGATCCGACCCCAATAGCACCGCCAATAAGACCTCCTACTGTGGATCCGCCGCCTACCCATAATTCTTTCATAAAATCAGAGTATGCTCCTCCTCCATCAATACTTAACAATTCTTCAGATGATAAACATTTAAATGTTTTTTCCAAAACTAATACCTCACTCTCAATCTATTGTTTAAAGGCAAAAGATCTAAAATTTAAGTTAAATATCTGCCTATAAATAAACGGTATACTTTAATTTCAAATTATACAATTGCGTGTTTCCGCAATTGTATTTATGCGAAATCACGCAATTGTACTTATGTGTAACCTGACTAAAATAAATAATTAGAAATAGAACTCTGTTGGAGTATAAGTAGATGAAGGAAATTGCGTTATCACCTTCAATGTTAAATAAATGAAATAGAGGTATAAAGGTAGATGTTTAAAAAATATGTTTGTGTTAAACAATATGATCAAAAGGACTGCGGGGTTGCTTGTTTAGCAACCGTCTCTAAGCAGTATGGGTTGAAAATACCTATTTCCCAACTAAGAGAAGTAGCTGGGACGGATAAACAAGGGACTAATATACTGGGTTTGATAAAAGCAGCTGAAAAAATTGGATTTACTGCGAAGGCTGTAAAAGGGGATGTTACGAGTCTTTTTCAGGAAATTCCTTTACCAGCTATTGCGCATTGTATTATAGATGGCCAATTATTACATTATATAGTTATACATAAAATATCCCAAAAGGAAGTTATTGTTGCTGACCCTGCAAAAGGAATTGTGAAATATTCACCTGAAGAGTTCTTTAAAATATGGACAGGCGTTCTTGTACTACTCATACCATCAGTCAAATTTGAAAGAGGTGATGAAACACAAGGACTTTTAGCGCGTTTCATTCATTTGTTAAAACCGCAAAAATGGCTATTTTTCCAAATAATTATTAGTTCAATTTTATATACTATGCTTGGTATTGCAAGTGCATTTTATTTTCAATTATTAATAGACGATATTCTTGTTTTTAATTTAGAAAAGTCATTGCATATTATTTCTTTAGGGATACTTTTACTATATACATTCCAAATTATACTTGATGCATTTCGTAACTATCTTTTACTACATATAAGCCAGAAGCTTGATATTTCACTAATTCTAAGCTATTACAGTCACGTTTTAAACTTACCAATGAATTTTTTTAGTACAAGAAAAATAGGAGAAATTATTTCTCGACTAATTGATGCTTCTAAAGTTAGGCAGGCATTATCAGGAGCTACTTTATCAATTGTATTGGATACTGTAATGGTAATAGTTGGTGCAATTATATTATATACCCAGAATGCGTTTTTATTTGGAATCACGCTGATTATGGTTCCGATTTATATTCTGATTGTATGGGTATTTAAAAAAGCCTATGAAAATATTAATCGTAGGGAAATGGAAGAAAACGCCCAATTAAATGCTTATCTTGTAGAGTCGCTTAATGGAGTCGAAACAATTAAAGCTTACAATGCTGAAAAAGCAACAAAAGATGAACTTGAAAAACGCTTTATTAAATTTTTAAAAAGTATTTTTAAGCATGGGCTAATTGATAACTATCAAAACTCTTTGAAAAATTATTTAGGCCTAGTAAGTGGGACGGTCATATTATGGGTAGGATCATATCAAGTTCTAAAAGGAAATATGACAGCGGGGCAGTTAATAGCCTTTAATGCATTACTAGCCTACTTCTTAACGCCATTGCAAAACTTAGTTAACTTACAGCCAATGCTTCAATCCGCTATTGTTGCTTCTCAAAGATTAGGAGAAATTTTTGATTTAGAAACTGAAGAAGAGAAGCATAAAGGAAAAAGAATGGTTCCTCAACATCTAAAAGGCGATATAGATATTCGAAATGTTGATTTTAGGTATGGCACAAGAAGTCTAATCTTAAAAGATGTGAACCTTTCTATCGGTCAGGGGGAAAAGGTAGCATTTGTTGGTGAAAGTGGCTCCGGAAAGACAACTTTAGCAAAGCTTCTTTTAAATTTCTATCAGCCTGAAAAAGGTGAAATTTTAATTAATGGTAATAATCTACAGGATTTAGATTTTCACAAATTGCGTGAGAAGATTGCCTATGTTTCTCAAGAGAGTTTCTTTTTTAGCGGCACAATTGAAGAAAATTTATCATTGGGGACAGATAATGATGTGACACTTGAGGATATTGTGGATGCGGCAAAAATTGCGAAAGCTCATGATTTTATTAATACTCTACCTTTACGTTATAGTACGGTTCTTGAGGAAAATGCATCCAATTTATCAGGTGGACAACGTCAACGTCTTTCCATTACAAGAGCAATTTTAAAAAAACCGGATATTCTTATACTGGATGAGGCAACAAGTAACCTGGACTCCATCACTGAGAAAGCCATTTCAGAGACCATTGATGACTATTGTTCTGGAGTTACTACAATTATTATAGCGCATAGATTAAGCACGATTAAGAAGTGCGATAAGATTTGTGTGATTGAACAGGGGCATATTATTGAAATAGGGACACATGAAGAATTACTGAATAGTAAAGGTAGATATTATGAACTTTGGAGAAATCAAATTGCTGGTGCAAATGAACAAATAGAGTTAGTTACTAGTTAAAAGGTGATAGTAGATGAGAATAAAAATAAGTAATTTAAATGAGTTAACTGATAGTCGAGAGATTTTAGAATCCAAACCACATCCATTCGTATCAATCTTTATTTCTATTTTGGTAGTTATATTAATTTGTGCATTAGCTTGGAGTTACTTTGGTGAGATAGATACTGTTGCAAAAGCTAATGGCATAGTACGTCCAAATGAGAAAGTACATACAGTGCAGTCTCCGATAAATGGGAAAGTTCAAGGGCTATATCTAAAAGAGGGCCAAAAAGTAAGAGAAGGAGATTTGCTATTTTCTATAGAACAAAAGGAAGTTTTAAAAGAATTAGAGAATAGAAAAACGGAATTAGGACAAATCGAGGCAGAATTAAACCTTTTGAACAAATACAAGGTGAGCATTCAACAAAGAAAGAATCAATTTTCTAAATCCGAGGATGGAGAATTAAAATACTTTAAATTAGTAGATCAATATATTGCTAATTATAAGCAACTAGAAATAGAATTTAAAAGCAGCTCCATGGATGTAGAACAGAAAAGGAATAATTTAGAGCAATCTAGCCAAATGACTGATATAAAGATACGAGAAAATGAAAGAACTTTCAAAGATGAAAAAAATAAGTATGAGGTAGAAAAAGGAGGACTAGAAAATAAAATTAATCAAGTAAATGTTGATTTAGATAACGAAAGAAAACTAAAAAAATCAATAATTACTAAACAAAATTATTTAGAGCCAAACGATTCAGTACGTAATTCTCAATTGGCTAATTATCAAAAAAAATTGGAACAATTAACTTTAATAATGAATGATAATGAAAAAATATATAACAGATCTTTAGAGTTAGGTGAGCGTTTTGTTCCAAAGGCACAGATTGAAAACGAAAAAATGCAGTATGAAAATGCCTCTTTAGAATTAGAAAAATTTATTAATAATACGATCTTGGATATAGATACAAATATCAATACTTTAGAAAATCAACTAAAACAAACGAAAACGGATATAGAAAGTTTGGATAAAGTAACAGAATTAGTTATAAATAATGATGGACTAAACCTAGAAAAGCAACATTTAGCAGAGAGTATGCAAGATATAGACAACCAAAAGGGCTTATTAAATGAGGGTGTACAAGTCACACTAAAAAAGTTTGAGCTAGATAAAGTTGTAGAAATAAATAGTCAAATTGAAGAGGCGGAGAAAAAGAAAAAAACTATACAAGAAAATATTGAGCAGCTAGAGATTTCCTCAAATAAAGGTGCAGTTAAAGCATCTACTAGTGGAACGATAAATGTTATTAAGGAAATTAATGTTGGAGAATTTCTTCAAGCTGGAGAACCAATTTTGTCTATAATTCCTGATCAAGAATCTCAATATAAAGTTACTTTAGCGGTTCCTAATCAAGAAATAGGTAAAATCAAAATAGGAGACAAAGTTAATTTTCACTTTTCAGCTTTTCCAAAACAAAATTTTGGTTATTTATCAGGAGAAATTTCTTCAATTAGTCCAGATTCAGTGACGGGTGAAAATGGCTTGAGTTATTATACAGTGGAAGCATCTCTTACAAGTAAAATACTTAGCAATAAAAAAGGAGAAAAAGGTGAAGTTAAGGTAGGTATGACAGCTGAAGCCTCTGTCATTACAGATTCTAAAAAAATTCTACACTATCTTTTAGAGAAAGTTAATCTTATAGACTAGAGGTATAAAATATGCACTTAAAATTAATTGTACCTTGTTTTTTAGGCATTTTATTATGTGTTTTTTGCGTGTCTACAGCAGCTCAAGCGAAAGAAACAGAAGATATAGAAACGATTACAATTGAAAAGGCAATAGAATTAGCACTAAATAATCATGGGAATATAAAACTTTTAGAAACTAAAATTAAGGCGTTAAGTTCACAACACAAGAATATACAAGATGAATTAAAAGAGTTAGATAATATTCATAATCCAACTATAAGTTTACTTCCTACAAATCCTGAGTATTTTCTTCATCAGCATCCAGATTTTAACCAATTAGCAGAGGAAGAAAAAGAGGCGATTGGACAATTGATCGGTACACAAATTTTAATTAATACAACACTGAATCAATTATTAGAAGGTCAGGAGGTTATAAGAAATCAGGAACTACAAGAAAAGATAAAAGTACAACGCGAAGAATTGAATAATGCTGCTAAAGTAATCGATGCTAATCAAAGTAAAAATTATATAGGGATTGAAAAAACTAGAGAGGCTATTAAACAATATATTTCTCAAAAGTATATTAGCCTTTTATTACTTGATGCTGAAATTAAGCAACTTAAGAAAGAATTATCGTATATTCATTCTGATATCGAAGATTTATGGATAATGGCAGAACACGGGTTAACGAGCAATAAGGATGTTGAGAAAAAAGAGCGGGAAATTAAAAAATTAAACCAGCAGCTTGATGAAAAAGTAAGAGCCTTTCATTTTTATTTAGAGGAGCTGAAATTGGAGGTTGGGTTGCCTTATAATCGAATGCTTCAGCTGCAATCAATTGATAAAGAAATTAATAGATTACCAATAATGGAACTGGAAAGTAAAATGTATAAAATGTTCAATGTTCGGGAATTAGAAGAGGATATTTTGTTAGCAGAGAAAAACTACACTAGTGCTGAGTCTAGTAAAACAAATTTAAAAGATTATTATTACCAAACATGGCAAGTAGCTAAATATGAAAAAGATAATCTAGTAAAGGAATTAAAAGTAAAAATCAAAAAGTTTTACTTTGAACAAGAAGAAATGTTTTTACAAATGAATAATTTGCAGGAAACTAAAGCGTCTTTAATTGCAGATAAAAAGGATTTACAAATACAATATAGTGCTGGAGTAATTACTAGTGCAGAATTGGAAAGAATAGATAGAGATATTCAGCGTATTGAATCAGAAATTAATATATATAAATTCAATTATTATATTTTAAGCGAAAAGTATACACAGGCATTAAATGGATATTTTATGTAATTTTTAATAGTTTTTATGTTAGTTAAACCATTAAAAGTGAATTTAATTAAAATCGTATGAAGGTAAAATTATTTACCCTTATACGATTTTTTGGTTGCTGTAGCATTTTTCTTTTTATTAGTTTACAGATCAGGCTCTTTCTCTGAAAATGCCTGAAGCATTTTTTTTATATCTTCGACTAAAGGCTTAGGTGCTTTTTGTACAGAGCCTGTATCAAATGGGGGCTGTGGATCATATTCCAGTATTAACTGAACTCCCATACTAAGGTCGTCACCAAATTCCCATGCAACTAGTTGTAGAGCCATATCAATACCAGAAGAGACGCCAGCTGCTGTGACCATTTTATTTTGGCGCACAACTCTTTCATCTGTTGGAATAGTTCCAAGGGATTGTAGGATATCAAAGGAACCCCAGTGACTAGTTGCCTTCATTCCTTTTAATAGACCAGCTGCACTTAAAATAAGAGAGCCATTGCACACGGATGTTGTCCATTTGGTTGTTTGATGTATGTTACGAATCCAATTGAGCGTTGTTTCATCATTCATTGGATTTTTGAAGTTAGGTGGACTACAGCCAGGAACAATAAGAATATCGGCAGAAGTTATGTCAGAAAAGCTATAGTCTGCATGCAAAAAGCCCATTTTTGAATCTAGTTTAATCAGTCCTTTATCTTTAGCAACAAATTTCACTTGACATTGCTGTGTAGCTGCAAATACCTCGTATGGACCAATTGCGTCCAAAGCTGTAATCCCATCGTAAAGTAAAATTGCTATTTCCAAAACTATCTCTCCTTTAAAATATATTAGGACCGAACCGTCCGGTCCGCAAGATAATCTTAAACGCAAATGCATTTTTTTTCAACAATATAATTATTACATTTCAGTGAAAACCAAGAGGTATTGTATTTTAAACCTCTTGGTTCTTTGGTGCGTACTGTTGTAAAAGGTATGTGATCTGTTCAATACTATGATTCATATGATCGTTATTTAAAGCTAAACGACTAGACATGACAGCACCCTCTAAAGTAGAGAATAAAAAAGATGCTAGGGAATAAGCATTTACATGCTGGCTAAATTCTTTGGCATGTATTCCTTCTTCAATGATTGATTGTAAAAAAAGTAGGGTTTCTTTATGTGCATTAGCAGCTAACTCATGTAGTTCTTGGAATCCATCATCGCTTTCAATGGCTGTATTCAGTAGCGGACATCCACCATCAACTGGTGGGGTATGAACCGCATCTTGATAAACTTCAAACATAGCAATTATTTTATCTGTCGCTGTTATTTTAGACTTTATTGCTTCAAAATAATGATCCCAAATAATCTTCATAGAATAGGTGAAGGAAGCAATGGCTATGTCATTTTTATTTTCAAAACGTCTATAAATGGCACCCTTAGGTAATGCCGTGGCAGTCATAATATCTTGAATAGAAGTTTGGTTGTAACCTTTTTTATTAAATAAACTTAGAGAAGTTTGGATAATAAGATCACGTATTTGATCTTCTTTATTCATTGAATTTCCTCCATTTTGCACAATGATAGCTTACATTTAAAGGTTTATTTTTTATAAATTTAGTCCAAATCTTTTTAGTTCAATAAAAATACCTTCCAATCCCTTTCCTTTTTCTGTTAGCGTATATTCCACGCGAGGGGGAACCTCAGGGAATACCTTTCTTTCTAAAATACCTTGATCCTCCAACACTTTAAGGCGGAGGGAAAGTGTTTTCGGGCTAATTCCATCCATTGATTTCAATAGGTCACTAAAGCGCATCGTTCCTTCTATAAGCAGATCACGAATTATCAAAAATGTCCATTTTGTTCCAATTATATCCAGTGTTTTAGCGATGGGACAAGTCTCACCTGGAGTTCCTTTGGTCAACACGACTGGCTCAATCACACTCATCAGAAACAGCCTCCTAAAATTTTTTTGTCTAATTCACCTTATATTATCACAATAGTATACTTCTAGAAACTTTGTGAAATAAATATCACTACTTCCGAAAATGAAGTAACTATATATATAATATCGTTGGCTTTGTTAATCCATTACTAGATTAAGGGGGTAATGAAATTTAGTGAGATTTCAACAAAATATCAACTATCCTTAAGCGTAGATCTTATAATAAGTACCTTTACTATCAGTACCCATTATGAATGAAAGCGTGATATACAAATGCCAGAGAAATTGAATTTTTAATTTACTATTTGGAAATATAGGAGGTAAAAACATGTTAAAAGATAAAAAGGTTGTCATTATTGGTGGGAGCTCTGGGATTGGCTTGGAATCAGCGAAACAACTATTAGCCCAAGGTGCTGAAGTAATCATTGCAAGTCGATCTGAAGATAAATTACGGAAAGCAAAAGAGCAATTGGGGGTGAAGGCTATAGCTTACACACTAGATACAACACAAGAACAGCAAGTTGTGTCTTTCTTTGAAAAAGTCGGTCCGTTCGATCATCTTGTAGTAAGCGCAGCAGAAACATCAGGGGGCTCATTCATCCAAACAAGTACAGTCCAGGCTCGACAGTTATTTGAAAACAAATTTTGGGGACAATATTATGCAGCAAAATACGGCGCGTTGAAAATTTTACCAAACGGTTCCATTACTTTATTTTCTGGGGTTGTGGCCTATAAATCTATGGTTGGTTCAGCGACTCTAGGTGCAGTCAATGCAGCTGTTTCTAATCTAGGCCAAACTTTGGCATTAGAACTTGCTCCAATCCGAGTGAATATTGTTTCACCTGGTATCATTGATACACCTTCTCGTAATAAAATGCCAGAAGAAATACGGAATAATTTTTATGCTTCTGTTGAAAATAAACTTCCAGTTAAACGTATAGGGAGGGTCGAAGATGTTGCACAAAGCATATTATACTTGCTACAAAATAGTTTTGTGACTGGAACCATTCTTCATGTAGAAGGAGGCCATATACTAGCATAATCAGTAACTAAAAGAAAAATGGAGTTAAACATTCATTTTTTGATAGATAAGAATAATCCATACGGATTTAAGTAATATTCAGATACTAATAATCATATTAAAAGTGGAAAGCTTCAATTTCATAAACAAAAGTCTGTGAGATTAAACAAGTATAGCCTAGTGACCTTAAGCCTCGTTTAAAAGCCAAATATAATTATGTAGAATAAGGATTGCTTCATGAATAAAGAAGTGATAAGCAGTTTTTTTCTATTTTGAACAATATGTTGAAATATTTATATGTAATTTTTGGTATAATTACATATAAATATATTAAGGAGTGTGCTCTATGAAAAAACTACTTATTATTACGAGTTATTTAGGCTTTTTTATATTAGGAGGTTTAACCTTCACCTACCTTTCAACGACAGAGGCAGCAAGCAGTTTGAAAAAGATCAATGTTTCTCAAGATACGATTCATTACTATGTAGATAAGGTTGAGAAAAAGCCAAAAGAGGGTCAATCTGGCTTTATTTATGAAGGAACTACTTATGTGCCGATGCGTTTTATTGCTGAGTCTTTAGGGAAAAATGTGACATGGGATGGTAAATCAAAATCCATTTATATTGGTGATGCTCCAACCTTCATCTCTTTAAAAGATGTAAAGCCTATTGGGAGTGATGAAGATCACTTCTTCCATAACCCAAGCTCTATCGTTATTAGTACTGGAGAAAAGTTTGAACAATCCTATCAACTAGGTGGCTATCACGGCGGTGGGGCTGTACAAGATCATACAGTTGAATACATGGCTAATGGAAAATATAAATCATTTGAAACGTACCTAGCGCCTGTTAAAAAGCTAGCGGCAGGTTCTTTCGGAATAGGCTATATGAAAATTTACGCAGATAATAAATTGATTTATGATAGCGGGTCGATAAAAGATAAGGTAAAGGTTAATGTTAATTTAGAAGGTGCTTCAAAAGTGAAGTTTGAAATTGAAGGCAGTGGTTTAGGTATATTGGATCCTAAATTTACTCAATAAGCTTAAAATAAAAGGCGATGACAAGAACGAGTGTCATCGTCTTATTTAATGGGATGTAATAACTATTTCGACATAATTAAAGTCAATACATTTTTGTAAAAATTTTCACATTTACTTATAAAATAGTTGGTCTATTTATGGTATAATTTCAAACGTTGTAGGTAAGGAAGTAGAAAAAGGGAGAGAAAATCTTATGATGAAAAAGATAATGAAACGTACAAGCGCTATTTTGCTTGGGGCTTCATTGATGCTGACAACGGTTGTACCTGTGATCCATGCGGAGGAGCAGTCACTACCTTTAACACCATCAATTAGTGAGTGGGCAATAGAAACATTAAATGAGGGTGAAAAATACGGAATCTTTCCAATGGAATGGTATTTCGATGGTTTCCTTCAAGAAATTTCGGTAGATAAAGTAAATGAATTATTAGCTTTAACAGAAAAGAAAATTGCTTCTCTAGGTTTAGATGAAAACAAACAATATAAACCAGTGAGTGTGAAGAATGATAACACACGTGGGGATATTGTAAAACGTTTATATAATATTGTAGCGCGTTATGATTTACCGGTTGGTAAAGATCCTATTCAATTTATGAAAGAGCATCATATATTACAAGGCTCTGCTAATGGATTACAGTTGGAGAGCAAGGCAACGACTCAACAGGCTGTAATATTGGCTGTGCGTTTCATTCAGAGTACATATGGGCTAGCAGAGCAAGGATCGAACGGGGTAGCTTGGGTTGTTCAGGATGAGGATACACTTGTATACTTACTAGGTTCCATTCATCTAGGAACACCCGATTTATATCCATTCAATAACAAACTAGTAAAGGCATTCAATGAATCGGATGCGCTATTAGTAGAGGCGAATATCCTGGATGCGGAAGCACTCGAATACTATGCAGAAAAAGCAATGTATACAGATGGCAAAACACTAAAAGATACTGTTGCACCAGAAACATATGCGAAGTTAGAACAAGTCGCAAAGCTTTACAATCTTCCAATGGAGGAACTAATAGTACAAAAGCCATGGATGCTTTCTAGTGCATTATCAATGCTGGCAATGGACGATTCCTTTGGAATGACACCACAAGAAATGACAATGCACGGGATTGATATATACTTTTTATTGAACGCACAGTTGCAACAAAAGCCAGTGATTGAATTAGAAGGTACAAGAGCGCAGGTAGATATGTTTGATGCATTGTCACCAGAGGCACAGGAACAGTCATTAGTCGCTGTGCTGGATAATATCATCAATCCATCTGAAGAAAATCAATCCGAAATTCTTCAAGAATGGTTTACAAGCTGGCAGCAAGGGAATGTGGAAGAATTCGCAAAAAGCTTCCAAGCAATGGAGGGACAATCATCTGAGTTCAATGAAATGCTTTTCGGCTTACGTGATGAGCAAATGGCCAAGAAAATCATGAATGTTCTTGAAGAGAAAAAAGGAAAGTACTTTGTTGTTGTGGGATCAGGACATTTCCTAGTAGATAAAAATATTCGCTATCATTTGGAGCAAAACGGATACGATGTAAAGCCGTTTTATCAATAAAATTATAAAGGCAACCCAAAGCTATGAACGTAGCTAGGGTTGTCATTTTTAGTTGCACCGATATTCATCGATAGCTATGATTATCTTAAGATATACTTTTTTGTAAAATGACACCATAATAAGTGAAAATATGAAGGAACAAAAATTTCTAGACCCAATGATGTCACTACTTATTGCTGTCTACAAGCTAAAAACAGATGGTTTAGACGTCCTATAATGGACCACTCTAATGCCATCTGTTTTTATTGTGAGGTTTTTAATTGAATTACATAACAAGGAAGTTCTAAAAAAGATGAACCTTTTCTAGTAGTCATTTGTTTATAAAGTAGAACAGTCAGAAAGGAGTGACTCAGATTGACAGAACGAGAATTATTTGATTCATACAATAAGGATGTATACCGTACCTGTTATTACATGCTAAGAAATGCACAAGATGCGGAAGATCTCTGCCATGATGTATTTGTCACCGTGTTCCGTCAGGATTGGAAAAGCATTGAGCATACACGTGCTTGGATTATGCGCATTGCGATGAACCAATGCTTAAACTTGTTAAAAAGAAAGCAAGCTCAATTGAAAAAACAAGGTCAGGTTCAACTTCTACATGAGCAGAATACGGCATTGGTTAAGTCTGTAGACACTATTGTAATGGAGAAGGTAGCTGGGGAGGAATGGGAGGAATTGCTCAAGCAGTTGCCAGAAAAGCTTATGGCCGTTGTTACTCTTCGTTTTATCGGTGAATTGTCGTTAGTAGAAATCGCAGAAACGTTAAAAATTCCTGTAGGTACAGTAAAGTCGAGGCTGCATAAAGCATTAAAAATAATGCGCAAAAAAATGGAACAAAATCAACATCTATGGTTGAAGGGAGAGAATCAATTTGGAACGCATTGAACAGAAGCTGAAAAAAGGTTTGAAGGCAGATCATAATATGGTGTATCCTGATTTCGAACAAATGTGGAGCTCTATTGAACAAGATGAGTTAAAGATTACCGAAGGTGAAACGATTGAAAAACGGCCCCGCAGAAGAAAGAAATTCGCTTTGGTGGCTGGACTAGCTGTCGCGCTAATGGCCACGCCAGTTTATGCAGCCCTGAATTATGATTGGTCAAACATTCTTTCATATAGAGCTGGTATTCAATCGGCATTAGCGCAAGGCTTAGGCCAGACGATTGAGCAATCCATTACGAAGGACGGATTTACGTTAACGGTACACACAGCGTTTATTGATGAAAATAGAACTTTCCTTCTATATAGTTTGAAGCCTGATGCCACTTGGGATGGAAATAATATTAGTTTTGATCAAATTGGATTTAAAAACTCTGAGGGTGATTTGATTAAAGGAAATTATGTACATCAATGGGATGATGATCTTGGTGTTTTCCAAGGATATTTCGAGACAGACTGGGTTGCAGAAGATCAACTATCAGATATTAATTTTTCAATAAAGAATATTTATGCGATAGGTGATGAGGAGCAATCTATTAGTTATAATCCTAATGACTTTAATACGCAGCATTTCGCCATTCAAAAGGATGGAATTGATAATGTCACATTACAAATATTTGAGCAGCCAGAGGGAAAAGTAATGCTTCATTCTGCTGTTACGTTTACAGATTCAAAAATGAAGGATAAATGGGTACGTATCAAAGCAGTCAATGATAAGAATCAGCCTATTCAAGACGTGGGGACACCAGTGTTTGGAACACCAGGAGCAACAGGGGAATACTTTAGTCAGCAAATTTTCTCCTCAGAAAGTTTACGGGCGAAAGGGACACAGTTCAATCTAACATACGAGCATACATTAAGTATTGCAGAAAATACTTGGAGTATAGATATGAATCTGTCCAAGGAAAAATTAAAAAAGGGATCTTTTAAAAAAGTTGTCAATATTCCATTAGAAAATGCAACTGGTGGAACAGTCATTCATGAAATGAAAGTTACACCAACACAAGTACGTTTAGTACTAAAACATAAAGAGAAGTATGCGCATATTCCTTACAAAGATTATCAGCTAAATATTGGGGGAGTACTTTTAGATGGAGGAAGATGGGATGAAGAAAACGATCCCTATAAAACAGAGCTCCGTTTTGAACTGAAGGGGGTAGATGTTTCCTCGTTGGTGGATAAAACAATGACATTGGTTGCTAAACATCGTGTTGATATAGTTGATGGTGATCCACAACCGATACGCTTAACTGATATAACAGAGAAACCTCAAAGTAAAACGTCGATGGTTGGAGAATATCCAATTACATGGACATACTACATGAAGGACAATAATCTTTATATTGAATCCTTTAGCTCTGATCCTACATTTGGTGGTGTCACTCAGACCTATTATCTTGATCATAAAGATCGAAACTATGGTATGCCAATAATTGCAGGTATACTTGGTGATGATAATAATATGCGAATGGATGAATATAAAAATTTCAAGGAGATAGAGCTTGATATTTATATTTATAATTATACAACGCAACAACCTGATGAAGAACTCCGTATACCTCTAATAATAGGAGAATAAGGAGGCAAATCAGCCCATCTATTTGGACAATCAAAACTCAAATAGATGGGGTTTTTTACTCATTATGTCCATAATTGCTTTACTTACAATAATATTTAATATATAGTTAAGTTAACTTAACTAAATTATTAAATAGGAGAATCATTGTATGTCCTCTATCGAGAAACAAAAGTCCATTGCCTATAAATTGGGTATCGGGATTATTATTTTTTCGCTTTCGTTGTGGCTAATCCCAGTCATTACACCATTTACACCTATTCCTACGAAAGTAAAAGCAGGTATTATTCCAGGCAGCATCATTGTAGCTGAAATCTTATTTTGGTTGGGCGCTTTACTTGTCGGGAAAGAAGTAGCTAACAAATTTAAAAGCTATCTTAATCCTAAAAAATGGCGTGAAAAAGGTGATACTCAAAAAAATGAAGACTAACAATGTAGCAGAGCAAATTAATCATACAATTGAAGATATTTGGATTGTTCTTGAGAAAATGGAAAGAGACTATACTAAGTTCAATTTAAATAATCAGCAAGCGGTCCTTTTGGCATTAGTGATTCGTCATCCTTCCATTTCACCATCAGAAATAGCTGAAAAAATGATGATTACCAAAAGTGCCGTGAGCCAGCAGATAGCAAAGCTTGAAAAGGATGGCTATATTATAAAAAGGCAGCATGTCGATGATAAGCGTGGCTATTCGATTGAATTAGGTGAGAAAGGTTTGCTGTATAAACAGGAAGGTGAAGCGTTTAATCAAGAAATCACTAAAAAATATCAAGCACAGCTATCGGATGAGGAGTTGGTGAATGTGATAGAGGTACTAGAAAAATTAAAAAGTGTACTTTTATAAAATTTTCTAAATAATTTGACATTTATTTCGTTTTGTCTTATAGTATCTCTTAACATAAAAGGGGGAATACATATGACAATCACCTTTGTCCAATCGTACACAACAAAACATCATCATAGTCAGTAGTCTTGCTATCTTTATTAATTAATTAATATTGAATAGGAAGACTATTTCTCATGTAATCGTATAAATAAAGCTAATTGAGAGCTTTATCGTATACGGTTTTTTTATTTGTCAAAAAATGAGGAGGCAAAAGTGATGAAAAAAATGGATTACCAAAATGTACGTGGCACACAAGATTATTTACCTGAGCAGGAGGTTGCCCGTCGTGCTATTCGGCGCACTTTAGAAGACACGTTTATGGCTTATGGCTGTAAGCCGATTGAGACACCAATTCTTAATTATACGAAGTTGATGGCTTCTAAATATGCTGGTGGTGCTGAAATTGTACAGGAAATGTATACACTAACGGATAGAGGTGAGCGTGATTTAGCGTTACGCTATGACTTAACAATTCCATTTGCAAAGGTAGTAGCGACGAATCCCTCTATTACTATGCCATTTAAACGTTATGAAATTGGTAAAGTGTTTCGAGATGGGCCCATTAAGGCTGGACGTTTTCGTGAATTTACACAATGTGATGTAGATATTGTTGGGGTGACGTCACAAGCTGCTGAAGCGGAACTAATGATGATGGCGATAGATGCATTTGATAAGCTTAATCTCCAGATTAACATCCAATATAACAATCGCAAAATTTTAGTTGGTTTACTGCAATTATTTGAAGTAGAGCAGCAACAAATGAATCAGGTTATTTTAATATTAGATAAAATCGAGAAAATAGACCAAAAAACAGTGCTATCTGAATTGAGGGAATTGGGAATTTCTGAAAACAGCATGACAAAAATAAAGCAATTTTTAGAGGGGCAACCTCAAATAAATATGGCCTATTTTAATGAGTTCGCTAATCAAAACATCATTTTGCAGCAAGGTATACAGGAATTAGTGGAGCTAACAGCTTATTTAAATGCACTTGGATTAAATGAGAAATGTACGTTCAATCCATTTTTAGCACGAGGGCTTGAAATTTATACAGGAACAATTTATGAAATCTTCTTAGCAGATGGAACCATTCGTTCGAGTATTGGGAGTGGGGGACGTTATGATCAGGCGATTGGTGGCCTTTTGGGGTCTGAGGAGCAATCGTATGCCACTGTGGGAATTTCTTTTGGATTAGACGTCATTTATACAGCCTTGGAGGTTATAGGAAGAATCGAGAAAAACTTTCCTATTGTGGATATTTATATTATTCCCCTTGGAACAGAAAAGTCGGCGCTGAAGTTGGCAGCAGCATTGCGGCAACATGAATATAAGGTAGAAGTTGAGCTTAGTGGGAAAAAAGTAAAAAAAGCAATGGAGAAAGCGAATCGGGAAAATACACCAAAGGTTATAGTCCTAGGAGAAGATGAGGTCACGCAAAATATGTATAAAATAAAAAGTATGCAAAGCGGTAAGGAAGAAGTAATTGCATTTAAATTTTAAATTGAAAAGGCATGTAGTCATTTATTTGGCTATATGCTTTTATTTTTATTTCACAAAAAGGAAAATTTTACTTGCATATTTGTATCTATGTGTATATATTGTATATAAAGTATATATACAATATTTTAAAAGAGGTATTTGCATGCAAATTATTATTTCGAACAGTTCTAAAGAGCCTATTTATGAGCAGATCTATGCACAAATTAAAAAGCTAATTTTAACAGGGCAATTACAAGAGGGGCAGCCATTGCCTTCCATGCGCCAACTTGCCAAAGATTTAGAGATTAGTGTCATTACAACGAAAAGGGCATATGAAGAGCTTGAAAAAAATGGATTTATTTATTCTATTGTTGGGAAAGGATCATTTATCTCTGAACAAAATTCAGAAATGATGAAGGAAAGAAAAATGAAGGCCATTGAGGAAAAATTGTTGGTGGCAATTCAAAATGCGAAGGAAATGGATATTAGTTTAGCAGAGTTAAAGGCTATGCTTACTTTATTGTATACGGAGGATGAATAAATGGAAAATGTTATTGAATTACAGCATATACAAAAGTCCTTTAATGGTTTTCAAATAAAGGATTTTTCAATCCATGTTAAAAAAGGGTTTGTCACAGGGTTTATTGGCGGAAATGGTGCAGGAAAATCAACGACCATTAAAATGATTATGAATTTATTGCAGCAGGATAGTGGGACTATTTCTATTTTTGGTAAAAGTTATAAGAAACATGAAAAAGAAATAAAAGAACGTATCGGTTTTGTTTATGATGAGAATATCTTTTATGAAAATATCACACTCAAGGATATGAAAAAGATCATTAAACCTGCCTATAGAAAATGGGATGACAAGGCATTTCAGCATTATGTGGAACAGTTTGAGCTACCCTTGAACAAAAATATGAAGACCTTTTCGAAAGGGATGAAGATGAAAGCATCCTTAGCCATCGCGTTAGCACATCACGCTGAATTAATCATCATGGATGAACCAACGTCGGGGCTCGACCCTATTTTTCGCAGAGAATTACTCAATATTTTACATGAGTTAATGCAAGATGGAGACAAAACTATATTTTTCTCCACACATATTACGACAGATTTAGATCGCATAGCAGATTATATAACGTTTATTCATAATGGTGAGCATATTTTCACAAAGGAGTTTTATAAAATTCAAGAGGAATACGCTATTGTTAAAGGAACCTTGGATTTATTAGATCGTGAAACGGAGCAGGAATTCGTCGCCCTTCGTAAAACAAACAGAGGCTTTGAAGCATTAACAGCCAATAAACATCGAGCAGCTACTATATTTGGTGATACAGTGGTGGTTGAAAAGCCTACGCTTGAAGACATTATGTATTATACAAAGAAAGGGTGGTAAGGATATGTTGAACCTTATTTTAAAAGATATATTAATTCAAAAAAACATTTTAATCATCTACATAGCAACGATTATTCTTTATTTAATGGTCAATGTTCCATCAGTATATATAGTATTTATATATAGTATCGTATTTGTTTTAAGTGCTTTTTCGAATGATGAAAAAGATAATGCAAATATTTTACTTAATTCATTACCGTATACAAGAAAAGAAATTGTTAGTTCAAAATATATAGGAGCTTTAATTTTTACAGGGTTCTTTATGTTCCTTACGTATTTGTTCGACTTTATTTTAAATGGGAATCAGGTAGCTGTATTGTGGAAAGAAGTATTACTGATTATGGGCCTCGTTATGATTGTCATTTCGTTTATTTTACCGATTTCCTATAAATTCAAAACAAAGTATTTAACTATTGCTATCATGGGGTTATTTGGAGTTTATATGGTGATCATCAATTATTTTGTCCCTAACATAAATAAACAAATAAGAACCGTTGTACAAAATTTCATGACTGTACAGGAACTACAACTATACCTTATTGTCTCATTACTAATCGTTGTACTATATATAGGCTCATGGATGCTCTCGGTAAGGATATATAAGCGCAAGGCGTTTTAAAAGAAAACGGCCGGTCCCATATAAGGTGGGACTCGAGCCGTTTTTGTCATTTGAAAGCTAACTTCCATACAAGCATGTTGATGAAAAAAAGCACTATGAAATAAATAGTAGGTCCGAATGCCATTTGACTTGCAATTAAGTAGTGTAGACCTGCCAAAATAGCTAAAGGGATAAACAATAAAACAGTTTTCCAGCCTTGAGCATCTCCAACCTCATCATATGGTTTGGTAAAAGGTATTTTATTGCTCATCGTTACGAAACAAAACAGTGTATATATCCAGCTTGTCACTAAAACTACTAGTAGGTCTGGGATAATTCGAATACCGTAAATATAGCTAAAGACCAAACTTAGTACCAAAAATAATGGGACATACAATTTGATTAAAAATGCCTTTAAACTGCCTTTTTGTAAATTCGTATAATCTTTTAATGGAAGTATTTTGTAAATCCAAGCCGCTTTAAATTTAGCCGAATGACCAAGTAAAAGTACAGCAGCCGGAATAATCATCATACTAAAATAAATATTTAAGTAGCTCATACTAGTAGCGTAATCAATTTTTTCGGATCCGCTAAAGGTGAATATAAAAATAAATGGGATAATAAATGAAAAACCTAAAGAAGGGTAAACTTTGAGCTTAAACTCGCGTTCTTGCTTCATCATAAGAGAGGCGAAACGAAAAAATGCTCTTTCTTCATGTGTTCTACATAGCAGCGTTAATAAAAGTACCTTCAGTCGATTGTTCTTCTCTTTTTTTGATTTACTTGTACTTAATAGTTTTTGAAGGTTACGTTCAAAGGTTGGGATGAGTTTAATATATAACCCAATCGAAAGTATCGGTATGATTACAGCAAAGATGCTGTATAGTACTGTTAATAACGAAGTATCGCCATTTAGTAATAAGTTAAAAGGTGCAGCGAACCACATCGGTATTAGGAAGAGACTCCACCAATGAAATGACACCGTCATATCCAAATTAACGAATTCAAAGGACCGAATCAGAACCTGGTAGCCGATCATGAGCATTAACGACAAGGCAATTTGTACATAGTTGATCATATCCTTCAGCTTTTCACCATCAAAGTAGCGTAAAATGGCAATATATAAAATGGCAGTGATCGCTACAATAAATAAATTAATTAATATAATCTCTAGAACGGTTAAAACGAAAAATACAATTCCTTGCGTAAAAAGGCTGACGAGTAAAGGGATGCCTGTTAAGGCAATTGTTAAATAGAATAAGTAAATGAAAATATGCATAAATTTTGCTGCGTTAATGGTTCTAGCGGAAATAGGCTTAGTTGATAGTATGCTTTTGTCTCGTACATCTAAGAGTACTGAGGAAAAGTCAGAAATCAATGAAGTCATAATTAAAAAAATGATCATGGCAAACGCAATACTCATTTGAAATAAAAAGTTTTGACCAAATCCCATGAGTGGGATTAGTATAAGGCCGAATAAAACATAAATCCATAGCGATTTAATATAGCCATATTTTTGATCGTTCTTCTTTTTGTTCTGATTAAATAGTGTGGGTACTTTACGTTCATCCATTGTTAATTTGATATGAAGGATTTTTCTCATTAGGTCATAATCAATACCCATTTTTACAAAGAGCCAGCGGAATAAATCAAGCAATTGGAGTGTTTTAAAATCTGTCATGATTGTACTCCTCGAACGATGGATACAAATTTCTCACCAATTTCCTGATGCTCATGAAATCCTGTTAACTGATTAAAGATCCTTTCTAGCGTTCCTTCAGTGTTACCAGCTTGTAATTGGGCAAAGGTTCCATCCGCTGCTATGTTGCCGTCATATAGCAGGATGATGCGACTACTGATCTTTTCAACGACATCCATAATATGAGAAGAGTAAAATATTGTTTTTCCATTGGCTGCGAGCTGCGTTAAAATCTCTTTAAAAATCATTACACTGTTTGCATCTAAGCCATTGATCGGCTCATCTAAAAATAATAGGTCTGGGTTATGTATAAGACTAGCAATGATTAATAGTTTTTGTCGCATGCCCTTTGAGTACGAGGAAATTCTAGAATGGTACGCCTCACCCACTCCAAACAACTCCATGAGCGATTTCGATTTGTCAGCTGCCTCATATAGCTCTAGCCCATATAACTGACCGATAAAGGTTAAATATTCATAACCTGTTAAGTTGTCATACACATCAGCGATTTCTGGAACGTAACCAATTCTCCGCTTATAGTCTATTTGATCTTGCCCAATGCTTTCACCAAAGAGCTTAATTTCACCACCATAATCACCTTCAAGCCCCAAAATAATTTTAACAGTCGTGCTTTTACCAGCACCATTAGGACCAATATATCCGATAATTTCTCCTCTAGTAGCATGGAGGTTTATTCCTTTTAATATTTCCTTGTTTCCATAACTTTTCGTTAAATTTGTAATCGTTAAAATGTCTTCCATTTCAGTGCACCTCCATAATTATAGAAAAAATATCCATTAATACACTATAGCATATAAAAAGAAAATAAATTCCTTTTGGTAAAATGAAACCAGTTCAATTCCATGTGGTTGAAGAGGGGTTATTAAATTAAGAAATTATATATTTTAATGCCAATTTTTAATCTTTTGCTGTCACAAAACGGTAGTGAATTTAGTTATACAGATAGAGAGGAGGGAAGCTTGTGAGTATATCAAATAAAACAGAGGAAACGGTAGTAATAAAAGAGGTAGTTAAACAAGTTCAGGCAGGGGATACTTATGCCTACACGGAAATCATACGGTGCTTCCAAAAACAAATCTATCTATACTGTTACTACCTATTAGGAAACAAAGAAGAAGCTGAGGATGCCTCGCAGGATGTTTTTATAAAAGGTTTAGAGAATATTCGCCAATTCACTTACTCAGTGTCTTTTTCAGCGTGGCTCTATAAAATTGCTCATCATCATTGTATCGACCTACTGAAAAAGAAAAATAAGGGCTTTAGATTTTGGACAGGTTTTAAAAAGGAGCAAATGGTCGAGCAGTCATATGAATCCTATCATTACGAGGATTCGATTCATCAGTTATATAGAGATCATTAATAGGTTATTAAAGCAGAATGGATACTTTGCTGTATGTTCATTTGAGGAGAATGGAACGTACGGTGGCTCTGCCCTGACAGATGAGGAAGTATATTTAAAGCGCAGTTTAGAGGGTGGGCTTGGTTATACAAAAAGTCAACTACAGGAAATTTTTAATTTTTTGGAAGAAATTGAAATACGTAAAATGGTACCGATGTCTACAGCAGATCCGCATTTTGGGTTAGAAGGTTTTATAGTAGGCTTATTCAAAAAATGATATTAAAAAGCCATTCTGAAAAAAACTAGAGAATGGCTACTTCTATTACAGTGAATTATTTAGAGAGCTCGACGACAGAATCATAAAAAATAGTAGTGGCTATAATGATATCCTCATCGGAGCTATATTCTAAGGGATTGTGGCTAATGCCGTCTTTTGAGCGGACAAACAACATCCCGATTGGAGCGATTTCAGCCATATTCATGGCATCGTGTCCTGCACCACTTATAAGAGAATAGGGACGTATCCCTTGCTTTTCAATACTTATGGCAAGTTGTTGCTGTAGCTTCTCATCCGCTTTTGCAGGTTTAATGCGCTGTAATATTTTTGAAGCCAATGTAACATTTCTTCGGTCTGCGATTTGTTGTAGTTGCTGCAAAATCATAGTCTCTAGTGATCTCACTTTTTGTTCGTCTATATCTCGTAGATCAATTGAGAAAGTAACTTTGCCTGGGATCACATTTGTTCCATTCGGGGACACAGTAAGCTTGCCGACCGTTGCAACGGCATCTGTAGTGTCATTTAATAGCCGTTCAATCTCTAAAATCATCTCGCTCGCCGCAGTTAGAGCATCCTGCCGAATGGGCATAGGTGTTGCACCAGCATGTTCACTGACGCCAGTGACAGTAATTTCTAACCATACAGGAGCGGCTATACCTGTTACAACACCGACAGGTAAACCTTCATTTTCTAGCACCTTGCCTTGCTCAATATGCATTTCTAAATAAGCTTTAATGTCATTTCGTTGAGCATTAACTAAAGGATATGGCGACAATTGGAATTCCTTCATAGCTTCTTCAATGGAAATGCCAGCCTCATCTGTGTGCTGTAATTGTTCCTCCGTTAAAAGCCCGGCCATCGCACTACTACCAAGTAGCCCAAAGCCAAATCTCGTTCCCTCCTCATCCTTAAAAGCGACAACTTGTATCTTTTTAGAGGGTAGTATTTGTTGCTCATACAACCTATTTACGACTTCAATAGCTGCCAATACCCCTAATGCTCCATCGTATTTGCCGCCTTCTGGTACTGTATCAATGTGTGAGCCTAGCATAATGGTTTCATCGCCTTCACCATAAGTACCAATGAGATTTCCAACAGCGTCAACCGTTACTTTCATGCCAGCCTGTTCCATATAAATGGTCACTAGCTCAATAGCCTGTTTTTCTACTGGTGTAAAGGAGAAGCGATTAATCCCACCTGTAGCTTCATTGCAGCCGATTTGGCTTAAGTCTTGAAGATGTTGTAAGAGTCTACCTCCATTAATCATGACAATCACTCTTTCATCTGGAATTGGAAGTGGCTGTCCTTCTCATAAGACAAATTGGTCATGAACCACCTCTAAATTATTATTGTACCCTTTGGCAATAGTGGGGTCGATTACTTTGTAATGAAAATACCGTATTTACCCGTTTCATCATCTGCCCATTGTTGACCTGATGGACAATAAATAAATGTTTGTTGAACCTCGATTTCCTTATAAAAAGTTCGAGCTTAAATAAATTATTACGACCCTTATCATAGTGTGGCAAATAGTTAATATTGTGAACGATCTTCATCACGTTTGATACGTATAATAATTTTGAAATAAGATAGAAAGAAGAACAACCACAACAATAGGAAATTACATACTGAGTGGACCTTTTGAGTTCACTCTCGTTATGCAAGAATGAAGCAAGGGGGTCAGGGATTGTTTAATGATTTTAAGATGGTGGATGATCGTCCTGTTTATGTGCAATTGAAGGATTATGTTCAAGACATGATTGTTAAAGGGCATCTGTTAGAACATCAAAAGCTTCCATCTACGCGTGAACTTAGTAAGCTATTAGCAGTTAGCAGAAATACAGTGCTGAATGCATATGCTGAGCTAGAGCAGGACGGCATCATTTATGCAGTGAAAGGAAAAGGGAACTTTGTAGGAAAGGTTACTACGTTGAAAACGTCCCCTATCGAACTTGACTGGAAAAATAGGCTGAATACAGCAACTTTGTTAGCAGATGAAATCGATTTAGTACGACAAGATATTCAGTGGCAAAAAGGGATGATCTCCTTTACTAGTATTGCTCCGGAAGAAAAGCTTTTTGATGTTGAAAATTTCAAACGGGCTTTTCTTACACGTATGTCCCTTGAAGGCGATATTGTCTTAAATTATGGCTATGCAAAAGGGTATAAACCTTTAATTGATTATCTCCTTCGCTATATGGAAATGAAGGGTGTAGATATTTCTAATAAAGATATTTTAATCACTAACGGCTTTACGGAGGGACTCGATATTTTATTATCCTCAATAGCTAAAAAATCTGGGCGTGTTCTATGTGAAAATCCTACACATCACGCAGCATTGAAGCTTTTTCGTTTACATGGGCTAGAAATACATGGCGTTGATATGAGCGATGATGGCATTGATATGGGGCAGGTAGAAAAAACATTAGCCAAAATGGATTTTGATTTTGCCTATCTCATCCCGTCCTATCATAATCCAACAGGAATTGTCACCTCCTCTGAGAAGAGGAATGCTATTTTTCAGCTTTTTTCCAACTATCAAATACCTATCGTAGAAGATGGCTTTAATGAGGAATTAAGGTATTCAAGCTCTCATTTGGCACCACTAATTGCATTTAGTGGTTCTGGTAATAACATTGTCTATATTGGCAGCTTTTCTAAAATCCTTTTCCCAGGCTTACGTGTTGGCTGGATTTTAGCAGATAAGGAGCTAATTGCTAGCCTAGAAAGCATGAAAAGAGCGCGGACAATTCATACATCGACACTGGATCAGGCAGTGTTATATCAATATTTACAGGATGGTTATTTTGAAAAATATTTAAAGAAAGCAAGAGCTGTTTATAAGAAAAAGTATGAGCTTGCTCGTCAAGCCTGTATGGAGTACATTCCATTTTGCAAAATCAGAGGGGATGGAGGACTGCATCTCTTTATTGAACTAGAAGTGGGCATAGATGCTCGCAGATTATTAGAAAAATGTTATGACGAAGGTGTGGTGTTCTATCCAGGAGATGTATTTTATACAAATGGTCTTGGTAAAAACACATTTCGCCTAGGGTTTTCCCGTTTATCAGAAGAAGATATTGTCCGGGGTATTCAAATTATTGGGGATACATTAAGAAATGATAGAAGGGGTTGAAAAGATGAAGGTTGGCGTAATTATGGGCGGTACCTCCTCTGAAAAGCAGGTTTCGATTATGACAGGGAAGGAAATGGTTGCTCATTTAAATAAACAAAAATACGATGTTGTTGAAATAGTATTGGAAGACCATCAAGAGGTAATAGAAAAAGTGCAAGGTATCGATGTAGCTTTATTAGCACTGCACGGTAAGTTTGGAGAGGATGGCACGATTCAGGGTGTATTAGAAACATTGGGTATTCCTTATACAGGAAGTGGTCTTCTAGCAAGTAGTTTGTGCATGGATAAAAATATGGCCAAGAAAATACTGCGCTATGAAGGGATCGCCACACCAGATTGGATGCATCTCGTAAAGGGCGAGGAGCTGCCATTACAGGACATAGAGCTGATGGGTTATCCGCTGGTCGTTAAACCAAATGCTGGTGGCTCTAGTGTAGGTGTTCAAATTGTCCATGATCGAAATGCCTTATTGACGGCTGTTGCAGAGGTATTGAAGTGGGATAACGAAATTATTATTGAGCAGTACATGATTGGTGACGAAATTACATGCCCAATCCTCAATGATAGGCTATTGCCAGTCCTTTCAATCAAACATACGGCAGTATTTTTTGACTACCAGGCGAAATATGATGATGCTTCTACAATAGAGGAGCCTGTGGAACTCCCACTTGCGATTCATGACCGTGTGGCAAAGGCTGCTATGACCAGCTATAAGTCTTTAAAATGTAGTGTGTATGCTAGAGTAGATATGTTAATTAAGGAGGGCGTTCCTTATGTGTTGGAGGTTAATACATTACCTGGCATGACCCAAAATAGCCTGCTACCAAAAAGCGCCTTTGCTGCAGGAATTAGCTATTCTGCCCTATTGGATAGCATTATTGATAGCTCCTTACAGATTGATAATAGGTAATAGAAAAAACACCTTTTGTTTTCCTACAAAAGGTGTTTTACTATCTTAAGATTTAGCTAATTCAATAAAGCCTTCTCCAAAAACATCCCTTACATCATGAATGGCAATAAAGGCATCCTTGTCGACTTCTTTGACAATTTTTTTGAGCTTTACAACTTCTTGCTTACTAATGACGATATACAAAATTTCTTTTTGTTCCTTTGTATAATAGCCATGACCGGAAAGTACCGTAACCCCGCGGTTCATATAAGCAGTTACCTGTCCAGCAATGTCTTCTGGTTTTTTAGAGATGATCGTAACTGCTTTTTTAGGATTAACCCCTTCGATAACGAACTCCATCACCTTAGTACCAACATAAAGCATGATTATTGTTAACATTAATGCCTCTGCTCCGATGATAAAATAAGATGAAAAAGCAACGATTAAATCAAAGAATAAAAGTCCATAGCTAATACTCCAGCCAAGGTACTTGTTAGTGATTCTAGCTAAAATCGTAGAGCCTGCAGTTGTACCACCGACTCTAATAATCAAACCAATACCGACCCCAGCAAATACTCCACCAAAAATCGTATTTACGATAATTTCATTTGAGGAAATCGACCAAGATTCTGTTAAATGTAAAAATAAAGAATGGAATGAGACCGCAATGATCGTATAAATGGTTGTTTGTCTATTTAGAAATTTATAGCCAACTAGTAGTAAAGCCGCATTCATCATAAAGCTGACAATACTCGGAGACCATCCGAAAAGATAATAGGCTATAATCGTTAAGCCCGTTACGCCACCTTCACCCAAATCATTTGGAATAACAAATAAGTTAACTGCTAGGGCAAAAAGCAGTGATCCAAGCATAATCATTAAAATATCTATTACGTATTTTTTCATTCACATAACACCACCATATCAAATTAGATTTTTTCTTAAATCCATACTATATCAGGTTTTCACCAAATGATATACTTTTTTTGTAATATTCATTTAGGTTATATCGACCTTTTTTTGAATGTCTTTAGACTAGAAGACCTTGACTAATTAGAATAAATATTTATAATAATCATAATACTTTTAAGGAGGATTATTAAAAAATGACATATTCAATGAGACTACGTTGCACCATTTTGAGCCAATAACTGAATAGGGTCAAAAACTCGGTTTGTGAAGCCAGAGTATACGGGATAGTCTGTCCTTTTTTAATCATCTTCAATTGCATAAGAAAGAGAACAGCTCACGCCTTTATTTAAAGAGGCTTATTCTCTAATATATCCTAGTTACTTGGATCACAGGCAAATTGTCTGTGATTTTTTGTTTTATCCAATAAGGAGGAATAGATCATGCATATGCTATTATTCTTTTGATACGAGCTTTAACTAGAGGCTCGTATCGGTACCATAGCTATCGATACGAAATGAGTTAATTTCGGGAGGTAGTCATATGGAAAAAGTTTGCTTTGAATTAGACAACGTAGTTGTAAATTATTTAGATAAAGAGATTTTAAACATTGAAAAATTAGCCATTCATCAATTCGATCGAATCGGTATCGTTGGGAAAAATGGCGCTGGAAAAAGTACATTAATGAAGTTACTTGCTAGCAAGGTTCAGCCGACAAGTGGGAAGGTAAATAGTCATGTACATTTCGGCTATTTTGAACAAATGGAAGCACCAACGCCTGTAGGGGCAGAGGCACAGTTATTAGGGAAATTAGCTATTCCAGTAAATTCTGAAGGACTAAGTGGTGGGGAACAAACGAGATTAAAGTTAGCTCATTTATTTTCTTTCTATGAGGAGGCGCTGCTCATTGATGAACCAACAACACATTTAGATCAAGAGGGTATTTCATTTCTAGTGGATGAATTACGTTATTACTATGGTGCCCTCGTACTAATTAGCCATGATCGTGCGGTTCTGGATCAATTGGTCACAACAATTTGGGAGATTGATGGGGGCACAGTAAACATTTATTCCGGAAATTATAGTAATTATGCTTGGCAAAAGCAGTTGGAGCAAGATCAACAACGCCAGGCGCATGACTTATATTTGAAAGAAAGAAGTCGTCTTGAAAAAGCTGCCGAAGATAAAATGAAAAAGGCTGAAAAAATTACCCAAGCAGGTAACATGTCAAAAAGAGAAGCTCATGCAAAGCCGAATCGCATGTTTATGACAAAGTCCAAAGGGACAAGTCAAAAAAACGTACAACGTGCAGCCAAGGCAATAGAACAGCGAATAGAGAAGCTTCAGAAAGTAGATGCGGTGCAGGTAGACAGAAATATAGTTTTCCGACAATCGAAGGCATTGGAACTACACAATAAATTTCCGATTATGGCAGATCAATTCACTTTACACATTCCAGGAAAAGTCCTATTGGATGTCGTAAGCTTTCAAATACCATTGGGTAAAAAAATTGCTTTGACAGGTAGTAACGGTTGTGGAAAAAGTACCTTACTACAACATATTGCAAACTATGGGGAGGGGTTAACCATTTCCCCTAAGGCCAAAATAGGCTATTTCCATCAAATGGGCTACCAATTTAAAAGTGAGGAAACGGTCCTCCAATTTTTAAAAAATCGCTCTGATTACGATGAAGGCTTTTTACGAAGCGTTCTAGGTTCCATGCAGTTTGTAGGAACTGATATACAAAAGGGTGTGAACTCATTAAGCGGTGGTGAAGCGATACGCCTCCAGCTGTGTTATCTGTTTTTAGGAAGCTATAATATACTGTTATTAGATGAGCCAACCAACTTCTTAGATATTCAAGCATTAGAGGCGTTAGAGCAATTTATAACGGCTTATGAGGGAACCATAATCTTCGTGACACATGATAAAAACTTTATTGAAAATGTAGCAGACATACAATTCACAATAAAAAATAATAAGATATTTTAACTGTAAAGATGCGATTCTACCATTAGGGGGAATCGCATTTTTTTGAATGTAGGTAGTTAAAAGAAATTATTCTTTCAACTAAAATCTAACCTCCATCTAACCTAACAATCGATATACTCAGTGTGTAACTATTGTTACAAAACATTTTTGGAGGGATATTTTATGAAATTAAGAGTATTAGGGATAGGAACATTAGCATTAGGATTATTAACAGGTGGCTATTCATTTTCTTCATTAGCTTCTTCAAATGATGAGAACGAAAAGGGAGAACAATTAATTGAGGCTGAAATGAAGGTGCTTAAGCCTGGGGAGATAGAGGATATTTCTAAAGGCAAATTGGAAATGAACAAAAAAGTGATTGATGAAGAAGGAAAAGTAAAGTCGAACGTAAAAACCTTTGAGCCTGGAGAGATGCCGGAAGTTCCTGAAGATGCAGTGATGATGAAAAAGACAGTGACTGATAGCGAAAAAGAAGAAAAGTAACCAAAAGAAGCTTGTTTTGAAAAAAGTCAAAACAAGCTTCTTACGTTGTGACGGTAAAAGAGACAAGAGGTGACTGGAATGATTTTAAAACAATTTCAAGTAGGCTATTCTAGGACAAAGGGTTAGGACTTGATTAATCAAAATTGATAAAACTAACAGTTTGTTAAAAATATTTGATGTTAAAAGGTGGATAGAACAAATGAAACTTTTATTGGTAGAAGATGAGGCTGTTTTATCAAAAATCCTCTCTAAAGGTTTAAAGAAATCCGGCTATGCCGTCGATACAGCTTTTGATGGTGAGGAAGCATTAGAATTATTCGAAATCAATGAATATGATCTTATTATATTAGATTTAAACTTACCTAAGATGGATGGAATAGAGGTGCTAGAGCAGATTCGAGTTCAGAGCGAGGATGTGAAAATACTGATCCTTTCGGCACGATCAGCTATTCATGATAAAATAGCTGGTCTTGATAGAGGAGCGAATGATTATTTAATAAAGCCATTTGACTTTCAAGAATTGGATGCACGTATACGCAACTTATTAAGGCGAACTTTTAGTCAAAAGAGTACCATTATGTCTTTGGAAAAAATAACATTGGATAGCTCGAGGAAAATAGTTTTAGTGAATGGTGAGATAATACCTGTTACCAAGAAAGAATATGCCATTTTAGAATACCTCATGCTACAACAAAATAAGGTCGTCAGCTCAGAGGAATTGATAGAGCATGTTTGGGATAGTGAAGCGGATTTATTTTCTAATTCACTCAAGTTCCATATCCATTCATTACGAAAAAAAATAGCAGATGTTTTGGGGGAAAAAGAAGTAATTCAGACAGTACGAGGACAAGGTTATATGATTACAGAAAGTGACAAAGGTGCCTATGAATAACTTAACATTAAGAGTGAGACTAACACTTTTAACTGGCTGTATTTTTGTAGTGGTTACCATTTTACTAACACTATTATCGATTTATAGTGCCGAAGAAAAAATTGTTCAGCCTATTACGTCATCGTTACTCAATCAAGAAAATAGTCTTCATAAGGAAATCATGGATGAGGCGTCAGTAGAAACCAAGTTGGATCATGGCATCAGCTCTTATATAGAGGTTACAGATGTGAGAAAAGCGAAAGAGAAGTTTATTAATCAGAGTATTATTTGGATGGTAATTATCATTCTAGCAGGTATTATGATCATTTACGTAGTGGCAGGTAAGGCTTTAAAGCCAGTTAATGATCTTAGTCGAAAAATCGGAAATATAAGCGAGCATAATTTATCGCAACGTATAGAACATATTTCTACTAAAGATGAAATGGGGGATCTTACAGCTTCATTCAATCACATGCTAGATCGATTGGAAGAATCGTTTCTGTACCAAAAGAGCTTTGCTGCCAATGCAGCACATGAATTGAGAACACCACTAACAACAATGATGGCAGGTATTCAGGTTTTAAAACTAGAAAAATCTCCGACAGTAGAAGATTATAAGGAAACCCTAGAGGTGACAGAGGAAAGTACACAAAGGCTTATTCAAGTTGTCAATGACCTTTTAGCATTAGCTTATGAGCAAACGGAACATTTTACAGATGAAATTGAGCTTAGAACAATGATTGATACGATTACACAGGACTTACAGCCTTTATGTTTAGAGAAAAACTTAACTATTTCTGTCGATATCGATGTTGAAACGATAAAGGGAAATCAAACGTTACTCTATAGAGTTTTTTATAATTTGATTGAAAATGCAATTAAGTACAATCACGAAAATGGAATTATTGAAGTTCAAGGATATGTTAAGAATAGCGCTACTCATATTTCAATTGCGGATTCAGGAATAGGGATACCAAAAGATCAGCTCCACTGTATTTTTGAGCCGTTTTACCGTATCGATCATTCCAGAGCCCGTGAGTTGGGTGGTTCGGGATTAGGTTTATCTATTGTAAGAACAATCGTTGAAAAACATCAAGGGAAAATAAATGTTAGCAGTACATTGAATGTCGGCACAATATTTGAGGTCATTTTACCAATGTAAAGATGCGATTCTACCATTAGGGGGAATCGCATTTTTTTATTAAAGTTTTAATAAAAGAGAGGGAAGAGGGGAAATTTGGCGAATGTGATAGATAGACACTATGAAAAAGGATGATGATCGATGTTGAATACGAATGTGACGACTAAATTAAAAATCAAGCAGCCCGCTCATAAAGTTTTTGAAGCCATTATTTCTCCTACTGAAATCGGACATTATTGGTTTTCTAGTAGCTCTGAAAGATGGGCAGAGGGGAAGCGGATTACATTGAGATACGAGGAGTATAGCGCAGAAGGAATTATCTCTGTACTTGAAATAGTAACTAACAAAAAAATTGTATTTTCTTGGGGGGAGGAGCATGGCGAAGTGACGATTGTTACTATGACTCTTGAGGAATATCAAGGTGAGACAATCATGGAGGTAGTGGAATCAGGACTGAACGCACATGATCCGGAAATTGTGATGAAAATGATGGGTCAAAAAGAAGGCTGGATTTATACATTAACCTGTCTCAAAGGATACTTAGAAAATGGCATAAATACATTAAGAGCTTCATTAATTCATTAGAGTAGTGTGATTTGATGACCTAATTTGAGGTGATTTTTTGGATAAACGAATTTTTTCATTTTGCATCATTTTGATCGCTGTTATTTCGTTATTTAGTCCGACGATTATTTCTAATTTTATGATTCAACAAAGTACAATAATGGATACTCATTATTACATTCAATATATGGCTAATTTATCGAGTGTTTATCTAAGTTTATTCTTTTTGGCTTTATTAGCATTCGTTTTATTTCTCAAGAAAAATCGATGACTAAATTCATCAATGCTTTGCTGAACATTCTTTTCTTACCTTCGGGGGCGAAGGATGGGGGAGAAATGACATTACGGCTACAATTTGCTTCGAACCAATTTAGGAATTTCGTTTGCCTAGTTGTGGAAGTCATGCCGCCTGAAGCTATAAATAGAGCAATAGCGCTCCGATTAAATTCATTCATCTACAACATAAAGGAGGGATCGTTATGAAAAAATGGGTTTGGCTAACTGGTGGACTTTTAGTTTGTGCAGGGTTTGTCATAGGCATTGTATTTTGGAAATTCCAAAAGGAAGTCAAGATAGACGACCCTGAATATATTGTGCAATTTATGAAAGAAAACAAGGGCAATAAAAATGTTTCAGTAGCGATACAATATAATCGCCAGAGCTGGGTAGAGCAGCATACAAAGGAACCATTGCCTTTAGCCAGTACAGTTAAAATCATCGTAGCGATCGCATATGCGCAACAAGCCGCAGATGGACATATCAATCCTCAGCAACAAGTTCGCTTAAGGGAATTAGAGACATTTTATATCCCAAAAACAGATGGTGGCGCACATGAAGCGTGGCTAGCACAGTTAAACCTCAATGGGAAGGAAAGTGTGCCGCTGAGCGAGGTTGCAAAGGGAATGATTACTTATAGTTCTAATGCAAATACAGATTATTTAATGCATGTACTAGGGCTTCAAACTATTAATGAGGTTCTCACTCAACTAGATGTAAAGGGTCATGAACCCCTCTATCCAATCGCAAGTGCTCTTTATATCCCCATTCAATTGCGAGATGAAAAGAGTCTAACGAAAAAAGAAACACTAGCGGCTTTAAAAGATATGGGGATGGCTGAATATCGAGAACGGGCATTGGCTATTCATGAGAATAGGCTAGAAAAACCTTTAACAAAAGAGGAGAAAGCTCAAGCAATAAAAATGCTCAATTTGGATGTTCAAAGGGTTTGGTCTGATCGTTTAATAAGGGCTTCTACTAGTGACTACATTTCTATTTTAGAAAAGTTGAATAGTAAAAATTACTTTACCGAAGATGTACATAAATACTTAGATCCTGTGATGGAACATTTGATGCAAAACCCTAGAAATCAAGAATGGCTTACACATGCAGGTCAAAAAGGAGGGTCAACAGCCTTTGTATTGACACTAGCCGCCTATGCGGAAGATAAAGAAGGGAATCAGACGGAGATAGCTTTTTTTGCCAACGACTTAAATACAATGGAACAAATTAAATTATCTAGTAGTATGAATAGCTTTCAATTAAAATTTCTTACAGATGAAAAATTTAGGATGCGTCTTCAAAGGGAATTATCTATGTAGTGAATGACCTTTAAAATGATCTATGTTCATCAAGTAATCTTTCAAGAAAAACTGAGAATGTAGCTGCGTACTCATAAATCATGTCATTCATTAGGTCATAACACATGACGGGAAACTCCCCATCTTCATCTTTTGCGGATAAATCAAAGAAATAAAGCTCATCTGCGTCTGGTACAAATAAGTCCAATCTATTTGGATATTTTTTGTACCAATCTTCATCGTCCAAGTTCAGACGGTGAATATAGAGAATGTCGCTATCGTCGATATCTCTGTATTCAGGTTGACTGACCGTCAGAATGTTTCCTCCATTTAGTCGAGCATTGCCATAATTTATTAACCACCAGCAATAAGAGGGCGGTAATTGAAATCCTAGCTCTATTTCTGCATCGGTTATCCAGCTATCTTTTACATTACATCTAGGATGCCACTTAATCGATGTGGTATGAGCTAGCTTTTTTACTAAATTCTCATACATCAAAAAACCTCACTTTTTCATCATGATATCCAAAGAGTGCCCTTGTAGTTGAGGTAGCTAGAATTCGTACATTCTTTCAACCATCTGCATACTATATATTTATAATATGTGAGAGGACTGAGACCAATGCATTACCCTTATTATCATAATTACCCCGTGTATTACGGCTATCACCCTGTTTATTGGGCTTATCCAACACAGCTAGAACAGGGGACCAGAAGTAATATGCGGAGAGATTATGGACCAGAGCCATTCGTTGTGGACATAGAGGACGTTACAAAGCAAAATAAAAATTACCGCACAGCACTGTGGACAGGGTCAAACTTACAAGTAACTGTGATGAGCATCGATGTAGGAGATGATATTGGCTTAGAAGTGCATCCGCATGTTGATCAATTCATTTGTATTGAAGAGGGTAAGGGAGTTGCCCAAATGGGACCGACTAAGGATTATTTAAACTTTCAAAGAAATGTTTCTGAAGATACGGCCGTCATGGTACCCGCAGGTACATGGCATAATATTACAAATGTAGGAGATGAACCATTAAAGCTCTACACGATTTATGCGCCACCTAATCATCCATCTGGGACTATTCATGTGACGAAGGCAGATGCAAAGGCTGAAGAAGCGGGTTATAGTCAAGCAAATTAAAAAATAAAAAGCGTGTTTTATTAAACATGCTTTTTTCTCGATATATGGTAGAATGTTTTTTAATTACAGATAATAAAGGTCCTTAATTAATGAAAGAAGGTAATGAATGATGAAATATTCAAAAGCAACAAACTATGCGTTACATACAATGGTGTTTTTGACGAATACACCTAAAGGAAAATCAATGAATGTTGAGACACTAGCAGACATGCAGAAACTATCTCCAACCTATCTTTCGAAAATTTTAACAAAGCTTGTAAAGGCGGGTTTAATCGAATCGAATCCAGGTGTCAATGGAGGTTATCGCATTTCGAAGCGCCCTCAAGAAGTTTCCTTTTTAGATGTGATTTACGCAATCGAGGGACAAACCTCATTATTCAGTTGTTCCTCTGACCACGAGGATTCCTTTCATAATGAAGGTTGTCTCATTGAGCAAGTAATGGTGGATGCTGAGAACAATATGAAAGAAGAGCTAAGTAAGAAATTGATTATAGATATTGTTCATGAAATCGATAAAAAAATGAAGTAGTCGGATAGAATGAAGAAATGGACGAATAAGAACTAGGGGACTCTAGTTCTATTGTTATTTCAATTGCATAAGAGCCCCAAAGTATTGCTGTGCGGTTGTGAAACAAATAAATGCCAGTAGTTCACTGATTTCAGCCTCTGTTAAATATTCTTTTAAGACAGCGGTGACATAGTGTGAGGTATGACCTTTAGTGACTAAGAATGCCTCAGCAAAACCTGTACAAACGGCTGTTTTTTCATCGTAATGTTGAGGGGCAGGTATACCTTTCGCCTGACAATATTGGCAACCATTTTTTTGTGCTAATGTTTTTCGGACCTCTTCTTTTAAATGTGCAGATAAATGACCGTCCTTTTCGACCGTTTTCCCTAATTGTAACCAATGCGACTGTATTTCCTCATTATAGCCTAGTAGTTGTTGAAATGGCGTTAAGCCCTTGTCATGTAAATGAATGAGTGTCATTAATCTTCCCTCCTATAATTAGTGTAAAATATGAATGGTGTTGTTAACATACCAATTCGAAGGGAAATATTTTCTTTCTCTTTTAAAATGAAGGGAATTTTCTACAATGGATTTCATTAATGAAACAATACTAAAAGAATTGAAAAAAGATAGCCGAATTTCTATGAGCGAGTTAGGTAGGAGAGTACATTTATCGGCCCCTGCAGTTCGTGAAAGGGTACGACATTTAGAGGAACAGCAAGTCATAAGGAAATATACATTAGACATTAATTCAAAGGCGCTAGGCTTTCCCATTGAAGCTATAATGGAGGCAACAATTAAAAATAATCGCTATGCAGATTTTAAAGAACATATCCTGACATTTACAAACGTAGATTTTTGCTATCGAATATCAGGAGAAACTTGTTTCTTATTAAAGGCTCATTTTCAATCTTTTTCTGATGTAGAGCAATTTATTGATGATTTACAGCTATATGCACATACAAAAACCAATTTTATCTTTTCTGATATATGTGAGGACTTATAAAAAAGGGGATCTTTATGGAAATCAAATTATTTACGGGTGAAATTGATGACTTAGTCCATTTACTAACTCAAAATAAATGGATTTACCACACCGATCAGCACGTTAAAGAAGAGAGCGTTCGAGCAGCGTTCGCAGAGGGATATTATGAGAATGATCGTGAAACCTATTAGATACTGGAAAATGGAGATAGAGTAGGAATTATCTTTATTCATGATATCAGTGACACCATCCCACTGTTTGATATCCGCTTACATGCAAATTGTAGGGGGAAAGGATATGGCGTAATGGCACTTCGATGGTTACAAGAATATCTATTTGAGGTAAAGGGTAAGATTCGTATTGAAGGCTAAACAAGAGTTGATAATATAGGGATGCGGAAATGTTTTAGCAAAGCTGGTTTTGTGAAGGAAGGCTATTTACGAAATGCCTGGGAAAATGAAGATGGCACAGTGACCGATAATATTGTCTATGGTGCTATTAAAGAAGATTGGGTTCTAGGAAATCCAACGTCTATTAAAATAGATGACGTTCCATTTTAAGGAGACAAGCATGAAGAGAAACGTATTAAATGCTTTAAGGCAATCTTGGTCGACTCAATCAAGTTCTAAATGGAGCGTTGAAAATCCTGCAAAAGGACAATGTGGTGTTACTTCTCTAGTGGTGCAAGATATACTTGGCGGGGAAATTAGGAAAACAAGTTTGGATGAGGGCTGGCACTTTTATAATGTAATAAATGGAGAGAGAATGGATTTTACGGAAGAGCAGTTTTCATCTAAAATTGATTATCAAGACATTGATTCGAATAGGGCAGAGGCTTATCAGGATACAAATAATGCTCAATATAGCTGTTTAAAGTCACAAGTTAATAGACATTTAGCAAGAGCAGAGGGATAGATTCCTCTGCTTTTTTAAATTAGTAAAACAAAGGTGTTGACGTTTAAGAAAGAGGCGTGTTATTATTATCTCGAATTCAAGATAACTAAATTCAAGATAAACGAATTCAAACCTTTAGCTTTCGTAAGGAGGTACAATAATGGGTTTTTGGAATAAATTATTTTCTTCAAAAAAAGAGGAGGAACAAGTAATGGCAGAATTAAATATCGGTATTATTATTGGATCAACACGTGAGGGACGTGTAAGTCCTCAGGTAGCACAATGGGTAAAGGAAATTGCAGATCAACGAGGAGATGCAAACTACACAGTGATTGATATCGCTGATTATAAATTGCCATTATTAGGAGAGTCAGGGCAAGATGCTTCAGGTGCACAGGCTTGGTCAGAAGTTATTGCTAAACAAGATGGATTTGTGTTCATCGTACAAGAATACAATCACTCTATTACAGGTGCTCTAAAAAATGCACTAGATTATTTACGTGTTGAGTGGAATAACAAAGCAGCAGGCATCGTTTCATATGGTTCTGTAGGTGGTGCTCGTGCAGCAGAACATTTACGTGGCATCATGGGTGAGCTTTTAATCGCAGATGTACGTGTTCACCCTGCATTATCATTATTCACAGATTTTGAAAATGGTTCAGACTTTAAACCACAAGCTATACAAACTGATTCAGTCAATCAAATGTTAGATCAAGTAATCCCATGGTCAAAAGCTTTATACACTATTCGTTAAGCCTACGCGTTTGGGGTAGGACGAAATTGGATAAAGTGTGGGAGAGAAAATTAGTCAGGAAAGGGCATGTTACCATGAAAAAACATACAGCAGGTATTCACCATATCACAGCTATTGTAGGCCACCCACAAGAGAATATTGATTTTTATGCAGGTGTATTAGGCTTGCGTTTAGTGAAACAAACAGTAAACTTCGATGATCCTGGCACATATCATTTATATTTCGGTGATGCAGGTGGGAAACCTGGAACAATCATTACATTCTTCCCTTGGGCCAATGCATATCAAGGACGAATTGGTGACGGTCAAGTTGGTGTCACAACTTATGTTGTACCAGAGGGGGCACTACCATTTTGGATTAATCGTTTAGCCAAATTTTCGATTCCTTTCCAAAAAGCTGAACGCTTTGGTGAGCAAGTCATTCAGTTCGATGACCCGCATGGTCTGCATATCGAACTCGTTGCACGTGCTGCAGGCGAATTAAATAACTGGACATTTGGAGAAGTAACGCCAGAGGTTGCCATTAAAGGATTTGGTGGAGCCACTTTATATTCCAGCCACCCTGAAGAGACTGCAAAAGTTTTAACAGAAGTAATGGGTCTTGAAAGAGTAGCGACAGAGGGTGACTACACTCGTTTTAAATCTAATGCGGAGATTGGCAACACAGTTGATTTAAAATTGGTTGTAGGACAACGTGGACAAATGGGTGTAGGAACGGTTCACCATGTTGCGTGGAGAGCTCAAGATAATACGGATCATTTAGAATGGCAAGAGTATGTTATGAATCATGGTCAACATGTAACGGAAGTCAAAGATCGTAATTATTTTAATGCGATTTATTTCCGTGAACCTGGTGAAATTTTATTTGAAATTGCTACAGATCCTCCGGGATTTGCTCATGACGAAACAATGGAGACGATGGGAAGCCAATTAATGCTACCATCTCAATATGAGCAACAACGAGAGCAATTAGAAAGTATACTAATTCCGATTAAAGTACGTGAGCTTGACTAAGATATAGAATCTACTTAAATGAATGCGAAATGTTGAGAACTCAACATTTTCGCATTTTTTTGATCCGGCGAAATCTCATCTGCCGTTGAGCGCACGGGCCATGGCATCTAAATAATTCTGACTAGCGCGCAGACTAATTTCAGCATCCGGCACAAAGACTTCAAAGCAATGAAAGCTACCAGGATAGAGATTCATCTCAACATCTACTCCTGCTTGAGCAAGTCGTGTTACATAATCGAGTGTTTCATCTCTGAATAAATCAAGTTGACCTATACACGTGTAGGTAGGCGGTAGTCCTGCTAAGTTATCTGCTCTTGAAGGAACCGCATATGGAGAAAGTTCATGGGTGTCCTGTTCCTCTCCTAAGTACATACGCCAAGCGGTCAAATTATTTGTTCTACTCCATGTTGCGTGACTGTCAGTAATCTCGTAGCTAGAAGTCGTTTCATTTCGGTTATCAAGCATTGGATACAGTGGCATCTGGAATATAATTGAGGGTCCTCCTTTATCGCGAGCCATTAATGCTAGAGCTGCTGTTAGACCTCCACCTCCACTTGCACCGGCAATTGCCACTCGTTTACTATCAATGCCAAGAGTAGGAGCTTCAGTTGTCATCCATACTAACCCTGCATAGCAATCTTCAATCGCAGCTGGATAGGGATGCTCGGGGGCAAGTCGATAATCAACTGAGACGACAACACAGTTAGCGGTCTGAACAAAACGTTCACATAGAAGATCATCCATATCAGGGTGTCCCATCACGAAACCACCCCCATGAATCCAAAGCATAGCTGGAAGTTTATCGTGGTTCCGTTTAACGGGTTCATATATTTTAACTAGCATTTCACCCCCATCACCTCTGGGAATCGTACGATTAGTTATAACTACAAGCTCTGATTCCTCTAATGGAGATTGGACTAAGAGACGACGACTCCACTCTAAATCTTCGTCTAGTCGAAAGCCTGGAAATTGGGAGTAAGCCTGCCTTAATTCGGGTAAGATTCGGTCATTGATTGTCATATAAATTCCCCCTGTAAAGTAATGAATTTTTAAATAAATGGATGTCCTTGTACTGCCATTTCAGCCTCCCATTGGGCAACTTCTTCGCGCACACGAGGAGCCACTTCGGTTCCTAGAAGTTCTATAGCTTGCATGACTTGATCATGTGGCATTGTACTTAAAGGTACGTATAACATAAATCGTGTGATCCCTACATGTTTACGAAGATGAATGATTTTCTGAGCAACTGTCTCTGAATCACCGACATATAATGCCCCTTCAAAACTACGTGCAGTATCATAGCTAGAACGATCATAATAGGACCAACCCCGTTCTTTGCCCAGTTTATTCATGCCCGCCTGTGTAGATGGGAAAAATGTATCTGCTGCCCACTCGTTATTCGGACCAACGAAACCTATCGAATGGGAGCCTACCTGAAGCTTAGATAAATCATGACCTGCATGAGCAGCAACTTTTTTATAAAGTTGTACGATTGGAGCAAACTGCATAGGACTGCCACCAATGATTGCTAGCATAAGTGGTAATCCTAAAAGACCTGCCCGAATGGCTGATTGTTGATTTCCTCCACTACCAACCCAAATGGGTAAGGATTTTTGAACAGGTCTTGGATACACACCTAAATTATTGATCGCCGGTCGGTGCTTCCCTTCCCACACTACTTTTTCTTCCTCACGAATTTTAAGTAATAAATCTAAATGCTCTTCAAATAGTTCATCATAGTCATTTAAATTGTATCCAAATAAAGGGAAAGATTCGATGAACGACCCACGACCTGCCATAATTTCCGCACGCCCATTTGAAAGTCCGTCCAAAGTAGAAAAATCTTGATAGACGCGAACCGGGTCAGCTGAAGAAAGGACAGTCACCGCACTTGTAAGTCGTATTTTTTCCGTTTGTGAAGCAGCGGCGGACAACACCATTGCAGGGGAAGATGCAGCATAGTCTTCTCGATGATGCTCGCCAACCCCAAATACATCCAGTCCTACTTGATCGGCAAGAATGATTTCTTCAACCACTTCACGTAAGCGTTGGGCATGACTAATCACTTCCCCACTATGAACATCTGGTTTTGTTTCTACAAAAGAGGTAATTCCTATTTCCATTTGTCATTCTCCTTGTCAATTTAATGTTTTGTAAATCGTAAAGTCGTTGCCCAAAATAGAATTGCTATAGCACTAATTGAAGCTCCGAGGAAAGAGACCCCTTCCCAGCCAAAGTGTGCATATATTTGTGTAGAAGCAATGGAGCCACTTGCACTGCCGATGGAATAAAAAATCATATATCCAGCAGTAAGTCGACTTCGTGCCTCTGTACGTAATGGAAGAATTAGCGCCTGATTCGTAACATGTACGGCCTGTACAGCTAAATCTAGCAATACGATCCCTACAATTAACGCAAATAACGATTGTTCTAGATAGCTAATAAACAACCAAGAAATTAGTAATAGTGCTAATGCTATACCTGTTGTTCTTTGTGCGTATCCTCGATCAGCCAATTTCCCTGCCCGTGCCGCAGCCAACGCGCCGGCCACTCCAACAAGACCAAAAGCACCAATTACGCTATGTGAAAGTGCCAACGGTGGTGCACTAAGTGGAAGAACAAGTGATGTCCACAAAATACTGAAATCAGCAAAAATTAGCATGGCTAGAACTGCACGGATACGTAGTGTTCGTTCTTGTTTTAATAAAGTGAACACAGATCTAATGAGTTGATGGTAGGGGAGTGATTTTACTTCTCGCTCCACTGTAGGTAACACCTTTACAAACAAACAGACCATGATGAGCATGAAGGCAGCAGAGACTAAATAGACAGTACGCCATCCTGCAAGGTCAGTTAATAGTCCTGCGAAGGTACGGGCGAGCAGGATGCCAATGACGATTCCACTCGTGACAATCCCAACGACTCGACCACGCTCTGCTGGGGAAGCGATGGTTGCTGCAAATGCTACAAGCGTTTGTGTCACAACTGCAAGTAAACCTACTAAAGCCATGCCTGTGAAAAGAACTATGCTATAAGAAGCAGTACCGACTATAACTAGAGCCGTTGTGGATAATAGCATCTGTCCGATAATCAAACGTCGTTGGTTAAGTAAGTCCCCAAGTGGCACTAGAAGTAATAGGCCTAACCCGTAAAAGATTTGCGTGATTGTAATGACAACACCAATAATCGACGGATCAATATTAAACGCAATAGACAGCTGATCAAGCAGCGGCTGTGCAAAATAAATATTGGCGACTGACATTCCACAGGCTGCTGCGAATAAAAATGTGACAGCACGTGGCATGGACGACTGTAGATTCATCGAAGGTGCATCCCATGTCTGTCTAAGATCTTCGTCCATCTTATATCCTCCAGTCCATATAGAATTTCATTATAACGTACCGTTTGGTACAATATAATTGTTGGTAAATATATCTTAACCTTATGGAAGGTGTCAAGCGTTTATTTAGTATTTATTTTTATATCCTTACAATGAATAGTGTAAAATTGACAATGGAACCAGCTGATTATACAATGATTACATACTGTTTGGTATTTTAATTTTTATATAGTTTAAATGGCGAAATCTACTACAGTGGAGGTGATTTTATGGCAAGAACCCGTGAATTTGATGAAGGAAAAGTTTTAGAGGCTGCCATGCAGTTATTTTGGGAGAAGGGATATGAAGCTACTTCTCTAAGTGATCTTACTTCAAGAATGGGCATTCAACGTCCAAGTATTTACTCAACCTTTGGTGATAAAAAAGAGCTATTCGAAGCAGCACTGCGTAGATATACGACATCTAGAGCAGCTGATATACGGACTAGACTTCAAAGTCATGTTTCTGTAAAGCAGGCATTTGCTACTTTTTTTGAAGAAGTGATTCAAGCTGAGTATACGAAAGATCTTAGTAACGGTTGTTTTTGTATTAATACAATGGTTGAACTCGCTCCTCATGACGAAAGATTTGAGATTTTAACGAGGGAGCACCAACTTTATTTAGCAGTTATTTTTCAGGAGACCATTGAGCGAGGGGTCCGAGCAGGTGAGCTTGAGGCTGACACGGATGCAAAATCACTTGCGCAGGCACTCATTGTATCGTTAATTGGATTAACCGTTATGATGAAATCACAGCCACAGCGTTCATTCGTTGATAATGCAATAGCTGCGACTCTGACATTACTTAAATAAAATTTTAAACTAGTAAAAGAATAAAATATAAACGTCCATAAAACCTATGTGGCAGCAATTTTAACAGGAATTGTACCGTTCTCTGATTTAGATGTTCCAAACCCTACAGTAGCTGATTTTGCGAATATCGGAGGCTTAACGGTATTTACCTTATATGAAAAACAATAATGGAAGATTTCATCCCCCTTTAGAGTCTCTAAAGGGGAATTTTCTAAGAATAAATTCAAATCACATTTCTATAAAGCTCTACATAAAATAAATTTATACTTCTTTACAAGCCCAAGCATCAATCTCGACCTTTATGGCCGGAGCAGCCAGTGCCACTACGTACAGTAAGGTTGTACATGGAAGATGTCCTTGTAAAAAATCATTCATTATTTCTTTTCGTTGTTGAGCCTCCATATCGCCTACCAAGTAAAACACGAGCTTTGTAATATCTTGAATCTCCATATTGGCATGATCAAGATTTTTCCGAATATTATCTAGTGCTATCTTCAATTGGGCAACCGGATCCTCAGGTATTGACCCATCTATCTCCATGCCAATTTGCCCGGATAATGTTAACCATCTGTTTGGTCCTGTTACTTCGATCTGATGTACATAAGGGGCTACAGGTGGATGAATGTTTTCAGGATTTCTACTAATTTTCATTGAACCCATCTCCTTTTCTATTATTCATTTTCATCTCTCCATTAAAATAGCATAGAGTAATCATATAAAAGTAGTATAAATACCATTATAAATGAACTTACAAATTGGATATGTCGATTCAAAGGGTTATAATAGATTCATAAAATATAGGCTTATACGCTGATAAAGCATTCAAAATAGATAAAAGTATTAACTTTTTAATTTGACTAGACATACAATTCACTTCACGCCCTTAGGTTTTATACAGATACTTCTAAAGAAACATGAATTTCGTCTTAATTTGAAGGTGGATGGCTATACTCATTAAATAGAGGGAAATTTTTACATAAGAATGATGCGTATTGATGTAAATTAATGTTTACTACTGATGTTTAGTTACTAGTGCAACCTTAGGTGGCAAAGGCAGCGAGGCCGTTTTGTAGAAGGAGTGAATAAATGAATAATTTCTTTCGGAGTAATGGATTTAAACGTTTTATCATTCTAGTTGGAATTGCTGTTGCATTGTATTTAATGCGAAGTATGATCAACTTAATTTTGCTTACGTTTATTATTACCTATTTGATGAATCAGCTTACTACGAAGACAACGAAAAAAATAAGAAAATACACACCGATGAATGAAAAGGCTGTTACTGTAACATTATATTTGTTACTGGTCGCTGGTATTGTTGCTGTGATTTACAAATACTTGCCCATTGTCACGCAGCAAGTCACACAGCTTTTTGATCTTATTGCTAGCTTTAACCTAGATCCAGATGACAATGAGATTGCGAGATATTTGGCTCCAACCTTTGAGAAGATTGAGCTTGGTAAGTATTTAGAACAGGGTGTGGATATAACTCTTAAAAATATTACGAATATTGGTAAAATCATTATGCAAATTTTGATTTCCCTAATATTGAGTTTGTTCATCTTGTTGGAAAAGAAACGAATCATTGAATTTACAGCAAAGTTTAAGGATAGTAAAATTGGACCTCTTTACGATGAACTGCATTATTTTTCAAGAATTTTCATCCGTTCATTTGGTAAAGTAATTGAAGCACAGTTCATTATTGCTGCTGTTAACTGTGTATTATCAGTGATTGCCCTTTCGATTATGGGCTTCCCGCATCTAATTGCTCTTGGGATTATGCTGTTTATTCTTGGCTTAGTGCCAGTTGCAGGTGTTATTATTTCATTAATCCCACTCAGTATTATCGCCTATAGTATTGGTGGCTTAATGTACATTGTCTACATTTTAGTAATTGTTATGGTCTTACATGCGATTGAAGCGTATTTCTTAAATCCAAAGCTTATGTCAGCTAAGACAGATTTACCGATTTTCTACACATTTATGGTCATCCTTTTCTCAGAGCATTTCCTTGGTGTATGGGGATTAATCATCGGTATCCCATTGTTCATGTTCTTACTTGATATTCTAGGGGTTACTTCCTCAGAAGAATCTAAACAGAAAATGGACGACGTTGAGGACAAAAAATTAATGGAATAAAAATAACTTTACAAAAGGGATCATCTTGTATGTAGAGATGATTCTTTTTTTATTTACATCGTATCTCATTTAAGATAAGTAGGGGGTGTTTTTGACAATGATGGTAAAGGGACAGAAGGTATATTTAAGAGAAATCTCTGTTAATGATAGCGAAAGTATTGAAAAATGCTTTCAAAATGAGGAAATCATGTATATGACAGGAACTCGTAACTTGCTAACAAAAGAACAAATTAAAGAGGCGATCTACCGCTTTAAAGAAGATTCTACTCGCTATGACTTTGCTATTTGTTTAGTAGATAATGATCAAGTAATTGGTGACTTAGTTATTATGGAAGTGGATTTAGATAATAAGAAGGCTATGTTTCGTATAGCCCTGCATGGATTAGAGGATTGTGGCAGAGGACTTGGATCAGAAGCAGTTCAACTTGCTCAAAAATTTACGTTTGAGGAGCTATGTCTGAATCGTTTGGAACTACAAGTTTACTCTCATAATATTAGAGGGATCAAATCCTATGAAAAGGTTGGCTTCAAAAAAGAAGGTGTGTTGAGGCAGGCATTATTTATGAACAATGCTTTCTCAGACGAAATCATTATGAGTATTCTGCTGGAAGAGTATATGAAAAAATTGCAATAGAAATTGAGCTAGCACAGAGTATATGTGCTGGCTTTAATTTCGTTAAATAGAAAATAATACTAATAATGTATAAAAAGGTATGTTATTCTACATAAGAATCTTTGTTACAGGGGGCGGTCATGATGACAAATACATTTATTTTTATCGTTCAATACAGGGGGAAAACGTCTTATTAACAAAGTGTTTAGCGTTTCCCTAAATTCGGAAGGGGACCATATATGTCTAGCAATACTGTAAGAATCGAAGAAGTAAATAATAATAATTGGTATGATTGCTGCCTATTAGAAATATCAGAAGAGCAAAGGGATTATGTTGAATCCAATGCTATTTCTATTGCTCAATCAAAGTTCGAACCGACTTTAAAGCCGTACGCCATTTACTATAAAGACCAAATTGTTGGGTTTTTAATGTTCAATGCTGTAAAGGAAGAGCTTGGCGGGTACTGGATCTATCGCATAATGATTGATCGGCACTTTCAAGGCAAAGGTATTGGCAAAGAAGCCACAAAGCAAATAATAAATGAAATAGCTAAGTTACCGGATGCTACAAAGGTTATAGTAGGCTATCATCCAGAAAATAAAGCCGCGCATCATCTGTATGCAAGTTTAGGCTTTGTCGATAACGGTGATCGTTTCGGTAAAGAAATGGCTGTTATTCAATATTTAACTGAATAAATAGTAGGAAAGGGACCTGTATAAGTACAAGGTCCCTTTCCATTTAAGCATCGCCAGAAGAGGCAATTATTCGTGGATTTTTTTTGATATACCCGTAAATAAGTAAGGCTGTAATCCCTTCTGCCACTGGGAAAGTCCACCAAATAGCTTGAGAGCCAAACACTTTAGGCAGAAGAATAAGTGTTGGGATAAATAAAATAATACTCCGTAGTAACATAATAGTTGTGGCAATACGAATTTTTTCGATAGATTGAAAGAATTCGGCGAGCACCATATTGATACCTAAAAATACATAGCCTATAGCAAAATGAACAAAGCCTTGAGTTGCCATATGACGAATTTCGAATGAGCTATCTCCGAATAAAGCCATAAGCTGTGAAGGAAAAAGCATAGCTATAAGTGCTGTTGTTAATCCTAAAATAAAAGCCGTAGCTAATCCGATTTTTAGTAATGCTGTTAACCTCTCAAGTAATCTTGCCCCATGATGATAGCTAACTAATGGCTGTAGAGCCATGCCAATACCTAAGAAAATCGTTAACAGGACTGTATGGATATAATTGACCATTGCATAGGCGGTCACACCGTTTGCCCCTAAATAGTGTAAAAAGGTCACATTATATAAAATAATAATAACCGCTACAGAAGCCTCGACAATAAAACTAGGTAATCCGATAGCGAAAATTTTTCTTAAATTTGTCTTATTGAAGAATGAGGAGACAAACTTTAATTCAGAATGTGGGCGGAAAAAATGAAGACATAGTACAGCAGTACCTATAATAGTAGCTATTGCTGTTGCTAATGCACAGCCTGTTACACCATAATCTAGAACGAAGATAAAAATATAATTTAAGATAATATTCAATACAGATGTTGTAATTAAACCCAGCATAGCTAGCTTTGGATTACCATCATTGCGAATAAAAATACTTAAAAGATTTTCAATTGTATAAAACACTCCAAATAACAAAATAACGTGTAAATACTCTTGCACATATGGATACGTATCATCACTTGCCCCGAATATATATGAAATATCTTTTAAATTAAGCGCAAGGAACCCGATAATTGTTAACACGACCACAAGCATTGTAGTAAACGCCAACGTAAAGAGCTGATGGGCTCGTTGCTTATTGCCTTCCCCAAGAGAAATGGAATAGAGTGTAGCTCCACCCATCCCTATCCAAAGCGAAATAGACAGCAGAATAGAGAAAATCGGAACAGCAATATTAACGCCTGCTAACGCTGTAGGACCCACGCCGTGACTAACGAAAATGCCATCCACTAAAATATTAACGGACATGAGAAGCATGCCAATCATAGCTGGAAATAAATAGGATAAAAACAATGGTTTGAGCGGCCGTGTTTCAATTGGATTAATGGTTGTCATATCCATGCACCTCCAAGACCATTACTTTTTCCCCTTTATCATCTAGTTCACCATTAAACATAAAGCCAAACTGTTTATATAGCTGAATAGCTACTGCATTATTGTCATAAACACTTAAATATATTTTGTGACAGCTGAATTTTTCTGTTAAGTAATGTATAAGCTGCTGTAAAAAATGTTTACCTAAACCTTGTCCCTGATAGCGTTCATCAATTAAATAACGATCAAGCCAAACTCGTTGACTATGATCCTCATGAGGAAATACGCCATACATAGCGAAGCCTATTACGGTGCTGTCCTTATATAAGCCTAAAGGTGTAAAGCGCCGATCCATCTCCGCCTCTGCTAAGCATTGGTCTGTACTTTCAATAAAATTTTGCTGATTGTCAGCAATGCGTAATGCTAAAATTTCTTGTTTGTTAAAAGCTGTAATGTCACGAATCTCCGTGAACATAATGTCAAAACCTTTCTATTTTTATTGTGAATAGGTACAATCTAAAGTATATAGTTACTATATAGTCAAGAGAGGATACTCAAAAAATGCTTAATAAAAATGTAAAATATTTTACAACTGGTGAATTTGCTAAAATATGTAAGGTTAATAAACAAACTTTAATTTATTACGATCAAATTGGCTTGCTATCTCCTGTTATGAAGGATAGTAAAGAGTATCGATATTATTCACTCGCTCAATATGATTTTTTTAGCGTCATTGAGTTATTAAAGGCTGTTGGCATGTCTTTGAAAGATATACAGCAGTATATGGCGGAGAAATCACCTGAAAATTTTTTAGAATTGATGCATCTACAAAAGGAAATTGTCGCAAAAAAGCGGCGAGAACTGGAGATGATTGAAGGCATTATTGATGTCAAAATTGATTTAACGAAGGAGTCACTACAACTTGATTTTGATAGCATTACAATTGAGCATTTTCCAGAGGCAACCTTGTATTTAAGTCGAAATATTGAGGACTCAACGGAAGAACAATTTGTTAAGGCTGTCTCTGATTTTATAGATGAATTGGATCGCTCTCGCTTAGACACAGGTTATCCCATTGGTGGAATTACCAAAAGGGAGCAGGTATTAGCCGGTAACTATGATAATTATAGGTACTTATATATTGAGCAGCCGCATCCGCAGGAAGGTCATCCTTATTTTAAAGCGATTGAAGGAAAGTTTATTGTTGGTTACCATGTAGGAACATCTATAACTCTGGGAGAGACCTACAAGCGATTATTCCAGGTCATGAGAGAAGAAGGCTATGAGCTGGGGCAATATGTTTATGAGGAATATATTTATGATGCGGTTATTAAAAATCGTGAAGAGGAATATGTAACAAAGATTATGGTGGAAATAAAAGAAGGTTGTTGATGCATCTCTGCCTATCAACAACCCCAAATAAACTTAATGCAATGTTAAGTTTATTTCCGGATGTGCCTTTTGTATTTTATTTAATTTATTGTCTTGGATTCCTTTTAAATTTTTATCGAAAAAGCCAAGTGATAATTCATTAATCAATTTATAAATTGCATTTACATCTGCCCCAGATTCATTAATAATCGGCGAAACGGCTGCTAAATCTGTAAAACTTCCGTGATTTGTTTTTGGAATAATAGCTGTGTAGACACCAGGCTTTTCAATTGTTTTATTTCGTAGATAAGCTTCTGCAAACAATTCATCACGATTACCAGGCTGCTGGTTATATGCTTCTTTCATAAAGTTAATGGATGCCTCAGCATTCATCAGCATAAAAGGCTTTTCAGGACCATTTTTCGGCATTAAATCGCCATATAACCCACCATCCATATCAATGGCTGCTTTAATACGATTATCCTTTACTAGCATTTGAGCTGAAGTAGCACCGCCAAAAGAATGACCTAGCATACCAATGTTATCATAGTCAATTAGTGAGGCTATTGCACGAAAGTTCTTATCAAAATCGCCTTTAATGACTTCATCTAAAACAAATGATGCATCCTGCTCCCAAAGATGGATTCGATTATTCAAGAATGTAATGGTGTTTTCAATTGGTGTAAAATCAACCCGATCACCATCGGGGAATATTGTTGTTGCCGCATCACCTGTAAAGTTAAGAGCAACGACAATATAGCCATGACTCACTAATTCTTCTAGTTGGAAGGTATTTTGTCGACTATATAAACTCATACCATGTGCAAATAATAAAAGTGGAAATTTTTCTTTAGACTTTATAGCTGTCGCATCTTGATAAGAACGGGTTTTCGTCAGTCCTAAATGCGTTGTCGCGATATTGGGAAAACCCTGTGTCGTTGCTAACTGTTGTGTTAACGCATCTATATCTTTAAAGTAGGGTGAAGGTTGTCCTGTCTCTTTTTCAGCAGGATAATAAACTTGAATCATCAGTTCGCGATTCACCTGATGATTAGGTACAACAAATTCTTTGCGATTCTTATCGGTCAGGTGAAATGTCTGTGTTCCTACTGTGTATTTTCCTGTTAGTTCAGGAAAATACATGATTGGAAATAACGTTGGTAATGTGAACATAGTAATAGTGGCCACAACAATACCTGAAGTTTTAATTATTTTCATCCTTAACTTTTTTGAAACAATTGTACTTTTTGGCTTCACAAAAACTTGTAATGTTAATAACATCAAAACAAAATAAGCAGGGATCATGCGCCAGTTAGCACCAATTGTCATAATTGTTCCTATTAACAAAACATAATTGGTAGCTATCATAATAAGATTTATTGTAGTTACCCCACGTTGTCTAAAAGTTAGTGAGATACTCGATAGTATTAAAATAAGTGTAAATAGTACTTCTAAGGTTTTCATCATTTATCTCCTTTTACATACATACGAATGTATGTAATTAATTAAAAATATTTTCAAATATATATACATACGAATGTATGTATAAGATTAAAATAATAAACTACATATAGTAGTTTATTATTCCTGCACTTTATCAAATAATGCTAAAAAAACATCTTTCAATTCATCATTCATAAGTGGTATGCCAATTCCTTTGAACATCAAACTTATATGTTCAATTTTATGAATAAATTCGGCTCGGCTTACACGAAATATTTCAGGATTCATCCAAATGTCAAAAAGCATTGTAAAAGTTTCAGCTGCTTGCTTAGGGAAAGCAACTTGCAGTGAGCCGTCTTGATTGCCTTCATCAATAATTTTTTGAATTCCTGGTGCAACAACCTGAATTCCTTCTGTGATGCGGCTATAAACAAACTCGGCAGAATTCATTTTCAAATGAATCGAGGATAAGTTTTCTTCCTTTCCACTTTGAGAAATTGAGAAAGAAATGCCTTGTCTTAAACGCTCTAAAGCATTTAAGTTTTCCAAATCTGAGATGTCATTAAAATAATTATTTGCTGTTAGCATTTCCTTTGTGATGGCATCAATAACATCAGCACGCGTTTTAAAATGATGATAAAATGCTCCCCTAGTAATATCCCCTACATCATCGACAATTTCTTGAATCGTTACATTATCCCAACCGTTTAAAGTAAATAATTTAACAGCTGATTCAATGATTCTTTTTCTCGTAACTTCTGGATATTTATTTCTGGCCATAAAATATCTCCTTATAGATACATTCGAATGTATCTATAATAATAGGCGCATCCTTCCAAATTGTCAACATGATACGATTTATGAGAATTGCTGAAGAAAACTAGAAAAGAACTAGTAAAGGTAAGTAATTTAGCATATATTTTGAATTTAAATAGAAGTATAATCCGAGTGTTTTTAGGCAAAGTAAAACCAAACTCTAATACATAATTGACTTCCTGACGATACATTAGTAGAGAAAAAAGTAGAGCATTATCCGAAATATTTTTCTAAGCATGGAGGAATAGAAATGCAAATATGGATTGATCGATGGACGCAATTATTAAAACAGCTTGAACAGCAAGGTGCTTGGATTCATCCACTGGAGATAAAGCCTATGGCTACTGTGCATGAATTATCAATGGTAGAGATGTGGCTCGGCGTTCCGATTCCTTCTGAGTTCCGTGATGTATTACTTCATTGTTCTCGACAAGTGGGGGTATATTGGTCTTTACCTGACGAGGCACTACTTCCTATTGAGCTGGAAGACACACCATCAGGTGATTTTGGCTGGAGCTTGGAAGAACTCGAATTCCCTGATTTTGGCGGAGACAGTGATAATGCAAAAGAACAACTATACCTACAATTTCATACGACTGGCAATGGTGATGCACTTCTTATTAAGATTGAGGATGGTTCCGTTTGGTATTGGAATCATGAGGGGGGTGAGTATGACCTTCTTGCCTTGAATTTTAAAGATTATGTAGAGAGAGCTACAACTTTAGGATGCATAGGGGCAGATTGTGGACAGTATCTACAGTTTTGTAGTGAAGGTGGACTAGATTTAAGTCTGACCACTTCTCAAATCTGGCTAAAGTGGTTTGAACAATATTTAACTTCAACGTGGGAGAACGTTATGTATCAACTGGATACTTTACTCATATATGTGTCGATGCATGGTATGAAGGATACTAGGGTTCGAGAAGCATTTACACGGTTAAATACTGGGAAAGTGTTTGCCGCACTTCAAAATCAAATTGAACAATCACGGCGTTTAGTAGATAAAGAAGTATGGTGCAAAGTGCTAGTTGAGGTTTGTGCAACAGAGGCAAGTCATTGGGTGATGACACTTTGGGAAGATCAAAATGATTTGCCTAATAGTATTAGAGATTACTTAACCGCCTACTGTCTACCAGAAGAAGTGGGGTTATCACTTGTTCTTCAAGATATTGAAAAAAGGAGAATTGAATCTTATACAGCTTTACATCGACTACGTCATTTTCATAACCCAAGAACAATAGCATGGATGAAACGTTATGTTTCTTTTCCGATAGAGGGGTGGGATACGCTTTTAGTAGAATCACAGCCGAGTGCAGAAACTTTATTTGAGTGGTTGAATGGTAGGGAAGTAGAGCGTCAAATAGCAATACGAGCCGTATGCCAAATGTTGCAGCAAGGAATTAAACCGACAACTTCAGTGGATATGGAGAAATGGCTGTCATTGCTTACGTTTTGGAAGGACAATGAAGTACTACGAAAACATAAACAATTTTTTAGCCAAGCTCTAGAGGGCATTGAACTTTGGTGAAATCTAATAATTGTAAGGAGGAGTAATAATTGAACAATTTCACTATATTCGCTTCTATGAATAATACAAAAGAAATCGAATGTAAGATTTTCGATGTTTTTAGTAAAGGTTTTGCTATTGAAAAAAATGAAGATAACTATCTTATAAAATCCAAAGCACTATTTAACAAATATAAATTGATGGTTAGGGTGATGTCTGAAGATACAAACTCAGAATACTTTGTGAATAATATCCCTGGAATGATGAGCTATTACAACAGTATTCCATTTGAAGATAACCATTTAAAAGAATTAGTTTTAACGCAAATTTCTGTGTTAAATACAGTAATTGCGATCGAATGTGAAAAAGAAATAAAGGGTGAACAAATGCAGTTATGTTTGAGCCTGCTATTAACCATTGGAGGAATTGGATTTTTACCAAATGGTACCTTGTTAGACAAAGAAGGTGCAGTCATTGTTTATCCTGATGGGCAATCAGGGCCATCCAACTTTAGGCCTTATGCTTGTACACAGAAGGTGAGGGGACAAGAGGCGACATCGGAAGAAGGTCATCAAAGAAAGAATAAAACGATAGCGTATTTAAAAGAAAACGGTATTCCATACACAGATTCACTCCCGCAACTTCCGCCAATTGGAGCTTGTCAGCTTAAAGCCAAAGAGGATATTGCTAGGAGAGCTGTAGCTTTACTAATTGTTATTCAATTTGCTTGTGATGTGGCACAAGGAGAAAATGTTGAAGAATCAAGAGATTTCTTCATCAATATGTTGCATAAATATGAAGTGGAGGCAAATCTAACGGACAATGAAAGGGCCTTTTTATATGACCAACAACCAAATGCACAAGAAGCCATTAATATTTCATGGCAATATGAAGCTTATTGGATACTGATTTGGGTACTGGGATTTGTTAAAGAGCTTGATTTTCCTGATGAAGTATGTGATTGTGAGTACGCTATTCAAGTTATTTCTAACTGCGAAACGTTTGAGCAATTTTATCTTCAAATTATGATGCGTAGTCAGAAAGAAATAATGGATGAAGCCGACAAGATATTCAGATTACACTGGGCGTGCGTAGATAGTCGTATACAAGAACGACCGGCTCCTGTTGGAATGAATGAAAGTATTGTTATGGAAAGACGTAGAGCCTTATTCTGGTTGATCGGTCATCAAAATGAAGAGTGGGAAACGATATCAATGGATACTTAGAAAGTAATAGCAAACTAGGATACTAGTTTGCTATATTTAAAGGTCATTTTACATAGGTTGGTTTATTCACCTTATCAATTAAAAGAATACCATCGTATTGATCGCGTGGAACAAGGCTTTCTTGTATTACTCCCCAGCTATAGGATAGGCGAGGTTCAAACATCCATGAGTTACCACGTTCATTTTGACGATTACGTAAATCAATGAATGTGTAAGGTTTGTTGGCTGAGGATACAATATCTTCGATAGATCCTTTTATTGGTGGTAAAACGGGCATCGTCTCGCCCATATTATTGGCAGTTTCTCCGCTAGTCATATATAGACCTAATACATAGCTATATTTTTTGTAGATGTCTGGTAAACGTTCACCCATTAATTTAACTGGATATGGGGAGCCCATTACATCTGATTGAGCCTTACGAATATGGTCATTATGCGCCCAAACAATAAACTTTTCTGTTGGATACATTTCTTCAGCTAGCCAAAGTAAGTTCTCCATCATGGCCTGATCACGCCACTCCATTGTTGTTAAAAACGATTCATATTTATTTTGCTCCATCTCGATATTGGATTGAATTGTTAGCTCTACATATTCGTCTGCCAAACGGATACGATCTGCTAAAGTGCGCTCCATCAGCTTTACTATTTGAAGTTCATTCGGATAAGCTTTTTGAAGCTCCTTTTCTTTCGTCTGAACTTGTGCTTTTACTTGTTTATAAACGTTAATAATAGCCGTTTTTTCTTTCTGGTAGCCTTTTACATCTTTGCTAGAGCTCCATTCTGCGAGTTGCTTTTCCGCGTCACTGAATTGCTGAGCCAATTGAGGATTTTGCAACCAATTCCCATTCGTAAATGCCCCTTGCTGTTGAATATCAAAGCCTGCTAGAACAAGAGGTTTTTCTGTAGCTTGAGTTGTTTTTGCGTATTCAAAAAGAGGCAATGTTTCTTTTGTCCACCATACTCCAAAAATAGCATCCTTCATCGTTTGTAGTGCAGCTTGTTTATCAATTTTTCCTTGGGCATTCATGACATCGCCCAGACCACTTTCGAAGGCTAAAACATTGTAACCCATTTCTTGATGTAAAAATTGTATTAAACGAGTTTTAGCGAGATTAAACTGTGCGACCCCATGAGAGCTTTCACCTAAAAAGACAATTCGTTTATCATGTAATAATGGCTTTAGCATTGCTAGGTCCTCAAATTTATTAGAAGGGATTTTCTGCGAACTAGCTGGTTCCGGCTGAATGGAAGTCAAGCTGTAAGCATGATCATTCACCCATTTTTTCCAATCCTCTAATGTTTCAGTAGTAGTCCTAGCCTGTTGAACCGCTCCGTATTTTTCCTGCTCTTTTATCGCAGGGTCAGCTGCTGAAGCACTAGTTATGCCACTGAATACGATTAAACTTGTCAGTGCTGTACTTAATAAAGCTTTCCGTTTTCTATAATGTTTCATTGAAAATCAGCCCTTTTCTTTATGTTGATCCTAAGTATAAGGGGCAAAGTTTAAAGCATAGGAGGAGTTTGTTTAAATTTTGTTTAAATTTGAATTGATTTTAAAAAAAGAAAGCATCTCCATTTAAATGGAGATGCCAATAGCTATTTATAATGATACGTACTAGCTCTAACGTGATTTCGTTGAATTTGGTTAAACCATGCCCGATCCTTTTCCTCTTGATTTAAGGTACCAATAATAGAGGAGGAGCAGCTCACGCAAATTTTCGCTTGAGTAATTTGTCCACATCTTTCACAAGGTGCGCCTAAATTTGGGAAAATCGAATTTTTTAACTTTCCGGCTTTAACCCATTTATACAGCAGCTCAGACGAGACACCTGTCAACGTCACAACCTCTTCATTTGTTAAATAACGATTATTTTTTCTTAATAAAAAATGATGCAGTTCTGAAAAAATATCCTCTTCTCTCACATCTATCTTTTTTTGAAATAGCAACATAACTAGTCCTCTCCTCGTCACATCAATTCATGCTTTCTTTAACGGTTATAGGTTGTTCATCATATTTATAATTTTCCCAACGATTGCGTGCTAGCTTTCGATATTTTGGCGAGACATTCTTATCGGCAATTAATCTAGAAAATCCTTTTTTAGCTTCTGTCATATCACCAAGTCGGAGGCTTAGCTCGGCATGTAAAAATTGAATTCGCTCTCCACCTTCCTGGTTAGATGCAAATGATTTACTGTAAAAATCTCTAGCGGCAAAAAGGTAGCGTTTTTCAGATTCTTCGTCGTTTTTCAAACGATATAACCAGGCAATTTTTAATGCGAAATTTGCCATCAAAAGCGATTCTTCCATTGATGCGCGAGATACTAGATAGGCCAGCTTAAAGCTTATAATGGCATCATCGATTGTACGTTCCTGACAGATATTCATAGGTTTCTGTAGCTCTTTAATGTATAGTTCATCTATGAGCTGCATGAAAGGTCCGTATGTCCGCGTCATGGATTTATGGAAAGCAAAGCCACAATGTGGGCACACAGCAACTTCATACAGCAAAGGGTTTAGGCCATCATAGACGGGCATGAAATCTGTTTGTTCCTCGATAATTTTATATCGATTTGGGCGTACTTTATACGTTGTAAAATGCTTTTTGCAAAATTTACAATCTACGCTACTTTCATAGTAGTAGATGTTAAATGCCATAAGAATCAACTCCTTTGCATGCTCTAGAATTAGTATTTCTTTTGTTCTATTTAAACGCAATCGATAATCGTTCAATGTATTTAATTCATTATCTATCATTTTAACAATTCTGTGTTCTTTGGTATACTCCTTTAGAATTATTAAATTAAAAATAATTCTTACATTTTTAGTTAAATATCATTAGAAATAAGCTTGTAATAGTATTTATCGGTGTACTTAAAGTAAGTTATATAGTTCGAGCGAATTTTGTCGAATTATATACAATTTATTTCATAGACAATTTGAATTGTATAGTTCAAAAGTTATGTGCGAGAGGATGAAGTAAATGACATTTAAAATAGTGTTTTTTGATGTGGATGGTACTCTGGTCAATTATGAGGATGGCGCTGTGGAAGAAAGTACAAGGCAGGCCATTCACCTACTACAGGATAAAGGGATTCATCTAGTGGCTGCGACAGGAAGGCCATTGTCCATGTGTGAAGAGCTGAAAAGTTTGGGAATTGAAACCTTTATTACGGCAAATGGAGCATATGTGAAGCACAAGGATGTTGTCATACATAAAATTCCGATTGATAAGGGCATTGTTCAAAATGTTCAAGCTTTTGCACAGCAACAACAGCATTCCTTAACATTTTTTACAGAACAACTTACGATGAATGCTATTCAAAATCCGTTAGCCTTAAGCGCGATGCAAGAGACATTGTCTTTACGTGATTTTCCCGTTAGAAATGACAGCATTATAGAAGAAGAGGTTTTTCTTATGTGTCTTTATGCAGATGAGCAGGCTGAAAAAAGATTAGCTTGTCAATTTTCGAATATATTACGGCAACGATGGCATCCTTATATTGTGAATGTCTTACAGCAGGATGTGTCCAAGTCGATAGCTGTGAAGGCTGTACTGGATTATTTTGAGATTAATTCTAAGGATGCAATAGCTTTTGGAGATGGAGAGAATGATATAGATATGCTAGAGCAGGTTGGCCTCGGGGTTGCCATGGGAAATGGGAGCCAAGCTCTAAAAAATGCTGCAGATTTTGTTACAAAGAAATCCATTGAAGGTGGCATAGATTTTGCTTTACGTCAGCTTCACATTATTTAACGACATATTTGCTTGAGCAATTTTTTAGGGATACGGTTATGACTGTATAGAAAAGGTGTTAGGTGGTCGGAAAATGGCGCAGCATGTGCAATCTCTAATTGAACATTACGGGTATTTTGGCATCATTGTAATCCTAATTGGAGGCATTGTTGGGTTGCCACTTCCTGATGAAGTATTTTTAACTTATGTAGGCTATAGTGTTTATCGAGAAAGTCTTGAACATATCCCAGCGTTAGTAAGCGCCCTGATTGGCGCCATGGGAGGTATTACTTTAAGCTACTATATCGGCCACCGATTTGGCTTACCGCTCTTGCAGAAATATGGGCCAAAATTTCATATAACTGAGCAAAAAATTGATTTTACTAAAAAAATGTTTACGAAAGTAGGTCCTTTTTTATTAATAGTGGGCTATTTTATTCCAGGTGTACGCCATCTGACAGCTTATATTGCGGCTATTAATAATTATCCCTATAAGAAATTCGCATTCTTTGCTTATACAGGAGCATTTATTTGGACGTTCACATTTATAACATTAGGAAAAGTATTAGGGGAGAAGTGGCGATTCGTCGGTTACTATTTGTCCCATTACAGTATTTATGTCATCTTACTGTTTGTCCTTGTCATGTTAATCGTTTATTATTTATTGAAAAAAAGAAACGTACAAAAGTAAAAGTCGGTATGATTCGTACCGACTTTTTATTATGGCAAAATGGCAAATGATCGAACAGGGAATCCAGATGCTTTTTCAGGCTTAGGTACAATATTAAAAATAATAGCCCCTTTTGGAGGAAGCTTGTCCAAATTAGTCATAAGCTCAATTTGATAGGTGTCTTGATCAAGGACAAAATATTCTCCATCCAATTTGCCGCTTTGACGAAAATCAGTAGCAGAATCGGTATCAAAAGTTTCATGACCGATTGCACTTACTTTACGTTGCTTGAATAAAAATTGTAATGCCTCCAAGCCCCAGCCTGGAAGATGATTATGGCCATCCACATCTTTATTATTGAATGCTTCTTTATCGGGCCAACGCTTACTCCAATCTGTTCGCAGTGCCACAAAAGTACCTTCTTCTATTTGTCCATGTTGTGCCTCGAATTCTAGAATATCTTGGACACTGAGCGTAAAGTCATGATTACTAGTAGCTTCTTGTGATTTATCAATAACGATAAGCGGGAGAACGAGCTCCTTTAGCTCTAGTTCATCTAGAAAACGAGTATCTCTTACAAAGTGAACAGGTGGGTCAATATGTGTTCCATATTGTCCGGGAAAAGTAAACTGCTGTGCGAAAAAACCGTCATCATGCGAGAATAATGTTTCAAATTTAGCATCTTCAAACATAAAAAAATGAGGTGAATGTGGGCCGAAGGTATGTGTCAAATCGACCCATTGTTTTGATTTTAGTAAGTGCAATGCTTCTAAAAGTTCGTTAGACATTTAATTTCCTGCTTTCTAAAAGTAATGGTAAATAAAAAAGAGTCCTCTATAGAAGAGGACTCCCTGAATCATACGTGGGTAGTTCGTCTTCTCATCTTTCAGGCTTAGATTTTGCCAAAAGGAATTAGCACCATACTGATTGAGCTGGTTGCTGAGACTTCATCGGGCCGATCCCTCCGTCTCTCTTGATAAGAAATAGAATATAAGAATTTTCAGAAATAATAGTACAAATACTTTAGCATATATTTTTATAGTTTACAACTTTTATAGGATTACAGGGTTAAGATTTTTATTTACCAATTCAAAATTAACGTTACTCTACAGCAACCACTATCCATAAGCTGTATTCTAAAATTATCTGGTGTATAGTTGGTTTCGAATTTTGTAGTGATGCCTGTGGATGTAATCAATTTTTCGACCTCTGTTTTATTTGAAAGTTGTGCAGCATTTTTTAAATCATGGGCAAATTGTTGAGAGCTATCAATTTTATCCGTAAGTAATTGTGCTTGCTGCATAATCGCCTTTATCCGCGTAGCTGAAGATATTAATTTTTGTGTATCAACAGGGGGAAAGGCACTATTACTGGTCGGCATTGCTAAATGTTGAGAAAAGGGTCTAGCTGCAAGGTGATGGGCTGTTGATGGTATTGGGTAATGGTAGGGGTGAACAAAATACGGATAAGGATTATAATACAATTCAATTCCTCCTATCCAAAAGCTGATATCTTATCTTATGTATCATGATCTTTTTAGGTGTTTGGATAAAGATAGTCCTGTACAGGAGTGTAAAACATAATATGCTACATAAACAAAAAAGGAAGCCATGGCAGCTTCCTTTACGTTCTTTAGCCAAGAACATTTAATACATCATCTATTTTTTTGCTATGTGATAGGATTCCATAATTCATCCACGTTAAAAAATCCACCTCATAAACACAGCTGCTCTTAACTGCTCTTAGGTTTTTCCACATAGAAGATTTTAAAATAGTACGCTCTTCATGCTCATAAATGGAGTGTTGCTTGTCGAAGGTGATAAACAAATGATCAGCGTCTAGCTGTAGCAGTTGATCTGATGTCAGATGAGCTTTACGCTGGTTAAGCGGTATTTTCCATACTAATGGATGAGGCGTTAAGCCCAAGTCACGATATAGGATTGGCCCTGTATAGCCGCATTCAGGGCCAGCATACAGTGTAATGCCAATGGACGAAATGCGAAGAAATGCAACACTTTGCCCATAAACGGATTTACCGAGAATTCGTCGAGCCTTCTGTACCTTATCCTCATATTCCATGATAATGTCTTGCATCATAGAGGTTTTCCCTGTTAAATCAGCAATTTTAAAGAGAGTCGATTGCCAGTCCTCCCCAGGGTGGTTGAGGTGACAGATTGGGGCCAGCTTATTTAAATGAAGACAAGTTTCCCAACGCTCTATACCAGCATCTAACATAATTAAAGTTGGTTTATAGTGAAAGAGACGATCCACTTCTCCAAACTGTACATCGATATCGGGAACATCCTGCAAACCTAAATAGTCTTGTTTTCCCCATTTGGAATGACTGAATTGAGCAATGGGTGTAATCCCTAAAGCTACAAAGAAGTCCTCTAAGAACGGTGCAAATACACGTACATTATTGCTCTGACTTCGTCGATATTGCCCTGGGGAAATACCTACATGCTCTTTAAAACGACGATTAAAATAATATTCGTTATTAAAGCCAATGGACTGACTAATTTCAAAGACACGATCATTAGTTGTCATTAATAACTGTTTGGCCTTTTCAATACGTATACTATTTAAATAATGAAGAGGAATCTGCCCCGTAATATCTTTAAAAATACGAGAGTAACTCCATCTTGGAACTTCTGCTAGTTCTGCTAACTGTTCAACAGTCCAATCCCTTCCAAAGTATTTGTGCAAATATTGAATAGATTGCTCTACAGATTGACGATCATTTTGTAGTATAGGCTTCGGTTGGTTTTGTTCAAAAATAAATAGCATCAATTCTTGAAAACGAACATGCTGCTCAAAAATAGTGTGTTCATCCTTTGCTTGACGACACCGATAAATAGCTTCTAATAGTTTATTGCATTGAGAGAAAGGAAGGAGACGTAGTTCTCTAACACTTGTAAAGAGACTAGTAGGAGCATGGGATTCACTAAGATAGATCGTGTTAAATGTCAATTGGTACATGCAGAGAGGCTCATCGGCAGTGTGAATTTCGACATGGCTATTAGGTGGAATAATCACACATTTTTCTTTCATAAGGTGGATAGTTTCATGATTTGTCTTAAGTGTTCCGTTTCCACTAATAAGGATGAAAAGCGAAAAGTATGTATGGCTATATGACTGCATATTCACTGACAGAATAGTATATGAAATAGTTTGTAAATGATAGATTTGTGTTAAATTACCCATTGTCCACGCACTCCTAAGTAAAGTTTAAATTTGGAAAACAACAGAAAGAAAGCCCCCTAAAGAGCTTTCTTTTGTAAATTATTTCACGAACCATTTCTCAAGATCATCATATTTTCGTAGGTTTGCAGTAATGGCACCAGACTGCCAATAAGTTCGATCGGCAATATAAACTTGTCCATTTTTTACAGCAGGAACTGCTTTCCAAAGTGTACTATCTAACCATTTAATCGCCTCTTGATTTTCTTCAGTTTCCCAAGTGCCATTTGAAGGGAAGAGTATAATATGATCAGCATCTAATTCTGGAATAGCTTCTTCAGACAAGACCTCTTGGAACTCTGTCATATCACGAGCTAATGGATGTGGAGTTAAACCAGCTTCCGTATAAATGTAGCCCGTGTAACGATTCTTCATTCCGAATAATGCCAATGTGTTATCGGCAACATTTAAACGAACAACGGCAACAGTTTCGTCACCAACTGATTCATCTAACTTAGTTTTTAAATTAGTAACACGTTCCTCATATTTATCAACGATTTCATTTGCTTTCTCAGGGATATTTAAAACATCAGCTATCGTTTTCACAATCTCACGTGGATCTTGTAGTATTTCTTCTTTTAAGCGATAAGTAGGCGCAATCTTAGAATATTCTTCATACTTTGCCTTATCTGCCGCACCATCTACAATGATTAAATCTGGCTTAGCTTGAAGTAACGTTTCCATACTACCTGTAACGTCAAACTCAGGTACGTCTAAACCTAAATAATCTTGTTTACCCCAGGATGGGTGATACCATTGCACAACGGGTTTGACATCCAAGGCAGTTAAATAATCTTCCATATAGATGGCTGCTACTCGCTGTGGATTTGTTGGAATTGTTACTTCACCAAACCCATCCTCTACAACTCGTGTATCTTCTTTTGTTGGATTCTCACTCTCGGAATTTGTTTGTGCTTCATTTGAACCACAGGCACTTAAAACGAACATCAGTACAAGGAAAAGTACAAATGTAAAATATCGACTGATACGCATGGCAATTCACTCCTATAAATTTACTAAAACAGATTGAATGTTATCTTAATTTAGAATGATAATCATTCTCGTTTGATTCAAATAAATTATAGGATACAACATAAAAACAAACAATACATATTTTCTACATCTTTTTTATACAAAATGAAGTTTAGAGCACTATTGTTTCTTTTTATCAAAAAGTAGCCATAAGAGTGTAACGACCGCTGCAAGCATAACCATAAAAAATCCATATACAGGCGTGTGTGCTAATGATTGATGACGAATAATTACGCCTCCAATATAGGAACCTAAAAAGATGCCTACGTTAAAAGCAGAAATATTTAATGCTGAAGCCATCGAAATGGCAGATGGCACATATTTTTCGGACAGGAGAACTGCATATAATTGCAATCCTGGGACATTCATGAACATAAATAACCCCATTGTCAGTACCATGATTAGCCCTATAATCGGTGACTCAAGAGTGAAACCAATGCCAAGTAACGCCAAGGCAAGTCCCACAAAAATAATAAAGATGGATCGTAATGGATGTTGGTTAGCAAAATGGCCGCCTAGTGTATTACCAATAGCAACGCAAATACCATAGACAACTAGAATAATGATTACGGCATGTGGCGAGTAACCCATATATTGTTCTAAAATGGGTGAAACATAGGTGTAGACAACAAAAGCCCCACCATAGCCGATTGCAGTAATGAAAAGTATTAATAACATGCGGATATTGCCTAATACTTTGCCAATATCGTGTAAAGAAATCGGATTACCTTTAGATAATTGATGAGGTACTAACAAAGCATTACTTATTAAACCGATAATTCCTATCATGACAATAAAAATGAACGACATACGCCAGTCTGTTATTTGTCCAATAAATGTACCAAGTGGGACACCTGTCACAGTAGCTAATGTTAATCCCGTAAACATAAAGGCAATAGCACTTGCTCGCTTATTAGGTTCAACTACATCAGCAGCTATAACAGAAGCGATCGACATAAACACACCATGTGCTAATGCAGAAATAATACGACCTATAATCAATATGGAGAAAATAGGTGCGATAGCTGCAGTTAAATTACCGATTATAAAAATGGTCATAACAAGCAATAATACAGTTTTTCGACTAAGGCGAGATGTGAAGGCTGTTAATAATGGAGCTCCAATAGTAACGCCCAGTGCGTATATAGAAACAGTTAATCCAGCTGTACTTAAAGATATACCGAAGTCATCCGTAATTAATGGTAGAAGCCCAACACTGATAAATTCAGTGGACCCTATACCAAATGCACTGATTGCAAGTGCTAATAAAGTTAATGTAGCATTTGGCTTTTTTGATTGTGACATACTAAAACAATCTCCTTTGATTTTTTTTATCGAGTGTAGTACTATTCATACATACCAAAAAGGCACGTAGAGTACTTTTAGTTACTTTTGAATATTACAGGGGGTTTACGATGCAAAAAGTTTATAATATTGGTGTTGAAGCTACACTTGAAGTTATTGGTGGTAAATGGAAACCAATTATTCTTTGTCATTTAAACCACCATGGTAAAATTCGTACAAATGAATTTCGGCGATTGATTCCGGGGATTTCACAAAAAATGCTCACAAATCAATTGAGAGAATTGGAGCAGGCTGGATTAATCCATCGAAAAGTATTCAATCAAGTACCACCAAAAGTTGAATATTCCTTAACGTCTTATGGACACGGTATGGAACCTATTTTGAACATGCTTTGCACTTGGGGCGAAAAGCATGTTGAATTATTACAGGATAAAGGTGAAGACGTACTGTTAAAACAACGTGATGAAGATATCGCCATGCAGCAAACATCGTAATGAGGGGAGAAAGAGACTGTCATATTGAAGACAGTCTCCTTTCCTTTTACACAGCTTATAAAGCAAAGTCGAATTCATTTGGATTAGGTCCGACACGTTGTTCAAGATTCATCGCATTGATGATAGCCATTTCCTCATCTGTTAGCTGAAAGTTGAAAATATCAGCGTTTTGCATCATACGTTCTCGACGTACAGATTTAGGAATAGTGATAATGCCATTTTGTACATCCCAGCGTAAAATAACTTGGGTATTTGATTTACTATATTTTTCTGCTATTTTTGAAATGGTTGCATCTTCAAGAAGTCCACCTTGCATTAATGGTGCCCAAGCCTCAAGTTGAATTTCGTGCTTGTCGCAGAATGAACGAAGCTCAGCTTGCTGTAAGCGTGGATGGAATTCCACTTGATTCACAACCGGCTTCACACGTGCAAATGATAGTAAGTTTTCCAAATGCGCAACAGTAAAGTTACAAACACCAATTGCTTTGATTTTACCTTGATCATATAGGTCCTCTAGCGCTTTCCAAGATTCAGCATACTTATCTTTCCCAGGCCAATGAATCAGGTAAAGATCTAAATAATCCAGCCCTAGTTTTTCTAGGCTTTCCTCATAGGCAGTAACAGTTTCCTCATAGCTTAATCCATCGTTCCAAACTTTTGATGTTATAAATAAATCTTCACGTTGCAGGTTAGTTGATGTTAGCGCCTGTTTAATACCTTCCCCGACACCAGCTTCATTGCCATAAATTGCGGCAGTATCGATGCTGCGATAGCCAACCTCTATAGCATTTTTAACCATCTCAGCTGTAGCATCATTCTCTACTTGAAAAACACCTAACCCCATTCCATGCATTTGTAGCCCATTGTTTAATGTGATTTTATCTTGTAAATGAGTAATCATTTTAAGTCCTCCATGTTTTGTGATTGCTTGATTGCTTTTTCATTATGCTGCTAACATGCCTTCAAAAAAAGTACGCACTTTTTTGTGTCATAGAAACGTAGAGGTAACTTTTGTGAGCTAACAATGGCTAGAGGGATAAAAATATTTTCATTAAATTAGTAAGCCCCTTTAATTGACCACATCTACTAGTCGGTGTGCCAAGATAATTGCCATGCATGGCTGTATTTCAGTAATAAAAGGAAATGTTTGTTCGATGGAGAATATATGTAGTAATACTATAAAAAGGGGTTTGGCAGATGAATCGTTTAAATTTAATTACATTAGGTGTTAAAGATATGGTAGAGTCTCTCGCTTTTTACCGAGAAGGGTTAGGTTTTGAGGTTGTAGTTTACGGAGAGGAAACAAATCCTGATGTTATGTTCTTTAATAATGGAGGGACAAAAATATCACTTTTTCCAATTGAAAGATTGGCTAAAGATATTAATGAAGCAAACCCACCTGAAATTGGTCATGGCTTTGGTGGAATCACTCTTGCTTATAATGGTAAATCAAAAGAAGAGGTGGACAGTATTTTTGCATTAGTCAAAAAGGCTGGGGCAAAAATTGTTAAAGATCCCGAAACTGTATTTTGGGGTGGTTATAGTGGCTACTTCCAAGATCCGAATGGTTTCTATTGGGAAGTTGCTTACGGCGATATGTGGCAGTTCGATGAGAACGATATGCTAATTATTCAATAAAAGTAATAGGTATCTCACATAATAAGAGCAGCTATTTGGAATAGGTGGGGGATTCCTGTAGAGTAACAACTCCCGCGAAAAGCGACGATATTACGATACATCATTGTAAAGAGAAGACTGTAGACAAGCTCAATATTTTTAAGAGTTTGTCTACAGCTTGAAAATAGCAAGTGTACTACTTTTTGTTATTGAGCGATATAGTGATATATTTAACAGTAATTTCTTCTCATTAAATCCACAAAGTTTTGCCCGGCTTTTGATAGGTAATGATTTTTCAGCCATACGAGTCCTACAGAGGTGGATAATTCTTCTGACGGTATTTTGTATGCATGAAGTGGTAAATCACCATATTGCTTTAGAATAGTTTCAGGTACGATAGAGGAGCTAAATCCCGTAGCAATTAAATTCATTAAAAGTGCGGTATCTGAACATTCACCCACGATATGGGATTGTAATTGAAAGCGTGAAAAGGCTTCTAATATTGAATAGTGAACGCCTAACCCTTCAGTACTTGGTAAAAGGAGTGGCCAATTTTGAATTTCTGCCAGTGTCACGTCATGTTCTAGTCGATCATTTTTGTCGGATTGAATAAAGTAAAATGGCTCTGTATACATATGAAGAACAGAGAAATCATCTAATTCTAAAGGTAATCGTATGATAGCCAATTCTACTATACGGTCTCTAACAAGCTTACATAGATAAGAGGATTCATTTTGCTGGATCTTATAAGTTACCTTAGGATAGTGCTGTTGAAATTGATGTAATAATGAAGGGAGCTCAACTACTGAAAACGTATTAATGCCTAATGTTAATCGTCCATGAATGCCCAATCCTACATCTTTAACTTCCGCATCAGCTTCCTCCATTAATTGAGCTACCTGTAGTGCGTATTTATATAAGGTTTTTCCAGCCTCAGTGACTTTGAAATATTTTCCACTTCTCTCCACTAGTTTTGAGCCTAGTTCTTCCTCCATCGCTTTTAAATGCTGGCTTAATGGAGGCTGAGAAATATGTAGCCTTGCGGCCGCAGCAGAAATCTTTTTTTCCTCTACAATCGCAATGAAATATCGTAGTTGTCGAATATCCAATTAAAAGTACACCTCCTTATTATTCGGAAAACCTAAGTGAAACATTTTTTTTTAATATTTTTCATATAGTTAGTGCCATGTTAGCATATTTGTATAAAAGAAAAAAGGAGATATGTCTCCATTTTCTCGCACATATGTGTGAAAGGGACAACTACTATGCCAACTAAAACCGTATTTCCACTTCTATTAGTTTATATGTTTCTCGCTATGCTTGGTGCAGGTCTTGTCATACCGATTCTCCCACAGCTGCTGATTGAGTTCGGTGCAAGTGGTAAAGCAGCAGGATATTTAGTATCTGCTTTCGGATTAACACAATTTTTATTTTCACCTATAGCTGGGAGGTTTTCTGATAAGTATGGCCGAAAGCCAATGATCATTGGTGGTCTAATTTTGTTTGCGTTATCCAATTTAGTTGGAGCTTTAGCAAGTAATTTCACCGTTTTTCTTATTTCACGTTTTATTGGGGGGATTGGATCAGCAGCATTGGCTCCTTCTATAATGGCTTACATCGTAGATATTACCACCGAAAACGGTGAAGATTTTACTAGCTCATGGTGCGGATATGAGTATGGCTGATTTAGATGGTGTGACGCCATTGCAGCATGCCCAGGAAAAGGGATTTAAAGAAATCGCCAATATCCTTGCTTATGAAAGCTTTAATAAATTAACTGAGTCGGATAAAACCCAACTAAAAAAGGATTTCTTTCAAGCTGCAACTCAGGGGGAAGCTACACAAGTTACGGACATTTTAAATAAAGGAATCGATAGTAATGTTGCTGATGAGCAGGGAAGAACGGCTGCTATGATTGCAACCTATGGAAATTTCCCCGATGTTGTAAAAGTTTTGATTGAGCATGGTGCTGACATTAATAGAAGAGATCACATAAAATAACCCTTTCCTTTATGCAGGCGCCGAAGGTTACTTAAAAATTTTGAGGCTAACGATTGAGGCAGGAGCAGACCCTACCATCTTCAATAGATTTGGAGGGATTGCATTAATTCCAGCAGCAGAGCATGGTTATGTAGAGAATGTTCAAGAAATTCTTGAGCAAACAAATGTCGATGTAAACCATATGAATAAACTAGGCTGGACGGCATTGTTAGAAGCAATCGTCTATATGGATGGTGGCCCAAAATATCAGGAAACTATTCATGTATTGATTGAACATGGAGTGGATGTTCATTTGGCAGATGCAAAGGGAATCTCTCCCCTTCAGCATGCACAATCTCTAGGATTTCAGGAAATTAGCAACCTTCTTATTCAAGCAGGGGCAAAACTATAAATAGGTTTACGGAGTGGAATGTTCGATTCGAGCTACAACATTCTGTAAACAGAAAACGCAACTTTTTCAAGCAATAAAAAGTTGTGTTTTTTCACGCCCTCATAAAAAAATAAGAAGAAAATAAGTAGAAGATTACCATATAATGACCATGTATGGAATTTATCTTGTACTTCATTTTAAGATAAATGTATAATGCAAAATATGGTATTTTAGTATATCTTTCAAATAGACAAAGGAGGGTGAAACATTGATTCGTATATTATACATAGAGGATGAAAAGGAAATAGGACATTGGGTTAGTAAAGAGTTAACTGAAAGGGGCTATGAAGTAACATGGCTAGAGTCTGGAGATGGTATTGAGCAACATATTGCCTTAAATGATATTGCCATACTGGATGTGATGTTACCTGGGTTAGACGGATTTTCCATCGGTAAAAGAATTAAACGGGAAAATAAAGAACTGCCGATTTTAATGCTATCGGCGAGAACGGCAGTCGAAGATAAAATAGAAGGCTTGAATTTCGCAGATGATTATTTAACAAAGCCTTTCCATCCAGATGAATTAGGAGCAAGGCTTGAAGTATTACTGAGAAGATACCAAAAAAATGATGATGTGCTAGAACTACAGCATCTTAAAATGTATACAAAAGATATGAGAATTATTAATACATTGACTGAAGAAGAAATTCTCTTGACGGGTAAACAGTTTTATCTTTTACAGTATTTTATTCGCCACCTCAATCAAATTTTAACGAAAGAGCAACTCTATGAGGGCGTTTGGGGTGAAAGCTATATCGAAGGTGATAAAACATTGATGGTACATATTCGATATTTAAGAGAAAAGATAGAAATAAATCCCGCAAAGCCAATGATTATCGAAACGATTCGAGGGATTGGGTATAGGGTGAAACTATGAAATTCTTCCGATCGCTACTAGCTAAATATATGTTGATCATTATATTAGCCTTATCGATTGTTCAAATTTCTTATATGGGGACAGCTATGTTTGTATTAGGAATTACGAAGACAGGGGTAGGCGAGTTTTCTAGTAAGGTCCTTTTGGAAAGTGAAATTGAGGAGCAATGGCACGCTCAGTCTAAAAATATAAACAATGTATCAAATGATGCCATTACCCAACTTTTTCAAAAGTGGCAAGAGCAATTACCCACGGCTTCTATGTTCTGGGTAAGTGAATACGGGACATTATTGACTACGGTAAATGTGCAGGAGGAGCTTCCAGCAAAGTGGACACCTGCATTTACTACTAAATTTATAAAACAGCGATATGGAGGAGACCCATTTACTGTTATTGCTTTCTTAGGTGATGATGTTTCCAATGGCTTTATTGTGTTAGAAGTTCCAAGAAACGTATTTAATCCACCACTTATCAATATTTATGAAAACTACGGTAACCTCTTATTTTTTGGTGTGATTGCGATTATTCTATTTTTCATTGTCGTATCATTGTTATTTTTCAAAGGAATCCGAAAGAGACTTTTACATCTTCAAGATGCCATGGAAATACGGGATGTAGATGGTTTACCTATTGAAATCCATGTGAAAAAAAAGGACGAAATTGGGCAACTGGAGCATAGTTTCAACAGAATGGTTTGTGAGCTGAGAGAAAGCAAACAGCGTCAGCAAAAAGAAGAGCAACTAAGACGAGAGCTAATTGCAAATCTTTCACATGATTTGCGGACACCTTTAACAAAGGTAAGAGCTCAATCTTACTCCATTAGCAAAGAAACATTGTCAGAGGAAGGTAAGCAGGCGTTACGGGCGATGGAAACATCTATCGTGAATATTGATGCTTTAATTGAAAATCTAATGTCCTACACATTGCTCATGGCAAGTAAATATAAATTTGAACCGAAAGAAATCAATGCTATTCGTTTTGTTCGAGAGCACCTGACGACATGGTACCCAGTTTTTGAGCGTGAGGGATTTACCATAGATATTGAGCTACAAGCATTTGAACATCATGAATGGTGTGTAGACCCCATTTGGTTAGGGCGTATATTAGATAATCTCTTCCAAAATGTACTGCGACACGCCAATAGCGGGAAATATATAGGTGTGAAAACAGAGTCGACAGCGAGTTATACGGCATTTATTATTGAGGATCATGGAAATGGTATGAAAAATGAATCGAATGCAAAAGGTGCAGGGATTGGCCTATCCATTGTAGATGTTATGGTAAAGGGCATGCATTTAGAGTGGGATATTTGTTCAGATCCATCGGGTACAAAAATTATAATAAAACATGCAAATCCATCTGCGAAGCTTGATCAGTAAAAGCTCGCAGATTTTTTTATGGAAAAAATGCATTTTTAAACAAAATTTAAACTTAGCCCTTACCTGTTTTTAAACTTCCATTCTTATGATAGTTAATGAGGTGAGGATATTGGAATATATCGTACAAACACAAAATTTATCAAAATACTTTGGAAAAGAACAAGCTGTATCAAATATAAATTTGCAAATACGCAAAGGAGAAATTTACGGATTTTTAGGACCTAATGGAGCGGGGAAAACAACAACGATTCGCATGCTTCTTGGTCTAATGAAACCATCCTCAGGGACAATTAAAATTTTTCAAAAGGACATTGCGAAGGACCGTACACAAATTTTAGCGAACGTAGGCTCATTAGTTGAAAATCCATCTTATTATCCACATTTGACAGCCTATGAGAACTTGGAGGCACTACGAAAAATACTAGGTGTGCCAAAAACTAGAATCGATGAAGTTCTGCAAATTGTCCGTTTGAAGGAAGTTGCTAACAAGAAAGTAAAGGGCTTTTCACTAGGAATGAAACAACGTCTTGGGATTGCGGCTGCTTTATTGCACAACCCAGAGTTACTCATTTTAGATGAGCCAACGAATGGTCTCGATCCTTCAGGTATTATTGAAATTCGCAATTTAATTAAAAGACTACCGAAGGAATACGGCATGACCATTATTATTTCCAGCCATTTATTATCAGAAATCGATCAAATGGCTACACAGGTAGGCATTGTTTCTAAGGGAACATTGATTTTTCAAGATTCCATTGAGGAAATGCGTAAATTTGCACAACCAAAGGTTATATTTAAAGTTAGCAATAGCGAAAAAGGATGGCGTTCTCTTTTAGCAAATGGCATTAAGGCAGACTATCAGGATGGTGTCATTTTCTTAGAGGAATGCTCTGACGAAAAAGTAGCCCATATTGTTCAGGTACTTGTTCAGGAGGGCATTTCGGTATTTCGAGTAGAGGAAGAGAAACGCTCATTGGAGGATATTTTCCTGCAAATGACGGCGGGAGAGCTAGTGCTATGATGGGTAAATTATTAACTGCTGATTTTTTTAAAATTAAACGCAAAGGTTTATGGTTTTTAACACTTTTAGGTCCCGTTGGTGTAGTTGCTCTGCAAATGGTCAATTACGGTGTGAGGAAAGACTATCTTTTACAGCAGAGCGAGGATGATTGGGGTTATTTTTTACAAAACATTCATTCCTTTACACCGCTAGCCATTGTACTAGGTATTGCTATCCTAACATCATTCATGGCGAGTATTGAAAACGAGACAAATGCGTGGAAACAGCTCATCGCCTTACCTGTTTCTAAATTATCCGTCTATTTATCTAAATTTACAGTATTGGCGATTCTGTTATTTTTGTCTTCAACACTGTTGATGCTTTTCACACTGAGTTACGGACTATTTTTAAGCTTAGGTGAACCGATACCTTACTTAGAGCTCGCCAAGTATAGTTACTTCCCAGCTCTAGCAGCATTGCCAATTCTAGCTCTCCAGCTGTGGATTGCAAGTGTTTGCCGTAATCAAGGGATTCCTATTACTGTAGGTATTTTCGGAGTGATTTTTGCCTATTCTTCCTATGTTTTACCAGATTGGATGATATGGAAATGGCCGTCGTTGATGAATCAATGGGATGAGCCGATCATCAATGTCATGTTAGGAGTAGGAATAGGTATTTTCCTCTATATGGTTGGCATGATTGATTTTGCAAGAAGGGACGTGAAGTAAATGACGGCTATACTGCGAGCTGAATGGTTTAAGTTACGTAAATCAAAGATGGTACCAATCATTTTAGCAGGACCCATTATTGGCCTATTTATCGGATTATCAGCCAATTTAGAGGATAATATGTCAGGAGTACCAATCAATGAATGGTATATTGCTTTGTTCTCCATGAATTTAACATATGCTTTATTATTTTTACCACTTATTACGGGGGTCTTTGCTAGTCTCATCTGTAGGTATGAACATCAATCTGGTGGCTGGAAGCAGCTATTAGCATTACCTGTAACGAGGGGGAAAGTATTTGTCGCTAAATATGTGTTAATTGTACTGCTTGTTATGGCGATGCAGATATTGTATTTATGTTCAGTTTTTACAGTTGGGATGATCAAGGGCTATACGGATCCTTTTCCAATGGAGATTGTGTGGAAAAGTATTGTGGGAGGATGGGTAGCGACATTGCCTTTAGTAGCCCTTCAATTATGGATGTCGATTATGTTTAAAAGTTTTGCCGCTCCTTTTGCAGTCAATGTGGTATTTACATTACCCTCTATTTTTGCTATTAATTCTGAACGTATTGGACCTTACTATCCTTGGGCACAGCCCTTTTCGATGATGTATATTGGTGGCAGCACAGACGATGTATTTTTTGTACCATGGGAGCAATTGTTAACAGTTGTCGGTGGTGGCTTCATCCTATTTTTCCTTGGTGGGTATTACTACTTCCAACGAAAAGCCATTTAACCTTAAGGGAGAATTGACATGAAAATGAAACGAAGTTTGAGAATATTAACTACATGTATACTACTAGCAGTTTTAGCTGGCTGTGGACAGGGGGCGGCTGTCAAAGATATCTCACAATATAGTAGTGAAATAAAAGATATTACTATACCTGATGATGTAAAAATTATTGGATTTGGAGAGGCAACACACGGAAATGTGGAATTCCAAGCCTTAAAAAAGGATCTATTTGAAGCAATGATGAAGAATGAAAATGTTCGAGTCTTTGTTTTAGAGGGGGATTTTGGAGGAGCCCAACAAATAAATCAATTTATTGTCAATAGTGTTGGCACGGCGCAAGATGCTATTAAAGCACTGGATTACGGCATTTATCAAACTGAACAAATGGTGGACTTTGTCCAATGGATGCATGACTATAACTTAACAGCCAAGGAGGAAGATAAAATTTATTTTTATGGTAATGATATGCAACGATATGATGATAGCAAAAAGGGCTTACTTGATTATTATGCGGATGTCGATGCAGAAACGGCTAAGCAGTATACGGCTCAGCTAGAACATGTGTCCAACAAAACAATGAGAGATTTATCGAATAGCCAGTTAGTAGAGCTTGATAAAACAATCGATGCCATCATCAAAGATTTACAATCAAACAAGGAAGCCTATGAGAAAAAGTCATCAAAGGATGCCTTCTCTTTTGCGGCGCAATATGCACAAATTTTAAAGCAACGTACGCAATTGTTTTTAAACGATGGTAATTACATGAATTTACGTGATGAATACTTAGCTAAAAATTTACAATGGATTGTTGATCTCGAAGCGACGAAGGGCCATGATAAAGTATTGATGTCTGGTCATAATGGCCATATAGATAAAACGTCTGCTACAATGGCAGGTTATAAGTCGATGGGACAATATTTAAATGAGCACTATAAAGATCAATACTTTGCCATTGGCACGGATTTTGTGACAAATACATTCCAAGCACCGAATGGGTCTGGTGAACGTAAGGAGTATACGATAGAACATCATAACGCTCTAGTGGATGCTTTTAGTGATATCCATGACAACATCTTTTATGTGGATTTTGAAAATGCTAGTCAATCAGAAGAGCTATCAAATATCCTTACAAAGGAGCAAAGAATGGGCAATATAGGCGATGATTTTCGTCCTTGGTATAAGCTTACAAAAATGCTTTATACCATTAAAATGACACCTGCAGATGCATATGACGGTCTGATAATTGTACAGGAAGCAACGCCAACAAAAGTAACGGATTAGTCAAATATAGTAATTTGGCATGGAGTATAGAGGATACGCGGCACTCATGTGTGAACCGAGGGCTGACTTTACTTACTAACGTATTGTTTACCTCTAATTTGTTAAAGCTAACAAAGAGGAGGTGTGAAACGATGGCACAAGAAATTCTATGTGAAGTCAATAACTGCACATTTTGGGATTCTGGAAACAAATGCACAGCAGAAAAAATTTATGTTGTCAGCCAGAAGGGACAACATGCTTCCAACAGTGAGGAAACTGACTGTAAAACATTCGAACCTGAAACGCATTAATGAAAAAAAGGGGTAGCCACTTATATGGTTACCCTTTTTCCCTGTCTTTATTAATAAGCATCGACCTTTTCTTTATTAAATAAAAGTTCATGTGCAGTTTTTACTTTTTCCTCTACATAATCCAATGAGTACTTACCCACCGAATCTGTTAAATCTCCAATTGCCCGCGACAAGTTATCAATGATCGGGATTAATTTATGCATTTCCGTGCGGTCTTTTTCTTTGTGCATCTCATCCATAATTTCATATGCAAGACGCTGAATTTTCCTTAGTCGCAATTTCTCAGAGTGCATGGAATCCTCCTTATTGAACCAATTTATGATGTCTAAATATATGAAGAACAAGAAGGTTTCATGAATGACTTTTAATAAAAGTAATTGTTAGGATCGTTAAGAGATAAGGAAATTTCCTTTATACCCATATCAATTTTCGACTCTTCCACATTGGATACATTTAATTTCAATATTCGTTCATGATAAAATTCCTCTAAATAATTGCGGTTAATCGAATCTAAAAGTATATGGCTCTGTTTCAAATGCTGGATCAGTTTATCGGTATTAACCTGTCTTGGTAAAATAATGTGGCTATGCATACAGATTTCCTTAGAAGCCTTATACTTTGCCAAATGGGTTGTTACCGATTGTTGAAGTATGTTAGCTCGTATGGCATAAGACTCGCTGACCTTCTTTTGATAACGTTCAAACATGCCACTTTTTAGGTATAGTTCTAAAGCTGCCTGGGAAATCATCGAGCTATCAATATCAGTGGTATTTTTATATTGCTGAAATGTCTGGATGAAGTTGTCTGGTAAAACGGCTAGCCCAATACGTAAACCAGGAAACATGATTTTAGAAAAACTTTTTAAATAGATGACATACTGCTGTGTATCATCTGTAACAATGGGATCTATTTTCGAATTTTGCTCGAAATCCGCTAAATAATCATCTTCAACAATGTATACTTGATATTGATAGGCAAGTTTACGGATCCTATCTTTTTCCTGCTTGCTATATGAAGTCCCTAGAGGATTGTGCAAGCGAGGCATCGTGTAAAAAAACTTAATGTCGTGATGACAAAAAATGCGCTCTAATTCATCTAAATCAATACCATCTGTTGTTCTTTTAATGCCGATAGCGGGATTTCCATAGGTTTTCAAATAATCCATATACAAATGATAACTAGGCTGCTCTACTAAAATGGTTGAGCGACCATTTGGGAATGGCATAATACTTAGCAAAGACAGAGATTGTTGGACACCAGAGGTGATAAATATATTTTCCTCTTTTGTGAACACTTGATAATTAGTTAATAATTTTTTGGCTTCTATTATGAGAGATGGTAAGCCTTTCGGTGTCCCGTATCTAAATAGGTCTGCTTGGTATGTATCGATTGCCTTGTTGATGCAATGTTGAAAATCTTGGTACGGGAAAGCATGCCAGCTAGGTGAGGAGGTAGCGAAATCTATATGGTCTTGAACCTGTGGCTGAAAGGGTACTTGATGGTCAACAACATAGTAACCGCTTTTCGGTAATGCATAGATAAGATGCTGCTCCTCAAGTTTTTTTAAAGAAGTTAAAATAGTACTTTTACTGCAGGAGTATTGCTGTGATAACTGGCGGATTGAAGGTAGCTTTGCACCTGATGGAAGAGTGCCTGCCTGTATTTGAGTCATAAGCTGTGAATAAATCCATTCATATTTAAGCATATATAACCTCCAACGCATCTGTATCGGTACAGATGTGTTTTTTTCATATCGTCAAATGGTGCTCTTTTTTATACGATAACCATACCGGCCGGAATTGATGGAGAAGGAGCATTATCGTATGTCCAAAAAAAGAAAAGCCTATATAGCAGCGATTTCGTATGCATTGATCATTGGGCTTTCATTCCTATTTGTGAAAGTTACATTAACAGTGGCGAGCCCTGTGGATACATTAGCTCATCGTTTTACCGTTGCTTTCATCGGCATTGTTATTTTACTAGTATTCACGAAAAATAAGCTAACAATAAAAAAACAGGATCTATTAAAAATTTTACCTTTAGCCATATTGTATCCCATAGCTTTTTTCACGTTTCAAGTGCTTGGACTTGCTAGAATTTCCTCATCAGAGGCGGGAATTATTCAAGCAACGATTCCTATTTTTACATTAGCACTAGCAGGTTTATTGTTAAAGGAAAAAGCAACTCGTGGACAGTTTGTTGCCATTTCTTTTTCTGTACTTGGTGTGATGTATATGCTAATGATGAACGGGGCAAATGCAACTTCTGGAAATGTTATTGGCAGTGGATTTATTTTACTTTCAGCAATTGCGGCATCTATTTATAACGTCTTTGCAAGAAGGCTTACAAAGCAATATTCTTTACTGACATTAACATATGTCATGACATTATGTGGATTTGTCATTTTTAATGGGATAGCTGTTGGAGATCATATGTTGAAGGGCACTATCCATGATTTTTTTCAGCCATTTCTACATGTTGATTTTATTATCGCCATTTTATATTTAGGCCTGTTATCCTCGCTCGGCACGTCTTATTTATCAAATTATGCTCTATCTATATTAGAGGCCTCTAAAATGAGTGTTTTTAGTAATTTGGCTACGCTTATTACTATATTTGCGGGTGTTTTATTTTTACACGAAACCTTCCAGACGTACCATTTAATCGGGGGAGTAATGATCGTTATGGGTGTTATAGGAACAAATTATTTCGGCATGAAGAGGGTAGAAAAAAATGAAGAAATATAGCCTTTTATTATTGATAAGTTGTAATAGAACGGGTATGGAATTCACAGTAAGAAAGCCTTCCGCTGTTGTTTCGCTGAAGGCTCAAGTCATCATTCAATATTGAAAGTTCACACGGACAGAGGCATTTATGTCGATTTGCCCTTGTTCTATAGGTGTCATATCGGAGGAGACTGCCATTGAGCGATATAGAATAGGTGTATTAACTTGTTCTTCTACAATTTCAGTGGGGAGGAGCTGCAAAGGTAAATGCATAGTTTCTGCAATGGTTTTTGCCTTTGCTTGAGCATTATGCAGAGCTAAACTCAATGCTTGCTGATAGTAAGCATCTGCATGGTCAACTTTGAATTGAATGTTGCTGATACGATTTGCCCCGTTTTCTACAGCTGTATCAATGATGAAGCCAACACGTTCAGAATCTGATACATTGACGGTAATGGCATTCGTTACTTCATAACCAGTGAAAATTTGTTGGCCGTCTTCAAAATGATAAAGTGGGGTAATTGTATAGGCGGCTGTTTGAATTTGTTCGTTTGGAATTCCAAGGGCTGTAATGGATTGAATGACTTGTTTCATAGTAACCGCATTCTTCTGCTGTGGCTCTTGTACATTTTGGCCTTGTGTTTGAACTTCTATTTGTAGTTGCATGGAGCTTGGCTTCGCCTTTACCTGCCCATTGCCCGTTACAGTTATAACACGTAGGGGAATGGATGCCTGATGATGGAGCTGAGCATAGTACATACACTACCACCTTTCATAAGATTTTTATTCATCATAGTATGCAAAAAATGGTTTTATTTGTTTAATCTCTTTAAATATTTATCATGGAGCTTTGTCAATAAAAGCAAGGTAATAATGGAACCTAGCAACGCTAAAGACATGTCCCATTGAGCGTCCCAACGATCTCCCTGCATCCCTAAAAAGTCTTTGGCCCCTTTACTGCCCTTCGAGATTCTTGTGCTTAACCATTCAATGATTTCATAAAATGCAGCAATCGCAAGCAAAATACTAATGGAGATACCTGTTAGCCAGGCCCCTTTTGTAAGAGGGGTTTTTCGAATTAAAATTTCTCTTATAACAATGGTCAGCAATCCTTTTAAAAAATGACCAAAGCGATCGTAATTATTACGATGCAAATCAAATTCTTCTTTTATCCAATTAAATAGTGGCACCTCTGAATACGTATAATGCCCACCTATAAATGTTAGAATTGATAATAGGGTAATGATCAAGTATGAAATGGTTGTGAATCGGAATTTAGGATAAATACAAACTACAATAATTATTGCAACAATTCCTGGGCTAACTTCAGCGAGCCAATCTAAGTAGGAGGATGGTTTAATAACAGACCATATAAAAACGATTAAAGCAATAGCAAGGAAAGTTACATGTATTTTAAAATGCTTATTATTATTATTCATGACAACACGCTCCCTTTGTCCCACAGTATGGGGAAGAGAGAGTTTGCTTATTCAACCAGTGTAGGGGTTCAAAAAAAGGAAAAGCGTCTAGTCATTCGTTCTAAAACTGACGCTTTTTTATACATTAAATCATTTTTAAAAGTGCCTCGACGCCACTCATTCCTTCGGTAATGCCAAGTTGTTCGGCTTCATAAGTTACAGATTCTAACGGAGCCGTTAATAACTCATCAATCGTTTTCACACCAACTGCCCGACCAGCAATAATTTTACGATCAACTAAGCGACTATTTAAAAGACCTACATCTAATGCGCCGCACATAATGTAGCCAGTATTATTGGAAATGGTCAGTAGTGTTGTTTTAGGTAATTGAACAACTACTGCAGTGAAGAAATGCCCCTTAATCATGATAGGTTCAATTGTCACCATTGAAATCACTCCTTTTCTCTATATACATATGGCGATAACTATCAAGGTGTTCGACATTTCTAATAAAAAACTCTTGGTACTAAAGAAAAAGGTCCAATATCAAAATAATAAAAAGGAATCTACTCTTGGCGAATAGATTCCTTTTAGTATTTAATTTGTATAAGATAATAGGGCTGTTTGTTTACATTTATTTAATGCAATGATTGCTTCACTTTTAGAAGTATATTCAAACATCCGATACGTGTGTTCTTCAAATACAGTAATTATCCACATTTATATTATCCCCTTTATTGTGTTACATAACATGTATTGGATATAATTATTTGTTATATATCAGTGATGATTTCATTTTACATGAATAAAGAAGAAAAGAAAGGAATATGAATGATGTTTCACATTTCGTTCAAATATATAAATTTTTTTGAAATAATTAAAACAGGGAAACAGACGGTCCCTCACAAGTATAATTCACAGTAATTCGCAAATAGTAAGTTGACGGAGTTCTGTGAATGTGGACTTGGGAGGTGATGCTATGACACGTAAATATGTATGGGTTTTAACGGTTTTCGTTTTAATCATCTCGGGATTTTTTGTAGGGTTCAAAGCTCATGCTAATAAAGGACGTCCGTATTATGAGGAGACAGGAAAAGTTGTGTGGGATATTAACACGGAGGATAAAATAGTGGCACTTACCTTTGATGATGGCCCACATCCCAAATACACAGCGGCGGTGCTTGATTTATTAGCCAAATATGATGCCAAAGCTACTTTTTTTATTATTGGAAAAAACGCTGACAAATATCCAGAGCTTGTTTTACGTACTTATACAGAAGGGCATGAATTAGCGAATCATACGTATACACATCCGTTTAAAGTTTCCATCAATAAATTGCAAGAAGAGCTTCGACAGACGAATGACACGATTTATGGTATTACTGGTTTTTCCCCAGTTTTATTCCGTCCTGTTGGTGGAAATTACACAGATGCCATGATAAATGCCGCTGTTAAGGATGGCTACAAGGTCGTGATGTGGTCTTGGCATCAGGATACTCAAGATTGGAAAGAGCCCGGCGTAAAGAAAATTGTACAAAAAGTTATGAAGGGCACAAAACCTGGTGATGTCATATTATTTCATGATGGTGGTGGTAACCGTACACAAACCATTAAAGCATTAGAGGAGATAATACCGGCATTAAAAAAGCAGGGCTACACATTTGTTACAATATCCGAGTTGATTGAAAGTAAACAGCAGCAAGAGCAAGTTCAATAATGAAAAATGAGCCATCTCAACAATGTTTGAAATGGCTCGTTTTTCACATCAATATAATCTAGAAGAAAATAATTGGAGCAAGTGCAATACCTAGAACAGTTCCTAGTGCAATGCCAACGCCAAATCCGCCTCCACCAAATCCCCAAAAGCCAAGACCATAACCACCATATCTTCTATCAGGTAGAATCCATACCTGTCTTCTGTCTACCCTCGTGATTTCCCCAACATGTACTCTACCAGATGTATCCGAAATTCTAACTCGTTTACCGTGATATTTACAACAAATATTGTAAGCATCAGTTGGATTCACAAATATCCCTCCTTTCTACTTCATTACAAGCTAATATATGCTAATTAATGCATTTATCTTTAGCCGATTGTCTATTCATCACATATACTATCAAGAGGTGATGACATGGCAGTTGAGTCTACAGATAAATGGCTTGAGGAGTATGAATTAGCCAGAAAATCTAAGAGCAGTGGTGAGCTATATAGCTTGCAGTGTTCGATTCTATGTGATCGTTTGGTCAAACTATTTCAAGAGGGATATACAGAGGAAATACACTTCGAATTACAGCAGCAGGGTCTTTTTTTACCAGAGGAAGAGATTCATCTAGAGAGACTGAAACAGAGGAATGTGTGGGGCTGTGTGGAGCAGGAGTTTATGTACTTACAGCAGAAGTGGGATGGTCCAACTATACCTATTTATTTATTTCCAATTACCCGACAACAAAATATCACTAACAAAAATGGTGTGGCGTATCCTCATTCGCTTTTTTTATTTGTGGGAGAAGTAGAAAAACAGGAGCTTCAAGCATTACTCGCCCATGAATATAACCATGTTTGCCGTTTACACTATCTTAAAAAGTCTTTAGCTGAAACAACTTTATTGGATTCTCTTATATTAGAGGGGTTAGCAGAATGTGCAGTGAAAGAACTTTACGGAGATAAATGGCTAGCACCATGGTTAACTAACTATACATTCGAGAAGGTTATAAAACTATGGAGATCTCAGTTTTTGCCAAACCTACAACTTCAGGGATTGGAAAAGCATCGACCATTTTTATATGGTGGAGAGCTTCCACCGTGGATAGGCTATTGTATAGGCTATGAAATTGTTCGATCGTATGTGAGGAATCATTCATCCCAGCTTCCTTTATTAATACCAAGCCAAGATATACTTGCCGGATCTGATTTTCCGCTACAATAGAGAAAAGGAGAGTGATTGTTGTGTCTAGTGAAGTAAAAAATGTATTATTACCCGTTGTAGATTCATCCACAAAGGTGCTAATTGTTGGCTCCATGCCGGGAAAACAGTCATTAGAAAAACAGCAGTACTATGGTAATCCACGCAATCACTTTTGGCCCATCATTGGCGAGCTATTACAGATTGAAGTTCCTGACGATTATAGTGAGAGAATGGCTTTATTAAGAAAGAATGCAATCGGTCTTTGGGACACAATTGAAGCATGTGAGAGAAAAGGGAGCCTAGATGCGGCCATTCGTAATGAAAAGCCAAATGATTTTCAAACCCTTTTTGAAAGCTACCCGAACATCGAGTTAGTACTCTTTAATGGGGCGAAGGCATTCGATGTTTTTAAAAAGCATATTGGATTAGAGCTTTTAGCTGGACGAGCCTATAAAAAAATGCCGTCAACGAGTCCAATACCAGGGAAAAATATTAAATCCTTTGACGAAAAAGTAGAGGATTGGCGAATTATGCAGTCATATTTATCTCAATAGTTTGCCGGTCATTCCACCATTGTTTTGTACATAATATGAGCCATACTCTTACGATGAGATGCATAACTATACTTTACTAAGATGTGCTGCCAGAGGTTATAGCATGAGGGAAAATAATCTGTTATTATCTTCACCTAGGTAGGCAATGGCTCAACGGTTAAATGCCCGATTACATATATTGAATTATGTAAAAGGAGGGCTTGTGTGTATAATAATCCATTTAGAGAAGATAATTTTAGAAGACCTGGTTGGGGTGGCAATGATAATTTTGAAACACCGCCATTTGTTCCACCTAATTTTGGTCCGCCTCCAGCAGGACAAATGCCAATGAGTGCACCACCAGGCTTTTCGCCACCAGTGCCTGCACGGCGAGAAGGATCAAGTGGTATTCGCTCCTGTTTATTTAGAAACACCTTTATTTGGTTGAATACAGGTAGAAGCTTTTGGTTTTTCCCAACGGTTATAGGAAGAGAATTCATTGCAGGCTTTCGTTGGAGTAGTCGGTATGGCTGGTATTTCCGTACGATAACGAGAAATCAAATTCGTTCATTTGAATGTTTCAGATAATATCACACACAGAAAGTTTCATTTTCAAAAAAATGGTGTTACAATGACGGTAATAAAAGATGAAGGGACGATGGGTGGCTAATGAATAACTAATCTTATTTTTTTACAGATGAAATTTATATTTCACGAACCATAAAAATAGGATTAGTCTGCCCATTTTCCATATTTAACGCTTGTATTGGTCTTAATAGGCCAATATAACGCTATTCCGCAAGCTTATTTTACTATGTCTAAAATAAGTAATGGAGTAACAAATATAGCTGTTTCAACAGTTAATTTTGTGTATATGTAGAGATGACTAATCCTTCCAAAATACTTGGAGGGATTTTTTTGATTCCTCCAACTGGAGAGGATGGATGTTATGAAGGAACTTTTAAAATTACAGGATATTAGCTATGAAATAAAGGATACATTCTTATTTGAACATGTGACTGCTACCGTAAAGCAAGGTGAGGTAATCGGCATTATTGGTAGAAATGGTGCTGGAAAATCCACATTGCTTCAATTCATACGCGGAATGCTAGTACCCACAGCAGGAGAAATAAAAGGGCTACAAACTGTGAAAATGGCAATTGTAGAGCAGGAACTAGCTCATTTTAATAGGATGGAAATAACGACTAGAGAGGCAGATTTGCTATCTAAATGGAAGGTGCCCAATGTGCCATTTGCAGCATTAAGTGGTGGGGAAAAACTGAAAATGCGCCTGGCAGAAGGTTTTTCGCAGGGTGCTCAAATTCTGATGCTGGATGAACCAACCAATCATTTGGACGAACAGAGTACCACATTTTTGATTAAACAAGTACAAAACTATAAGGGAACGATTATTGTTGTCTCACATGATCGTTACTTTTTAGATAGCGTAGCGACCAAAATCTGGTCGATTGAGGACAAGAGACTTATTGAACATAACGGCAATTATTCAAACTATATGGCTGAAAGAGAGCATCGAAGATTAACACAACAACGTGCATACGACAAGCAGCAAAAAAATATTGAGCGTATTGAGGCTCAGATGCAGGAACTAACAGCATGGTCTCAAAAGGGTCATGCTCAGTCTACCAAGCTAGAAGGTTTTAAGGAATATCACCGTGTGAAAGCAAAGCGTCTTGATTCCCAGGTGAAATCTAAGAAAAAGCGATTAGAAGCAGAGCTTGAGAAGGCCAAGGTCGAAGCTGTGAAGCCTGAATCAGAAATACGCTTTTCTTTAGGAACCAACCAACGTGTCGGTAAACGTTTTTTAGAGACCAAAAATGTCTCCTTACTCTTCGACGACAGATTGTTGTTTAAGGATGTGAACATCACTGCGCAATTTGGAGATAAAATTGCCGTCACGGGAACAAATGGTAGTGGAAAAACAAGTTTTTTAAAAGTCATCTTAGGTCAATTAAAGGCTGAGGGCGAGGTATGGGTATCTCCGGCAGCTAACATTGGTTATTTAACACAGGAAGTTTTTGACCTACCGCTTGATCAGACACCAGAGCAGTATTTTTATCAAGAAACGTTTGAAGAGCGAGGAAAAGTTCGTAATCTCATGAAAAATCTAGGCTTTACTTCTACACATTGGACATCTTCGATTGGGGAGATGAGCATGGGTGAGCGGGTAAAATGTAAACTGATGGCATATATAGTAGCAGACAAGAACGTTCTTATTTTAGATGAGCCAACGAATCACCTTGACCTGCCTTCTCGTGAGCAGTTAGAGCAAACGCTTGCCCAATACAATGGAACATTACTTGTCGTCTCACACGATCGCTACTTTCTGGATAAGGTAACGAATAGTGTCTGGGAGGTTCATGGTCAACAGATAGAGAAAAAATGGAGAAAAGAGGTTAAGCAGGACGAGGATGTAATGACACTGCGTTTAAAGCTAGAAACGGAACGGCAAGAAATATTAGGTAAACTAAGCTTTCTCACAGCTAAGGATAAGGATTACGCCAAGCTGGATGAAAAATTTAATGAGCTGACGAAGCGAATTAACGAGCTAAAATAACAAACGTTTAAGTTGGTTTTTACTAGGGAAAAATACCGAGAGAAGGAAATTAATAGATGGAGGTCCACGCTAATGAAAAAAATGCTATTTCTCCTTTTTTTGAGTATTTGCTTTATAGGTGCCTGTGCAAATCGTGAAGAAAATCAACAAGCACATGAAAGTGAGACCCAGATACCTATAGAACAAACTAATCATCATAATAATGGAACAGCAATTGAACAAACAGAGGTCCTGCAACAAATCAAGGATCAAATACATGCTGATTTCACCGTAAAAATGCCAACAACTTTACCTATTCCAGAGGGTGCTTTTTTATCAGCTACTACAAGGACTGAAGGGAATCAGGTGGAAATTATCTTTTATGAAAGTAAAGAGAATATACCTATTAATGATATTCGATTAAAGAAATCAGCAACCGTCATAGGGCGATTGTTCGTTAAGCAATACAATAATGCAGAAGGTGCCAGCACTCAAATAGCGTTTGATAATTTTAATCAAAATGGTGGGCGAAAAGTGGATCTTGGTTACAATATTAAAGGTTACCAAGATGCGGGAGCCGGTTCCTTATGGACTGGATGGAATGAAGGACGTTGGGCAATTGCTACACATACCCGAACAGAAAACCCAGAGGCTGGTGTCAAGCTTGCAAAGCAGGTAGTAGAATATTTAGAAAGTCATATGCTCCCTATTCCAAAGCAATATGGCATGGCTCAATTGGACGTTTATCAATCAGGCAATTTAATCGTTTGGCAGGATGAAAAGCTTGTGTATACACTCGATTCCATAAAGGACCCTCTAAAGGCCATAGAAATAGCTACAGCGTTTAACCAATAATAAAAACCCTAGAGTCATTGTGACGTGACCCCAATTATTAGACACATCTAACAATTGGAGGTGCACGTCAATTGCACTCTAGGATTTTTTTAGTCGTTTATTTTACGGAATCTAAAAGGTCCTTGTAGTCGTGGAATCGCTGTTGCCAACTCTCCATTGGGAATGTTAGCGGTTCCTGACCATCTAGCAGATCAGCCAGCAAGTCCAGACATATATGCCACCCTGCTAAATCCTTTGGCGTATGCTCCGTTAAAGCTTGAAGTGTCTCCACTAATAGTAGTAATGTGCCCTCGTCAGTAGAAGAAAGTTCGAATCGTACAGTATCCGTACCCCAATCAAATTCTAGAGTTTTATTCTCTGCATAATCAGTAATGCCTATTGTTTCATAGGCATCTGTTCCATCGTTCATATTAAAATGCATCTTACCATTGTTACGAAGTTCAATGATTTCTAAATTACTCATCCACTTTTGCAGCTTGTCATTATTAGTAATTGCTGCCCAAACAACCTCTATCGCATGAGGGAGCGGGCGTTTAAATGTAGCAACATGGTGATTGGATTGTTCTTCAATAGAAGCTAGCATAGTATCCTCCGTTTTTTTATGTGATTTTGTCCTTATTATAGGTGTTCTTTATGAACTGTTCAAAGGAGAACATCACATAAATACATTATTTATAAGAAGTAAGATATGGGATAATATTGTTAAAAAGGAGGTGAGAATATGACACATAAACAAGCATTAGAACGTTATATCCAAGCAACAAATACGCATGATTTTAATGAGGTAAAAGTTATTTTGCATCCACAGGCTGTATATTGGTTTTCGGATAAAACATGTACGACTACAGAGGAAATTGGTGCTTACTTCAATCACGCATGGAATGTAATTCAAGAAGAGGTCTATTCAGCGGCTGATATAGCATGGTTAACCGTTGATGAAAAGACAGCTACCTGTCTTTATACATATCACTATGAAGGCTATCATAATGGAAAATTTGTATCAGGTAGCGGTAGAGCGACAAATATTTTTACGTTGATGAATGGTGAATGGAAGTTAATTCATGAACATTTGAGTGGCAATATTAAATGATTTTCCATAGCATCTGAATAATCAACAATGAAATAATGACAGGTAGGAGTAGTTTGGCTATTTTTATTGGAATATGTGGCAGCACTAGGAGGCCTAATTGAGAGCCTAGGATAGAGCCTAATGCCATGGCAATGGCATAGTGCCATTGAATAAAACCAGTTTGATAAAAAACAATAAAAGCTCCTGTACAACTCCCAAAAAGCAGTACACGAGTGAGTTGTACGGCTTTTATGTAAGTGTGCTGGCAACGCAAATAATATAAAATACTAAAAGTTGAAGAACCAGGGCCAAAGCCACCATCATACATAGCAATAAAAAAGGGCTGCCAAAGGGAGGACGTTGTATGCTCTGTATGATTCACAGTGTTAGTCCAAGCCTTATTTTTTAAAGTGACGATTAATGCAAAGATCAGTAGGATACAGGCTGTAAAATTCATAGTTTTTTCAGATAGTGACACGGCCAGAAGTGCACCACCAACCCCTCCTATACCTGCAATAGCGATGTATTTTAAAATAGCTTTCAAGTGCAGCTCCTTATGGTACAGTAAATAAAAAATGCTAGATAAAGCCGATATACCAGTTGAAAATTTATTTGTCGCAATACTAGTCTGAATGGGAATGCCGACCAGCATCATTGCAGGAAGTGTGATCAGTCCTCCACCTCCCGCAAGTGTACCGATAAAGGCAGCTATAATACCAATACATACGAGGGTCAAAGAAATTTTTGCATAGTAATGCCCCAACAAACTAAGGATTACAAAGAATGATACCAGTAAAATTTTTTTCATAAGCTACTCTCCTCACTTCACTTGAATAGCTTTAGGGTAAAGGCTTTTAATATATAAATCTAATATATTATTTTGGAGTATTTATAAATTTATCTTATCTTTTGGAGGGCTAAGATGAGATTGCTACAAACTGAAGGAGAAAGGGGGCAAATCCAATGCTACGAGACAAAAAGTCGATTATTAAACACTATGAACAATCTCTTATTTGGGTACAGGATTTGAGGAATTTATCTGAGGAGCAATGGCGTAAGCCAATTGAATCTGGAAAATGGTCGGTTGCAGAGATGATAGGACATCTTACCCCATGGGATACATTTGTGTTAGAACATCGAATACCTTATTTATTTATAAATACATCTTTACCAAAAGGGCCAGATATCGAGCATATGAACACGAAGGCAGCTGAAAAAAGTCGTGAACAACATTTAGAAAAAACGATTACTGAATTTGTTTCGACAAGGCGTCAATTGCTACAGACCATTCAGCAATTGACAGATGAGCAATGGCACCAGTCGTTCAGTATTGGGCAGTCTAACATAACGGTTGCGGATTATTTTGGCGGATTAATTGACCATGATTTACATCATTTTTCACAAATTCAGAGCGTTTTATATGTATAGGAGCTAGCACATGGATATCAAGTATTTAATAGATTACTTTGCCCAAGCGTCTGTAAAATTTACCGATGTCTTTACGAAAAGAATGGAGCCGGGAGAAGTTGATTTAGGGAGAACTACTGCACCAGGAAAGTGTGGAATTATTGTGCCGCTTGCAGGCAGTGCTATTTTTAGCCTGAATGGAACGCCTTATGTGATGGAACCAGGAGTAATAGTGCATGCCGGTTCTCAAATGCCAATTGAAGTGAACGTAACGAGCCAGAAGGTTTGGGAATATGCTGTAGTTCATTATAATCTACCTATGGATGAGGTGGCACTTTATCCACTAGCTCAGCAACACTTTCTTATTAAAACAGGCCATAATACGCAAATTATTACCCAAGTTCAGCAATTGGTAGAAAGCTATTCCTTTCCAGGGAGTATGGCGGTATTTAAGTCTAAGACATTATTCATGAATTTGCTGGAACACATTCTTATTGCGGCAAAAGTGAAGGTTCTGGATAATGCCAATGAAATGATGGAGCAGGCTTTACAGTATATACATGAGCACTACGCGGAGCAGCTTTCAGTATCAAATATTTCTAGTGAATTTGAAATTGAACGACGTCGATTTGCCTATTTATTTGAGCAGCATACAGGCATGAATCCAAGCACATATATAACGGAATACCGTATAAGACGAGCAAAGGACTTGCTAGAATATGGTGGAATCCCTGTAGCTGAAATTGCAGAATGTGTTGGCTATATAGACTGTTTTTATTTTAGTAGGGTATTTAAAAAGTGTACAGGTTTATCGCCTTCAGCCTATCGAAAATTAAAAATAGAGGAAGCCAAATACGTATAATTGACTGTTTCTTAAAAAAAAGAAACAGTTTTTTTATTGATTTAATCGGCAAAAATCCATGTCATTTTCGAAATCGTCCATTCACAATCTATTTTCACTTTGTTAGGATAGTATCCGTAAATGATAATGAGTATCAATTATATATTGACATACATATGAAAACGATTATCATTATCAATATGAGCTCGTTAGGAGAGAATATCTATGAATAAATATTTTAAAATGTGTGCGCCAGCACTTTTAGCACTATCATTAGCTGCATGTGGAACAGATAAGGCGGAGGAGTCTACATCAACAAATAATACGGCTGAAACAAGTGCAACAGAATCACAGACAGAGCTAGCTAAGACCCAGACAATTACTTACTTAGGTGAGAAATATGAGCTTCCAGCAGAAGTGAAAAATATTGTCGCTGCAAGTCTTGAATCTATGGAAGACGCTGCAATGCTAGGAATTAAGCCAGTAGGTGTACTTGAAGTTGGTGGCAAAGTGCCAGCATATCTAGCATCTGATTTTGAAGGTGCTACACTTGTAGGAAATAAAATGGAGCCGAATGCAGAGGCCATTCTTAATTTGGATCCAGATGTCATTGTGGGTACTTCAAAATTCCCTGAAGAAACGGCTGAAAAGTTGAAAAAAATTCAAACAATGATTCCTTACTCGCATATTTCAACAAACTGGAAGGAAAATTTGACAGTGCTTGCACAGCTAGCTGGTAAAGAAGATGATGCTAAAAAAATCATCTCTGACTATGAGGCAAAAGTTGCTGATGCACAGGTGAAATCGAAAGAGCAATTAGCTGATAAACAAGTGTTAATCATCCGTGTTCGCGGTGGCGTTATGTACATTTATCCGGCTGGCGTTTATTTAAATCCTGTTTTATATGAGGATTTAGGTGCGCCAGTTCCAGAGGTAGTTACGACAGCTAAAGCGCAAGCAGAATTATCTCTGGAAACACTAGCTCAAGTAAATCCAGATGCTATTTTCCTTCAATTTGAGGAATCAGAAAATAAGGATACTCCAAAGGCATTAGAGGAGCTACAAAAAAATCCAATTTTCACTAGCTTAAAGGCATCACAAAATAAAGAAATTTATGTCAATACAATTGACCCATTAGCACAAGGTGGTACGGCTTGGTCTAAGGTTAAATTCTTAGATGCAGCAGCTGAAAAATTACTTAAATAGTATACACAGGCTGGTAGTAGATTTGGTGATATCACCGGGCTATTACCGGCCTTTTGTTCAATAGAAGTTTGGATAAGAAAATGGTATAGAAAAAGGTGTGAAAGTTGAAAAAAACAAACATAGTGTCATTTTCAATATTAGCGGTATCTCCTTTCCTTATTGCCCTTGTGGCACTTGTTTCTGTTATGTATGGAACAAAGGATATTAGTGTAATCACTGTGTGGCAGGCAATATCAGCATTTGATTCTTCCAATGTTGATCACCAAATTATACGAACAGGACGTATTCCTAGAATAGCCGCAGTACTGTTAGTTGGAGCATTTTTGGCAGTTGCGGGTGCAGTTATGCAGGGAATTACACGAAACTATTTAGCCTCTCCGTCATTGATGGGTGTCAACGATGGCTCTGCATTTGTTATAACATTAGCTATTGTCTTTTTCCCAGGACTGCCTAATTATCAGATGATTTTATTGTCAATGCTAGGTTCTGCACTGGGTGCGGGCATTGTTTTTGGCTTTGGCTCATTAATTCGAAATGGTTTATCACCAGTAAGGCTGGCTATTATTGGAACGGTTATTGGGACATTTTTAAGCAGTATAGCTACAGCGATCGCGATGTATTTCCAAGTATCACAAACAGTCAGTGCTTGGTATAACACTAAGGTACATATGGTAGATATGGATATGCTGATGCTCTCAATTCCATTTGGATTAACTGGTTTATTTTTGGCCTTATTATGTGCGAGGGCCATTACGATTACCTCGCTAGGTGAGGATATTGCAATGGGACTAGGTCAAAAAACTAAGGCAGTACGGATTATTAGTATGTTAGCTGTCGTATGCTTGACAGGGACAGCAGTTGCTCTCGTTGGAAAAATAGCCTTTGTAGGGTTAGTTATTCCTCATATTACTCGTTTCCTTGTTGGGGTGGATTATCGCTATATCATCCCTTGTGCAGCGGTTATTGGTGCCTTTTTCTTGGCGCTTTGTGATGTCCTGAGCCGTTTTGTCAATTATCCGTTTGAAACGCCAATTGGAGTCTTAACAGCATTGGTTGGTGTACCATTCTTCTTATATTTAGTTCGTAAGCACGGAGGTGAAAAACGTGCGTAAAAATACCTCAAGTGTATTCTTTTTGACTATGTCGATGCTTTTACTTTTGATTTTAGTTGCAAGTTATCTACATATTACAAATGGTGTTTTTGATATGTCAGTGATGGATGTCATAAAAACATTATTGCGTATTGAATCTAATCCAAAATTTGATCTTGTTATTTTTGAATTCCGCTTACCACGAATTGTCATAGCTGGTCTCGTTGGTATTGGTTTAGGAATGGCTGGGGTTGTTTTACAAGGTATTACGCGCAATGGGCTCGCAGATCCAGGGATATTAGGAATTAATGCAGGAGCTGGTGCCGCGGTCGTAATTTTTATGTTTTTCTTTCAATTAAAATTAGTGAGCGCAGATATGAATAGCTGGCTATCCATTTTAATGATGCCATTGTTCGGTTTTATCGGTGGAACAATTGCGGCTATATTGATTTTTACATTTGCTTTAAAAAACGGTCATCTCGATATGCAGCGATTAATATTAACTGGGATTGCCATTAACAGTGGATTTGGCGCTTTATCATTGTTCCTATCTTTAAAAATGAGTGCGCAGGATTTTGAATCTGCAGCCATTTGGATGGCAGGTTCCATTTACAATGCGAATTGGATTTTTGCTCTTACTATGTTACCTTGGCTTTTAATTTTAGGAATTTATGTGCATAGAAAATCGTATTTACTTGATTATTTTCAGCTGGAAGAGGATAGCATCACAAGTTTAGGCATTGCTGTTGAAAAAGAGAAAATGAAGCTGTTGTTAGCCAGTGTGGGACTAGTTAGTGCCTGCGTATCCGTATCAGGAAGTATTGGTTTTATTGGCTTAATGGCGCCACATATTGCTAAGCAGCTTGTTGGTATTCAGCACCGTTATGTCATGCCAGTAAGTGCATTGATTGGTGCAGGCTTGTTAATCCTAGCTGATTTTATCGGCAAAACAGTATTCGCACCGTCAGAGCTGGCTGTTGGAATAGTAGTGTCGATTATAGGAATTCCATATTTCTTGTATTTACTTGTAAAATCTAAGGCATAGGAGGAAACGGTGTGCAAACTGCATTTAGAATGGAAAATTTGGCTTCGGGTTATGAGCAGGTTCGAGTGTTTGAAGGATTAAATTTAACGATTGAAGAGGGCAAGGTCACAACGATTATCGGACCGAATGGCTGTGGTAAATCAACGCTCCTCAAAACGATAGGACGAATTTTAAAAAAGCAACAGGGCACGGTATACTTGCAGGAGCAAAATATGCAAAATTTATCGACAAAGGATATTGCACAGAAGCTAGCAATATTATCACAGACACCCATCGCACCGGGGCAATTAAAAGTCGAGGAGTTAATTGCTTATGGGCGATATCCACATCGCAACAATGTCAATCGTTTAACAAATCAGGATGAAAAAATGATTGAGTGGGCGTTAACGGTCACAAATACAATGGAATATCGAAATCGAGAGCTAGCACAGCTTTCTGGAGGACAGCGTCAGCGTGTATGGCTCGCTATGGCATTGGCACAGGAAACAAGTATATTGTTGCTTGATGAGCCGACTACTTATTTAGATATGGCCCACCAGTTGGAAGTACTTGATATCGTGAAAAATTTAAATGAACAGCATCAATGTACAATCGTCATGGTTCTTCATGATATTAATCATGCCGCTAGGTATTCAGATCATCTTATCGCCATGCGAAAGGGTGTTATCATGCAAACCGGAACACCACAGGAAATTTTGAGCGCAGAAGTGATGCGTCAAGTCTTTAACATTGATGCACGTATTATGGAAGATCCGGCAACGAATACACCTGTATGCTATGGTTATGACGTTTTAAAGGAGGAAAACAAATGAATCGAACAGAAATAGATTACTCAACACAGCAAATGACTTCAAAATTGGCAGACTATACGTATGGGATTAACGTATATATACCCAATGAGGAAGCTCCAACAGAAGGTTTTCCTGTCATCTATGTATTGGATGGTTCTTCTTATTTTCCTCTAGTTAAAGAAGCAGTCCGATTGCAAAGTCGTAATGCGCCAAAAACAGGTATTTTACCATCCATTGTAGTTGGTATTGGGCATGGTGAAGATATACGTGAACGACGATTTTATGATTTTACGGCACCAGCAGAGACGTATATTTATCCCGCAAGATTTAAAGGTAAAGGGCATGAAAAGCTTGGTGGGGCAGTAAACTTTAGTCGATTCCTAGAAGAAGAACTAAAGCCAATGATTGAAGCTAACTATCCAGTAAATAAAGCACAGCAATCGATATTTGGTCACTCGTTAGCGGGTTATTTTACGCTTTGGCAATTATTTCACCATCAAACAAGCTTTCAACATTACCTGGCTATCAGTCCCTCCATCTGGTGGAATGAGCATGAATTAGTCCCATGTGCCTCAGTATTTTTAAATGAGCATCAGGCTATGAAGGAAACATTGTTTATTAGTGCTGGTGAACTGGAAACCTTTATGGTGGATGATGCACGACAAATGGCAACAATGCTTGAAAAAATAATGAAGGTTGATTTTTATGAAGCTTTAAACGAAAATCATGCATCTGTTGTGCCTACTGTTATGAGTAGAGCCATACGTTTTGCTTTTAAAAATGAATAAATAATAGCCGCATTATCTATGGGTAATGCGGTTTTTTATTTTCAGGAAGTTTTGATTTATAAAATACTTGAATGAAACTCATAATAAAGGAAATTTGGTAAAACGTCTGGGATTAATGGAGGCGCTGTATGCAAAAAAATAAAAATTTAATCAACCCAGTATTTATTATTTCTAGTGGAGCCATTTTACTTTTAGTAATTATTGGGGCAATAATACCGGAAAAGTTTAAGAATGTAGCGAACAGTGTCTTTCATATGACGACGGATTTTTTTGGTTGGTTTTACTTAATGGCGGTCTTTATAATCGTGGTTTTTCTATTTGGCTTGGCGATTAGTAAATATGGCACTATTCGATTAGGAGCAGAAGATGGTCGCCCAGAATTTAGCTTTCTCACATGGATTTCTATGCTCTTTTCTGCAGGACTTGGGGTTGGACTAGTCTTTTGGGGAGTAGCTGAACCAATGAGTCATTATTTTTCACCACCTTTTAGTGACACAAAACCTCTTACGACAGATTCAGCCCGACTGGCAATGGGCTATTCATTCTTTCATTGGGGAATCAGCCAATGGTCTGTTTATGCCATATTGGGGCTCGTTATGGCGTATGTGCAATTTAACAAAAAAAGAAATATGCTCATCTCAACCGCCTTAGAGCCTGTAACGGGGAAAAATCGAGTCGTGAAGGGCACGATTGATATTTTAGCGGTTATTGCAACAGTTATGGGGGTAGCTACTTCTATTGGCTTGGGCGTGCTCCAAACAAATGGAGGTTTAAGCTTTGTCTTTGGTTTACCTAATACATTTCTCTTCCAAGTAGTCATTATTCTTATCATGTTTATTGGCTATATGTTATCTGCCACTACAGGCCTTCAAAAGGGAATGAAAATCTTAAGTAATGTCAATATGATGCTAGCGATTGTGTTACTGCTATTTGTTTTTATAACAGGTCCGACGGTATTTATAATGGAAACCTTTACACTAGCAATAGGCGATTATATTTCAAACTTTATTCAATATAGTTTAAGGATGCAACCGTATGTCGGGGGGACGTGGGTAAAGGATTGGACTATCTTTTATTGGGCGTGGGCGATAGCTTGGTCACCCTTTGTTGGTTCTTTTATTGCTCGTGTATCAAAAGGTAGGACCATTCGAGAATTCATTGTTGGCGTATTAATCATTCCTCCTCTTATTGCTTGTTTTTGGATTGCTGTTTTTGGAGGTACTGCCTTGTGGTTCGATTTGCATCAAGAAGCTCAAATTGCACAAACCGTTCATAACGATGTAACAGTGGCGTTGTTTCAAATGTTAGAGCATTTGCCACTTTCAACGATAGCCTCTTTTATTGGGATTTTGCTCATTATTATCTTCTTAATTACGTCAGCCGATTCTGCTACTTTCATTATGGCCAGTATGACGACAAGGGGATCCTTAAACCCTACAGTACTGTCGAAGTTAGTTTGGGGTATATTAATGGCCTCTATTTCAGGTGTTTTATTGTATACGGGTGGGCTAGATGCATTACAAACGGCGTCGTTAATTGCCGCTTTACCATTTACGGTAATATTACTGTTGTTAATGATTTCTTATATTAAAATGATGAAGGATGAGATTATTCCGCTGAAGAAAAAAGACATTCAACGATTGAAGATAGCCAAAAAGCATCTTGAGAAAGAAGCAAAAGCTAAAGAAAAAAAATGAGGTCATAAGCTGTATTATTCTTTCATGAGTAATACAGTTTTTTTGTGTTTATATACATTAAAATGTATTAAAAATCATTCGTGGAGGTTAACTGAGCTAGTATTAGCAGAAATAAAAGATGCACCCATTATACATGAGGTGATGATTCAGGCATTTCAAGAGTATGCAGCGGCACCACCACCATCTAGTGCATTGAGTGAAACGGTAGAATCCATTGAACAGGGTATGCAGGCTGGTGAACAGGCTTTTAACAGTAGTAGGCTACCATAGAGATACTAAAACTATTCAGCCAATTTTAGTGGATGGATGGAGCATAGGCCTTGGCGGGCCCGCAAATGGAGAGATGCTCATAGACCTTCAAGCGTAAAAATTCCTAGTCCTGGAGAATGGGCAATTTTACTGTATACAAATGGTAAATACTTTGATACGTTGATTTATGATATTCAGGAATAATAGTGACCTAAAACACTTTGGAAAAGTAAGAGGATATAGAAATGGAGGAGAGTAATTTGATCGATTTTGATTTACGATATCCAATTGGGGAGTTTCAATGTCCAACAGAAGTGACATCACAGCAAGTAAAAGAATGGTTGGAAGATATTCGTTTATTACCACAGCAGCTTGAAGAAGCATTAAGTGGAGCAAGTGAGCAGGAATTGGCAAAATCCTATCGTGAAAATGGCTGGACTGTAACACAGCTAGTCCATCATATTGCTGATAGTCATATGAACAGCTATATCCGCTTTAAGCTAGGTTTAACAGAGGACGAGCCAACTATTAAGCCATACAATGAAGCTGAGTGGGCACTGCTACCAGATTCAGAAATGCCAATAGCGACTTCTCTTAAACTAATCGAATGTTTACATGGACGTTGGGTTTACTTATTAACAAGCTTAACAGATGAACAATTACAACGAGCGTTTAATCATCCTGATTCAGGTCTGACAACATTGGAACAGGCAATTGGGTTATATGCATGGCATGGCAAACATCATTTGGCGCATATTCGGAATGCTTTGACGAAATAGTAAAAATGCGAAATAGGCGATTTCTTGAAAAAGAAATCGCCTATTATTTTTTAGTACAATGCTATCAATTTTTTCATACATGAAGGATATTTAAATTACTTTCTAGGTGATTGTATCGAGGCTTAAGCAATCGTAATACCTGCACTTGCAGTTCCTGTTAGAACTTGTGCAACAGCAACACCGGCAGTTGTAATAGAGTAAACCATTAATAAACGGTCTCCTGTTACGACTGGAACTGGTGCTACGTTCGCAGAAGCGAATGAAGTTTGGCCTAATGCTATGGCACCAGTAAATGCTGGAGCTAAGTTGACAGTTGCTGTTGTTGCAGTGAACACAGTGCTACCTGCAGGAGCGCGGTAAACTGTTGCAGTTACGGTTGTTGTTCCAATTAAAGCAATAGCTATTGTTGCAGAGAATGATGCAGAAATAGCAGTGATATTACCTGGACGAGGAACTGAGAATGCCTCTGTTACAACCCCAGATAAATCAATGGTATTTCCTAAAATTGTAACACCAGGTACTGCTGTACCAAATCCGATTAGACTCGGTGTTGCAATTAATCCAGTAACTAATGATGCTAAAACAACAGGTGTGACACCAGAAGAGAAAGGAATGATTGAGCCAGTTGCTTGAGGCGTAGTAATACATGCCGCATCAATCGCTACAAAAGGTCCTAATGCAGTACATTCACCATTGCCATTTTTTGAGCAACCACACATAGAATTATTTAAACACATTTTTACACCCCCTTTCTTCATTATTCTATTCATTTCAGATTAGGGGTTAAGGGCAAATATCTACTTCACCTATAAATTCAATGATTTCTTAAAGCCAGCTTTATTTGAAACATAAAGACATCCACTATGTATATTTACATACATAATGGATGTTTTATAAAATGATAAATTTAACTCCACCTTTTAAAAAAATCGAAAAATGAGTTTTTTCCCTTCTTATTTTCTTCAATTGGTGTGTTTACAGGATCAGGTTGCTTATTCTCTTTTTCAAGGGACGAATGAACCTCATAGACTTCTTCAGAATTATACACTTCAACATACTCTTCGGTTTCTAATGAAGGAGAATGATGTGTGTCAGCAGGTTCTGTTACTGATTCTGAAACAACTTGGTTTAGAGGCTCGTTAGCTATTGCCGAATTGTCTTGACTAACTGGCTCGCTAAGCATCCCCGAATGAACCTGTTCCAACGATTCTGTAGATACTTCAGAAATCTCATGATTGTTACGTTCATTTTTCGAATGCACAACCTCTATAGGATCATCTGTTTTTTCGGTTCCAGTACTCGATTCATGAACAATAGTTGATGGTAAATGATCTTTCTCGATGTCTTCTTCACTTAAAGTGAGCTGTACAGCAGATGGATCATAAACACTTACTGGAACTTCCTTTGCATCCGTGGCATTTTTAAAATGGAAGGTGGATTCAACTGTCGTGTTTCTGAATAAGCCATTGTATATATGGCTTGGATGCGTATTAATGGATTGAAAATACTGCTGATTAAAATGCCGCTCTTCAGGTTTAGTTGTCTGTCGATCATTATGAGGAGAGGAAGCGCCATTATTATTTACATTTTGTTGGTGGTTTGTGGCTTTTCCTGCCAAATTTTGTAATAGTCTATAAGATGGCTGTGCTGATGTTATCGTAGTTTTATCTGCTGTCTGTATCATTCTAGGTTGTCTAGGTATGTGAGTAGCGGAAGTTTGAGAAGGCATTTTATTGGAGGGAGAAATGGTTGTAGTATCATTTCCTTCAACAGTTACTAATTTGTTTAAAACAGCTAAAATTTCTTGATTCATTTCTTCCATGGTTTGATTCAGAGACTCAATCTGAATGGACAGAAGCCTTATTTGATCATCATACCCTTTTATATATGAATTTTGTTTAGTATCCAATGTCTCTGTAATCCCCTCTAAATGTGCCATCTGCGTTTTTAGTCCATCAAACTCCTGCTTCATATAAAGAAAATCTTCAATTGACGATCCCATTTTTAATGAAGATAACGATTCTCTATAGGTTTCAATTTTTTGCCTTAAATTTTCAATTTCTTGAGTGGTATACAATTTTGACTCTTCCATTGTAGTTCACCCCTTTTCCATTATTAGTTTATTAAAAATATTGACTTTCTGTTACAAATATACCGGTTCATTCAACATTTTAGTTCTTATTATAAAGAAAGCACTGTAAGTAAAAATGTTTGCCGTTGATTTTTATAAATATCCAATGTAACTATTTATTAGCCCATGCACTTATAGCTGAAAAACATATGCTACAAACGAAAGATAAAAAACTTATGGAGGTGTCAAAAGGATGCAAGAACATATGCCATCCCAGGCGCAGGAACTGATTTGTATAAATGTTGATAAGGTATATGATTGGATTGTAAAGGAAATGTCATTTGATATTTCACCAACTGGAGCAATTACATTCCCAGGCGTAACACCAGCTACTGACTTAACTGGTGCTATTGTTACATGTCGTGTAATTCCAGCAGCTACAAATCCAATTGTGATCCTAAACCGTGAGAATCGCCAATTCTCTATCGATGGATCAACTGTTTGTCTTCAACATTTAAATATTCAAAAGAATTTCATTCTTACGATCATAGTTACATTACCAAATGGAACAATGTTTACAAGCGCTGAAATTCCTGTTTCACGCTGTGAGCAAGTGACATTATGTGCACCTAAGGGTACAGATGTAGAAATTCTATATACAGATTTAGATTGCTTCGTATGTACGACTGGTACACTAACGCCTGCAGCAGGTGCGATTACGTTTTCTGCGTTAACAATTACTGTTGCTGTTTGCCAAAGCATTCAATCAACATTCCCAGTTACTGTGGAATTCTTAGCAACTTTCTGCGAACCAAGAGCAGATTTACCATTCACATGTCCAACTGCGGTTCGTCCACAACAATGCCCAGTTATTTTCCCAACTGTTGGTTAATAGTGCTAACAAATAGAGGAAAGTCATATCATGAAGAGAGGGTTATCCTCTCTTTTTTTTTATGAACCATAGTAAGGGGGCATTAAGTGATAACACGGATAGAAGACAAGATACAAGCGGTAAAAGAACAGACAAACACATATGTACAGGAAATTAAAAAGCTGGTAGAAGAGCTAGCAGTGCCAAATAAGGTTAATCTTATTAGTTATTTTACATCCTCGTTCAATATATCCTATGATTCTGAGCAAGAAAGTCTATGTTTAGGATCCTATCATATTCGTAATATTGGGCATACACCCGTCACCAATCCATATTTATGCATTAAATTACCGAAAGATTCTCCGTTTTATTTCTCAGGAAGGTATGTCCACGAAAATTTTACACCTACTTTAAAGACGCAGGGGCAAAGTAATTGGGAGCGTTTTAATGACAAATCGAGCAAAGAGGAATACTGGCTGAGACCAATAGGGAAGTCCACCATCGAACCAAATGAAACGATTTCATTTACCAATTTTCAAATTAAATGGTCCCATAATTTATCTTATTCTGGCACTATTATGGGTTTTACATATTGTGATCAGCTAACTGATGGTGTGCTTGTGTTAAACCCAATTAATCTCAATGGCATTAGTCCAACACAGGAGGAAAACAATGGGGGATCATGAAAAACAAGAACTTAATAGCGTAATCCAACAATTGCTGAAGGACCAGCTTAACCGTCGTAATGTACAAGATAATAGTTTTGCCTTTCTTGAAAAAAATACATTACAACAATTAATTGCTTATCTTGTCTCTGGGGAAAAAAGTGAAAAATTTGAACAACATGATCATCCAGAACTACAAAAAAAGTGGTTAAAACAACTGGATGAAATGTTAGAAGACAGTAAAGCACAGTTTGAAGAAGTCATTGAAATTCTAAAAAGTTTTTCAGGCTAGGAGGTGCAAGGATGGACAACGATATTGTCAAAAACAATGATCCTCTACAGCTCCAACAAATGATTATTTTTTTAAGGGCCGAATTAGCCAAATATAAAAATGAAGTGAAAAGGCTTAGGGATAGTGATTATTATGCATTAGTGCTACGTCTTGAACGGGAGAATATACAATTAATAAGGCTCAGAAAAGATCTTTCGATGGAACTATTAAAGTTGAAGAGAGATTTTGATAAGGAATTGGAAGCATATGATGAAGAGTTACAAAAGCGAGAGCTCCAAAGAAAAAAACAAATTGCTTCGATAGAGTCTTTATTAAAGGAACTAAGCGAGCTGCGAGCAGAAAATAAGTTATTAAAGGAAAACATTGATGTATCTATCGAAGAAACAAACTATAAGTCAATGATGGAGGCGTTAGATAAAAGATTAAATGACTTTACTATCGTTACAGGTGGACATATGGAACGTATTTTAGAGACGATAGAACAATCATATAGAAACAAAGTAGAGACGGATAGCCTTTATGAACAATTAGTAAAAGAATTAGAAACGAAAAATCTAGAAATAGAAAAACTTACTAATGAGATAAAGGGCTATAAAAATCAATCTGATGATAGTAGAGTAAAAATGAATGAGTCTATAAATATAGACGAGCAGATTGATTTTCGATTACGAATGCTTGATGAACTCGATCAAAAATTGAACGAGCTCGCATTCGAAATAAATAGAGAATAGATGGTATACAAATACTGTTTCAAAAGAGAGTAAGCCTTCCTCTTTTGAAACAGTTATTTTTTAGGGCAAGGTTGCTTGGTCCAAAAAACATTCAAATTAATTAACTACTGCCTAAGTTACTTTGTTTCACGATGTAAAGTAACTCGTTTTAAGCGAGGGGAATACTTTTTAAGCTCCAATCTCTCTGGATTAGTACGTTTATTTTTCGTCGTGATATAGTTTTTATCACCAGTTTCCGTGCAGGCTAGTGTTATTTGTACGCGCATAAATATGCCTCCTTGTAAATAGTAATTATTACGATTTAAACAATATATTTTAGGGTGTAAATTGTCAAGTTTATTTTTTCATGTGATTAAAAGCTTTGCATTTTGAAAATATATATGTTTTAATTACAAATTTTAAATAGTAATGATTACGATTTAAGGAGTTGGAGAGAGAATAATGAAAATACCTGTAACTGTATTAAGTGGATATTTAGGTTCTGGTAAGACCACGATGATGAATCATGTATTGCAAAACGAAAAGGATTTACGTGTTGCTGTTATTGTGAATGATATGAGTGAAATTAATATTGATGCTGAGCTTATTGCAAATGGCAGCGGGATCTCACGAACAGAAGAGAAATTTGTGGAGTTATCCAATGGCTGTATTTGTTGTACATTGCGAGAAGATTTATTACAGGAGGTGGAACGTCTTGCGAAGCTTGGCAATATTGATTATATATTGATTGAATCGACAGGTATTAGTGAGCCGATTCCAGTTGCACAAACATTTAGCTATTTAGATGAAGAGCTGGGCATAGATTTAACGAGATTTTGTCAATTGGATACGATGGTAACAGTTGTAGATGCGCATCGCTTTTGGCATGATTTTCAATCGGGAGAGAGTTTATTAGAGCGTAAGGAAGCAATTGGTGAGTTAGATGGAAGGGATGTTGCAGACCTTCTTATTGATCAAATAGAATTTTGTGATGTCCTTGTATTAAATAAGTGTGACTTAGTTTCAATAGAAGAAGTAGAACGGTTAGAGCGTATACTACGCGCATTACAGCCCGAGGCAAAAATAATCCGAACGGTTAGTGGTGAAATTGATCCTGCTGAAATTTTAAATACAGGTCGTTTTGACTTCGAACGTGTCTCAGAATCAGCTGGCTGGTTAAAAGAATTAGAGCTTGGTCATGAAAACCATATGCCGGAGACGGAGGAGTACGGCATATCTTCATTTACCTATACAAGTAGAAAACCATTCCATCCAATGCGCTTTGTCGAGTGGTGTGACCAAATGCCACCATCAATTGTGCGAGCAAAGGGAATTGTTTGGAGTGCAAAGCATCAAGACGTAGCATTATTGCTATCACAGGCTGGTTCATCTGCAAAAATTGAACCTGTTTCTTATTGGGTAGCGGCACTACCAAAAGCTCAGCAGGAAGATGTCTTCCTACAAAGTCCGGAGGTGTTGGAAGATTGGGATAGCGAGTTTGGAGATCGCATGACCCAACTTGTTCTTATTGGTATAGACTTAGATAGAGAGCGTATTATCAAACAGTTGGACAGCTGTTTATTAACAGATGAAGAGTTTCGTAATCCTTGGGAACGACTACAAGATCCGTTTAACTGGGAATGGCATTCATAAAAAGAAAGAAGATTTCGGCTACGATTCCGAAATCTTCTTTTCAAACACACGATTATAATTAGTAGCATCTCGTAATGCCTTTTCTTCTATCGGAATTCGTACAGAAAGCATTGTAATATTTAATAGTGTAAAACAAAACGCCGTGAAATATGCCTGAAACATAAGAGGTAGAAGGAGAATTTCCAAACAAACGACAGCATAGTTAGGATGGCGCATAATTTCATAGGGACCTTTACGCACGACTTGTGCATGAGGTAGAATGAGAATTTTTGTATTCCAAAACGTTCCTAAAGAACGGATACACCATATACGCAATGCCTGAACGGCTACAAATAAAATAAAAAATAATGGGAATAAGGGCGATATACCATTGTGATTGGTTACTACTTCAACAATTAGAAACAAGAAGAAACTAATATGCATAGTGACCATATAAGGGTAGTGGGAGTTACCAACCTCATAGGCTCCCTGAGCAATCATCCATTTCTCATTTCGTTTAGCAATGACAACCTCTGTCAATCTTTGTAGAATGACAAGCGTTACAATTAGATAGAAGATCATGCTACTCCCTCCAGTTTAGTAATACAGCTTCTGCACAAAAACCAGGGCCAAGAGCGACGAGTAAACCTGTATCCTCCACTTGTCCTTCATGTAACATAAATTGTTCTAACACATATAACACGGTTGGCGATGACATATTACCATGCTGACGTAATATTTCCCGAGAAATGTCGGTTTTTTGAGAAGAAAGATAAAGCGTGTCCTCATAGGCTTTTAATACTTTTTTTCCTCCAGGATGTGCAATAAAATGAGTAAGCTGTTCACTGTAAATTCCTTGTTCCAGTAAAAATTGTTCAATATATGGTCCAAGCCAACTAGTAATAATAGCCGGAATGCTTTTTTGGAAAATGACATGAAGCCCATTATTTTTAACGTCCCATCCCATTACATTTTCTGAATCAGGCATCCATTTAGAGCCTGCCGCCAAAATAGATGGTGATGGTTTTTTTGTATCAATCATGATTTCATCGCCACATACGAGAATACAGGCGGCACCGTCAGCAAAAAGTGAAGCACCGATTAAATTACTTTTAGAAAAATCATTTGGCTGAAAAGTGAGGCTACATAGTTCAACACAAACAACAAGCACTTTTGCATTAGGGTGTGCTTTACAAAAATCATAGGCTCTGCTAACACCTGCTGCTCCTCCTGCACAGCCTAATCCCCATAGCGGAATACGTTTCAATTGATCGGAAAAAGGAAGCTTGTTCATCACACGAGCGTCAATGCTAGGTGTTGAGATCCCCGTACTGCTTACAAATATGATGGCATCGATTTCTTTAGGAGAAATGGGTGAATGTAAGAAGGCTTCATTTTGTAAGCATGCCTGAATGACGCTTACACTGTATTGTGTGGCTAGTTCAATATATAAACCATTACGCTCCTCAAAGGAGTGATTTGTACGATGCCACTCAGGTGGTACACAAAAATGACGTGTTTCAATTCCGCCATTATCGAAAACCTTTAAATAGCGCTCTAGTTTTGGGATTTTTTCATAGAAAAGCTCCTTTGTAAGCTCCTCTGCATTTGATTGCTGTAATGTGTAAGGTGGTTGATGTGTGCTAATAGAAATGATTTTAGGCAATTCAACATCTCCTCGCATTTATTGGTCTTGTACATTCTATGCGTGAAGGAAGGAGATACATGCTAATAATATTTTATTTGACAATTCCCTAAATTTTATATATATTGGAAACAACTAAATGGAAAGTAGGTGATGTGACATGATGAATAAATCTATTTTTAGCGAACTGCAATTCGGTTTGTTTCATTTCACATGCCTAAAATATACAAAGCGACGTCGTGCATAGCTCGAGGTATTTGTATATCCTTTAAACGTGCGTGTGAAACCTTGTAACTGCCGAATTGCGCAGATACAAGGTTTTTTTATCGTGGTTCAAATTTTCTGAATCAAGATAATTGCTTCTGGCGGAAGTCTGCACAGAAGCGTCATGGAAACGTACCTTTAGGAGGAAATTAATTTGAATTTAACAACATTAGGTTTTACAAAATATTTTGAAGAGCAAATGTTAGAAATGAAGAAACAGTCTAAGTTTAAAAATTGTGTGCCTGCGAGGGTTACTTTAGAGCATAAGCATTCCTATCGAGTGTTAGCTCAGGAAGGGGAATGGCTTGCGACCATCGCTGGCCATTATGCCTATACATCTTTAGCTCGTGAAGACTATCCCGCAGTGGGCGATTGGGTGCTAGTAGAGAAAATGCCTGGTGAGGAACGAGCAATTATTCATCAATTATTCCAACGAAAATCAGTCTTTTCTCGAAAAGTTGCTGGTCTGGAAATCCAGGAACAGATTGTTGCATCGAATGTGGATATTGTGTTACTTGTCATGAGCTTGAATGCTGATTTTAATATTCGCCGTTTGGAACGATATTTAGTAGCTGCCTGGGATTCAGGTGCAAAGCCCATTATTGTTCTAACAAAGGCGGATTTATGCGACGATGCATCAAGCTTAGTGAAGGAAGTTGATTCAGTAGCATTTGGAGTAGATGTTTTCGTAACGAGTGCCATTTCTGGAGAAGGCTTAACGGAAATTCAGGCCTTATTTACAGAAGGAGTTACTGGGGCATTACTGGGCTCCTCTGGTGCAGGGAAATCTACATTAACGAATGCTCTGTGTGGCGAAATGCTGATGAAGGTATCAGACATACGTGAAGACGATGCTAAAGGACGTCATACAACGACTCACAGAGAGTTAGTGATGTTACCTTCTGGCGGCTGTTTAATTGATACGCCGGGAATGCGTGAGCTACAATTATGGAATCAAGGTGATAGTTTATCATCTAGCTTTCAAGATGTTGAGGAATTAGCAAAAGCTTGCCGTTATCGTGATTGTACCCATCAAAAAGAGCCGTATTGTGCAGTACAGCAAGCTATTGCAGATGGTGAACTTGATCAAAATCGTTTACAAAGCTATTTTAAGCTACAAAGAGAATTGGCTTATATGGAACGCAAAACAAATGTGCAGGCAAAGCTCGAGGAGCAACGTAAATGGAAGCAAATTTCTAAAGGCGTTAAAAAGGGAAAAAAATAAAGAGGAGCACACAAACACATATGACCATACAAAGCATAAATCATCTACTATTTTCAGTGTCTGATCTAGAGCAATCTATTGCATTTTATGAAAATGTTTTCGATGCCAAGTTACTTGTAAAGGGAAACAGCACAGCCTATTTTGATGTAAATGGGCTGTGGCTTGCCCTCAATGTTGAAAAAGATATACCGCGCAATGACATTCAATATTCCTATACACATATCGCTTTCACGATCTCTGAGGATGAGTTCGATAAAATGTATGATAAATTGGTACAATTGAAGGTTCATATTTTAGATGGCCGACAAAGAGATGAAAGAGATAAAAAATCAATTTATTTTACCGATCCTGATGGACATAAGTTTGAATTCCATACGGGGACTTTACAAGATCGTTTGGATTATTATAAGAAGGAAAAGTTACATATGGAGTTTTTTAATCATTAATCAAGGAGTGATTTTGTGACGAAAGCTTTTATTTTTGATATGGATGGCACTTTATTTCAAACAAATCTTATTTTAGAACCTGCGCTGGATGCCACATTTGATGTGTTGCGTACAAAGGGCTTATGGCAGGGAGAAACACCTATTGAAAAATACCGTGAAATTATGGGCGTTCCTTTACCGGTTGTATGGGAGACTTTATGTCCAATGCATTCAGTAGACATACGTGAGGAGAGCAATGTGCTATTTCATGTAGAGTTGACCGACCAAATCCGTAGTCGTAAAGGTGCGCTTTATCCACATGCTGAGCAAACCCTTGCTACATTGTCGAAAAGCTATCCGTTATACATAGCGAGTAATGGACAGGTTGACTATTTACAGGCAATTGTTGAAACCTATCAATTAGAGCAATTTATAAAGGGGACTTACAGCATTCAATCCATTGCAAGCGGACATAAATCAGATTTAGTTAAAAAAGTAATGCAAGACAATGGGATTCAGGACGGGGCGGTAGTTGGAGATCGTTCATCCGATATTCAAGCTGCCCACGATAATGAGCTACTCTCAATAGGTGTTCGTTTTGACTTTGCTCAGGATCATGAATTGCAACAGGCACATATTGTAATAGATGATTTAACGGAGTTATTAAACATAGAAATAGGCTAATCATGATAAACACATTAACATATGAGTGAGCGTTTTGAAAAAATGGAAGCGACCTTAACGACAATTATTGCATTTCATCGCAATAAAGCGTAGAATAGTGCCAATCCTATAGATAATGCATTGAAAAGGAAAAGTAAATAGGAACAGCATTTTGTAGAGAGCCTCTGTTGGTGGAAATGAGGTAAATGAATCCTTTTGAAAATGACCTTTGAGCTTCGTACCGAAAGCTTTTTAGCAAGTAGATTACGACGAGATGGGCACTCGTTACAACGGCGGCAGTATCTCATATTTAAAAAAAGACGTACTGAATGAGGCAAATAGTGTGAGCTATTTGTAAATATAGGTGGTAACACGGGTAGACTCGTCCTAATCAGATTTGATTAGGGCGATTTTTTTTACCATTTTTTTATGTGAGGGGAGCAATTTAGAATGAGTATTGTTATTGGAGGCGCTTGGCCGTATGCAAATGGCTCTTTGCATTTAGGACATGTAGCCGCACTATTACCAGGTGATATTTTGGCTAGATATTACCGTCAAAAAGGTGAGCAAGTATTATACGTATCGGGTAGTGACTGTAATGGTACACCCATTTCTATACGTGCAGCACAGGAAAACACAACAACCGAGGCGATTGCTAATCATTATCATGAAGAATTTACAAAATGTTTTAATGAGCTAGGATTTACTTATGATTTATACACAAGAACAGACGCAGAGCACCATCATGAATCCGTTAAAGGCTTATTTTTACAGCTACTTGCCAACAATTTTTTATATAAAAAGAAAATTGAACAGGCTTACTGTGAGGCAGATCAGCAATTTTTGCCGGATCGATTTGTAGAGGGCATATGCCCAAATTGTGGTGCAAAGGCGAGAGGAGACCAATGTGATAACTGCTCGGAAATTTTAGACCCATTGGATTTAATCGATAAGAGCTGTAAAATATGTGGGAATGAGCCAGTCATTCGAGAGACAGAACATTTTTATTTTACCTTTAGTCAATTTCAAGGGAGATTAGAGATCTTTTTATCCGAGGCAAAGGCAGAAAAACGTTGGAGGGACAATGCTTTAAGATTGACAGAGCGCTACTTAGCAGAGGGCGTTCCTGACCGAGCAGTAACGAGAGATTTGCCAAATGGAATAGATGTTCCAGTTCCTGGCTTTGAGGGTAAAAAAATATATGTGTGGATTGAAGCAGTTGCAGGTTATTTAACGGCTAGCCTAGAATGGGCAAAGCAACATCATATGGCGATTGAAGATTTATGGAATGAAGAAACCATTTCATACTATGTCCATGGAAAGGATAATATCCCATTCCACACAGTTATTTGGCCAGCTATTTTAATGGGACTAGGTGCGAAAGCTTTGCCGACACATATCGTATCTAATGAATATTTAACATTAGAAAAACGCAAATTATCGACGAGTCAAAACTGGGCTGTATGGGTTCCGTATATTTTAAGTCCTTATGATGCTGACTCTATTCGCTATTTTTTAACGACTAATGCACCAGAAAATCGAGATACTGATTTTTCATGGCGAGAATTTATTTACAGCCATAATGGTGAATTACTTGGTGCCTATGGTAATTTTGTGAACCGAACATTGAAATTTATAGAGAAATCCTTTGCTAATCAAGTACCTCAGGCTGAAGTGGATAGTACTATTCGCAAACAAACTATTCAGCTATTTAATGAAGTGGGTATTCTTATTGAGGGTGGCCATTTCAAGCAAGCATTAGAGTCCATTTTTGAGTATATTCGTGGCGCTAATCGTTACTTCGATGAACAGCAGCCATGGTTACAAGTAAAAGAACATGTGGAGGCGGGCAATTGCACACTTGCAACCTGCGTCTATATCATTGCCAATCTCGGACAATTACTACATCCATTCCTACCGTTTTCAGCAGAGAAAGTAAGAAATATGCTAGGTATAGATGAAATGATGTGGCATGAACAAGTAGAGTTACCTAAAACCATTCAAGGCGTAACACCTTTGTTTGAACGACTGGATATCGAACTAATAGAAGAAGAATATCAAAAGTTAGTAAGAGATAGTCGCTAGCATTGAAAAAGCAGTATGGCTAATGGACCATACTGCTTCTTTTGTTTTAATTCATGACAGGTGTCAATTTGGCAACCACAATGCTATTGATGGCATTAATATAGGCTAGAGCACTTGCTTTTAGTATGTCAGTATCTGCAGCTTTAGCCATATACTTTTCACCTTCATGCTCAATCGTGATTTTTACTTTTCCTAGCGCCTCTTTGCCACGCGAAACACTATTGATATTATATTCCACTAGTTTTACATCCATGCTTGTAATTTCGGCAATGGCAGAATAGAGAGCATCAATTGGGCCTGAGCCAACTGCGCTAGCCTTCAATACTTCATTACCTTTCCGCACTTTAACGCTCGCAGAAGGGAAGCTTGTATTGCTGACGACTTGTAGATCTTCGATATCAAAGAATTGATCACTATAATGTGTGGCATTCTTGTGAGAAGCATCATGTTTCTCATAATAGCTTTCAACGATCACGTATAAATCATGATCGTATACTTCTTTTTTGGCATCCGCTAGCTTTAAGAAGCCTTCGAAGATTCCCTCGAATTCATCTGTAGAAAGATTCGAAAACCCTAATTTTTCAAGAGCATTTTTCACGGCATGTCGGCCAGAACGTGCTGTCAGTACTAGCTCCATATCATCAAGACCTACGTCTTCTGGATGCACAATTTCATAGGCATCACGGGATTTTAGTAATCCGTCCTGATGGATACCCGATGAATGGGCAAAAGCATTATCTCCAGTAATAGCCTTATTAACTTGAACATCTAAGCCCATAAAACTAGATACAAGTCGTGATGTATTCATAATTTCTTTTGTGTTAATACGTGTATCAGCATTGTAGATAGTGCTACGCGTTTTTAGCGCCATAACGACTTCTTCTAATGCCGCATTTCCTGCGCGTTCACCGATACCATTAATTGTACATTCTACTTTATCGGCACCATTTTTTATCGCGGCAAGCGTATTAGCTGTTGCCATTCCAAGGTCATTGTGGCAATGAACACTAAGAAGAACGCTATCATCTAAGTTTTTCATACGGTTGTTTAATTTAAAGATCATCTCACCGAACTCTTCTGGTTCTGCAAAACCGACTGTATCAGGAACGTTAATCATAGTTGCACCAGCTCGCATAACAGCTTCAATCGTTTTCCAAAGATACTCAAAGTCTGAACGAGACGCATCCTCAGTAGAATATTGAACCTGTGGCAATAGAGTTTTCGCATACTTTACAGCATCTACACCAATTTGCAGAATTTGATCTTTGGATTTACTGAATTTTTTCTCCACATGTATATCGGATGTCCCAAGAACCATGTGAATCATTGGATTTTCAGCGTATTTCACAGCATTATAGACGGCATCAATATCTGCCTTTACTGCACGTGCTAATGCTGTAATCATAATATCGCTAGTGGTACCGACCTTCTCAGCTACAGCTTTGACAGCATCAAAATCCCCCTGTGATGAAGCGGGGAATCCGGCTTCGATAATATCCACACCTAATTTTTTCAGTTGCTGTGCTATTTCTACTTTTTCATATAAATTTAGCTTGGCTCCTGGCACCTGTTCACCATCACGTAATGTTGTATCAAATACCCAAATTTTTCTTCCCATTTTTTAACACTCCTCTTGTAGTTATCTGTATTTAAAATCTACACGTAGGCCAATGATTCATTAAAAAATAAAAAAACCCATCTCTATTTAAAAATAGAGACGAGTTTATGCTCGCGGTACCACTCTAATTGACCTTCTCTGTACAGAAAAAGTCCCCTTATCGACAGCTATCACTGTCTATCCTGTTAACGGAGGAAACCGACATCCCTTACTAGACTATTCAGGGAGTAGCTCATGGACGAGTTCAAAATGTGTGTCTACCGATTTTCACCAACCATCGGCTCTCTACAAGTACATCACCATTTTTACTATTTCCAATCTTGGCCTGCAATGTGTTGTTGAAAGCAATATTACGTGGATATTAATAGCCTGTCAATAATTTTCTAAATTTTTTTTTAATTCTGTCTAAAGTATTGTTTGTTCTGTTAAATATTTGATAGTTGTGAAATAAATAAACGTCCACTAAAAATAGTCATTTCTGTGAGATAATAAAAATTGTGAATGAACGTAGGAGAGGTAGGAAGAACTATGAAATTTGTCTTTGATTTAGACGGTACAATTTGCTTTAAAGGGAAGCCTTTGAGTGGGGGTATTATCAATGCGTTAGAGGCATGTAGACAAAGTGGGCATGAAGTTATTTTTGCTTCTGCTAGACCAATACGTGATCTATTACCTGTATTGCCTGAGAAGATGCGAGAATTTCCGATGGTAGGTGGAAATGGAGCATTCGTCGCTTGTAATGGAGTAACGAAGGAGGTTGCAGCATTTGAGACGGAGATAGTAGGGGCGCTTCGACAGATCATTACAGCATTTCAATTACCCTACCTAGTAGATAGTCAGTGGGATTATGCGTATACAGGCAGTGAAGCGCATCCCATTTATCAAAATCTAGATCCTCTAAAAATAGCTAAAAAAGTAGCGTTGCAAGATCTTCATGATATTGTAAAAGTTGTTTTATTTCCGGGGGAGAATAGAGATGCAGTGTTATTTGAGCTACAACAGCTTGCTGTTACTCTTTATGAACATGCATCAGAAAATATTATAGATATAAGCCCTAATGGTATTGATAAGTGGAATGGCCTAACTAAATTAGGTGTCATCGAGGGGGAGTATATTGCTTTTGGAAATGATGCAAACGATGTCTCGATGTTCTTGAAGGCAAAGGAAAGTGTTTGTGTAGGGAATCATCAGGTTGGTGATTGGGCTACGTTGCAAGTACCTAGTGAGGAAGCAGCCATTATAGAAATGCTCAGTCATTTAAGCGATAAATATAAGTGAGTAAAGGCCTATACATATATAGAAAAAACTGCTCGTTTCCTAGAGGGAATCCGAGCAGTTTTCATTTATTCTAATTTAAAGCGAGAGACTTCTGTTTGAAGCTCCTCTGCCATATTTGAAAGTGTTGCTGCTGAAGCAGCGACTTCTTCGATAGTTGCTAACTGTTCCTCAGAGGCAGAAGCGACATTTTGTAAATTACTAGAAGACATTTGCGCGATTGTTGCTATTTCATCGAAGGAAGCATAAATTTGTTCTGCACTGGATGACATTTCTTCCGAAACTGTTGTAGCTTCTTGGATTTGCATGGACACTTGTTCAATAAGCTCCATAATTTTAGAGAAGCCTTCTTCAGCTACCTGTACCACTTGCATCCCAATTTGTACTTCTTGTGTACCAGTATCCATCACCGTCACAGCACGGTTTGTATCTTGTTGAATTTCTGCAATCAACGTAGCAATTTGCTCTGCAGATTTTTTGGATTGCTCTGCTAACTTTTTCACCTCGTCTGCCACGACAGCAAAGCCCCGCCCATGATCGCCTGCACGAGCTGCCTCGATAGCGGCATTGAGCGCTAGTAAATTTGTCTGCTCTGCAATATCTGTAATAATGCCAATAATGTTACCAATTTCTATAGAATGCCCGTCTAAATTTTTCACAACGCTTGCTGATTCTAATACAGCAGTGTTAATGGTAGTCATTTGTGAAATCACTCGATGTAATGATTCATTGCCTTTTTGAGCCTCTGAATTCGTTTCCAATGCCAGTTCAGAAACCGCCGCCGTAGTAGATGCTAATTGCTGTATGCCCTTTGTCATATTCTTCATCGCTTCGGAGCTTTCTGTAGCATTTTTACCTTGAGCTTCAGAGCCACTAGCCACTTCTTGAATCGAAGAAGTGATCTGCTCAGTCGCTTGAATGGTTTGGTCAGCACTTGCTGTTAACTCAGCGGCAGAGCCACTAACTTGTACAGTGTTATGGCGTACATTTGTAATTAAATCTTTCAAATTAACGGCCATTTGATTGAATGCTTGGGCTAAATCACCCACTTCATCACGATTTTTGATACGAATCTGTTCAGCCGTTAAGTCACCCTCAGCTATTTTTTTAGCAGCTTTAGCCATGCCGTTAATTGGACGAGACATTAGACTACCAACAACCATTGCAATTATCAGACTTATGACAACAGCAAAGACTCCAAGAATTAACATTTGGAACTTAATAGCTTGAATTTGTTTCGATGTAGCAGCAATTTTTCCTTCAATATACTCATTTTGATAATCGGAAAGGTTTTCAACGCGTTCATCAAATTGTTTAATAATTAGACGCCCCTGTGTACTATCAAGCTTTTCATACTTTTCCGTTTCACCTGAAGCCTTTAACTCAAACATGCGGTCCGCAAACTGTTGAACATTTTGCTCGCTTTTATTAATAGCTTCTAGAAATTTAATGGATTTTTCGGTCGTCAAAGATGACATTAGCTCTTCAGATTTTTGTTTAAATTCTGTTCGAGAGTCTTGATTGCTTTGAAGATTCTGTTTATCTCCAAGCAGTAAATAGCCACGCAAACTAACAATCTCTTGTTTGGCAATAACGCGTAATTCCTGAATAGCGATAGATTTAGTTGTTTGCTCCTCCAATAATGTACGATAAGTTTTGTTCACTGAATCAAGCTGCTTTATATTTAAGCCGATAGTAGCAACTAGAACTAAAATAACTATAAAAAAACCGAGTAATAATTTCTTGTAGATAGTAAATCGCATAGATGAAATTTCCTTTCTCAGTATTTAGTAGAAATGTTACAAATTAATGAAATATGTATATATATCATTTATATCAGAAAATATGAATTTTACAAAGTATTATGAGTATTTTTACTGTAATAATTAGTTTAAAGGTGACAGAAACTCGTGATAGAAGTAATAAAAAAAAGACATTTACCGCTAAAATATGCTAGAAATAAAGCGAAAGTTAATTCTTTGTACTGAATATTAAGCCAATATTCATAAATTTTGAAACTTATAGAGTAGGCAAAACGTAAATTACGTATGAAGATGAACTGAGGTGGTGCGAAGTGTATAGACCTATTTTAAAAATCCCTAAAACAAGGTCTGAAAAGGTCTGGGATTATATTGGAGTTATCATATTCCTATTATCTATCTTTTATATTGCAGTAATGTGGGGGAAATTGCCTGAAGAAATTCCTGTTCATTTTAATGGTAAGGGAGAGATTGATCGGTGGGGTTCAAAAATTGAGCTCATTATTCTTCCGTTTATAGGTGTGTTTCTATGGATAATCATGAGTCTTTTAGAGAAAGTCCCACATATGTATAACTTTCCAGCTCGTTTGAATGAACAAAATGTAGAAGCATTTTATTTAAATAGCAGAAAAATGTTAAACGAAGTAAAAAACTTCTGTCTTATTTTATTCGCAGTTATATCATTCCAAATGATTCGCATTGCTCTTGGAGAGACTACTTCCATAGGATGGTGGTTCTTGCCAATTGTCGTAATTGGAATCTTTATACCGATTATTAAAGGCATAATAGTTACTCGCAAAATAAAATAAAGCCGAACCGTAAACGCTTGAGATATTTTCGAGCGTTTATTTTTTGTTCCCAAGCTCTCATTTATTCAGTATACTATCAAAACTAAGCTCCAAATGTATGAGCTGTTTTTTAGTAGCTAAAAATGAGTGGGAGAAGAGGTGTTTAAATGATGCAAAAGAAATTTAAACTAAAGGATGATGTATCCATTGCCATCCATAATCAGCCGCTTGATTCGATATTAGATGGAGTGTTTCATTCTGGAGAGGCACCTTATGACCGTATTATTTCTTTTGCGTTTTCCATAGATGCCATGGTAACTTATTTACAAAAAGTGTTAAAAGATAATAGTCTAGTGGAGCTGGGCTATTTATTTTTTGTTTATCCTAAAAAGGGTAATAAAAAATATGAACAGTTTATTCACCGAGATGAGATTTTTCCGGCGATCCATGTGGACGAGGAAAAGTATATGGATGGTAGTGATTTAAAATTTTCTAGCCTGATGTCATTAGATGAAACATTTTCAATCTTAAGTATTAAGAGAGATGGTAAAGGAAGAGGCAAGAAAATAACAGCCATTAGTCAATGTGTGAGTGACTATGAGAGTATGATCCCTCCATTGCGGGACTTACTTTCCTAAAGTCAGGATGACTTAGCCTTTTATGATGGACTCACTCCGGGATATCAAAGGGATTGGGCACGTTATATTTATAGTGCAAAAAAGTTAGAAACACAAGAAGCTCGCTTACAGGAGATGCGTCAAATTATTCCACTAGGCTATAAAGCAAAGGAATTGTATCACAAGGCACAAATAAATGAGTGAAGTAGGGAAAATAACGACGAAGTGAGGCAAGGTATGAAGAGCATATATATGGAGCAAGTAGAGGAAAAATGGCGTGATGCCTTTAGTAAGCTTGTAGATGTTTTAGAAGCCAATTTGCCAGAGGGTTTTGAACAAACTATGCAATATGACATGGTTAGCTATGTTGTGCCATTAGAAACGTATCCAAGTGGCTATCATGTGACGCCAAATACGCCATTACCTTTTATTAGTCTTGCAGCTCAAAAACGTCATATTGCGCTCTACCACATGGGTATATATGCAGACCAAGCATTACTTTCTTGGTTTCAGGAGGAATATGCGAGGCGAGTACCAACAAAATTAAATATGGGGAAAAGTTGTATTCGTTTTACAAGCACGAAGCATATTCCCTTTGATTTAATTAGTGAGCTTGTTGCAAAAATGACACCAGCAGAGTGGATTTCACATTATGAGGGAGCGAAAAATAGATGAAAAGCGCGACAACTTTTTTAATGTTTCAAGGACAAGCGCATGAAGCGATTGAACAATATCAGCAATGGTTTACAGATTTAGAAGTTATACAGATAGAATATATGGGAAATTCTCAGCAGGTAGCGATGGCCACCCTACAATTAAAGGGGTTAAAATTAATGGTGAATGATAGTGTTATTCAACATAACTTTTCGTTTACGCCATCAACGTCTATCTTTCTAGAGTGTGAATCTGAGGAAGAAATAAAGAATTTAGTAAATCAAATAGAGGAAAGTGGGCAGGCGTTAATGCCACTTGATCATTATGGGTTTTCAAAGAAATTTGCGTGGATTCAGGATCGCTTAGGCGTCTCCTGGCAACTAACGTATAGTTGAGAATAGAATACGACAATAGAATGTTAGTAAAAGGGGAATTAGAAGATGACGGTAACTTTAGTGAAACATGATATCAAATATGCCGAGGCCATGCATGAGTTGTCTTCTATGCCACAGGTTCGAGATGCACTAGGGCTACCTGTTGGTAAAGTAGAAGATACTATTCATTTTATCAAACGTGAATGCATCGATGAAGAAGAAGGGAAGACCGTTCCTCGTGTTGTTTTAAATGAGGAGGGACAGTTAATCGGTGTGACCGCATTGATGTTTATAGACCAACATAAAAACAGTTGTCATATCGGTTCGTGGCTCGGGCATCCATTTTGGGGGAAAGGTTATAATCTTGAGGCTAAAACAGCTATTTTAGATATCGCCTTTTTTGAGCTTGGACTAAAGCGAGTTTTTGCGGGAGCTAGGAAGGTGAATATCCGTTCACAAAAGGCACAGGAAAAGCTGAGCTTTATTCGATTAGGGGTGGAAGGAGATTATCCAGAAGAACATTCATGGTTAGAAGCGAAAGAGAAACAACCATGTGTTTTAAATGTTTTTGAACGTGAGGATTTTGTACAATTTCGAACAGCTCTAAAAAAAGTAAATGGGAGTAGAGAGTCCTTTTTACCACAGCTTTTACTTGCTGATGAGAGTGAAGAGGCTATCCGAAAATACTTGGATGAGGGTACCTTATTTGAAGTGAAGTGTGGAGAACAGCTTGCGGGAGTGGCATTATTAACCCCTCAATCTCAAACAACCATTGAGTTGAAAAATATTGCGATTGTGCCAAAATTCCAAGGGAAAGGGCTAGGTAAAGAGGTATTGCGACAGCTTACGGCATTTTGTGAGAAGGAAGGCTATCAAACGCTTTTAGTTGGAACAGCAAATTCAAGTATTGATAATATAGCTTTTTATCAAAAGGCAGGTTTTCGCATGGAGACCATTGAAAAGGATTTCTTTCTCGACTATCCAGAGCCAATATATGAAAACGGCATTCGTGCATTAGATATGATCTTCTTTACTAAGCAATTGTAGATGTTTTTCATAAAAGAAATACCCGTCCAACAAACGTTGAGCGGGTATTTTTATTTACCTAGCAAGAGGGCCATTAATTTTTCCTTTGAATGTAAGAAGTCATCTAATGTGTAGCGATCTAGTACTGTTAGGTAGGCCTGTAAAGCTTCATATAGGACACCTTTTAGCTGACATTCCGGAGCTATTTTACATAAATTATTCTCTTTATCGAAACATTCTACTAAATGAAAATCCTCTTCTGTATGACGAACAATTTCACCAATGGTGATAGTTTTTGGATCGATGGCTAAGCGAATACCGCCACCTCTTCCGCGAATTGTTTCTATATAGCCTAACAATCCAAGTTGGTGCGTCACTTTCATTAAATGGTTTTTCGATATATTATAAGCATCTGAAATCTCTTGAATAGTTGATAATTGGCCATCTTCTTTTGCACCTAAGTAAATAAGTGTACGAAGAGAATAGTCTGTGTATAAAGTTAAGCGCATAAGAACACCCTACTTTCTATAATTCAAAGTAATTATAGCATTTTTACAATGAAGTATAATATTTTGAAACCACTTTTAAAGATGTATTTAAAATACATTAATTATGTCCATTTTGTTAAAGATGTATTTTACATGTTGCTTTAAGAAAATGAAAGCGTTATATTGTAATCACGAAAGGATGGTAAGCGATATGTTAAAACAAGAAACTATTCAAATTATTAAGGCAACAGTCCCTGTATTAGAAGTTCATGGTGTAGAGATTACAAAAACGTTTTACAAAAATATGTTTCAAGCTCATCCAGAATTATTAAATATTTTTAACCACACTAACCAAGAAAAAGGTCGTCAGCAAACAGCCTTAGCAAACACAGTTTATGCTGCGGCAGTTCATATTGAAAATTTAGAAGCTATTTTACCAGCAGTCATGCTTATTGCGCACAAACACCGTAGTTTAGGTATTTTACCTGAGCATTATCCAATTGTTGGTGAAAACTTATTAAAAGCGATTAAGGAAGTACTTGGCGACGCGGCGACTGACGATATTATTAATGCATGGGCTGAGGCATATGGCGTTATTGCAGATATTTTCATTCAAGTAGAAGAAGAGTTATACCAAAAAGCTGAAAATAATGGTGGATGGCGTCTATTTAGACCATTAAAAGTGGCGAAAAAAGTGGTAGAAAGCGACTTAGTTACATCTGTTTATTTTGTTAATGAAGATGGCTCATCATTACCATCTTACGAGCCAGGACAATATATTAGTATCCGCGTGAAAGTTCCTGGTGAAGAGTATTTAATGAATCGTCAATACACACTTTCACAAGCAAGCGCAGAAGATGGTTACCGCATTTCAGTGAAACGTGAAAGTGATCATACGCCAAACGGTAAAGTGTCAAACTTTATTCATGATGACTTACAAGTTGGAGATTTAGTAGATGTAAGTGTGCCAGCAGGATTATTCGTTTTAGAAGAAACAACTGCTCCTATTACATTTGTGAGTGGTGGTATAGGTGTAACACCATTAAACAGTATGCTACAATCTCTAAAAGAAGATTCAACGAATAAAGTTAACTTTATTCAGTGCGCACGCAATGAAAAAGTTGTAGCGTTTAGCGATGATATTCAAGGAAAAGTAAATGCGTTACCTAATGCATCGTATACGGCTCTATATTCTGATGAAGACAAGCAAATTACAAAAGAATTATTAGCAGAAAGAGTAGCTGATAACGCTGATGTTTATGTATGTGGACCTGTAGGCTTTATGGAAGCAGTTATTAAAAATTTACAAGAAATTGGCGTGAAAGACGAGAAAATTCATTATGAATTCTTCGGACCAGCCATGCAATTAGCTAAATAAAATCGTAGAAATCCCTGTTATGAGTTACAGCTCATAGCAGGGTTTTTTTGTATAAGTCAATACAGATAAAGACTTTCAAGAAAAAGAGTTGAAGCTTTCATGTTGACAATATACCTATTGGGGTATAATATGAATCACGTAAGCAAGTTGAATCTATCGTTTTGAAAGGGGGCTGGAACAGAATGGCTTATGACTCTAAAACAGCTAATCGAGTGAAGCGGATGGAAGGTCAATTACGCGGGATTTTACGCATGATGGAGGAAGGTCAAAACTGTAAGGATGTGATTACACAGCTATCTGCCGTGCGTTCAGCAGTTGATCGGACGATAGGAGTTATTGTTAGTGAAAATTTATTAGATTGTGTCACTACTGCTGAAGGTAATGCGGAAAAAATGAATTCAGCCATCCGAGAAGCAATGGATTTAGTAGTGAAAAGCAGATAGTTTTTATATACCCTTTATCGTATAAAAAGGAGCGGTGATAACTTGGAAATGTGGATCATTATTGCGATTATCGCAGCATTTTTCATTTGGCGAATGAAACCAACAAAGGGCGTTCAATCGATTTCTACTGCCCAATTAAAAAATATGCTGAATGATAAGGATAAGATATTTATCGATGTACGCACGCCAGCCGAATTTAAAGGGCGCCATATCTCGCAGTTTAAAAATATGCCTCTCGGGTCAAGCTTTGACAAACTACCGAAGGATAAAGAAGTGGTAGTGATTTGCCAAAGTGGTATGCGTAGTAGTCAGGCATGTAAGCAATTGAAAAAGCAAGGCTTTGAGCGTATTACAAATGTTCGTGGTGGAATGAGTGCCTATTAGGAGGAAAGAAAATGAAGGAAATTACAGCAAAAGAAGTAGAACAAGCAATCATGCAGGGCGAAACGCCGAATTTGATTGATGTAAGGGAGGTAGATGAAGTAGCGACTGGTCATATTCCGGGTATTATTCATATTCCACTTGGTTTATTAGAGTTCCGCGTACAGGATCTGAATAAGGATGAACCATATATTATCGTTTGCCGATCAGGTGCTCGTAGTGGCCGTGCTACCGAGATATTAGAAGGTAAAGGCTTTAATGTTTCGAATATGGTTGGTGGAATGTTGTCATGGGAGGGCGAAGTACAATAGTAGCTTATAGCTATATTTTTTTGCTAAAAATAATACCCTTATAGGTATATGGAGGTTGTAATGAGGATGAAGGCAGATTTTCAGCTAGATGCCAAGGGTCTTTCTTGCCCTTTGCCCATAGTGAAAACGAAAAAAGCAATGGCCGACCTGGAAGATGGTCAAATTTTAGAAGTGTCTGCGACAGATAAAGGATCAAAAGCTGATATTGCAGCATGGGCAGAAACGGTAGGACACCAATATATTGGCACTTTAGATAATGAAGGAGTGCTCAAGCATTACATTCGCAAATGTACAAACGATCAAATAGAAGAAATTTCGTTTGACCCAACGATTGATCTAGAGCAAATTAACAATCGTCATGGATTAATTCTTGATGTACGTGAGGAAGCGGAGTTTGCCTTTGGGCATATTGAGGGCGCTAAATCTATCCCGATGGGGGAATTGGAAGCACGACTCTTGGAGCTCGACAAAGAGCAAGAGATTTATGTTATTTGTCGTACTGGAAAGCGTAGTGATATGGCTGCGCAGAAGCTAGCTTCACATGGTTTTATAAAGGTCTTTAATGTTTTACCAGGAATGACATCTTGGAAAGGTACATTAACAAAAAACATTTAATAGGAGGAATTTTTTATGTCAAACAAGGTAGCAATTATTGCAAGTAACGGTGGTTTATTTGATGCATATAAGGTGTTTAATATCGCAACAGCAGCTGCAGCTTCTGAGAAGGAGGTAGCAATCTTCTTCACATTTGAAGGATTGAATCTCATTCATAAGCAAGGGATGCATGCATTACCAATGCCTGCAGGGGCAGAGCATTATGCAGAAGGGTTTGCGAAAGCGAATATTCCTGCCATTCCTCAACTAGTGGACATATCCCAAGAATTAGGTGTTAAATTTATTGCTTGTCAAATGACGATGGATGTAATGGGTTTATCGACAGATGATTTTATTGATGGTATTGAAGTGGGTGGAGCTGTTACTTTCCTTGAATTTGCAAAAGATGCAGCACCATCACTAACTTTCTAAAGAGTTTTTGTGCAAGGAAGGCGGAGGGGCTAAAGGCTCTCCGCTTTAAAAAACTTCGAAATTATACCTATGGGGGTTATATATATGCCAATGCAGAAATGGAACGCTTCACAAATTGCTAAAAAGGTCATTAACAATGAAGAGTTGTTTATTTTAGATGTTCGTAATGCAGATGCGTTTGAAGACTGGAAAATTGATGGTCACCGATTTGAGTATTTAAATGTACCATATTTTGAACTGTTAGATGGTGTTGAGGAGATCCTGCCGAACATCCCCTCCAATAAAGAAATTCTAGTTGTTTGTGCTAAGGAAGGATCCTCATTGATGGTTGCTGAAATGTTGTCAGAAGCTGGTCGAGATGTTGCCTATTTAGCGGGCGGTATGAAATCTTGGAGCGAATATTTAGAGCCTATTAAAATTGGTGAATTAACGGGCGGAGGAGAGCTTTATCAATTTGTCCGTTTAGGGAAGGGCTGTCTTTCTTATATGGTGATATCTGAAGGAGAGGCAGCTATCATTGATGCTGTTCGCTTTACAGATGTATTTATCAATTTCGCCGAACAGAAGAATGTGAAGATTACACATGTTTTTGATACACATTTACATGCCGATCATATTTCAGGTGGACGCCATATAGCTGAGTTAACTGGTGCGGTCTATTACTTGCCACCGAAAGATGCAGAAGAGGTTGTCTTTTCATATAGACCGTTAGTGGATGGGGTGACTGTTCAAATTGGATCATCAAAAATAAATGTAGGAGCTATCTACTCACCAGGTCATACAATTGGCTCTACATCATTTGTTGTCGATAGCCAATATTTGTTAACAGGGGATATTTTATTTGTCGATTCTATTGGACGTCCTGATTTAGCAGGCCTTGCTGAGGACTGGGTTGGAGATTTACGAGATACACTTTATAAGCGTTATCGAGAATTGTCCAGAGAGCTTATCGTGTTACCAGCTCACTTTATGATCATTGATGAACTTAATGAAGATGGGACGGTAGCGAAACAACTAGGGGATTTATTTTTACAAAATCATGGTTTGAATATTCATGATGAAGTAGAATTTAAACGTGTCGTGACAGATCAATTGCCACCACAACCTAATGCCTATCAAGAAATTCGTCAGGTAAATATGGGGAAAATAACGCCTTCGCCAGATCAACAAACGGAAATGGAAATCGGCCCAAATCGCTGTGCTGTTCGATGAAATTTATTAAAAGTACAATGGATACGTCTGTGTATTAAAAATGTGGATCGTCCAGAAATTGAAGGCGCTCATCCCTCATGAATCTAAAATAATAAGAAGAACAGGCAAATCGCTTACAATCTTTGCCGTGTTGAAGGGGATCAATATGAAATCAAATTTACAATTAGATGCAACAGGTCTTTCGTGTCCAATGCCTATTGTGAAAACAAAAAAGGCGATAGACACATTAAATATAGGAGAAATTTTAGAAGTTCAGGTGACAGATAAAGGGGCTTTAGCGGATATTCCTGCTTGGGCAAAAGCTGGGGGTCATCATATCGTAGATCAATCCGAAAAAGCTGGTGTCATCACGTTTTTAATTCAGAAAGCTTAAGGCTAATGGAGGGTTGTCTATTAAATAGAACAACCCTTCTTTCACTTTTCGGAAAGGAGGAAGAATGCATGGATATTACATGGATATTAACGATCTTTTTAATTGGTTTTCTCGGTTCGTTTGTATCAGGGATGTTAGGTATCGGTGGTGCCATTATTAATTACCCAATGCTACTGTATATTCCACCATTATTAGGATTTATGGCCTTTTCGGCTCATGAGGTATCCGGAATTATTGCCATACAAGTATTTTTTGCATCCATTGCGGGTGTATGGGTATATCGCAAGGGTGGATTTTTAAATAAATCACTTATTATCTATATGGGGGGTGCTATATTAACAGGAAGTTTTGTTGGTAGTTTTGGTTCCAAATTTTTTTCCGAGTCAGGCATCAATATAGTTTATGGTGTGCTAGCCTTAATAGCGGCAGTCATGATGTTTATTCCAAAAAAACAAATTGATGATCAACCGATGCAGGATATCACATTTAATAAGACATTGGCAATTTTATTGGCCGTAGTTGTTGGTATTGGATCAGGTATTGTGGGAGCAGGTGGTGGGTTCTTATTAGTCCCTATTATGTTAGTGGTTTTAGGGATCCCTACGCGTATGACCATTGCTACTAGTTTAGCAATTACATTTATCTCCTCCATAGGGGGAATGGTTGGGAAATTAATGACCGGACAAGTTGAATATTTCCCCGCGCTCATTATGATCATTACTAGTCTTATAGCAGCCCCACTTGGTGCGAGAGCTGGAAAAAAATTAAATACCAAAAGCTTGCAAGGCATTTTGGCAATGCTTATATTGGCGACTGCCATTAAAATTTGGGTAGATATTATTGGAGGGGTCTAACCATGAAAATTGAAGTTTTCACGGATTTTACTTGTCCGTTTTGTTATATTGCCAAGCGAGAATTGGAACGTGCGATTGAGACAAGCGGCTATACGGGACAAGTAGAAATTGAATACAAGGCTTTTCAAATAGGTCCAGAAACGCCTAAAGTAAATGCACCAACCTTTTTAGACACTTTGGCTATGAAGTATAACGCAACGCGTGAAGAAGTACATGACATGACAGAGAATATGGCATCAAGAGCTGCAGAAGTTGGGTTGAATTATAATTTTGAATTGATGACAACAGCTCACACAGAAAAAGCTCATCGATTAGCAAAATGGACACAGCAATTTGGCCAAGCATCGGCATATACGGAAGCGCTAATGGCTGGTTATTTTATGGCTGGTGAAGATGTGAATGATGATTCCTTTTTATTAAGGGTGATTGCAAAATTAGGTTTAGATATAGAGGGGGCGCAGGACATTCTAGCTACTAATGTCTTTCTTGAGGCTTTAGATCAGGATCGATATGATGCACAGCAACTTGGTATACAAAGCGTGCCATTCTTTGTATTTGAAAATCGTTATGGCATTAAAGGGGCAGAGCCAAATGAAGTCTTTGTGCGAACATTACATCAAACAGCAAAAATAGTGGGGATTCAGCCAACGATTCAATTAATGGGAAATGGTGAGGATACGTGTACGGATGGTGCATGTAACCTGTAAACCGATGGATAAGTGTCGAGTACTTAAAGTACTCGGCACTTTTTTGATTCACCCACATACTACAAGAGGTATTAAGTCGTGATTTCGGTGTTGTAGTACAACAATTAGTGGATAATTTATCCATTTTTATCATCTGAATGGTTCTATTTTACAGTAGTGTGAGAAAAATCACATCCAATAAAATGTTATGTTGCTAAAATATAAGTGAGTATACAAAGGGGGGTATTATAGATGAAACCTATAGTAGCAGGAGTAGCAGGGACAGTACTGTTAGTAGGCACAATTTTTGTAGCAACCATTATTAGTGACAAAATTACAGTTGATTCGATTGTGGAGGAGAACGAAACGACAGTGCAGACGCAATTACCAACGACAGCAGCTGCTCAGTCAGTTGTCTATGCTCCACCAAGTATTGATGAAGTGCCAGATGGACCAATGAAGGATGCAATTTTAAACGGCTATGAGCTTGTTAATAACACACATGTTGCGGCGGACGAATATGTAGGGAACCAATTATCATGCACAAGCTGCCATGCTGGTGCTGGCTATGACGAGCAAGCATCATCATTAGTAGGAGTAATGGCTAATTATCCACAATATATTGGACGCTCTGGTGGTGTAGTTACAATAGAAGAGCGTATTAACGGTTGTATGGTTCGTAGTATGAATGGTAAAAAATTCGAAATGAATAGTGATGAGCTAGAGGCTATGGTCGCTTATTTTGCATATATTTCTGAAGGTGTTCCAATTGGAGCAAAACGTGAATGGGCAGGTACTAGTGATATGAAGAATGTACCGACTCCAAATGTTGACAATGGTGAGGAGCTTTATGGTCAGTCCTGTATAGCTTGTCATGCAGCTGATGGCTCTGGGACTGGTGCCAATACTGGTCCAGCATTATGGGGTGATAATTCCTTTAATGATGGAGCAGGTATGGCGCGTATGTCAAAAATGGCTGGCTATATTCAAAATAATATGCCAGTAGGTGCAACAGGGACTTTAACAGATCAAGAAGCGGCTGATTTAGCAGCGTTTATTTTATCCCAAGATCGACCTGAATGGCCAAATCATGATAAAGATTGGCCAAAAGGCGGAAAACCAAATGATATTATGACTAAAGAAAAACGTGAACAAGTTAAAAATGGTACGATTGATTGGGAAAAGGTGCTATCTACAAACTAACGAAAAGGGATGCTGTTTATGGGCATCCCTTTTCTATTATTGAAAATTATAAGCAGTGACAATTTTATCTCTGTTTGTTGTGAAATCAGTAAAATATTCATATAGGCTAATACCGAGGAATGACCCACTTACGTTAAAGATGTTAGAAAATCCGCTATTTTGAAGGGCCATAACAGCATTATAGCTACGCTGACCGGATCGGCAATGTACATACACTGGTTGATCATTAGGTACCTCGTGCATTCTTTCTCGAAGTTCACTTAAAGGAATATTGTGTGCATGAAGGAGATGACCAGATTCAAATTCATTCTTTTCGCGTACGTCTAAGAAGTAGGCTTCATTTTCAATGAGTGTTCGCACTTCATCAACTTTTATTTGTTTGTAGTGTCCATGTAGTTGATTTTGAGCTACAAGAGCTGCTAAATTGACAATATCGCGGGCAGTGCTAAACATTGGAGAGTAGGATAGCTCCAGCTCCTTCAAATCTTCTAAAGTACCACCCATTGTGATGAGGGTAGCTATTACATCAATTCGTTTATCTGCATTGCCTTTACCTATAGCTTGGGCTCCAAGGATTTTACCTGTTGGTGTTTCATAAACGAGCTTAAAGTGAAGTGGATTACTATTCGGCATTAAGCCTACTTTATCAGGAGCTATCAGATAAACGCTTTTCGCCTGAAAGCCATTTGATAGAGCTGTTTTTTCGTTCAAACCCGTTGAAGCACAGGCAAGGTCGAAAATTTGTACACTTGAAGATCCGATAACCCCTTTATTGTGATGAGGGATGTTATACATATGATTAGCTGCAGCACGAGCTTGTCGCTGAGCGGGGCCGGCTAAAGCAAGTCGTGTCTGTTTATGGGTAAGCTGATGGAATACTTCAATCGCATCGCCCACAGCATATATGGAAGGATCGGATGTCACGTAATTAGCATCAACCTGAATGCCTCCGAGTGCACCGATAGTTAGCCCGGCTTCTTTGGCTAAGTGGATGTCAGGACGAACGCCAATCGCTAATACGACGGCTTGTGCTTTCAATTGTTTGCCAGAATTTAACGTCACATCACTTGGAGTAACCCTTGCGAGACCGTCATTGACAATAACATGAACCCCCTTATCGGTCATTTCTTTGTGCAATATTTGAACCATATCATAATCAAAGGGGGCCATAATTTGTTGGCCGAATTCAATTAAAGAGACATTATAGCCCGCTAGCTTCAAATTTTCCGCTACCTCTACACCAATGAAGCCTCCACCGATCACAGCAATATCCTGTACATGATCCGTTTGTAGGTATTGATTTAAACGGTTAATATCTACCACGTTTCTAATGGTAAAGACATGGTTTGAACGAATACCCTCTAGGTCAGGGACGATGGGACTTGCTCCTGGTGATAGAACTAATGTATCGAAACTTTCCTCATAATCTCTACCCGTTATTAAATTCTTAATGGTAATGGTTTTTTGTTCTCGGTTAATGCGTACAACCTCTTGCTGTACACGAGCCTCTATATTGTATTTTGTTTGAAAGGCTTGAGGTGTCATTAAGATCAATTTGTCTCTATTTTCAACAATCCCGCTTAAATGGAAGGGGAGAGAACAGTTGGAGAATGAAACATTTGGTCCTTTTTCAAACATAATAATTTCTGCCTTTTCATCGAGACGACGAATGCGGGCGGCAGTGGATGCTCCACCTGCAACGCCACCAACAATTAAAAATTTTTTACTCAATGGTCAACACTCCTTTTGATTAATACATATAAGGGTATATAAAAGCTTTTAAATATATGTTTTGCTATTGAAATCAATAAATAATGTAGTATAAGTACTACAAACTAAATAATATACCCTGATGGGTATATTTTCAAGATGAAAGACTTAATTAATTTTCTAAGGTGTTCCTTGTGAAAGAAAGTTAATGTATAAATTTGCTATACTAGCAGTAGTAGGAAATGGAAATGACATTGGAGGTGACATTGTTGATTTTTTTGAAATTTTTGATGCAAATCATTATAGTATCGGGTTTGATTTATATTGTGAGTGGACGATTAATAGGCTCTAATATTAATTTTGTACGAAGAGTGCTTTCAGTCGTCATTAGTGTGACATTAACCTCTTTTGTTTACTGGTACTCTTATTTACGTCATACAGATTTTTTGTCAGAAACCATGATGCAAACTGTGACAGAGGTCAGCACATTAATTTGGATTGGGAGTATGCTACTCATTTCTATGTTGCTGTATTTGGTTTTTGAGCTCTTTGATCCAAGTGGTATTACAACTGGAGATCGTCGAAATGGTCAAAAATCTTTGCTCTTACGGCTGCGGAGCTATTGGCGACAGCAGAAACGATTGCGACAAGTTTTAAAAATTGCAGTTACAAATGGTGTCGTCCAAACGATTAAATATGCAAGGCAACGTGAAAACGAAAAAGAGCTGGCGATTGCATTGCGCGCAACATTAGAGCAATGTGGTGGGATTTTCATTAAATTTGGACAAGTATTGTCTACACGTAAAGAATTATTTTCACCCATCTTTATTGATGAGCTAGAGAGGCTACAACATCGTGTGAAGCCTTTACCAGCAGAGCAAGTGACAAGTATTTTGGAGCGCTCACTTCCTGATCAATGGATGAAGTATTTAGCCAATTTCAAATGGAGCCTATTGCAGCAGCCTCTATCGGTCAGGTGCACAAAGCACGGCTTAAAAATTATGAAGATGTTGTCGTCAAGCTTCTCCGTCCAGAAGTAAAAGGGATTATGCGCGATGATCTTGAAATTTTAGAGGAATTTGCAAATTGGCTTTCATCCAAATCTACATGGGCAGAGTCACTAGGCTTTCGTGAGCTAGCTGGTGGATTCGCAGATGGACTACGTGAAGAGATTCATCTAGATATTGAGGTACGTAATACGTTACAGGTAAAGAACGCATTATCCAAAAGTGATTATAAGGTCCGCATTCCGAAAATTTATACAGCTTACAGTAATGAAAATATTATAGTGATGGAATATATTCGTGGACATAGTGTGGCGGATGGGGGGGCAGAATTCAATCGTCTGTCCATTGATCGCAGACAATTTGCTAGAACAATATTATATTCTTTTTTTGAACAGATGCTTTTTTCAGGTATTTTTCATGCTGATCCTCATCCGGGAAATATTCACATTGATGAGAAGGATGGTACACCCGTATTGCTCGATTTTGGAGCAGTTGGAAGATTGGGTGCCACACAACAAGAGGGCTTAAAGCTATTTTTAATGGGTATTCAGCTCAATGACTCCAGTGTCTTGTACGATGGCTTAACACTATTAGTGGAAAATGCCGATCATGCGGAACGTGCAAGAATGGAACAAGCAATCGATCAAATTTTACTAAAAATCTCGTATGTTGACCGCATACCAACAGAAGAATTAATACATGCTTTATTTACAGTGGTGCGGGATTTTGGGCTAGCCTTTTACCCAGCGGTAGGTTTAGCACTCCGCTCGTTGGTGACATTAGATGGAACATTAAGGGTAATTGATTCACGTTTTGATATTTTTACGGAAGCTAAGGATTTCTCTGCTACATATATGCGTGCTTCCTTCCTAAAACCATTTAAAGAACCAATGGCTACAAAAGAACGGCTGCAAGAGGAATTATCTATGCTGATACCAACTTTGCGTAAAATGCCAAGAAGAGTGGATCAACTAATTCAGCGTGTAGAGAGCGGAAAAATTATTTTACATCACGATATATTCTCTGATGAGCATAATGCCCGCTTCATTACCAACTTGTTTTCCCGATTTGTATTGCTTTTAGTAGGGATTACATTTGGAATTATTTCTGTTGCCCTTTTAGCAATCTCACAATTTATCCACGATTCTTATGCAGTGTATTTAAACACAGCTGCTTATTTAGGTTTATTTTTATGTGCAATTTTGTTAGTAAGGTTATCGATACAGGCATTGCGTTCCATGAAGCAGTAGGTAGGGATTATTCCCCTACCTCTTTTTTTTTGAAACATTTCCAAGTAATATTACAAAAACATTACAAAGTAGGTCATGTGACTATTGTCGAATTAGCTAATAACAGACTTGTGTAGAATATATAAGTACATTGTAGAATAATTGGAATTTTACGCGAATGTTACAGGAATGTTTCGAGTTTTACTAATGTATTAAATAGATAGGAAATAGTATAAAAGTTATGCTGAAAATGCTAAACTTTAAAAGGCTAAAACAAATATATAAGAACAATTGATTAAATATAGGATCGTTCAACAGATTACATAGAGTATTCAGAGCGAAATTGATAAATGAAGGGAATTGAAGGTACGTGGGTAAGCGCAATAAATGGCGTAAGTCGATGGTGCTCGCTTTAGCACTAGCAGGCGGCTTATTATTTAATACAATTCAACCAACAGAAGTACATGCTGAAGAAACTTCTCAACAAATGATTGAGAAAAAGGCTGAAATAGATGCACAGGTTAAAAAATTACAAGAAGAACTAACGAATTTACAAAAAGAGATCGACGAAAAAGTAAAAGTTTGTAAACAAGTACAAGCGGAAATTAAAGAAGTGGATGCTAGTATTGTTGAAACAAAAAAACGTATTGAGCAACGTTCTAAAATCTTAAGTGAACGTATGGCTGCATACCAAGCACAAGACAATACAGTGGGTGTTTATTTAAATGTAGTTCTTGAAGCAAAAAGCTTTGCTGATTTAATGGACCGTGTCGTAGCGGTTAAAACATTAATGGATGCTGACCAAGAATTAGTGGATCAACAAGAAGCTGACAAAGCGAGCTTAGAGCAACAAAAAGCCATTCTAGATGAAAAACAGAAAGAGCTTCAAAAGCAATTCCAAGAGCTTCAACAAAAGGAAAGCGAAATGGAAGTGAAAAAGGCTGAAAATGAAGCAAAATCATTAGCCCTAAAAGCTCAAATTGCAACAAAACAGGAAGAAGAACGTTTAGAAGCTGAACGTAAGGCAGCTGAAGAAGAAGCGGCTCGTTTACGTGCTCTTCAAGCAGCAACGCCAGTAGTACAAGCTACTCAAAATAACAGTGATGGTGATGGTCAACAACCACAAAAAATTATCGTTGGTTCAGGCGCTGGTACTGCCTCTTCAGGTGATGCTATTTCTACAGCAAAACAATTCCTTGGTCGTCCATATGTTTGGGGTGGTAGTAACCCAACTTCAGGGTTTGACTGCTCAGGTCTTGTACAATGGTCTTATAAACAAGCAGGCGTTTCTTTACCACGTACTGCATCTCAACAATATTTAGCAACACAACGTATTTCTGCTGGGGAAGCACGCGTTGGTGACTTAGTATTCTTTAGCTATGGCTCAGGTGTAGCGCATGTAGGTATCTACTTAGGTAATAACACAATGATTGATGCTCAAAATAATGGTGTTGTCATTGAATCACTTGATTGGTGGAATCAATATTTAGTAGGCTTTGGTCGAATTCAATAAGCCTCTATATTATATAGACGATTAACATGATAAAAAGGTCATCTTTGTAAGGGAAAAATACAAAGATGACCTTTTTTATTGGTATCAAATTTTGAAATTTACTTTTATGATGCCTGTTTCCTTTAAGGCGATAAAGAAAATAATGACAAATGGCCCGACAAGTAAACCGATAATACCAAATAACTGTAGACCAATAAACATGGCAATTAATGTTGGTAAAGTTGATAACCCAATATGCTCACCCATTAGTTTAGGCTCGACTACACGACGAATAATGAGTAAAATAGCAGCTAAGATGAATAATTTTACAGCAATAGATGTGTTTCCCATTAAAAGGTGATAAAGCCCCCATGGTGCTAAAATAATGATGGAGCCTAAAAAAGGGACAATATCTATTAGCCAAATAATAATGGTCATGGTTATGGCATATTTAGGCTGGATTAATAAAAGTCCAATAAGTGTAACGCCTCCAATAATGAAGCTTACAAATAAATGTGCTTTCATATAGCCGAATGTTGCATCCTTTAAACGGTTTAAAATAATTTTTATTTTCTTTGCTGTGTTTGGCTTTAAATACTTATAAGTAATGCGCTTCAATTTCGGCAGATCTAGCATAAATAGGAATAGGGCAATCATATAGACGAGAAGACTGATAAATAGACTTGGAATCTCTGAAAAGAAGGCTGAAACTTTGCTATAATTAAAGAAGCTTAAAAACGTTTCTTCAATTTTCTTTATGAAATCCATTGTGGTTTTTTGAAGCGAAGTACTTACTTCGGGTGGAAAGTCTTCCGTGTATTTAGAAATATTTTCTTGCATATGAAGCCACATATCTGATAGCTTGGAAATATAATAGGGAGCTTGCTTAGACAATAAAATTATTTGCGTCATGATCTGCGTAATTGAAATATAGCAAATAATGGAAATTATAATGACACTCACTATGTATATAAAGGCAACTGCAATTTTTCGAGACATTTTCCAGCGCCTTTTAAAGAACATGACGATTGGTTCAAGGAAAAATGCGCTGATAGCTGCTAATATTAACGGCATAGATACCGGAATAATAAAATAAGCGGCTATAATTAGGGACAGAATCACTAGCAATCGAAAAATCAATTTCCTAGCATTAAATTTATTCATAAACTCACCTTCTTTGCGAAAAAATTAAGTTAAGTGTAACATAAATCAAGTTTTATGACGTTCTGAAACAATAAAGGTAGGGATAAATTATGGAAAAAGAGATTTTGCAACTTTTTAGTAATCTAACAGAGCGTGATCGAGATATTCAATATGAATCTTACGAGGAACTGATGAAAATTATGCAGGAGCCCGTAGATTGGACATATGCAGTGTGGGAACAGCTTGTACAAGCGCTTACATATAAAAATGGGCATGCACGTGCACTTGCCGCACAAATTTTATGTGCTTTAGCTGCAAAAAGTGATCCCGAAGAAAGAGTATTAGAAGATTTTTTAAAGATTTGGGCTGTGACTTATGATGAAAAGCCCGTCACGGCAAGGCATACATTACAGGCTATTTGGAAAATTGGTTTAGCAGGTCAAGTACAAAGCGATTTAGTCGTATCTTATTTAGCCAAGAGATTTCAAACCTGTTTAGATGAAAAGCATCCTACTCTCATTCGCTATGATATTATTGTATCTTTAAAAAAATTATATGATCAAACGAGTGATCCTAAATTATTAGACATAGCCCATCGCTTAATTAATGAAGAGCAAAATGTTAAATATAAAAAGAAATATAAGTCAGCCATCCGTTCTTAGTAACGAGATGGTGTTTTTTGTGCAAACTCTTTGGTTATTAGGAGATTAGTCAACTATAATATATGAAAAAGACAAAAGGGGTTAGGGAATGAGCATTTATAATTATTTAGTACGAAAGCCGAATGGTGAAATTTTATCAATGGAAACTTTTCGAGGGAAAACGATGCTAATTGTTAATACGGCCAATCAATGCCGATTTACATATCAATTTGAAGACTTACAAAAAATGTACGATAAATATGACAAAAATAATTTTGTCGTTCTAGGATTTCCTTGTGATCAGTTTGGCCATCAAAATCCTGAAGACGGAGAGGAAACTGCCCATCTTTGTAAGGTCAACTATGGAGTTTCGTTTCCCATTTTTGAACTAGTCCAAGTAAATGGTGAGACGACACATCCTTTATTTAATTATTTAAAACATGAAGTTGATTTTCGTGAATTCGGAAAAGCAAGCATGCAGGAGAAAATGCTTGCTGAGGCAATTGTTCAACTTGCTCCAAGCTTTTTAGATGGTCGTAATATTCGCTGGAATTTTACTAAATTCCTAGTAGATGCAAGCGGAAAAACCATAGCTCGCTTTGAGCCTACAGACTCACAGCTTGATATTGAGCAAGCAATTGAAAAAGTATTATAGTAGAGTGATTTTATGGAAATGAAAATTCTTCTAAAACGACTATCATTTTTGTACGCAACTATTTTTTCCTATCAAACTATGATAAACTGCTTTACAAGTGAATTATTCTTGCAGAATAAAGGTGCTAGCTAGCATAATCGGGAATTCGGTATAAGCCGAAGCTGTTTCCGCAACTGTAAGTACAACTATTATAAAGATGAACCACTGTTTCATAGGAAATGGGAAGGTTCTTTATAGCTCTTATTTAATTATATAGGAGCGTTGTACAAGCCAGGAGACCGACCTTTATTTGAACGTATAACAACTCTTCGGAAGCTAGGAGGATATACGGCAAATACATAGGCAGTGTCGTGTTTCTATGACAATCATTATGTTATTTTAGTCGTTCCTTTGCGTGAGGAGCGACGTTTTTTTATGTTCTAAAAAAGTAAGGATTTTCATTATGAAAAGGGGGACAGCAGGTTGAAAAAAGATGCACGTTATTCTTGTTATCCTTTTATGCGAGAGAAGGCTTCAACTGTCGATTTTGAGATTCGCACAGATAGTTTAACAACGCATTTAGGGGCTGCACTAGCTAGAGTGAAGAAAGAGGATGTCCAGGTTGTTGCAGATGATTTAACACAGATTTTACCTATGGCTTATCATGTGAATGGCTCGGTTCGTGGGAAGCTAGCAGTTACAGATGAGGATCTATCCTGGTTAAGTGAGCGCTATGATTTTTATGTAAGTCATGTGAAGGAAGAGATTCAAAATTTTGTTTTACCTCAAGGAACAGAGGCTGCTGCTGCTTTACATCTTTGTCGTAGTGAGGCGAAAAAATCATATCGAACTTTACACAAGGTTTCGGAAGAACGAGAGGTACCGACTATTCTCTTCGATTATTTAGGCTTATTAGCCAATGTATGTTTTGTAATGGCTGTCTATACGAATCAACAAGCTGGAATCGCTGAAATTCCGTTTATGAGTAAATCATATCCAATGAAAAAGAAAAAGGTGAATAATAATGAAGAAACTATTTAATTTACAATGGCTATCGGTTTTATTGCTAGCGCTCGTTTTAGCAGGTTGTGGAACTGCGGAAGATACAAAAAATAAAAATGTTACCCAAGATGAACAAAAAATTGAGCAAACAAGTTACAAAGTAACCGATGATCGTGGTGTAGAAATAGAGTTTAAGGAAGTACCAAAAACAGTTGTGTCCTTACAACCAAGTAACACAGAAATTCTATTTGCATTAGGGGTTGGCGATAAAATTGTAGGTGCCACTGAATATGATACATATCCAGAAGCTGCCCAAAAAATCGAACGTGTTTCTGATACTGTGAATTATAACAGTGAGCGAATTTTAGCGTTAAAGCCAGATGTTGTTATTGCGTATACGATTGGTGAGAAGGATGCACTTAAGCCACTCGAGGATGCAGGAATTAAAGTATTTGTTATTCAATCAGCGGCTACATTTGATGATGTATATGGAGATATCGAACAAATTGCAGCTGTTATGGATGTTAAGGATAAAGGAAAGGCATTAAACGAGGAAATTAAAGCAAAAATCGCTGATGTGCAAACAAAGATTAAGGAAGTAAAAACACCAAAAAATGTTTATTTAGAAATTAGTCCAAAGCCAGAAATATATACAGCAGGCTCTGGCACTTTCCAACAAGAAATATTAAATGCGGCAAATGTAAAGAATGTGTTTGCAGATTTAGATGGCTGGAAGCAAATATCTGAGGAAGATGTAATTGCGAGAAATCCAGACGTCATTTTAACAACAGTCAACTATACAGAAAATCCAATTGGAGAAATCCTTGCTCGTGATGGGTGGAATACGGTAACAGCTATTCAGAACAAGGCAGTTCAGTCCCTTGACACAGATATCTCAAATCGTCCAGGTCCACGTATCGGTGAAGCAGTTGAGCTTGTTGCTAAAGCTGTGTATCCAGAGTTATATAAATAAGATCGTAGAAAATGCTAGTTGTTTATTACAGCTAGCATTTTTTATTTTATTACCTAGTGTGAAAATTGGTATTAATGTAGTTTGTTCGATAGAATAAAGGTAAGAACGCTTATTAATATAGGGAGGTGTAGTTCAGTGAAGCAAATACAAAAAAATATTCCGTTTGAGGCCGTTTATAATTTCCGAGATATGGGGGGATATCAAACGAGGGATGGGCGTGTTATAAGAAATGGCTTATTTTATCGCTCTGCCGCACTTGGTAAAATGACATCGACAGATAAAGAATTATTTGAAACATTAGGTATTAAAACAATTTTTGATTATCGTGACACGAATGAAGTACAACATAATCCTAATCCTGTGTTTCCACAAACTCGATATATTCAAATCCCTGCGAAGGGAAAGCATGCTTTTGAAATGCCAACTAATACAGGTGGTAGAGAGTTTTATAAAGTAGTTAACGCTGATATGTTCAAGGACTTTTATGCACAAATGCCTTTTCATAATCCCTCTTTTAAAGAATTAATGATGACTATACAAAACCCTGATAATTTAGGGCTAGTCCATCATTGCGCAGTTGGAAAAGACCGAACAGGAATTGGCGGAGCTCTTATTTTATTGGCTTTAGACGTACCTGAAGAGACCATTATGGAAGATTATTTAGATACGAATATTCATTTGCGTCCCATGGTAGAAAGAATGGCTCAAACGATCCAGCACCAGTATAATGAACAAGAATTACAGCAATTTTATGCTTTAATGTCCGCTCGTGAGGATTATTTACAGGCAGCGTTAGATGCTATGGATCATCGTTATGGCTCAAAGACAGCTTTTTTGGAGCAGGAGTTTGGTCTAACGGCTGATAAGCGTGAGCAATTACAGTCATATTGCTTAATCTAAATAAAATCCCTTTCACAATTAGTGAGAGGGATTTTTTATGTGGAAGCGCTGTCTTCCTATAAATCTCTTTACAGTCTGAAAATTTATGATAAGATACAATAGATTTTTAAGAAAAGTATAGGAGAAGTGAAGGTATTGGCAGACACAATAAAAGAAACAACTAAGTTAAGTCTATTCCATTTAACATGGCCTATCTTTTTAGAAGTGTTTTTATTTATGTTGATGGGACTAGCCGATACTTTTATGCTTAGTGCTCTATCAGATAATGCTGTGTCAGGAGTAGGTGCAGCCAATCAATATATTCATATCGCTATTTTAATTCTTGAGGTAGTCGGCAACGGTGCGTCCATCGTTGTATCACAATATTTAGGTTCGAAACGGTTTTTTGAAGCGGCTAAAATATCGGCTCTAGCAGTCACAATGAATTTGGCAGTTGGCCTTATAATGAGTGTTCTATTTTTCTTCTTTGCTAGTCATTTAATGTCGATGATGAACTTGCAAGGTGAGGTCCTTCATTATGCTCAAAGTTATTTAGTGATTATAGGGAGTTTTATTTTCCTTCAAGCAATTATTAATGCCCTTGCTGCAATTATTCGTGTTCATGGTTGGACGAAACAGACGATGTATGTATCACTTGGCATGAATGTACTGCATGTTATCCTTAATTACGGCCTGATCTTTGGGAATTTTGGTTTACCAGAGCTTGGTGTAAAAGGTGCAGCCATCTCTTCAGTGATTAGTAGAGGATTAGCGATGATCGTGTTTTTCTGGTTGCTTTATCAAGTAATGGAAGTACGAGTAAAGCTACACTACTACTTTGAGTATTCCAAGGAATATGTAAGAAAAATTTTAAACATTGGTTTACCGTCTGCCTTTGAGCAGGTTCTTTACCAGTTTTGCCAGATCATATTTTTATATTATGCCACATATTTAGGGGCAGAAACTTTGGCAGCCAGACAATATGCTATGAACATATCAATGTTTACCTATTTATTCGCTATTGCGATTGGGACAGGAACGGCCATCATTATCGGTAGGCATGTAGGTGCTGGAGAAAAGGATGAGGCTTATCATCAGCTGTGGACAAGTGTCCGAGCAGCATTTATTTTCACCATTATTATGGTTGGTGTAGTGACCATTTTCCGCAAGCAGCTTATGCATGTTTTTACAGATAACCCCGAGGTGATGGCTATCGGAGCATCTGTCTTGGCATTAAGTATAGTGCTAGAAACTGGTCGGACGATGAATATAGTCGTCATTAACTCTTTACGTGCCTCAGGAGACGCAAGGTTCCCTGTTAAAATCGGTTTTCTGTCGATGGTTTGTATGAGCCTCCCATTAGGTTACTTTTTTGTATTTGTCCTCGATTGGGGTTTAGTAGGTATTTGGTTAGCTATCTCTGCAGATGAATGGGTACGGGCAATTATCGTATACTTTAGATGGAAAAGCCGAAAGTGGGAGCGTTTTGCCCTCGTTTCACCGAATGAACAGAAGGAGGAATAGCAATGGGAGCACTATCTAAACGTGCAGTAGGTGCAGCATTGATCGATCAACATATAGCGCTTTTTGCATGTCCGTTATGTCAGCAATCTATGCACGTCTATGAGCAAGGGAGACTCGTTTGTTCTGCCAATCACTCTTTTGATATTGCCAAGCAGGGCTATGTCAATATGCTGACACATGGCTCTACTTCTAAATATAGTAAAGATCTTTTTGAATCTCGCAAAGCTGTTATTGATAGTGGGATTTATGATGTTGTAGAAGCAAAGATTGGGGAGCTTATTAACTCTGCGAATACAGTGCTCGATACGGGCTGTGGAGAGGGATCGCATTTAGCCCGTATTATGAATGAGAAAAAGAATGGGGTAGGCATCGGTATTGATATAGCTAAAGAGGGTATTTTGGCTGCGGCTCGACATTATCCACAGCAAATTTGGTGTGTTGGCGATTTAGCTAAGAGTCCTTTTGCACAAGGTAGCTTTGACGCTATTTTAAATATTTTATCACCGGCAAATTATGAAGAATTTAAAAGGCTTCTTGCGCCTAATGGCTGTATGGTGAAGGTTGTGCCACAAAGCGGCTATTTACAGGAGCTGCGTGCTCAATTATATGCCGATTCGAGTAAGGAAACATATTCTAATGAACAAATTGTTGCTCGTTTCCAAGATAGTTTTGGCGAAGTGAATATAGAACGAGTCACTTATACATTGCCACTTGCTCAGGAGCTTGTCCCTGCTTTATTGGAGATGACACCGATGGGCTGGCATAAAAAAGATGAGACAGACATTGTATTAAGTGAAATTACGATTGATGTAGATCTATTGGTTGGAAAGATGTAAGATGGTCACCTACAATTGCAGTATACTAGTCTTTTCGATTACAATGGGAATAACTATTGAATAAGGTAGGAATGTGACAGTGTATAAATTAGTAGCAAATATTGTTAAAGTAATATTAAAACTTATGGGTTCGAAGGCTCGTGTGTATGGTGAGGAAAACTTGCCAAAAGAAGGTGGATATATTATAGCTTGTACGCATACAGGCTATGTAGATATTTTAAACCTCGGCGTTGCCATGTACCCTCAAGAAATTCACTTTATGGCGAAGAAGCAATTATTTGAAATGAAGGGTCTTGGCTGGCTTATTGAACATTTAAACGCCTTCCCAGTGGACCGTGATAATCCTGGTCCGAGCGTTATTAAAATTCCCTCACAGTTATTGAAAGAAGGAAAAGTAGTGGGGATATTCCCATCTGGAACACGTAATTCAGAAGGAACGGACTTAAAGCAAGGAGCCATTACAATCGCTCAATTGGCAAAGGCGCAAATTGTTCCAGCAGCCTACGTTGGTGCACGTAATGCTGGAGATGTCATGAAGCGCGGTAAAGGCTATTTAATTTATGGCGAGCCGTTTTATGTAACGGGTAAAGGAAAAGAAGGTCGGGAGCAATTTACTCAACACCTTGAACGTGAACTAGTCGCTTTAACAGAAGAATTGGAAAATCGTATTGCAGTAAAATAAAATGAAGTGGCACTCAGAATCGTATTGATTTTGGGTGCTTTGTTGTAGGAGGATTATCGTAATGATTCAAGTACTTTTTGTTTGCTTAGGCAATATTTGTCGCTCGCCAATGGCGGAGGCGGTTATGCGAGAGCTGGTGAGAAAAGAGGGTTTAGACGATAAAATTGCTGTGGATTCTGCCGCAACAAGCTCATGGCATATCGATGAACCTCCTCACCGAGGCACACAGGATAAGCTTAGAGAATATGGTATTTCTACAATAGGAATGGTAGGTCGACAGCTACAAAAGGCTGATGTAGAAAGATTCACATACATTATTGGTATGGATGAGAGCAATATTCGCAATATCAGAACGATCTTAGGAAATCCTACTTCACCAAAGATTTTTCGTTTTTTAGATTTAACAGAACATCGTAAAGACGTTCCTGATCCTTATTACACAGGGGATTTTCAAGAAACCTATGATTTAGTGCTAGAAGGCTGTACGGCATTACTAGATAAAATTAAAGAGGAATGGTTATAGAAGGATGCTAAATAGCGTAAATTTTTACAGCTATTGCTACAGAAAAAACAAGCATAAACATTGGTATATCTAGCTTTGTAAGCATCATTATGTTATTATTTGCAGAGTAAAGATACGATAAGTATTTAATTACCATTTTAAGATGTGCAACTGCATATCTATTATTTTTTTATAAATCTATCCTTTGAAAGAGAGTGGAAACAATGGGTCGTAAGTGGAATAACATTAAAGAAAAGAAAGCGTCTAAAGATCAAAGCACTAGTCGTATCAATGCTAAATTTGGGCGAGAAATTTATGTGGCAGCTAAATCAGGCGAACCAGATCCAGAGTCAAACCGTGCACTTAAAGTGGTGCTTGAACGTGCAAAAACATATAGTGTTCCTAAGCATATTATAGAAAAAGCCATCGATAAAGCAAAAGGTGGCGGTGACGAAAACTTTGATGAATTACGTTATGAAGGTTTTGGTCCAGCCGGCACAATGATTATCGTAGATGCTTTAACAAACAATGTAAATCGTACAGCATCTGATGTGCGCGCAGCATTTGGTAAGAATAACGGAAATATGGGTGTTAGTGGATCTGTTGCGTATATGTTCGATTCTACTGCAGTTATCGGTTTAGAAGGTAAAACAGCTGATGAAGTACTAGAAATTTTAATGGAAGCAGATGTAGATGCTCGTGATATTCTGGAAGAAGAGGAAGCGGTTATTATTTATGCAGAACCGGATCAATTCTTTGCTACACAAGAGGCATTAAAGGCTGCTGGCATACAAGAATTCACAGTAGCTGAGCTTTCTATGCTACCGCAGACTGAAGTAACATTAACTGGCGACGATGTTGCAAAGTTCGAAAAATTAATCGATGCATTAGAAGATTTAGAAGATGTTCAAAATGTCTTCCACAATGCTGATTTAGGTGAATAATCCAATATATTATTGATTGAGTAAACCAGTAGCACATAAAGCTACTGGTTTTTAATTAGGGAGGAAAATCATGCAGACTGCATTAGCGATTATTTTGTTTTTAGTGACTTTATTTTTTGTTATTGTACAGCCACGTAAATTATCGATTGGTTGGTCAGCCTGTATAGGAGCCGCCATCGCACTCATAATTGGAGTAGTTACATGGCAGGATGTACTGGAAGTAACAGGAATCGTTTGGAATGCTACTTTATCGTTTATTGGTATTATTTTAATTTCCCTAATTTTAGATGAAATTGGCTTTTTTGAATGGGCTGCCCTGCATATGGCACGACTTGCTAAAGGAAGTGGTATACGTTTATTTGTTTATATTGCTTGCTTAGGAGCGATAGTATCAGCGCTATTCGCTAACGATGGGGCGGCGTTAATATTAACGCCAATTGTTTTAGCAATGGTTAGAAAACTGAATATGACGGAAAAAATGATTTTCCCATTTATTATTGCTAGTGGCTTTATAGCAGATACAACATCCTTACCCTTTGTTATTAGTAATTTAACAAATATTGTATCAGCAGATTTTTTTGAGATTGGCTTTATGGATTATGCGATTCATATGGTTGTACCGAACTTCTTTTCTTTAATTGCAAGTATAGCTGTACTGTATGTGGTTTTTCGTCGTTCCATACCACAGTGCTATTCTCTCGATGCAGTTGAACAACCTAAGCAGGCGATTAGAGACCCGAAGTTATTTGCGATATCTTGGTATGTAATAGTAATTTTACTAGTGGGATTTGTAATCGGCGAAATGTTCCACGTTCCAGTGTCATTTATTTTATGTAGTGTAGCCGCTATTTTCTTATGGCTGGCAAATCGTAGTTCTTTTGTAGATACAAAGAGAGTTGTCAAAGGGGCACCATGGAATATAGTGTTCTTTTCCATTGGTATGTATGTGGTTGTTTACGGCCTGAAAAATGTAGGGATGACAGGTATACTAGCTAGTTTACTAGAACATGCTGTGCAGCAAGGATTCGTTGTAGCGACCATGACTATGGGATTTGTAGCTGCCGTTTTATCAGCAGTCATGAACAATCTACCAACAGTCATGATTGATGCATTAGCAATCTCTGAAACAAGCGCAACAGGCATGATGAAAGAGGGACTCATTTATGCCAACATAATTGGTACTAATCTTGGCCCAAAGATGACTCCAATCGGTTCACTTGCGACATTAATATGGCTTCATATTTTAGCTCAAAAAGGGATTAAAATTAGCTGGGGGCAATATTTTAAGTTCGGCATAATTCTTACAGTTCCGACATTATTCGCTACTTTAATTGCTTTAGTTATTTGGATATCGTTATTAGCATAGTTTTATTGTCGAAATAGTGCAAATAATAGTACAATAGTTAATAGATTAACTTAGTAGTATGTTAAAGGAGGTAAGCATGCGAGTACCAGGTAAATTAAGTAATAGAATCGTGTTGATGTCATTTGTTATGTTAGTAGCTTTGTTAGCATTTTTTATTGTCACAATGATCTACACAGCGAAATCATCCGTTAATAAAACAATGGGTGCACAGGCTGTCGCGGTAGCAGAAAACATTGCGAAACAATTAAACCCAGAGGACTATGAACAACTATCAAAGGACCCAAGGGAATCAAATTTATATTGGCAGCTAAGAGAAGAACTGAATGAATTGCGTGAAATAAATGGGGTCCTGTATGCCTATACTTTTGCCGTTCCACAGGAAGATCAAAAAGTTCGATTTTTAGTGGATGGTATGCCAGCAGATGACCAAGAAAATGCAGGTGTTATAGGAGAGGAGTCTTCTTCTACATTATATAAAGATATTGAAAAAGTAATGGATACAGGAAGTTATTACTCTAATATTTTACATAGCGGTTTTGGGGATTATTTGTCTGGTACAGTACCATTAAAGGATGCATCAGGAAATATTGTGGCGTTTATAGGGGTAGATATAGAGGCTAACGAGGTAAGCGGTGTAACGAATGCTGTATTGATAGCCATTTTGCCAGCATTAATTATAGTAATGTTAGTTTTAACAGGAATTGTTATGTTTATAATGTACCGTTACATAAATCAAGCACTAAAGCCATTGGCAAATTTAGGGGACGCGGTGTCAAGTTTTGCACAAGGGGATATCGCGAAGGCAACAATGGAGGTTGAAAAAATCCAGCTAAGAGGGAAAAATGAAATTTCTATGTTTGCACGAGCCTTTCAGGAGTCCTTACAAAAATTAAAAGAAACATTCCAAACCATTCAGCAACAAACATTCGCCTTACAAAGCGTTGTGAAAAAGATTGATGAAACTACACAACATGTTGAAACATCAAATGCTCAAATTGCTGATCGTATAGTTGAAATCGCTGCTGGTAGTGAGCAGCAACAGCAAAACAATCAAGAAGTTGTCTTAACGATGAATGAAATGTCGATAGGTATTCAACGACTGGCTGATACAACTTCTGAGATTGCTGAATCATCCTCAACGATGACGGGCCTAGTGGAAACTAGCGTGAATCATTCTCAAGAGGTCGTATCTCAAATTCAAAACGTGGAATCCTCCGTTTTACGAACGGCTAAACATGTTGAGGAAATGGGAGATCGATTCGGCTCTATTGAAGAGATGGTAACAATTATTACGAGCATTGCTGACCAAACCAACTTACTGGCATTAAATGCGGCGATAGAGGCGGCGAGGGCGGGGGAAGCTGGTAAGGGGTTTGCAGTCGTTGCAGATGAAGTAAGGAAGCTTGCTGAACTGTCTAAAGCATCAGCGGATGAAATACATACACATCTGAAAAGCTTTAAGACCATTACAGAACGAGCATTACATGAAATGTCTGGTAGTGCGGTAGATGTACAAGCAGGTAATAGGGCTGTACAACGTATTGGTGAAAGCCTAGAACAAATATTAGAATCAGTTGTTGAGGTAAACAATAAGATTCAGGATGATTCAGCTGTCATTGAAGAAATGTCAGCGGGCTCTGAAGAAATATTAGCTACTACAGAACAGATGAATGATATTGCTCAGCATAATGTGCAAGGAACAAAAGAAGTAGCAATGGCTTCTGACTTACAAGTAACAAGGGTTTCAGAATTAAATGAAGTTGTAGCGTTGTTAGATCAAACATCTAAAGAGGTAACTGAAACAATCAATACGTTCAAATTATGATCATTGTAAACTATTTTTCTATGAGAAGAAGTCTTGTAGAAAAATAGTTTTTTTACGCTAGTTGGAGAAAAATAAAAATATAATGATATGTATTTATCGAAATAAACCGAATAGGGGAATTAATTTGCGTTTTATCCATTGCGGAAACTTCCAAATCATAACATAATATAAGTTAATATACTCTTTGAACGAGAAGAATAAGGGGGGCTAAAGTATGAGGTTTTTACGTTCGATACAGGGGAAACTAGTCGTTATTTCATTGGCACTACTAATTATTCCAAGTTTAATAATTGGCGTGGTTAGTTATAGTAAGGCCAAGAATGGTATGGAGGATATAGGAGAGCAAGTAATTTATAATAGTGTTCAATCTGCTTTGCAAATAATTGAACTTGCCAATGAAAGTGTTGAAAAGGGAGATATACCTTTAGATGTAGCGCAGGAACGGGTACGCGAGGCTTTCTTGGGACCTAAGGATAGTGAAGGGAAGCGGCCGATTAATTATCCAGGTGACTTGGGGGAATACGGCTATATCTATGTATTAGATGATAAGGGAACATTAACAACACACCCTACTCGAGAAGGTGACAATCTTTGGAACGATCAAGATAGTAGTGGAAATTACTTTATTCGGGAAGTAACTGACCGAGCATTGGATGGGGGTGGTTTTACTAAATACGAATTTGAGCTACCAGGCCAGAATGTATTGGCGGATAAAATTATTTATTCAGCAAAAGATCCACATTGGGGATGGATTATTGCATCAGGTACATATATGCAGGATTTTAATGCAGAGGCAAACTCGTTACTATTAGTCATTGGTTTGACGTTAGCGGGTGCTATTATCATAGGTGTTATGGTTGTTATTTTAGTATCTAGGCATTTGGCATTACCAGTCAAAAAATTATCCCAACGCGTACGTGAAGTAGCAAAGGGTAATTTAACTGTAGATATTGAGCATTTACAGCGTACAGATGAAATTGGCCAGTTAAATGAGGGCTTCAATGAAATGGTTGATCAATTAAAAACACTAATTTCAGATGTAGAAGAAGCAATTGTAGAAATTCAATCGACATCGTCAAATTTAACCGCGGTTGCTGAAGAAACAAATGCTTATGGCGATGAAATCGTTAAAGCTATTAATGAAGTATCGAATGGCGCCGTAAAACAAGCAGCAGAGGCGGAAGATACAAATCGAACAGCTACTGAGTTTGCTCAACAAATTGAAGGATTGCACGATAAAAATGAATTAATGCTAGATGCATCACAAGATATGCAAAAATCAAATGAAGAGGGTATCGTTAATATCGCTAGTTTAAAGGATAAGTCGCAGGAATCTTCAATGCTTATTCAGAATATTCAGTCCGTTTTTGGGAGTTTAATTGTGAAGGTACGTGAAATAGAAGGCATTGTAGGGACAATTACAGAGATCTCTGATCAAACCAATCTCCTGGCTCTAAATGCATCTATTGAGGCTGCACGAGCAGGTGAACAAGGCAAAGGATTTGCTGTGGTCGCAGAGGAAGTACGAAAGCTAGCTGATCAAACATCCGTAGCAACTGAGCTAGTTCGCACTACCTTAAAGGGGATTGAGAGTGAAACAAATTTAGTCAATGATGAAATGCAGAAAACTCACGTCATTGTAAGTCAACAAAATGATTCTGTCATGGTAACAGAGTCTTCCTTCAAAGAAATCAAAATGGCTGTGGAAAAGATCATTTTAATTATTGGTGATATGACCGATGGCGTAAAATATGTAAATAGCGCTAAGAATGATATGATGAAATCCATTGAAAGTATTGCAATGATCAGTGAAAAAAATGCCGCTGCTTCTGAAGAGGTGACAGCATCGGTAGATGAGCAACAACTAGCGATTCAGCTTATTAGTGAATCTTCCAATGATTTAACAGATGAGATTACAGCGTTACAGGAATCCATTAAACGCTTTATTTTAAGATAAAATTATTGAGGGTGCTTGGTAATCAAGCATCCTTTTTTCTGTAGTCACGTTAATAAAAGGTAAGGGAGGGTTGATTTGTGAAAAAATGGTTGATTAGAGTAGGTGTTGTTCTAATTGTTATAGCAATTGTCCTCTATATTTGGTTGGGGAAAGAAATTGAACGTGGGGTGGAAGCAAATGCAGATGGCTCGGCTAATTATATGATCATACTGGGAGCGAAAGTAAAACCAGGAGGTGTACCATCACTTTCTTTAAAAAGTAGATTAGAGGAGGCCGTTCCATATTTAGTAAAGTATCCCCAAGTAAAGGTCATTGTGTCAGGGGGACAAGGACCCGATGAAGATCGAACGGAGTCATCCGTGATGAGAGATTATCTCGAGCAAAATGGTATTGATGCTACGAGAATTATCGAGGAGGATCAGTCCACCTCCACGTATGAGAATTTAGTATTTTCTAAAGAACTTATACCAAAGGAAACAAAGAAAATTACGATTGTTTCAAATGACTTCCATCTAAAACGTGCGAAATATTTAGCCGAGTCTTTAGATTTTGAAGTAGATGTAGTGTCAGCTAAAACGCCAAAGTCAGTAGAAGCTAAACTAAAAATAAGAGAGCGAGCGGCATTACTAAAAACATATATAGTAGGTTATTAAAAAATTGTTTCTTAATAGCTAAGATTTGACATATAATAGAAATATCACGGGGTATATGACAGAAAGAGGGGACTTCAATGAAAACGTTTAAAGACTATGAGTACAACCGTCCACATGTTGCGGGGATGAAAGAGCAACAATTAGCGCTCGTCGACCAATTTAAAAAAGCGCAATCGATGGACGAACAAAGTAGCATCATTGAAAAATTAAATGCAATCAGTAATGACTTTGCTACAATGGCTAACTTAGTGTATATTCGCGCATCGATTGATACAAACGATGAATTTTATCAAGCAGAGCGCGACTATTTCGATGAAGTTAGTCCTGAGCTAGAAGAAGTAACAACGGAGTATTATAAAGCATTGATTGCCTCACCTTTCCGTGAGCAACTAGAAGAAAAATGGGGTCAACAATTATTCGATCTCGCTAACTATCAAATTAAAGGGTTCTCACCAGACGTCATTGATTTGATGCAAAAAGAAAATAAGCTAGCTTCTGAGTATAATAAGCTTGTAGCATCTGCACAAATCGAATTTAATGGTGAGACTTTAACACTTGCTCAGCTTGGACCGTTTGCAGAGTCTACAGATAGAGCTACGCGTAAAGAAGCAACAAATGCACGCTTTGGTTTCTTTGCGGAGCATGACGATGAATTTGATCGCTTATACGATGAACTTGTAAAAGTACGCCATGAAATTGCAGTTAAACTTGGCTATAACAACTATGTTGAGCTTGGTTATATTCGAATGAATCGTATTGATTATAACGCAGAGATGGTGAAGAAATTCCGTGATCAAGTTCGCGACTTAATTGTTCCTGTAGCGACAAAGCTGTATGAGCGTCAGGCGAAGCGTATTGGGATTGACGATTTAAAATTCTATGATGAAGCACTGAACTTTTTATCAGGCAATGCGACGCCAAAGGGTGATCCAGAATGGATTGTGGCGAATGGTAAAAAGATGTATGAGGAGCTATCACCTGAAACGGGAGAGTTTTTCAATTTCATGATTGATCATGACCTTATGGACCTAGTGGCCAAGAAAGGAAAAGAGAGTGGCGGGTATTGTACATTTATCGAAAACTATCATTCTCCGTACATTTTCTCGAACTTTAACGGTACTTCAGGTGACATCGATGTGTTAACACATGAAGCCGGACATGCCTTCCAAGTTTATTCAAGCCGTAACATCGGCATTCCTGAATACTTATGGCCAACTTACGAATCTTGTGAAATCCACTCGATGAGTATGGAGTTTTTCACATGGCCATGGATGGAGCTATTCTTTAAAGAAGATACAGAAAAATATAAATTTACACATTTAAGTAGTGGTCTTTTATTCTTACCATATGGTGTTGCAGTTGATGAATTCCAACATATTATTTATGAAAATCCTACAATGACACCAGCTGAGCGTAAGGCAGCATGGAAGAAAATTGAGGAAACATATTTGCCACATCGTGACTATGATCACAATAGCTACCTCGAAGCAGGTGGAATTTGGCAACGTCAGGGTCATATTTATGCTAGTCCGTTCTACTATATTGATTACACGCTAGCACAAATTTGTGCCTTCCAATTCTGGAAGCGTTCACGTGAAGACTTTGAGGCGGCTTGGAAAGACTATATTCATCTATGTGGTTTAGGTGGCTCCATGTCATTTACAAAGCTTGTAAAAGAGGCAGGCTTAATTTCACCATTTGAAGATGGCTGTGTCGAATCAGTTATTGGTGAAATTGAGGCATACCTAAATTCTGTAGACGATTCCTCGCTATAACAAATACTGAAATTCGCTACACTTCCACGACTAGTATAGTGGAAGTGAGCGAATTTTTTAGTTTGTTGGAAGGGAGCTTTTTAAGTAAACGCGAAAATCTAGTAGTAAATTCGCACAGAAAAAATTGATTGAGTCAAAACATACTAGGATACTTGCGAAATGGTTAATATATCAGTAGTATCTTGAGTAACGGCGATAAAAGGAAGTGAATGAAAGTGACGAGGAAGGTTTGGTTTCAAGTAGGTGTAGGGATATTACTTACACTATTAATTATTAAATATTTTATAGAAATTCATTGGATTTTTTCACCACTAGTTATCATATTAAAAGCCATTTTTATCCCTTTACTACTTGGGGGTGTCTTTTATTATGTGACTGAACCAATTCAGAGATTTTTAGAAAAGCGTAAATTTCCTAGATGGGCAAGCATATTGACGATTGTGTTCGGCCTCATAGGAATTGCAGGGGTTTTTGGCTGGATTATTGGGAACCCGATTGCCGAGCAGGTCAATAAATTAGTGAAGAATGCCCCTATGATTAGTTCAAGTATTAGTACGAGTATTCAGCAATTAACAGACTATGTACTGCTCAATAAAGATAACTTCCCACAGCAGGTAAATGATGTAATTGAAAAAATGGCGAACTCTGTGCAAGATGTTGCAATGGTGGCGAGTAAAGGGTTTATTTCCTTTTTACAATCCATAGTGTCTGTATCATTACTAGCTGTTTTAATTCCATTCTTCTTTATTTTTATGTTGAAGGATCATGAGAAATTTGCACCATCTATTTATAAATATTTCAGTGGCGAACGTCAGCAATGGGTAAAGAAAACATTAAGTGAAATTGATGATGTTTTACGTAGTTATATTCAGGGCCAACTGCAAATTAGTTTTTTATTAGCGCTTATTATGTATGTGGGTTACTTAATTATTGGATTAGAATATTCGTTACTATTAGTAATATTTGCATTCTTTATGAATATGATTCCATTTATTGGGCCTTGGATTGCATTTACGCCAGCCCTAATCGTAGCGGTTATTCAGGATCCTATTTTAGTTGTTTGGGTATCCGTTGTGACGCTTGTTGCTCAACAAATTGATAGCAACTTTATTACACCTAACGTGATGGGGAAATCGCTCGATATCCATCCACTAACTGTTATTACAATTATTCTCGCAGCAGGTAATATTGCAGGCTTTATAGGAATTATTATCGCTGTACCATTTTATGCAGTATTGAAAGTTATCGTATCCAATATTTATGATCAACGTAATGCAATCAAGAAAAAAGCGACGAAATCAGTATAGGAGTCGAAACAATGGAACAAGAAATTGTAAAGGTATTTAATGAACAGCATGAGGAAATTGGGACAGCTACACGGTCGGAAGTACATGAAAAAGGGCTTTGGCATGAGACATTTCATTGCTGGCTTGTCAATGAGGACTATATTTATTTTCAAGTACGAAGCTCACAGAAAAAGGATTATCCAGGTTTACTCGATATTACAGCAGCTGGCCATCTTTTAGCTGTTGAAACAGTGGAATCAGGTATACGAGAAGTAAAAGAAGAATTAGGGCTCCAAATAGATGTCCAAGATGTTGTCAAAATGGGCATGACCTCTTGTAGTATCGTTTCTGAAAATATGATTGATAATGAATTTTGCCATGTCTACATATATCCTTTCGAGCATGATTGGAATTCCTTTGCTTTACAATATGAGGAAGTATCAGGTGTAGTAAGAGCAAGACTGAATGAGGCCGAAGCTTTCTTCTTGGGAGAAACGACAACTCTGAATATTGAAGGATACGAATACTTCCCTGATGGTCAACGTGTGAAAATTGTCAGACCAGTTGGAACGGCACAATTTGTTCCTTATCGTGAATTGTATGTTGCACATGTGATCAAATTTGCGCGTGAGAAAATATTTAATCAAACATCCTAATTTGGGTAGGATAAGCTAGAAAATAGCTTATCCTATTTTCTTTGTAAAAATGATGAGAATGTACACAATATAACAGGAAAAAATAAGTTATACTGTTAGATAGATTGTAAAGAAAAGGAGCATTTTTTATATGCTAACATTTGAACAAAAACAAGCAATTATTGAATCATTTTCTGAACTAACGAAAAAGGAAATATCATTAAAACGCTTAAATTATCACTTTATGGACAGTCTTTATGAAAAGACAATTGTAGTTGAAAAGCTACATCCGAATGGCAATGGCTTTATCTTTGTTGGAGATTTATTGCGCTATGAGCAAGAGGCTAATAAAGGATTAGTAAATATCCGTGATTATGATGAGCAACAACTTCGTGAGATTATTGCGGATGCTATTCAATATCTATCTGAAGAGGTAGAGACGGAAGAACCGATTATCGAGATTTGGCATAGTCGAGAGGGTGATCAATTACAGCTAGTATTTGAACAACGTTCTTGGAATGTCTACCATGGGGAAAATCTTGAAGAGGCGTTTGGTACGTATGATGCAGCAAAAGAATATTTGCTAGAAGAAGGCTTTCGTAAAAAGAAATAATAAATACGGGGGATTATCATAAAATGAACGGGAAAAAACTAGTGGGAATTGTTATTGTTGTTGTGATTGTGGCTTGTTTACTATCAGTTTTTACTATAACTAATTTTTATAAAAACCATGAGGAACAACCAAATCGTGAAAATCGCGAAATGAATAAGTCAAAGAGCTTGAATTTAATTTTGCCACAGGCTACAATTATCTCGAATTCAAGATAATCGAGAGGTGGACTGTCAATGAAACATATTTTTTATAAAGGTACAGACGAAACAAAACCAACTCTATTGTTGTTACATGGCACGGGTGGTAATGAAGAAAGCTTAATTGGACTTGCCAAGGAAATTGATGATACAGCCAATATATTAAGTGTACGAGGCAATGTACTAGAACATGGAATGCCAAGGTTTTTCCGTCGACTAGCGGAAGGTGTCTTTGATATAGAGGATTTAATCATTCGTACAAAGGAACTGAATGAATTTTTGAACGAGGCGTCACAGCAATATGGCTTTGATCGTCAACGAATTGTAGCCGTCGGTTATTCAAATGGCGCTAATATTGCGGCTAGCTTATTATTCCACTACGAGGACGTTTTAGCAGGGGCTATATTACATCATCCAATGGTGCCGAGACGAGGGATAGAGCTACCTAAGCTATCTGCTACCCCTGTTTTTATAGGTGCAGGTACCAATGATCCAATGTGTACAGCACAAGAATCAGAGGATTTAGAGGCTCTTTTAAGTTCAGCGGGTGCGACTGTGACGACGAACTGGTTTGATTTTGGACATCAGCTAACGATTCCTGAAGTTCACGCAGCAAAAGAGTGGTATAACAGTATTTATGCATAGAGAAAAAATCCGCTTCCTTGAACAAGGAGGCGGATTTTTTATTATTTATTTTTCTTTGCGAAAGGAAGCCACCAGTTCCAATCACCAAATAGTTTCATGAGACTTGGTACTAGCATAAGACGAATGATTGTGGCATCAATAGCAACAGCAATGGCTATACCAACACCAATTTGTTTCACAGGCATGACATCTGTGAAGGCAAACGCTCCTGTAATAACAATCATAATGAGCGCTGCTGAAGTAATAATCCGACTTGTGGATGTCAGTCCCTCTATTGTAGCGTGTGTATTGTTGGCGCCTTTTAAATATTCCTCTTGGATACGAGAAATTAAAAAGACTTCGTAGTCCATACTTAAGCCAAAAACAAGACAGAAAACAATAACTGGGATAATCAATACAATTGATCCTGCCTCAATGCCAAAATGTCCGTATTGGAAAATATAGACGAGTATTCCGAAGGCAGAGGAAAGCCCAATAATGTTCATAATAATGGCCTTTAATGGAATTAATACTGAACGGAATGCCAGCATTAAAATAAAGAAAGTGGACACGATGATTATGGCTATCGCTAAAACAATTTTATTAGCGATCTCATCAAATATCTCTTGGTTAAATTTTGCAGGTCCTCCAAGCGCAAAGTGTACACCTAAATCTTTATCCATCCAAGTTCGTGCAAATTTTTGGGCAGTAGTGGAAGAGCCAGCTGCATCAATGGTAATTGGGATGAATAGTTTTGTATCTTTTGAAAAGGTTTGAATAACCGGTTTTAATTGCTCCGCCACCTGTGGGATTGCTAAAGAAGCAGAGAGTTCCTTAGGTGTTGGAATGTTTGTTGCTGTATAGATAGTTGAAACATTGGTAACGAGTGGATCTTTTAATAACTTTTCTTGAATAGTATAAATCAGCTCTCTAGCTTCAGAATCCTCCCAGCCTTCTTTACGTTCAGCTAACAAATATAAAGTAGATGTTTCACCGAGTCTAAACGTTTCATCTAATTTATCGTACGCTACACGTGCATCATATTTTGTCGGTAGGGAATCTACCTGAGGAATTGTTAATTGGATGTCCTTTAATGGAAGCATTCCGATACCAAGTATTAATAATGCAGCGATTACGATAGCTACTGGATGTTTCATGACAAAGCCTGCAAAGCTCCGCCAACGATTTGCGCCACCTGGTTTAACACGTAGTAGACGCCATTTATTGAGTCGGTCGCCCAAAAGCATCATCGTTGCAGGGAGTAAGGTTAAGCCGGAAAGAACAGCTAATAGAACTACTATGGTGCCTCCTAGAGCGATATTATGGAATATTTCAACATCAATGACGATCATGGCACCTAAACCAATCATGACACATACTGCAGAAAAGATGATGGAGCGTCCTGCTGTCTGGGTGGCAGTTTGAATAGCTTGTGCAATGGATGTGTGAGCACGCTCTTCACGGTAACGATTAATGAACAATAGTGCGAAATCAATACTTAAAGCAAGACCAAGCATTGGAACAATATTTAAAACGAAAATGGATAGATTCATGCTACCGCTAAGTAATGTCATAATACCAAAGGCGGTTACAACTGTAACAACCCCAATGATAATTGGCAAAATAGAAGCAATAACCGTACCAAAAGCCAATAATAGGACGATAATGGCGATAGGTAAACCAATGGCCTCAGCAGATGCTAAATCCTTTTGGCTGGCTGTATTAATGTCAGCAGAAATAACTGGTCCACCCGTAATATGAACTCCGTCTTCTTCAATTAATGAACGGATATCCTCAACGATTTCAGAAAGGTTTTCAGCATCGTTTTTTAAATGGACCATAGCATAGGCAATCCCATCTTTACGTAAAGAAGCGTCCTCTAAAGGTGACTGGATGGAATGTATTTCTTTTATGTGATCGAGTTTATTTAAAGTTTCTTCAATTTTCTTATCCTGAGCTGGATCGAACACAACCAAGATTGTATTGGTTGGTATATCGAATGTTTTTGCTAGCTCTTTTGTGACATAGTTATGATCCGCTTCAACAAAAAAGCCATCCCCTTGAAGTTTACCGGGAAGCTGTAAAGCAAAATAAGCCATTGCTAGGAAAATAATAATCCACAGGGCTACGATTGCTTTTGCATGTGTGGTAATAAAAGTTGAAAAAGTTTTCATAGTTGTTTATGTATCCCCCTTTTCCATTAGTTTAAAGGATGTGTCACATTTTGTCGTGTGACAAAGTAAAGACTCCTGTCTATTTATTAGACAGGAGCCTTGTTATTAAAAGAATAATGATAGGACGAAATAAATAATGGATGCCATTACGGCTGAAATAGGCATTGTAATAACCCAAGTAGTAACAATCTTGCGGGCCATTCCCCAGTTAACGCCACGTACACGCTGTGCAGAACCAACACCCATAATCGATGAAGAAATAACATGTGTTGTAGATACAGGTAGATGGATTAATGTCGCACCAAAAATAACTGTTGCTGACGCTAAGTCTGCCGCTACCCCATTAACAGGGCGAATTTTCATAATTTTACCGCCAACGGTTTTAATAATTTTATAACCACCAATAGATGTACCTAGACCCATAGCTGTGGCAGCAGCAGCACGTACCCAGAAAGGTATTTCATCACCGCTATGCAATCCTCCAGCGATTAAAGCCATTGTCATAATCCCCATTGCTTTTTGCGCATCGTTCGTACCGTGTGTGAACGATTGAATGGCTGCGGTGAAGATTTGCATCGTACGGAAACCTTTATTAGTTCGATATAAGTTAAGGTTTTTAAACCATAATTTAAATAGTGTCATCATAATAAAACCAGCACAAATAGCCAGTATTGGAGAAAACACTAAGGCCATAAGGATTTTAGTAAAGCCGCCATAGTTTAATACATCGAAGCCAGCAGATGCGACAGCAGCACCTGCGATAGAGCCAATCAATGTGTGGGAAGAACTTGATGGAATACCGAAATACCATGTAAGTAAATTCCAAATAATAGCTGAAATTAGTGCGGCCAAAATAACGACTGAGCCGGTTGTGTCTCCTTCAAAGGCATTTAAAGAAAACGGATCTACAATGTCTTTTGTTAAAGCTTTAGCAACCCCTACAAAAGTGATAGCGCCGATAAAGTTCATGGTTGCGGCCATGATGATCGCTACACGAGGTGGCAATGCTCGAGTGGAAACCGAAGTTGCAATAGCATTTGCAGTATCGTGGAAGCCGTTGATAAAGTCAAATGTTAGGGCAAAGATGACGACCAGTACGGTTAGTATAATGATTGTATTCATTGTAAAGTGCCCATCTCCTAATTATGCGTTACGCATGATAATTGTTTCCATAGTATTAGCTACGTTTTGACAATGATCAGCGATATCTTCAAGTTGTTCATATATATCTTTAAATTTAATGAGGCGAATCGGATCTTTTTCGTTTAAAAACAGTTGTTTAATGGAAGAACGTTGTACTTCATCACATTCACGTTCATAGTCTTTAATTAGAATAGCGTGAGGACGCATACCAATTAGATTCTTTTTCTTTAACTCTTCAGTTGCTTTGACAATTTCATCCACACTTTTAGAAATATAGCCTAGGAAAGTGCGCATGGATTCATCAATTTCTGTGAGTGAAAACATTTCAAAATGGGCAATACAATGTTCTGTACCATCTAAAATATCATCCATACGAATGGCAAACTCTAAAATATCTTCACGCTCAATAGGTGTCATAAATGATTTGTTTAGCATTACGATCAGTTCGTGAATGAGCTTATCGCCAGCAGTTTCGTAATTTTTCATTGTAATGCTAATCTCTTTTAGGTCAGCTACACTGTTAATACGAAAATCATTTGCGTAATGCACAGCCTCTCTCATATTTTCAGCAATTTTATGCAATGCAATAAAGAAAGGGTCTTGTTTTTTTGAGTTAAGCATGTAAATCGAATCCTCCTGGATATAAATAAATTAATCGACCTCTAAACTTTACTATCATAACAAAATCTTTAATTTATCTACATAAAAATTTTATATTCGACATAAAAATTTACATTGCTGTAATATACAATTCGTTCACAAAATAAAGGGGGATTAAACTGTAATTGTTATTAATAGTACAGATAAATCCTTTGTTATTAGGTTTTTTACTGACATTCACACGTGTTTAGCACAGAATTATGTGTGATTTACAATGAAAATCAGTGAAAATAATACTTGAATTGTAAAGGGAATGTAAACTCAATTTGTTTTAGAAGGAGTCTCTCCTTATTCTTAAGAATATCTTCATTTTTATCCTTCCTCTTTATTAAGAATTGTTTTCTACAATGGGAAATGAGTGAGAAAGGAGTGTTTATTAACAAATGATTCAAGTTGAAAACTTACAACATACATTTTTAATTGGAAAAAAGGGGAAAGAAAAGCAGGTTCCCGTTTTAAAAGGCGTGAACTTTGAGGTCAATAAAGGAGAGATTGTAGCAATTGTCGGAAAAAGTGGCTCTGGAAAGTCAACTTTATTACAAGTTTTAGCTGGATTTATGAAGGTTGAGCAGGGTTCTATTAAAGTGAATGGTAAAGAAACAGCACAGCTAAATGAAACAGAAAGCGCCGCATTTCGCTTGAGACAATTCGGTTTTATCTTTCAAAACTTTCAACTAATGCCTGGCTTGACGGCATTCGAAAATATTGAGTTACCCTTGAAGCTACAAGGATTGCGCAAAGCAATGAGAAAAGAAAAAGTGAAAAAAATAATGGACAAGGTTGGTCTAACAGAAGTCGCCGATCATTATCCAAATGAATTATCAGGTGGGCAGCAACAGCGTGTCAGTATTGCAAGAGCGCTCATTACGAATCCTCCTGTGTTGCTGGCAGATGAGCCAACAGGAAGTTTGGATTCAGAAACAGAGCAAGATATTTTGATGCTTATTCAAAGTTTAAACCAAGAGTTTGGGTTAACCTTTGTCATTATTACTCATGATGAAGAAGTAGCGACAATCGCACATAGACGCTTCCGTATGTATGATGGCGAATTGGTAAAGGAGGAAGCTTAATATGTTATTTAAAGACCAAATAGATTTTGTCACGCAGCATATCAAGAAAAATAAATTACGTGTTTTTATGACGGTTCTAGCTGCAACGATGGGCTGTGCTTTCCTTATCGTACTAGCATCCGTCGGTTTTGGATTACAGGAATCTCTACGTAATGAAATCCTTTCAAATGAAACAGTTACGAAAATTCAAGTGTATGGGGATAAGCAATTTACAGAAGATCAGGTCCAAGAAATTAAAAGGATAGATCATGTGGAAACAGTACTTGAAACGGTGGGCATGAATGCCTCTGTACATTCCTTCTTAAGTGATCGTGATTCAACTTCTAGTTTAATTTTGAACGATATGAAGGATTTTGAGCAGGTGAATGGCAAGCTTGCAGAAGGTGTATATCCATCAAAGCCAAATGAAATAGTGGTCGGCTATCATTTTGCACAAACATTATTGAATGAGGCCGATCGCAATGTGATTAAAGAAAAAAGCAAAAAGGCTGAGGCAGATGGTACCTATTATAATGGAAGTGATGAAGGCTATAAAAAATCATTAATTGGACAGAACATTAACATATCACTATTGCCTAACACTGGTAACAATGAGGAAACAGAAAAAATGACCTATACAATTGTTGGTGTCATGGAGCAACCTTCGTATGATTGGATGATTGATAATACTATTCATATGGACATAGCACAAAAGCCAGCATTAGTTGAGAATTTTTCCGCTCTTGGAGATACAACCGAGGAGGAATTGTTTTACTCAGAATTCAATATTTTTGCTGATACTTTGGAAAACGTGAAGCCAATTTTAGAAAAACTAAAAGATAATGGCTACAGTGTCTATTCAGTGACGGAGCAATTAGATCAAATGAATGTATTTTTCTTAGTATTAAAAATCGGTTTGATTTTTGTTGGTACGATTGCGGTGCTCATTGCTTCCATCGGTATTTTCAATACGATGACAATGGCGGTGACAGAGCGAACTCGTGAAATAGGTGTATTAAAAGCGATCGGTGCGAGTCCAAAACTGATCCAACGTTTATTTTTAATGGAAAGTACGTTTATTGGGCTTTTAGGAACCTTCATTGCGGTTATCATTTCATACGCCATTAGTTTTGCGGCAAATGCAGTGCTGCCGTTGATTCTAAAAGCAGCCACAGGAGAAGATGCATTTGCTACAAATGATATTACATTCTCTCTTATTCCATGGCAGCTAGTCGTTATTGCAGCAGGTATTAGTATTGGAGTAGCAATGATCTCAGGTTATCGTCCTGCTCGTAAGGCGACGAAAATTGATGTCATCCATGCTTTACGACAAGAGCTATAATAAGGTTGGCTTGCCTTAGACTGTAGACAAAACCATCGAGAAGTTTTCATTCTCGATGGTTTTTGTTCTTTATTGGTGAATAACTACACCAGATAGGCTAGTAGCTGTTCAAAAGTAAACATGAACAGAGTGGATATTTTCTCTCGACTATCCATCATGAAAAGCATCAGCTTCGTAAAACAAAAAAGACTATAGCCACACTCAAAATTTTGAGCTTGTCTATAGTCGGATGACCCTTTTTGGTATGTTATAAATACTCTTTTAACTCCGTTTGTAAAAATGGTGTTGCATGTAATAAATTTAAGAAAGCATCATAGTTGGCACGTTGCTCTATACTTGCTTTTTTTCCTGTTCGGTATGCTCGGATTAAAATATTTTTAGGCGTATTTTCCATATCAATAAATTCAAGAAGCTGTGCTTCATAGCCTACAAGGGACAAGATTTCGGCCCGAATGGAATCGGTAGCAAGGGCGGCGAAACGCTCTCGGATAAGACCGTGTTGTAACATAATGTCCAATGAAGGGGTATTTAGTTGACGATTCAATTCATGTTGGCAACAAGGAACACTTAATATAACGCTTGCGCCCCATTTCACGGCACGGGCTAAAGCCATATCTGTGGCAACATCGCACGCATGCAGTGTTACGACCATGTCTACAGCGGATTCCTCATTATAATCATTAATATCTCCTACAAGAAATTCAAGCTGGTCATAGCCTAGGTCTTGTGCTATTCTTGAACACTCTTCAATAACTTCCTTTTTTAGATCTAGGCCTGTTACACGTATATCTAGACCTTTTTCGATTTTTAAATAATGATACAAAGCAAACGTTAAATACGATTTGCCTGATCCGAAATCTAAAATACGAACTTGCCGATTTTTTGGTAAGTAGGATAAAGCATCGTCAATAAATTCAATAAAGCGATTAATTTGCTTAAATTTATCGTATTTTTGTTTTTTAACTTTTCCATCCTCTGTTTGCACGCCAAGCCGGATTAAAAACGGATAAGGTTGATCATCCGAAAGTAAGTAATTCTTTTTACGATTATGTGCCAAATTAACTTGCTTAGGTGTACCGGATTGATCGGATTTCCAAAGTACTTTATTCTTTTTGGATAATTGGACTTGTACTTTTTCATCAATAAAATCAACATGGGCTTGGCGATAATCTTCGAATATAGTCTCCAGCTTAGCGGGAAATTCGGTCAATTGAATATTTTCATGTTTTAAAATTCGTTCATATTGGTATTCAATTTGTATATGATAACTGTTCTTTAACATTAAAGGCTTCAACTTCATGCGTTTAACTTCATTAGATTTCATGCGAGGTTGACTTATTGTCGCAGTAACTAGCTGTTGCTGTAAAATTCTTTCTATGAGATGAGCTTTCATTTCTTCAAATGTCATACATTTTCGCCTACTTTATTGTGTAATAGATGGCACTAGTTTAACACATTTTATAACGAACAATGTTTTTGAAAAAAATTTCACAAAAATTCTGTGTAATTATAGGTAGAATTGTATGTTCATGGTATCTTTATGTGTATAGTATTTCTTTATGAATTGGTGATACTAAAGACTGAATAGGAGGAAAAAGTATGTCAGATAATATGTATCAATTATTAGCAATTATTATTTATATGGTCGCCATGCTAGCGATAGGTTGGTATGCATTCGTTAAAACATCCAATTTAACAGACTATATGCTTGGTGGTCGTTCCTTAGGTCCGGCTGTAACGGCTCTAAGTGCAGGTGCGGCGGACATGTCTGGCTGGCTTTTAATGGGCTTACCTGGTGCTATTTTTTTATCAGGTCTTGTTGAGGCTTGGATTGCCATTGGGTTAACTGTAGGTGCTTATTTAAACTGGTTATTAGTAGCACCACGGCTACGCGTTTATACACAGGTTACCAATGATTCCATTACAATACCGAGTTATTTGGACAATCGATTACGCGATCATACGAAGTTAATAAGAATTGCTTCAGGTATCATTATTTTATTATTTTTCACATTTTATGTTTCTTCCGGGATGGTAGCAGGGGGCAAATTTTTCGATAGCTCATTTGGTTATGACTATCATACAGGTTTGTTAATTGTTTCGGCAGTAGTAGTAGCCTATACATTGTTCGGTGGATTTTTAGCAGTAAGTTATACCGATTTTTTACAAGGACTTATCATGTTTATAGCACTTATTGCTGTACCGCTATTCGGTCTTTTTGTAACAGGTGGGATAGGGGATACAATTACTTCTATTAAAGCAGTTAGCCCAGATCTGCTAAACATGTTACCTGCCACTGCAACAGCAGCCGGTATTATCTCCTCACTTGCCTGGGGATTAGGCTATTTTGGGCAGCCACATATTATTGTACGCTTTATGGCCATCAGCTCTGTAAAGGAAACAAAGCAGGCTCGTCGTATTGGTATTGGCTGGATGATGTTAAGTTTATTTGGCGCCATTGGGACAGCGTTAGTAGGGGTAGCTTATTATGAACAAAATGCAGGTGAGCTAAAAGACGCTGAAACAGTATTTATTGTACTTGGACAAATTTTATTCCATCCATTTATAGCTGGAATTATGCTAGCGGCCATTTTAGCTGCTGTTATGAGTACCATTTCATCGCAATTAATCGTTACCTCTTCGGCACTTGTAGAGGATATTTATAAAGCACTGTTTAACAAAACAGCAACCGATAAGCATTATGTTTTTGTAGGGCGTATGGCTGTATTAGTTGTTGCGATTATTGCAGCAATTTTAGCCTGGAATCCAGATAGCTCGATCTTAAGTTTAGTTGGTTTTGCATGGGCAGGATTCGGTGCAGCATTTGGGCCAGTCATTTTACTTTCTTTATATTGGAGAAAGTTAACGAATTACGGAGCTTTAAGTGGAATGGTAACGGGTGCTGCAACAGCATTTATTTGGGGGAAAGTTGAATCATTATCAAGTGCCCTATATGAAATTGTGCCAGGCTTCTTTGTATGTTTAATCGTTGCGGTTATTGTTAGTCTATTGACGTATAGACATAATGAAGAAATTGAAGAAGAGTTTAACCGTTCGGAAGTATTATTAAAAGAAGAAAGAAAATAAGTGAAATGCGCCTTTTCTAAGAGGCGCATTTTTTGAAACGTTTTTCATAACGTTCGAACATACGGACAGGTGTAATTTATGGTAAGATGGAGAAAATTTGTCGTAGGGTCACCAAGGCTTTGGTGGGAGGTTTCTAATGGATAGAATTAAGGAAGTTGATGTATTAATTGAAAAGGCCATTCTTGTTGGCGTAAATTTACGGAATGATGCGCACTTTGATTATTCAATGGAAGAGCTTCGAAATTTAACAGAGGCTCTCAATGTGGAGGTTGTAGGGGTAGTTACGCAAAATTTAGAGCGCGTGACACCTTCCCATTATGTTGGTACAGGTAAAATAGAAGAAATCAAAAATTTCTATGAAGAAGCACAAGCAAATCTCGTTATTTTTAATGATGAGCTATCACCGTCGCAAATTCGTAATTTAGAGCGTGATCTAGCAACAAAAGTTATTGATCGAACAATGCTTATTTTAGATATTTTTGGCCGACGTGCGAAAACACGGGAGGCACAAATGCAGGTAGAACTAGCACAGCTTCAATATATGCTCCCACGCTTAGTGGGCTTACATGCCTCTTTAAGCCGTCAGGGTGGAGGTACAGGTGGTGGCTTTAAAAACCGAGGTGCTGGGGAAACAAAGCTAGAATTGGATCGTCGAAAAATTGAAGATCAAATAGCGAAAATCAAAAAGGATCTAGAGCAGGTCAAAGATCAACGAGAAACGCAGCGGAAACAGCGTCGAAAAAATGCCCTTCCGGTAGTATCTATTGTCGGCTATACGAATGCTGGTAAGTCAACGATTATGAATCAGTTGCTGGCAGAGATAGGACAAGAAGAGCATAAACAAGTCTTTGAGAAGGATATGCTTTTTGCTACGCTTGAAACCTCAGTTCGTCAGATAGAGCTACCTGATAAAAAGACATTTTTATTAACGGACACAGTTGGATTTGTAAGCAAATTGCCTCACCATCTAGTAAAAGCGTTCCGCTCCACATTAGAAGAGGCAAGAGATGCAGATCTTTTATTACATGTCGTAGATGTTTCTAATTCAGAGCATGGTTTTATGATGGACGTTACAAATGAAACATTAAAAGCGGTAGGAGTTGAAGGTATCCCAACCATCTATGTTTACAATAAAGCTGATCTTGCCCAAGTGCCTTACCCTGTTGTAAGTGGGGATAATATTTGGGTTTCAGCAAAACAAGGGGTAGGGTTAGAAGAATTAATTCAATTAGTTCGTCAACACATTTTCTCTGATTATGTGACATGTGAAATGCTCGTACCTTATGACCAAGGGAATATTGTTTCTTATTTAAATGAACATGCCTCTGTTTCTAATACAGCATACGAAGAAGGCGGTACTTTATTATCGCTTGAAGTTAAAGAAGCAGATTATGCAAAATATCAGCAATACGTTGTAAATTAATAAAATGAAAAAATAATAAAAAGCATGCCAAAAAGATTTTGGCATGCTTTTTGTTATTAAGGGGAATATAGAATCTAGAACAACAGCATGTACGTATTTTAATAATTTTTAGAAAAAATAGTTTAAATTTGGATAAAAAGTTATAAATCTGAATTTTAAATATTTTAGAATAATTTAATGTTCAGAAAACAAGTTTGTGCTACGGAAGTGTGAGAAAACTTAGATATATCAAAGGATTTAATAATTATCAAAATGAACAATCAGAATTTAAAGAAAAATGATAAATTTTCAACATTTTTTAAAACTCTTGCTAAAGTTAAAAAAACACTTTAGTATGATGAAACACAGTTTTTTAATCCTTATTTTAGGGTAATAATGTTTTTTTAAGAGAATATTTTTAATTGGGAGAGGGTATTGTATGTCTAGTAAAGATGAAGTTGTAAAATCTGTCCCTCAAAATGGCTTTGTTGGACACCCTAAAGGGCTCTTTACTTTGTTTTTCACAGAATTTTGGGAACGTTTCTCGTATTACGGTATGCGAGCAATTCTCATCTTCTTTATGTATTACGAATTGAATCAGGGTGGATTAGGTCTAGACCGCGGTACAGCGAACTCTATTATGGCCATTTATGGTTCCCTTGTTTATATGTCAGGTATTATAGGTGGATGGATTGCCGACCGAGTATTAGGAACACGTAGAACTATTTTTTATGGTGGCGTGTTAATTATGATTGGTCACTTATTGCTAGCACTGCCTGGCGGTGTAACGATGCTATTTGCTTCAATGGCATTTATCGTAATGGGGACTGGGTTATTAAAACCAAACGTTTCAAGTATTGTTGGGGATATTTACGCTGAAACAGATAGCCGTCGTGATGCAGGCTTCTCTATTTTCTATATGGGTATTAATATGGGGGCATTCATTGCACCATTTATTGTCGGAACAATTGGACAAAAGTATAGCTTCCACTTAGGCTTTGGTTTAGCCGGTTTAGGGATGTTCATTGGGCTAATTGTTTATAAATTAACAGAGAAAAAATACTTAGGCTTAGCGGGTTTACAAGTTAATAACCCATTAAAGCCTGAAGAACGTAAAAAAGTCTTTGCGCAATTTGGTATTGTTGCTTTACTTATTATTATTCTTGGTGCTATTGGTATTAAAACGGGTACTTTAACAATGAATGTATTCAGTTTAATCATTACAGCTCTAGGTGTATTAATTCCAACAGTCTTCTTTATTTATATGTATCGTAGTGAAAAGACAACAAAAGATGAAAAATCTCGACTTCTTGCCTATATTCCATTATTCTTGTCAGCCGTTATGTTTTGGGCGATTCAAGAACAAGGGGCAACAATTCTGGCTACGTATGCAGACGAACGTACACAACTAAGTATTGGTAGCATTCAGCTTCAATCTTCGTGGTTCCAGTCATTAAACCCGCTATTTGTTATAACAATGGCACCATTATTTGCGATGTTATGGCTTAAATGGGGAGACAAGCAGCCAACTACGCCACGTAAGTTTTCATACGCCTTATTCTTTGCAGGTTTATCATTCCTTGTCATGATGATTCCAGCACATTTATCTGGTGGAGAAACATTAGTTAGTCCTTGGTGGTTAGTACTGTCATTCTTCTTAGTAGTTGTAGGTGAATTATTATTATCACCAGTTGGTTTATCTGCTACGACGAAATTGGCACCACAAGCATTTGCTGCACAAACAATGTCTTTATGGTTTTTAACAAGTGCGGCAGCACAAGCAATTAATGCGCAGTTAGTAAAGGTTTATGAAGTTGTAAGCGAATTCACATACTTTGGCTTCTTAGGATCGCTTTCAATTGTCATTGGTATATTATTGTTAGTTTTATCGCCGATTATTTCAAAGGCAATGAAAGGTATTAACTAAATTAAAGATGTAAATACAGTCCGGATAATGGGCTGTATTTACATCTTTTTTTGTTATCTAAATTAATGTCTATTTATGAAGTCTAGCGCGAAATATATTATCTTAAGTAGTAATTTTATTGAGTATGGGTATAAGTTTCTATGTAGAAGATCATTATTTTCGCTATAATAATCATAATTATAAGAAAATTTTAAGGGGTTGGATGTTATGAAAGAAGAATTGGACCGTTTGAGGTCAAGATTAATGGAGATTTTTACGTATTTACACGCCAATCCGGAAATTAGCTGGCATGAGGTAGAAACAACCAATTATATAGTAGATTTATTAACTGAAGAAGGATTTTCGCCAATTCGTTTTAAAAATTCTACAGGTCTTTATGTGGATGTGGGTCATGGTAGTCCTAAAGTAGGTTTACGCACAGATATAGACGCATTATGGCAGGAGGTTGATGGCCATTTCCGTGCCAACCATTCCTGTGGGCATGATGGACATATGACAATGGCTATTGGTGCACTCTTATTATTAAAAGAACAACAGCCATCATTTAATGGTACAATCCGTGTCATTTTCCAACCGGCTGAAGAAAAAGGGACAGGAGCATTAGCGGTCTTAGAAGAAGGGGTAATTGATGAGCTCGACTATTTATTTGGAGTTCATGTAAGACCAGTCCATGAGCTAGAGGATGGTACATACTGTGCTGCCTTGTATCATGGTGCCTCTCGTTTACTTGAAGGGGAGATTATTGGGGAAGATGCACATGCTGCAAGGCCACACCTTGGCATTAATGCAATCGAAGTAGGGGCTACCATCATTGAGGATTTACGAACCATTCATACCGATCCAATGGTACCTGTTTCGGTGAAGATGACAAAGTTTCATGCAGGGGGAGAATCAGGAAATATTATACCTGGAAATGCCTCATTTACGATTGATATTCGAGCCCAACAAAATAATGTTATGGACGATTTAGCGCAAGGGGTCAAACGTGTTATTGATTCGTCTAAGTTATTGCATAAGGTGCAGATTGAATTACGTACTGTTGCCAATATTGTAGCAGCAGAAGTTGATACGAGTGCACAATATATTATGGAACAAGCAATTATACAAGCTGCTGGATTATCAAATTTAAGAAAGCCGGTACACACACCTGGTGGAGAGGATTTTCATCATTATGCGGTAAAACGACCACACTTAAAAACAACAATGTTGGGTTTAGGGTGTGGGTTATCACCAGGGTTACACCATCCGAAAATGAAGTTTAAACAAGCAAGACTTGTTACTGGCGTGGAGATTCTTACGAGAGCAGTCTTGTTAGCATTGGAATCAACGGATACAAAGGAGGCGTCAGCATAATGTTAGAGCAAGTGCATATTCGCAAAGTAATGACACCTATAGAAATTGGAGAGGTCCAAAAGTTGAATGCTGAAATATGGGGAAGCCAAGCAATTCCCTCTCACCAATTACTAGCAGTTGTACAAAATGGCGGATTAGTTTTAGGTGCTTATTTAGAAGAAAAGCTAATTGGCTTCAACTATTGCTTTGTAGGTTCTCATGATAGAGAAATATACTTACATTCACACATGATTGGTGTAAAAAAAGCATATCGTGAACAAGGTGTAGGTGAGTTATTAAAGCATGCTCAGCAAGAATACGCAAAAGAAAATGGATTTCAGCTGGTTCGTTGGTTATTTGAGCCTCTGGAGGTGAGTTTAGCAAATTTAGCATTTTTAAAGCTAAATGCTATGAGTTATCAATACGAAAATGATTATTACGGCGCTCTTCAAGATGACTTTAATGAAGGATTGCCATCAGATAGGCTGGTTGTAGAGTGGTGGATAGAGCGTGAACAAATGGCGGATAGCCTTGACGAACTAGAAGAGATCGCAGATGAAATCGTACCGTGGACACTAACTGTCGATGGCTTGCCTGTCCTAGACATAGATAATACATTTCAAATGGAGGAATCCTTTCATCAGGATGCCTATCTATTACCGATTCCTCAATATTTGCAGAAAGTGAAAGTTGAAAGTCCTAAACTAGCTGAGGACTGGCGCTATAAAATTAGAAAGATCTTAACAACATTATTCAATCAAGACTATGCCATTGTACGCGTCAAGAAGCACCCAGAATATGTCCATAGCTATCTGTTAGTCAGACGCTCCTTATTAGCCTTATAATTATAATAGGGAGTGAAGTTTGTGAAAATAGAAAAGATGACGTTAAGACATATTAAAATGCCGATGAAAGCACCATTTACAACAAGCTTTGGCACAATCGATGAAAAGGAACTGTTATTAATAGAAGCACAAGATGAATCTGGGATTACTGGATGGGGAGAAACGGTAGCTTTTGTAGCGCCTTGGTATACAGAGGAGACTTTAAAGACGACATGGCATATGCTGAAAGATTTTCTAATACCTCTCTTGCTACATAAAGAGGTTGGGCATCCAGATGAGGTGACTACATTGTTTGCTCCTATTCGCAGAAATTGCATGGCGAAAGCTTCGATAGAAGGTACGATATGGGATATTTATTCCCAGCAAACAAAGCAATCACTCGCAAGGGCTTTAGGAGGGCAAAAACAACGAATTGAAGTTGGGGTCAGCGTAGGTATTCAAGCTTCAACAGCTCAATTAATAGAAGTAATAAAAAGCCATATGGAAAAGGGCTACAAAAGGGTGAAAGTGAAAATTAAGCCTGGCTATGATGTAGAAGTGGTGCGTGCAATCCGTGCAGAGCTACCGGATCTACCTTTAATGGTCGATGCGAACTCAGCTTATACGTTGGATGATATCGCCATATTACAGCAGCTTGATGATTACAACTTATTAATGATCGAACAGCCACTAGCTACTGATGATATTGTGGATCATGCAACCCTACAGAAAAACATAAAAACACCAATATGTTTAGATGAAAGTATCACATCGTTTGAAGATGCTCGTAAAGCAATTGAGCTAGGGAGCTGTGGTGTAATAAATATTAAAATTGGACGAGTTGGCGGTTTAACAGAGGCGAAACGAATTCATGACCTCTGCAAAGAGAATCAAATCCCCGTTTGGTGTGGAGGAATGTTAGAGGCAGGAATCGGACGAGCACATAATATTGCCTTAACTTCTCTTAGCCATTTTATGTTGCCTGGAGATACTGCTGGCTCTAGTCATTATTGGTATGAGGATATTATTAATCCAGAAGTCATCGTCAAAAATGGATACATTGATGTACCTCAAGAAATCGGCATTGGCTATACAATTAATAGGGCTGTTATTGATAAGCTAACGATTAGCAAAGAGGTCTATCAATAAAAATCATTTACGATAAAGGAAAAAACGAGGAGAGAACTGATTGAAAAAAAGCTTGCAAATCGGCGGTGCCTATGTAGGAATTATCGTTGGTGCAGGATTTGCATCTGGACAGGAAATTGTCCTCTATTTTACAAGCTATGGCTTTAAAGGGGTTTATGGTGCCCTATTAGCGATGGTTGGTTTCTCTATTGTTGGTATGTGTGTAGCCCAGGTTAGTTCAAGACTACGCACTGCATCTCATAAGGATTTAATTTATCAGATTTCTGGTAATGCTGTTGGTCTTGTATTGGATTATTTATTATCACTGTTTTTATTTGGCGTGGCTGTTATTATGTTTGCTGGTGCGGGTGCAACATTGCAGCAAATGTTTGGACTACCTATTTGGCTAGGGAGTATATGTATGATACTGCTAACAGTAGCCACCGTGATGATGGATGTTAAAAGTATCATTAATATTATTGCACTAGCAACTCCGTACTTATTAGTGATTGTTTCTATTATTGCTATCTATGCCATTGCAACGATGGATCTTACCTTTGTCGAACAAGCGGTAATTGCCCAGCAGGCGCAAATAAGCTCGAAAAGCTGGTGGTTGACTGCTTTGTTATATATGTCATTTAATATTGGAGTAAGTTTCTCATTATTAACGGTGATGTGCGGCTCGGTGCGCAATGATAAAATAGCTGGAATGGGGGGCATTATTGGCGGAATTCTATTAGGCGCTTTAATTCTGCTTATTAATTTTTCTCTTCTTGCAAAAATGAACGTTGTTATAGGACTAGATATTCCTATGCTAGCATTAGCAAATGAAATTCATCCATTAGTTGGGCTATTAATGACTTTCTCTCTATTAGGGATGATTTACAATACTGCAGTAGGGATGCTCTATTCATTTATGGTAAGATTCTTTAAGCCTAATAGACCTAGCTTTAAAGTAGCAGTTATTTTTATAGGGGTTTTAGGCTTTTTAGCAAGTCTAGCAGGATTTACGACGCTTGTAGCTAAGCTCTATGCAGTAATGGGATATGTAGGTTTGGTATTAATTATATTCATTATTTCAGCATGGTTAAGAAAAGTGAGACGAATCATATAGCGAATAAAAATGGTAATTGAGACGCGGGGGTGTTCTCAATTACCATTTTGTTTGGATAAAGAAATTGTAGAAATAGTGAATTATTTAAGGTGTGAAATTTGCCGAAAATACTAATATTTCATTAATTAGACACGTTTTCTAGTTCCTTTAAAATAAACCGAGAATAATTCTCATTTGCATGTTGACTGAGAATGAAAACATGACTATAATGGAAATCGTGAGTAATGATAATCATTTTCACTACACATTCATTACACACAAAATTGAAATCTACCGGGGATTACTATGAAAATAAGATATCTTTTAACAGCAACTGTTGTGTTGTCTATAGTATCGCTATTTATCGGAGTAGTAGATATTAAACCATTTGATCTATTAGACTTCCAATCAGAAGAAACTAGACTATTTTTAATTAGTCGTGTACCTAGACTTGTTGCTATTTTGCTAGCAGGTGCAGGTATGAGTATTGCTGGTTTAATTATGCAAAGCTTAAGTAGGAATAAGTTCGTATCACCAACGACAGCAGGTACTTTAGATGCCACTCGACTGGGTATATTGATTTCCATGATGTTTTTCACAAATGTCACGTATTTCCAGAAAATTTCCTTCGCTTTCATATTTGCTTTAGCCGGCACATTATTATTTATGCAAATATTAAATCGAATTAAGTTTAAAGATGCGATTTTTATACCGCTTATTGGCTTAATGTATGGTAATATCCTGTCTTCCGTAACAACGTTCTTTGCTTATAAGGCAAATATTATCCAAAACATTTCTGCATGGTTACAAGGAGATTTCTCATTAATCATGAAAGGCCGTTATGAACTGTTATACATAAGTGTACCAGTACTTATTTTAGCTTATATTTATGCCAATCGTTTTACAGTAGCCGGTATGGGTGAGGATTTTGCTAAAAATCTTGGTCTATCCTATAAGTTTGTGGTGAATTTAGGCTTAGTATTGGTGGCTCTTATCTCCACAACAGTGGTGCTAACAGTCGGTGTCATTCCATTCCTTGGCTTGATCATACCGAATATTATTTCACTGTTTAAAGGTGACAATTTGGCAAAAACATTGCCGCATACAGCATTACTTGGTATGTCATTCTTATTATTCTGCGATATTTTAGGACGCGTACTGATTTTCCCTTATGAGATACCAATTAGTATGACTGTTGGTGTAATTGGAAGTGCCATCTTCCTAGTCATGTTGTTTAGGGGGAGAGCATATGCGTAATCGTACAAGAATGTTCATTTTGCTGGGTCTTGCCGTGATAGCTATCTTATTGTATCTATTTTGGGAGTTGAATGGGAATTATCACTATGCTTTTCCGAGACGTGTCATAAAAGTTATAGCGATGGGGCTAACGGGTATAGCTATTGCCTATTCAACAGTGGTTTTCCAAACCATTACCCATAATCGGATTTTAACGCCAAGTGTTATGGGATTAGATGCTTTGTATATGTTGATTCAAACATGCATCTACTTTTTCTTTGGCTCTACATCTATTTTAGTTATCAATATTTACTATAATTTTACCCTTGCTATTGTATCAATGATTGTTTTCGCTTTAATTTTTTATCGAGTTTTGTTTAAAGAAGGAAAGCGACCAATATATTTCTTACTACTTGTTGGTATGATTGTCGGTACGTTCTTAGGAAGTATCACAACATTCTTCCAAGTATTGATCGATCCTAATGAATTTTTAGGCTTACAAAGTAAAATGTTTGCAAGTTTTAACAATGTTAATTCAGATTTAGTTTGGCTTGCTGGTGTAATCATTTTACTAACGTTTATATATGGTTGGCGTCATATGAATCAATTAGATGTCATGTCTTTAGGACGAGATACAGCAATTAATTTAGGTGTACCATACGATAAGCTGGTACAACGCATGTTAATTTTAGCTTCTATCTTGATTTCTGTTTCGACAGCGCTAGTTGGGCCAATTACATTCTTTGGATTAATCGTTGCGAATTTATCGTATCAGTATTTTAAAACATACAAGCACTCCGTCTTAATTGCTGGTTCTTGTGTAATGAGTATTATTGCTTTAATCGGTGGGCAGTGGATGGTTGAACGAGTATTCACTTTCAGTACTACACTAAGCGTCATTATTAATTTTGTGGGTGGAGTATACTTCATCTACTTATTATTAAGAGAAAGTAGGTCAGCAGGATGATACAAGTCAAAGAAATTACGAAGTTTTTCGGGAAAAAACCTGTCGTTCAAGATGTAAGTGTTGACATTGTTTCAGGGAAAATAACGTCTTTTATTGGACCCAATGGTGCAGGAAAGTCCACGCTACTTTCAATGGTGAGCCGTTTGCTGAATGCAGATACTGGTGAAGTACTACTCGACAAAGCAGATGTAAGACGCTGGAAATCAGATGATTTCGCCAAGCGTGTATCCATATTAAAGCAGTCTAACTTTATGAATGTCCGCTTAACGATTCGTGAGCTTGTATCCTTTGGTCGTTTCCCTTATTCAAAAGGAAATTTAAAACCCGAAGATGAAGAAAAAGTGGATGAAGCTATTCAATATATGAATTTAGAAGATATTCAACATAATTACTTAGATGAATTATCAGGCGGTCAACGTCAGCGGGCTTTTATTGCAATGGTTATTGCTCAGGATACAGAATACATCTTACTGGACGAGCCATTAAATAATTTAGATATGAAACATTCTGTTCAGATTATGAAGATTTTACGTAAGCTAGTGGATGAGTTAGGGAAAACAGTTGTAATTGTACTCCATGACATTAATTTTGCATCAGTATACTCAGATAATATTGTTGCATTAAAAGATGGCCGTGTTGTGAAAAACGGTTCTACCAACGATATTATTAACTCGGACGCGCTGAAGGAAATCTATGATATGGATATCCCTGTTCAAGAGCAGGATGGCTGCCGAATTTGTGTTTATTTTAATTCTTAGAAATAGTAACAGATGGTTTAACCATCCATTAACTATAAAATAAATTTTAAAGGAGAATTTTTAAAATGAAAAAATGGAAATTACTAACAGTATTAATGGCGATGATGCTATTAGTTTTAGCTGCTTGCGGTTCAAAAGACGAAGCAAAAGAAGAAGATAAAGGTACGTCAACTGACAAACCGGCAGAAGAACAAAACGAGGCGTCTTCAGCATATCCACTAACTATTCCAGGTAGCACAATTGAAGGTCGCGATGGTAATACTACGTTTGAAGAAGTAAAGCTTGATAAGATCCCAGAAAAAGTTGTTGTTTTTGATAATGGTTTCCTAGATACTCTAGATGCACTAGGTGTTAATCCTACTGCAGTAGTACAAGATTCATTACCATCTTACTTAAGCAAGTATAAAGATAGCACTTATGTAAACGCTGGTACTTTATTCGAGCCTGATTATGAAAAATTATCTGAAATCAACCCAGATATTATTTTCATCTCTGGTCGTGCGTCAGCAGCATATGCTGAGTTATCTAAAATTGCACCGACAGTTTACATTGGTGTAGATAACAAAAACTTCCTAGAATCATTCAAAGCTAATACAGAATTAGCTGGTAAAATCTTTGGTAAAGAAAAAGAAGCAGCAGATGCAATCTCTGCATATGAAGCAAAAGTTGAAGAAGTAAAAGGCAAAGCAACTGCATCAGAAGAGAAAGCTTTAATCGTATTAGGTAGTGAAGGCGCATTATCAGCATATGGTTCTGGTTCACGTTTCGGTGTTATTCATGATGTATTTGGTGTGAAAGCTGCTGATGAGAAAGTTAAAGTTGGCACACATGGTGATAATGTAAGTTTTGAATATGTTCGTGAAACAAACCCTGATATTCTATTTGTAGTTGACCGTGACGCTGTTGTAAATGAAAACGGTGAATCAGGTACAAAAGCTGCAATTGAAAACGAAATCGTAAGTGCAACAAACGCTGTGAAAAACGGTAAAGTATTCTACCTAGATCCAGAAGTTTGGTACCTTTCAGGTGGTGGTTTACAATCTGAAACGTTAAAAGTTGAAGATGTATTAAAGGCGTTTAACTAATATGTTTGTACAAATTAAACGTATCGTTGTGACGGAAGGGAATTCGGATAAAGTGGTGGAACGTTTTGGTGCTAATCCAAACGGACCATCATTACTTGAACAACAACCTGGTTTCATTGATAAACAGGTACTTGTTAAGAAAGTTCGCCGTGGTGATGAGGAAGTGCTAGTGATGGTTCGTTGGGAATCAGAAGAAGCATGGAAGAATTGGGAGAAGAGCCCTGAGCATATTGCTGGTCATAAGGCAAGCGCAGGTAAGCCAAAGCCTGATCATATTATTGAAAGCGGACAAGAAGTATATTATGTAAAAGGTTAATAGCCTAGAGGTGTCTCAAGCGATTGAGGCACCTTTTTGTTGTACATAAAAAAGCAGATAACAATGGAACGAAAAGGGATGCCATTGCTATCAGCTTATTCAAACTAATGGGTAATCGGTGTTTTTATTGACCTACAAAATGTAGCATCCATATTAAAGGAAATAGTGCTTTCATTAATGGAAAGCCCTGAGATGCTAGTATTTTCATCTAGCTTATGAGTTATAGATGATTCTGTCACCGCTGCCAGTCCTCTAGCATTAATAATTGTGTAGTTTGCTGTCATGTAAGCGGTAGATGACGCTATATTTAATCCAAAGGTTAATGGATTGACGGATGGCATACTAGATAGGTTGTCATTCGAAATTTTAATAATGCCATATTGCTGAATATAGCAATCTCTTTTTTGCTGAAATGTATCTTCAAATCCAGGAACATCACTAATAAAGTTTGAAAAGGTTGAAAGCTTTTTATAGACCTTTAAGGTTTCTTGATAAGCTTTTAACTCAGATTGAATAATAATCTGTTCAATTCGTAGTTGCTCCTCTGTAGGCTTTTTAAGTGTAATTTCTTCAGCTGAGACAGAGATATTACATGAAAAAGTAGCCGTAAGTATGAAAACAGTTTCGTTAAATCCATTTTTCATTTTAAAACACTCCCAGTACAAAAAAATTCATGTTCATCAATCTATCAGGATAATGCGAAAATCAATTTATATTAATATAAGCGTAACATCTGTCATAACGCCATTTCAATGGTGAGTTTACGCCAATTTTATGGCGGTACATAGTTCTCTACCGCCATATTATAACTATTATTTAACAAAATAATGGCGTGGTTTGTATAATTAACGCCAATTTTTGGCGGGATACTTCTTTATATAAGAAACTATGGGATTATATGCATTAAATATTGACACTGCTAGTATTAATTCCCACAAATATATATAATATTTATTAATATATCGGGAGGGAGAGAGGACTATTGAACGGGTTGGATGAGTGTATTAATAAATCATTAGACATTCTTATTGAAAATGAAACATTTCTTGATCATGAGCTAAAATTGCTGTTTAAAAGCTTTAAAGAAGAAAAAATAGAAGTAGGTTTTTCTTTTGGTAAATTATGCTATTGGCACTATGAGTCGTTTTCAGATAGTGTAAATGACGACATTTACAAAATTGCTGCAGCGGTTGAACTTTTAATACTGTCTTTTGATATTATTGATGATCTTCAAGATAAGGATTCAGATAATAGTTGGAGCAGGACGCCAGAACTTTCTTTAAACGTTGCTCTAGCTATGTTGATTATGGCTTCAAAAACAATTGACGAAACTTCCTTTGAACATAAAAGAGCGGCTATAACAATACTTGAAGAATGCGCATTAAAAAGTATTAGTGGTCAGCAATTGGACTTATTAAATAACTGCCGGGATGAAGATTCTTATATACACATGATTACACTTAAATCTGGTTCCTTAACAGCGATGAGTTGCTTAATAGGAGAGGTTCTTGCCAAAGGTGAAGTATCCAAAGAAGTAGAGGCTTATGGAAAGTACATAGGCATTATCCAACAAATTAAAAATGATATCCAAAGTTTGAAAACATGGGGACCTAAAAATGACCTACTAAATAAAAGATTCTCCTTGCCGATTATTTATCTTTTATCACTGAAAAATGATGTTTCAAAATCTGTAGCTGACTATTATAATGATGATATAGTTACAATTTTGGATCATAAAGAAGCAGAAAATGAGTTGACAAATGGCGGAGCAATACGCTATGCAATTACTGTGAAAAATGTCTATAAATTGAAGGCGATAAATGATCTTGAAAATATAGAATTAAATGATTTAGCTAAAGACTACCTACAAAAATTAATAAAGTGATGAGGAGCGATTGGATGATTAATGTAATTCAGTACTTAGAAAAAAACCCAAGCCTAGTTGCATTATTAAAAGAACAAAGAGCCTCATTAATTGGAATTTCATCTATAGAACAAATGGCAATTTTAGAAGCATTTATTGATGAAATGAATATAGAAAGTGAAATTTGGAACTAAAAACTTTGCGTAGCAAGTTTTTTTGGCCCGCTATAGTTCTTTATTTAGTGTTAGGTTTATACTTAAATTTTGTGAATTATAGCGCGCCATATATTGAAATTGGGGTAGAAGAAAAAGATGGTAAATGGCTAGTATCTCAACTATATTATAAAGATTGGGCTAAGGGGCAGAATATATCCATTGGCGATGCTGTTTTAAACGTAGATGATGGCCCGATTGCCGAACTAAATCAATTGAAATATAAATCAAAAATACTATCTGCGAATGACCTTACAATTATGAAGCCAGATGGGAAAATAATAAATATACATATTAAACATTTAGATATTCCTCAGCAGTTTTTTTATGTATTAATAGTTCCAGCTTGCTATTATTTATTAACGTTATTTGTTGCTTTTTATTTATATTTCAAGCAAAGAAATACTAGGTTAACAGATTTACTAATTCTTTTTATATTAGCTGTCTCGCTAGCTTATGTAAGTAGTGGAGTTTCGGGTAGGTTAGATGGGATAGGGATTATTGTAAATCGTACTACTATGTTATTATGTTTAGTGATTTTATTACATTTTTTAAGAAATTATTTTGCATTTATGAAAACAAAATGGATGTTTACGAATAATATCCGGTTCTTTTATTTAATGCCTTTGATTGGTTTTATATTGGCTTGTATTGGAACTGTTTTCCCTGCTTCTAATGATATACTTTCGAATATTGTATTATTTATGTTCCTTATTTTGCTTATTATTATCTTAGGTATTTTATTAATAAGCTATTTCAAATATAGCTCACCTCAGTTGAAAATTTTATTAAGTAGTATAATGATTCCGTTCTTACCATTTCTATTTTTATATGTACTTCCAAAAATCCTTTTTCATACGTATATCCTTTCATCTGAGATTAGCTCCTTATTTTTATTACTGATACCTTTTAGCTTTATATTTACACAATTAGCAGAACGATTATTTGATATCGAGTATCATATTACTAGATTGCGCTACTATGTTATTTTTTCTTTACAATTTACCTTATGGTTCACAGTTGGCTTGTATTTCATTGCCGGTCAACATTTAAGAATCACTGTCATGTCAGGCGTGTCCTTCTTTACATTTTCTTCGTTAGTAATACTCTTTTATGTAAAAGAAAAAGTTGACTATCGCAAGCGGAAAATATTATTTTCAACAAAAGGTGATTACATTCATCAGCTGTACACGGCTGTCGATAAAATAGGGAAAACTATTAAAATGGATGAGCTTTTAGAGAAATTCGCATATGAGGTTTCTGTTCATTTGGAGCTAGAGGATGTTTTTGTTTTAACATATAACTATGATACGAATGAATTCCTTACAAATAGTGGGGAAAGAATTTTGATACATCCTGACACAATGGATGATATAAGATTAGGAGAAATACGTAAGATTGATAAAATTTATTTAGCATTTCTCCATCAGGATGTACATTATAAACGAGCATTAGTGCTGGGGCATAACAATACAATTCATTTAAAAGATGAGGAGCTACTATGGCTCGAATTGCTCCTATTGTATGTAAATAATTTTATTGAAAATACAAAGATGGTGGAAGAACTATTAGAGGAATTGAAGCATATGAAGCAAGCTGATGACGGCCAATTGCCGTGGCTTAATAAGCTGTTATGGTTGAGATTCGAAGAAGAAAAGTACCAGTTAGCCCAAGAGCTACACGACACCAATTTGCAGGAACAACTTCATATTGCAAGAGAGGTGGATGTCCTTGTTAATGCAAAGGATACAACAGACATTCAGGAGAAGCTTGCAAAAATTCATAAGCAAATGGTTGACTCTCTACATGAATTACGATCATATTGTGAGAATTTAAAGCCTCCATTACTGGATACATTAGGTTTAAATGCTGCGTTAGAAAAATTAATTCGAAAGGTTCAAGAAAGAGCTAATTTTGTTCTAATTTATTCAATAGATCGTCTGTTTTTAGAAGATGAGCGTATGAATTTAATGATTTATCGATTATTCCAAGAAGTACTGAATAACGCCTTAAAACATTCTTATGCAACAGCTGTTGAAATCCATCTAAAGGAAATGAATGATGGTTTTGAAATCATTTATAGTGACGATGGTGTTGGGTGTCATGTAGAGGATATTATCGTAGCAGAGTCAATGGGCATCCGAGGTATGCAAGAACGTGTAAAAGCCTTTAATGGTCATTTTTATATTGACTCACAACTAAACCAAGGGATGTCAATTAGAATAGCAGTTAAAGAAGGGAGTGAAACACATGATTACCATGCTCATAGTGGATGATCACCCTATAGTTTTAGAGGGAACTAAAAATTTATTTCACGAAAATGAAGATATTATAATTGATACTGAAAGTGATGCCACATGTGTTATACAAAGAATAAAAAATAAACCATATGCTATTTACCTGATTGATATTAACATGCCATTGGAAAATGGTATTAATTTAGCCCGTCATATTAAATCTATTCAGTCGGATGCTTCCGTTATCCTTTATACAGGAGACGATATAACGGATTATTATCCCCTTATTTTAGAGAGAAAAATAGAAGGCATTTTAGCGAAAACGGCCTCTAAGGAGCAAATCATACGGACAGTCAGAGCGATTGCAAATGGTGAATTTGTTCTACCGAAAAATTTCTTAGATTTTCTGGATGATAAATTTAAATTGCAAAGTGCTAAAGATATTCATTTAAATGAAAAAGAAAAGAAAATTTTAAGACTGATTGCAGAAGGTCATACAAATAAAGCCATTGCTATTGAGTTGAATATTCCTCAGCGAACTACTGAGAGATATTTAACACAGCTCTTTTCTTTGCTAAATGTAGATTCAAGAACAGAGGCTGTCAATCTTGCTGAAAGAATGAATTTACTCTAAAGAAATTCCATGCTATACTGTTGGTGTATTTTTCTATCAAAAGGTACTTTATGACAAAAATTCTTCTCATATAATTTTATGGAAAAAAGCACCTTATTATTATGCTTGATTTACTATAAAATTTTCATACACCGCCAAAAAAGTGGCGGTGTATTTTTATGTCCGCCAAATCACGCCATATTTTCGTATGAATCACGCCAAAAAATTGGCGTAAACCCGAAGTTGAAATATCGGTATAAGTACTGGTACGCTTAAATTACCGTGGTTAAGTAGATTTGCTATAGTGAGTAATAATACAAATGATTTTCTTCAAAATAAAGGAACCTGACTATCTATGTAAAAGGTAGATAATAGAATGGTAACTAGCAGTCAATATACTTCACCATAAAACTTTATAAAGGTAGGCGTGTATTGTGAAAGTAGAACTCGAAAATTTGTTTTCTATAGATGAATCTAGTCAAGATCAAGTGATTAACGTTTATAATCGTCATGGTATTGCTATTGGTGCGCCTGAAATTAGAAAGAGAAATTTAAAAACAAAATTTAATCCTATTTTTACATTAAATGAAGATGTAATATATGAGAAAGTAGCTGCCGTATACGAGTCATTAGAACGTGAATTTGGCATTGTCTCAATAGGAGAGCGTTTCTACTTTGAGTTTTCTGATTTGGAATATGAATGGGCACCATTGTTTACTTTAAATTCAACAGGAAATTCACCCGAGATGTTTCTAGAGGACAAAGGGACCTTATTTTCTTTAAGTACTCATTGTAAAAATTGCGGACTTATGGATAAAGAGCAATTATCTCCTATAGTTATTGATACTTCACACATGAAAGGACGTCATTTAGTTCATGTAAGTGGATATTGGGTAGCTTCAGAGGAACTGGTAGCATTATTGAAAAATGAAAAACTAGAAGGCTTTGAATTTTTAGAGGTAATCCATCAGGGACCTGAGCAAGGAAAACAGCCAGCTTATCAAATTATTCCTACACAAATTCTACCGTCTAGTAGTCAGGATAGAGTGAAATTATACTTTGCAACTGAACAACCTCCATGTAGCTGTGGTTTAAATGGTGTTATTAAGGGGCCAGATATTTATCATCAGGAAGATTTAGCTGCTTTAAAAGGCGATGTCTTTTACTCAGCTGAATGGAGTCATGATGGAAGATATCTTTATAAAAAAACTTTATTTAGTAAAAGGTTTAGAGAAGTGATTATAAAACATGGAATCTCTCGTGAAGTAAGAGGAGAAAAAGATCGAAACTTTGGTCCAAAGGATTGGCTGTTTGATCCAGTACTCATCAAATAATATAGATGTGGAACAGAGGTGTGTTGATGATATTTAGAAAAATTCTACCTATCGTGGCCATTTTATTCATTGTTGCATTGGTCGTCTCTAATTATTTTAACAAGCCTAATGAACAGGCCATGATTGTCACTGAAGAATGTAAACTGTATTTATAAAAATTAATGCTTCTCTCCCTCTAGTTCGGACATAATTATGTTATGATATGAAGATCATAGCAGTATGTTTTTGAGGTGAACGTATGAAAAAATGGGCCTATCCTTTGGCAATTATCACACTAATTATTTTTATTTTTTTAAAATTTACTTTTCAAAGTGATTGGATGAATAAATTTGATGTGAAAATGGCAGATGTCTTTTTTGGCAATCAATTTATTGAAGTCTTTCATTATATAGGAGAACCGATATTTGTTGTCATTGTAGCGGTACTTTTGATTGTGTATTTAGCGTGGAAGACAAAAAATTATCGAGGCATGCTATTTGTTGTTTTAACATTTGCAGCAGGGAATGTGTTAAATCAAGTATTAAAAAAGTGGATCCAACGAGCACGACCTGAAATTGAAGATCAATTAACATCGTATAGTTTTCCATCTGGCCATGCTATGACGGGTATTCTGTATTTATTTGCAACTGCTTATATATTAGCTGAAAATAACAGTAAAAGTCGTAAAATCCTATTGTGGGTTGGGGCTACAATCCTAATGGTGCTTATAGGATTAGCTCGTATAGCTGGTGCTAGACACTTTGCTACGGATGTACTTGCAGGCTGGAGTATGGGCTATACTTGGTTTATCATTTGTGTCATCTGGTATGAACGTCGCAAAAAAACATTCCAATCGAATCATAAATAGGTTGTGAGAGCAGTATCAAATTCATAGGATTTGATACTGCTTTTTTCTGTGCAAAAGGATAAAGGAAGGACAAGGGCGATATTTACCTTGTAAAAAAGAATTGCTCTTAGGAAACTTCTGCGTTAAGATGAGTACAATAAAAAAAAGGGAAAAGGAAGAAGGGTATGGACGGAAACGTTTTACTAGCATTTGGACTGACTCTATTTGCAGGGCTCGCAACTGGGGTAGGTAGTTTAATAGCGTTTTTTACATCACGAACAAATACAAAATTTTTATCGCTAGCATTGGGTTTTTCTGCAGGCGTTATGATTTATGTCTCACTTGTTGAGATTTTTGTTAAGGCTAAAGATGCTTTAACGAATGCATTAGGTACTACAAATGGTTATTGGATGACAATCGCCGGATTCTTCGGTGGCATGTTATTCATTGCTTTAATCGATAAATTCATTCCAAAATCAACAAATCCTCATGAAGTAAAGCTAGTAGAAGATGTGAATGCAATAAAGCCACAGGTCAATGAAGATCATTTGATGAAGATGGGTATTTTTACAGCTCTAGCTATTGGAATTCATAACTTTCCAGAGGGGATAGCTACATTTATGTCAGCTATTAATGACCCAAATGTAGGAATTGCCATTGCCATAGCAGTAGCGATTCACAATATTCCAGAGGGGATAGCAGTATCTGTCCCGATTTTCTTTGCCACGGGTAATCGTCGAAAGGCTTTTAAATTATCATTTTTATCGGGGTTAGCAGAGCCCGTCGGTGCAATAGTAGCATTTTTGCTCCTTATGCCATTTTTAACAGACGTTATGTTTGGCATCATTTTTGCTGGAGTGGCAGGCATAATGGTCTTTATTTCATTGGATGAATTATTACCAGCAGCGCAGAGGTATGATGAAACTCATTTATCTATGTATGGTTTGGTAGCTGGAATGGCTGTCATGGCCATCAGCCTCGTGTTATTAGTATAAGTCTATAAAAAAGGGAGCCATTCATGTGGTTCCCTTTTTTTTATAGTCGTGCATTAAGTTGCTGGTATAGTATGTTTGGTTTCTATAAGTTCTTGTACAATTTTTAAACAGTCGTGGAATGTGATAAATGGTTTATATGGAACTTGAAGCTCTTCACAGCGTTGAATGAGATGATCTCTAGCCAGAACAATATCAGCTTGTTTAGCAGCTTCAAAATCTGAAAGAGAATCACCGATAACGATTTTAAAATGATCTTCTTTTGCCACTTTCCGCATAACGCTAGGTTTGCAGCAACCACACCCTTGTATGCTATATTTTGCGCATTCCTCATCACAGCTATTTGAATAAATCAGTTTAATTTGCTCACCAGAAAAGTCAGCTGTATTGCAGTAAATACCTGAGAAAGGACCGTATTTTTCTACTAAAGGCTCAATAAAAAAATCGACCCCTCCACTTACAATGTAAAATGGTATGCCATGATCTTGAGCATATCGAACAAAATCTCCAAAGCCATCACGAATGATAGCTGTATCCATAAGATATTGAATGACTTCATCTTTCTGTTGAGTAGAAAGTAAATGAAACATGGCAGAGAGCCCATCTTTAAACGAAATGGTTTGCTCCATCATAGCTTTTGCAATTTTCTCAGATTCTTGTGGAACAAATTCCGTCATCAGAGAAAAGATATTATCAGTTTCTGTTATTGTGCCATCGAAATCACAGAATATAATTGGCTTCAAGATAGTTCCTCCTTAGAAAAGCGCACATCCTAGTTGTAAATAATAGGTGTTTCAAGGTAAATCCTATACTTCTATAATATTAGTTTTATCCACACTTGCTTTCAAGAAAAAACGCCTACTATTATAGTAGACGTTTTATATATTCACGTACTTGTATACCTTGTTCATCAGCTTTTGTTAAAATCACTTGATGTTCAGGAAATTGATTTTTCATAGTTTGAACAAAGTCATATGCAATGGTAGAAGGAATGATAGAAATCAATGTAGGGCCAGCTCCACTTAAAGCTGTACCATACGCACCATTCATCTTTGCTGCTGTACGAATTTCTGTATACTCGGGTATTAGCTTTGCACGAAACGGTTCATGGAATAGATCGTTTTCCATATAACGCCCAGCACGCTGGAAATCACGTGCCATTAGTGAAGCTGCTAACATATTAGCATTTGCCGAAGCATGAACTGCATAGGCTCTGTCAAATTGGTCTGGCAATACAGATCGAGACTCGCTCGTTTTTAATTCGACATTTGGTACATATACCACAAAGGAAGCATCAATTTCATTGATATGAAAAGTATCAACATTACCTTTTTCATCCATAGAAGAAATGGTTAAGCCTCCTAAAACAGAAGCGGTTGCGTTATCTGGGTGTCCCTCAATTTGGGATGATAAGTTAAGTTTATCTTGTATTGTTAAGTTAAGCCCACATACTTGATTGGCTAGTTCAATACCTGCAACTATCACAGCAGCACTGCTTCCAAGCCCACGTGCTAATGGTAGCTCGCTAGCCATCTCGACACGGCATGCAGGTAATTGTTGACCATATTGATCAGCAACTTTTTTTGCAATGACGTATAGTAAATGTTCGTCAAGCTCAAACTTTTTAGGACCGTTATCATCAAGATGGATAATATCCCATGTATCTTGTAAAGTAACTGTTAATTGTAAGTATAGAGACAAGCCGAGTCCTATGGAATCAAAGCCAGGCCCTAGATTGGCTGTACTTCCTGGAACTGAGATTTGCCATGCTTTACTCATAGTACTCCCTCGATATATTCTCGAATTTCATTCTCGTCATTTTTAAGGGATATTACTTCGACTGTGGATACATCCATAGCTGTATCGGGATCTTTTAGTCCATTACCTGTGAAGATTGTAACTACTTTTGAACCCTTTGGAATTTTTCCGTTCTCCACTGATTTAATAACACCTGCTAATGATGCGGCAGAGCCGGGTTCAACGAAAATACCTTCTGTATTGGCGATTAATTGATAAGCAGCAATAATTTCTTGATCTGTTACGGAATCAATAATACCTCCAGATTCATCTCGAGCTGCTTCTGCCAATTTCCAGCTAGCTGGGTTACCAATTCGAATAGCAGTGGCAACTGTCTCCGGATTTGTAATAGGCTCTCCTTTAACGATTGCTGCTGCACCTTCTGCTTCAAAGCCATACATCTTTGGTAGACCAGAATCTTTAGAAGCATGATATTCTTTAAAGCCTTTCCAGTAAGCAGTAATATTCCCTGCATTACCAACCGGGATGCATAGATAATCAGGAGCTGAGCCTAAGGCATCTACAATTTCAAATGATGCAGTTTTTTGACCTTCAATGCGGTATGGATTAACGGAGTTTACAAGTGCGACAGGAGTTGTTTCACTTACTTGGCGAACAATACTTAAAGCATCATCAAAATTACCATCAATCTCAATGATTTTTGCACCATACATAGTTGCTTGTGCAAGCTTACCAAGGGCAACTTTTCCTTTAGGAATTACAACGATGGATTGAATACCAGCTCTTGTAGCATAAGCAGCTGCAGCAGCGGATGTATTTCCTGTAGAGGCACAAATCACACACTTACTACCATCTTCAATAGCTTTAGCTACTGCAAACACCATACCACGGTCTTTAAATGAGCCAGTTGGGTTTGCACCCTCAATTTTACCGTAAAGCTCAATGCCTAATTTCTTAGATAAATTCACTAAATGTATAAGAGGCGTATTGCCTTCGTTTAAAGTTAATGCGGGTGTATTTTCTGTTACAGGTAAAAATTGTTTATATTCTTCAATAAGGCCTTTCCACATAAAGATACGATCTCCTTTTGTTCTTATAGAAAGAACAGTTGTATTTGTATAAAAGACATTTTAACGCAAATCACACTATTATTTCAATAGCATTTCATAAATTGTCGAAACAATTCGGTAATTAGAATTTTGCTTGTCACTTTCTTGAAACAACTGTATAGTAATCTTGTAATGTAAAGTCAAGTGTAAAGATAGGTGGTTGAAATGGCGACAAATACTGTAGGAACAAATAAATCTCAGCAAACTATTTCTAGAAATAGACTATTGGGCGTTGCAGGGATTGGATGGCTTTTCGATGCAATGGATGTTGGAATATTATCGTTTGTCATTGCAGCATTGGCAGCAGATTGGGGACTGACACCAAGTCAAGCTGGCTGGATTGGTAGTATTAACTCAATTGGAATGGCTGTTGGAGCCCTTGTATTCGGTGTTTTTGCCGATAAAATAGGGAGAAAACAAATTTTTATGTGGACACTTGTCCTATTTTCCCTTGCAAGTGGTCTATCCGCTTTTACGACTACATTAACGGCATTTTTAATGCTACGTTTTTTAGTAGGAATGGGTCTGGGCGGTGAACTACCTGTAGCATCAACGTTAGTATCTGAAAGCGTAGCAGCAAAAGAAAGAGGACGCGTAGTTGTTTTACTGGAAAGCTTTTGGGCAGCTGGATGGCTAATTGCCGCATTGATATCCTATTTCGTTATTCCAACGTGGGGATGGCGAGTAGCGCTCATCTTAACAGCACTCCCTGCATTTTATGCTATTTATCTTAGATGGCATCTCCCAGATTCACCACAGTTTACGGTGAAGCAAGAGGCCAAATCACGTAGTATCCTTCAAAATATAAAAGAAGTATGGTCAAAAAAATATGCACGTTCCACATTGATGCTTTGGGTGCTTTGGTTTACAGTTGTATTTTCGTATTACGGTATGTTCTTATGGCTTCCAAGTGTCATGGTTGGTAAGGGCTTTGATATGATTACGAGCTTTAAGTATGTTCTCATTATGACATTAGCTCAATTGCCAGGTTATTTTACTGCAGCCTGGTTTATTGAAAAGTTTGGACGGAAATTTGTGCTTGTTTCCTATCTAATTGGTACTGCAGTGAGTGCTTTCATTTTTGGGAATGCTGAAACACTTGTAGTACTGTTATTGTCAGGCATGTTTTTATCTTTCTTTAACTTAGGAGCATGGGGGGCCCTATATGCTTATACACCTGAGCAATACCCTTCCATTATTCGTGGTACTGGTGCAGGGATGGCAGCAGCTGCTGGACGAATTGGTGGTATTTTCGGACCGCTACTAGTTGGTTCTTTATTAACAGCTGGTTATGATATAGGCTTCATTTTTGCCATTTTCTGTGGAGCCATTATTATAGGTGTTATTGGTGTCATTTTCCTTGGGAAGGAAACCAAGCAGCTAGAATTAGAATAATAACTAAACAATGTCCTGGATAAGAGTAATCAATCCAGGACATTTTTGTCTTTATTCGCTAGTGTATTACATAAAAATTAGGAATTATTGAATTTTATTCATCGGTACCAATAAATTTGGTAAAATAACAAATCAACATAGAAAAGTACAAAAAGTCGACATATTAGCAGGTTAATGCGCTGAAGATTTTTCAGAAAAGTCATTGTATTCAAATTGCAATCATGATACTGTATTTTTAATCGAATTTTGAGTAAGTAGGAAACAATCTCCCATTCGTGATAAGGTCATTGAAAGAAAGGTTGTTAGGAATGTGCATTCATGAGGATATAAAGAAAAGGTTTGTAAGACTGTCAAAGGGGCAGCGTAAAGTAGCACAATTTGTAATGGATAATCCCAATACAGTGATTGCTAATGGAGCAGCAGAAGTAGGCAGACTGGCTAATGTAAGTGAATCAACGGTTATTCGCTTTTGCTATGCCATGGATTTATCGGGATATGTGGAACTGCAAGAAGAAATAAGAGGCTATGTCATGTCCCAAGATGTAGGAACAAATCTACAATCTACCTATACGGGTAAAAAGCAAACTAATTCTCGTTTTGGCAAGGTAATGCAGCAAGATAGCCAAAACATTCAGGAAACAATTCAATTAATTAGCGATCAACAGATTCAAAAAGGTTCAAAATGGATGCATGAAGCAGATAATATCTATATTCTAGGTACTCGTCAGGCAGCATCTGTAGCAAATTGGTTATCCAACACATTAAAAACACTACGTTCTAATATTAAGCAGCTTCGTATAGATTCCGATGAAATAATGAATCAAATTAATAGCATGGGAGAGCGTACAACATTAATTGTTTTATCATTTGATAAACAGTTAAAGGATATTCAAACGATTGTTGAAATTGCAAGGATGAAGAAAGTAAAAATTATTGCTATTACTGGAACTGCATTTTCACCCGTTCGTGAATATGCTAATATTTTGTTTGCGCTTGGAACAAACAAGTATTCCTCGCTAGATATAGTGCCCGTTTTATTTTCTTTCTTACATGCTTTATTGGAGGAAATGATTAGCCAAGATAAGCGGCAGTATGAAAAATATCAAAAATCCTATGAGCAAGTAGATAGTAATATATTATTCCTGGATGCTGCTAGAGAGAAACAGGTATTTTAATGTTATGCATGGAAAAGTGTTATATTGCTTTTCTATGCATTTTTTATAGTCTAACTATATAAAAAGATGTCCAAATATGCTTTAGACATCTAGGCAAAGTGATTTATAAAATTTTACTTAAGTTATACTCGTTAATGAAAGTATCATTTAATTTAATAGCATTTTGTCGAATGCCTTCTTGTTTAAATCCTATTTTCGTAAAAAGATGTAAAGCAACATTATTATGTTCCATAACTGATAATTCTAATCTGGATATATCACGCTGTTTTGACCAACCTTCCACAGCCTTCATTAGCGCAGAGCCAATGCCTTTTTGTTGGTACTCTTCCTTCACAGCTAAGCGAACAGAGGCAACATGTTTAGCTTTCGTTTGTTTATACCCATGTACAACTGCATAGCCTGCAAAAATACCATTTAATACGCAAAGTAATATAGTGCGATTTTTTAGTTGTTTCCAATAGGTTAAATTTTTACGAAGTTGTTGGACAGTTAGATCTACTTCATTTTGAACATTATACATGAAGTCGGTTTGTTGAAAAATTTCTTCCTGTAAAAGAATAAACGATCTAGCATCCGATGCTTCAATCCCTCGAATTATGTATGCAGATGGGTTCTCTTCTTCATTTTTAGAAAGATTGTTTACAGTTGCCTTAGTTTGCGTGCATGAGAAAGTTATACTAGTACCTAGTCTAACATCAATGACATGATAGCCTGCATTTGTCCATGACAAATAGTGTGATAGAGGGGGCTTTGTTTTTTTCCACCAGCTCTTATTTAAGTAGGCGGCATTCGGTAAGGCTTGTCCCATAATGTTTTCTAATTCACTAAAGGATAAAGTGATTTCTTGTTGTAAAGCTACTTCAAAATAATTTGCTAAAGGAATGTACTTTTTTTCCATCTTCTTTGTCATCGTAATCCCCATTTCCTGAATATCCAAAAATATAGACTATCTGATAATAGCATAAAATTACGCTTACATAAATATGAAAATCCAACTAAATATCTATGTAAAATAATTAATACTAGAAAAATATGCGCTTTTGCTATTGAATGTTAAAAATAGGATGGTAAAAAAAGATAATGCAAACAAAGGGGATGGGTGCACAAAATATATGTATGTGACAGTTTGAAGGTCCATTATACTTTATTCATATTTGTATAGTTGGTTATTGGGAGTGGGGAATTATTATTGTATATTAAATGAATGAGCATAGTTTACTTAATGTTTCAATTTATCATTTGTTAGTCCATAAGATATGATAAAATAAAAGATAAATGTAAGGTCATTTTAGGAGGAATAAATTCAATGAGTAAAGTATTAGTTTTTGGACATAAAAACCCAGATACAGACACGATCACGTCTGCAATTGTATATGCTTATTTAAAACAACAAATTGGAGAAGAAGCCGAGGCTGTACGTCTTGGAGATGTTAATAATGAAACCCGGTTTGCTTTAGATAAATTTGGCTTTGAAGCGCCACGTTTAATCTCATCTGTAGTTGGAGAAGCGGACAAAGTTATTCTAGTAGACCACAATGAATTCCAGCAATCGGCTGATGGTATTGAGGAAGTGCAAATTGCCGAGGTAATTGATCACCACCGCATCGCTAACTTCCAAACAGCTGATCCGCTATATTATCGTGCAGAACCAGTAGGCTGTACGGCTACAATTCTAAAGAAAATTTTTAACGAAAACGGTTTAGATATTCCAGCGAACATTGCTGGTTTAATGCTATCAGCAATCGTTTCAGATACATTATTATTCAAATCACCAACTTGCACAGAGCAAGATGTAAAAGCTGGCGAAGAACTAGCGAAAATTGCTAATGTGGATGTTGCAGAATATGGTTTAGCTATGCTAAAAGCCGGTGCAGACCTATCTGATAAATCTTTAGAAGATCTACTATCATTAGATGCTAAGGAGTTCCAATTCGGTGAGTACAAATCTGTAGTTGCACAGGTGAATGCTGTGGATATTGATGATGTGCTTAATCGACAAGAGGAATTAGAGATTTTATTAAATAAAAATGTTGCTGAGAATGGTTTAGATTTATTCTTCTTCGTTGTGACAGATATCCTAAATAACGATTCTACAGCTGTAGCAATTGGACAAGTCGCACAAGCTGCAGCAAAAGGATTCGGTGCTGAGCTTATCAACAACCGTGTTGTGTTACCAGGCGTTGTTTCTCGTAAAAAGCAAATTGTGCCAGTATTAACAGAAGCTCTAAAGTAATTTACACAAGAAGACAGCTACTTAGGCTGTAGATAATAGCCATCGAAAAGTTCACACTTTCGATGGCTTTTGTCATGTTTCTTGCATGTATCATATTGGGTAATTACTGTCGAATCTAACATGCTCAAGTAAGCATCGACTGTATGGTCAGTTTTTTTATGACCTCTACAGGTTGTCCATCATACACCATGCTTTTTCTTTGCGCTTTGCATAGATTTTTTACTTTTTTCAACATATGAAAAGGGAGTCTCTTATATAGAAAATTGATAGGAACGAAGTGCGCCCATAGTGGACATCAACGGCTTTACTTTATTTCATCGTAAAAAAGACTGTAGCAAACTCATAATTTATGGAGAGTTTGTCTACAGCCTCTTTTTTAATCTAATTTCAAAGGTTGTACTGCTGGTCCTTCCAGTACTTCTCCTTGAGCATTGAAGCGGGAGCCATGGCAAGGACAATCCCATGTTTCATCAGCCTCATTCCATTTCGTCTTACAGCCCAAGTGAGTACATGTTGGAGCACTGGCATTTCTCATATACCCAGTAATAAATTCTTTTGCGACAAAGCCGCCAACTTTAAGCATTTGCATAAACTGGGCACCGAATTTTGTACGTGATGGTGAATAGAGTGCGATGGCACCATCCTCACTTCTTGATCCCGTGATTAGGCTGGATAAAATGTCACCAGCAACAAAGGAATTAGAAATGCCCCACTTTCTATAGCCAGTAGCAATGAATACGTTTGGCAATGAGTTTGTAATTCTTCCTACGTAAGGAACGATGTCAGGAGTTTCGATATCCTGAGCAGACCATCGATAAATGGGCTCTTGCTCAAAATGTTCTTTCATTTCATTTGCAATGGCATCATAGTACGGCTCTGTATTGACTGTTTCCCCAGCGATGTGATTCGCTCCACCAAGTACTAAATAATGCTCGTTGTTAATTGTAGCTGTACGAATGGAACGAGAAGGGAAATCAACGGATAGATATTGCCCCTGCATCGTTTCAGCAATTTTACTAGCCACCATGTAAGAACGACTATTTGACAGTTTAAATAACTTTAGCCCCTTGAAAGCTTCAATTGGATAATGTGAGCACAAAATAAGTTTTTTATATTGAACCGATATATTCTTTTCGGTATGTAAGTTATTTTGAGCTATGTTTAATTGCTGAACTCGGGTATTTGTATAAAGCTTGGCACCCATCGCTTGTGCTTCTTTAGCAAGAAAATTACTTACCTCTACAGGATTTATTTGAGCTTGCTGGGACATGCATAAAGCCTTTGTAATGGGGAAGGGAAGCTCTGTTTCTGTGGTGATTTTTGATTGGATATTTAACACCTTATAAGCATTCCATTCTTTTAACAATTGCGCATACCCATCTTTTGTTTGAGCATACAATAGTGAATCTACTTGCTTTACACTGCCTTTTGGGAATAATTGTGTTACCTTTTCAATGGCTTGTTGATTGAGTTGGTAATAGAGCTGTGCCTCATCAACGGATAGTTTTTCTAAAAGGTTAGCATAAACGATACTATGCTGGGCAGTTAGTTTACCCGTGGAATGGCCTGTAGTACCGTGACCAAAATGGGTATTCGCCTCAAGTAAAAGTACATCAACACCTGCTTTTGCCAAGACATAGGCTGTATAAAGACCAGTTAAGCCTCCTCCGACTATACATACATCACAAGTTGTAGATGAAGAAAGTGAAGATAGTGAGACTGATTCGGAAGTAGCGAGCCAAAGAGATTGAGTCATAGATAAACCTCACAATGTTTTTATGTTCAGTATGTAGATGTACTGGAGAATTTATGCGATGAAGCATAAAAATTGCCTTGCGATTTAATCTATCGCTACAATGTAGCAAAAGGAGAGTGTGAGTAATGAAAATTGAAATATGGTCTGACTACGTATGTCCATTTTGTTATATTGGTAAAAAACAATTAGAGCAAGCGATTGAAGATACTGGCTTTGGTGGGCAAGTGGAGCTTGTTTATAAAAGCTATCAACTTGATCCTAATACCCCAGTAGATTCGAACATTACTGTTTATGAATCGTTAGCGAAGAAATATGGTATGACTTTAGAAAAAGCCAAAGAAATGACATTAGGTGTTACAGAGCGTGCGAAAGAAGTGGGCTTAAACTATGACTTTAGCAATCTAATGGAAGAGAATACGTTAAAGGCACATCGACTTGTTAAATGGGCTGAGCAGCAGGGAGATGTTACAGCATTAGTTGAAGCTCTACTGCACAGTCATTTTATTGAAGGAAAACGTATTGGACAAGAGGATGTATTATTAGATATAGCCGAACAAGTAGGATTGCAACGCGAGGAAGTGGCAAAAGTTCTTGCTGTGGATGAATTTAAAAATGAGGTAGAAGCAGATATTCAAGAAGGATTGCAGCTTGGAGTTCGTGGGGTCCCATTCTTTGTCTTAAACCGTAAATATGGTATTTCTGGTGCCCAGCCACAAGAAGTATTCGAAGATACACTACGTAAAGTGGCTGAGGAAGAGGGCTTACAACCTGGTCTAAAAATGGCTGGCACGGGTGACGCTGGTGTTTGTACAGATGATAACTGTAAATTATAGTGCTAAAATTACTCTAACTACGGAGGGGCTTGACATAACAAGCCTCTTTTATTCGTTTTAGTGAAAATTTTATCTAATATTTCAGTCAAAAGTCTGAGGAAAGTATCGTTGACTTTTTAGAAGAATTTTTTTAAGATAAGTTTATATCTTGAATTCGAGATAATAGACTATGAGATATAAGGGAGATTTTATATAATGAACGTTTTAGTAGTAAAAGCAAACAACCGTCCAGATGGTATTTCAACAAAAATGTACGATACTTTTATGGAAAACGTACAAGGTGTAAACGTTACAACTTTTGACGTATTTGCAGAAGATATGCCATACTTTGGGCAAGATCTTTTCAATGCATTTGGTAAAGTACAAAATGGTGGGGAGTTAACAGACATCGAATCACGTCTTTTAGCTGCTAAACAAAAAGCGATGGATGCATTAACAGCAGCTGATTTAGTAGTATTTGCTTTCCCACTTTGGAACTTAACTATTCCAGCACCTTTACAAACATTTATTGACTATGTGTACCAAGCAGGCTTCACATTCAAATATGGTGAAGATGGCCAAATGGTTAGCTTAATGACGGATAAAAAAGCGATTATTTTAAATGCTCGCGGTGGCTACTACTCACTACCAGAAACACAGCCGATGGAAATGTCAGTAAACTACATTAAAAATGTAGCAGGCGGCGTGTTCGGTATGGAAATTATCGAAGAAGTAATTATTGAAGGTCACAATGCATCACCTGATAAAGCACAAGAAATTATTGCAAATGGCCTAGAAGAAGTGAAAAAAGTAGCTCAATCACTTCAAGCAGTAAACGCGTAAAAAATATTTTTTAATAAAAGACCTCTCAAATTTGAGAGGTCTTTTTTTATTTTGCGAACAGAGGTATGGTGTGGTATAGAAGTCGGATATATTGGTATTAACTATTTATTCGGAATTTACATTTCCTAACATTCTATTGGTGGTATAAAAATAAAAATGATAGAAAAATGTGATTTTATAGGAAAGTAATAACCCATTCTTTTAAAAATACATATAATTAGGACTAATTATTCAGTAAAAAATAGAGTTAGTTTAATATAATAGTATCTGTAGGAAAATACTAGATGAATAAGGAGGTTGTTGTATGAACAAGAAATTAATAACTAAATTTTTAGCCATGCTACTAGTTTTATTCGCGTTGATACCATTTGGATTCACTGCTAATGCTGCTTCCAATGAAGTTACACGCGCTGATTATGTAAAAGAATTAGTAGAAAGCTTAGATGTCAAAATAGGTGATGGTTCTTCCCTTACTTTTACGGATGTCTCCAAGGATTTAGCACCATATGTAGAAAAGGCTGTACAGTTAAAACTTATAAAAGGAAAAACAGCAACTACATTTGGTCCAAACGATAAATTAACACGTCAACAAGCATTTGTTATATCTGCTCGTGGACTTGTTAGTGAAAACGCTTCCCTTGCGGTCTTAGACCAATTTAAGGATGCTGATCAAATTGCTAAAGCTTATAAACAAGATTTAGCTAATGCTGTTGCAGCAAATATTCTTCAAGCGTATGAGGATAATACGATCCGTCCTCTTGACTATGTAACACATGAGCAAATGGAAAGTATTGTAGAGCGCTTTGTAGCAGAATACAAGGCACCATCTAATGGAGTGTCAGTAGATCTTCAAATTTTAGGAACTACAGATATTCATACAAATTTAGCAAATTATAATTACTATTTAGATGCTCCATCATCTGAGGTTGGTTTAGCTAATACAGCTACATTAATTGAACAAGCTCGTGCTAAAAATCCCAACACATTACTATTTGATAATGGGGATTTAATTCAAGGTACGCCACTTGGCTCTTATAAAGCATTAGAAAGTGTATTAAAGCCAGGGGAAGTACATCCGGCTATTGCGGCACTTAACGCTTTAAAATATGATGGTGGAACTTTAGGAAACCATGAATTCAACTATGGTCTTGATTTCTTAAATGAAGTTTTAAATGATGCCAAATATCCAGTCGTAAATGCTAATACTTACGATGCTAAAACAAAAAAGCGTATGTTTACACCTTATGTTATTCTTGATAAAGAAGGAGTGGATAGCACAGGTAAGAAACATACACTGAAAGTTGGTGTGACAGGGATTGTACCAACAAAAATTGTTGAATGGGATGCCATTCATTTAGCTGGTAAAGTTGACATGCAAGAACCTGTTGAAGCAGTAAAAGAAGTAGTTCCTGAAATGCAGAAGGCTGGAGCAGACGTAATTGTTGTTCTTTCACATTCAGGTATTGGTGAGGACACTTACGTGGAAGGTGCTGAAAATGTTGGCTATCAACTAGCAGGAATTGACGGAATTGATGCTTTGATTACAGGGCACTCGCATTTAACATTCCCAGGTGACTACAAAGATTTGAAAGATGTAGATCAAGAAAAGGGAACGATTCACGGTGTTCCAACAGTTATGGCAGGTAGCTATGGTAGCCATCTTGGTATCATTGATCTAAAACTAGAACAACAAGGATCAGAGTGGGTTGTAGTAGATGGTAGTGGGTCATTACAATCAATCAAGCAAGAAGGTTTACAACCATCCACTACGGTATTAAAAGCTGTGAAACAAGCACATGAAGGCACTTTAACTTATATTCGCCAGCCTGTTGGTGAAACAACTGCGCCAATCCATAGTTATTTCTCAATGGTGCAAGATGATCCTTCTATTCAAATCGTCACACAAGCACAAAAATGGTTTATTGAACAGGAATTAAAGGGAACGGCTGATGAAAAAACGCCGATTCTTTCTGCTGGGGCACCTTTTAAAGCCGGTTCACGAAATAATCCATTAGATTATACAAACATTCCAGTTGGTCCACTTGCCATTAAAAATATGGCAGACATTTATCATTACGATAATACTGTAGCCACAATTAAAGTTACAGGTGCACAAGCCGTCGAGTGGTTAGAGATGGCTGCAGGTATTTTTGCAACAATAGATCCGAATAAGACAGAAGAGCAAAATATTATTGATTCAGAAGCACGCTCTTATAATTTTGACGTGTTAGATGGCTTAACCTATCAAATTGATGTGACATCTCCATCTAAATATGACCGACGTGGTAATCTTGTTGATGAAAAGGCGAACCGTATTAAAAATGTACAATATAATGGTAAACCAATTGATTTAAAACAAGAATTCATTATCATTACAAATAATTATCGTGTTGGTGGTTCTTATGGAGCGACATTTAAAAATACGGACGGCTCGAATATAACTAACTATGCCTATGAAAATCGTCAAGCTGTAGTTGATTATATTATGGCAAATAAAACAATTAACCCTGCTGCGGATAAAAACTGGTCATTTGTACCATTCCCAGCCAAGACGAAAGTTGTTTATCTATCTGCGAAAGATGCACAAAAATTTATCTCAGCAGATAGCAACATTGAATATTTAGAAGATACAGAGGCAGGATTTGCCAAGTATTTAATTAAATAAAACTAAAAGGGAGAGTACGAGTTAATCGCTACTCTCCCTTTATTGTCTTTCGAAAGTATGAAAGCGTGTGCCCTGATACGTTAAAAGACCAATGTCACCCTCCACTAGCTGTCCAAAATTGCGACCATTCACTTTAAATTCCTGACGCTCCCCATGTCGTTCTTCAAACGTTATGAAATAGGAAGTATATGCCGCAGAATTAGTAGAGCCTCCCCGAATATTTGTACGTTTTGACACAACCTTAGCGGGTACAGTTAAGGTTTGTGATTGGTTATTAATAGACCAAGTGACAATAGCTTTAATAAGGCTGAAGGCGATGCTACCAAAAACAATAAAAAAGACGATTGTAATAAAGCTCGATACAAATGTAATTTCGTTATCAAACCATAGCATGTAAAGTTCCCTCTTTCCTTAAAGTAAATCAATAACTAAAGGGGGCTTAATTCGACATCTACCACAATGTCAATCTCATCACTGATTAATACGCCACCTGTTTCTAGAATTGTATTGTAGACTAAATTAAAATCGCGGCGATCAATTTGTGTCTTTGCCTGAAAGCCATATACTTGTGCCCAAGAATTAACACCGTTTCCTGTATATACTGTTGTAAATACGATAGGCTTTGTTATGTTTTTAATCGTTAAATCCCCATGTATCAAAAAAGTTTTATCATTTTGTTTATCAATATATGTAGAGGTGAAAACTATTTTTGGATAGACGTCTGCATCAAAAAAATCTGGAGACACAAGGTGTACATCTCGGTCATGATTTTTTGTGGAGACACTAGCCACGTCAATGGTAATAGAGATACTTGCATCCTGCATATGCTCAATATTGGCTGCAGCAATTTCAGCGTTGTACGATTCGAAAGTACCGTGAATTTTAGATATCATCATATGTCGTACAGAAAAACTAAGTGTGGAATGACTGATATCAATAGTGTATTTTTTCATTTAAAAACCCCCTAAAACAGCATTCTACAACGAATGATAAAGGAAACAAATACCATATTCAATGGGTTTTTCATAAATAGGAATGGATAATCACCAATAAAAGTGTAAACTGTGAACATTTACAAGACTTAAAATAAATAGTTAGTCATATTACTGATATCTAGGGCATTGTATTATTAGGAGGACGGACGGTTTAATGATGGAAGGTTCCACCGTAATTGAAAAAGACTGAAAACTGAAGTTACTTTTTGTAATTAAGTATATAAAAGTATATTAATTATGTTATGTAAATAAGTTACTCTAAATTTACATTTCCTGCAATAATCGTTACAATAGTTACATAGAGGTGAAGAAATATGAATGAGACAACTTTATGTCCTCGTTTAGCTAAAGCAATGGATTTAATCGGAAAACGATGGACGGGTTTAATATTATATCAATTATTAGATGGACCACAGCGTTTTAATGAAATAGAGTCTGCATTACCTGTTAGTGGCCGTTTATTATCAGAACGTTTGAAGGAACTGGAAAAAGAAGGACTTGTTGAACGTAAAGTGTATTCTGAAGTCCCAGTACGAGTTGAATATTCATTAACGGATAAAGGGCAAGCACTAGAAGGCGCTATCCGTAATATTGAAACATGGGCAAGTAGCTGGCTTTAAAGTGAATGGCTTGTTCTTTAGGTAGTATTGTGCCAAAAACGACACTTGGAATGACTGTCAATTTTCTTTATAATATTCATCATCTCTGCACAGGACTTACCTGTCTTTTTATGTGAGATAAAAATACCCTTCATTTTACTTGTCAAATTGGGGTTCTAAATCCATACTGGTGTAGAGTAAGAAGGACGTTAGAAAGGAATTAGCTCTCATGACAAAACAACAATGGGCAAAGGATTTAGCGAAGAGCATTAATCCTGCCAATATTAAGTTAGATGAATCATTACAACAATATACAATGACAAAATTAGGTGGCAAAGCAGATGTTTTTGTTCTTCCTGATACAGAAGAAGAAGCAGCATTTGTAATACGCTATGCATATATAAATAATATTCCTTTATTAATGTTAGGTAACGGATCTAATATGGTTGTTCGTGATGGTGGTCATAGAGGAATCGTTGTAACATTTTCAAATTTAGATGAGATTCGTATTAATGGTGAACATGTTTATGCTCAAAGTGGTGCGCTAATTAAAGATGTGTCGAAGCTATCTGCTAAAGCATCTTTAACAGGCTTCGAGTTTGCCTGTGGTATCCCTGGATCAATTGGTGGTGCAATGGCTATGAACGCAGGTGCTTATGGCGGTGAGATTAAAGATATAATTATTTCATCTAAGGTGTTAACAAAAGAGGGAGAAATTTTAACCTTGTCAAAGGATGAGCTTGAACTTGGTTATCGTAAAAGCGTTATTGCGAAGAAAGGCTATTACGTGTTATCCTCTGAGTTCCAATTAGCTCCTGGCGAACAGGGGGAAATTGATGCGAAGATTGCTGACTTAACATTTCAGCGAGAATCTAAGCAACCATTAGAATATCCATCTGCGGGAAGTGTTTTTAAACGCCCACCAGGTCATTTTGCAGGTAAGCTTATTCAAGATAGTGGCTTGCAAGGCAAAGGAGTAGGCGGTGCAGAGGTCTCTACGAAGCACGCAGGTTTTATTGTCAATAAAGGAAATGCTACTGCTTCTGATTATATTGCAACTATTCAAATGGTACAGCGGATTGTGAAAGAAAAATTCGGTATTGAATTAGAAACAGAAGTTAAAATTGTTGGTGATGATCTATAATGTGACGCTCTTCGCTTGAGTCGAAGGGCGTTTTTTTAAGGAGTGAGTATGAGATGAAATTTATATCATGGAATGTTAATGGAATTAGGGCTTGCCTGGGGAAAGGCTTTCTAGATTTCTTTCATCAAATAGAGGCAGATTTTTTTTGTATCCAAGAAACCAAATGTCAGGCTGGACAAGTAGAGCTTGCACTAGATGATTATGAGCAATATTGGAACTATGCCCAAAAGAAAGGCTACTCGGGGACGGCTATATTTACAAAGCATACACCATTATCCGTTATGTATGGAGTTGGCGATGAAGATTCTCAGGATGAAGGTAGAATCATTACTTTAGAATATCAAAATTTCTATTTAGTAAATGTCTATACCCCCAATGCACAGCGAGATTTAGCTAGATTACCACTTCGACTAACTTGGGAAGATCGTTTAGCCGGCTATTTACAAGACTTGAATAGTAAAAAGCCTGTTGTCTATTGTGGTGACTTAAATGTTGCACACACTGAAATAGATTTGAAAAATGCTAAATCGAATGTGGGAAATTCCGGATTTACATATGAGGAGCGTGCTAAATTTTCGGAGCTTTTAGCCAGTGGTTTTGTAGATTCTTTCAGATACAAGCATCCTAATGAAACTGACCATTTTACATGGTGGTCCTATATGAATAAAGTACGTGAACGAAATATTGGTTGGCGCATCGACTACTTTATTGTGTCGGAGCAATTAAAAAATCAGATTGATCAAGCGACTATTCACCCACACATTATGGGCAGCGATCATTGCCCTATTGAATTACAACTACATGTCTAGCATTAAAAATCGTATTTTCTATTGGAAATACGATTTTTTTGTCTTTGCAATAATACATAGAATGAATAAAAAAGGAGACTAATGAAAGGAAAGCCATTTATCTATAAATACGTTTTTTAACAATGCTCTGTAGCCTTCATATAGCCAATTGTTTATACTAGTCTAATAGCGAATGGTGACGAAATTTTGTATTTAAAGATGGATTTACTTACATAACGCACAAATATTTGCTATCGACAATCTTTTAAACCTTGTTTTAAGGATTTTAAGAGGTAGGAAGGAATATAGTGCACAGAGGGGGTAATGAGATGGAAAAGAGAAAGTTCAAATGGAGAAAGTGGCTTATCGTCCTTGCTGGGATCGTAGCGACTTTAGCTATCGTAGCTTTTATCGGATTAACATGGTTTATGAATAAATCTAAGCCGATAATTGATGGCGAATTAGCTGTCAATATTTTAGAGCAGGATGTGTCGGTTACAAGGGACGACAAAGGGGTTCCTCATATTTTTGCAAAGACAGATGCTGATTTATATCGTGCGCAAGGTTATGTTCAGGCACAAGATCGATTATTTCAAATGGATTTAGCACGAAGACAGGCGAGTGGTCGATTATCAGAAATTATTGGGGAAGCAACAATAAATACGGACAAACACTTTCGTACTTTTAGCTTACGCGATGCCGCTGAGAAATCACTCGCAGCCTATGATGAGGAAAGCAAGCAAGTACTAGAGTGGTATGCAGAAGGGGTAAATGCATTTATTGCACAAGCTAAGGAAAATAAAACTTTAAGCTATGAATTTTCATTATTGGGCTACGAGCCAGAGGAATGGACAGTTGTGGATTCTTTAACGATTGGGAAGTATATGGCATATGATTTGGGAGGGAATTGGAATACACTTGCCTTCCGTCATTGGGCTTTACAAAATTTTGATGAAGAAAAGGCCAAAGAATTATTTATTAAATATCCTGAAAATGCTTCATCTATTATTGAGGCAAATATTAAAAACCCTGTAGCGGTAGCAGGACAATTTAATGCAGATCTACTGCCTAATGAATTTAACGGCAGTAATAACTGGGTTGTTTCTGGTGATAAAACTAAATCAGGTACACCTATTTTGGCGGACGATCCTCACCTAGGATTGAGTACTCCATCAATTTGGTATCAGATGCATCTGCAATCTCCACAACAAAATGTTAGTGGTGTTATTTTTGCAGGAATTCCAGGTATTATTTTAGGTCATAATGATGATATAGCATGGGGTGTGACGAATGTTGGCCCGGATGTGCAGGATTTATATCTTGAAATACCTAATCCAGATAATCCAACACAATACCGCTACGATGGAAAATGGGAGCAAGCCGAGGTACGTGATGAATCTATTAAGGTGAAGGACGGAGAAACTGTAGATTTTGAAGTGGTGGTGACACGCCATGGTCCGATTATGACGGATCTAGCATTCAAAGATACCAAGCCAACTGCACAATTTTCAATGCAGTGGACAGCGCTTCAATCAACTGCAGAATTACGTGCAGTAATTGGTTTTAATAAGGCGGAATCTTGGGATGACTTTGAAAAAGCTTTAGAAGACTTTAAGGCACCTGCGCAGAACTTCGTTTTTGCCTCAAAGGATGGCACAATTGCTTATAAAGCAAATGGTCAAATTCCTATTCGTAAGCAAGGTGATGGTCAATTGCCAGTTCCAGGTGATTCTAGTGATTATGGTTGGGATGGTTTTATTCCATGGGATGAGCTGCCAACAGTAGTGAATCCAGAGCAAGGCTTTATTGCTACCGCCAATAATCAAGTCGTAGGAGAGGAATATCCTTATCACATTACAGATTTCTGGGCTCAGCCTTACCGTTTTGAACGAATTAAAGAAGTACTTCAGGCGAATGATTCGATAACGGTAGAAGATATGATGAACTTGCAAATGGATCAACATAATCTCTATGCTAGGGAATTTCTTCCTAGTTTATTAACATCTATGAAAGCGCAAGATCAGGATGGTACGTACACAGAGATTATTGCCATGCTGGAGAATTGGGATATGGTGGATGCTAAGGAATCAGGTGCACCACTCGTATTCCATACGCTTATGACCAAATTACAGGAAGTATTGTTTAAAGATCAAATGCCTGCAGATATGTATGACATCATGCATGGTAAATTTAATATTACAGACCAGCTTTTACGCACAGCCTATGCAGGGGGCAAGAGTATTTGGATAGAGGAGCAAGGTGGAGTTGATGCAACAGTTTACAAGGCACTAGAGCTTACCATTGCACAATTAGAAGATCAATTTGGTAAAAATGCATCCAAGTGGCAATGGGGAGATTTCCACCAGCTCACTTTTGATCATACGTTAGGTAGTGCTTCTCCAATTTTAGCTGCCTATTTTAATGCTAAAAAGGTTCCAATTGGAGGATCCAAAGTGACGGTACAGGCTGCTGATAATGATCTTTCTGGTAATGTGGATCATGGTGCTTCTTGGCGTTTTGTTGTGGATGTGGGTGATTTAACTTCTGGCTATCATATTGTTGGACCTGGTCAAAGTGGTCATGTAAAGTCTGATTGGTACCAAGATCAAGTACTCGATTGGGCAGATGGTGATTATCATCGAACTTTTGTAAAACAGGAAGATATTAAAGGTAAAACATTAAAATTAAAAGCGAAGTAACAAAAATGATTAGCGTACTTTTAAAAGTACGTTAATTTTTTTTACTAGGATATAAATCACAACATTCAAATATTCATTTGAATAAGATGGAATAATATGTTACATTGAATACAATCAAACGAATATTTGAATGAGGTGAGGAACAATGCCAAAAGAAATTTGTGAGGTGACGCAAGTACATGAAGAAGCAGTCACTAAGGTACAACAACAAATGCCTGATCTATCAGGGGTAGCAAAGTTTTTAAAAGCATTATCTGATGAAACAAGGCTTAAAATCGCCTTTGCTTTAACGGTAGAGGATGAATTATGTGTTTGTGATGTAGCATCGATTATTGGCTCGTCAGTCGCAACAGCATCACATCATTTACGTTACTTAAAAGATAATAATTTAGCAAAGTCACACCGCAAAGGGAAGCAAATGTATTACTCTTTAGCGGATGAGCATGTATTTCAAATTGTAACAATTGCCTATGAACATGCGAAAGAGGGGATTGCGAATGGTAGCGACGCCAACTAAACAAGAATACAGATTGCAAAATCTTTCCTGTGCTAGCTGTGCAGCGAAGTTTGAGAAAAATGTAAAGGCTATTCCTGAGGTGGAGGATGCACAAGTCAACTTTGGTGCTTCTAAAATAACGGTAGTCGGCAACATTAGTGTGAATCAAATTGAAGAAGCAGGTGCCTTTGATGGGATCAAGGTGTCGCAATCAGCAGTGAGAACAGTTGAAAAATCTACACCTTTTTACCGCAAAAAAGAGAATATTTTGGCAGGGATATCTTTGTTCTTTGTCATTCTAGGCTATTTATTTGTTTCTATGCAGGGAGAAACAAACCCGATTCCAATAGCCATGTTCATCATAGCTATTCTTGTAGGGGGAATTGGTATTTTTAAAACGGGCTTCCGTAATTTAGCTCGCTTTGAATTTGATATGAAGACCCTTATGACAATCGCTATTATTGGAGCTGCTATTATTGGGGAATGGGAAGAAGCGGCAGTTGTAGTCTTTTTATTTGCCGTAAGTGAAGCACTTGAAGCTTACTCTATGGATAAGGCAAGACAATCGATTCGAGGGTTAATGGATATCGCTCCACCGACAGCTATCATTAAAAGAGCGCATGGCGAGCATTTTCATGAGCTTGAACTGCCGACAGAAGATATCGAGATAGGGGATATTTTACTTGTAAAGCCTGGGCAAAAGATTGCGATGGATGGCATTGTCATTAGCGGGCTATCTGCAGTGAATCAAGCAGCTATAACAGGTGAGTCCATTCCAGTGAATAAAACAGTGAATGATGAAGTATTCGCAGGTACATTAAATGAAGAGGGTGCGCTTGAGGTTCGCGTGACAAAGCGAGTAGAAGACACAACAATTGCTAAGATCATTCATCTTGTAGAAGAGGCGCAGGCAGAGAAAGCACCTTCTCAGCAATTTGTAGATCGCTTTGCGAAGTATTACACACCAGCTATTATCATTGTTGCTTTTTTAGTAGCTGTTATTCCACCTTTATTTATAGGAGATTGGCAACACTGGATTTACCAAGGCTTAGCAGTGTTAGTAGTAGGATGTCCTTGTGCACTCGTTGTTTCTACACCGGTGGCTATTGTTACTGCGATTGGGAATGCTGCAAGACAAGGTGTCCTTATTAAAGGCGGAATTCATTTAGAACAATTAGGACATATTGAAGCGGTAGCCTTTGATAAAACAGGTACATTAACCGAAGGACAGCCAGCTGTTACGGATATAGTGACAATGGATGGTTGGTCAGAGGAATATGTATTACAGCTAGTGGCAGCAGTAGAAAAACAGTCCCAGCACCCTTTGGCAAAAGCTATATTAAATAGATTACATGATAAAAATTTACCTGAGCTAGTGCCTACAGAATTCCAATCAGTCACAGGCAAAGGAGCCTTTGCAACAGTTGATCAGCAGATTATTTACGTAGGTAGCATGAAATGGGTGTCCACATTAGCCTTTATCGATAAAAATATAGAAAATCAGGTTAAAAAGCTACAGGAACAGGGTAAGACAGTAGTAGCAGCGGTTTCGAAAAGCCAACTCATTGGATTAATTGGGATTGCTGATCAATTGCGTCATGAAAGTAAGGATGTCTTACAAAAACTTAATGCCCTAAAAGTAAAACATATGGTGATGTTAACAGGTGATGCAGAGCCTACTGCTAAGGCCATTGCTACATCATTACAGGTAACAGATGTGCGTGCTGGTTTATTACCAGAGGAAAAATTAATGGCGATTAAAGATTTACGTGCACAGTTTGGAGCCGTAGCAATGGTTGGGGATGGCGTAAATGATGCGCCAGCATTGGCCACTGCAAATGTGGGAATTGCAATGGGGGGAGCAGGCACAGATGCAGCTCTCGAGACAGCCGATATTGCCTTAATGGGTGACGATTTAACAAAGCTCCCATACACAATTGGATTAAGCAGAAAAACACTACGCATTATTAAGGAAAATATTATTTTTGCCCTAGCCTTAAAATTAATTGCGTTGCTGCTAGTTATCCCAGGATGGCTAACGTTATGGATAGCAATTTTTGCAGATATGGGCGCAACCCTATTAGTTGTTTTTAATTCATTAAGACTAATAAAAGCAAAAAAATAGTAGGTAAGATGTGATTTGATAGGAAAAAGCAGGAGATTAATCTTACTTTGACACTACTAATTTTGTGCGAATAGATGCTACTAGTGATTCTTGAAAAAGTACTTTTTAAAAGCTATTATAGTTTCAGGAGTAATGTAACCATTCAATATAAAATGAGGCGAAAGTTTGAATAAGTCAGATCCTATTTTAGTAAATGTTACAGAAGAGATTGTGCGTGGTTTAGTAAGCTTTTTACTACGAGGACCGGAATATCAAACATTTTGTAAATGCGAAATCTGTGAACTCGACACGGTGGCACTTACACTAAATGCATTGCCGAGTAAGTATGTTACATCTATGGAAGCTAGAGACGAGGCATTTAAGGAAATGAATACTCCTGAAAGTATTGAGCGCATCAACAAAGAGATTATTCACGCGTTACATGTGGTAAATAAGTATCCTCGACACAAAGTGGAGCCTACTTCTTAAATGAAGAGGCTCTTTTTAAGTTGTACAGGTCGTGATTTTCTGGCATATGTATTTTCAGTTAACTTTTAAGCCAAGCTTGTAGTAAACTAGAGAGTAAGAAAAGGAAAGAGAGGGAAAAGGATATGCCAACACCTAGTATGGAGGACCATATCGAACAAATTTATTTACTAATCGCTAACAAAGGATATGCGCGAGTGTCTGACATTGCTGAAGCATTATCTGTTCTTCCTTCTTCTGTTACAAAAATGGTTCAAAAATTAGATAAAGATGGTTATTTAGTTTATGAAAAATACCGTGGACTGACATTGACGCCGAAAGGTGAAAAGCTAGGAAAGCGTCTTGTGCAGCGTCATGAATTGCTCGAGCAGTTTTTACGAATGATTGGTGTGGATGAAGAGCGTATATATAATGATGTTGAAGGAATTGAGCATCATTTAAGTTGGAATTCAATCGATCGTATAGCGGATCTTGTGCAAGTAATGGAAGAGAATCCAGACATCGTGAAAAAATTAGAGGCATCAAAGACACAGCACAATCTATAAAATGATAGTGTGGAGGAAAGGGAGACAATATGGACGCATTAAAATCAGGTGAAGTCGTTACATTAACGGTATTAGAGCAACAAACATCAAAATGGATTTTAACAAATGGAGTTGAAGAACTACCTTTAAATGCTTCAGAGGTAACAGAGCCGCTAACAGTAGGTGACCGCCTTGAAGTATTTTTATTTGTAGATCGACGAGGGGATTTAGCTGCTACAACAGCAATCCCAGCTTTTACACAAGGAGAATACGGTTGGGCGAAAGTGCTAAAAGTAGTAGAACGTGAAGGGGCTTATGTAGATATTGGTTCCTCTCGAGAAGTGTTAGTTAAAGCAGAGGATTTACCACCATTAAAAGAAGTATGGCCGGTTCCAGGTGATCATTTATTTATGACACTACGCACAGATCGTAACGGTGATTTATTTGGACGATTAGCAACGGAAGAAAAGATTTTGGAGTTATATGAAGGTGCATTTGAAGATTTGCATAATAAAAACATTCAGGCACGCCCATACCGTTTGTTACCAGTTGGCTCGTTTTTATTAGGTGTAGAACATCCATATCGTATTTTTGTGCATGAATCAGAGCGTAATGCAGAGCCACGCTTAGGACAAGATGTAGTAGTTCGAATTATTGATGTAAAAGAAGATGGCTCCATGAACGGTTCTCTTTTACCGAGAAAACATGAGCGCCTTTCCGATGATGCGCAGCAAATTTTGAGCTATCTACAGGATGTTGGGGGCAAAATGCCATTTGGCGATAAATCCTCTCCTGAAGAAGTTCAAGAAATGTTTCATATGAGTAAGGGTGCCTTTAAACGTGCCTTAGGAACATTGATGAAAGCTGGTAAAGTGAAGCAACAGGACGGCTGGACTGAAGAAGTCTAGTGGACGATTAATTAAACTAAGTAATAGCGACAAGAGACATCCTTGAAACCTTCTCTGCTTTTTTACGTACTAATAACTGTATAGTGGTATACATTATACAGGCTAATTATGAGGTTTTATCGAAAGGGGTCACACGATTTGAAAAAAACTTGGATGAAAATACTAACAGCTACTATGTTGGTATTTGGTGTGATGGCACCAGCGACAGGGTTTGCATCTGATAATACGCCTCCGAAAGCAATTGATGAAAAGTTAGGCGTTCCAATCGTTGTATATGGAGCAAATTTATCTGAAGCTGAAAAAGAGTCAGTAAAAAAATCATTAAAAGTCAATGAAGAACCTGAAATCGAAGAAATAACGGTATCAGGTCAGGATCTAGTTAAATACATTAAAGATAGTAATTCAAGTTCCCGCATGTATTCTTCTGCTAAAATTACACGAAGAGATGTAGGGGAAGGTCTAGTAATAGAAATTGTCACACCAACAAATATTACACAGGTGACATCAGAAATGTACGCGAATGCAATGTTAACGGCGGGGATTGAAGATGCTACAGTACAGGTGGCTGCACCTAAGGCGGTAACAGGGCATTCGGCGTTAGTTGGTATTTACAAGGCATACGAGGTTACTACAGGTGAAACGCTTGATATTGAACGAACAGATGTAGCAAATGAGGAGTTATCGGTTGCAACATCTATTGCTGAATCTGCCGGTGTGGATGATGCAAAGGTAGCTGAATTACTAACAGAAATTAAAAAGCAAATTGCTGAATTAAAGCCAGCTACACGTGAAGAAGTTGAAAAGATCGTTCAAGAGCAATTAAACAAGCTTGACATCAATTTAAGTGAAAAGGACCGTCAATTGCTCGTAGATTTAATGGATAAAATCAGTAAGCTGGATATTGATTTCAGTAAATGGTCTGAACAATTAAACGATATTAGTAATACGATTCAAGAAAAGTTCGGCTCTCTTATGGAAGATAAAGGATTTTGGGAGAGTGTGAAAAGCTTCTTTGCTAATTTAAAAGATACTATATCTTCTTGGTTTAACTAACAATGAATAATAAAAGAATCTGTCATACTCATCTACTAGAATGAGTGGACAGATTCTTTTTGTTTAGAACAGTCGCAAGTTTTGTGAAAATCCAAAAGGCTATGGTACTATGAATAAAAGGAGTGGTGAGAAATGGAATTTCAATTACAGCAATTAGCAGGAAATAAATTTGCATTTTTGAATGAGCAAGCAGGGGAAAGACTTGCAGAAATTACTTGGCAACAAAACGGGCAAGTAATGGTAATGGATCACACATATGTATCAGATAAGCTCCGAGGTCAAGGGGTGGCCAAACAATTGCTTGATCAGGCAGCACAGTATGCGCGTGAACATGGCTATAAGATGGAAGCAGTTTGTTCCTATGTAGTTGCGGCCTTTGCCAAATCAGATGCTTATAATGATGTAAAACGATAAAATAAAGGCAATCTGCTTATAGGTAAGCGGATTGCCTTTTAATTGCTAAGATAACTCATTCAAGTAGCTCCTTACAGAAGTATCACACCATAAATTAGTACGGTTAAAAGGCCTGCCCCACCTACTAATGAAGCCATGTCTATCCAATCATACGCTAAATCGAAATCCTTCATCATAATCACGCTCCTATTTTTAGTATTAATTTATTAATTCCCTTTACTTGCCTATTATAATCATAAAAAATTACATAATTATGATAAATGTAGAAAATTGAGCTGAATGTTAATAGAAGAATGGTTAGTACGGCGGATATGTAGGCAAGTATATTTCTTATTCTTATATATATGCAGATAGAGATAAAAAAATAAATGTTTATTCTTCTAAGAATAGGGAAAAACTATAGTACAGAGCTAGTTTCTATATTTTTAGGAGGTAATAAATTATGGCTAAACGAAAAGGAACAGGTGTTGTCATTGCAGGATTAGCGGGATTAGCAGCATCTTATTTAAGTAAAAAAGAGAACCGTGATAAAGCACTATCGATGTTTAATAATATGAAATCAAGATTAGAATCTTATCTGACAACAGGTCCTGATATGCACGACAATATTGCAGAACGCGTATCAACAGAGGTGGCAACAGAGGCTGGTACTTCTCCAACGAAGATTGCATCAAATGAAATGGTCGCTGAAGGTGGAGGACATACTGGTGTCCACTTCTATAATGAGGAAATTCAAGATAAGGAAAAATAATGACAAAACCTTCTCATCTATGCATGAGAAGGTCTTTTGTGTGGGAGTAGTATTACTCCAGCAAATATTAATAATACAATTCCCGTAAAGATAAAGCCGCTGATCACTCCAAGTGATAGCCATCCTAACAAGGAAGAACCTAATACTACACCAAGAGAGAAGAATGCATAGAAATAACCATATGCTTTTCCTCGTATTTCAGCCGTTGTAGAATCGATTAAAAGTGAATTGACGGAAGGGAAAAGGAATCCAAACCCAACCCCATAACATGCCATTGCTAGATAAAGCAAAGAGCTAGAATCGGCTTGGCTTATTAATAATTGGCTTAATCCCATTAATCCAATACCGAGTGACAATGTTTTTAGAGGGTTAACCTTATCAAAGATACGATTAGTTGGTAATAAAAAAACAAGTACAGCGATAATACCAAATGTGCTCATCAATGTGCCACTTAAACGAGAGTCAAAGCCTAGAGATTGAACTTTGAGCGGTAGAAGATATGCAATTACACCTTGTGAAAACATTAAGAAAAAGGCTCCTGAAAATGCCTTTAATGTTCCTGTATTATTAAAAAATACACTTATCGGAATATATGTACTTGGTGCCGCTTTTTCTTTTTTTACTTGATTTGCTCTTAGTAAAAAGAAAGAAAGAATCCCTAATAAAAGCATAAAGCTTGCAGTAATATTAAAAACAAATGGGACACTTGTCCGGCTTGCTAGAATACCACTAAAAGCAGGGCCAATAATAGCAGCAATACCAACAAATGCGCCAGAAATAGCACTACCCTTACCTCTTTTTTCTTGCTCAGTAGCGTTTGCTAAAAATGTAAAGGCGGCAGGGACAATGAAGCCTGCAACAAGTCCATGAATAAAACGGACTACTAAAAGCGCAATAGGCTCCTCTACTAAGTTATAAAGTGTTAATGATAAACCTGTTGTTAAGAGACCAACGATGAGTATGATAAAAGGTCCTTTGCGATCCGTTAAAAAGCCTGAAATTATATTACCAAATGTATTGGATAACGAATACATACCTACTGCAAGACCTGTAAGGAATGCTGATGCTCCTAAAGACTCAGCATATGTACTCATAACAGGTAGCTGGGTAAATAGGTCGAAAAAAGAAAAGAAAATAATTACATAAATAAATTTTTTCATAGCTCCTCCCATGAATTAGAACAAATTAGTAAGTTAGTTGCATATATTCCTATTATAACATTTCCAATAAAAAAGAACGCCCAATAAGTTTTCACTTAGTAGGCGTCCTGAAAATTGAAGATTAAGCTTTTGAAACTTCTTTTTTCATTGTTTTGTTTTTAGCAAGATTTACATGCCAAGAAAGTGCTTCCTCTAAAAGGTGAGGCGTTTGATGGCTACCAGTTGCTTCGACAGCACGGTTGTAGTAATCCCATAATTGCTCTTTATAATCTGGGTGTGCACAGTTTTCAATAATTAAAGGTACACGTTCTTTTGGTGCAAGACCACGTAAGTCAGCGATACCTTGTTCTGTTACGATAACATCTACATCATGCTCAGTATGATCAACGTGAGATACCATTGGCACGATAGAAGAAATTGCTCCACCTTTTGCGTATGATTTTGTAACAAAAATACCAAGGCGTGCGTTACGAGCGAAGTCTCCTGAACCACCGATACCGTTCATCATACGAGTACCAGAGACATGCGTTGAGTTTACGTTACCATAGATATCTAACTCAAGAGCTGTGTTGATTGAGATTAGACCCAAACGACGGATAAGCTCAGGGTGGTTAGAAATTTCTTGTGGACGTAAGCAAATTTTATCAGCATATTTTTCTAAATTGCCATATACTTTTTGCTGTAATTCTTCAGTCAATGTAATTGAAGTTGCAGCGGCAAATTTAACCTTACCTGCATCGATTAAGTTAAATACTGCATCTTGAAGTACTTCTGATGCCACGATTAAATCTTCAAATTCTGAATCTGCAAAGCCATCAAGTACAGCGTTTGCAACAGAACCAACACCAGATTGTAATGGCATTAATTGTTTGGTTAAACGACCTGCTTTAATTTCATTGCTAAAGAAGTCTAATAAAATGTTTGCCATAGTTTGTGTTTCTTCATCTGGAGGTACGATTAATGAAGGAGCATCTGGCTCTTCAGAAATAACAATTGCTTTAATTTTAGCTGGATCCACTTTAATACCGATATCACCAATTCGTTGCATAGCGTCTGTCATTGGAATAGCTTCACGCTTACCTTGTTCACCAGGTACATAAATATCATGGATGCCGATTAAAGCTTCTGGATGTGAGATGTTTAACTCGATAATAATATTTTCTGCATATTCTGCAAAGATAGGTGAGTTACCTACAGAGTTTGTTGGAATGATTAACCCATCTTCAGTAATAGCAACCGCTTCAAGAATTAAATACTTAATTGGTCCGATAATTCCTTGGCGCACTAGCTCAGCATTATGAGAAAGGTGAGCATCTACATATAAAACATCACCAGAGTTAATTAAATTACGGATACCAGCGTCTCCTTGGAATGGTCCACGTTTACGAATGGCACCAGCTTCTGCTAAGTACTTATCCACTTCTGGTCCTAATGATGCACCTGTATATACATCAATTTTGAATTCTTCATTTTTTGCTCGCTCAACTAAAGCCATTGGCACAACTTTTGCGTCCCCAGCACGAGTAAAACCACTCATCCCAACTACATCACCATTAGAAATAAGCGCTGCTGCTTCTTCAGCAGTGACAATTTTACTCTCAAGCTCTTTTAAACCTAGGCGTTTTTGAACATTTGCATCCATAAAAAAATCCTCCCCTAAATAATTTTGATGGAAACCGATTACAAAACTAGAAAAAACATTTGAGAATTTTCTGTTTATTCAGTTGTAGTATGACTCCAACCATTTGAATAATACTATCACCAAATTGTCACAATTACTTTATGAATAGCATTAAATTGAGTAAAAAAAGGAAAATCGAGCATTAAGATGATTTTTCGACAGAGAAAACGTTTTATTGTAGAGCTGTATAAATATAGGTAATTTCTACATAAAAACTATGCAAAAATTGTTAATAGGGGACATGAGGGGATCTATTTCGGATTAAAAAAATACAGCGAACAATCCACATAGATTGCTCGCTGTATTTAAAATTAGAAACCTAAAGAACGGCGGAAATAGCTTGCATAGCGTTGGCTAACAGGGATACGAGTACCGTCTTTCATAATTAATAAAAACGTTGAGTGAGAATCTGGTTGAATTTCATCGATGTAGTCAATGTTAACGATGTAAGAGCGGTGACAACGAATAAATGAATCAGGTGCTAAAAATAGCTCTAAATCACTTAGGTTTAAACGGTGATAACCTTCACGAGACATTGTTTTAACAAATGTTTTACGGAGTTGTGTTTCTAAATAAATCACTTGATCATGCTTAATTGGGTACCAGCAATCATCGATTTTAATGGTAATGTAGTTTGTTAAGAATGCTGATGGTTTTTGCGGGAAGATAGCAGTAATAGCTCCTTTAGTTTCGCCTTCCTCCATTAAAGGAATACTCATACCGTAATAAGCTACACCGAAAACATCAGGTTCGATGTACGAGCTAATTTTTTGACCATAGCTTAGGGCTTTGTGAGCCGCTGAACCTTCTTTAATAGGGTCGCCAGGTTTAATTTTTAAATCAACCTTTTTACTTGGCTGGTAATACAAATACTCATTGGTATCAGAGATAGCAATGGAAGTATTCTCGGGAAAGAATTCCTTAATAATCTCCATAATTTCTTCTATTTGTTTTGGTTCCACTTTAAACACCTCGTCTAAACTTTTAAAAATAGTATTATCATCTATTTTACTACATAATCATATAAATTATATAGAGAAGATTTAGGAATAAAATAGAAAAATGTCGATTGACTCATTAGAATGGTGAAATTTGTCTTGTATAATTTGTAAATACATTTAGATAATGACTAAAATATTTTAATACGTATATGGTAAAATTTAATTGTTAGGAATAAGTTTACAAGGTTTCTACTATGGCTATGTGATAAATTAGAACTAGAGTAGCAATTAAAATGTGGTTGAAAGGAAATCGCAGAATATGGTAAAATTCACTGTATAGTCTATTTTCTTGTGTTCTGGTGTTTAAGTTAGGTTATTTATAAGGTAGTTTTTTAAAAAAAATGTGAAATAGGACTCAGTTCTTAAGATAAATTAATAAATACTATTTTCTTATTTTTTATTCACTGGGATTGATGTCAAATATTGTAATGCAGTTCGTGCACTCTGAGGAAAGATGGGGAAGATTATGCAACTACATCAACATTCTATGTCAGAAACGATTTCCAAAAGATACTTCCAAGAAATCGATAATATAAATCAATATATCGGCGTCGAAGAATTTTTTAATATTGAGTCGAAATTAATTTTTGAAATTTACCATTTAGAATCCACCAAAGCGAAAAAATCTTTACATGAATTAATTGATATTCTTTCAATTCGTTTTGGGAAGCAGGTCATTAAAATTGTTCGAGGTTATTTTTCCGTTTTGTCTTCGATCGTTGCTCGAAAATTGCTAGACAATCAAGTACCTTCAAAAAAGGCATTTGCTTTCAATATTGCTTGTAATGATATGATCGAAAACCAAATGAAAGACGCAGAATTTTTGCAATTTGCCGATGATTTAATTGATTTCTTTGTTTATTTTATTGCAGATCGCAAACAACCGACTTTCCGACATCAAACTGTCAACAAAGTGATCATGTATATAAATGATGAATTAGAAAATGATTTAACTGTGGAAAGTATAGCTAATAATTTCCACATAAGTACTAGTCACTTATCACGTATTTTTAGAGAACATGTAGGTATTACATTAGTTGAATACTTAAATGTTCGACGTGTAGAAGAGTCACAATACTACTTACGACATACCAACAAAAGTATCACATCTATATCTGATCAATTCCATTTCTGTAACCAAAGTTATTTTACACGTATTTTCAAAAAGTATACTGGTGTTACGCCGAAGCATTTTAGAGATGAGCTTCATCATGAATTTTACCGATTTGAAATGGCTGAGACAGAATTACAAAATGCATAGCTTTTGAGCATAGAAAAATATGAGGTGCAGAGGTGTTAGCTATACTGCTATAGCTCGCACCTTTTTTTATGAAAATAACAAACATAAATAGTAGCACTTGCTATTTGATAAAGATAGACCCTATAAGGTATACTTCACAGTAGTTGATAAATTATAGTAGGTGGAAAAATGAAAAATTTGAAACTATTTTCAATGCTTGGGCTGGCTGTTTTTGTACTTAGTGGCTGTCAAGCAGTGCAAAACAAAGAAGGTTTTTTCTATAGTATCTTTGTAAAACCTATGGAATTTTTATTGGAATTTTTCGGGAACAATATCTTTGCAGGCAGCTATGGTTTAGCAATCATTGCGATTACTGTTCTAATCCGTTTAGTCTTAATGCCAATTATGTTGAAAAATTATCGTCAACAACAATTGATGAAAACAAAAATGGATGCATTCAAGCCTGAAATGGAAGCAGTTCAGAAGAAAATGAAAGAAGCTAAGACAAAAGAAGAGCAAACGCAATATCAACAAGAAATGATGGCTCTCTATCAAAAGCATGGCATTAATCCATTAAACATGGGATGCTTACCAATGTTAATTCAAATGCCGATTATTATGGGTCTTTATTTCTCAATTTTATATTCAACAGATGTGAAGTCACATGAGTTTTTATGGTTTAGCTTAGGGTCACCTGATATCGTCATGACGATTGTAGCGGGTATTGTGTACCTCGTTCAGGCACGAGTATCATTATGGACTGTACCTGAGCAGCAAAAGGCTCAAATGAAAATGTTTATTTATATTTCACCAATTATGATTGTCTTTATTTCGATGTCATCTATGGCAGCATTACCTTTGTATTGGTCTGTCAGTGGTGCGTTGTTAATTCTACAAACATATATTGGGCGAAAGTACTATTCGCAACATCCAGAAAAAGCAAAATAATTTATTCATGTCGAGGCGCCTCTGTTGCCTCGATTTTTTTAGGGGGACAACATGATGAACAGAAAATGGCTATCATCCATTTTAGTCGCTATTTTTAGTATTGCGGCACTTGTATTTATTATTATAGGGAAATTTAATTTTGCTGTACTTGCAATGACAATTATGTTTGCCATGTCAAATGGCTTTAGAGCAAAAAGTTTTGAAGAACAAGGATATGGAAAAGAAGCAAAATGGATGAAGTATATGGCGATATTTTTTGCGTTAGCTTCAATCATCGTATTCATCATTATTCTTACAGACTAATATTTACAAAATAACAGGTGAATTTCACACCTGAAAATGTGAACAGTGCTAAAATGAGATTATATCAATCAAGTAATAAAATAAGATAAGTATTTACAGAGGGAGGACCTACTCTTTTCGTATGTGCTATTTTTAAAAGGGGCATAAATAGTGAAAAACAATCGTCTTTTGCTCATCATGGGTGCTTTGATTTCTGTTGCGTTAATCGTATCTATTTTTGTAGTTTACAACTATAAAAATAATCAAGTAAATAGTGCATCTAATGAGCAACCAAAATCTACAGAAACAAATAAATCAACAGACCAAGATTCTTCTACAACAGAGAAGACAGACACTACACCTGAAACACCTGAAAAGCCAGAGCAGCAACCAGACGAAAATGGCTATCTGCCTAATCAAACTTTACCTACCGAACCAACGTATATAAAAGGCATTCTGCTAGCAAATAAAATTTATCCGCTTCCTTCTACCTTTGCACCTGAAGAAAATCCAGAAGCAAGACAAGCGCTCAATCAAATGCTAGAGGCTGCCAAGCAACAAGGGTTTGATTTAGTTGCTTTTAGCGGTTATCGTTCTTTTGAATATCAAACAACACTTTATAACAACTATGTTAATCGTGATGGACAAGAGGCGGCAGATCGATACAGTGCTCGTCCAGGCTATTCAGAACACCAAACAGGCTTAGCGTTTGATATAGGAGAGCGTGGAAAAGAAGATGTATGGCTGACAGAGGAATTTGGAGAAACACCAGCAGGGCAGTGGTTATTTGCACACGCTCAAGAGTATGGGTTTATTCTACGATTCCCTCAAAACAAAGAGGAAATTACAGGCTATATGTATGAGTCTTGGCATTATCGTTATGTTGGTAAGGATGTAGCTAAAGAAATTGCTAAGCAAAGCATTACGCTAGAAGAATATTTAGGCGTGAAATAAGAAAAAGGAAGAGATGCGGTTCTACACGAACAAGCTCTCTTCCTTTTTCATTTTATAAGATAGGAGTTAATAACCGAGATATTGATTCTTTAAATTTGATCAATGATGAACGGTTTTGGTACATCTCCCACGTCAGCTCTGTACAATCAAAAATATCCTTTTCAAACAGCTCCGCCAGCTGATGCGAAATGTTGGCATCATAGATAAAGGCATTCACCTCGAAATTTAAGCTAAAGCTTCGAACATCGATATTAGCTGTACCAACAGTGGAAGCCTCATCATCGATAATGATAGCTTTGGCATGAATAAAGCCCTTTTCATAGATATATACTTTTGCTCCTGCACGAAGCAGCTGTCCAACATAGGAATATGTAGCCCAATAAACAAACATGTGATCTGGCTTGTTAGGGATCATAATACGTACATCGATACCGGACAAAGTCGCAATTTTAATGGCATCTAAGAAGCTTACATCGGGAATAAAATAAGGCGTTTGAATATAGATATACTTTTGGGCCATATTTATCAGCTTTAAGTAACCAATCTTAATTTGCTCCCAATCGGAGTCAGGTCCGCTTGATACAATTTGTAAACCAACATCACCTTTTTTCGGGATAGCAGGGAAGTAGCGGTCCGAGTAACCCATCTTTTGCTGGGAGCTTGCTTGATTCCAATCTAATAAAAAGCGTGTTTGGAGTGGATGTACAGCACTACCTTCAATACGTAAATGTGTATCTCTCCAATACCCAAACTTTTTTTGTAAGCCTAAATATTCATCCCCAACATTAAAACCTCCGATATAGCCAATACGGCCATCAATGACAACGATTTTTCGGTGATTTCTAAAATTTAAACGGGGATTAAGTAGTGGGAAGATGGAAGGGAAGAAGACTTCTACCTCGCCTCCGGCATTAAGCAATTCTTTGAAATGACGTTTCTTCACATTACGTGAGCCCATCTCATCATAGAGGAGGCGTACTTTGACACCTTGCTGCGCCTTTTTAATTAGTGCTTGAACGATTCGTGTTCCTAAATCATCAAGACGGAAGATATAGTATTGAATATGGATATGGTCCTTAGCCGCTTCAATATCTTTAAGGAGCTGTTCAAATTTATTGGCCCCATCATCAAAAATATCTAGATGATTGTCCTGCGTTAAAACGGCATTGTTTGTTCTAAGGTGCATGTAAATCATCTCTTGATAATTCTCTGCATTTGAAATACGAAACTCAAATGTTTCATTACGAATGGCATCCATTTGATAGTTGATGAGCGTATCGATACCGATATCTTTACGCCCTTCCCAACGGAATAAATGTTTTTTTCGTAACTGTCTTCCAAGTAATAGATACAAAATAAACCCAGCTAATGGTATGAAAAATAGGACGAGAATCCATGCCCATGTAGATGTAGCATCTTTACGTTCTAAAAAAATGATAGTCATGGCTAATAAAATATTAAAAAATAAAGTAAAAGGAACTAAGTATTCTATATCTGTAAAAATGCTCATTCCTACACCTGCCTTTACTATTGATAATAACATACTTAGTATAGCCTACTTCAAATGAGGAAAGAAGATTTTAAATAGCTAGTTAGCATAGAAAAGGATTATCTCTATGATTTACTAGAGATAATCCGAATTGCTTGATAATCATTCTATCGTAGCCATGATCAATGTTAATCAAAACGCAACGATTTTTTAGAGGCTTTAAAAATAAAAATTAAGCTAATAGAAAGAATAGCGATTACTGCTGATGTATAGTAACCGAGACTTGCATGCATTGTAAATAACCAGGTGAAAAATAGTGGACCTAGTATGCGTCCCAGATTATCCATGGAATAAGATAGTCCAGCTGCTGTACCATATTGCCCGCCAGATTCTTTAGAGGATAGTGAAACAACACATGTTCTCGCAAGTGCGTTTCCGGCTGTAAAGACACATAATGCTAGCCCTGCGATAAATAGGTTAGCGGTTAACGTGAATAAAAGCATACCCACAGCCGTTACAATTTGTGCCCCGATTAGCCAAGTTGTCTCACTGCCGTTTTTAATTCGGCGAACGACACCACCTTGTATCGCAGCATCAACAAAGCCACTAAACATAAATAAATAACCAATTTGTAATGGTGTAATTTGAATTTTTTCGATTTGGAATAGTTGGAATGTAGCTTCTACACCTGCTAACATAAATGTTACTAAAAATGAAAACATAAATAAGTAACGCACACGGTATTGTAGCATTTTCCCAGCACCTTTTGGCACAATAGCACGTTTATTTGAATCTTTTCGTTTTTCAGGTTCTTTTAAGACGAAACTTGCATAAATAAATAATAGTCCAATTAATATAGCTGATGCGATAAACGGTAATTGCAAGCTATAATGACCTAGCATTCCACCAATTGCTGGGCCAAAAATAAATCCTAGACCGATGGACATACCCATAAAGCCCATATATTTATTACGTGTCTCCTCGCTAGACATATCTGCAATAAATCCTGTTACAGCCGTATATAAAGCTCCTGAAAATAATCCTCCTACAACGCGGGAAACATATAAAATAGCTAAGTTATCAATAAATAATGAAAAAATAACAAAGCTTAGGCTAAAACCAATTAGTCCCGTTTAGATTAGCTGTTTACGACCTACCTTATCTGATAGCATGCCCCAAAATGGTGCAGTGAAAAAGCTAGCTAATGAATAGACGGTCAGTAAGCCACCAACATGGAGATTATCCCAATTTTGCTGCACAATAACCTCAGGTAAGACTGGAATAATAATACCGAACCCTAGGTAAACGAGGAATTGAACAGACATTAATAATAAAATTGCCTTTTTCATATAGTTCCCTGCTTTCATACATTATTTCAATATGTATATTCTAACCCCGTTGTTCTTGCTATTACAAGAAAACGGAAGGAGAAACATGGATAGACGGCTTTTCTTTTGCTTTGAAATAAAGTAAATGAATAAAATATGGGGGGTTAGGTTAGTTTATAAATGTTTGGTGGTGAACAGGGCAGGGTATAAAAAAATACAATGTCACAAAAAAGAAAAATTTCAAAGCAAAGTTAAATGGTATGATAAACTTGTCAGACATCATACTCGTAGAAAAATGAAACTTTTTTGCCAATTAAACGTTATATAAAATCGAGGAAAGATTGAGGTGGAATGTATGAGGAAAGAAGTAGATTTGAAAAAGATTGTTTCGAATTTATCTAAGTTGGGTGTAACAGCCACTGTAACAAAGTCTCGACTAGAACTTTTAAAAGTGCTAACACCACCAACGCAGACACCGCAAGTTCAAGCTTAACTCGTTTACAATAGAAAAAGGGAAGTCTCTGTACTAGAGGCTTCCCTTTTTCTATTTTTATTCATCTTCATCATGTGTAGTAAACATGTATGTCCGATAGTGGAACCTCATACTAAAGACAAGTCCGATAGCTAGAGCATTCCCCATTAATGAACTACCACCATAGCTAATGAATGGAAGTGGAATACCGGTAATCGGTAATAATTGAATCGTCATTCCTATATTCTCGAACACATGGAATGTAATCATAGCGATAATACCAGCACAAACATATGTTGAAAATGGGTCTTTCAATAAAAGAGTAGTTTTTGTTAAATGATAAATTAGTAGGAAGAAAATACAAATAACAATGCTTGCCCCAATAAAGCCCCATTCCTCACCGATTACAGTGAAAATGAAATCGGTATGGTTCTCTGCAACATATACTTCTCGGTTTCGAAAGCCCTTACCGAAAATTTCACCTGATCCAATTGCATTGAGCGATGTAATTAAATGGTAACCATCACTGGAAGAATAGGAGTAGGGATCGAGCCAAGAATAGATTCGAGCGAACTGATACGTTTTAAAACCGAATGTTTTCTCTAAGAAATCTTGCATATAGAGAGCCATCCATAATAGTGAACCACCTGCTACTACGCCACCTAAAAATGTAGGTAATATTATTTTCCATGAAATACCTGCTACAATAATAAGGGCAGCGGTAATGGCAAAGAATACAAGTGCTGAACCAAGGTCTGGTTGTTTCAAAATAATCGCTAATGGAACGATAAGAGTTAAACCGATTTTTCCTAATAATAAGAAGTCTGTTTTTAATGATTTTAATGAATAGACTTCATGATGCTTACTAATTAATCGTGCCAGTGCTAAGATGTAGAATGTTTTCATAAACTCTGAAGGTTGAATGTTACCAAGCGGTGTATGGTACCAGCTTTTTGCGCCATTGACCGGTGCACCAATTTGACCTTCTCCTTCAGGCATAAATATAAGCAGTACCAATAAGGCAATCCCTGCTCCATACATATACCATGACATTTTTTTATATTGATCTGGCTCAAAAAACATCACTATGCCAATAATTACTGCACCAATTACATACCATTGCATTTGTTTTGGAACGTAGTTAATGCCATATTGACCGGATGTTTGGGCAGATGCAATAGCTAACAAACTAATGACTAGAAAAGTGAAAAGAATAAAAGCAAGGGTCCAGTCAAAACGATTTGCGAAATTTCGTTTATTTTCCATAAAATCCACCTAAATAAAAATAGTATCTCAATATGAGTAAATATAATGCGTTTCTTCCATTTTCGTTTATAATGTTGAAAGAATAGTGCGAATTCAAAATCAGAAAGAAGAATGTCTACTGATAAGATTGCAATTTGCTTTGAACGTTGTCAATGGAACTTTTAAGCAAATATTTTAACTCAATGAGTAATCGAAAACCTGTATGCAAATGCATGTGTAACATTCCTATTATAACGCAAAAAGCACTTTTATGCCTGCGTATATAGTTGTGACGACAATTAACATAAAATGTTTCAAAAAAATCGAGTTTAGTCTTATAATGTAGTGAAGAATGGGGTGATGGTTGTGGCTAAAAAATTAAAGTCAGCTGATGATTTTATGTATCATATTTATGTTCATATGAATGATGTCGATAAATTTGTCATTTTTAGCGGGTTAAAATTCTCGCAATTTGCGGCTTCGCTTGAACCACTGCATCACTTACTTTTATTAAAACATTCCTATGAAGACGGTTCTTTTAATATGCATACACAATTTGAATATGTATTGGATGAAGAGGTACCCCATTTTGTAAAAAATCGGCTGAGTCCAAGGAACTATGTTGGGTCGATTTTATGGATGAGAAGAGGCTAGACCATCTAACACCGATGGAACAAGGGGAATTGCTTTACATAAGTCATAAAAAAGAACCGATTACATCTGCATTTTTTAACAAATTGCAAAATAGATTCGTCTATTACTCTTCAGATTTAGAAAAAATGACAAAAATTTATTTCCGACATTTAAGTGATTCGGATTTATTGGTGGCAAATGTTTTTAATAGTTTAATTCGCGAAAAGGAACGTAGCTCTGGATTTTGGCGTAGAAAAGTAAAATCAAGTATCCCTACCATTTCACCTGAATTCTTACGTTCTTATCGATCATTTGCTAAAGACGGTGCATTATTATCGTTGTACCGTATTGAAAAACCAAAAGTGGCATATGGGATAGAAGTCCGCAACCTGTCAGAATATTCTTTTCCTGATGAAGTATGGGACGATTTAAATACCATTTTGAAAACTGAGCACGATGAATTGATTTATATTATTTAACGAAATATACACTTAAATCTCACCGTCGAAAATTACGGTGGGATTTTTATGTCATTTGTCAAGACGTTTCGTGATAAACTAATAGTACTCAAGAAGTATGTGGAGGGCACAAAAATGAAAAAAAGAATCGGTTTATTATACGGCGGAAAGTCAGCGGAGCATGAGGTATCCTTATCAACAGCTCGTGCAGTCACTGGTGCTTTGAATTTCGAGGAGTATGAAGTATATCCGATTTTCATAACATCTGAAGGAGAATGGCGACGTGGAGATCGTTTAGAAAAGCCTGTAAGTACTATCGAAGAACTACAATTTGGTGATAATACTACAATTTTAGAAAATAATATTACTGATTTTTTAATCGATGAACATGGCAAATCAGTACAGTTCGATGTTATTTTCCCATTGCTACATGGAACAAATGGTGAGGATGGAACCGTGCAAGGTTTACTAGAAGTTTTAAATCTTCCCTATGTAGGAAATGGGGTTTTAGCATCTTCTGCTGGAATGGATAAAGTGGTTATGAAGCAATTATTCGAGATTGCTGGTTTACCACAAGTGCCCTATACGTACTTTATTCGCAGTGAATGGAAGAATGAACAACAGGCTATCATTGAACGCTGTGAAGAAAGATTAACTTGGCCAATGTTTGTGAAACCTGCAAATTTAGGATCTAGCGTTGGAATTAGCAAAGCAACAAGCCGTGATGAATTAAAAAAAGCAATCGAGGTTGCCTTACAATACGATCGTAAAATTGTTGTCGAGCAAGGTATTATCGCTCGAGAAATTGAACTTGCCGTCTTAGGAAATGATTATCCGGAAGTTTCAGTACCAGGTGAAATTAAACCTGTTACAGAATTTTATGATTATGATTCTAAGTACACGGACGGCTCCACAGCACTTATTATTCCAGCTGAGCTACCAGAGGAAACAGAATCAAGCTTAAAAGATCTGGCAAAACGGGCTTTTAAAGCGATTGATGGTAGCGGTTTAGTTCGTGCCGACTTCTTTGTAACAGCTGATCATAGCGTTTACATTAATGAAGTCAATACATTGCCTGGTTTCACGCCAGTAAGTATGTATCCACTATTGTGGCAACATACAAATGTAAGCTATCCAGAGCTGATCAATCGTTTGATTACGTTAGCCATTGAACGTTTTGAAGAAAAACAACAGCTTCACTATAAAAAAGACTGAGTGGGATTATTGTGAAAAAAACATTAAAACAATTAGCTGCATGGTTAAATGAGGATATGTCGGCTTACGATGATACGGTTGTATCAGGAATTTCCATTGATACAAGAACAATTCAACAGGGGGATTTATTTGTACCATTTCGTGGTGAGCAAACAAATGGACACCGGTTCGTTGCTCAGGCGTTTGAAAAAGGTGCAGGTGCTTCTCTCTGGCAAAAGGATGAACCTAATCCGCCGGAAGGTATACCTTTATTGTTTGTGGATGATCCGGAAGTAGCTTTACAGGAAATGGCACGAGCTTATCGTAATGAACATAAAGCCAAATTTATTGGTATTACTGGCTCTAACGGTAAAACATCAACAAAAGATATTTTAGCGGGTACACTTGCACCGTTCTTTAAAGTTCAAAAGACAATTGGGAATTTTAACAATCAACTAGGTTTACCGATTACTATTTTACAGCTTGATGAAGATACAGAGGTAGCTGTCCTTGAAATGGGAATGAGTGGATTCGGCGAAATTGAATTTTTAACAAAGCTAGCTCAGCCACATATGACAGTTATTACAAATATCGGTGAGGCCCATATGCAGGACTTAGGGTCCCGTGCAGGTATCGCACAGGCAAAGTTTGAGATTATTCAAGGAATGCAGCCGGATGGCCTATTATTCTATGATGGAGATGAACCATTGCTACAGGAATTAGTGGCTAAGGAAATGCATTTAAATGCCGTAGCGTTTGGATTAGAGCCAAATAACCTTTTATATGCTGATCATATTCATGCCAATGCTAATGGTAGTAGCTTTACTACCCACGGTATGATAGAGGGTGACTTCTTTATTTCTGTACTTGGAAAGCATCAAGTGAAAAATACATTGGTTGCCATGTTAATTTCTCATCAACTAGGTTTAAAAAATGAGCAAATTCGTACATCCTTAGAGCATGTAGTATTAACAGATATGAGGATGCAACAAGTACAAGGTACAAATGGTGCATTATTTATTAATGATGCTTATAATGCTGCACCTACCTCTGTAAAAGCGGCTATTCAATTTATCGCTACTTCAACTATTCGACCTGAAAAATGGCTTGTATTAGGGGATATGCTAGAGCTTGGGCCGGATGAACAGCGTTTCCATGAAGGGCTAGCGGAGGAAATAGATGAGCAAGAAATCGATTACGTTTGTCTATTTGGGCCTCGAATGACTCATCTTTATGAAGTATTAAAAGAGCGCTTTGGAGCAGAGCGATTGTTATATGCCGAAGATGATTATACGGCTATTATTGAAAAACTAAAACTTGCTAATGAATCATCTATTGTTTTGCTGAAGGGTTCCCGTGGTATGAAATTAGAGACAATTTTACAAGCTTTTACGTCATAATTTTCATTGAATCGGTGGGATAAATTGCTCACCGATTCATTTTTTTAGAGGTTTCTTTGTTAAACGAGGTGAGGGATTTGTCAATAGGTGTACTATGCATTCATGGCTTTTCAGGTGGTCCCTATGAGATGGAGCCGTTTACAACATACTTACGGACGCATACGGATTGGCTCATAGTAGAACCAACATTATCGGGTCATGGTGAAGCCTTGCATATGGATGGATTTACTGCAAAGCACTGGTTAATGGACGCAGAGCTAGCCATACGGTCATTAGCTAAAAAAGTAGATGAGCTCATCGTTGTTGGATTTTCAATGGGGGGCATTATAGCTTTATATTTGGCGAAACGTTATAAGGTAAAAAAGCTAGTATTATTGAGTGCTGCTGCAAAATATATTAGTCCTAAGCAACTGGTCATTGATTTCAAATTACTTGCGACAGATGCATATCATCATAATTTAACGAATAATGAGCTATTTTTACGTTATCGACATAAGTTTAATAATGTGCCATTAGCTTCAACAATTGAATTTATGAAATTGGTTCGAATCGTGGAACCGTATTATCGGCATATCGAAATTCCTGTCTTTATAGTGCAAGGGAAACAGGATGGAATAGTGCCGTTTAACACAGCACAATTTCTTTATGATGAATTGGCTTCCACTGATAAAATTTTGTATTTTTCTGATAATGGAAGGCATCATATATGTCTTGAGGAAGATTGCTCCGATTGGTTTCCGCGAGTTTTGCTGTTTTTAAAGGATACTTGAAGTAGTCAGATTATTACGACTCATGCGTTATCGTTGCATACGTATTAAAGCCATGTTAGACTAGTGTAAGCAATGGATACATTTTGTGCGAAGACTCTTCATATTTGGTTGAAGAGTACTTTTTTTTGAACACAACGGTTTTATTCTAAAGTGAATAATTACAACAGAATCGAACCGCTCGGTAAAGACCGGGCTTTCCTTTTCATATAAGAGAGCTCTACATGAATGATCATGTAGAGAGAATTTTTAAGTAACGGAAACGTTCCACTACACAGGCTCGAATTTGCCGACAACTTCATCTGAAAATGTAACCATTTGTCAACTTAAAAGGAAAAAAAGGAGATTGAGAAGTTTGACAAATTTTTCAGAATTAAATATTAGCGAATCTACATTACGCTCTGTAAAGCGTATGGGATTTGAAGAAGCAACACCAATCCAAGAAGGTACTATTCGTTTTGCTATTGAAGGCCGTGATGTATTAGGTCAAGCGCAAACAGGTACTGGTAAAACTGCCGCTTTCGGGATTCCACTAATTGAAAAAATCGATCCAAAAAACCCTAATATCCAAGCATTGGTTATTGCTCCAACTCGTGAATTAGCTATTCAAGTATCTGAAGAGCTTTACAAGATTGGCTATGATAAACGTGTGAAATTATTATCAGTTTACGGGGGACAAGAAATTGGCCGTCAAATCCGTGCACTGAAAAATAAACCTCAAATCATTGTTGGTACGCCAGGACGTATTATTGACCATATTAATCGTCGTACGTTAAAATTAGAAGATGTGCAAACATTAGTATTGGATGAAGCAGATGAAATGTTAAATATGGGCTTTATCGATGATATTAATTCCATCCTAGAAAACGTTCCTGCTGAGCGTCAAACATTACTGTTCTCAGCAACAATGCCGCCAGCAATCCGTAAAATTGCGGAAACATTTATGCGTGATCCAGAAATCGTAAAAATTAAAGCAAAAGAATTAACTGTTGATAATATTGATCAATATTTCGTAAAATCTGCTGAACGTGAAAAATTCGATGTTTTATCTCGTTTATTAAATGTTCACCAACCAGAACTTGCTATTATCTTTGGTCGTACAAAACGTCGTGTAGATGAGCTAGCTCAAGCTTTATCTATTCGTGGTTACCTTGCTGAAGGTATTCACGGTGATTTAAGTCAAGCTAAGCGAATTTCTGTATTGCGTCAATTTAAAGAAAATAAAATTGATATCCTTGTTGCGACGGATGTAGCGGCACGTGGTCTTGATATTTCTGGTGTCACACACGTATACAACTTCGATATTCCACAAGACCCTGAATCTTATGTTCACCGTATTGGTCGTACAGGTCGTGCAGGTAAGTCAGGTCTTGCTGTTACGTTTGTAACGCCACGTGAAATGGGTTACTTGCGTATCGTAGAAGAAACTACGAAGAAACGTATGACTCCACTTCGTCCGCCAACAACAGATGAAGCATTAGTAGGACAACAACGATTAGCTCTTGATACTCTTGAAGGTCTTATTGCTAATAACAACTTAGGTGATTACCGTACACTTGCGTCAGAAATACTTGATAATCATGAGGCAATTGATGTTGTTGCAGCTGCTCTTCGCTCATTAACGAAAGAGCCAGATGATACACCAGTAACAATTTCAGAAGAACGTCCATTACCAATGCGTCGTGAACGCTCTAGCAGTAATCGTGGCGGTGGAGATCGTGGTCGCGGTGGTAATAATCGTAACTACGGTGGACGTCGTGACTCTCGTGGTGGAGATCGCCGTAATAGTAATAGTAACAGTAGCAGTCGTCGTGAAGGTGGTCGCCGTGAAGGAGGCCGTCGTGAAGGTGGACAAGGTCGTTCTCGTTCTCCTCGACGTCACGAAGATTAATTTTCGTAAGTGGATATTAAAACCTTGCAGTCATACTGGCTGTAAGGTTTTTTTTCGTATATAGTTGAAACAAAACGGTCATGAATTCCGTATAACCTACTATAGAAAAGAGGGGGAACGACAATGAGAGCTCAACCAGTGCATCAAATTTCCCGTAAAGGGTTAACTGTATGGCGTTTATATGGTGTCATACAAACAGTGGTGCTATTAATTGCAGCAGGAATCGTAAGCTATGGTACTTATTATTTTGAATGGCCAACGTTTATTTATTACATAGCTGGGGCGATTGTAGTATTAAGTGCCATATTATCAGTTTTTATTTTTCCTAAAATTAGATGGGAACGATGGCGATATGAAGTGCGAGAACATGAAATTGAAGTACAACATGGCTTATTTGTAGTAAAACGTACGCTCATACCAATGGTTCGTGTCCAACATGTTGATACGACACAGGGACCGATTTTAAAGAAATATGATTTAGGTAATATCTCCATATCAACGGCAGCAACCGTACATACAATTCCCGCACTTATCATGGACGAAGCAGATTCACTTCGTGCTCGTATCTCTGAGTTAGCAAGGGTGGCGGAAGATGATGTCTAAGGAGATTAATCGTTTACATCCTATATCAGCAGTAATTACGAGCGTCAAAGCATTAAAAAGTATGATATTACCCATTGCGATCATTATCATAACGAATGGCTTTAATTTTTCACTAAATTTCCGTAGTGATCATTTTTTTGATACCATTTTACTCTTCGGTGTATGGGGAATAGCCGCACTCCTTGCATTGATTGGAGGCATTATTAAATGGCGGACATTTGTTTATTGGTATGAGGATGGAGAACTCCGTATCAAATATGGATTGTTTGTTAAAAAGAAGCGTTATATTCCGTTTGAACGTATTCAAAGTTTGAACTATAATGAAGGAATTTTCCACCGTATTTTTGGATTAGTCAAAGTTCAGGTGGAAACAGCAGGGAGTAAAGGTGGCAAGCCTGAAGTAGAACTTACTGCAATTCGTAAAGAAGCGGCAGATGTTATTGAACTAGAAATGCGCCGTGCCAAAAATGAAGGTGTAAACCAACAATATGCAGAACAGACGGAGGTCGCAGACGATTCAATTTCAATTTCCGCACCAACTATTTACCATATGTCCATGCGTGACTTACTAGTGTTAGCCACAACTTCTGGTGGGATTGGTGTTGTGTTATCTGGTCTTGCTGCTATCGCCTCTCAGTTTTCAGATATTATTCCTTATGAAACTGTTTTCCATGAGTTGGCTGATTTTGTGAAAGTCGGGGCCTTTTTAATAGCGATATCGGTTATGTTAATTTTAATAGTAGCCTGGGTTGTTTCTGTCCTTATTACCTTGATTAATTACTATGAATATACAGTCCGTATCGAAGAAGATAAGCTGATCATAACTAAAGGACTTTTAGAGAAAAAGCGTATAACCTTACCTTTAAACCGAATCCAGGCTATTCGTATTGTTGAAAATCCATTGCGTCAATTAACAGGCTTTGCAACGGTTGTTGTTGAGAGTGCTGGAGGTAATGGTGAAGAGGGGAAGGATAAAAAAATTACCTTATTCCCACTCATTAAGAAACAAGATTGTATGCAGACATTAGAGGGTCTTTTCCCAGATATGAATTGGAATCCTTCCTTTACTCGATCACCTAAAAAAGCTAGACCTTTCTTTTATCGCATAGATTTTATTTGGCTTGTCCCTATTATTGGTGCATGTAGTTATTTCTTCTACCCGTATGGTCTATTGTCATTGCTACTCATTCCATTAACGATACTACTTGGGGTTTGGCAGCATAAAACAGCAGGCTATCAAATTGATGGGAAGCAACTGGCTTTACAATATAGAGTATTCAGTCGAATCACATTGATAGTGGAGAAAAAACGTATACAATCGATGGGAAGTACACAATCGTATTTTCAAAAAAGAAAAAATGTTATGTCTATAAAAGCAACAGTCATGTCCGGAGCATCCGGTACAACGGGTAGTGTTTCGAGTCTGGAACAACGAGATGCTGAAACAATATTATCTTGGTACGAACATTAAATGCAAAGCTAATTCTTTCAATTTTATGGAAGGATTAGCTTTTTTACATACAAATATTTGGTAATGAAGTTTATAATAAAATAAATAGAACAAAAGGGGTGGGGACTATGTTTAAATATGATATTAATGAAGACGCTTATTTAAAATTATTGGATTTAAGTGATGTTCATGATTTATTTGCATTGACTGATCGTTCAAGGGATACATTACGTGAATGGTTACCTTTTGTAGATGGTGTTCAGACAGTTAAAGATACAGAGGCATTTGTAAAAAAGGCTATGCAACAATACGCTGATAACGATGGGATACAGGCAGGAATTTACTATGATGGACAGCTCGCGGGTGTCATTGGGTATCATCAAATCAACTGGCAACACAAGTGGACAAGTATTGGCTATTGGTTAGGGAATGAGTTTGTAGGCAAGGGGCTTGTAACAAATTCAATGAAAGCATTAATTGATTATGCCTTTCATTATTTGAAGCTACACCGTATTGAAGTGCGAGTAGCGGTTGGAAATATTCGTAGCCGCACGATTCCAAAAGTGTTGGGCTTTCATGAAGAAGGGCGATTAAGGGATGCGGAGTGGCTGTATGATCATCATGTAGACCAAGTGGTTTATGGTATAACGGCAGCTGAGTGGAAAAAAATTAAGATGACCAATGAAGCGACGGTCGCCCTGTAAAAAGCGATTCATATAAAGAGGAGCAGTGCCATGAGATCTAACTTATAACCCATGGTGCTGCTCCTCTCTTAAATTATGGTCTACCCGCCATTTTTTGTTTGCGCCAGCTTAAAATTCTTTTTGGATGTAAATAAATAAGCCCTAGAATGAATCCGGTTACTAGCCCACCTAAATGTGCAAAAACGTTTACATTCGGTTGAAGAAAAGTCATAATGACACTGATAATGATGATTGGTAAAATAAGCTTACGAAGCATTGGCATTGTTCTACGAGTATAATACACTAATGCCCCAAAAGCACCAAAAATTCCAAAAATAGCTCCACTTGCACCAAGACTCGCATAACTACTATCATAGAATATGTAGGTTGCCATGTTGCCAACAATACCCGATACTAAATAAATTGTAATAAAACGGGCTTTACCTGCAATTTTTTCAAGCTCTGGTCCAAAGAGATATAAGGAAAACATATTAAAAAACACATGCATAAACCCTGCATGTAAAAACATAGCAGAGAATACACGCCACCACTCACCTTTTTGAACGAGGAAATTCGCTTGAATTCCGTAATTCCACAAAAGAGTTCCTACACCGGGTAAAAGAGACAATACATAAAGAATTAAATTGATTGCTATTAACGTTGACACAACAGGGTAATACTTTGTATATTGCTTAAAATTTTCTGTTCTACTAAACATGGCTCCACCTCAATTTACAATTATTATACATGCCTTGTTGGAAATAGGTAAAGGAGAAGGTCACATGATTAAGGGAATTGGTCTAGATATTGTAGAAATAGACCGTATTGAAAAAGCGATGAAGCGTACAGATAAATTTAAAGACCGCATTTTATCAACAAGGGAAAAAAAATTATTTGATGGTTACTCAGAAACTCGTAAAATAGAATTTTTAGCAGGACGCTTTGCTGCGAAAGAAGCATTTTCGAAAGCGATGGGTACTGGCATTGGCGAACAATGTAAACTTCATGATATGGAGATATTACGAGGAGAGGCTGGAAAACCCGTTTTATATTTTAAGGGGGAGCTTGCCAATGGTTTTGTTAGTATTACGCATTCCAAGCAATATGCAGCTGCTCAAGTAATCTTATTAGAATAGGAATGAAGTTGTCTAAAAAGGTTAGCCAGTAAATTTAAATATATTGCCTTTTCTACAAATGACATAACTGACAAATACGGTTCATATATTGTCGTAGTGGATTTGAAAGAAGAAAGGGTGAAAGCGTGGGCAACCGAATAGTTAAATGGCTCGTCTTATTTTGTACGATATTACTTCTGTCGGCATGTGGTACAGCCTCACAGGAAAAAGTGTTGAAGAAAGTGAATGGTAAATGGGGAGAGACAAATGGCTATGAATTAAATGCTACGATGGAGATCAAATCTGGTGGGGAGCCTAGAAATTATAATGTAACAGTATGGCATACTAAACCTGATTTCTATCGAGTAGAAGTTATGGAAAGTGGAAAAGATGTTTCTCAAATGATTGTGCGTAATGCGGATGGCGTATTTGTTGTAACACCAACATTAAACAAAATGTATAAATTCCAAAGTGATTGGCCTAAGAAGAATAGTCAAGCATATCTAATAGGAGCTCTTGCAGAAGATTTAGCAGAAGATAAAAATCTTGTCATGAAAGAGGAAGAGAAAGCATATATATTTGAAGCGGCTACTAGAAATAGCTATAAAAATAGTATGCCTCATCAGGTGATTACAGTAGATAAGAAAACTTTACTACCAACTTCTGTTGTCATTATGAATGATGTGAAAGAAGAACAAATTCGAATTACATTTAAGAAAATTAAACTAGGTGTGCAGCATGCTGCCAAAGAGTATGCAGTTGAGCAATTTACAGATAAAGATAAAACTAAAGGTGAACAAGCTACACCAGCAGAGAAAGATGGTAAAGAAGACAAAGAAGACAAAGAAGCAGTTGGTGCAGAAGTAGAATATCAAGAGTTCCAAACTAGCTATCCAGTATTAAATTGGGCACAATTGGCGAATGAAAAAGTCGTTCAAGAAAGTGGTATGGAACGCGTTATCTTAACATTTGAAGGAGAAAAAGCCTTTACAGTTATGCAACAGCCAGTGACAAAGGAAAACTCTATGTTACCAGTATCTTCGCCTGGTGATCCAGTTGATTTAGGATTTACAATAGGTGCGATTACAGATACTTCAGTTAGTTGGGAAAAAGATGGTGTTGAATTCTTTGTAGCTTCCAGTAAACTAACGCGTGAAGAAATGATTGAAGTTGCTACATCTATGACGATAGGTAGTATGAAGTAACTTTTCTAGCTACAGCTTTCTAGTTCATGAAAGCTGTAGCTTATTGACAATATAAAAATTTGTGGTTTAGAAAATGTTAAGTGATTGTCTATAAAGTAAACGTTTCAGGACTAATAAACGTATAATTGTACAAGCTAAATAAAAAATATGTATGTAATACATAATGTTTTAATTAAAAATAAAGAGGGTATTCTTATGAAGACACAGCAATATTTTCGACCAACGAAAGCAATGATAAATCTACAAGCAATCCAACAAAACGTCAAAAATTTAAAAAAATTTATACGACCTAATGTTCAAATAATTGCTGTAGTAAAGGCGAATGCATATGGTCATGGAGATGTAGCCGTAGCACAGGCAGCTCTTGAGGCTGGTGCCACAATACTTGCAGTGGCAACGCCTGATGAAGCATTACATATTCGAGCACATTTTGAAGATCCAGACATACTAATATTAGGTGCATCTCCAGTGTCCTTTGCTCCTTTCGCAGCTCAACAGCGTATTATGCTCACTGTGTATGGAAGTGAGTGGGTACAGCAAGCAGCACCACTTATAGCCAATGAAGCGCTTTCTTTACTGCTACATATGAAAGTAGATAGTGGTATGGGTAGAATCGGCATTCGCTCTGAGCAGGATTTGTTAGCATTGTATCAAACAATTGAGTCTACTGATAATGTAGAGTTAAACGGAATATTTACGCACTTTGCAACAGCGGATGAGAAAGATACAACTTATTTTGATCAGCAAGTACAATTTTTTGAAAGCTGTTTAGCAGTATTGCCGATAAAGCCGCCACTTGTTCATGCATCTAATACAGCAGCTTCATTAGTAAAGGATTCTAACTTGCAGTATGATGCTGTGAGATATGGGATTTCAATGTATGGTTTATCACCGTCCTCCTATGTAGAGAGTATCCTACCCTTTGCCTTACAACCTGCATTTTCACTCGAAAGTGAACTTGTTCATGTGAAGGAAATAAAAAAAGGTGAATCTGTAGGCTATGGAGCTACATATGTTGCGCCAACAGATATGTGGATTGGAACTCTTCCAATAGGTTACGCAGATGGTGTTATTCGTAAGTTAGGTGGACAAGAGGTTTTAATTGATGGACAGAGAATGCCGATTGTTGGACGAATTTGTATGGACCAATGTATGGTTGCCCTACCAAAAGCATATGCTATAGGTGAGAAGGTAACACTTATTGGCCAACAAGGACAGAATAGGATTTCCATCGATGAATGGGCAACTAAGCTTGAAACCATTAACTATGAAATACCATGCATGATCACAGCAAGAGTTCCTAGAATATACTTTTAATAAACACATTTATGCCAGTTTGAAGAATTTGGTCAATTAATAAGCACTGGAGATCTTATTTCTTTTCCGAATGATAGATCAATCATAATTGGTAATAAGTTGCAATAATAATTATTCGTCATATACCTTCGACAGCCAACATATTTTTACAATTTGTACTTCAAATTGTCAGATATTTTGTCATTTCATGTCTTTTCAACAATATCTTTCAATGATAGAATGGGAAGTAATGAAAAGTGTATGGTTCCGTTGGAGGTGCTTGCTGTGTACGATAAAAAGTTAAGAGAAGCTACAATTGCTGTTCAAGACAGACTATTTCTACAAACAAAGGAAGTAATTGAAGGTGAATCTTTTGTGCGTTCTTTAGCGCGCAAAAATTTAATGCAGGAGCAACCAAATCAAATACGGGAAGCTATGATTAAAGGATATGTTGAAATGTCTCATATTAATTTAATGATCGCGAGTGAATGCTTGCATGCAGAATATGAAGCACAACATATGGTGGAGCGTCTCGTAAGCGGGGGATGACACTTTGAATGTAAAACGTGGTGACGTTTTTTTTGCAGATTTATCACCGGTAGTAGGCTCTGAACAAAGGGGCACTAGGCCGGTGCTGATTATTCAAAATGATATTGGCAATCGATTTAGTCCGACTGTCATTATCGCGGCTATCACTGCACAGATTCAAAAGGCAAAGTTACCGACACACGTTGAAATCAATGCTGAAAAGTATGGTTTTGAACGTGATTCGGTTATTTTGCTAGAACAAGTGCGGACAATTGATAAGTCAAGATTGACAGATCGTATTACACAACTTGATCATGCTGTGATGGAAAAAGTTGATGGTGCGTTGATGATCAGTTTAGGTCTAGTTAAATTTTGATATACATATGTGTATAGAAAGCATCGAGATAATTGATATCTCGATGCTTTTTTGTCTTTTCTATTCTTCAGTTATTTCGTATACTTTGAAATTCTTATGTCATTAGTACATAGGAAGAATGTTGAAATGTTTGATGGTAGCAAAAAATCTCTTCGTTATTATGCTATGACGTATTTGATAAATAATAAAAAAAGATTTAAGATATACACAAGATTTTTAATAAAAATAGATTATTGAAAAAATTCTTAAAGGTATATGAAAAAATACATAGAATATTCCATTTATAAATACTATATAGTTTGTGTGTAATATGTCGAATAAAAGTAAAAGGGTATTACTCCGTAAGGAAATGGAGGGGCAGCAGTGACAAGTAAGTCTTCGGTTGAAATTATTACAGAGTGGGATATTATTACAGCAAGACAACTGGGGCGTAATGAGGCAAAGGCACTTGGATTTGGCACTGTTGATCAAGCTCGTATAACCACAGCTATTAGTGAATTAGCAAGAAATATTTATTTATATGCCAGTATAGGTATAATTGAAATTGAAAGAATTGAGACAGAAACTGAAAAGAAAATAGTAGTTGTTGCAACTGATCAAGGACCTGGAATTAAGGATATTCGCAAAGTAACAGAGGATGGTTATTCTACATCGGGGGGTCTAGGTGCTGGCCTTCCAGGGGTTAAGCGATTGATGGACAGCTTACACATCCAATCTGTCATTGGAGAGGGTACAACAATAAGGACCGAAAAATGGCTGCGTTAGGACGTGAAGAAATTGAAACAATTAGAAGCTCAGTATAAAAAAATATTGTCAGATTATATGTTGAATCAAACAGAAAAAAATCTATATATTGCTCAAAATTTCACACGTCAATTAATTCAAAAAAGTATAGCCCCTGAGGATGTTGTTAGTATCCATAAAAATGCTGTAGAAGCAATATTTCCTAATCGAATGGGTGAATCGCAGCCAGCATATGATTTTCTTATTGAAGTTATGGTGCATTATGGTATGGCACATCGAGAGCATCAAAGCTTACTACAAAAACAGGCTGAGTATGAATTGGAAATGAAGATTGCAACTAACATTCAAAAGACCTTATTAAAATCATATGTGCCTGAGCTACAAAGTATTGATATAGGAATGGTTTCGTTTCCTATTCGTAAAATGAATGGTGATTATGTTCATTTTTTTCACGATGGAGAAGAGTATTTAAGTGTGGCAGTAACAGATGTTGTAGGAAAGGGTGTACCTGCTGCTTTATGTATGTCTATGGTGAAATACGGACTTGAGACATTGAGTTATGCCTATAAAGATCCTTCGTATGTTTTAGAAGTCATTAATAGGGTAATAGAAAAAGGTGTTGATGATAGTATGTTTGTTTCTATGTTCTATGGCTGCTTAGATATTCGCCAAAATATATTTTCCTATGCTTCTGCAGGACATGAGCCGGCTTTACATTATAGAGCCAAGCAAGATGAATTTATTCCTTTAGAAGCTAAAGGCTTATTACTAGGTGTGTTGTCTGAAACCAAATATACATTTCATGAAATTGTTTTAGAGGAAGATGATTTGATCATCATGATGACCGATGGAGTAACAGAATTTAGAGGGCAGGATGACTTAAATTCAAGAGAAATTATTTCAGCACTCATAAAAGAAAACAAGTACTTATCAGCTCAACAATTGTGCTTGCTTCTATATAGAGAGATAGAGAAAATACAGGATTTTAAACTGACAGATGATTTTACTGTAGTTATTTTAAAAAATAGGTTTACGTTTTAATGAAACAGGGAACAGAAAATAGTCTAATAAATATGGTGGAGGTGTGCTATATGGACGTTACAATACATTTTAAAGAAATTGATCATAAATTATTTGGCTTTGTAGAAGGTGAAATTGATACGTTTACGGCATCAGGATTACGTGAAGAATTGGAAGCTGTAAAGATTACAGAAGGATTGGAAATTGAACTCGATTTATCAAAGGTAAATTACATGGATAGTACAGGACTCGGGATTTTTGTTGCCTTTTATAAAAGAACATTACGTGAAAATGGCAAAGTGAAGCTCGTTGGTTTATCGACTAGATTACAAAGATTGTTTGAAATTACAGGACTGAGTGATTTGATGGATATCGAAACTGATAAAAAGGTGGAATTAAGATAATGAAGGAATTTGACTATATTGAAATTAGAGTTCCTGCTAAACCGCAATTTGTCAGTGTTATTCGGTTAACTGTCTCTGGCTTAGCAAGCAGGATTGGCTTTAATTATGATGATATCGAAGACTTGAAAATTGCTGCAAGTGAGGCTGTCACTAATGTCGTGCATCACGCTTATAAAGAAGATGAAGAAGGCGAAATCGTCATCGGATGTGCGTTATACGACAATAAAATGGAATTGATGATTGCTGACTACGGTAATAGTTTTAATTTCGAGGAGATTAAAACTAAGATTGGACCGTACCATCCTGAGGAAAATATTGCAGGGCTAAGAGAAGGTGGGTTAGGGCTTTATTTAATGGAAACTTTGATGGATGAGGTGATGATCAATAACGATGGTGGCGTAACTGTCTTTATGACAAAGTATGTCACTAGGGAGCAGGTGGAAAAAAATGTCGAAAGAATCACTACATAAATCTTCATCCAAAGAAGATGTATTAAAGTGGATTGAATTGTACCAATCAACGGAGGATGATGAAGCGCAAACGAATTTAGTGATTCATTATCGATATCTAGTTGAGTCAATAGCACGTAAGTATTCGAATGGTAAATCTTATTATGATGATATTGTTCAAGTAGGGATGCTGGGTTTATTAGGTGCAATTAGACGTTTTGATCCAAATGTTGGCCGTAGTTTTGAAGCATTTGCTGTACCAACAATTGTTGGAGAAATCAAGCGCTTTTTACGTGATAAAACATGGGATGTTCATGTGCCTAGACGCATAAAAGAAATTGGGCCGAGAATCAAATCTACGGTGGAGGCGCTGACTATTGAATTGCAGCGTTCTCCATCCATTCAAGAAATTGCCGAGCGTTTAGATGTAGCGGAGGAAGAAGTATTAGAGGCTATGGAAATGAGCCGTAGTTATCAAGCTCTTTCTATGGATCATTCAATAGAGTCAGATTCAGATGGTAGCACCGTAACACTATTCGATATTTTGGGTAGGGAAGACGATGGCTATGAAATGACTGATAAACGAATGATTGTTTCCGAGGCAATGGTTGTTTTGAATGAAAGAGAAAAACAAATCATTCAGCTTACATATTTAGAGCAACTAAGTCAAAAAGAAGCTGGAGAACAATTAGGGATTTCTCAAATGCATGTATCTAGAATACAAAGAAAAGCAATCAAGAAATTACAAGAGGCTATTCTAGCAAGTGGCGGTGTGTCGCTCTAATCCATCAATGGGTGTGCTGTGAATCATACTAAACACCTTTTAAATGTTTGAAAATAGTCTACTCATATTCGTTTGAGTAGACTATTTTTTTGCATTTTTAGTAAAGTGTAATGGTAAAATGAAAAGAAAAAGGTAGTGATGGTGTGGAACAAAAGCAAATGTTACAGCTCATTGCAAAAGATGTAGCGGTTAAACCAGGGCAAGTTGATGCTGTTATTAAATTATTAGAAGAAGGAAATACAGTTCCGTTTATTGCGCGTTATCGAAAAGAAGTAACGGGATCTCTGGATGAGGTGCAAATTAAAGCTGTAGAGGATCGTTATCACTACATACAGCAGCTCGAACAACGGAAAGAAGAGGTTATTCGATTAATCCAAGAGCAAGATAAGCTTACACCAGAATTAGAAAAATCTATTCTTTCAGCAACAGTACTACAGCGTGTAGAGGATTTATATAGACCTTACAAGCAAAAGCGTCGTACTAAGGCTACTATTGCAAAAGAAAAGGGCTTAGAACCACTGGCAGATCTTTTAGTAGCTTTTAGTCATGATCCACTAGAGCAACTAGCTATTAAATTCGTCGATAATGATCAAGTAGCTAATACTGAAGACGCGCTAGCAGGAGCGAGAGATATTTTAGCAGAACGCTTTGCTGATGATGCTGCTATTCGTGAGAAAATTCGTACGTATTCATTGAAAGATGGCGTACTTGTAACGAGTGTGAAAAATGCAGAAATAGATGAGAAAAATGTATTTGAAATGTACTACGAGTATGAGGAGCCTGTTAATCGAATTGTTCCTCATCGTATTCTAGCGATAAATCGTGGGGAAAAAGAAGATGTTTTAAAAGTTTCGATTCATGTTCCGGTGGATCGCGTATTGATGATCATGTGGAAAGAATGGATACCAGCAACGGGAACATCTCCTGCTATTGCTGAAGTGAAGCTAGCTATCGAAGATTCGTACAAGCGTTTAATTCAACCTTCTATAGAAAGAGAAATACGTAATGAGCTTACTGAAAAAGCAGAAACACAGGCTATTCATATTTTCTCTGCAAACTTACGTAATCTACTATTACAACCACCTATGAAAGGCAAATATGTCTTGGGCGTTGACCCAGCTTATCGTACCGGTTGTAAATTAGCAGTTGTCGATGAAACTGGGAAAATGCTAGAGGTTACCGCTATCTATCCACATCCACCTAAACCAGATGTGGCAAAATCGAAAGCTGTTGTAAAAGCAATCTTAGCAAAATACCCAATTAGTATAATTGCTATTGGTAATGGGACAGCCTCCCGTGAAACAGAACAATTCATTGTTGATGTATTAAACGAGCTGACTACGGACGTAGCCTACGTTATTGTTAATGAAGCGGGAGCATCTGTGTACTCAGCATCGGATATTGCTCGGGCTGAATTCCCTGATTTACAGGTTGAGCAACGAAGTGCTGTGTCTATTGCCCGACGCTTACAAGATCCTTTATCAGAGCTAGTGAAGATTGAACCAAAAGCAGTTGGAGTGGGGCAGTATCAGCATGATGTTTCTCAAAAGAAATTAAATGAATCATTAACATTTATAGTAGAAACAGCAGTTAACCAAGTGGGAGTTGATGTAAACACGGCCTCTTCATCACTTTTACAATACGTTTCTGGTTTATCTAAAACAGTTGCAGAAAATATCGTGAAGGTTCGAGAAGAGAATGGTCAATTCACTACCCGTGTACAATTAAAGAAAATTCCAAGATTGGGTGCGAAAACTTATGAGCAAGCCATTGGTTTCTTACGTATCTCTGAGGCAAAAAATCCATTTGATTCTACAGGTATCCACCCTGAAAGCTATCATCTTGCAGAACAGATTTTAGGAGAGGCAAAGATCGATAAAAAAGAACTTGGAACGAAGAAGGCGGAGGAAGCTATTGCTGCTTTGGATATTCAACAATTAAGTGGAGTACTAGAGATTGGTGTTGTAACGATTCAAGATATTGTAGATACTTTGATGAAGCCAAGTCGTGATCCACGTGATGCGTTCCCACAGCCATTGCTGAAAACAGATGTATTGAAAATGGAAGATTTAAAAGTTGGTATGGAGCTACAGGGAACTGTGCGAAATGTAGTAGACTTTGGAGCTTTTGTTGATATTGGTGTGAAGCAAGATGGACTTGTGCACATTTCAAAACTTCAAAATAAACGCATTAAACATCCATTAGAAGTTGTGGCGTTAGGAGATATTGTAACCGTTTGGGTTGAACAGATTGATGTTAGTAAAGGGCGGATTTCTTTAACAATGCTTCCTCCTAAAAATCAATTATTAGATTGAGTAATAAATTTTTACCACGCTGTGCATACTACACAGTGTGGTATTCTTGTTGTTGGAGGTGATCAAGTTGGACAATGAGGAACTACAACAGCTTGTATGTCGAATTTCTTTGGAAAGTTTTCAAAAACCATTTATACACCAAGCTTATTTTAATGGAAGGTTACGTTCAACGGGCGGGCGATATCTTTTACAAACGCACAATATTGAGATCAATCCAAAAGCTTTTGAATTATATGGTATTAAGGAAATTCAAGGCATTGTACTTCATGAACTGTGTCATTACCATTTACATATTGAAGGTAAGGGGTATCAGCATAGGGATAAAGAATTCAGGGAACTATTAAATAAAGTAAAGGCACCTCGTTTCTGTTCAGCGTTACATACTTCTAAATCATCTATAAAAAAACAACGACGCTACACCTATACATGTACTAATTGCCAGCAATTATATGTAAGAAAAATTAAAATGAATGTTGAAAAGTACTGTTGTAGCAAGTGTTTGGGCAGGCTTAAATTATTAGAGTAAAAAAATATTAAAAAAAGATTGACGTATTGTTTAGTTATCCCTATAATAGTAAAAGTCGACAAGATAACGACGACAACATAACACTCATTATTCCGAAGTAGCTCAGTTGGTAGTAGCACCTGACTGTTAATCAGGTTGTCGCAGGTTCGAGTCCTGCCTTCGGAGCCATGGCCCCTTGGTCAAGTGGTTAAGACACCGCCCTTTCACGGCGGTAACACGGGTTCGAATCCCGTAGGGGTCATTTTCATAATTTACTTTGCAAATAATATTGGTCCCGTGGTGTAGCGGTTAACATGCCTGCCTGTCACGCAGGAGATCGCCGGTTCGATCCCGGTCGGGACCGCCACTTATTGGGGTATAGCCAAGCGGTAAGGCAACGGATTTTGATTCCGTCATGCCTAGGTTCGAATCCTAGTACCCCAGCCATTCATTTCTTAATTTGAGCCATTAGCTCAGTTGGTAGAGCATCTGACTTTTAATCAGAGGGTCGAAGGTTCGAGTCCTTCATGGCTCATCTCTTTTAAGAAAAAGGTTGACTTTCTATTGATGTATAGTATAATAAGAAAGTTACTAATTGAATGCGGTCGTGGCGGAACGGCAGACGCGCTAGGTTGAGGGCCTAGTGGGGGCAACCCCGTGGAGGTTCAAGTCCTCTCGGCCGCACCAAAGTCAATTTCAAAGTTAATTAATTCATATGCGCCCGTAGCTCAATTGGATAGAGCGTCTGACTACGGATCAGAAGGTTGTGGGTTCGACTCCTGCCGGGCGCGCCATATTTTTTAAAAATAATGCGGGTGTAGTTTAATGGTAAAACCTCAGCCTTCCAAGCTGATGTCGTGAGTTCGATTCTCATCACCCGCTCCAAAAAAAGTGTTGACAACCTCTTGGTTGTTTGATAAGATTAAATAGTTGTCTGATTCGACAACGTTATGAACCTTGAAAACTGAACAAGCAAAACGTAATCAATAAAGTTTTAAGTAGCTAGTTTAGCTAGTGAACGAAACAAAATTTTGGACATCAAAATTGATGCCAGCAAAACAATTTGAGCTAATCAAATTTCTTTTATGGAGAGTTTGATCCTGGCTCAGGACGAACGCTGGCGGCGTGCCTAATACATGCAAGTCGAGCGAACAGAGAAGGAGCTTGCTCCTTCGACGTTAGCGGCGGACGGGTGAGTAACACGTGGGCAACCTACCTTATAGTTTGGGATAACTCCGGGAAACCGGGGCTAATACCGAATAATCTGTTTCACCTCATGGTGAAACACTGAAAGACGGTTTCGGCTGTCGCTATAGGATGGGCCCGCGGCGCATTAGCTAGTTGGTGAGGTAACGGCTCACCAAGGCGACGATGCGTAGCCGACCTGAGAGGGTGATCGGCCACACTG
>NZ_PYWL01000056.1 GCF_003049525.1 Lysinibacillus fusiformis | reverse complement strand
CCTCGGTCAGGCTTTATGCATTTTTTAAAAAGATTGCGGGCATACTAATTTTCGTTGTATGAATTTTGCAGATGGACTTACATCCTTTACGCGTTCATATCTGAGATTAACGTGTTTACTTCGGTAAAGATTACTTCTGCATCGTTAACACGTTCAATGTCTGCGCCTAATGCTTCAAGCTTGCCGTGGAAGTTCACGTAGCCACGATCTAAATGCTTTAATTCAGTTACCCTTGTGTTTCCTTCAGAAACCAGCCCTGTTAAAATAAGAGCGGCTGCTGCACGAAGGTCTGTAGCAGAAACTTCAGCGCCTTGAAGGTTAGATGGTCCGGTCAGAATCACCGAACGACCTTCAATTTTAATTTCAGCATTCATCCGGCGGAATTCCTCAACGTGCATAAAGCGGTTTTCAAAAACCGTCT
>NZ_PYWL01000055.1 GCF_003049525.1 Lysinibacillus fusiformis | reverse complement strand
GCTCAAGCTTTTGCAGATGGGATGAGCTGGCGTCCAACTCGGCAGCTATTCGCTGCAAACTTATTCTTTGAAGCAAGTACGAGAACCAAATGCAGTTTTGAAGTTGCCGAAAGAAAATTGGGATTAGGTGTGATCCCGTTTGAAGTACAAACCTCCAGTGTTCAAAAAGGAGAGACACTTTACGATACTGTAAAGACCCTAGAAGCCCTCGGAGTAAATACCATTGTGATTCGCCACCAGCAAGACCGATATTTTGATGAACTAGTAGAAAAAATAAATATCCCTATTATAAACGGAGGCGATGGTTGTGGTCATCACCCGACACAATCATTATTAGACCTATTAACGATTTATCAAGAATTTGGACGTTTTTCAGGACTGAGGATCGCCATTATCGGTGATATCAGGCACAGCAGGGTGGC
>NZ_PYWL01000054.1 GCF_003049525.1 Lysinibacillus fusiformis | reverse complement strand
TAACATGATTGGGTCAGTTTTTGGCCTGGTTTTACTTCAATTGGATGCCCTTTTCGCCAGGAAGTATTTTTATAATGACTGCTTGGATGACACGTTGCACATGCAACCTGAGAGTTATTGGTGTTATTTGATTTCTGTAATTCGTGACAAGCCATACACATCTCTCGGTCTATTAATGCTTCAGTACCATGCTCTTTCATGAAATAACTAGTGTGACTTGGTGGTCGCTGGCTATGACACTCCTGACAGAAAGTGTTATCTTTTGCATAATTGTAATGATTCTTTTTAGGTGTTTGTATCTGTGAATTTTTGCTTAATAATTTGTTTAAGGTAGATACTTCCTCATACCCTTCTAAATCGTGGGTTGACATACCCTCATGACACTTATTACAATCCTTTAGATCAGTCTTAGCTTGTTTACC
>NZ_PYWL01000053.1 GCF_003049525.1 Lysinibacillus fusiformis | reverse complement strand
CGATTTATATTGGTGGAGACTCGACGGTAGCAAATTATTATCCATTGGATAGCAGCATACAGGCTGGCTGGGGTCAATTATTTTCTAAATTTGTTGACGAGGAAATTTTTCAGGTGAGAAATATGGCATCGGGCGGCCAAATAGCAAGAGGCATTAAGGATGATGGACAGTTAGAAGCGATTTTAAAATATATTAAACCAGGCGACTACTTTATCTTACAGCTCGGAATTAATGATACCAATCCAAAAAATACAACCACTGAAGAGCAATTTAAAGAGTATATGAGGGATATGATCCAACAAGTAAAAGCTTCAGGAGCAACAGTTATATTATCCACGCCTCAGGGCCGCGGATCAGACTTCAATTCTGAGGGATTACACAATTCGGAAAATAGATGGTATAGGCATTCAACTGTTGCATTA
>NZ_PYWL01000052.1 GCF_003049525.1 Lysinibacillus fusiformis | reverse complement strand
ATCATCGTTATCAGGAAGACATTGCGCTATTTGCAGAAATGGGCTTTAAGACTTTCCGTATGTCAATTTCTTGGCCGCGTATCTTTCCTACTGGAGAAGAAAGCCAGCCAAACGAAGAAGGTTTAGCATTCTATGATAAAGTGTTTGATGAACTGGAAAAGTATGGAATTGAGCCGTTGGTGACCTTATCTCACTACGAAATTCCACTGAACCTAGTTCAAAAATATAACGGTTGGGCCGATCGCCGTTTAGTTGATATGTTTGTTAACTATGCGGAAACAGTGTTTAATCGTTACAAAGATAAAGTGAAATATTGGTTAACTTTTAATGAAATTAATATTTCTGTATTCTCGCCATATATTGGCAGCGGTATTTTAATCGATGAAGTCGAGAACAAAGAGGAAACGGTATATCAAGCACTGC
>NZ_PYWL01000051.1 GCF_003049525.1 Lysinibacillus fusiformis | reverse complement strand
TGCTCCAAGGCGCCAATAGTTCTGTCGCTTTGTTAACTCTGTACGCTTGAAAATTAAAAAACATACACATGTCTATCAAAAAGAGACTCACTTATCACATTTTGAGTATTTTGCTTACAATGACTGACAGATTTAGATACAAACCTATGCCATTCTTTCCTTTTATTATAACAACATTCCACTATAATTTCATATGATTCTCTAACACTATTCTATTATTAATAGCTGTTCTATTTTAGGCAGAAGAAAACTGCCTCCAATAATTAGTCGACAGCTAACATTAGAGGCAGTTTAAAGTGTTCTGGCTTATGCATTTACTTGTTGTTCATCTTCACGATGCATCATCGTTCGAACGGCTTGTGCAATATCTTCTGTGCTTTCATCTTGAAACTCAACCGTTGAATTTGTCGTAGAAGTTTCTTTCCC
>NZ_PYWL01000050.1 GCF_003049525.1 Lysinibacillus fusiformis | reverse complement strand
CAACGGTCACGCAGCGGGTTTCAAAGAAATTACGAACGGATATTTCAACAAAAATCAACCGCCTGCCTTTAAAATACTTTGATTCTACTAGTACCGGGGATGTACTAAGCCGGGTTACGAATGATATTGATTTAATTGGTCAGACAATGAATCAAAGCCTAGGAACGCTTGTTACAGCTATTACCATATTCGTTGGTTCACTCATCATGATGTTCTACACCAATTGGATTATGGCCATATCTGCTATTCTTTCAACAATTATAGGCTTTGCTTTTATGACTTTCATCATCTCCAAATCTCAGATCTATTTTGCAGAGCAGCAAAAAGAGCTTGGGAAGCTGAATGGGCATATTGAAGAAATTTATTCTGGACACCATATTGTTAAGGTTTTTAATGGTGAAAAGAAAGCAAAGGAAACCTTCCACGA
>NZ_PYWL01000049.1 GCF_003049525.1 Lysinibacillus fusiformis | reverse complement strand
CGACGTAGCGGCTGCCATCGGCCAACAGCAACTGGCCCTGACCCATGAAGCGCCAGTTGTCGAAATCACCCTGATAGCGGCTGCCGTCAGAACCGATCAACTCGCCTTTGCCGGTCAGCGCGCCTTCCTTGAACTCACCGCTCCAGACGTCACCGTCGCTGTTTTCATAGCGCCCCTTGCCGTCCAGCTGGCCATTGCGGAAATTGCCGACGTATTGATCGCCTTCAGCACTGGTGAAGCTGCCGGTGCCCTGCAATTGACCGTCGATGAAGTTGCCACTGTACTGGTTGCCGCTGGCGTCACTGCGCGACCCCTCGCCGTTGGCCTTGCCATTGGCGAACATGCCTTGATGCTGGCTGCCGTCTTCCAGTTCCAGGCGACCGGGGCCGTCGTATACACCGGCCTTGAACTGGCCACGATAAAGCACGCC
>NZ_PYWL01000048.1 GCF_003049525.1 Lysinibacillus fusiformis | reverse complement strand
GTAATCGTAACTCGCCGGTTCATTCTACAAAAGGCACGCCATCACCCATGAACGGGCTCTGACTACTTGTAGGCACACGGTTTCAGGATCTGTTTCACTCCCCTTCCGGGGTGCTTTTCACCTTTCCCTCACGGTACTGGTTCACTATCGGTCACTAGGGAGTATTTAGCCTTGGGAGATGGTCCTCCCTGCTTCCGACCGGATTTCTCGTGTCCGGCCGTACTCAGGATCCACTCAGGAGGGAACGAAGTTTCAACTACAGGGCTTTTACCTTCTACGGCTGACCTTTCCAGGTCGCTTCATCTACCCCGTTCCTTTGTAACTCCATGTTGAGTGTCCTACAACCCCAAGAGGCAAGCCTCTTGGTTTGGGCTATGTCCCGTTTCGCTCGCCGCTACTCAGGGAATCGCGTTTGCTTTCTCTTCCTCCGG
>NZ_PYWL01000047.1 GCF_003049525.1 Lysinibacillus fusiformis | reverse complement strand
TGGTGCGAAGCCTTGTTGTATTTTTTCCTGCCCTGTTGCAGATAAGGTAGCTAAAGTCCTGCCATGAAACGATTGTTGAAAAGTAACCACTTTAAAGGCTTCTGTTCCCTTTACCTTTTGTGCATATCTTCGTGCCAGCTTAATTGCGGCCTCGTTTGCTTCGGCCCCGCTGTTACAAAAGAAAACTTGGTCGCCGCAGCTGTTTGCAGTTAGTAAATCAGCAAGCTCCTGCTGATTGGGAATATGATAAAGGTTCGAACAATGCCATAGCTTACTTAATTGTTCTTCTACCTTTTCTTTCACACTGTCCGGAACATGACCTAAGTTACAGGTTGCAATACCAGAGGTAAAATCCAAAAACTTTTTACCTTGATCATCCCAAACATAACTGCCCTTCCCCTTCGCAAGTGTTACAGGGAACCGGCTGTATGTTGG
>NZ_PYWL01000004.1 GCF_003049525.1 Lysinibacillus fusiformis | reverse complement strand
CCAAGTGTCTTCACGTACAGTATGTCCAAAGGTGCTATCGACACATTTACACGTCTTCTAGCCAAGGAACTAGGGAGCCGTAATATTACGGTAAACGCCATCCAGCCTGGAATTATTAATACAGAAATGAATGCTGAGACTTTGGAAAACCTGGAAGGACAAAAATATGCGGCTGGTCTTTCAATTTTCAACAGATGGGGAGAACCCGAGGATGTGGCAGATATTGCCGTATTTCTTGCTTCCTCAGACAGCCGTTGGGTAACAGGTCAATTGCTCGATGCAAGTGGAGGATCTCATCTATAGAATAGTTTAAGCAGTTACTGAGGAATGAACTCTGTATTGGGCAGGGCTCATTCCTTTTAATTTTCCTTTCATTCGTTTGTTAGTGTAAATAGTAAATTCTCCAATTCTGAAGTGAAATGTTCCATACTTTCAGAGTTTAATACTCGTGCTTTTCTGAAATAACGAAATCGTCTTTATAGTGGAATGAGATGTATTGAGATAACCGGGCAGAGAAGTTCATTCATTTGCCTGCCTGAATATAATGATAAAAAAGGATATTTGATTTTTCTTGAATGAACTAAATCTAATACTGTTGTAGGCTGTTACGTGGGTGTAATGAACATATACTTAGGTTGAAAGGAGGTATTTATTTGTGACACAAACATCTAGAGCGATTCCTAGTGCCGCAGTCCGCGGAACGGCATCTGGTGTATTTTTTATGGCGTTTTTTGGTACTCTGTGGGCGTACACGGGAATTATGGGATTGCAAGGCTGCGGAGTTCCATTATTGTTAGTTACTGCTGTTGCCATAGGTATAGCGCTGTTCATCGGCGGTTTTTCATTAATACGAGCATCGAGAGAATTGACGAATCAGGTTTCAAAAACAGACTTAAGGCATGGGAAGCGTACGTCGTTTTGGTTTAACATTATTTTTGCAGCAGAGGGTTTGGCTATAGCCATCACAATTGTTGTCAGTAATGCTACTCGTCACCCTGAACTTATACCTGTCATAATAGCTCTTATTGTCGGTGTCCATTTTTTTCCATTGGCACCTCTTTTTCAAGTCAGACTCTACTATTTTACCGGCGCACTCCTTTGTTTACTTGCTATTATGACATGGCTATTTGTACCTGGAACAGTCACACTGGGGGAACATCAAATCAATGCATTTATGTCTGTAGTGGGCTTTGGCTCTGCCTTGATCTTGTGGGGAACTGGTCTTGCAATATGGCTAATGGGCAGAAGATTGCTAGGTATCGTCCCAAAATAAGTGAGATGGAACTTTACACCGAAAAAGTAAAATATGTATTCAGCTAATAGTATGCATTACTTTAACAATCAAAAGACAAATCAGCGTCTTGATAATCAGTAATTGGGAACTTTTCAGTAATACGGAAAGCTTCTTTATTACTGAAAAGGAGTAAATTGGTGAATAACACATATAAATGAGGGTTGGATATTTATGCTTCCCCAAATAGAAAAACCCCTCACATCTAATTAAGGGGTCTCTCAAAAATTAATTCAAAATAAGCTGCGGAACCATATCCTTTAGTTGAAGGAGCAAAAATTTGAACAAATCTCCATCCTTCAGATGCGTATTGGTGAATTATATTTTGATAATCTTCTTTTGGTTTACTACCCCAAGCATTTAGTTCCACTCTAACGAAATGGTATTCGTACATTATGATCACCTCTAGAAATAGTTGACTTAATTAATATACGAAGAAAGTAGAAGATAGTTTCATAATTAGATTTTTAATTGGAATAAACGACCAAAGCCAATATTGAGTTTTGAATATTGAGTTGGAGATAAACCCACCACTGTTTATTCAACAATCAGGCGCTTTTTGTAATAAGGAAAGCGTCTTTATTCATGGCAATGGCCAGATTGTGGAGCATCTTGTTAAGTGATTTGGATTTTTTTGTTAAAGTATAGTTGAGTTTGTGAAGAATTGTTTTTAAACTAAAGGAACAGATAGTTCAACAAGAGTTTACGTATCAAAAAGCTAGAAAGAGACTGAAAGGGAGTATTACTAATGAATAATAACTTTATTGAAAACATTCAATCGCTTTATTCCGACCTTTCCATTGAAGACATTTATCCTAATGAAATTGGACAGAATAATGATGTGTTAATTGTAAACAAATCTTTGGTTTTTAGGTTTCCAAAATATAAAATTGGAATCAATCAATTAAAAAGAGAGACGGAAATTTTAAAATACATTAAAGGTACCATTTCAACTCCTATTCCGAATCCAATTTATCAATCTTTTGAAGAGTTAGAACCAGGTAAGGTCTTCACCGGATATCATCTAATAGATGGTGTTCCTTTGTGGAAGGAAAGTTTAATAGGTGTGAAGCGTGTTGATTTAGTTAAAGGGTTGGCAAAACAACTTGTTTCTTTTCTTGTAGAACTTCATTCTATATCAGGAGAAAAAGCAAGTCGAGATTTGAAACTAAAGGTTCGTAATCCTCATGAAGAGATGTATAACTTGTATAATAAGATTCGAAATAAATTATTTCCTTTTATGAGAAAAGACGCTCAACAGGAAATCTCACAATCTTTTGAAACGTTTTTAAACGGGAAGGCATTCTCCAATTTAGATATAACGCTTATACACGGAGATTTCGGTGCATCTAACATTTTGTGGGATCCAGAAACAAGTATGATTTCTGGGATAATAGACTTTGGTGGTTCGGGTTTAGGAGATCCAGCGTATGACTTTGCTGGAATACTTTCTAGCTATGGTGAGGATTTTTTTGATATGTGTATTAACCTATATCCTAATGGTCAGGAAATTTCTGAACGAGTTAAATTTTATAAAAGTACATTTGCTTTACAAGAAGCATTGCACGGGATTGAAAATGGAGATAGACAGGCTTTTGAAGCTGGAATTAAAGATTATAAATAGTTTTCTTGTACAATTAATGTGGAATCAGTTCAATTAATATAAGGCATTATCACTAAGAGCCCAATTGTTGATAATTAAAAACAGAGTAAATAGATAAAGTTTTATGTAAAAACAATTTCTACTATTCTGAAATATATGGTATAGTATGGGCATAACTGAATATAGTGTAAGAAATGGTGCCAGATGAAAGTCTGGCTTAAAAGGGAAGTCGGTGCAAATCCGACGCTGTCCCGCAACTGTAATTCGGAGCAAATCACAAATGCCACTGGGAAACCGGGAAGGCTGTGAGGCGTGTTGATGAGAAGCCAGGAGACCTGCCAATTTCTAGTACACACCAAATACCTACGTGGAAATAGGTGGTGAATAGTGACCAAAAAGGCACTGTGCGATAACAAGTGATTTTACGAAAATTCTACTTTTTCGTATTGTTTTTGTCTTAATAAATTTACCATGCAGCCATTTTCCGAGAAGGGGAATGGCTTTTTTTCATGCTACTATTCTGTATTCCAGAGCAAAGTCCACTGGTTTTCATATAGAGCCACTGAATCTAGCATGGGATGACACAAATTTGTAAGAGCAAGTAACCATAAACTTATTGATGAAAGGGAGATTAAATATGACTTATACTAGTACACTCATTGGCTATCCATATATCGGAGATGATCGCGAATGGAAGAAGGCGTTAGAAGCATTTTGGCGTCAAGAACGAACGGAAGAGGATTTTCAGGAAACCCTAAAAAGTATTCGGTTATCGCGGATTGAAAAGCAGCTACAATCTGGCATCGATATGGTGACAGTGGGGGATTTCACATTGTACGATAGAATGTTAGATACAGCCTTAATGTTTGGCTTAGTACCCAAGCGCTTTAACTGGCAAGGTGGAAGGGTAGATTTACATACCTACTACAGTGTAGCGAGAGGCAATCATTCAGCAGTAGCTAGTGAAATGACCAAATGGTTTAATACCAACTATCACTACATTGTCCCTGAATATGAAGGGCAACCGCTGCAACTAACTGAAAATAAGGTATTGGCCGACTTTTTAGAGGCAAAAGAAGCGTTCGGTATTATTGCGAAGCCGACACTTATTGGCCCCTATACATTTTATAAGTTAACTAAGGGCTACAATAAATTAACGCAGGTCGAATATTTATTAGCTCTATTACCTCTCTATGCTCAGATTATTCAAGAATTAGTAGATGCAGGTGCCCAGTGGATTCAATTAGAAGAGCCTTCTTTAGTGACGACACTCGACTCAGCAGAACGGAAGCTAGTACAGGAAATCTATGCTCAGTTAGCGACAACCGTTCCAGCAGCAAAACTAATGCTACAAACATATTTTGAAGCATTATGCTCCTATGAAACATTGATTACATTGCCTGTCCAAGGGTTTGGTTTAGATTTCGTACATGGCTATAAAGGGAATATGGAGTCCCTTCGAAAATTTGGTTTCCCTCAGGATAAAGTTTTAGCTATTGGTATTGTTAATGGTCGTGATATATGGCGTTCCAACCTAGCGGAGGCTAACGCCACGATTCAAGCTATTGAAAAGCTTAGCGATGCTAAGGAATTGTGGATTCAACCCTCAAGTAGCCTTCAACATGTGCCAATATCTACTTCACTTGAAAAGAAGCTGGACCCTGTTCTCAAACAAGCACTGGCGTTTGCTGATGAAAAAATCGAAGAGCTTATTGAGCTCACTAAATATAGAAAAAATCAAGACGGAACGCTACGTCATAATTTCTCAGCAAGTATGAAGGCCATTGAAGCACTAAAAAATCATTCAATTCGTCAAAATAAGATTATCCAACAAGCCGCTCAATCCTTATCAACAAAGGATTTTGAGCGACATAATGATTTTAGTCAACGTCAAAAAATACAGCAGCAGGCATTAGGACTACCCCTTTTCCCAACAACGACAATTGGCAGCTTCCCTCAATCTGATGAGGTGAAGAGAAATCGTAATGCTTGGCGAAAGAAACAATTGTCGAATGAAGACTATGAAGCATTTATTGAACTGGAAACAAAGCGCTGGATTCACTTGCAGGAGGATCTTGATATGGATGTACTAGTTCATGGAGAATTTGAACGGACAGACATGGTTGAATATTTCGGTGAGAAATTGACGGGCTTTGCCTTTACTGAAAAAGCATGGGTTGTTTCGTATGGCTCTCGCTGTGTGAAGCCTCCAATTATTTATGGAGATGTTGCATGGTCTTCAGCCATTACCGTGAAAGAGTCTGCGTATGCCCAAAGCTTAACGAAGCGCTTTGTAAAAGGGATGCTGACAGGGCCAGTGACCATTTTAAATTGGTCCTTTGTACGCGATGATATTTCTCGAAAAGATGTGGCTTATCAAATTGCATTAGCACTTCGCAGGGAAGTGGAAGCACTAGAAGCGGCTGGCATCTCCATTATTCAAGTGGATGAACCAGCACTCCGTGAAGGGTTACCTCTTCGTAAAGAAGAATGGGGGGCTTACTTAGACTGGGCGGTCAATGCCTTCAAGCTTGCTACATCAAGTGTTAAGGATGAAACACAAATTCATACACATATGTGTTACTGCGAATTTAACGATTTCATAGAACCCATTAGCGCGCTAGATGCAGATGTGATTTCTATTGAAACATCACGTAGCCATGGAGAGCTAATTTCTTCCCTTCAAGTAAATCCTTATACAAAAGGAATCGGATTAGGTGTTTACGATATTCATAGCCCACGTGTGCCGAGTGAAGGCGAAATGTTAGCCATTATGAAAGATAGTTTACAAGTTCTAGACAAACATCAATTTTGGGTTAATCCTGACTGTGGCTTAAAAACAAGGAAAGAGCCAGAAACAATCGCGGCTTTAGCTAATATGGTAGGTGCTACTAAAATATTGCGTCAGGAGGTGAAGGAATCTATATCAAGATAACGAAAACAATATAATAAAAGGAGTTAAAGAAAGATCAGGTCATCTACCTGGTCTTTTTGTATAGAGGTTTTATTATATTCAGAAAATAAAATTGACGTGAACATTTCAGCATGTTATGTTTATTACTAATTTCAAATATTGCATTACAAGTTTGAATGAAAGTATTTTTCATTCAATTAAAAGGAAAATGGGTGTAAATCCCATGCTGTCCCGCAGCTGTAAATGAGGAGTTTTGTTTCGATTACCACTAAGTTCTTTCTTGGTAAGGTGAAGCAAAATGATGAATCATAAGCCAGAATGCCTGCTTGTAAGAAGATTCATTGATGATCTACGAAAGATAGGGAGATGGATGGAAGCTTACGTATTTGTAGGTTTATCTGTCCTTATTCTTGTGGAATAAGGTTTTTTTATGCCTTCTTTCTATTCAATTTGTAGATATGAACAGGGAATAGAGATAGGAGACAAAAAATGAGATGGACGAAGTATTTACTGCCTTTCCTGCTTGTTTTGACCTTGAGCTTTCTTGCAGGTTGTACAAGCTCAGAAAAGGACAAAGGAAATTCAGCACCAACAGAACAAACAGATGAAAAAATGATTACGATTGGATGGCCATTAGATGTAGGGCCATTAAATCCCCATACATATTTACCAAATCAGATGACTGCTCAAGCCATGGTTTATGAATCTTTAGTGGCGTATAACGATGATGGCACAATTACACCAAAGCTAGCAGAAAGCTGGGACATCTCAGAGGATAAAACTGCTTATACGTTTCATTTACGCAAGGATGTTAACTATTCGGATGGGACTGCCTTTAATGCTGATAATGTGATTCGCAATTTTGATGCAGTATTAGCGAATCGTGACATGCATTCTTGGATGGGTATGGTCAACCATATTAAAGAGGTCGTCAAAGTAGATGAATCAACAATACGTTTGCAATTAGATGAACCATATTACCCTGTGTTAAACGAATTAGCCTTTGTCAGACCTTTCCGTTTTTTAGGGGATAATGGCTTTCCAGACGGTGATGCGACAAATGATTCCATTCAATCAGCTATTGGCACAGGACCATGGGTATTAACAGACTATAAAAAAGATGAATATGCATTATTTAGCCGTAACGAACATTATTGGGGTGAAAAACCTCTCGTAGATAAAATAAAGGTTAAGATCATTCCAGATTCGGAATCCCTTTCGTTAGCCTTTGAAAATGAAGAATTAGATGTCATTTATGGTCGAGGGATTATTAGTTTAGATAACTATACGTACTTAAGAGATAGTGGCAAATATAAAACAGCTACATCTGAGCCGCTGTCTACGAAAGCATTACTGTTCAATACTCAGTCAGGACCGTTAGCTGAGCTAAAGGTTCGACAAGCTATTCAATATGCTATCAATAAAGAACAAATGGTAGACAATATTACACATGGTACAGAAAAAGTGGCAAACACGCTATTCTGGAATGCCATTCCTTATGCCAATATTGATTTAGCGCCCATTATATATAATCCTGAAAAAGCGAAGAAATTGCTAGATGAAGCGGGCTGGACGCTACAGAAGGGTGAAAAAATTCGTTCGAAAAATGGTCAACCCCTTACATTAGATTTAATCTATATTGCTACTGATGCCATTCAAAAACCTATGGCGGAGTTAATGCAAGGCGAGCTAGCAAAAATAGGGATACAGTTAAATATTGAAGGGGCAGATGTTATGGTTGGTCTGCAAAAATTAATGGATGATCAGGTTGATATTAACTTCTGGCGAACAAATGGACCGCCGACTGATCCACATAGCTTTGCAAATGAATCAGCTACGCCAAATGCTAGTGGTGTATATGAAGCAAAATTAGGCTTACCAAATGCTAAGGAGATCGATACAAACATACATCAATTATTAGTCGGTACCGATGAAGAGGAACGCGTGCAGCTATATTCGGATATTTTAACAATGTTCCACGATCAAGCATTATTCTATCCAATATCGTACGAAACAAATAATGTTATTTATCAACCATATATGAAGGATTTTGCACCACGTGCTTCTGAGTATGACATTCCATATGCGCAAATGGATAAAGAAAACTAAGTATGAAAGAGAGAGTGTGTCGAAATAGGGCAACTCTCTTTTTATCATCGGATGAAATAGGAAGTGACGGCATGTACGAATCGACTTGGATGTTTTGTGTAAAAAGAATTCTCACTCTACCATTTGTATTAGTAGGCGTATCTATTCTGACCTTTGTGTTTATTCGTTTCGTACCAATAGAACCGGCAGAGGTCATCCTTCGACTCTCAAGAATTGCCCCAACACCAGAGGCTATACAAGCTTTACGAGAAGAATTAGGGACAGACAAGCCTTTTATCATGCAGTATCTGCTATGGGTAAAAGGCATTTTACAGCTAGACTTTGGGACATCTTTTGTTAGTAAATTACCCGTGGCTCATGAGCTATTTGCTAAACTACCCGCTACCATTGAATTAGCTTTAGTAGCATTTATCCTCATTTTAACTTTTAGTATTCCATTAGGGGTTGTGAGCGCATTATATAAGCATTCCTTTATCGATAAAATCATTCGATTATTTACAGTCCTAAGTGTATCCATTCCAACATTTTGGTTAGGGTTTATCCTACTCTATCTTTTCAGCTTAAAACTTGGCATTTTTCCAACGAATGGAAAAGGTTCGATAGCACATATAGTTTTACCGGCCTTCACCTTAGCTTTACCTACAATCGGATTGTTCTCACAGTTTATCCGCTCTGCCATGATCGAAGAATACGAGCAGCCATATGTAAAATATGCACAGCTTAGAGGCTTGAGAAAATCGGTCATTCTCATTCGACACGTGGGGAGGAATGCTGCTATACCGATATCAACATTGTTTGGGATGACACTCGGAAATTTGCTAGGTGGTGCTGTCATTGTCGAGCAAGTATTTAGTTGGCCTGGACTCGGTCGATATTTAATAGAATCCATAACGAATCGTGATTACCCCGTTGTACAATGCTATGTGTTGGTGATTGCTGTCATCTATGTGCTCGCCAATTTAGGCACAGATGTATTGCATCGTTTATTGGATCCTCATCTGATGATGAAGGATAGGAGAGAGTAAAGTGAACTTAGGACGTATACATATGAGAAGATATATTAGTCTCACCTTACTGATTTTTATTGGTTTACTCGGACTGTTTGCCCCACTCATTATGCCTCATGACCCTTTAGCAGTCGATATTTCTAAGAAATTTTTAGCACCCTCATGGGACTATCCATTAGGAACAGACCATTTAGGAAGATGTGTCTTCTCCCGATTGCTTTTAGGGATTCGGTATTCTTTAGGTGCGGCGCTCGTCATACAAATAGTTGCTATTCTAGTAGCGATACTATTGGGCGCATGGGTCTCCTTAAAAAGAGGTATAATAAATGCGCTATTTATTCGGGTATGCGATATTTTATTAGCTTTTCCAACACTTGTACTAGCATTTGGGCTTTTAGGTGTATTAGGACCGAGCTTGAAAAATGTGTTAATTGCACTTAGTTTAACACAGCTTATTTATTATTCGAGGCTAATTCGAGGTTTATTTATTGGCATGAATGAAAAAGATTTTATTCTAGCGGCAAGAATTAGTGGTACTACAGGTACGAAATTAATTATTCGTCACTATCTCCCTCATGTTTGGCCACCGATTGTAACGATTGTGGCATTAGATATGGGGAAGGTCATTTTAGAGATTGCGGGCTTTTCCTTTATTGGGCTTGGTGTGCAGGCTCCTACCCCTGAATGGGGAATGATGGTAAATGAAGGGAAGCAATATATCCGCCAACATCCTGAATTAATGCTATATCCTGGGCTTGCTATCGTCCTTGTTGTCCTAGTATGTAATGTTTTAGCAAGTAGTTTGAAGAAGCCTGATCAGTAAAGGGGTAGTTATGAAGAAAGTTTTAGAAGTGAAAGACTTATCGGTCAAAGTTGGAGAACAGAATATTTTATCCTCCATTCATTTAACAGCCTATCAAGGCCGAGTGTTAGGAATTATTGGGGAAAGCGGTAGTGGGAAAACGATGCTTTGCCAAGCTATCATGCAAGCCTTGCCGACTAGAGCACAGATCACCAAAGGGCAAATTTTCTACCATCAACAAGATTTATTGAAGGTAACTGCTGCTCAAATGAGAGCTTATCGTGGTAGACATCTTTCCATTATTATGCAAAATCCTTCGACTGCCTTTGACCGTGTTCAAACCATTGAAGGTCATTTTCGTGAATCATTAAAGGCTCATTTTGTTATAACTAAAAATGAAATAAGACAAATTGCTATTGAAAGCATGTCAAAAGTTAATTTACCTAATCCCGAGCGCCTTTTACACTATTATCCATTCCAATTAAGTGGGGGAATGCTACAGCGTGTAATGATTGCTTTGTCACTGGCAATTCAAGCCTCGGTATATATAGCTGATGAACCAACGACAGCTCTTGATACAGTCAATCAAAAGCAGGTATTGACCTTATTTGACCGTATTCGCTTGGAAACACAGGCAGCCATCCTTCTTGTGACACATGATTTAGGCGTTATTGCTGAACTTGCTGATGACGTGGCCGTGATGTATAAGGGGGAAATAATTGAACAAGCGAATGTCTATGATTTTTTTGATGCACCTCAGCATCCTTATACAAAAAAACTATTACAATCCCGAATTATGTTTTAGAGGTGAAAAAATTGAAGCTACTAGAAGTGAGATATATTGAGAAGAACTATGCACATAGACCGTTCATATTCAAGCGAAGACAGGATGCCCCTGTATTACAGAAAGTATCATTTTCACTTCAGGAGGGGGAATGCTTAGGGATTGTTGGACAAAGTGGCTCAGGAAAAAGCACATTGGGCCGAATTATATTAGGAATGGAAAGGCCAACAGCCGGTGAGATTCTATTTCAAGGGGTTAATCTTTATGATGCCACTAGCCAACAGAAAAAAATGATACGGAGAGATTTACAAGCAGTCTTTCAAAATAGCTATCATTCATTAAATCCAAAGCAGACCATTTTTCAAATTTTAGAGGAACCGTACCTAAATTTCGAGCATTATAGCTCAGCTGAGAGACATTATAAGGTAAAGGAATTACTTGATCATGTAGAGTTAGACAAATCTATTACCGAAAAGTATCCCTCCCAGCTTAGCGGAGGACAACAACAGCGTGTTAACATTGCAAGAGCGCTTGCCTTACACCCAAAATTAATTGTTTTAGATGAAGCCATTAGTAGTTTAGATATGATTTTGCAAAAACATATCATTCAATTACTACAGACACTACAAAAGGATTTGCAACTTGCATACATTTTCATTTCTCATGACCTACAGGCTACACGCTTTATTTCAGATCGCATCCTTGTCATGCAAAATGGTCAGCTAGTAGAGGAAAGTATGAAAGGTGAACCATTTAAGCATTCCGCATCACTTGAGCTATACAACGCGATTTTACCCACTCACCCTCGCGAAAGAATTCACAAGAATACTTTAGAATGAACTGGAATGTCTTTGCGAAGAAAGTCCTTATTAAAATTCTTACATTGTTATTTGGAAAGCTTCGTAAAGGAGCTTTCGAACCCCCATATTTTACCTTCTAGGTTGTTTAAGAGAGCGACCGTCCTCTGTTCCATATTATTCGGAAGTTCTTCCTTACTGAAATAAGTGAGGCTTAAGCTCTCACCATCTTTCATTTCCAATACACCCCTTACATGTTTAGCTCTATACAGGTGAATGACTGTATGGATTTCATCGCCATTCGGATAACAGTAGTAATAATCAGGTCCTGAAAAAACACCGATAAAATCAAACTCTGTAGCCACGAGTCCAGTTTCCTCATAAAGTTCACGAGCAGCAACCTGCTCTAATGTTTCGTTTATTTCCATTGAGCCGCCAGGTAATCCCCAATCCAACGTATCTGAACGATGTTGAAAGAGTATCTTCTTATCATCATTAACAACAAGAACTGTCGAACCGACGCTTATAATCGGTCTATTACCGATAAGCTTTCTTAATTCTGTTATATAGCCCATCCCGTCACTCCACGTTTCATCGTTATGCAAAATAATTCGCTTTTTTAAAGTAGACTTCATAAATATAGCTTCATTGGGATTGATTAACAATCTTTTTTTGAGCGAAATAATGCTTAAATATGCAGAATAGTTCGTCAAAAATGAAAAATAGCTTTTTATAATCAGTCTTTTCTGAATTTTACCTATATTGATTGTTTGGAAACCTCTATGTTAAGGTAAAAAGACAAATTGAATATGCTAAATTTTGGTGGTTCAAATGGGTTTGATTCCATTTGATTAAAAGGGAAGTTGGTGTGAGTCCAACACTGTCCCGCAACTGTATGTAGGAGTTCCATAACGTGGCCACTGTTTTGTTCATCAAAACGGGAAGGTGTTATAGGAATGTTGATGATAAGTCAGGAGACCTGCCGCTAAATAAGCATCAATTGACCTACGAGGATAGGGAGGTGTTAGCTACTGTATGATGATTGTGAATGGATGTAAGTTCACTGTTTTTTGTTCTGTCATACTTTTGTAGATTAACAACTTCTAAAGGGGTAGAAGTTGTTTTTTTGTTGTTCTTTCGAGTTTGAATGGTAACGCTTACAAGAATGATTAAACAAAGGGGTTGTAATTCATGGAGTTAACGTATTCACCAGGTCTTGATGGAGTTATTGCTGCGGAAACAAAACTGTCTTTCTTAGACGTAGTAGGAAGCCAAATTGTTATACGGGGCTATGATTTGATTGAACTATCTCAGCGATATTCCTATTTAGATATTGTCCATTTATTATTGCACGGAAACCTACCAACTACTGAGCAACAAGCTGACTTACAAGATAAATTGAAAGAAAACTATCACGTTCCACAAGAGCTTTTTCAAATTTTCAACTTATTACCAAATGGGACACATGCTATGGACGGCCTTAGAACTGGAATTTCAGCGTTAGCAGGGTATGATCAGCACATCAATGATCGTTCGACTGAAAAGAATGTAACACGAGCATATCGACTTTTAGGCGGAATGCCCAATATCGTTGCGAATAGCTACCGTGTATTAAATGGTCAAGAGGTAGTAGAACCGGATAGTGAGCTTTCATATAGTGCTAATTTTTATTACATGATTACTGGAAGAAAACCAACACCATTAGAAGAGGAAATTTTTGACCAATCACTTGTTTTATATAGTGAACATGAAATGCCGAATTCGACCTTTGCTGCTCGTGTTATTGCCTCCACACAATCCGATCTGTATGGTGCTCTAACTGGTGCTGTCGCATCATTGAAAGGAAATTTGCATGGTGGGGCGAACGAGGCAGTCATGTATATGCTGCTTGAAGCTAAGACAGTGGAAGGCTTTGAAGCGATGCTGAAAAACAAGCTCAAAAATAAAGAGAAAATAATGGGCTTTGGCCATCGTGTCTATATGAAAAAAATGGACCCAAGAGCGCAGATCATGAAAGAAGCTTTATATAAATTATGCTTGGAGCAAGGGGATGACCGCTTATATCACATGTGTGAAGCTGGTGAAAAAGTGATGGTGGAGGAAAAAGGCTTGTATCCAAATTTAGATTATTATGCTGCGCCAGTGTACTACATGCTGGGCTTACCAATTGAATTATATACGCCTATTTTCTTTGGCTCTCGAACGATTGGTTTATGTGCACATGTGATCGAACAACATGACAATAATCGATTATTTAGACCTCGTGTTCATTATATAGGCGAGCGTCATAACCTTGAAGAATTGTCGGTATAATCAAGTTTTAACAACTCGCCATAGAGCTGATGGACATTCTGACCAATGCCCATCAGCATACTAGTATATCAAATTCATACCTTGAAAGGAAGATATAGATGATTAAAACGAATGAAAAAACGATGACAGACCAGCTTCTTGTTGATATTGCGGATTACGTATTAAACACAAAGATTACGAGCGAAGAAGCTTACGAAACGGCTCGATATGTTTTATTGGATACGTTAGGTTGTGGCATTTTAGCTTTACAATATCCTGAATGTACAAAACTTCTGGGTCCTGTAGTACCAGGTACAGTCGTTCCAAATGGTACTCGTATTCCAGGAACATCCTATGTCCTTGATCCAGTTAAAGGTGCCTTTAATATCGGTTGTATGATCCGTTGGTTGGATTATAACGATACATGGTTGGCGGCAGAATGGGGGCATCCTTCTGATAATCTAGGTGGCATTTTAGCTGTAGCCGATTATTTGAGTCGTGTAGGTGTTGCAGAAGGGCAAGAGCCTCTCCAAATAAAAGACGTTTTAGAAATGATGATACAAGCTCATGAAATACAAGGAATACTTGCACTCGAAAATAGCTTAAATCGTGTTGGCTTAGATCACGTCTTATTTGTCAAAATAGCAACAACAGCTGTAGTAACAAAGGCTTTAGGTGGTACTCATCAAGAAATTGTCAATGCTTTATCAAATGCTTGGATTGATAATTCAAGTTTAAGAACCTATCGACATGCCCCTAATACGGGATCTAGAAAATCATGGGCTGCTGGTGACGCTACAAGCAGGGCGGTACAACTAGCAATGATGGCTGTGAAAGGGGAAATGGGCTATGCAACTGCATTATCTGCACCAGGCTGGGGATTCCAAGATGTGCTCTTTAATAAGCAAGAATTAAAGCTTGCGAGACCACTTGCATCTTATGTTATGGAAAATGTCCTCTTTAAAGTGTCTTACCCTGCAGAATTTCATGCTCAAACGGCTGCAGAATGTGCTGTTCATTTACATCCTGAAGTAAAGAATCGCCTAGCTGAAATTGACCGCATTAACATTACGACGCATGAATCAGCCATACGAATTATCGATAAAGAAGGGCCTCTTCACAATCCTGCTGATCGTGATCACTGCCTTCAATATATTACAGCTATTGGTCTTATTTATGGTGACATTATAGCAGATCACTACGAAGATGAGGTGGCTGTAGACCCACGTATTGATGACTTGCGAAATAAAATGGTTGTCGTGGAAAAAAGCCAATATACAATCGACTATTTAGACCCTGATAAACGATCCATTGCGAATGCTGTTCAAGTTTATTACAAAGATGGTACATCATCCGAGCTAATTGAGTGTGAATATCCTTTAGGACATCGTTTCCGCCGTGAGGAAGCATTTCCTCAGATCATTAATAAATTCCAGCAAAACATTAGTACGCATTATTCTCAAAAACAACTCAATACAATAAATGAGGTTTGTGCAAATAAAGAGCTGCTTGAACAAATTGCTGTCCATGAATTTATTAATCTATTTATTTAATTTAGAAGGATTCCGAACGCAATAAAGAGGAGGTTTTTAAAAATGGCGTGGATTGTTCAAGAAGCGAAGACACAAAAACAATTAGCTGAACAATTTAAAGCTCTTATTGCTCGTTCAGCTATTTTGCAAATACCCGGAGCACATGATGCAATGGCAGGTTTAATGGCTAAAAAAGTTGGCTTTGATGCACTGTATCTTTCGGGTGCCGCGTATACAGCGAGTAGAGGCCTACCAGATTTAGGGATGATTTATTCAAATGAAATAGCTCAGCGTGCTAGTGATATTATTCGGGCTACTAATTTACCTATGCTAGTGGATATTGATACGGGCTTTGGTGGTGTATTAAATGTTGCCCGTACTGCTCGTGAAATGGTAGAGGCAGGGGTCGCTGCCGTACAGCTAGAGGACCAAAATCTTCCTAAAAAATGTGGACATTTAAATGGCAAAACTCTTATTTCAATAGAGGAAATGATACAAAAAATAAAAACGATTAAACAAATAGCCCCTACATTAGTAATTATTGCTCGCACGGATGCAAGGTCTGTTGAAGGCTTAGAGCAGGCTATTCTAAGAGCCAAAGCATATGTTGCTGCTGGGGCAGATGCTATTTTTCCAGAGGCATTACAAACTGACAAGGAGTTTAAACAATTTGCCAATGAGTTAAATGCACCCTTATTAGCCAATATGACTGAATTTGGTCAAACTCCTTATTATACCGCTAAGGAATTTGAAAAAATGGGCTACTCGATGGTCATTTATCCTGTTACGTCTATGAGAGTTGCAGCGAAAGCATACGAGCGTGTATTTGAATTAATAAAAAATACTGGAACACAACAAGAAGCAGTTGAGGATATGCAAACAAGAAGCGAATTATATGAAACGATTTCCTACTATCAATTCGAGGATTTAGATCGTGAATTAGCGAAAACCATTTTACCTAAGGAGGAAATAAAGTAGGGGAGCTGAATGGTTTCTCTCCACTTTCTTTCAAGGAGGACTCATATGGATCAACTAGAAGACAAAATGACGATCTTTACACCAGAGGATTTTCATGATGAAGAGGAGCTCATTGCAAAAACTGCTGAGCTCTTCATTAAACAGGATGTCTCACCGAATATTTCATCTATTGAACAGCAACAGTATGAGATCACTCGTCAACTATTTCAAAAAGCAGGTGATCTTGGCTTACTGGCCATTGAAATTCCCGAGGCTTATGGAGGACTCGAGCTCCATAAAACAATTTCCGGTCTTGTAGCAGAGAAAATGGGTTTTGGGGGCTCTTTCAGCGTTTCCTACAATATCCATGCTGGGGTGGGCACATTACCCTATGTCTATTTTGGCAATGAGGAGCAAAAGCTGAGGTACTTACCAAAGCTTGCATCTGGAGAATGGGTTGGTGCCTATGCACTTACAGAGTCCGATGCAGGTTCTGATGCACTGCGCCCCAAAACGAATGCTAGATTAACAGAAGATGGTACAGCATGGGTAGTAAACGGAGAAAAGCAATGGATTACGAATGCTCAGCTAGCAGACGTCTTCGTTGTTTTTGCCCAGACGCATAATGGCATGACTGCGTTAATTGTCGAACGCTCCTTTAAAGGGGTATCCGTAGGTCAGGAAGAGGAGAAAATGGGCATTAAAGGCTCTTCAACGGCAACGCTCATTTTAGAAGACGTTATAGTGCCAATCGATCATGTTCTTGGAGAGGTTGGCAAAGGGCATATTGTCGCTATGAACATCTTGAATATGGCACGTCTAAAGCTAGCCTTTTCCAATATAGGAACTGCCAAACAGGCATTTCAATTAGCTGTGAATTACGGAAAGGGACGGAGACAATTTGAACGATCTATCGTTGATTTTACAATGATACAGGAAAAACTTGCTGACATGGCCGTATTGATTTATGGAGCAGAAAGTGCTGCATACCGAACGGCTGGAAAAATGGATGAGGCTATTGCATCAGGAAGTAAGGAAACGATGGTCCAGAAAATATCCGATTTTGCACTCGAATGCGCACTCCATAAAGTACATTGTTCCGAAGCACTTGGAAAAATTGCTGATGAAGCTGTCCAAATACATGGTGGATATGGCTATATGCAAGAATATGATGTGGAACGTTTGTATCGGGACGCAAGAATTAGTCGTATTTTCGAAGGTACAAATGAAATCAATCGCCTCACATTGGCTAAAATGCTGTGGAAAAAAAATGTACAAACAACTGCAATTGCAGATGATTTTATTCACTGTCAACCATTAGAAAAAAATCACCATTATATCCTTCTCTCCAAGCATTTGATGCAACTAGCAATTACAGTCATTACGAATGCACAGATTCAACTCGAGCAGGAGCAAGAATTTATGCGTTTGTTGGCGGATATAGCCACGGAAAGCTATGTCATGGAATCAGCTTGGCTGAGGTCGAAAAAAGCTGTACATGAGCAAACAAAACAATTGATGACAGACATATTATGCCAGGAGGGTTACCAAAAAATAGAAGAAAGTGCGATTACTATAATTACGGCTGCTGAAAGCAGTGAGCAAAAACGAGTAAGCTTGCTAAATAATATTCGACAGTTAAATATTCCACTACAGCAAAATCTATTTATGAAAAAAAGGGCACTTGCGAGAACATTCATTGACAACCCAAAAATGATTAGTTAGGAGGAGCAACATGATGGTTACATTGGCAAACGTTACGAAGGAGGGGTCTATTTCTATTATTCATTTAGATCATCCACCTGCAAACACTTTGTCATCAGCCTCTATTGAAAACCTGCGTCGTATTTTCCAAGAGCTAGCGGAGGATGAAGATACAAGTGCCATTATTATTACAGGCACTGGCCGATTTTTTGTCGCTGGGGCTGATATAAAGGAGTTTGTTTCAGCCTTTGGCCAACAGGACAAAGCATTACAAATGGCTCAAGCAGGGCAAGCGCTATGCGATGAAGTAGAAGCCATGAAGAAACCAGTTATTGCGGCCATTAATGGACCTGCCCTTGGAGGAGGACTCGAACTAGCGTTAGGATGTCATTTCCGAATTGCTTCGAATCAAGCCATTCTCGGCTTACCAGAATTAAAGCTTGGGCTACTCCCTACATTCGGGGGGACTCAACGACTTAGCAGAATAACAAATCAAGCAACGGCGCTCCAATTAATTTTAACAAGTAAACAATTGAGTGCAGACGAGGCATTACAGCTCGGTATTATCCAACTCGTAACAGAACCTGAGGAACTTTTGATGACGGCTAAGACTGTTGCGCAGTCTTTTGTTGAGGGTAAAAGTATGACAAGTGTCTCTCGTACAATTGAATGTGTAATTCAAAGCACGAAGGCTAATTTACAACAAGGACTAGAGCTTGAACGAACGCGTTTTGCTGAGCTATTGTTAACAAATGATGCTAAAGAGGGTGTGCAGGCATTTATTGAAAAAAGACAGCCACACTTTAAACATTGTTAAAGGAGGGTTCCAACATGGCAAACGAAGTATTATTTTCGGTCGAAGATGGAGGTGCGGCAATCATTACATTGAATCGCCCTAAAGCTTTAAATTCTCTTTCCACTGACATGCTTAACCCCATTAGAGAAAAATTAAAAGAATGGGAAGCGAATGATGAAATACGTCTTATTCTACTACAAGGGGCAGGGGAGAAGGGATTTTGCGCTGGGGGTGACATCAAAACACTTTATCAAGCACAATCCAGTCAAGATGCATTACAAGGGGCTGAAAACTTTTTCGAAGTAGAATATGAAGTGGATTTGGTGATCTATCATTATCCTAAACCCATTATTGCTTGTCTTGATGGCATTGTCATGGGAGGTGGAGTCGGTTTAACCTATGGAGCAAGCCACCGAATCGTTACAGAGCGTACAAAATGGGCGATGCCGGAAATGAATATTGGCTTTTTTCCAGATGTTGGAGCGGGCTATTTCTTAAACAAAGCGCCAGGTTTTATTGGTTACTACCTAGCATTAACTGCATCCACTATTAAAGCAGCAGACGTCCTTTTTGCTAATGGTGCAGATCATTATATGACGAGTGATAAGTTATTTGATTTCCTTCAAAGTGTAAAACAGACGGACTGGCATTCTAACAATATAAACTCAATCTTAAACCAACTAATAAAGAAATATTCTGGTAAGCCAGCCGCGAACAGTGAACTTGAGAAGCTTCAAACAGTAATAAACCATCATTTTTCAAGAAATACAATAGAGGAAATCATACAATCCCTAGACTATGACCCAAGCGAATTTGCTCGTGACACGAAGCACTTGCTTCTATCGAAATCACCCTCCTCTTTAAAAATTACGTTACAGCAGCTCATTGACGCTCGTGAAAAAACAGTAGAAGAATGCTTTAAGACCGATTTCATTTTGGCAAGGAATTTTTTAAGACATAGGGATTTCTATGAAGGTGTACGCTCCGTCGTCATTGATAAGGATCGAAATCCTCATTATACCTATCAATCATTAGAAGAATTTACCGAAGAGGATAAGAAAAGGTTTTTTCAAGAAAACAGTGTAACATTATAGATTTCGTTTAAAAATCCTGTTAGTAGCAGGATTTTTTTATGGAAGAAATGGGGGACTGCCAGCTACTAGGCAAAAAAACTTTATCAAATGACATCCCCCCATTCAAAACAAGAATACTAGCTTTTGAGCTCTTCATTTTGAGATTGAGTAGAGCGGTGTAGGATGTTATCTAGTATTCTACCAGTAATCGGCATAAAGAGATGGAGGATGAACCCTCCAAAACAAACCGTTATGATTGTGCCAAAGCCAATTGGGCCTTTCACTATTAACGCTAGCACTAAAAACAGGATATAAATAGTCGTTCTTGCAAAAAAGATGCTCCTTTTCGTTAGCTCTTTAATTATTAATGTTAATCGGTCAACAGGAATCGGTGCAAAATTCGTATGTAAATAGGTGGCAGTCCCTAACCCAATCACAACTAAACCAACACCAAAACAAACAACTTGATTATACCAAGCTACAGGTGTTAACTGATTGTGTAACAAAAATAACCACAAATCAATCCCAATTCCCGTAATAAAAGCAGTAATAAAGCCCAAAAATTCGGGCCTTTGTTTAGTTAGTATGGAATTACAGCCTATTAAAATAATGGCCAATATAATTTCCCAGCTACCAACTGTCAGCCCTATATTTTTAGATAGTCCTACTAAAAGAGCATCGAAGGGGGAAGTACCTAGATTGGATCGAATAGTTAAAGAAATGCCCAGCGTTAAGATGAAAATGCCTATGACATAAAAAACATATTTCACTTTTACAACCTCCATTCATATTTTTATTGCATATACAACAAAAATAAGTTACATTCAATATATACTCTTTTTGTTGCATTTGCAATATAAAATCTATAAAGAGTTTTAAAGGAGTGTAATCAATGTCAATCAAATTAGCAAAATGTAGCTTAGGTGATTTAAAAAAACTCCAAGAGGTGAGTATTGAAACATTTAATGATACCTTTAAAGATCAGAATTCACCTGAAAATATGACTGCTTACTTGGAAAAAGCATTTACAGAGTATCGGCTGGAAAAGGAATTATGTAATGAAGCTTCAGAATTCTATTTTATTTATGACAATGATGTCATTGCAGGTTACTTAAAGGTGAATGTCAATGATGCCCAATCTGAACAAATGGGGAACGAGTCCCTTGAAATTGAGCGTATTTATATTCGACAGTCATTTCAAGGAAGAGGTCTTGGCAAATATCTTATGAACAAGGCTATCGAATTAGCTGAAGCCCAAAATAAAAGTAGCATCTGGTTAGGGGTTTGGGATAAAAATGACAATGCTATAGCCTTTTATAAAAAAATAGGCTTTGTTCAAACTGGAGCGCACAGCTTTTACATGGGCGAGGAAGAACAAGTAGATTTAATTATGACAAAAACACTCATTTAAATTTTAAATGGCAGAAACGTTGATATCGCAACATTTCTGCCATTTTTCTATACATACTTAATATTTTTCTGCATGAACATCTAGATGCCATAGCTCGTAAAAATAAAAACATTCAAGCCATAAGAACCATTTCGAAATGGAGCTCTCCCTTCTATTTCTTTGTAATATTTCATCTTTATAACCCATTAAATATTAATAATCTTTCATAACTGATACAAATAACGACGTATTTTTCTATACTTTTACCTATTTCGATGGTTTATATTGCCATATAGGTCTTTAGACAGTTGAGTCATTTCCAAATTACCTATAATATGTAATTAATATTGAAAACGATAATCATTATCAATTGTAATCAATGTTCTAATTTACTTCTCAGTCTTTCTAATAAGGGAGACTCATTTTTTTAACAACGAGTGATAATGATTATCAATTAATAGTAAAAAGGCTCTGTGAAAGGATTGGTTTATTTCATGCAACAGATTGCTAAACAGATTGCAGAAAATGCAACGTTTCAGGCGTTTATAAATTGTTATATACGAGAGGTGAGAAGCGGGCATTGGGTCAAAAAGGAGGAGTGGATTAAAGAACAACGACTATCAGCACTGATTACAGAGGCACATATATTAGAGCTTGAATTACCAAAACAAAACATACGTTTTGCATTTGGGGTGGAATATAAATCTCTTGTCGGAAGACAGGTAATTGGTACGCCGTGGAAGTATTGTACAAAACAAAAACAATGGCTTGTCGAGGATAAATTATCGATACTTATTACGCTCATTCAGGAACTACATTTGATGGCTAAGAGGGATAGCAGTCTTAATCTTTCTTCCCATTTTGACGAACTCATTCTTCGCATAATTGAGAGCTACCAAACGATGGCCAATTATATTGAAAATAGTTTGGAAGGTGACAAGCAACCTGGGGCTAGCGGTACGTTTATTGAAGCGGAGCAGTCTCTCTTACTTGGTCATTGGCTTCATCCAACACCAAAAAGTAGACAAGGGATGGCAGATTGGCAACAAACCAGTTTTGCTCCAGAGTTACAAGGTTCTTTCCAACTTCACTATTTTCGTGTCGACCGTAAAATGGTACAAGAGTCCTCCGTATTAGAAAAAAGTGCGAGTGATCACATTGTTCAATCGTTAACAACATCACAGCCTAATTTTGTTACGTCCGTGAAGGATTGTTTCATTCCGGTCCACCCCCTACAAGCACAATGGCTTCTACAGCAACAATATGTAAAAAAGGCGATTGCTGAAGGATTCATAAAATACGAGGGTGCGCTAGGAGCTTTTTATACAGCAACCTCTTCAATCAGAACGGTTTATAACTCACAGGAAGAAATGATGTATAAGTTTTCAATTCCTGTCAAAATAACAAATTCATTGAGAGTCAATAGAACTCATGAACTTAAAGCTGGGATTGCTATGGCTCGATTAATGAAAAAAATAGATTTTTTACAAAATCATCCATCCTTTCAGATGATTCATGACCCTGCTTATATGACTGTAGAGTTTCCTAACCAGACGGAATCAGGGTTTGAGGTTATTTTTCGCTCAAACGTATTTCCTAAAGGCCAAGATGAAGGAATCTGCATGATCGCTACGCTTGTGCAAGAGCCCCTGCTAGAAGAAAAATCAAAGCTATGTCAGCTCATCATGAAAATTGCTCAATCCGAACTCCGGTCATTAGAGAGTGTCAGTTTAGATTGGTTTAAAGTTTATTGGACATGTGCGATTGAACCATTATTAAAATTATACGATGAGCATGGGATCGCTCTCGAAGCCCATCAGCAAAACAGTCTATTAAACATCTCTTCTGGTTATCCAACCACATATTATTATCGCGATAACCAAGGTTATTACTTATCAAAAGCCTATAAAGATGTACTTCTTGCAATAGAGCCATCTTTACATGAAACGGAAGAACTGTTTTACGAAGATGCCCTTATACAAGATAGATTTACGTATTATTTATTTATGAATCAACTGTTTCCTGTTATTTCTCGATTTGGAGCGGATCAACTTATTAACGAAAATGTTCTTTTGAAGTGGTCTATAGAACAACTGCACTTATTAGAAAACGAATTGACAGGTTTCGGGAAGGCATTTGTTCGGAACATTTTAAATCAAGAAGAGCTTGCCTTCAAAGCAAACCTTTTAACAAGGTTCCATGATGTAGATGAACTTGAAGCCGAACTAGAACAAGCCGTATATACGAAAATTCCAAACCCATTTGTTCGACAGTATGAGGAGGCAGACTATGCAGCAGCTACAGCCTTTAGCTTCTAAAAGAGGAGAGCTACGTGTAAGGCGGCAGCTTGTAGAAGCGATGATCTTTGAGGGACTAATCAACTATGAAGAAACACGTCTGGATCAATGGACTTCAATTTTTACTCTTATTGGACAGACATACACCTTTCGCTGTGAAGGAAGAAGAATGGCATTTGATCGCATCCGAATAAAGGGAGATCATATTTTTCTAATAAGCAAGGATGAGACGATACAGGAGGCAACATTTGAGGAACTAGTCGATGAATTACTGACGAGTCGTCAAGATAAAGTTCGGTTACTGAAAGAACTTCATTTAACGAGTAATCTTTGCGATTGGAATGATAGACATCTCCAAATGCCGATGTCGAGAAGAAATTCGAGCTATGAGGAATTAGAATCGGAAATTATTGAAGGACATCCGTATCATCCTTGTTTTAAATCTAGAACCGGTTTTACGATTGACGACCATATAGACTATGGCCCTGAAGGAAAGCAATCATTCACCCTTCAATGGGTGGCAGTGAGAAGAAGCTATGTACGAATCGCTGTTCTTCAGAAAGAAGAAGATTTCTGGAAAAGAGAGCTAGGGCATTTACTGTGGGACGACCTTCTTAGCAAGCTTGCGAGATTCAATGGCATATTCGAAGACTATACGTTCTTACCTGTTCATCCATGGCAATGGCGTACCATGAAACAGGAGCTTGCTGAATTAATAGAACAAAAGGATTTCATACCTCTAAATGTGAAAGGCGATTACTATAGGGCAACTCAATCAGTGCGAACATTATGGAATTCTTCACATCCACAAAAGGCACAATTAAAATGCTCAATGAATATGGTGAATACCTCTTCATTACGAAAGTTACATGCTCATGCTGTTTGTGCTGCTCCTCATATTTCTGCATGGCTTAAACAGGTACTTCAATCAGATGCCTATTTACAAAAGACTGTTATTGTACTGGAAGAATACGCAGGCATTATTTTTGAACCGCATGCCACAAAGCATAGTAGCAAATTAGAAGGTCAGCTTGGCACCATATGGCGAGAAAGTGTGCGCGTGTATATGAAGGAGGAGGAGGAAGCAGTACCCTTTACGGTACTCATGATGATGGAGTTAGATGGGCGTTCGTTTATTGATGATTGGCTATGCCGATATGGAACGGAGGCGTGGATAAAACGCTTGATTGAAGTGAGTGTTATTCCAATTTGGCACCTACTTGTCGCTCATGGAATTGCAGTGGAGGCCCATGCGCAAAATATGATTTTATTGCATGAAAATGGGTGGCCGACTCGGGTTGTACTGAGAGATTTCCATGACAGTATCGAATATACGGAAGAATTCATAGCAGATAGAAACCTCATTCCCGATTTTGGAATGATACATGACCGATTTAAAGATGCACCTGCCGATGATTATTATTGGATGTCTTCTATAGAGGCTTTACGTGAGTTAGCGATGGATACACTATTCGTGTTTCATTTAAGTGAGCTATCTAATTTGCTAGAAGAGCAATATGGATATGAAGAAATACGCTTTTGGAATCAAATTAAGGACGGCATACAGAAGCACTTTGAACGCTTTCCATCTTTCCATATAAGAAATGAACAGCTTCAGCATACTAGCACACCTATTTATGTTGAATCCTTACTAAAAAAGAAATTGCAAAATAAAGAAGAAGGCAATTTTCGCCATATCGTCAACAATGCGTTGGCACAAGCGAATGAAAAGGGGAAATCATGATGTTTTATGTCAATGATCAATTTTATACAGTAGAAGATATTGAAAAACAGTTTGATATATATGAACGCTTACCACATCTAAAGGAATGTAACAATCGGAGATTAGCAATTTGTACAGATGATATTTTCCAATATATAGCTCTTTGTTTATACATTCGTGAAAAAAGAGGGTCAGTTGTCCCAATCCATTCAGCGACGCCAAAAGAGGGTGCCATAAGAATCGCTTCGACAGCGGGTAGTCATCTGTTATTGTTCCAATCCATTGATGATTTCATCGAATTATCCAATCTTTCCAATAACCAAGAAGGGGTATTAGTTCAAATGAGCTCTGGTACAACAGGAGCTCCGAAATGCATTGAACGAACGTGGAGCTCAGTGGACGAGGAGATTGAAAGCTATGTTACTACATTACCTGTTGATTCCTTGACAAATTCTATTGTTGCTTGCCCGGTTACTCACTCTTATGGATTTATTTGTGGTGTCCTAGCTTGTATAAGAAGAGGAGCAAAACCGGTTATTATAACGAATAATAATCCTAAATATATGTTGAAAAAGCTAAAAGAATATCCTCAGCACTTACTCTATGGAGCCCCAGCATTACTTTATACATTAAGTCGATTATTACCGATTGATCAACAATTTGATCGTGTGATGACGTCAGGGACTGTGATGCCACATGGCTGGTTAACATCATTAAGAGAGAAATCTAACCAAGTCCTTCAGCAGTATGGATGCTCCGAATCCGGCTGTGTTGCCATTCACCCTAATGTGGAAGATCCGAAAGAAATGGGGTATCCTCTTCCTCATGTGAAGGTGACAGCTGGTGACAAACAAACACCAAGCGAGATTATCATTGAAACATCTGCACAAACGATTTATACGAAAGATCTTGGCTATCTAGAAAATAATATTCTTTCTTTTCTTGCAAGAATCGATGACACGATTAATGTAGCTGGCTTGAATGTGTATCCGCAAGAAGTGGAAAACGTGTTAATTGATGAGCCAAGAATAGTAGAAGCAGTCGTATATAAGAAACAAGACCATTTATCAGGAGAGCGAGTTTGCGCACTCTATGTGTCTGATGAACCGATTGATCATATAGAACTTAGAGAGTGGTGTCGGAAATTTCTTGCTCCACATCAAATTCCGGTGGAGTTCGTGTTTGTTCGTGAAATCGAAAAGCTACCTAATGGAAAAATAAGTAGAAAAAAACTTGGAGGCATACCCGTATGACACGGCAACAACTGATCAAAAGCATCTATGATATTATGGAAAATTCATTAGAGTTGCAGACATTGTCTTCTTTTAATGAAGATGCCCGATTAAATGAGGATTTGTATATGGATTCCATTATGGTCCTTCAACTCATTCTTCATATAGAGTTGGACCTTGGCATTGCCATTCCTGATGAGGTGCTTGTTCCTAAAGATTTCAAAACAGTAGGGACACTAGCAAACTTCTTAGAAAAACAGCAAAAGGTAGAATAATCGGAGGCTAAAAATGATAAAAGTTCATTGTTTTGTAAGCTGTGTTTGTGAGGTTATTAAGAAGACTAAAGGCGTCGATCATAGGCCTTATTATTTTGGGGTATGGGATGCGGATTTCGATGTGCTTGATAATGGTGTGCTTACATACCACTCTGATGAAATTGATCATGATTTCTTTCAAACATGGTATGAAATGCTTTATGGAATCAAGCTTCACAAATGGTATGACGAAAATCAAACAAAACACGAAAATATAAATAAGCTACTAGCGTTATTAGAGCATAAATCTCCCCAGCAACATGTAATGGTGATGTTAGATTTATCAAAGCTTCCAGAGCGAGAGAATAAATTTCATCAAAGTCCATTTCCTCATTATGTGATGCTAGAATCGACAGAAAATGAAGAAGAGTGGTTTATGTATGACCCTGATTTTCGCTGGGAGGGGTTATTACCGAAGGAAAGAATTATAGCTGCCATCCTAGAGCCAACTGTAGGAGGAGGTTATTATTTTGATTCCGAGACGATCATTGCTCCAACTTCTGATACAGTTGAAGCCTATTTTAATACATGTATCAAGCTCCAGCGTAATCCATTGACAGATGCCATTGCTGAAATAATTAATGAGCATACTGCAGAAAATGACAAAGAAAGTATCTCGAAACTGCCGGCTGCCATAAAACAATTGCCAGTTATAGCGATAAGAAAATATGCATATGAGCATGCATTTGCATATTTTTGGGAAGCACTTGGCCGTGCTGAGGAAGGCTTTGACATATGGTGTGATGAAATTGAGCGTTTAGTGAAGGGCTATACAACGGTTCAATATCGAGTGATGAAACTTGCGATGACGCATGATCCATCATTAATAGAAGATATTTATGTGAAGCTAGAAGAACAAAATCTACTTGAGTTCAAGATTAAGCAAGGATTACAAGAATGCTTTCAAGCATGGTTAACACTACAGTACAAGAAAGAGGTCACGTTATGAAACTATCTATTTGTACAATCTCGTTTCGACACCATCTTCATTCAATAGATCAATTAGCTCACTTTGCCAAAGCACAAGGCTTTCATGGTATTGAGCTTTGGGGTGTTCATGCAAAGAACTTAGCAGATGATCTTCATTATGGAGCAGATTGGCTAAGATCCTTCGGTTTGGAAACGAGTATGCTTAGTGATTATTTACCATTAGAGGCACCGGTTGCTGAAATGATGGCTGAAACAGAGAGGTTATCTGCACTTGCAGAGCGCTGGGGAACAAACAAGATTCGTACTTTTGTCGGCAAGCAGGGCAGCTTAGAAACGAGTAAGAAGGAAAGAGAAGAACTTACTTTCAGACTTGAATTGATCTGTGATTATCTCGAGTCAAAAGGACAATACTTGCTTGTTGAAACTCATCCGAATACGTTGACAGATAATCTACCCTCAACCATACAGTTACTCGAAGAAACGAACCACTCAAGCTTACGAGTTAACTTTGACGTTTTACATGTATGGGAATCAGGGGTGGACCCAATTGTCGCCATGAAGCAACTTCGTCCTTATATTTCACATTTTCACTTTAAAAATATTGCCTCTCGGACACACCTGGATGTTTTTGCTCCACACAATGTCTATGCTGCATCAGGGACTCGAGAAGGGATGGTTCCATTATTTGAAGGGGCCATTGATTACGGTGAATTCCTAGCAGAAATAGATTCAAATAGGGAGATAGATGCCTCACTAGAATGGTTTGGATCAAATGTGAAGAGTGTTTTAACAAAGGATATACAGGATATAAAGAAGGCTTTACAGCTAGTGCAAATTTAGTATAAGGCTATAGAGAATCCCAAGAAAAAACATTTGTCGTCTTTTCCTTGGGATTTCTTTTTTATATTGGCTTAATTATTCTAAGCGATACGTCAGGAGAGCTATTGATTACAAACGATCAGTTTTCAAAGCTTTCATATTTCGCTACATAGAAATAATTTTGGTCGCCACCGTTTGCTGAAATACCTGGTCATGCTCTACAAACACCATTGTAGGATTAAAGCTCTGGATGAGCTCTTCAATTTGTAGACGGGAATAGATATCTATAAAGTTTAATGGTTCATCCCAAATATATAAATGAGCTTTCTCACATAAACTTTTGGCAATAAGTAGTTTTTTCTTTTGCCCACCTGAATAATGAGCAATATCCTTCTCAAATTGAATTCGATCAAAATCCATTTTACGAAGGATGGATTTAAATAATGTTTCATCAATCTCATGCTCTTCAATAAAATCAGATAATGATCCCTTCAAGTGGGAAGTATCCTGCTGAACATAAGATATAATAAGACCTGAGCCTACATGGATAGTACCCGTATGCTGTATGTCGTTTCCATGAATAAGTTTTAAAACACTACTTTTACCGCTTCCGTTTTTTCCATCAAGAACAATACGATCACCCTGTTCAACTTTAAAGCTTAATGGTTGATTAATCATGTGGTCATCATATCGAACAGATACATCGGTCAAAGTTATAAGTTCCTTTGACTGAAATGCCAATGGCTCTAGTTTCAAAGACTCCGTTTTTTCTACATTTTTTAGCAATTTTGATTTTTCATCAATCGCTTTTTGCTGTCTTGATTCAATGTGCTTCGCTCTCTTCATCATCTTAGCTGCCTTATGTCCGACAAAACCTTTATCTAGCTTAGACCCTGAATTCGTCGTCCCATTTTTAGAAGCCTCAACTTGATTGGACCAGCCTGCCGAACGCTTCGAGGAATGTTTTAATCTTTCAATGTCCTTTTGTAGACGATGGTTTGTTGCTTCCTCATGTTCCTGCTGTCTATCAAAATTTAACTTCCATGAAGAATAGTTACCACTTTGAACGTCAATATTGGCTCGATTGATGGAAAGGATATGGTCCACACAGCCATCTAAAAACGTTCTGTCATGCGAAATCAAAATAAATCCTTTTTTCTTCTTTAAATAGTTAGCGACAATTTTTCGTGCATCTGTATCTAGATGGTTAGTCGGTTCATCAATTAATAGAAATTTTCCCTCCGTCAAGAAAAGGGAAGCAAGCAAAACCTTCGTTTGTTCTCCGTTCGATAATGTATAAAAGGGGCGATACATAACCTCAGCATCTACATGTAGATACGATATTTCACGAAGATACTCCCAATCCTCTGCCTGCGGGCAAATCTCCTCAAAAATTTCATACGTATATTTGTTCCGATCTGCAATAGGGTAGGGGAAATAAGTAAAATCTACTGAAGCATTAATTTTCCCACTATACTCATATTTCCCTAATAATAACTGAAAGAATGTTGACTTCCCGCGACCATTTCGACCGATAAATCCTAGTTTCCAATCCGTATCTAATTGAAAGTTAACACCTTCAAAAATAGGATCAAAGCTACCTGGATAGGAAAATGTTAAATTTTGAACTTGTATCATTGACATGATAACTCCTCCTTTGTATAGCAAACCTTTTTTCTTTCTTTTATACAAAGTCGGCATATCCATCTGGAATCCATGTCTCCGCATAAGTAGGATGGATATTAACGACTTATACGGAGATTTACATGTGTAACAATTGTGTCTAAATCGCTCATTTTCCACACTCCTTTTTTAGAATTTTGATGTAACTATGAGAGAATAAAAAAATCCCCCCAATTGTCATTGGAAGGATTAGTCGGTTACAGGTATTGATTAAGGACTTTTTTGCCATAGGAAAATGACGAAAAAAGTATAAACTGATTGATAAAAATGGACAGACTAATCCTATATTTTGTAGTTTGAAGTAATTGATTTCAACTTAAAATATAGTTTAGTTCATCATTGTTCATCCATCAGTCCTCTCATAATTGTATATTCATCGTACCAAATTTTTTCTTGAATTACAAATCAGCCTATTGTTCGTGTAAAAATAGATGGGGCACAACACGAATATAAATGATTTCTCCTATAATTTCGACAATCGTTTGTGTAACGATAATAGCAACCACTACTGTATGTATTGGATCTGGCAAAGATAGGGCCAAGGGTAGAACAACAAGCGAATTACGTGTTGAACCACTAAATATTAAAGCTCGACCAGATGCAGGATCAAGTTTGAATTGTTTGCCAATAAGTTTTGAAATAAATGGCATGATAAGCATAAAGGCCATGTAAACGGGAATGACCTTAACTATCAAATCAATGGATGTCGATAATTTTCCGATTTGTGAAGCGACAACAACAAACAATGTCAATGCCATAAAGGGAACTGGTAGCCATGCAGAAAATTGAATGATTGTATGACCGACTATAGATTTTTTAGCAAGTAGCTGAACAATAATCGCGATGACCAATGGGATGACGATGAGCTTAAAAAATGCCTCTAGGAAAGGGCCCGCTTCAACTATTTCCGCTGCTTCATGTCCAATAAATATCCACAAATAGAAAGGTAGTAATAGCATTTGGGTCATGAAAAGAATAGGTGTTGAAATCAGCATGGCTTTTTCATTTCCACCACCGAGTGCTGTAAAAACAATGACATAATCAATACAAGGTGTCAGTAATACCAAATAGACGCCAAGTAATAAAGGTGGGTGGTTTGGTAAAAACAAAGTTAATAGCCATACAACAATTGGTACCGCTATATAGTTGACCGTTAGCAATGCCCCCAAAAAACGACGAATAGCAAAAGCTTCTTTTAAAGAGCTGAAAGGAATTTGTGAAAACATGCTGTACATTAATAATGCAATAACAAAAGAAAGGGTAATGTCCAAGCGTGTGCCTATATCAGGGGCAAATAACCCTATAGCTCCTGCCAGTAATAAAACGAATACATACAGGGAAATCTGATTTTTTTCTAATGCTTCTCTTGAAATCATTGTGATTTTACTCCTATTTATTAAACCTAGCCCATAAACATTCCTCTATTAGGGTACCATACAATATGAGATTGGAACTATATAGTTCTTGTTATTTTACTTAGTGAAAATTACCATAAGACGGGTAGCCAAAAGGTGGATACACTCCAAACCATACTGAGAGAAAAACATTGTTCCTATAGATTTGCGTGCAAAATCTCCAAATTGTGTTCCTCTGAATGCACCATCCTTTCGCATATTGAAAAATTTATAGACTCCTTAAAACCACCTACTACAAGTGGATACCATTCAACTAATGAGTTATGTTTAGGAGGTGAAGTTGTTTCAGTATATAAAATTAAAATCATCGGCAGGGGGGATTGGTTCCCCTTATTGTCTTACATACTTCAAGTTGGTTATCTTCAAAAAACGCCATATATCTAAAACTTAATTATATTAAACTTTTAATTAACATTTTTAATTTTTAAGTACAAAAAATTAATTTTGGTTATTTCATTTTTAAATTCTTTGGTATATAATCAAATCAACCTAAAGAAAGGAACTTCATTATGGCCTATCAAGTAATCACAAATTGTCCTGTTTGCAGTAAAACGTTAAAAATTACCAAGTTGCAGTGCTCTCACTGCCACACTACGATTGAAAATGAATTTGAATTATCGAAACTGGCATCCTTATCAAAGGATCAGCTTCATTTTGTGGAAGTATTTTTAGCGTGTAGAGGGAATATTAAAGATGTTGAAAAAGAACTTGGAATTTCCTACCCAACGGTTCGAGGAAAGCTAACAGATATTATTTCATCCCTTGGATATGAGCAGAAGAAGAAGAAAAATGAAGTAGATAAAAAGAATGTTGTTACTCTGCTAGAAAATGGCGAAATCACAGCAGAAGAAGCCATTAAGCTTTTAAAAGAAGAATAGGAGGAATAGATCATGAAAGAGGAAATTGCACGAGTGTTAACGATGGTTCAGGAAGGGAAAATTGATGCAGAAAAAGGCTCTGAACTAATTCAAGTATTGCAAGAGAAAGATGACGCGGGAAATAAGCTTTTAGATAAACCAGCTAAATATTTAGATAAAACATTAAAAGTTCGTATTGTTTCAACTGAAAATGATAACGTAACGGTTAATTTACCCATCAAGCTAGTGAAAGTTGTTTTAATGGCTGGACACAGTATCGCAGCTAGTATTCCACAATCTGAAAAATATGTGAAAGATCTGGATATCAGCCTTATAATGGAAGCCATCGAAAATGAATTAGATGGCCAAATCGTTGATATTAAATCGGCAAACGGGGATTCCGTTTCTGTGTTCATTGACTAGTGACCGACTGATGATACATGTCAAAGTGAAAACAAAGGATGTTCGACTTACCATCCCAATCCCATATGCGATGTTAAACATTGTTATTTCCATTTTGTCTTCAACATTATTTCAGCGTAATATAAACAAATGGACAAAAGAATACTTTGAAAGAAAAAAACTGGACTTTACCTTGCCGCCAATAGACAAAAAAACACTCAAGCCCATTGTCCAGGAACTGAAGAATTATAAAGGGATCTTGCTAGTTGATGTCAATGCACAGGACGGTACAGTTGTAAAAGTTAAACTATAATTTATTGAAATACAACCACTTACATCTGAAATAGTAGGTGGTTTTTTTACTTATTAGCTACGAATAGACAGGTAACACACCTTCAAAAAACCTTGGATTTTCATAGCTTTTTCCAGAAATTTTATTTAAACCACTACCTAAATCGTCCATTTTTTGTACCTTATTGTTTCCTTTAGTGAAATCACCACACTGCATCATAAACTTTTAAAAACATCTTACATCGATGTACCTCCTTATTGTTTCATCACCTAAAATCTTGATCATAAATAGCTACTGAAAATCATTGTGAAAGGAAAAGGGAGCGTATTAAAATGTATATTAGTTGAAATAACTTCAAAATTGAACTATTCTAAAGGCGGTGATACGAATGGCAAATATACAATCACATGAAGCAATTTTATTGAACTCCATAATTTCTACCGCTGTACAAGATGAATTAAAACAAGAGTTAAAGCGACTAGGCTATACTGACTTAGCCCCAAGCCATTTCATGCTGTTATACATTGTGTACAAAAATGGGGGACGCATACAAATCAAATGTATTTGTGATGAAATGCTCAAACAAAAATCAACCATTACTGAAATGATTATCCGTTTAGTCAAAACTGGTTATCTTGTAAAAGAGGGGCATAGTGAGGACAAACGAGTAATGTATGTCGTTGCAACTAAAAAAGCACTGGATGTCCAGAAATATTTTGAAGAAATCTTTGATCATCTTACAAACAAAATGTTTCATGGATTTAATGAAGAGGAGAAAGCTACTTCTTTTTCTTTACTTCAAAAAGTGTTAGGTAATTTGAGTTAGAGCAGATCTGTTCTAACTTTTATTTCCCCTTGTAGTTCAAAATTGAACTATTTGTTTTCTTTTGTCCTCTCAAAATGTTGATTTATGTTGGACATCAATATAAATAGGTGAAATATTGGAATTATGCACTAATATGTGTATTTCCACTGTGTGCGCTTTACAATACTTAGGTTGATTATACAGAAACGGGAGCCAATGAAAATAAAAGAGATTATGACAGCAAAAATATTCTAAATTTCCACAAACGGTACTCGCATGATATGCAACTGAGGGCTTTGTTAAATGTATAACACGATAATAAAGCCGAAGGGAAATTGTTGGGTTAGGGGCGTCAGAAGATGCTGATTTATGAAGCGGAACCCTCAACCATCTATTAAAAAATTGAAGAAATGAGAGATAATAATGAAGGATTATTTAGTGAAAGGTTTAGCATATAACGGACAAGTTCGAGTTATAGCAGCAAGAACAGTCGATACAGTAGGGGAAGCTCAACATCGACACTATACATGGCCGACCGCATCAGCAGCGTTAGGACGTTCAATGACTTTCGGCGTGATGCTTGGTTCTATGTTAAAAAATGAAGACAAATTAACCATTCGTATAAATGGTGGGGGTGATTTAGGTACAATCCTTGTTGACGCTAACGCAAATGGTAAAGTACGAGGCTATGTAACAAACCCGCAAACACATTTCCCCCTAAACAGTATTGGGAAATTAGATGTTAGAAGAGCCGTGGGAACAGATGGCATGGTAACCATTTCAAAAGATATCGGTCTACAACACCCCTTTGTAGGACAGGTACCTATTATTTCAGGGGAATTAGGGGAAGATTTCACATACTATTTAGCACAGTCTGAGCAAATTCCTTCTTCCGTTGGGGTAGGAGTTATCGTTAACCCTGATAATACAATCCAAGCAGCAGGGGGCTTTATTATTCAAGCATTACCTGGCACGGAGGCAGAAATTATTGAAGAAATTGAAAAACGTTTAGAAAGTATTCCAACGATTTCAGCAATGGTACGTGATGGACTAACACCAGAAGAAATCCTAACAATGGTTGTAGGAGAGGGGAATGTAAAAATTCTCGAAACACAAGAAATCCTATTCCAATGCACTTGCTCAAAAGATCGCTCAACGAATGTGCTAGTGAGCTTAGGTAGCGAAGAACTCCAAGATATGATTGATACAGATGGGCAAGCAGAAACACAATGTCATTTCTGTAATGAAACGTATCAATTTGACAAAAATGAATTAGAAGCAATGCTAGAACAAGCCGTTTAATCTTTAAAATAAGTTACTCACTATAAAAATACCTCCTTTGAATGTAATATCCAAAGGAGGTATTTTTATTTGAATAGCTAAAGTTTTGGCATACGGACAAGCATTTTAGATTTTTCATCTAAAATGATAAGACTGAGATACCTGTATCATTATTTCTGTAAATATAGGTCTATTTTTACTCAGCTTTGCTATGTTACCAATTTTCATACTAGCATTGTTAAGTGGGATGGATCGTATTCGCAAGGCAAACAAAAAATGAACTGACTCCAGTTCCTTTTTTGTTTGTCTAAAATTTTTTGATTTAAGCTTAAACAGGTTCTTTATTAAGAAAAGCATTTTATTATATGATTAGCTAATAGGATTTGAAGGAGTATGATGAGATGGAAGAAAAGAAAATAACATGGTTAGAACTTTTTTATGATTTGATTTTTGTAGCAGCTGTTTCAACTGCCACTAATGTATTACTTCATGTTGAAAAAGGTGAAATTCGCCCAGAGTATTTTTTGAAGTTTGTTTTAATATTTATCCCTATTTGGTGGTCTTGGGTAGGACAAACATTGTTTATTAATCGTTTTGGACAGGATTTTTTACACCAAAGGATTTTTACAATATTCCAGATGCTATTTGTCCTGATTATGACATCTAGCTTATCGGTTAACTTTGATCAATACTATTTGCCATTTCTAATTGGCTATATTGGATTAAGAGCCCTTACTGCGGTCCAATATCTAGTTGTTCACCGTTATGAAGAAGGCAATAGAAAGGACGTTGCTCACTATTTAGGCACACGTTTTTGGATTGGCATAATCATATCCTGTTTTTCTATCTTATTTGATTCATGGATTCGCTATAGCATATTATATATAGGCATTCTGATTGATATCCTTGTACCTTTTTGGGGACGTAAATATTTGGTGAAGGCTCCGACTAATACATCTCATTTATTAGAACGTTTTGCTTCATTGACATTAATCCTTTTCGGAGAATCAGTTGTTAGCACCTTGTATGTGCTACAGCCACAAAAAGGGGATTGGGATTCTATTTTATTTTCAATCATCTCGTTTATTTTAATTGTTTCGATGTGGTGGCAGTATTTCGAAAATGTAGAAAAGAAAGTGGACAAATCAATCGAAACATCTGGTCAGACCATTATTTATGGCCATCTTTTTGTATTAATGTCTTTGAGCATGATTGCCGCTTCCATCAAGCTTCTGTTTCTAAATGAGGTTCGTTATTCATTTGATTTATATTTTATATTCGGCTCTGTATGCCTTTATTTCATGACAACTAGTATAGTTTTTCATCAGTATAGGTTTAAACAAGATCGTTTAACGCTTTATCATTTAACATTATTTATTGGGATCTTAGCCACTTTCTTTATCATTAATTTGATAGTAGAAGTCCCAAACGTTGTCATCATGGGAGAGTTGACGTTGTTTTTTATCATATACGCTAAATTAACAACTACATGAATAAAATGCTATAGAACTAAAAGACATGCTTATTTAAGTACTTAACGAAAGATGTCTAGGAACATCTTTGTTCTTAAAATTTTTAAAAGTAATTCATTTCGTTTTTGACCTTTGCTGAGCTAAAGAAGACGTTAGCCAATTAATTCAATAAGAAAAAGGCTATGAATGATCATCATTCATAGCCTTTTTAATTTTATCGATAATGTAAGCCAAGGCACATGGTATACAATTTTCTAACATCATTTATGGCATCTAATTTACCTAGTGGGCCTCTGACATCCCGTAGCAAAACCATTCTAGAATCTTCTAACCACTAACAAAATGAAAGCTAAATCAAAGATGACATAAAAATACAATTTATACTGTGACATTAAAAAATACATCGAAATAGTCATAAAGAATACGGCATATATTGAATTTTAATCCTCTAAAATAGAAGTTGGGAAGTGATCGATATAGATATCATTAGTCGAGAATCTAAAAAATAACTCTTCTGTCTGTATTCATAACATAGAAAAAGAGTCTAATAGTTTTTAGTTAAAGGACCTCATGTTAGTATCTGATCTTTTTATAAAGAAGTATTCTCTCAATTGAACAATAATCAGTAAGGAAACACGCCGTTGTACAAGATTATTAGCTCAACTTTTTTAGCGTAAATATGACATAAACCAATAATAAGCCGGATTAAGTAAAGATGTTCTAGTTGATATGCGTCATGGAGAAGGGCTACCATCTTTTTTAATGATTCAATGTAAAAAGTAGACCAGAAAAAATGGCGAATAATGGTGAAATAATACTTCCTCAAAGTGATGTTATTTTACATCAAAAAGAACAATGACTTTTTTTAGATGAGGAGATAGCTATGACATATTTTAATAGTGTGTTGATATTAGGAACAGGACCAACAGCCATTCAATTAGCTGTAAATTTTAAAAGTCATCTTAATAGTAAAGTAGCTATTGCAGGTCGTGAATCTATACGCTCTAAAATTTTCTTTGAAACTATCGTTCAACATCAGCTTGCACTTCAGGTTTCTATTCAAAATACACAACATCAATCTGTTGCAGGAGAATGTACAATTGATGGATTATTTAAAGGATACCATACAATATACGGTAATTGGGATACCGTTGTACTAAGCGTTACTTCAGATTCCTATATTACTGTATTAGAACAAATAGATAACAAAGTCTTGAGGGAAGTTAACTGCTTTATATTAATTTCACCAACGTTCGGCTCAAGTCATTTAATTACCAATTTCCTAAAGAATCTATCTACACATGCAGAAGTCATTAGTTTTTCAACCTATTATGGAGATACTAGATGGTTGGATGACATTCCGTCAAATAAAGTAATGACAACTGGGGTAAAGAAAACACTTTATATTGGTTCAACTAACTCAAAATCAGAACGATTAGATGAATTATGTATATTATTTAATTGTTTGGGAATTCAATTAACAAAATTCACATCTCCACTTGAAGCAGAAACAAGAAATATATCTTTATACGTACATCCTCCCTTATTTATGAATGATTTTTCCTTACAAGTAATATTTGATGAACCAAAGACACCAAAGTATGTGTATAAACTTTATCCTGAAGGTCCCATCACATACACAACAATCCGTCATATGCTAAATTATTGGAAAGAAGTAATGACAGTGGTGAATGATTTCAATATTCAACCTCTAAATCTATTAAAGTTTATGGTAGATGATAATTATTCATTGCATCCCGCAAGTATAGATAGGAAAGATATAGAAAATTTTAATAACCTTGAGTCTATCCATCAAGAGTATTTGCTCTATATTCGTTATGCATCCTTGTTAATTGATCCATACTCTAAACCAGATCGAGAAGGAAAGTACTATGATTTCTCAGCAGTTCCTCTTAAAAGGATTTTTATTAATCATAATAGAGAATGGGATATTCCTAGAATGCCAAAAGAAGATTACTATCGTGTAAAAATCATTCAGGGTGTTGCAAAAGCCTTGAATTTGAAAAGTCCAACACTAGATTATTTTGTACAAACCTATGAGGCAAAACTGCAACAAGTAGTAGCTTCATCTGAAAATAAAGCATATTCAGATGCCTTCCAAGTAAAATCTTTTTCACAAGACATTGAGTTAATTTGTAAGGAATTAATTTCAAGTAAATACCCAAAATAGTAATAGTTATATTTACATGAATATACGAACCTTCTTAAAAGGTTTAACAATGTTAAATAGAGAATAACTAATATAAACGTTTTGTTAGGAGAGAGGCTATGCATAACTTATCCGGCAAGGTTATTCTCATCACAGGCGCGAGCTCAGGTATTGGACTTGCTACCGCCGAGTTAATGGCGGCTCAATGCGCTAAAGTAATTATTCATTATCATACAAATGTGAATGGGGCCATGGAGGCTGTCCAACGTATTCATGAAAAGGCTGGAGAGGCGATTGCCATTCAAGCTAATGTTAGGAATAAAGAAGAAGTGAACGCAATGGTTGAACAAGCTATTTCCTCCTTTGGCACAATTGATGTATTAGTGAATAACGCAGGTGGTGGCATCCGCCAAAGTACATTTATGGATATGAGTGAGGAGCTATGGGAGGAAACGTTTCAGTTAAATGTCACTAGTGTTCTCCTATGCTCCCAAGTTGTATTAACATATATGATTCCCGTAAAATCCGGAAAAATCATCAATGTCTCTTCAGCGGCTGCACGAATTGGGGGGGCAGGGGAAAGTATCCATTACGCATCTGCAAAAGGGGCCATCAATACAATGACAATTGGCATGTCCAAAGAGCTAATTGACTATGGAATTATTGTGAACGAGGTTGCGCCTGGAATAGTAGAGACACCTTTTCACGATAAATTCGCTCCTGGCGATCATCGTCTTGAGCGGCTGTCTTCTACTGTACCTATTAAACGGGCTGCAACAGCTAGAGAAGTAGCAGAAGTCATTGCCTTCCTTTCTTCTGATGCCGCCAACTATATTCTAGGTGAGATTATAAATGTTAGTGGCGGAAGGTAAATAACATAGTAGCTTATGTAGCAGTGGGTCTTTCATTGTAGGTAGGGATGTTGGATGATCGTAGAATTAGATAAGGCAGATTTTAGTAAATGTAGGGAACTGTTAAATGAGCAGGGGCAATTAGAAGCAAAAGCAGTTGTGGAACGTATAAATCCGGGTCGTATTTTTGTAGATAACCGTGATAATCCGTCATCCGGGCTAATTTGGTTAGGTAATAATGATGGATTTATATTTTTTGGAAGTGAGCAAAATGAGGAATTTAACAATGAATTAAACAATTTGATTGACAATATAATTATCCCAGCAGCAAAAAAAGTGCAACTAAAATGGTTTGAAGGCGTTGGCAATCATGAAAAATGGAATCCTATTATTGCAAGCGTTTTTGAACATCGCCATTTAGGGAGCTGGCTTCAAAGAGTTTACACTTTAGAGCAGGGTGATTATAAAGGGGACACTGTACCAATAGTGAATCATGAATATGAGCTATGTAAAATCTCTGCTACACTTCTTGACAATAAGGATCATTCAATCCATAACATCGTTTTTTTGCAATCCAAAATAGAAGCATTTTGGTCTTCAACAGATATTTTCCTCAGCAAGGGCATGGGCTATTGTATAATTCATCATAATGAGATTGTGAGTACATGTATTTCAGGCTTTGTTGCTGCAAATGTACATGGCATAGATATCGAAACGATAGAGGCTCACCAAGGAAAAAACTTAGCCCAAACACTCGCACACCATTATGTTCAAGAATGTTTAAAGAATAATTGGATTGCCTATTGGGATTGTATGGATATGAACAAGCCTTCTGTTGCAATTGCAGAAAAAATAGGGTTCAGAAATAGGTTTCATTATACTGGCTATGAATTTTCACTGTAACTTAGATAGAAATGATGAAGATTTTTAACTAGAATCCACTTTCAAAGTGGATTCTTATCATGTTATCGGAATATGAAAAACAGGAATAATTCAATTAAAATAATAGTCAAAGTTCCTAAACCAACAAAAAGTATCTTTTTTTGAATTTCATTTTCGTCCGTACTTATTTTACATACTGAACAGCTTAAAGCTACCCTCGAAGGATTGACCATTGTCATTAACGAAGAACTTACATTTTGCGAACATGCCACTAGAATAGGGGACATTCCTATATGTAGGGCTGTTTCTGTTTGTAATCTAATGAACATCGTATTTGAAGCGGTGTTACTTCCTGTTAAAAAGCCGCCAATTGCACCGATTAAAGGTGAAACAAAAACATAGAACTGACCAAAGGATTGTGCCGCTAGTAAAGAAAGTAACTGAATCATTTTTGCCTCGGACATGATCTCAGAAACAACTACATACAAAAAAGTTGTTATGATAACTGGATAGCATTTTTTGAAAGTCGAAATAATACTTTCACTTATTTCTAAAACTTGTAGTCGATAGAAGAAAATAGTAAAAATACACACGATACATAGAAAAAAGCCAGGAGAATACAAAATGGATAGTTCAAAATTATATTTTTCAATCGTTAATAGGAATGTCCTTGATAAATAATTTTTTAGAGGAATAACCATTCTTGAGATAAATAAAAGGACTATTAACAGTAAATAGGGTGTTATATTTTTAATTGTATTTGATTCTTTTTCTAGTGAAGCCGTCCCATGCGTTGTATTCCTTTTTTTAATCATCAAAAAAATAACGAAGATGACCGTTAAAGATCCAAATAATCCTGCAAGCTCTACACTCACAAATCTATTGCATACCCAAACAGAAGCCCCTAATATGAATCCTACAAATAATACGGTGAATAGCCTTTTCTTCAAAGCTCTAAAGCCTACTCCTATGTAAACTACTAATAGGGCATAATAAATATAAATGGGTAAACACATTAAAGCACTGCCCATCCCCATTTTATCTAAATCTACATTACCTAATGTTGCCCCGATTATTGTTCCCATGGCCAGAGTTCCCCAAGGAATGATACATAAACTAATTAAGGCAATAAGAGATGACTTCATTGGACTAAATCCTAATGCAATAAGTAAAGGAGCTATGACAATGACTGCCAAACCAAAGCCACTAACAGATTCAATTAATGGGGATAGTCCTAATGCTAAAATGAGAATTTGAAAAATCTTGTCATCGGTAGCTTTAGTTATAGAGGAAGCTATTCCATCAATGGCTCCCGCTTTATCCATTAAGTGAAATAAAAGAATACCGAAAAATAATATATAGGCGATAACTGACGTAGTTAGCGAGCTTTTTATGATCGGTTCTGTTAAATCAAATATGCTACTATGAAAGAAAGGGGATAGTGCAATAGCCGCTGTTAAAAAGCAGGCTACTATTCCAGTAAAAATAGAAGACTTTTTCAAAACAAAAATCATAAAAATAATACTAATTAAAGGTAGGATAGCAAGTAAAAATTTTAACAATTAAATCACTCCCTTTGATTTCATTTAATTTTCCTATAGTGTAAATCTTTATTCTATAGTGTATTATTTTACGTTAAAATCCGTAAAAGGGAAGAGTTTTTTGAATTTTAACTCATTTTAATTAAAGAATGGAGAAATACTAATGGAATTTGGAAAACAAGTAAATTTTATTAGAAAAAAAAGAGGCATGAGTTTACAGGAGCTTTCAGCGTTGAGTAAAGTAAGTACATCTATGCTTTCTCAAATTGAACGTGGCGGAAAAAATCCAACAATTACTGTAGCTTGTCAGATTGCGGAGGCTTTAAATACCACTTTATCGGCATTATTAGATTCGCAAGAAACGAGAGAAATAGTTGTGATAAGAAAAGAAAAGAGGCCCGTGTACTTTGATGAAAGCTCTGGTTTTCAGAGACATTTATTGTCTCCATCCTTTCCGTCAAGAGGAATTGAATTTGTCAAAAATGTAATTCCACCCCTTTCAGAATCTGGAATATTCCCAGCCCATAAATCTGGAGTTAAAGAATACATATATGTGGAAAAAGGTAGCTTAAACGTGGAACTATCAAAAGGGGCTTATAAAGAACAATTAAATGAGGGGGATTCATTCTTTTTTGAGGCAAATACGGAGCATAGATTTATCAATGAGACGGATCATGAATGCATTTATTTTTTAGTTATTGATTCAACTCAAAGTAAGAATGGTAGTTGAACTGCCATTTTCAGATGTCTTATTAATAATTGATCCATTAAGGACTGTCAAAAGCAGTCCTTTTATTTATGTCGTTTTTCATTAAAAGCACACACTAGATCATTACTACTAAAATGACAATCTAAAAATACGTAACAAGAAAAATACTTAGAATGGTTAAATAGTTCAGCTATTAAAAAGTAATGAGATTTTATAGTTTTATATTATTTATTTGCTATCCATCCAATAAATAGCAAATTTTTATTCGTACTATTCATACCCTTTAAAATACAAAAAATTGAAAAAATATCCACGAAGCATTATCATAGTATTCTAAAGACTTTCACAATTAAAGGCGAGGAGGATGCCAGTGTTAAAAGCATTAAAAGTAGGTCTAGTAATTGAGCGAGCAAATCGAAGAAATTTAGTTGCACTAATTGCGGTTGCAATGATTGTTTTCGGCTTTATGTTTTATATAAAGGCGCAAGCCGTTGGTAATCAGCTTATTGAGAAAAAGGGTGATTATTATTCAACACAGGCTATATTATCAAAGTTTCAAGTGAAGGATGCTTCGGAAACAGGTGATGGTAGCGACATATTTAAAAATTTGACGAAGCAAAAAAGTAAGATTGCATTGCAAATAGCCACATTAACGATGGACAGACAATCCATGTATTATGAGTCTTCACTTCAGCTTGCTGAATTAAGACAAGAGGCATTCCAATTAGAAGGATACCATGATATCGCAGAATTATTACCCTCTAAATTACAAAATTCGATGGACTATCTTTATTTTAAATGGATGAATGATGCGGGAAGGGATACAATAACCGACTTATTTCAATACATACCTTTCTTATTATTTTTCTTTAGTTACGTAGGCGCGGGCTGGTACATATTTATTAGCTTCCAAACAAGTTCTATTTTGCTAGATGATTTTGAGCATTCTAGTTTAATTCAAGGCTTTCCTGTTCGTTTTGATTCCTATATTTTATCTAAATGTATGATTTCTTTGTTAACCATCCTAACAAGCTTTTTACTCATTTTTATTTGCGCTAGTCCTTTATGGATCGTACATGGACTTGGTAACCCACTAGATCCTGTAGGAATTTACGTAGGAGATGCTGTATTAATCTCTTCCGTCCAATATATCGCGATGAGCCTTGGCTATATGTTCGTCATCTCCATTTTCGTTATGCTGCTGTCGATTATATTGAATGTATTACTGAAAAATATGTATTTAACATTATTTGTGCATTTTATCTTGTTCTTTTTACCGATGATTTTCCCATCTTTAATTAGTGTATTTCCCTATAATCCTTTCAATTTTATGAACTTCAATGATATTTTACGAGGCGTACCAGTAGATTTAGCACAGCCTGTTGATATTACGATGAATCTAGGATTAATCATATTGTTTATCTGTATTATTTTAATGTTATTCGCTATTAAAACGTTTTTCTCAACAGGAAAAATCAAAAGGGCATAGGGGAGGCTTTCATTAGCATGTGGAGTTATTTCAAATTTGAATTCAAACAATTTTTTACGAATAAGAAAAACTTAGCCATCTATTTTTTGCTTGCTTTTGCAACCTTCTTTTATGTGTTTAAAATAGCACCTGCATATAATCCGATTGAACAAGTCGAATATGAAGAAATTGAGGCTCGCTATTTAACACGGCAGGAATTTTTAGATTCGATGGAGGGTCAAAACATATATAGACTACATCCGGCCATCATCTTTGCAATTGATATATTTAAGCAAATTAATCCAATAGATAAAGCGAGATTAGAAGCATTAGATGAGGGGGATCTAAAAAAATATGCAGAGGTAACTCGTGACTGGTACTACTTTACGAATGCGATTACATACAAAAGTGATTCATTCTCCTATAACTCAAAGTATTTTATAAAAAATAATGATTATGCAGAAGATGATGCCTTTTATGCTTATTTAGAGCAGGCAGCCCGTTATGATACGTATGCGAACGCAAATTATGAATTATCAACGGAAATTTTCGAACAGCGGACAGCGCTTCAAACGTTCGAGCGTTTATTAAAGGGATTACTACCTGTTATTTTAATTGTGTGTGTACTACTTTTAGCCATTGATATCGTCACAAAAGATCGACGTCATCCATCCATTATCAAAGGATTCCCTATTAGCGATTGGAAAAAGCTATTGGTGAAAATGGTCGTTGTCCTACTAGGGAGTTTAGTATTATTTGTACCCCTTTTAGCTGGGCTCATTATTATAGGCTTACAATCCGGCTTTGGAAATTTCAATTTACCATCACCCATGTATGCTCCTCATCTCGAATGGCGTCAGGAAGGTAAATTTGAACCGATGACTTTAGGGATGTTTTTAGGACAAACCCTCATCCTGCTTTTAACTTGGTTTATGGTCATCATCAACGTTGTACTATTGTGCAGTATCATATTCCGTAATGAGATGATGAATTTTGCCATCGGCTTACTCCTTATTTTTGGCGAGAAGTTTTATTTCAGCCGATATGTTGGTTACTTTTGGGATATTCAAATCTACCCAACTTCTTACATTCAAGTCGGACAAATTGTTTCAAAACAACGAAATTTTTATTATATGAACGATTTTTTAGATTTCAATTTAGGATTACAGTTGTTACTTGTCTTAGCTGTAGTCATCATTTTATTCATGCTGCTTACTGTTATGAATAGACGTTATAAGCTAATTAAATAGGGGGGACACAGGTGATTGATATTCAAAATATTACTGTGCAATTTGCGAAAAAAACAGTGTTAAATGATATTTCAATGACATTTGAGCAAGGAGAAATGATTGGACTTGTTGCACCAAATGGAACAGGAAAATCCACATTTATGAATGTGTTGATGAATTATGTAAAGCCAATGAAAGGGAAAGTAGTATTTAAAGATGGAATAAGCTACTCGAATAAATCAAATGAAGTAAAAATTCATAGTTTTGTGTCGATGATGCCAGACCAAAGCGACTTGTATAATCACTTAAGCGGGCGCGAACATTTAAAAATGTTTGCAACAATGTGGCAATCCGATTTAAAACTGATAGATGAAACCATCGAAATTTTGAATATGGGGCATTATGTAAATAAAAAAACAGGCACGTATTCCCTCGGTATGCGTCAGCGACTATGCTTTGCTATGCAAATAGTTACGGATACGGACATTATGATGATGGACGAGGTGATGAACGGACTTGATCCAAATAATGTAGAAATTATTTCGAAGATATTAGTAGAGAAAAAGGCGGAGGGAAAGGTTATTATTATTGCCTCACATTTACTCGATAATTTAGAGAAATATGCAGATCGAATTTTCTTGTTTAACGAAGGAAAACTAGTGGATACGAATCAAATAATAGAAGGTTTCAGTCAAGCGCATATTAAAACGATTCGCGTGAACAATCTGGAGAGTGCAACTGAAAAACAACTGTCTGAGCTGTTTCCAAACATAAAGCTGCAAACACTTACAAATGGTATAACATTAATTCATTTACCAAGCTCTAAGGCCGCTTTATTAAGTTCACTTACATCTTTTTTAGTGGAGAGAAATGTAGTGGATTTTGCATTCGGAAAAGTGACATTAAATGATTTGTATTCTATGTATTATCATGAGTATAAAAATGTGACCTAGTTTTTTTGAATTTTATGCTAGATGATGTGGGAAGGTGTAATATTTAATTAAAACTAAAGGAAGATTTGAGTGAATGACGATAGATGTTGAACAATATTTAAATAAGACTTTTCCTGGACTCACGTTAACTCCTAGCCTTTATCAGCAATGGGATATTGGCATTCACGTTGAATTCGGGGCTGGATTTTATCAATGGAAAGATAATGGCCGTCTAAATCTAGCAAGGTTTCATTATGTATACCATCAAGCTTTGGCCATTTTTAACGAAATATTTTCGTATTCAGATGAGATTTTACTTGTGACAAATATTTATCAGTATAAGCCTGCTGAAGGTAAGAAAAAGCGCATAAAAGTTTATGATCGTTATATAAAAAATAAACAATTAAAATACCATTTAAAACAACAAACCTTGCCATATGTATGGGATGATGAGGATGTTTATATTTCACGATTTTTCTTAAAGTGCCGCAAACAAGATATTCACTATGTATTACTCATCAAAGCAGCCTGTAACGAGGATTTTCGCTTGAAGCCCAAATTTGGTACAGGCTATAGTTATCCAGATGTATTTTTTATTAATTTGACGAAAAATGTTATCTTTTTTATTTATGATGATAGAGGTTGTGAGGTCATCGCGACGAATAAAGAAACGATAAAACCTTTAGGACTAAAATTTAGGAACTGGATAGATAATCGCAATTGAGATGACATCGTTGCACATTCTCAATAGAACGAATGGATGCAGGAATTAATCAACATAAGCTTTTATGATTTTGCATCCATTCGTTATGACAAGCAAAGGATAGGAAAAATAATCACTTAGTGTTTTTTACAATGGTTTTCATTCAAAATCATGGAGTTGCTACCCGCAGCTCTTTTTTTATGGGGCATCTAGCGATGTTTGATTGAAATAGAGCGCTTTGAATTGAGTATAGAAAATGTGGAGGAATGAAAATTGATGATGATTACTGAAAATATAATGGAGCAACGCTATCAACATCTTATCGATATACTTGCGAAACGATGTAACCGCTTTGCCTTTGTTGAGAACAGACAATTGATGGAAAATGAAGAATTACGGTTAGCCGCTGTTGATGAGCTATTGGCTCCTATTAAAAGTCAGCTTATCGAAAGAAAGGTTCAAAATGAATGGGAGACGACAACGCTTGGCGAAAATACGGCATTTGTTTATTATTTTCTATTAAATGATACGACTGCTCAATTTTTGAAGGAGCGTACCGACTCACTTTTTGGTTGGATTACGCCAGAATTACCGGAGGATTTAATCTTTTATGACGGTGAACAATGTTTATTAGCAGCTTGCTCGCACGAGGGTTTCTTCTGGATGGATGAAAAGGTATGGGACCGTTTTTTATTAAGCTAAAGATGTATGCTTGTTACTTAATATAATGAAAAATAAGGGGGAGTACTTTATGTTATTTATACTGTTGTTTGTTATACCAGTATTAGGAGTTTTATATTTTTTAAATTTTACTACTTTTTTAAAGAAACTAATCAATGGAAAAAATACGTATAATCAAAATGTACTAGGAGCAATTTTAACCTTTATGCTGATCTTTACAATCATGTACTGCTTTGCTGGACTCCATTAATGGTTTAACGAGAAAATACCAAAAGCACGAATACGTAAGCAACATAAGCAACTCCTTTAAAAGTAGTTGCTTACGTATTGTTAGTCATTCATAAATATCTCTTCTAATGAAGGTCGATTTGTTTGAATATCAAAAATGTCTGTATCAAATTTACATAAGGAATGCACAATGCTAGCAATATCTGATTCATCACGTATTGCCACAGTAATGTGTTGATTATCCGAATAGTTAATCGTCGTCCAAGCTTCGATTTCTTCGCGAGCATGACGGTACAACGTGTCATTTTTAGGTAAGAGCTTAATAGTTGTTTCAATAGTAGTCTGAAATTGCTTTTGTAATTGATCGATGGTTCCTAGACCTGAAATAATGCCGTTTTTCATAATAGCAATCCGGCTGCATAGCTTTTCCACTTCATTTAAATTATGTGATGTCATAAAAATAGTTTTGTTTTGACTGGCTAATGTTCGTATGAATTTTTGCATCTCTAACGCAGATTCCGGGTCCATCCCCGAAGTAGGCTCATCTAGGAAAATTAAATCTGGATTTCCGACGACAGCCTGGGCTACTCCTAGCTTCTTTTTCATCCCGAACGAGAATTTTTTTGTTTTAACATGTACCGCATTCTTTAAGCCTACCTGCTCTAATAAATCTACACATTGTTGTTTAGTTACCTTGTGCTTTTGTAATTTTGCGAAAAATTGAAGATGTTTCAGAGCAGTATCATTGCCATAAAACTCGGTATAGTCTGGTAGAACACCCACCTTGTGTTTCACACGATCAAGCTGATTGTTAGGTACACCTAAAATTCGAAATTGCCCACTAGTTGGAAGAACAATCCCTGTAAGCATATTAATGAAAGTTGTTTTCCCTGCACCGTTTCTTCCTAAAAAGCCAAAGATTTCTCCCTCCTGTACTTGTAAATCGATGCCCCGTACAACTAAATGCTTGTGATAGGATTTTTTTAAATCCATTGTTTCAATTACGGTCATTACAAATCCCTCCTATGAAGACTAAGTATCGAGACTCCTACCATAATAGCTGCAAATAACAGAACAACGAGCCATCCCCATGTTCCGCCCTCAAGCATATAATGATACGGAGTCATATATTTAATGATTTTTAACCAGAGTTTTTCTGAAAAAAGGCTCCATAAACCGAATGTAGGAATAGCCATACTAATTAGTAATCCAATAAACATGGACATCGATCGCTTAGGAATGAGACAGGATAGGAGCACACATAACGACACGATGTACGCTAGCATAACAAATAAGCTACCGAATGTTTTAATATAAAATTCATGAGAAAAGAATGCGATCATACTAAATGACGCTAATAAACAAATAAACCAGTATGAAAAAATTCCTAATAATTTGCCTACAATAATAGAAGATCGAGATGTTTTTGTTACTAGGAACCGAATTGTCCTACTTTCCGTTTCCCTATTAATGGTGTCGTGAAATAAAGAAAAGATAAATAAAAAGCCCATTATATAAATTAGAAATACCAGTCCACTTACATAGCCAGCCTCAGCAAATTTAATGCCAGTAAGGAGACTGCTATTTGTGACAAAATCAGATAAATAATAGGAGACGGCAATAAAAATGCCAATCGTAATAAGTGAAAAGATACTGCGAAATGATTGAATAAACTCCTTTTTCCAAATAGCAATCATAGTGGTTCCTCCATAATAGAAATTTATTTTTAACACTCTCTAGAGTATAAAGGCTGATTTTTACGTAAGCCGAAACGGTAGATGACATGTTAATAAACTTTTATGAACGTTGTTTATGTTCTGTTTATATTCGCTTTGTAGTGGTGACAAACTAGCAGTATTATTCATTGGAAAAAACATGTTAAAATGAATTCCATGTTAGACGGGAAAGGACAGATTTTAAATATGAATTTACAAGATGTGGCCATTTTACTTGTTGATGATGAATCAGCCATTTTAGATATGTTACAAATGGTTTTAACGAAAGAGGGCTTTCGACAAATAGATCGTGCAAGTACTGCTCAAGAAGCGTTAAATGCATGTAATAAGAAGCCATACGACATGATTTTATTGGATGTCATGCTGCCAGATAGGAGTGGCTTTGATATTTGTCCTTTTATTAGGGAGACAACAGAGGCCCCGATTTTATTTATTACAGCAAAAAACTCAGACTTAGAAAAATTAACAGGCTTTGCTATGGGCGGGGATGATTATATTACAAAACCATTTAACCCATTAGAAATAGTCGCTCGAATGAAAGCGCAACTACGCCGCGTTAAATTATATGAGGAGGAAAGACCACAGCACATATCTTTAAATACGTTCATTTACGATTTTGGTCGATTCCAGGTGAATGAGCGTGCAGGGGAATTAATTGTGGATGGACAAGTCATTTCTTGTCCCGCTCAGGTCTATCAATTACTACTCTTTTTTTGCAAGCATCCCAATCAAATCTTTACGAAAAGTCAGTTATATGAAGCTGTCTGGGGTGATCATAGCTTTGGGGATGATAATACGGTTACCGTACATATTGGCCGTATACGCGAGAGGATAGAAAAGGACCCGAAGGACCCCGAATTGTTATTAACCATTAGAGGACTAGGCTATAAATTAATTCAAAAAGAGGGGATGGTATGAATCGAATTAGTCGTCGACTTGCCTTTACCTTTATTTCACAAATTGTTTTTGTATTAGTGGCTTTAGCAATAGGTACCATCATTTTTTTAGTGTATGTTGGGTTGCAGTTAGAAAGTAAACCTGAAACACAGCATGTAACAAGTAGAAGCAATAGTACATTAAGGCAAACATTTTCAATTGAAAATGGCCATGTGTCGTTAGATGCTAACAAAATTTCTGATATAGAAAAGCGTGAGGAATGGCTACAAATAATCGATGCTCACGGAAATATGTTGGCCTCTTCCAAACTACCATCTGATGTTCCAACGCATTACGAAGCTGGTCAATTAATAGCCTTTTGGCAAAAAAGCATCCCGTTCCCATACGAGCTCATTATTAGCCAGGAGGAGAAGGGTGGACAAACCTATTTTGTTGTAGTTGGTCAAAAACGTCCTGCACGACAGCTAGCAGAAAAACTTCCAATTGAATGGGATGGAAAGCGCCTCTCTCAGCAAGGGGAGCGGCTATTGGAAGAAACTCATGGTACGCTAGCAATTTATTCAGCTAGTAGGGAGATCATCCAACAATACGGGCATGTGAAAAATCCTGAAGCAAAACTTTCACTCGATCATTTACTTGGGGATGAGGCTGATCATCTCAGAAATAATGGCAGCCAATATATATATTTTGATGCAGAGAAACAGCAAACATGGGTCATTGAAGTACCATCCGCTGCAGTAAAGGTGGAGGAAGGTAAGCATAATACCTATTTAGGAAAAGCATTTCTTCTATATGGAGTAGCCCTTATTCTATTCATCATCGCCACAGCGTTTTGGTACGGTAAACGATTTGGGCAACCCGTTCTCTATATTGTTAACTTTATTCAACGATTGGCAGATGGTAATTATCACGAGCAAGAGGTTAAGAAAAAAGATAAATCACTAAATCGTCGTGGTAAGAAGAAGCGGTCCTTCCGTTTATTTCGAGAAATTAATGATTCCTTGAATGAATTGAACCAGCAGCTCAAGCAGAACGAAAAGCTTCGTAAACAAATTGAACAAACTCGCGAAGAGTGGATTGTTGGGGTCTCTCATGATTTGAAAACACCTTTATCTTCTATAAATGGTTATGCGCATGTCCTTGAATCAGCCCCCTACAATTGGTCACAAGAAGAGTTTCAACAGATTGGGAAAACATTACGTGAAAAATCAACCTTTATGTCTGAATTAATCGATGATTTAAGCTTAACGTATCGCCTAAAAAACAATGCCTTGCCCATGGTTCGTCAAACGCAAGAAGTAAACGAAGTCATTCGAAGAGCCGTTATTCATTTTATAAATGATCCGCAATTTACTTTTTATAATATTTCATTTCATGCTTCTGAAGAGCCGATATCATACCCTCTTGATATGAAATGGTTTACGCGTATTATTGATAATATGATTTCTAATGCTATTAAGCATAATCCGACAAATACGAGAATTGATATTATTGTGCAGAAGGAAAGTGATCATTACTTCACTGTTCGTATTCAGGATAATGGTATTGGAATGGATTCATCCACGTTAGATCAATTATTTGAACGCTACTATCGTGGTACGAATTCAGAGGAAAACACAAGTGGTTCGGGGTTGGGCATGAGCATCGCTAAACAATTAACACTAGCCCATGGTGGAGAAATAGCTGCTTCTAGTACTCCCGGAGAGGGTACTGTCATTGTATTAAAATTTTATTCATGATGGCAGTCCTGCCTTTTATGTCCTTAAATTTTGGAAATAAAGGGTAGGACTTGTTTTCTGCCTGTATGTAATTTTATTTTATTAAATCCGTCACAACTTGAACAAGTAAGAATAAAAAAATGATGGGTAATATAATTTGAATCCATTTTGTTTGGATGTACGGAATAATCTTTAAGCCTATGAAAGAGCCAGCAATAGAGCCAAGCGAAACAGGAATAGCAATGCCCCAATTAACAATACCAGTCAAGTAATAAAAGAGGAAAGCGCCTGTACAGCTTGACAATGAGATCATTCTTGATAACTCGACTGCTTTTAAATAATGGTATTGTTTTTTCAAAAAATAGGTTATATTCATAAGAGCTGAACCTGGTCCAAAACCTCCGTCATACATTGAAATTGCAAATGGAATAAGCTTGTTAATACGTTGTTCCTCTATTTCTTTTACATCTTTAACAATCCATTTATTACTGCGAAGGACTATCATAAATGCGAAAATTAAGCTGATACAAGCGACCACATTCATGATTCGCTCCGATAAGAGGATTGCAAATATTGCACCTAAGACACCTCCTAAGCAAGAAACTATCATGAAAGAAAAGTATTTTTTCACAGATAAACGTCCTGTTATAACAAATGAAACTACATTCGATAGGGCTGATATTCCTGTCGCAAATTTATTAACAGCGACCGTTGTATGAATGGGAATGCCAACGAGTAATAAGGAAGGCATCAAAATAAAGCCTGCTGCACCAAACAGAACTCCTATTATGGCCGCGAGTAAACCAATCGTAAATAAAATAAACCCTTTTATTGATAACCATTCCTGTAGTAAAATTTCCATTTCATCACCTCTATCCTTAAATTACTGATAAACTATACATAAAACAAATATATATTTATTACTTATTCATAAATATAATTTATGGATAGAAAGGTGGGAATGGCATGAATTTACATGCTTTGAGAATCTTTACGAATGTAGCCAAACTTGGCGGAATTACTGCAGCAGCGAATAGTATGCTACTCAGTCAGCCTGCGGTTACCATACAAATTCGGAAATTAGAGAATGAAATAGGGGCTAAATTGATTGAAGGCAAAGGGCGTGGCATTCAATTAACTCCAGAGGGGAAGTTTTTATACGAGCAAGGCATGCGTTTATTTTACTTAGAAGCACAAATCGATGAAAAGCTTGGTAAATTTTTAGCCAAGGAAAACAAAATACATATTGCCTCGTCTTATATCCCTATAAATTACATACTTCCGCCTATCATCGCTAAGTACAAGCTTGCTCATCCTCATATTGAATTTTTTGTATCGTTAGGCAATGTGCAATCTGTGGAAGACCAAGTTCTGAATTATGAAGTAGATTTTGGTTTTGTCGTGCAAAGTAAAATCGGTCATACCGATTTACAGTTTGAAAAGGTAGTAGATATCCCGTTTTGGTTTGTCGTCCATCCCTCACATCCTTTAGCCAATCAAACGGTCTCCATGAATGAATTATCGAACGAAGATTTTATATATCGGGAACGCGGCAGCTCGACACTCGATTTATTGGAGTCTATTTTTTACACGTTCAATGCTCCATTACCTAAACTAGGACTTCAAATGCAGGGCTTACATGAATCCATTAAAGTAGTGGAGTCAGGATACGGTATGACTTTAGCTCCGTCCTACAGTGTGTCTGAAAGTATAACAAGTGGAAAATTAGCTCAAGTGTATATTGAGCAGGCAAATATTCAGCAAAGTTTATTTATTTGCTCGCGGAAATCTGATCTAATCGAACAACCATTTATACAATTTTTAAAAGCTCATATAAATGCTTAACTAATAAAACCGTGAAAAAGTACAATGCTGTTTCGGTTGACTCAATTTAATCAATTAAGTACGTAGAGCGAGATATATAGTTAGTAGTAATTGTTGGCAATAAAGAGAAAAAACACGTACATTAACGTTATTAAAATATTTAATTGTTCGTGTTTATAATAATGAAATGCGAATTGTTCATCGGCTGGACACGTTTGCTTTTTCGTAAAACACGAACATTATAAAATATTGGTTATTGAAGTGGTTAGGAGGAAATACTTTGCGAAAACTAGTAGTCAGTTTGTACAATGATCAATGGATTCAACTGTTTATGGAAGAGGCTGAAAAACTGAATTTTATATTTAAAAATGAAATCATAGACATCTATCATATAGGAAGTACCTCTGTTCCTGGGTTAAAGTCTAAACCAATCATAGACATCCTGCCTGTTGTGAAAGATATTCATCACGTTGATAATTTCAATTTGGAGATGCAAAAAATTGGGTATGTTGCTAAAGGGGAAAATGGAATAGCTCAGCGTAGATACTTTCAAAAAGGTGGTGATAATCGCACGCATCACGTTCACTTTTATCAGATTGGAAGCGGTGAAATCACAAGGCATCTGGCCTTTCGGGATTATTTAATATCACATCCTGATGAAATGAAGCTTTATGGAGATTTAAAGGAAAGATTAGCACAACAATTTCCTAATAACATGAAGTCATACATAGCTGGGAAAGATTATTTTGCTAAAGAATTAGAACGAAAAGCATTGGCATGGTATGACGGACGATAATCTAGAGGCTGTCATAGACAGCTTTTTTAACTAAACCTGTTAGTTGAGGGGGATGGCAAGTTGGCGGATTTCCAATCCCAATTCATATTTGCTTCAAAGAATTATAGTTGATGTACTTATGAAGAGGGTAACTGGGAATGTATTATTTTGGAAAAATTTGATAAAATTAATTTACAATCATTACTATTAGTACCACAAGCAGAACATATTGAGCTTATTGTGTAAGTGATAAGAAACAGAATGAGTAACGGAGGTACACATGAAAACACACTATTATTTAGGTTGGTTTAATGATTTTTTTCCAGAGAATCTAGGCAGGGTGTTACAGGAGGATATAACTGATAGAAAATCGCTTGCTATGATTAGCTCGAATCCACTTTTGTATGAAGAGGAGGGTGCTACTGAACGCTCATGGCTTGACCAAGCAGGTATTCTATTCGATGACTATCATTTAATTAATTATCACGTACAGAAGGAAGATGCCCAAGCCTTTATTCGAAATGCGTCAGCCATTTTCTTGTTAGGTGGAGATACTCTTAAACAAAATGAGTTTTTACTAGACTATGAATTGTCGGATTTGATTAAAAAAAGCAGGGCTGTTGTAATGGGGGCAAGTGCTGGAGCTATCAATATGTCCGCTAAATGGTTATGCTCAAAAAACTTTGGCTATCCAGTTGAAAAAAGCACTTTATACGACGGAATTGGTCTTGACAATTTTTCCATCCTGTCGCATTTTGATCTTGAAAATAACATGGAGTTGGTGCAAGACGAGCTGACTGCTTTATCGGAAGAAATAAATATTTATGCGTCGAACAAGGATTGCGCTGTACGTGTAAAGGGAGGCAACATCGACATTTTAGGCAATGTCTATTTAATGTCCCACACCAAAATTCAGAAATTGGATGAGACGCTCTAGCTATGGTGAAATTATGCAAAGTTAAAGCGTGTTTGGATCAAACTTATGTCCAAAACACGCTCTTTTCTTTTTTTAATATCAATTTGATCAAACCTTGGCAACAAAAAGTTTAGGCTTTATCATGAAGTGTACTTTTTGTTCGAGATGGGTCTAGAAATTGTGGAGAGTTATAGTAGTACCACATTGATATGATTGGTAATGGTTTGAGGTACCTTCTTTGACTTTAAAATGTGTTTCCACCAAAAATAAAACTTCTCTAAATGCGCAAAAAGCGAAGAATTTAGAGAAGTTTATTCTATCTCGGAATTAAATACTAAAAATTCAGAAAATAATATATATATTGCTCTTTATACAAATATTTTTCCTTCAATGGAAACAACTGCAGCTCCTGCTACTTCAATAACAGCATTCTCCGCATCAGGTGTAATCGTTACATAAAGAATCCCTGGTCTATTGATCGTATGTCCTTGACCAATCATTAATTGATGTCTTTCTTGTTGAGCTAGTATATTCTCAAGATATAAATAACCGCCTAATGCACCGTTTGCCGCACCTGTAACTGGATCTTCATCAATTCCTATATTGGGGCAAAAATCTCTTGTGTAAATATCAAATTGCCCATTTGTGTCAAAGGTAAAGAGGTGAGTGGTTGAAATGTTAAAATCATTGTTCATCTTTTTAAGCTCGTTTAAGTTAGGCTCTGCTTGGTCAATTGCTTGACGGGTCTTCACTGGAACCATAAGATGTGGGACACCTGTATTCGCTATTTTTATTGGAAATCTATCATCAAGGTCTGTTTCATGTATACCTACAAGATCCGCAACGACTGCTGGGCTAATGTCGATACTTTTTACTTGGGGACGTACTTGAGTCATAGATACTCGCGTTAATTGATTATTTTCCATCAGCCATTTTACGGGAATTAGGCCTATATTGGATTCAAAGACTATTTTATCGTCCTTATCCATCCAATTGTACTTAGTAGCCATTAACCATGCTGTACCTAATGTGGCATGACCGCAAAAATCAACCTCTTTGGTTGGTGTAAAATACCTTATTTTATAATTGGCATTAGCATTCGATGTCGGTAAAAGAAAGGCCGTCTCCGAAAGGTTTAATTCATTCGCTATTTTTTGCATGTCCTCGTCTGTTAAGTTTTCTGCATTCGGTATAACGCCTGCCGGATTCCCTCCAAAAGTTTCTGTTGTGAAAGCATCTACATAAAAGAACTCTATCTTTTTAGTCATGACTATCTCCTCCTTTATTCTAAGATTATTGTATTATGATAGAATTAATAAGTAAAATTCATGTTTTTGATCATCAACATGAGGAAGTCGAATGGAAAGATTAATCGTACATGGGGGTTATATTGTGAACCTGTTGCAAATAGAAATATTCGTCAAAGTAGTCGATATAGGTAACTTCACAAGAGCAGGGGAAATTTTGGCGATGACACAATCCGGAATCAGTCATAATATCGCTTCTTTAGAGTCAGAACTCGGTATTACACTTTTGAATAGAGGGAGAAATGGAATCTCATTAACAGATAGTGGAGAACGTATTATAAAACATATGAGAAATATCCTATCAGAAGCTGAAAGCATTAAACAAGAAACCGCTTCAATTTTAGGTATACAAAATGGAAAAATAAATATTGGTAGTTTTTCAAGCTTCTCATCAAAATTGTTGCCTACTATCATATCAAGGTTTAGAGGAGAATTTAAGGGAATTGAAATAAACTTTTATGATGGCAGCTATGATCAAATAACGCGTTGGGTAGAAGAGGGGAAAGTGGATATTGGTTTCACGTCTTTAAGTAACCCCTTGGATCATTTGAAGACAATTCCTATATTAAACGATAGATTGGTCCTCACATTACCAATTCATCATCATCTTGCAATAAATGGACAAGTAAAAGTGGAAGATCTTCAGGGGGAGGCTTTTATTATGCCCAAGCTAGGATGTGAGGTAAGTGTTATGAAATTTTTAAAGGAACAAGAAGTTTCCCCAAACATCCAGTTTAATGTGGAAGATAATCAAACTATCATTGCAATGGTACGGGAAGGATTAGGCATTACCATCATGCCAGAGCTAGCTTTACCCTATAATTTACAAGGTACCATTGTAAAACCTCTCTTACCCGAACCTTCCCGTGAAATAAGCATTATTACTCGATCAAAGAAGCAATCCCTTCCTGCTGTCAAAGCGTTTATAAAGACAACGATGGATTGTATAGAAGATTTACAGCTTTAATATGAATTTAGAAACGAAGAGGCAGAGAGCATGTTTTGATTCATTTTTTCAAAGCATGCTCTTTATAATTGGTCTCAAATAGAATTTATTTAGTAAAGGACACGCCATAAATAAAAGGTGGCGTAGGATTCCCAGTTTTTCCATGGTATCGATAATTCCGTGATTTCATCTTTCGTCGGCTTTCGATTCATATTTTGTAATAGTTTTATCGAATTAATAAGACCCACATCATCGATTGGAAAGGCTGTCTGGAACCTAAGGCAGCGCATTAAAACATAATTGGCTGTCCAAGGGCCAATTCCTCGTATTTTAATTAAGCTTTTTTCAGCATCTTTAAAATCCATTTTCATTAATTTTTCCTTCGACAATTCTTCACTTGCCATTAATTTCGCAATGCCAATGATATATTCGCTTTTTTTCACCGTCATTTTAATATCTGCAAGGTCTGAGGGTGTTAACTGTGCAATTCTTTCGTACGATGGGAACACCCAATATTTATTACCATTCCATTCGATGAAATCGCCAAATTTTTCTACAAATTGCCTCTTTAAGATGTACGCGAAGGCTAAGTTAATTTGTTGGCCTAAAACTCCCCAGCATAAAGCTTCAAATAAATCAGGAATGCCAATTACTCGTAATCCATAGAAGTTTCGGGCAGGTACTTTAAGTAAAGGATCTGCTTTTGCCATTTCATAAAAGTGTGTTAAATCGTTATTAAGATCAAACCACTCATCCATAAATTTGACAATCTCTTCGCATTTCCACCTCTCAATAGGTTTAGATTCATTTAAGAATTGAACAAGCATTTGTTTATTATTAATGAAGTTTATCTGTACTAAGGACCGAATTTCACCGATAGTTATTACTTTTGTAATGCTATCATTCTCTATTTCATACATGCATTCATTCTGTTCTCTTGATAGATAGCCTAGATTGGCATTCATGTTGAACTGTTCAGGTAGGGTAATGACAATACCATTCTTGACTTCATGCCATATCATTTTTTTCATTCTCCTTTACAAAATACATTGATGTCATTTTTACTTTATCACATCATCATCTTTAGTAATTTTGTTATCTTGCTATTACATTCTAAACACCTTATTTTTTTCAATGGATGAGGTTATAGTGTTAGTTATCAAGAATGCTAAATAGGAGGGATAACATGATACAGGACATAAAGGCACGTGTCGAAAACTTAGATTGGGAGTCCATTCAAAATGAATTAGATGAGCAAGGTTTTGCAAAGCTTCCAGCAATTTTAACAAAAGAGGAATGTGAATTTTTCATGGAAATGTATGGGGAGGAAGAGTCCTACAGAACGACAATCAATATGACGAGATATCGCTTTGGAAATGGGGAGTACAAATATTTTTCATATCCATTACCCGACATCCTTCAACATTTAAGAGAGTCTTTTTATGTAGAATTAGCGAAAACAGCTAATCGGTGGCTGAGCTATTTAAAGAAAACGGAGCAGTATCCAGAACAACTTCAAGATTTTTTGAATACCTGTGAGGAGTTTAATCAAACGAGACCGACACCTTTACTATTAAAGTACGAAACAGGCGGATTTAATTGTTTGCATCACGATTTATATGGCGATCTATTTTTTCCGTTTCAAGTAGTGTTTGTATTAAATCAACGTGAGAAAGACTTTTCCGGTGGAGAATCTTTATTAGTAGAACAAATCCCACGTGCCCAAAGCAGGGGACATGTCATTACGTTAGAGCAAGGCAGTGCACTTATTTTTCCAACTAACCACAGACCTGTTCTCGGTAAAAAGGGTTATTATAAAAATACAGTACGGCACGGTGTAAGCACGGTTATTTCGGGAGAACGATATGGCCTTGGAATCATTTTTCACGATTCTAAATAAACATTAAATTTCAATATGTTGCTATTTCATTCTTTGAAATGTCCATTTTGAATGGATAGGGAGTATATTATAAGTTGAGGTGAGAAAATGCCAGATAGAATGGATCACGGCCACAAAGAGAGCTACACTCAAAGTCATTCGAATGATGTAGAACTGATAACAGAAGAGAAATGGCAAGCCATTATAAATAATGATATAACGTACAATAATCAATTTTTTTACGCTGTGAAGTCAACAGGGATATTTTGTAAGCCTTCTTGTAAATCACGCGTTCCGAAAAAAGAAAATGTATGTATATTTCAAAACGCAGAACAAGCTCTCCGTGCAAATTTTCGCCCTTGTAAACGGTGCAAGCCTACAAATGAAAATCTACCTGATAGCGAGTGGGTTAATTTAATTACGGAATATATTGATAAAAATTTCACAGAAAAACTAACGCTAGAATCGTTAGCAAGCATTTGTCATGGAAGTCCGTATCATATGCAGCGAACATTTAAAAAGATTAAGGGCATTACGCCAGTTGAGTATATACAGCAAGTTAGAGTTCACGCAGCTAAAAAGTATTTGATTCAGACAAATAAAGCGATTGGAGATATCGCCATTTGTGTGGGGATGGCTAATACGCCTTATTTTATTACTTTATTTAAAAAGAAAACGGGCCAGACCCCAGCGCAATTTCGTCAAATGAGGAAGATGGAGGAACAGGACAATGGAAAAATTGAATAAACCAACACTTTACTGGTCTTTACTAAAGTTTAAAGATTGGAACTTCTATATAGCGTCAACGTCAAAGGATCTTGTGTTTATAGGTTCACAGAACAAACCATTTGAGGAATTAGTCGAATGGGCGACGAAACACTTTCCAGGAAGTCCGCTTGTTGAAAATGCTGAAAAACTTGAGCCCTTTGTCGTTGAAATCACTCAGTATCTAGACGGAAGACGGAAATCCTTTACGATCCCATTTGAGTACGTAGGTACACCATTCCAGCAAGCAGTTTGGCAGGCACTTTGTGATATCCCTTATGGACAGACGAAATCCTATTCCGATATTGCACATGATATTCATAAACCAGCAGCTGTTCGGGCAGTTGGCACGGCTATCGGAGCTAATCCAGTATTAATTACGGTGCCATGCCATCGCGTAATTGGAAAGAACGGCTCATTAACTGGCTATCGGGGCGGATTAGAAATGAAGACTCTGCTCCTTAATCTGGAAAAGCGAGCTTCATTACACATTGAGTAATCTAATTATTGCTGTACAACGATTGGAGATGCCTTCATGAGTAGTGAATTATTCTATAAAAATCCAAAAACCATTCTGAATAAAGGGACTGGCTTCCTTTCCGGATATACGCATTCACTTAATCCTTATACAGGCTGTTCATTTGGGTGTTCCTATTGCTATGTCCGTGAAATGCCAGTATCTCTATTTCGGGAAGGAGAATGGGGAAATTGGGTAGATGTAAAAAATGGAGCTGCACATTTACTAAAAAAAGAACTTCATCGCGCCAAAGCTAAAGGAAATGTAACTATTTTTATGTCATCAAGTACAGATCCATATCAGCCAATAGAGCAAAAGGAAAAGGTGACACGATCTCTACTAGAAGTTATGGTAGAAGATCCACCTGACTTCTTATTAATACAGACTAGAAGCCCACTGGTAAGTCGAGATATCGATTTGCTGCAACAATTGAAGGACAAAGTTCGAGTTAGTATGACGATTGAAACCGATTCTGAAACGATACGAAAACATTTTACTCCAAAGGCACCTCCAATCCAGGCACGCTTTAAAACATTGGGAAAATTAGCAGCTGCAGGCATACCAACCCAAGTTGCTATAGCTCCCATTTTACCAAGTGGGAACCATTTTCCGTTGAAACTAAAGCCATATGTCGATCGGATCTGTATAGATGACTACTTCATGGGCGATGGTAGTGGCGGTAAACGCACACGAAAACTCGGTATTGAAAAGAAATACGCCCAACTTGGTTTAGAGGAATGGTACGGACCACATGTTCTTAAAAATGTATATAACCGATTTATTGAAGTCTTTCCCGAAAATCAAGTGTATGTGAGCCAGGCTGGGTTTGAGCCTTAAAAAGACTGTATTTGGAACGATGAATAGAGATTTGAAAACCATACCAAATAATCATACAATTAAAGGTTTTATCAAGGGTGCATTTTTTAATTGGAGTTTTAGCTGTAATAGCGAATTATTTAAGGGGATGATGGATTGATACTATGGGTACTATTAATTAATAAGCACGTAAAGTAAAGATGACATCTGTAAATAAAAAACGTTTGGTAACAACAAGCAGGTATAAATAACTTGCTTGTTGTCTTTTCATTAAATTTAATTTAAGCAGAGTCTACAGCATTTATGGTCTAGTGCATATAAAATTTTGTTGTCCTAAACAAAATTAACTGAGCGTTTACTATACTTATTTTTTCAATTCTGTCTCACTATTATTAGTATACTTTTCAATGAAACATAACTTCCTATAATTTATATTATGTAAACTAAAATTATTTGGCGAGGAGGAGGGTTTAGATACGTCAACTATCCATAATATCTGTACTTTTCGACTTGTAATTCTGAAGTTCCTTATAATTTTCATGTGAACGATAACTCTCCTTTTTTACGATAATGGGATGATTTTGTACAGATAATAATTATTGTTTAATACGATATCTGGAGGTTTTATACTTGCAACTACACGCAGCCATCGATGAATTTGTATTGTATATTGAGATTGAAAAAAATTACTCGGAAAATACGGTTACGAGTTATGAATACAATTTACAGCTCTTCTTAAGCTTTTTAACGGACCATGGCTGTTCAACCTGTTTAAATGAGATCACCAAGACCCAAGTACGTCGCTTTATCCAATATTTATTAGGATCATTAAAACAAAAACCTCCTATTTGCTTCTTAAAGTAAAGAAAATATTCTTCATTGTACAGTTGATGTTGAAAAGCAAACCCATAATAAATACTTATTTATTAAGTCGATAGTATAAGGAGAAATAGGCGTTCCGAAAATTTTATGTGACCCTTTTAGTTTTTGTTTCGACACCTAACTTTTGGGGTGCAGTACCGAATTGCCCGATTGTTGAAGATCGTTTATTCAATATAGAAGAAACCCACGAATTTTGAAAAAAGTTTGATCAAAATGCGTGGGTTTTATTTAAATGCGAAGTTATTTTTATCAAACTATATTACAAATAATCGAACTTAATTATAAATGATCAATCTTTTTTACAAACTACAACTCTTTTTTCTTCCATCATTAGGATATTAATTTATTTAAGAAACAATTTTTATCTCTTTACGAACAAATTCACATGTCCAAAAACCTAAAAATGAATTTAAGCTTCTGTATATTGTCCAATCTTTCTGAATTTCTCATAGCGATCCTCAATTAATTGTTCGCCATTTAGAGAATTCAATGCTTTTAGTGTGACGCTTATACATTCTTTTATATAGGATGCTTGCTTCGGAACATTGCGGTGTGCACCACCAGTTATTTCAGGGATTATTCCATCAATAACGTCGAGCTCTTTTAAGTCAGGTGCTGTTATACGCATTGCTTCTGCAGCTTGCTTCCCTAGGCTACCATCTCGCCATAAAATCGATGCAGCCCCTTCAGGCGAGATAACCGAATACGTTGAGTTTTCTAACATAAAGACTCGATTAGCTACGCCTAATGCAATGGCACCACCACTTCCGCCTTCCCCAATAACAATACTAATAACTGGTACTGTTAGAATCGCCATTTCAGCAAGAGTTCTGGCAATGGCTTCACTTGGGCCGCGTTCCTCGGCTGCCTTTCCTGGATAGGCACCTTTCGTATCAATAAAACAAATAATTGGGCGCTTAAATTTCTCAGCCTGCTTCATTAAGCGTAATGCTTTACGATATCCTTCAGGGTGTGGCATACCAAAATTCCGCCGAATATTTTCTTTAGTTGATTTTCCGCGCTGGTGTCCAACAATTGTTACAGGCAGTCCTTCAAAGAGAGCAATTCCTCCAAGAATAGCTGCATCATCACCAAATGTGCGATCTCCATGTAACTCAATAAAGTTTTCACACATAGCTTCTATATATTGTAAAGTTGTTGGTCGTTCTGGATGTCTAGCAACCTGTACACGATCCCATGGCTTCATATTGGCATAAATAGATTGTTCTAGCTGTGTTAGACGTGTTTCAAGCTTTTCGATTTCGCTTGTCATATCTACATCTGCCTCTGTAGCAATCGTTTTTAATTCATCAATTTTTTCTCGTAATTGTATTACTGGTTCTTCAAAAGCTAAATTTTTAGACATGTTGCACACCGCCTTTTGTATGCATTTTTACAAGCATTACTATTTGATTTCGTAAATCCTTCCGATGGAAAACTGCATCAAGCTGACCATGCTCTAGTAAAAACTCTGATTTTTGGAAATCACTTGGTAATTTTTCTCTTAATGTTTCTTCAATGACACGGCGACCAGCAAAGCCAATCAATGCTTGTGGTTCCGCAATATTAATATCTCCAACAGAAGCAAAGCTTGCTGAAACGCCACCGTAAGTAGGGTGCGTCATGATCGAAATAAATAATAGTCCTTCTTCACTATGACGTTTTAATGCCACACTCGTTTTTACCATTTGCATTAATGATAGAATACCTTCTTGCATGCGCGCTCCACCACTAGCAGTAAAGATAATAACCGGTACACGTAATTCAATAGCTTTTTCAACGGCACGTGTGATTTTTTCTCCTACAACGGAGCCCATTGAGCCCATACGGAAATGAGAATCCATAATGGCTACAACAATTTCTTCTCCATCAAGAGTACCTACGCCAGTCAGTACAGCTTCGCTTAATCCCGTTTGTTGTTTAGCCACTGAAATTTTTTCTACATAATCAGGGAAATTAAGTGGATTACTTGTTTGTAAATGATCATCCATTGAAACAAATGAACCTTCATCTAAGAAATATGCTACGCGCTCCTGTGCAGTCATTTTGAAATGATGGTCGCATTTTGTACACACTTTATGATTTTTTTCTAATTCCTTTGTTAACTGAATGTGACGGCATTCTGGACATTTTGTCATAAGTCCTTCTGGAAATCCCTTTTCCTGTCCGTCCTCTTTCTTTTTACTAAAAAAGCTACGTATTGCCATGTTTGACTCCCCCTTTGTTGTCTAAATGCCTTGTTCAGCATTCATCCACTGTTCGTAAGCTTTAAATGCTTCTTTTTCATAGCCAAGCTGCATCGATTTCAACATAGTTTGAATGATTAATTTTTCTTCTTCTGTTGAGTTTCGATTTAAACGGTCATCGCCATAAACTACTAACTGAAACCAGACTTTTAGTGAAAGACGATTTCCTTACGTGATGATTATTTCTCGTAAAACATCCCGACAATTCATCGTACTTTCTATCTCTAGCTTTACAAAAAAACTGCCCCACACTGGTAGTGCTCGCAGAGTTTCTGTACAACTTATAATGCGAATGGCTTCCTTTTCATGAATTGTCGCGTTAATTCGAAATCCTTTTTGATTTTTCATCTTCTAATATAAACATCGACAATATTTCTACGAGCTGATGCTTTTGTAGAAGCTAGAAACGTACCTTCCCCATGTCTCGTTTCAATAAGACCTAATAACTCTAAACTTCGCAATGCCTCTCTCACAGAGGATCGCCCGACACCTAGACGTCTGAAAGGACTCTTTCGGAAGGTGACGTTTCACCAGCCTGTATTTTTTCTATTTTAATAAGTTGTCGTAATTGTTGGACGATATCTAAAAACACTTTCTTTTGTTTGGTTTTTTTATCCATACGATCAACTCCTCGGTCAATCTATTCGCCTTGGAATAATTATTACTGTCGCTTTCCTTTCGCGCAGATAAACAATGCATCCAAAGGCTTTATCTTCATTCAGTAGGTGTTTGGAAACCTACTAAAAAGAAACAAAATCCACCATTTTCAGATGATGGCGTCTCTTACTGAATGAATTCAAAAGTGGTCTGGCCACTTTTGAATTTGGCTTTATCTTACAAAATAATTATTTGAAAGTAAAGAAAAAACTGCATAAAAATTTATGCAGTTTCTAAAATTCCCTTCAATTTCATATTCTTTTCGTCGTTTGTACATATTTTATTTTCACATGAGGTCTACCAAAGCGCTTTTCAAGCGTTCTCTCAATGTAAAGCAATTCATCATATATCATTTGAAGAAACTCTAAGAACTTTATACAGTTCTGGTAGTGAAGCAAATATTACAGTTATTGATTTAAGTGGGATTCCATTTGAAATATTAAGTATTACAGTTTCTTTAGTGTCTCGAATCACGTTTGATTTTGGATATTATTCAAAAAAAGTACTTGGAGTTAATCCAACACCTAAGTTAAAATGTGACCGCCTTCTACATGAAGAACGGTTCCAGTCACGAAACCATTTTGTAGCAAGTATAGTACGCTTTGTGCAACATCTTCAGCTCTTCCTATTCGTTTCACAGGGAGTTTGTTTTCAACTGCATTATAGAAGTTATTACGTGCTTCTTCTGCCATTTTGCTACGGGAAGGTGTATCAATTATTCCAGGTGAAACGATGTTTACTCGGATCGGAGCAAGTTCTAAAGCCAAAGTCTGGCCTAGATTCGAAATAGCCGCATTGACTGCACCTAGAATTGCTGAGCCAACCATAGACTTGTAGGCTACAACCCCAGAGAACAAAGTGATTGAACCGTTTGGTAAAATTTTCGAAGCACCGTATTTCGCTGCATAATATTGTCCCCAGAATTTGTTTTCAAACAGTTTTCGGGCTTGGGCTGTATCCGTTTGGAGGAATGACCCGCCGGATGTTTCTGCCGCGCTTACCACAAGATGATCGAACTGGCCGATCTTTTCAAAGAAAGACTGGACTTGCTGTTCTTGCGTTGTATCTAGAGTATAAGCCGTTGCTCTATCTCCTAGCTGCTCTTTGGCATTCCGTAATTTATCTTCGGAACGGCTGGCAATGATTACTTCTGCCCCATGAGCTATTAGCTGTTTAGCTGATTCCAAACCAATCCCAGAGCTTCCACCGATAATTACAACTTTTTTATCTTTTAACATGTTTTTCTCCCCTTATACGTTTACTTAATAGATTAAAAATTCAATACCTCTTGCAGATGTAAATCAAGTTCAGATACAAACTTTTCAACTTTCGGATTTTTGACTACATCATAACAAGAGAAACTCTTTAAAGGCTTCATTCCGAGAAATTTATGTATACGATGTAAATGACTTAATGCATCTTCTAGGTTGCTCCCTTCAAAAAATTGACTTGGATCGTTAAATGCTTTTTCAGGAGCATTCCAGGTAGTCGAAAACATATATTTCTTTTCAGTCAACAACCCGCCTTTTCCATACTGATCGGCACCCCTAAAAAATAAACCATAAGCATATACTTCATCCATATAGGACTTCAATAAGCCGGGGACACTGAACCAATAGATAGGTGTTTGGTAAATGACAATATCAGCCCATATAAATTTTTGTTGTTCTTCTTCGATTTTATATCCTTTTTGAATAATTGTTGTTTTTACATTGTTTTTTTCACTTAAAAAACTGACCATTTTGTTCATCAATGTTTGGTTTAAATTCCCCTCTGCTGAACTATACTTCTGATGACCGTTAATTATAAGTATATTTTTCATCTTTATCTAGCTCCTTCAATTATATGATTTCTAAAAAAACTGCCTAGCGTGTAGTTGATAACCCTACTGCACTTAAGGTAAAATTCAAATCGTTTGCTTCATCCGGAAGATACTCATGATTATGTCTCAATAGCAAAGCATTGATTTATATAGCAATGAGAGCAAACGGTAGTTTGTTTCGTTGATTTCTTGCAATAATTTTAGTCACCTCCTCAATAAGGGATGAAATTATAAGTACAACGATATTATAAATATAGTAACTTCATTTATGGAAGTAGTGATATTTATTTCATAAAGTTTCTGAAAGTATACTATTGTGATATGATAAGGTGAATTAAACAAAAAAATTTTTCGGGAGGATGTTTCATATGAGTGTTATTGAGCCAGTAATATTAACCAAAGGAGCACCAGATGAGACTTGCCCCATTGCTAAAACGCTCGACGTGATTGGGACTAAATGGACTTTTTTAATTATTCGCGATCTGCTTATAGAAGGAACAATGCGATTCAGTGACCTATTGAAATCAATGAATGGAATTAGCCCGAAAACACTTTCACTCCGTCTTAAGACACTAGAAGATCATGGGATATTGAATAAAAAGGTATTCCCGGAGGTTCCCCCTCGTGTGGAATATACGTTAACAGACAAAGGAAAACAATTGGAAGGTATTTTCATTGAATTAAAGAGATTTGGATTAAATTTATAAAAAATTAAAATAAGTCATTCTTTAAATTTTGGTAAGTTAATTATGAATCATATCAGAGCATTTTTATTTTTAAATCTATTTCTCAGGCTATGAACTAAACAAACTACGCTATCACCGCATATTGATAGTAAAGTAAAGCTATTTTAGCCTTACACCTCCGAATTTTGTTACTTAGGGTCACTCCTATCCCAAGTGACCCTTTTTATTTTTTTCCTTAAAGTGTTCATTAACACTTGTTTAAATTTATTTAAATGAACCTAGGCTGCTTCACTTTTGTCTTTTATTAGATTTTGCAAGATCATAATCAACACCTTTTTTAAATACTTTTTAAAAATTAGAGTATCAAATTTATTACTTGTCGCTACTTTCAATCCTTTAGTAATCTTTTCTGAGTCAATTCAACTATATAAAAAAAGTTATCCATTGGTTCTATATAATGTGTAAAAAGAGTCGAACATACAAATTTGTATGTTCGACTCTTCAAGTATTCCCGTTTTAGAATCTCAATATATATTTTCTTATGAACTTGAATCGTGATTCTTTAACAACAAGCTAAGTTCATCTCTCTTAAAATAATTTTTATGAATATGGGACAAATCTACATTAAACGATAATTAACATTATTTAAACGAATAATCCCCTTTTGAACGATAATTTATAGGAACCATCCAATAACTAGAAAGTTGTGACAAAAGTATTTATATTATGTAAATTAAAATTATTTGACGAGGAGGAGGGCATGGATACGTAAATTACCCATTATAATTGCTTTACAATCTTTAAGGAAGAATTAGGTTTTTTTGTGTTCCAAAACTACCCATAACGCACCCTGATAGATTAATAAGTTTTTAGTTTTGTCCCCATTTATTTTCAAAAATAAGATGTTCTAAAGAACGCCTTTTTTCCCAATTAGCTAACTCTAAAATGGGTTTTTCTGGGTAATTTTCAGTATAACCGATTGATATAAGAGCAATGGGATCGATGTGTGGTGGTATTTCTAAAATGTCTCTAATATCATTCTTTTTATAAAAACTTACCCACCCCATTCCAAGTCCTTCAGCACAAGCAGCTAACCACATATTTTGAATAGCACAAGCTGTTGATAATATATCTGTTTCAGGAATGGAATTTCGTCCTAATACATGGGAACCTCCTCTTGTAGGGTCACATGTAACACAAATAGTTATAGGAGCTTCTTTTAAACCCTCAATTTTTAAATCAAGGAATTTCATTTTTTTCTCCCCATCATAATGAACAGCTAATGCTCTGCTTTCTTTTTCTGCTGCCCAAGCCAATTTTTCTTTAATTTCGTCCGTGGAAATCAAAATAAAGTTCCAAGGTTGCATAAATCCTACTGAAGGTGCATGATGAGCTGCATTTAATATTCTTAGTATAATGTTTTCAGGGATAGGAGTTGATAAAAAACTTCGAATATCTCTCCTATTATAAATAACTTTATAAATAGACTCTCTTTCTTCATTAGAAAACATAAATTTCTCCCCTTTTCTTTACAAAAATATTTATTTTTAATATTAACTAATTTTTCATTATTCTGCCACGTAAGTTGAAGTAAAAATACACCAAAAAGCGTGGTTTGGGTATGTTTGTCCTTAACGTTGTATCCGCATAAATCTGACTCCACCTCTTCTTAATTCGGATTAACATTCGTCAAATCGATTACCACATTTCCTTTCAGTTTCATATATGGATAATGGCATCATTAATAATAGACCGGTTTAAAGACACCCTTTGCAGATTTCACAATTGCCTTTGGCTGCTGAATTGATAGTCGTTCTAATAGCCAACGAAGCTCTTGCTGTGAGAAAGTTCATACTTCAGCGTTTCTTCTACAACATAAACAAAAATACCCTCTAAGATGACCTCTTTGAAAGTGTCTATCTTATAGGGTACTTTTTAAAACGTAAACTTCACCTTTTTTCTAATACTTTTACGCTAACTGCAGCATACGTAAATATTACTTTTTTAATCCTTTTTTCAATGAACCCCCACAATGGATAAGCTACTTCTATGTCTTCTTGTAAACTTATTCCTTAGCGTTCAGATTTAGCCTCTCTGAAGATTATCTCAAGGAAAATTATTAGCAGTTATACTATTGCGAATTTCACGCTTATTTTTCCGGTGAATAGATAGTATTACTATTTCCATCAATAATTAACACCGATTTTCCAGGTATTGTCTTGCCTTGATAGTTAAATTCATCTTCTGAAAAATTTGCGACTACTCTTAATGCTTCACCATATTCAGTCATTTGAACGAGTCTATCATCTGATATAATTTTAAAATCTGTCATTTCTTTCGTTATTGCTTTTTTGCTAAAATATGACCATACCCTTGAATGCCTTACAATTGTTTCTTTATGTTTTTCCCAATCGTGTTTATCTATATGATATAAAGGAGGAACATTATAAAGTATCTCATACAACATTCTATTTGTTATTTCGTCTTTAAATTTTAAGGTTCCCCATCCCCACCAATGAGTTGTGATCACTGAATCGTTGTAAACCAACTTATACAATGGAATCGTGTAGTTTGAATCCAAAAATAACTTCTTGTACTTATCCTTTAGTGGTATTTGTTTAGAAAACATTTCGGGAACTCCACCATTACTCGAATAGTATCTCCCTACGTAATACTCACTTTGTTTGTTTTTTGCCATATCCTCGTCCATCCAAGAAAATGATGGCGTTTCTATTCCATGTGCAAAGGCAATAGATTTGCTAGCAAAATCATTTCCGCCCTCAGTGCCTACTACCATATCCCATTCTTTTTGCAGATACTCCATTCTCTTAATCCTAGCCTGGATATCTTCCTTTTCAGTAGTAATATGTTCTGGCGAATAGTCATCGAAGATTTCTCCAGTGCCATCTGTGTCTAAAAACCATGAGTTAAATGCTAAGCCGGTATTTAAAATCGAAGTTACTCTTTCTTTTACACTAGGCATTGCAAGCGTCGGATTCAACTTTCTACCTGCACCTTGGAATCCTTCAATCTTTTCTCCATTTTTATTTGTTACAGTTGCATTCTCGTAAAGTGAAGCATCCTTAAACTTAGCAGTTTCCCACTTCTCTTTACCTGGTTCATGGATAGAATGATATGAATCATAGGTACCAAATAGAAAGCCGAATTCTTCTGCATCTTTTACTAACTCAGGTTTAATGAATCCTTCCTGCCAATCATCCAAGCCGATCCACATATGTTCTAGCCCAGAATCCTTCATGTCCTTTATCACATCTACAGTATTAGCATCTGCCCACTTCTTTATTGGGTCAACTACATCTCCAAGTATGCTTTTTAATAATCTCTTATTTAGGTCAATTAATTCAACGGGATTTAATTTTTCTATTCCTTTGTTTAACAGCCTCTGAGTATCTTTATCTGTTTCAGTAAATACTTCCGGATTATAGAATTCATTTAGTTGCATTACTGCACTTAAGGATTTTATTATTCTTTTCTTATTGTATTTATCTACATAATCTAAGCTTTTTAAATCTTCAAAAGCTGATGAAAGCTCTGATCCATCCTCAACATTAGTAGTTAATAGCCCCTGAATCCATAATTTCAGTTTTTCGGGAAAAATGTCTCTCAGCTTTGCCCATTTAATATTTTCTTCTGAAATCACAGTTCTGTCCCAAAAATAAGCATGAGGTGCTCCATAAAGCTTTTCGATATTACTATTTTCTTTAGCCTTATCCGCCAAGCTTTTGAAGTCCCCCTGTTCAATTAAATAATTTTTATAGGTTTTTGCAACATCTACTGGATTTTTTTTCGTTAAATATATTCTGAAACCATATTCCTTCTCTTTATTAATAGTTGGAAACTCATGATTAAAAGTAAACTCAATATCGTTTTCTGTATGATAAACAATTTCACTATTATAAGGGTTTTTAATTATATATACTAGTGAATACCCACTTTTATCAACTGCAAAAAATTGCATAGATAAAGCCTCAATTACCTTCATTTTTTCTTCACTTAAGTAATTTTTCCAAATTGAATCATTGCTTGGAATATACTTCCCTTGATTAAATGGGAGCATATATCCGTCACCTTTCACTTTTGGCCATGCAAACATGTTGTCTTCATCCTTGCTGGATTTTATGGTTACATCAACATACTTATCTTTTTTTTCGATATCCACCTTAATTCCCTGTTCTGAATAGGTCCAGCTAATGTTATCTCCACTGTCTTTTAAATTTGAAACTTTCATTTTCCCCAATGGTTCAGATAATTTCTCAGTAATTCCATTGGATTCCACCTCAAGCGCAAGTGTCTCAGGATCCACACTAAAGTTAAAGTCTAAATTATTTATTTGTGGCTTACTCTCTATACCTGTATTAATTTTTTCTTTCTTACATCCCGTAAGAACGCTTGTTAATATTGCAGCAATTAACATGATTGATAGAATTTTTTTCATGTAACACACCTCCATACCAAGTGTAATATCGGTTTGTTACACGAATGTCACAAAAAAAATCTACCTTATTATTTTTAAATTCAAATCCTTAGTAGCAAGCTCCTTATTAGAAATCTCGTCAATCAGATTTTGGTTGACCGTCACATCTTCCCTCATTCAGGGTCAGTTTAACTCAGTGACCCCTTTTATAATTTCTATTCTCAGATAAAGAATAAAGACCCAGTTCCAAAATCCACTTCAATTATTTCCGCTATGAAAAAATATTGATTGCCATTAAATTTAACTTCTGCGTTACAATCCTTGACCCTTATTACCTTTACACCTAACTCTTCTAGCGCTTCTCTGCTGCATCTGTTGGCTTAGATTAGATTATTGTCTGACAATTGGAAGTGCAATTAATTGTTACGATGAATATTTTATTCGTCTTAAGGAGAATCTAGATTAAACGATAATTAGTATTATTTAAACGAATAATTCACTTTTGAACGATAAATTATAGGAAGCTTTTAATAATAAGAAAGTAGTGACCAAGGTATTTATATTATGTAAACTAAAATTATTTGGCGTGGAGGAGGGCTTGGATACGAAAAGTTTTCATCTCAGCTGTATATGGACTTCCTGACACCCTCTCGTATATCTTGATTTATTTTCATTTTAGATAAGAACATCCATACACACAAAAAAATTAAGTATAGTCTTACCATAAAAATCCATTAAGATTAGGCGATTTTCACACATTTAAAGTCTATATTATTTAGACAGAATTCAAGACACCTAGTTAATCCTAGGTGTCTTTATTAATTTTATTTTTTGTTCCTGATTACTATTAAACTATTGGATGTTACTTAAATTAATTGACGTTCTTTTTCTTAAATGTCAGATAGTTTCGGACACTTGAGACAAGATCTCATCTTTTTTTTGCACGATCTTACTCCACGCTTTTTATTTGTCCCACACTCTCATTTGCTAGTGCTACAATTTTATTACCAAATTAGCTGTTTCACTCGGATGGTTAAGAGGAAAATGATGACCATATGGGACAAAATCAACCTTACCCAGGTGCGAAGGAGCAGAATAGCCTCTGTCATAATTCCCCCAAATAATGCGAAGATTATACTTTGTTACTTCATTGAAATCAGCTTGAACGTTTTTCAAAAGTAAACTGTTAAGCTGAACCGTAGTATTTAAAATTCTAGGAGAAGTAAAACTTTTATTTATTTTTTCAATATAATGTTTAGGGATACTCTCCGTATTTTCAAATAAACCATTACTTAATAAATAACGCTCTATCAAATTAGTAGGAGCCAATTTCAATGTCCATTTGTTCATAAATTGAGGAAAATTTATCGAGTTAGCATTTTTTTTAGCAACAGGTGGCTGAAGTAAAGTAATTGTATACTTCTTATCTATGTACTTTTGTACTAATGCTTCCAAAAGAATATACGCACCAAATGAATGGCCAATTAGATGGGCACCATTAGTAGCTTTCTCCAATAACTTTTTCACTACATTCAAATAGATATTTAAAAGATTTTTCTCTCGTTTAAAAGGAGAACGTCCCAAACCTGGAAGGTCCATGATCCATACAGGTCGACCCGTTTTTTCATGAAGCTCTTTCCCTAAAGGAAATAAATCCTCTCCATCACTTAATAAACCATGTAATAAAATAAACGGTTTACCCTCTCCTTGTGATTGGTAAATGGTAGTATTATTACATAATGTTCGTTTAAATAATTGACTGTCCTGACCATTTTTATACATCATGCGATAATCCAGATCAGCTACTACGGCTGGAAAAAATTTCATTACATTTGTCTCCTTAAACCAATCTTCTCCCATAATCTTTTTCGCTGAACCATTTGAAAAAGTTCGATTTGTAATAAAGTTCAGCCCATCAGCAGGAATTTGGGTTATTTTGCTTACGCCACTATTCATAAGTGCTTTCATAAATGGCAATGGGGCAGAAATTTTAGGTGCAGTCATATTCATACTTTCTGACATAGCATCTAATAATTCTGAAATATTTTGATCTTGTTCTTTATCTTCAACAAGTGTATATGTTTGTATAGTTGGTTGCTCCAATCTGAAAACCTGCACAATAAACTTTGCTAGTTCATCGTTTGCAATAAGTGGTAATCTATATTCCTTACCTCCAGGAATCACTGGCATGAGCCCTTTTCGCATACTCATCACAAGCAAGCCTAAGCCTCCTGTTTGCTCCGTACTCCCTGTTTTACTACTACCAACTACAGTTGGTGGATTAATTACTGAAAGCGGATAACCTACTGTTGATGCCTGCTGACGGATATAAAGATCTGCTAAAAACTTTGTTTTCTCATATGGATTTTTTATTTTCAAAAAATTGTTTCCTTCTTTAAACACATCTATCGCAATCTTGCTATTTTTATCATCAAAGGGACTCATATAGCCTACTACATGAATAAATTGTTGCAATCCCTTCAATTGATGAATATTTTTAGCGAAATCACTAATATGTTGGGCACCATTCAAAAATACGGAAGCTGCCTCCTTGCTTGTCGCTTGAATGTCCATGGGGCCACCTGCGTGAATAATCACATCCGTTTTCAATACCAACTCCTTATCTTCAGCACTTAGACCTAAGTCTATTTTCGTCAAATCACCTTCAATAAAGTGCATAACTCCCTCTTTTAAGATGCCTTTTTCTTGAAAAATGCGTGTTGCTTTACTTTTCGATCTCACTAATAGAAGAATTGTAACATGCTCTTCTTTGGCTAATTCCTTCACTAATTGCTTTCCAATAAAGCCTGTTCCACCTGTTAAAAATACTGTTCTCATATAAATCCTCCTTTTAGTACTATTTAGTACTAATTTGATGTAAAAAAAATGCTTCTTTTATCGAAGCAAGTTAAAAAAATGATCTGCTGTTTTCATGATTACAGTTGCATCCTTCAGTGTTTCTGAAATAAATAGCGCTCCTTCAAGATTTGTAATAAAAAGAGATGCAACCTCGTCAATATTAATTGTCTTTCTAAATTCGCCATTCTCTACTCCTTGTTTAAGTAATAGAGAAACTTTCGTTTGTAATCCTATAAAGAAAAGACCTATTTTTTCTTTTACTTTTGTGGCATTTGTAGGGCTTTGAATATAAAGCGTAATAAATGGACAGCTCCCCTTATATTCTCTCGTCTGAACTCCTTGTGATAATTGCTTTAAAAACAGTTGGATACGATCTTCAACTAATAATTGGTTTTGCGATAGTAAATCATCAATTGCAGATTGATACATTTCAATCCAATAATCAACGACCTCTTCTAACAATTCTTCCTTATTAGAGAAGTGATAATACACATTAGACTTTGAAACTTTACTTACACGAACTAATTCATCCATGCTTGTATAAGCAAACCCTTTTTCTAAAAATAATGTTGCAGCTACTTCAATCACACGTTTTTGATTCATTAATTTTACCTTTGTCATAATTAGTACTGTACAGTACTATAATAGGTGTTGCAAGTATTTTTGTTAGTTTAATAAAAAAATTGATCAAAAAAGCTATACTTTAATTGATTTTACTGCTAAAAATTAATCTCATTTTGAACAAAGTTGAACTGAACCCCAAAACTGTTTGGGATTGCTTGCAATTCTTTACTTGGGTTTTAACGCTAGGTTCATATATTTTTGAAATGTAACTACAGAACTATTCTCTAGTGGTCTTTATTATCAGCATAACCGAAATAATGAGAAAAATGTTAAGCTCCGAAGAGAGGTTGCTCTTGACGTTATGTAACGTACCGAGATTCAATACGTACCCTTGCCCATCTCGATCGCTCTCTCAGCACATAATATTTTACATAATACAGGATGAATACCTCATTGATTTTCTACAACTATAGACTTCAGCTTTTCCTTATACCTACAATATTTGTATGTATTAAATAACTCATATATAATACTATCCGTATTTCGGTTTCACTTTGTCTTCTGTTAGATTTTGCAAGATCATACGCAACTTATTATCGATATTTAAATTTGATGTAGCTACCAACTAATTTGACTAAACCATCCACAAAATAATTTCATGATAATAAAAAGTTGAAAGGAGAAATACTCCATATCAACTTTTTATCCTTTGTTAAGATATAGTATCAAAAAAGGCAGGTCTCTCACCTACCCACTTATGTTGCAACGCTTACGGCATACTATCCCCTTTTCTTAGCGTTGAGTGCTTAGAAAAGGGGGTGGTATTGTTTATAAAAATGCTTATTGGATTCATTAATTATGTTAGCGCTTATATTCGGGCTGCTCTAAAACAATCGGATTCGGATTGTTAAGTACCCATTGCACTGCCAACTCGCATAGTCTCGCAGGTTCCTCACCTCCATCACCATTGTGAAGTTCTTTCACTAAAATGATAGACTCCTGAAGTTCAGCAGGATGTAATGGGGTACCTAAGCTAATGTAATGGTTCAAACTTTTGAGCATTTTACGAAAATCATTATCCCAGTTGATGCCGCCGTTATCTAAAATTTCGTATGAGACTTTACCAGTAATACGAATAACCTCTCCTTGTACAGTTTGCGCATGTCCTTGCGAAGGAATTAGTAAATCCCAAAGTTCATTATGTTGAGCCTGCCAGCCCTTTGTACATACTGTTATTGGAGACGTACCATCATGCGTTTTACGCTTCTCTACTGGTGGAACATCAAATAGCTTATAAAGACGGGAAAGTGCCTCATCCGTTTCGTTCAAATATTCTTTATTAAAACCTTCTCTGTGAAATTCAAAGTCTTTCCCAATTCGCTTAATAGAATTTTTCATTTCCGGCGTTACAGCTATACCTGCGCTCAGAAAAATCTCAGATACTTTCACTAGATCAACAATATTTATATTTCTACATACTGCTAAAGCTTTGTCCAAAGGGGTCTCATTCATCATATTTACCGCGCTTATATTTGCTCCTTTAGAAACCAATGTGCGCACCGCATTTGGTTTAAAAAAAGAGGCCGCAGCAAATAAAGGTGTTTCGTTTTGATAATCCAAGGCTTCTATATCTGCATCTAACTCAAGAAGTAATTCAATATTCCCCCGCCAGCTTATTGCTTGATTATGTAAAGCCGATCTTTTGTAATTGTCTCTCGCATTTATATTTGCCCCCTGTTCCACGAGCCAGCGAACCAATTCATCCGGTACATTGAAAAAGCTTAAGGCTGTTGTTTTACTATAACCACCATATGCATCTAGCTCGCACATTGTAAATACCTCTTGTAATGCCGTAATATCACCTGCTTCAATTAGTTCATTAAAATTTTTAGGTAACGTTTTTCTCTTCCTCGCCATATGTATTTTCGCTCCTTACATTAGATTTTTGAATATAGTTCATCGCTTCATTTACCAAATATATACCAATCTGTATTTTACCATGTTTTAATTTCTTTGCTAAGAGAGTTTGCAGTTAATTAAGAAAAGAGGTTATACTATGCAACTGTTTTGGGAAAATGACTATAAAGAAAATGGATATTACGTTTTTGGTAATCCAAGCATTGAAGTGATCGAGCAAACAAAACAATTACCTCTCAAAATCTTTTTCTTTATGTAGCTACCAACTAATTTGACTAAACTATCCCACAAAATCATTTCATGATAATAAAAAAGTTGATAAGGAGGAATATTCCAAATCAATTTTTTATCCTTTGTAAACTACCCATGAGTTGTTGTTGTATATGGTCAAGAACTTTGTGTCCATCCCATTTCTCTCCTTAGTTTTTAAAAGGACTGCTAGCTTTCGCTAACAGTCAAATTTTTAACAACATGAATTGGTTTGATTGGCAAGATTTATACCGCATACACCTGTTTCAGGTAATTCCAATTCCACACGTTTTGACGCTTCTTCATCATCAGATAAATAAGCCGTTATTGAACGAACTTGTTCGTAGCCAGTTGCCATTAAAAATGTTGGTGCGCGTCCATAGCTTTTAGCTCCGACTATATAGAAGTTCTTTTCTGGTTGGCGTAGAATCTCTTCTCCATGCGCTCTTACTGTGCCACAACTATGCACATTTGGATCAATTAATGGCGCTAATGCATGCACACTTTCAGTTGCTGAATCAATCGAAAGGCGTAATTCACTGTTAATTGATAGGTCTGGTCTATTTCCCGCATTTACAATAAGCTCATCAAAACCTGTTAATACTTTTTGTTCTCCGTTTATAATACCTACAATATGAATGTTCTCATCTTTCTTCACCTGTGAGATATAGAAAGGTGTTATTACTTCAACCTTACCAGTATCTACTAATTCGTGAATGCGAACACCGAGTGCGCCACGTGCTGCTAATGCATCTTTTTCTTCGCCACCATAAGCTTCTTCAACAGATTTTTTACGCATAATCCACACTAGCTTTGTTGCAGGATTCTCTTCTTGTAATTCCGCAAGTGCCAATAAGGTATTAATAGCCGAATGGCCACCACCAATAACTGCAATTTTCTTATTGGCATATCGCTTAGTATTCATATTTATGTCTGGGATACCATACTGAATGTGATTTGCTAATGCTTTTTCATTTTGGAGCCATATACCTGTAGAATTTGCTGGGTTGGGATTTCCCCATGTACCCGTCGCATCAATAACAGCTCTCGCCTCAATCACACGGATGTCATTCTCTTGTTCAATATAAATAATAAAGGACTGTTCTACACGATTTTTTGTCTTCATCTTATCATTCAATTGTCGTGAAATCCCTACCACTTTTGAGTTCAACTGAATGTGAGGCTTTATTTGCATTAGATTAGACAATGGTTTTAAATATAGATCAATTAATTCATGTCCTGTCGGTAACGTATCTAAATTAGGTTCTTCCCAATAGGAGGTATCTAATAAAGCCTTAGCAGCTTTATTGATGTTATATCGCCATGGTGAAAATAATGTAACATGCCCCCAAGTACGAATATTGTGTGCTACTTCATGCCCAGCTTCTAATAAAATAAAGGCTTGCTTGTGTTCCACTAAATGAGCAGCTGCAGCTAATCCAATGGGGCCTGCGCCCATTATGACAATCGGTAAATTCTTATTAGGGTTATTAATACTCTCCTGTACTTTAATTTCCTTAGTAGTAGGACAACAAGATTCATTTTGGTTGATTATTTTTAGTGTTTTCATCATTCACTTCTCCACTTTCATCTTTATATAAGCATTTCCTTATATAAAATGTATTTTTTACGTCTAGCAGGTAGCTAGACGTTTAATCTTTGCATGTAATTAACACATTTCAATTTCATATATTATTTGATCATTTTTTCTAGCATTTTCAAATTGCAATCATATCCAAATCCCGAAACGATCCATCTCTCCTTTATAGAAGAAATAAAAAGCAAACTCTTTAGCCTGATTTAATGAGTATCTTGAGTTAATATGTCTAGTATGATTTACTGTCATTTTTAATCCTCCATTCAATGGTCTGAATAATTTCTAACAGATAGTATTACTGGTTACAAATTGCTCATTTCGTTTGCCGATTACATCAGGTGCATTTTGAAATACAGTCGATTTTTCTTCGTCTGTACCAGTTGCTTTCGTTTGATCTTCGAACCCCGCATAAGGTAACTACTAGTGTGGTTTTGTTTAATATCTCAAAATCAATTAAATCTGATGTATGATTTAAAGTATCAATTTCTACCTCTGCCATTACTTTAATGGCATTCGTATTTACTCCATGCGCTTCTATGCCTGCACTTTTAACTGTCCATTTTGTAGGTATTAATTTATTTGCCTATCCTTTAGCAACCTGACTACTGTATGAGTTCCAGTACACAAGAAGTAAAGTGTGTGTGTCATAATATAGTTCCCTATTTAATAGTTTTAAAGTATTTTTTCTGCCAACGTAAGGCAACCCATACAAGTCCTATGAGTACAGGTACTTCTACAAGTGGACCAATAACAGCAGCGAATGCTACTCCACTATGCAGGCCAAACACCCCAACTGACACAGCAATCGCTAGTTCAAAGTTGTTACTTGCAGCTGTAAAAGAAAGAGCTGCTGTGACAGGATAAGATGCACCTGCTTTACGAGAAGAGAAGAATGAAACAGCAAACATCACCACAAAGTAAATAAATAATGGGATCGCAATTCGGACCACATCAAGTGGTAGTTCAACTAATTGCTCACCTTTTAAAGCAAACATCATCACAATCGTGAACAACAGTGCAATTAGAGTCAGTGGTGAAATCTTCGGTAAGAACTTTTCCTCATACCATTGTTTACCTTTGGCTTTAATCCCTATCCAACGTGTGAGAAATCCTGCAGCAAAAGGTATACCTAAGAAAATAAGTACGCTCTTTGTAATTTCCCACATTGAAATGGATACATGGAAATTCTCTAAACCAAACCAACCCGGTAATACATTTAAGAAAAAGTATGCAAAGATCGAATACGTCACGATTTGAAAGATGGAGTTAAAGGCAACTAACCCAGCTACATATTCCCTGTCCCCACGCGCTAAATCATTCCACACAATCACCATGGCAATACATCGAGCTAAACCGATCATAATGAGCCCAGCCATGTATTCAGGATAATTGTGCAGAAAGATGATAGCTAAAAAGAACATTAAGAACGGACCGAGTAACCAGTTTTGAAAAAGGGATAGCAAAAGCACTTTCCAATCCTTAAACACTCGCCACATTTCTTCATACTTTACTTTCGCTAATGGTGGGTACATCATAACAATTAACCCTATAGCAATCGGTATGGACGTTGTGCCAATAGACATGGACTCTAATGCTTCACCAATATTGGGCATCGAAATACTTAATAAGACGCCTATTCCCATTGCAACAAATATCCAAAGTGTAAGGTAACGATCTAGAAAAGAAAGTTGTTTGGTTAAAGACTCATTACTCATTATCAGTTCCCCCTACATGGCAGCAATCTGTCCCACAGTTGCACCAATTTAAAGGTCGAATTTGTTCTAAAACACCCTCCATCAGTGGTGTTTGATCCTCTACTAAACGGTAATGTTTCCAAGTCCCTACTTTTCGTTCCGTAATAATGCCTGCCTCCTTCAATTTTCGTAGATGTTGACTAACTGCTGGTTGCGATATTCCTAGCACATCCACAAAATCACATACACATACCTCCCCATTTTTCATGCATGCAAGTAATTTAATACGATTTAAATCAGCTGCTGCTTTTAGTTGTTTTTCAATTAGTGTGTTTTCCATTTATCTGCACTCCTTATATAATCATTTGCTTATATATTGATTTAAATAAATCACCTCGTTAAAGAAAGGTGATTTGATACATATATAACTATATGCTTATATTATGATTTAATGTTTTGAATTGCAACAGATATTTACCCAATTTGAAAATTTCTTTTTCAACCATTTAGATTTCCCCTTTACACCCTTGAATTACCGAAATATCCCATATTAATTATTCCATTAAACTGCACCGTTAGTAAAAAAGCGTCTTCACTTGTTGTAAGTTAAAGGGGAAAGTTTCACAAATAATAAAAAATAGATTATACTGGACTAAATAACATATTCAAAAAGGAGCATTTCCTATGACCGAGAATAATCAAACTGAAGTACCCCAAAAAAAGATCAGCCTGCAAGAGGCAGTGAAACAGCAGCTTGAAAACAAAAAGAACCGTTCCTCTGCTAATCAAGGAAAAATGAATCACGACCTTTCAACAAAAAAAATGAAAAGCCAGCAAACGAAAAAAACAAGCAATACCCGTAGAAAAATGGGTGTCTAATATACGGACAATATCGGAAAGACATATAACAGGAAAAGCTGTTAATATTGTTAAAAAAGGTTGGAAAAAGGGACAATTACCAGAGATATCATTTAAGATATTTTTAACAAATCAGGCACCCTTCCCCACGGTATTAAAGTTAGGCTAACAGATGGACAGGTTGGACGCATACAGGAAATCCACTCTAAATAAAAGAAGTGAAAAAGCATTCAAGGGTAAACTGTTCCCTGTATGCTTTTTCACTTCTTTAATTCTTTTCATTTTATAACTGATGTAGCTATATACCACGGTAGTTTAAGTGCAACACCTCACAAACTCTTCACTATAACCATTTTCGTAAAATAGGTTACTCCATTAATTGGCCCTTTTGTTGAATAAATAACTTTAATAATTTTTATGATTTTATTGTTACTTAACACATTCACCTCATTTCTACAATGAAACTAACTATCGACGTTGAATTGATATGGTGCATTTCCCTGTTTTTCAACCAAAGAAGTTAAAATTTGTCTTATGAGTTTTTATAATGTAAATTTATTTCGACTTCAGAAAATTCTTTAATACATTAGATAATTAAAATATTATACCTATTGAATTTTAATAATTTCACTTAATTGGAATATACCTTTTTTTATTTCATCGAGTGAAGCATACCCATAAGAGATTCGTATAAACTGCTACAGGTTTTTTATGACTAAGACAATATAGCTTTTACGAACGATGAGACAATGTACTTATAGAACTCTTCCTCGGTGACGAATTGAGACTGATATTGCTGGTGAATCAGCTCGCTCATCTGAAAGCCGTAGCACGTCGAGAGAAAAGACATGGCGGCAAGGCGCGCATCCTGACTCGGTATGACTTTTTTCCTCTGTAGTCGTTCGAAATATTCAACCAGCAAAGAGTGCAGCTTCACCGGCGGCTCAGCCAGCACTCTGTCTAATTCAGGAAATATTCCTTTTTCGCGTATGCCAATCAAAATAATATCCGTATTTTTATGGAAAAACAAGCGGTACTGCTGGCTTACATTCAGCAGATCAACTTCCGGATTATCGGTCGCTTCCTCCATTAGAAGCTTCTCAAATTGCGGGATATCCGAATGCCTTTCAATGATGGCTTCCAGTATGCCTTGCTTGCTTCCAAAATTTCGGAAAATTGTAGATTCATTGACTGTAGCTTCCGCTGCAATGGCTTTAGTGCTTACTCCCCGATAGCCATTCTTTTTTATGAGCCGTGTCGCGGCTTCGATAATTCTGTCTGAAGTATGCATTGTATTACTCCTTTTGCATATGTTAAATCTTATTATACAACAAGTTATTCATACACAATAGGTTCGGGGGTTCATCATCTTCGTAAACGTTTATTTAAGGTAAATCACTTCTTCTTTCCCAGCGACTTGCTTCCGTAATCTTGACATTATCAGGCACCAATTGCGTGAGCGTTCCTAATTTATCGAACGTAATCCGGATTCGGTCAGAGGGCAACAGCCATTGCTCGGTCTCGATTGCGCAGCAATCCGGTATCGTCCCCATTCCTATAATCGTGCCCGGGAGCGGCGTGAAAACTTTGAGAACCTCCTCCATCACCTTCGCAGGGTGCGCGGAATACTCGGATGTGCTTCCCTTCCAGTGCAGTCTCTCTCCGATTCGTACATCCACATCCAGTGCCAGCGGGTTATCGATTTCATCCGGTGTAACCAGAAATGGTCCTATTCCTTTGCTGTTATCAAAATCTTTGCACCGCGTTGGTCCGGTCAACGCCTGAAAATCTGGCCACTGCACATCGCGAGCAGTACTGTCGTTAAAAATTACATAACCAGCAATACAGTTCCCCTTCCCTGTAACAAAGGCCAGCTCCGGTTCGATATCCAGATAAGAAGAATACGAAGGCCAATGGATTGTAGCCCCATCTCCAATCAATGCATTATGGTTACATTTGTAATAACTGAAGGTTACTTTATTCGGTTCTTGCTGGAATTTTTCCGCAATTTTTTGTATAAACTCTTCTCTTTCCGCTCCTGTGTATTCTCTTTGCAGCAGATTTACGCCAGCGTTTTTCAGATGTCTTGGCGTCAGCCCGAAATCAATAAGCGCAGCCGGGTTCAAAATAGGTGGCAGCAATTTTACCGCTGCAATTGGACAGATTTCATTTTCATTGAATTGATGCGACTGTCTAACAGCGTATTGCATCAGCTCCTTAGCGGCAGTATGGCTTGCCGGCAAATGTTGTAGATAGCTGTCCATACTTTGTAGACTGTCAACGAATGTCCCCTGCTTTTTCATGATTGCGGCAAAAGACACGACAAATTCCTCGTTAATGACAAGCCCAAAAAAATATTCCTTCGAAGTTTCAGTGTGATAGGTTACCAGTTTCATCTTTGTAGCGCCTCCATCCATGTAGTGTGATGTTGTTCAGTTATTAGCATATTACATTGAGTAAATGCACGCAAGTGCTCGCTTGCTTTTTATTTTCCATTCTCTATAATAAAGATATAGTCAGTGTGACTACCAAAAAAAACATAGATGCAAAGGAGAATTGTTATGCAGTATAGAAGTATTATCCAAAAACCTCGGGTTAAATTTTTTGAAGTCGCAGATGGAGTCTTTGCCGGTATTTCGCCGTATCGTGGCATCAGTTGGGCCAATGCTGGGTTTATCAACAAAGGTGAAGGCTTGGTGTATGACACGTTCTTTGATCTGTTCCATGCGCAAGAAATGCGAGATGCTTTTAAGGAAGTAAGCAATGGCGGCTCTCCCGCCTATGTAGTGAACTCGCACTATAACAGCGACCATACCTGGGGGAACAAAGTGTTTGAAGAAGCCTGCATTATTATGCACAAGGAAGCGGCCAGGGAGCGTCTTACTGAAAATATTGGCTGGATGGATAACGTCATCAAAAGAGGGAAGAATTCTCCGGAATCGACTCAGGGAGAGCAGTTCTTTGCAGCGGAATTTGAAGGATTCGACTTAGAAGGCGTAGAATGGGTGCATCCGAATATTGAGATAAAGGACGATATCAACATACGGCTTGGCGATACGGAAGTTATGATTTACAATGTAGCTCCGGCCCACTCTGACAGTGATTTGCTGTTATGGATGCCAAAAGAAAAAGTGCTGTTCGCCGGCGATGTCGTGTTTAACGGTTGTACGGCATACAGTGAAGAAGGAACCCTCAACTGGATTAAAGTACTTGATCGCATTATTGATGACATTAAACCTGAAATTGTTGTTCCAGGGCATGGCGCCATATGCGGCCTAGACTTCGTGAAGGAACAGAGAGACTACCTCTTGAACTTGATAAGCGAATTCAACAAGCATTACAATGACGAGATTGATTCCTTGTCCCTGACTAAGGAAATCGACATTTCCCGCTTCCTTCATTGGATTCAGCCAGAACGTTTATATGTTACGGTGGATATTCTCTTAAAAAGTAAACGCGGGTTGCCATCTCTTCCCAATTGGAACGAGGTTCCTACAAAACTGGAAGACATGAAAGCTTTTTTATCCGAGAAATATGGCGATCGTATCAAGCCATGGGATCCTATGAGCGTGTGGCAAGAATAGAGTATGCATCCTCCTAAATACGTATGAATATCCATCAGAATAATTTGTGGCTTTAGTAGAAAACTTAATTAGAAAATCTCATAAATCCCATATTCCATGATAAATTAAAAGACTCTCTTCTGAAAATTAGTTCACCAAAAGAGAGTCTTATTAAGCAATATCTAAGTTGTTCAACAATTGCGCCCGTTGTTGAACAACTTTATCTACTAGATGTCCAAATTCTATACATATCTTTACCGTCTACCTCAATCTTATCTCTATGCATTGTAACATTTACATTTGTGTATCCCGCCCATTGTGGTATTAGTTTCGTTAAACAATCAATTACCTTTACATCAGGAGTTGCATAACCAATATTTTCTTTTCTCAAAAAACCGTTGGAGAAATCTTGATATAATGAGTCCGTCCATTCATAAACTTCAAACTGAGAGTCAAAAATCCGTTCATCTTCTTGATATTGTCCGTTAACCCAGTATACTTCCATAATAATGCTCCTCCTAATGAATGTAGCGTTCAATAACAGTAATAAAGACACTTACCTAGTATTCCGTTTTTATTGTATTTGCTAGAATATTTACAATAATTTTTTATATTGTTATATATGCTTCGTATAATAAAGAACAAAAGTATCACACAAAGAATAAGGACTATTGTGAGACTTGTTTGGTTAGGTTCACCATATATAAGCTCTGCAAGTGTGAAACGAATTTCTAACCATTATGAAGTTTGCGGTCCACATTTTTCGGCCAATTCTTCCTGAATAAATTTTTTCAATTTCCGAATTTCCTTAATGTTGCTACCAACTAACTGAAATATAAGGAAAAATACTCCTTGGCAATTTTTTAACCTTTGTCAAAATATAGTCATAACCACTTAAACTGTTCCCACTTTATGAATAAATTTAATAAATATTGGATAAATCTACATTAACGATAATGAGCATTATTTAAACGAATAACCGCCTTTTTTACGATAAATTATAGGAAGCATTCGATTATGTAGTGAATTTGTTTGATTGGCAAGATTTATATTGCATATACTGTTTAGGGTAACTCCAATTCCACTAGTATTGCCGCTTCTTCCATCATCTGATAAATTGAGCTGTGATTAAACGAACTTGTTCGTAGTCCATTGACATTAAAAATGTTGGTGCGTGTCCATACTTTTAGCTCCGACGATACATATCACTTAGTCTTCTTATTAATGTATGGGATACCCTATTCAATGTGAATTGCTAATGCTTTTTCATTTTGGAGCCATCCCCCAGTAGAATTTGATTTGGATTTCCCCTTATACCTGTCACATCAAAAACGGCTCTCGCTTCAATAATCAGGAAATCTTAGTAAAAGATGTTTACAAACACCTTAAATATAGCTATACTTACAAAGTAAACATAAAATTCTTAAGGAGGTCGAATGAAATGATCCGTATCGTTAAATTGATGTCATTATTAGCCACAACTAAAGTAAAAATGAAAATCACACATTCGACCAGTTCGGAATGGATCGCTTAAGTTTTTTGTAATTTAGCATACCCATACCGCAGGGAGAAGTGTGCCCCTGCGGTATTTTTGTGCCTTTTTTCACCGTAGGGGGAGTCTCTCTACGGTTTTTTCATTTTTCATGGTAATTTAAGGAGGTGATCATAAATGATATTAAACTTTTTTGCTCTCACGATAACTATTACAAAACGTGAGAACTCTCTTGAGAAAGCACTTCATAACGAAAATGCGAAAAAAATCTTTGAAGAGAACCGAAGAAAAGTAGAAAATTATATTCGTCTTCGTCAATATTAATTTTCTTCATTAAAAAACATGAAAGGTGGGAATTGAAATGATTTATATGATCAAAAGACGTCATGCAGTTTTATGGCTGGAGAAAGACACAACCACCAGATGAAGTAATATAAAAAGACAATATTATTTAATTTTATAATTTCCGTGAAACTAACCCGTTCTAATCTAGGACGGGTTGCTTCATGAGGTATTTTGCACTTTTTAAGCGATATGTTACACATAGAACTTGATGTAGTTTTAAAAAAATACTAAACTTAATTCCATTAGTCTGCCCTATCGGCTCCATGTTGTTTATTACTATTTCATTTGTAATAAACAAATTTTCCACATAGTAATTGCTATGCTATTAAAAGATTTATTCGAAAAAATCGAACACTTTTTATTCAATAACGAAGTCAATCGTCATAACTATCAGCTATCTTTATCTGAATAAAACGTCACTGCTGCTACCGTAGTCATATGGATTGACCAGAATTCTTCTGCAATGGTTTTATTGGATTAATTGTTAAACTTCCTTCAATAGGTTTTTTGCTAACACTTTGGATAAGGGTGTTCAGTGATTCTCTCCTTGAACACTGATAGCATTTATTCCCTTTCTGCGCACATAAACTCCATCGACTACAATTTCAACCAGGATTAGGATTACCTGACGAACTTATCCTACGAGCTTCTATTCGCTAGTTTTTTAATATGAGGCCCTACTACTTGGTAGAAGGTGACTGGCAGCCATAAGAGTATGCAAGACATAGAAAACCGCACTTTTCTAGGATAGGTCTACTCATCGGACTGGCGTCAACCGTAAGGATAGGATGCCCATTTTCATATGCCTTTTTTGCTCGAATTGCTAAAAGCGCTGTATAGTAACCTTTTCCTCGGGACAACGGTAGCGTTGAACCTCCCCATAAGCTAGCAAAGGAGGAGTTTTTCTCTAAGTACATCCAAGCAGCACTTACAAGCTGACCATCTTCATAAATTCCATAAAGGTATAGGGATTCAGGATCATTCTGTTTATCTCTCCAAAGTCTTTCTCCCAGCTCAGCATGCGGTACATTCCAGATGGCATCTTCTAGAACAATAATGTCTTGAATGCCTTGTTCATCCGTTATTTCCTTTAAGTCGAAGTGTTGATCATTGTTAAGCAAGGGGTGCTGATTATCTAACTTCATGACCATTAGTGCTTCAGGATCATCTATTGTGAATCCTTCTTGTTTAAGAATATCTTTCAAACTATCAGGCTTGTCGTAGCTATATACTTTCCACTCAAAATCCTGCTCAAAGTTACTAAAATAGTTTAACTCGTTCTTAATAATTTCTCTTACATTGCCTTCGTTTACATTAGATGAGACAATGAACCCATTTTCACCAAACTGTGAAATGTGGCGCACGACATGCCCCGTTTCCTCTCTTATGTAACCTTTTACTTGAGCTTCTTGTCGAAGTTCTTTGTGGAATAGTGATATTAATTCATTTTTATCCATGGGCAACCCTCCAGTATTTATTAATTTTTTTCTATTGAATCATCTTATTCCATTAATTAATCTATTGATTAGTACCAATTATTTCAGAAATAGACGTTCAACTTAATCTTTTTTATCCGTAAAAAAGACAACTTTTCCTTGTTCTACGCTCATCCCTTAAAATAGATTCACCCCGTTAAATATGTTAGCGATTTTCATAATATTCTGCCTCCTTCTTATGATAATTATATAAATTTTATCAGATTTTTCCCAAATATACACTAATAACTAATAAATCACTGTTTTCATACACTATAAAATCCCCCTCAAAAAAAGAAAAAGCGCAATTCTTGCTACAGAATCGAGCCCGTTTGCTTAATGAAGGTTTTGTAAAAAAATAGTAAGAAAGTCAAAAAGTTTGCAACGTCTATAGTCCGTGATTACTCACGTCATGACTTTGCAAACTTAATGGATGATGGTCCTTGAACCATACTTTAAACTTATTTTGTTATTCGTGTACCTGCTTTTCCATTTAATGCAGCTACTGCTTGATCGATTGAACAAATGATTGACTCTTTCCCTAATTTTGCAAACTCTATAGCTGCTTGCATTTTAGGTAACATACTACCTGCCGGGAATTGTCCTTCTGCAACATACCGTTCAGCTTCAGCTACGGTAATGTGGCTTAGCTTTTGCTCATTTTCTTTACCGAAATTAATATAGACATTTGGTACATCTGTTAGCATCATGAAAACTTCCGCATTCACTTGTTGTGCTAGCTTTAATCCTGACCGATCTTTGTCAATGACTGCTTCAATACCATGTAATTGACCACTGTCTTCACGATATACTGGTATACCACCACCACCAGAAGAAATAACAATCGTTTCATCAATTAAACGTTTAATTTCATCTATTCCGTGAATCACTTTTGGTTCTGGTGAAGGGACAACGCGTCTATATCCCCGCCCTGCATCCTCTGCCATAGTAAAGCCTTGTTCTTCTAAACGATGTGCTTCTTCTTCTGAGAAAAATACACCGATTGGTTTAGTCGGATTTTTAAAAGCTTGATCATCCCTGTCCACTTCAACCATCGTTAGCAATGTAACCACATTTGTAGTAATGCCACGTTCTTTCATATGGTTTTTTAAAGCTGTTTCCATCATATAACCTATGAAACCTTGTGATTCTGCGTTACAAACATAAATTGGTAGTGGTTCGACTACATTTTTTGCAGCTTCATTTTGGGCAATGATATTCCCCACTTGCGGACCATTACCATGTGTAATGACGATATTATGACCCGCTTCTCGAATTTCTACCATATGGCCTGTTGCCGACACTACATTTTTGAATTGATTATCATAAGTTGCTTCTTGTTTCGGCTGTAAAATGGCATTACCACCTAAAGCAATAACTACACTTTTTCCCATTTCTTTCACTCCTTAGTTAATGACAAGTAGATGCCATATAACGTATCCATTCCAGAAGATGATCCTACTTCTATAAGCCTGTTCATGCTTTCTAAAGATGGATCATGTTGCAATGCTGTAATCTTCGAACTAAATACACCGTCTATAGCACAGGTTAAGAAACGCTTACTGACAATGGTTGTTAAAGGTTCCTTGATAAGTGCTTTTAGTGTTTCTAGATGCTTATGTTCGATAAAATTTTTAATAAAATGTCCGTACAATATGCCGACTAGTATATCATCACCTGTTGGCGTTAAACCATGTCCACGCCCAATAAAATAACGGAATGTCTTGTCAAGATTTTGCGTTGGATCTTGTAAACGATTAATCAAGGATAATACACGTGCTCGTTCAAAATCTGATGATTCATAGGATGTAAAGGAAATGTATTGAAAATTTTCTTTCAATTTATTTATATTTGCATGTTCAAAATCCATATCTAACGGTATTATTTTTACATTAAACACCATTTGGAAGCGATTATGAAAAAGACGATTATTGCGAAACATTAATGTATCGCCTACCTTAATATTGGTCTTTACAGTTTGTCGCGTTTGAGGATCAAGTAAGATCCCAAACGGAAATGTCCCATTTTCATCTGTACCAACAAATATCAATTCGCCATCTTGATCAACCATATTTAAACCTTTTTCAAACATACTGTGCACGGTAAAGGTTTTTTCATCATTCAATAATTGAAGTGCGATTGAACCAACCGCACTTGCTTGTAAAATCATCCTTTAAATCCTAGCTTTTGAGCATATGCTGTGATAGCTTTCTCAAAACATTCGATTGGCGGATGTACTGTACCGGCACCAATTTGTCCGTACCCCGCAATTTTATGGGCAATACCAGTGTTGATAACTGGTGTGATCCCTGTTTCAACAACTTTCCGTGCATCGATACCTAAACATGCGCCTTTAAAGTCCCAAGTTGGGATGACAAAGTTCGGGTTTTCGCTAATACAGATTTCTGTCATTTGATTACTTGTTTCAAGTGCATCATTAAATCCACCCGAACCAACAAAGCGTGTTACTGCAGGTGCTGCAATCATCGCCATACCTCCGACACCGATTGTTTCTGTAATCGCTGAATCACCGATATCTGTGTTAGCATCTTCTGCTGAGTAACCAGTGAAATATAATCCTTGCGGGGTATTCACAGGACCAGTAAACCATTCGTCTCCCATACCAGCAATACGGATACCAAAGTTTTCACCGTTTCGGCACATTGCGGTAACGACTGTACCGTGTTCGATTGTACGTGCAGCATCCATCATCGCTTTGCCAGTTGCCATAGCAATATTTAAGAAAAATTGGTCTGTGTCAGCTAAGAATTGGATTACTTCTGTACGTTGATCTTTTTCAACGTCATCTAATGAAGAAATGATTGGAGATAGTTCTTTTAAAAATGCAAGTGAAGCTGCAATATTACGCTGGTGGAACTCATCACCCATTGCAATAGCTTTAGCAATCAATACGTTGACGTTCAAGCCTCCATCAAGTGTTTTTAGGGCTTTACTTAATACGGGACCTAATACATCTTTCATCCAGTGTAAACGATTGATGACTTGCTCATTATAAGCGCCGAAGCGTAATACGGCACCAATCCCTTCGTTCATTTGACAATACGCTTCGTTACCACTCTCCTTGTTAATAACAACAAGGACTGGCATGTTAGGTGAAGTAATACCACCCATTGGTCCAACTGCATTTACATGGTGACATGGAATGAATTTGATTTGATTGTTTTCAAGTAATTCTCGTGCATTCTTTTCGTCTTCTGCCCATCCTTCAAAAAGGATTGCGCCAACACAGGAACCTTGCATAGGATCTGTCATGTTTTCATATTTAATTGGAGGTCCAGCATGTAATAACACGTACTCTTCTAATTCAGGAATCACAGATTTAGCAGGTACAACATCCGTTAAAAATGGTGCCGCTGCTATGATCTTCTGGATAACGGCTTCGTTCGCTTCATTTATTGTTTTGTATCCCATTAGATTGTACCTCCTTCATAATAGTTTAAGAATTGAAGTACTTTCATTAACTTCTCATCGCCACCAGCAATTGGGCGCCAGTTAAATTGAACACACTCTGAGCCACTGTTTTGAACAGCTTCCGTAAAGCTTTTTAGTCCAATATTGATAACGCTTGGTTTCATATTGATAAAGGACATAATTTTCTCATCCACTACTAAGCTTTCTTCTGTATAGTTAAATTTTTGTACATCAGTAATTGGTTGTTCCACTTTACCGCCTACAAGTTGGATAGCTGTGCGGACCATTTGATCGTTTGTCTTACAAATAATTGCACCACTCTCTTTTAAAATGGCAATTTGTTTATCGTACCCTTGAATGTCCTGTGCTGTACCTACAACCGTTGCAAGCACTGCAAGTTGACGACCTTGTTGACGTGCACTATCCAAAATACGTTTGATTGTTGGTGCTAGTTCACTAGCCATATCTTCATGACCACCGTTACCGATCACGTTATCAATCATAATGACTGCAGTTTCAGGGTCGTTCATAGATTTTTCAAGCATTTCGATACGTTTTTCAGGGTCAATCATTGGATGTGGTTTACCTTTTGTATAAACATCATCACCTAAATCAATGATTTCATGAGTGTTTGTTTTTAAAACATAGCTTTCGCTTTTCTCTTCAGTCATTGTATCTTTAAAAGCATCTCTCACTAGCATAGCCGCCTCAGATGCCAAAGTACCGCCCGAATAATAACCTTTAATACCAACTTGTGATTCTTTTAATACAACGTTTACATCGGCTGTTGTTGGTTCAAAATTCGGTTTGTCACCATTTGATAATTGGACAGCTACAACTGCTGCTTCTTCAAGTGTGTAAGCATGATAGATATTCTCTTCTTGATACGAAGGTTTGTCACCTAAAAATAGCGTAACAACTGGTTTATCAATATTTCTTAATAAATTTAATACTTTGCGTTGTACTTCCTCTGCAGGTGGTTTGGAGATCACTGTAATTACTTTTACTTTCGGATCTTGATTTAACGCTTTGATGCTATCTAACATCGTGATGGCACCAACTTCCGTCGATAAATCACGTCCACCTGTACCAAGAGCGTTTGTAACACCTTTACCAAAACGGTCAATAATTGTTGTTACTTCTTGGATCCCTGTACCTGATGCCCCAACAATACCGATATCACCTTCGTTTACGTTATTGGTAAAAGCAAGAGGGACGCCGTGAATAAGTGCCGTACCGCAGTCTGGACCCATCACTAATAAACCTTTTTCATGCGCTTTTTGTTTCAGTTTCACTTCGTCTTCTTTTGAAACATTGTCACTAAACATGAATACATGTAAACCTTCGTTCAATGCGTTTTCCGCTTCCATTGCAGCATATTGACCAGGAATTGAAATTAATGCTAAATTTGGATTGTTCGCAAGCTCCATTGCACGTTTCCAGTTATGAGCTTCTTGACCTTTAGACGTATTTTGTGAATCTGAATCACCTTTTAAAGCGATCTCTACTTCTTCTTTCACTTCGTCTACTTTTTCTTCTTGATCTGTATCTACAACGATGACGATATCATTTGGCTTTGCTTTTTCTAATTCATCCGTGCCTAAGCCAGAAGATTTAAAAATGTCTTTGTTCGCTGGTGTTCCCATCATGATCGAAACTTTGTTTACACCATCAATTGCAGACAACTTGTTGGATAAAAGCATTAACACGATGGAGTCTTTATAAGTGTTTTCTTTTATAATTGTGTATAACATGATGATCCTCCAATTTATTATTCTGCAAATCTATTTTTTCCATGATAACGATCGTAATGAACGTCGTCTGACACAAGATAGTTGTAAATGTCGTCTACGATTTCAATACCTTCCTTATCATATTCTTTACTTCTTAATACACCGCGTTCACCTGGATAATAAATTTCTCCATAGCCCTCTGCCGCTGGCTGTGTTTTTAATTCATTGAGCATTGTTGTAATTTGTAGCTTGAAAGCATTCAAATCTGTGAAATAAGCAGGGTTAATGACGATATGAATTTGACCTAAATCGCGTCCTTTAGTTAAGTCTTGATACATAGAAGACACATGTATACCATGTGGGACTCCTAGAAGACTACCTGATAAAATATCTACCATCATCATCAAGCCGTATCCTTTTGGACCTGCAATTGGCACGAGTGCATGAACATCTCTTGCATTCGTCGTAGGTGCACCAGTAGCATCCACAGCCCATGTATCTGGGATCGATGCATTTTTACTTCTTGCATCTAAGATTTTGCCCCATGCTTGGACAGTAGTCGCCATATCAAATGTAATGATGCGGTCATCAGCAGACGGTGCACTATAAGCAATTGGGTTTGTCCCAAAATAAGGTTCAGTTCCGCCAAACGGTACGACCATTGGATCTGATTGACACATACTTAGAGCAACCATATCTTGCTCTGCTGCCATTTCAACAAAGTAACCTAATGCACCACTATGTGAGATATTTTTCATACCAACAACGGCAACACCTGATTTTTTAGCCATTTCAATCGCTTTTTCCATCGCTTGTTTTGCTATTTGGTGACCTGGACCATTATCCCCATTAAAGACCGCAGATGCTGGTCCTGTTTGTTCAAATGTATAGTTTGGATTGGTTGTAATACCGCCTTTTGCAATCCGTTCAGAATAGTATTCAACACGTACAGCCCCATGTGAGTGAATACCTCTATAATCAGCGTATGTTAATACGTCTGCAACATCATGTGCCGCTCCTTCATTTAATCCCGCTTTCATAAACTTTTGTTTCATTAGATTAAAAAGTTCTTCTTTAGATACACGCATCTTGTTTACTCCTCATTTAATTAATATTTTGTTTCAGATTCTAAATAATCTAGAATTTTTTTAAGAAATTCTTTTGTAACTAAGATGCCTAATTTATCTTTGGATAGCTATCGGAGATAATATACTCCCTTTTTATAAATCAATATCTCTGTTTGCATCTTTAGAATAAATGTATGAGAATGGTTCATCTAAACCAATTGCATAGGTTGCTTGCGGTACATAAGCGCCCATAAAAATATAATCACCTTTATCAACCGGCATCCATTCATTGTCTAAGTTGTACATGCCTCGCCCACTTAAAACATAAGCGCCGTGTTCTTGAACGTGTGTTTCAATGTAACCATGTGAAGCACCTGGTTTGAATGAAAGAATATGAATGTTCATGTCATATCCAATTTCTTTTGGTAATAAGTCTTGAATTAATACTTCTTTCATACCTTCATATGCCTCTTGTTCGATGTCGTTCACATTACCTGTAACGACTTCTGGTGTATATCCTTTAAGAGGTTGATAACGTTTTTTATATAAGAATAAGCGGCTATCCTCACCGTTATTATTATTTTCAAAAGTTAACTGTAAGTGTGGAGGCACATATAAATACCCACCTTCTGTTAATTCGTATCGCTTACCATCTGCAAACGCATTGATTTTGCCATAAACGACGTATACAAAAGATTGAATACCATCACCAGCGAAACCAGTTTTGTTTCCACCTTGGTTTTTTACAGTTACTAAGTAATCTACAAATCTTGCACCTAAACGCGGGGATCCTAAGATTGTTACGTCACAATCTTTGAAACCAGGTACAACATTATTAACTAGACCATCCGGTGTAATTACCGCATAATTGTCTTTTTTAATGACTGAACGTGTTTCTAATAAACTTTCTCTGTATCCTTGAACTTGATTTATGTAACCCATAAGTATCTGGCTCCTTTTTCATTATTTTTATTCTTTATAATTTTTATTCTTTATATGCTAGTTCATAAAGTACATCACTTAATACTTCAATACCTTTAACAAGGTCTTCTATCTTAGTCTCTTCACTAATGTTGTGACTAATTCCACCAATAGAAGGTACAAACAACATCGCCGTTGGTACATATTGAGCAAAGATTTGTGAGTCATGTCCTGCACCAGATGGCATCACTTTATATTGATTCCCTACATTGCTCTTTGCTGCTTGTTCTATGATTTGAACGATTTTTTTGTCCATCAATGTTGGTGCCTCATCCATCCATAAATGAATGTCGTAAGTCATGCTATTTGCTTCAGCGACTAATCTAATTTTGTCTTCGATTTCTGCTGCAAAATCATTTAATATTTGCTGATCAATATGACGACAGTCTACTGAGAATGTAATTTCACCAGGAACTACATTTACTGTGTTTGGTACAAGTGTGATATGACCGAACGTTAATACAAGTGGTTCCCCTATTTCTCTAGCACGTTTTGTTAAATCTGAGACAATTTCACTATAGGCAACAACTGTATCGCGACGTAATGACATTGGCGTAGTACCAGCGTGGTTTGCTTCCCCTTTTAAGTTGATCGTGAAGCGTTTTTGACCAACAATGCCATTAACAACACCGATTGTTTTGTTTTCTGTCTCTAACACTTTACCTTGTTCAATATGAATTTCAACAAATGCTTTGATGTCATTACGAACGTCAGTAGTTTTACGATAATCGAAGCCTGATTTACGCATCGCGTCTTCGAACTTAATGCCCTCAGCATCTGCAATTGTGTCAACATCCGATTTTTTAGCTAAGTTAAAGAAGTTTTTGCTACCCCAGAATGTGTAAGGGAACCGACTACCTTCTTCTTCTGCAAGGGATAATACTTCTAATGAGCGTAGTGGTTGGCCATGTTTAGCTTTTAAATATTTCACAGCCGCTAGTGCTGCTAAGATACCGAATTGGCCATCTAGATGACCACCTTCCACTACTGTGTCGATATGTGATCCTGTTAAAATGGTTTCTTCCGGATATTTACTGCCAACAAGACGCCCAGTTAAGTTCCCGATATCGTCAAAGCTTGCTTCTAACCCTTCTTCTTTGAATGCTTTTTCCAGTTCTCGAACTGCATCATTCCATTCTTGAGAATATAAAAGTCGTGTAATTCCACCTTGTTCTAAGCCACCAAAACCTGTGAATTTCTTATCTAACGATTCAAAAGTTGATTGAATATCCATACCTCTTTCACTCCTTCCTTCTTCACATTTATTATAGGTCCTACCCCATAACCATTCATTGACACAATAAACAATAATGGATGGTCTTTTTATGCACTTTAGACAAACAAATTTTGATAAGGAGCAACTAGCTCGATGTAAAAAAGAACGTAGCTATCGATTATGGAAAGGGTTTAAGGAGGCTTGTGAGTAAAGTAAATGATCAATTCTATCTTACTAAAAAACAAAAACCACATAGTAAATCTATGTAAACAATTAGATTTTCCATGTGGTATACCTTATTAAAATGATTAAAAGATAAACAATAGCCCGAGTGTCATGATACAAGTAGGTGAAAAATATTTGACTCATTCCCGATTTGATTAACGGCTGCTGCTGCATCAATCCCTTTTAATTTAAAGATTATTAAACTAAGTAGAAATAGGAGTACAGGAAGAAAGGCTATGATGCCACTCACTATTTTGGTTCCAAGTGGTTTGTATGGTTGATCTCACATTGTTGTCACTTCTTTCTAACATAGCTATTCCTAACAGAGTTTAGTTGTGCAAAGGTGAACTTCTTTGTTCAAGTTACTTTAGCATGCTATCCTTGCTGTAATCCGATTTTCAAAAACAAAGCATCACGGAGAATTCTGACCTAGTTCAAGCATAGGATTCTCTTTTACTATTTCGAAATAAAGAATTATACGTATAATAACATTCAAAAATAGTATACAATCAGAGTGATCGGTTATCCTTGTAGCATTTTACATAAATTCATATTTTGGATTTTTCTAACAAATATAAAGGAGATGATTCTTATGACAACATTAAAAGAAATCATGTCTGTCCAACAATTTTCTGATTTAACATTATTAAATGATGAGGGAAATTTAGAAAGAGAAGTAGAAATGGTCGATATTACAGAAACGCCTGATATTAAAAATTTCACAGCCCCTCATTCATTTATCGTCACTACGGGTATGTGTTATCAACACGACCAATCCGGATTAAAGGATCTCATTCGAGAATTAAATGATATACAAGTTGCTGGCATAGGCGTTAAATTATCGCGCTTTTTAGAAAAAATTGATGATGAAGTAATAGAATATGCAAACAAGTTAAAATTCCCCATTATTAGAATCCCGGATAGTTGGAATCTCGGATCCATTACGCATCATATATCATCCTATATCTTGGATGAAGAAACTGAAAAGTTATATTTTGCATTAGATATCCAACAAGAATTAAATAAAATGCTTATGAGAGGTTTGAGCTTGGATATGATGATTGAACGAATGAGCAGACTCCTTAGAGTCCCTGTGATGCTCTTAAATCCTTTTCATCAAATTAAATCGATGAGCCATCACTTCCAAGAACACTCAGAACAAATTCAGAAAAATCTTAGTTATTTTAAAAGATGTGTGAATTCCAAGCAAATTTCACCTAATAATAAAGCGTCTTTCCAAGAAGAACATATTATATTTGAAGTTCCAGCATTTAAATATTTTCCGTATTATTTGATGGTTTCAAATGTTAATACACTCACTTATCCATTTAGTTTGCTTGCCATAGAACAAGCTGTAAATACACTCAGTCTTGCCATTTATAAAAATAGTAAAATCAAAGAAGCGGAACAACAAGATGTAAACCGATTTTTCGAAACATTGATGTCTGAACATCCTGATAATCTTATTTCAGTCAAACAGCACCCTGAGTTTTTAAAAAAGCACCTTATTCAACCATCCAATTTCTATCAAGTGATCGTTTGTGCGATTGATCAAGAAAGGGATGTGGAAAATAATATCTATTTGAATGAGCGCTATCAAATGACTTTTGAATGGCTAACACATAAATTTACTGACATTGATCCTGCTATCAGTGTGTATAGGTCTCCAGGTAATCATCGATTTACGATTCTATTACAAACTAAACATCAATATTATTTAGATTACTGCAAATATATCCAAAAAGAGTATCAAAAAATTTTTAATAGCACAATGTCATTCGGTATTGGTAATGAAGTTACTGAATTCTCACAGTTACCACTCTCTTATTTTGAAGCGAATGAAGCTTTTGATCATAAGTCTGAAAATAGTAAAGTTGAATTTATAGAACTCTATAAATCTAAAAGTGTAGAAGAATTGTTACAACTCATTCCAGCCAATAAATTAAAACCGTTTATCACGTATACACTAGGTTCATTAGCCTATCCGAAAACGACCAAAGAAAAAGAATTAAAACATACATTGAAAATCTATTTGGCGAATCATTGTGATCTGACAAAGACGTCTGAAGATATATTTATTCATCGGAATACGGTAAAATATCGTATTAAAAAATGTGAAGAGATTTTAGGTCAGTCTATCGAATCGCCTGATATTTCATTGGATCTACGATTAGCATTATTTGCTTCAGAAAAAGTAAATTTTTAAAATCAATAATCCCGCCAAAAAGCTGTGATGGATGCTTTTTAGCGGGATTTCTTTTTGCCTATTTTACCGGAACACTTGCTTCCCCACCTCAATTATGAGTATGCAAATATAGTAGCTCCTACTCACAGAATTAGCTTCTTCACGGGAAGACCTCTCTGCCTTTGGGCAGTAAAAACAAAACTACCTATCAGCGGGAGATGTATTAATCCTCCACTGATAGGTAGTTTTACTTTATTCATTAGTTAGGGGTTTGATTGCTTTCTTCTCTTTCAACATCACGACAAGGAAGAATAAAATCGCTGCTGCTGCAAGTAGTATTGCTGCAATATAGAATGCTAATACTTTCGAACCTGTGAGATCACCAATATAACCTGTAAGAGTTGGCGCAATAACTGATGAAGTCATTCCAAAGAAGTTAAAGATACCTAGTGCTTTGGCCATGCTGTTGGAAGGTACTGAATCCGTTACATATGTGATTAAAACTGGATCAATGGCAAGTTTACCTAATAAACCGTATAAAACTAATGCTGCATAAAGGACAGAAGGGTTAGGTGCAAATACAGTTAAACTAATGGTTACGGCTGCACCAATTAACAAGAAGATAATTAATTTCTGACGCATATGTGCATTTTTGTCAATATACTTAGAAAATATCAATGCACCAGGTACTGCTGTGACTGCAACTAGAGCAGCTACATATCCTACTGAACCTTGTTCAAATCCTTTTTCTGCGACTAGGAATGATGGTAACCATGTCACAATCATGTAATAACCATAACATGTTGCAAAATAGACGAAATAAATAATTAATTTTTTTACAGAGAATAATTCTACGCCTTGAGATACAGTGTCTTGTGTTGTTTTCTCATCTTCAGATGTTTCATTTGTTGCTGTTTTTTTGTCTTGTTTAACAAATAACGCAAACACAATTGTTACAGCTACTATTAAGACTGCTATAATATAAAGCATGTAATTCCATTGGATTTCAAGGCCAGCTACTAATACAGATGAGCCTACTAGACCAATAACCATCCCTAATGCCGAACCACTGTTGATGATCGCATTGGAAAAGCTTTTCTTATCTTTTGGCATATATTTAGCTGATAAAGAGAAAGCCGCACCATAGTATGAACCAGTCGAAAGACCTGCCATTAAGGCACCTACATAAACTTGATTGATTGTCGTGCTTGATCCAATGACGAATGCTGCTAATGCAAAAACGATAAATGCAGGGATTAATACTCGTTTTTGTCCAAATTTATCAACGAGTATTCCTGATGGAATTTGCATACCAGTATAGGCAAAGAAATAAATAGAAGCAATAAGTCCTACTTGAGTATCGCTAATATTACCAAGCGATTCTTGAATTTGTGGATATATTGGTGTAAGTATTGTACGATATATCCAAATAGCTACCCAACCTAAACACAGTGCAAAAATGATTTTTTTGTAATAATTCGGGTCATTCTTAACTGTTTGTCCCATAATATGACACTCCCATTTTTCTTTTTTTGTACTTATGTAGTGCTTAATTTAATTTTAGGTTATGATTCCGTAAATAACATTGTTCACTTTCGACAAAAACAGAACTAGCATTGCACATATCAGACAAAAGCCTATGTTTGAACTGTTTATAAAAGCATGACTTATGACATTCTCATTTGCCGATCCATGCTCAGTGCTTTTGTACCTTTGCAAACTCTCCTCATAATAAGGAAGACTCGAATAAACAAAAATAAGCCCGACTACCCTATAGGTAATCGGACCAATCGCCATCTACGTGGAAACACCTTTGCTCAAATCCTATTTTGTAAAATAAAATTTTACTCAGGTGTGACAATCCTTTGTGATCGCACGAAAGATTCCTCCGTAGTAGATAATGCATCTACAAGGAGGAATCTTTTTTTACTATGAAAATTAGTTAATCAACAGACGTGATAGTTAACTTAATGATGTTTATGCGCTATAAAGCCGATCGGTGTCGGACCTGCAAACCCTAACATGACGAAATCTCTACTAGAATTATTAGTCATTCCGTGCTTTTCACCCGCACGTGAAACTACAACATCCCCAGCTTTAATTTGAACCATTTTACCGCATTCTGGATAATAATCTGCTGTCCCTTCAATAACAACCCAAATATCATCAGCTTTCTCGTGTGAGTGAAGTGGCAAAGTTTGTCCTGGTCGCATACACCATATAGCTCCAACAGTATTAGGTGTTTCATAAAAAATATGTTTTGTCGCTTCTTCTTCTCTAAACTTTTGAATATCAGGCCAATGGAAAATACGATTTTTTAAATCTTCTCTTGCTAATTGTTTTAATGTCATTGTATTTTCTCCTTGTTTCGAATTTCAAACTATACCCACGTTATTTAGCGTTTATCAGAAAATGATTATCTGCGAATAATATTTTGAGGTTTTCCTTCTAAGAATGCCATTGTGTTATCAAATGCAATTTTAGCCCGTAATTCCATTGCCTCATTCGTTAGGAAGCCTACATGAGGTGTTAAAATCGCATTTTTGGCTTGTAATAGTTTATAGTCCCCAGGAATAGGCGGTTCCATATCAAATACGTCTATACCCGCTCCTGCAATTCGCCCTTCATTTAATGCATCTGCTAATGCATCATTATCAACAATTGGGCCTCGTGCACAGTTGATTAAAATAGCTGATTCCTTCATTAATTCTAATTTTTCTTTAGAGATTAATCCTTTTGTGCTCGAAAGTAGTGGTATATGTAATGACACAATATCAGATTGTGCTAATAACTCATCTAATTCCATGTATTCGATACCCAAAACTTCAGCATCCGGATTTCTTCTAGATTGGTCTGAAGCTACTATTTTTGCGCCAAATGCTTTAAACAAACGCGCAGTCATCATACCAATTTTACCTGTACCAATCAGACCAACTGTTTTTCCTTTAATTTCACTACCTTGGAATGCTCCTGGGAAATTATCGGCATGGATATCTTTATTACCCTGAGTGATATGACGATACACATCTAACACTAAACCAATTGTTAATTCAGCAACTGCTTGATTCGCATATCCAGCTGCATTACATATCATAACATCTTGGTTTCTCGCTTGTCCGATACCTACATGATCTACACCTGTAAAGGCTACATTTATTAATTTTAAATTGGCATTTTGATCAATTACTTCTGTAGGATAAGGATTATTAGCAATCATAATTACATCTGCACCTTCACTACGTCTTGCTAATTCTGCACGATCCGTTGTTTTCTCGTTGTAATAAACAAATTCATGACCAGCCTGTTTGATCGGCTCCGCTAATTTTTCAATGATCGAATCTGAGACATTTAATGGTTCTAATAATTTGACTAACATTTCAATCAATTCCTTCCTATTGTTTTTGAATACGTCTGTTGATTAACTAGTTTCCATAGATTTATAGAAGAGAGATACATTTCTTCAAACTGTTATTTCACAGTAAGAAGAGGAAAATTTTTTTTGAACATTTTGCACAAAAAAAGCAGATACTTTCGTTTTCAATCACTTCCTTTTTTATTTTTTATTATGTTAATTGCTTAATTTCATTGTAGGATAGGAGCCTTTAAATAACATTGTTCACTTTAAACAAAAACAGAATCGACATTACATGTTTTTGACTAAAGCTACTATTTAAAATAACTAGAAATACGCTTTATCTAAATGAGGATTACTTTCCCTTTCTGCTCTCTGCACAAAAAAATCAGCCCTGGTAATCCTAAGATGATCGGACTGATTCGATCTATATATGGATGCTAAAGTTGCGATGAAATCAATATAACTCTCTTTAACTTTGCCTTTCAAATGAATAAGTTAATATGTAGCCTTGATCAAACCTATTAAGTTTGAATAGTTATTATCTATTGCAAATTCTTCACCTAAGATGGCACATTTGCCGCTGGGCAATAATCTTACTAAGAATACTTTTGTTGATAGCCTTAAGCAAGCTAAATTGACCATAATTCCATGCCCTCCTATTTTTATAACGATGATTCATTATTACATCTCAACTTTTTATATTATTCTAGCAAGAGATATTAATTATCGAATGCATCCACATTTAGCATAAATATAATTAATAGCTCTTATATCCCTTAATATCCAATTAATTCATATATTTTTAGTAAAATTGACCATAATTATTGCAGATACATTACACAATTAAAAATAACATGTCAGAATCATAGGAAAGTGTTAATCAGTAATATTATTGAAAAATAACTCCTAACCGTTTCGTGATATTCTTACTTTAGTTCAAAAGCGATGGCTTTTTGAAAGGGGTAAGGATTAATTGAAGAAAAAAATATTACTACCGATTTTTGCATCTTTTATGTTCTTTACAGGAATAGGTATTCACGATGCGCAAGCAGCTACATATACAGATATAACAAATACAGCAAAAGCATATATTGGGGCTCCTTATAAATATGGAGGTACAGATATTAAGACAGGTGTTGATTGTTCTGCCTATACACAATTAGTATTTTCTAAGTTAGGTATTTCATTAGAACGGACATCAAATGCTCAATATCAACAAGGTACTTCTATTGCTAAAGACAATTTAAAGACTGGCGATCTCGTATTTTTTAATACTTCGGGAAGCGGTGTTTCACACGTTGGCATTTACATAGGTGACAGCAATTTTATTTCGGCTACTACAAGTTCAGGGGTTAAAATTGATAAAATCAATGACCCCTATTATTGGGGATCTCGTTACGTGGGGGCAAAACGTGTTGCGAGCTTCTCTGATTATGGAGAGGTAAAAGATGCTGAAATAGACTTTACTATTTATTCATCACGTGGAGAAGTCGCTCTTAAATTAGCTAAGAAGCTACAATTAGATACTAGTCATACAAATTCAAGTTTTCCTGATGTAAAGCCAGGTTCTAAATATGCAGGTGCTGCTGAAGCCCTTAAAAAAATCGGTGTATTTACTGGTGATGAAAACGGGAAATTCAATCCAGGTTCACCTATTACACGCGGTCAATTATCAAAAGTGTTAGTAGAAGCATTCAACTTAAAACAACAGGGCGCAACAGAAAACTTTGTAGATGTTCCAGGATCACATTGGGCTAACAGCTATGTATCCATTCTTGCATCCAATAAAATTACGGTAGGTAAAGGTGATAATTTATTTGGTGTGAACGATAATGTGACAATCGAACATTTAGATGCATTTATCCAACGATTAACTCAATAACATGAAATGGCGTTTCACATAGATGAAACGCCATTTTTTTAAATTTCAAGCTCCCCTTCCCCCGCTCGACTCCATCGCAAAGCCTTCTTAACCGTTTTGTTGCATCATTTTTTTAGAGGGAACAAATAGCGTTAAAATAAATGCGATAATCGCTAAGATGGTCATGAAATAATAGGCATCACTGGAGCCTAAGATGGAAGCTAGTGTACGAACCATTTCAGCCGTAGCATTGGGTGTTTCTACAAGCAAGCTTTTCGCATGACTTGTCGTTTGTGCTGTAAAAATGGTAATGACCACAGCAGCTCCTATCGCACCCGAAATTTGACGCAACGTATTATTAACTGCGGTACCATGTGTGACAAGTGTTTTCGGCAAGGCATTTAAACCTGCTGTGTTCAAAGGCATCGTAATAAAACTCAAACCTATACGTAGGAAAATGGTACGGATCATTAAAAAAGTAAAAGATGTAGTTTCTGATAAATCTGTAACAATCCACATAGAAGGTATGATGAAAATTAAACCAATGATAAACAACGGCTTCGCTCCATAACGGTCATATATTTTTCCTGTAACAGGAGACATAAAGGCATTTACAAGTGCACCAGGTAATAATAATAAACCTGCGTCTAATGCCGTAAATCCTCTCCCATTTTGTAAATAGATTGGTAATAAAATCATATCCGCATACATCATCATTGTGACAATCATATTGATGATGGACGTTAACGTAAATACTTTATTTTGAAATACGGATAAATTTAGAAGCGGATCATTAGATTTTATTTGTCTTAAACAAAATGTCGCAATTGTTACGATCCCTACAGAGATCGTACTGATGACCACCTTATCATCCCAGCCATGGCTACCTGCATTACTAAATCCATATAAAATTAAACCAAAACCAATAGTTGATAATATAACACTCACTACGTCTAATTTTGTTTTGGCTGTTTCTGAGACATTTATCAAGTATTTTACGGCTAATAAAATGGTGATGATCACCAATGGAATAAGGCCGATAAATAACCAGCGCCATGAATAATAATCAATAATAAAGCCTGCTAATGTGGGGGCAATTGCTGGAGCAAAAATCATCGCAAGCCCTATTAACCCCATCATACTGCCTCTTTTTTCAGGTGGGAAAATAAACATGACGATACTCATTAGCAGTGGCATAATAATTCCTGCGCCAACTGCTTGAACCATACGCCCTATTAACAACATAGCGAAGTTCGGTGCCAATGCACAAAAAATCGAACCAATTAATAAAAATAGCATGGAGCTAATAAATAATTGGCGTGTAGAAAAACGTTTCATTAAGTATGCCGTAATGGGAACTAATACTCCGTTCACTAACATAAAGCCAGTAGATAACCACTGTACAGTTGTAGCTGAAACTGAAAATACTTCCATCAAATTACTCAACGCTACATTCAACAATGTTTGATTCAGTGTCGATAAAAAACAGCCTATAATTAAGACGGTTAACAACACTTTTTTATTGATGAATTCCGACATGCTAAAATTCCTCTTTCTACTTGTTTTATTAACACACTGTCAATAAAATAGATAATAACATTTTTATTTTTTGATGCCTATTTACAATTTTTCAAGAAGTGTTAATTAAACAACATATTTATAAAAACTATTAATAAAATAGAATTTAATAGATAAAGGAGAATAACATTGACGTCACAGAAGAAGCAAGATCCCCGAGCTATTCGGTCTAAACGAGTGTTTAAAGAAGCTGTAGTAGAAATTTTAATTGAAGATCCAGACATTACAAAACTAACCGTACAAAAAATAGCCCAGCGTGCTGAGCTAAATCGTGCTACCTTTTATTTGCATTTTATAGATATCAATGATTTATTAAAGCAAGTTGTGTACGATATTTTTGACGACCTGTCGTTGAAAATTTCTCCTACCTTACAAATCGACAATTTAAATAATCAAGAAAAATTAATGACCTTTTTAGATTATTTTTATAAGCATCGAAAAATTTTAGCTGTTCTTTTTGAACATCCTGGCTTCAAAAGAAAATTCCATAGAATGTTAAAAGACATGATTGTGATTAAGCGCGAAAGGGAATGTTTGGATCCGACAGAAGTAACACTATCTATGGATATACTCGCCTCGTCGGTACTAGGCATCATTATGTGGTGGCTCAAAGATGGCATTCATTTTAGTTCAGAGTATATCGCCAATCAAATGATTGCGTTATATCGATAATTTTTTTAAAACGATGTTTAAATTAAAAAAACGTTTGATCAATTAAATTGAACTCCAGTGATTACAAATAAAAGTCTTGTTACATCTGCTTAAGTAACAAGACTTTTAAAGTTGTTTTATTTTAGTAAGGGACTTAGCTTAATAAAGATAGCCTAATAAGTCTATTTTGCCATCTTCCCATTTTATATTACCTATTTCTTTAATCATAAGCTCATTAATTTTTTCATGCCCTATTCCATATGTTGATTGATTTTTATGGTCTATTTTTAACCATGTACACTCATTATTGACAGACTTGAATCCTGCATTTACGTATAATTTTTTGTTATCTGCAAACAAGAGTAAAAAATCAACTGACTTTCCTTTACAAAATTCATCTATCTTCGAGAGTAGCAATGAACCTATTCCCTGCGAACGCTGATTTTTTGATACACATAAGTCGATAATGCCAAGAACTCTAATAGGTTTCCCATTTAAATTCATTATTCTATAATCCAAGCCAACCTGACCAACAAGTTCATTTTTGTCATCCGTTGCTATGAATCTAAATTGAGGTAATTGCTTAAAGTAAATCCTTTCTTTTGGATAATCTTCAGTAAAGCATTCTGTTAATAAATATTGTAATTTGGCTCTTAATGAACCATTTATTTCGTAGTCATATATGGTTTCAATCTTCAAATTAATTTCTCCTTAGTTTATTGAGCTTTATGGCAAAAAACCTTCTATTCAATTACTTTTTAAAGTTTTAATTAGAAAACATCACTATCCATCCATGCTCCCCACTAACCTTGGTAGTTAGATTTTTTGTAATTAAGCTTAGAATTCTTTTTTCATCTATCGTAAACTTAGAAGCACCTGTCAAAAAATGAGTGACGAATCAATCAAATTGTATGGTAATCAATTTCCAATGTCAATTTAATTATTATAACTATCATTATATTCCATCAGTTCAGTCAATTAGATTTTTAATCGTCTTAAAACTAAAAAACAGGTGTTGCTAACATAAGCAACACCCGTTTCCCTACTTATTTCACTTCTACTTGTTTTTCAGCATCCTCATTAGGCATCATATGTTCTTGATTTGGTTTAACTCTTTTAATAAAGAATGCAAGAATGAGTGCGATCACCGCAATCAATGTTGAAATAAAGAAGGTGTAATTGATACCATGGAGCATGGCTTCATTCATGATTTGTTGTTTTAGTTCAGCGGCCCCCTGTGTAGATGTCTGTGCATTGGCACTCATATTATTCATGGCACTAGCCGCTATTTCTTCTGCTTTGGCAGTTGTTTTATTGTTCATAACTGTAATCAATACAGCTGATCCAATGGCACCTGAGACTTGCTGAAGAGTATTATTCATTGCTGTTCCGTGTGGATTATTATGCGCTGGTAGCTGATTCAGACCATTTGTCATAACGGGCATCATAACCATCGACATTCCAAACATACGTAATGTATATAGAAGAACAAGTGTCGAATAAGCCGTATCCATACTTATTTTACTAAAGTAATAAGAAGTGACAATCGTGATAATTAATCCAAATACGGCTAAGCTTCTTGCGCCATATTTATCAAAGAGCTTCCCGGTAATTGGCGACATGATCCCCATCACAATTGCACCTGGTAGCATTAATAAACCTGAATCCATTGGTGAAATACCACGAATCGTTTGTACATATATAGGCATTAAAATCATTGCGGAGAACATAGCCACAGCAATGACGATGGAAATTGCCGATGATAAGGCAAACATAGGATATTTGAAAATACGAAACTCAAGCATTGGTTCATCCATACGAAATTGACGAAGGACAAAGGTAATTAAAGCAATCGTTCCGATAATGATTGTTCCATAGACAAGTACATTGTCCCAACCCTTTTCCCCTGCCGAACTAAAGCCGTAAAGCAGTCCGCCGAATCCGATACTCGATAGAATGAGTGATATCACATCAAGCTTAATGGCACGTTGTGGTGTCACATCCTTCAATTTAAAGGCTGCAAAGATTAATGTCAAAATAGCAATTGGTAAAACAATATCAAATAACATTCTCCAGCTATAATGTTCAATGATCCAGCCGGAAAGCGTAGGTCCAATTGCTGGAGCAGTAATCATCACGAGACCAAACATCCCCATCGCTGCGCCTCGTTTTTCAACTGGGAATGCAGTAAGCATAACATTCATTAGTAAAGGCATCATTATGGCTGAGCCTGCAGCTTGAATCATACGTGCCGCTAATAATACACCGAATGCTGGTGCAATACTTGCTAGGAATGTACCTAGTGTAAATAAGGCCATTGCGGTAATAAATAGCTTTTTATCCGTAAAACGTTGAATAAAGAACGCGCTTGCCGGTATTAAAATACCGTTAATCAACATATAGCCTGTGGAAAGCCATTGTACGGCAGTAGCATTTACATCAAATTCCGTCATAATGGCTGGGAGAGCAATGTTTAATAATGTTTCATTTAAAATTGCGACAAATGCCCCAATAAATAAAATGGCAATCATGCCGTATGGCGCTTTTGTCTGGGCAGAAATGGTATTCTCCGACATGTAGTATCAATCCTACTTTCTTTTATCTTTTTCATTTTCTTGAGAATTTCGATTGTCTTTTTAGGTATGGACTTCTTCGTCAATGAGCTGAGTAGTTTTTTCCTCCCATCTGTTGTAGTGCCTTTGCTGATTTCATAGCAACCACCCCTTTAAAAACTAAGTAATAAAACTGTTGACGAAAGAATAGAGTATATTGTATAATTAGAATAGGGAAAGTACGTGGTAAGTTAATTATACAACGTCTATCTCTATAAATTTACCATAAGCTATTGTTGATTTCAATGTGTTCTACATATATTTTTTGAAAAAAAGTCGATTCTTTGCTTACAGAGAATCGACTTTTTTTATTGCTTATTTCTTGATTAAGCCAACGTTCGTTAATTCGTAAATGGTTGATACAACTTCCTTTAAGTATCGGCGGTCATGAGAAACACTAATAATGGCGCCACCATATTGGGCTAATGCATGACACAGTACTGGCGTTGTCAAAGGACTAAAGTTTCTCGTTGGTTCATCCAAAATTAATAGTTCACAACCGTCCATAATCATCTTTAACAAAAGCAGCTTAGCCTTCTGACCACCGCTTAACTGGCCAATCTTTTGCTGCATTTCATCGCTCGTAAATTTCATGCTCCCTAAATGAGTAAAAGCTTTCGTCATCGCTTCCTTATCACCTGTTTTTTCTAAAAAACGAATAGGTGTTTGATTTGGGTCCAATAAATCCTCGTAATTTTGCGGCATATATCCTATTGTTAATGAAGAACGGTCCTTCAACGTGTCCAATATCTTTTTTAGCAAGGTTGATTTCCCTACCCCATTTTCGCCAATAATCGCAACCTTTTCTGGTCCAATGATCGATAAGTTTATATTTTGGGAAAGCTGTTTGTTTGCTATTTCAAGCGTTTCCAATGATAGCTCTAGAATTTTTTTATGGCGATGTATATGGATAGAGGAATCGAATCGGAATTCGCTTGCCTCCTCTACAGTTGGAATCTCGAAAAAATTCTCTGTAGCTCTGTCCATTCGTTGCTTTTGATTTTTTAATGATTTTACTTTCTTCTGTAATCTCGGGTCCGAGCGAGCTACATTTTGATGCTGATGCTCTGCCTTATTCCAAACATCATGCCACCTTTCCATTTGTTTTTTATAATCGGCTGCTTGCTTCCTCGCTACCTGCTCTTGTTTGAGTAGCTCGTTTTCCCGATGTGCCAGGTATGTTTCATAGGGCTCTCTTGAAAATGTATATTTGGGTATTTGCTTGCGATTGGTAAGCTCCATATGAATAATAGCATTCGCCGTATTTTTAATAAATGTTTCATCATGCGATACAAATATGATAGGAATCGTAGTTTGCTGCATATACGCTTCTAACCAATCTATTGTGCCTATATCTAAATCGTTTGTCGGTTCATCCAGTAACAGAACATCAGGATTCATGGAGAGTAATTTTAAAAAACGATATTTAAATCGTTCCCCTCCTGAGAAATCACTAATCGATTGATCTGAAACTAAGGATTGGATATTAAAATCATCCATGGCCATTAACAGATCCTTATTCCAACTATTATCTAAAAATAATTCAGTGATCGTTAACATTTCTTCCTGTGCCGATAGCTCCTGTGAAAGATAACCTAATAAGTAGCCGTCATTTTGAATTTTCCCTTCAAACGTACAATAATCAGTCATTAATTTTTCGTTATAAATACATTTTAATAATGTACTTTTGCCATTCCCCTCCTCACCTATAATGACAATTTTGTCGCCTTTTTGAATACTTAGCTGGAATTGATCGATCAACGTCCGATTGTCTTTAATCGTTCTAATGGTTAGATTTTGAATTTCAATCATGTGAATGCTCCCTTCATTAATTCTTCCGTAATCATTCCATTTAGTTGTTCATATGCATCACCCCGACATTTGAATAAAAATAAAAAAGATGCCTCTGTTTATAAACAGAAGCATCTTGCTCAATGAAAATAGTTTCCCTATGTATCAACGTATATGGGTGTCCAGTTTTTTTATCTGTGACAACCGTTTGATCGTTTATGTTGATTCAACAAATGTTCAAAAACTCGTCCCCGTACATAACATTTTTTGAATGAGCATAAACAGTCATAGAGTAGCAATTTCTAAATATGATAGGTGGAGAATGGCTTCTTGTTTATTTATATTGAAATGATGTTTTCGAATAAATAAACAATGGCTCATCTTTTCACCCTCCGATCAATTTAAGGAACTATACTTTAACATAAAATTCTATTTATTATCAATTCCATTCATTTTACTCTCAGTTTTTAACAATAGATAAATATTCAAATGCTGTAATACCAAAAATACTTTTAAAATGTTTATTTAGATGGGGTAAATCAACAAATCCACATTGTGCAACTCCCGCATAAATATCACCTGTTTGTTCAATAATGGATTTAGCTCGTTCGACTTTACAGTTTAAGAAATATTGATAAGGCGTAATCCCAGTGTGCTTTTTAAAAAGACGAATGAATTGGAATGTTGTCAATTGTAGCTCCTGACAAATATCTTCGATTTTGAGTATATTTTCTACATGTGAATGGATGATCTCTTTCGCTTTTTTAATCATAATACTATCCATTTTCATGGTTAAACTAAAATCTTGCTCCACTAAGCCATCTGATAAATGTAAAAACAACTCATGACATAATGCTGAATTTTCTTCTGTTAAAATTGCTTGTGACAGTTTTAGTATATGGTTCTTTATACTATTGTTATAGATAATAGGTTTGTCAAAGCTAATGATTTCTCTTTTTTGAATAGCCTCTAAAAATAAAGATGGCTCTACGTAAAGCATTACATATTCGAGTCCTTCACGATTATAAGCCATTCCGTCATGTACTTGTTCAGGATTAAAAAGCATAACGCCATTTTGGTGTGAAAGCTGTAAACATCCATCTAGATGATAATGCTGGATACCTTTTAATGTTACCCCGAATGCATATTCCTGATGAGCATGCTTTTTATACTTAAAATCAGTAAAGCTTGCCTTCAATGCTGTAATTCCATCCATTTTTTTATAAGTAAATTGCTGCATTCCTTTCACCTCTATTCAATCCAAATCATGATGGCTGCGTATATTAAACAACAAGCCATGAAAGCATTGACGACTTTTTTATGTTGTTGTAAAAATTGTTTAAAGATAGCTCCAAACAATACCCATAATAAGAAAGCTATTAATACGATGAGGGTAATGGCGAATACACTTACGAATATCGCGAAAAATGATTCATAGTATGGTAGCACAAAGCTTGGAATAACTGTCATTGTAAATAATACGACTTTAGGGTTTAAAAATTGCATGAAAAACCCTGATTTGAAGTTTCCTACTTTATTAGTAGCATCACTCGAAATATCCATTTTAACTATTTGATAAGCTAGATAAAGCATATAAGCTGTTCCTAGTATTTGCATAATTAGCAATACTTTTGGGACCAAAGTTGAAAACAATGAATTTAGAAAAGCTGATAATGCTAATAAAATAAAAAACGCAATTGCAGAACCATAAGAAAAATGTAAGCCCTTTTTAATACCGTAATTTTGTGTCGTTGATAAAATAACCACATTTGTCGGTCCTGGTGTAGCCGTAATAATAAAACAGTACAATAAAAAAGATGTAATATCCATGAAGCAAACTTCCTTTCAAGTTTATCTCTTTGAATTATTACATCTATTATTAAAATCATTATAGTACAAAATTGCACATTTACTTTGTCCAATTCCTTGGTTTCCAATCCTCTTCTATCCATTTTTGATTGGGTGCTTCATATGGTGCTGTTGCGATTAATATGTCTTGATGCCATACTGCGGCTTTTGATCGAATCATTTCATCTAGCAATGGTTGTACAAATTCCTCAGGTTTTAAACGGAAAGAGTGAACAGCGAAATCGTAAAACCAACTGCAGCTTAGTAGATAAGGAGTAATTTCTCTACTCTTTAAACCGTTTTTTATCATCAGCGTAAATGAAAAAATTCGCTTACAGGCATGCCAAGCCATTTTTTCAGGAGACTCTATCCATTTTTCAAGTCTTTCTCTTGCTTTGTCTATCATTATGGATGGCTCATCGATAGCCGGGCCATGACCAGGATATGCTTTTTTGATAGAAAGTGTAGCGAGTCGATCTAAACTTTCTATGGAACGTCTTATACTGTTTGTCCCTTCTCTAAATATATTCAGCCATCCCACATCATTATAATGAAATAAATCTCCACAAATTAAAATTTCTTGTTTTGGTTCGTATAATGCAATATGACCCAATGTATGTCCTGGTGTATGTAAAACTTGGAAAGCACTTTGCCCCGTCATTATTTGCTGTTCATCTACTAGTAATTGCTGAACGGTATATTGTTCCACGGGTTGATCTAAAAAATGTGCACCACAGGACTCTAAATCACATTGATTCACCATTTCACCTTCCCAAAGATGTGCAGCAACGGGTATTTCATACTGTTGTTGAAAATAATGATTTCCTCCAACATGATCACTATGATAATGGGTATTAATAATGCCGTTTAATTGTGCTGGTAAAATCCCTGCAGATGTTAAAAGCTGCTCAGTTCGCACAATATCGCTGCCAAATCCAGTATCTACTAAAAAAGATTGATCATCTCTAATAATCATACTATTCGCACTTGGAAATGGACGTTCGAAAAAAAGAATCTCAGTACTTTTCATATACACCTCCACTTTGATTTATAAAATAATACCTGAAAAACTCCCCTTTAATACCTCTTTGTCCAATTGATTTATGCATGTAAATATTGCTGTAATGGCTGTTCGATTTTTTTCATCTCGTTCAAATTGCTCGATTATGACGTCACAACAAATCGTATCCTCGCTAAAAACGGGACGTAAAAATTCGAAATTCATGTTACGAGCTAGCACATTATAGTCTCCCCCGACTTTTGTAGGAAGTGTGGCTGTTAGTAGCCCTTGCACTACAATCCGCCCCTGTTCGTCGGGTGTAATATGATGAACCCCTTCATCTTTAGAAACCTTCGTAAATAATTCTACATCTTCCTTTGTAAATGTCCGTTCAAATGTTATTTTTTCACCTATTTGTAATACCATCATCATCCCCCTTAGCTAAGTAATCAAAAAACTATTATAATCAGAATATTAAAACTTATTAATAGATTACTCAACTATTTTCCCTAGCTTTTCTATAAAAGTAGCCACCTAGCGCGCTGATGGTAGTGCGGAGCTAGGTGGCTAATTAATGTTTTTAACTAGATTTGATTGGAGTATATAAGGAGTGCCTATATCCCTTATATATTCTCGTGGGCAATAAAATATAATAAGTAGTGACTGCCTTGATTTTTTTCATCGGCAGCTAAAGCTAAAAATGAGACTGTTCGAACAGGTAAAGCTTTAAAACAACATTAACGATAGGTGTTGTGAATGTTATAACCTCTTTATTAAAAGTGGGCTTCTAGCATTTTTTGGTAAAAACCTCTGTGAAGCATGGACCTTCTAGCATTAGTGACCTACCTCGTCCCTAATGTCCTCGGCATTACTATCAAGGTTTCCCTATCACCTTCCCTATTTACAGATTTCATTACTTGTGCGAATAATTGTGAATCGATCCACACGTCCATGATTGTCGATAGCTTTGATGGATGTTGGTTATCCATGTTTCTATCATAAATACTTTCCCTACTTTTTTAACCATCCACATTAGTGTTAATTTAACCATCCACTTGTCTATAATTGACAAAAACTCATCTTTTTCCATTTAGGCAATGCAGTGCTTGTGCAAACCTTTTGATTCCTTCATCTATGGACCGTGTATCTTCCCTGGCGTACGTAAAACGGACAAATCCCTTTTGAGAACCCATTGTAGAGCCAGGCACATAGATGACTCCACGTTTAATGGATTCTTCTAATAATTGTGTTTCATTATAATCTTCCATTAGTACTTGGCACCATATATGAATGCCGCCCAGTGGTGTGAAAAATGTCACCTGATCCTTTAAGTACGTATGGAGACTTTGGATAATTGTATCACGGCGTCTTTCCAATTCCTTCACTAAATGTTTTATATGCAAGTTAAAATTGGAGGACTCTAAAAAGTCATTCGCTATCCATTGCGTGAAGCTGGAGTGGCCAAAGTCAATTTGTTGCTTGGCGTCGGATAGTCTTTCAATAACCGATGTAGGACCAATAATCCAGCCAATTCGTAAACCCGAAGCTACAATTTTTGACAAGGAGCTAATGTATAATACATTTCCGTTTTTATCTAATGATTTTAATGTTGGTCTTTTCTCACCTGAAAAGGCTGTTAAGCTATAAGGATCATCTTCTACTACTGGAATGCCTAGCTTGGACGATATTTCTAGAATAGCCTCTCTTTTCTTTATAGCTAATGAAGAGCCTGTTGGATTATGAAAATCTGGGTTTAAAAATATCATTTTAATTCGATGCTTTTTATATAGTGCTTGCAAATCTTCTGGATTAATGCCATCCTTATGAACAGGAAGATAATGGATTTTTAAACCAGCCGATTTAAAAATAGGTAAATTGAAGTTATACGAAGGATCTTCAATCGCAACAGCATCTCCAGGCTTTAACAGACATTGGACAATCAAATGTAACGCCTGTTGAGCTCCAGAAGTAATGAGGATGGAAGATGGCTTTGTATCAATTCCTCTGCTAGTTTTAATATGATTTGTAAGAGTCGTTCGTAGAATCTCACTTCCTTGTGGGTGATCATATCCAAGACTACCAATGAAAGAACGTGTTGCTGTAATCTCTCTTAATGCGCTTTTAGGAAAAAGATCCTCCGATAATTCTCCGGTCGCTAAATTGATGAGTTTGTGTTCCACTGCCTCCTTTCTTATTTTTTGCGTAACTGGTAGATTCGGTAAAAAGGAGCCTGCCTCAATGTAACGATTCCAGCTCGGAATTCGCTTTCTTGTGATTCCCCAAATATCTTTGCTAATGGTTGTACCGCTTCCTCTATTGCGTTCTATGAGTCCCATTGCTTCTAATTCATCATAGGCACTAACAACTGTACTTCTATTGACCTGTAAAGTATTCGCTAAATATCGCTCTGATGGTAATGGTTTATCGGGTGGAAATGTTCCGTCTGCAATCCCTTTTTCAATATATTCTGCGAGTTGTTTATAGATAGCTTTTTTTGCATGTCGATCTGGTTTCCAATTCATCTAATCTCACCTCTATATGGCCTCTTTTATCTAGCTTTGTCTGAAAAGCTAAAAAGTCAATCGTAATATAATGTTAACGATAAATAACCATCCACTTCCTTATTACTTTCGCCATCCACTTTTAATTTTAGTCCATAGAAATCTATGAAAACCCTTACTTGACGCTTATCCCTCTCGATATTATTATACTAAAATTACTTTCTTAGTTTTAGAACGTTCTGTGTTATCTTGCAAAACGCCTTGTCTTTCAAAGTATGTACCACTATGATAAAAATCAATTGTGAATCAAAATCCATACAAACCTATAATAACCGATAGCCACTCAAAGAATCAGTTAAAGGGGTTTGTTTATGAAAAAAAGTTGGCTCAGATTAATTGGTCTTTTCACTATTGTCACTATGTTAACCGGTTGTGACCCGCTTTTAGTATTAGATCCAAAAGGTCCTCAAGCTCAAGTACAAGCCAAAGATATTATGCTATCGATAGGGATTATGTCCTTTATCGTACTAGTCGTTTTTGTGATTTTAGCTTATATGTTAATGAAATTTCGTGCTTCCAAGCAAAGTCCCGACTATAAGCCTCCCCATATTAAAGGGAGCACAATGGTTGAAGTAATTTGTGTAGGTATCCCTGTGTTAATTGTTGCGTACATGTCTATTATTTCAGTTCAAAGTAACTACAAGGTGGAATCGACACCTGAAAAATACAAAGATGAAAAGCCATTGGTCATTTATGCTTCAACATCTAACTGGAAATGGCATTTTAGTTATCCAGAAGAAGATATTGAAACCGTAAATTATGTGTATATTCCTGCAGAGCGCCCAATCGAATTCAAGCTTTATTCGTATGGACCGATTACTAGCTTCTGGATTCCTCAGCTTGGGGGTCAAAAATATGCGATGGCCGATATGGTGAATACCTTGCATTTGGCTGCGGATATGCCCGGAGAGTTTATGGGAAGAAATGCGAACTTTAATGGTAAAGGGTTCGCGGAAAATACGTTTAACGTTACAGCGGTGACTCATGATGAATTTGATGCATGGGTGAAGGAAGTAAAGGAAACAGCAGATTTATTAACAGAGGAAAAATTTAATACGTTATTAGAACCAGGTCATGTGGGACAGTCCACATTCAATGGAACGCATTTAACGTTTCTACCGGCACCCGAGGGTGAACATGGCGGACATCAGCATGGCTCTTCACACATAAAAGATCATGCCTCTCAATAAATCAATCATGAATTTCTCAAACGAAACTAGTTTACGATAAGGTTTATGTCGAAAGGAGACATAGTCAGATGGATTACTTTGAACGTTTTGCTATACCCCATCCAAGCCCAGCTATTTATGCATCTATGGTCGCTATTGGTCTAACGGTTATAGCGATTATTGTAGCATTAACTTATTTTAAAAAGTGGGGTTATCTTTGGCGGGAATGGTTAACAACAGTGGATCATAAACGCATTGGTATTATGTATTTAATTTCAGCCATTCTTATGCTATTCCGTGGTGGTGCGGATGCTATTATGATGCGAGCACAAATGGCAGTACCGGATAATAAATTACTAGATGCCCAGCATTATAATGAAATATTTACGACACATGGAACAGTCATGATTATTTTTATGGCGATGCCATTTATTATGGCCTTTATGAACTATATTGTGCCGCTTCAAATAGGCGCAAGAGACGTGGCCTTTCCACGTTTGAATGCGTTAAGCTTTTGGCTATTTTTCATGGGAGCTATGCTCTTAAATATTTCCTTTGTTATTGGCGGTTCACCTGATGCTGGCTGGACGAATTATTTCCCTCTTGCTAGTAATGAATTTAGTCAATCTGTAGGGGTCAACTATTACTTGTTTGCTCTACAAATTTCAGGGTTAGGTACATTAATTACTGGTATTAATATGATTGTTACCATTCTCAAAATGCGAGCTCCGGGAATGACATTAATGAAAATGCCTATGTTTACGTGGTCTTCATTAGTCGCAAACGTTATTATCGTTTTTGCCTTTCCGGTATTAACGGTTGCACTTGTTATGGGAACATTCGACCGCCTATTTGCTACGAACTTCTTCACAACATCTAATGGTGGTATGGATATGCTATGGGCCAATTTCTTCTGGGTTTGGGGACATCCTGAGGTTTATATCCTCATTTTACCTGCCTTTGGGCTGTACAGTGAGATCATTTCTACCTTCTCTGGACGCAATCTCTACGGCTATAAATCGATGGTCGGCTCCATGGTGATTATTTCCTTCCTATCGTTTTTAGTATGGACCCATCATTTCTTTACAATGGGGCAAGGCGCTTTAACAAATAGTATTTTTTCAATAACAACGATGGCTATTGCTGTGCCGACTGGGGTGAAGATATTTAACTGGTTATTCACCTTGTGGAAAGGAAAAATTGTCTTTACAACACCGATGCTTTATTCCATGTTGTTTATCCCTACTTTTACAATAGGTGGCGTAACAGGGGTAATGCTAGGTATGTCAGCAGCTGACTACCAATACCATAATACAATGTTTTTAGTAGCTCACTTCCATATGGTAATTATTCCTGGTGTTGTATTTGCCATGCTAGCAGGATTACATTACTATTGGCCAAAAATGTTTGGCTTTATGTTAAATGAAAAAATCGGCAAAGTGACGGCTTGGATTATTGCGATTAGCACCCTACTTGCCTTTATGCCGATGTTCTTCTCTGGCTTAGATGGACAAGCACGCCGTATGTATACTTACTCAGCATCCACAGGTTTTGGTATGTGGAATATGGTCTCCTTTGTCGGCGCTATTGGTCTTACGATTGGCTTTATGTTAATTGTCTACAACGTTTATTACAGCATTCGTTATGCACCAAGAAACATTGGCTCAGATCCATGGGACGCACGTACACTAGAATGGGCTACACCAAGTCCTGTGCCGTACTATAATTTTGCAAAAGTACCCCATGTCATTTCAACTGAAGCTTTATGGGATGCAAAATATCGTCAGCATGATTTGTTCCCAGAAAAATACGAAAACATTCATATGCCAAATAACAGCGGTATACCATTTATTTTAGGCTGTATATTCTTTGCTTGGGGCTTCTCATTTGTATTTGGTATGTGGATTCCAACGATTGTTACAACTATCGGCATTTTTATTTGTATGGCTCACCGTTCATTGGAAAAAGACCCTGGACATTATATACCTGTCGAAAAAGTGAAAGAAACGGAATCAAAATTGCGAGGTAGTCAATCATGAAAATCGATCAATCACTTCCTTTAGAATATAGTACACAGCAAAATCAATTGAATATACTAGGCTTTTGGGTATTTATCGGCGCTGAAATCATGCTTTTTGGAACGCTGTTCGCAGCTTATTTTGTGCTAGTGGATCGCACGGGTACAGGTCCTACTGGCGCAGACATTTTTGAAATAACACCTGTTTTATTTGAAACATTTATTCTTCTAACAAGTAGCTTTACCATTGGTCTGGGCATACATGCTATGCGCAAAGGCTATATGAAAGCGATGATTACATTCTATATTTTGACGCTACTACTAGGTGTAGCATTTATTGGGTTTGAAGTTTATGAGTTTATTCATTATGTGCATGTTGGTGCAGGCTTACAAACTAGCGCCTTTACAGCTACCCTATTGACAACATTAGGAACGCATGGTGCCCATGTCACATTTGGTGTGTTCTGGGGCATATTTATTGTCTACCAACTAATAACGCGTGGATTAACGCCTGAAACAGCCAATAAATCTTTCATCTTCTCCTTATACTGGCACTTTTTAGATGTGGTTTGGATTTTTATCTTCAGTTTCATTTACTTGAAAGGAATGGTGTGATATGAGTGATTTATTCCCACTAAAACAGGTGATGGGATTTGCCTTGTCGATTATCCTTACCATCATTGCAGCATGTGTCTACTTTTTTCAAATCTCAATGCCTATTACAATGACGATACTTTTAGTCACAGCATTTATTCAGGCAGGCTTGCAGTTAGTTGTCTTTATGCACGCTGGTGAAACCAATGATAAACCAGCCATCTATACAAATATTTATTATGGGCTAGTCATTGCGCTCGTTACCATTTTCGGAACATTATTATGTATGATTTGGGGGTATATTTAAATAGAGAAAAATCGTCCTTTACTTGTATAAAGTAAGGACGATTTTTTGTGGAAGTACACTTATAGAGTATGACTTTCTTTATCCATACTTATGGGGTTGTATACGTTAATGACAGCATTAAATGTACTTTTTCATCTGAGTGGTTGATATACGTGTGAAGTTCTTCACCCTTGAATTTAATGACATCCCATTGGTTTAACTGATGGGTCTTCTCTCCGACCTTTAGCTCCAATTGCCCATTCAACACCAGCACAATTTCCTCGGAGCCTTCTAAGTGACACTCACTGTATTCACTATTAGGTTCAAGTCGACCTCTATACAACTCAGTTCCATTTGTTTTGAATAAAGGTTCGACAAACCAGTCGTTATTATGGCCAGCAAATTGATATTCTGAGCCAAAACGATGGACCTCTACATTTTCTTCAAAGGATAATAAAGAAACTAATGGAATATGAAGCCCTCTACATATTTTCCAAAGGATATTAACCGTTGGATTGGTTTCCCCTCGTTCAATTTTCCCTAATGTTAGTTTACTGACATTACTAATACTTGCAAGCTCTTCGAGACTCATCCTTTTGTTTTTTCGAATCTCTCTTAAGTTCATACCTACCTGACTAGATAAATCCATATTCTCCTCCAGCAATAGTTTGCACCCCTTTCATTGACTTTGTATAAATAGTATATTATAGTATACAAGTCGATTAATTATAGTTTATTTTAAAAACTAAAAGTTAACTATAGTATATCAAATAATAACTAAAAGAGGTGTTTTCAGTGATGGCGAAATCAAAAAACTTTCCGATAATTTGGAGCGTTTTTTCTTTGTTTATACTGTCTATGAATCTACGAGCTTCAATAACATCTATCTCGCCAGTATTGAAAAATATACAAATGGATTTGCAGATGACGAGTGTTGTTGTCAGTTTATTAACGGCACTTCCCGTATTTTGTATGGGGATTTTTGCACCATTGGCAGGCAAGCTAAGTGAAAAATGGGGTATCGAATGGACGATTGGGTTATCCGTTTTATTAATTGGTGTATCAACAGCTTTACGGTTAGTGGCAACTTTTCCTTTATTTTTATTAGTAACCGCTATTCTTAGTGGGATAGGTATTGCCATAACAGGTCCACTGATTTCAGGCTATATCAAAAAGGAATTTCCTAAATATTCTTCTACAATGATCGGTGTATATTCCGCGGGTATGGGAATTGGAGCGTCTTTAAGTGCTGGTTTAGTTGTGCCTGCTATGCATGCTTTTCATCAATCCTGGAACGCAGCTTTAGCGATATGGTCGGTATTCGCTCTTATGGGGATCATAGTTTGGATTCCTATTATTAAAAAATCTAAGCAATCTCAAGAATCCTTAGAGAATTCTACAAGTCAAAAAAGTCGACTACCTTGGGGAAACCGATATGTTTGGCTTCTTATGATCATGTTCGGTTTACAATCTGGCGTTTATTACTCCCTGGCGACATGGCTCGCTCCTAAAGTACAGGATATGGGATATAGTGACGCTTACGCCGCAACAACGGTCACTATTTTTTCAATCATGCAAATGATTTGTAGCTTTATCATTCCCATCTTAATAAATAATAGTTTAAAGAGAAAGCCATGGATGCTACTTTGTGCTTCAAGCTCCTTTATTGGCATTATGATGTTAATTATGGGCGGAATCTCACCTATTTTCTGTGCGATGTTAACGGGCATCGGTGCTGGTGGCTTATTTCCATTAGCAATGATTTTACCTTTAGATGCAACGACTACACCAAAAGAGGCAAGTGAATGGACAGCGATGATTCAATTTGGTGGCTATATCATTAGCGGCATCATTCCAATGCTTGTTGGTGTCATCAAAGATATAACGAATACATTTGACGTTGCCCTTTTCACCTTATTATTTATAATCATCGTTATCATGGGGCTGACGTTAAAGGTTAAAACAAAAACGGAATCAGCTACGATCCGCGTTCTTCCTAGTAGGTGAAAACGGAATGTTCCAACCGTGTGTCAGACTGTAGACAAACTATTTTTGAGGATTTCAGATGCTAAAATAATTTGTCTCTTGCTTTACGGAAAATATATCCAAAAATATTTTTAATTAGTAATTTCTATGCTACTATTCACTATAAATGAGGAAGGAAGAGTCTTATGAAAATATCTGTTTACGTTGCAAGTGCATTTAGCAAGGATCATCAAGGCGGAAATAAAGCAGGAGTGGTATTGAATGAAAATACATTGACCATTACTCAAAAAATGGCCATAGCCAAACAACTGGGCTATGCGGAAACCGCATTTATATCAGCATCTGAAATGGCTGATTATAAATTTGAATATTTTACACCAAAAGAAGAGGTTGATTTATGTGGTCATGCCACAATTGGCTCTTTCACAATACTGATGCATTTTAATAAACTTTTCAAGGATCGCTATACGATTGAAACAAACAGCGGTGTTCTTACTATTACGATAAAAGATGACATCATATTCATGGAACAAAACAAACCGAAATTTTATGATGTTATATCTCCAAACGAGTTTATCGACTGTATTGACAGTAAAGCTATAGACAATCAATACCCGATTCAAATTGTCTCCACCGGCTTAAAAGATATTTTAATTCCTATAATAAGTGAAACACAATTACATGCACTGCAACCTAATTTTGAAAAGATTAAAGAAATCAGCCAGTATTATCATGTTGTCGGGATGCATGTATATACGTTTAATGACGATCGAATAATATGCAGAAATTTTGCTCCACTATACGATATCAATGAAGAAGCGGCGACTGGAACTTCAAACGGTGCATTAGCTTGCTACCTTTATGAACAGCACCATTTGCAAAAAGAAGTCTATGTATTTGAACAAGGTTATTCTTTACACTCGCCTTCCGAAATATTAGTGAAATTAGCAACTAATAGCAAGAATGAAATAGAAAAAGTTTATGTTGGCGGCAAAGGCTATTACTGTGAAACTAAGTCTTTAAATATAGAAAAAGGTTAAGAATATCATTTCTCAACCTTAGACTGTAGATTTTCTACGTTTTAATTCCAAACATAGTATTTAATTGAACAAGATGTTTGTCTTCTGTCTGAACACGGTTTAGGAATATACCTAAACCGTGTTTTCATGCATTCACCACCTATGGTTATTACTTGCTTGTAAAATCTATCGTAAACGTTATTTTTCCATTTGATAGTGTGGATTCCGTTACAAAGTCTAGCTGTTCGGCAATACTTTTCACTGTAGCGAGACCAAGCCCTGTTCCAGAGAAATGCTTATTTCGAGAGCTTTCACCTACATAGAACGGTTGCCATATTTTAGAAATATCTTGTAGCGTTGTATGATTACTTATTTCGAATATGCCCGAAGTAAAGGAAATCTGTATTTCCATGTCTGATGTATATTTTAGTGCATTGCTCACCAAATTTTCTACAATATAATAGACCTTTTCCTTCTCACTATTGAGCATAAATTCAGTTACGTCCGATTGAAGAAAAATCTGTTTTTCCCCCTGCAAAGGCTGATAGCTTTGGATGATTTCTTGTAGTAGCTGGTAAAAGTCAAAACGTGATAGGTTCAAAGCATTTTCTTCTGTTCGGGCATAATAAAGCATATCTGTAATGATTTTCTCCATACGATCCACTTGCTGATGTATAACTGTTAAATAGGTACCATCATCCAACCCATCTTCAATCCCACTTGAGTATACATTGATTAGAGCGAGAGGCGTTTTCAACTCATGTGTTAAGCCGATCATAAATTGTTTTAAATCTAGATTCCGTTGTGTTAATAATTGCTGCGCTGATTCAAGCGTTGTACTCATTTTATTAATGCTCTTTGCTAACTCTTCGATTTCATCACCTGTTTGAATGGTAGCTTGTTGAAAATTCAGTTCCCCAATCTCCTTTGCAACTTGTTGCAATTCATGCAATGGATTGGTTATTTTCCGAGATAGTAGCGCCGTGACCATTATAATAATTAAAATGCTTACAATTAGAAAGGCTAAATTAAAACGATTAATAAAATAGGCTATATCTGTAAAATGGGCCATAGAGGCTCCAATCATGACAAGCTGATCCCCTTCTTTCGCATAATGCACAATAAAGCTGGACTTTTGTTTCCCCTGATCATAGAGCTTACCTACAATTTTATCCTCCGAGATAGTTTGTAGTACTTCCTCGGAGACCCAAAATTTATTTAAGGCTATGTGCTCTCTCGCCAGTTGAAGTCTTAAATTATCATTCAGGTCATTGATGGAGTCCTCCAATGGGACTGCTACAATCGTGACATCAAATTGTCGCTTCACCAATTCTACATCCTCTAAAATTTGATAAGTTTCAAAGGCTTCTGATACTTTTTTATTCAGCTGATATAGATAATATTTAGGGAGGAAAAACTGGCTTACAACAAGGGATATCGAAAATGTAAGAATAACTACTAAAGTAATATAAATGGTTAGTTTTGTGCCGATTTTTTGTTTCATTCGCTTGTACTATATCCAATACCTCTGTGTGTTTGGATAATGTTCTCTCCTATTTTTTCTCGCAATCGTCGAATATGTGTGTCCACTGTTCGTGGATCTCCCATATAGTCCAATCCCCACACTAAATCTAGTAATTGATCTCTCGTCAAAATTTGTCTCCGATTTTGACTAAAAATTCGTAACAGCTCGAATTCCGTTTTCGTTAACTCTATTTCTGTCCCTGCTCGCCAAACACGTTTACTTGTAACATCGAAGGACACATCATGCAGTTGTTGAATAGCTTCAATTTGCAGTAATTTTTTTGCCCTCATTATTAGTACCTTAGGATAAAAGGGTTTATTGACATAATCGTCAGCCCCATCTGCTAACGCCTTAAATTCATCTTCACCTGTGTCCCTTGCTGTAAGCATTAAGACCTTAATCTTTTGTGTTCTTTTCATTTCACGACAAACCATCATCCCATCTACTTTAGGCATCATCCAATCTAAAATGGCCAAATCAATTCTTTCTTGATAAAAAACGGTAAGTGCTTCCTCTCCATTTGTTGCAGTAAAAACCGTGAACCCTTCTCTTTGAAAATAGTTTTGTAAAATCTTTAACATATCTACTTCATCATCTGCAATGAGAATATTCATGTATGAAACTCCTAATCATCATATTTTTCCAGATTATATTGCTCGATAATAGCAATTAATTTTTCGGGATATAAAGGATCTGTCGAGTAATTGCTTTTTTTCAAGGCATAGGCAGCCTCTTGATAGGTTGAAGCAGCCAGAACCTCTTGGTATTGTTGTGCATTCCAACTGGTACCCTCTAATAATAGCTGACGATGGTCCTTTAATGCACTTTTCCAATCAGGGTAAGCTCTAAATTCTGCTTCAGTTGTAAAGCTTTTATTTTGTTCATATTCAACTGTCGGCATTTTAATAGACTTTCCATGATACCTACCTTTAATCCCAAACAGGTTATTTGCATTAACCGCTAATTCACTTTTACCGTAATTCGACTCCAATATAGCCTGCGCAATAATTACACTAGGCAATATCTCTTGATCTTGCTTATTTAATGCAACGGCTATTGGTGCTATTTCATCAATAAATTCAACTTCGTCTTGATGGCCTTGTCCAAATAGCTTGACCATATAAAGGGCTAAAATAACGGTAAGTAATAGAATACTGATTTTTTTCATTGTGTTTTACCTCATTTCCATTTAACTGATGGTTGTATCGTAAAACAGCAATGTTACAGTTATTTGACAAAACATTAAAAGTTGTAAAAATAGCCCGTACTTTTTAAGGTACAGGCTTGCGCATTGTTTGTTTCAACCTCTTCCCATTAACAATGCGAAGTTAAAGGGAACATGAAATTCCCTTGCAGAATCGCCTTTTTTGAAAGAACAAATAAAGCGTCGTCATCATTAGGTTGGATGGTCGCGGTCATGCCATTCAAGGTAAACTCCGGCGTGAAATAAAACACCACTTTTTGGGTAGAATCTTTCACAATATTGGCCAACAACTCCTCTATATGAATGGGCTGTAAGGAGATGATATCAAAAATATTTAACACCCCCTCCTCTTCCTCCATGAACACTATTGTTTCTAATTCTTCTAAATAATAAATGGCATGCGGGAAAACTAACGTACAATAAAACATTAATAAACTTTCATTTTGCTCAACAGCAATCATACTTGAATGGTTATATCGATTTTTTGCATAATCCTCAAGGAGTGCTAAATCTTGCTCAACTGTCAGCTGTTGGACGCTGGTCTGCTGTCGTTGAATAGGACTTGCTGTAAGGTCTAAGCTGAATTCACTTTCATGTATACGAGTAAAGCCAAACTTCGGATAAAAATCTAGTACCGTTTCGTTGGCAAAGAGATACATGAAATCACAGGCTCCTTCGTACTCTTTCATGATATGCAGCATCAGCTGCTTTGCCAAGCCTTGATGACGATAATGTTCATCGGTCATCACCGTACCAATCTGAATCCCCTTTAATTGCTCGCCGTTTATGCGAATCGACATTTTATAAACAGAAGCATTCGCAATGACTTTTCCTTCTTGAACAAATGAATAAGGAATATATTGGTCGTTCCAATACCCTTTGTTATACCAATATCGAAAATCCAACCCAAACGTTTTTATCGCTAAATCATTAAAGCTTTCCTTTAATCGATCATCATGACGATAATCGCTAACTAATTTGTACTTTTCCATGTTTATTCCCTCCGATTTTATCTATTCATACATCATTATTATTGGAATGATCACCTCCTAAAAACAGAAAAAGACTCTATGAGGAAACCTCATAAAGTCTTTGCTTATATACAGAAAACAACGTTAACCACTTTAGTGGCTACGATAGTATCTGTTTATATGGATCAGACAAAATTATGCTTCTCTACGTTATCGCAAAAGGGCAATACTAAATAGACCTATCATGTTTCAAACATGATAGAATAGCCCTTTTATTAAATTCATGGGAATTTAATTTGCGATAATAAGTTTTAGCATAAATGTCTAATCTCCCTTCTGTTTTTAAGAATACACTAATCTTACCACTTTCTGTTAAATGTTGCTGACAATGTTTAGACTGAAAAAGCATGAAATAAGTATAGAATATCCTTCAAATGTTAAATCTATAATCGAAGTTAACTATGAAGGGAGCCTACAATTCAGCATGAAATTTAAACTACCTTTCAATAAAAATCAACCACACTCCTTCGAAGAGGCACCAAAAGAAAAAGAAAGTCTTGTAAGGATCGCCCCGACAACGGATCATTTTATTCAGTCGATTCGAAACGCGACGAATAACGCAGCAGATTTAATCATTAAGGCAATCCCACCGAATGTTACCCTTATTTATATAGATAATTTAGTCGATGATCAGACATTGAACAATGACATTATCGCAAATTTGCTAAATAATCCTCAAGAAACACTAGAAGCCATTGAGGTAACTCTTTCTATCCCCGAAATTGTAACATCCAATCTACTACAGGAAACAGTAGAATCGATGGTCAATGGATCTGTCGTTATTCATATAGACGGCTGCTCCCAAGTTCTTATTGGCAATATCGCTACTCGAGAATCCAGATCATTATCGGCACCAGAAAATGAATCACAAGTAATTGGGACACAGGTTGGGTTTAATGAAAGTTTAACTACCAATATTTCTTTGATCCGTCGCTACATAGTAAGTCCTGATCTTTGTAATGAAAAACTAAAAATCGGCACGCGTACCAATACCTCGGTCTCACTACTATATATGAATGGCATTGCTAATGAGCAAATGGTCAATACAATGCGCCAACGAATTACGAATCTGTATATTGATGAGCTACTTGATAGCGCCGTTTTAGCAGAAATGATTGATGATAATTCATTGTCAGTATTCCCCCATATTCTGCTGACGGAAAGGCCAGATAGATTTTGTGATGCGATATTAGATGGCAAAATGGGTGTTTTAGTGGATGGTAGCTCGATGGCCATCATTTGCCCGCAAGCATTTACTGAGTTTTTTCAAAGCCAGGAAGATCAAAACTTACGATGGCAAATTGCTACCTTTCTTCGTTTATTACGACTTACTGCCTTCTTTTTATCCGTCTATTTAACACCTTTTTACGTGGCGGCTTTAACTTTTCATTATGAAGTCATTCCGCAAGCCTTTTTAGTGCCATTAAGTGAGTCTAGAGCATTGGTTCCTTTCCCACCTATATTCGAGGCATTATTATTAGAGTTTATTATTGAATTACTCCGAGAAGCTGGAGCAAGGCTACCAACTAAAATTGGACAAACTATTGGTATCGTTGGCGGTATCGTAATCGGAACAGCAGCTGTGCAGGCAGGTATTACGAGTAATATTTTATTAATTATCATTGCTTTAAGTGCACTGGCATCCTTCACTTCACCGAGCTATATGATGGGCAATGTCATTCGTTTGATTCGTTTCCCAATCATTATCCTTGCAGGCTTTTGGGGTTTTTATGGCATCATGCTAGCTTTTTGCTTTATTCTTATTCATCTTTTACGTCAATCAAGCTTGGGTGCTCCGTATATGTCTCCTTTCTATCCACCAAGATTGAAAGAAATGAGGGATAGTATTATTAGAATGCCTATTCCATATACAGCGAAAAGACCTGCGTTAACAAGACCAAAGGATAAAAATAAATTCGAGCCTGAGCCAATAAAACCGGAAAAAGGTTGAACTGAAGGTGAAATAAATGAATAATCCTATACAACTTAACCCGAAAGAGATGATTAACGCTTATTTGCTCTTTTTTGTCGTGCACGGCGCTCAAATTGGGGTCGGCATACAGGGATTTCAACGTATTATCTATCAAGATGCAAGGCAGGATGCATGGATTTCAGTTCTTATAGCAGGTATTGCTACACATATCGTCACATTTTGTATGATTAAAACTTTAGAGATTTACGGCTCCAATGATCTATATGGTATTCAACAAGATATTTTCGGAAAATGGATTGGCAATTTTTTAAATGCTTTGTATGTCACTTATTGCACCGTCGCCTTTTTTTCTGTTTTGCGTAATTACATTGAAGTGATCCACGCATGGATTTTCCCTAGTATTGGAACATGGTTTCTGTCAGCTACTTTATTAATCATTATTATTTATGCCTTTACAGGTGGGCTTCGAGTCATAGTCGGTGTATCTTTTTTCAGCATCATACTATCCCTATGGATTTTACCGATGCTAGCCTTTCCAATGAAGTATGCCTCTGCGGAAAGTTTATTTCCAATTTTTGAAAACGATATTCGTTCCATTTTAAAGGGTGCCCATTCCATGACCTTTACCATTATCGGCTTCGAAATCTTAAATGTTATTTATCCCTTTGTAAAGGACAAAAAAAATATCCGCAAGCCTGTTCATTTAGGGCTGTTGTTTACAACATTGATTTATGTTGTAGTCATGATGGTGTCCATTGCTTATTACAGTGAGGGAAAATTACTAAAAACAATTTGGGCAACATTAACATTGTTTAGTTTTATTAGCTTCCCTTTTATAGAGCGGTTTGAATTTATAGCTGTTTGTTTTTGGATGCTCATTATTATACCGAATCTATGTCTATACTTATGGGCTGCTTATCGCGGGGTCATTCGATTAGTTAAAATACGGGCCACGACATTTGTTTGGATATTTTCCATCATCGTTTTCATTTTCACAATGATCATTCAAACCCGTACAGAAATCAATACGATTAACACCGTATTTGGCAATATAGCATTTTACGTTATTTTTATTTACCCTATTTTGTTATGGATCTTGGCTATATTAAAAAAGAAGTTTTCATCAAAGAAGGTGCCCAAAAATGAACAAGCTTAGATGCTCTTTTATTGTTTTTCTGTCATTGATTTTTTTATATGGGTGTGCTCAAACGAATGTATTGGATAAAGTAGGATTAACCACACTAGTTGGCTACGATGTAGGAACAGAAAGCAAAATAGCTGCGACAGCCGTTATTCGTGAAGTCAATCCAGAGTTCCAAAGCAAAGTGGAAGTTTTGACGACAGAAAATGAAACGAGTAAAGGAAATCGTATGGAAGCAAACAGGAAGCTTTCTAAAAAAATAATGGTCGGTCAAATGAGGGTTATTTTGTTTGGTGAAGAATTAGCAAAAGAAGATTTACGTTATTATATTGATACTAGTCTAGAAAATGCAAGCGTCAGCAACGGTATTTATATGGCCGTAGTGGAAGGTAAAGCAGCACCATTTCTGAATTACGAATACAAAAATATTGAGGATATTGGTCAGCATGTATTCAGGTTAATCGAGCAAAATGTGAAACAGGAATATATGATTTCAGCGACACTTCATCAGATTGCTCATGATTATTATTCCATTGGACGAGATTTAGCTATGCCTACCATCAAAAGAGATGGTGAGTTTGTGGAGCTAAGTGGCGTGGCTCTCTTTAAAGGTGGCAAAATGGTTAGTACGCTTCCAGCAAAAGATAGCTTTTATGTAAAAATTGTCAGAGATACGTTTAAAGTAGGTTTATATGAAACCATTTTGGAGAAAGAAGATATTCCACCTCAATTACTCCATAAACCTGCGGATAAAATAACTGTTGCTTTTGATGCCATCCACTCTAATAGAGAGATGAAATTAATTGATGCAAAAACTCCTGAGTTCGATTTAAACATTAAAATCAAATCAAGGGTATTAGAAGTATTTCCAGATATTAATCAAGGTGACCGAGAAAGCGTGGCAGCCCTTGAAAAAGCCATCGAAAAAAAATTGTCGAAGGAAATAGCAAGAGTCATTGCTCATAGTCAGGATGTGGAATCCGATATTTTTGGCTTTGGTGAGAAATATAGAAGCGTTGTGAGACATTCCAATTTAACAAAAGACAAATGGCATGAAATGTATAAAGATATGAAAGTAAATGTGAATGTTGATTTTGTGGTCTTAAGAGACGGTGTTTTTGAATAAGCTATTGCCCATCATGGCCTGTCATAATGGTTATAAAATGATGGAAGAACATGTCATAGTGTATATCAAATGCAATACGATGTTTTTTTTCTCCGTTATTTACATTTTCAAATGGTCGTGTTTCAGCAATGCTCTGCCCTCTAGCAGGTCCATCTAATTTCTCAATGACCGTTACAGGGTAATATTCATAAATGAACATCTCAGGATAAATCGTTGCCATTAGCGTTAACGCATCATGGACGGGGCTACCTAGTAGTGACGGGTCCCGTTCCTGATAAAATTTTGTATAGTATTCCATTAGAGGTTTGAGGATTTTTGTCTTGCCAAATGAGTCTATATAATCAACCATCCCAGGCGTAACAATAGCCTTCTGTGTAGCATTCAATGGAATAATTGTGACATTTTTTGCATAGGTGAGCACAATATTTGCCGCAAATGGGTCCCCATGAAAGTTTGCTTCTGCTACGGTCGTAACATTACCTGGCACCCAAAAAGCCCCACCCATAATATAAAATTCCTTCACATGTTGCATGAGCTGATTATAAAGAATAAACATGGTCGCTAGTGATGTAAGACGCCCAATATTAACAATGATTAGCTCATCATCCTTATATTTCTCGATAATTCGAACGATTTCCAAAAAGTTTTCAATTTTTATTTCATGATCTTCGTTCGGAATAATGGGACCAAGCCCATGCTCTCCATGTATTTCTGGATAAAATGTTGGCTGTTCGCCAGTTAGAGGAATCTCTGCTCCTAAAATAACGGGAATTCCCTCGGGAAAATCAAATAATTTCATGACATAATAAATATTAGATACAGCATCTTTTCTTGAGACATTTCCATAATCAGCAATTAACCCAACGATTTCGATTTCTTTGTGTAATCTTGCATAAATCAATGCTATCGTATCGTCGATGCCAATGTCTCCGAATAATAACACCTTTTTCTTCAAACAAAAGCCTCCCTGTTACTGCCAATTTACCTATTCTTATTGTACGGTTACTCGGTCAAAGACGACACTGATTGTTTACTTTTTTGGAAAAATTAGTACATAAAAAACCCATTTGCAATTGGCAAATGGGCTTCGAAACGAATACTTTAACGATTATGTTCAAGGAACTGATAAACCGCCATCATTTCTTGCTTATTTAACTCTCTAATACGATTGAAAATAGGAATTTGCGCCACTGCTTCCAAGTGGTTTCCTTCCGTTACAACATCACTGACGATACCCGTTAGCCATGTATGTACGTCAATGTCTTCGATAATTGCCTTTTGGCCCTCATCATTAATACCAGTTGCACCACAGCTAACACATGGAACCGTTAATTTATAGACACCGTCATGTAGTCCATCCTCCGTTAGAACCTTTTTCCCCTTACAGAATGGACATGGATGACTCCCTTTCACTTTATTGATTTGCGTCACTATTTTTTTATAGCCGAAAGCTTCATAAACATACGTCAGTTTTTTATATTTACCATTCGTAAAATATTGATCAATGATGGTGTCTCTCGTTTCATAAATATTCGGGAAATCACAAATTGTTACTTGGTTTTTACGGCTGATGGCAGCAATATTATCTTTGATTTTATCCCAGAATGGTAATGTGTTTTGCAGAACAATCTCGTAGCCAACAAAGCTGGCAAGCTCTAATTCCAGCATTTTCAGCGATACTTGCGCTTCTCTTGGCAGTAATGAAACATCCTGTATCAATGACATATCACTGCCTACAATGGCTTTGATTTTGTCAAGCTGTGGTAAATCGCCTACTAGTTTGATGACCTCATCAATCGGTTGACGGATTATTTCTCGAATATCCGTGTCACCAAAGCGTAATTTCTTTTGGTGATTAAGGACAGAGCCATGACAAATTGGGCAAGGGACCATCTCTCTTGTTTCCTTCATTTGCTCTTTAATGATGGATTTAGAGATGACCATATAACGGCCAATAATAAAATTAAAGCCTTCCCATTTTTTCGAGGATTTTGTTGCTTTATCATAAAATGATTTGTCCCAATAACCATATAAAAATGTATGCTTTTCATCTTCAGTCATATCATTATAGCTCTTACTGATGTCTTGACCCAGTTCATTTTTGATCTCTTCAAAAAGGAATGCTAATTTTGAATGTTGGTAGTATTTAAGAACATCCATCACCTCTGGATACAATAAACCGTCCCAGAATGGCACATTTTTATGTTGAATGACTAAATCAAAATCGAACTCTTCAATCTGTAATCGACCCGAACAGCTAGGACAATGATTTTCTTGGCTAAAGAAATCAAAGCTTCTCGTATCCTTATTCGTCGGATGAGCAGCCACAATATGATTGATGAGACCACCTATTTCATATAGAAAACTATATTGGCTGTATAAATGTCTTTCAAGATCAATCGCAATGACAGGCGCAATCTTATTCGATTCATATTCACCGTAAATTAGACGGGCCATTGATGAGAGGCTTTTTAAGATGCCACCTTTGTATATATTTTCGGCATGTTTAAAATAGCGAATAGGATTGTCTTGTAAGTAATGAATACCCTTTTTCGATGCTAATGTAGATGTGATTTTTAGGTCAGTGGTGCTTTTCGTATGGTGCGATTGTTTAAAATATGCTTCATGATCCACTACATCAAGATGTGTCACTGGCCCCTGCTGTCTTTTACCAAAGTCTACAATATAATCAGAGCTTTCAAGCATGTAGGCATTATGCTCAATCATGACAATGGTGATTGAATCATCTTTCAGAATATCCCTAATACTATCAATAAATTGGTTTAAAATATTTTGTGATAATCCTTTAGAAGGCTCATCAAAAATAAACAGTGTATGAGGATTTCTCGTATTGGCGAACAGCTCTGACACTAAATGCACACATTGGAATTCACCGGTTGATAGAGTTTGTGTTTTTCTTTCCAGCGTTAAATAGCCTAGACCAAGTTTGATGAGCAAGCTTAAACGTTTATGAGCAATATCTTCCTTTGGGAGTTCCTCGATAATATCTTCAATCGAGCGTTGAAAAATATCATCGATTTCCTCACTATATTTGGTCAATTTCTTTTTAATATCAAGAAATGTCGCAACAGTGGATCGGCTTGTAATCGATTGATTTCGATCTTGCCCAACCATCACTAATTTATCTTTTGGATAGCGCTTTACAAAATCCATTGCAATACACTCATTAACTAGTGTTGATTTTCCACAGCCAGACTCTCCTGTGAAGGTGACAAGTTGATTTTGTGGAATTTCTATCTCGTCTATCTGGATATTGCGGCAATGTAGGTCACGGAATTGATAGAAGGTCTTTGGTTTTAGCTGACTACGTTCCCAATAGATAGCCTGTGGTCGAGGAGATTCCTCTACGATTTTTCCTCCGTATTTTCCACTCCCTGGTCCAAAGAATTGATGCTTATCTGCTGTATCTAAAACCGTATCCGAATGATCAATGAGCCAAATTTGATTTTTAGAGCCAAGTCGTTGAATTTGCTCTAAAATTTTCAAGAGTGTATCATGGTCAAGACCTACGGAGATTTCATCAACAATAATTACCGTATTTTCGCTTGTTGCCATAAACTCAGCTAAATACAGCCTTGTTAATTCTCCACCTGATAATGTGCCCATAATACGATTTAATGTTAAATAGCCAATATTCATCTGGATAATATTTTGAAGAATATGTTGTTTCTCTTCACTAATCTTTAATTCCGCTGATAAGGAATAGATCGTTTCGACACTTAATTGATGGATATCCGAAATACTATATTGTCCACCTCTTACTGTTAGATGGTGCTGTTCTACTTCCTCGCTATAGCGCTTCCCCTGACATTTTTTACATTCAACATTTTTCGTCGTCCCACGCCCTTTACACGTCGGACACCAGCCTAGTGCATTATTGAAGGAGAAAACTTCTGGAGATAAAAGAAACTCTTCGGCTAATCGATCACGTATTTCCTTAAATACACCTGTATGCGTACCGATTGTTGAACGTGGATTCGTAGAAATGGATGATTTCCCTAGAAAAAGAACTAATGGCATATCCTCCATTTTAATGGCACTAAAATTCGTTTCCATAATCGCTGGAAACAAATATTGATATTCAGCTTTAGGTAATAAAGAAACAAGACGTTTTTTGGATTCTTCCCCTATTGTTTGACAAAAAGTAGTTTTCCCTGACCCAGACAAGCCTGCAATGCCAAGGGATAGATCTTCGGGTAAGACGACATTTAAACGGTTAATATTGTTGGCAATAAGTTGATTAATCTTCATTCTGTTTTCCTTCCGTGTTTACTATTTTTCAAAAGGACACTATATTTACCTATGAAGAGCAACCTTCAGAAAATGAAAGAACACAATTCATTTGAAGGAATTGCGCTCTTTTTCATAAAGGTTGATTCAATTACTAGGCTAATACTTTTTCAAGCTGACTACCCATGTTAGTCCAAGCGTATTTAGCTCCTTCAATTGCTCCTTGACGAGCTTTTGTTTCTTCACTAAATCCACCTTGATCGAGATGTAACTGAGTTGTCCCATCAGATGCTTGTGTTAATGTCCATGTTACGGTTGTTGTTTCACCCGCACTTGTCCAAGTGTAAGATAGTTTGTGTGGCTCTTCAATTTCAAGTACCTCACAATCGACAATACCATCCCACCATTCATTTGGCTCAGCTCGGAACTGGAATTTATGGCCAACAATCGGCTGAAAATCATTGCTCCAAATCCATTTTGCAAGTGTGTCCGAATCAGTTAAGGCATGCCATACTTGCTCGATGGAACTTGTAAATTTAAAATCTAATGCTACATCTGGTTTCATTTGTCTTCCCCCAATAATAAATGTAATTTTGAAATTCTTGCTTTCCAAAAATCTTCGTATATCGATATCCAATCTTGTATTTCTTTCAATGGAGCCGCATTTAGCCTATATCTTGTTTCCCTACCCTCTTTTCGAGCGATCACAAGACCTGCGTCTTTCAGGATAGTTAAATGTTTTGACACGGCAGTACGTCCCATATCAAAGTGAGCCGTTAATTCGTGAAGCGGTAACTCATCTGCCTTAGCTAATAAATTAATCAATTGGCGTCTTGTAGGGTCAGCAATGGCTACATACACGTCACGCTCTTGATGATTGTTATTCAAAACCACCACCCTTTCTATTAGGACACTAAATGGTGTCCTAATTATAAGACACCGTTTAGTGTCTAGTCAATTATTATTTTGGACATTTTGCTTTGGATTTTATACTTATAAATACAAAAAACACAAAGGTGAGCTCCTTTGTGCTTGTATTTATGATGATTGTCTATGGATATTCTGCTTTAGACAAGCCATAGAACAGGCATCCATCGATGTTTTTAGGTTATTTTTAAGCAAGTTCTAATGGTAAAAATGCATATTCCCCATCTCGAATAATAGAACATGTACGAACCTTGATGGGATATTGGAAAAGAGGTCCATCAATCACTGTTGTATGGAATTCTCCCCCTTCTCCACAAGGGTCGATATTACGTTCTTCCAGTTCTTTAATATAATCAGGGGTAAGTACTCGTCCTAAATCCTCTTCTGTCATGCCTAATAACAGATTAACTGTCACCACCATCGTAACAAACCCTAAGCGAATAAACTCATCAACAGCATCCCGATGATTCATCTCCCATAACGGCATGCCAAGCTTTAATCCAGCTTTTTTCGTCACCTCATCATGCCAGCAGCCGTGTGCAGGCATATCTAAATCGCCCGTAACTAACACCTCTGCCCCTAGATTTTTCGCATTTTTTAAAAGTTCGATAAATACATGTTCATAATCCGTCCAACTTGCCCCAGCCGTATAGACTGGCAATCCAATAGAATCGGCTTGAGCCTGTATAAGCTCAGGTGGCATACCGTGTGATCGAGAACGTTTCCCTTCCTCCTCCAGCATGACAATCAGACCTATCGCTCGTCCCACCTGTGATGCTTTATATAAAGCTAATACACTATCCTTTCCCCCACTAAATGAAGCGATGAATGGATGATTTTTCGCATTATTTTTCCAGCCAGTTGTTTCTGTCATTTCTATATCTCCTTTTACTGTCCATGAAGATCAATCCTTCTTGCACTCTTATTAGATAGTCGCTAATAAATTGGCTTCTTTCACCTAGGTTATTGATTATTTTACATGATAGAGATGTAGGATATCACCCCTTTATTTTATCACAAGCATGCTAAGAATCTGGATATTTATGTTAAGGTATAGGTAACGGTTGATGGAAAAAGGAGGAATGTTATGAGTGATTATGTAAAAGCACTAAGACAACAGGTTGGGACAATGCCTCTTATTTTGGTAGGTTCAACGGTCATTGTCTTGAATGACAAGAAACAAATTCTTCTCCAGCTACGCTCAGATATAAAAATGTGGGGTTTACCTGGAGGAGCGATGGAGCCTGGTGAAAGTTTAGAGGATACCGCTAGACGTGAACTGTTTGAGGAAACTGGCCTACATACTTCCCAACTTCGTTTGATAACGATGCTATCTGGTCAGCAGGATTATTTTCACTATCCAAATGGAGATGAAGTTTATGGGGTAACGGCCGTCTTTATGGCAGATCAAATAGATGGACAGCTTGCAATGGTTGATGGTGAGAGTTTACAGCTAGCCTATTTTTCTTTAGATGCGTTGCCATCTAATACCGTCAAGAAAGCAATAGATATTATCGATACCTATTTATTAAAGGAAAGCTTCATTAATAAGATGATAGGTCGTGACTTCGTTGAACGGTTTTAAAGCAATGTTATTTGATTTAGATAACACCTTACTTAATAGAGATGAGGCAGTTGATAGATTGTTTTTCAAGCTAGTAAAAATGTGTTACAGGGATGTCGATCATACGTTAGAAAATGAAATGCGACAACAATTTAAAGTATATGATGGAAAATACTTTGGTCAGCATGATAAAACCGATGTTATCGCATCATTTTTTGATGAATTTCCGCCGCAAAACGGCATGCCGAACCATGCTATTCAAGACTTTTGGAATCTTCACTTCCCTCAATGTTTTGCTGTTCATCCGGATACGATAACGTTCATTCATCGTATAAAGCAGCAAGTGAAAGTGGGCATAATTACAAATGGCTCTGTAGAAAGACAAAAAGCTAAAATAGCCTACACAAATTTAGATCGCTGTTTTGATACGGTCATTATTTCTGAGGAAGTGGGATTTAGTAAACCAGATAAGCGTATCTTTGAAGTGGCCTTAAAAAGACTTGATGTCAATCCAGAGGAAACTCTTTTTGTTGGGGATGACTTAGAAAAGGATATTGATGGGTGCCAACAGGCCCATATAAAGGGCGTCTGGCTTAATCCAGACATGCGCAAAAATGACACTGCTATCCAGCCATATGCTGAGATTCATACGTTGGAGCGTTTGGGAAGCTATTTCAAATAAAAGAACAAAACCCCTGAGTTTTCGCTCAGGGGTTCGTGTACGTATTATTAATATGCTTGGGCAAACCAAACGGTATGTTTTGCTTCATTTCCACAGCAAATACAAGTCGTTTTTGTTGTTGGTGGATTGAATGGAATATTGCGAGTCGTGTATTTCGTTTCTTCCTTCACTTTTTCCTCGCACACATCTTCCCCACACCACCCAGCAAGTATCCAACCTGGAATAGTGCCGTTTTCCTTAGCTATTTCAATGTGCTGCTGTAACTGTGGCAGTGTATCAATTGTTGAATGAGTATGTGCCTCTCTGAATCGACGAGCCTTCTCAAGTAAACGTGTTTGCATCGTCGTTAATTCTTCCTCAATGGCTGCCACAATAGTTGATAATTCAATCGTCTGTTTGTCATCCTCATCACGTGCTTTCAGTAAAGCTTGATTATTTTCAAGATCACGTGGGCCTAATTCAATACGAACAGGCACTCCTTTTAGCTCCCATTCATTAAACTTAAATCCTGGCGATTGGTCTGAATCATCCAGTCGTACGCGAATCCCCTTCGCTTTTAATGCCGCAAAAATCGCATCCAGCTGCTCCATAATTTGGGGATTCTTTTTCCAAGGTCCTACTGGAATTAAGACCACTTGAGTTGGAGCAATTCGTGGAGGTAAAACTAATCCTTGCTCATCCCCGTGCACCATAATGACAGAACCAATTAAACGTGTGGATGTCCCCCAAGATGTTGTGTGTACATATTCGTGTTGATTGGCTTTATTTAAATATTTTATGTTAAAGGCTTCTGCAAATTTTGTTCCTAAATAATGAGACGTACCTGCTTGCACAGCCTTCCCATTTTTCATCATTGCCTCAATCGAATACGTATCGACTGCTCCTGCAAAACGTTCTGATGGCGTTTTTTGTCCATCATAAACTGGAATTGCTAGAACTTGTTCCACCACTTCTTTATAAATCTCAAGCATTTGCATCGTTTCTTTACGTGCATCTTCCTCATCCACATGAGCCGTATGCCCTTCCTGCCAAAGGAATTCTGAGGTACGAATGAAAGGCAATGTTTTCTTTTCCCAACGGAAAACATTGGCCCATTGATTAATGAGAACTGGTAGGTCACGGTAGCTTTTAATCCAATTTGAATAAAGATGGCCAATCATTGTTTCAGATGTGGGACGAAGTGCTAAGCGTTCTTCTAATTTTTCACCTGCTGCTTCTGTCACCCAAGGAAGCTCAGGTGAGAACCCTTCAATATGATCCTTTTCCTTTTGGAAAAAGGATTCAGGAATTAGCATAGGAAAATAGGCATTTCGATGGCCTGTATCTTTAAAACGACGATCCATTGCCTCCTGTATATGCTCCCAAATTTCGTAGCCATCTGGTTTAAAGGCGATGCAACCACGAACTGGCGTATAATCCATTAAATCTGCTTTTTGAATGGTTTCGATATACCATTTTGAAAAATCCTCTAGTTGTTTTGACATTGTGCTTACCTCCATTTTTTGTAAGTATTCTATTTGATGAATAAAAAAAGCACAAAGCTGTCCTTGTATAAAGGACGTCTTTGTGCTGGACCCGACGTGGTACCACCTTGAATTTAGCTTTAAGCTAATGCTTAAAACCCTCTAGCGTTTAGTAACGAAAACGACTCGGTTATGTTTTTCATAACTTCTCCGTGGTAGGTGTTCAGTAAAGAAGCGGTGATATAGCTCTCAGCAAATGCTATATTTTCTGTTTCACTATTCTTACTTACTTGGTCACATCATCAAATTGTAATTTATATTATCTCTCACTTTAGCAAAATCATTCATAAATAGCAATTAATAACTGGAACTATTAGTGAACGACTGGACGATTAAATTTGTAAAATCCTCTACAGAAAGAGGCTTACTAAAATAATAGCCTTGAACATACTCACAGCCATGCTCACGAAGTACGTTTAATTCAGCTTCTTCCTCGACACCTTCCGCAACTACTTGTAGGTTGAGCGCATGAGCTAAAGAAATCATGGCGGAAATCATCGCAATACCTGATTTTTCAGGTACGATATCACGAACGAAAGCACGATCAATTTTAAGTACATCCACAGGGAATTTTTTTAAGTAATTTAAAGATGAATAGCCTGTCCCAAAATCATCTAATGAAATCGTAATTCCAAGCGCGCGCAATTGATTAATCGTATTAATTAAATCTTCTGTATAATCTAGCATGCTCATTTCTGTAATTTCAATTTCTAATAAATGTGGGTCAATGCCTGTTCCCGCAATGACTCCCTTCACCATATCTACAAAGCCTGAAGTACTTATATGAATCGGTGAAATATTAACAGCTACTCGTAATCTGAGATTATGTGATTCATTCCAAAGTTTAGCTTGTGCACAGGCTTTACCTAGCACCCATACACCAATATCATTAATTAGTCCACATTCTTCAGCAAATGGAATAAACCGATCTGGCGGGATATGCCCCAATTCGGGATCATACCAGCGCAATAATGCTTCCATACCAATAATTGTGTCTGTTTTTAAGTCAATTTTAGGCTGGTAATGTAATTCTAAAAGATCCTTTTTTAAAGCTTGATGTAATTTTGTTTCTAGTAAAAGCCATTTATCGTTCGCTTCATCCATATTGTCACGGTAGAGGCGATATTGATTTCCTCGCGTAGATTTAGCAGCATACATCGCAATATCAGCATTTTTCAGTAATTCTTCTACAGTGTTTGCGTGATCTGGGAAAATACTAATGCCTATACTAATACTTGCATAAAATTCATAGTTATCTACTACAAAGCTTTCATTAAAGACACTAATAATTTCCTTGGCCATTTCCTCTATACGATTGACATCATTTAAAATCATGACAAATTCATCACTATTGTGACGATAGAAAGAATTAGAGGTATAATCAATATTCCGTAAACGATTGGACATTTCCACTAAAAACATATCACCGATAATATGGCCAAGCCCATCGTTTATGTGTTTAAAACGATTCACATCAATGAAAAATAACGCAAACTTTTCTCCTGTACGTCGAGATTGATGGAATTCATTTTCTAAACGCTGTTCTAATTTACGACGATTTGGTAGCCCTGTTAATTCATCGTGATAGGCTATGTGGGTAATTTTTTTAATATCCTTTTGCGCTGTAATATCGACGCGTATTGCGATATACTGATAAGGCTTTCCCCGCTCATCGAGGAATGGGAAAATAGTAGTCTTCACCCAATATAAACTGCCATCTTTTGCACGATTGCAAACCTCGCCATTCCACATCTCACCATTACCGATTGTTCTCCACATCTCTCTAAAGAAAGATTTAGGATGATAGCCTGAGTTCAGTAAACGGTGATCTTGGCCTACTAATTCTTCACGCGTATACTTCGAAATTTTACAAAAATGATCATTAACAAAAGTAATTTTTCCGGTACGATCTGTAATTGCCACAATAATGGAACTATTCATAGCGGAAAAAATATCTTGCAATTCTTTAAGACTGTAGTTCATTTGATTACTACTCGGCGTGACATTCATCATTTTCATTCTCCATTCATTAAAATATGAAGGGTTTGGTACTTTTGCTTTATTTTACAGCGAGGTATAAAGTTGTGGTATATCGCCCTTTTTTCTGTAATTATATTATAGTCTTAGAAAAGCAGTTAATTCAACCCAAATATGAAATCATTCAAGTCAAGGTTGGGATAGTTTTTGATATAAAATACAAATATTAGTTATTATTAACACTCTAAAATGTCTAATCTTAAGATTTTTGAATACTTTTGTACTATTGATAGTATTTTCCTTAGGCTATTTCTCCATTAAATACAAAATACTAATAACTTATAAATTTATCAGATTGTAAAAATGATCAAACAAAATGCCTTACTGTCACTCATAAGCAGCAGTAAGGCATTTTAATAGCTAGGAGACCCCATATTCTATTGATCCTCCAGATGTTTTAGCATGCTCATTATAAGCATTTAACTGCTCTTGTGATAAATTTAAAATATAATAGTGAAAATTGATGGGCTCTAATCCATGCTCCTCACACATATGTCGATAATATTCATAGCCTTCTCGATAATCAGTCATCTTTATTTCTCCCTTTCACTTGAACTACTTTTCCTTGTACGTATAATATCGTTACATCTCTACTTTATAAATCAACGAATTTTCCGAAATCTTTTTTTAGAAAGATGAAAGCCCAGTCCATTTTACTTAGTATGGCTGGGCTTTTCATAAAATATTCGCGTCGGCTTCCGTCATCTCCATATTCTTTTAAATCCCTAATTGTTTTGCTTGCATATTATAAGCGGAAAGTTGCTTCTGGGATAACTGTAATACATAATAGCGGAAAGAAATTGGTTCTAATCCATAACGCTCACACATTTCACAATAAAATTCATATCCATCTCGATACTTTGACATTAAAAATTCCTCCTTAGTCGAATCTGTTTTATAACAGTTGTTTTTATTTTTATTTAATATATAACAGATTATGATGGACGTCAAGTGCTTATGACAGAAAAAATCATAAACGCTTGCATCGCTTTGCAAGCGCTTATAAACGCCCAAAATATGGAGTTTTTGGTATTCAATGGAAAATAAATTTTAGAACGGAGGGAAATACACAATATGAAGAACATCCTAGCAGGAATTATTTTAATAGTAGGTTGGGGAATGATAGCCAATACCCCTGTATTTGCAGCGCCTCTAGCAAAGCCAGCAGTAGAGAATAGGCCAATCGAAGTTGTTGTCAATGGTGAATTTATCAAGCTGGATATACATCCACTAATGGACCGCCATCATCTTTTCGTTCCCATCCGTGCCCTTGCATCACTTGGACTTTCCTATAGTTTTAATGCTAAAACTAAAATGACAACCGTGCAAAATAAAAATGGCGATTACTTAAAAATCACTGCCAATAGCCATTCCGCCTCTAACAATGGACAAGATGTACAAATGGAGGTGCCTGCGCAAAATCGCGAAGGCCGTATCCTTGTTCCTCTCAGATTTGTCTCTGAATCTTTGGGATACGACATATATTTTGAACCCATTCGTCAATTCGTTTTCATTAATGCCAAAGACTATTCGTTTGATTCGTCTATATGGGAGCAGGAGGATCTTCAAGCAGCGCGCAAAGCTGCTATTGCTCTACCTATTAAGGCTGATTTTAAAACACTAGGCACATTTGATGGACATCGCTTACACAGTTATACCTTTCCTATCGGTCGAGCAGATGTATATTATTTACTCGATGGTATATTTACATTTGTGGAAATTAAAAAAGGTCAGGCCATTGCCATTGGACAGCTTTTCCGTGAGCGAAGAGTGCCATCTATAGCCGCAGGGAATATTTCACCCGATATGAGTTTAGATACTGATCCCATCCTGGAACCCTATAACTATGGAAATGTGCTTTTTACTGAGTATGAGGACGGTACAGCTAAAGCTATTTACACTGACAAGACCGGACATTTTTTAGAAAAGAAAATGAAGATGGACATTTATTCAGACCTTATACAAAAGCTTCCTGATCAATGATCAATCGCAAAAAACAACCCATCTATCTGTTGAATGGATAGATGGGTTTTCAAATTAATTTGATGCCTGTTGCCAGCTATTTTTTATTTCCTGAATTTGCAGGATATGACGTTGCTCATGGAGATAAATTTGCTCAATCCATTGATCTAGTGGACATTCACCAAGAGCTGGATGCTTCATAGTGCGCTTTGCTAAAGCATCAGCGTCCTCAAGGGTTTCTAAAAACCCAAGAAATTCTTCTCTTGTTGTTGCTAGCAATTCCACCATCTTTTGAACATGGAAAGGATCTTCCGAAGGCTCCACTATGCTTGGCGCTTGAAATTTTCGTGTACGGTCTAACAACAGCTGCATATCCTTTCGTTCAGGAGACGATTGTTCCTGTGATTGTAAGCCCCATGTAACAGCCTTCTTTGTAGCTTCCTCTACTAAAATCAAATGATGACAAATTTGTGCTATACTCCAATTTTGTGCATCTGGCTTGTCATTAAATTCGGTATCACTTAAATGATTAATTTCCTGAAGTAATTGCTCTCTTGTGGCATCAAATTGATCCTTTGCAAGTATAATCATACGCTACCCCCTTCATTCGTTATACCTTTATATTCGACAGAGATAGGTGAAAATCATCTTTCATGCACCATATTAAATGGATTGTTTTCTAAAACCTGCTGTAACTGTTCATCCTCAATATGTGTATAAATTTGAGTGGTTGCTACACTTGAATGCCCTAAAATATGCTGTAAGCTCCTAATATCAGCACCAGCCTTATACATCATTGTTGCCGAAGTATGGCGCAGCTTATGTGGTGTAAGTCGCTCCTTTTGAAGACCTGATTGCTGATTAATACGCTTCACGATTTTAGCAACAGTTTGCCGTGTAAAACGTGTTCCCTTTTGGGAGACAAAAAGAGGCTCATCTCCGTTTCCTTTATATGGTGTTTTCCCACTATTCTCATAGTCTGCTAGTGCCTGCATGCAGCTATCATTCAAGTAAACAGTACGCTCCTTATTGCCCTTCCCGACAACGGTTAAATGACGTCCTTGTATAGAGGTAATATTAAGCTGGCATAGCTCTGTCACACGAATTCCTAAGTTTAAGAAAAACATCATCATACAATAATTTCTTGGCGATGCCTGATTAGCAGGTATGCCATCTATAAATTGTGTAGCTTCTTGAAAATTCATATAGATGGGTCTTTTTCGACCAATTTTCGGTGTTTCTAATTCCTCTGCTGGGTTTTCCTCAATTAGTCGCCGTTTCCCTTTTAAGTATTTGAAAAAGGATTTTAATGTCGCAACCTTCCGTGCCCTTGAAGCTGCAGAATTTCCACGCTGTACCTCACAATACTCCATAAAGTAATAAAGGTCCTCCAGTGTAATATCTCGAATTTCTTCTATTGTAATGGTGGCAATATCAATGACTGCTAAATTTTCTATATCCAGATCCTCCTGGACAGCTGTATGGAAACGGAAAAATAAAGTCAAATCATATTCGTATTCTTTTCTTGTGCGCTGGGACTTTCCTTTGATGGTTGTTAAATATACAAGAAAGTCCTTCATGATTTTTGGTTGTTTTGATTTTTGCATCACAATCACCTCTATTTGCTCTATTTTACCATAAAAAACGTTCCCAAATATAAATTTGGGAACTTTATTGAAAAAACAAGCTACTTTTCTATACTAAAGAAACATATGTTCGATATATACAAATAAAAAAAGATCCCCTTTTTATATAGAGGACCTTCTACTAAATAAGAAAAGAATTGTGACAGTTTTTGGTTTTTAGGTATAAAGTTGACGTTCGATGAATATTAAAATCTAGTATACTTCTATTGCTTTGTGAGGCGACTCGAAAAACAGAAAGGTGGGTAACTACCCATGTCGATTCGTCTCACAACACGCATGGTATTATTTGGAAAAATTGATTATTTTACAAAAACCGAGTATTTCTGATCAGCTTGTTTTGTAAGAGACCAGTTCGTCGATAACATTTGCTGTAGTTTTGTGACCGTTTCCTCATCACACATCAAATGTTGGATACCAGTTTCTAAAATTTGGTAATCTACCCCTTCTTCTAGGTTAAAGCGCAGGTGCAATAAACGTTGGATGCCAGGCAATGTTACATACTTGATTCGATAATGGCCATGTAACGCATCTAAGAACTCTTGTTCGCCATCCTGAAAAAGTGCCATTGTTTCACTAAATTCATAGTTTGGTACTTGTTCCTGCCAAGCTGATACATCCCCCGCCCGTAAAGCACGTAAGATCTCCTCGTCTGAAAAATTTAATTTAGAAAGTTTATCAAGTTCATAAGCTTGCATTAGATTAATGATTGTCATGAATGTTAGCTCCTTTTATGTATTTACTCACAGTGTACCATGTTTTTATTACTACTCAAATTCGGAGGGATCCATATGATGAATTTATATGATTCTAGTCTGTTTTTCGATGAAATGTTTGATGGCAATCAACCGAAGCCCCATTATCGATCTTTTCATCATAAGCTATCCATTTTTTCGCAGGAGCAACTCGAAGAGAAATATCGTCAAGCCCAAGCAAGCTTTCTCAGACAAGGAATTACTTTTACGGTCTATGGTGCACAAGATGGAACCGAAAGGACCATGCCCTTTGATTGCGTCCCTATCATTATTCCTCAAACACAATGGGCAATTATTGAGGAAGGTGTCAAACAACGTGTGGAAGCACTGAATTTATTTTTACAGGATGTGTATGCTGAACAAAAAATAATCCGTGATGGTTATATCCCTAGACAGCTGGTAGAAAAGAATCCATATTTCTCGCCAATCATGCTGAGACTTAAGGTTCCAATTGCTAATCATATATTTTTAGCAGGTATTGATTTAATACGGGATGAAAAAGGTGACTATTTCGTGCTGGAAGACAATTTACGGAACCCTTCTGGTATTTCTTATGTGTTTGAAAACCGTGACGTCATGAAGGAAGTGTATCCAGAATTTTTTTCCAAGCATACCATTTTATCACTTGATAAGCAGATGGCTAACATGAAAAAAGCACTGCTTGCCCACCGCCCATCTACTATGGATGAAGGGCGAGAACCAAAAGCTGTGCTACTAACAGCAGGAATGTACAACTCTGCCTATTATGATCACTTATTTTTAGCTCAGCATTTAAGTATTCAACTGGTGGAAGGCCGCGATTTAGTCGTACAGGATTTAAAGGTTTATATGAAAACCATCTATGGTTTACAGCAAATTGATATTATCTATCGCCGTATCGATGATGATTTTTTAGATCCGGTTGCATTCCGTGAGGACTCTTTATTGGGTGTCCCTCATTTAATGGCAGTTTACCAAGCAGGCAATGTGGCCATTTTAAATGCTGTTGGCAATGGCGTGGCAGATGATAAAGCGATGTATGCCTATGTCCCTGAAATGATTCGTTATTACCTACAGGAAGAGCCAATATTACCGAATGTGAAAACCTATCATTTAGAAGATGAGCAACAGCGAGCGTGGGTACTGGAGCATATTCAGGAGCTAGTCATAAAAAATGTGAGTGCATCCGGGGGCTATGATATGCTGATTGGTCCCCATGCAAGTGAGGATGAAATTACTTTATTTAAGGACAAAATTATGATGCATCCATGTCAATATATTGCCCAGCCAACTATCAAGTTGTCTAGAGCGCCATCCTTTCAAAATGGACGATTCTATCCTTGCCATGTGGATTTACGTGTGTATGCCATGAAGGGTGAGGATTGTTATGTATTGCCAGGTGGATTATCACGAGTGGCCTTACAAGAAGGTTCACTTGTGGTCAATTCATCACAGGGTGGTGGTGCTAAGGACACATGGATCTTAAAGGAGGAGTTGAAGCATGCTGAGTCGAGTAGCCGACGCGTTATTTTGGATGGCACGGTATAGTGAACGCACACAAACCAATACACATATATTACAGGTACAGCTGTTGAATATGTTGGAGCAATCTGGGCAAGAACATGATTATATTGATCATTGGGAGGCTGTATTAAATATTTGTGCCTCAAAGGAGGAGTATTTAGCCAATTATACAGCTATACGTGTTAACCCATTAATTGATTATCTTCTGTTTTCTGAGACAAACGGCAACTCTCTCCATACTACATTACGCGCCATTCGAGAAAATGCCCGAGTTACGAGAGATCGTATACCTGCTGAGCTATGGGAAATACAAAATGCCTTTTATTTAACTAAGCAACAGGACATACTAACAATGGATCGGCCTATCCCATTAATTGATCTTCAAGCTTTTTTACAGGAAGTTCGGAAGACGTTGTGGATGGTGACTGGATTAATTGAGGGCACGATGGATCGGGATCTCCCCTTTTATTTCATGCAGATTGGGAAATGGCTGGAAAGAGCTGAAAAAACAATGCGGATGACGTTAATTATTCTCGAACAACAGAAAATAACAGGACCATCCCTTCATGAAATGGATGGTACATTTCTATTGGAGCTTGCTGCCGCAAAGGAAACATTTTTGCAGAAGCACCGCCAAACCAATCTCTTAATGGTCATTCGATATTTATTGCAGGATGAACATTTTCCTTGCTCGATCATGTTTTGTCTGAAAAAATTAGAAGAAGCTCTCAAGTCCATCGAGCATGATCCTTTGTCGTCAAGATGTTTAACGCTTCATTCGACCATCAAAAGCTTCGTCCTAGCAATCGATCATCATGATTTTTGGTCAATGAGCGTTGAGGAAGCCATCACAATAATGGAGGAAAGATTGAGTCAATGGATTGCCTTTAGCGAAACATTCTCGACAATCTATCATTTATATGAACCCAGCATACAACCTTGAAAGGAATCCATCACAGCTCCCTTTCAACAGGCAAGTCAGTAAGCAGAAGGAAGCGGACACAATGAAATTTGAAATTCAACATACAAATATTTTTCAGTATGAGTCTGAAGTCGATCAAAGCTTAAATACGATTCGTTTAAAGCCGCGGAGTGATGAGCGTCAACGCTTGTTATCCTATCGAATTGCAATTACTCCATCCTCTCTTACCCGTGAGCATACGGATATTTGGGGAAATACAGTAGGTTCATTTTATATTCCTGAGCAGCATCAAGTACTAGAAATTCATACATCGTCGATTGTCAGTATCCAGCGTGCGCCATTTATTCACCGCATTCAATATTCGCCCGAAATGCAGACTATTTTTCACTCACAGCTATTTTATGAACATTATCTTCCCTATTTAAAAACAACTCATTTTACGTATATGACAGAACAACAGCTGGAGGAAGTTTTTCATGCAATTGGCCATGCTGAAAATCCTGTGCTCTTTTCGCTTAATTTAATGCAATACTTATACTCTAGCTTTGAATATGATCCTTCAGCAACAGATGTGGGTACAACAGCCAGTGAGGCATTTGCCCTAAAACGCGGCGTATGCCAGGATTTCACTCATGTTATGCTAGGTGTATTGCGCTCTAAAGGAATTCCAGCACGTTATGTTAGTGGGTATTTATATGTCGATGAAAATTCAGCTCTCGTCGGCGATATTGCAACACATGCTTGGGTAGAAGTAATGATACCTGGTATTGGCTGGATTGGTCTTGATCCTACAAATAATGTGGAAGTATTAGAAAACCATATTATTTTGTGTATTGGTCGAGATTATAGTGATATAAGCCCTGTTGAAGGGGTTTATTCAGGAGGCAAGCATGATTTAACCGTAAAAGTAAGTGTCAAAGCATTGAATCACTTATAAGAAATAATGACATGTGCAGGAATGGTGACATACGCAATTGCTGCACATTTTTTTATTCAAAGCGCTGTTGTCTTTCTGTTAGTACCCATTTGCGAACATAGCCCATTTCTTGCTGAATATGTTCCAGCGTCTTCTCTTCCTGAAACGCCCTTTGCATAACGGTATAACGTAAATCGGTAGCTCTGACGTTTTTTCCAATATGTTTAGACATCGTTTGAAAAATACGTTCTACTGTCTTCGTCGTAATCGGCTTTGTCATGCTTGCCTCACTCACCCACACCCATTCCTCTACCTTTTTGTCATGCATGGATTCTGTTTCTTCCTTATAATGTCCTAGCATGTCCATAAGTAAGGGCGAACACTTTACCTCACGGCGTCCGTTCCGATTGGCAATAAAAAGAGTTGATTTTTCCCTTTGGAAATGCGACCATTTCATACGTACAAGCTCTGCTGGCTTACAACCTGTTTCCATCAAAACTTGAACAATACAACCATTCCGCCTCGCCAGCCATGCATGCTCTGCTGTTTTTGCATATTGAAAATAAGTTGGCCAAACATTAGTCATTTGCCCGATTTGCTTATTTGTAAGTACTTGTAACGCCTCTTTTTGCCTTTTTCTCGGCTGTAAAATATGTTGATAATCAAAGGGCTCCATCCATTCTCGTAAGAAAATAAAGTCTACAAAGCCGCGCATTGTTGCTATTTTATGATTAAACGTATTGATATTGCTATAGGTTTCCTTTATATCGTGACAATAAATTTGTAATAACTCTTGAAATTGGTGATCAACATACAAGTAATTTTTTTCATGGGCGAAGGATAAAAAATGCTGCCCGTCCATATTGTACTGCTTCATCGTTGCTGCACTTTTCTTTAATGACTGCAACAGCAAAATATATCTGTTCCACGCGTCCTTGAGTGTGATCATTCGATCCCTCCTTGTTTGCTGAGCGGTAATTATCTTCATTTTACTATATATTCGGTGCGTATGTTCTTATTTTTAATATTAACTTATAGTGTCGGATAATCTGTAGTCAAGGTTCATACCCGCTCCCATCCTTCAAATGCTTCTTGCATAATTAAGAAACAAATGTTCGACTTTTAGTTTCTCATACCTTTTGCTTTCTTACAATAGTAAATTGCGTTCCTTTGTTGTAGAACAATGCTATTATTCCACCTATTTTTGTATAACAACGCAATTTTATATGAAAATTCGTATAATTTCGTGTTTATCGTTCTTTGTACTATATAATAAAGGTATAAACAAATTAGGGGGTTCTCTAAAATGCAAGTAAAGACGACTCGACTGGAAGCAGAAGATGCAAAAATTATTTATCAAGAAACTGCTGGGCTAGCAATTATTACGATCCATCGACCACAAGCGAAAAATGCATTAACCGCAAATATGTGGGACCAATTAGCAAAAATTGCCCTACAAGTATTAGATAATCCTAAAAATAAAGTCCTTATTCTACGCGGCTCTGGACAAAATTTCACTGCTGGCTCTGACATTAAAGAATTTAATGCCATCTCTCTCGACAAGGCTGAGGAGGCGTTTATACATATGGAAAAGACCATTTCCACTATTGAGCGTTTGCCGATTCCTACAATTGGTGTGATTAATGGGCCTGCCATGGGGGCTGGGTTGGAATTAGCGTTAGCCTGCGACATCCGTATTGGCTCCGATAAAGCCAAACTCGGCATTCCTGTTGGTAAATTGGGGATCACCTTAAATAATAAATTTGCACAGCGTTTAGTACAGCTTGTCGGCCCTGCTACAACCAAGGATTTAGTATTCACAGGAAGAATGTTTAAAGCAGAGGAAGCTTACAAGCTTGGGATGCTCAATTATCTTGTAGCAGAAAAGGATTTAAATAAATACATGATCCGCATGGGTAAGCTTGTGGCGGGGATGTCTCCTGAATCCTTACTGGCAGTAAAGCAATCTGTCCAAGAATGCCTGGATAGTGTTCCAGCCTTATGGCAAGGCTCCATGCCATTTGTCGGCAATGATTTTGCAGAGGGTTGCCGAGCATTTGTTGAAAAACGCCAGCCACTGTTTACGCGTCAACCTAAATAAAAAACAGGTACTCTTCTCGCCCTATCGCGACGGGAGTACCTGTTTTTTATGACTTTCTCTTCTGTATTCCGGATTTAGCATGAACATGGATAGCATCCAATTCATAGCCAAAATGCTCATAAAACTCTGTCTGAACTGCATGTTGTAAGTTATATAATCGTTCTGCCAACGGATAATCGATCGGTAGCCTTACCTGTAGGGACAATATAGCTTGGACATGTTCACCTAGCACGAATTGGACTTGCTCCACCTTTTGCACAAAATCTTGCTGTTGACAGCAATACGTAAGTAGTTGGACATACACATGATGACTAATCTCAATATACTCCCGTTGAAAATCAGGACGAACAATGGTTGTTTCCCCTATCTTTTCACGTTTTGTTGAAAAAATCTCCATTCCCTTTAGCACCAGTCGCTTAAAGAAGTTTTGCTCAACTTGTCGATAAGGGATTGGCATGACATGCTTCCCTTGCGTTTGACGAATAAAACGAGCTTTTTGAATGTCCTTAAAGGAACGAACATCTTCCACAGCATAATAATGCTCGATAGCCCCTAGCTCCAGCTGCTTTGCAATACTGTTTGTCATTTTCGTTGACGTCCCTATAAGTAAAATAGATTCCACTCGGTGGGTCGCTAGCGCTTTCTTTACGGCATCACGATGCTCTTGATCCGTAAAAATGGCACGCCTAACAGCGGTAATTGTATTTTTTTCAAATTTGGCAGAAACTCCTGCGACTCTCACGCCATTGACAATGAGTAATCCATCATCGATAATCGCCTGTACGCCAATTTTATGGGCAAAAGATAGAGCACTAGTGCTTTTTCCTGTGCCACTCGGTCCACTTAACGAATATACCTTCAAAGCCCTCACCCCCCCTTATGCTAATGATAGCAGGTAGATCCATCGATTCGTACCTTAATTCTCACTGAAAAGCTATATAGTAAGTATAATACAACTTCTAGATTTACGGAATTTACAGTAGGTTTCCCCAACATTAGGCAATCCATTTTCGCTAGCCTATGCGCACATCCTCTACATTATATAAATATTTTCTTTTTTCAGAATATCTGCCCCTTTCTGTGCTTTAGTATGATAAAATGTGAACTACTATTCTGTTATACAACTACAAGGAGTGTACTAGTCTTGAAAATCGTACCATCTAAAAAAATGTCTTTATTTACACCAGCAATTTTCGGAGATTTGAAAAATTTTGCGAGAGAGCAGCAATCAAAGGGCATGACCCTGATTGACTTAAGCTTAGGAAGCCCAGACCTTCCCCCACATGCCAAAATTCGTGAACATCTATCTTATCGAGCAGGTTTAGCTGAATCGTATGGCTATACACTTACAGGCACACAGCGTTTTTATGAGGCAGTTAGTCGCTACTATAAGCGCCGTAGCCATGTTGATTTAGATCCCGCTACTGAAATCATTCAAACGATTGGCTCTCAAGAAGGCTTAGTGCATCTTCCAATGGCCTTTTGTGATCCAGGAGACATCGTGCTATCGACAAACCCAGCTTACGTTGCGTATGACGCAGGCATTCACTTAGCTGGTGCAACACCCTATTACATGCCTCAAACAGCTGACAACAACTATCTTCCAGACTTAGACGCTGTTCCAGAAGATATTGCCCAAAAAGCAAAGCTATTAATTTTAAACTTACCAGGAAACCCAGTACCAGCGATGCCATCCTTAGCATATTTTGAAAAAGTGATTGCCTTTGCTAAAAAATATAACATCATCGTTCTGCATGATGCAGCCTATTCTGAGTTTTATTTTACAGGCGATGGACCAATTAGTTTCCTTGCTACCCCAGGTGCGAAAGAAGTAGGAATGGAAATTAACTCCCTTTCCAAAAGCTTTAGTTTGGCAGGAACACGTATTGCCTATATCGCAGGAAATGCTGAAATGATCTCGATCATAAAGCAATTAAAATCAAATTTAGATTTCGGTATTTTTGAGCCTATTCAGGATGCAGCTGTTGTTGCCCTCGATCATGCTGAAGAAATTACGGCAAGCTTACGTGCAACCTTCTCTGAGCGTCATCAAACACTGATGAATGGCTTACAGGCACTAGGTTGGGACGCAGCACCTTCCAACGGTGGTATGTTTGTTTGGGCAAAATATCCATATGATATGGACTGCACAGAACTTGCCTTTAAATTGATCGAGCAGGTTGGCATTGTGACCGTTCCAGGTACTGTATTTGGAACCGCAGGGCAAGGTTATTTGCGCTTAGCACTCGTGCAGCCAGCGGAAATCCTTCAGGAAGCAGTCGATCGTTTAGCGCAAGTTCAAGTACTACAAGAAAACTAACATAGAAAACCCTTCTAACAACAAGCTAGAAGGGTTTTATTAATTAAATCCAAACATCATTTTCAGCAGTAAGGACAGATTTTTCCTCACCCGTATTCACTACCCCTGCAGGCTCTACAAGCAAAATTTTACACTCGGCAGCGGCGTAAGGTTTGTGTTCAACTTGGCGTGGTACGACAAACATTTCCCCCTCCTTTAATCTAACTTCTCCATCACGGAATTCGATGACAAGCTCCCCTTCAATAACAATAAACACTTCATCTGTATCATCATGTTTATGCCAAACAAAATCTCCTCTTACTTTAACAAGTTTGAATTGATATTCATTCATTTCAGCAATTACCTTTGGTGACCAGTGCTCTTGGAATTTAGCTAATTTTTCTTGAAAATTAATTGGTATGTATGTCATTCCCTTTTCCCCCATCCTTCATCTCGTATTAAAAATACAGCTACTGTCAAGCGGCAGTAGCTGTATCTTCTTATACATCATATTTTTGGTGAACGTCGTCCTCGTACCGGTTATAGCGCTGTTTAAATAGCTTGAATAGATGAGTCACAAGCACTTTAAAGATTGCGTATCCTGGAATCCCCAAAATGACACCCGGTACACCAAATAACGAACCTGCCGTTAATAATACAAAGATAATTGTAATCGGGTGAATACTGAGCGATTTCCCCATAATTTGTGGAGAAATGAATTTTCCCTCGATTAACTGCACGATTGTCCATACAATCGCTAGCTTAATCAGCATCAATGGTGATGTGACAAGAGCAATAATAACGGCTGGTGTGATGGCAATAACAGGACCTAAATAAGGCACCACACTTGTAATCATCGCAAGGAAGCCGAGCAATAAAGCATATTTCATACCAATAATTAAGAAGCCAATCGTTACCATTGCACCAATACACATTGATACTAAAATTTGCCCTTGTATGTAAGAACTAATTTGCTTGTCCATATCATGGAAAATTTCAGTCACTTCTTTACGCATACGCGGTGGGCAAACTTTCAGCATAAATTTCGGTAACTTTTCGCCCTCTTTCAGTAAATAAAACAGAATGAATGGTACGGTTACAAGCGATAGAACAATGCCTGTTAACGTTGATAGGAAGCCCGTAATACCGGATGCGACACCTTGTGCTATATTTGCAGCTGTATCCTTCACAGTTTTCACCATATCTGTAGTGAAGTTTTTAACCACTTCATTGTAGTCAAAATTAATTTTATCTAAATAATCGTTAAAACGTGAATGATTAAAGAATGCAACAAATTTTTCCGTAAACTTCATAAAATACTCTGGGAATTCCTGTACAAGGTTCGTGAATTGGTCACGTAAAAACGGATAAACCAACACAACAAGCAGTGTAATGACACCAATGACCGCAATGTAGAGTATTAAAATACCCCAAATTCTCGGGATACGCCATCTAACCAAGATCGCCAACAATGGACGTAATAAATAGTAGCCAATGACGGCTAGTACCCCTGGTAAAATGACTACTTCAAATAATACTTGAAGCGGAGTAAAGATAAAGGAAACTTGATTAAACATAAAAATAACACATGCAACTAATAATAAAATAACCAGCGTAAATAATAGGTTTCTGCCACCTAAGAAACGAATAAACTTGGTTGCTAACAGGTTTGAACGTTCTTTTGGTCTTTCTTTTTCCATATATCCACCCCAATCAAAAAGCTCTACCTTTATATTACAGGATAATGTTGGATTTTGCTAAATATCACTCCAGTGAAATGCCTAAAAAATCACTTAAAAAGGCCTTATTTTGTTCCACATCTATCACGATTGAATCGCCGGCATGACTAAAGTTTTGGAATTGATAGCTACCTTCAATTGGAATCGTTGCTTTTTCAATGTTCACCTTGCCCTTAGATAACAATTTCAGCACTTGTTGCATTTCTTCAGCAGAAGAATAATCGGTTGTAATATAGCCTTGTGCTGCCCCTACAAATTTTGGTAAATGCAATACATTCGCAGGTGTTAACAGTTCATTTTTTAAAGCCTCGATAACCTTTTGCTGACGTGCTACACGACCGAAATCACCTTCCGCATCATGACGGAATCGTGCATAGCCTAGTAACTCCTGTCCATTTAAGTGATGAACACCTTGCTTTAACTCTACCCCAATATTTTCAGACATATCCTTCTCAACGTCCATCTCAACACCATTAGGCGCTAAAATATCCACCAACGATTCAAAGTTTTTAAAATCGATAAGCGCATAATGGTGAATCGGTAAGCCGAACATATTTGTTAGTGTATCCTTCAGTAGCTGTACCCCATCTAAGTAGTACGCTGTATTAAGCTTATAGGATTGATAGCCCGGGATTTCCGCATAAATATCACGCATAAAGGATACGAGCTTAATATCATTGTTTGATTTATTCCAAGATAATACCATCATCGTATCTGTTCGAGATTTCTCCTCGCCACGTGTATCGACACCGAGGATTAAGTAATTTTCGATATCGCCTTTTAATGTATCGCCAGAAAAATCCTCCTGCTCAACTTGTGTTTGATTGGCAAGCTTTAGGCCACTGCGGTACTGCATGATAGAATAACCTGCCACAACCAAGACACAGAGTATTAATAATGTAAAAATTGCTCTCCCTTTACGAAGCTTTCGTTTTGTAGGACGTTGTGAGCGTCTAGTATAATCTTGCTCTTCCATAATGACTAACTCCTCTATTTTTTTATAGTTAATGTAACGATTGATTAGCCGGAAAGTTTCATTTGGCTGATAGAGGAAGTCCCATCTTCATCTATCTTATTGTTATTTTACACCCAAATGCTCAGTTTTTTCGCCAAACAATGCTATAATATTTTCACAAAAGAAAGGATGATGTACATGATAGAAAAAGCTACATTTGCTGGCGGTTGTTTTTGGTGCATGGTTAAGCCATTCGTCGAGTGGGATGGTATACATAAAGTAACATCTGGTTATATGGGCGGCCATTTAGAAAACCCAACATACGAGGATGTTAAGAAAGGGACTTCTGGCCATTTAGAAGTCGTCGAAATTGAATTCGATCCAGCCATTTTTAGCTATGAACAACTACTAGACATTTATTGGATGCAAATTGATCCCACTGATGCTTTTGGGCAGTTTCATGACCGTGGAGAGTCCTATTCAACAGCGATCTTTACTTACACGGATGAACAAAAGCAAATCGCCGAGGCATCTAAAGAAAAGCTAGCCACTAGTGGACGCTTCGATAAACCTATTGTAACCAAAATTCGCGATGCTGAACGCTTCTATCCAGCGGAAGACTATCACCAAGATTACTATAAAAAAGAAGCTGATCACTATAAGCAAGACCGTGCTGTTTCCGGCCGTGATGAGTTTCTAACTAAGCATTGGGATAAATAAACAAACGGAGGTGCCTCAATTTTTCATTGAGACACCTCTCTTTTTGTAAAAACACATGCTTAATTTTAGATGGGTGTTTCTAAAAATGATTGTAGTGCCTCAAAGAAACGCTTGCCGTATTTATCAAATTTCACTTCACCGATGCCGCCAATGTGGCGTAAATCATCCAGTACTGCGGGCTTCTTGTCACATAAATCACGTAATGTTTTATCTGAGAATACTACAAATGGTGGAACTTTCTCTTCATCTGCAATTTCTTTTCGCAACACACGTAAATGTTCAAATAAAGGATCATTATCAACCAGTTTTTTAACCGTTACAGCTTCCTTCCGCATGACCTGTCGTTGCCCAAGTAGAACTTCTTTGCCATCGGCTGACACATAAATAGTCGGATACGTGCCGTGCTTAACTGCCAATAAGCCTTCGGCAATTAGAAACTCAATAAAGTTCGAGACATCTTTAGACGAATAATGCCCTTTCAAAATGCCATAGGTCGATAAACGTGCAAATCCAAATTCATTCATTTTTTGATTTTTGGAGCCGATAAGTACTTGAGCCACCATCGTCTTGCCAAATTTTTGGCCCATCCGTACAACACAAGCGAGTACCTTCTGTGCATCCTCCGTTACATTCATCACAGTACGGCCATCATTACAATTATTGCAGCGACCACAAGGCTCCTCTTGTACTTCACCAAAATAGGCTAAAATTGCATTTTGTAGGCAGCCCTCTGTATGGCAATAATCGACCATTGTTTGGAGCTTCGCTAATTCCTGTGGTATTCGTGCTTCATCTTGCGATTGGTCAATAAGAAAACGTTGAGTTTGAACATCTCCGGAGGCATACAGTAGGATACAAGCACTTGGAAGACCATCTCGACCAGCTCGCCCTGCTTCTTGATAATAGCTCTCCATGTTGCGAGGCATTTGATAGTGCAGTACAAAGCGCACATTACTTTTATCGATTCCCATACCAAAGGCGTTGGTAGCCACCATAATACGTGCCTCATCTTTTAAAAAACGCTCCTGCTCAGCCATCCGTAGATCCTCTGATAACCCAGCATGGTATTTGGCTACCGCTTCACCCGACCGACTTAGCATGTCATAAATCGCGTCTACCGCTTTTCGTGTGGCGGCGTAAATAATACCGACTTCCTGTTTATTTTTCTGCAAGTAATTTTTAATATAACGTTCTTTATTTTCACCAATTAACACCGAAAGGGCCAAATTATCACGTGTAAAGCCTGTCATCACTGTTGCATCTTCATCAATGGTTAAAATTTTCCGAATATCCTCACAAACAGCAGGTGTCGCAGTGGCGGTAAGCGCTAAAACAGTTGGCTTCTGCTGCCACAGTGTGAAAAGCTTTTGAATGGAACGATAACTTGGTCGAAAATCATGACCCCATTGAGAAATACAGTGTGCTTCATCCACCGCAATTAATGGCACGGATAAATAGGACAATGCTTGAAGGAAGGAAGCACTTTCAAGTCTTTCAGGTGCGATATACAGTAGTTTTAAATAACCAGCACTAGCTAGCTGCATCGTTTCATTCACTTCTTGTGCTGTTAATGTACTATTTATATAGGCAGCAGGAATATTGGCTGCTCGTAAAGCTTCCACCTGATCTTGCATTAAAGAAATAAGAGGCGATATAACGATTGTGAGCCCCTCAAGCATTAACGCTGGAATCTGATAACAAATAGACTTCCCTCCACCTGTTGGCATCACACAAAGGCTCGATTGTCCATGTAAAGTTTGTTCAATAATTTGGGCTTGTCCTTGCCGGAAGGCTTCATAGCCAAAATGATGCTGTAGCATTTGTCTTGCTTGCTCCATGCAAAGTTCACTCCTCAGTAGTAAGACGAAGTAGCTTGTACTCGCCCTGTTCATTTTTCATAATTTCATAAAGCATGATGGAATGGGCAAGTGCCTCCTGACCAGTTGCGTTGGTCAATACATACTCCGTTTTAGCTTGTACCTGTAGATGCTGATCCACTATACGAATATCTTGAATGTCCGTATTCGAGAAATGAATCTTCGCGTGTTTGGAGGCATAGTAGGCAACCATACCTGCCAAAGTGTCTTGCAAATCTTCTGATCCAACAATCGGCTCCATAACACTTGCATCTTGAATAGTGACAGCGCCTTTTAAATGCTTATGGAATGTATCTAAAAAAAGATTGATTTCATCTATATTATACGCAAATATATTTTCACCATATTGGTCGATGGCTTGCTGTACGGCTTCTTGATCACCCTGTTCAATATAAGGATATAAATTTTTTGATTGCGATAGGCGTACACTCGCCTTCATGCCTTCCTTTAACCACTTCTGCATAAACGGTTGAATTTCCTTTATCGGCAATATGTATGGTTGTGCTTCACCTAGCTGCTGCCGGTTAAAATAAAGACCGACAATTGCTCCGTTTTCCGCCTCCATCACGGGGCTTCCCAAAGGTAGCTTTTCATCTGTATCAATATAATAAGCAGCAATTTTATCATCGTATTTTTGAATCGTATAAGGTAAGCCATTCACATAAACTGATAGCTGATCGAGCTCCCCCTCATACATTTTAGGTACTTTTACATTCGCTTTATAGGTCACCTGCAAAAGTGCAACATTATGTGCCGTTGACATAAAATGAACATTCGTTGCCACTAGCTTATCCGGACCAATTTGCACAAGGGCAGTTGGCTTTGAGGCCACTAGTGCGCCATTTGTTAAAATATAAAGCTCATCATCCTTTTGCTGAATAATAATGCCTGCACCAACTCCATGCTCACCTATCACTTTGACCTCAGGCACTATCTTTTCTTCTTGCTTGGCCACTGTTTTTGTTGGCATCTCTGCTTTTTCTGCTTGAAACCAGCCTGCACCTATTTGACTGTCACAACTTGTCATTAGTATTGTAGCCGCTCCTAAAACGAGCATCTTTTTATACATACCTTCACCAAAACTTTCTTTTCAACTATCTCTCTTGTCTATCATAATCAAGGTCTTAGGATGTTTCAAGTTTACATAATATTATTATTTGAATTTATCTAGTAGTAAAATAGAGCAATCGCTTTAGTTCTATTTCATTCTACCTATTAAAATTTATGGATTCTCTGATTTGCTGTGAAAATGGATGGATTTTAGGCCTTCAAAATATTTTTGACAAAAAAAAGACATGCGTTTTGAATGGCATGCCTTCTTGAATTAATTTTTTCGCAGTAGCCCTGTTGTCGCGATTATTCCTAGCATTAATGCTAGAAAGATCACATACGTCCATGTATGGTTACCTGTCATGTCATAGCAAACGCCAATCAAAACAGGAATGATTGCACTTAGCATAAAGCCACCTGAAAATACCATCGATGACCAGCTGTTGGCTTCCTGATCATTTCTAGCTTCATCAAGCGGTAACAGCAGGCCGATCGGAAATAGCCCACTTAGAACAATGCCGATTATCAATACGGCCAACCACAAATAAATACCTGATAAAAGCCATAATAATGTAAAGCCTATCAGCCCTAAACAGCCTAATGCCACTGCCCATGCTAATCGATTAGTCCATTTCTCCATAAGCATCGGCACAGCAATATTCCCAATCATTTGTACAATAGACATAAACGTCAGCATCATACTCGCATCCTTAAGCGTCATTCCTTTGTCCTGTAAAAGAGGTGTAAGCCACGACATCATAGAGAAAAACAGTGAGGTTTGTAAGCCAAAATACAATAAAATTGACCAAGCGCGCCCAGTTACCCAAGGATTACGCGCCGGTTCATTTTTAGCTAATTCTTCACCATCTGCTCCTTGTTCTTTCGGAATTGCCCAGCTCCATAGAATAAGGGCGACCATAGCAAGTAAGGCCCACATGCCCAGTGCAACTGTCCACTGATTATCAAAATATTGATAAAAGCTCACTGTTAATGCTGCACTTAATGTCGCACCAATGCCGATGCCAAATGAATAAATACCAATAACAATTGTAAAGCGTTGAGGGAATTTTTTCTTAATAAATGCATTTAATATAGGCCCAATCATCGCAATAGCCAAGCCTGCCGCAAAACTAGTGACAACTAATAAAAGATAGCTTTCTTGGAAAAAGCGTAGCCCATTTGCGAAGATGAGTATAACCATTAACAGCACGATTGCTAATTTTGTTCCAAGCTTACGCTGAAATGGTACAGCAATCGGAGCAAATAAACCCATGCAAAAAACTGGGATAGATGTGAGAAAGCTCATACTCGTATTGGAAACCTGTAAGTTTGTCATGAGGACATTATAGAGTGGCCCAATTCCCGTTACTGCGGGTCTCATATTAAGTGCTACAAAGAATATACTTATTACGACTAAAATCAGTGAAACAGTCCATTGTTTTTTACCCATTTGATTTAATCCCCTCTGCTGCCAGTCAATGGAAGAATTTTCTTTTATTATTCTATCCTTTTACCATGTATTCTATAAATGGTCAATGCTTTCAATATGCGACCGTTCACTACATATTTTCTGGCGACTCAATGCCCAATAAAGCTAATGACTCTTTTAACACTATCGCCACACAATGACAAAGCGCTAGACGTGAAGCTTGCTGGGCATCATCGGTTAATATTTTTTGATGAGCGTAATATTTATTTAATAAACGTGCTAGCTGTAAAGCATATTTTGCGATAATGGATGGGTCTGCCTGATTAAAAGCGGTGTCCACAACCTTCGGAAATTGTTCCAATAATAAAATGATTGGCCAAGCATGCTGCCCTAATGGAGCAAATGTCTTTATGTGAGAGGGCACATCGCCTTTTGCCAAGATAGAGCAAATACGAGCATAGGTATACTGTACATAAGGCCCTGTTTCCCCTTCGAAATTCATCATTTGCTCGATGGAGAATTCAATATCGTTTAAACGATGATATTTTAGGTCATTAAAGATAACCGCTCCAACTCCTACTTGCTGCGCTACTCGCTCTTTCTGCTGTAAATGAGGGTTTTTGTCTTCTATATTACGCTTAGCTGTGGCAATCGCCTCGGCTAGCACATCCGCTAATAACACCACTTTACCTTTACGTGTGGACATTTTCTTACCATCTTTAAGCATCATCCCAAACGGTACATGCTGTAAATCTTTTGCCCAACTATACCCCATCTTTTCAATCACCTGAAATAATTGTTTAAAATGGAGCGTTTGTTCATTGCCAACTACATAGAAAATTTTGTTCGGTTGATACTGTTGCTGTCGGTAAAAGGCAGCCGCTAAATCACGAGTTGCATAAAGCGTGGCGCCATCTGTTTTTGTTATTAAACAAGGAGGCATTCCCTCCATCTCTACTACAAAGGCACCCTCTGATTCGATTAGGAGTCCTTTGCTTTGTAGCTCTGTCACAACCTCTGTCATTTTATCATTGTAAAAGGCTTCTCCTGTATATTCATCAAAATTGATACCTAGCAGCTGATAAATAGCCTGAAATTCATCTAACGATACATCGCGGAACCATTGCCACAATGCTAATGCCTCTGAATCACCATCCTCTAATGCTTTAAATGCGGCGCGAGCCATTTCATTTAATGTAGGATCTTGTTCGGCCATCGTATGAAATTTAACATAAATCTTTAATAATTCCTCAATAGGAGATGCTGTAATGGCTTCCTTATCACCCCAATTTTGATACGCAACGATAAGCTTGCCAAATTGGGTGCCCCAGTCCCCTAAATGATTAATACGAATAGCCTGGTAACCATTTTTAACTGCAATATTTGCCAAGGCATTCCCAATGACGGTTGAACGTAAATGCCCCATAGAGAACGGTTTAGCAATATTGGGCGAAGAAAAGTCGAGGACGACACTTCCCATTTCATTTTGATTCGTACCAAAATTTTGTTGTTCCTGCATAATAAGGCCCAACACTTGTTGCGTTACTGTTGCTTGATTTAAAAAGATGTTGACATAGCCACCAACGGATTGCACCTGATGGATCATCTCATTTTGCAATTGGTTCGCTATTTCCGCAGCAATTTGTTGAGGTGGCTTCTTCCATATTTTAGCCAAGGTGAAGCATGGAAATGCCACATCGCCAACTTCTAAACTTTTTGGTTTTTCTAGCAATTGTTCCACGTCTTGAGCTGTTAGCTGATGCTTTAAAATTTCAGCAATACTGTTTGCAATTTGTTTATTCATGTATATCCTCCTCCATTTTCAATAAAAAAAGCCCCCGCCTCTATAATTAGAGACGAGAGCATAGTAATCCCGTGGTACCACTCTAGTTGCCATTCATAATGACCACTTTCCATTGTTAACGAGGTGACGCCCCGCTATTCTCTACTAGTAGTTCGAGAACCTTCTCCAAAGTGCGCTTCATTCATGGTTTCTGTATTAGGCTCACACCATCCCTAACTCGCTTTCCAGTTGTCCCATCAATTACTCTCTTTATCATCGAATTTTTCTATGATTTTGACATATTCTACAGGAGTCCTTTCTTGACGTCAATAATTTTTTGTATAAAATTAATCATTGACATATCGAGATAATTCGATATATCATCGAGACATGGAACCTATTGAAATTTTTAAAGCGTTATCAAACGAGACAAGGCTAAACATCTTACAGTGGTTGAAGGAACCTGAGAAGCATTTTCCAAAAGTGAGTATTGAAGGAGGCGTTTGTGTAGGGGATATTCAGGAAAAAGCAAAAACTTCTCAATCGACCGTTTCTCACTATTTAACTATGATGCAAAAAGCTGGTCTCCTTGAATCTTTTCGTCATGGTCAATGGACGTATTACAAATTAAAAGAAGAAACTGTCCAAGAAATTGCAATGTTTTTAGTATCAGAAACCCAAAATGATTAAGTGGGTTTCTATTCAAGTATTATATCGAATATTCACGATAAATAGATATAGGGTCCGATATTACATCTAATATATCGATAATTCTCGATATATAAATATAAGGAGGTATCAATATACAATGGTTCATGAAGAACAAACGCTTAGTAAAAAGCATAAGATTTTAGCATTTACGCTTATTTTGCTTACTTTCGTCATGGGGACAAGTGAATTTGTAATTGTAGGGCTATTAACTGAGGTTTCTACATCTATAGGGATCTCGATTGCTACAGCAGGCACATTGGTTTCTGGATTCGCCATTGCCTATGCAATAGGCACCCCCATTGTAACAGGCTTTGTCAGTAGATTTCCGAAATATCCACTTATGTTAGTATTAATTGCCATTTTCATCCTTGGAAATATAATTAGTGCTTTATCTAGCACTTATGTTGTGCTAATGGGCTCTAGAATTACGACTGCTGTTGTCAGTGGTGTTTTAACAGCTCTATCTATGTCCATTGCTAATACGGTCATTCCAAAAGAAAAAAGATCCACTATCATTGCTTCGATATTTTCCGGCTTTACCATTGCCAATGTCATGGGTGTACCATTAGGAACAATGATAGGACAATGGAGTAATTGACATATGACATTTTGGTTAACTGCCTTCTTAGGGGGCGTTGCATTTATCATAAGCATGTTTGTGTTACCTAAACATTTAAGTGGTGAGAATGGATCGCTATCCGATCAATTGTCCTTATTAAAGCATCCTAAAGTTATACTTGCATTTTTAATTCCTATTTTCACCATTGCTGGAACATACACAATCTATACATTTATTACGCCTATTTTAGAAAATAAACTTGGTGTTCCGACTAAATACATAGCCATTGTCCTTCTGATCTATGGTTTCTTTTCTATTTTTAGTAATGTTTTAGCAGGTAAAATTGCACAGAGAAACGGATTAAGTAAATTACGTTATATTTTTATCATTCAGGCATTCATCTTATTTTCCTTTTATTTTACAATGTCCTCCCTTTGGCTAGGAATTTTAAGTATCCTGTTAATGGCTGTTATACTTTATGCCGTAAACGCGACAATTCAGCTATACTTCATGGATTTAGCAGAAGAGTATTCTCCATCTGCCAAAGATTTTGCTTCCTCATTAACGCCAGTAGCCGTCAATTTGGGGATAGCATTAGGCGCTGCCATAGGAGGCTTTGTCATTAATTCAGGGAGTCTAGAATATCTTGCCTGGGCAGCAGCAACGTTGGCACTGATTGCATCTGCATTCACCTCCATGAGTTACAGACGAAATTCAAACGATTCACATTAAAAAAACGCTCCTCATTTAGAGGAACGTTCTTTTTCTATATAATGAATGACATCTGCCATGATGGCATACATCTCTTTTAATTTCAGTTGCTTATTATCTTTCACTTTTTTCGCTACTTTTTCAGTAACAATTTCTTGATCAATTAAGCTTTCCCAGCTTGTTCCAGTCGATTCATCGATAAGCACATCTGCCAAATATTGCGCCAGCTCATCTCGCGTAATAGCTTCATCACCCGTGCTATATACCTTATTTATGACAATCTCCAGCTTATCTTTCTTATCGGCTGTACTCTCTCCGCCGGCACGAATCATACTTTCTTTAAACATTTTAGCAAACTTAATTTTCGTTGCTTTACTGTCGACCTTTAAATCATTATCATAACCGCCCACTACAAGTCCATAGTTAATTAACGATTGAATGGCTTCATCATACCATTCGCCCTGATAAGGATAGTCCACAGAAAATGAATCGATATAGGCACCTTGTTTATCCAACTGCTCTCTTAACGTAGCAATTAATTTTTTATCCTTGCTCATTTCTCTAAAAGTAACATCTTGTTGAAGAGCCAGTGCTGCCGCTGTCCCTGCCGCTTCCCCAGTCACCATACCGGTTGGAACAATACGGGCACTTCCCGCTGCTAAAGATGAATAACCTGCAGATCGTCCTACAACAAGTAAACCATCGATATCCTTTGGTACTAGAGATCGGAAAGGAATCGCATATTGCTTTGGTGCAGAAATAACATAGCCATAATCATGGGGTGTTTGAGCCTGCACATCTACTGGATAAGAAGCAATCCCAATGCTATCCCAATGATCTCGGTTTTGCCAAATATCGGACATTGGTAATTGATATTCCGCCCAGATATGTCTTGTTTCTCGTACATAAAGCTCTTCTGGGAAGCTGACAATTTCTGCTTTTTCAAATCCAGGGAAGTTTTCCTGTAAATATTTAAGTACATGCAATGTTTCTTTTTTACCAGCAGCAATGGCCGCCTGCTTCGAATGATCATTTAAGCCATCAATACCAAAAATTTGTAAGGCATTAATAAAATATTCATCATCCACTCGCGCTAAATTTAACCCTCTTAATCTTGTACCTTCTTGTAAAGGTGTATATTCATCATGAAGCTTGGTAAAGCCCCACATAACGGTATGATTCAAGTTAGCCCCGCCAAATACATCTGACTTCGCCGCTTTTTTTACTTGATCCCAATCAACATTTTTCAAGTGAAGCATTAATGTTACAGCCATGCGTTTATCCTTTATCCCTATATCTTCACCACCAACGAAGAAAGGAACTTTAGACATCGTAGCAAAATCCGCATCCTGTGTAGCATCTATGAATGATTTTCCTTTAACGACATATGTACCGTATTCATTTTTTAGCTCAACAGACGTTAGTTGCTGTTGTTGAAGATTCGCTTTGACAACTTCCGTTTGCACCGACAATGTTAAATTGGGTTCCTCATCAATCAGCTTTTTAAACGCTGCTTTAGCTCCGACGATACCAAAAGCATCATTGCCTCTCACTAGCTCATGCCATTCTTTAAAAATACCTTCACTGATGGAGTTATTATGACCATCACGTGGAATATCTAGAAAATTTAGCATCCCATATGTAAATAATCCACCCAATTCTTCACGTTTTTCTACCAATAATGTTTTAGCCCCATTACGTGCTGAAGCAACCGCAGCAGCGACACCCTCAGGCTCACCACCAATGACAATTACATCATATTCAGACTCTATATTGTTAATTGGTACTGGCTTTTTATACTCATCCACTAATTTATTGTATGCCATAGAGTTTGTTATTTCTTTGATAAAATAGTAGCTTCCAAACCCAAGTAAAACTACTAAGATTGCAGTGGCTGTCCACAATAAGCCTTTACCCATAATATACCTCCGATAGTTAATATTTCCAATAACATGTTTATTTTATCATCATTTCTGCCACTTGAAAGAGCTGAATGTCCTATTGATTTTTTGCCTACGACCATAAGGCATATCATTTTCTACAGTATTTTTCTATGAAATTATCGTGTATTCCATCATATAAAGGATTAGGATATTTTTCCGATTTGCAGACAAGGTTTGTTTCATCACTTATAGTAAGCAGTCAAAACGGGGATGTGCTTGCGGGCACAAGTAGATAATCAGGATACATTGTTCCTGATAAAAAAACAGTCAGAATCATTTTAATCTATATTTTTGTCGACAAGCAACTAAAAACCCTTTGGTAAATGATGTGAATTTACTATTCTTTTTCAAAAATAGTTAAATACACTACTAAGTAGACGCATCAACTTCAAATAAAGTTACAGGAGAAAAGATATTTATCGATAACCTTAATGAGCTAGTTTTATCCGTCACCCTACCATTTTACTTCTATTTTTTATTTTACTATGGTATATTTTCTATTAGGAAATCATTTCCAACTATCCAAACAATGGTCTTTAGGATCAATAAATGAGGTGCTTGTATGGATCGATTTGAAGTTTCTTTTAAAAATAAAGCAGTGCGAATCTGGTTTTACACGGTATTCCCCGCCTTTATATTAGCTATTATTTCTATTATTATTTTGCCCAATGAGCAAAATAAATATGTTTCATTAGGTTTGTCACTAGTTGTAATCATATATTATATTTGGTTTATTTTTTATATTAAAAAGCAACGCAAATAATAGAACATGTAAGTGCCGGAAAGTAAAATCAAACAAATGGCCATGCCCCCATTCCAATCATAACAAACCTAGTAAGCAAAAATTGACTAGCTCAGGATCCGTACACTACAGAACCTAAACCAGCCAACTGTATCATGAATACGCAAACTTTAAGGGTGTAATACCTCATGATTATGCCCCTTTACGTCTACCCTGTAATTTCCAAAAGTTTTTTTTCTATCATCTGAGCTTAAATTCCCAAATCTATTATAACCAAAAATATAGATGCCGTTATCATTTATTTTCCAGTTATATGAATTGCCTATCGTATCAAAACCATAATAAAACCCTTGCTTGCCTAAATAATCAGTAACCCATTGGCCATTTGTTCGTGTTGCAGATTTTAAATTACTCGTTTCATGAGCATATACAATACCACGCTCATATCTCGTTAGATAATAGACATTATTCTCATAAGGTTTTACAGCTTTAATCGGTGCTTTTTCTACGGCTACTCTTGAAATGGATTGTCCATCCACATAATATAAAATAAATTCTCTTGTAGTGTTATAGGCGTAGTCCATATAAAAATTGCCCATATCTGTTTTAATCCAAATATCCCCTAATTTGATGATATTTTTATCCTCAACAAATTCCTTATAAACAAATGGTTCAAAATCAGAAAAATAATTGCTATAGAATAATTGACCCTTCTCTTGGATCACTGCCATAAAACGATCGCTATAGACAATTGATTTCCCCTGAAATAGCCATTCACAAATGCGGACAAGTTTAAGATTTTCAAGCTCCGCTGCCTTTACATCCCTAATCATAATCAAACTATAAGGTTGTAGGTTTTCATTTTTTAAATAAACTACTTTCTTATCAAAAGCCTCCCCTATATATCTTAAAGGAATATAGGTAGAATTATGATGAAGGTTAGCCGCAACGTCCATTTGAATCGAGTGGCCATTCACATCAATAGCCTTGTTTCCGATTTTCAAGGTTATGATTTTATCAGAATTTTTAATAGTTATAGTATTGTTTTTAGCATTGAAATCGACTTTTGCGCCAAACCCTTCAGAAATAAAGCGAAGTGGCACTAAGGTTCTTCCATCTTTGATAAGTGGCTGTACTGCAGAAACCATATTACCATTGACAAATGCCTTTGAGCTTTCAGGCGACATAATGATACTGTTATGAAGATCATTGTCTGTAATATCATGATAATGTTCACTAAGATTTGCTGCCTGCGCTGTTTGACTAAATGGCAACATCCATAAACAAATGACTACTGTTATGATAATTTTTATCCTCATTTTATACTCCCCTACATGATTTGCTTATTTTAGGTATGCATAGACGTCTGCATTTTCCAATATAAGCTAAATTATACACTTTTCTATTGAGAGTTGCCCAGTGAATTACATTTTGTAATTGATAGATTTTTTTGTTTTATAATAAAATTAGTAGTTTGAAGAAAGGATGTTAAAATGCGAGGTATTTCTTTCGAGATTAATAATGAGTATGGCAAGTTTTTATCTGATATTTTTTCAAATATCATTGATCCTTCTTGGTATTGGTCAGTAGGTCCTGGAGAGTCTTACAAAATAGAAAAAGGAACACTTGGTTCAGATTTATTCCCCCACAGTGTTAGTTTAAATGGTCCATCATTCTTAGAATATATTTCAACTAAAGAATATTATTTAATATTTACGGATCTAAAGGCTTTTCCTAATATGGAAGAGGTAGTAGAAATTAAAAGTTATGACGATTTTTTAAAGAGCACTTGTGAACTTGCACTTTTAATTATAGATTCATGCTATGTCTCAATTTTTTCAAAAGATGAGTCAATTACTCATAAACTTTTCGAACGTGCAAAAAGTTTTCATTACACTAATATTAACTATATCACTATCGAAAATGATACACGTACCAGTTTGACAGTATGGGGATAACTAATTGATTACTAAAAAAAACTATGTTGCCAAAAATCACAACTGATATTATCCCCTTTAGGTAGACAATGTTAAAAAAACTACAGTACGCTGTAGATAACATTATACTTAAAGGGGATTTTTCGATGTCGAGAAAGAATAATACGTATCCAACTGAGTTGAAATTAGAAGTAGTACAGGCTTATTTGGCGGGAGAAGAAAGTATGCAAAAGATTGCGGAAAAATACGAGATTCGTAATGTTTCACAAGTGAAGGTATGGGTGAGAGAGTTTAAAGAAGTAGAGTCGATTGACGCGTTTAACCGTCTTCCATCTGCTGGATCGGGGGCGAAAGGCATAAAAAATCCGTTAAAAGGCAAACGGATTCACTTCAAAGATATGGAAGAAGAACGTGACTACTACAAGGCAAGAATCACTGTTACGATCGACGGAAGATACATAACATCTACATGAAATCCTATAACAATTCCAACCTCCGATAAACCATGACCATGAGGTTTCATATGTACTGGTGTCATCCTCATTATAGCAACCATTACAATCTGAGTAAGAACCATAACCGTTGCACCGACTGTAAGACCTCTTTTATTTAGAGCATTTTTATTTAAGGATTCTGTCTTATTTCCAAGCTCATTTTCTTGTCTGTTTGCTTCTATCATTGTTGCAATTTTTAATGGATCAGGACGTAACAAAATAAAAGCACTAACCCTGCCAAAAAGCGATAGACGATAATATAAACGGTCCCGCAAGGGGAGGAATCCCAATTAACAGTGCAAATCTACCCATATTTTCTACTAAATTCGGACCTAATACAGCGTCAAGTGTTGTTGTTTAGTAATCTTTTTATAAATAGAAATAAGATATGTTACTGTGGGACTTTTAAGTAGTCTCTTAGCTGTTGATCTAAGTATATCTCTGCTAGCACTCGGTGTACTGAACGCCAAAAAGGGCATTTTTTAAAACTCATAAATAAAACCAGATACTCATAAAAAATTTTATGAGCCCCTGGTTATTTTAATGAGAATTCCCCTATTTGCTTTATATAAAAGCTTTTTTAATGTCACTTGACGTTAAATAATCAACTAGCGAAATACTCTTTAATTTTATTGTTGCTTTGAAAATTCCACCAAATCCTGTGACATTGTACCAATTTCATCTGCCGAGGCATTCAATTGTTCTGTAAGAGCCGCCTGCATTTGCGCAAGCTCACTAATTTTATCCATATAGTCAATAATTGTATCAATAGAGACCTTTATTTGCATTAAACTTGATTCAATATTACCTGTTGCCTTAGCCGAATTAACTGCTAATTTTCTTACCTCTTCAGCTACTACACCAAAACCTTTTCCTTGTTCTCCTGCACGTGCGGCTTCTATTGCAGCATTTAACCCTAGTAAATTTGTCTGATCTGCTATCTCTCGAATAAAATGTGATATAATCTGTGTTTCATCTGCTACCCCTTTCGCATCATTGGCAGCTTCGGTTGTTTTTTCCTGTGTGTTCGCCAGTTCCTGTGCCTGCATAGTAATAGAATTAATGCCATCAACCATTTGATTAATAGAAGCTGATAATTCCTCCATACGTGTCATAGTTTCTTGCACATTTTGCTCTTTCATTTTTTCATGTGTAATATCTCGAATAGTTCCTGCCACTCGCAAAGGAGCTCCCTCACTATTACGAAGCGTTGTACCATTTGCATGAAACCAGCGATATTCACCTGTTTTTAATTGAAGGCGATAATCTACTTGAAATGGCGTACGCCCAGAAAAATCTAATAAATGGGCACTAAACGCATCTAATGCAAGCTGCTTGTCCTCTGGATGCAAGCGATCACTCCAAGAGCTCATAATATTTGGAAAATCGAGTTCATCCTTGAAGCCTAATGTTCTTCGAAATTGTTCACTCCACCAAAAGGAATTTTGTGGATTTAATGGATCACCTTGATCTACAATCATATCCCATGGCGCTTCTACTAGAGCTTTATTGATTAAATCATAACGTGTTACATATCCCTGTAATTTTTCAACGTTTATTTTTTTATCATGAATATTCATCATCAAACCAATTATTTGATACTGATCATTTTCAAGATGAGAAGCAATTCCTGTAGTCTGTATCCAGCGCTCTTGACCGTCACGGCAGCATATCAAATGCTCCATATTAAAACGAGTTTGTGTTTCTAAACTCTCCTCTAGCATCTCTTTAAAATCAGAACGATGCGCCACTGTAATTACCTTCAAAAAATCTTGAAAACTGTCTTTAATAGCATAACTATTGAATCCTAAGAGCTCTTTTAATTCTGTCGAAGCTGTAAAAACATTGTTTGGATCATCCAAGCGTCCGTTCAATACTTGTAATTCCCAAAGACCAATTTCATTACTTTCCAATACATTACCCAATTTTTTCTGCAATTGATCTTCAGATTCTTTCCGAAGCCTATTTACTTGATTTAAATTATGTACTAACTGTTTTAATTCCTCATCATTTGTTGAAGCTAAAGTATACTCATAATCATATTGACCCTGTTTAGCCATTTGCAATTGAGCCTCACTCAACTTAATAAGATCGCCAATTGTTATGTTCCGTTCTTTTTTTAAAAACATGCTTAGTTCCCCTTCGATATTGTATAGATTACATGACTAATTCAAGAATCATTAGTTATAAAACTAGAATCATATTTCGTGTTTTTCTCATTATAACCGAAAAAATAGTTAAAAAGCACTCGAAAAATAATATATTATTTAGATGCACTATATACCTTATAACGGCTACCTCATTTACTTTAAGAACTATATATTTTTTTAAATCTGTATCCAAATACTCAAATCACTAGTGAATCCAGGAATTATATGATAAAAAGAGATTCTTTGATTACTCATATCGGGCTATCCAACGCGAAACAAAGGAATCTTTTTAAATACATAATAAATCAATGATATATTCATAAATTTTAATTGAATTTGTCATTGAAGGTTTATTAAAAGAATAGAATTAGGGTGTTCTCGAAATTGGATTATATACTTGTTGAAAAAAATTAATATAGAGATAAAAATCTGTAGATACAAGTATTAAAGTGCGTTATTTTAATGGTAATAATAGTAAATTAAGCATTTTACTGTTAGCGAACAAATGTTAGCAAAGGGCAAATTTTTCAAGGGAAAACGAATAGCTAGCCCTCTAAACTGCGGAACCCCCTACTATTGAGAGGGGTATTATTTTGAGCCAATCACCAACAGAATTTTTCATTCGTAACTTTGAACATGGAGATATGCCTTTACTTGGTGAGTTGTACCAATCAGTAACAGCAAAAGACAACGCGATGTTTTGGTGGGTCGGGGACGAAGATAATTGGAGTAACGTTTATTGCGCATTTGAAGATGGGAAAATGGTCGCTAAGGGGCAAGTTAGCATCATTAACGTTGTTCCTCCTGGTCGTTCAAAAGAGAACAATCACTCTATATATATTAATCTGAAAACCATTTATGAAAGAGAACAGGACACTACTCTGCTTGACAAAGTCTATCAATATCTTTTAACAAGAGCAAAGCAATTAAAGGTAACTTTACCTCAAGAATATGGAACAATACTTTGTGTTGGTAACGATTCGAAAGAAACAGCAAACAATCATTTTTTTTATCCAAAAAGGATATCTCCCTCTGAATAGTTTGTATAGCATGAATCGAGATTTGACTGAACCGGTTCTTGAGTTAAAACTTCAGGAGGAGTTTCAATTCTCACACTGGAGCATGGAGACATCTAGCGAGGAAAGAGATTACCTTGATATTGAAGCTGAAATTTGGCCAGATGCTCCACTTGGTCTTAATAGGTTGTCTGAATACAAAAATAACAAGCTATGGACATCCATGGTCATACGTCAAATAGACACTATTATTGGCGGACTAACGACATGGTAGGAAGAAGACTACGGTGTAATTGAGGACGTTTTTGTCCGTGAACCATGGAGAAAGCGTGGAATTGCAAGGTTTACGCTTACACAGGCTTTGAAATATCTTAAGTCTCATAAGCTACAAAAAGCTACTCTCATGGTACTAACGACAAATAAATCAGCCTTATCTCTATACGAATCGGTTGGCTTTTATACGGATAAAGAAGAGATAAGATACTTCACAAAACTCAATTAGGTAACAAAAAGAGGGGTGGGCTACCCCTTGAACTGACCTCTTCGGGTTAGACAAAACAAAAAAGCATCTTCAATTGAATTTAGGGTAATGTATCCTAATATCAATTGGAGGTGCTTATTTTTATGGGAACGAGAGTGAGTTATCCGCAAGAAGTAAAATTAAAAGCAGTTGAAATGAAGTTACAAGGTATTCCTACAAAGGTGATATTAATACCATGTGATGTTTTTTAGCTCACTAGTAACGGACAGAAGCCCATTCATTAAACCAAACCTGATGTGCGTATTGAGCTATTTCCTACTATGCTTCTTTACGAAGGCAAGCGTTTTCTCAGGTGTTTGTTCAGCGTGTGTTCAATGCGGTGCTTACCTACAGACTGAAAATTCGCACCATCATATTGAGTAAATTGATGGTCTGTTTCACCGTTGATTTAGCAGAGTCTTTTACTTCTATGATATTATCTCGAATATCATTGGTTAGCCCAGTTACTTTGTCATCCAATTTTTGTTTGGAGATTACAGAATAGTAAATTCCCACAGCATCGTTTTGGAACCTTTCGTTAAAGTACGTTATTCTATAATCTGGCCCTCTAGATGAAGAAAGACGCATTCATTAATAAAGAAATGCGCCTGCTTCTTGAAGTTTTGTTCACCATATAAACTTTTGCAGTATACAAAGCCGTTAGGATTTCTCTCCAATTTTACGCAGGATCACATTAGCTGCTTCTACTGCACCACCAGCTTTCCTAAAGCTTTCTGACAGTTTTTGCGCTCCTTCCTGGTATACTCGATTTGTAAGCACTTCAGCTACCGCTGTTGCTAAATACTTTGGAGTTTTTCTATTAAGTTTTAATCCTGCACCGAGCTGGGCAACTCGGTCAGCTACCATTCTTTGTTCGCTATGTTGCGGAAATAAAACCATTGGAACTCCAAAATATAGACTTTCATTCGTACTATTCATCCCGCAGTGGGTAATAAATACATCTGCTTTTTGTAATACCGAGATCTGATCCACAGCGTTTTTCACTATGAAATTTTCTGGTACGCTATCAAGAGACGAAATCTCAGTTTTTTCTCCGACTGACATCACAACATCATAGTCTGTCTTCCCAAATGCTTTGAGACAGTTTTGGTAAAAATCCTGATTCTGATTTAGTATAGTTCCAAGAGAGATGTAGATTACTTTTCTAACTCTTTTATCATTCTGTATCGGTATAGACTGCTTTATGGATGGTCCAACAAAGGCATAGCGCTCAGAAAAGGTATCCGCCATTGGCTGAAATTCTTTCGAAGTGTAAACAATGGTGTCCGTTTCATTATCATTTTGAACTAACGATACAAAATTCTCTACTCGATAACCATGATCATTTAATAGTTTAATTTTTCTGTTAATCCTTCGCATGCCTAGAATCATTCTCCAGACTTCCATGAAACTCCGCTTCATTAGTTTTGCTGTATACTGATTAAAGGCAAACGAAGTAGTCGAACAAATATATGGAATTCCTAGTTTCTCAGCAAATAATTTTCCCCAAATACATAAAGAGTCAGATACAATGCAGTCTGGCTGAATATCCATTAATTCTTTACACACCTTTTTATCCAAAGCAATCGTTATATCCGCTGCCATTTCAATTAATGCTGCAAAATCTTTGCCAATCTTACGGTCCAATTCTATATGTGTAACTTTAGGTAAGAATTCATCACAAGCCATAAAAAAAGCACCAGTGTCTTCTATTTTGTCCTGAAATTCTAAAAAGGAATAATACCAAACTTGATGACCTTTCTTTATTAATTCGGTTACTACCGGAATAGTGGGGTTGGTGTGACCATGTGCGGGTAACGAAAAAAAGATGATTTTACTCATTCAATCTCATCCTTCGATTCCGCATTTCGAATCATCTCTGCAAATTCTAGGAAGCCGTCACTTTTTAAGACAGCGATTCCTTTTGTCGCATCCTCTCCCAAAACAACCAGTTTATCACCTGCATGAATCTGATACATTTCACGTGCATGTTTTGGAATTATAATCTGTCCGCGTTCTCCTACCTTCACAACACCAAAGAACTGCTTCCCTTTAGGACTGATCCGGTTTGCTTCTTCTTCATTCATATTTTGGGATAATTGATCTATGGTTACTTGAAAAATATCACCGAGCATTTTGAATTTGTGAATATCTGGTATAGCCTCACCGTTTTCCCACTACGCTATGGTCTGCCGTGATACGTTTACCTTTTCAGCCAATTGTTCTTGACTTAGTTTATGCCTTTTACGCAAAACACGAATATTCATACCAATCATGTTTTTCATCTCCTTTTATTTTATAATATAGAGGATTTAAGGAGATAACTATCAACAGTTCATAACATTTCTTGTTAAATATAGTGGCAAATATTCATACGCAAGAAAGATATCCTATCCATATTTGATGCTTATTCCATGACCTGACCCGTTTGTGGTACAAAAAAATCCTGCTTATCAACACAGGATTTTTACTTATTATTAACGTCGTGACTTTATTTCGAATCTACATCTAATTGCCTTTTAATTGAGTAAACAGTGTTCCTAGAAAGACCTGTTTCTGGGTGAATATTCATTACTACACATTTCGTGTTAATAAATGTTTCCCTGTGGCAAAAATTATCTGAAAGTTCATTTATCTTTCTATCCGCTAACTCGTTTGATCCGTTATCTGCTGAACGAACAAAAAAATGGTTGATATAATCACAAAAAGAACTCTTATTCCAAAAATTACTTTGCATGCATTACGTCACACACATTGCACCATCTTATTAAATCAAGGAATGAGTGTGAAAGTAATTTCTGAAAGACTGGGAAATACACCTGATATGATTTATAAAGTATACGGACATGTTTTAAAAGAAATGGAAACGGAATCCTTAGCTTTATTCAGTAACAGTTTACAGGTAGCTGGGGCAAGAACTGGGGCTATTCAATAAAACAATTGCCAATAAACCTTGCTGTCATAATGTTTATAGACTATGGAACATATTTCATGATATACTAGTGCCATTGTGAAAAAAGGAGGAACTTGCATGATTCAAGTTAGTAATGTAGGTCTTCGCTATGGCGATCGTAAACTATTTGAAGACGTAAATATAAAATTCACACCAGGTAACTGCTATGGTTTAATTGGCGCAAACGGTGCTGGTAAATCAACATTCTTAAAAATTCTTTCTGGTGAAATTGAAGCACAAGAAGGTAACGTATCAATGGGCAAGGACGAACGTTTATCCGTCCTTAAACAAAATCATTTTGAATACGATGATTATACAGTGCTTGACACTGTAATTATGGGGAATAAACGCCTCTATGACGTAAAAACAGAAAAAGATGCTATCTATGCAAAGGAAGATTTCTCAGATGAGGATGGTATGCGTGCCGCTGAGCTAGAAGGTGAATTTGCAGAGCTAAACGGTTGGGAAGCTGAGTCAGAAGCAGCGACATTATTAAACGGTTTAGGTATCTCAGATGACCTTCACTACATGCTAATGGGTGATCTTGAAGGTTCAGATAAAGTAAAAGTATTACTTTCGCAGGCCCTATTTGGTCAGCCTGATGTACTGTTACTCGATGAGCCTACCAACCACCTTGACTTAAAAGCTATCCAATGGTTAGAAGAGTTCTTAATTAACTTTGAAAACACAGTCATTGTTGTATCCCATGACCGTCACTTCTTAAACAAAGTATGTACACATATTGCTGATTTGGACTTCTCTAAAATCCAATTATATGTGGGTAACTATGATTTCTGGTATGAATCTTCTCAATTAGCTCAAAAAATGGCTCAAGACCAAAATTCTAAAAAAGAAGAAAAAATCAAAGAATTACAAGCGTTTATCGCACGATTCTCTGCGAATGCTTCTAAATCGAAGCAAGCGACATCTCGTAAAAAAATGCTGGATAAAATCGAGTTAGATGACATTAAACCATCAAGCCGTAAATATCCATTCATCAACTTCCAAATTGGTCGTGATATCGGGAATGATGTATTAACAGTTGAAGGTCTAACTGCAAATCATGAAGGCGAATCACTATTCAAAGATATTCGTTTCTCGATGAACAAAGATGATAAAATCGTTTTACTTGGTAGCCCACTTGCTAAAACGGCGCTTCTTGATATCTTAATGGAAGATAAAGAAGCAGATGCTGGTACATTTAAATGGGGTGTAACTACTTCTCAAAGCTACTTCGAAAACGATCATGACAAGTACTTCGAAGGAACAGAAAAGTCATTAGTAGAATGGTTACGTCAATATTCTCCTGATGATGAAACAGAAAGCTTCCTACGTGGTTTCCTAGGACGCATGCTGTTCTCTGGTGAAGAAGTGAAAAAATCACCTTCTGTTTTATCAGGAGGCGAAAAAGTTCGTTGTATGTTATCAAAAATGATGCTTGCAACAGCGAACGTAATTTTACTAGATGAACCAACAAACCACCTTGACCTTGAATCTATTCAAGCATTGAACGAAGGCTTAATTCGTTTCAAAGGGGCTATGATTTTCACATCTCATGACCATCAGTTCATTCAAACAATTGCTAACCGTGTGATTGAAATCCGTGAAGACGGTTCAATTTTAGATAAGCAATTAACATATGATGAATTCTTAGAGTGGAAAGATCGCGAAGGTTTAAACTAATTTCAATAAAAATCCTCTACCGAATGTTTGCGTAGAGGATTTTTTGCATTTACTTGTCATACCATTTCCTAGCATTTTGATAGAGAATTTTATCCGCAGCCTGTTCATCAAAAAGCTCTTGAATCAATTCAACATCCTCAAATTCAAAAGGTCGATTTGCTCGTGTCGATGGCAAATCTGTTCCAAACATTAATGCATCTGGATGAATGCTATAGATGGTTTGCAAAGCATTTTTCACATTCAATTCTACCCGTCCAAAACCAGTCGCTTTCACACGTATACCCTTTTCTACAAGCTTTAGCAAATGGGGCAACCCTTCCTCCGATAAGCCCAGATGGTCAATTGAAATGGCTGGTAATGCTTCCATCGTGGAAGCAATCTCTGTTAAATATTTGGCATCTATATAAAGTTCACTATGCCACCCCGCCAGCTCATACACTCTTCTTGCAAAGCTATCGAGTTTAGACAAATCCTCTGAACCACCTCGTTGAATATTGAAGCGCAAGGCCCTTACTCCATTTTTATGTAAATGAAGGATTTCATCATCTGTCACTGTATACGGTAATTGCGTCACCCCACAAAAAGAGGGACCTAGTTGTTTCAAAGCCTTCAGTAAATAATTTTGATCAAATCCTTGAAAGGAACCGGAAACAATGGCGCCCCCCTCTATATTGAAAAGAGCTGTTTCCTTTTGATAGTCCTCTACTACATAGCTTGGTGGTGTGTATCCTTGATTTTCTATAACCGGAAAATCAAAATCAATAATATGAAAATGTGCATCAAAAATCCTCATTATCCATCCTCCCTTCTTTTTTAACATATCATAGAAAGTACATAAGCGAAAATATTGATTATCAGCGTAATCTCATAAGTAGAACTTATCATAGATGTATAGGTCATTTAATAAAGACAATAAAAAATGGTATGAAACATTCATTTCATACCATTGTGTACTATTATTCCTCAAACTTTTTAAAAGCCAACACAGCATTATGACCGCCAAAGCCAAAACCGTTAGACAAAGCAATGTTGACGGTTTGATGAAGCGCCTCGTTTGGAACATAATTCAAATCACACTCTGGATCTGGCGTTTCGTAATTGATCGTTGGTGGAATGATACCTTCCATAATACTTTTTAAAGTAATGATGGCCTCGATTCCGCCAGCTGCACCAAAAAGATGGCCTGTCATCGACTTCGTGGAGCTCACTTTTAATTGATAGGCATGCTCACCAAATACACTTTTAATAGCCTTTGTTTCGGATTTGTCTCCCTCTGGTGTACTAGTACCATGCGCATTGATATAATCGACAGCCGTCACATCAATGTCCCCCATGTTTAAGGCTAGTTTCATCGCATTAGCTGCCCCAGTAAAATCAGGCGCTGTAATATGGAAAGCATCAGTCGTCACCCCATAGCCTACGATTTCTCCAAGAATCGTAGCGCCCCTTTGCTTAGCATGTTCATATTCCTCTAGGAACACAACCCCTGCTCCCTCTGACATGACGAAGCCGTCACGATGGCTATCGAATGGTCGGCTAGCTTGTTCTGGCACATCGTTCCTAGTAGACATCGCCTTCATACGGGAAAATCCAGCAAAGCTCAGCGGATTTATCGGTGCCTCAGCCCCACCAGCTAAAATTCCATCTGCATAGCCATGGCGTATATTTAAAAACGCTTCACCAATTGCTTGGTTACCCGTTGCACAAGCGGAAACTGGTGAGAAGCTTGGCCCTTTAAAGCCTGTTTTAATCGCGATAATCCCTGCGGCCATATTGCTAATCATCATCGGCACCATAAACGGTGACACCTTCCTTGGTCCATTATCGAGCATGGCTTGATGATTCGCTAAAATCGTCTCAATTCCCCCAATACCTGAGCCAATATAAACACCTAGTCGTTCCTTATCAACTTGCTCCATATTTATGTTTGCTTGCTCCAAAGCCTGCTGAGATGCAGCCAGTGCATATTGAACAAAAAGATCATATTTACTTAATTCCTTTTTATCCATATATTGAGTAGCATTAAAGTCAGCAATAGAACCAGCAATTTGTGTATGAATGCCGCTGAATTCCTCCGCTTCTAACTTTGTAATACCTGATTTACCTTCTTTAATGTTCTCCCACAAGGCTGATACTGTTTGACCTAGTGGTGAGATAACACCATATCCTGTGACAACTACTCTACGTACCATATCTTCCTCTCCTTTTTCGTTTACTTTAACAGTTTCTTTAATTGCTCCAGCATTTTGTGAAAGAAATCTTCCCCTAAAACCCGTTTGTATTGCAAAGCACCCTTCGTACTCGAAATAAGAAGGATGGCTAATGCCTCTAAATCCATTGTCGACTGAAGTGAACCATAGTTCTTAGCATCTTGTAGTAAATCCACTAAAACATCGACTTCCATTTGGCTAAGCTGTTGAACTTTTTCTTGCATCGAAGGTGACAATTCTTGATAATCCGCCTGTAACGCAGTGATCGGGCAAACACCATCTTGTTCTAGAAATTTAATCCGTCGCAAAATAAAGGCGAAAGGTTTTTCCTCAGCTGCTACTGTAGATTCCTTAATTACTGTATAAGCCTCCCCTAATCCTTTTTGAATTCTTTCGCAAACTGCGACCCCTAAGTCTTCCTTCTTTTCAAAATGATAATGAATGCTCGCTTTTGTTACACCAAGCTCTTTCGCTAAATGGTCATAACTAAATGATGTGAAACCTTTTTCTTGAATATTCTTCAATGTTAATTCAATGATTTGTGATTTTCTATTTGTCATGGCTATATACTAACTTACTAGTAGGTAAGTGTCAAATAAAAATACAGCAGATAGGTTATTTATCTGCTGAAATTATAGTCTATTTCATTTCTTGTGTTGGTCCCATAACACCCGGTACTGGTAAACCAGCTTGACGAAGTAGAACTGTCATTTGACCGCGATGATGCGTTTGATGATCAATTAATGCACGTAATAAAGCGCCCTTTGGTATTGGCCCTGTAAAGCCATTTACCACTTCTAGTAAATCTTCATTTGAAAGCTTTGCTGCTTCCTCTTTTATACCATTTACAACTTTCTCATATGCTTGTACAATTTCTACAGCTGTCGTTGGTACAGGGTCTTCTTGACGAATCATCGGAACCTTTAAGCCTGCTAAATAACTAAAATATCCAGCCGCTCCAACTAAATGCCAACCAAGCCAGCCAAGTGTACTATGTCCCTCTACGATACTTTGATCCAACTTATCGTCAGTTACTGCCTGTAATACTTTCAGTGTTCCCTCTGCAGCCATCGTCCATTCCTGTAAAAAATCATCCGCTTGTCTATACATAACCATGCCCCCCATTTTTTAACTACAATTCTATCTTAGTTAATTTTTTTCATAGTTACAAGTTTCTAGTTTTTAGTTTACATAATATCATTACTGGTATACTAGCTATGATTCGTATAATGCGCTACATTCACGTATAATTAATATAAAGTAGCGAAGGAGTGTGCCAATGAAACATTCTATTTTCGTACTTGCTCTTGCATTGTTATTGGCAGGGTGCCATGAAGAAATGAAAAAAGAACCTGTGCACCCAGCTGTTCAAGATCAAGTGTCACTACTCACCTATTTCCCACCTGATGGCTCTGTCGCATATTTTCAAGGAGAGGGAAATGAATTTGCCAGCTTTACTCTACAAACTACCTATATCGATACGCAACATATTGCTCAAGTGGAAGATAATGGTGGTGTGACTCTATTAAAAATTTATCGCATGACAGATTCAAAGATTGAGCTAGTCTATCGTGAACCTGTAGACAGTAACCCAAGATTGCCTAGTACAACTGAGGTTGTAGCTTACCCTGTGCTAGAAACGATACTACAGCAACCGATACAAGTAGGAACAAGCTTTCAAGGCTGGACCATTCAATCAACAACTGCTCAAGTCGATACAGGAACAAAAGTCTATACAAATGTCATCCAACTTACACGCACTGAAGATCAATTCATAACGACCAAGTATTTTGCACAAGGGGTTGGCCTCATCAAAATCGAAGATACGATGGAGTCTGATCAAGAGCAGCCATTTGTCGTGACTTCCACCTTACAAAAAATAGAATAGTATGATGATGATAGGCGTCCTGCTTGGGCGCCTATTATGTAGCAAAAGGAGGCATCATCCTATGAGTGACCTACATAAGTCTGCTAACGAGCAGGAAGAATTAACAGAAGAAGAATTTATCGAGCTTGTGTTAACAGAGCAACAAAAAGCATTAGCTCAAGAGCAAGAAGAACGTCTTTATGGCAAAAAAACAAAAAAGCCCAAGCCATTCGTACGCTGGATTGTATGGAGTATGGCATTCGTACTGTTTTTCAATACATTCGCGCTTATTTTTCAAATTTATTCTATTCCGGCTATCGAATTTATCAAAGTATCAACCAAGCTATCAGCACAAGAGGATATACAAACTTATAAAAAAGCTATCGTGGAAATTTCGACAGGTTCCAGCAAAGGCACGGGTTTCGCCATCTCACCAGACGGTCTCATTGTCACCAATGCCCATGTAGTAGAGCAAGCACCGACATTATCCGTTGTATTTCCTGATGAGGGAGTAATGGAAGCAACACTAATTGAGAGCTATCCGGATATTGATTTAGCCTTATTGCAAGTTCAAGCAGATCAGCTTCCCTTTCTTCCACTAGCAGCTGATCCAACCTTCCCTGAAAATGAGCATATCTATTTTATCGGTAACCCCCTTTCCTTTGCTGGAATCCATTCAATTAGACGATTGGCAAGTACCAGTAATAATGCTGAAAGCCCCGGTTTACCGTGGCAATAGTGGCAGTCCCGTCATTGATCAACAGGGTGAAGTCATCGGGATTATCTTTGCCACGATGAAATATGAACCTATAGGACGAGTAGGCCTATTTGTCCCAGTCCAACAACTCCACCATATTTTAGAACAATCCAACAAAAAATGAACCTGTAAAGTGCAGGTTCATTTTTGTTGGTGTTGAAGTTATTCCGGGTTTACATAATAATATTATTTATCTTTACTTTCCTGTTTCACAAACTGAGCAATGGCCGATTTCACAGGTATTTTACTAACGACCTCATCACTAACCTCAGCAACTTTTTGGAGAGCATGCAAAAGATTATCATCCCCTGTCCAATGCTTTTCCAACACTTCCGGCCCTAATTTATTAATAATCGTATTCACCACAAACGTCGCCAACACGATATCATCCAAATAACCACCAAACCCTAATATTCCCTCAGGCATCAGATCCAACGGAAACACAAAATACGCAATCGACGCACCGATCAACGCCCGACTTTTCTTATCCACCCCTGCATCTGTTAAGGTTTTAACCAATAGATGAAATAAATCAGGCACAAACATTAAATACGGTGTAAATTTACTATTCTTGCCCTTCTTCGACCCAAGAAAACCAACTAATTTTGTACGTAACTTCTGATAAAAATCCCGCTGTTCCTGATCATTCGGTAATTTCATTAAATCTTCCATAAATAAATCAACCTCCAATAGTAAGTACCTTTGTGTGCTATTTTGTGGCGCTAATTAGTTACCTTTTGAGGTGCTTTTTAGCACATTTTGCGGTCTATTCGCCACTCTTCAAATCCTATACGAATCTTAGTGCGCTATTCAGCACTTTGCGGGCTATCCGGCTCTTTGCTGGTTCTATCCGTCTCTCTCGCCGCGCTATCCATCACTTTGCTAGTTCTATCCGTCTCTTTCACTGCACTATCCGTCACTCTTGCGCTTCTATCCGTCTCTTTCACTGCACTATCCGTCACTCTTGCCGCACTATCCGTCTCTTTCACTGCGCTATCCGTCACTCTTGCGCTTCTATCCGTCTCTTTCACTGCGCTATCCGTCACTCTTGCCGCACTATCCGTCTCTTTGCTCGATATCTACCACTTTTGCGAGCTATCCGTCTCTCTCGCCGCACTATCTGTCTCTTTGCTAGTTATCCATCGCTCTTGCGCTTCTATCCAGCACTTCCACCGCGCTATTAACTTTGCCAACAGCACTACTTTATATTTATCCAATTTTAAGATTTATAATCATTGAACATTGCGATGATATAAAAAAAGACATCCTATTTGCATAGGATGCCTGGGTTTAACGAAAGTAATTTTAATTTCTGAGAATTAAAGTTTAGTTACGTTAGCAGCTTGTGGTCCGCGGTTGCCATCTACAACTTCGAATTCCACTTTTTGACCTTCGTCAAGTGTTTTGAAACCTTCGCCTTGGATAGCTGAGAAGTGTACGAATACGTCGTTTTCACCTTCAACTTCGATGAATCCAAAACCTTTTTCTGAGTTAAACCATTTTACTGTACCTTGTTTCATTTAAGAAAACCTCCAAAAAATAAAAGTGAACAATATGTAATTTCTTCAGCGATTGAAAAAAATTCACATATTACAAAGAGTACCGTACTAACGCGATCACTTTTTGTAATATGTGAATTCATGTTTCCGGTGAAGCAATTAAATTGTTAACCTAAGTATAACCAGCATTCATAATTTTGTCAAATAAAGAAAATTGTTTTTTTACTTTATTTCAAAAATATTTTACTTTTCTTCCATTTTACATGCAATAATTCCATGATATACTTGTGCGTCATCATCACATGCCTCACAGAAGAAACTTTCATCCTCTGACCAAAAGGCCCAATATTGCCCTTCTTTTACTGCTTCATTATCATATGTTGAGCGAAAGAGTGCTAGTTTATGCTGTAAAGCCAGCTCAAACTGCTCCTTTGCTTCAAATGTATCGTGTGTTTGAATAAAAGCTTCCCAGCCCTCAAATTTCCACCAAGGCTCATAGTCCGCTTTCATGTAAATAATTGTATACATATTTGCCCATTCCTTGCTGTCATAAGATATTTTCATTTTAGCAAACACACCTGAAATGTCTATTAAAACAACCTGAATTATGCTATTATTACCTTATTATACATAATTTTTGGAGGTTTTTATATGTTTTCAAGCATTCGACCTAAAGCTGAGCTAGAAGAACTACTAAAGCGTGGGACTGATTTACGTGCAACAGGCCGATTCCATCAAACATTGGCATTTAACCATTTCAATTCGCAAGATGAAGAGCATTTAAAGACGCTCTATGAAAAGCTAAAAGATATTACCCCTTCTATGAATTCCATTTTTCACCATTATTTAAGTGAGATATCCCCTACCTCTCAATTAACCATTAGTGAAGAAAATATTAATCAATATTTAACTCAATTTTTCCTAGCAACACGTGATGACGAGTATGTGGATGAAACCGTCAAATTTTTCAATTTATTTCGCAAGCATCAATATGAGCCTGGTAAATTAATTGTCGTTTTCAATCAATTTGCCTTCTATATTACTACTTATATTTTACATAACTTTGGGATGAAGCCTAATAAAGCCTTCCAATTTATGAAATCATTCCAGTCTGCTGTCAATGTCGATCAGGAGCTATTGGTAGAAGTTTTGACGGAGCGCATCATTGAGAATGTTGTTGGTGAAGTATCATCCTTGATGGATGTCAATGCCAAAATCATGTATATGAAAGATTTAGTATTTAGTTTAGACAAGCAAAATGAGGAAATCCAGTCCTCTACAGCTGCGACTGAAGAAATAGCCGCTTCTATAAATGAAGTAGCCCGTATGTCCTCTCATATATCAGAAAAAACAACTGAATCTGTTGACCATGCGACACAGGGTAAAAATGCAATTGAGCATGCATTATCAGAAATTTTCAAAACGGAAGAAACGTTTACTTCGATTGTAGAATCTTTTACAGAACTGCAAAAACGGGTAAATGATATTGAACAAGTTGTGACATTGATCAACCAAATTGCGGACCAAACTAATTTACTAGCACTAAATGCCTCCATTGAAGCTGCACGCGCGGGTGAACATGGTAAAGGCTTTGCGGTCGTAGCACAGGAAGTACGAAAACTTGCGGAAAGCACGGTCTCAGCTTTAAGCGAAGTCTCTACAAATGTTCACCATTTAAAGAGCTATTCCAATGACGTTTCCGACTCGATAACAGAAACAACAGCCATCATAAAAGAAGCAACCGTTGAGGCGAAAGAATCGTTACCATTATTGAATGCTATTGTTCATGCGATTGAAGGTATTAACTTGGATGTGACCAATACGGCAGCGATTTCCCAGCAACAGGCAGCGGCTATCGATGAAGTCTCCTCTAGAATGATTGAAATTTCCAACTTGCAGGAAGATATTCGAGACTATAGTCATAATACATCAAGTGATATTCACCTTTTAGGGAAAGAAATCAATCGTTTCCGAAATGATATTATTGCCAATAATAATGTCCAGCTTTCATCCATTGCCCTATTACAGCTATCTAAAGCTGATCATATTTTATGGAAGTGGCGCATTTATAATATGTTCCTTGGCCTAGAACATGTTGAGCCAAACGATGTCTCTTCCCATAGAGAATGTCGACTTGGCAAATGGTACACAGCTTCTCGCACGGTGGAACGCTTCGGCCATTTACAGGATTATCATGATTTAGACAATTATCATTTACTTGTTCACGAATCCGCGAAGCGCGCGGCGGCTGCCTTTAAAGCTGGCAATATCGCACAAGCAGATAGCCATCTAAAAGAAGTAGATGAAGCGTCTACTCAAGTTCTTTATAATATTAATAACTTAATCGCCTATTTAGAAAAAGAAAGAGTTATGCAATAAAGAGAGCGGCTCGTCCCCTCTCTCTAATGGTAGGAGGTATTTCCTTGAACAAACGAGCAAGTATTAAATTTTTTGGTGACGTCTACGGGACAGGCTACCGATTCTTTATTAAACAAAAGGCCATTGAATTAGGGCTAAAAGGGTATTGCAGATTGAATGCTGCTGAGCAAATTGAGGTTGAAGTCGAAGGAGCTGAAAAAGCGCTGAATGAATTCCTTCTTTTTGTCCAAAAAGGTGTAAGTCCCCAAGCCGATTCCAACTCATTTTCTTTAGAGCTGTATGATGATTTAAAAGGATATGTACGAATGGAGTCAGACATTGTTTAGTCTGGCTCTTCTTTTTACAAAGTAGTAAGGCCATAGTAAGACACTACAAGATGCCTTACTGGTTAATGATTTATGTTCTGTTTAAGTAATTTATTATTGGCTATTGCGACTTCTATTAAACCAATCATACATGTTGCTAAAAATAATATAGACCAATTGATTTTTCCATATAATACACATGTATAGATAACGTCAAGCACACAGTATAAAAGTATGATGCTAGCAATAATTATTCCTTTATTATTCTTCATCATTCCACCACTTTCTTTTTTACAAGTTACTAATTTCTAATAAGCTGACTTTATTATACAGTAATTATCTTATTTTGTATTATTAAACATTTTTTTCGCAATCAGCACAGAAAAAAAAATATCCGTACATCCGTACATAAAGTTTTTTCAAAAAACAAGCCATCCACGTTTATTTTCAAATCAAACAGCACATAAACCTAAGCATGAGTAATTTGAATCTATACGCTATAATGTTCACAAATCTCTTAAAAATAAGTGGACATAAATAATGAACGACTTATTGCTAGGTATTCTAGGTAATATCATTGAGAAAATTTGCGTTTCGCAGTAAAATTTATGTAAGGTTTCATTTTTCATTGAAACTTTATGTCGATTATTTCGTATAAGAAGATAGACATATTGAAATGCAAGGAGGAAGAAACAATGCTTAGTGTTGGACAGTTTTTTTCTAGACATACTGCTAGCTTCGTTATTTCGCTAACAACTGTTTCTATCGCAGCAATTGCAGCAAATCCTGGATTCTTCCTTGGTGGTTTACTGTTTGCTGGTTCATATGCGACGAGTACAGCGTTGCTGAAACATAGACAAAAAAAGAAAGTCATGCAAATAGCAGGTATCACAAAAGAAGAATTCAAACACATTGAAACACAATTATCAACCGCTAATAAGCAAATTCAAACATTAAGTCAAAACTATTTACGTGTACGTTCTGTATCGGCTTTTAAACAACTACTTGAGATGACGCGCATTTCAAAAAATATCGTCAAAGTTGTAAAGACGGATCCACGTAAGTTTTATAATGTTGAACCCTTTTTCTATGCGCATTTACCTTCAGCAGTGGAATTAACGGATAAGTATACAATGCTTTCTAGGCAGCCCGTGAAGGATAAAGAAATTCAATTGACGTTATCAAAAACGCGTGAAACACTTACCGATTTAAATGATACGATTCAAATTGATTTAAAGGATGCGCTAGCTAATGATATTGACCACCTACAAATGGAGATTGAATTCGCAAATCGTTCTAATCTTAGACGTAGAGAACAATTGGACTGGCGAGGCGATGATAAATGACGGCAAATGAACATGCTTTCCAATTAAATACCATTCCCGGTCTTTCTCCATTAGTACAATCTTATTTAGAAACAACTCCACAAACTGAGGCGATGGCGACGTACGAAACGCTATCGCCTCTTGCGCAAAGTCGAGCCTTACTATATGCTAGCCAACTTGATTTAACTGATTTTGAATCTTTGCTGTCCTTAGGGCAAGATTCACAGCGTTCCCTATCCCAGTTTGCAGATCGGATGTTAGCGCAGGTAAAGCAAAAAGACGTGACAAAAATCGGCCAAATGCTCGATTCCTTAATGCATACTTTAGATCGTGTAGACCCGACAGCTTTAGAGCCGAAAAAGCAAACCTTTTTCAATAAGATATTTGGTAGTAAAACAGAGCCTACTGTGAAACAAACGCTAACAGAATTTGAGCGTATTAGTATTCAGGTGGAACGTATTGGGGTCCAATTGGAACGTGCTCAGCTCCAACTAATTCGAGATGTAGAAAATTTAGAAGCGCTTTATACACATAATCGAGGATTTTTCGAGGAACTAGCTACTGCCATTGCAGCTGGTCAAATGAAAAAACAGCAAGCCATTGAAGTTGAGCTTCCTACAAAAATAACAAGTGTCCAAGCAAATAAACAGCCACTTGCTATACAACAGCTAAATGATTTCGCTGCGCAAATTGAGAGGTTGGATCAACGCATTTATGATTTACAGGTTTCTCAACAAGTAGCCCTTCAAACGGCACCACAAATTCGTATGATACAGCAAGCGAACCAAACATTAGCTGAAAAAATTGAATTTTCCATTGTCACACTAATTCCTTTATGGAAAAATCAATTGGCGATGATGCTTTCCATGCATATGGATCATCACTATGCACAGCTTGAGGAACGATTAACACAGACACAGGATCGTTTTGCAAGGCCATCATTTGAACAGCAAGTATCGAAATTCAAGGAAACACAGCATGAGCTACAAACAGCTATAAAAGATGTCTTCGCCCTACATACGGCGACTGAACAAGAAAAACAACAGTTGCAAGATGCGACAGATATAAGAGGCTATCAGAGAGACTAATGAAAAAAAGGGTGGCTCAGTAAATGATCTGAACCACCCTGTCTTTTTTTAGGCAAAATAATCTTTATAGTAGCCACCGACGTTGCCAGTGTTATCGATGATAAAAATGAACTCTTCTGTTTCATTTTTCACTTCATATTCTTTTCCAACTGTTAATACGTTTGATACTAAGTATTTTGATGCATTGGTATGTTTGCAAGTCACTGTTCGTAATGTTGGCGCATCTTTCCATTTTAAATGTAACATATTCTCTCTACCTCTCTTTACTAGCATAAAGCTAATGTCTAATGCTTATTTTATAATATTTTTAGGCTTTTGTGGAGAAAAAAGAAATACAATACCTAATCTATCCAAAATAATTTTACATTTGAGGTGTTATGATGAGCTTTGGCGGTGTACCGCAATGGTTTTTTATTATTGCAATAGCATTTGTAATCTGCTTTGTCCTTTATGCAGAGTGGAATTCTAGAAAGTAAGTGAGTCCCTCTATTAGGACTCACTTTTTCATTTGTTGCTACTACTTTAATGTTCGTTTTAAAAACTCTTTCGTTCGATCATGTTGAGGGTTTATTAATACTTGTGATGGTGGGCCCTCTTCGACAATTACACCTTTATCCATAAAGACTACGCGATCTGCTACCTCTTTGGCAAATTCCATCTCATGCGTCACAATAAGCATCGTATTGCCTGCATCCGCCAATTGTCGCATGACTTTGAGTACCTCCCCTACCATCTCAGGGTCTAGTGCTGATGTAGGTTCATCAAAAAGCATCACTTCTGGATTCATGGATAATGCTCGGGCAATGGCTACGCGTTGTTTTTGCCCTCCTGAAAGCTGTCGAGGTTTTGCGTTCACATATTGATCCATCCCGACGATTTTTAAATATTTAAGCGCTGTTTCCTCCGCTTCCTTTTTCGAACGTTTTAAAACTTTTATTTGACCCACTGTACAATTATTTAAAACATTGTGGTTGTTAAATAAATTGAATTGCTGGAATACCATGCCTAGATGTGTTCGATATTCTTGGATATTGTGTTTTTCGTCTAGGATGTCCTCCCCTTGATAAATAATTTGCCCACCACTTGGTGTTTCTAATAAATTAATACAACGAAGTAAAGTGGATTTACCAGAACCAGAGGAACCAATTAAACAAACGACTTCCCCTTTTTCCACTTGAAAATTAACATCCTTTAACACTTGGTTACGTCCAAATGATTTACTTAAATGCTCAATTTTAATGACTGCCATTTGTGCGTCCCCCTAAATTGCTTCTTTTTGTTCTTTTTGATAAGCATCTGGTCCATCTAATCGTTTTTCAACATATAGCAGAATACGTGATGCAGTAAATGTCATGATGAAGTAAAGAATACAAGCTACAAAGAATGATTCAAAATAACGGAAGTTGTTACCGGAGATTGATTTTGTTTGGAAGAATAATTCTGTTACTCCAATAACGTTTAATACGGCTGTATCTTTAATATTCATAATTAATTGGTTGCCTGTCGCAGGTAGTACGTTACGCGCTACTTGTGGTAAAACTACGTGAAGCATGATCTGGAAGTGATTCATACCGATAGCCGATGCTGCCTCATATTGACCATTATCAATTGATACAATACCACCGCGAACAATTTCTGCCATATAGGCACCTGTATTAAGAGAAACGACTAAAATCCCTGCTGTAATAAAGTGCATGTCTATGCCAAATGCAATATCTAATCCATAGTAGACAACCATAGCCTGTACAATCATTGGTGTACCACGGAAAAATTCAACATAGCATGTGAGTATAAAATTAATAAGCTTTAAGCCATAAAATTTCACACCTTTTTTACGAACTGGAATCGTATGCATAATTCCGATGAAAAATCCGATAAATGCACCAATAATTGTACTTATAGTCGAAATTAGTAACGTATAATACGCACCTCGTAAAAACATTTGCCAGTTGTTTTCAATAATTGAAAGTATCCATTCAAGACTCATGATGTTCCTCCTAACAATGTCATGTTGCTTGCTATCTTTTTCGTGCCCTAGCTCTTTCTACTAGTCTATGTTTTATTTCGCTAGGACATTATCATTATGTAGAGAGGTTCTCATTTTAATAATGATGAAATGATAGTGCACGGACTAGTCAATAGTCCGTGCCATTTTTTATTGTGCTGCTGGTTGCTGAGAAATAGCTTCTTCCATAATCGCTTGGCGATCATCTTCAGAAATTCCTTTTAGAATTTCATTGATTTTATCAAGATTCGCATCTTCTTTACGTAAGCCTACAGCAATTGACGTATTTGAAAGATCTGTATCGAAGCCCTCTTCAAATGCTACGTATGTGAATTTATCGTTGGCAGCAGCTGCGGAAATACCTTCTGGACGTTCTGCAACATAGCCATCAATTTTGCCTGCCTCTAAAGCTACACGCATAGCTGGGAAGCTTTCCATTGCTGTTTGTTTATTAACATCTTTGATTTGGTCTATCACATTGTAGTTAGATGTATTAAGTTGTGATGTGATTTTTGCGCCAGAGAAATCTTGAATCGATTTGACCCCTTCATATTTGCTGCCTTTTTTAATAACCATAACAAAATCAGAAGTATAGTAGTTTTCTGTAAAATCAATTGTTTTCTTACGTTCTTCTGTTGGCGACATGCCTGCGATAATTGCATCAATTTTATTTGATTGTAGCGCTGGTACTAAGCCGTCCCATTCCATTTTAACGATCACTAATTCTTTGCCTAAGCCTTCAGCGATTTTTTTCGCCATTTGTACATCATAGCCGCCTGCATATTCTGCATTATCTGCAATTTTCACCGCACCATTTGCATCATTTTGCTGTGTCCAGTTGAATGGTGGGTAGCCAGCCTCCATTCCAATTCGGAATTCACCGCCGCCGTCTTCCTTATCTGCGCCAGCTTCTCCTGAACTGCCTTCTTTTTTGTCGCTAGTGCCACATGCAGCTAGCACAATTGCCGTCATGATAGAGATCATTACTAACAGCCATTTTCTTTTCATGAAAAACTCCCCTTTTCTGTAAAAAAATAAGACAACTGTACGAAAAAAGACCTAAGTTTTGTGAACTTAGGTCTTACCTTTTATGACAGTTGCCCAAATCCTCACTATAATTCCATGTTTCCGAGATAGCACAACCTAGTAAACCTGGAATTGAATTCACTAGGACAGTCCTGCACTTATTCACTGCAGACCCAGCATAAAAGTACGAGCTCCTTTTATACTTCGGCGATATTTCCTTCTTCATTGCGTCTTTGTTTGCTTGTACTCAACAATGAACTAATAAATACCGCGCCTCTACCTCACTGTTATAGGTTAGTGAGGTTTGTTTATTTAATTGATATTTAGATACTACTATAAAACTAGTATGTACGTCAAGAGAGTTTTAGCATTTTTCTGACTAATGACAATATTAGGGTATTATGCTTGACCTATCCATTGTTAATCTATGTATTTTTGTCAATATATCCGCCGGAAAACCACAAATTTTTACTATCAATGGTTTTTATACTAAGAAAATAGTTTCGTATTTTCAAAATCACTAAAGACTTTAGTGATACAGAAAACCAAGAAAAAAACCCTGTAAAACAAAGTTTACAGGGTTTAAAGGATTTATGAATTTAATAATAAATCTTCAGGATTTTCGATTAATTCTTTAACTGTTTTTAAGAATCCTACAGAATCTTTTCCATCGATGATACGGTGATCATAAGAAAGTGCTACGTACATCATTGGACGGATTTGAACTTCACCATTTACTGCAACTGGACGGTTAACAATTGAGTGCATACCTAAAATACCAGCTTGAGTACCGTTCATAATTGGTGTTGACATTAATGAACCGAATACACCACCGTTTGTGATTGTGAATGATCCACCAGCCATGTCATTTAAGCCTAGTTTTTTCTCACGAGCTTTAGTCGCTAAGCTAGCGATATCTTTTTCGATTTCTGCGAAGTTTTTGCTGTTTGCATCGCGTACAACTGGTACTACTAAACCTTCTTCAGTTGATACTGCAATACCGATATCAAAGAAGTTATTTAAATGTAATTCATCGCCAACGATTTGAGCGTTTACGTATGGGTATTTTTTCAGTGCTGCAACAACAGCTTTTGTGAAGAATGACATGAAACCAAGTTTGATGTCGTTTGCTTTAACAAACTCTTCTTGTTTACGTTTACGAAGTGCCATGATGTTTGTCATGTCAATTTCGTTGAATGTTGTTAACATTGCTGTTGATTGTTTAACTTCTAATAAACGTTTTGCAATTGTTTGACGACGACGGCTCATTTTTTCAATTGTTACACGGTCAGAATTAGCAGCTGGTGTGAATACAACTGGGCCACCTGTAGTTGCTACTGGTGCTGGTGCTGGTACTGCTGGTGCTGTACCATGTGCTGACACATCTTGTACACGAACACGGCCTTGTGGATCTACTGGAGATACCGCTGCAAGGTCGATGCCTTTTTCACGTGCAAGTCGACGTGCCGCTGGAGATGCGATAACACGCTCACCAGAAGTTTCTTCTACTACAGGAGCTGCTGCAACTGGTGCTGTAGGAGCCGCTTGTGGCGCTGCTGGAGCTGGAGCTGCTTCAGCTGGTGCCGCCGTTGCTGGTGCAGCTGCTGCGCCTTCGCCTGCTTCTACGATAGCAATAACTTGACCAACTAGTACAGTATCGCCTTCTTCAGCTAAAATTTGTGTTAATACACCTGCTTCTTCAGAAATGATTTCAGCGTTTACTTTATCTGTTTCAAGTTCAACGATGAATTCACCTTTTTCAACGCGATCGCCCACTTTTTTTACCCACTGTGCGATACTACCTTCTGTAATCGATTCTGCTAATTCAGGGACTTTAATTTCAGCCACTTTCATTTCCTCCTTTGATTAACGTGCATGACGCACATAAAAGGGCTACTGCTTATGGGCAAGTAGCCCAGCTATCAATATTTATATGTTATTATTTAACCTTTACTGGCTCAGCAACTGCTTCTTCAATAAGTGATGATTGAGCTGCTTTATGAGAATCTGCATCCCCTTCAGAAGTTGAGCTCATTGCAGGACGACCTACATAGCGAAGCTTTTTACCTTCTGCAAGTTCATATAATGTTTCTAGTGCATAATTCCATGAGCCTTGGTTTTTAGGTTCTTCTTGTACCCATACGATTTCTTTTGCATTAGGATACTTAGCAATAATACCAGCAACTTGCTCTTTTGGGAATGGGTAAAGTTGTTCTACACGAACAATGTGTACGTGATCGAAACCTTCTCCATCTTTCACGCGATCTGCTAAATCGATCATCACTTTACCAGTACCTAATACGATACGCTCTACAGCTTCTGTTTTTGTACCTAAGCCAGGTTGTTCAATCACTTCTTGGAATGAACCATCTGCTAATTGCTCAGCATTAGCTGCTGCTAATGGGTGACGCAATAATGATTTTGGTGATACAACCACAAGTGGACGTACACCTTCAGTACCTAATAACGCTGCTTGACGGCGCAATAAGTGGTAGTAGTTACCTGCATTTGAACAGTTTGCTACAAACCAGTTATTTTCTGCTGACATTTGTAAATAACGTTCCATACGGCTTGAAGAGTGCTCTGGACCTTGGCCTTCATAACCATGTGGTAATAGAATCACCATGCCAGATTTTTGACCCCATTTAGAGCGTGCCCCTGAAATGAAGTTATCAAACATTACCTGTGCCATATTCGCGAAGTCACCAAATTGTGCTTCCCAAACTGTTAATACATGGCCGTTTTCTAAGTTATAACCATATTCAAAGCCAACTACCCCTGCTTCAGTCAGTGGTGAGTTGTGCACTGAAAAGGATGCACTTGCACCAGAAATATGATGAAGTGGTGTAAAGACATTACCATTGTTTTTATCGTGAAGCACTAAGTGACGTTGTGAGAAAGTACCACGTTGTGCGTCTTGACCTGTGAAACGTACTGGTGTGCCATCTTGGATAATAGTTGCATAAGCTAAAGTTTCCGCATGACCCCAGTCGATTTTCGCAGATGCAAATGCATCACGACGTTTTTCTAAAATTTTGCCAAGCTTTTTCTGTGGCTCGAAGTTTTCTTCAAACACTAGAAGCTCTTCGTTAATTTTACCTAAACGTTCTGCTCCAACTGCTGTATCAATTTGTGGGAATTCAATTTTTAATTCTTCTGGCATTTCTAATTGATGATGCTCATCTTTTGAAGCCATTTCTTTTACATGATCATAAGCCGCTTGCATTTCTGCATAAATAGCTGTATCTAATGCAGCTACATCTTCAGTTGATACAAGACCTTCTGTTACAAGTGCTGCACCATATAATGAACGTACAGTTTCGTGTTTAGATACTAATTTATAAGTTTCTGGGTTTGTAACCGTTGGATCATCAGTTTCGTTATGACCATGACGGCGGTAACCAACTAAATCAACGACAATATCTTTACCGAATTTTTGGCGGTAGTTAGCTGCAAAGCGACCAACTTGTGCCACTGCTTCTGGGCTATCTGCATTCACATGTACTACTGGTACTTCATACCCTTTTGCTGGGTCAGAAGAGTAAACAGAAGAACGAGAATCATATTGTTCAGTCGTGAAACCGATCATATTGTTCGCGATAATGTGAATAGTACCACCTGTTGTAAATCCTTCAGTTTTAGCGAAGTTTAATACTTCAGTTACGATACCTTGACCTGGGAATGCTGCATCACCATGCACAAGAATTCCTAAGCCTTTTGTGCGATCATGAATCGCTTGACCTGGTTTTGAAGTGTCATCTTGCGTTGCACGTGTAGCACCTAGAACTACTGGATTGCCTACTTCTAAGTGTGATGGGTTGTATGCAAGCTTTACATTCATACCTGAATCACGGTTGTAAGAAGCACCCATATGGTATTTCACATCACCTGTCCACCCTTTTGTAATTTCAAGGCGACCATTTTCTGGCATAAATAAATCATTTGATACATGTGCAAAGTCAGAGAACATCATGTCATAAGGTTTATTTAAAATATGTGTTAAAACATTTAAGCGACCACGGTGTGCCATACCAATACGTACTTTTTCAACACTTAGCGCTTCTGCAGTTTTAATGATTTCATCAAATAGTACAATTTGCGTATCTAAGCCCTCACCAGAGAAACGCTTTTGTCCTACAAATGTTTTATGGATAAATTTCTCGAAATTTTCAACACGCGTTAAACGATCTAATAAGGCTTTCTTTTCATCAGAAGAAAGTGCTTGTTGGAAAGAGCCAGATTCAATTTGTGCTTGAATCCAATTACGTTCTTCTGTAGCTACTACATGTTCATATTCAAACGCTACTTTATTTGTATAAATAGCTTTTAAATAGTCAATTGCATCCTTACCATTTTTCACGTTTGCTGGCACATCTTTGAAGAAGATTGCTGCAGGAATTTCAGCTAAATCTGCAGCGCTTAAGTTGAACGCGCTTTCTTCAATTTGAGCTGTTTGTAGTTCACGGTTTTTCAGAGGATAAATATCTGCTGCTAAATGACCGCGTGAACGGATTGCATCGGCTAATTTCACAGCGGCTAACACTTTTTTGTAATCGCCAGCAGGAGCCGCTGCTGTATGACTAGCTACAGCTACTTCACCTTCTACTACTACTGGTGCACCAAATTGTTGGAATAAAGAAACTAACTCCGGTTCTACTTCTTCAGGAGACTGTAAGAATAAGTCGTATTGCTCCATCACATATCCTAAGTTAGGACCAGAGAAAGCTGACCATGGAGAACTTACAGTTGTAACGTTGTTCGACATGAAAAATGACCTCCAAATTTTGCCTTTCGGCAGTTCCATTAATTAAATTGCAATTAATTATATAATATTTAGCCGTTCTTTAAAAGAATGTTTTACACTACTTTTCCATATTTTAAAGAACGTTTTTTCCATCTCAATCTTACTACTCTTCACAAAAAATACAACTCTTTTTAGCAAATTAAGCAATTTTTTTCGCAAAGGATAGAATAATGAAATAAAGCGTGCATTTTTCTTAATATTTTAGCGGGATCTTTAATGAGAAAACGGTTCCAATATTAACCTCACTCTTGACTTCTACCGTCGCATTATATTTTTCAAGCAACATCTTCGAAATACTTAATCCTAAGCCAGTTCCACCAATTTGACGGTTTCTTGCCTCATCCACTCGATAAAAACGATCAAAGATAAAAGGAATATTGTCTTTTGCTATTCCTATACCATTATCAGCAATTTCTAAACATGCATAATTTCCAGCAACTGAAATAGAAATTTGTATCTTAGGAATTTTTTCACAATAACGAATTGCATTTTCTATTATATTACGAATGATTTGACTTAGTGCATTTTCAGTTATAAATAAAGGACCCATTTCATCATTTTTCGACAGCAAAATTCGCGCTTTTGGGTGTACAAGCCTCATTTCATCGATAACAGCCTCAATCACAGATTGTGCATTTGCCTCACTCATCTCATCTTTTTCCTCACGTCTTGCAAGCTCTAATAACTCCTCAATCATTTTACGCATGCGAGCGATTTCTGTTAAGGAAGTATCGATTGACTCCTCTAAAATAGCTGGATCATTTTTGCCCCATCTTTTTAGCAGAGAAAGATGACCTTCGATAGCTTGGATTGGCGTACGAAGCTCATGAGAAGCATCAGCGACAAATTGTTGCTGCTGTGTAAAAGAAATTTGCAGCTCATTCATCATGGCATTGTACATTTTCAACAAATCACCAATCTCATCGTGTGATGTGTAGGTTAGCTGTATAGGCTCATTAAAGCCTTGATCCATCACCATTTTCATGGAAGCACGTAATTCACGCAATGGCTTCATTAAATAATTGGCTAGATAATACCCAATAGAGCCTGATAACACCAATGCCCCAAGACCTGCGATGAGCATAGCTGTTAATAAATAATGCATAAGCGATTGAAAACCGTTGAGCGGATGGACAACTTGGACATACCCTTGAAAAAAGCCTAGTCGTATTGGTTCATTCATGACCAGTACATCCTGCTTATCAATGGTCGTCTCAAAAATCTCCTGCATGGAGTTAAGAGGTGCAGCAGCTGAAGTATTATTGATACGCAAAATATCCACGCCGTCCGCATTAAACATTCTAACAGTTTCATCTCGATCGACAATCGATTTGAGCAAACCAGTATTTTGTTGAATTTGTTGAATCGTAATATCCGGTCCCTGTGATTGTAAAAATGAAATAATATCTCTGCTAGTCCGTTCAACCTTGCTTTCCTCATCATTTAAAAGCCATGTATGGAGAGAAATATAAACAACCACGCAAATAATCGTATAGCTTAAAAAAATCACACTACTCGATGTGAGCATCCATTTTTTCTGTAAAGATTGACGACGGAGATACATCAGTAACTTGTTCATTCCCGCATCACATACCCAACACCTCGAACCGTTTCAATATAGGCATTCGTATCACCTGGGAGCTTCGTCCGTAAATGACGTATATACACATCTACCACATTGGTCTCTATATCTGTATCGTAGCCCCATACAGATGTTAGAATATGCTCGCGTGTACAAACTCTATTTTTGTGTTCGATTAATAGTTTCAGTAAATCATATTCTGTCTTTGTAAGGTCAAGTTTATTCCCTTGCACGAAAACTTCATAGGCTGCGATATCTATCTCAATATCACGTAAACTCAAAAATTCACTATTTGCTGGCTCTTGTGTTGTTGCACGACGTAAAATCGTTCGAATTCTTGCTAATAGTTCTTCGATCGCAAATGGCTTGACGATGTAGTCATCTGCTCCAGCATCAAGGCCAGCTACACGATCCATAACAGCGTCTCTTGCCGTTATTAAAATAATAGGTACTTGAGATTGTGTCCTAACTCGCCGACAAATTTCAATACCATTGATGCCCGGTAGCATCACGTCAAGTAATAGCACATCAAATGCTTCAATTGTTGCTAAAGATAGCCCCTCACGCCCTTCAAAGGCAACCGTCACGTCATAGCCTTCATGCTGTAGCTCTAGCTCAACAAAACGTGCAATATGCTTTTCATCTTCCACTACTAATATTTTCTTAGGCACATAATCACCCTCTATTCCGAAATAACGATGCAGGATTTTTATCCCTATACTGTTATAGCATAACATCAAATAAAAAGTCTGTCTCACAAGGAATAACTTGTGGACAGACTTTTTTAATGAGCTTCCGAAATAAAGAGATTATTTTTCCCAGCTTCTTTTGATTTATATAAAGCTTGATCAGCCAAATCCATTAATTCATCCAATGTTTGGGCATGATCTGGATAGTAGGAAATTCCTATTGAAGCAGTTGGTGTGAACTGATGATCCTCAATCATCCAGCCCGCTGCTAATTCATCACGAATGCGACGAATAATATGCATAATTTGACTATGCCTTTTATCAATTTCCCTTGTTAAACCTGTTAGGATGACGAGAAACTCGTCGCCTCCTATTCGAATAACGATATCATGACTTCGAACGGTTTTGCTCAAAGCGTGACCAAAGCTCTGAATAAACGCATCTCCTGTATCATGGCCAAAGCGATCATTGACAGCTTTAAAATCATCACCATCCAAATAAAGCATCGCTACACTTGCATTGTTTTCGTCGGCCTCTGCCAATATTGTCGGAAACTCATTTTGTAAATAACGGCGATTGGGCAGTTGTGTTAAAGAATCATGATAGGCAAGATAAAGCAAATCATTTTCCCTTTCTTTACGATGGGTAATTTCACGGGACACCATCATAATTTGAGAAACTTTTTCTCGATCAGGATCATGGACCACCGTGACATTCCCTTCTGTCCAAATAGGTGTGCCGTCCTTTGCCTTCAGCAAAAGTTCGAACTGAGTATCTGTTTGACCAGTAAAGTTATTTAAAAATGTTTGCCATTCATGCTGGCTTTCTGTATCAATAATGGCACTGTAAAACTGACCTTGTAGCTCCCCATTTTCATAGCCTAAATATATTTCATAGGATGGTGACGTATAAATAATGATTCCATCCTCATTCGTAATAACAATTAAATCATTCGTATTTTCCGTAATGAGACGGAAAGTACGTTCAATATTTTTTAATTCTGTGAACATTCTTTTCTTGTCTGTAATATCATAGTTAATGGTTAAAATTTGTTCAATCTGACCAAATTCATTTTTTAATGGAACAATGGTTGCCTCCACCCAATAATCAGCATGATATTTTGTGCGATAGCACAGCTCTCCCCGCCAGATCTCTCCACTAGCAAGTTTGTCATTGATTAATTGTAAAAAATTTTGTGTTTGGTACCGAGGCTTAAGTAGTGCATAAGACTGCCCAATTAATTCCTCTTCCGTGTAACCTGAAGCTTGTAAAAACATCTCACTCACTTCTGAAATATGGCCTGCACTATCTAAAATAGCTATGGCCGTAGCTGAATTTAATGCCGATTTAAACACTTCAAAGCCATGAGATTTCGACCGTAGTTCGGCCTTTTGCAAGGTGAACTGTGTGAAATCCTGCATAATAAGAAAGATTGCAAAGGAATTGTCCTCCTGCATGACAGGCGATAGTGACAGTAAATACATGCGTTCTTGCTGGTCCAACGTAAGCAATTTCACAAACTTTTCATTCACGTTTTCTCCACTAGCCGCTTGTTGTAAATACAATTTAATTTGCTGCACTTCTTCTTTTGGAACAATCGGTAAATCAATAAACATTTTTTGTTTGACGGCTTCATTATCTAATTGAAAATCTTTCATAAAGCTTGAATTCACTTCATAAATCATACCTTCAGCTGATAATACAACGGTCGAAAAAAAGGCATGGTCGAACATGGACCGCATAAACAAAAATTTATCTTCAATACTACGATCATAGTGAATTTCCTTGGTAATTGCTAAAACATAGTCTTCTTGGTTATAGTGCAATGGGCGTACAGTTGTTTCATATTTACGAACCTCCGACTGCACATATGCATAATCTACATAGTCAACCTGTATATGTTCTGCAATTGCATGATGATAGTTTTTCTGAATGATCGAAAAATTTCGATTTGAGGTAACTGCGGAAAGCATTTTTCCAATTACATCGATCGATAACAGTTCTCGAGCTGCATAGTTTAAGCGAATATATTGAAAATCTTCCTCTACTTTTTTCATAAGAAAAACAAAATCATTGCCAATAAATAATTCATTAAAAAAATCTTCGCTTAAAAGATACTCCATACTGTCACCTCCAGAAAAGGCCATTGCCATCATAATAAAAAACTATGTATATGCTTAATTATACGTAAAAACTAATTCTATTATTATAACATAAAAATAAAAAATTTCCTTTCTAGAATTAGATAAATTATATCCTTTTAAGGATATTTTTGATAATTTAGCTATTTAAACATAAAAATATACTACTAAAGTTTCATACAATTGATTAATAATAGATAAAAGTGATATGATTTACTTAATTTTAAATATGTAAAATAAATTGAATATTTCTATTCATTTATCAGAATTTACTGACTATTAAACTAAAAATTTTGTTTTTCACGAGCAAAATGATTGCATGAAACAGCTAGCATGTTATATTATATTTAAAAAACTAGTCTTTTTTCGGTATGGTCGAAATCAGTAAGACAGCGGGAGATTATGGAATATCATAGTTATAACGTCTAGTTCTTTGGGTTTTAATTCCAGTACGAATTTTAGTTTTCTTCTTTATGCTTCAACGGAATTGTTTTAACTACCCTAGTAAAGGAGGCGTTTCGTATGCTTAAACATCGAGACCTGCATGAATGTACAGAGCTTTATGAACTATTATCACACCCTTCTGTATTCCCTTTTGTCCGTCAGAAAGCCACATCCGCTGATGAATACTGGTTTATGACAAAGCAACTGATCGAAGAGGAAGCGAGAGGACTCGCTATCTCGAGGACCATCACTGATGACTGGGGTCAACCAATCGGCACCATTAGTATACACGATGTTGAGGACGGTGCAGGTTTTTTAGGAACGTGGATTGGACTCCCTTACCAAGGAAAAGGCTACAATCAAAAGGCAAAAATGCTTTTTTTGAATGAGTTATTTTTTGATTATAATTTCCATACGGTATTCCTCCGTATTCGTGTTGAAAATATAAAATCACAGCGTGCTGCGTTAAAATTACCCTATATAGTGAGCGCTAATGAAAGTCATCCAACTTTGTTAGCTCAAGTAAATAGTGGTATGGCACAATTTGATCTATTTAAAATTCCAAAAGATTTATTCTACTTAACAACTGCTTATGAAATGCAAGAAGGCGAAGAACAAGCAATGTAAGCCTATTAAAATAAGAGAAGCTATGAGGTGTTGTCATCATCGACATCCCTCATAGCTTTTTTAATGACTTTTATTTTTGATAGTTCAAAATTAATGACGCCATCTCGTCAGGCGTTTTTGGTTTTTGAGTTTTGGACATCGTTTCAACCATTTCCTCTTTACGCCCTGTTAGTGTATAAACAGACTTCATAAAGGATTCCTTTGTTAAAGCTTCTTCCTGTAACACTTCTGCATAGCCCTGCTTTTTAAATAAATTGGCATTTAATATTTGATCACCACGGCTTTTTTGGGCAGATAAAGGCACCAAAAGCATTGGTTTATGAAGTGCTAAAAACTCAAAAATAGAGTTTGATCCCGCTCGAGACACAATGAAGTCTGCTGCATGCATTAAATCAGGCAGCTCCGTCGTCACATATTCAAATTGTTTGTAGCCGGACAATGATTCTAACGACTCATCATAGTTTCCTTTTCCACATAAATGAATCACGTAAAACTGTTTTAACAGCTCTGGTAAATTTTTTCGAAGGGCATCATTCAGAACAACTGAGCCTAAGCTACCACCCATGACAAGTAAAACAGGCTTTAATGTTGTAAAGCCACAGTATGCTAATCCTTTTGCTCTTTCCCCTTTCAACAACTCAGGACGAATGATGGAACCTGTACAAGTTGCTTTGTCACTTGGTAAATGCTTCAGTGTTTCTTCAAAAATGGTAAACACATGAGAGGCAAAAGGTAAAGCTATTTTATTGGCAAGCCCAGGTGTCACATCTGATTCATGGATTACGACTGGAACACCCGCCAGCTTGGCTGCCATGACAACAGGGACAGAAACAAAGCCCCCTTTTGAAAATACGACTTGCGGCTTTACTTTTTTGATAATACGAAAAGCCTGCATCATTCCAGCAAGCACCTTAAATGGATCTGTAAAATTTTTCATCGAAAAGTAACGACGCAATTTACCACTTGCAATGCCATAAAACGGCACATTAGGGAACGTCTCACCAATTAATTCTTTTTCAATACCTTGTTCTGAGCCAATATAGTGGACATCATAACCTAGTTCAAGTAAAGACGGGAGTATCGCTTGGTTTAACGATACATGGCCAGCTGTCCCACCACCGGTTAAAATGATTGTTTGTTGTTTCACATGAATTCTCCTATTCCTTAAAAAACATTGTAGGTAGACTACTTTTTGTGTACAGTGTTCTATTTTACTATATGCCGACGAAAAGATATAGATGAAGCAATAAATTTTCAGCTTTTCTCTCTTTACATATGCTATACTTGTTCATTATGTTAATGAAGGAAGTATCATACATGTATCAAACATCCACTTTGAAAGAAAAATACGCACTACTTTTAAAAATGATCATCCCTATTTTAGTAACCCAAGTAGCTATCTACCTCGTTTCTTTTTTTGATGTGTTAATGTCAAGTCGCTATGGGACGGCGGATTTAGCAGGCGTATCGATTGGTTCCTCCATCTGGATGCCTATTTATACTGGACTATCGGGCATTCTCCTAGCCATTACACCGATTGTCTCCCAGCTTGTAGGGGCAAAAAAGGAAATGGATGCTAAAAAGGCTGTTCAGCAAGGCATTTATGTAGCCATTACACTGTCCGTCATTATTTTCATTGGACTTTTCTTTGGCATCGATTGGATACTTAGCAAGATGAGCTTAGAAACATCTGTACATAATATAGCAAAGGGCTACATCTATGCGATGTGCGCTGGTCTTTTGCCACTATTTTTATTTTTTGTTATGCGTTGTTTCATTGATGCACTAGGACAAACACGTGTCACAATGATCATTACCTTAATGACAACACCGATAAATATCGTATTAAATTACATCTTTATTTTCGGAAAATTCGGATCACCTGAGCTTGGTGGGATCGGAGCAGGCGTAGCCACAGCCATTACTTACTGGCTGATTTTCTTCATTACAGCTTGGATTATCGCAAAACGAGTGCCTTTCGAACGCTTCCGGATGTTTCACAATTGGCGCAAGCCTTCATGGCTACAATGGAAGGAAATTTTGCTAATTGGTGTACCGATAGGCATTTCACTCTTCGCAGAAACAAGTATCTTTTCGGCCGTCACCATGATGATGAGTAATTTTAGCACAACCATCATCGCAGCCCATCAGATTGCGATTAATTTCACTTCCCTCCTTTATATGGTACCTCTAAGTATTTCAATGGGTGTCACGATATTAGTAGGCTTTGAGATTGGTGCCGGTCGCATGAGGGATGCACGTACGTATAGTTATCTTTGTGTTGGTACTGCCATTGTCTTTAGCTTTATTTCTGCTTGTATACTCTTTATTTTGCGTGAACCTGTTGCGCATATGTATACGACAGATAGCAACGTAATTGAATATGCTGTGCAATTTTTAGTATTTGCCGCTATTTTTCAGCTATCTGATTCTATCCAAGCCCCTGTGCAAGGAGCTTTAAGAGGCTATAAAGATGTGATGATAACATTTATTATGGCTATTATTTCTTACTGGGTAATTGGTTTACCAGTTGGTTATTTGCTTGCGACCCATACAGATTTAGGGCCTTTTGGCTATTGGATCGGACTCGTCGCAGGATTGACTACTGGCGCTGCTACGCTATTGATTCGCTTGCTACTTGTTCAAAAAAGAATGACTGTTGCATAATAAAAATCGCCTTTTCCATTGTTCTAGGAAAGGCGATTTTTTTAACGTAAAACTCCTGTTCGAATGATTTTTACTTCCACTTTCGGTTTGAGTAATAAAGAGGAGAATTCGGTATGCCAATCTTCCTTAAACATGTTTGGATGATACGCCCGAATATGACGACCAATCCCTAATGTATCAGACTTTTGATTTTGAAGAATCCGCAAGACTTCCTCAAACTCAGCTTGCATGTTTTCCTCTATCATTTGTTGTACGTCTTGAAAAATTTCATCCTTATATAAATGATCGTGCGGAAATTCTTCAACCTCCACATCAATGGTATAACTCATATCTATTGTTCGTAATTCCTCATTGACAGTCCATTTACGCTTCACCTTTAACACATCAACTGTAATTGGATTGACCTTCCCATCATTTTGCCACAGATAGCTCATTCGTGCTGCTTTACTTTTTTTATTCATTAATAGCAGCATCGTTAAGGATTGGGATGGTGTTAAGACAGTGCCGGTAAAGCTTCGTCCCGAAAATATAGCTAAGCCCCCTGCCACCGCATGCTTTTTATCTTCACTAAGTTGAAAATAAGGCAGAGCAATATCAATGGTCTGATCCAAAAGCATAGAACCCACTACTTGCAAATCGATCTTTGGAAAATAGGTATTATCCTCTGAACTTTCGATAAATCGCTGATAATAGCTCCCCGCGCTACCGGCAAGATCTTTTGTCAAATCTACAAACGGTTTAACATCACCATCAGTAAGCGCGATTTTGATAGATATAGGATTTTGAGGGTCCCGAAAATATATATCCAATAGTTCAAAGATGGACTCCCTCGCCGTACGATCGGAAATCAGAATTGTTGATAGCTCCGATAAATCAAGTGTTTGCTCCACTTTTAAATTGGCATTTGTCCGCACTTCACGAGGTGATAACCCTTCAGCCTCGATAATTTCCGTTACTTGAGTCATTGAAGTTGGATAGGCATAATACCCTTTATACGTTCCAACATAACCTTCTATCCCAACAAGCGTCACAACGGAAGAGTTTTTATAAAGTCTTTCATCCCAGCAGCCAGCTAGCAGTAACATCGACAGGACCATTACAATTCCTTTACGAAACACTTTTTCCCCTCCATTTATTCCAACCAATTATGACTATAGGCAATAAAATAGTAAAGAAGATGAATACGTAGTGTAAAGAATTTTTGATAAACTCAATGCTTCGAAAATGTAAGACAAAAAGCGGTAGAATGGCTAGGAAAAGATGATACACAATAATACTTCTTCTCGGATGCTTCTTTTGTTTCATAAAATGAAGCACTCTGAAAGATAGCCCATAAATCATAATAGTAACAATCGACCAGGAAAGCCAAATATAGACGAAAAAAATATCAAGTCGCTTCACAAATGTGACTTCCTGTGATTTTAAAATATACATAATGGGTTCTGGTATGAGATTAATTTCATCCAAAGAGAAAAACATTTGCGTAAAAAGTACCGAGATAAAGTAAAAGACGAATATGACTAGTTGATAGGTCAATAAGGGTCTTCCCTTTACTTGTAAATCTTTTTGTAAAAATGGGCGATAAATAAGGTACATTTCAATACCAAAATAAGCATAGATACTATGAATCAGGCCAGCTACTATTTGTTTTGTATGATTCCATTCAATCGGAAAAAGATTACTCCACGTTAAATCGGGTATGGTTAGCATGAGAAAAATCACAAATAGAAAAATAAGGGGAATGAGTAATACACCAATATTGATGACCGTTTCTGGTCTACTTAGGTTGGCATATAACGAAAGGGCTACTATAATGACAACAACAATCCACTCGGGCGTTTGTGGTAGCACCCACGATGCCAAAACATAGCTCATATAGGCAATAAAGACAACGGTCACTAGTAGCCAATAGATTTGATACACCCAACGAAAGAAACCATTTAAATAGAAATACGAGTAATACCGTTCAAAAAATAGGAGTAGGCCATAATGTATGACACTTGCTATAATAAAAATGAACCATGAGCTATTTCTACTGGAAATAATTAAAGGAGTTTGAAAGGCGATGTAGACAACACCCGTTTGAAAAATAAATAATAGTAAAAAGAACTGCGCCTTTGTCAGGGAAACATTCATGGTGTATCCTCGTTTTTCGTTTGCTCATCTTTTGGTGGTTGAAACGATGTAACTTGCACGGTCGGTTTAATAAACGGCCAGCGTAGAAAAATTTTAAGCACTGCCTTCGGTTGAAAAGGAATGATAGGTGAAAAATAAGGCTGTTTTAAAGACGTTAAATTAATTAAATGAATGAGTAAAATGACAACTCCTACGACAATCCCTAAAAAACCAAACAAAGAGGCTAGTACCATAAACGGAAAACGGATCATGCGAATAGTACTATTTATCTCGACTGACGGGACAACATAGCTGGAAATAGCCGTTAATGCAACAACAATGACCATTAAATTAGAAACTAATCCCGCACTGACGATGGCATCCCCTATGACTAATCCCCCTACGATTCCAATTGTCTGCCCTACAGATTGTGGTAATCGAATGCTAGACTCTCGAATCAATTCCATAATAATCTCTAGAATCAATGCTTCAATTAGCGGTCGATAAGGAATATCATTTACGTCATTTTTCACTTGATTACTTAATTCCAATGGTAGCACTTCAAAATGAAAGCTTATAATGGCAATATAAAAGGCTGGTAAAAAAACGGCAGTTAAAAACGACAGAAGTCGAACAATTTTATAAAAAGAACCGACTACAACTCGACCATTATAATCATCTGGCGTCTGATAGAATGAAAAAAAAGTGACAGGAGCAATAAATGCGGTCGGTGAAATATCCGTCATGACCACAACCTTACCCTCCACTAAATTGGCTACTACACGATCTGGATGCTCGGTATTTAACAATTGCGGAAATGGAGATAACACAGAATCCTCTAGCGCATCACTTAATTGACCAGAGCTATAAAAATAATCAATTTGAAGAGCAGCAATCCGCTTCTCTATCTCTTGTAATGTCTCTGGCTTTATAACCCCATCCATATAAAGATAATACGCCTTTGATTTCGTTTGTTGGCCAATCGAAAATGATTTCACGACCAATGCAGGATTATTAATACGTCTACGTATTAACGCTAAATTGGTATCCACACGCTCAATTAGACCTTCATGAGAGCCACGTAAAATACTTTCGCTACTCGGTTCTTCGAGGTTACGTCGAACTTCATTCACTATAGTAAGCGCCAGCATTTTTCCTGTATCAGGCAATATAACGATGGTTTCTCCCTGACAAACTCGCTCTATCGCAAGGGGTAATGAAAAATTTTCTAATGTCGTAATTAATGTTTCACTCCAAAAAGGCTTTGCTGTATCTAAACGTGCATAAATTGTATCTAAAACTTTTTGAACTTCCTTAGCATCTACAAGAGAAGCGTAAAAGCATAAAATAGCTGTATTGCCTTCATGCCAATCTACCTGTCTGACTGTCAAATCAGAGGAATGGTAGAATGCTTTTTGCAGGCTTTTCATCATATATTCCACTCTATCCATAAAACGCCTCCTCTACTGGAGAGTATAAGCATTTTTCTCTTATTTCAAACAAATTTATAACGGATTCATCTCCATAAAAAGATGCCCAGACGGATTTTAACTAGGCATCTTTTTAATATTTATTTTTGGCTCTACCTGTACTTCCCACTTCTACATTCATTCAATAAAAAAATGCCCTATAAGCCTAGTAGACTTATAAGACATTTTCGTAAACAAGAATTTTATTTTGTAATAAATTGTTGTGTCCAGTAATTACCTGATTTCACGTAACCTACACCAATATGTGTAAATTTACCATTTAAAATGTTAGCACGGTGACCAGGTGAGTCCATCCACGCTTGTACTACTTCTTGTGGAGAACGTTGACCTTGTGCAATGTTTTCTCCTGCACTTTTATAGGCGATTCCTAAAGCTTTCATACGATCAAATGGTGAACCGAATGTTGGACTTGTATGTGAGAAATAGTTATTACTTTGCATATCTTGTGATTTTTCACGAGCTGCCGCCATTAATTTATCATCTGTTTGTAATGGAGATAAACCAGCTTTTGTACGTTCAGCGTTTGTTAATTTTACTACCTCTTGTTCAAATGCATTCACATCTGAAGTTGTTGTTGAAGGTGTAGAGCTAGTTGGTGGTGTTGCTGGCTTTTCGTTTTGTGATGATTGATTATTGTTTGGCGTAGTTGCCGTATTGTTATTATTTGTTGTAGGCGTCTCTTTAGATGGTGTAGATGCCTGCGGGAATTGAATATTCCATTTATGATTGTTAGACCATTTATAATAAACTTTACAGTTTGTTGTTTGCTTTACTGAATTCCCCTCTGTTGTATTTGTAGCAGCAGAAGCTATTTGAATTGGAGCTGCTAAAAGAAATGTTGCACAAATTGCAGTTAGTGTTTTTTTCATGTTTGCAATTCCTCCTTCTATGCCATTAATCGTAAAGGATAATTTTCATTAAATTCTTACCAGCATCTGCTAACTACGCCAATACGGAAATAAATACGCGAAAAATCGGGGTTTTTTTGCTATATTTCTTAGTAGGATTAACCAATCTATGAAATACTTACGTTTGAAAGTGGGTTGACACCCCTATAAATCTAGCAAATATTATCGTAAATTCACCATAAAAGTGAATCCAAAATGTATGCGTTATTCAATGATTCAGTTACTCTAATGATTCTGATTGAAAGCCGCCAGAATTGTGATATCACTAGTTCTAGTGGCTCTTCTCACTATTTATATTACAAATATATTACAGAAGTGTTACATTCTCTTTACATAAAAATAAAAAAACCTGCGTAATCCACACATTGTCTAAATTGTGCAATAATCCACAGGTTTACATTTTCTTTATTGAATTCCAATAACAGGAATGGCCCCTACGTTTTCACCAATAATAACTAGTTTCGCTGGCATTTTTATATATTCCGGTAGCCATTGAACCATGCCATATGCATATTGGAACAGCATTGGATTTTTAATGCCTTCTATCGGCACATACCCTTTCATTCGATAAATTGTTTCAGGTAATGCACGTACCCATTCTTCAAATTGCTCCTGGGTAAACTCCATATCCGTAAATTCTACTAAGCGCGAGCCAAGTTGCATAGAGGCTATCGGCGCTTTCACAATATCAGCTTTATCCATTTGTGTCGTTGCCTTTAAATTCTCTAATAATGACAGTGGTACTCGTCCATTCGTCGTTTGCAAAATAAAGGCATGGGGATTTAAGCTTTGTAGCTCATAGACTACTTGCGCTTGCTCTGCCTCTGTTAAAAGATCCGTTTTATTTGCTAATAATAAGTGAGCATGGCGAATTTGTTCCATAAATAGAGAACGTACTTGTGGTGTCAGCGTATCACGGTGAAGCCATAGCTTTGAATCAGCCACTGTTACAATGCCTTTGACATTAAGCTTATCAGCAAACAATGGTGAATATACCGCATCTAAAGCCTCGACCGGATGGGCAGCACCCGTTGTTTCAATAATTAATACATCAAAATCACTATCTAATAGAAGAGATTGAATTTGTGCCTCTGTTTTTTCAGCACCAGAACAGCAAATACAGCCTTCTAGCATCTCTTTGAGCGGAATATCCTTTTCCACGGCCTGTGAGTCAAATGGTAGCTTGCCCAGTTCATTCATAATAACCGCGGGCTTTAAATTTTTCTCCTTTAGTTGGCGAATCACATCTGTCAGCATCGATGTTTTGCCACTTCCTAAAAAGCCACTAAATAGATATACATCCTTCATTCTCTTCTTCCTCCTATAAAAAAAGCTGTCGCAGATGCCGTGAAGACGACTGTTGCGACAGTTGTAATGTTAGTTTGTAGTTTCCTCTGTCTTATCAGCTGTACCTAAAAGAAGCTCTTTCGCTTTTAACAACTGAGGATCATCAGCTTTCATTTTTGCACGTAAAGCATCCATTAATGCATACGTTGTGTTTCCTGTTAAAACACCTGTCTCTTCAAGATTATTCGCAGCTTGTAATTGTTCTACTGCATGCGCTGTATTGTCATCGAAAAGACCATCTATTTCACCAGGCTCGTACCCTAATACTTGGAGCATCTCCTCTGCCGCCTTCACAGAGTCTGATTGCATACCTGCCTTCATTTCTATAGAAGCATTCAAGTATGGTAATGAGGCATATGTTGGGTAAGCGACCTTGACATCAGGAGTAATCCCTTTTTCATTAATCCAGTTACCTTTCGGCGTTAACCATTTACCTGTAGTAAATTTCAGATTAGAGCCGTCTTTTAACGGAGTCACATTTTGAACTGTGCCTTTACCGAAGGATGTTTCACCGACAACCTTTGCACCAACAGATTCTTTTAAAGCACCAGCTAAAATCTCGGAGGCAGAAGCACTACCACCATCAACTAGAACTGTAATTGGTAGGTTATATTTTTTACCAGCAATCGCATTTGTGACTTCTGGTTCTGTATCCTTTTCTTGTACCTGTACAATGGCCTTGCCTTCTGGAACGAACAGATTAGAAATATCGACTGCAGCCTTTAAGTAGCCACCAGGATTTTGACGTAAATCTAAAACAATCCCCTTCATGCCTTTGCCTTCGTACTCCACGAGGATTTTTTCAAGCTCTTGGGCAGTTTGTTCACTAAACGATGTAATTTGAATATGAGCAATATTGCCATCAAGCATTTCACCATATACAGTTTCTACTGGGATTTCATCACGAACAATTGTCATTTGAATAGGCTCCGTATTGTCGCCACGTTTCACTGATAATTTCACAGGCGTTCCCTTTTCGCCGCGAATTAACGCTACTGCTTCTGTAGCACTGAAACCTTGAATGCTTTTCCCATCAACTGTTAAGATGATATCTTTTGGTAATAAGCCTGCCTTCTCAGCAGGGGAATTTTTAATCGGTGACACAACTGTAATATAACCATTACGTTCTTGAATTTCTGCACCAATTCCTTGGAAGCTTGAAGATAAACCAGAGTTAAATTGGTCTGCTTCTTCCTTCACCATAAAATCAGAGTACGGGTCTCCTAATGCGTCGAACATGCCATTAATAGCACCATCGACAACCTTTTCATCTTCAATATCTTTGTAATAGTTATTTTTCAGTAAATCAAATGCTTCATATAATTTCGTAAATTCCTCACGTTCTACAGGAACTTTCACTTCTACTACTTTCTTATCACCAAATGTTAACGCAAAAATCGTTAAACCGGCAGTAATAAGAATTGTAAAGAACATTAGCATGATGAATTTAAACGGTTTTAATTGTATAAATTGTCCTGCTGGCTTAATTTCAGCAGGTGTTGACTCTTGCTGCTGTTCCGTACTTTCATTTTTCTGTTCATCCATCTTGATTGTCACCACTCTCATATACACTAACTTGTTGTCACACTACTACCATCTTAACAGGTTATACAGAAGACGAAAAGAAAAAGACTGTCGAAATTTTATGACAGACCTTGTCTGATCCTGCTTCCAAGCATCTCGCATCCAAATGCTTATGGACCCATCATTCCCTATAGAAGCTTAAGGTATATAATGGTACTGCCTTCTAATTTTACTCATTTCCTAGTAGCAGTCAACTAAAAATTCAATTGAATCATAGAAATACTATAAAAATATAACGTGCCAGTGACTGAAAAAGTTTCAAATCATGGTAATTTTTTTTACACAGGTTCTTCTAATAGGGTTTGAAGCTTTTTATAAATAGAATGAACCGTTAATCGGTGAAAGGAAATAAGCTGTCCTTTATAGATGACAGAGAAAATCCCATAGGGTGTCGGCGATTTTTCCATCAACTCTTCACGGCTTTGGATTTCGACTAAGTCTATTGAAATATCTAGCTTACTGGCAGCGGCTAAAATGTTCTCCGTTGCGACTTCTACATATGGACATTGAAAAGATCGAAGAATCGTCAAGTTGTGATAGCCTGCTAAACGTTCATGCCAATTTTCAGGAAAATACGGTAACTCTACATCTCCACTAAATGGGTAAACCAATAATTCGAAATCAAAAGGTGCAGTGGCGACTAGTTGGAATTGGTGCTGTAAAAATAAAGCCTTGCTTGGGGTCCACGAAGTATGGTCATTAGTAAGAACCGCTACTCCTTTTTTACCCCGTTGTTTAGCATCATCTATGCACTTTTGCAATAATTGTGTACCGTACCCCTTTCCAACAGCGCTTACCCATAAACAATGAATCATTATATAGCCTTCCGCATGCACAACCCTAGAGGAATATTCTGCGTCAGTATACTCTATAAAGCCCACTTGTTTTTGTTCTTCTAATAACTGTATATAACGTAAGCCCTTTTCAAATTGTTGATTTAGCCATTTATTTTTGCTTTTATAGCCTTCACCTATTTTCTTGCTTCTTAAACAATAACTCCCTATCCCCTCCAACAATTGTCCATCCATTTCAACTATCTCTATATGTGTCAATGGCCGCTCCTCCAATATTTAGTCGTTCAGCTAATTTTACCATTTCTTGTGAATCATTTAAATCGTTCTCCTTTTATCTTCCTCACGCATATGATGCAAGTAATGACAAACATAAGGAGGAAGGATAATGGGGAGAAATAATAAGCCCGATCAAAACAATGATTCCTTGGAAATATATGCAGCTAAGTTATCTTATATTGGCACAGCCATTTCAACACTAGGAGATGGCCTACAGACCATTGCAGCAGGTCTTGCCCTAGAGGCACTCGTTAATGCGAATAAGGATTCTTCTCAAAATAATAATGGTGACAGCCAATCAAACGTTCAAATTGATAATATGCAGAAGCAAATTGATTATTTAATTGGTGAGCTGAAGCACATCAAAAAAATGCTGAAATAACCTTTACATAAAGAGAAATCGCAATAAAAAGTAGTGTTGAAAGAAAGCTCTCAACACTACTGTTTTTTTTCCATTTTTTTGTGAGCCATCTGTACTTCAAGCAATTCTGAAACGGTCACAAAGCGATAGCCCTGTTTTTCAAGCTCTGGTAAAATTTGCTCTAGCGCTTTCACTGTCTGTGTCCGATTCCCTCCACCATCGTGAAACAACACAATATTACCTGCCTTTACTCCTTTTATGACGGTATTCACAATTCGATTAACGCCTGGGCTCTTCCAGTCAAGTGTATCCAAATGCCATGACCACATCACCACTTTATAGCCCTCTTTTGCGATTGCATCTATCATCGCATCTGAGAACTGCCCTTCCACCGGACGGAATAATGTGGGTTTAAAACCGGTAATACTATAAAGAGTCTCATTCGTTTGATCAATTTCCTTCATCAAATTCGTTACATTTGTTTTTAAAGGATGGGTATACGTATGGTTGGCCAATTCATGCCCTTCATCGTACATTCTCGAAATAAGCTCAGGATTTTTTTCTGCATTTTGTCCAACAATGAAGAATGTGGCTTTTGCTTGATATTTATCCAAAACATCTAGAACATCCGCTGTGTATGTGCGATGTGGGCCATCATCAAATGTGAGTGCGATGATTTTCTCCTCTGTTTGGATTTCCCAAAGTATTTGTCCAGCTTCTTCATAATACTTTCTGCCTTTATTGTCATAAGAACTTGCTTTGACATAGAAAAATGACACCGTAATCAGACAAAGTGGCAGTAAAAACAGTAATAATTTTTTCAAATCTTCACGTCCCCAAAATTTTTTCATACTTTATTATTTGAGGATTTCGCAAAAAAATGCTTACATTTCGATAAATATTATAAATGCTTTTTCACATGATGCTCTAGGTGATCGAGATAATCCTGAACGAGCCATTTGAGTGTCACCTTTTGCTGTTGACCCATATCACAAGGTCGAGATAATGCCTGTTCTGAGAGGTTTTCCAATACCACCAATATTTTTTTATTTAAGCTCGTCCATAATAATAAGATTTCTTCTATAGGTAATTTTTGATAACCCTGTAGCTCGACCCATTGAACTTGGTCGTATGTAGACACTACATATGGTGAAACGTCGTATTGAATCTTTATAAATCGTTCAAGGTTGATGAGAGCAGAATCGCATAAATGACCTAAGTATTCTTTTTTAGACCATCTATTCGGAGCAGTGCGTTCTGTCATTTCTGTTTCAGTCATAATGTGAAACATTTCGGGGATTTTCAGCAACCAATAACGTAATAATTCAATGATGTTCTGCATAATGATCATCTCCTGTTTGATAAATGGTCACGTAATAATCTACTAACGCTATCACAGCCTGCACTCGTTTATGTTCTTTTTCAATTTTATAGGAAATAAAGAGAATCGTGACATTCAAACTCAATATCGCCAAGGCCACAATTTGGACAAGCGAATGTCCCATCATCAATTGGCTATTCACGGCAGCAGCAATCAACGTAAACACGGACAAAATGACCCCAATTAAAGTGATGAAAATGGGCTTTAAACGCATAATTTCCTCCGCCTGCTGCCTTAACATACGTATGATAAAGCATAGCTCCTGTGTTGTATATTGTTGCTGAAAAATAACAAAATAGGACTGATAAATATCTTGGTGAAGCTTCTTATGGAGAATTTGTTTATGCATTTTTTGTACAAATCGATCACAAAAATCATTATCTAATGCTTCCTCTGGCCGTAACCGCTTTTCATTACATTCTACTATAGCGACCCTCAATCCCCCTCATTCGGTCATAATGATTACTATTATATGAAAGAAAATTAGGGGTGTAGTACGCCTTGAAGCAAGTCTTTATCTATTGAGCAAATTTCTTAATTGCCAAATGCGAACACAAGCTCCATTTCACAAACCATTTCTCCATCAACCGTCGCGATTCCCTTCCCTTTACCGATTGAGCCTTTTACACGTGTAATTTCTACTTCAAGACGTAATTGATCTCCAGGCTTCACTTGTTTTTTAAAACGACATTGATCTATGCCTGCTAGCAATCCCAGTCTTCCCTCATTGCCTTCCTTCGTTAGCATGATGACCGCGCTAACTTGCGCTAATGCTTCCACTATCAGAACACCTGGCATCACAGGATATTGGGGAAAATGACCGTTAAAAAACTCCTCATTGATCGTCACATTTTTAAGACCTACTGCACGTTTTCCTTCCTCCAATTCTTCAATACGATCCACCAAAAGGAATGGATAACGATGTGGTAAAATTTCTTGTATTTGTTGACTAGTTAACATGCGGATACCTCCATTTTTTTAATGATCTCATTCTATCATTAAATACTATTAGTTGGTACTAAAAAATACCCTGAACTATAAAGCGAATCATCCATTCAAGTCGCATATACTATCCGCTTATTATTTTCTGAATATTTTTTCATTCCTTTTTCAATATTTCTTTATCGACAGCTCTATAGTAGCTAGAATATAATATGTCATGCATTCACCCTAGAATGATTAGTTTATTAGAATAGGATGGTAAGCATGTTATCTTTTATCGCAATAGTTCTTTTATTATTTTTAATTCCAGGACCTGCAGTCATTATCACCATTACACAAACGTTAAAAAGTGGTAAAAAGAATGGCATTTATACAGCTTTAGGTATCGGTCTCGGCGACTTAGTCCATACTCTGGCAGCTGTTTTAGGTCTATCTGCTATTTTAATGAAATCTGCCACAGCCTTTGAAGTAGTGAAATATATAGGTGTAGCTTATCTTGTATATTTAGGAATACAAATGCTCGTAACAAAGCCGAAGAAAATTGAACAGCCTACTGTGGAACAAAGCCCAGCAAGTACTTCATTCCGCCAAGGCTTTTTAGCCGAAATATTAAATCCAAAGACGGCATTATTTTTCCTTGCCTTTTTACCTCAATTTATCCAGCATAATGAGACATCTGTTACAGTTCAACTGCTGACACTTGGCATTACATTTGTTGTCATGAGTGCGTTGTATACTATTTTACTAGCTGTTGTAACAAGCTTTATCGGAGAAAAAATGTTTACGAAAACAAGTGGAAGCTCCCGTTGGCTTGAGAAAACGGTTGGCTTTGTCTATATCGGTCTAGGTGTCAGATTAGCCCTACAAACACAAAGCAAATAAATGACGAGAAGAACCCAAATCGGAGTTCTTCTTTTTTTTGGAGGAAAATTGGTGGCAATAGCTAATACATACTAAAAGGAGGTTTTACAATGAATCAGCGACAAGAAAATTTATTTCAACAACTACAGCATTATCGAAGCGAGTTACTACAAATACTAGATCAACTAACAGACGAAACGGCCAATATCATTCCGACTGACTTCCATAATAATATCCGCTGGAATATGGGCCATTTATATCTCGATCAATATTTATGGATAGAGGCTCTAACAAAAGACAAACATAAGGAACTAGACCATTTCACCAACTGGTTTGGATTCGGTACCTCACCTGATCATTTTGATGAAAAAACCCCATCTTTTGAAGCATTAAAAATGTTATTGGCCCAGCAGCCCGAACAGCTAAAGGAACAATATGGTCATCGATTAATGGAAGTATTCCCTCCCATTGAGATGGGCATGCAAACTATAGAACAAGTACTACTGCGAACTATTTTCCATGAGGGCATGCATGTGCAGGCAATCTTAACGATTCATCGGATTCTTAACGAGTCTTAGTCAGAAGCTCTTCAAATTGATCATGAATAAAGCCAATCTTCTACCCATCTTTCATAAAGAAACCATAGGATTTTTATGTAAAATATAACAAGCTTATAGATCAAAATAATCTATAAGCTGTGATGTCTTTTACTGTTTCGGTGTATTCGCTGTTAAAGGATTTGCATTAGCTACTAATTGAACAGGTGTTGTCGTTTGTTGGTAGCTATCCTTCTGTCCTTGGTTTGATTTCCCGTAGCCTTTCATCGCAGCAAACAATGCTGCACCAACTATGCCCCATGTTAAATATTTCACAAAAAAACCTCCTTTCACTCTTAGTATTCGATTTCAAAATCGGTTTATACACTGTAAAAAATTAATAAATAGTAAACTATTATAATCACATTAGAATTTTATGGTAAAATAAGGTCGTGAAAATAAAGGAGGGCAACTACCATGAAAAAAATCTTCACAGGCCTATTATTAACAGCTGTATTATGGACAGCTTCCCCTGCTGACGCAGCAACACTACAACTAAAGATTGACGAGGTTGTCGTGAAAACTGATACAGCACCTGAGGTCAAAAACAATCGAACAATGGTACCTTTGCGTGTAATTAGTGAAAATTTAGGTGCGCAAGTACAATGGAAGGATTCACAAATTATCCTTTCAACGAACCAATCAACCGTTATTTTAACTTTAAACAGTCAGACCGTTATTAAAAACGGTCAAGCGGAACAATTGGATACAACACCATATCTTAAAAATAATCGTACCTTCGTTCCAATCCGTTTTATTGCTGAAACATTCGGCAGTCAAGTCGATTACAAACAAAGTACTGTTAATATTGCGACAAAGCCACTATTCATTAACAATCAAAAAATAAAGGCTCTTCACTATGAATATCACATGACGATGGGTGGAGTTATTCAAGAAGTTAAGGGACATAGCTATCACAACGCTATGTACAAAATTTTTCAGCAAAAAGGAGATAAAGTAGAAGCGCCTAAAGACTATTCTTGGCAATTAAATCTGGACATACCTGGTTCCTATTATAAGCTTGGACAATATGATTTCTTAAACGCTGACAATAAAAGTGTTCAGCAGTTGGATACGTATTCCTTAAACCAAGCATTCCCTGATGAACTATTAAAAGGTTATCCTACGCTTCTTCTCCATGATGTTCATAATGATAGCTGGTATATATTCTCAGATAATAAAATGCAGTCTATTCAACAGCTTATGAATGCCGCAACTAACAACGGATTTAATAAAATTATTAGCAATACCGTTCTTTAAAAAATAACAGTAAACTAAACATATTCTGTATGAAAATGTGCAAAATATTCATATCAACGATTTATGGATGGAGGTTTGCCTCATGCAGAAGTTACTGTCATGTAGTTTGGTATTATTATTACTATTGGCTTTAGCAGCCTGTTCATCGGAAGAAGCGCCGCCAAGCGAAGAAGCTGAAGCTAAAGAACAAACCGTAAATGCACAACCAAAAGAAACCCTTGATTTATTAGAGAATGACCGAGGTTTAGCCATAAATGAATGAATAGAAAAAGCGTGTTTTGAATAGACTCAAAACACGCATTCATCATGAATTATTTTTGGATAATCTGTATAAGGTTGCCACAAGTATCATCCAAGACAGCTATTGTGACGGCCCCCATTTTTGTTGGCGTCATCGTAAATTCTACGCCCTTTTCTAATAATTGCTTGTACTCCTCATGAATATCTGCAACACCAAACATTGTTGCTGGAATACCTTCAGCGAATATTCTCTTTTGATAATCCTTTGCGGCAGGGTGCTCATCCGGCTCTAGTAAAAGCTCAGTTCCACCTTGCTCATCTGGCGATACAAGCGTCAGCCATCTATGCTTTCCTAATGGTTCATCTTCCTTTTTAACAAATCCTAGCTTTTCTGTATAAAATGACAATGCCTTTGCTTGGTCTGTTACAAATATACTGTTCACGATAATGTTCATTTGAATAGCCTCCTCTGTTAGTTGCACAAAATGCTTCACGCCCTATTGTATGATGTTCAAAAAATTACTCTACCCACCCCTTCAATAAATCTTTAAGTGGTTCATTGTTAAACATAACAACTCGATATTTCCCCTTCCGCTTAGATGTGACAAGCCCTGCCCCTTCCAAAACAGCAAGATGTTTAGCAATTGCTTGTCTCGTTATGGAAAGCTCGTACTTCATAAGTAGACGAACCGTTAACTCATATAAGGTCATCTCATTTTGTTCACATAGCTCGTCTATTATAAGCCTCCGAGTCGAGTCTGCAAGTGCTTTAAATATAGCGTCTTTATCCCATTTCATAAATTGATTATAGGCAACTTTTTGGTTGCATGTCAAGTATAAGCAACCTAGTAGTTGCCTATAAGTAAAAACAAAGCAATTTTAAATATATATATTTCTGTAAATATATAATAATAAAAAACACAGCAAGCTTGAGTAGGACACTCACACTTGCTGTGTTTTTATAAGGGTAACACCGTGGAATATTTGATTTCTCGTAAGGATAAATTTGTTTGAATTCTAGAGATACCTAACCTATTTAATTTCCGAATAAATTGATTCAATTCTTGACGATCTCGGATAACGATTTTTAATAAATAATCATAGGCACCTGTTAAACAGTGACATTCCAATATTTCTGTCATCGTTTGTAGGCTTGTTTCCAATTCCTCTATTTCCTTTGCTTGATGGATATCCGTACTCATAAAAACATAGCACAGTAAATCAAATCCTAGTTTTTCCTGATTTAAAATAGCGACTTGCTGATCGATATAGCCTTCGTTTTCCATTCGTTTGACTCTAGTATGAGTCGCTGGTGGCGATAAGCTGACACGTCTCGCCAATTCGGCATTACTAATATGAACCTCTCGCTGTAAAATATCTAAAATTTGAAGATCCGTTCTGTCTAGTTCTTTATTCTTGCTATCCTCCATTGATGTCTCCCCTTTTGATTATTTCCCATGATGTATCCACAGAACTTCTTTTCCGAACAATATTCCAAAAAAACTCCATATACTTAATTTTATTTCAAATTTAATCAATTTCACAAAATATTATACAGCGAAATCACTGTTAATGCTATGATTCTTAATATACATAAAGTTAAGAGGGGTGTTACGAGCTTTGGTTAAATTGTATATGGGTCTAATGCTTGTCACAAGTTTACTGTGGGGAGGGAATTTTGTAGTTGCCAAGACGCTTGTTGCCCATGCTTCTCCTATGACATTGACAACAGTCAGATGGTTAATTGCCGTCATTGTCCTTGTCCCATTGGTTTGGTGGAAAGAAAAAAAATTAGTTCCCCCCAAACAAGCGATTGTCCCGCTACTTTTAATGGGTGTTACAGGGGTTGCTCTCTTTAATATTTTTCAGTTTCTAGCATTAGAGCTTACGACTTCTACTAATGCAGGGCTTATTTCTACCATGAATACAATATCCATTGCCCTTTTTTCGTTTGTCTTGCTGAAAGAAAAAATAACGAAATGGCAGTTATCGGCAATGGTTTTATCATTGTTTGGGGTAGTTCTCGTTCTTTCAAAAGGAGATTGGCAGCTATTGCTGGATTTTCAATTGAATACAGGCGATTTATGGATGCTGGCAGCTGTGTGCGTTTGGGGTCTATATTCCATATGTAGTAAATGGGCTATGCAAACAGCCTCCCCCTTAATGGCTACTTTGTATGCCGGGGTATTCGGTGTGCTACTGCTCCTACCATTTACGAGTGCAGACTTTACCTTTACGAATGTCAATACATCTTTCATTCTTTCCATGCTATATACCGGCATTATTTCCACCGTTGTTTGTATGGTATTTTGGAATATAGGTGTACAGAAGTTAGGCGCGACCACATCGGGAATTTTTTTAAACTTCAATCCCATTTTCACTGCCCTTCTCGCCTATTTATTTATTGGAGAAAATATGTCCTGGCTCCAGGGAATTGGTGGGCTTATCGTCATTATGGGATGCTATCTGTTCACCCATTTTAAAACAAAAGCTCCGCAGGCTATACTATAAAGAAAAGATGCATGGCACACAGACGTGTCATGCATCTTGTTTTACGGGCTTCTTCACAAGAACTACAAAAGAAACAGATGTTCCTTCATGTAGCTTACTCGTAATAGTCAATCCTTGCCCATAATGCTGTTGAAGGCGAAGATGGGTATTCATTAAACCAATGCTTTTGGACGGCTGTTGCGTTGTTTGAAGTAACTGGGACAAACGAAGTTCATCCATGCCAACACCATTGTCCGAAACTGTAATTTCAAGTTGTGATTCACTTTCAAAAATCCGAATATGGATCGTTCCCCCTTCTGTCCGTTTTAAAATACCATGCTGTAGAGCATTTTCAACTAAGGGCTGGATAGTTAATGAGGGGATGAGCACATCGGTAGATGCCTCTAAATCCCATTTAACGTGAATACGATCGCCGAAGCGCTCCTGCTGAATATAAAGATAAGCTTGAATTAATGTAAGTTCATTTTCTAACGGCACAAGTGCTTCAACATTTTGAAAATTATAGGATTCTCTTAAAAAATCGCTGAGTGCCTCTACTAATCTACTTGTTCGTTCACTATCCATTTCACTCAACGTTAAAATGGCATTTAACGTGTTAAAAAGAAAATGAGGCTCAATTTGTGCCTGCAGCCAGGCAGCTTCCATACGATGACGTTCTTGAATGGATCGCTTCACCTTTATTAATGCCGCTACTCGTGAACGTAGCTCTAGTGCATCGACAGGCTTGGTCACATAATCATTCGCACCTGCTAAAAAGCCTTTTTCAAGATTCTGGGGTTGACTACGCGCTGTCAGCAATAATATAGGTAAATCGGTGATGGAGAATTGCTTCCGAATGAGACGCACTAATTCATACCCTGACATTTTCGGCATCATCACATCTGAAATAACTAAATCCCATTCGAGTGATTGAATACTTACTAGCGCATCTAAGCCACTTGTCACCGTAACAATGTCATATTGTTCATTTGCTAAAATTGTCTCAACTACTCGCAAATTAATAGGCTCATCATCCACTACTAAAATACGTGGATGATTCCACTCCGCACTTTGATCATCCTCCAAGGCTGCTTGTAAACTTGCTGTGCGCTCTGAACTCTTGCTAACGCTCTGTCGTACCTTTTCAAGTGGCACTTGGACATTCGATTCATCTGCTAGGGGCAATGTAAAGGTAAAGGTGGAGCCTTGTCCTACAACGGATTGCACTTCCAATGTTCCTCCATGGAATTCAATGAGCCGCTTACAGATGTTAAGCCCTAGCCCAAACCCTCCCTCTACCATAGTTTTACTGATCGTTCCTTGCTCATATGGTTCAAATATTCGACGCATGGTTTCATCGTCCACACCGATACCTGTATCTGTAATGACGATATTCGCCATCCCATTACGCGTATAACTCGAAATCGTAATCGACCCTTCATTCGTAAATTTCACAGCATTATGCACTAAATTAAAGACTATTTGGATCACACGATTTTCATCAGCTTGCACTCTTTGAAAATCTTCTGGTATTTTCAGGACGAACTGAACAGGCTTTCCCTCAATCATAAAGCGCAGCATATCAAATACACCTACAGCAATAGAATGTATGGATACCATACTTAGTTGTAATTGTTGTGTATCGTCTTTCAAGCGCATGACATCCAGCAAATCATTTAACAACAAAGACATTCGATTCCCTACGGACAGAACAGTTTCTAAATCATTCACACTTTTTGTAGTTAACGTCTTAGCTTCACGATCAAGTACTGCTTTAGACATATTGATAATGCTATGAAGTGGATTACGTAATTCATGAGAGGTACTTGCCAAAAATTCATCCTTGATTTTATCAATCTCTTGCAGTTTATGAGCAAGCTCCTTCGTATCGGCATGTACCTTTGCATAATCTTTAAACCACAATGTCGCTAAACAGGCAATTGTCACAATCAAATCAAAAGGATAAGAAATGATTTTTATGCCTGTAATCAGCAGTATGACATCCCAAATGATACTATTCACAAAGGCCACTAATCCTAATAAAATAAAAACATTCCTGCGAATATCCTTTATTGATTTTCCAATCATTAAGATTAAAGTAATAACGATCGGAGCTCCTAAAATAACCATATAAAATGCTTGCATGGAAACAAGATAACGTATAGGTAATGTGAAGGCTAATAGGATCGCTACCATGCTGAAAAAAGTGTATACATGTTTATAGAGCTGTAAATGTGGCGGTAGCCAGTGTTCTATACATTGCAGTAATGAATAGCCAATGCCCACCATAGAAAGATGGACTAAAATAAAACCCCAATCATAATTTATGGGAAACCAAAATGAAAGAAGTTTATCATCACTTCCTAATAAATAATAAAACATAATACTTACGGTTAAGATCGAAAAGAATAGTAAGCGTTTATCTTTATTTCCAACTAAATAGAGAATAACAGAGTAGATGGCATGCAAGACTAAAACAACTGCCACTAATAGCTGCATTGTGACGGACAATTGTGTCTCCCGATTGATTACATCTTCTTGTCCAAATTTGATAGAACGGACAATTCCCCCATTACGAGGATCTTGAAAGTTGGCTACTTGAATAATCAGTTCGATTTCACTTTCACCATTTGTCTCGAATGAGGCTGTAAACGGTACATTTTTAGCCACCGTTTGCGCTCGATTTTCACCTAGCTCCCCTGATTTCGCAATGAAGCGATCGTTCACATATATTTCTGCGGCACTACGAATACTTGGCACTCTTATACTAAAGGTTTTTGTCTCATCTGGATTAACCAGTATTTTTAGTTGATAAGAGCCATATCCAAATGGGCTTTGCTCCCCTTCCTGAAAAACTTTGTCCCAGCCATCCGGGACTTGTATGTATGTCTGGTTGGAAGAATGATTATCCATCAACCATTGCGATGGATAGAAGGACCATTCGCCATCAAGAGTTAATGCACTTTGTTGAAAATCAAAATTGCGGACATCCATCTGCCCTTTCATTGCATATGGTTGATCGGGCTGCGTAAATGATTGAAGCCATAAAATACGAGAACCTGTTAAAAAGACTATAAAGAATATAATGATGACAGCAATTTTTCTATGTTTCATAGTGAATGATCATAACACCTCCTCAATCTAAAAGTAATCCCATAACCTCCTATTCTACCAAGTCTACTTATACAGAATCTGAACAATCTATTTTTCCCCCAAAAAAACAAGACAGTCTAGTGACTATCTTGATTTCCCTTACCTATTATCATTTCTGCGGTGGAATGATGCCTGTAACAAGTAAGATAAAGAATACCAAACCTATTAGTACGAATATAAGTGATGCTATAAAAACAGGACCTGCTTTAAACTGAAATCGGTCTCGCTCCTGGATAATGCCTGTTACGGCTCCAGATTGAGCTGCAAAAAATCTTGACATAGCACCACCACTACTTGTAAAGTAGAGCGTTCCTAATGTAAAGGCAGCCCCTGTGAAAAACATGACTTCTATAAACCTGACAGAAAATACGGAGGCAATCCAATAAGTTAGGGAAAATTCTACAATAAATGCAATAACCATCATAATATAATGTTTTCGGTTCATTCTAAAAACCCCCTTCTTTCTTTATGTACGCATCCATTTGGTAAAAGTTTTATTTTTATAAAAATACTGTATAATTCCATCTCTAACGTGGAACTTCCATTTACATTCAAAGATGATAAGCAAGATTAGGGCGATGAGTATTATGAGCATCCATATAAAATGCCTTCCTCATCAAGTGGCTTGCCAAACGTGCATGAAGAGGACATGCCTAAAGATGCGTTACATCAACAAGTGGTTGATTATTATGTACCCTCATTAGAAATTACATTATTTAGTAATTGGCGAACTTTGCTTTTCCCAATCAGTGGGTCCCTCATTAGGTTCTATATACTTCCGCCAATACTCCCCGCTTTGCTTATCAAATATAATGATATTACTATCGTTTGGCGAGATTAACTCATACCTGAATTGTTCTTTCTTCGTTTTATCGACTTGTTCGGATGTGAAAGACTGCGATATAAACCATGCACCTAAAAGCAAACAGAATCCTAAAAAAATAATAGAAACAGACAATAAATTTTTATTCATTTGTTCCCCCCATAAGCAATATACACATTTCATTATTTAACAAATTATAACATTAAAGACAATGAAAAGAGTATATACTTTAAAAGACTAAGGAATAAAAGATATATACATTTATGTTCGAGCTCTGATAGGGATAATAAGAGGCCATATCATTGGGATTAACAAACATCCGTTGAGCAGATTCATATTTGCCTTCCACATACCCCTCCTCCTGCGCTTCCCGTTTAAAGCAATCTTCTGGGCTTTCTCCAGGTTCAATATGTCCTCCTGGAAAATCCCATCCTCTATGATTGTCATCTACCAATAATAATGGATCCTCTTGAAAACAAAAGCCATGTACACTTGTTATTAAATGATCAGGGGGCAGCAAGTTATTTTTTTCCCAAGTTAATTTAACGTTTGATTCTCCCCAATTTACATATGTAGTAGTCAATTTTTCCTCCGAAAATAATCATCTCTCTTACTTATATTTATTTAATAGTTCTTCTGGAATATGACAATAATCATTTGGACATTTTGCTAACCTATCTTGATGTTCTTCTGCACTTCTCACATAATTCGTAAGAGGTAATACTTCAACAACGATCAAATCGTAATCATTTCTTTCCCCAAGAAACGCCTTCGCCTCTAGTAAGTGTTCCGGATTTTCACTATAAACTCCCGTTCTGTATTTCTCGCCAACATCCTGTCCTTGTTTATTCAAACTGTAAGGATCAATAATTTCAAAAAAATACCCCATTAACTCCTGGATGGTTACAACGGAAGGATCAAATCCTGTTTTTACGCATTCGGCATACCCATCATAATCCCCCTCAAGGGTATAACTTGTTCCATTGGCTCTTCCTGCCTCTGTAAACTTAACGCCAGGTAAGTTTTTTATAAAAGCTTGTACTCCCCATAAGCAACCACCTGCAAAATATACTACTTCCATCCTTATTCACCTCTTTGTTTAATGAAACAAATCATACGAACTATCTAATTCCTACGTATATTTTTGTAAGAAATTTCTAAATGTTTATTCCATACTATCATGAAAATCGATGAAATTACAGGCAATCTCTTCTCTAAACACAAAAAGACCAGGATGCTCACCTTACTGGGAGTCCTGGTCTTTTTGTGAAAAGTGAAACTTACTAGTTTGCTTTAGTTTTTGTATCCTACTATTACAGTAGTCGTGTTCACGCTAGAAAAGTTACAGCTAATGTTAAAAATTTTTTATACCTTTTGGATAACCACCTAAACGATTCCTTCAAGGCAAGCGATAAGAATAAATCACAAGACATAGTCAAAAGCATTTAGCATACTTTTAAGTAGATTCCTACATGCTGCTTGTACATACTCCTCCCCATACATGTATATTTCATAATCCTTTGAATTGCCTATGCAATATGTATAATATCGCTCCATACACCGATACGATTTATCCAGAAAAACAGGGTAAACCTAGGTTCACAAAAACAGGCACTAAAACCCTCCATTTGTCTTGCGTTATATTGTTTGGCCAATGTCATACAGGTAAACGCCACTAATTTTTGGATTGACTTATGAAGTCCCTAATGCTAAATTTACTAAAGCAGTAATTTAGTAAATTACTAAATTCAAATGATAAGGAGTTTTTTTACATGAACATCCCAACACATTTAAAACATAAACCCGTAATTGTTGCCGAAAACTATGCCAATATTGATGGGCGTACAGCTTATCAAACTGATGCTCAAGGGCTTTCTCTCGGTTTAGCACAGTGGAATGACAGAGGAAAGGTGGATATTTCAGCGAAAGTTTGGCGCCATACTGGTGGTAAATGGTCTCGTCAATCAGAAGAACTTCCCCTGCATCGTGTGCTGGACCTTGCTATTTTAGTATGTGAGGCACAACTTCATTTTAAAGATGCCTATCGCTTCGAACATTTATATGATGAAGAAAACCCTGTGATTAAGCGTGTAGGCTTACAGGGAGATGCCATGACTGTGGAAGTTTGCACAGAAAATGAGCAAATCAATGAAGATATTCAACTTTTTCAGCAAGCGTTAAATAATGATGGTGAGCTAATCGGTGAACGACTGCGCACATTGTCACGAATCTTAAAAGAAATGGGTTATTAAAACTCAAGAGGAACCTATTGATGAATGCACAAATGTTACAAGATGATCAACAACTTAAGAAAGCCTTTTTTAATTTTTTAATTCCTGTTATGTTGGCGAATGTCCTGCAATCCGTTGGCCAGGTTTTTGCCATGTTTTTAGTGGGGCGTAATTTAGGTGTCGATGCACTAGCAGCGATTTCAGCCTTTTTCCCATTTTTCTTCTTTTTAATGGCATTTGCCATTGGCATTGGATCAGGTAGCTCCATTTTAGTCGGGCAAACTTTCGGGGCTGGTAATCATGCTAAGATGAAGGAAGTTGTTGGAGTAACGCTCGCCTTCACAACGATTTTATCCATTGTTGTGGCAATCTTTGGCGGCTTTTTTATTGAGTGGATTTTACGTTTTATGCAAACACCAGCTAATATATTAGACATGAGTATTAGCTATGCGCAAATTTTATTCTTCACGTTACCAATTATGTTCTGGTATATGGTGTATACAACCTTTATGCGTGGAGTTGGCGATTCCAAAACACCATTTCTATTTTTAGTTATTAGTGTTGTGTTAAATATCGCCTTCCTTCCCCCATTACTGTTCGGTTGGTTTGGCTTGCCTGCATTTGGCTTAAATGGTGCCGCTTATGCATCCGTTTTATCAAACCTAGTAACAATGATCTTGTTACTGGCATATTTGCATAAAACAAAGCATTTACTGCGTTTAGACAAATCTATTTTACAGCATTTTAAATTGAAGAAAGATATTTTAGCTTCATTGTTAAAGCTAGCGATTCCTTCTAGTATTAGTATGGTCGCTATCTCTGTCGCAGAAATTGCTGTCATTGGCTTTGTCAACGTCTATGGCTCCAATGCGACGGCGGCTTACGGCGTTGTTAATCAGGTCGCTAGCTATGCACAGGTACCTGCGATGAGTATTGCCATTGCTACATCTGTATTTGTCGCACAGGCATTAGGTGCAAATTCTACAGAAATGATTAAAAAAATTCGCCAAATGGGTGTCCGTATCAATTATCTTTTAGGAGGCGCCATTATACTGATCATGTATCTATTTGCTGAGCCAATTTTGGCCTTCTTTATCGATTCACATGATACTGTGCTCATTGCCAAAAATTATTTATATATCGCCTTTTGGAGTTATTTAATTTTTGGGCATACACAAACGGTTTCAGCTACGATGCGTGCAACAGGTGTCGTTTTATGGCCGACAATTTTCTTAGTCATTACGATTTGGGTAGTTGAGGTACCATTAGCGTTCCTACTATCTCACCACACTTCACTAGACTTAAATGGTGTATGGTTAGCCTACCCAATTACCTTCTGTGTACATTTCATTATGCAGTATGCTTACTTCAAGCTAGGTTGGCAAAAACGAACATTAAAAGCTATGCTTAACGATTAAAGAACTGAGGATATGCAAATAACGCATGTCCTTTTTTCGATAAACACAAAATGACCAGGTGCTCGATCGTGAGCCCTGGTCATTTTGTGAAAAGTGAATTTTACTACTTTGCTTCAGTTTTTTTGTATTCTACTAATGGATTAGTCGTATTCCGCTAAAAAAAGTTACATATAAAATAATAAATTTTTTCATTTTCTTCAATTCATTTTCCCTTTGGCTTATAAACAATCAAAACGTATTAAAATACCCTACATTTTTTTATAAAAACACCAGCTTTTGTCCAAGCTACTATTATAAAATAGCTACTTGAGAGTGGAGAAACGATGAAAACAACCTTCAAATTTATAGTAATGATTTTTCTAACAACCCTGCTCGCAGGTTGCTGGGATATTACAGAGCCACAAAGAATGTACTATATCAATGCAGTCGGTGTTGATTACGTTGATGATGAATATGAGGTCTATTTACAAATTATCAATTTTGCTGATGTCGCAAAATCGGTTCAACCTAGTTCAAATGCTGAGCCTGCTGAAATCGGTCGTGCTAAAGGAAGAACCGTAGAAGAGGCTATCTACAAATTGTATCGATCATCTGACCAGCAAATTTTTTGGGGGCATATGAGATATATCATTTTCTCGGAGAGTGCCATGGAAAATGAGCGATTTATCCCCGTTATTGATACGTTTATTCGTTTTCGAGATACAAGGTATCAAATTTGGATGTATTGTACAAAGGATCCAGTGCACGATGTCCTCCTTGTCTCACCAATATTAAAAAATTCACTGTCTTCCTCAAAGCTAAGTAACCCGATTAACCCAACAGAACAGGAAACGTTTGTTGAACCAAAAAATTTACGAGAAATCGTTATTGGATTAAATGAGCCTAACCACGAAGTGACAGTACCTTATGTATCCATTAGGAAAGATTGGCAAACGGACGAGGAAAATGTAGAGGAAACCTATTTTTCAGGTGTCGGCATTTTATCGAAAGACGGCTTAAAAGGATTTGTGAAGGATAATGCTGCCCGAGGTAATCAATGGATGCATAATTACACAAACCGAGGAGAAATCACCTTTAAATTGAGAACAGATGGTAAAGAAGAGTTAACCGTCAGTATTGACAAATTACAAGTCAAAAAAATACCTGTAGTGAACAAAGAGGAAGTTTATTTTGATGTCGAATTAAAACTTCGTGCAACCGTCAATGGCTTTAAAGGAAAAGTTAGCGAAAAAGAACTGAAGAAGCAGATTATTAAGGAAGTGAAAAAGGAAATCCGCGAGACCTATAATGAGGGATTAAAATTAGATGTAGATATTTTTCGATTATCAGAGGTACTTTATCGCGACAAAGTCAAAGTATGGAAAAGTTGGAGAAAGATGGAAAAATCCCTTTACAAGAGAATACTATTCGCAAAATTTCTATTGATGTTTCGCAAATAAACCCAGGGCGCAAAACGTTTTCTGAAATCATTAAAATTAAAAAAACTGGTTCTTCTGAATAAAAAAACGCTTGGGAGCCAAGCGTTTTTTCTTATAACCGGAATTTTTCTTGGACCATTTTTGCAACATCTTCCGCACTTAAATTTGTGCTCTCTATCTTTATATAATTGGGAAATTGGATTTCGCCATCGACTGAATTCAATCTGTAATTTTCTACAGAGGTTAATAAGTCCTGTTCAGACCAAGCAAGATCCCTTTTTGAAGGTTTATGCTCAAGTCTATTAGATCCTTTATTACGCTGAAGTCTCTCCTCTAAAACAGCCTCAAGTTCTACATAGTACACCATGCCACCTTTGGATTCAAAAAGCTCAGTAACTTGCTTCACATAGTCCCAATCCTCTTGACAATCAAACGCCCAAACATAGGTGAAAATCAATCCATATAAATGACTAGCTGAAACTTCTTCGAATATCTCCTGTCGAAACAAATTGACTAGCCTTTTCCCCTCTTTCGTACCATAGTCAAAAAAATGACTAACTAAATCAATCGTCATATGATTATGAAATAGCTTTAAGCCTGTTATTTTAGCTAATTCCTGCCCGACTGTCATTTTTCCAACAGCTTGAGGACCAAATATAAGAACAAATTTCATTCGTTACCTCCTAGGAAATGCTCCGTCATTTTGAGTATAAAATCATGTTTACAGCTAACAATAGTTGTAAATCATTCTAATCGAGGTGAAAAGTATGGAACATTTCCCACTCATACATACGAACTTTTGGGATGCCGTCATTGCCGTTCCAGTGGTGATGATTCTAACACAGATGATGAAGAGGCTTTGCCATATTAAATCTTTTTGGGTACCCTCCATCGCTTTAGTTATCGGCTTACTCATTTCCATCTTCATCAGCCATCGCCACAATTTGTTAGCGGGTCTATTTATGGGCTGGTTTTATGGCTATGCGGCCATTGGTAGTTATGCTGCGTTGAAAACCTCTTATATTACTTATAAGCAAAAAAAATTAAAAAAACAAAATCGATTTTCCTCTTAATTTTTGTATAAAATACGCACAGTTCAAGTCTCTTAAATTGAAATTAACGCCTCTTCTATTCCTTTCATAATATCAATGGCTCCATTTGATTTATTGGAACAAATCACAACCTTGAAAGAGGATTCTGGATAATATGCTGAGTGGAAGCAGACCCCAGGATCGTACCCCATAACATGATATTTCAGAATAGATGGTTTGCTATTTTTCTTAATCCATACACCATGTCCATAGCCATTATTTCCACTCGTTTCTACATGTACTGTTAGAAGTTGCTGCGTTAAATCTTCATTTAAAAGTTCAAAATTCATCAGGGCACGCCAAAACTTCGCCATATCACCTACTGTGACAAATGCTCCCCCATCAGAACCCCCCTTTACGGGTAATGAGTAAATATTTGTTTTCCATGTACCATCTGGATTGTCGATGTAACCTAAGGCTGTGTTTGACGGCAGAGCATCCAACGAGAAATAGCCTGATTCCGTCATTTTCACTCGATCAAAAATATATTGTTGAATGTAATCTGAAAAAACCAATCCAGATGTTTGCTCGACAATTAATCCTAATAAAATATAGCCAGCATTGTTGTAATGAAATCTATCGCCTACTTTATATTTCATAGGGCGATTTTGAAATAACGGTAAAAAATCACTCAATGTTCGAAGATGATACATAGGATTTTCCACCCATAACTCTTCAAAATCTTCCATTTCTTCCTCATCAAAATAATCTGGTATTCCAGAAGTATGCGTCAATAAATGATGAATCGTTATATCCTGATCAAAATAGTCAAAATGATGGTTAAGGTATTCATGTAATTTCGTATCAAACGAAAGTTTCCCTTGTTCTATTAGCTGACAAATAGCTATTGCCGTAAAAATTTTACAACCAGAAGCAATACCAAAACGAGTTTTTGCCTGATTTTTGATTTGCTCAGAACGATTAGCATACCCAAAGCTTTGATTGACTAAGACACCCTTCTCTCGATTCTCCACAAGCACTGTCCCTGAAAAATCAACCTTCTGTTGAATGTCCATTATGATGTTATGTAATTTTGTATCCATACAGACTCCCCTGATTTTATTAAATTTTCTAAATAATTACTCTTTCTATTTTAACAATATAGATTGAATGTGTCATGTGAATTTTTTCCAAAATCGAAAGTACTGCCATTCAATGGGTACTTCGAGCAATTGTAGCCTTTTTCTTTTTACTCTTTGATTATTTTACAACTAAGACTATTGAACTTTGCCTTAGTCATCTCTTGGTAATATTATTGCCTATCCCCCTTATTTAAAAGAGGAAATCCTATCTGAAAACTTACGTAAAGCTCGATATATCGGCTGGCTTTTTTATTAACCGAATGAAGGGGAAAAATAGAAGAGGTTCAAAATGTTGCGCTTGCTTTATGGGAATCAGACGAATCAATCTCTAGTTTTTTGCATACACAACTCCAAACAACTACGCGTACAGATTTGAACCTAAAATCTCAGCCCTTTTTTCTACCAATTATTCTTATTAAAGAAGGAAAGATTGATTATCATGGGCTACAAAACCTAAACATACGAAAGACTGGTTACATGAACAACTAACGACAACTCATCAAGTAAATATAAAAAATATACTCTTAGCAACCATCGATCAACATGACAATTTGCAGATTTTCCTATATTAAATGAGTCTCATTAAACGACACTAAATAGTGGTCAAAATGATAGTTGCAGAAACGCCATTAGAAAAAGCTCCACCAGTTGTAGTCACTTGCACAGAAAGAAGTGTACAACTATTAATTGAATAGTTCGCATTTGCCTTGGCACAACTATTTGGAGTAGTTATTGAACTTGGTCCTGTCACTGTCGCAATAATCCCCGTTGCAGTTGGGGCAGTGAAACCACCATTCGTGCTTGTAAATACTTGTGCTGAAGCGGTTTGTCCTGCACTAAGTGAATGATCCCGTATATTCAACGTTAAGCTTTGAATAATAGCATTTTCCGGAATTACGATTGAACTTCTCACAAAAGAAGCTGATGAATTGCCTGTTCCTAGAAAATCATTATTACCAACTGATTGATCTGTAGATAAGTATACTTCCATGAGACCCGGACCACTTGGACCCGTAGAGCCAGTAGTGCCCGTTATACCAATAACACCCGTAGTCCCCCTTGCTCCAGTTGCCCCCGTAACGCCTGTGATTCCAGCAATTCCTGTGGCTCCTTGCAGACCTGTCGCTCCCGTGGTTCCTGTTGTACCTTGTAGACCCGTGGCTCCGGTATTTCCTACTAGTCCTTGGAGACCCGTGGCTCCCGTGATTCCTGTTACCCCAGTATTCCCTGTCACTCCTGTGAATCCAGTTGTACCTTGTTGCCCTGTGGCTCCGGTATTTCCTACTGTCCCTTGGAGACCCGTCGCTCCGGTGTTTCCTGTTACTCCAGTATTCCCTGTCACTCCTGTGAATCCAGTTGTACCTTGTTGCCCTGTGGCCCCAGTATTTCCTACTAGTCCTTGAAGTCCCGTGGCTCCGGTGATTCCTGTTACCCCAGTACTCCCTGTCACTCCTGTGAATCCGGTTGTACCTTGTTGCCCTGTGGCTCCGGTATTTCCTATTGTCCCTTGGAGACCCATCGGTCCGGTGATTCCTGTTACTCCAGTATTCCCTGTCACTCCTGTGAATCCAGTTGTACCTTGTTGCCCTGTGGCCCCAGTATTTCCAACTAGTCCTTGAAGTCCCGTGGCTCCGGTATTCCCAACTAGTCCTTGAAGTCCTGTCGCCCCTTTATTTCCTACTAGCCCTTGAGGTCCTGTCACTCCCTGAATGCCTATGGCTCCAGTTTGACCTGTTATCCCTTGAGATCCTGTCGCTCCAGTTGATCCCGTTATCCCTTGTGGTCCCATTGCTCCTGTTATTCCTATTTCTCCTTGGGGTCCTGTTACTCCTGTTATTCCTATTTCTCCTTGGGGTCCTGTCGCTCCTGTTATTCCTTTTTCTCCTTGAGGTCCTGTCGCTCCTGTTATTCCTATTTCTCCTTGGGGTCCCATTGCTCCTGTTATTCCTTTTTCTCCTTGGGGCCCTATTACTCCTGTTATTCCTTTTTCTCCTTGAGGTCCTGTCGCTCCTGTTATTCCTTTTTCTCCTTGAGGTCCTGTCGCTCCTGTTATTCCTTTTTCTCCTTGAGGTCCTGTCGCTCCTGTTACTCCTGCTAGTCCTTGAGCTCCTGTAGTTCCTGTAGTTCCTGTAGTTCCTGTAGTTCCAGTTCTTCCTGTTGCTCCCTGAGATCCCGTCGCACCGATTAATCCTGCTAGTCCTTGCAGTCCTCTCTCACCAGTTGCTCCTACCAGCCCTTGAGGTCCCATTGCTCCGGTTATTCCTGCCACTCCTTGTGGTCCTGTATCTCCAGTTGCTCCTGCTAGTCCTTGGGCACCTGTCACTCCAGTTGCCCCCGTTATGCCCTGGGGTCCCATTGCCCCTGGCGAACCCTGTGCACCTTGCGGACCTGTTGTACCTGTCGCACCCGTGACACCTGTTGCTCCTGTTACACCTATCGGATCTTGGATGCCAGAAAAATCATATGGATAGCCATTACAACCAAATTCATTACACTTATACTTCATGGGATAGTTACATTTGGAATCACATTTGAAATTATCAAAATTACGGCTGTAACTAAACCTCAAACATTTCACCTCCCATTCTTTTGCATCATATTCGAAAATTTACTATAGGGATAATTAATGCACCTAGTTTATTGACTAATTAGTTAATTAATATACAAATGCTTTTGAATTTGGCCATAACCTAAAAAAACATTGGGCTCTATTGAGAACTCAATGTCTGATTATATTTCAATGTATGTTCGCAAGAAATGGTCCGAGTTTACGCCGGATATACCATTCGATTACGATTAAATTCGGTACCCAACATAACCAAGCAATAACAGCATAATAATACTGAAAATTTTCATCCCCGTATAGGATGGTAAACAGAGGTAACCAGATACGTAAGGTCACTGCCGCAAACGTTAAAGCATAATTTCTTAGCATCCATTTTTGATGAGCTTGAATGTTTCGATGTTTGATTTTTATGAGCGCTTGCAACATTGTCAATAACCAACCTATCGATAATAAACCAAAGCCCAATTGCGAGACCCATCCCCCTGTGGCGTTGAATGCTAAATAAAGACCTGCACTACCGCCGAACAAAATACTGGCACAATATAGTTTCCCCAATATTCGATGACGTTTTACATTGTTCTCTCTTAATTTTGAGGACAAGGTAAAAGGACCAATTATTAACGCTAACACTCCGAAAATAATATGAATATACAGCACGATGAACCACAATGAGTGTAAAGTAGCATTTAGCATAAGCTTTAATTGAACAAAACCTGCTTGCTGTGCATCCAACACAATATATTGAACGATAGAATAGCCCGCTATTAAAAATGCCAAGACACTCATGATCAACCACAATTTCTTCTTAATAGATGCAGCTCCTTTCTTCCCTAATATAGATTATTTATTATTATGTACTAGTTGAAAGCGGTACGCTGCAATGGAGGGCCGGTTAAAAGGCATGCAAATCGCTCCACACCTAGGTATTTTTCTCCTAAACTCGTAATGTGAAATCCTATATTTTTATAAAAAATCACAGCATCTCTATCCGTTTCAGCATAAATGGAAGAAAATGAATGATGATGGTTAATAAATTGTACCATCTCACCCCCAATGCCTTTCCCACGATGCGCTGGTGATACAGCAATATGTTTAATGACACACTGATGTGCATCAACTAATTCAATACCTAGACAGCCAACAAGTTCTTGATCCATGTAATAGCCATATAATTTTCTTGCTGGGGCATGTATATACAAATCATATTCCTGATCCACTTTTGTTTTTGATGTGGCATAGGATAATAAAACTTTCACTGTAGGCTGAATAGGAATAGATTGAATAATTTCCATAGAACTCTTCCTTTCGATTATGGTTATACAGATAGGCCTTGGTTTCATTGTTAAATTACTGACTGGATTTTATTTCTTCAAAACTTTTTTCCACAATACTAAAACGAACATCATTAGAATTAAAATAGTCATTCCAATAAAAATCATTGAAAGTGGATCAACAAGTATAAAATAGCTGTCTCTTATCTGATAGTTGCTACTCATGGAATACCTCTTATTCATAAAGTTAGAAGTTCGTATTTTTGTTTAATCTAAAACCTTCTCAAAACTTAAGATAACTTTATCTTCGTAAATTCTCTCATCAAATTGTATAAAACTAAGCGACGACCAGAAGTTTACTGCATTTTTATTGGTAGAATGAACAGCAATATGAATACATTTTACTTGTTGGCTTCTCATCCGTTCCTCATACAACATGTAAATTTTTTTGGCATATCCTAAACCTTGATATTTTTTGTGTACCGCCAACAAACTTATCCAAGGTTTTTGATGACGAGGGCTTGACATTCCATAATCCAAAATAGCTATAAAGTCATCCCCTTTTTTCACCAAATATCTTTCAATCTGTAATTCTTCTGTTTCTTCATGTATATCTAAAATATCCTCATTCCCAAGAACTTTTTTATCATAGGCAATTAAATTATATTCCTGATTCGAATTCATAATGTCCTTTTCGGTTTCCACAAATTTCATATCATTTTTAAGAAAGGTAAACATTTTTTATTTCTCCTTTTCTTTTGTTAATTTCATAGTACCTCAAATCGGATTTCAATGGCGTTTAATTATGGATTAGAAGTAGACCATTATTATATCGAGGACTCTTTTTTAGCTTACATTAGACGAATACCCCACTCCCTTCAATGACAAATTACATACTATAAATTGAAGAAAGGAGAGGTTTTCATGGGATATTACGGAAACGTAGGAAACGCAGGATATTATGGTAATGTAGGTAATTACGGTTGTTGTTACAGCGGTTATGGGAATGAATATAGCATGGGCTACTGCATGGACCACGGCAAAGGTAATAGTTCAACATTTGTCTTAATCGTTATTCTATTCATTCTACTCATTATCGTTGGCGCAACATTCATGCAAAAAGAAGATTGTTAATTAGTTAGTTGTAAAACAAATAACTATAACTCTTTCTGTCAATAATCCAAGGGTCACACTCAGCTGTGGCCCTTGGTTTTTTAGAAAGAAAAAGAAAAGCAACCGACTAGTATTTAGCAATTAGTCTTGAATAGCTGCCTCTAACGCTACAACCATCATGTCGTTGAATTACTTGTACTTTTTTTAAAGGACAAGATACCTTCATTAATGTTGATTTAATAACATTCTATACTATTCAAAATGCATCTAAAATTGTTTACTTTTTTATTGTGTTAACTAAATATAAGATGTTGGTCGCTTTTTGGTCGCCTTATTTCTGTTAAAAAAACTTAAAGACCACCCATCATGGAGCGGTCTTCTTTGTTAATTTATTGGTCTCTAGATCATCTTATTTACAAATAATTCTACTTCGGTACTTCATAAATGAACATGCTTCCACCATCTGTTCTACCACTTAGCTTTTCACCTGGTTTAACCTTCACCCCATTGAAAGCCCAGTAGCGATATTCCTCACTCTTCTTAAATTCATTAGTTGATGTACTTTTTGGAGATGATAAATGAAAACTTGCAATTTTACTTTTATCAACTAATAAGTTTGAAGCAAAGTTCATATCAGAGCCATTCTTAACACTTTGAACACTTACGTCTCTACTAGGCTTGAATGTGTATTCATAATAGATTGCATAAATCTCTTTATTCAGTAGAATTTTATCTTCACCTTTTTCATTAAAAAACATATCTTTAAAAATACCCTTTGGTTTAGTGCCTGTTGTATCTACAAAAATGGCATGTTCAATTGTAGCTACACCAGTGTTATTTAGATACGTATGAGGTTTACCAAGAACATCTTCATATCCACCATAATTCGTTCTTTCAAAATTGGAAATAGTTAAGATGTTTGTTCCTGTGCCAGCAACCTCACGAAGTTCTTTTAACCCAGTAAAGTCAGAAGGTGTTTTCTTCATAGCATCCATAAAGCGGATAAGGATAGTTGCTACCTCGGCACGTGTTGTATTGCCATTAGGCTTGAATGTGAAATCTTCATAGCCTGAAAGCAATCCAGTACCAAGTGCTACCCCGATATACGGAAGGTCCTTTTTATTTACCCCTCCACCATAAAACTCTGGAATCGGAATGAGTGTAAGGTTTGAATTCGTCATTTCCTCAATCGCTTTCCCATAATCAGTATTTGCATGGGCTAAACCATTTGCTAACCAATGAGACATTTCTCCGCGAGTCATTGCTTTGTTTGGTTCAAATTTGTTATTAGAGAAATCACTAGCTTTAATAAATCCAACTGCTAGTCCTTCTTGAATAGCGTCATTTGCCCAATGTGAAGCCTCTACATCTGAAAATTTAGATGGTGTACGGTCATTGCCATCGAATACCCGTGATAGGAATGTCGCAAACTCTGCACGTGTTACTTGAGCAGATGGCTTATATGTTCCATCTTCATATCCCGTAACTAATCCTTTTTCAGCAACCTGTTTAATGGACTCATATGCCCAATGGGATTTAGGTACATCTTTAAGCGTTGTTTTGCTAACCGATGTTGCTTGCACATTTGCAGAAGCAATAGGAATAACTATAGCAGCTGTCATAACACTCCCTGCTAGCGCTTTAATCATTAAATTATTGTTCGATGATTTCTTATGTAACATTTCATACCTCACCTTTTATTTAAAAATATGTACATACCAAAGTTACCATATATCCCCTTAATAAGGAATATAGACTATATGTAATACCTTCTTTTATATCCTTATATCTAAAAAAATTATGAATACTCCGTCCCTTACACCTAAATGAATGCAATAGAAAAACCAGCCTTCATGGCGTGGCCTTTTTTGGTTTACTTAGGTGAAGCCCTTTTAATTTTAATTCTAATCTTAGGTTTCTATCGTCGGAATATTCAACCGTTTTAACAAATTTTCAACAATCTCTATCGCTTCGTCTCTTTGCCTATAGTCAGAAGTGCAAAACCTAATCATTTCTAAATCATTTATAGCTTGTTCAACAATTTTGTTTATCGCTTTTGGAACATCAATCAAAGATAAGTTATGTTCTAATTCTGCAATATTATACACCCCTTCTTTAAACTTTCTACAAACTAATCCCAACTCATACAAATCATCCTTAAATGCCTTCCAATTAGGATTTCTTTTATCTTGTTCATTAGACTTTCGAACATTTTTTACAAACCTTTTCTCACAAGCACCATACCTAATATAATTTTTTTGTGCTTCAATAAGGGGCACTTGGTTAGCACCTAAATCGTACTCATTTTCTTTTTGAAAAGGGTCGTCCTCCCAAAAACAAATTGGGCATATATCATAATCTCCAACACTATTCAATGTTCTATAACCACAACATGGGCACGTAATTTTGTTCATAGTACACCTCACCTCTCGACTCAATTCTATGTCATTTTTTACAAAATTCTTATTGCATTAAACTACTCATTAAGTTTAATAATACCTCATATAACTTTCATTTGGATAACTATTTCCATTTACCACTCAAGCCCATTATCTAGCGATGGTTCACTAAGCACTATTGATTGAAGAAGGCTTTCATAATGGAAGATGGTACGAAGATTTAAAACAGATAACTAAACAAGGTTGTCTGTTTTTTTATATGTGCATTTACCTACTGTTCCTTTATAGTTAAATTGAAGGAGTTGATTTTTATGAGTTTTCTTTTAGATGCTAATAAATATCCTGCAAAGCCTGGCGCAATGCTGTATGATAAAACCGAATCCTAGGTGGAATCATCCAATGTCGAAAAACTACTCTTTCAATAGCAAAGAAGAATTTATAAAATTAGTTCAAACGGAGATCCTAACATCATCAGAAGTGTTGGAGGAATTGCAAATTTCTAGGCAGTCATTAAATTCACTTGTAAAACGAGGAAAGTTAACTCCTATTAAAGAGTTACCACGGGATCGTATGTTTTTACGTGAAGATGTAGCAGCTAGAAAAAAAGCAGCTAAAGAGCTGCTGTCAAAGTATAGACCGTATGATAAATAAAAAATTGACCAGGAACTCACCTAGAAGGAAAACAGATCGTAATTAATGGGCAAGTAAACAAAGAGGATGTAACGGTCGAGCTAATCGATGCAATCAAAACAGATGTTAATTCAACGATTAACTACTTACAAGATATCGATCCGGCTGTTCATGAAAGATGGAATTATGTTGAGGCTGATTTGAGTGCGATTGATAATTTAGGCAATAAGTTTGGAGTTCCATATAATGGTGGATCTGGAACGATGTATGGCGATTCGAGTGAAGATATTACATGGAGTGCAACAATTCATTGACTAGATCCCGAGGCAACATCGATTACATTCTCTAAGCTACTTAGTCGTTATCGTCTCGGTAGAGTGTAACAGTCGATCTCATTTGTTGCACATTTTCCATTTCGTTACCAATGTACAATCTTCCATGTTATAATTTTGAAGAAAATTAGTATTAGTTTAAATTTAAAGAAGTACAAAATGATGTTTAAAGACCCTTGGAATCCTACACAAAAGGAAATAAAAAAATGGGCGTATAGTGATGAAATGGAACCTGTGCAAGATTGGGAACTCTTCATCTATAAATATGAAAATTTACCAATGATTTGTACATTTGTTGAAGATGAGCAATGTGAACATACTTCTTATTTCCTTAATACCTTATATGTTTTCACAGGAGATACGGTTCGGGTAGGAGACAGTGAAAAAATTCAAAAGCTATCTCAATTACTAGATATGATTGAAAATACAACTACATCAAAAGAACTTAAATTGTGGATTGAGCGTTCTCAACTTCTCATTGAATATCCCGAATATTACCATTACTCTTATTGGGGTCTTTGTTCAAGGTTTGTTTATGAAAATTTAGAATCGGGCGCAATTCCAAAAATTTAATTTCCGAAACAATAAATTTTTAACTCCAACAATCTAAGGCTTGCGTGATAACAATTCATTACACGCAAGTCCTTTTGTTATGCCTTCAAAACCGCTCTACAGCCTAACACACGTGGCTTTGTAACTCCAACTAAACTTCCTATGCAAATGACTCTTCTCCTCCACTATCAACCCCTATAGGCTGTTAAATGTAGATAGAATTATAATTGCTAATTGACTAAATGCTAAAATAGTGTAAAATTACACTACAAGAGATGCTTTAGTGGATAAATTGAGCACATGCTTTGCAGCTTCAATTTCACTCGGAATAATAGGGGATATTTTCATTTTTCAATAAGCGAAACAAAGCCTATCACACATCAATCAAGGACTTGTGAGTAAAAATGATTATTTTGTTATTAAAGAGAAGGAAGAAACAATTTTTAGGGGGATGTAAGATGAATAAAAAAAAGATATTAATTATAACTAGTACCCTAATCGCTGTTATTGTCTTTGCTCTGCCAATGGGTTTTATTTATGTGCTAAATAACGGTAATCCATATACAAAATACATCGCTAATAAGTATGTTCCAGAATATTTGGAAGAGAAGGGATATACAGACGAAAAAATTGAAGAATCACATTATGTTGAGCCAAAGTACTTAATAAATAAAGATTTTTATCACGGACATTATATGGTTATTTTTAAAGATGAGTCGGATACAACCTATTATTATGGAATAACTAAAAAAGGAAAACAAGTTCAGCAATTTTGTGAAAAAGACAGACTTTCATTAGATGGTGTTACTGAAATATTTGAGGGTGAGACAAAATATAGTGAGAAAGAATGTAAAAATTCTTTAGATAATAGAGATTAGTTTGCTTTGGATTATTATTATATGTCCAAGGTAAACCATACAAACGGTAACAGACATTTTTTTCAACTACATTTAAGAACATAATTCCCTTTCAGTCTCGGTGGCAGTCCTGCTTCTGATTGCCTAACGAGAGAAATTCCTGAACCTTCTTTGAGTGATACTTAATAGTAATTTTTTAAAATTGTTGATTTTCTATGATAATTCCAATGGAAATCTTCCTTTTCTCTGTTTTATTTTAGGTAGTAAAATGGATATTTCACTTTCCACTTTTTCATTCGATATCGAATATGATTATAGTTTATCACTAAAAATAAAAATATATAAATATAATAAATGTCGTTTGCAAAAAGCTGTTTTAAATGGGTTTCAACGAGTTCTATCGAACAAAAAAAACTTTAAACAGAGTAAATATTTCGTTAAGTAGAAAAATAAATGATTTTTATGATTTTTATCACCCTTTTAAAAAACATTCTTAATATAATTTTTATTATATTATGGTTGATAAAAAACAGACAATATTTTTCTAATTCTATTCAAGCCATAAAAACACTTAGATAAGATTTGCATTCGTACAGTACATCAAATGATTCAAACTAAGTTTACCTCATTGCGGTATCTGTTTATGTATGCTCTTGTTAATGCGAAATTTCTTTTAACCTATTCAAAGGTTATAATCAAATTATTGAAAGTAATCTCTTACTTGAATCGCTTTACAGCTCTAAGGAGCGATACTATGGCTAGCTATGAAATACTAACGCCTAACAAAAATGGTCTACCTCGTATAATGATCCTAGTCGAATTTGGCTATGATGAAAATGGTAACCGTTTGAGAAGCAGAAAGACATTTACTTTACACAAATTAACGGAATCAAATATCATTAATGCTATAACTCAATTTGAAAGGTCTTTAGGTACAGAGCCACAAACATTCGCAAAACCGAAAAAACATACCTTTAAAGCTTTTTCAATGAAGTTCATGGCTGACTATGTAAATATAGAACTAAAAGTTAAGTCTCGAAACACGTATGAAAATTATCAATGGGGATATCTAGAGGTCAATCCTTGTGCCAATGCTACAAAACCGAAGCGACAAAAGTCCAAACGGATTAACTACTATACAGAGCCACAAATGCAACAACTGCTCTCAACCCTTCCAAAGCTGCATATCAAACATCAGCTACAAATCAAAATTGCTATGTATTGTGGGTTACGCATGAGTGAGATTGTAGGACTGCGCTTAGATTCTTTTGAATTTGTTAACAATACTATCTATGTTGATAGAACATTATAGTATGATAAGGAGCAACAGCGATTCTTCTTAGACTCCACAAAAACAGGCGAGAATCGCCTTGTATACGCTCCTGAAAGCCTTATGAACCAGTTACAAACTTAAATTGAGATAAAGCAAAATAAGTTATCTAAACTTAGAGATAGGTTCAATCCTATTTTAGATAAAGACGGAAAGCATATTTATTTAATGTTCTCAAAGGATAATGGTTTTCCAAATCACCCTGATCGTATGAGTAAGTAATGGCAAGATATTGTTCGTCAATATTCGCTACCTTCAATCACGTTTCATGGTTTGCGACATACATTTGCTTCTTACATGCTCTAAAGGCGTAAACATCAAAGTCATCCAAGAGCAATTAGGACATGCTACAATACATGAAACAACTAATACCTACTCTCATGTTGGTCAAGACCAAAAGAAAGACGCTATGGAGCTTTTTAACGCTCTATAAACAAAAAACCTCAACAGGCTCTCATTTATCGAGTCACCCATTGAGGATTAAAAATCTAATTAATTTCTAGTGTAGTCCCTTTTAGTCCCTTTGAAATTTATTCCAAACTTCAAACCCTTGTTATGACTACTCTTGAATAGCTGCCTCTAACGCTACAACCATCATGTCGTTGAAAGTCGTTTGACGTTCTTCTGAAGTTGTTACTTCGCCAGTTAAAATGTGGTCACTTACTGTTAGAACAGAAAGTGCTTTACGCCCGAATTTAGCTGCTAATGTGTACAGAGCTGCTGATTCCATTTCTACGGCTAGTACACCGTATTGTGCTAATTTTTCATTTTGATGCTCATCTGAGTAGAATAAATCTGCTGTGAAGATATTCCCCACTTGTAAGTTAAGTCCAGCATCTTTTCCTGCGTTATACGCTTTTAATAATAGGTCAAAGTCTGCGATTGGTGCGAAGTCGATAGCACCGCCCCAAATGATTTGGTTCATACGTGTATCAGATGTTGCTGCTTGCGCTAAAATCACGTCACGCACTTTCACATCTTTTTGAATTGCACCACAAGTACCTACACGGATTAATTTTTGAACATCATATTCTTGCATTAATTCTGTCGCATAGATTGAAATAGATGGCACACCCATACCAGTTCCTTGTACTGAAATACGTTTGCCTTTATACGTACCTGTATAACCAAACATATTACGTACCTCATTGTAGCAAGTTACATCTTCTAAAAATGTTTCCGCGATGTATTTTGCACGAAGTGGATCTCCTGGAAGTAAAATTGTGTCAGCGATTTCACCTTTTTTTGCATTAATATGAACACTCATACTGCAATCCCTCTTTTCTGTCAGTTATCACTATAAATAATACTGTGTTTCTGTCATTTACGCAATGCTAGACGTCTAGCAACTTAAAAATTATTTATAGTTTTCGTACAATTTATGCCTGTCCCTCATATAACTCCCACAAATGATCAAAAGCTTCAATCGTTAAATTTTCTGTAGCATAAGATTCAATGTAGTTGGATAACTCATTAAAGTCTGCACTTTGCTTTGGAAAATTATGCTCATGAAACATTTCCTCTGCAAACCGTACCTTGGCATCTGACCAGTCGCCGCCTCGAAATGTAAGGACATATAAATAAAAACTTTTTTTCATCACACAATTTCCCCTTTTTTGCATTTACTTTTCGATAGTGTAGCAGAAAAAAAGGTATTCGTCATAATTCCCACTACTAAGATATATTTCCTATTCTCGATTTTAGAACTATTTTCTTGGTCATCCTGACTTTTGTCACAGTTATATCTATCAGAAAAATTTAAATTTTTAGAAAAAATAATAGAAAAATCTAGTAAAATAAGATAAAATTGAAATCGATTACTAAAAAATAGGAAGGTGATGCGATGAAAAAGACTAAAAAAACTCATGATGCAGCAAAAAAACGCCCGACTCTCTTCACTTTTAGCTTTTTTAAAGGAAAGAAAGCTTCAATACAAGAGGAAACCGGGATCAATCCCCCTCCTATGAAAGAAAAACGACAACGTTTTTACCATTTAATTCGGGGCAAAGTGCTTATTATGTTCGCACTTCTTATTGTAATTAACGGTGTTATGGGTATATTGTCTTATGTCAATATACAGAAGCTTCAGCAGGAGATGGAAGATTTCACTAAGAAAAATGTCCTAGAGCAATTAACAGTTAACCAACTTGCGTATGAGATAGCAAGGTTAACGAATTTGGAACAAAGTTACTTAATAACAGGGAATGGTATTTATTCTACCTCCTATCATTTAAAAATTGATACCATTAATAAAAAATTAGCAGCATTAAATGAACAATTTCAGGATCGGCAAGTTGAGCTTGGTCATATGCAGGCCATCGACCAATATTATAAAAATTACCTGGATTATTCAAAAAAAGTAATGACTATGCGTGATGAACTTGGTCTCGAACAGGCTCGTAAGCTCATGATGGGGGCTACTGGAGAAACAATGAAAACGCATATTGATAATAATATTGAATCCATAAATATGGTGATGGATGAGTCGAATAAAGCAAAGTTAGACAAGCTTAATCAGCAAGTCAATCTTTCAATCACTACATTTTTTATTGTATCCATTATCGGCTTTTTAGCGATCGTCATTTTTGGTTTCATGCTCTTTAAATCTTTGAAGCGTAATACACAAGCGATTAATGATTCCATCCTTGATATTGCTCAGGCAGGCGGCGATTTAACAAGACGTGTGAAAGTGCGAAATCGCGATGAATTTTCCATTATTGCCGCTTCCACAAATACATTGATTGAGTCGATTTCCAATTTAATTCGACGTGTAAGCGAACTGGCTGATCATGTATCAAGTAGTAGTCAGGAGCTCATGTCGTTAGCAGATGAAAATGCTCGTACCATTCAAGATATTGCGGATGCAACAGCCGATATTGCAAGCGATAGTGATAATACCATTTCTAGTATGAATAGTGCGCAACAAAAAATGAGCGACCTAGAGCACTCTATGCATCAATTAAACGAACAAGCGAGTGCCGTACATCGTGCCTCTATAGCCATGCAGCAAGCAGCCGATGAAGGAAGCCTTTCTGTGGAGCAATCTTCGCTGGTTATGCAATCAATCGAAGAAACAATGGCTTCCACAACATCAACGGTCGAGGCGTTAGGTCGAAAATCTGCCGACATTACATCGATCATTGGTACCATTACAGCTATTTCCGAGCAAACAAATCTATTAGCTTTAAATGCAGCAATTGAAGCAGCTCGAGCTGGCGAGCATGGTCGGGGCTTTGCCGTGGTAGCGGATGAAGTTCGTAAACTAGCAGAACAATCCCAAAGTGCCGCCAAGGAAGTAACTGCGATAGTGACATCTATTCAGAATGAAGTCACATCGATCATTGCCCAAAACCATGAAGGGGTCACTACTGTCATTCGTGGCGTTGAAGTGACCAATGAAACTAATCAATCCTTGGCCAACATTTTATCGCATACAGAAGAAACTACAACGATTATAGCAGCCATGGTGGATAAAATTGCATCGACACTGGACTTTAGCAACGCAGTAGCAAGCGACTTCATTCACGTCAATGCCTATGCCGAGCAGTCCGCAGCTAACACTGTAACATCCGCCGCCGCTGCCACCCAGGGCTCCGCTTCCATGCAGGAAATCAATGCGGCTGCCACAGAGCTTGCCCAACAAGCAGACAGCCTCCGTAATCTAGTAGGCGCATTTAAAGTTTAAGTTTTATTGCGAATTTCTGAGGAGGATCCTTTCGTTGGAGGATCCCCTCTTTTTTTGGCTGGAGGGGGTTCAATTGGGGAGATATGGATTAGCCATAGTCAAGGCGGCTTTCTGTCTCTTTGAATTGTCTCCTGCTATGTAGTGTTTTATCCATTCCTCTGAGCGGGCTATCCACCACTTTTCACTTTCTATCCACCACTTTGAGAGTTTTATCCGTCACTTTGCTATTTTGCACCTTTATATTGGAGAATCCTCTCACTTGATGCGACTTCCCTTCGATTTTAGCATTCTATCCATCGCTCTGAGCGGGCTATCCACCAATTTTCACTTTCTATCCGTCACTTTGAGAGCTTTATCCGTCACTTTGCTATTTTGCACCTTTATATTGGGGAATCCCCTCACTTAATGCGGCTTTCCTTCAACTTTAGAGTCCTATCCATCGCTCTTAGCGGGCTATCCTTCACTTTTCGATGGCTATCCACCACTTTGAGAGTTCTATCCGTCTCTTCGCATATTCTATCCACCGCTTTGCTATTGCTTGCCATTCATCTGAACTCTCCCTCCCTCTACACCCACCAAAACAAAAAAATCCTAGCAAGATCGCTCTTGCTAGGATTTTTTATTTGAATAATGATAGGAATTGGCCGTAGCCTTCTTTTTCTAGATCTTCTTTTGCTATGAAGCGAAGGGATGCTGAGTTAATGCAGTAGCGTAGGCCTCCTAGTTCGCTTGGGCCGTCTGGGAAGACATGTCCTAAATGGGAGTCTGCTTCTTTACTGCGTACTTCTACTCGGCGCATACCGTGGGTTGTGTCGAAGTGCTCGGTTACTTCTTCTTTTTGGATGGGTTTCGTAAATGCTGGCCATCCACAGCCTGAGTTGTATTTGTCCAATGAGCTGAATAGTGGTTTTCCAGAGACGATATCTACATAGATGCCCTCTTCAAAATGCTCATCGAACTCATTGCGAAACGGTGGTTCTGTGCCATTTTCCTGTGTCACGTAATATTGCATGTCTGTAAGTTCTTTTAAACGTTGTTCTTTATTCATGTTTATTCCCCCAGTGATGCTCTTGATACGCTCGGCGACCGCTTCCAACCGAATAGCGTTCGTAGTGCATTGGATTTTTCTTATAATAATATTGGTGATAGTCCTCAGCCGGGTAAAATGTGCTAGCAGGTAAGATTTTCACCATGATCGGTTTATCAAACTTTCCAGAAGCTTCTAGATCAGCCTTTGAACGCTCTGCTAGTTGACGTTGTTCTTCATTATGATAGTAAATGGCTGTTGTGTAGGATTCGCCGCGATCATAAAACTGTCCACCTGCATCTGTCGGGTCTATTAAGGTCCAATAGATAGACAGTAGTTGCTCATAGCTATAAAGATCATCATCGTATACGATTTGCACGGCTTCGGCATGTCCAGTAGTTTCTGAGCACACTTGCTCATAGGTTGGATTGACAACATGTCCACCTGTATAGCCAGATAGCACCGATTCAATCCCAGGTGTTTCGTCAAATGGCTTGACCATACACCAAAAACAGCCTCCTGCAAATGTTGCATATTGCTTTGCCATTCATTTCACTCCTTATTCACCAGGAACAATAATTTCTAATAAAATTTTGTCATTTGGTAAGTCCAATTCTTTAGCACGGACGCGTGATCCGGATGCTATGTTAATGCGAGATAAATCAATATAGATTTCTGCTTTATTTGGGTTCACGGTAATCCATGAAGGGAATTCCACCGAATCCCGCATAATTTTCATCGTCGTCTCCGGCGGAATATTTAATAGCCCGACATTCATCCCCGTTTGCTTTAAAATAATATTGCCCTTGTCATCTACAATGGGTTCAAAATTCATGGAAATCGGAATTTCCGTGTAAAACACCGTGAGCGTGCTTCGTAATTGAATATCATCGCCGATTGTAAAATCAAGTGGTAAAGGCGAGCCTTTTGCTGCATCCTTTAAATATTTTTTGGAAATCGATTCTAATTCCTTTGTTGTGGTTTGCACCACGAGTACATTTCCTTTGCTTTCACTTTCACCTGCTGAACGCTTGGCAACATCGACTCCATCTACTGGTCTAGTTGCTAAAAAAACGACGAGGAGGATTGCAAAAAGCACTGTGCCTGCTAAGGCGAAAAACGCGACTTTCCATTTATTCATTTTGTCACTCCTCGAAGCCTATCGCCTTGTTAATCTTTTCTTCCATACCACACTGCTCCATTGCCGCTAGTATACGTTCTGTCATTTTTTCATATCCCTTTGCATTGGGGTGGAAAAAATCTGTATGATAGACGAGCTCTTCATTTGAATCAAATAAATCCTCCACCGATACATAGCAAGCATTGGAATCTTCACTCGCTACTTCCTCAATCACATTATTCCATTCTGTGATAATTGTATCGAATTCATTCGCCTCATTGGTCACAATCGAAAACGGATTATAGAAACCAATGAGTAGGATGGGCACTGTCGGATTTTTTGCACGAATGCCTTCAACGATTTTGCTATAGCGCTGCTTATACGTCCGCAATTCTTTATCGAATGCGTCACGCTTTAAATTAAACAAATCCTGTTTAACAACTTTCATGACATCATTGCCACCCATTGTTAAAGAAATGAGCTGCGCTTGTTGCAACTCTTCATCATAATGCCCTTTTTTCACTAATTTTAGTAGCTGATCACTACGTCTACCACGTTTGCCACGATTATCAACATCTACCTCGGAAATCGAGGGCCACGTAAGCAATGAATCTGCTAATCTTCCTACATAACCGTCTTGACTATACTCATCACCGACACCATCTGTTAATGAATCTCCTAGTGCCAGATAATGCAGTTGCTTTGCATTTTCTTCATCAATTTGCGATAAATCCTCTGCTGATGGCTCAAAAAAATGTTCAAAAATTTGCGTCAACATATTCTTGGAGGTTTTTTCCTCTTCTACTGTTTGTTGCTCATCCTGCGTCATATCTTGCTCCGTTTCTGCTTGCTCACCGTCAGGCTCTGCTTGCGGATTCGGCTCATCGATTGATATTGCACAACCACTAAGTACTAAGACGGCCAAACATGACAACATAAATCGCCGAATGTCCATTTGACCACCTTCCATCCCTTTCTGTACCTTCTATTATAGAATAGTTCATACCCTAATGAAAAGTGACTTACTCTCTGTTCTCCATAATTTTGTGTTGTTGCCAAAATTCCTCTTTTCCAAATAGCCGAACAAGTATCCAGCTAAAAGGGCCAAAACGAAAAAAGCCACTACATTTACTTATGTAGTAGCTCCTCACTATTATTCTGCAAAATAAATAAATCCGATGGCACCCGGTCCAGTATGTGTCGAAATAATTGGAGATGTAAAGGCAATCTCAACGTCATTAAAGCCAGTACCTTCGATTAACTCTTTTAATGGATTCCCCATTGTGATGAGGCCATCTGCATGAGAAATACCGACAGCTTTGACTGTTTTCCCAGCCGTATCAGCTTGGAATTGTTTAAATAAGTAATTCACTACCTGTTTATGGCTACGCACCTTGGAAACGGGATTGTAAACGCCACCCTCTAAATTAGCAATAACTTTGATGTTCAGCAATGAACCGATAAAGCCTGTACCTTTACCAATTCTACCGCCCTTAATTAGATTTTCAAGCGTATCCACAATTACATATAGATGTGTGTTTGCACGTACTTTATCCAGACGAGCTACGATTTCCTCAACTGTTGCTCCAGCATCGCGCATTTTAATAGCCTCACGTAGCTGAATAGCTAAACCGATTGCAATAAAGCGTGAATCAATCACCGTCACATCAGCGTCTGTCATTTGAGCCGCTTGTCGTGCTGACTCTACCGTGCCACTCATACCACCTGTCATATGGATGGAGAGAATTTGATCGCCATCCTTGCCTAGCTCATCATATAATTCCTTAAATTTACCTGGTGCAGGCTGTGAACTTTTCGGCAAATTTTTAGCATTTTTCATCAAGCCTAAAAAGGGTTGTGGCTCTAAATCCACACCATCTATATATGTTTCACCATCAATTTGAATTGTTAATGGCACGATATGTATGCCATGCTGTGCTACTTCTTCTTTTGTTAAATCACAAGTTGAGTCCGTTACTATATGAATTCGTCCCACTTCGACACATCCTTTTACTTCATTAAAATTTATTATATAGACTAATGAATCATTATGTAAACATGACATTTGTCATTAGGCAAAGCCTTGATTTTTTGAAAATGTAAACGCTACCTTTGATACTATAGCGTTTCCTTTATCTCTTGTCTATCAAAGCCCCTAAAAGAATATGACAGCCTTATGACATTTTTGATATGAAATATATGACAAATGTAAATGTTCATGTATAAATTATTGGGGTATAGTAAATACATGAACGAAAGGAGTGTTGTAAATGATTGATTCATTTGACTATAAATCTTGGAAGGAAGAACTGTGGAATGCCATTACACACGGTATTGGTTTTATTGCAAGTATTCCGGCTCTAGTTGTTTTACTGCTTACAGCTGTGCAAACAGGTAATGCTCTACATATTACTACTTTTAGTATTTTTGGCGTCTCTGTCATCATCCTGTTTTTAATGTCCACATTGCTACACAGTATGCCAGAAAAATATAAACACTTTTTCGCTATTTTGGACCATTCGTCCATTTATATTTTAATTGCCGGTACGTATACGCCGTTTTTATTAATTGCGGTGGGTGGCACCCTAGCCATTACTTTATTATGTATTATTTGGTCACTCGCAATATTAGGTGTTCTTTTTAAATGTTTCTTCATTAACCGCTTTGAAGTGCTATCCTTAATTTTTTATATTGGCATGGGCTGGCTCATCATTTTTGCTATTAAGCCTGTTTATTTATACTTAGGATTTTATGGCTTTGCTTTACTACTTGCAGGTGGACTGTTCTATACAATTGGAGCCATCTTTTATGCTTGGCGCTCTCTACCTTATAACCATGCAATCTGGCATCTTTTTGTGCTAGCTGGCTGTGCTTCCATGTACGCTTGTGTGTACTTCTATTTATAAAAAAAGTCGCTCCCTTCATAAGAAGGCACTGAAAAACTTATGTTTTCATAAAAGCGAACCTTTTTCAGATAAAAATAAGGCACTTCTTGTTCAATTTTGAACAGGAAGTGCCTTATTTCTGTCTCACTGGATCTTCTGTTGCCATATCCAAGAAATAGTTGAATGACAGCGCTCTACTAGGTCGACGTCTGATACATCATTAATCGCTTTTAATAATAAGTACTTAAACATGCGAATTGGAGGAATGGCATTACGTCCATTGTCTAAACAATATTTTGTTTTTAGCTCTTCTAAAATGAATGAAAATTCAACAAGTTCATTGATCTGACGAAGCATATTATCTTTTGGCACAACAATATCGTAGATTGCCATGTATGGACTTAAATTAAGGGTTTCCTGATTTGAAATCATTGGGGCACCACCTACATATCCATTCTTTTATTATAAAGGAAAGTGTGACTAAAATAATAGAATGATACATTGCGTTGTTTGGAGAAGCATCGCTCGACTCCTGCGGGAAAGCGAGACAGACGAGACCCCGCACGAAGCGAAGCGTAGGAGGAGACTCGGCGCTCGCCCGCGGAAAGCGAGCGGAATGCTTCGGAAAACAACAGTAGAGTCACAGTGCCAAATGAAAAAAAAGATATGGACTTTTTCAGTGCCCTTCTTCATAAGGATCGATTTTTTATGGATTCTCTTAAAAGCTCAATAGCTTCCCTTACTTCTTTTTCATGCTCCTCATTACTCAAATTATTTCTGGCATGAAGTAATACTGGCCTCAAGGATTCAACGGATCGCCCGAATGCATTCATCCATTCATAGCGGGGCACCATCCAAGTATGGAAATGATGAGTCGTATCTTCGTTGTAAAAATAATAAACGTATTCAATGCCCAATACTTCCCTTTGAGCTTGTCTAATTATTGTTAAGAGATTGATGTAATCCAGTTTTTCGTCATTATTTAATTCATCGAAGCAATGGATGTGACGCTTTGAAGCTAAAATAACTAATCCCTTGATTGGATAAGCTACATCCTGGTGGGCGTGAAAATAATCCGTTTCAATGATAACACCACCATTGGGCTTGACCTGTCCACTTATGATGGCACAGCTCAAGCAATCAACTTGAGCAATTTCTCCACTCGATAATCGTATGTTGCGCATCAATATCTCCCCTAAATATAGAAATAGCACGGTCTATCAAAACCGTGCTTTTCCCATGTTATTTACGCTCAAAAATTTGATATTGGAAAGTATAGCCTTCTGAAGCTGTTTCGGGCTGTTCAGCAGAAACCTCTACAAACTTCTCCTCATAGCTCGGAAAAAAGGTATCGCCCCGAAATGAATGATTGATTTTTGTAATATATAAGCGATCTGCCATTTCCATTGATAAACGGAAAATTTGCTCACCGCCAATAATCATGATTTCCTCTACATCCCCTGCTATCGCTATTGCTTCTTCTAGGCTCGTCACAGTTTCAGTGCCTTCTGCGTGATAATTTTCATCTCGTGTAATAACAATATTGCGACGTCCAGGTAGTGGACGACCAATGGATTCAAACGTTTTTCGTCCCATAATCATTGGCTTGCCCATTGTTTTGTTTTTGAAATACTGCAAATCTCCCGGTAAATGCCAAGGCATTCCGTTATTATAACCAATTACATGGTTGTCATCATGTGCCACAATTAAAGAAATCATACTGTCCCTCCAAATACTTTCTTCCCTTTTATTATAAACACAATTCGTTGATTTCACCTCTATTATGAAAGAATTTTCTTTTTCTAAAATTAAATCATAGTAAAATTATATGAATAGTTTATAATGTAAGTAATAAACGTCACGATAAAGGACTGATGAGGATGACTACTTTAAGAAAAGAAGCTGTTCATTATATTCAAGATCAACAAGTTGCTACACCCTACTATCAAGTTACACCACAGGAAGCTCGCGCGATGCGTACGGTTACGCCATGGCAATCACCCCATAAGCCAATATTAGCGGCGATGCAAGATCAACTAATTACCATGCGTGATGGGGCTCAAATTACGCTACGACTTTATATACCTACTCATGATCAACCATTACCTGTTATTGTTTATTATCATGGCGGTGGCTGGGTATATGGTAATTTAGAGTCTGTTGATGCTGGCTGTCAGCTTTTAGCAGACCAAGCGCAAGCAATTGTCGTTTCAGTGGATTATCGTTTGGCTCCTGAATTTCCTTTTCCAACTCCATTGCAGGATGCCTACGATAGCTTAGTATGGGTGCATGACCATATCGAAGCATATGGTGGCGATGCTGCTCGGTTGACCGTGGCTGGGGACAGTGCTGGCGGAAATTTAGCAACGGTCGTGGCCTACTTAGCTGTAACTTCAGGTGGACCATCATTGCAAGCACAAGCACTCATTTATCCTGTTACGAATGTGGATTTTACGACCGTTTCCTATCAGGCTTATGGAGAAAAGTTCGGCCTAGATAAACAGGGCATGCAATGGTTTTCTCAACACTATACAGATGAATCGAACTTTACAAATCCATTGGTGTCTCCCCTACTGCTCGAGGATGTAAGACGTATGCCTAAAACACTCCTCATTGCAGCAGAGGCAGATGTCCTCTTTGATGAAGGTTTAAGTTATGCCCAAAAATTGTCTGACTCTGGAGTACCTGTGGAGCATATAACCATGTCTGGTTTAATTCATAGCTATTTTAGCAAAATGAATTATTTTGAAGAGGCAACAATCGAAACGGTGGCAAAAATTGCTGAATTCCTGAAATAAGTTTGGCTATCCCATCCAAACAGTGCGATAATAAAGCAAAACGTTTTTAAAGGATGACAACATGACACAAATAATTGCACTACAAATAAAACAGCCTTTTGCTGATCAATTAAAAAAAGGCTACCCATTAATTTCAAAAGATGCAGTGGATGCACGACAACTACCTTACGAGCAAGGGACTCTACTTAAGCTGATGGATCACCATAATCGTTTTATTGGTACAGGTTACTACGGTATTCAAAATAAAGGGATTGGCTGGGTCCTGACGACAGATATAAATGAAACCATTGATAAAGCTTTTTTCATTAAAAAATTCAAAAAAGCTATACAGCTACGAGAAGCATTCTTCCAGAATGAACATACAACAGCCTTCCGTGTTTTCAATGGCGAGGGTGATGGTATCGGTGGCCTAACGATCGATTTCTTTAATGGCTACTATATGGTGAGTTGGTATAGCGAGGGTATTTACTCATTGAAAGAAGTCGTTTATGAGGCGCTTGCTGAAACCATCAACTACCAGGCCATTTATGAGAAAAAACGATTCGATAGTAAAGGGCAATATATGGAACAGGATGATTTTGTCATGGGGACTCCTGGCGAATTTCCAATCATGGTTAAGGAAAATGGGATGACCTATGCAGTCCATTTAAATGATGGTGCGATGACTGGGATTTTCCTTGATCAACGGGAAGTACGATTAGCTATTCGTGAGCGCTATGCGAGCACAACAAATATGCTAAATACCTTCTCCTACACAGGGGCATTTTCTGTATCAGCCTCGCTTGGAGGAGCTACTAAAACAACAAGTGTCGATGTTGCAAAGCGCAGTTTAGCCAAAACGATTGAGCAGTTTAGCGTCAATCAAATTGATTATGAAGCGCAGGATATAAAAGTAATGGACGTTTTTCATTATTTTAAATATGCACAGCGTCACGAATTAAAATTTGACCTTGTTGTATTAGATCCACCAAGCTTTGCCCGCACAAAGCAAATGACGTTCTCAACGGCGAAGGACTATCCAAAATTACTGAAGGATACGATTGCGATTACAGCCAAAAATGGCATTATTGTGGCTTCCACAAACAACGCAAGCTTCGGTATGAAAAAGTTTAAAGGGTTTATCGACCAAGCATTTAAAGAGACTAGTACACGCTATAAAATTGTAGAGGAATACGGTTTACCAAAGGATTTCCGTGTGCCTCGTGAATATCCTGAATTTAATTATTTGAAGGTCGTTTTTATTCAAAAAATGGACTAACTCATCTGGAATCACACTTTGCTGTGGTTCTTTTTTTCTATAAAAAATGGCTTAAGAAGTATGTTCACTTCCTAAGCCACCTCTTTTTTAAAGCTTTTCCACAAACCAATCTCGTATATATTCGAGACGATTAATTCTTAATGTTGGCTTTCCGCTTCTTGACAGTTCATGATTAGCTTCAGGGAACCGGACGAATTTCGTTTCTTTTTTCCGATACTTCAAGGCGATAAATAATTGCTCCGCCTGTTCAATCGGACAACGATAGTCTTTTTCACCATGTAAAATAAGCAATGGTGTTTCAACATTGTCTACATATTTCAATGGTGAATGATGCCATAGCTTCTCTATATTTTCGAGCCCCGCTTGAATTTGCCAGTCTGTAAAGTAATAGCCAATATCACTCACTCCTGCAAAGCTAATCCAGTTCGAAATAGAGCGTTGTGTAACTGCTGCCTTAAAGCGGTTGGTATGCCCAACAATCCAGTTGGTCATAAAGCCACCATAGCTCCCACCTGTTACACCTAGTCGATCCTGATCAATGAACTCATATTGCTCTAAAGCATAGTCCACTGCAGCCATTAGGTCTTGATAGTCATTGCCACCATAATCACCACGTACTGCATCCACAAACGTTTGTCCGTAGCCATGACTTCCGCGCGGATTTGTATACAGCACCGCAAAGCCTTGAGCAGCCAGGATTTGGAATTCATTAAAATAGGTGTTGCCGTACATCGCATGTGGACCACCATGGATTTCAAGAATAAGAGGATATTTCTTCCCTTTTTCATAGCCCACTGGTTTCATAATCCAGCCATTGACCTTCCAGCCCTCAGCTCCTTCAAACTCAATGCTCTCTGGCACAGCTAACTCTTTCGTCTTTAAAACGTCTTCATTGACTGTCGTCAATCGTTCTTTTTCACCCGTTTTTAAGTTGACGTAATATAAATCGCCCGGATTCGTTGTCGTACTTATGGCGACAACGGCTTGATCATTTTGAGCATCTAATGAAAAACCATAAACGTATTGATCATCGTGAATAGCTGGATAAATTTCACCATCTACATTCCCAAAGTAAATTGCCGCATTGCCGTGATCCGTTACTTGGAAATAGAAACTATGATTATCATTCATCCATTGTACACTTGGTGCTGCTACCCCTTGCAGGAAATCACCGATGACATAGTCACCGACAGGGGCATCAAATTCACTTGTTGCACAGTTTAGCAGATTTTGTTCCATATCATAAATCCATAGCTTCGCTTGTGTGGCATTTTCAAACTCACGTTTTCCTCCAACAAAGGAAAGGAAGCGGCTATTAGGCGACCAGGACGTTTGGTAATAGGAGCCAATCCCCTCTGTTACCTTGCGACTCTGTTTTGTTTCTAAATCGAATAAATAAATATCCGCATTAAACGAAAAATCTAAGTCCTCTGCTTGATCTGCTAAGTACGTAAGATAACTGCCATTTGGCGACCATGTACTCAGATGGAAATCCTCGTTCCCTTCTGTCACTTGCTTTAAGTCACCAGATTTTAAATCGACAATGGCAATGTGAGTATGCTGGTCCATATCTATAAATCCACCCGCATCTGACTTATGTTTCATCTTATCGATTTCGAGTGGCTTGAGTTCTTTTTCTTCTTTCTTGTCATCTTCAGCTTTGTCTAAGATAGTTTCATCTTTACCTAGCAAAACTGAAAAGGCAATTTTCTCTCCACAAGGAGACCAGACAGGCGTTGACGCACCGTTTTTGCAATACGTCACTTGCTTCGCCTCTCCCCCTGTTTTCGACAGTACAAAAATTTGCGGCTTGCCTGATCTTGTCGAAGAAAAAGCAATTTGACTGCCATCTGGCGACCAGACAGGAGAGCTTGTCCGATCGTTACCATATGTCCATTGCTGAGGACGTTTGTCTTTTAAATTTAAATAAAATAAGTTAGATACATAGTCTTTTTTCTTCTCATCAATACGTGTCTCTACATAAACTACCTCAGTCCCATCAGGTGAGAGCTGTGGATCTGCCACTGATTTCAAGTGATAAAGATCTTCTGGTTGAATCCCTTGTTTAGTTGTCATGTTCTTGCTCCTTTGTATTGTCATTTTCTATGCTCTACTACAATATTTCGACACCCTAAGTATTTTTCCTGCTACTCTATTGATTTTTTTACTAGTTCCCAATCAGCATTCATTTTTGTTCTGCGATAAAATTTATAAAAAGGTTCATTGGAACGAGCTTGGTTTTGATAGAGACGAATGATTTGTAGCAAAAAATCCTCAATATGATCAATCCCTACCCTTTTCGCGAAGAGAGTACCCGCCTGTGCCTTCGCCCCCATAGGGATGGCTCCTACATAAACATCAAAGCTCTCATGCTGATAGACTAAACCAATATCATCATATGTAGGATTATAGCAAGCCGATGCACAGCCATTCACATTGACTCGTACTCTTGCAGGCACAGTTATACCGTCCAATGCCTGATAGAGTTGTTCTGTTTGAGGAACTGCCTCCATTTTTTCTCCATCACAAAAATCACATGCCTTCATGGCAATATGAGGTCCTGAGGAAGCAACAAACAGTCCAGCCTCCTGTAAGGCATGGGTCGCTTCTGTCAGTTCACTAGAGGGGATCGATAATAATATGCTATAGGAGGCCGAATATTTAATGGCCCCCTTCTCCCCTACTATTTCAGCTATTTTTTGAAATTGGGCTGGCGTATAATGCTTATTAATAATGCCAGGGCTTACCGCTAATCGTGTATAACCACCTTGCTGATTTAGAGTTTCGAACGTTTTATCTGGTATGTTTTGACGAAATGCATTCATTGTTATCGCTCCTTAAGAAAAAGGAGCTAGCAAAGCGCTAGCTCGAATGTTTTTAAAAGTTGGCTGGGTAGAAGCCCTTGGCTAAAATTTGAATGGCCGCTGCAGCACGTACCCCTTCAGATGCCGCTGAAAGTGGAAGAATGACAAAGCGATCATTTTTGACTGCTTCCATTTCCTTCAACGCTGGATCATTTTTTAAGAATTTTATCTTTTGTTCAGCAGTTGTTTCACCATAATCAATGACAACCACCACCTCTGGATTGCGATCTACTGCATCTTCCTTCGATACCGTTGTCCATCCTGACTCCACATCTCCAAAGATATTTTGACCGCCAGCGATTGCTACTAGCTCATTCATAAAGTTTTGACCAGCCGTGAATACGTCTTTATCACCACTGTCAAAGACTAGCACACGTAAATTTTCACTGTCTTTTGGTAATTTTGCTTGAACTTCTTCGACATCTTTTGTCATTTGTTCAATTAATGCTTCACCGCGATCTTCCACTCGGAATATTTCCGCGATATGACGAATATCCGTGAAAATATCCTCTAATGTTGGCTTTGTCATATTGGAAGCCGTATGTAAATACGTATGAATTCCTAATTCCTCAAGCTCCTCTGGTGTTCCAACACCTTTCTCACCAAAGCCACTTTTCCAGCCTGCATACAAGAAATCTGCCTCGGCATCAATGACTTGCTCCTTTGTTGGGTATTGATCTGAAAGAACTGGAACTTTATCGTAGGCTGCTTGAAGCGGCTCGTAGATTTTATCATCTAAATAAGCTGTCCCTACCATGGAATCCTCTAAGCCTAATGCAAGCATAATTTCTGTTACATGCTGATTTAAGCTAATGGCCTTTTTTGGTGCTTCCTTATAGGTTTGGGTAGTTTCATTATTTTCAATGATGACCTCAGTTGTTGTCGCCTCAGACGGTTCAACTTTTTCAGTTTGCTTTGCTGATTCAGGCTTGTCCTTTGCGCCACACGCTCCTAATACAGCGATTAAGGCGATGACCATGACTAGCCATATACTTCTCCATTTTTTCATGTCCTTTTCTCCTTTGTTGTCATAAATATAGAAAGAAATCAGAGACTTCTTTGCTACTAGGATAATTGGAAGGGCATAAAAAAACCCTCTTGTCGCCAAGAGAGTTGCATAGTGAAAAAACGGTATTAGTACCTTTATCACTATCCCCATCCTCGTGGTTCTTAGTTAACATACATATACTGGCAGGTATCCTGGCTTAGGTTCATCATCTATACTCCTTCCCATAGTTAAACTACAGTGGCATGCTGTATAGACTCCCCATTTACAGTTGCGGGACAGCATCGGAATTGCACCGATTTCCCTTTTAAGCAAATGACAAATGCCATTTGCACCAATATGTTCTAATTATGCTATTGATAGACTAGCATTTCATGCGTTAATTCGCAATCAGTAATAGAATGCAAAAAATATAATCATCATTATATTAGCACTATTTCGACAAAAAGACGAATCATTTTACAAGAAATAATTGTGCTAGTATTCTGATACAATGAGAAGATAGCTACTTATAGAAACGAGGATTTATTATGTACAAGACGATTGGGGTTCTTGCTCATGTTGATGCAGGAAAAACAACCTTTTCTGAGCAAGTGCTTTTTCATACAAATAGTATTCAAGCGCGGGGACGTGTCGATCATCAGGATGCCTATTTAGATAATCATGAGCTTGAGCGCAAACGGGGCATTACGATATTTGCCGAGCAAGGACGCATGACTATTGGCGACGATACATATACGTTGATTGATACACCAGGACATGTCGATTTCTCCCCAGAGATGGAGCGTGCCATCCGTGTCATGGATTATGCCATCATTATTATAAGTGCGGTAGAGGGTATTCAAGGTCATACTGAAACGGTATGGCAGCTTTTACGAAACTATCATGTCCCTACATTCTTTTTTATTAATAAAATAGATCGTGACGGAGCAGATGTAAGGGCTGTGATGACCCAGCTCCATAAAGATTTCTCGGAACATGTATTATTCGTCGATGAACCACTTCAGGAGAATTATGTTTCCAGCACAATCATGGAATGGCTGGCGGAGCGTGATGAAAAGCTCCTGGATGCCTTTTTGAATGAAGCATTGGAGCATGGCCTGTGTATGAAGCACCTACAATCGATGATTAAAAATGAATCCGCCTTCCCCTGCTTTACTGGTTCGGCATTAAAAGATGAAGGCATTCAAGAATTGATTGCTCAACTTCCACTCATAACGGGTACTCACTTCGAGCCGGAAGCACCGTTTCAAGGAGAGGTCTTTAAAATACGACATGATGGCCATCAGCGTTTAACATTCATCAAGGCTTTAACAGGCAAATTACATGTTCGAGATGAATTTACGTTTGGAGACCTTACAGAGAAAGTAACAGAAATTCGTCTTTATAACGGCAGCCGTTTTGAAACTGTTCAGCATGTTGAGGCTGGTGAAATCTTCGCTGTTAAAGGGCTCAGCCAGGCACACATTGGCGATCGCATTGGCAGTAACACGCTATCACAGCCCTATGAGCTTGTCCCTACATTACAGGCAAAAGTTCAATATGAGGGTGAGCAACATATTAAAGAAGTATTAAAGATTTTCCGTCTACTAGAGGCCGAGGAGCCATCATTGCGTGTCGTATGGCAGGAAAAGTTTCAGGAAATCCATGTGCATATAATGGGTGTCATTCAGTTAGAGGTACTGATAGAAGTATTATTGAAGCGCTTTACATTAAACATCTCTTTTGGAGAGCCGCAAATATTATATTTGGAAACAATTGCGACAACCGTTACAGGCTACGGACATTTTGAACCACTTAAGCATTATGCAGAAATTCATTTATTAATGCAGCCAAATGAACGTGGGACTGGCATTACCTTTAGCAATGCCTGCCATGCAGATGATTTATCAGTGGGCAACCAGCGCCTCGTAGAGAAGCATTTGTTTGAACGTGATCATCATGGCTTACTCACAGGCTACGCAGTAACAGATATTCATTTTACGCTTTTAACGGGACGTGGACATAATGAACATACGTCTGGCGGTGATTTCCGAGAAGCCACTTTCCGAGCACTGCGCCAAGGACTGGAACAAGCACAGAACGTCCTGCTTGAGCCGTATTATCGCTTTAAAATGAAGGCTTCCAATGACTTTATTGGCCGTATGATGACCGACATTCAACAGGCTGCTGGCACCTTCGACGACCCTGTACTCACTGAAACAGACGTTGTATTAACAGGACGTGCACCAGTAGCGACCTTCATGAGCTATAGCACGATTTTTGCCGCCTATACAAATGGGAAAGGTGCGCTTACCCTCCAATTTGATGGCTATGATGTGTGTCATCATGCAGAAGAAGTAATATCTCAAATAGGCTATGATAAAAATGCCGACCCTGAATACAGTTCTTCCAGCATTTTTTGTTCAAAAGGTAAAGGCTATTCTGTCCCTTGGCAAGAGGCGCAAGCAGCCATGCATTGTCAGAGCTAAGTTCATGTACTAGCATGGCAAATCTGTTGAACTAGTACTTCAGATGAAGGTAGAATATCCCTACAAAAAATAAAGCAAGCCCTCCGCTTCATGGAGGGCTTGCTTTTATATGGCACCAACAGCTTTCTTTGAAGGCTTGTGCACCGGATAGGCAGGTTCAACCACCACATAACCTTGCGTATTCGTGAAGTCGATAACTACTTTTCCAGGCTGACTTTTTAATATTTGTAGTTGATCAATTAATGTTAATAATAGCTCGTGGCCGTTCCCACGTGGATGCCAATTAAAGTGATAATCATTTAATTCCTGAACGGCTTGAAGAAACTGCGTGTATTCCTGCTGTGCAAATGCAATTAGTTTATCCTGATGAGGAATTTGCTCTAAATCGTTCATATACGTTTCATAAAAACGTATGACAATCGAGCATAGTAAATCATTGACACGTGCAGCGCTTAACACTGGATTGGGCTCCTGTGAAAGACGGTCAAGATTAGGCTTTGCTCGTGTTGAATCAATGCGTGTAATTAAGTGGTACTGCTCCCCATTCACCTCATAAACAATAGGGTTGGTTGGCATATACATCATAAAGCTATTCGTCTTCGTTTTCAGTTGATCCGTTAAATTCGCCTGAGCAAAAAGATGGCCTTCTACCTCCCCATTTTGTATCCAAATAATGTCTTTATTATATAAGATTTGCTCAAAAAAACGATTGTTGCGAATCAGTCTCGTTGCTAATAATTGATCAATTAGTGATTCGACCACCATTCTTGTTTTCGCTTTCTTAGCAATTTCTGTCCGTGGCTGCTTACAAATCGTCATATCTACAAAAGGCGTTTCCTGTGTTGTCGTTGCATGAATATTCATCCTATGTGCATCCCCTTTGCGTACATATTTTCAAAACAAAAAGGACTTCCTACTATGTTTGAGGAAATCCTTCGCTTTAATGTGCTTCATCACACAATGCCAAACAAACCCTAAGTAAATGTGAAGGAGTTCTAAAATGAACCCTTTCATGAACTTTGGGCGTATGACGTACTGTGACGAACAGAGCATTCTGTTTTGTCAACATGCCACCTCCTATTCCTCGTAGGTTTATGGTGTGTACTCGTAACTAGGCAGGTATCCTGACTCATGGTCATCGCCACTTTTCCCCTTCCCATCATTTGACAGTGGTTGCTGAAAAGTCGCTCACATTTACAGTTGCGGGACAGTGTCGGATTCACACCGACTTCCCTTTTAAGCAAATTGCACGCAATTTACACCTATTACTACACGCTATTCAGTTGTGGAGGAATGCTGTGTTCTATACATTCCTTACAGACTATTAAAATCAATTGTAAGGTAGTCTATTTCTGATGTCAAATAACATAAAATCTTCCAGCTTCTTTATTATTATCTTACAGTATTTCAGAATATTCAAACTAATAACTAACTTCACTTAGAAGACTCTAAACAATCATCTACCCGATTGAATGATTCTCCCTACGTATGACAGTGTTGAGTGATGTAACTACAGAGTAATAATTTCACCAGAGTATTGTTTTAATTGTTCAATGGCTAATGTTACGGCTACTTCCTCAGTTTCAATCAAACTCAATCCTATTTTAATAGGACTCCAAAATTCATATCCGCAGTCTTCTTGCCACATATATACTTCTGTTGTAAAAAGACCATCTCTCCGTTTTATAATTTGAACTTTATATTGATTACTTGGAGACATTATTTCCTTTAGCATCTGTTCCATTGTTTCACCATCTTTACAAATATTAATGTGTATATTATAACTATTGTTCTTCAAAAAGAAAAAAAGTTGTGCGTCAGAGCAGCAGAAAGCACCGATCAGCATAGAGAACTTTTGGGTCACGAACTTTCAACGCAAAAAATCGATCAAGATTATTTGCTCACTTCTTTCGCTCGCTAAAGTTGCGAGAGAGATTTCAATTAGCGCTTCGATTTCTTTGTAGCTTTGCTTTCTAATAACTACATTGTGTGATTGATTTTCTTCTTAAATAAACTGTTTCAAAAAATTATTTCTACTAGTAAGTAATTAAAAATAATTGTAGAATAATAGCCTATATGTTATTCAAAAGGAGAAATATATTTTGTTAGACATCATCTTCCCACTAATTGGGCTACTCATTTGCACATCTCTCCTAATCTTTTTTATAAAGAATAAACGTAGTCACAAGGATTTTTATGGGGTTATAATTACTGCGTCTTTTTTCAGCGTCCTATGTTTGTTTCTTGTTGTATGGTCAATCGAAGATTTTATTGCTATTCAAACTAAAAATTTTCAAATAGTTACTGGTAAATGTACCGTAAGAGAGTTTGAATCAAACGGAAGAACCGCAATCCACGAACTACTTGTAGACATTAACGGCGAACTTGATTTCACTGGAGATTTTGATAAATTTAGTGATGTTAGACAAGGAACCTACGACTGTACTGTAAAATATATCGAGAAATCTCGCACCTTGTATGACATTCATCCCCTTTCTACTAATGAATAGTTTAATGCCAAATATAAGTAATACGAAAGTTACCATATACTTTTAACTACACCTAACACTATGATTTGTCCTCTAATCACAACAAAAAAAGCCTCGCATATATGCGGGCTTTGGATGTGTTTTGCTTTTGTTTCTATAGGTACCATTAATTCGAGCCTAAAACATACTGCGCTAAAACACTTTGCACTTTATAAATATTGGTCGCCTTATTGAAGTTTTTTTGGATGGGTAATGAACTGCCTGATACCCATATTTTTAACTCTGCATCTAAATCAAATGTACCAGCGGTTTCTACTGAAAAATGGACAATATTTTTATAGGGGATGGAATGGTATTCCGTTTTCTTGCCAGTCACTCCTTGCTTATCAATGAGGATTAATCGTTTATTCGTAAAAATAAATATGTCTCTAATAATTTTATAGGCATTTTTAATGGTTTCGTTTGGAATTAGTAAATCATTGACCTCCTCCTGTAATTTTTCAAAATTCACCTCGCTTGCATTGCCAATTAATCCATCAAATAAACCCATGCTTTATCCCCTTTCAGCTTTTGTTTGTTTACTATATTATGATGAAAACTGGGCTACGACCCTCGTTTTTGTAATATTTATTCTATAAAGGAGAAGGCTTATAGCGAACATTGCTAGTCATAGTCATGTCCCTATTAGCCATTGTTGTTTTAGGCTGTACAAATGAGGAGCTTGCAGGTGGGAAATTGGCTAAGATTAGCATTTCTAACAGCGTTATATTTGGCTCTGTGCATACTGATTTTATGAAAGGATATGAGGATGAGGATTCTCTCAACCTATTCCATAAAGGAATGACGACAGCAGTGATAAATGAGGGAATTGTCAATATGGCTGCCCCACAATTTGACGTACAAGTAGTGGATACGGCTGAAAACCAATATGGCTTTCATCTTTGGTACATGGATGAACGTAAGGGATACCCATACAATCTATAGCCCCTCTGAGGATTTGACCGCCCACTCAGATCATTGAAAGAAGAATAAAAAACACTTTCCATTCAAATAAGGAAAGTGTTTTTCGGTTTATTTTCTATTGGTAACATGGATATTTCATCCGTTTTCTACGGCTTGGAAGAGCATTTGCGCATACTTGTCTGTAAAAGCAAAGCCACCTTCGCATTTACGGCTCTCATCAACAATTTCACCCGATTTCATCACGTAAATGCGATCGCACAAATAAGAAACTGCCTTTAAATCATGCGAGATAAATAAAATCGCCATGTTTTTTTCTTTATTTAAAGTCACTAATAAATCGATTATCTCTCGTTGAATCAAGCGGTCTAAGCTCGAAACGATTTCATCACATACTAATAGTTGAGGTTCGACTAAAATCGATCTTAGTATATTAACCCGTTGTCGCTCCCCTCCACTTAGCTCAGAAGGCAGGGCTTCTAAAATATCTGATGGGAGCTTTACCATTTCAAGCATTGTCTGTAGTTCGCGGTCCGTGAAGGACTTGTGTGCCACCTGTTTGGGCTCGCGTAACAATTCCCTGACGGTCCACACGGGGTTTAAGGCAGCCGTAGCATTTTGAAAAATGATTTGGCAATTTTCATAAAAATACGAGCGATTTTGCTTCGTCATTAATTGCTCTTCAAAAAACAGAGCCCCTTTTTCAGGCTTTTCTAGCTGCATAATTAGTTTGGCCAAAGTACTTTTTCCACTACCGCTTTCTCCCACAAGCCCTACGATTTCACCTTTTCCAACTGTTAGGTTTATATTCTTCAATATTCGCTGTCCTGCTCGATAGCTTTTATTCACCTGATCAACATGAAGCAACAATATCAACGCCTCCTAAAAATGATGAGCGACAAGCCGCTTCGTATATGGATGCTTGGGCTCCTTAAAAATTTCCGATACTTGCCCACTTTCTACAATTTCACCATTTTTCATCACCAGCATGGAATCAGCAATCTTAGCAACCCCTAAATCATGGGTAATGAAGAGAATGGTCGTCCCAAGGCGGGCATGGAGATTTTTTAGCAATTTGATAAATTCTTGTTGGTGGAGCATATCTAGAGCAGAGGTCGGTTCGTCTGCCATTAAAACATCGGGTTCATTATAGAAGGCGCAGGCAAGCATGCAGCGTTGTAGCATACCGCCAGAAAGCTCAAATGGATAGCGTTGTAGCACATCCTCCGGTAAGTTTAATTCCTTTAAAATAGCCATGATTTTACTTAAAAATTCCTCTTCCTTATGTCCCACCCTCGAAGCCGTCAACCGATAGAGTTGCGGCTTCATTTTTTGAGTTGGTGAAAAACTATTCGTGGCATCCTGAAAGATGGTAAAGAAATGCTTTTTCTGTAGCTCCACACGCTCCTGTTCAGACATGGCCATGAGGTTTTTTTCATTAAATAAAATCGAGCCTTCCATACTTGCTCGTGCTGGCAGCATCCCAAGCAGAGCTGAAAGGGTCGTACTTTTGCCACTACCACTCTCACCAATGATAGCGGTAATATGCCCTTTAGGCACAGTAAAAGTCAAACCTTGAATAAGGGATTTGCCGGATAAGCGAACAGCTAAATTATCAACCTTAAACATGCGATCGGCTCCCTCCTTGTTTGAAAGTACCTCCAATAACTTGCACACATAAAATCGTTATAAAAATTAACAGCCCAGGGAAAAGTCCCATCCACCAAGCACCTACAAGTAAATCATTTTGAGCTGTGTACAGCATTGTTCCCCATGATGGAGTAGCTGGGGGGACACCAATTCCTAAAAAACTTAAGGAAACTTCGGTAAAAATAGCCCCAGCAAAATTAAAGATGGTCACCACAAATAACGCAGGGATACAATTACGCAATAAATGCCCAAAGAGAATTTTCCACAGCGGCGTGTGGAACATTTTCGCCATCTGCACAAATTCTTGTTCCTTTAACCGGATAAACTCAGAGCGGACGATACGAGCAGTAACAAACCATCCAGTGATCCCCATAATCATCGCCATTCGCCACACACTGCCCTGCATAATTGCCTGTAGAGCTAAGACGATCACTAATGAGGGAATGGTTAAACAGGCCTCGAGAATACGCATCATTACAGCATCAATGACACCGCCGAAATAACCGCTTATGCCCCCATAAATGATGCCAATTATGCTAGATAGCACGACGGACACAGTGGCAATGAGTAGCGTCACCTTTCCTCCGACTAATAAGCGCGAAAGAACATCTCTCCCTAGCTGGTCAGTTCCTAATAAATGAATGGCATTCGGTGCTTGATAAATTTGATTCATATCCATCATATTCGGCTCAAAAGGAGCTAATAATGAAGAAAAAATAGTCGTTGTACAAATGAGAGCTAAAAGCACAAGCCAAAAGATCGGGTACTTCCGCTGTTTTCTCATACAAATCCCCCTCTTCTTAATCGAGGGTTCAAGCCAATCATCAGAATATCAATGACAAATAAACAGATGACCACAACAACGCCGATGATCAATATAGCCCCCATTAAAACGGGAAAATCCTTGAGCATGACGGATTTTACCAAAAGCTGTCCTAAGCCTGACCAACCAAATAATGTTTCGACTACAATGGAGCCTCCGAAAAATGATGGGATGGTCACACCGACATAGTTAATATAAGGAATGACAGCATTTCGTAAAATCATAGTTCGAATTTCACGTTCAGATACTCCATTCGCACGTGCCACTTGTACATAGTAGCTATGATTCTCTACTTTTACACTATCCTGCAAAAAACGGGCAAAGATGCCAACATGGGAAATAACGAGGACTGTTAGCGGGAGTGCCATATGATATAAACGATCCACGAACCCTCCATCGCCCCGCACATCATTCATTCCCGAAGACGGAAACCAACCTAATGTTATGGAAAAGACCATAATGAATAATATGCCTAGCCAAAATGGGGGTATCGCGGAGCTAGCAATACTAAAGATAGAAAGTCCACGGTCGAGTAATGAGCCCTCCCTCATGCCAGCCTGTAAGCCAAGCCAAATAGAGGCAATGGTTACAAGGACTAACGTTAAAATAACGAGCTGTAGCGTATTCGGTAAGCGCTCAAGTAAAATCGTCAAGACAGGTCTTCCTTCTTTAGCTGAGTACCCTAAATTACCTTGTAATGCTTCCCCCAACCAAGTCCCATACTGTAAGAATACGGGTTGATCGAGACCAAAGGCTTGTTCAATACGTTCTTTCTCAGCCGTCGTTAATGTTTGGGCATTGCCTCCATAATACGCTGCTGCGGGATTGCCAGGAGCGGTATGCATCATGAAAAAAGAGAGGAAGCTCACGATAATGAGGACAATTGTCCCCATTATCACTCGCTTCCCAAGCCATTTAGCGATCATTCCATTTCCACTCCTCGACATTCCATAAGAAGCCTGCTCCATGGTGACCTAAAATTCGCTCTTTAACACCGCTAATTTGTTTATCGATACCATATACAGCATCCACATAAGCAAAGTAGGCAAACGGTGGGTCTTGAGCTAGCTCCTCCTGCAATGCCATATAGACTCTCTTACGTTGCTCAGGATCGACCGTAGTACGGCCTTCCTCTAGCAATGCGTCTACTTTTGCATTGGCATAGCTGCCGTAATTATAGCCAGCACTCGTGAGACTGGATTCTCCAGAATGGAAAAGGCTGTACGTATGATGGTCCGCATCATATGGACTTCCCCATCCAACCATAAAGGCTTCTGTTTCTTCAATAACAATATTGCTCCAATCCAGTGCAGCCACTTTCACATCTGCCCCAACAGCTTTATAGCCCTCTGCCACATAATTGGCCATATTCACACGCACAGTATCAGTAATGGGCGCGGTAATGGTAAATGTTAATTTTTGGCCATCTTTATAGCGGAAACCGTCATCAGCTAATTGCCAGCCTGCCTGCTCGAGCAGCTCATTTGCTTTTTTTACATCGTAAGTATAATGTTCGATTTTTTCATTCACAAAATTATGTTTTTGTAGTGGCGAATAAGCTTCTGTGCCGTAGCCATGTAAAATACCTTTTACGATGCCAGCACGATCCGTTGCATAGCTAATCGCCTTTCTTAGTGAAACATCCTTCCAAATCGGATACTGCATATTGAATAGAACGCCGCGATAATCGGCGGATTCAACCTCGTACATTTTTAAATGTTCTACTTTTGATAGTTCCTCAACCTGATTTGGATCAAGTAATGCAATATCAACCTCACCAGATTTTAGCTGTAAGGCACGCACATTGCTATCAGGGATAAATTTAAAAATGACTTGTTCAATTGAAGCTTTTGTACCATAAAAAGTAGGAAATGCTTTGAGTGTCAAGCTTGTCCCTTTATCCCATTGTTCAAACATATAAGGACCGGCACCGATTGGTTGTTGATTAAATGGTGCGGTTCTCATTTCCTGTCCTTCGAAGGCATGCTTTGGCAAAATAGGCACAGTTAGTTTGTCTAGCATCGGCGTAAATGGTTCATCTAATTGGAGGGTCATTGTCGTGTCGTCGATTTTTTTCATGCCCGTCACATGGGTAAAATCAGATTTTAAATAGGAGCCGTTTGCATCGTCAAGAATACTTTCAATGGTGAAAATAATATCGTCGACTGTTAAAGCCTGCCCATCATGAAATGTCACATGATCATTCAACACAATTGTATAAGTCATCTGGTCATCTGATATATTAATACTTTTAGCAATATCAAATACAGGTACATTTTGTTCATCAAAACGCATCAAACCTCTAAATAAAAAGGCATCCACATTCGTTTCCTCTAAAAGAGGATTTAAACCTGCAAACTCTGACTCTGAGGCAAAAACAAGCTCATTCGCCTGAGAAGCTGACGAAGCAGTTGACTGTTTCTCCTCGCCTTGACTGGACTCTTTCGAACAGCCTGCAAGACAAAGTATCATTAGAAGTATCCATACTGAAAACTTTTTCAATTCACTATCTCCTTTATCACAGCAGAAATTACAGTAATGCTGTCATATGTTCAAACATACGATTTATTTCCTTGTGAAGTGTTCGTTGCTCTTTGGCGAGCCATCTACAATGAATCGCCTGATCTGTTAGCTTTGTTACGCTTGCCTGAAGAGATTGCTCCTGTTGAATCAAAGCCTGTAAATCTCTCATGTTCATATTTTTCACAAGTGGTGACACAATCCATAAGGAACCGATATAGAGTGCCTTTTCGAGCAAGCCAAGCGCTGCAAAATTCATTTCCTGTGGTTTAAAATGGATGGAATCAAACGCTATAAGTTTATTCTCTACATAAACCTTATATTTAGATTGGTAGTCTTGATAATCAAAGACTTCTCCCCGCATTTCTCGGCCTGGTGCGATAATTTCACCCCAAATTAATGTCGAGCTCTCCTTCATGTAAATAGTTGTATACGCTTGAAACTTGGCTCGTTCAAATGGAATGGTCACTTCAGGAAGCCATTCTAACCGTGCCTCATCAGCAATTTCAACCGTAATAGCCTGGGTACAATGATCACCTGTATGCGAAGGATAGATTTTCAATGCTGATTGTTGCTTAAGTCTTACTCGGCTTTCTGGTGCCAGTTTGACATCGATTTCATTGCGGTCTCCCGCTACCATCCCACCAGAGGATTCCATCAAAAATACTGTGGCAGTTGGATCACTACCTTCATATAATTCACGGCTAGCCTTTAAGGGAGGCTGCTGGTACACATGAACTAGTCTTGTATAGCCCCTCCTAGGCTCAAAGGCCATTTCTAATTTGCCGAAATGATTGATCTTTGGTTGATTAAGCATGGTTGTCAACAGCTTCGGCACCTTCAAGTAGCATATGGTGCTGAATCCATTCAACCACCTTATCTACATTCGTTTGTGAACGAACATCTGCAAAAATATATGGACGGCCACCACGCATTTTTTTCACATCCTGATCCATTATTTCTAGATCAACCCCAACATGAGGCGCCAATGATGTTTTATTGATTAGTAGTAAGTCTGAACGCGTTAGCGCTGGACCACCTTTACGTGGGATATCCTGTCCTTCTGCCACATCAATTACGTAAATATAGCCATGCACTAGCTCAGGACTAAATGTTGCAGATAAATTATCGCCACCACTTTCAATGAAAATAATATCTAAATCTTGGAAACGTTTATTTAAATCATCAATCGCTGCAAAATTCATCGATGCATCCTCACGAATAGCTGTATGAGGACAACCACCTGTTTCCACCCCAATAATACGCTCTTCCTCTAAAACACCATTCGTTATTAAATATTGAGCGTCTTCTCTTGTATAAATATCATTTGTGATAACCGCTACATGATAATGCTCATGCATCACACGTGTTAATTGATCTACTAAAGATGTTTTTCCTGACCCAACTGGGCCGCCGATACCAATACGTATTGGTTTCATTGTTATCCTCTCTCTTTCTATGAAATAAATAATCTGGAATATAAAAACTCATGTTTCATGGATGCCAATTCAATCCCTAACGCATTATTCGTTAAATCATCCATCGTTAATGACATCACTGTTTGCGCTGCTTCTTCTACCGAAATCAATAGCTCATTCAATGCTTGGACACCTGTATTCTGACCAAACGGTACTGCACGTACAGCATTTTGTACTAGGCCGCTAATTGATGCATACATAAAGGTCATCACTGCGTGAAAAACATTGACACCTAGCGCCTCGCAATAGATTCCATAAATCACGGCGTAATGTCCCTTCACTTCTTCACGCTCGATTCTCTCCTTCCACTGCGATAAAAAAGGGTATTCCATAAGCGGTGTCACAGTTCGCACAAATTGCTTCCCTACATTGACACTCGCCTCTTTAGATTCCTTAGCAAGCTTCATAGCCCCACAAAGTTCATCGAGCTCTGTAAGACGAGCAATATCTCTGTCTTTTGCTGCATGGAATGCTTCTTGAATAAGAATCGCATCTCCGTGCACTAAATTATGAAATAAATAGCCCTGACAAAATTCGATTAATTGTTCCTTTGTACGAATGAAATCTTCTTGAATATACGTTTCCATACCGTAGGAATGTGTATATGAACCTATTGGGAATGCCGAATCATGAATTTGTAAAAGTTGCAGTATCGATAAATTAGTGAGAGTGTCCACGGTATTTGAATGGCTGCTTGAAACGTCTTTCTGTTGTTTCATAGTGCACCCCTATTTCATCTAATAATGGATTTATCGTATGATCTGCTCGTACGATGATTTCATTGTTTTCAATGAGGCAAGGCGTATGACGATTTCCTAATTCGAAAGCTGATTTTCCCATTTCATGCATGTCTTTGGGCGTAATAACAATGACAGTCTCTAATTTTGTACGAATTGCTATACGAAGGTGATCATCCTCAAATAATAAATCACCATATTTTAATGGTTCATCACCTTCTAGTCGTAAAGCAATGTCTGTACCTTGATCTGTTTCTGTGCGAAGAATTCGTTTGCTTAATTCCTCCCATTCTAGCTCAATCCATTCTGTTGTCTTTTGTTGATGTTCTTCTTCGTGGGCAATATTCCCAATAATTTTTTCGATTAACATATGTTTAGCACCTCATTGTCTTTTTATTGGCTGTTACTCTCACTTTAATTGCTTAGAATAAGAAATATCGTTGAGCCATTGGTAGTACATCTACCGGCTCACATGTTGCTAATTCACCATCAATTTTTACTTCATATGTTTCTGGGTTCACATCAATTTCTGGCGTCTCGTTATTAAGCTTCATATCAGATTTACGAATATTTCGGCAATTCGAAACCGTCCCAATCATTCGTTTTAAGCCTAATTTTTCTGGCAATCCTTCTTCTACCGCAATTTTCGGTAAAAATGTCATACCACAATTTTGAGGACCTTGTCCATAGAAGCCATAAGTCTGCCGCCCTTTCATTGGCTGCGGTGTTGGAATGGATGCATTTGGATCACCTGTAATACCATAAACGGCAATACCAGCTTTGATGACCACTTCTGCCTTTACGCCAAAGAACGCTGGTTCCCATAAAACAATATCGGCTAATTTCCCTTCTTCCAGTGAACCAACTTCATGGCTAATACCATGTGCGATTGCTGGGTTAATATTTAGCTTCGCCATATAGCGCTTGACGCGATAATTATCGTGTTCCTTGCCCTCATCCTGTGGCAAAGGTCCACGTTGCTTTTTCATTTTGTCTGCTGTTTGGAACGTCCGTATCGTCACCTCTCCCACACGACCCATCGCCTGTGAATCCGAAGACATGATGCTCAATATTCCTAAGTCCTGCATAATATCTTCTGCAGCAATCGTTTCAGGTCTGATACGTGAATCTGCGAATGCGACATCTTCTGGCACATCATGCTTTAAGTGATGACATACCATCAGCATATCTAAATGCTCATCAATCGTGTTCGTCGTAAATGGTTTCGTAGGGTTCGTCGAGGCTGGCAAAATATTTGGTAAAGATGCCATTACTAGCTGATCAGGCGCGTGTCCACCACCAGCACCTTCTGTATGGAAAATATGAATAACACGGCCATCGATGGCATTGATTGTATCTTCCACAAATCCTGCTTCATTTAATGTATCGGAGTGCAAGGCTACTTGAATATCGTACTCGTCTGCAACGGTTAAGCTTTGGTCCAGTGCGGAAGGTGTTGCCCCCCAGTCCTCATGAATCTTCAATCCGATGGCACCCGCACGAACTTGCTCGATAATTGGTGCTGGGTCCGAGGCACTACCTTTTGCAAGTAATCCAACATTCATTGGGAAGCCTTCCACAGCCTGTAACATGCGATGTAGATGCCATTCACCAGCAGTTAAGCTTGTCGCCTTTGAACCTGCTGCTGGTCCTGTTCCGCCACCAATAAAAGTTGTTGTGCCTGCTAATAGGGCTGTTTCCACTTGATCGGGACTAATGAAGTGGATATGTGTATCAATGGCACCAGCTGTTGCTATAAGCCCTTCCCCTGCATAAACCTCTGTCCCTACGCCGATAATCATATCCTGATCGACGCCATCCATACTATTCGGATTGCCTGCTTTGCCGATACCAATTATTCGGCCATCTTTAATACCGATATCAGCTTTCACAATACCCGTATAATCGATAATGATGACGTTAGTAATGACTGTATCTAGCACACCTTCATTGCGTGTATTTTTACCATTTTGCCCCATTGAAACACGCAGTGATTTACCACCACCAAAGACACCTTCATCTCCATAGGATGTATAGTCCTTCTCAATTTCGATCCACAAATCCGTATCGGCTAAACGCACTTTGTCGCCAACTGTAGGACCGAACATTTTCGCGTAAGCTTCATGTGTTACCTTCATTTTTCTTCCGCTCCTTTAAAGCCACCTTCAATTGCCTTGTCTAAAATTTCATCTTTATGGTGAGTTGACCCTTCTGTTAGCTTATTTAAGCCAAAGACATGTTGTTTCCCACCAAATTCGACAAGCTCTACTTCTTTTTCTTCCCCAGGTTCAAAGCGAACTGCCGTCCCTGATGGAATATTTAAATGCATACCGATTGCATCTTCACGATTAAATTCTAGAAATCGATTCACTTCGATAAAATGAAAATGTGAACCTACTTGAATTGGACGGTCACCTGTATTGGCTACTAAAACCTTTTTTGTTGCCCTGCCCACATTGATTTCAATCACACCATTTTTTGGTCGAATTTCTCCAGGAATCATCTGCCAACACTCCTTTACTGAATTGGACGGTGAACTGTGACAAGTTTTGTCCCATCTGGGAAGGTACATTCTACCTGTACATCTGAAACCATGTCACCGACACCTTCCATTACGTCCTCTGCTGTCAGAACATGCTTAGCTTCACTCATTAGCTGTGCTACAGTTTTTCCATCTCTAGCACCCTCCATGATGAAACTACTAATAAGGGCAACAGCTTCTGGATAATTTAGCTTTAAACCGCGAGCTTTTCTTTTCAGCGCAAGTTCTCCTGCCACATGGAGGAGTATTTTTTCTTGTTCTACTGGTGATAGCTTCAAATCAATCTCTCTCTTTCCTATATTCAGAATTATCTTTCAATAATATTTTTCGAAGCATACTTCCTTTCAATTGGATGAGCTTTTTAATACCATTTAGTTTTTTTAGCATTTAATTGTTGTCTTACAAATTATGATTTCGCAAGGGATATGCGAAGAGAAATAGAAATGACTTGTTGACCCGGCGAACGCGGGTTGCAATAGTTGAAGTGAGTAATAGAGGTAACAGCTAGTCCATTATAAGAAACTAAATTAAAAAATTCAACATTTTTATTTATCTGTGAATTTACAAGTTTTATAAATAATTCATAAAAAAAGAGGCTTATTTTACAGAAAATTGGTCAACTGTAAAAAAGCCTCTTATCCTATGGAGTAAAGGAACAATAAAATTATACTAAAAAACTTGTAAATTTATTTGTTTCGAATCATTATTTCAGGGCTATAAACCCTTGAAATTTCCCACGGGCCTCTTAAGCACCGAATTGATTGGTTAATTTTTGTAAACTATCAGCCTGCACACTTAAATCCTGTGTGACGTGATTGACAGCTTGCATGGAGGCAGTTTGCTCATCCATTGACTGCAAAACAGACTCTGTGTAATTCGATAATCGGCCCATTCCATCCGCAATAGTTATGACCGTTGATGCCACTTCATTTGCGCTACTGGAAAGCTGTTCGGCTGTTGCGGAAATGTCTTCAAGCTGGTTATTCATGCGACTTACATGCTGTGTGATCGTCCCGAATGATTTTGTCGCCTCATCAATGACATAAACACCTTGCTGAACATTTTTCAAATCCTCCTCCACCGATGAAGCGACTTGTTTTGTATCATGTTCAATGCCTACTACTAAGTCAACAATTTGCGTAGCAGAATGCTTCGATTGCTCAGCTAATTGTCGGACCTCTTCTGCTACTACTGCAAAGCCTTTACCATGTTCTCCAGCCCGTGCGGCTTCAATGGCAGCATTTAAAGCTAATAGATTGGTTTGATCAGTAATGGCTGTAATCATATCGGTCATCGATTTAATATCTGACATTTTAGTGGATAGTTGCTGCATCAGACTACTTGTTTTGTCAGTTGATGATGAAATAAATTGCATTTGTTCCTTTGCTACATGTAAAATGGCTACCCCGTTTCCGGCAATTTCATTGGCCTCTTTCGCATGACTAAAAACATCCTGTGTAGCAACGGTAATACGTTCAATTCCATCGACAGTTTCTTGCATCGCATGGGCACTTTCACTAGCGGATTGTGCAGCTTGCTTCAAGCCATCTGATGTTTTCTCTATCTGCTGATCTACTTCTTCCACAGCTAGCGTAATTTCACTCGTACTTGCTGATAGTTCTTCAATACTTGTCGATAAATCCGTAGAGCTATTCGCAATTTTTTGTGTCATTGTTCGTAATTGATTTTTCATATCTAAAAAAGATTGTGCTAGCTGAGAGATTTCCCCATTATCATGTACCTCAATGACAACTGTATCCAATTTGCCTGAGGTAATCCCTTGAGCAGCCTCCGTTAACTGTTTAATAGGCTGTATCACTTTAAAATGGACATAGACCGTGTACGAAAGTGTAATGGCAATTCCCAAGATGGTTAAAACGGTTGCAAGCCATTCTAATGTTGTTACATTGGCCAAATCTAAAAATAAAATAATAATCATTAACACATTTAAAGCTGAAAAGCCAAGTAAACTCTTATTTCGTAAACTCATAACAAATTCCCCCAACTAAAATATTACTTCCATACCATTATTATAGTTGAATAATCCTAAAAAACATAAGAAAAAGCCCCTTTTATATGAGTAAAGTTCTAAAAAGCGCATAAAAAAAGACTGTAGACAGCCACAAAGGCATACCTACAGTCCCTATAATTTAATTATTTTAAATTCATGATACTTGAGCCAGCGATACCTGGATGTGTCATTTCATAAGGATCTAAAATTAGGTCCAGTTGTTCTTTTGTTAAAACACCCGCTTCAATACAAAGCTCACGGATTGAACGACCTGTTAGAATCGCTTCACGTGCAAGACGAGCAGCAACTTCATAGCCAATATGAGGGTTCACAGCAGTTAGTACCCCTACACTTTTCTCTACATATTCTTTCATACGTTCTTCATTTGCTTCAATATCTTTTAAGCAGTTTTCTGTAAACGCACGGAAAACATTATTCATAATGCTGATAGATTGAATTAGGTTAAATACTAATACCGGCTCCATAACATTTAACTCTAATTGACCAGCTTCAGAAGCTAATGAAATTGTATGGTCGTTACCAATCACTTGGAAAGCCACTTGATTCAGTACTTCTGGCATCACAGGGTTTACTTTACCTGGCATGATCGAAGAACCTGGTTGGCGAGCTGGTAAAAGGATTTCCCCTAAGCCGGCACGTGGACCAGAAGCCATTAAGCGTAAGTCATTTGCAATTTTCGACATATTGATCATACAAATTTTTAACGCACCAGATACTTCTGTATAAGCATCTGTATTTTGTGTAGCATCAACTAAATGTGTCGCACCCTTTAATGGTAAACCAGAGATTTCTGCAAGATGCTCATCGACAGATTTAATATAATCTGGGAAAGCATTTAAGCCTGTACCTACTGCAGTTGCGCCCATATTTACATCATATAAGTTTGGACGTGTTTGACGAATACGTACAATATCACGGTTGATGACACGGCAATAAGCTTCGAACTCTTGTCCTAAGCGAATTGGCACTGCGTCCTGTAAATGCGTCCGTCCCATTTTAATGACATGTGCAAATTGCTCTGCTTTTTGATGGAAAACGGATTGCATATAGTCCATCGTTTCTAATAATTCATCTATTAAATTTAACACAGCGATATGAATGGCTGTTGGGAAAGCATCGTTTGTTGATTGTGACATATTGACATGACTGTTTGGACTTACTGTATGATAGTCACCTTTTTCTTTCCCTAAAATTTCTAGGGCACGGTTGGCGATGACTTCGTTTGCATTCATATTGATGGATGTACCTGCTCCACCTTGGATTGGGTCTACAAGGAATTCTGCATCCCATTTGCCATCAATTACTTCTTGCGCTGCTTCGACAATTGCCTCACCAATTTCTTTTGATAATAGGTGTACTTCCATATTACTTAACGCAGCTGCTTTCTTCACAATCCCCATAGCCTTAATAAGTGAAGAGTGAATTGTGTAGCCTGTAATCGGGAAGTTTTCCGTTGCACGTAGTGTTTGAATTCCGTAATAAGCCTCTGCTGGTAATACGCGCTCACCTAAAAAATCTTTTTCTATACGTTGTGTTGACATCATTGTCGTCTCCTTTTATGTAATACTCACACTTGATAGTAGCTAATAAAAGTCGTATTGTAAACAGTCATTTTTCTGTAAACGAAAAAAATCCTTCAAAAAAGCAAAGAAATCGCTAAAAACCGAGCACATTTTAATAATGCCCTAGCATTATTAGCGGATAAAGGTTCGATACAAAACAATTAGGCAACTGTATGCGATAGCGTTAAAAATTTCATTGTGAATCAAAAAAACCAATAGAATAAACCGATTAGGTCCATTCTATTGGTTTGTTCATTCTTCTATTATTTATTCGAAGTTACAGTAAAACGGCTATTTTGATGCTGAGGATTTTCAAGCTCATCCAATACTGCCACTGCATAATCTGCGTAGCTTACATAGCTTTCACCAGCTTCATTTACTAATAAATGATCGACTCCTGTTGTATAGTGACCTGTACGTGGACCTTCTGGATCAAAAAATGCAGATGGACTTAAAAATGTCCAATGGATAGCAGATTGTTGTAGGTCTTGTAGATTTTGTCCTTGATTTTGCGCAGTTGCTAGGAACATAGCTGGGAAATCAGGCGTTTCCATTACACGGATTTGTTTTTCAGGGTCTACAAAAAGACTACCTGCCCCTCCCACAACCAATAATTTTGTATCAATGTCTCGGAAAATTTCGATTAAATGACGACCCGCTTTCACATGTAAATCTTCCTGACCAGCTGGTGCGCCAAACGCATTCACTACTGCATCGAAGTCTTTCACGTCATCCTGTGTTAATTGAAACACGTCTTTTTCTATTACGGGGATAGCTGTTGTTACTTTTGCGGCAGAACGAACGATAGCTGTTACCTCATGACCACGTTGCACCGCTTCCTCTACTATTTTTTGTCCTGCTTTACCTGTTGCACCAATGACAGCAATTTTCATTGTATGTTCCTCCTTAATATATAGTTGTAACCATTTTAGTTACAGGTTAGATACAGATAGACCATCTTCGCTTAAGTACGAAGCTGATCTAGCACATCCTGCAAAGTCTGTGCCTTTAGCTGTGCTTCCATTGCCTGCCAAATAGATGTGTACACATCTTCCAAAGTATGTTGGATTTCTCGTCCCACTGCACACGCTGGATTCGGCTCATCATGAATCGCAAAAAGCTGTTCTGGCCCATCGATTGCTTGATAAATTGCTAAAAGTGTTAAATTCTTTGGTTCCACTAAAAGCTCATACCCCGCAACCCCTGAATGTGATAAAAGTAAGCCTGCCTTTTTCAGAACACCAATCATACGTCTTATGACCACTGGATTTGTATTTACACTTCCAGCGATAAAATCGGACGTAAGTAAGCTTTTATCAGATGTTGTAGCAATTAGCGAAAGAATATGGATCGCCACCGAAAATCGACTGTTCACCATATGTATCACCACCTGTTGTAACTATTATAGTTACAGGTAAATAAAAAAGCAAGCACATTGCTTTTCACTACCTGTTTTTATAGTTCCGTTTCTTGACTTATCTATACATACATTTAGATTTTATTGACATAAATCACTAGTTCCTGCCGTATTTGCCCATTGTCCTCATAAAAATCTAAATTATGAAATTCATATTTAAAATGACCTACTGGAAAAGTCACGCTTTCCCCCTGTGCTGCCGCAAGTATACCTGCCACGTCGTGTGATACCATGTGCAATAATTCATCACCCGTGACTGAATCTATAAAGATTACGTTCATAAAAAAACACCTCCTCAGCCATTATAGCTTAGAAGGCGCTTACATTTATAGTCTTTCTTTATAGCCTTTAATACGGATTTCTTCAATCACTTGCATCATGTCGAAAAGTTGTTGCCGGGATAAATTGGAGGTATTAGCGTCCTGCGCTTGTTGCTCGGAAACCTTTTTTCGTTCTAGATGATCGGACTGTTGCTCATTTTCTTCTACTTCCGGAAGGACCATTGTTTTCTTCACAACTTTCACCTCTACCATAAATTTGACCGACTACCCATTCCAAATAATGCTAACAATCCCACAATTACTATAATCAACTTCCTAGCTATCAGTCATCCAACTACTAGCCTATTTAGCAAAACATATAATTTGACCTAGTTATAGTGCCAAAAAAAACAGCAACCAAAATGGCTGCTGTTTATGTTAGACGGCAATCGGAGCCTTAATAGCGGGATGTGGATCATACCCCTCGATTGATAAATCCTCAAGCTCGATATCAAAAATCGATGCTTTATTTGGATTGATGTGTAACGTCGGTAGTTCCTTTGGCTCCCGAGCAAGCTGTTCTTTTACTTGTTCCACATGGTTCGCATAAATATGCGCGTCCCCAATGCTATGAATAAATTCGCCTACCTCTAATCCACACTCATGTGCAATCAAATGTGTTAACAATGCATACGAAGCTATATTAAAAGGACAGCCTAATAAAGTGTCCAAGCTTCTTTGCATGAGCTGACAGCTTAATTTGCCATTAGATACATAAAATTGGAACATGACATGACATGGTGGCAATGCGGCTTTACTGCCCTTCGCACCTGCATTGATAACATCCTCTGGGTTCCACGCATTGACGATAATACGGCGTGAATCTGGATTATGCTTGATTTGATGAATGACATCCTGCAACTGGTCGATACTTTCCCCAGTAGAAGTTGTCCAATGCCGCCATTGCTTGCCATAGACATTGCCAAGCTCTCCGTATTTTTGAGCAAAGTCATCATATGCTAAGACACGCTCACAAAATGAGGCTAACTCTTGCTGATACAATGTATTAAATGCGTCATCCACTAAACAACGTCGACCAAAATCAGTCATATCTGGTCCTGTATAGTCATCTGATTCAACCCATTTTTTAAATGCCCATTCATCCCAAATATGATTATTATGTTGCAATAGATAACGGATATTCGTATCCCCTTTAATGAACCATAATAATTCGCTCGCGACAAGCTTAAAAGGTACGCGCTTTGTCGTTAAAAGAGGAAATCCTTTACTTAAATCAAAACGCATTTGATAACCAAAGACGCTATATGTACCCGTCCCAGTTCGATCCTCTTTTTTCGTGCCATTTTCTAATATATGTTGTAGTAAATTTAAGTACGCCATTTCTGGATGCGTCATTTTTCTTCAACAGCTCCTTCCAGTTTGCTGTTGACCATTATACCATTTCATCACGTATTTTCGTATGAAGAAATTATTTCATTAGAAGCCAGAATGGGAGGAAGTGTTCTTCAGCTCTCTTGAAATTTCACTCTCTGTTGTGACAAAGAAGGTAGGAAGCAAGATGATATTTAATAAAACAGGTCCAACAATAACTAATAAATCGATGCCAGGACTAAAATAAAGACCGAATGCCGTAATCAAGCCCGAAAGTACAAGGAATACAATTTGTGCAACAATAATCATGATTGGCAATGATTGGTACATATAATTTAGTTTACGGAACTGATGTAAATTGGCTGGATTGTTGATGACTTTCCTTTTTAATCGTCTCGATAAAATAAAACAAGCTAGCAATTGGACTACCATAAAACTAAAATAGATGACCGCGTAAAGGATAAATGGACGTTTCTGAATCGTACCATCAAAATGACCTACTCTTTGGTTCAATAAATCATTCACGGCTCCTTCATAAACATATTGACGTTCACTTAAAAAAGTAAAAGGCTCCATAAAACCGAGCGCTGTCCAATCCTTCGTGTTCACCGTCCAATTCGATAACTTACTCGCTAAAATTTTCAATTGAATCGGATCTTGCTCTCCAAACATCCCTACCAAAATACTATAGGGAATGGCAACTTTTAGCTGCCCATCTTGCTTTTCTTGGAATAAATCCTGAATGTAAAAAGTATAGGAAACATCCGATTTATTCGTATCGTAGCGAGCTTCTTCAATTTCCCAATGACTGGCTAAAGATGCTTGTATGCCATTTCTCATCTCCGTATAGGGTATATCTTTATGTAATCTCTTTGGAATTTTATAAACAAAATGGTTATCGCTACCGATTAGACAAATTTCAACCTCGACTTTATCTTCATGAACCATTTTAGCCTTCGTGGTCAATGGGATCATAATCAAAGCGATTAAGAAAAAAAGAATTAGTGTTAAAACGCCTTTTTTCACGTCACCGTCCCCCTTTTCGTCATAATTATTAAACTTACACTATCATAGCCATGTCCGAAAAAACTATTTCGTCATTCCGAAAACGCAATAGTGGTTTTCCGAAAGCCTCTATTTCGGTATTCCAAATTTATCAATAATTAGCGATAATATATAGGAGTTTATTATCATCTAGCAAACAGAGGTTTCAAAATGAAAAAATGGACATATTGTATTTTTCTTACCTATTTAATGCTCGGCATTTACGTATTAGCGATTGCCATAAAAACACCGTTTATTAGTCTCACCCTTGATACAACAAATGGGCAAGCAGCTATTATGGATAGCTACTACACTTCATGGGCTCATCAAAAAAATATCGAACGGGGTGATATTGTACTAGCTATTGATGGGCAGCCAGCTTTGGAAAATCGCTCTGTGCGATTGTTCTCACTGATTAGAAGTGCTAAACAATTAACTATCCAAAAGACTGATGGGACTATTCAAACAATTGATGTGAAGCATATTGATATGCCAGAAGAATTATATTTGCAAATTCTATTCCCGATCTTTTATTTTCTTTTAGCTTTCGGTGTGGCCATTTATTTATGGCAACGCAATAAAGATAACCCTCCGACATTTTTATTGACTTTATTTTTGTTAACCTGTTCGTTGGCCTATATTAGTACAGGGGCATCGGCAAGGGGCAATCTTATTGGCCAGATTGTGATTGGCCTATGTATTATTTTATGCATGGTGCTATTCATTCATTTTTTACAGCACTTTTTCCGTTACCTTCAAATCAAATGGGCTTATATTGACAGCAAATGGCTTTATTTTTCATCATTGGTCATCCCAGGTTGTTACTTTCTGGAAGGTTTTATACCTTCATTCCGAGAGATTACTCCTCTCCTAAACTTAGGTATATTCGCAATCCTTGTGCTGTACGCTATTTATATTTTATTAACAAGTTATTTGCGCACAAAATTAGCTAAAATTCGGTTGATTGCCATAGCCTTTATCATTCCATTTTTGCCATTCCTGATCTTTTTCGTGACACCTGAAATTTTAGGTAATAAGCCGTTATTACATGCTGATATCGCCGCGTTATTTTTATTATTTATTCCTTTTTCATTTCTGTTCATCCAAGTGAATGAACGATTATTTGATATTGAATACCAATTATCACGATTACGTTATTATTCGACACTGGCGTTTTTCAGTGCCCTTCTACTGACAACAGGTATTGCCCTTTTGTTTATGGGTCAATTATCTGTAGTCCATGTTACAAGTATTTTTTTACTAGTTTTCATGGTGATGATGGCTAGTTTTTATATTAAGGAACGTATTGATTTTAAGTATCGAAAAATTATTTTTTCTTCTACTGGAAATTATGTACATAATTTATATGCCGCCGTGCAACGTATGGGCAAGGCTAAAAATCAACAAGAATTACTGGAACGCTTTAAGTTTGAAATTACTGAAAAATTAGGCACGACAGCCTTTCTTATAAGAACGGTCACAGAGGATACACCAGCTCCCATGCTCGGAAGCTACTACACAAAATTGCTGCTGCATGATGCAGGTGACGAAAAAATAATGTTAGAAATAAAGCATACGCTACAAAAGGAAGAATTATTATGGCTAGAGCTACTCGCACTTTATGTTTCAATGTCTATTAATAATTTACAGCAAATTGAAGATTTAGTACTCGAAGTTCAACATATGAAAAACACCAGTGATACACCGCTTCCTTGGCTTGATAAACTATTATGGAATATTATTGAGAAGGAAAAGAGTATTTTAGCTCAGGAACTACATGATACGATTTTGCAGGAGCAGCTACATTTAGCAAGAGAACTCGATGTCCTTGCTGGCACTCCTATTATTCAAAGGGACACCATTTTGGATATTCGTGAACAGCTCCTGAATGCCACAAAGGATCTACGAGAGTATTGTGAGAATTTAAGTCCACCATTACTCGATACTTTCGGCTTACAAATAGCCCTAAAAAAATTAATACAAAAGGTAAAAATACGGGCTGACTTTTTAGTAAGCTCTCAAATTGAACGAGTGGAATTTCAGGATGCCACGCTCCATCTAGTCGTCTATCGCCTAGTTCAGGAGCTATTAAATAATGCGATTAAACACGCTAATGCTACAGAAGTTTCACTAACTCTACGAGCGATACCTCAAGGCTTTATTCTACAATATGAAGATAATGGGGTAGGCTGTGATATTGAGGATTTAATTCAGTCCTCAGCTTCCATGGGCATTAATGGAATTCGTGAGCGTGTCCGTGCCTTTAACGGGGACATCACCATCCAATCTAGACACAATGAAGGTATGCATATTTTTATTCAAATACAAGAGGACGGGGATTCATATGATGAACATACTTATTATAGATGACCATCCTGTCGTTTTAGATGGTACAAAAACATTGTTACAGGATTTAGTCAATGTCCAGATTGAAACAGAGCAGGATAGTGCAGCAGTTTTACTAAGAATGGATACGGAAGCCTTTCAGTTATTTCTCATTGATATTAATATGAAACCGATCAACGGTATCCAACTAGCAGAAATGATCAAGAAAAAACAACCAGAGGCCCTCATTATTCTCTATACAGGCTACGAGCTTGCCGATTATTATGAGCTATTAATTGAGAAAAAGATTGATGGCTTATTATCAAAACTAGCTACAAAAGAGCAAGTCATCCAAACGATTCAAGCAGCTCTACGTGGCGAAATATTACTGGCAGCAGACTTCTTAGATTTTGTCCAGCAACGATCCAATTTGCCGAATACCCAGCAGGAAGTATTACTCAGCGATAAAGAACAGGAAATTTTACAGCTCGTAGCTCAAGGCTGTACAAATAAAGCCATTGCGTCTGCTATCGGTGTGACCCAAAGAACCGTAGAGAATTATTTATCGAAACTATTCGTTAAATTAAACGTTGAATCTCGTGCAGAGGCAGTAATTGTAGCAAAGGAAAAAGCATGGATTAACTAATGCTAGAAGAACATTTCATTACTAATAGATTACAATTGTAAATTTTTTCTTACTAAAAACGGAATTTACTGGATATACAAACAATTCTGTACTATAATAAAGCTAATAATTACATTACTTCATTGCTACGATTAAAAACTTGTATTCAAAGGTAATACAGCTTTTGAATCCGCTTTTTATATGTATTGAAGAAATTGATTGTTGAATTTTTTTGGGAGGGTGTTTACATGACACAAGGGACAGTAAAATGGTTTAACGCAGAAAAAGGTTTTGGCTTCATTGCAGTTGAAGGTGGCAATGATGTATTCGTACATTTCTCAGCTATCCAAACAGATGGCTTCAAAACTTTAGAAGAGGGCCAAAAAGTTGAATTCGGCGTAGAAGAAGGCAACCGCGGACCTCAAGCAACGAATGTAGTGAAAATATAATATTCACCAAACATAGACGAGCAAATGAAAAAAGAGACATCCACTTTGAAGATGTCTCTTTTTTTATGTCCTCGCAGCAAGACTTATGATGGCAATATACAACGGATATCCCCAAAGCATGACCAACAGAATAAGCCCTTGCACAGGTACTGGCATATCTCCTCGATCGGAAATGGGAAACAGGTAGGTAAAAACCATCGTGAAAATCACAGTATACGGTAACCATAGAATCATTGTTGCATAAATCCAAAGACGATGCCCAAGCCACATAACGGCGAGCTTATATATAAATATCGTCGCTACGCTAAGGCCTACTAATTGAACAATAAGCAAGAAAAGATCCAAATTGTCAGCTGTCCAGCCTGTAAGTCGTAGTAATCGATAATAATTGAGTTGTAATGTCATACATATAAAGAAAATCCAACCGTACAGCAGACTAACAATATTCAATTTTAGAAAAAAGGACATGGTCATCGAGTTTTTCCTTTCATTATATGGCTTCGCTTGAATAAGTTGAAGGCGTCCTTTCTATCTAAATGCGTTGCTTCTTCGGCATCAAATGGCAAATGGTCCCTACGCATAAGAATGCAAGCCTGCAATCACTAGATTAACAAACACCTGATTAAACACGATGATACCGAAGCCAATGATGGCAAGCCAGGCTGTTTTCTCCCCTTCCCAGCCTTTGGATAAGCGGAAATGGAGAAAGGCTGCATAGAATAAAAAAGTAATTAGCGCCCAAACCTCTTTAGGGTCCCATCCCCAATACCGGCTCCAAGCTATTTGTGCCCAAATCATGGCAAATAACAGCCCACCTAATGCAAATAGTGGGAAGCCAATGACAACTGCTCGATAGGAGATTTCATCCATTAATTGTGGCTGAACCCGACTTGTCCATGGCTTTAATGTAGCACTCACCGATTTTCTTGTAGCCAGACGAATGGCAACATATAAGACCGTACCAATCATAAATGCCCAGACAATCGAATTTAACTTTTTAGCATCTATTTTATTTGTTATTTCGATTAAACCAGCGGAATCACCATTTTCTGTGACTGCTCCTTTATTCACGATTAAGGGTTTCATGGAATAGACTGCTTTTTCTGATTGACCTTGAACATTCTCGAATTGTACTTGTAGGTCATCCGCTGTTAGGCTGAAAAAAGTCGAAATGCCGATAAATCCAATTACGACAACTAAGCAATACAAGACAAATTCTAACGAATATGTATGGATGGATCTTTTGGAAACATCCAATGTGCTTAATAAAAATATTAATCCAGTGGCAAAGGATACCGATAGAATCGCACTGGAAAAAGCGACGGTCATCACATGTATCGTTAACCAGTGACTCTGCAAGGAAGGTACGAGTGGTGACACTTCTTTCGCAAAAACGCTTCCATAGCCAAGAATGATTAATGACACAGGAATTGTAAATAAGCCCACAACAAGCTGCTTGTATAAAAAATGGATGATGAGATAACTCCCTGTGAGCATGATGCCAAAGAACGTCATAAATTCATACATATTGCTGACGGGTGCATGCTCTACAGCTACCCATCTCACCACGAAATAAACGAGTTGCAGGACAAAGGCTGCATAAGTAAGAAGTATACCTAGCTTGCCAAACATCTTCCCTTTCGATTTGACGGCAAGCCCTAATGGCACAATCGCAATCAGTAGTAGAATGAAGGCAATAAATAAGGAATTGCTACTAAAGGATAATAAGGTTTCTTGATTCAACTAAATCCCTCCAACGTCTTTTAATACGGAATTTGCTTCCAAATAATAAGAACGCTACAGATGACAAGAAGTGCCATATTTTCCTTTTAATTTTTTAATTTTTAAAAATTGTTACATTTTTATGGCAATAAAGGAAGAGGAACAAGATAATCGTAAGACATTTGACGATCTCTTGGTTATCTGGAGAAACGGTCATACTCTGAATAACCCCTAAGTAAAAGACATTCATCATTCCATGAAATAGCAACAGGCACAATGGATTGACCTACTTCTCGAATGATTGAAAGCACGATGGATAACACAAAAAGGAGCAACAAATACGCAGGTATTCCAACAGCTGGCATCATATAGGGCTTATATAGTACAACTATAGGTAGATGCCATAAAGACCGCCCTACTCCAGTAAGGGTAGCGGTCGACCAAAAGCTATAGCGTTGCCGCAAATATACATGAAAGTTGCCTCGCCAGACGACTACTTCTAGTAAAGCCAAGCCTGTACTAATGGTGAGCCCTATTAGTAATAACATACTCAGTTGAGATGGGGTGATGATGAGAAAAGATGGATGATGCGTCAAGTAAAAATAACTATGTACTAGGAGACCTAACAAAAAAGGGATGAAAATACTGGCTAGGAGCCATGACCATTTAGGCTTTGTGAAGGAAAAAGTTGATAGGATGGGTAGCTTGGTGAAAATCTTTTGAACAATAATCACTGATAGTAGTGGGATGATCATGGTAACAAAAAATGCTCTTCCATGCTCTAGGAAAGTCAGAAAATAATGGGTCAAAACTGTGAGGCTATATATACAAAACATCGTCCTGAGTAGAACATAATTTTTCATTAGTTTCCTCCTCAAAAAACAAACCATATATTTGTTAATATATGGAATTTAATCGTTATTAAATGATGGCATGCCTCTATCTACATCTTACAAAAAATCGGATTATAAGTCTATTTCTTTTTCGTCTCGCATGGGAAAATAAGAGTGCGCACAAATGACATAACGTTATGTTTCACAAGCTGGAGGTTATAATGAAACAAAATATTTATGACAACCCTGAATTTTTCCATCAATACAAGGCATTACGGCAAAGACCATCTAATTATAATCGCTTATTAGAGCAGCCTACCATGAAATCATTACTGCCCTCTTTAACGAATTTAGAAATGCTCGATATTGGCTGTGGCATGGGTGACTTCGCCCAATACTGTATCCAACACCACGCCAAGCATGTGACTGCTTTGGACGTTTCAAGTAATATGCTGTCCATCGCTCAGTCAGAAAATGCACATCCACAAATTGATTATCAGCTTCAAGCAATTGAGGATTATGAAGCATCCGCCAATCGTTTTGATTGTATAACAAGCTCACTTTCGCTTCATTATGTTAAAAATTTTGAGGCAGTCATTAGACAAATTGCCCAAATGCTACGTCCAGACGGCGTTTTTATTTTCTCCGTGGAGCATCCGATTGCTACTGCTCGCCGAACGAAGGAGGGTAATTGGATTTACGATGAACAAGGTAAACGGCTACACTATGCAATGGATAATTACCAAGAAGAAGGCATAAGACAGCAAACATGGCTGGTAGACGGAGTGGTCAAATATCATCGCACTATTGCTACAATCATCAATACATTAATCGACCATGGCTTATCGATCGACAAAATGGTTGAACCTCAGCCAAGCGAGGAAGCTATTCAACGGCTTCCTTCTATTGAAAAGGAACTTCGCCGACCATCCTTTTTATTTGTAAAAGCAAAAAAATAAAGGCAAGCCTCACCCTACTACAGTGGTGAGGCTATTTTTACATAAATAATTTCTGGGTCACCGTCATCCAGATTATTAATAACCCCGCTTTTAACAAACCCTAAGGCTTGAAATACATGTTGCATACTTGTGTTAGATTGATTCGTGGAGGAAAAAACCTTTAACGTTTTGCTTGTTTTTACATATGCATTTATTAAGGCAGAGGCGATTCCCTTTCTTCGAGCTGATGGCTTAACAATGACTAAGGAAATAAAGTCATAGCCAAAAAAGTCCTCAGTAGAAATTAAGAATCCTGTAATATCATCAGCAAAATGGTGAAGCAGACAACGTTCCTCCTCGATGGCTTGCTGAATTTCATCACTTCTGGATGCGTTTCCAATCACCTCTTGATCGATTGCACATAGTGTCTGCAAATGCTCCAACCCTGCCACTTTTATATTGCTCAAATTTCCACATCCTTTATATAATAACTCATTACCTTTAGTTCTTCGCCAAAGCCTGTCGCCTGTTTCCCCTCATCTACAAACCCACATTTTATATAGAGTGCCTGTGCTGATACATTTGGGATATTTACGCCTAGTACTAGCTCATTCATCAATGGAAAATGCTGACGAACAAAGTCTGGTAACAATCGGAGAGCTGCCTTTGCATAGCCTTTGCCCTGCTCATGATAATCGGTCGAAAATGAGCGAATTAGTAACGCCCGTTCATTCGAGGAATAAGGCTTCACCCCTTCTTTTTCATGTAACACAAAAAAGGTTACTAGCTTGTCTCCATCGAAAGCTAAAACAGCATGTCTACTGTCATCCTCCTTAGCAAGTTCAATGCTATCCTTTGGCGACTTTGTATAACGAAGCTGCTCCTCTGTAATAGTATATTGATCTACTAACGATTGTGCCTTGTCCTCATAAAACTTCAATGTCAGAGCCATCAAAACTCCTCCTCGTAGAGAGCTGTAAACTCATATTCCCCCTCAACAAGCTGTTGTAAATATTCATCAAATGAAGAGGCGATGACCTCAAAGCTATCGGGATCATGGACATATCGAACCACTTGCCCCATTTTTCCGCCTTCAGCTGGCGAAAAATCAAGATACAAACTGGATGTTCCTCCATTATTCATGCAATCTGCAAAGCATAATCGTTCGTTTAACGGTACATGCATATTTATCCTTTTATCTATGTCCACATACTCTAAAAAGTCCTGATAACGCTCAAAAATCGTTTCACGCTGATTTTGAGCATCTGCTAGTATTTGCTCAACTGCCTTTAAATAATACGGATAATCCCCCAAATCGGAACCTAGTACAAGCACACTAATGTTTTCTTGTCCATGCTTACAATGGTAAGTACCGTTGACATCCTGTAGTAGTTCAATGAAGGATTGCGGACTTTGTGGAAATATTTCTAGTAAGCTTTCAATTTGTGCATCTGTGGCACCATTTGCTTTCTGTAATTGTTGTTGCTCCTCTTGCGGTAAATATTGTAGTAAATTCTTAAAATAGGCTGTATGCACGGCTATTCCTTCCTCTCTTAAAAAATATTCCCCTAAATTGGTAGACATGGTACAATTTAAGCACTCAAACTAAAGGAGTTGTGCCTATGAGTGCGAAAATGGCAGTAGACGTTAAAGCTTCGCTATCAATCTAGGGGTTGTAACGATACTTGCAGCCCTTATTAAAGGGAGAATCATAGATGGATCATTATTTAAAAACATTTTTAACGGGTCAATCCATTACTTTACAGCAAATGGCCCCCGCTGACTTAGAATCATTCGTAGCCATTGAAAGTGAGACAAAAACTTTACTACTAGCTAATGATGAAATTCCCTTCCCCCAAACGATGGAGGACCATTCCGCGTTCTTTCACTCTATCAGTGGAAAAAAAGATGAATTCTTCTTTGGTATTTATGAAAAAGCGACTCACCAACTGATTGGTTCCTGTGGTGTTTTTGCTGTTAACTGGCAAAATAGCACTTGCTCTGTGGGCATTTCAATTGGACAGCAATGGCAAGGAAAAGGCTATGGCACGGATGCTATGAAAACACTAATTGAATTCATTTTCCAATACATGGCCATTCAAAAAATCAAACTGCAAGTATTCAGCTTTAATCCTGCAGCTATTCGCTCCTATGAAAAATGCGGCTTCACGAAGGAAGGGCATTTACGAAATGAAATATTCCGCTTCGGCACCTTCCATGACCTCATAGTATTTGGCTTATTACGTTCTGAATGGAACCAAGTCAAATAGTAAATGTCCCCAGGGGAGATACATAAATCGTGTCTTCTTTGGGGTTCTTTCTTTACATCAACTCGACTGGGTTTTAACGAATCCATTCACGTAGCTATCCAACTGCCTCAATCATCGTCCTTTACATGGACCCTCCCATAAGACCATCACTAGCTGTCTATCAGCCCTTTTGCCATACTCGCTCCACTTCTAATAAAGTCAGCTCACGGAAAGATAATCGGTAGATATCAGGCATAGACAGCGTTTGCCAAAATACATAATCATACTGTGAATCAAAGGATTGCATCATCAGCACCATTATATTGCCATGTGTATCAATAACAATGCTGTCATGGGGGTGAGAAAGAATGATAGTTTGTAAGCTCTGTACAGCCCGTGCCATTGCCTGCTGATTGGACTCTCCACCAGCCCATGCAAAACTAGGCTCTTCCCAAACTCGTTGTAGTGCTTCCTGAAAATTTTCTATCGCTCCATTGGCAAGCTGTCGTTCCTTTAGTGCATCCACAATTTGAATTGGTACATCATGATACCTAGCAATACCCTGTACTGTTTGAATGGCTCTTTTATAAGGACTCGAATAGATTGCATCGATGCGTTGATCGTTAAATAAAGATGTCACTCGTTCTACATCCCTAATTCCTTTTAATGATAGTGGACGATGATATTCATCCTCGGAATAATCGGCATGTGCATGTCTCACAAAATATAATTCTGTCATTCTTGTCTCCTCCACTCATCATTCGCTGAATCAAGGTAAATGAAATTACCATGCAAAAATCGCCTGCTATCCACAGTAATTTCCAAATAAACATGCATATCAGAATTGCGCGTTTTATTAAAGCTATTCGTCATTACATCAAACAAGCCAATTCACTTCAAGTTGTTGCTCAAACAATTCTTTTATTGCGTATTCGTGATTACTATATGTAATGGCCTATAATGCATCCAGCGAGACAGCATTTACTCAATTATTTTCAACGTAGTAATAATATTAATTTAAGAAAAGCTGATACGTTTCATATTTTAGTAAAGGTATTCCAACGGATGGTTCCCATGTGAGAGCTCCTCCACTTCACATGCTGCTCGTTTATTTGGAAAAGTAGCGACAACAAAGTTACTCTTTCACACCCCTTCTATTATTCCATTAATTTCAAAAATTCTCAATAATTCTCCACACTCAATGAAATGTCCCCATTTCTAAACAACATTAAAGCTTATTTGATAAAATGTGACAAGATACGAATAACGCCATAAATTGTTGGAAAATTCAATATCAAACAACAACTTTTTTCATAGTATAAATGGTTTAAGGCCACTCTTTTTCTCACTTAATTTTTTCTAAATTGAAACACGAAAACAACCCTAACAGCTCAACAGTTAGGGTTAATATACTTAATTTTTATGAAATAAATGGATATTATAATAAATCCTTTTAACTAAACAGTGAAAAATGTTTGTTTTTCGCATAACAGGATGAAGGTCCCTATCTGTGACTAAATTACGAATTTGAGTTACGATACACAATATGACATTTTTTTTAATATAAGTGATATACAATGAAAAAGTTGAATCGAGGTCATAAGAAATTAATTTTATGAATAAGGATAAAAAATTAGGAGGAAAATATCTTGGTAAACTTATTGCTTAAACAATTCTTGAAGGCGGAAATTGAGATCAAACGTAGAATTATGTATAAAAAAGCAAAGGATCTTGGTTTCACTCATCCGGCTGTAGTAGATTACAGTCAAGAATTGGACGTCCTACTAAATAGATATTTAAAACAAGCACAAGCTTCCTAATCATAACGAGGCATATAATAGAAGAAAGTATAGATATGGGTAAAGCCAGACCTGAATTCTGGCTGGTTTTATCTTTGCATTCGGCTAGCCAACCTCTACATGTATAGATCCCAAAAAAGTAGGCGATGTTTTTGATAAGAAGACATCTGGAGGTTGAATAATGCATGTATTCATCTTAACTTTTATGGTTGTTTCCAAAATATTATTGCCACCCCAACATTCAGTAGACCATACGGCACCCACACTTTGCACACCAACTGAAATAAATACACTATATCAATATCCAAACAACCAATTTCAATCGTTTCGTGATGAGGACGAATTTTATCAGCAGCTTAATCGTACAATTTACGAGGAATATCCCCATGCGTCATGGAATATTCGGCAAAAAATGGCCTTTAGAGATATAGCAGAGGCGACAGAAAATTTTTATTTACAAACCAATAGTAAACAAGAAATAATAGACCTCTCTCAACATACTTTTGTTCATCCCAATCGACAAGTTTATTTTTTAGCATCTTTTCAGCACAATACCGATGAGACCTATCGAAAATTTCTAGTCATCGACGCTGAAACACAAACAGTATTACTTGGTCAATCCCAATTCCAAGAGAGGACCAAGGACCTTTAATTCATTGTATGCATCGCAACTAGATTCTAGTAGTCATTTCAAAAAAATAGAAATTTTTTTTAAAAAAGCTTGCCTTGAATAGTAGATCTATTCAAAGCAAGCTTTCTTTTATAAGCTCTTTAGTTTGATGGCTTCTGTCATTTCCTCTATTAATTGTGATATGGAATATTCAACAGTGGCTTGTTGTCCATGTCTACGGACAGACACATTTTGATGGGCAGTCTCTCGATCCCCGATAACAAGGATATACGGTATTTTATGCAATTGTGCCTCCCGAATCTTTTTACCGAGCTTTTCCTGACGATCGTCAAGTTGCACCCGAATTTGTTCATGTTGTAGGGCTTTTACTACTTGCTTAGCATAGTCTTGATGTGCATCCGCCACTGCAATGACTTGCACTTGTTGCGGTGCAAGCCAAATCGGGAACGCCCCTCCAAAATGCTCAATGAGAATACCTAGGAAACGATCAATGGAACCAAACACCGCACGATGGATGACAACAGGTCGAACTTTTTCATTGTGTTCATTAATGTATGTTAAATCGAATTTCTCAGGTAGCTGGAAATCGAGTTGTACTGTGGCACACTGATGACTTCGTTGGATGGCATCTTTAATATGAATGTCGATTTTCGGCCCGTAAAAAGCCCCATCCCCCTCATTAATCGTATAGTCGATGCCTAAATTTGTCAGCACATTTTCAAGCGCCTCTTCTGCCTGATCCCATAACGACAATTCTCCCATATAGTCATCTGGACGTGTCGATAGTTCTACCGAATATTGGAAACCAAATACATTGTACACCTCATCTATTATTTTTAGAGCCAATGCAATTTCATTTTCAATTTGCTGCGGTGTTGCAAAAATATGTGCATCATCCTGACAAAATGACCTAACGCGTAACAATCCATTCAGCGCACCGCTAAATTCATGGCGATGCACTTGCCCGAATTCTGCCATTCGTATTGGTAAATCTCTGTAAGAATGTAGGCTATTTTTGAAGATGAGCATATGTCCTGGACAGTTCATTGGCTTTAAGGCAAAGCTTTGATCATCCACCTGTGTAAAGTACATATTGTCTTTATAGTGATCCCAATGACCTGACTGTTCCCATAAACGCTGATTCATCATTAGAGGTGTCCGTACTTCTCGATAGTCATATTTTGCTTGTAAATTTCGCAAATAGGATTCCAGCTCATTCCGTAAAATTTGACCATTTGCTAAATAAAAGGGCATTCCCGGCGCTTCCTCTGAAAACATAAACAACGAAAGTTCCTTGCCTAGTTTACGGTGATTTCGCTTTTCTGCTTCGTCTAAAAACACGAAGTATTGTTGAAGTTCTTCTTTTGTTGCAAAGGCAACCCCATAAATACGTTGTAGCATTTGATTGTCGCTATCGCCTCGCCAATACGCACCTGATACATGCATTAATTGGAAGTGTTGTAATTTCCCCGTAGACGGAACATGGGAACCTCGACATAAATCATAAAATTCACCCTGCTCATAAATCGTCACGGTTTCATCAGCGGGAATAGACTCCAACAGTTCCAGCTTTAACGCATCATGAGCAAAAAGCTCCTTAGCTTCATTCCTCGAAACCTCTCGTCGCTTGATTTGTACATTTTCCCGCACAATTTGTTTCATTGTTTTTTCAATTTGTTGTAAATCACTTAGTGTCAGTGTATCCGCAATGTCTATATCATAATAAAAGCCGTTTTCAATCACGGGTCCTACCCCAAACTGTGCATGGGGGTATAGACGTTTGACAGCCTGTGCTAATAAATGGGCCGTTGAATGACGAATAACTTCAATTCCTTCCTTAGAGCTAGCATCATACAATGTAATTTGAGCATCTTCCATAATCGGGCGCGTCAAATCAACGATGGTTCCATTGACACTCCCCGCTACTGCCTTTTTGCGAAGCTCAGGACGAATCGCTTGGGCAATTTCGGTTAGTGTCACGCCTTTTGTAAATGCTTGCTGTTGACCATCTGGAAATTGAATGTGAATAACTTGATTTGACATGTTCTCGACTCCTTTAATTTTTATCAATTTTGCTATGGTGTGTCATAGAAGTCCTAATTGTGACTACAATTTGAAAAACTATGGACCTGCCAAAGACTTGATCCTCATTCAGCTTTTAGAATGGGGACCAAAAAAAAAAACACATATCCGCCCCTACATAGGGACGAGTATGTGTTCATTACCCGTGGTTCCACCCAAATTCCCACTAGTAAATAGACTAGTGGCTCATTGATTTTGCCGTAACGTTGCAAAAGACGGTGCAAGTTTCCAAGCACAGCTCCAAGGTAGTAAGAAGGGATCACAACATTAGGAAGCTTGCAGCGAAGGCCTCCCTCTCTGAAAATGGTTGATCGAATCTCTTGTCCTTATCATGGCTCATTTCATTTTTGCATGAAATTGTTAATTACTATAACGAATTCTGTTTTTTTTGTCAAACCTTGAAATAAAAAAATCGTCCGTTTCAATGACCACGGTTGTTCTGGTCAAAATTCGTAACGCTTACATTTATTTCAACTTACATACATAACGCGTCATACACGATATCCCTATAACATATGAAACAATGAGCCCAAAAGTTCTGTATCGAATTATTATTATCCATTAATGATTCTTTATTTCTAAAGACTCATTTTCAGATAGCCATTGCATATGAATAATTGGCTTAGCATTCCGTTTAAAAAACTTCTCACTTTCTTTTTTCGTAAATGAATAATACCCCTCTTTATTTAACTGCACATCCATTATATTTTGGGATTCCTTTTCCCCTTCAATGGTGATTTGTAAGGGCCCTAAATCATCCTTCTCATCAAGATAATATAAGCGTAATCCTTGATCAGAATTACTATGGTAGATCGCTTTCCAATGCTCACTCTTAGCGATATAATGCACTTCCTGCTCAGGACTCTGACAGGCTGTTAACAGAAGTAGTAAAACAATTGGCACTATCCATTTCTTCATATTTTATTCCCCCTAACAATGCATGGTGACAGTCAATCCTGTTGGTTTTTCTTCAAACACATCTTTGTATTCTGTAAAAATAAAGCTGAGTCCTTGTATGTCATCTGGTAATGGTGGCGTCACTACATATCTATTACTTTCATATCCATCTGAACCACATGCTCCTGTATGGCGGCATTCATACTTCTGGTCTATAAATAACCCTAAATAATGGCGATTTAATCTTTGATGAATATCTTGATAGGAATCTTTCTCATAATCCCAGTCAATCAAAAGGTGTACAACACTTGCATTTTCGTATTGGCGAACATAAGAAATCGTATAGATTCGATCTCCCACTCCCTGCGATTGTAATACCGCAATATATTGACGAAATCCGACTGGCTCGACACGTGATTGATAGTATTTTTCTGATTTAATCACACTGAAAATCATGGTTAAAAATTTGTCATCGAAACCATATTTTTGCGCCCATTCCTTCATCATTTCATCTGTTGGGCTATCTTTTGTATGAGCAGAGAGCTCTTTCCGTTGAAATAAGAGTGCACATATTTGCTCATCTATTGCCAATCGTTTTTGGTGTATGCTTGGCTTTTCGTTCATCTACATCCTCCTCCATCCTACAAGTCCCTCTTCTTTCTATACGTTATTCCCCTCATTTAGTTCCATAATCAGCCTAATTTTACTTTTTAGCACTAATAAAAAAAGCTACCCTATTTGGATAGCTTTTTTCGAGTTAATTGATAACAACTTCATTATGCCAGCTAGTGGAATCTGATAATTGATATGTAATCATATTGGCTGTGACGGCAAGGATGACACCTGCTCTAGATGATCTATGGGAAATATCGGGATTTTCCAATACAAGAACAGCGTACCCTTCACCTCGCCCTTGATCATCGATTGCATTGGGTGCATGAATCTCAAAGGTTGAGTAGGACTGATTTTTTGTTGCATAAAGTAATCGCTCCTCACGATACACACCATTTTCCTTTAGATTATAGCTAACAGGCATCCACCCATCAGACCATTCAACACTGCCAAGGATTTGACGTTTCCTACTAGCAAGTTTGCCGATAGAATACGTAAAATATATTTTCATTATCGCTTGATCTAATTCATTTTTTCCTTCTGAGGTGGCTGTTACTTCAAGCATAATTTCATTCTTCGATAACTTTTTCATTAACACTAAAGCCACAGTGATAACACAGATAAATAGTACTATACCCATTATGATAATTGCCATTAGGTCCCTCCTAGTATCACGATTGCTATTACTATAATATTACCATGATTTAGGAGGAATTAGTGCTTTTCAGCAAACAATCTTAAGAAATGACACAGGCATAAATGATAAGACAAAATTAGCGTATCGTCTGTCTATTGACCTTGTTGAAGTTCCGCAGTTAGGGTAAAAGGTATGCGTAAATATTCATATTGAATCTTCACCTTTTTGATGTCGGCTGCTTTGACTTGAACCGCGTAATGCTGTGGCTGCTTGCCAATTGCTTGTTGATCTATGTATGAACGAGGTAAAACTTTAACTTGCGTTAATTTATGAAATGACATATTGGTATTTCCCTCTAGTTTTGTTTCGACCTCAAATGGTTCAGACTTACTAATGACAAGCTCAGCACTGTCAGGAAGTTTTTCATTAACAAGTAGTTGCGTAAGCTTAATTTCACGTAATCCTTTGTTTTCAATCGCAATGATCTTGACCGCTTCATTGCCCTGCTTACTTGTGTAACTTTGAATGACAAGCGGTGGATTACTCTTAAGATAAATCATAAATGCGGCGCCCACCACAAGCACACTTAGTAATAAGGCAAATACTATTTTTTTCATATGTTCCCTCTCTTTCCACTTTCTCAGTATAACAAAAAACAACCTGACTTTTTAGAAGTCAAGCTGTTTTTGTAGTCGTAATTCATCTCGTATCGCAATGCCATCATTGCCGATAAATGGGATGGAAGGCTTATAGGCTCTTGCCTTTTCCACCGCATTAGGCAAGATTTCGATGAAGTAATATCCCCTTTTTTGATAAAACTTTAGGGCATGTAAATTATCATTCGTTGTAATAAGAGTAATGCTTGTACAACCGTTATCAAAAGCTATTTGTTCTACTGCTTGTACAAGCGCTGAACCGATACCTTTGCCTTCTTGAAGACTATCGAGAGAAATGATTTCACAGTCTTGCTTACGAATAATGTAAGTAACAAGCCCTATCATCTCTTGACGGTCATTGACAAAAGCGAAGCCCTCTAATTGACTACAGTCATAAACGCCACTTGAAATGACCATTTCTGTAGTTCCCCAATGCTCCTTAAAAAAATGAAGCACATTTTGTTGTGGTAATTGTTGAATTTCAATGATTGTCATGTCTGAACTCCTCGTTACATGGATAGATGAAAAACACCAGCAATGGCCTTTTGAATGCCTAAGAAAACTGCCCAGGAAAGAATACCTAGACCAATAGCAAAGACAATATGAATAGAGGATTTCATCGCCATGTAAATAACAAACAGCATGCACATGGTTGCCGGTAAACCTACAATGACACCAACTGTAAAGCGTTGAATATGCTCGCTCGATTCACTTTGCACCGTCAGCCAAATGATACTTAAAATACTCACTAAAGGTAATGCCGCAATAATTCCGCCATAGGAAGGAAATCTTCGTGCCACTTCTGTGACGACACCAATAATTGCTGCCGAGCTAAGAATTTTAAACAATGTATACATTATTTCGCCACCTCACTTAGACGTCGGAATGCCTGTAGGATGGTCTGTTGTTCCTGTTCTGTTAGCTTATTAAGTGCATGCTTGAGCTTCTCTTCATCTAATTCTGAGTTTTTCTTCAGTATTTGTAAGCCCTCTACTGTCAAATGAAGAATAACCTTACGTTGATCGTCACTCGCACGTTCTTTTGTCACCCAGGCATGTCGCTCTAGTTTTTTCACATGCTCTGACGCTGTATTAGGAGAAATATTTAATAACCCTGCAATATCGCGTACTGTTACCTCTTCTTCCTTTTGAATCATCTGTAAAATCCGCACACTTTGGTGAGAAATCACATCTTCATGTGTTGTATGTAGATGATAAAATATCGTAGTAAAATACTCATTTATATTTGTAATCATGTTGGTACCCCTTTTATATATCGTTGAATACGATTATATCGTAAATTACGATACATTTAAAGTACTCCCCATAAAGTTTATATTTTCAGATAGTTTACTAAAGCAAAATGGCAATTGTTACGGCCCTGCCGATTTTGACATTGATTAACATGGGCATGCAAATGAAAAATATGAAAGCATCTACCTTTCATACAGTCCTACAAAACACCGTGCTCGGAGCGATCGGCATGCTGTTATTCTGTACTGGTCTTCCTCTTAACGAACTGGTTTAAGCCTGGTACTTCGGTAATGAGTGCGCTAGCTGTTTATGCTTTCTGGCAAATATATTTTATCGATGTTCGCCTAACAAGCAAAAGGAGCTATCTTTTGACAGCTCCTTCGCATTATTTACATTAGCCCTATCTGTCATAGACTAACTTTTGATGATTCTCACATAAATACCCTTCTTATTTTTTTAAATTGCATGGGTATTTATTTCTTTTACATTGACGATATACCAAACAGCCAGCTCCTGCTTGATGAATTCCGTTTAATCGTTGAACAGGCGATGACTGAATAAGTTCCTCTAGCACACCATCTATTTCGAATTCTCCATATAAAACGTCTTGATTGAGCATTTATCTATCTACCTCAGTACAATTCGATATTACAAAAACACCACCACAATGCGAGATTGGGTAAAATTGTAGCTGACAACGATCCTGCAGGCTAATTTTTAGCTCCTCATGGACAAAATAAAACTCATCATCATCCCAATAGCCTTTGCTAGCCTGACGGCATTGTTCTAGCTGCCCTCTTGTTTGAAAGGCAACATCGCCTATTAAAATTTTACCATCGGGTGTTAGTTGCTGTAATAATTGTTTGATATACGTAACCTTCTGCTCATCAGTAAAATGATGTAGGGCATACGTACTAACAATCGCATTATATTGATTGTTCATCAGTGTTGTAGGTAGACCATTCGATAAATCCCATTCGAGTAAGTTAGCCTGTGGCATTTTTGCCTGTGCAATAGCCATCATCTTCGAAGAAAAATCAAAACCATCGATCTTGTGCCCATGCTCATAAAGTTTAGCTGTTAAAACACCTGTCCCAAAGCCAATATCTAATACAGTCGATGCCGGAACTTGCATGACCTCATTAAAAATTTTATTTAAAATGTCTTTATAGCCCGCAAATGGGTATTGCTGATTTTCTTCACTAAGTTGAACGGTTTGGTCATAGCCATCCGCCCAGAGATCAAAACCTTGTTGATTTAATAGCATAGTGCCTCCTAAATTGAATAAATTCTCCAAGCATTGTTTCGTTGACTATTCATTTTCTGTGTCATCACAATTCCTCCTTTATGAACCAATTCATTCAATTATAGCAATCTTTTATCTATCGAACAATTCAGAAAATACATAGGGCAATAAGCAAATATTATACTTTTGTTGAATTTCTCTAAGCTCTTGTTCAGCTGTAGATACTTCTTCCTGTGCTACTAGCTCATGCACATTAACACTCTGTCCGAATGCATACTGAAAATGAAGCTACTGCTACTAATAGTGGTTTTCTCGTAATGTAAACCATTAACAATTTACAAAATATTACATTTTTTCTTTTTTATGATACAATAATTATATTGGGTAGTTAAAAAGGAGGTGGCTAATGCAAGTTACAAATAAAAAGGGGTTATTATGGATTAGCATTATCATGACTTTATTGTCCGTTTTCTTTGTATCTTATGGAACTAACAAATTTGGAGCCCCTTTTCAATTTATAAGTTACATCGGTGAGAATGAGTTATCATCTACATTTTCTTTATTTACCAAAAATGGTATTACATCAATTCAATTTAATATACTTTATTTTTTTATAGATGTTACACTTATTTACTTTCTTCTTTTTTATGTTAGAAAAATAATTGGTTTATTAAAAATAAGCAAACAATCCTAATTTTTCTCTTAAGAAGCTTTGAATTTCAATACCAATGGGCTGTTATATAGATTTATGAGTATAATAAAATTCACATTAATAAACAATTGTACTTTGATGTGAAAACTAAAACATTCTCATTCAGTCTTCCAAAAAATAAAAAATCGCGCATTATCTTCGTGCCTGAATTATTTAAGGTATATTCGATCTCAACTATATAAATTTACATGGTCTTAGACATAACTTCGCTCCATATGCCATCGTTAATGAAGTATGTTTCAAAGGCAATTGGGTCATATGCATGTTTAAATACTTATCACCGCTTCACCGGTCATTTGACTATTGAAAATCAAGCGTAACATTTGATAAAATTAAAAAATCAAGATAATTCACTTTTTAGACTAAAAATAAAAAACTTATATAAATCAACAATCCTTAAGGGAGGGATCGAAATGTCCGCATTCACTTGTAATGCATGCTCTAGAACGGCTTCTGAGGTCAAAGAGGTCTAAATTAAGTTATATCCATAACAGAAATTGAATGATCTCTTAGGCCAAATGCTTTTAAAATTAGCCTATAAAACAGGAGAGATTTCAAATGGAAAAACAAACTATTCAGCCGTTCTTAACGGTCGCAAACTATCACTTACTGGAACAGCAATTAAGTAAAATTTTACATGCCCTTACCACAACGCAGGACAAAAGTGTCATTCTTGCAGTACGTGGGCTTGTCGAAACGGAAATTACTACCAAATTAGAGTTATCCACTGAGGAAACACAACTTGTTGAACAGCTTTTCACCGTCACAGATCGTGCGCAGGGCGATGCCTTGTTAGAGCAGTTAAAGCCTTATGTCATACCGTTTAAGCCAGTAACAGCTAGCACCCTCAAATCATTGTTTAAAAAGGAGAAAAAGCTGAAGCTACCTAATTTAGATGAACTTGATTTTCAACAAATTTGTTACCTAGCATGGGATGATGTTGGGACACATCGAAAATACGTTGTCCTCGAACAAGACGACAAACTCCAGGGGATTAAAGGGGTATTTTCCAACAATACTGTTCGCGGTATTTGCGCCATCTGCAATCGTCATTCAGATGTTGGCTTATTTACGACTTCCATTAAAGGGCAAGTCGTTGGTACATTTACTAACCATAGTAATTATATTTGTGCAGATAGCCAAACATGTAATGAGCATGTATCAGATATGAATAGAACGCGCGACTTTTTCCAACGAATAACCCAAAAATAAATGAAATAAGGGCAGAAATGTTGTGTAGGCAACATTTCTGCCTTTTTAATGGTAATGGCTAGCGCAATTTGACTTTTGTAGTGGCATAGCTTGAGTGAAAAATGACACTATCCCCTTCTCTCCATCCCAGATGTTCAACACCCAAAACAGATAAATGGTCTTGCTGAAGATTTCTTTCATGAGTAATAATAGTTACTGTATATTTGATTACCTTTTTGATGACACTATTCCCCTCCCACTGTTTGGAAAAACTTCAGAAATAATTTCAGACACAAAAAATCACCTCCTCTATAAAGGAACTATAGGAGGAAGGTGATTTCAAATCAAACTCATATAAAATTATTAATACTTTAGGTCACATAAAGCTTTATTAAATATCCACACTTCGTTTAACGTGACTCTTTTGGTGGCTGGCATACATCACATTTTCGTTGATGTTTATTTTTAAATTTAGTAAATGTTTTTTCAAAGTTACTACCACATGCACATTTAAATAGTAACTTTTGAGAAAACCCGTGATATTCCGTTGATAGCAACTTACTTTCCGAATTGTTCTCAACAAATTCTTTAATTTTACCAATCGTCCAACGTTTATTCATTTTCTTACACCTCCATACTTTCTCGTTCTGCGGAGGCTTTTCTTGGCATCCGTTCAAGGTCTTAATTAACTTAAGCTCCTCATTATAACATGAGCTAGCATACAAAAAAATAGATGGAAGCTATCTTATTCAATGTTCGTATCCGTCAATGTGTTCTTTTTTGGACTAGCTAAAATGATTTAAGTTAGATGGAGTGATGGAAGATACTAAAAGAATTAACGGATTCGAGCCTTACGGAATCCATCAAATATATTGATGGCTACAGATAAAATAAATATGATGATTCCCCCGCTAACTACCCATATTTCAAATTGCTTCGTTGTTGTGGTAAATAATTTACTCATGTGAGTTATAAACTCTTGGTTCATTACATTCGGATTACTTATTATCACAATAAAGACAACGGTTGTTAAAAGTTCAAGAGCAGCATTCACGGAAATTGAACTACCCCCTTCTACAAATAAACGATACAGCCTCTTGCCTCTAATTCATCTAACCAGCTCGGGATTTTTAATTCATGATTCCACCTTAAATCTAGTCGATCTAAGCTTTCCATTGCCAATAATGATTCCGGTAATTCCTTTAAATCATTACTTCGTAGATCTAATTCTAGTAGATTTTTCAAATGACCCATCGATGCTGGCAATGTTTTCAATTTATTTTGTCTGAGATTTAACCGCCTTAATTTTATACATGTATGTAATGAATCAGGTACTTCCTGTAATTGATTGTCTTCTAACTCTAAAACCCGTAATAATGCTAGTTCTCCGATTTTTTCAGGCAGACTAGTCATGCTATTTTTTTTCAAATGTAATTCTCTTAAATTCGTTAATCTACACAAACTTTCTGGTAACTCCGTTAATCGATTATTCATTATTCGCAGTTCTACCAGTTTATTTAAATTCCCTATTTCCTCTGGTAGTCCACTCAACAAATTATCACTTAAGTTTAAATATCTTACTTTTGTAAGCTGGCCGATTTCGGGAGGAATCGATTGCAATTGATTATGATGAAAATACAAATAGTCCTCCATATTCACTAAATGACCAATTTCAGGAGGAATGAGGTCAATATGATTATGCCCTGCATCTAACATTCTCAGATTCTTTAAGTTCGTGATTTCTGCTGGCAAATTGTTAATTTTATTGACTGAAATATTCAGTATTTCTATACTCGTCATTTGAAAGATTTCTGTAGGTATTTCCCTCAAATCGTTATCAAATAGATTCAAATCCTTTATTCCCTTTATTTGGGATACATTAAAATCAGGTAAAGTTTTTAAATTCATCTGTGCTAAGTTAATTTTCATGTTCATCTTCTCCATAATTTAATTTTGAAGCTAATGTAAAGAGAGTTTTGGACGATAATAGGATATGTATGGTAAAAACTAAAAAAATTAGGAAGGTGGAAACTTTTTATGATAACATCGAGAAACTCATCAACTATGCAATATTTAATGACTCGTCGATCTTATAAACAAGGTCTCACACAACAAAAACAAAACAACCAAAACAGTAACGACATTAACCGTACTTCTAAAGAGAAACAACAGAGAATCGATAATGTGAATAAAATTATTGAAAGCAGCAAAACCTCTAAACTCACAACTAAACAAATTGACACACTTAAAAATGCGGCTAAGGATGGTTTGTTGGGCTCTAATAGTAATAAATTAGGACCATTAGCGCAACATAATCTCCAAAATATTTTATCAAAATCTAAGTACTTCACCACACAAAAAGCTTATCGAAATTCCATCTAATCGCATAACCATACAAATACCCACCCTCTAAATCTTTTAGAGGGTGTTTTTACATTGGGAAATACTTATATAAAGTGTTGCACAATAGTCCCTTTACTGTTATATGATTCTAATTCTGCATATGCTCCGTTTATAAAAGTGATTTGTGGTGGCACATGCCCACAATCAATGTCATAGATAATAGGAATTTGTAGCTCCTCAGAAAGTTCTTGATATACATCTTCAATTGTATAGTTTCCAACGGATGTATTCGCAGCACTTCTACCAAATAGAATACCTGAACAATTATTAAACCATCCAGCTAATTTCATTTGTACAAGGGATCTGCGTAGATCAGTCGTGGATAATTCGCAGTTTTCCAAGTACCATATAATAGATTCTCCTTGAATATGCGTTTCTTGAAAGCTTTGAACATCACCGAATTTCGTTCCAATCAAATGTCTGATAGTATCTATACATCCACCAAGTAAACGCCCTTGAATTTTCACCCTCTCCACTGATGTAGATTGCCATTTCGTTTTTTCCGTAAAATTAAAAACATAAGGCGAGGGGCTATCGAACTGCCATTCTTTTTGATAGTGGTCTGACGAATGCTGTACGATGGACTCGCCCTTTTTTAAGGATAAAACTGATTGCCACATGGCGGTTGTATCATCAGAATACTCTCCTCTTAAATCTACTAAGTTCGTTCCATGTGCAGTAGCGATACCCGTTGTTAATGTAATTGCCAACAATAATAGACTAACATCTGAGTACCCTAATACCCATTTTGGCTGAATATTGGAGAAATCAATATATTCAAGTATTTCAATAAGGAGCTCTCCACCCCATGGAGGAATAATAATATCGATATCATCATTAGCCATCATGTGATGAAACTCTTCGGCACGCTTAATAGCAGAGGCAGATTTTGCCTTATCCTGAGTCCAAGCAGTTTCTCCACAAATGACTCTAAACCCCTTATTTTCCATACGAATACATGCTGTTTTCAATAAATCATGAAGTTCAACGGGTACACCAGAGGAAGGTGCTGTAACTCCAATGGTCATGTCATCTTTTAAAAATGGATAGTTGATCAAATGAATCACCCCTTAATTTTTTATCATTTTAACACAAATTGTATCCTGTTTTTAAAACATAATTCATATCTTTAGAGCCGTGAGCTGACCTTTTACCGTATAATTACATGTCCACCTACTACCACTCTTGGGTTATGTTTATTTATTAAGCCGACTGGCATCCATCAAACTTCGCATTTGTAAAAGCAGCCATTATATAATAGATCACGTTTATTTCCGCTTTTTTAAATGTTCTCTATATGCTAGCAATCATTTCACTACCAAATGACGCTCCCTGTACAGCCTTATTTCCTCGGTAATCCGTTCATCCGCTGTTATTTCATATGCTGCCATGATTTATATTTCCCTAATCAATTGGGTTACTCGCCTAGGAAATAAGAAAAAAAATTTCCCGGGTAAGCGCAGGAACTGACATTATCGATTCATATTACAGCACTAAGCGACTGATTTCAGCAATCTTCTATTTGCATGAAATAAATAGGACCTTTATGGACGAAAAATTCTTATTAAATTTTTCAAAAGAAAGGTTTGATTAGATGAATAGCATCTCTCCTATCTATAACTTTACATATTCTAGATGATAGAAAGGAGGGATTTATAATGGGTACAAACTATGACAAACACGATAATTTATCATTCGCACTAATCGTTGTCCTATTCATACTTTTAATTATTGTCGGCACTAGGCGCTAGCTTTGTTCAACATAAATGTCGGGCAATAATTAATAGTCTCCATATAGCCTTCCTTCTTCGAGGTAAAATAATCATAACAGCCTTTTTTATGTTTACCATAAAAGGGTCGCCCCGAAAATTGACCCTTTTTTTAATTTTCATTTCTCCTCAGTCCAACAACAATAGGATTTCATACTTCACGCTAGGTTTATGGAAATAAAGTACGGCAAAATTAGAGAATAAAAAAAGACCAGGACTCTAAAAACGAGCCCTGATCCTGTTGCCACTAAGTTCTCAAGTTTATTGTATGATGGTTGGTAGTATGAATAGTAATAGAGAGCAAGCCATTAATACAAGAGTTACTTTTTTGGGTAATGTTTTTTGATTGGGGCCTTCATAAAAGCCTGAGAATTGTAACTTATTACGATACAGAATGAATAAAATTATGTATATTGCTATCCCTGGGAACCAGCCAATATCATGATCCATATTTGTTTGTAAAGTGGAATAAATGAGTTGTACCGCTCCCCACATAAGACATCCAAAAACTATAAAAATAACAATGATTCTTATTAATTCTAAGAATACGCTTCTTGTATACGACCTTTTCCGACTAACATTAATCTCCCTCTATATTCCTTTTCGAATAGACGAACAAAATGCCGTTGTAGGAATGCAAATTTTAGCCCATTTGTATATACAACGCCCACTACACCAGAATCTTTCATTTCATAAAGAGCTAGTTATATACTAATCAAACTTTATCTACGATCAAATACAAGATTAGCAGCAAGACATGTCAAAACACTTGCCATGAACCATCGTTGAACTTTTAACCACGTAGGACGTGTGCCCAATAATTTAGCAACTCTACTAGCTACCAAAACAATAATGAGATTGACTATAAAACTCACTGTGATTTGTGTTAGGCCCAATATTCCTCCCTGAATCAGTAAAGAACCCTTTGCTGGATCTTCAAATTGAGGTAATAGTGATACATACAAAATGGCAATCTTGGGATTTAGCAAATTCGTCATAAGTCCCATTAAAAATAGTTTCCTTGGTGGTTCTATAGAAACTGTCCGAGGTTCAAGTATAGATGTTGCGCCAGGTTTTATCGAATTCCAAGCGAGCCATAATAAATACACGGCTCCTGACCATTTCACCAATTCATATAAAAATGGAACCGTAATGAACAGCACTGTAAGTCCAAACATTGTGGCAATAATGTAAATGATGAAACCTAGCATTATACCTAATAATGATATGAATCCTGCCATCCGTCCTTGTGTAATAGAACGAGAAATGAGATACATCATATTCGGTCCTGGCGAGCAAACCATCCCAAGTGAAACAAGTGCAAAAGCTATCAAAGTACCAAAAGTTACCATACCTATTTTTCTACCTCTCTGATCTAGAAAAAACTTACTGAATGAATTAATTTTAATAACCCAATTTCTTTATCCATAAAATTATTGCCTAAAAGAACTAATGGTATTGTAACCTTTAAATCTACGAAATGAATAAGGAGAAATATCATGGACCGCTAAATTCTTTTCTCGATTGAAATAAGTTAACGAATTATTTTTGCTTTTCCTAAAAGGTACAGATTACTTTTCATTAATCTCTTTTCGCCATATACTTAAATCACTAAAAGGAGGTTAGAAAATGAATCATCGTCCTTTACACCAATGGCAAAAAGAACATCATCATCGAGTAAAAGATTTCCATAAAAATCACGCGTTAGCTTTAGAAAATGGCGAGAATGGAAATGGGCTGTTAGCTAAGTGGGAAAGATTTGTATACAAAAAAGGAAAGCACTTTTTAAATCTGCTAAATAATTTTACTAGTTACTAGCTGTTCTATTATAGGACAACTCATTTTTCATTTTTAATCTTCTCTTTCTTCAATTTCATCAAAAGGCAGAAACGTTCTTAACACCTCGTTTCTGCCTTTTGTTTTAGTCATTTCTGTTTTTCTTCATTGCCTCAGCTACTGCAGAAGCATATGGATCGTCTTCTTGATAAAGCTCTTTAATAATATTGGCGTAATCCGTACTATTCCGATTTTGACTTAATTTATAGGCAGCCTGAACCTCTTCTACTTTTATTTTAAATCCTTTTATTCCTTTTATTTCTTTTTGTAACATTTCAGGAGATAGCTTTTCCCACAGGACAGGGTTTTCTCGGAATTTCTCATATTTTTCTAGTAATTTTGATAAATCCTGTTCTAATTCCGTACCTTCCATAATACTTGCTTTCCCATAAATATGAACGGCTTGATAATTCCAAGTGGGTACATTTTCTTGTTCATACCAAGACGAAGAAATATAAGCATGTGGACCATTAAATATAGTTAATAGTTGATCCGTCTCCTCAAAAGTTTTCCATAACGGATTGCCGTAAGCTAAGTGACCTGTTAGGTAATAGTCATCCTGATCTTGATTAAGCAGTAATGGAATATGGGACGCTATGGGCCTCCCCTTACTTATCGCAACAATTGTCGCAAATGAATTCATTTTAATAAATTCTTGTATTTCTTTCATATCTGTTATTTTATAATACTTTGGAATAAACATATAAACCCCTCCTCTTTACAATCATTGTGAAATAAAAAATAACGATCTTCTTAATTTGTTTACAGTTTCCCTTTCACCATGTAATTTGATTATAAAAGGTTGATTGCACCTATTAAAAGAGCCAAATATGTAATTTTGGAAGGAGCCAGTGAAACGTATGATTGAAATTACCCCCCTATTAAACAATGAAGCGTGTCTAACTTTTAGGGGTCACTTCAAGGATGTTAATTATTCGTATTGCGTTTGAGTTGGTTTTCAATACCAGCTCGATCAATTTGTATCCAGTATTCTACTATTTTTTCATTTTCTATTCTATAAATCGCGCTAGCTATTTCAATAACCGGAAGATTAGTTGGCTGATATCCATCAACCTCTCCAACATGTGTACCAGCTTGTTTCCAACGTACATATACTTTCTGATCTTGTACTATGAATTCTTGTATTTCTAATGAAAAATCGCCATATGCGTCTATCATTTCTTTTACATGTTCAGCATAATCCTTTGGCGTTCTTACAACCGTTATTTCTTCTTCTGAAATAACTTGGTGTGCCAATACTTGGTCTGCCATTAATTCAGTTGCATAATCTGGATTTTTTCCTGAACGTACTTCTTCAAAAAATTTCTTAACAATATGCTCTGGTGTCATTTAAACCCTCCATTGTTATCCATGATGGCGAGGAAACCTACATCCCCCATACATTATCATAATGCAAGAATTACCGAATTGGAATATTATTCTACCAAGCCCACTCATAACCACACCAAACTCTCCACTCTCAATCTGTTGCATGTTGGCTGTTTGATGTCGTTATCAAAGCAAAAGAAAATGCCTCCACCCAAAGGTGAAAGCTTAAAAAATGGAGGTAACTTTATACCTCCTGTTTATTAAAAGATACTAGTAATGGACACAAATACTAAAAATAAAAATACCCCAATATAGAGCCAGCCATTAATTTTTCTCTCTTTTTGAAATTCTTTCAATCCTAAAATTAAAAGCAAAACTCCTAAGAACAATATCATTAAGAACTTTAACCGATAATCACCTGTGATAATTCCGTAAGTTGAAAATGAGACTACTAGGATTGAAAAAACAATTTGTAAGATTGTTAGCAAAATGACCATCACCTTTTAAATAGTGTACTTTTATTATACAATACAAAAGATGATATGGATATAATTACCACTTATAAACCCTTTAATATTAATTAAGACCTTTACCTCTTTGCAAGCTTCATTGAAAGCTTAAACTATCTCAAGTTTCAAGGTATTTCGATCGACTATGATATATTCACCTGTTGTTTTGTTCATCACTTGAGAGACTTCCTTGGTATGCGATATCTCTAACCAATCATTTTGTATATCCACCAATATTTTTATTTCCACATCACTTTTTCCACATTTCAAACCACTATAGGAAATTTTCGTCATCATACTCACCCCATTTCTATACATTTGACCACTGACTGCTGGTCTGCAGTTGTTCGTTATTGTAATATATATTGCTAGAAACTCGCCCATTATAAAATACTGATAAATCAATATTTAAAAGGGAGTTTAATTCGCTTGCGAACTGATCTCTCTTTAATTTTACTTTTTTACATTTCGCAATCAACAACAGAACCCGTTATTATAAAATACAGACAAGACAAGAAGGTTTGTTTGGAGAAAAACTTAATATTAGTAGACATTCTATCTCCAAATGGGAACGTGGAGAAAGGTACCCTAGTATTGAATTGTTAATTAAGTTAAGTGATATTTTTGATATTACGCTTGATGAATTAGTAAAGGAGGATCATTCTTAGAAAGAGAAACTCATCAAAGATAGCCAAAAATTAGTCTATCCAAGATGGAAGTTATTTTTTGATATTCTTTTAATCATTGGATTCTTATTCATACTAGCTAAGATATTCATTGTCATAGGAAATAAGTTATTTGATTTAAATATTGTGTTCCTAAAGGATTCTCTATTCTTTCAAATTGCACCATTTTTTATGACGATCATTGGAGCAATTGTTAGCGAATCTCTAGCTAAAAAATACAAATAACTATTTTAGTAATATCGTCATACACAAATCGTATAGGAGAGTCCCTTCAAACTATCTGAAGGGGCTTTATCCAGTATATATCCTCTTCAAATTTGCTCCAGTAGTTTCTGAAATGCTTTAACTATTATCATGATTAGTTATCACATTTATTAATAGTAAGGTAAAGCTAACCTGATCACACATACCCTAATTAAATCTAATGATCGCTCCTATTCCAAATGGCTTTTTTTATTGTCTCGTCTAACAAAAATATACTTTATGTAGCCCTATAATTGATAGGTTAACACCCCAATCCTTGTCTACCGCTAACATACTATGTATTGTAGAAAGGAGGGATATATTATGGGATACTGTGGAAATGTAGGCGGCATAGAAAATGGTGGCTATTATGGCGGCGGATCTAATAATGGCTCAACATTTGCCCTAATTGTTGTTCTATTTATTCTTTTGATCATTGTCGGCGCAACTTTCTTAAAAAGAGAAAAAGACTGTTAATACAACCAACGAGCTGTAGCGTGTGTACCGCTACAGCTCTTATTTCTAGAACGTCTATCTGAGTTGAACGCTTCTATCACAAAACTTTTGATACATAAATAACACTTAGAACATCCTATTCCCAGATACTAGGCTCTCCTAATTTTTTCTTTCATCTTGACCACTTCCTAAATTAGAAGGTGGTCCTGTAAATTTACAATACAATGGAGACCATATAATTTTTATTTAAAGACAATTAACTAAAAATCACAGAAAAAAAATCATATAAATAATAGTGTTAAGCCATATGGTTTAGCTTCGCGTATCCCATTTTGTACCCTTATTCTAATTGCCCATTATGAAATTTCTTATTATGGAAATGGCTCAATTTTTTAATTTACTTCCCTCCCAAAATCAATTGACCATATCTTGCAATGTGTAGGATGCTTCTATGGAATATTAGAAAATGAAGTTCAGTAGTTGTATCTTTTCACTATTAATATAAGAATAAAATGAAAATCACTCATTATTTTTCAAATGAGTGATTTTGTGTGTATTAATTCTTATCTTCTATCTATTTCATGGCATAAAATAAGAATGTTATCATGTGGGCAGTGGTTTACATGTATACTCAGAATACCCATCCGATTGTATTAGAACTAGTTCAACGTGATTGTAAACTCCGAGTTCGGTGCACCCGCAAATACAACCGTTCCGTTCTTCGGCAGCTTTACTTTGTTATTGCCGCTCACAACAGTAAAATTGACGTATAGTCCTTCCTCATCATACACTGCGAACGAACTTTTTGCTGGTAATGACACTGTCATCGTTTTCCCTGCTGCCGCTTGCGGGATCGTAAACCATTTTGCATGCCCACTTGCTTGTAACTTCACTTTGGATGTTTGATCTGCATCAAGTGATTTTACGTTGGACCCACTTACGTATAACAATCCGCCCATCTCCATATATTCATTACCACCTTCTGTATAGAAACGAGCTTCCGACGTATCACGACCTGCCGATACAGGGATCTGAAGCTGATGCGCAGCCGTGTTTGGACCTGTAATTTTTCTGCCATTCCAATAGCCATCTAGATCTTCATTACGATTAATTTGTGTTGTCAGCATCATTGGTAAGAGATATAGCGCAGAACTATATTTTTCGTTTACGAGATAATACTTAACCCCTTCCCTTTGTGCCCATGCGACAGTCGTTTCCTTCGATAGCATATTGTCTTCTAGTTTCTCGGCTAAATATTGAGTAACCGCTACTTGCCCTAAACCCGGTAACGAAATAAATGAGCTCTCCACTAAATATGTTCGGTCATTCTTTTCTTTAATGAAGTAGAGCTTGGAAGTGCCTGTCTCATGAATGAAGCTTCCATCTGCAGTATAGACATATTTTTCTTCTGAATTACCGGGTAAGAGTAGTTCTCCATTCTTCGTAATTTCTATGTTGAAATGACTGAAACTATTGCCGTAAAAACCCGCTTTCTTTGCTATATCTTCAGGCATCTTGGCCTTGACCGGCTTGCCAAAGGATTTGTTCGGCTTGATATCCTTTATTACGCCTTTTTCTTTAAGCGCAGCGAGCAGTATTTCTGTCGCCATCAGTTGATTTGTAGAGCTACTACCGCCAGATGACAACACAGCCACTGCCATCTTCTGCTCAGGAAGTACGACCAATGAAGCATGTTGTAGTCCTGTATCTCCACCTTTAGCCAAGCCCTTTATCCCGTATTCACTGAATGGATATAGTTTCACACTATCCCAGCCAAGACCATAGTTGATAATATTATCTCCATCTCCTGGCCACATTCCTTTTTTATATTCCTCTTGCTCCATTGCCTTGACTGCCTTATCAGAGAGAATTCCTTTTTCATGTCCCATAAATATTTGTGAAAAACGCACCATATCTTCTGCTGTGGATGAGATTCCTCCCGTTCCAATCACATTCACCGATTCAGCAGGAAGCTGCCCTTCGTATGTTGGAAAATAAAGTCCAGCAAACTTGTCATTTTTCCCTGTGTTCTGCGGTGTTTTCGTATGATTGAGCTTTAAGGGTTCCGTAAACTGCTGATGTATAAATTCGGTAAAGCTCATTCCACTTACTTTTTCCACCATAATCTCAGCCAGTGTAAAGCCGTCGTTGCAGTATACCGAGAATGCACCAGGGTCCGCTTTTAAGCTCTGGTTGGACAATTGTCGCAACAAATTATCATGGGCATACGTATCATTATCATCAAATAAAAAGCTATTACCGTACCCAGTACCTTGCAAGCCGGAGGAGTGGTTCAGCAGCATACGTGGCGTAATGCGTTTGTAACGCTCGTCTTTCATCTGAAAATCAGGAACATAATGAACGACTGGAACATCTAAATCAACTTTTCCTTCGTCGACCAATTTCATCACAGCCGCCGTTGTATAGATTTTACTAACTGAACCAATCCCGTAAAGGGTATTTTTAGTCAGCGGCTGTTTTCCTTCCATATCGTTCTTGCCTGCTTGACCCGACAAAATAACTTTACCATTATCAATTAGCGCATACTGCACACTAGTCGTCTCATAGGACTGCGTGAGTAGATTTGCCTTCTCTGCTGCAATTTTTTTCAGTTTATGGTTAGCAACTTCTTGGCTCACTACAACCGTAGTCTGATTGTCAGAAACTGCCATAGCCCCTGTTGGTAGGCTTATCGTTAACGCTAAAGTAGCAGCTAACACCCCGGATAATTTATTTTTCATGAAAAAAATTTCCTCCTTAGTGAAGTAATAGATTTTAAGAAAATATTTCTTAGAAAAAAGAAATATTTTCTATAAATAGAATATCGTAGTATACTATGTTCGTAAATACAATGATAGACTTATCCCCTTTCAGGCTTAAGACCTATAATTAACGACGTAACTTAAAATGACCAGCATGACTAAATTAGCTTTGCTGGTCATTTCTATTAAGCTATCTACAATATTTATGAGTTGCGCTATTTAAATTATTACTTTGTTTCACCCTCTACTAGCCAAGCTGCTGATTAGGTCGAAACCTTTAAACGTATAAGCTTTAGAAAAAAACGGATATAAATACACCTTCTGTACACACTAATTACAGGAGGTGATTTATAATGGCGAACAACAATCAAAACTTTAACTCAAAAACTCCAAATGCCATGAGCCAGGAATTTGGAAATGAAACTGATGTAAATCAAATTAAACAACAAATCCAACAAGCTGAAGCTAAGAAAATGCAAGCTTCTGGTTCAACGAATTCGATGAGCCAAGAATTCGGAAATGAGACGGATGTTAATGAAATCAGACAGCAAATTCAACAAGCTGAAACTAACAAAAAATTTGCGTCAGGTCGATTTTCAAACGAAAACAATACAAAGTAAATTTACTCATCATCCACAACCGGCAGCCTTTGCCGGTTGTATTTATATTCTTTTTTATAAAGTCCTCCCTCAAAGTTATTGTTCAGTAAGCTTTTTGAAGTATAAAATGAACTCCATATTGTTTTTCTCTACTAAAGAAGCTGAAGAGATTTAAAGTGGCTTTTGTTTTTTATTATGACAAGTTCATTTCTTCTTAATTCCTTTCTTTTAAAACATCTCATCCTAGCTAAAATGATTAAAAGTAATAAGTAACATTCCATTGCATACATTGATATTGGTGCCTCGCACGCACTTTTTATTAGCTGTGGCGTTTATTAAAAGCCGCAGCTTTTTTATCTTTGTAAGACGAAGAACTAGCTAATCCAAATATGCGAAGCAACAAGCAAAACCCGTTAATGGTACATATTAGTAATTATTTTTTATAGAATAAAAATAGGCAAATGTCCCAAGTTAAAGGGTGATCTTGCTCTGTTTGAAACGCTTGTTTTGGATTTACCAGATAAACGGAATTAACTTTTTTGTTTTCAATTTATATACTGTAAATTGTTCTCCATACTTGCTCTGTAAATAATCGTCGGATTTAGGAATATATCCAAATACAAATACTAAAATTAGACCAAGTGGTATAAGTAAACTATAAATATTGTTAGAGATGAGCGCTAAACCTAATACCCAGAGGCAATCCCCTAGATAATTAATATGAATTGCATATTTAAATAATCCTCCAGTATATAGCATTCCTTGATTATCAGGATTGTCTTTAAAAGGCTTTCTTAACAACTCTGAAACGGTGTTTAGCATACTTCCTCCTACAAATAATACCCAACCTAAAATAAGGACAACTACATTTGGATCTTGATTACTAGTAATCATTAAGATTGGGAAGCCTAAATAATAGATCCCAAAAGCCATACTGTTCATAATAGCTTCTTGCCATGCTATGCCTCTAGTCAACCAAATAAACATCATAGCCGTTAATCGTAAAGCTGTAATAATCAAAGCAATAAAAAGCCCTAGTGCAATGCCTGATTTGTCATAAGTAATGAAAAGTAAATAATATGCAATGACCAGATAGATCATTTCAGCAACTACAATCAAGATTTTTTCTTTTATCGTTGGCTGGTTAATGCCATACATTGTATTACACTCCTTCAACTTCTTATTGGATAGGAAAATATACTTCTACAATATTATTTTCCTCCGATGTACTATATGGATTCGTTTGATAAACTTCAAACGGCGCACCATTCAGATTATAGTGATTATCTTTAATCCACATATGTAGCTTTGTATGAATAGACGGTAATTCATCATAAGAGCCAGTAAGCGTTGCCATTGCGCAAAGACCGGGGTTAAACACTTTTGTTTCATGTGTGGCCTCTGCCAAGGGAATTGCTATTTCTACATCATATTTTTCTGGTACATATTCTGCGCTATGAAAAATGGCAAGTGGTTTCGCAATAGGTGCTAAATTTGCAAACAAAGCTCTACTCAATAATTCATTAAAGTGTAATAGAAAATCAGCGGTATTCATTTGTTTTCGTTGAGATAATATATGAAAGGTCAAGTGATTCATAAGTTTAATCTCTATTTTATCTAAGTAACCCATGATATGTTCCGCTTTATTTAAGCGTTGAATATCAAGCTCTAATTTCTTTAATAGCGAACAATAATCAGTTATATGTTTTGTTAATTTTTCTTGCTTGGTTTGCATTTTAGCGTTTAAAAAGTCCGTATCTTCCAAATTTGCTAAAATATCTTTGATTGCTTCAAGCGAAAATAAATAGTTTTTTAATCGCGTAATCAATAGAGCCGTTTTTAATTGGGAAAGATGATAGTAGCGATAGTTATTTTGACTGTCTATGGAAGCAGGCTTTAAAAGCTCAATTTCATCATAGTATCGAAGTGTCTTCAACGTAAGATGTGATATTTTCGAGAATTCACCAATTGAAAGCATAATCATCACCTCCTTTAATCAATTACTTTAAATATAATGTTTCCTGTAAGGGGAAGGTCAATAAAAATAGCTATATTTTATTACTTTCGTAGCTAGCCTTCGATTGTTTTTTTACTGGCTGCTGCGTGAGCTTCAAAAAAATAACCAGGTACTCCATTGAGTGACTGGTTACTTTTGTTTAGAATTTTTGTATAAATAAGCTTCCATCAGATTGAATCTCAGCATAAAATACTTCATCTATCTCTTTTATATGGGCCCTGCTTAATTCATTTTTTAACCAATCTCTACTTTTACCAACTTCTAATAAATTTTTAGGTAATAATTTTCCATCCGTAATTATTTCAATCGGTAAATAAGTGGGTGGCGAAGGATATATGTTTAAGTCACTTTTTTGTGTCCCTTGATATTCAGGCTTTTTGAGAATACTAAGTCTACCATCGGGTTCTAGTATGGCGAAATCAATTTCTGTTATTGAAAAGATTTGATTTTGCCTAATCAGCATCGTTAGGTCATCGATATTCACACCTGTTCTTTTTAATGCTTTTCTGTCTATCTTTCCATGTTTTATAATAATTGTAGGTTGACCATCAAGGATTACTCTAATTTTCCCTGACTTAAGACTTATATAACTAATAATTATAGTAAGTAAACACCAAATTACTAGGCTAAGTAAATCCTTTGTGTAATCTTTTGTACTAAGAATAACCATATTTGCAGCCATGGACCCTATTGTTATTCCTGTTACATAATTAAAAAAAGTTAAATGACTTAATTGTTTTTTTCCTAAAAGACGTGTAAGAGCCAGAAGGACAAAAAAAGTTATAATTGTTTCAATAGCTATTTGTAAGTAGCCTATATCGTTCATTGTTTCACTCCTATCCATAATAGAATGGTCAACTTTTTAAGAAAATACACAAATAGCCCAGGCTCAAAATTAATGCAGTGCCTGGGCTTTAATAATTTTCTACTTGTGCTTGAAGAGCAATATTAACATAGCGTAGTACCACGTCATTTTCTGCTGTAGATAAAAATCTTGATACGCCTTTGTAACACTGCGTCGTCATTAGCCATGTCCATCCTTTTTAGATAGGTGAATTGTTTTATAATGGAACTTATACTCTTTGTAAGCGTATTTAAGTAAATAGATGTAAAATGGAAAATCCCGCTTCCGAAGTTAAAAGAAGGCTTATCTTTCAACCATCGGTGCAGAATAGTTCAACAATCGTATTAATGGTGTGTTTGTTTATGAAGGAGGGCGTCATATGGATAGGTTTTTCATAATACTTATGGTCTTGTTTATCATTATTGCGAATATGATTGCGTTTATAGCGTACAGAAAAAAGAATAATCTTTATGTTTCCGCGTTCATACTATTACTACTAGCAGTCTTCTTTGGTGCAATTGGTGGGACTTTAGCGATAATGGTTATTCGCGATCCTTTTGCGTTGTTTTATGGCATGCAAATAGGGTACTTTTTATTGATCAATAGTGTCATCGTTTTGATGCTCGCCATTTTAGCAACTGTCATTAAAAAATTTAATAGCAATAAAATGTGATTTTACGCTTATTGGACTGTACATTTAAAAAGCCCATTACCAATTGATAACAGGCTTTAGCATCTTTATCGCCATTAGAAACACTCGTGGATGATATCATAACTTCGAATTCAAAGATTGATCTTTATTAAGAATTTAATTAGAGAGTTTGGTTCATTTTCTATCAATGTTGTTCAACAACCTCGCCCGTTTGTTGAAGACTGGGAAGGAGGATTCTTCTGTCGGAAAATGATAAACACAAGTAGCCTCGAATACTTTAAAAGCATTCGAGACTTTAGACTTTACTTTAATTTGATATTTTAAAGGGCAGTAGTAAATCTTCATCTGTATAAGTAGTGAGGTATTCCCCTCCCATGTGCATCTTCGAACAAGTAGCATCCTCACATGTAAAAATAAATGTTTTTTTAGTGGTTTTAACCTCAATCTCCATATTGAATGGAAAATGTCCACCTGTACTTTTGTTTATATAAGGTGCAAGGGCAATGACGTTCGAATATTTCGCTATATGTTGGTAATCCTCGCTCTCAACTGTTAACTGAGCCATTTGATTTAAAAAAATTTGTTCTTCCTCAGTTGGCTCGTACCATAGATCCAAAAAAAGCCATTTCCCGAACATATAAAAATTTACCGATAAACTAACAACAAATATACCTAAAACAATCGTCTTCTTCATCATCCCACTCCATTTATCTTATGTTTTATTGTAAATATACATAAGTTGTATTAAAGTGTAATTTTACACTTTTGATATACTTTGTAAAGTGAGTTTTTAAAAAAGCTCGTTCTTATAGGTAATAGAAGTAATCTATACGAATAGTTTAATGCTGCATTTAATGACTTTAGACTGCGTTCCTCCACAATTTGGCACTAAAAAAACGCGTTCCTAAATAAACGCACCCGATTGTTGAATAAGCTATATATGAACTCGAAATGTATAGTAAATATTTGAATGACACAGTTAAAGATATCTAATTTTAGAAGGAGTATAATTTTAATAGCTCATGGTTTGGAAAACTAGTACTAGCGTCTATTTTAACAAAATATGGTGATTGCCATTTTTCCCTTTGAATTAACGTTTTTAAGGATCTTTTGTTTTAAAAGAACTTCTTTTGGAAAAACAAATTGGCCAAAATCACCACTATTATTAAAAGTGTTTATTACTAGTAAATCAGTGGCATTATCATATGAGAATGCTTGGTTTTTATTAGCTTCATCCTTTTCCCAAAAGGAAACAAATTGGCCTACCTTGGTAGGTGTTATTTTTGCCACTCTAAATCTAACAGATTTAAAATTCAACTGAAATATCCCAGCCCCGTACTCAGAATTTTGAGTTTCCTCTCGGATGTTTTTTTATAATTAATTGATTAGGTTCATAAAGTAATTCATTTACATATGTTAATATTTCATTAAATTCATTCATAGTTTTACTCCTTATCTAATACTACGAATACCAATTTATCACCTGCCTACTTGTTACCGCTATTGCAAAGCTTTATATTAGTCTCTCCATTTTGATTCACTGCACAATTAGTTTCAAGTAAGTAAACCATATCACTACTTATATCTTTCTCTACATTACCAACGCATAAGAGTTATGTCTATTTCTATCAAGATAACGGCTGAGGAAGTCATACTTAAATCCGTTAAAGGAACTGCAGAGATTTCACTTGCTGTGACTTTTTTGATAAAGTAACCGCCTATCATAGTCAGCTTTGGATACATAATATAAATCTAGGTATTGTTGCTCCTAACATTTACTTAATTACTTGATCACTTTCTGTATAGAAGTTGGTCCTTTTTAGTTCATTTTATTACCTCAAACCCTTAAATATTTTATTAAAAATTGAATGGTAATTATTATTTCATCCATACTAACCTTGCTTTTAATGGCGAAAAACAAGAAAAGGAAGTGTTATTATGGGTATTCTTGGTGGAAATCCAAAAGATGAACCATTGCATTATGGTGAAGTATTTAGTGTCTGGTTAAGTTTAATTGCAGACTATGGTATGATTTCGGGCTATCAAACGTTTTATAATCACGCTGGGGATGAAGATCTTAAAAAAATTATTGAAGATATCATCGAAACATGTAGGGATGAAGTAAAACAATTAGAAAAAATTCTAAAAACGAATGGTGTTGCTTTACCACCTGCTTCACCTGAACGACCTGTAGCAAGAATGGAAGATATCCCTCCTGGTGCTAAATTTAATGATCCAGAAATTAGTGCTGCACTGTCAGTAGACCTAGCTGCTGGATTAGTTGCATGTAGTCAGGCAATGGGCACTTCCACTCGAGAGGATATTGCTTTAATGTATGGCCAATTCCATACTGCAAAAGCTCTTATCGGTGCTAAACTACTGCGTCTCAACAAAAATAAAGGTTGGCTTGTACCACCACCATTGCATGTAGATTACCCTGAAAAATAAAGCCAATTTCCCCGAATCGAGGAATTAAAATGTATGATTACAAAGAAGAATTAATTAACATTATTAAACCTGACATACCAGATCCACAAGCAGCACGTGTCATGCAAGAAATACTAGGTGGTCATTATGGGAAATGAGAACCATGATGCAATACTTTTTCCAAAGCTCTAATTTTAGAGGCAAAGAAACGCATTAGCTCCAACTCGTATCGGTGAAATATTCCAAGGACAAACTCCAAGTAGAAATGGTGGAGATCTAAATGTGACTCCTCCACCTGAAGGATTCCCAGTACCAGTTATGCCAGAGATGCCAAATGAACACAGCATAGGCCTTAAAGATATGAATAATTAACATCTATATCTAAGCTGTAACGTGCGAGGACGTTGCAGCTTTTTCTCATTTCCGAACATTACTTTGGATCAAATGCAGTTTTAGATATCCATACATAAACATTATCTAATATTTAAAATGCGAAAAATCTTAACCCTTTTATAAATTAGTTTTATCCTTGCAACCAATCCTTTTAAATAAAACATCAATAATGACGATTAAATTTAGTCGATTGTTAGCCTACTCTGCCCTTCACTCTATTTATCACACGAATAAAATACTGCCAATGAAGGTGAAAAACAAAGGCAGTCACAATGTCTTATTTAAAACCCTCAAGCACAATTTTCCCAATAGTTTTTCCATTCTCAAGAATAGCGTGAGCTTTTCTTAAATTATCTGCATTAATTGGATATAGAATTTCAGATATTGTGGTTTTTAAAATATTACTATCAACTAAAATAGCTATTCTATTTAATAATTTATGTTGTTCATTCATATCTTCAGTCTGATACATAGATCGTGTAAACATAAACTCCCACACAAATGTTACGCTTTTATTTTTAAGTAATGTCAAATTAATTGGCTCATCTGTTTCTACAATAGAACAAATTGTTCCTTGTGGAGCGATAGCCTCGGCCATATTGGCCCAATATTCTTGTGTCGAATTCAAACATAGAATATAATCAACTGCTTCAAAACCTATTATTTTAAGCTGCGGAATAAATTCCTCATAGTGATTTATGATATAGTCTGCACCTAGGTCAGTAGCCCAAACACGTGACTCTTGTCTAGAAGCTGTACCTATAACCGTTAGCCCAGCCCATTTAGCTAGTTGGATTGCAATAGAACCTACCCCACCAGCTGCACCAATAATTAAAATTGTTTTATTTTTATTTTCATTTGATAAACTACTAACTTTCATTCTATCAAATATGGCCTCATACGCAGTAATTGAAGTCAATGGTAATGCGGCAGATTCTGCAAAATTTAATGACTTTGGCTTATGACCTACAATCCTCTCATCGACAAGATGAAATTCACTATTACAACCTTGACGTGTTATATCGCCTGCATAATATACCTCATCACCTGGTTTAAACAATGTACATAATGGACCAGACTCTACAACAATGCCTGCCACATCCCACCCTAAAATTTTAGGAGTGTCCTCAAACTTTTCTTTCGGAGTTCTTACTTTATAATCTACTGGATTCACTGAAACTGCCTTTACTTTAATTAATAAATCTCTATCTTTAACACTTGGCTTTGCAATTTGTAAATCTAATAAACTCTCTGGTTGATCAACAGGTAAGTATTGATGTAAACCTACAGCTTTCATTTTTTCCATAATTAAAATTGCTCCTTTTTCCTTCATTTTTTATTTCCTTATGTCAGCTATAATAATACGATGATATATTTAATGTAAGTACGCACATTTTTGTTGTATAGTATCAATTTTTATACTAATTAATCTGGAGGTATTTTAATGACAGATAGTAATCAAATCAACCCTTATTCAGCTTGTCCTGATGCCTATGGATGTCCTGTTGAAGCAACACTTGCGGTAATTGGTGGTAAATGGAAAGGTGTTATTTTATATCACCTTATGTCAGGAACGAAGCGTTTCAATGAATTTAGACGTTTGATGCCCGATATTACTCAAAGAATGTTAACGTTACAACTCCGTGAATTAGAGAAGGATGGTATAATCCATAGAGAAATCTTTAAAGAAGTACCACCCAAAGTAGAATATTCGCTAACTGAATTCGGTCGTACACTTGAACCAATAATAAAACTTATGAGAGATTGGGGAGAGCAGTATAATTTGAAAAAATAATATTTTCTTTGAGTAAAATAAATATGTAAATATATAAAACAACCAGGTCACATCAGACCTGGTTGTTTTATATATTATTATTTAACGTATTGTGTTTTTTTAATAACCGAAATTAGTGCTACCCCTACTACACATATAAATCCAATAAATAACAATAAAAATCCTATTGGAATAAGAAAGAATGGTTCTTCTAATGTACCATCAGGTGCTACATTACTCCCTTTCATCATAAAGATTAAAAAACTAAGTACTCCTAATATAATTGGTGTTGATGCAAAAATATATTTTTTCATAACTTATTTCCTCCATTCTAAATATTTTAATGTAAAAAGTTTTGATTCTTCCACTGCTTCTTCCTACAACTTGCTGTAACAATTATAAACCCGAAATATATTCTAAATCAATCTTTTTTTATTGATAAACAATAAATTTTTATTTCTATTCAACTTATTTTAAATTGACATTTTAATATTCTACCTATAAAATGACCATAACCTCATTGTTAATTTGGAAGGGTGATTATTATGTACTATGAAGATTTAATGCAATGGAAAGGTTATTTGTTTTTAGATAATATAGTAGAGCCAGGGACAAACTCTTTAAGAATTTCTATTCATAGAGCTTCCATTAGTTCAAAAGGCGAGGATGTAAGTTTTGATGAAAATACATTTAATGATGTCCATCCTATTGAAATTGATAAGACCTTGCCGGTCATACATTTAGAATTCGATACATATGTAGCCTACTCTGTTTTTGACGAATCTTTTCATTTTGTAAATCAAGAAGATGATTTCTTGGGTAACTCAGTACGTCTTTTTACAAAATCAACTTATTTAGATTTCATAAGTAAAGGGACTATAGCTCTCGATATATATTCCTACAAGGAGCTATTCCATTATCAGATTGTGTGTTTAGACCATATAATTGATATTGTTTCATTTGATAAACCTACTATTTTAAGCAGCTAAAGTTTTTAAAACAGTCAACGAGTTTTGTTGACTGCTTTTTTATTTCTATCAAAAAATAAATACATAATTCTATTAAACTCTTCCTCTCTTCATTAAATCTAGTATAAACTCACTATCTATTGCATATTCTATTAAATAGAAAACTAAAGGAGGACATTGTAGTGAGCAATTCAGAAATCGATAATCTCTTAAAAAATAAAACCATTACGTCACTTTCTACATCTCTCCCGAAAAATATCAAAACTATTAAAAACTCAATCGGTAACAGCAATGATATTATTATCCGTGAATTTTTGATTGGTAAACCTATAGAAGTACCAATAGCTATTATTTATACAGATGGTCTTGCTGATAATACCTCGATTACTGACTTTATATTAGAATCTATTATCTCTGATTTTGAGGTAACATCAGATACTCCTTTACAAGAAATTGTAGATCGATTAAAAACTTATTGCTTAACTGTAGGGAGTATAAAAAATGTTTCAGATTTCCCTTCATTGTTTAACGCTATTTTAAGTGGAGAAACTGTTTTATTATTAGAGGGACTTGCTATAGGCATCTCTACAAGTACAAAAAGCTCTAAAGATAGATCTATCACAGAACCGGTAACAGAAGCTGTTATTAGAGGGCCCAGAGAGTCATTTACCGAGACATTACGAACCAATACAGCTTTAATTAGACGCAAAATAAAAAGTCCTAATCTTTGGATAAAAACAAGAGTTATTGGTGAAGTTACCCAAACGGAAATAGCCATTATGTATATAAATGGTATTGCAAATGAAAAAATAGTGAAGGAAGTGCTCAAAAGATTAGATAGAATTGACATAGATGGCATTCTGGAGAGTGGTTATATTGAACAATTAATTCAAGATTCAAAGTTTACTATATTTCCTACTGTTTATAATTCCGAGCGTCCAGATGTTATAGCTGGAGAATTGCTTGAAGGTAAAATTGCTATTTTAGTAGATGGTACACCTTTTGTTTTAATCGTACCTGCTTTATTCACTTCTTTTTTACAATCAGCAGAAGATTATTATCAAAGCGCTTTTGTCAGTTCATTTATTCGACTTATTCGGTTTTTAGGTATCAGCCTTGCCTTGGTTGCCCCTTCTCTCTATATTTCTCTAACGACTTTTCATCAAGAAATGATTCCAACACGCCTACTTATCAGTATATATGCACAGCGAGAAGGTGTTCCTTTCCCTGCATTTGTAGAGGCTTTAATTATGGAAATTGCATTTGAAGTGTTAAGGGAAGCAGGATTAAGGATGCCTAGAATGATTGGATCCGCAATCTCTATAGTCGGAACACTAATCATTGGCCAAGCAGCCGTTGAGGCAGGTATTGTATCAGCAGCAATGGTTATTATTGTTGCTTTGACAGCCATTTGTAGTTTTCTTTTCCCAGCCTATGGTCTATCCAATTCTATCCGTATTTTACGTTTCCCATTAATGGTGTTAGCAGCTATGTTTGGACTGTTTGGAGTTTTTGTAGGAATTATGCTTTTGATTATCCATCTATGTAGTTTGCGTTCTTTTGGTGTTCCATACATGAGCCCATTTGCACCTTTAATACCAAAAGATCAAAAAGATGCGCTCATTATTTTTCCACGACGTTCCTTACTCACACGTCCACGATTGATCAGTCAAATTAATAATGTTAGAGGGCGTAAAAATTAGTAATAATTAACTGTTAAATGAGGTTACATTATGAAGAAAAACTTAATCGTTCTTTCATTGATTTTTCTAATTTTAATTCTTAGTGGTTGTTGGAGTAAACGTGAATTAAATGATTTAGCTCTTGTCGCTGCGCTAGGTATAGACTTTATTGATGGTGAATATGCCATTTCGGTACAAGTAATTGATCCTAGTCAAGTCTCTTTAAAATCGGCTAATGGACAAGCACCAGTAGTTACTTATCATGCCGAAGGAAAAACTGTATTTGAAGCAGTTAGAAAAATATTAGCTTTATCTCCAAGAAAATTATATTTTGCCCATTTACAGCTAGTTGTTGTTGGAGAAGAATTAGCAGACAAAGGTATACGAGATTCTGTTGATTTTCTAGCAAGAGATCAGGAGATTCGAAATGACTTTACTATAATTGTCTCTCAGCAAGCAACTGCAAAGGATGTCTTAAATGTATTAACTCCCATAGAAAAAATACCTGCAAGTAGGATGTTAAATTCTCTTAAAATCACGCAAGATGCATGGGGCTCTACTTTAGAAGTCGATGTTGAAGATTTAGTGACAGATTTAGGAGTAAATGATCAGTATTTTGTTTTATCAGCAATTGAAGTTCTAGGGGATAAAACTTTAGGAATTGACCAAACAAATGTTGAAAGAATTGAAACGCCAGTAAAACTTAAGTTTACGGGCCTCGCCATTTTTAAAGAGGATAAATTATTAGGCTACATCGATGAATATAACAGTAAAAGTTTTAGTTATTTAAACGACAATATTAAATCAACAATTGAAATTATCTCCTGTCCTTCAGATGGAGAGCTAACAACCGAAATTACTCAATCTAAAACGAAAACAAAAGGAATTTTTAAGGACGGCAAACCGACTATAAACATTAACATTGATATTGTTCAAAATGTTGCTGAGGTGAAATGTGATATTGATTTAACAGACATAAAAACGATCGATTGGATTAATAATCAAACTGAAAAACACATTAAAAAAAATATTAATCAAGTGCTGAATATATTTCAAGAAAATTATCAGGCAGATGTACTTGGCTTTGGAGAAGCGATTCATCGTGCTAATCCTACAGAATGGAGAAAAATTAAAGACGACTGGCAAACCATTTATCCTGAGGTAGAAGTAAATGTTAAGGTTAATGTCTATACACGGGGGTTAGGAACTTTGCAAAACTCAAAATTAAAGGAGTAAAATTGACTATGTTTATCACCTTAGGCATATTAATAATTTCAATTGTTATTGTTGTTATTGAACTTCCAAAATTAAAAAAAGGTGGCACTAAATTAATTTGGACATTCTCTATTTTGTTATTCATGGGGACATTCTTAAATATTGCTGTAGTTTTTAATGCTCTAATTATCAGCCCATTGGAGCCTATCATGTATATTTTCCAACCAATCAGTAACTTGCTAAAAGAAACATTGTTAAATAAAAATAACTTATAAGAGGCATTTATATGGAAAAACAGTTGATAAGTTCACGTCAATTCACAATACTTGTTATTTTCTTCACAGTTGGGACAGGAATATTAATTATTCCCGCAAGCCTAGCGCTGGAAGTAAAGCAGGATGCTTGGATTGTAGCCACCATAGGTACAATATTAAGCTTACTTTTAATAAAGCTTTATATCACTTTATCCAATAAAATGATGAATCTTTCTCTTACAGAAGTAACTGAAAAATTTTTGGGGAGCTTTATAGGAAAAATTATATCTTTAGCATTCGTGCTGTTAACACTTCTGTCATCAGGTGAGCTACTATACTTTATTGGTAATTTTTTACAAACAGAAGTGATGCCGGAAACGCCGCCGGTTGTATTTTCTATACTTTTTAGTTTTATTATTCTATTTGCAGCATATCAAGGTATAGAAGTTTTTGCGCGTACTTTAGAAATACTGTTTCCGATTTTCTTGTTTGTTTTTATTATTTTCCTGTTCTTTGTTTCTCCCCAAATAGATATTAAAAATGTACAACCAGTTTTTGAAGTATCCATTCCGCCATTAATATATAGTGTGTTACATTTCATGGGCTTGTTTTCATTTCCATTAATTGTTCTATTAATGATTTTTCCTTCTGCTATTAATAATCTTGAATCTGGGAAAAAGGGCTTTTACATTGGAATAATAGTTGGAGGATTTATTATAACTGCTTTTATAGCTTTATCTATATTAGTATTAGGTGTAACTAATACTACTTTAAGAACATTTCCGAGTTATACATTAGCGCAAAGAGTTTCTGTAGGAAACTTTTTACAACGCGTTGAAATTATTATGGCTTTTATCTGGATGGTTACAATATTTGTAAGAGCTTTTATGTATTTTTATGCTTCTTTAATTGGATTAAGTCACATACTTAAACTAAAGGAGCATAGACCGTTAATTCTTCCACTTGGAATGATTTCCATAGCTCTTTCTCAAATTGTTCATGCGAATATCATTCATTCTGATCGATACAACCAGCAGACTTGGCCACTAGCTATAGCCGTTTTTGCTATTTTATTACCATTATTACTGCTATTCGTAGCTAAGTTCAGAAGATTAAAAAACAAAGACGTAGATAGCGATATTAAAAACGTTTAATAACATGATATAGACGATAAGGTAAAATGCATAAAAAAAACCTCTATACAATTGGAGGCTTTTAATAATGATTTTATTTATAGTAATTAATATATCATACTTAAAATGAATCATAATAATGTCCCATCCACTGTCTTTTCTTATAGGAAAATCAGTGGATGGTCAATATCATAAGAGGTTAGCCCCTTCTTGTTATTAAACTACTCATAATTTCATTTATTTTTTAACATAAGTTTTAAAATATTTTTTGCAAACTCTTCAAATGAAGTATTCTTTCCACGCTGGTTATACCACTTTCGAATCGTTTCTACTAACCAAAACGGCACAGAATTTCCATCTATTAAATGATAGTATTGCTCATATCCTTTTTTTAAATGCTCCCATCGATGATCATTACCTTGTAGTGTGTATTCAGAGACATCAATTATTTTTGCCCTTCCATTTTGTAGTAAAATATTTTTCAAATGAATATCACGAGGGTTAAGTCCCTTCTTCCGAACATATTCTCTTGCTTCCTCCACTTCATTTATAACCTGTTTTGGAATGTGAATACCCTGAAGAATGCAGTCAAAGAGCGTTTTTCCTTCTTCGTAGCTTAAAACCAGGTATTCGTTGTATGCAGCAAAACATGTTGAAAAGTAAGGTGATTCTTCTAATACTTGATAAACCGTTGCTTCAACTTTTACTTTGTGTACTTTGTCTTTGGCATATATTTTAAATGCATAAGCCGGCACAGAAAGAGACTGAAAAACAGCTGCATCTGTACCAACACCTATACACTTCAAATCATTAGCTTCACCACATATGGTTACTGGCTCGTTATTCGGATTTGAAAAAACTTTTATTTTAGAAAGAGAACCTATAGCTTTGTCCCAGTCGTTTTCCATATCATTTCTCCCATCATTTGCATTGAAGAAAACTACGCTATCTAATTACTCAATACCGCTTTTAACAATATTCAGTCTACACATTGATCTTTAACTAACACCAGTTAAAGATTAGGTGGTACTATCTTCCTACTTTTTCACCACATTCTAAATATCACACTTAAAACCCAAGTTTCCTACACTTTCTCTTTAATTTTAAAACGTTGGGAACTAATATAAGTTCCCATATACATTTCTCCTCATGGAAGTATACTGCTTCGTTAGCTGCAGAAGAACCAGTTCTACCCTCTTAGCCCTCCATCAGTAACATTTACCCTAAACCACCTTGATTAAAAACTTTCAAAGTGATTTGATGTGGCTCTATTGTTAGCCTTATTTATTAATATTATCATCAATGTCGGTCTGTCTTTTCCTAATATTTAGGTTTTTATAAATACCAAGAGAGGAAAACCTTATCGCACCATCTTGCCTCCCATTTTACAAGATAAATTTTTGAGTACCTAATCTATAACGAATGTAACATCTATTACTTTTGTAAGAATTATATTGTAGTTATTAATACTATAATGTTTGTGCATCAGCAAACTGATATTAAAAATACTAAATGAATTTTCAAAAACCCCCATTTATTAACTATAAAGGTTATAATAAAGTATAAAAAATGCTAAATTAAACCTATTTCAAATTTAACTAAAGTGTTTGACTTAAAATATTTTGTAATTAAGGAGAATTATTAATGCAAATTCAAGCCAGTAATACATTAAATTATTTGAAAACAGAGGTAAATAAAAATATAAAAAATGAAAGTCTCTTAGATTTATTTGGAATTAAAAATATACATAAAGACAAAGACGAAAACGAGAAAAATATCAAACCTAAATTTGAAACCAGATATGAAGATGGTTATATACGGACATATCTTGTGAAATCGAATGGACAAAAATTAGTTAGATTACTTGTTAAGGAGGTTAAACAAACCTCAGAAAACATGAAAGAGTCCATAGATTTAGAGGATATGTTGATACAAGAGCTTGAAAAGTTATCTAATCCCAAAAAATATGAACATAATACTTCTATTTTTGAAAAAGAAAAAAATATTTATAAATATAAAACAGGTATTTGAGGACGAACAGTAAAAACCCTGATTAGAATTGATTATTAATTTGCGAGGTTTAAAAATCCTTATTTATTGCTTATTGCCACAATCCAAAGATTGTGGCAATAAATTCATATAAGGCACGAAGCCTCTGCATCACTCCATCATCTGTTTTACAATGTTATCCTTAATACGCTTATTGCTAGTTGCTGATAAAGCGTAAGCCTGAAATACAAAAATTAGCGCACCTTCTTGGTACGCACGACGTATAGCCAGCTATCTGAGTTTTTTTCAGATAGCTGGGCTATTTTAAACATGTGGGTTAGATATTTTTCCACCAAGGCATGTAATCTTGTAAGGTCTCTGGCTGTTGTTGAATCGATAAATTTGGTAGCTCCGTTAATAGCTTCACAAGGTACCGATAGAAATCAATGCCGTTTGTTTTGGCTGTTTCTGCTTAACTCAAACAGATGGCATTTGCTTTAGCACCGGCTTCACTAACAGAAAAAAGCCAGTTCTTGCGACGAATCGCATTTTCGGCTTGATTATTATTCATCTCAATTCGACCATCGAACAGATGATTTTAGGGTACAATTTGGGGTACGTACTATTCCCTAACACCCCTCTCACCCTTTCATATTACTTATTACTTAACGAACCACAACAAACATTGATATATCAACGTTTCCCTACAAAAAAACACTCGCTATATAAACGAGTGTTTTACGTTTTTTATGACAACCACTTCGGTGGTGTGTTTTTTTCCCAGTAAATTAGTGATGTTGCACACTACGACATTAAAGAAGTGATGAAGATTGATATATCAAAGTTTAATTGGGTTTTATGAATTTTACTAGTCCGCAAAATAATGAATAAAAAGGTATTAACTTGGGGCTGATTGGGGCTAAAAGTGAGGCTGATGAATTTTAAATGGCGTTTCGGTTAAAGTGTACGGCTAGATAATGGCGAGCGTGTGTACAGTAATATGTAAGTGGAAGTGGGGCTGTTGTAGACCTGCTTTTTATGGTCCTGTATTAAATCAGTGCTGATATTTAGAATAAAAAGTTGGTGGGTTAAATTAATTCATTTCATTTATAAACTTGAGAAATATTAAAATTATATAAAAAGCTGTATATGATAATTGAGAAAAGCCTTGTAAAATTAACTATACATCATTTTTAAAGAAGAAAAAATTAGGGCATATTATTGTTTAAACCCTCATAAACGTAGATAAATCAATACTTTTATCATAGGTTTAATGTTACACGGACTAATTTTTTTATTTTGTAATATGTACCCTACAAAGCCCTCAAAAGCCTGTTATATGCAGTCTTTTGGGGTTTTTCAATTTTCTCACAATGCATATTAATGCACACAGTTGGGGCTCGCTTTGGGACTATGTTGGGGCTAATATAATATTAATAATTCTTGGCGGCGTATAAGCAAAATTTCAAATTTAGTAATAAGTATTAACTCAATTTTTAAAAAATTTTCTAATCTAAAATACTATGATGAGAAATATAAAGAATGGAACTTAGCGCTTAGTCCCTACCAGCCTCCAGTAAGGAGGGAAGCAGAGTGAGTAAAAAGATGCCACCCGAATTTTATATCCTACTCTAAGAAATATAAGCCATCGATTTTGTCATTGCTGAATTAAATCTATACTTGGATACTCATCCCAATGATTATGATGCAATTCAGCAATTTAATGAAAATACTGAAAAAATTATGATACTTAAAGTTAATTTTGAGCAAAAATTTTGTCATTAATGAATTTTGGAATAAGTTATTCAAGCTATTCGGACTATCCTTTCAAATGGGTTGATACGCCTTAGCCATGGCTGGTCCAAAATATGAGTTTAGGAGAAATAATTTTTGAGGTACTATGAAAAGAAACTCCAATATCCGGTTAAGGTTAGTACATGTATCAAAAAAGAATTAATTCTATAAGTGAAAAGTTAATATTTTGAATGATTTCTTCTAAAGAAATGAAAGTTTTTTAGGGCACTCTTTAAATTATAATCATATAGTCCAAAACCCATCCACACTATTACATGATATACTGTGAAAACGATGCATAGTATAACAACAGCTAGGATGGAAATCCCATAACATCAACCTTTTACAGGTTTTTTCGTATTTTTGAACTGTGCAAGATATAGCATATTAATGCTTTGTTCTGGGACGATTTGGGGCTGAATTGGGGCTAAAAATATTGTCTATTGCTTGGCAGCGTATAAATGGGAATAGATAATGTAAACTTGAAATAATGTATCTTTGAATTATGCTACTCAATTTAGAGTAGTTTTTTGTTTATAAAAACTGTTCATTCCCCCATACCCCAATTTCCCCTACTTCCCTCTTTCTCTATTATGTTAAAAAAATAATAATTTAATGATCTACCACAACCATTCTTATATCAATGGTTTCGCAAAAAAACACTCGCTAGCTAAACGAGTGTTTCGGCACTTTTATGACAACCACTTACAAAAGGTTCCTTTTAAAGATACTTTAAGGTTAGTTGCAGTTTCCATTCCTATACATTAAAATAAAAAAAACGCCAACCCCTCTACTACCAAGGGTTTTAGACGTTTTATAAACAGGGACTAAGTATAGTTAGATTGTATTATGCGAATATCTAAAAGGAACAACATTCTTCTTGTTCTTGCTAAATTTCAGATGAACATTTGTAGGTTGTACTTGGTTTAAAGCAGCTCCTCTATATCTATAACCATTAATTAGCTTTGTTTACAGTATATAGTCAAACACTTTAGACATGAATGTCCAGACTTATTCTATAGGATTGTATATTTTACGGCTTTTCGAATGTCCGTAAATTCTTACCCACGTATATCTGGACAGTTTTAATTTTGAAATAATTATTTTATTAACTTTAAATATACCAAGTCTTAATCTAATTTATCCATTTTTCTCTTGTAACAACTATTCGCAATATATCCCGAATTAATTGATACATTGATAACGTACCAATTAAGGCTTTTGGGTTACGTATAAAGAAAAAACAGCCATCATACAAATATGTCTTTTTACAAAAATGAAGCATTAACAAAAAGGTAAACTAATTGACTCTTGAGAATTCTGAAATCAAGCCACACATTGTTTTTTTATTATATTTCTACTATCTACGGGTATCTGGATGGTGTTGCACATTTTATGCTTATTTGAATACGGACTTAGCTATTATAAATATAGAAACTTAATTCTAAATAGTGCAACCTACCTCATAATTTCAACACTATATAATTATAGGAATTATTTTATAGACTTGATCAGTATTTGATGAACATCTTCCCCTATTTTGCCCTATCTAAACTTAAACATATTTGTTTTTTCATGTAAGTCTTCCGCCATTTTAGAAAGCTCTGTAGTAGATGCAGTAATTTCCTGCATAGAGGCTAATTGTTCTTCAGTAGCAGCTGAGATATTTTGAGTTCCGCTTGCATTGTTTTGAGAAATTTCATTAATTTGTTCCATAGTTTTGGACATTTGATCTGCACCAACTACCATCTGCTCTACAGAACTAGACACTTCATGAATTTGAACAGATACCTCATTAATAGCATGTTGAATCTTTTCAAATGAGTCACCCGCTGTATTCACATTATGAATGCCTGTTTTCACTTCATTCGTTGTGAACTGCATGGAGTCTACCAATTTGTTAGTTTCACTTTGAATCCTTTTAATTAGCTCAGAAATTCTCAGGGCCGAAGTAGATGATTCTTCTGCCAATTTTCGTACTTCTTCCGAAACGATCGCAAAGCCTTTTCCGTGCTCTCCTGCTCTTGCAGCTTCTATCGCTGCATTTAATGCTAGTAAATTAGTTTGGGTAGCAATACTTGTAATTACTTCAACGATGTCTCCAATCTCAGATGAACGTTCACCTAAACCACTAATAATAACACTTAAACTACCAATAGTTGTCTCAATCGTATTCATTTGTACAACTGCATTTTGAATAATATTATTTCCATCTAAAGATAGTTTTTTTGCTTGTGTAGCAGCCTCTGTCACGTTAGTAGAATTTCTAGCTATTATTCCGACATTTTGCACCATATGATTTACAATATCTGATGTTTCTGTAATAGTTCTGACTTGTTCGTCTGAGCCACTTGCTACCTCTAACGTAACCGTTGCTATGTGCTCACTTGCCTCACTTGTTTGTTCAGCACTTGACGATAGCTCAAGCGAAAATGCTGCCAACTGCTCAGATGAATGTTTCATTTGACCAATAAGATTTCGTAATTGAGCGGTCATTTGGCTAAATGAAGATGTTAGTACTCCTATTTCATCTTTTGAATTATAATCTACATTAAAATCTAATTCTCCAGCTTCGGCTCGTTGGACAGCAAATATTAATTTATTTATAGGAGCAATTAAATATTTCCTTACAATTATTAAGCCAATTACCACATATAGAATACCTAATACAATTGAAATAATTAGAGAAAACGTTATACCTTTACTTGCAGCAACTTCACTTTCAATATGCAATTTATTTGCATATTTCTTATTCAAATCTATCAACTCTACCCCTTTTGATAAAATAGTGTCGTAAATAGGCTTGGCATTTGAATTAAAGAAGCTAATAGCTTCCTCATTCTTGTTGGCAAGACTTAGTTGGAATACTTTTTCCATATTTTCTTTGAAGCTTGGAAGTTGCTCAATTAATTCGCTTAATATTTTATCCTCATCCGGGTACAAATAAGTATCCTTTAGTATTTGAAGGTTCTTTTCATTATCTTCAAATGCATTCTGCACTTCATCATTAATTTGCTTAATTGTTGCTTCATCTGTAAATAGGAAAGAACGATACATATCTGAAACAATAATTTGATTGTTAAGACTATAATCACCTAGAATTATACTTGGTTCTAGCCGATCTTTAAAAATACTTTCTGTAATATTCTCCAGAGATTTCATTGTGTTATATCCAATCATTAGAATAATACCAACAGTTATAATTGCTATAGACATTAATAGAACTAACTTTTTAAATATGGATAGATTACGAACCAAGGTTAATACCCTCCGTTTTGATTTAAATTAGTTGTGCACTAAATAAAAAGAATATTCAAAATTTTTTTAAATTTCTAACATTATTAAACAGAGTTCACCCACCTCCTATAAATATGTGAACAACATCTACAAAATATAGTGTAGCTATTGAAATTGCTACATCTATATATGCAGAGAAACTAGAGAATTATACTTGCCTGAAGAGTCTTAAAAATGTTGCAATAGAATATCAGGTAAAAAAATATGTGAAATTCAGAATTACACTTAAATAAGTTTTTTCATAATTAGACTATGAAGTATTAATTTAATTTTCAATAGCTAAACATTGTAATTCTATAGCATATATTGTTCCCATAGATGTACTAGCAACTTTAGCTAAAGTTTTTTTGTACTAATTTTCTTCTTTTTCTATACATATATTCTCCTTTTGAGTTTATTTTTTATATAAAAAAGAATAGTTCTTCTCACACGTTTTAGCAAATATAGTATAAATGTAGCCAAATTCATACTAAAATACATATATATTAATGTATAATTTTATATATACTTTAATAAGTACGTAATATTAATGGCATTATACTATTTTGTTTGCTTTTAAGAGCTTAATAAACTTATAATATGGCAAAAAAATTAATATAAAAAATACCGAAAATATCTAAATAGCACAAGGACTTTTGTTTGTCACTTTTATCAGACTGAACGTTTGCATTAAGTGATTCAATTTTATAAATCGTATATTTCACTAACACTAACAGTTCTTTTTAACTCACGTCTTCTTTTGAAATGCTGGATAAGAGATTTTTGCAGCTTCAGGGAAAGCGATCATTTAACAGAATCTTTCGTGATTCTCTTTTAAAATCTTTCCTAGTTATCGTTTTTGAATGGTCTAATGTTTCATCTAGATATTGCACGCATATGAATCAGGTTTAGTATGGGGTCCTTGAGATCGTATCTAAAAATTTTAAGGTCGTAGTTCCTTTTCATGTAGATTTTAATTGGAACTAGTTTTAATATTTTCCCATTGATTGCTTATACACCAATCTAAATTGTTCCATACAATATTGGAACAAGGAGGTGGGAGAATCCCTCCTTGCGGAGTTCCTTTGGTTGGGATACCAATACTAGCTTACACTGAACACCCTTCTATCACAGATTCCTATATTGTACTTTTGTTTTAGCAGTTTTGACTGATTGAAATTATCAAAGTAACCTTGAATATCTATGTCTACTACATGGTGATATGGTGATTTATTGAAATATTATCAAGAAATTAACATCTTCCCATTGCATGATAAGTTGACCTATTTGGTCTAAACCGTGGGCTTATTTGGCACGGAAATACAAGGAGCCACAACAAAATTCGCCTTCAATCTGAAACGAATATTGAAACTTCTAAGTGGAAAAACAAAAAACAAGGTACATTCTGTTCGATTCGAACAAAGTGTCCATTGCTTTTTTGTATTGGTAGTGCTATATGATCTATATTCTTCTAAGCTTTCAGCTTCTTTATAGTCTCTTTCATCTTTAAAATGACCAAATAATTACTCTATTGGTAAATTATCTAGGCAGTTTTCTCGGCTAGACATTGACTGAAGTAATCCCATTTCTTTAACCTATTTTTGAAATGCTGGGTTTGTATAATGGAAAAATGATCTGAATGAATCATAGCTTCTGGATGTACATTGTCATTAAAATGCTCTTCTAATTCTTTATCATACAATTAACAAACTATATGCGTAAACTTGTCGATACTTCGTGTTGCAACATCCTTAATACACAATAGATACGCTGTTTAAACACTTAGCCTGGCTCTATTTGATGAAAATTAGGGTTTAGATGATTAGGATTTGACGATGTATTTCTGTATCTTTAAAGAGATTTTCGATAAGAATTTGCATGTCTTACTTTCGAATATAAATTGAATTTACGCATTAATTGTAGAATTTTTTATGATTCATCGGGAGCTCAAGTAGTTATTCTAGTGCCATGTAAAGTCCTCTATACCCCACTTTCCCTTTTCATAAATCGCTTTTAATAGTACGTATTCGCTTCTTCACGTATCGCTTGTTCTTTACTATTTTGGAGCCATTTATAATAACCACTGGGACTTACATTTGTAAATAACATAAATAACGTGTCATATTTTTCAACTGATACAACCGAAAAGTATCTTTAATAGTTTGATACTTTTAACTTGTTAATTAGTTGTTTCTTCGCCTTCCTTTTCATCTCGTATAGCCTTTAAAAATGGAAATTGTAAATTCAGCTTCTAGTAAATAAGTACGTGCCTCCTTTTCTGTGACAATTAAAAAATCTTATGACCTCTTTGAAGTGAATAAATTAGTATATTGTCAAAAATTCGAAGGTGTAATGGGTAGTAAACTAGAAGTAGATATTTTAGATGTTACAAATCCAGCAAACCCCATGTTAGTGGAAACAAGAAGTTATTAACTGAATCAATTTCATAAATTATATTTTTCAAAAAGCTAGACTACTCCTATTAAGCAAACTTATGTTTATAAAATTATGTTGCAAAACCTAATTGGTGACCTAATGTACATGGCATAAATTGGTCCTTAATAGGCGTTGTGGAATTTTAAGTATTTCAAATGTTGAATGATAAAATGTATTGGCTGCTTACTGAATCTGAACTGCACCCTGTCAAGTAGACAGTGGAAATAATAAAAAATGTATTAAGCGGCTTGAGTCCTGAATTCTAACAGACTCAAGCCGCTTAATCATTTCTGATAACGATAGTAATTGTGAAAATGAATATAATCATCAATCGCTAGTTTTAACTCTTCATATGAATTGTATTTATGTAAATAATACTTCTCACACTTCAATGTTCCCCAAAATGATTCAATTGGTCCGTTATCAATACATAGACAAACACGGGACATACTTTGTGTCATATTGGCTTTTTCTACAATTCGCTTAAATTCCTTCGATGTATATTGAATACCTCGGTCACTATGTATTAATGGCTGATTGTAATGATTAAATAGCTGATTTGGTTGTTTTGAAAACAAGGGAATTATTATTCGAATGACCGAACACATAACTCACAATTGAACCATCATATAAATCGATAATTGCTCTTAAATAAGCTTTTTTCCCGTGTCCATAATTAAGTTTTATGACGTCTGTACACCATTTTTCATTAGGTTTTTCCGATGTAAATGCTCGATTCAATACGTTCTCCGCCACATGACGTGCTGGGGATTTTCGATAAAGCTTGCGCTTTCTACGAATAACAGACTTCAATTCACTAATTTGCATTAAATGATATATACGCTTTTCGTTAACCTTCGCTTGATTATTTTCTTTTCGCCGACGATTGATGGTCTACGTTGTACGATGATAGCCGTAAATACCATCTACTTGTTGGTAAAGGAGATGAATGTCCTTTAACAAATTGCTTCATTTTCACCTTCTCTGTTAGACTTACAACTTAGCCACTTATAGTAAGCTTCAAGCATAACACCAGCTATTTCACATAGTAAAAGAATCAAAAGTTTTTCCTCTCGATGTAATTCATGAATCGCTGAATAGCGTTTTTAAAATAAATTTTCTTCACGTAAACGTTCATTTTCACATTCAATATGTTGAAATTCTAATTTCAATTACTCCTCAACGGCTAATTCGACTTCATCTTTTTTTGTGCGACCACGGCGATCCCATAATCCCTCTTCACCGTTAGTTTCAAATTTCTTCTTCCATTGAAACACCTGTTGATACGAAACACCGTAGGTGTGCGCTGACAACTGATAATTTTTCTGGTTCTTCATACAGTACTTAACAATCTCAATACGATCACGTTCAATTGCCTCATATTTCATTTTTCTAGCTATGTAAAGTTTGGGGATATATTTAAATAATCACCATAAGGATATGTAATTTTAACTAGATTGGATGTTTACTTCGCCTCAAAAAAAGCTCCCAATTAGATAAACAGATTTTTTAATCTGTCTACCTAATTGGGAGCATATCATTCTAGTTAGCAGCTTTTTTGTTGTTTATATAAAAAAACAAACAACTGTAATATACAATCCTCAAAGGCTGCTATAATTTCTTCTAGGGATATCCTGCTTCAAGTAATTTGAGTTGTTTGTTCTAATTTATTTTGTTTTCTCATTTATATTTTGTATCCTTTTTATGCTTGGATTACCTTGGGTGTAACTGCTAGAAACCTCACAATTTACACATTAGTCAAACAGAGGCACAGATAAGTGCCTTGGTATGTTTAATCCCTATATCCCTTTAGCATAACAGTTATTTTTATAGTAATATGCATTCCTCATACTTTTAAGGTTAGACTTTCATCCAGCACGCATTTTTCCCTTTTGAAACAAGTTTAATTTCACCTACTAATTGTAAATCATTTAAAGCTTTACTAATTGTACTTTCGCCTATATCAGGATACATACTTCGAATGTATTCTTTTGTAAAAGGTTGTTCGTGATTAAGAACAAAATTCTGAATTCTCTCTGTCTTAGTCTGTCTACTTATAGAATCCTTTACTCTATTATGTAGATTTTTATAAGTATCTAAAATAATAGTCAGGAATATTTTTAACCAAAAGCTAATATTGTGCTCATTACAGTACCAATTTGCCGATGATTTATAGATTGCTTCATAGTATTCTGTCTCTCTTTTCTTTATATGTTCATCTAAACAAACATATTTTACAAATGTATGGCCGCTTTTTATTAGTAATAATTGCATTAACATTATAGTTACCCTTCCATTACCTTGACTAAATGGAATTATGCAATAAAGATTGAATATAAAATGAGCTATCAGTAGAATAGTAGGCAATTCTTTTTTACAGTTTATTAAATTATACTGGTTGCATAAATGTTCTACAGCCATTTGAATTTTTTCAGGTGGAAGAGGACGATAAACTTTCGTGTACATCCCTTTCTCCAGTATTCCGGGGATAGAGAATGGTTTTTGGCGCCATTTTGCACCATCAGAGGTAATAAAATGTATTAATTGAAAATGTAATTCTTGTATAGTATCTGGGCTAATATCTAAAACATTAGATTTTTTATGCACAAGCGTTAGAGTTTCATAATAACAGAATATCGCATCTTCTGAGATCGATTGGGGTATTATATCTTCTAAAATAAGTTCTTTTAATCGTTTATTGGAAACTTTTATATCCTCATAAATTGAAACATAGTTTTTTATGTATTGTATTGGCATAGCATTTTCTAGGTTAGTAAACATATCAGATCTTTGCTCTTGATAAGCAGTTAACTTTCCTTTATATTCACTAATTTCACTTACTAAGTTTATTATTTGATTCACACCATTATATTTATACTGATCTTCGAAAAAATTTCTCATTTTCCCCTCCTACTTTCCTTTGTTACAAACATACATATTATTATTGTCAAATGAAAATCTTCACAAGGTTACTTAAATACAAGTAATACCCTCCCCTATACTGTCTTTTGATTTAAGAATATTTACTTCTCTAGCACAATTATAGCCTGGTAGAATAAGTAAACAAGCCATTCACTTATTCGCTCTTATATTTTTCAAAAAAAGTATTTGTAACGATACTTCTAAATAAATAGCAAGTTACAATACCCACTTTTATATATCAGGTAGTGAACAAAGAAACATTATCCAATCAGTTGTCGTTATTGAAATCGGCGACTGGTTAATAGTGTAGTAAGAACTGTACAGGCTTTAAAACTTTTTCGGAATGTACAAATATTAAAATTTGACTACAAAAATCTGTGCTAATAGATAGGTTATTCATAAGCGGAAAATCTTATTTCCCTGTTATTTAAATTCCTAATTTTTAATTGTCTAGAAAAGGAGATAATTAAAAATTAGGAGGAAAAAAGATGCTCTTTACCCTGTCAGGTCCATACTAATTGCTACCGGAAAAGAAATAATAAATACGGTGAAGCTATTTAGTCGTATTAATTTAGATTTACTGAAGATGACAGAGCAGGGATGTATTTGATGAGCTCAATACATTTTTAATGTCGACGGACCGTTATAAACGCTTATGACCAAACTTCACAAAGCGAGTATTTTTATTTCTACCAAATACCGCCTTTTTGATATTTCTAGCGAGTTTTAATATTTTTAAAGTCTAGAGATGAAACAAAATATAAATAAGGAAAATAGATAAATAAATTAGAACAAACAACTCAAATTACTTGAAGCAGGATATCACTAGAAGAAATTAAAGCAGCCATTGAAAGTAATTGAGATGACTAAAGATACTAAGACAGATAACTAATCACAGTTGTCTGATTTTTATATAAACACTAAAAGCCTCAAACTAAATTCATCAGCAGCTTCTACACCAAAACACTCAAAATAATCAAAAAATTAACTTAATGAATGTCCAAGTATTTGTCTCTAATATCAATTAATTAGTTTTAGCATCCATTTTCAGACTACGCCTATTGAGGGCCAAATTTATGCAAAAGACTTCGTTGTCGGATTTCGACATACAACTGTTCTCCCTGTCTTTAACCATATACATTAGGTTTACCAATTGGGTTTTGCAACATAATTTTATAAACATAAGTTTACTTAATAGGGGTAGTCTAGGCTCTTGAAAAATATGATTTATAATTGATTCAGATATTAAAAAATAAATTTTAAAAACTTCTTGTTTCCACTAACATGGGGCTTGCTGGATTTGTAACATCTAAAATATCTACTTCTAGTTTACTACCCATTACACCTTCGAATTTAGCAGTCCCTTGTGCTTTTACTCTAACTCCTCCAGTACTTGGATAGTAAATAAATTCGATTCCATTTAAATCATTTTTCTGAGCATTAGTTAGTTCATTCCAAAATTGGGCCGTATATTTTCTCCAAGTGTGATCTTCCCAATAACTACCATTTGGCGCAGTATATATTGCCCTCCCTTTTATTGTAGTCATCGGATTGATTCCTTCACCAGTAAACGAAACATCACCCCAAAAATTTAATTGTTTTAAAACGGCAACTGCTCTATATTTTTTACCCGATGGCACTCTTATATTTTGGGAAGGTGACGTTAATGTTCTTGTCACGCTTTTTGCTGTTGTGCTTGTAGTAGAAGAATTAAATTCTGCATTAATTTTTAAACCTTCTACTAATAGTGGAACTCCAAATAATAGGTCACCGGACCCTCCAACTTTAAAACCATTTTGTGTCGCTGTCGATGTTGTTTCTTGTACACTCTCACTGTAACTCACTGTTGTAAGCGTTTGTTCTAAAGGAGTTTTTGTGTTATCAAGTTCGCCTACTGTTACGTAACTAATTGTTGTAGTATCATAGTTCAGATTATTCAAAGTATTACTCGTTATACTAAAGTTAAGCTCTGTCACAACACTTTCTGGATTGGGTTTAAAAGTTAGTGGAAGCCCTTTTGAAAAGTATTTTGTTCCAGCAATTTCATTAGCATAATAGTGTTTTCCTATTTTATCTAATTCCGATTTAACATCTGTAATACCAACTGCGTTTGCTTGTTCAATAATACTAGTGGGCGTATTTTCTGCTAGAACACCTTGTTCTCCAGAAGTACTAATTTGATTTGCACTAACTAAACTTGGAGATCCTAAAGCAAGTGTTGTTCCCATTGATGCAATTGCAGCTATAGTTAAAGTTTTTTGTACTAAGTATTTTCTCTTTTTCATAGATATCTTCTCCTTTTTGAGTATATTCTGCCACACTAAAAACAATAGTCCGCTTCACAAAAATGAGCAAATACTATGTAATTGCAGCGAAATTCATACACAAAAGCGTATTTTGTTAACGCGTATTTTGAATTCTAATGATATAAGTACGTAATTCCAACTGCATTATACTATTTTTTTACTTTTAATAGACCATAAGACTTTTTAATTGTCACAAAAAAAGTTAATAAAAATATAAAATTAAAAATAACATACTCTAAAAAGACTAAGAGCTCATTGAATACCTAGCACTTGTATCTTGTATCTTGTATCTTGTATCTTGTATCTTGTATCTTGTATCTTGTATCTTGTATCTTGTATCTTGTATCTTGTATCTTGTATCTTGTATCTTGTATCTTTAAGTTTAACGCATGATCTTTGTTTTCCACAATAAATCAGAAAAGCTTTTTCATTTTCTTCCTCATCGAAAACAGAAAACTTGCATTCTTTACATAATAAGAAGATTAAATCTAGTTTCAGTCCGATTTACTTCATCAAACCCTTGCCAATAAATTTATGGAATTGGTGCAAAAAATTAGGCACCGATATTAGTTAGCAAACGACCTTCATCAGATGTGCGTAAACGTGAAGTAGATTTACGTGTTGAAACATCAATTATAAGTACAGGTACATTGAAATAAAACTTAATACTTTCTTCAGTCCGGTATTTTGAATTTAGGGTAATGTATCCTAATATTTATTATTTATGGGAAAGAGAGTGAGATATCAGCAAGAAATAGTTAAAGACAGTTGAGATGAAATTACAAGATATTCCTACAGAGGTGATATTAGAAGAATTAAATATTCGTAATGACACGCAAATTGAGACATGGACACGTTGGTATAATAATGGTGAAATGCATTGTTTCAAAACAACCTACGGGAAGCAATATACTTTTTAGAAAGGTCCAGATGGCCTTTCAGCTATCGAATAGCAATGTCGTGTGAAAGTTAAAAAACGTAAACCAACAGGACAACTACATTACGTGGCTAATAATAGATAATTCATGAATTTGCATCACAAAAGCGCTTAGAGAAACTCGTTACAGATATTACCTACTTACCTTTTGGCGGGAAAACGTTATATCTATCAAGTGTACACGATTTATTTAATGGTGAAATTATTGCTTATACCATTTTTAATACTCAAAATGAAATCCTTGTATTAGAAAAATTACAGCCATTATCCGTTTTACAAGGGTGTTTTACTGAGCGACCGGAGGGTCGGTTTATACTTTGTCGGCATTCCAACAAGCAATCCGAGCAAAAGGCATTATCATGAGCATGTCCCGTAAAGGAATGCCCGCTGATAATGCCACAATTGAATCGTTTCATGCGACACACAAAGCAGAAACGTTTATTTCGACTGATTACCTTATTCTCCGCTTATTAATTCTAGCTTCTCTCAAAAGTTCAGCCAAGAACTACCTTAAAATAATAAATCACCCCCCTTATACTTTAAACATATTTATTTTTTCTTGTAAGTCTTCTGCCATTTTAGAAAGTGCCGAAGTAGATGCAGTAATTTCCTGCATAGAGGCTAATTGTTCTTCAGTAGCCGCTGAAATATTTTGTGTCCCTTCTGCAGAGCTTTGGGCAATTTCATTAATTTGTTCCATGGATTTGGTCATTTGATCAGCTCCTGCTACCATCTGTTGTACAGAAAAAGATACTTCTTGAATTTGAACAGAAACCTCGTTAATGGCATGTTGAATTTTTTCAAAAGATTCACCTGCGATATTCACATTGTCAATACCTGTCTTAACTTCATTTGTAGTGAACTCCATGGAATCTACCGCTTTATTTGTTTCCGCTTGAATCCTTGTAATTAAATTAGAGATTTTCTGTGCTGACGCAGATGATTCTTCTGCTAATTTTCGAACTTCTTCCGAAACGACTGCAAAGCCTTTTCCATGTTCGCCTGCTCTTGCCGCTTCAATCGCTGCATTTAACGCAAGCAGGTTGGTTTGTGCAGCAATACTTGTAATGACTTCAACGATTTGTCCAATCTCATTCGAACGCTCACCTAATCCACTAATAACATCACTTAGACCGCCAATAGATGTTTGAATCGAGTTCATTTGTAGAACTGCAGTTTGAATAATATCATTTCCATCTATAGCAAGTTGGTTTGCTTGTGTAGTAGCCTCTGACACGTTAGTAGAACTTTTAGCTATTGTTTGGACATTCTGTACCATATGATTCACAACATTAGAAGTTTCTATAATCGTACTAACCTGGTCATCTGAACCGCTTGCTACCTCTAACGTAACAGAAGCAATATGTTCACTTGCCTCATTCGTTTGTTCCGCACTTGCCGAAAGCTCAACTGAAAATGCAGCCATCTGTTCGGATGATTGTTGCACATGACCAATAAGTTCCCGTAAGTGAGTAATCATATGGCTAAAAGTGGACATTAAGACACCTAGTTCATCCTTAGAATCATAGTCTACACTAAAATTTAATTCCCCAGCTTCTGCTCGTTGAACAGCATATTTTAATTTCTCAATTGGTGAAATTAGATATTTTCGTACACCGATAAAACCGATTACTATAAACAGAATTCCTAATACAATTGATATTATTAGAGAATTTGTGATTCTTTCAGTCGCTTCAGCTTTACTTTCCATTACCAAAGTACTTGCATTTTTTTTATTCAATTCTGTTAGTTCCAAACCTTTTGACGTAATTTTTTCAAGAACAGGCTCGGCACTTGAATCAAAGAGTTTAATTGCTTCTTCATTCTTATTAGCAAGACTTAGCTGAAAAACTTGCTCCATGCTTTCTTTAAAAATTGGATATAGCTGAACCAATTCACTTATTATTTGTTTCTCATCCGAGTGCATATTGGTTGATTCAAGTAATTTAAGATTCTTTTCATTATCTTTAAACACATAAGTTACTTCATTTTTAATTTGGGTAATAGCTTTTTCATCGTTAAAAAGTAAAGAACGGTAAATATCTGAAACAATCATCTGATTATTAAGTCTATAGTCTGATAAAATAATACTTGGTTCTAGACGATTTTTTAAAATATTCTCTGCATTTTTCTCCAATTTTTTCATAGTAGTATATCCACTTACTTGGATAAGAGCAACCATTAAAATTGCTATAGACATTAATAAGACTAACTTTTTAAATATGGATAAATTACGAACCACGGGTATTCTCTCCTTTTTGAATTCGTTTTTGTGACTTTAATTGAAAGGCTGTAATCTCTACCTAATTAGAGGTACGAAAATCTTTAATTGTAATAACAGCCCCTTCACAATCTCATGTTACTTTTTATGTACAATTCCCTACCATCTCCTACTTTCTTTATGTAAATTTTTTGATTCATTTAATGTTTATCGGCTTCTCTTTAAAAACTTTAAATGATAACAGAACTAAAGTTACTTGAAATTAAATAAAAATCTTTTTTATGCAATTTTTTATCCTTCTTTATAAAATTATTAATATAATCATATAATTTTATATTACATCATAAAACTAGAGGCTAGGCACTTCCAAACTAAATTAATAACCATATAAGGTTGATTATTGTTTTGTTATTAACAATATCATGAGAAAAATCGTAGTTGAGAGTAAGTGAAATAACTTAGGTATATAGTAATTATTATTTTTAGCTAAGTAATTAATGAGAAATTATTATATTAAAACAACGTTAAATATTTTGCTTTAGATTTGTGCAAAATATATGATTTAAATTTATGAACAATGGAATCTATTTGAATAATCTCTTAAAGATGGGTTTATGTACAAATGTAAAATCAATTTAAGGTTATATGACTAATCAACTGCTCCCACTAACCTTTCAATTGTATAATTTCTCCTTGTTCAATGCTTATTTTTGTATTTCTGTTGCGATGGGAAGATTTTTAATCTAACTTTTTTCTAATGGCTTAAAACCATCGCAACTTTATTTCAAACCTACAATTATGCCCATCTTGATCTAGTTAAATAAACTTATGTTTCCCTTTTTTATTATGTTGGTAATCAGACCATAATCGTATAATATGTCGTTTGTATTGTAAAAAGTTACTTTTATTCTCAAAGAATTGTTTTGAAATGAAATAAACGCATTACCTCCCCTATCTACCACTCGAATAAAAATTGTTCTTTTATCTCTAACAATGGATATTTCTATATAGTTCGTTATCAAAAATAGTAAAAAAGTATAAGGTAATGTTGAAACGTTCAGAAAAATGTAATATTATACGCCTCAAAACCAGGCATAACGGTGACTTATAATACCATGCATCTGCGCACTATTCTTGTGAAATATCAAACTCTAGAATTTCACCACACCTCAGCTTTTTGAACTGCAATATTTCTAACAACCAAAAATAAATCCATGTTATCATGGGTACACATGTTATAAAAAAACTACTCTTAAAAGGTTTAATTTTCAGAATATTTTTTATTGTTGTAATTGATAGATTATTAAGATAACTAATTTTAACAATTGACCTATTTAACATTTTGCTGTATAAAAATTTCAATGGAGTGAATCCTACATTTGGTGGTAGGATTATTGATCCCAATAAGATACTAACTTCGTAAAGTTGATATATGTCCTCTTATAACAGCAGGAGGTTTCTCTTTATTATTTATATTGTAATTTTAGTTTTGTGAACTTTAATAATGACATAACTATTAGAAAAGAAGGTGTAGTATGAAGAAATCATTTGCAGTATTTGGCTTAGGTCGTTTCGGGGGAACAATTGTAAAAGAATTCCACAACATGGGTATTGAGGTGATAGCTATAGATAAGGATGAGGTAAAGGTGAATGAATATATGAACTATGCAACACAAACTTTTTGCGCAAATGCAATTGATGAAACAACCCTTATTCAACTTGGGATTCGTAATGTTGACCACGCATTTGTTTCATTTGGTAGGGATATAGAATCAAGTATATTAATTACGTTGTTATTAAAAGAAATAGGTGTAAAAAAAGTATGGGCAAAGGCTCAAAATGAGTATCATTCAAAGGCTCTTAAAAAGATTGGTGTGGACAAAGTAATCCATCCAGAACGTGATGTAGCAAGAAGGATTGCACGTCATATTGTGTCAGATAAAATGATTGATTTTATTGAACTTTCCAAAGATTATAGCATCGTAGAGATTGTTGTGAAAAAGAAGCTTATTTACAAAAGTTTAGGCGAACTAAATGTACGCGCAAAATTTGGTTGTACCATTGTTGGGATTCAACGTCAAGGGACGTTTATAGTTTCACCAACTGCAGAAGAAGTCATAAATAAAGAAGATGTATTAATAATAATAGGACACAATAGTGATATTGCAAGATTTGAAGAAGGAGTTTAATATAATGAATTTTAAGTATATTAAATCAAATCCCTTTCAACTACTTGTATTTGTATTTGTATTTTTTATCACTTTGGGAACGATACTGTTAAAAATACCTTTTGCAACAACAAATTCTATAAGTTGGATTGACTCCCTTTTTACTGCAACATCTGCTATGACCGTAACAGGTCTTGTTGTAGTTGATACAGGAACTGCCTTCACTACTTTCGGTCAATACATCATTCTTGTTCTTATACAAGTTGGTGGATTAGGAATTATGTCATTTGCAGTACTTATTTTTATGATGTTGGGCAAAAAAATCGGGTTTAAAGAGAGGTTAATTGTACAAAGTGCTTTAAATCAGAATTCTCTAGGTGGAGTTATAAGACTAACCAAAAGTATATTTATATACGCTTTTACTATTGAAATCATTGCAACGCTGATTTTAGCTTTAAAATGGGTTCCAGAGTTTGGATGGGGAGAAGGAGTATATTACAGTTTCTTTCATGCAATATCAGCTTTTAATAATGCGGGATTTTCTATTTGGTCAGAAAGTTTAATGGGATATGTAGGTGATCCAATAGTAAATTTTGTTATCACATTTCTTTTCATAGTTGGTGGGATAGGTTTTACAGTTTTATCAGATATATGGTATAAACGCAGCTTTAAAAAGTTAAATTTACATTCAAAGGTAATGATAGTTGGAACTTTAGTTATCAACATATTAGCAATGATTATTATTTTTTCTATAGAATATAGTAATCCAAACACATTAGGGCAATTGTCATCGTTAGGCGAAAAACTTTGGGGTTCTTATTTTCAAGCAGTGACACCCCGTACAGCAGGATTCAATACACTTGATATAGGAAGTTTAAATGAAGCAACGATTGTTTTTATGTTACTTTTAATGTTTATAGGAGCTGGGAGTACATCGACAGGTGGAGGAATTAAGCTTACAACATTTTTGGTTATTGTATTATCAATAATAACATTTTTGAGACAAAAAAATCAGATTACTATAGCAAATAGAGCAATTAAAGATAGGGTTATAATTAGGTCCCTTGTCATTTTGGCAATAAGTGTATTGTTAATCTTTTTCGCGGTATTTATTTTAAATATCACTGAGTCAGAGTCATTTTTAAAAATATTATTTGAAGTAATTTCAGCATTTGGTACAGTAGGTTTGTCAATGGGCATAACTGGTGATTTATCAGATGTGGGTAAGATAATTATTATTTTTATTATGTTAGTGGGTAAACTAGGACCATTAACGTGGGCCTTTGCACTTGCAAAACCAAAACAAGAAAAAGTACGATATCCAAGCGAAGACATACTAACTGGATAAGTCTTGACTTCTAATCGATGTAAAATGTTTTTTTATAGATTTTAGCAAAAAAATAATATGATACATTTTATCAATTACTTGATGTACAAATCAACACAAAATTTATATAATTGCAAACTAAATAATAATTGTTTATTTCTCTTGAAAAACGGGTTTGATCCAAACCCGTTTCTTAAATATATATAATTTTCTTTAACTAATGATCTAGAAAATTGTTTGTAGCAAGCTGAACCGAATTAAATAGTTAAAAACAAAGCATTTATTCTTTAATTGTTTCTTCAAATGTTTTTCTACCAGCATTTATCTTAACGTAAATATTTATTTTATTGATTGATTCTTTTTTTAAAGGTATTTTTCCATCCTTCTCTATCATTTGCCATACCTTTACGTTGCTGCGATAAAGGTACTCAGATAGACGATATATGTCAGCATCCAATTTTAATCCTTCTTCATAAGTTTCCATTACTTCTTTTTTTATTTGCTCTTTAATATGTTTTTTTATATGCTTGTCCTTAATGGCTCCCTTAAATCCATTTACGGTAGCCTTTACATGGATATCAATATCAAATACTACTGTTTCTGATTCTTTCTTTTTTATAATCGGTTTAACATCAACGTTTAACTTATCTATATCAACTGTCAAATAATCCCTTTCTCTCCCACTTAATTTAAATGTAATTCTTCCCCGATTAGTTTTATCTTGCATCCATTGGCTACCTCTGGATAAGGAATCCTTAATGAATCCTTTAAATTCATCTTTTGATAGTATACCTATACCTGCAAATGAAGTTTCTTCCGTTTCTCCAGCTTCTGTTTCCCAATTTTTCATAATAGTTACAAAAGGGATGGTGACTTCATGGCTAGGTTCATTTAGACCAATAACTAATTCTCTTAAATTTTTGGGATCAATAAATGATTCCTGTTCAATCGTCTTAAGGGGGCTACTTAACTTTGAAGATGTTATAGAGCTTCTTAGGATGGGAGCTATAAGCATCACATCTTTAATAGAATCTGTAGTGCAGAACACCCAGATTTGATATCTCGTCTCCCTAAACCGAATAAAAGTATCAATCACAGGAATAGTATTTTGTTCAGTTTTCATAGCACGTTCTGAGAAAAGCAGATACCTCATATGCCCCCAAAATATTTCTTGGTCAGAAGAACGGTATAGTTTATAAATTGCTTCTTCAATTGTTTTCCCCTCGGCATATCCAACTTCTACAGATGTGGCATTACCAGTATTGTTATCTACATTTGCTATATCAGCTAAATTAATAATTTGAAGATAAACCTTATATTTATTGTCCTCATAGTCAACACCAACAGCGTTAACATAATACATACGCTGAGGCTCTGTTGCATCCCAACAACCTGACATACATATAGCGACACTTACAACTATAATGGAGCATAATATTCGTTTTCTAACCATTAATTTCGCCTACTCTAAAAGTTATTAGTTCCAGTATTGTCATTGTTAATTTATTCTAAACAAAAAAAGATATTTCAAATAAACAGTGATAAAAAAATAAAGTGAATTCGTTCTCAAGAACATAATTTAGATAAGCTGCCCACTCTAATAATAAAGACAATGGATACCGAAAACACAGGAGCAAAATGGTTATAAGGCTCAGATACATGGTAAATCATTTCGCTCTTTGAATCATATAAACCGACTATATGTAGCCTAAATATTGCTTCAATCAGTCCAAAAATTACATCATCTATAATGAGAATGGACTAAGAAAAAATAAAAGGCGAGGATGCAAATCAATAGATTCCTATATATACATCAATGATTTTACGTTTGCTTTTATAATGGGTAATCCCATAAATAAGAAACATAAATTTACCCAAGTTTTTGAAATGAAAAATCAGCTTTGAACTGCACCCTTTAATTAATTGGATACACCTGTAACATGACCTGTTAAAGCATAAAGATAAAGGTAATGCTATCGCTCTCATCACTTTCAGCATAGATCTTGCCACCTAACTTCTCTATAATATTTTTTGCTATAGAAAGTCCCAATCCATGACTGCCGGTTTCATACGTACGTGCTGTGTCTTTGCGATAAAACCTGTCAAATAGTTTTGATAAATCTTGCTTAGACAAACCTATACATCTGTTTTTCACAGAAAAGATGATTCGCTTTTTTATCTTTTTCAAACGTATTTCAATATGACTATTTTGTTCAGTATATTTGATTGCATTATCCATTAAAATGGTAATTACCTGTTTTATTTTATCCACATCGCTTTTTATCGTTATATCAGGTTCTATATGGTGAATAATCGTTACCCCCTTTTCAAAAGCTACAGCTTCTATTGACAAGGTAACATAATTCACAGTTTGGCTTATATCAAATGAAGAGTACTGCAGCTCTATTTCCGCCTCATCATTATTAGCCAAATATAAAAGTTCATTTACAAGCTTGGTCATTCGTGTTGTTTCATTCTGAATATACTCCAGCCACTTTTCCTGGCTTTTAATTGTTTTGTCCTTGTTTGTCATCAATGCGTCATAATTTGCTGAAATAATTGCCAAGGGTGTTTTTAATTCATGTGAGGCATCCCCTATAAATTGCTTCTGTTTATCCCATGAAACAGAAATAGGTTTAATTGCTCTATTTGCAAAATACATACTGATGATGAAAATGACAAAAAGCATAACAATTCCCACTGAAAGAAACGTGATAAGCAGGCTTGTAAGTGTGTCGTTTTTATCCGTTACATCCAAAAATACAATTTGATAACTATTAGTCCTATGATAATTATCACTCACAGTCCATGTTTGACCACCGTCAGTGGAAAAATGCATTTCTCCATTTTCACCCATTCTTACCATAGTTGCCTGCTCCATTATTTTATACATCCACTTTTTTCCGTAAACATTGACAACTGAGTTATTCTTTTTCTCTTGCCACGCAAGTTCTGCAGCTTTTTTATAGGTTTCATCTGTCATGTCGATAAAAGAGTTAACCTTTTGTATCTTGCCTTGCTCATCAACCTGTATATAAAATGACATAGAGTAATTCAATGAAACAACAGCTTCACCCATTTTCGATAAAGAAACATCCACTTTCTGCGGACTGGCAGATAAAGTATTCAATTTTTTCACGTTTTCATTTTGAATGTTGTTATAAGTAATGAAATAAATGACACAAAAAGCCGTTATCATCAATGCCGATATGATAGACATATTCAGTATCAAGAATTTATTGCGTAATTGTTTAAACATAACCAAACACCTGCTTACATATCTATTTTGTGCTTTCCTAGGACTTTAAACAATACCCTACCCCTCGTATGGTTTGTATGGACACACACGATTTTAAACTGGCTAATTTCTTCCTTAAAAAAGATATATATACCTCCACATGATTGTCCTCGGCGTTGGTATCATATCCCCAGATCTTTTCAATAATGCTGTCTTTGGATATAATGCCGTTCTGTCTTAGAATCAACAATTCTAGTAATTGGCATTCCTTAAGGGTTAATTTAAAACTGTTTTTTCTGCAACAAATGTAAAGCGTATGAGGGTTTAACTCAATATCGCCGTATTTTAAAACGTTATCATATATTATTTCGCTTTTCCTGCGTCCCAAGGCTCTTAATCGTGCCAATAATTCCTCGGTTGGAAAAGGCTTGGGAAGATAATCATCGGCACCACTGTCAAGACCGATTACTTTGTCTGAAGTATCTCCTTTGGCGGTTAACAGGATAACAGGGGTAGCAATACCATTCTTACGCAATTCTTTCAGCACGGTTATTCCATTCATTTTAGGTAGCATAATATCGAGAATGATGATATCGTATATGCCGGCAAGTCCACAATCCAAACCGTCTTCACCATTAAAAGCTAAATCAACACTGTAATGATTTTTTTTTAAAACCTGCTCAATTGCTTCCGCCATATGCATTTCATCTTCCACCATTAAGATTCTCATAATATCACCCCTAACAATATAGTAATAAAATTGTAACAAAAAGAGAACTGGATATAATCTCTCTAGGGTACAGAGTTTAACGTTGCAGGTAAGTAACGATTTTCTACTTAAAAGTTTTTATAATGATTAATGTGTCAATAAAACAACCATAACACTCGTCAAGTGTTATGGTTGCTTTATTAATAGATAGATGCAAATTAGTTTTTATTAGGCGCTTTTTCGCTCCAGGTTTTCCCTTTGTCTGTGGAATATAGCGCAACCCCATTTTCCTGTTTTATCATGATTTGTATCGAACTGTCAGCTTTCTTCAAATCTGCTTCATTAACAGCTTCGATTTGAGCGATGCCATCTTTCATGCTTACGATTTTGACAGCCTGGTCCGTTGAAGTCGGTGTATACTCATTCCAGTTTTTTCCACCATCTATAGAGTAAAGATTAACTCCGTTTTCCTGTTTTATCATGATTTGCATAGAGCTGTAAGCTTTCTTCAAATCTGCTTCATCAATAGCTTCGATTTGAGCGATGCCATCTTTTATATTTACGATTTTGACAGCCTGGTCCGTTGAAGTCGGTGTACTCTTATTCCAACTATTTCCACCATCTGTGGAATAAAGATTAACCCCGTTTTCCTGTTTTATCTGAGCAGTGATTTCTTCCCCACTTTGTGGCATGCTCGTCGCAAAAGCTGGTGGTGGTGTAACTAGCATCAGGGCACCAAGGCTTGAAAGTGCCATACCTACCGATTTCTTTTTTACTAAGTTTACAAATTTGTTCATTTTCATGACCTCCTTTTTTTTGTAAGCCGTTAACTTACAAATTCATTGTAGCCTCGTAACCTTAATTGAACCTTAAACTAGCACATGTTGTCATGCCTGAATTATTTATGGTTTTTGGTTCTATTTAAGTTAAAAATTATAATAAAAAGAAAGCTTGATAGGTTTTTAATTTTTCTGGATAGATAAGTAGTAGACCTGCTCCAATTGAAATAATGCGTTCAAACCACAGCATTTTACGATACCAATAACCGATTACTCCCGCACCTATGGCTTCCATTCCTGTAATAGCCGTGAATACTACCCATATAATTTCCGGTATAGTTGTGTCAATCATTAGTAACGCTGGTGAAAATACAATCATATATGGAATAATAAACGCTGCAATCGAAAGCTTCGCTGAGTTTAAACCTGTTTTACTCGGATCTCCATCAGAGATTCCAGAAGCCGCAAAAGCAGCAAGTGCAACAGGTGGTGTTATATCTGCAATAATACCAAAGTAGAATACAAAGAAATGTGCTGGTAATAACACTACTATTGGCACTAATTCCTGTGGGGTATTCGGTGATAATAATGCCACTATTGCAGGTGCAGCAATTGTCGATGTAATTACATAGTTTGCTGTTGTAGGAGCACCCATCCCCAGAATTAGGGAAGCAATCATAACAAAAATCAGCGTTAAAATAATACTACCGCCCGCTAATTCTACTAAACTATTAGCTAAACTTAAGCCTAGGCCTGTTTTTACAACTACACCTATAATAATACCTGCACAAGCGGTTGCGGCTACTACACCAAGTGCTGTGCGTGCACCTTCAACTAATGCATCAATAATATCTTTTGGTTCTAAACGTGTTTCCTTATTAAACATCGTAACCCCAATACAAATAATAATACCGTAAAGTGCTGCATGCATTACCGGTGTACCCGTTAACATTAAAATGATAATTGTGACGATCGGTAATAGAAGGTAAATTTTCTTAAATACTTCACGACGATTAGGCATTTGATCATCACCTAAGCCTTTTAAGCCTACACGTTTCGCTTCGAAGTGAGTCATAACCCAAATGCCTGTAAAATAAAGCAGTGCAGGTATCGCTGCCGCCTTCGCAATATCCCAATACGTAATTCCGCGGCCGATAAACTCAACCATTAAAAATGCTGCCGCACCCATAATCGGAGGCATCAGTTACCCACCTGTAGATGCCGCCGCCTCAACTGCACCCGCAAATTCTTTACGGTATCCTAGCTTTTTCATCATAGGAATCGTATATGATCCAGATGTTACAACATTCGCTACAGAGCTTCCTGAAATCGTGCATTGAAGCGCACTAGAAAATACCGCTACTTTTGCAGGACCACCAATTAATTTGCCCGCAAGAGATACAGCTAAATCATTAGAGTATTGACCAACACCTGTCTTGACAAGGAATGCTCCAAAAAGTAAAAACACAAAAATAAATGTGGCAGAAACACTAATGGGTGTTCCAAAAATACCATCTGTTGTAAAATACATGAGATTAACAATACTTTCAAAATCTTGCCCTCTATGCGCCATAAAATCGGGAAAATACGGTCCGAAATATGCATAAATCAAGAAACATATAGCAATGATGGTAATCGGTAAACCTACTGCACGGCTGCTTCAAGTACCAACAAGACAGCTATGAGACCTACAATAAAATCTGTTTGCGTAATGGTACCATTGCTATTAACAAGCTCTGTATAATTCATTGTCCAATATGAACCTACTACAATGGATAATACCGCTAATATATAATCGAACCATGCTATTTTATTCTTCGCTGCTTTTTTTTCGAACAGGGAAGAGTAAGAAAATTAGAGTCAAACCAAAACCTAAGTGTACGGTACGCTGAATTTGCGCTGGAAGTTGGCCAAAAATTGCTGTGTAAAGCTGAAACAATAATAATGCTAGTAGTCCAAAGAAAATGACATGCTTCATTACGCCTGATATCGTTCGGACATTGGATTCAATATCATATTTCTCTAGTATTGCTTGTTGCTCTTCAAATGATATTTGTTCGAATTCTTCTTTTTTTACTTCGTCGTTTGATTTATGCTGAGTTGTCATTTCATCCTTACCCCTTTCCATTGTCCATAAAGCGATAAACGCTTCACCTCAAATAAATAAGATTCCCCTTTTGTAAGTCTTTTTTCAAATCGTATTCATAATTGTCATAATCAAATACAAGGTCTAAATCTAAATTGCCTATATAGATTGTAAAATTCTCAATGACTTCATTGTCAAACTGCAAATAATATTTCCCACTTCTTTTTGTTAATGTTTGATTTTTTTCTGCATAGCTTGGCATGCCGATTGCTAAACTTTCATACTCCATCCCTAACATTTGAATATTAGTTCCGCCTACACATTTATAATGTTCGAGTACATCCGTTTTATAGATGGAGTGAGTGTATCTAATTTCAAATGTATCCTCAGTTGACAGTGGTAGGTATTGCACTACCGGATCATTTATACGCGTTTCTGTAAATGCGAATACCTTCTGAAGAGGAAGAAAAATAACCATACTAAAGCAAATACATAAAAAAGCTAAAACAATTATTATTGTTTTCTTTCTCACTACATCTGTCCCCCTACATCAATTACGCCTTGGGATAACTATTTCCGGAATCGGCATTGTGCTTAGGTGTGCATAATGGTTTTGTCTGTTCAGTTTTATCTGCGCTAAAGCAAAGCGACAGCGGCAACACAGCACGAAGTAGGTCACTCAAATGCAGGTAATTCGTTAATGTGAGGTTTTTGAATGTAGAATGCCCATCGGTTTATTTATTGGAATAAAAGATAATAAACCTACTTAAAAAAATTGCTACTAAGACATTTCCTTGGTCGTTGTTGATATAGTATTCTTCTGATGATACTTCATCAAAACTTGTTTGCTTTTGGAAGAACTCTCGTAATAACCCATTTCTATTTTCTTCACTTCTGCGTTGCAAGAAGAGTAGGCATGAGCAAAACAAACATCAAGTTTCTAGTCTTTTTCAGATTCTTTAGGATCAATCATTTTTATTGTCTATAACATGTTTTATTACGACTTTTTTTATACTTTACAATTAGGTGATTCTTAGGCACACTCTGATGATTGTAATAATATATCTTCTACTTGCTCATTAACAGCAGCAAATTTCCTTGTCAAATTTGTGTCAATTTTCTCACTTTACACTATTTTTCCAATTGTAAATATAGTGTTTTTCTTTGGGTTATATACCATTTAAAGTAAATAAGAGAAATTTTTGATTGATAAATTTAATTATAAAAGTGAATATAAGTTACTTAATATGAAAATTGAGGGAATTTGTGAAGAAGGTTATCATATCTATATATCATTTATTTAAATGGCGCGCATTTTAAATGGTATATAACATAATAGAAAAAGGGGATTAAAATTATGAAGAAGAAACAAAGACTGTTAGTAACAGCAGCAATGGTAGCCACATTAGCTTCAAGTGCATTGCCTACTACATTGGCTTCCGCTGCAGAAACAAATGCTCCAATCCAACAACAAGAATCACAAATGGGAATTCAACCGTTCTCACAGAGTAATTTGGAAATAGCTGTGAATGCTGCTTTATATGGTCCTGAAGTGAAAAAAATTAAAGTTTTTGAACATGAATTCAATGTAAAACCAATTGAGGTAGTAAATTTAGGCGGCGGAAAACAATATGTTAAGGGTCAAATCTCTCATCATTTAACTCTTCGTCCAGATGATCAATTTTACTATGAATTTACAGTAAAAGACGGAAAAGTAACTGATACGCCTAAATTTTATATTGATAGAGGTGGCTTTACACCGTTTGCAGCACCACTTTTATCTATTATTGCTGCATATAATGGGATTCCTGTTAATCCCAATGATTTAAACACACTTGGTCAACAAATTGGGAGAGTGATAGATGGTAGTTGGGAACATGCAGCACAATCTATTGCTACTATCGTTAGTTTAACCTTTAACGAGGAATAGGCCTTACTAGGAATGTAACTGAAATAAATTATGAAACGAATGCATCACATTTTTAACATGTTCACGAATCCGTAAAAAATTCGTAAACTACTTTACCATTGTATGTTGCAAATAGGAGTCTTGTTTAAGACTCCTGTTTTGTTTGTAAAAAAATAAATTAAACTGATTTTCTCATCATTTTGGTGAAAATATGTATAATTACACGTTTATTATATGAGATTATTTAGTTTAAAAAAGGAGAGATAGCATGAGGAGCGTCTTAAACTTTAGTATTCTTACTTGTTTAATATTGGCAAATTTATGTACAACTTCTACTGTATTTGCGGATAGTCACCCTGGTTATTCGTATGAATCAAATATAGGATATCATAATTCAACATGGATGTCTGAAATAGAGGGTTCAAAAAAAATAAGCGAACTATCTATTCCAGGAACTCATGGTTCTATGGCTTTACATGGAATTAGTGTTTTTGATGAAGATCTGACTAGGAATCAAACAATGAACCTTTCACAGCAATTAAATTCGGGTATTCGTTATGTAGACATGCGAGTGAAACGTGTTAAGGATTCATTCGCAATGCATCATGGAATTGTTTATCAAAAAGCAATGTTTGAGGATGTATTACAAGAGATCATACAATTTTTAAAAGATCATCCGAAAGAAACAATTTTAATGCGTTTAAAAGAAGACACTGATCCCGAAACCGGCTCACAATCATTCGAACAAATATTTAAAAATTATAAAGAGCGTAATTCTCCTTATTTTTGGGACCCGAATTCTGTTGCATCTTCAGAAAGAAATAATCCCAAACTAGAAGATGTCCGAGGTAAAATTGTAATATTACAAAATTTCACAGCCTCTCAAACCTTTGGTATTAATTATGATTCTTTGTATATTCAAGATAAGTTTGAAGTCGGTATCGGACCAAACGGAATATATGATAAATGGAATTCAGTGAAAGCTCATCTTCTACAGGCAAATAATAACTCGGAAAGTGGAAAAATCTATTTGAACCATTTTAGTGGGACAGGAGGCGGATTAGCATTATTGACTAATTTCTATCCTTGGTTTGTTGCAAGTGGGAAAGAAAGTCGAAATACAAATAGCAATCAAAAGCTGATTCAAAAAATTGCAACAAATGAATGGACGGATTTCCCTCGTGGTTTGAATGGCCAAGTATTTTACGGTGGAATGAATACAATGGGAACTGAATTCATACAAAAAAGTGGGATTAATCATGTAGGGATTATCGCTGCTGATTTTCCAGGCTCCGGTTTAATAGATAGTATTATTCAATTGAATGGGATAAATTAAAATGAAAAAAAGAATTATTTCCTGAAAAAAGAACTATAATGGTCAATAAGAATTATTGGAAGCTTACAGTCATTACAACTATATCTAAATACGGTCGTCAGAAGAACAAGACTTTATTGCTTTGGCAATCTAGTAATGGGAATAAACTTATATTTTCCTAGATTATAATCCACAAAAAGGAGTAGCATCCGTTACTCCTTTACTCTTTTTCATTCAGTTTAACAAATTCTCTTCTCAACAGATTGTGTTTACAAAATATATACAGCATATATGCTTAAAAATTGCTTTCAATCTAAATTTAATTTGAGTTATCATTTTTCAAAGTGTTGAGAATGATCGACGGCTGCTGGTAGCTTGTAGCTCTTTATTTAGGAGATTTTCAATTAGTAGCTGCATCTCAATATAATAAGAGAAACTGGTTGGATTGATTGAAAAATTGCAAGATGATGTTGAAGAATTGAAAAAGATACCCTGAAATCTCGTTGGGGGTTTTTGGTGCGCTAATATACAGTATAGCAGATAAGTAAAAAAATGCAGTTAGTCAAGGTTTCACTACTTGAATTTTTCACGCATCAAAGCTCTATTTAATACATAGAGTATGCTTTTACAAATTTCTAACTTTACCGTATCGTCAGAATAACTAAATTGAACGTAAAAAAAGCCATTCCCTAGTGACTAACATCGAGTGCCAAATCTTTTTGAATCGCTTTACCGTATCCAATACATACAATGCAGCTTATCGTACTTCTTCTAAATCCTTTTTAGAAAATACACCATACCATAATAAACAGCGACAAGTATATATTTCTTCATTCGTTCTTTTATAAAGATAACCTATGATCAAAAGTCTCAGCCAAAAAAATTATTGTAACAAATCCATCTGTGCATGTTATTTTGTATGCTTTAACACTCAAACTATCTTTAACATGTTTTACTTTCGGCCATTGGAGTTATCCGCCATCTATGCGTTTATAGAATAGGGCATCCCCATCAAAATACAAATTTTTGTATCGATCTTTACTTCAGGCCACAAACGGAAATACACGTGCATTATCAGAGAAGCTAAGGTAGAGAAAATAGAATTAAGAAAAAAAGAGAAATCGATGCAAGTACGATTTCTCTTTTTTAGAATATCAGCAAATTATGTCCCAGCCTCTTGTCTTGAGATATACAGGCATAAGGCATCATCTTTATTTGTAATTTTCTATTATTCTACTACTTTAGTCTTTTCAGAAATAGTTTCAATTTTCACAGGAATAGTTATTGTTTCTATTATAACTGGTTCTTGAGAATTTGTAATGTCAGTTGTTCTAATATATAGTGAAGTGCCAAATTCAGTTCTAAATTGTCCTACACCTGTACCTCTGATGCCAAATCTATCATTCCCCACTGCAGAATCTCTAATTACCTGTTCAAAACCCTGTGTATCAGTGGCAAATCTAAGAGCTGAATATAAAAGTTGTGGAGACATTGGTTGATTATTAAAATAATATACAGCATCTCCAAATAAATCTGCATTTATTCTATTTCTTCCTGAAACAGTTTGTTTTTCAAATCTATACTCAACTAAATATTTTCTCCCAGCTGGCACAGGAATTAATACTGAAGGAACTGAAAATCTTCTTGTTTCTGATTTTTCTACAGTGTTAGCAGTTGACATATTATAATCAACACTAAAACTGTGACCACCACTTACCATAGGAATAGAAATTTCTACATTATAATTATAGCCAAATGTCCAACCTGTTGAGTTCGTTGTACTAGTTGTTTCCGTAAATTCGTGTTCGTAACCACTAGTTGGCAATTCTATCTCATGGTCAAAATTATTTTCTAACGTATTTCTGGACACCGTCAGAGTTTCAGAGTTTTCAATCAAAGTACCTTCTACATCACCACCATTTAATTCAGCATGAATAATATTATGGTACCTATATTCCGTACCAGGGGCCGCCGCACTTATTAGCATTCTTTTTACTCGCTCATCCAGATCTTGATAAACATTATTCTTACCATGTTCAGAGGCTTTAACCTCTGCAGGTACTGCTCCAAATATCAATCCCACAATCATAAAAGTTGCTAAAGTTGCTAGTGTTAATTTCTTCATAAAATATTCCCTCATTTCTATTTTATATTTTTTCCTTATTAGATTAGAAAACTACCTTCCTTTCTATGGTCTTGAAAATAGAGGAAGCATCCTTTATTTTCAGAGGTATAATCCTAATAATATTAATTGACACAATATTTAGCAAATCAACAAGAAAACCACACCTTTAATGTTTATTTTGTTTTATTTAAAAATATACTTACAGATATTTATCTAGAAAACATGATAAAAAAGAGATAAATCAACTAAAAACCCCTCACAAAAAGTTAATTTTTATTTAAAAAATACACAATTTTAAAACAAAACCATTTTTTAGGGTTTGATACTATATCCTTTAAGTAGATAATCAAAAAACTACAGTCGCAGTAGATAACCGTATTCGAATGATTATAACTACAAGTTGTTCGATTCTTTTAGTTAGAGTCAAGGAAATGGATGCAGAAATTACGCCAATGGAAAGATTCGAAAGTTTCACAAGTGAAAGCATGGGGGGAAAAATTTAAAGAAGTCGGAATCATTGAAGCTTTTAAATGGTTGCCTTCTGTCTGCTCAGAGGCAGAGATAAAGGAATTTGGGTATTATTTAACTCTATATACTATATACAAATAAATTTTGGAAGGTATTATCGGATCTGCTATCGCTTGGGGGGTAAGCGTGGAATCTATTCCAACGAGGCTGGTCAAGGAACAGGTGCACACCCAGCAGCAGCAGAAGTTTCACACCCTGTAAAACATGGTATAGTACAAGCTGCATCTGTGTATATTGATACACTATTAATCTGTTCCGCAACTGCTTTTATGATTTTATTTATAGGTATGTATAACGTCGAAGATAAATACGTCACAGAAGGTAATAATGCATTTATTTATGTTGGTGATTTAGCCAAAATGGCCTATCTTGGGATGAACAAGCTAAATTTGCAAGAAGTATTAAAGAAGGTGCAACATATACACAATATGCAGTTGAAAGTTCACTTCCTGGTTTTGGTGCCCCTTTTTTTGCAATTGCCTTATTCTTTTTTGCTTTAACTGTCTTATTACTATATTGAAACAAATTTAGCTTATTTATTTTCAGGTCGCTCTCTAAAATTTATACATATGGTTAGCGAAAATTGCTATTTTGGCTGCAACCTTCTACGGTACAGTTCGAACATCTGACCTTGCTTGGGCTATGGGTGATGTTGGTTTAGGTTTAATGGTATGGATAAATGTTATAGGTATTCTATTAACAATGAAGCCTCCAATTTTAGGATGAAAAGAATATGAAAATCAAAAAAATGCGGTAAAGATCCAATTTTTGACCCTCGTTCCCTGGGCATTAAAAGAGAAGAATTCTGGATAGAATACTGTGATAGAAAGAACATTAAATAATGATTATATCATTATTATAATATTTTTATTTCTCCTCAAAAAAATATATACACATATAATCACACTTAACCTTTAAAGGAGCGTGTTGTATTGCCACACCAACATCAATCTTTTACCTTTACATTTAAAATTAAAATGGTCTCACAATATAATAACGGAAGGTCGCTTGAAGATATCTGCCTTGAATATCACTTAAAACCCTTACTCTATAGAGATGGATTAATAACTATAATAAATCAGATTCTTCCATAAATGAGGATGAAAGAACTCATCAATTTACGTAATGAAAATCAGCGTTTACGCGACGAGAACTGTATTTTAATACAAGTTGCACTAATAATGGGACATAAAAAAAATAAAATATGCAACAATGTTTAAAATTCGTATATGCAAAGCCTCTATTATAATGAGTTAAAGTATGAATCGGTTACACTAGGTTAGTAGTTTAATTGTAATGTCCATCTTAGTGTAGCCGATTCATACTTCACTTTCAAAATTTTTTAGAAACTTTACAGGAACTAAATACACAGAATATTAAGACAAAATTGAGATTGAAATGTTTCACAAGTGAAAACTTGGGTGATAAAGAATTTGGGTCTATTGAAACTTTTAATCGGTTGCCTTCTGTCGGTTCAGGGGCAAAGGGTATGAAGAATTTTTCTTTGCCTTCCATTTCAAGACGATTTCCCCTACGTGTAAAGCAACTCGAAAATGTGAAAATTTTGGTATTGAATTGATATTAAGCTGGAGGATTTTCTTTAATAATTGCAGTAATGACAATTACTCCTTTTTTAATCCCTGTCTTATATATATTAGTCCTTTTATTTTACATGAATAATAGTTAGCTAAGCTTCTGATCTAAATAGATTTCTTTATTCATCTAATTGATTAGTTCATCAAATACAATTTAATAAATCTATTCTCTAATAAACCTTCGTATGCGGGTTTCTTATCATTCTTTCCCAACATTTATTTTCCTTTGCCTTTGTTGATGAAATCCAGATAAATCTTCGTTTTTGGCAATTTTAGATTCTATACCATCTCTTAAAGCTTTTAACATAGGTTGGATTAATTTTGAGTCTTCTTTCCCTACTTTAATAATAGTTCAGATGTAATAAATTCATTTCCTATTTTAATTGCTCTGCTTTGAACTATAAAAAATGATTAATGGCAATATCGACTTAATTTCTTGGCTTTCATTAATCTTAGTTCTTCGTAACTCATCTGTTAGAGGGTTAAATGATTTCGTCCACTGATAATACCACATCTCTTCAATTAACATGTTTCATACAGACCGAGGAAAAGAGTTTGATAATAAGCTCATTTCAAAAGCCCTAGAAACATTCGGAATCCAGCGATCCCTGAGCATGAAGGGATGCCCTTATGATAACGCCGTGGCTGAGGCGATGTTTAAGGTATTTAAAACCGAATTCGCTAACGGAGCACATTTCTCTACTCTTGAACAGCTCGCTCTTGAACTTGATGATTATGTTCATTGGTTCAATAACATTCGAATTCACGGAACACTAGGCTATTTAACTCCAGTGGAATTCAAGCAACAAACCTTAAAATTTTTGTCCAGTTTAGTGTTGACATACCATAGTTAACATGTACAAACGAACGACGTTTGTGTGAGTCAATATTAATAAACTAAAACAAGCCTACTTAGACTAAATGACATCAAACATGGGAAGTATTGTTAAGGAGGAGGTTTAAGAAAAAATGAACAAAGTTTTACAGCCAATCCATGTATATTGTTTGTTATTCTTATCAGTTAGTTTTTTAGCACACTTTGTTTTAATTCCCTCAATTTTTACAGTGGTGGAACGTGAAGCTTGGATAAGTGCCTTGCTCAGTTTAATCCCCATATTCCTTTTAGCATTATTTATTTCTAGAATAACTTCTTCATTAAATAATAGTTCACTCCTTGAATTAAAAACTGTCCAAAATAATAAAACACTGTACGTATTCATCATTTATATATATATAGTTTATTTAATGTCATCAACGTTCGTCTCACTCAAATTTACAATTATTTGGGCAGAAGAAAGTTTTAACTCTGATTATCCATATTTTATTACAGTTATTTTATTTATATTATTATGCTTTTATGGTTCCCTAAAAGGGA
>NZ_PYWL01000046.1 GCF_003049525.1 Lysinibacillus fusiformis | reverse complement strand
TCCTGTTGAAAATGGCGGTTTCTTGCATATGGCAGGCGGAAAAGTAGTATATGATCCTTCGAAACCAGCTGGAGCGCGTATTGTTTCTGTATCTTATTTAGATGCAAATGGCAAGTACGTAGCAGTTCAAGATGGTGTAACATATACTATTGCAACAAACGCTTTTACAGCTAAAGGTGGAGACGGCTATGATGTCTTCGCGAAAGCATATGCAGAAGGTCGTGTAACTGATCTAGGTCTTTCTGATTGGGAGAACTTCCGTGAACATTTAGTAAGCATTGGAAGTGCAGGAATTCCAACTGAAATTGAAGGTCGAATTGTAGATGTAAGTTCGGTACCAGGCGAAGAACCTGGTGAAGAACCAGGAGAAGAACCAGGAGAAGAGCCAGGAGAAGAGCCAGGACAGAACCCGGGTCAAAATCCAGGACAGAACCCAG
>NZ_PYWL01000045.1 GCF_003049525.1 Lysinibacillus fusiformis | reverse complement strand
TTCTTGGACTTGAAGCTGCAAGAGGGCTGCTGAACCTAGGGATGAAGGTCGATGTCGTTCACCTGATGCCGCACTTAATGGAACGTCAGTTAGACCCAATTGCTTCCTCGATGTTAAAAGCCGAGCTTGAAACACAAGGCATGAACTTCCTAATGGAAAAAGAAACGGTTGAAGTCCTTGGCGACGAGCGGGTTAAAGGACTTCGTTTTAAAGATGGCACAGAAGTTGAAGCAGACCTTGTCGTCATGGCCATCGGAATCAAATCTAATATTGAAGTGGCAAGAAATAGCGGTATTTATGTAAACCGTGGCATCGTTGTGACTGACTATATGCAAACAAGTGCTTCGCATGTTTATGCGGTTGGAGAATGTGCCGAGCACCGTGAAATTGTTTATGGACTAGTTGCACCTTTATACGAACAAGGGAAGGTACTAGCT
>NZ_PYWL01000044.1 GCF_003049525.1 Lysinibacillus fusiformis | reverse complement strand
CCTTCGAGATTCCTGCTTCCACGGTAAAAACTAGTCTCAAGTTTTTACCGTACTCCACTTTTCACACGTGTACGGGCAAAACTATAACTCAGTTTTTACCTTGACTCCACTTATCCTGCTTCCGCGGGAAGAACGATTCCCTAGTTTTTACCGTACACCCGCTTTTTCAGCCGAGAACGGGCAAAACTTCCCCTAAGATGCCTGCCTATAAAAAAAGCTGCCGATACATGCTCGGCAGCCTTTCTTTATCATCCTTGTGTAAACAATTCTTCTAGCTGTTTACGCAGGACGAATTTTTGAATTTTTCCACTTGCATTTCGCGGCAGTGCTTCACAGAAAATATACTTCCGTGGACGCTTGTATCGAGCTAAACTATCTCCGTTTAAAATATACTCATCTAAATCCTGCTCGGTGATATTTGAATTTTTCTTAACGACAAAT
>NZ_PYWL01000043.1 GCF_003049525.1 Lysinibacillus fusiformis | reverse complement strand
CGGGGTAGCTTTTATCCGTTGAGCGATGGCCCTTCCATGCGGAACCACCGGATCACTAAGCCCGACTTTCGTCCCTGCTCGACTTGTAGGTCTCGCAGTCAAGCTCCCTTGTGCCTTTACACTCTACGAATGATTTCCAACCATTCTGAGGGAACCTTTGGGCGCCTCCGTTACTCTTTAGGAGGCGACCGCCCCAGTCAAACTGCCCACCTGACACTGTCTCCCACCCCGATAAGGGGTGCGGGTTAGAATTTCAATACAACCAGGGTAGTATCCCACCGACGCCTCCACCGAAGCTAGCGCTCCGGCTTCTCAGGCTCCTACCTATCCTGTACAAGCTGTACCAAAATTCAATATCAGGCTGCAGTAACGCTCCACGGGGTCTTTCCGTCCTGTCGCGGGTAACCTGCATCTTCACAGGTACTATAATTTCACCGAGTCTC
>NZ_PYWL01000042.1 GCF_003049525.1 Lysinibacillus fusiformis | reverse complement strand
GTAAGCGGCCAAACCATATGGTGTACCATTTGCGATTGCCACTGCTTCTTCAAGATTCTTAAAAGAGGTAATCGGCACCACTGGACCAAAGGTTTCCTCCTGCATAATCATCATATCTTCCTTTACATTTTTAAGAACCGTTGGATGGACAAAGAAATATCCCTTTTCTTTATTGGCATCAAACTGATTCCCATAAAGTAGTTCTGCCCCCTTGTCGATGGCGTCATTTATTTGAGTCACAATTTTATCGAAGCCTTTGCTATTAATGACAGGACCTACTTGTGTGTCCTTTTCAAGACCATTGCCAACTTTCAATTTGGCTACTGCCGCTGCAAGCTTGGCAGAAAACTCATCGACGATGTTTTCATGGACGAGTACCCGGTTTACACAAATACAGGTTTGCCCAGCATTTCGGAATTTTGAAGCAACGGTTTGGGCGACCGCTACATCAAGATTGGCATCCTC
>NZ_PYWL01000041.1 GCF_003049525.1 Lysinibacillus fusiformis | reverse complement strand
AAGGATGGGACACCTACTTATAACTTTGCTGTTACAGTGGATGATTATCTAATGAAAATTACTCATGTTCTTCGTGGTGATGACCATATTTCTAATACTCCTAAGCAATTGATGGTGTATGAAGCACTAGACTGGGCGCCGCCGATTTTCGGACATATGACATTAATCGTGAACGAAAGCAGAAAGAAGTTAAGCAAACGTGATGAATCAATTATTCAGTTTATTGAACAGTACGAAGAATTAGGTTACCTACCTGAAGCGTTATTTAATTTTATCACTTTATTGGGATGGTCTCCAACAGGGGAAGAAGAGATTTACTCTAAAGAGGAATTTATCGAAATTTTTGATGCAAATCGCCTGTCGAAATCTCCAGCCCTGTTCGATAAACAAAAGCTTACTTGGATGAACAATCAATATATGAAAAAAATTGATGTTGACCGTCTCCTAGAGCTTTCCTTACCGCATCTGATTAAAGC
>NZ_PYWL01000040.1 GCF_003049525.1 Lysinibacillus fusiformis | reverse complement strand
CTATTATACAAGAAGTACATGAAAAAACAGGGATACCAATCTTGGCAGGGGGATTCATAAAAAGCGAACAAGACGTGCTTCAAGCTTTAACAGCTGGTGCGACGGCTGTTACTACTTCAAGACAAAACCTTTGGAAAGCCTATTAGGTGGAAGTAAAGAAAGAAAATTTGAATTTAAGAATTGTCCAGCTAAGGCTCCTGTCGGGGCTGACTAAGGCGCTTGCGCTTATCTTATTAATACATGATGAAACAAAGGAAGGTTTTAAAGAATGGAAACATTTATTTTAGCGCTAGATCAAGGAACGACTAGTTCAAGAGCCATCCTTTTTAACAAAAAAGGGGAGGTTGTGTATCAATCACAAGCGGAGTTTACTCAATATTTTCCGAAGCCAGGATGGGTGGAACATAATCCGGATGAAATTTGGAGTTCGATACTATCTGTTATCGCATCTTGTTTATCAGAATCGGGTATTCAAGCAAAACAGATTGCTGGCATTGGTATAACC
>NZ_PYWL01000039.1 GCF_003049525.1 Lysinibacillus fusiformis | reverse complement strand
TTGGGGTGAAGTCGTAACAAGGTAGCCGTATCGGAAGGTGCGGCTGGATCACCTCCTTTCTAAGGATATTTTCGGAATACAAACCTTGGGTTTGTAAGATTACGTTTTGCGTTCAGTTTTGAAGGTTTATTAATAATATAAAACTTCCAAGAGGGCCTATAGCTCAGCTGGTTAGAGCGCACGCCTGATAAGCGTGAGGTCGATGGTTCGAGTCCATTTAGGCCCACCATATATACCTCTTGGGGCCTTAGCTCAGCTGGGAGAGCGCCTGCCTTGCACGCAGGAGGTCAGCGGTTCGATCCCGCTAGGCTCCACC
>NZ_PYWL01000038.1 GCF_003049525.1 Lysinibacillus fusiformis | reverse complement strand
TGATACGATACTGAATGATTACCGTCCAAAGACGCTTATAGTGACTACGCCCAACCAGGAATACAATGTGCTCTATGAAATGGAAGAAAATATGCGTCATGATGATCACCGTTTTGAATGGACAAGAGCTGAATTTGTTCAAAAAGTAAAAGAGTGGACCTTGAATTCTCCTTATCAAATCAGCATTCAAGGGATTGGGGAGGAGCATCCGGCATACGGACATCCAACACAAATGGCCATTTTCAGAAGGGAGGAGGGAAGATGACAACAATCCATTTACCACATGCCGGAATTATCTTGCTTGTAGGACCTAGTAATACGGGTAAAACAACCCTATTAAATCAATTAATCGAAGAAAATCAGATTCTCACTTCTGAATTGGTCAGTTCTGACCAATTCCGTATTCTTGTAAGCGATATTGAGTTTATTAGCTGGAACGGGCGTCCAAAAGACGAAAGTGATGCACTTTTTGATGAATATCAACAAATATCCAATGCCGCATTTGATGCGATGGATTATGTCATTGCAAAACGAAGCAAA
>NZ_PYWL01000003.1 GCF_003049525.1 Lysinibacillus fusiformis | reverse complement strand
TTACTCATGCTAATTTCTCCCGTTCTTAATTTCGTATATTTAGTATAACGAGATTTTTTTGTGAAATGAACAAAAAACCCCGAATAGGGTCACTTTTTAAAGTGTCCACTATTCGGGGTTCAGTTCAAGCTACTAGGCTTGGACTTTTTATAATGGAATATTACCATGTTTTTTCTCAGGACGCGTTTCCTGTTTATTAGATAGCATATCAAGTCCTTGAATCAGTTTAATGCGTGTATCTCTTGGATCAATAACATCGTCCACCATACCACGAGATGCAGCAACGTATGGATTGGCGAATTTCTCTTTATATTCTTCAATTTTTGCCGCACGTGTTGCTTCTGGATCATCTGATTTTGCAATTTCACGGGCAAAAATGATGTTTGCAGCTCCGGCAGCTCCCATAACTGCAATCTCAGCGTTTGGCCAAGCAAATACAAGGTCTGCACCGATTGATTTAGAGTTTAGGGCAACGTAAGCGCCTCCATAAGCTTTACGTAAAATCACTGTAATTTTTGGTACAGTTGCTTCGGAATAAGCATAAAGAATTTTCGCGCCATGACGAATGATGCCACCATGTTCTTGTTTAACACCTGGGAAGAAACCAGATACATCTTCAAATGTAATGATTGGAATATTGTAAGCATCACAAGTACGGATAAAACGAGCTGCTTTATCGGAAGAGTCTATATCTAATCCTCCAGCAAGTACTTTTGGTTGGTTACAAACAAGACCAACTGACTCACCAGCAATACGTGCAAAGCCAACTACAACGTTTTTCGCAAATTCTGCATGAACTTCCATGAATGAACCTTCATCCACTACTTGTTCAACGACTTTACGTACATCATAAGGACGTGTTGTTTCAATCGGTACAGTATCTACGATTTCTGGACGGTAGTCATCCCCCTCTGGTCGATCTTGACGAGGTGCTTTTTCTTTATTATTTTGTGGTAGATAGCTTAATAGTTTTTTAATTTCTTGAATTGCCTCTTCTTCAGATGGTGCACGGAAATGAGCATTACCACTTACTGCATTATTTACTTTCGAACCACCTAAATCTTCAGCAGAGATTTTTTCACCTGTTACAGTTTCGATCACTTTAGGTCCTGTTATAAACATTTGAGATGTTTTATCTACCATTAAGATAAAGTCTGTGATTGCAGGAGAATAGACAGCTCCTCCAGCACATGGCCCCATTATTACGGAGATTTGCGGAATAACGCCCGAGTAAATCGCATTTCGGTAGAAAATATGACCATAGCCATCTAATGAAAGAACACCCTCTTGGATACGTGCGCCACCTGAATCGTTAATACCGATAAATGGTGTGCCATTTTTCGCAGCGAGGTCCATAACTGTTGCCATTTTTTTCGCATGCATTTCACCTAGTGCGCCACCAAACACTGTAAAGTCTTGAGAGAATAAGTATACTGGACGTCCGTTAATTTTACCGAAACCAGTTACAACACCATCACCAGGGCCTTCCATTTTTTCCATTCCGAAGTCTACTGTACGGTGAGTAATAAATGGATTGATTTCAAAAAATGTGCCTTCATCTAGTAACAAATCAATACGTTCACGAGCTGTTAATTTCCCTTTTTCATGCTGTTTTTCGATGCGCTCATAGCCACCACCAAGTTCAATTACCGTCTTACGATCATACAAGTCATTGATTTTGTCGAACATATCCATATTAATCACTTATCCCCTTTTCCACTTTTATCACATAATTCATATAACACCCCGAACGAAGATTTAGGATGCATGAACGCAACCTCTGCACCTCCAGCACCAGGTCCTGGCTCTTCCGATAAAAGACGTACACCTTTTTCACGAAGCTCCACCATACGCTCACGAATTCCTGTCACACCAAAAGCAATATGGTGAATACCTTCTCCACGTTTTTCAATAAATCCATGAATGGCACTTTTTTCACTCATTGGTTCTAATAGCTCCAATTTCACGTTGCCTGCGTCGATAAAGGCAACACGAACTTGTTGTGAATCTACTTCTTCCACTTTCAACAACTTTAAACCTAAAGTTTCTGTATAATATGTAATGCGTTCATCAAGATCGCGCACCGCAATCCCAATATGATCTACTTTCTCCATGGTGACATCTCCTTCTGTTATGGTACATACTCTATTTTACAGACTTTTTTGTCAAAACTCTACTACTTGAGAAATTTTTCAGATTTGATAAACTATTTATAAGAAAAGAAGGAGCGAACGAGCATATGAGTAATAAAAAGTTTCAAAAAATCGTTGTTTATACTATGGTCGCAATCATGCTAATCTCATCTCTAGCATTCGGCTTATCAATGCTAGTTTAAGGCAAGGCCATAGCGTCCACACTACTGTGGGCGCTCTTTTTTTACCTTTAAACCTTTAAATGACTGCTTTATTTCTAAATACCTGTCCATTTCCTCAATAAACTGATAGAGTGCGGCTTGAGCGATAAATTGCTCATGATTTTGCGGCAATGGTAGCTGAGAGAAATCATGTTTCACCTGCTCTAGCTTTTCCCGATAATGACTCGCTGTATTTCCAGAATGAATATGTCCCCCGAGGTCTTGTAGAAAATCTGCCACAATTTCAGCCTCTTGTACTATAACAGGTAAAGTTGTAATTTTCGGTAATACCCTTTCGATAATTTCTAGCTGTTTTTCTCGCATATCGAAATACATATAGTAATCATTTTTACGTCTCGTAAAATGGTTTTCAACATCTTTAAATGCCAAGGACTTTGCATCATTTAATGTTCGAATAGCTTCAATGATCTCATGCCCATCCCATAACGTATCCCCTTGTCGTAAATAGCTAGCAATTTCTAAAAATATTTTGCTATATAGTTCCTCAATTTTAACTCTGTAGTAATTTAATTCCTTTTGAATATCTGGCATATACATATTGATGGCTATACCGGTTCCATAGCCGATTGCCATTAACGCCAATTCATTATAAACAAGCTCCATCGAAAAACTTTTAGCGGCGTAAATATGCATAATAATTACGACACTAGAAATAAATCCGTCTGCAACTCTTAAGGACACAATCGTTGGGATAAAAAGCAATAGCATACCTGCTAGTGTTAGTGGCTGGTAGGAAAAAAGCTCAAAGCTTACAAAGGCAAAAAACATGGCCACTATACTAGCAACTAATCGTGTATAGGCTGCATGAATGGATTTTTTCTTCGTTGGCTGTACACATAATATCGTTAGAATACCAGCAGAGGCATACGAGGCTAAATTAAAATATTGAGCAATGGCAATCGCAAGTGCTGCACCAATTGCTGTTTTTAAAGTTCGATAGCCGATTGAAAACTTCTTCAGGCCGACTGCCTCCTATCTTTTAGTACTCTTCAGTGAATATCGCTAATTATTTAGCCAATATTACAAAAATTTTAATGGTAATGCTGAACTATCTATACATGATAATTAAGTAGGAAGCCTGCATAGATAAACTTTCTATGAGGCTTTTCTACTTAAGTTATAAAGGATTGCTCTTATGCAAAAATTGACTTACAGCTCGTCACAATATTCTTCAAAGTTTGCTTGTAAGTTTGTCACAACTGACATCGGGTCATGCCCTTCAATTTCATAGCGCCCCACTTCAGCGACAACTTGTCCATCTTTTAATAGAATAAATGATGGTGATGATGGTAGGTGATCTTCCCCAAAAAGGTAACGAGCCGCTGCAGTCGCTTCTTTATCTTGTCCTGCAAATACTGTTACTAAGTGATCTGGGCGTTTATCGTAATGTACACATTGTGCTGCTGCTGGACGAGCAATACCACCCGCACAACCACACACTGAGTTCACCATAACTAATGTTGTACCTGGACGAGCAAACGCCTCCTCAACAGCCTCTGGTGTTTTTAGCTGTTCGTAGCCAGCCGTTTCAATTTCAGCACGAGCTGTTTTTAAAATTTCCTGCATAAATAAATCGTAATCCATATTCATATAGCGATAGCTCCTTTCAAATCGCGTCAATTCAGCTTTTTATAGTAGGTATTTGACGCACATACATCTCTTATCATAGCAGTTTGCAACGAATTTGTGCACCCACTTGCTCATACATGTCAGTTGAATTTTCTAAGCTTATAAAGAAACTAGTTTACTGATCTTCCTGTTCCTCGTTAAATAAACGATCTACACCTTGTGTAACCGTTAGTTGGCCACTTAAAATTTGACGTTCCAGAAGCTGTACCTGTGCTTTACGTTGTGGATTCTCATAGAACATATCTATTAAATGATCAGTAATCATGGATTGGAACCACTCTTTTGTTTGTTTTTGACGTCGAGTAGCCCAATAACTGTTTGATTCAACAATTTGTTTAAATTCTTCTATGGTTCCCCAAACCTTATCGAGACCCCGTTTTTCCAATGAACTAACTGGCATTGCAGTTGACATCCAGCCTGGTGTAGCAGGCTGTAAAAAATGCAGAATCTGTTTATACTCTGCGACAGTTTTCTTGGCAAGCCGCACATTATCACCATCCGCCTTATGCACAACAATGGCGTCTGCTAACTCCATAATGCCCTTTTTCATGCCCTGCAATTCATCTCCTGCTCCAGTTAAAACTAAAAGCAAGAAGAAATCCACCATGCCTCGGACATAGGTTTCACTTTGTCCCACACCCACTGTTTCAATGAGAATGACATCATAGCCTGCTGCTTCACAAACTAACATCGTTTCACGTGTCTTTTTATGAACACCCCCAAGGGTACCAGCGGATGGTGAAGGGCGTACAAAAGCAGTAGGCTTCTTGACGAGCTCCTCCATGCGCGTTTTATCTCCTAAAATACTCCCCCCTGATAAAGAAGAGCTTGGGTCAATCGCAAGGACTGCTACTCGTTTTCCCATGTCACAAAGCATTGTTCCGAAAGCCTCAATGAAAGAGCTCTTCCCCGCTCCTGGAACACCCGTAATCCCGATTCGAATACTCTTTTCTGTATGCGGTAAAAGCTCCTGTAAAAGCTCCTGCGCTTGGATTTTATGTGTAGCATTCGAGCTTTCAATGAGGGTAATGGCTTTTGACAAATGTGTGCGAGAGCCTGCACGTACTTGTTGTGCAAGCTCTCTAATATTAACAATGTCGGCTTTTTTCTTTCGGAATTTTTTAGGTGTACCATAGTGCATACCGTCGTGAGTCGCCTCGACTCCGTCCATCACAAATAGCGCACTTTCTTCCATTCCTTTGTTGTTGTCCATTATTCAGACACTTCCTCATAGCCTAAACGTTTGTAGATTTCCTCAATGATTTTCTGTGCGGATACAGGAATCACGGTACCTGGTCCAAAGATAGCTACTGCCCCAGCATTATAAAGGAAATCATAGTCTTGAGCAGGTATAACACCACCCACAATGATGATAATATCCTCACGTCCTAATTTTTCTAACTCCGCAATCAATTCAGGCACTAATGTTTTATGACCCGCTGCTAACGAAGAGACACCGATGACATGAACATCATTTTCAACAGCCATTTGTGCTGCCTCAGCAGGTGTCATAAATAATGGAGAAATATCTACGTCAAAGCCTAAATCAGCATAGCCTGTTGCGACAACCTTAGCTCCACGGTCATGCCCATCTTGTCCCATTTTAGCTACTAAAATACGTGGACGACGGCCTTCGTTTTCAAGGAATTCTTCTGTCATTTGCTTCACTTCTGAAATTTGCTCCTCATCAGAGAAGTTGGCAGAGTAGACACCTGAAATAGAACGAATGACAGCTTTATGTCGTCCGGAAACGGCTTCAATTGCATCCGAAATTTCTCCTAAAGAGGCACGTGCACGAGCCGCATCAACTGCTATAGCTAGTAAATTTTCTTCGCCATCTTGCGCCGCTTTCGTTAAACGAGCTAAATGTTTTTGAACCTCAGCCTCATCACGTGCGGCTTTCATCGCTTCTAAACGCTCTATTTGTTTTTGTCGCACTAGGGTATTATCAATATCTAGAATGTCAATTGGCTCTTCTTTCGTCAGACGATATTTATTTACACCAACAATCGTCTCTGTCTTGGAGTCAATTTTCGCTTGACGTTTAGCAGCTGCCTCTTCAACTTTCATTTTAGGAAGGCCTGTTTCAATTGCTTTCGCCATACCGCCAAGCGCTTCAATCTCTTCAATTAATGCCCATGCCGATTTAGTAATTTCTTCTGTTAATTTCTCCACGTAGTACGAACCACCCCATGGATCAATTACTTTCGTCATTGCTGTTTCCTCTTGCAAAAATAACTGCGTATTACGTGCGATACGTGCAGAGAAATCCGTTGGAAGTGCAATGGCTTCATCTAGTGCATTCGTATGCAGTGATTGTGTATGTCCCATTGATGACGCATTTGCTTCGATTAACGTACGTGCTACATTATTAAACGGATCTTGCTCTGTTAATGACCACCCAGATGTTTGCGAGTGGGTACGCAAAGCTAATGTTTTCGGATTTTTCGGATTAAACGTTGACATCATCTGTGCCCAAATACGACGTGCTGCGCGCATTTTAGCCACTTCCATATAATAGTTCATGCCAATGGCCCAGAAGAACGATAGACGTGGTGCAAATGCATCGATATCAATGCCTGCTTTTAGTCCTGTACGCACATACTCCAAACCATCTGCTAACGTATAGGCAAGCTCAATATCATTTGTTGCTCCCGCTTCTTGAATATGGTAACCAGAAATCGAAATTGAGTTAAATTTCGGCATATACTTTGCTGTATATTCAAAAATATCTGCAATGATTTTCATCGACATAGCTGGTGGGTAAATGTATGTATTACGCACCATATATTCCTTTAAAATATCATTTTGAATCGTCCCTGCTAATTTTTCTGGTGTTACGCCTTGTTCCTCTGCTGCTACAATATAGAAAGCAAGAACTGGTAGTACGGCACCATTCATTGTCATAGAAACGGACATTTGATCTAACGGGATTTGATCGAAAAGAATTTTCATATCCTCAACAGAGTCAATCGCTACGCCTGCTTTTCCTACATCCCCTGTAACACGTGGATGATCAGAGTCATAGCCTCGGTGAGTTGCTAGGTCAAACGCTACAGATAAACCCTTTTGTCCCATTGCCAGATTTCGCTTGTAAAAGGCATTGGATTCTTCGGCTGTTGAGAAACCAGCATATTGACGAACAGTCCAAGGACGAGCCACATACATGGTAGGGTATGGTCCGCGTGTATTAGGTGCAATACCAGCTACATCATTTAAATGTTTAGCATCCTTGATATCTTCTTTTGTATAAATATCTTTAATTTCAATACCTTCATTTGTCATAAACTTATCATCAGACGCTTGAGGTGCATTAGCTGATAAAACTTTTTCTATTTCAATTGCATTAAAATTTGGCTTACTCATCGTTGGACCTCCTTTATGCTCGCGAACACTGACTGTAATTTTTCAATGATGTTCTGTCCTGCGAAAATAAAGCCGTTTAAGCCATTTGCTAACCAAGCTTCTTCTTCGTCTTTAAATTTCCCAGCCACATCCACAAGTACACCTGCTGGTTTGTCTGCTAAAATGGCATGGACAAATTCCTTTGTATCCTCATCATTACCTGCAATGACAACATATTTAGCCTCTGTTGCCTTTAGCCAAGCTATTGCCTCTTCAACAGTTGCCGCCGGTTCACTTTTTTCAGGAACAAGACCTACCGTATTTAAGAAACCAGCAATAAAATCTGCTCTTGGCTTGGAGCTTTTTAATGTACCTAATGCTAAAATACCCGTTTTCACATCAGCTGCCGTCATTTCTGCACGCAGCTTTTCAAATGGAATAGCACTTCGTTTAATGCTAGCAAATAACGGATTCGTCTCACATTCAAGTGCATCAGCTGGGTTGGCATAAATATTCGCTCCAATCAATGATTGCTTACGTGTTTGTGCAGCATGAATACGAGATTGATACGATTTCTCTACTTCTTCAGCGAGCTTGCCAGATGCAGTGTATTCATCAATGCCGCCAGCTGCCTCTATTTCTAAGAATAACGCCCATGCATCTTTGACAAAGTCTGCCGTTAACGACTCGATAAAGTAAGAGCCACCTGCAGGGTCTATTACTTTTAAGACATTTGTTTCTTCTTTTAAAATTAATGACACGTTACGAGCAATACGTATTGATTGTTCTGTAGGCTTTGTTAACGCATCATGTGGATGAACCGTAAAGAGATCAGCACCACCGATTAACCCAGAAAGCGCTTCATTAGAAGATCGTAATAAATTCACATAAACATCCAATTTAGAGAAGCTTCTTAAAGATGTTTCAGCAACAGTTGGAATTTTTACACTTTCTGTAACATCATAGGCAGATGAGAACGCTTTCCAAAGTACTTTAAAAGCACGGAGTTTTGCAATTTCTGTAAAGAATTGCGTATCAACAGCAAAGGATACAAAAAATTTCTTTGAAAATGCTTCAAAGCTTTCTTCCTGTTCTACAAATTTTGCTGCTAATGCAAGTCCATAGGCCAATTCTTGAACGGCGTTGGCACCTTCATTGTGATAAAGGACTGTGTTAGCGCCGACTGAGCGCACGCTCGGAAAAGCATATAAAGAGATTGGTTCGTTCGAAACGATGAAACCTTTCACAGCTTCTCGTTGATCCAAAGCAATTTTGTCAAACACTGTTAATAATGGGTCTTTTGTATCTTTAATAGTAATTTTAAATGAATATTCTGAGAAATATGATGCTAATTTGACCAATACATCTTCTGTCCAGTCAAAATTAACACGACTATCAATGGTAATAACTTCATTACCTCGAGCTAAACTGTCATCAAGCTGTGCAAAAAACGCTTCACTCGTATCAGCATGAATTTGCTGAGCTACTTGAAATGCTTGACTATTTTGTAGGGAACGAATTGTGGCAACTTGTCGATCAAGCTCATCACCAAGCTTAGCTACTAAACTTTCTTGTGTGTACATGGGCTGTAGTGTAACACCCTCATTTGTTTTCGTGAATAGAGACTCAAATGGTTTCCCCTTTAAAGCTTTGATTGCTGCATCTTGCCAGTCTGAATAGGCCGGCTTTTCAAATTCAATATTTTTCATGTTGTTTGACATGCGGACGCTTAATCAGCTTCCCCCCTTAGTAGTTTCTATTTGTTATTCTACATGACAAATTGCGACTCGGAAAGCATAAAAAAAATCGGAAACCCTTATACAGCAGGTTTCCGACAAGTCATCAGTAGACTGACGTCGAAGATTTATTTGTATTTTCGAGTATTTCTTTTACTCTATTTAGGAATTTACCACATACTAGTCCATCCAACACACGATGATCTAATGATAAACATAAATTCACAATATCACGAGCGGCAAACATTCCACCAGGTAAAACGACTGGTTTTTTGACAATACTTTCCACTTGAAGGATAGCAGCTTGTGGATAATTAATGATACCCATTGATTGAATAGAGCCAAATGCTCCCGTATTATTTACGGTAAATGTACCACCTTTAATATCATCCATGGCTAATTTTCCAGTTCTAACCTTGTTAGCAAGCTCATGAATTTCTCTAGCAATTCCTTTAATGGATTTTTCATCCGCGTGTTTTATAACAGGCACGAATAATGCATCATCCGTCGCTACTGCAATCGAAATATTGATGTCATGCTTTTGAATAATTTTATCCTCAGCCCACATCGAATTCATCATTGGGAATTCTTTCAAGGCTTGAGCCACTGCTTTTACAAAGAAGGCAAAATATGTAAGGTTAAAGCCTTCTTTTTGCTTAAATTCACCTTTTAGGCTATCTCGATAAGCAACTAAATCTGTCACGTCTACTTCCATCATCATCCAAGCATGTGGAGCCTCATGAACACTTCTTACCATATTATTAGCAATGGCACGACGGACCTTCGTCACTGGAATTTCAATATCTCCCGGCTGAATAGGTTGTACCGGTGCGGCAGGTTTTTCTGCATGCTGAGCTTGTGCAGGAGCTGGCTGTTCAAATGGTGCTTGACTCGTTGCTGGCGTAGGTGCCGCACTAGTTGCAGTTGGGATATCGCCCGTTTCAATTAGTTGTAACAAGTCTTTTCTTGTAATGCGACCACCCTCGCCCGTTCCCGTAACTTGCTCGAGTGCAATATCATGCTCCTGTGCAAGTCGTAGGACAGCAGGTGAGTAACGCACTTTGTCCTTACGCGCTTCTTTTGGAGCGGCTAAAGGAGGAGTAGAAACTGATTGTGATGCCTCTTGTTTCTTTTGAACACCTGCATTTAAAATCGCTGTGCTTACAGCAGATTTTTTCTCAGGAGGTGGAGGTGGTAATTCACTATCCCCTGCAATTTCAATCGAGCATACGACTGCACCAACTGGTAATGTTTGACCTTCTTGTGCAATTAGCTCCGTAATAACCCCTTCAAACGACGATGGAATTTCCGCATTTACTTTATCTGTCACAACTTCTGCTAAAGAATCATATTTTTTTACTGTATCACCAGGCTTCACAAGCCATTTTTCAATTGTACCTTCTGTTACACTTTCGCCGAGCTGTGGCATAGTAATATTTTGAACCGCCATCATTTATTCCTCCCATCAATTAAGCCTAGGCGACATTGTACCTGATGCAGCGCTAAATTAATAAACGAAGATAGGCAAATAGACAGATTTTGACTTTCAAACGGCTAAGCCAAAATCTGTTCTTCCGTCTGAGGCTTTCATTTTTTCAATCAGCCTTGCTTGGTATGTTAAAATGCCGCAAGCTCTCTCATCGCACGTTCAACTTTATCAGGATTAATCATAAAGTATTTCTCCATAGTTGGTGCATATGGCATTGCTGGCACATCAGGTCCTGCTAGACGTTGAATTGGTGCATCAAGCTCAAATAAACAATGCTCCGCTATAATTGCGGCAACTTCACTCATGATACTACCTTCTTTATTATCCTCCGTAACAAGTAATACTTTTCCTGTCTTACTTGCTGCCTCAATTATTGCTTCCTTATCAAGTGGATAAACTGTGCGTAGGTCAAGTATATGCGCAGAAATACCATCTGCAGCTAGACGCTCTGCCGCTTGTAGCGCAAAGTGTACAGCTAAACCATAGGTAATGACCGTCACATCATCCCCTTCACGCTTCACATCAGCCTTGCCGATTGGTAACGTGTAATCGTCTAGCGGTACCTCACCCTTAATTAATCGATAAGCACGTTTATGTTCAAAGAACAATACTGGATCTTCATCACGAATAGCTGCTTTCAGCAATCCTTTAGCATCATACGGAGTTGATGGTATAACTATTTTTAAACCAGGTGTACCCGCAAAAAGGGCTTCAACGGATTGAGAATGATAAAGTGCCCCATGAATTCCTCCACCAAAAGGTGCACGGATTACCATTGGACAAGTCCAATCATTATTAGAACGGTAACGGATTTTAGCTGCCTCAGAGACGATTTGGTTGACAGCTGGCATAATGAAATCAGCAAATTGCATTTCTGCGATCGGACGCATACCATACATCGCTGCCCCAATACCAACTCCTGCAATAGCACTTTCTGCAAGTGGCGTATCTAGTACACGGTACTCACCGAATTGATCGTACAGACCATTAGTCGCTTTGAATACACCGCCCTTACGGCCAACATCTTCTCCTAAAATGAAAACTCGCTCATCACGTTCCATTTCTTCTTTCATTGCTAATGTAATCGCATCAATATAAGACATAACTGCCATTACATGTCACCTCCGTCCACTGGTGCATAAACATATTTCATGGCATCCTCTGGTTGTGCATATGGAGCCGCTTCTGCATAATCAGTCGCTTCATTCACTTCTGCCATCACACGTTCTTCAATTTCTGTACGTACTTTTTCAGTCATGACGCCAGCATCTGTTAAATACTTTTCGAATAACACAATCGGATCTTTTGCCTTACCTTCTGCTATATCTTCAGCCGTACGATATTGACGATCATCATCATCCGAAGAGTGGGCTGTTAAACGATATGTGACTGTTTCGATTAAGCTTGGGCCTTCTCCATTACGTGCACGGTCCGCTGCTTCTTTTACCACTTTGTAAACTTGTAATGGGCATTTCCCATCAACCGTGACACCTGGCATACCGTAGCCAATTCCACGATCAGAAACCTTCGCGCAGCCTAACTGGCGTTCAACGGGTACAGAGATCGCATATTGATTGTTTTCTACCATGATAATAACTGGCAATTTATGAACACCTGCGAAGTTTGCCCCTTCATGGAAATCTCCTTGGTTAGAAGAACCTTCACCAAGTGTCACGAAAGAAACAAAATCCTCTTTTTGTAGACGTCCTGCAAGTGCTACGCCAACTGCGTGCGGCACCTGCGTTGTTACAGGCGAAGATCCTGTTAAAATACGATTTTTCTTTTGACCAAAATGCCCTGGCATTTGACGTCCACCAGAGTTTGGATCTTCCGCTTTTGCAAATGCAGATAACATCAGCTCTCTTGGTGTCATACCAAAGTGTAAAACAACACCCATATCACGATAATATGGTGCAATATAATCTTTATCTTTATTTAGTGCAAAGGCTGCCCCAACTTGTGCTGCCTCCTGACCTTGACAAGAAATAACAAACGGAATTTTACCAGAACGGTTTAATAACCACATACGCTCATCTAATCTTCTGGCCATTAACATTGTTTCGAACATAGCAAGTACATCTTCATTTGACAAACCTAAATCTTCATGTTTGATTTGAACATCTTGCATACGAACACCCCTTTCGTATTATAGAGAAATAACTATCTTATCCTATATCCCCACATTTGGATACGTTAGTTATGAAATTCAGAAAAATTTAAAAATGGATAGCACGACCATCAACTGCTAAAGCTGATTCCACTAATACCTCATTTAATGAAGGATGTGGATGGATTGCCTGACTAATTTCCCATGGCGTTGCATCCAATAATTTAGCTAAAGATGCTTCTCCAATTAAATCTGTCACGTGCGGCCCTACCATATGAATACCCAAAATATCATCTGTTTCTTCATCAGCAATAATTTTTACAAAACCTTCTGCTTCTCCATTTACCAATGCCTTACCAATTGCCTTGAACGGGAATTTACCAATCTTTAATGAAAGGCCTCGCTCTTTGGCAGCAACCTCTGTTAAACCGATGCTAGCAACTTCCGGATATGAATAAACGCATTTTGGTACGTTCAGATCATTTAAATGCTCGGTTTTACCTGTCGCAATATGCTCGATCGCTGACAGTCCTTCATGAGAAGCAACATGTGCTAACTGTAAGCCACCAATCACATCTCCAATGGCATACATATGTGATTCCTTCGTTTGATAAGAATCATTCACTTTAATGAAGCCATTTTCCACTTCGATTTCTGTATTTTCCAAACCAATATCTTGCGTGTTGGCTTCACGTCCTACACAAAGTAAAAGTTTATCAGCGTCAAAGATTTCTTCCTGATCATTCACTTTGGCAGAAATGAAAACGTTATCATTTTCTATTTTGAATGTATCTGCCTCTAAACGGGCATTTGTCACAATGCGAACTCCACGCTTTTCAAGCTGCTTTGTTACTTCTTTTACGATATCTGCATCTTCTGCAGGTAAGATAGTTGGTCCGTATTCTACCACTGTTACATTTACGCCAAAATCGCAAAGCATAGATGCCCACTCAATACCAATGACACCACCGCCAACGATTAACAATGATTTCGGTAAATGATCAAGCTCCAACGCATGATCTGAATTCATCACATATTGACCATCAACTGTTAATCCAGCCATACCTCGCGGCTTTGAGCCAGTTGCAATGACAACATTCGTCGGTACAAGCATTTCATTTTCTTCCCCATTAGACATTTCAACCGAGATCGTTCCTGGCATTGGTGAGAAAATAGAGGGACCTAAAATTCGTCCTGTACCATGATAAACATCTATTTTACCTTTTTTCATCAGTGTATTCACACCTTGGCTTAATTGCTCAACGATTGCTTGTTTCCTAGCTTGAACTTTGTCAAATTGCAGTGTTACACCTTCAATATCGACACCATATTCACTAGCTGTTTTATTAGCCATTCGATATACTTCTGCACTTCGAAGTAAGGCTTTACTTGGAATACAACCTTTATGCAAGCATGTTCCGCCTAAACGCTCCCGCTCTACAATAGCTGTTTTCAAGCCTAGTTGTGCAGCTCGGATGGCCGCAACGTAACCGCCTGTACCTCCACCTAAAATGACAACATCATAATTTTGAGCCATGTTTATTCCCCCTTTTGAGAAAAGTGCTAAAGTATTCTATCTATTAAACAAGCACCCTATCAATTAGCTTACGGTCTATTCTTGCTTAAGAAGAACTTTAGCTTTACTACAACGATGCTCTTATTTGTTGGTAAAATTAGAAGAAGTCGACAATGCGACTTCTCCAAATTTTCAAACCTTGTATATTAGCGACCGTGTAAAATATTTTTTTCATTTTTTAAGAATTGGCTGCGAGATTTCGCCACACGCGCAATGCGTTCTTCAGCTAAACGATTCGCTGCCACATATGTTGGAATGCCATCTCGTTTTGAAATAGCAAAGATCTTTTCAATACTATCATAAATACCGTCAACGCGTTTCAGAGCACGTTCACGATTATAGCCATATAATTCATCCGCAACGTTAATAACGCCACCAGCATTAATCACATAGTCTGGTGCATAGACAATCCCTAATTCATGTAGGTAATCACCATGACGTGAATCTTTTAACTGGTTATTAGCAGATCCAGCAATTACTTTTGCTTTTAGTTGTGGAATTGTTTCATCATTTAATATTGCACCTAAAGCACAAGGTGAGAAAATATCAACTTCTTGCGCGTAGATTTCATCTGGAGCTACTGCAATTGCGTCAAAGTCATTTACAACTCGATCAATTGCTGCCTGATTGATATCTGTTACAACAAGTTTTGCCCCTTCATTATGTAAATACTCACAAAGCTTGTAAGCTACATTTCCTAGACCTTGTACAGAAATTTTTAATCCCTCTAATGATTCTGAACCGAATGCTTCTTTTGCAGCCGCTTTCATACCGCGATAAACACCATACGCCGTTACTGGAGATGGGTTCCCTGATGAACCGAATGCAGGTGAAATTCCTGTTACATAATCTGTTTCCTCATGGATTAAATCCATATCTGTTACCGTTGTACCTACGTCTTCTGCAGTAATATAACGGCCATTTAAGCCTTGGATGAAACGACCTAATGCACGGAACATTTCTTCGTTTTTATCTTTAAATGGGTCACCGATAATGACCGTTTTTCCACCGCCAAGGTTTAAACCAGCTGCCGCATTTTTGTAAGTCATGCCTCGTGCTAAACGCAATGCGTCTTCCACTGCATTTTCCTCTGAAGCATATGTCCACATACGTGCACCGCCTAATGCTGGTCCAAGTGTTGTGTCATGGATAGCGATAACCGCTTTTAACCCTGATGCTTCATCTTGGCAAAATACCAATTGTTCATAATCATACTTTTCCATATACTTGAAGATTTCCATGAAACTCGCCCCTTTGCTTTGGAAAGTGCATCCCCAAATGCCCGTCCCAATCAAGTTTTATCTAACAATTCTTTCCCTTATTGTCCTCTTCTCAGCAAAAAACTGAGCCCCATTTTACAGTAGGTGTTTAGACCCTTATACAGGAAGAAAAAAATTGTTTAGTAATGGATAATATTGCTCCACTTATTTTTACAATACTGACAAATTCACAATTTCGCAACTATTATTACACATTCTTATTTAAGTAAGAATTTTCTAAACATTCAGTAACAAAAACCACTTTATGCCCTGCCTAGCTTTGAGGAATAAATATTATATTGATTCCTCCCCTTTCTTGACATTCCCCCATCCACAGGTACAATTAATCATAGGAATAAGGAGGGGTATACATGGCCCGTTTAGCTGCATTTATTGTAATGCTTATTCCTGGTCTTATGGCTGCAGGCGGCATTAAATTTATGCGTGATACATTATTTGGAAAGCTTCTTTCGCCTTTCCCATTTTTATGGCTACAATTTGTAGTGGGTGTTATTTTCTTTGTGATAGGCTTCGGCTTTTTCGCAGGATTTTTACTACATCGTGACCGCAAAAATGGAAAAGTAGCACCTCGCTTCCAAAAAAAATAAAAATAGCTATCCAAATAAGTCACATGGACTTAATGGATAGCTATTTTTATACTCGCTGCTGTGTAGTGATGACTTTATCAGGATAATCCGTAATCCAACCTAACACAGCATGGTGCGGATTCGTTAAGAACGGTTCATTACCATCAATGGCATAAAAACGACAGGCTTTGCCGCTTGTAACGCATGCCTCTAAATATCTTGGCTTGTAGTACCGTTTATGCATATGAACAGTATCAGCCGCTTTGTAATCAGCTAACAAATCCCATTTTAATTTTTTCGTGGCTATAAGAGCAGTTTCAAATTCGGGCCTATGTTTTTTCACTATTTCCAGTAATTCATAATGGAATGATGAGAAGTGGCTTCCTGTTGGTAATGAGAGCCCTTGAAGAAAATCTTTTAGCCCATTTTGATTGTCTAGAATGGTTGATTTTAATTCAATATTTAAAGGGAGCTTATTTGTTTTAGCCCATGCTAAAACTGCATCAAATGCTGGCATTTTAGCCGATGAAAAAAGACGCCTCCAAGGCTTTCCGAGTTTAAAACGCAATAACTCTTCCATCGTACAATCACTCACCAGTTTATTGATACCTACTAATCTTGACAATTGTGGATCATGGTACACAATTGGACATCCCTCTTTTGAAAATTGAATGTCTAACTCAATGCCATCAGCCCCCAACTCCAATGCCTTTTCGAAAGCTTTAAAGGTATTTTCAAGCGCATAGGCCGAAGCCCCTCGATGTGCAAACACTGGAATATAGGACGAATTAGACATTTAACTCACCAAACTCTAGCAGAAATTTCCCATTGGTCATTTTGCTTAATAAAGATGATTTTTTACCAATTTGAATATATGTTCCTGGATGCGCTTCCTTTGTGACAATAATCTCTTCTTTTCCAATATGACGCATTTCGTCCATTATCAGTTTAATTTCACGATCTAATGTAACAGCTTCTGCCTTTAATTTTGTTAAAGCCTGCTTGGTCTCTTCAAAAGACGCGGTTTGTTCTTTAGACATTTGATTGAGGAATGGTAATAAGCTTTTCATTTTGGACTCATGGGCTGCAATTTCTGATTGTAACTCTTTAAGCTGAACAGCTTTTTCCTGCATCATCGAATTATTCTCTTGTTTATTGACACTTTCAATAATCAAATCCGTTCGACGTTCCAATCGGTTACCTGATATGGCAGTGACAATCGTATTTTTAGCTACGGCACGTCCTCCAATAATTTTACCTTTTCGTTCGTCCACGAAAATAGAATGAGCGGAAAGTTGTGAACCTAATGCATAGAAGCCTATATGGATACTATCCGCCGCAAATAAATTTGCTTCGTTAACATGTTTGACAAAAATATTGCCACCCGCTTCCACAACTGTTGAGCCTAGACCAAAAATGCCACCGCGAATATAAACATCGCCTTCAATGGATTTAATTAGTTTGGCACCGCTTACACCTTCAGCACCATCAATAGAAATATCGCCAGTTGCAATAACCGTATAGCCATTTGTTACTGTTCCTTTAATACTAAGAGAACCATTAAATTCTAGATTTCCTGTTTCAACACCCACATCACCGTTAATAGGTAGGTGTCTGTTTACACCAATCATACCTTTCACATCATCTAGAACACCAGCAATTTTCGAGCGGATCACAATTTTCCCGTCCTCTTCCACTTCATATGCTGATTTTGTATCATATCGAATAGGAAAATCTCGTCCTGGTGCGGCAGCCACTACCTCACCTAGCACATTTTTCCCTGGTTTACCTAATGTAGCAGGAATCTTTTCACCTAGCCATGAGCCTTCTGAAATTTCTGAGATAAAATTCATATCAAAGTAATCCGCTTTTCCATCATCACGAATAACCGGTTTTCGCTCCGGTTTAGGTAAGTATGTAATTTGTGCATCCGTGCCTGCTATAGGTGGTTGCCCCTGTGCAATTAAAAATGCTTTTCCTGGTTCAGCCTTCGAAATATCAAAATCTAATATTCCATGCACTATTTCATTTTCCGCAAGTGTTTCTTGTACTTGCTGTGTTAGCTTTTCTTTATGATTTGCCATATATTCGTTTGTTTCATAGATAAAAATAGAGGCTGACATTTTATCACGGGCAATTTCAGCTTCTATATTTGGAAGCCAGCGTCCAATTTCTACTGGACTTGTGTTTTGAGTTGACAGCACATTTTTTAAAATTGAAAAATTAGATAATTTAAGTCGCGGATGACTACGTAGTATGCTATCAAATTCTTTTAATGGAAATCCGGCACTAAAAGTAAGCATAAATACCTTGCCATTCTCTTCAGAAATTTCGAAGTTTTCATTTCGAACTAGAATCAAGCTACCTCCTCCTTCCCTCTATATGTAAGTATATACAATCCACTTACATTTGTTTAGAGACCATTGTCACTAACGAGAAAGAAAATAGTACTACTTAATCATTAAAACATCCAACTATTTTTTATTTCCAATAAATATAAATAGGTGTATAATACTAAAAAAATGTTTATCATTTAAGTTTCTTAATAAAATTACCCTTAAATAGAAGGTTATTCTATTAGGATAATTTGAACAAACAGTATTCCTACTCTATATATTATAGGATAGGATCGTCATAAAAATTAAATAATAAAGGTTCTTTAGAACTATAAAATTATCGGATATTAAGGCTCTTTATTCAAGATAGCTCTTTATATTTCCAATTTGAAAGGTCGCACCAAGCTGTCCCAATTCCTCCTTACTCATATATTGCATACTTATTTTACCGTCTAATACGAGTCGGACTTCAAATAAATGTTCCTCTAGTTGTGTAATTTCTAATGAGTCCATTCCATCTAATTGAAAGTTGACACTTTTCATTTTGATCACCTGCTTCTAATTTTATTACCATGCAGTACTCGATTTTATCAGTATCATCGCTCATAAGATAATAGATACCCATCAAAAAAATACGCCTTTCTAAACAGTGGTCACACTGTCTAAAAATGGCGTTATAAAAACTCGAGGTATAATTGCTATATCAGTTTTTCTATCGTTTATTGCTAAAAATTTTAAGTTTAGCTAGCCATCATGTCGATGCGGATTTTGTCTGCAATCATAGCAATGAATTCACTATTTGTCGGCTTGGATTTCAAGTGATGCACCGTGTAGCCAAACATCGACGAAATGGATTCATAATTACCACGATTCCATGCAACTTCGATAGCATGACGAATTGCGCGTTCAACGCGTGATGGTGTCGTATTGAATTTTTTCGCGATTTCTGGATATAAAATCTTTGTCACAGATCCTAATAATTCAATATCCTCAAATACCATTTGAATGGCTTCACGCAAATAGGAATACCCTTTAATATGTGCAGGTACACCGATTTCTTTAATGATAGCTGTAATCGTGCTGTCTAATTGATGCTGATTTAATTTTTGAGGGACGGTAGGTTGTAAAACGCTTGTCTTTTTAGGAAGTGTCGCCTTCTGTCCAGCACAATGTAAAATCTTCTGCACTAATTGATCAAATTCAAATGGCTTTAGCATGAAATAAGATGCCCCTAGATCTACAGCCTGCTTCATGACATCTTCTTGGCCAAAAGCAGTTAACATAATTACTTGGACTGATGACATTTTCTCATTTTGATACATCGATTCTAAAACAGCTAAACCGTCAAGATGAGGCATGATTATATCTAGAAGTAAAACATCAGGTGTAAATTCCTCAAGCATTTGTAGACAAACTTTCCCGTTTGAAGCCGTAGCAATAATTTCTATTTCGGCATGCCCCTGGAAATATTGCTCCATTGTTTTTAATAACTCACGATTATCATCTGCAATCGCTACTTTTACCTTTGTCATTTCAATTCCTCCTTCTGGACTTGCTTTGAACACTCCAAAGCGTTAACCTAACCCCTAAATGCCGTTTTTGGCACACTGTGGAATTTTCGACATTTTTGTTTAAAAACCTTTTTCATTTCCAAAAATGAGTATGTAGTCCGATACTTTCTTTTAATATCGACAAGTTGTGCTAAATATTGGCAAACTGTCGAAACACTCTTATTACCTATTTTAGATAAAAAATAAGATAAAACTACAGTTTTTTTAAATATCATGACTCCTTTCGGTTATTATTAGAAATACTTGTTGAATTCAAAGTGTTTTTAACATAAAGATAAAAACCCGCAAGTTTCCAGCGGGCACCTGTTCTGCCTGCGGAAAATGCGGATTTTTACCAAATGCCATCCCACTTTTTAAGAAGACTTTCTTAGCATTTCAGCTACTGTTAGAGCTGCTCCCTTTTTCGGCTCCTCCACAAACATATGTGTTACAGCACCGACAAATCGACCGTCTTGAATGATAGGACTGCCACTCATCCCTTGCAAAATTCCACCAGTTTTTTCAATGAGCTTTTCGTCAGAAACTATAAATTCAAGTCGTTCATTTTCAACTTTTGTTATTTCAATGGAAAAAGTTTCGACTTTTCGGCCTTCAATGGCTGTATATATTTCCGCTTTCCCCGTTTTTATATCTTTTTCATGCATAATTTCAATCGCTTTGGGTAATCTTTGTGGATAGCCTTCTTCCCAACGGCCAAAAATTCCATAAACAGTATTTTTATCTATACTACCCAGTCGTTCCTGATGTTTTTCAATGGAGGAAATTTTGTAACCTGGTTGGCCAGGCGTACTTTTACGGATTTGTTGAATTGAAGCTAAAAAAATGGAGCCAGCTCTAAATACAGGGGCCTCTTGTAGGGTTGAATCAACAATTTGATGACCTAGTGCACCATAGTTTTTTGTCTCTGGATCAATATAAGTCAGTGTTCCTACTCCATCTGTTTCATCTTTTAAGAAGGATATGATATGCTCTGCTTCTTGATTTTGTAATTCGAGTGTAACTTGTTTTCCGTCATTATTGATCGTCCATTTCTGTTGGCCTTCTTTAGCCATAGCTTGTTTGGCGTCTGCCAGCGATTTTACAGGTATATCATTAATTTTTTCAATCACTGCGCCACCTTTCATCCACTGATTGGAAGCTAACAGTACATCATGCGCTACGAACACATGTGATAATTGAAGTTGGATTCCAATGGCTTCACCCATCGGTATAAGCTTTTTGGCGGCTAAAGCTTGTATAGGCATCACTAACAAAAAGATGAGCATAGGCAAAATGACTAATTGACGCCAACGACGATTCATACGACACCTCCTTTTCATTTTTGTCTTTTTACTATGTGTTGTTGTGGCGTTCTTATAAGCGGTAAATATTTGTGCAAAAAGAAAAAAACCAGAAACAGGTTTAACTGTTTCTGGTATATGGTTAACGCATTTGTTTTTTACGCTCTTCTGCCATTGTTAATAACTCCGTTGCATGCTGTAGTGTTAAAGCCGTAATTTCTGTTCCAGACATCATACGGCTGACTTCTTCAATTCGTGCCTTTTGATCAATTTCTGATAAAGACGTAAATGTTCGATCATGCTCGACTTCTTTCTTAATGAAGTAATGATGATCAGCCATCGCAGCTACTTGAGGTAAATGTGAAATACATAGCACTTGAGAATTAATGGATACCGCAGCAATTTTTTCTGCAATGGCTTGTGCCACTCTTCCACTAACTCCTGTGTCCACTTCATCAAAAATGATGGATGTGATACCATTAGAAGAAGAGAAAATAGTTTTCAGCGCCAGCATCATTCGTGATAATTCTCCTCCCGAGGCAATTTTCGGTAAGGACTTTGGCGGTTCTCCAACATTGGTAGAAATATAAAAAATAATTTGATCTTTTCCATTTGCATCGAAATATGGTAATTCTTCAAAATTGACAATAAATTTAGCTTTTTCCATATGTAATTCCCGTAACTCTGCCATAATGGCTTCACTTAACTGTTGGGCAGCAGCTTTACGCACAATTGAAAGTTCTGTAGCAAGCTCATTAAGAACCGATTCCATTTCAAGCACTCTTTGTTCTTTCACCTGCAAAATTTCATCGCGATTTAGCAGTTCATTTAACTCTATTTTTATTTTTTCAAAATACGCTAAAATGTCCTCCACAGTCGAACCATATTTGCGTTTTAAATTTTGGAATAGTGCTAATCGTTGTTCTACCTCATTTAAACGCGCTGGATCAAACTCCAATTCATCTAATACATTTTTGACCTGATAAGCCGCATCTTGTAGCGCATAAAAAGCCGATGTCACTGCCTCAGAAGCTTCTTTAAATTGCTCGTCAACTGTTGCTGCATCATCCAAAGCACCCATTGCATTCCCAATCCAATCAAGACCTTTTGATTCTCCCTGAATGGCCTCATAGGCAGCACTAGAACGTTCAAAAATTTTATTATAATTCATGAGACGACGGCGTTCATCATGAAGTTCATCTTCCTCACCTAGCCTTAAATTGGCTTCTTCTAGCTCTTTTATTTGGAATTGATACAAATCAATGCGTTGTGCCATTAATTGTTCATCGATGGAAATCGAGGCTAAGTCCTTTTTCAGCAATCGATATTCTTCATATTGTTCGCTGTATGTTTTTTGAATAGGTAGCAGCTGCTCTTCTGCAAACTGGTCGAGTAAATTGATATGCTGTTTTTCATCCATCAGCTCTTGGTTTTCATGTTGGCCATGAATATCAATGAGACTCCCACCAATTTCTCTCAGTACTGATAATGGCACAAGTTTACCATTTACACGGCAAATACTTTTCCCAGAATCATTTAAATCACGACGTAAAATAACTGTCTCTTCTTCAATCTCAATGCCTGCTTCTTCTAATTTTTTCAGCACAGGATGCGTGGAATTCGAAATTTGAAATAAGCCACCTAATTCAGCCTTTCTTGCCCCATGACGAATAAATTCAGTATTTCCCCGTCCACCAGCAAGTAAATGAACAGCATCAATGATAATAGATTTACCAGCACCAGTTTCCCCCGTTAGTACAGTCAAACCTTCTGAAAAACTCACAGTCAAATCCTCAATGATAGCAAAGTTTCGAATACTAAGCTCTCTTAACACAAATTGTCACCTCTGAATCCATTTCCCCATTTTTTAAAGCATGTCTAGTAAGCGATTTTTAGTATTTTCCCGCTCATTTTCATTTCGACAAATAATTAAAATGGTATCGTCTCCAGAAATTGTACCTAAAATTTCTGGCCAATCTAAATGGTCTAGTAAGGATGCAATCGCATTCGCATTACCTGGAAGAGCTTTCATGACTAAAAAATGCGATGCTCCATCAATGCTTATAAAGGCATCCGCTAATGCGCGATGTAATTTTTGCACTGGGTTAAATCGTTGATCAGCGGGTAAGCTATACTTATAGCGACCGTCCTGTAATGGTACTTTCACCAAATGTAGTTCTTTAATATCTCTTGATACCGTAGCTTGTGTCACATTATAGCCTGCATCTTTTAGGAAATCGACTAAATCATCTTGTGTTTCAATTTCATGATTCGCAATAATATCCCGAATTCGTATATGTCTTTGTCCTTTATTCATCGTAGCCACCTCTAATAAATAATTAAATATGTGTATAATCACACTACCATTTTCAACAAAAAAGCACAAGAAAAAACACGGCTCTATAAGCGAGCACGTGTTATTTTAAAGAATTATGCGCTTCTTCAACGAGTGCATTAAAAGCTGTATATGCAGGAATGTCTTCTTCTCCAATAGGATTCACTAAATGGAATAAAAATTCAATATTTCCTTCCCCACCTGTTATCGGGGAATAAGAAGCATCCTTTACAACAAATCCAATTTCTGTGGCCATTGCCGCTGTTTTTTCTAATACTTCGAGATGGACTTTTTTATCACGAACGATACCTTTTTTTCCAACTTTATCTTTTCCCGCCTCAAACTGCGGTTTCACCAATGCCATCACATCGCCACCTGGTAGCAATACTGTTTTTAACACCGGTAAAATTAATGATAAAGAAATAAAACTAACATCTATTGTAGCAAAATCAGGTAATCCTTCAGATAAATCTGCTGCCGTAGTATAACGGAAATTAGTTTTTTCCATGACGGTAACACGTTCATCTGACCGAATTTTCCACGCTAATTGATTGGATCCCACATCCAGTGCATAGCCATGTCTTGCGCCATGTTGCAATGCACAATCTGTAAACCCACCTGTAGAGGAGCCAATGTCAAGCATTAGCTTCCCTTCTACAGACATATCAAAAATTTGTAGGGCCTTTTCTAGCTTCAGACCACCACGACTAACATATTTTAAATCGGAACCTTTTACTTGTAGAGGCGCATCGATAGCAATTTTTTCTCCTGCTTTATCGATTCGTATTTCATTTGAAAAAACAAGTCCCGCCATAATGGAACGTTTTGCTTTTTCTCTTGTTTCACATAATCCACGCTCTACAAGTAAAATATCCACTCGTTCTTTTGGTTGTTTTGTCATTATTTATTTAAACCTACTTGCTGTTTTTGTTGAAGTAATACTTGCATACGTGCTGCTGCATCCTCTGCTGTCATATGAATTTCTTCGAGCAGTTGATCAACGTTACCATGTTCGATATATTGATCTGGAATACCCATTCGATCAACAATTGCATTGAGATAGCCATGGTCGTGAGCAAATTCTAATACTCCGCTACCAAATCCGCCTTTTAGGACAGCTTCTTCGATGGTTAATATCGGTTTATGATTGGATAAAATTCGGTGTAGCATATCCTCATCCATTGGTTTGATAAAGCGTGCATTGACCACCTCGATATCAATCCCTTGCTGCGCTAACATATCTGCTGCTTGCATGGCCATCGGAATCGTTGTGCCAAATGTCAAAATGGAACCATCTTTTCCTTCTCGTAAAACTTCCCAGCTACCAATTGGTAATGCGACAAGCTCATCATCTAGTGGAACGCCAATCCCATTACCACGTGGGTAACGTAGTGCAATTGGACCACCATCGTACTCAATAGCTGTTTTAACCATATGTTGCCCTTCATTTTCATCCTTAGGCATCATAATCGTCATATTTGGAATATGACGTAGGAAAGCGATATCAAATACGCCCTGATGCGTTTCACCATCTGCCCCAACTAAACCAGCACGATCAATACCGATAAAGACATTTAAATTAGGACGCGCAATATCATGCAACACTTGGTCATAAGCACGTTGTAGGAATGTTGAATAAATCGCTAAAAACGGCTTCATATTTTGTGTAGCTAAACCCGCTGCCATTGTTGCTGCATGTTGCTCGGCAATCCCCACATCGAAGAAACGATTTGGAAAGTCTTGTTGAATACCCTGTAATTTTGACCCGACAGGCATAGCAGGTGTGATCGTCACGACTCGCTCATCTTCATGAGCAATTTTACGAACAGTTTCTGCAATTAAACTACTCCATGCTGGTCCTTTAGTCTCTGACTTCACAAAGGCACCATTTTCAATTTTATAAGGACCTGTTCCATGCCAATTACCGATCGTATCGTCTTCAGCAGGTTTATAGCCCTTTCCTTTTTTCGTAATTACGTGAACAAGGACTGGCCCCTTCACTTTTTTGGCATGGGATAATGTCATTTCCAATGCTTCAAAATCATGACCATCAATAGGACCAAGATATTTAAAGCCTAATTCCTCAAAAAAGACACCTGACACCACTAAATATTTTAAGCTGTCCTTAAGTCGTTCCGCGGTAGAAGCAAGCTTCCCACCTAATACCGGAATTTTATTAATAAGTGATTCTAGCTCTTCTTTGGCTTTTGAATACTCCTTGGCAGTACGCAAACGACCTAAAACACTGTGAAGCGCACCAACGTTTGGAGCAATGGACATTTCATTATCATTTAGGATAACAATCATATTCGTTTTCGCATGACCGATATGATTTAACGCTTCAAGCGCCATACCGCCAGTTAAAGCGCCATCCCCAATAATAGGAATTACATAGTTATGTTCTTTTTTAATATCACGTGCTGCTGCCATACCCATGGCTGCTGATAAGGAAGTCGAGCTATGACCTGTTTCCCATTCATCATGTTCACTCTCCACGCGCTTTGGAAATCCACAAAGCCCTTTGAACTGACGTAGTGTGTCAAATTGACTCGCACGACCTGTTAAAATTTTATGCACGTAAGCTTGGTGGCCAACATCCCACAAAAACTTATCTTTTGGACTGTCAAACATTTTATGCAACATGATCGTAAGCTCGACTACTCCTAAATTCGGGCCGATATGTCCACCTGTGACAGAACATTTTTCGATTAAGAAGGTACGAATTTCTTGCGCTACCTGCTCAAGCTCCTTCTTATTTAAGTTTTTTAAAAAGGATGGACTAGTTATTTTATTTAAATCCACCTTTCTCACACACCTTTTCAATAAAATATTCACCGCATTTGTTTTCACTATTATAGCAGTGTTATCAATATGCTAAAAGTACGAGCACTTCATTGTTTACAATTTGTAAACGTTCCCACCTATTCTAGCATATTCTTTTCCTTCAATGCCTTGATTTTCTCTCAGTTTTTACGATGAACAATATATGCCGCAAAGTCTCGTAATAAGCTAGCATCTATTGGTAATTGATCGAGTGCATTAATAGCATGTTGATAATGCTCAGCAAGCTTTTCTTTCGCTCCATTTAGCGTTAAAAGTGCTGGGTAAGTACTCTTATCACTAGCTACATCTTTCCCAGCCGTTTTTCCTAGTTCCTCTGTTGTTCCTTCGATATCTAAAATATCGTCTTGGATTTGGAAAGCTAGGCCGATGTGATGGGCATATTCCTTCAATGTAGCACGGTCTTGTTTAGATGCGTCTGCTAATACGGCTCCCGCTTCAATACTAAATCTTAATAAAGCACCGGTTTTATTAACATGGACTTGCTCCAGTTCAGTTAAATCAAGCTGACGCTGCTCACCTTCCATATCCAGTACTTGACCACCAACCATGCCCTCAGCACCTGCGGCAACGCTTAACAATTGAACAAGCTCGATCCGCTTTTCAGCCGTTACTTCCATACGGGCTAAAATACCAAACGCCAATGTGTTTAATGCATCTCCCGCCAGTGTTGCAAGTGCTTCTCCATAAACTTTGTGGTTTGTTGGCTTGCCTCTTCTAAAATCATCATTATCCATGCTTGGTAAGTCATCATGGATTAACGAATACGTATGAATGATTTCAATGACAGATCCTACAATTAAACCATCCTGTAATTTTTTTTGATAAAGCTCCAGGACAGCTAATACAAAAAGTGGTCGAATGCGTTTACCGCCTGCCTTTAATGAATATAGCATGGAGTCCTTTAAATCTACTGGAGCATCAATTTTTGAAACAAGTGCAAACATCGTTTCTTCGATTTGTGGTATGTTGCTTTCGATAAAGTACTTTAATGGCTCATTCATTTCCTAATTCTCTCCCTTTAGTGGATCAAATGCTGTTGTTTCACCTGTCTCTTGGACAATAGATACTAGCTGCTCTTCAGCATGCTGCAGTTTACTATGGCAAAACTTTGATAGCTCCATTCCTTGCTTGTATAAATCAATCGCATTTTCCAATGGTACATCGCCTTGTTCTAGCTGGCGAACTATTTCTTCCAATGCCGTCATAGCTTCTGCGAAAGTTTGTTGTTTTTCTGTCACAACGATTCCCCCTCATTCTTTGGCAAAATATCCTTCACTTCAGCCACAACCTTCCCATCATGGAAAGTCAATGTCAGATGATCCTGCTTCTGCACGTCAGTGGATGATTTAATCATCTGTTGATCTTTATAAGCGACTGTAAATCCTCTTGTTAAAATGGATAATGGATTTAATGCTTCTAATGTTCGAATAGTTGCCTCAAATTGTTGTTGCTGCTTCGCTACATAATACGTTGTAGCACGTGTTAATTGTTGCATGCGCGCTTCTAGCTCCCGTTGATGGAAGGCAAGTGCTTTTTTTGGTGAATGTTGTGCCACCGTACTATGTAATTGCTGAAGCTGAGCACTTTTCTTCATCAAATCTACTTGCATGGCTGTTTGCAATCCTGACTCGAGCTGTGCCAATCTTTCAGTAAACGGTCGATATAGTCTTTCTGGCATTGACAGTGGATAAGACTGTTGGAGCTTATTAAGACGCTGTCGTTCAGCCATAAGTTGCGACCTAACCATTTGATGAATTTGAGATTTTTGGGAAAGTACCCGTTGGAATAGCTCCGCTTGATCTGGGACTGCCATCTCAGCGGCCGCTGTTGGTGTAGGTGCACGTAAATCAGAAACATAATCAGCAATTGTCGTATCTGTTTCATGACCAACTGCGCTAATAATAGGAATTCTACTGTCAAAAATAGCTCTCGCCACTATTTCTTCATTGAATGCCCATAAATCCTCGATCGAGCCTCCCCCGCGTCCAACAATCAACACTTGACAAGTTGCCTCTTGATTGGCACGTTGAATGTTTTGTACAATATTTGGTGCCGCCTGTGCTCCTTGTACAAGTGTAGGGTAAATCAGAATTTCAGCTAGAGGGTAACGTCTCTTTAAAGTCGTACAAATATCTCGAATCGCTGCTCCTGTCGTTGATGTTAGCACACCTATTTTTTCAGGAAACTTTGGAATCGATTGTTTCCATTCTAATTTAAAAAGCCCTTCTTTTTGTAATTGCTCTTTTAATTGATTAAAGGCAACAAATAGACTACCTATACCATCCGGTTGCATTTCTTGGACATATAGCTGATAAGTCCCGTAGCCTTCGTAAACGTTTACATCACCACGGATAAATACTTGCATACCTTCTTTTGGTTCAAATGCTAATTTCGTGGCAGCCGTTTTAAACATCGTGGCAGCAATTCTTGCCCCATCATCCTTTAATGTAAAGTAAATATGGCCAGATTGATGAATTTTTACATTTGATAGCTCACCTTTCACATACACTTCGCGTAGGTGAGGGTCCGCATCGAATTTTCGTTTAATATATTTTGTTAATGCTTTTACAGTTAAATAAGAAGCAGAGGACATGTTTTCGGCTCCTTTACTAAGATCAAGTTTTTTACAAAAACTACACCTATCATAACATTTTTTACTGGTGTTGACGCGTTTAAATGCAGTTTCGCTAGAAAAAATGCCTGTCTTTTTTCTATCAAAAAATAACTATAACATATTCCAACACGTTCTAACTAATAGAAATTGACTATTCAATGAATAACAAAACAAGGTCCCATAACAACAGTTGTTATGAGACTTTACATTTTAATAAAATAATAATAATAATGTTCCTACAATAAAACAGTAGTACGTAAAATAGCTAAGTTTACCACTTTTCATTATGCCCATAAACCAACGCATGGCAAAGTACGTCATAATAAGTGTAGCTAGAAAAGTGGCTGCATAAGGAAGCGCTAACGCACCTTTATTAGGCTCATCTAAAAAATCAGTTATTCCTAATACGACCCCACCTAAGCTTACTGGAATATAAAGCATAAAGGAGAAACGTAAAGCTGTATCCTGTCTCATACCTACTGCAATAGCTGAAATAATCGTCGCACCTGATCGGCTAATACCTGGTGTGAGAGCGACTGCTTGCCCTAACCCGACAATAATGGCATCCTTCGCACTTAAATCGGCATCTTTTTTCTTCCCACGCATATTACGAATCAACCATAAAGCCGCACCCGTAACAAACAACATGAGCGCAATTGTCGTCATACTCACATTGTCTGCAATAACATCACTTAATAATACTCCTAAAACGCCCGCTGGAATAGAACCTATAATGATATACAAGGCAAAACGAAAATCAGCATTGTAGCGCTTCTCACGTGTTTTCAAGTACAAGAAAAAATGGGAAATCAATCGTACTATATCCTCACGATAAATATAAACAATAGCAAGTAACGATGCTGTATTGGTTAGAATGGCGAACGTAAACCCTTGTTCACCAAGCCCTAGTATTTCGCTGGCAATCATCACATGTCCACTTGACGATACCGGAATTGGTTCTGTAAACCCTTGGACAAGACCAATAATGATATGCTTCACAATTAACACAATATCGATATTTTCCATAAAAACCTCCTACTAAGTATGTATGTCCCAAACGTTACATTAGACGTCAAAATTAGCATAAAAGTTCTGGAATCAATCCATAAAAAAAGTCATCTCAACATGATATTGAGATGACTTCATAAAAAGGCTATTAATTAGCAAGCTTATTTTCAGCTGCTTGCACAGTGTTGAATAGTAACATTGTGATGGTCATCGGTCCAACACCCCCTGGTACAGGTGTGATATGAGACGCTATACCATCTACTTCAGCAAAGTTTACGTCGCCGCATAATTTATTGTTGTCATCACGATTAATGCCAACATCAATTACAACAGCCCCTTCTTTCACATGCTCTTTTGTAATAAAGTTTGCACGTCCAACAGCAGCAATTAATATATCCGCTTGTTTTGTAAATGAAGGTAAATCTGGCGTTTTGGAATGAGTATACGTTACCGTAGCATCTTTTTGCAATAGTAGTTGCCCCATTGGCTTACCTACAATATGACTGCGTCCTACGATTACAGCATGTTTTCCTGCAATCTCAATTCCTGAATACTCAAGAAGCTTCATTACGCCAAAAGGAGTACAAGGTAAAAATGTTTCTTGGCCAAGCATCATTTTCCCAACACTGACAGGTGAGAAGCCATCAACATCCTTCTCGACAGCAATTGTCGCAATGACTTTATCCTCATCAATATGTTTTGGAAGTGGTAATTGTACTAAAATACCGTGAATATCTTCACGTTGATTTAATAGTTGAATTTGTGTTAATAATTCCTCTTGCGTCGTTTCTTCAGGTAATTTAATCAGTTCCGAATACATACCAATTGCTTCACAAGATTTTTGTTTATTTCTCACATATGTAGCTGAAGCTTGGTTGTCCCCAACTAACACAACCGCTAAACCAGGTGTTAACCCTTGTTCTTTTAAACGAATTACACGCTCTGCTACAGCATTACGAATTTCTTGACCAATCTCTTTACCATTAATAATTGCACTTGACATAAACCTTCGTTACTCCTTCCAATTCAACACATTATTCTTGTTCTGTAAATTTAGAAAGTACACCATTGACGAATTTAGATGAACTATCATCGCCAAATGTTTTACATAACTCGATTGCTTCGTTTAGTACTACTCTTTTTGGTGTTTCTGGCATGTATAACAGTTCGTATACAGCTAGGCGTAAAACAGTTCTCTCAATTTTGGGTAAACGGGCAAGTGACCACTTTTCAAGATGCTGTTCTAATGTAGCATCAATTTCCTCCAAATGTTCAGCTGTTCCAGTAACAATTTTTTCGTAGAAGGCATTTGTCGGTTGGCCTTTAATATGACCCATTGCTTCTTCAACTGTTAAATCTGTATTGTCTAGCTGAAACAAAACTTGCAACGCTTTTTCGCGTGCTTCATGTCGTTTCATGTAAAGCTCTCCTTCTTAAGTGGCATTAAGGTTTATAATAGCATAAAATCGCCTGAGAAACACGATTTCAAGCAAGTTTTCAATAATCTGAAACCTTTTTCAAGAAACTTTTTGCGCATCTAACAATTCGTCTCGAGCATTCCAAAATGCTTGTTTAATTCACAAAATGTTATAATAAAGAAAATTGAAAGAATCTACAGAGGTGTTCACAATGCAATATGAAGCTATTTGCACGAGCTGTAAAAAACCATTCAAGCTCCAAGAAGGTGAAGCACAATACAAACAAATGAAAGAACGTGAAGCTCACCTATTTTATTGCGAAGAGTGCAAGCATAAAATTCGCTTTGATGCCATCCGAAACTTCTTTAGCTACTACTAGTGGAGGCCATTATGAAGGAACATTATTATACAATCGGTGAGGTTGCCAAACTGTCCAATCTATCCGTTCAAACGTTACGTTATTATGATCAGATCGATTTATTTAAGCCTGCTTATACCGATACTTATACCAATTATCGCTATTATAAAGACAGTCAAATTTTCTATTTAGATATCATTAAATCACTTAAATATATTGGCATTTCGTTAGAGGATATAAAGAAAGCGCTCAAATTAACGTCTGAAGAACTACTTGACTTTTTTGCTCAGCAAGAGCAAAGAATTGATACTAAAATTTCACGCTTGAATGAAGTAAAAAACACGTTATTAAAAACCAAAAAGCAATTACAGGAACAAATCGATATCCCCTTCTTTGGTGAGGTATATATACAAGTAGAGGAAGCCATGCCCATTTTACAAGTGACAACTACCAAATTAACTCCAACTTCTAGTACCAATACATATTACGCAACACTTACAAAAATTATTGAGAAGGAAGGCAGTGTATTAAATAGTCGCTATGGTTGTATATATCCGCTCGCTCCCTATGAAAATGTGAATGCAATTATTTATGACGCCATTTTCACCCCGCTATTAACAGAGCGAGTATTTTCGAAGCTATCGTCGAATATTGAACAAACCATTATACCTGCTGGTACATTTGTCTGTATTGCATTTATCTACCATCCGGATACCTACTTTTCTTTTTATGAAAAATTAAGAAATTATGTCATGGCTCAGTCAGAAGCTTTTGAATCTCAAGTTTATGAACTGTATATGCCCGCAACCCTTACTTTAGAGCATGAAAAGAAATTCATTGTTGAATTAAAGATTCGAAAAATACAATAAAGATACAATCTCCCTTTATGTATAACTGTCCACATTAATTTCCAAACTGATAAAAAATCATCAAATTGAAAACAAATCTTTTGACCCTATAGTTACTATAGGGTTTATCGTAATACATGGAAATATTCTAGTAGAATGTCAATTTCATGTATCGTGAACGAATAAAAGGAGAACATTATGAGCAAGAAGCAAAATATAACATTAGCAATTTTACTATCGAATCTATTCATTGCCTTTTTAGGTATTGGTTTAGTCATTCCAGTTTTACCAACCATCATGAATGAGCTTCATATTTCAGGCTCTGTCGTTGGTTATATGGTGGCAGCCTTTGCTATTACGCAACTGATCGTGTCACCTATTGCAGGTAAGCTAGTCGATAATATTGGCCGCAAAGTCATGATTGTTGCAGGGCTTTTTATTTTTGGACTTTCTGAGTTTTTATTTGGATTGGGACGTTCCATTGAAGTCCTCTTTATTTCTCGAATGTTAGGTGGCGTGAGTGCGGCCTTCATTATGCCAGCCGTCACTGCTTATATTGCCGATATTACAACACTATCTCAACGCCCGAAAGCCCTTGGCTATATGAGTGCTGCAATTAGTACAGGCTTTATAATTGGTCCTGGAATTGGAGGATTTCTAGCCGAATATGGTACACGTGTACCTTTCTATGCGGCCGGTGTCCTTGGCCTTATAGCAGCAATCTTTTCATTGGTATTATTAAAAGAACCAACACGTGCTGGAGATAAGGAAGATACACCAACATCAATTTTAGGGAGTGCCAAGCGAGTATTTAGCCCGCTTTATTTCATTCCATTTATTCTTATTTTCGTCCTATCATTTGGCTTAGCTGCATTCGAATCATTATTTAGTTTATTCGTCGACCATAAATTCGCCTTTACGCCATCAGATATCGCCATTATCATTACAGGTAGTGGAATTGTAGGTGCATTGGCACAATTATTACTATTTGATTGGCTGACAAAGAAAATGGGGGAAATTAATGTCATTCGCTATTCGCTGATCCTCTCAGCGGTCTTAACTTTTGCTATGACTATCGTGAATCATTATTTTGCCATCTTATTTGTCACATTCTTTATTTTTGTTGGTTTCGATTTAATTCGTCCAGCAGTCACTTCTTATTTATCTAAGATTGCTGGCAATGAGCAAGGGTTTGTGGGTGGTATGAACTCTATGTTTACAAGCCTTGGTAATATTTTCGGTCCTATTTTAGGCGGAATATTGTTCGATATTAATTTGAACTATCCATATTACTTTGCCACAATTGTTTTAGTAATTGGTGTCATCCTTGCGTTATTCTGGAGAAAACCAAAGCATATTGAATTATAAACGGACAGCGATACAATATAATATTATGAATGAATTTCCAAATTTAAAAAGGATTGCCCACAGATATGTCATCTACGGGCAATCCTTTTAGTTTTATTCATGTACTACAGTTTCTTCTTTTTCGAAATGAATCGCTGTAATATGCACATTTACTTCTGCAGTTTCGAGTGCTGTCATATTAAAAATAGCTTGGCGTATCTGTGTTTGTACTTCCTTCGCTACCTTAGGAATGGCATATCCATATTTCACAGAGCAAAATACATCAATAGCGATTTCACCCGTTTCTGTTACACCTGATTTAATCCCTTTATTGTGTACCTTTTTACCGAAACGTTCCACGACACCTGTCGCAATATTACCACGTGTTGCAGCAATGCCTTCGACCTCATTTACTGCGATCCCTGCCACAACCTCGATAACCTCTGCCGCTACTTCAATTTTTCCAAGCTCTTCTTTTCCAGAAGGTGTTGGTTGTACGAAAGATTGTCCTACTTTCTCTGCCATACAAATATCATCCTTTCCCTTACACATCACAAACAAATGCTGTACTTACATATATTATACTATAAAAAGGAAGGTTTGGCTGTCGAAAGCCGTTTTAATTTATAAAGAAGCTTCATGAAATGATTATTATTGATCTTCAACATTTATTAAATAAATCCCCTTGTCAAAGCCTCCGCGCTCCATTTTCTTCTGATTACGGAATGCCTCAAGCTCTTCATAGCTCACACCTAGTGCACAAATTGCTGTATATACTAGCTCTAAAATATCTACTAATTCCTCAACCTCATCTTGTACAGTAGTAGCTTCATGAAACTCCCTAGCTTCCTCGAGCATTTTTGCTTTCACTTCCGTTAAAAGCTCAATTGGTTCTAGAGTACGCGCACGATAAGTTACACCTTTCGCATCCATTATTTCTAATATATTATCTCTTACTAGCTTATTATATACAGGCATCTTGATCCCCCTCCTCAACTGCTCTACCCAAATTATACAATGGTATAAACAAAAAACCTCTAACTGCAAAAAAAGTTAGAGGCTTTTCAAATAACGACCGCTTACTTCACTTTTTCTGCTACACCCAATACTTCGTTCTCTTCAAGGAACTTCGTATTGAATTGTGCTGATTTGAAGACGTCATTGTTCATGAATGCTTGGTGGAATGGAATAGTTGTTGCGCTTAGTTTATTAGGAGTAGGATTTATGTGAATGATGAATCTCATATATGCTAGTCCTTTTTATGCTTTCAAATCAATCATAAGAACGCTCATAGGCGCTACAGTCGCTTTGAACACTTCTACAAGATTTTGCAATCTCCATTTAACTACCAACTCTTACTCTAATATGTTATGTTTTTAAATAAAAAGAATTTTCTGTTAGTAAAGGAAAAGATAGAAATATGATGGGGGAATGAAGATGAAAATTAGAACAGCAACAATTCAAGATGCACAAGGTATTGGAAAGGTTCATGTTGACAGTTGGAGGACAACCTATAAAAATATTGTTCCTGATAGTTTTTTAGATAAATTATCCTATGAACAACGAGAAAAATTATGGGAAAGAAATATCATCAGAGAAGATAATTATGTTCTTGTCGCTGAAAATGAAATTGGAGAAACTGTTGGCTTTGCAGTTGCTTCAACTAGAGAAAAAAACGTTGAACGTAATTCAAGTGACTTAACCTCTATTTACCTACTAGAAGAATATCAAGGCAAAAGGATTGGAAAACTTTTATTGAAAGAGTTATTTATGTATTTTAAACAGAGTGGGTATCAGTCAATATTTGTAGAAGTATTAGCAGAAAATAAAACACGTTTTTTCTATGAATATTACGGAGCGGAATATGTGAAGACGGTGCAAATTAATATTGGTGGAAAAGTGTTAGAAGAATACGTCTATGTGTGGAATGATATTGATAAGGTTTTGGAAAAACTAAAATAGGAACTATGATCAACCATTCGACATTCAAAACAATAGTTATCATACTAAGGGCTTGTGAGTATGATTCAACCTCATTACAATCAAGTCCTTTTGCTATGCTCTCACAATCAAATGTGGGAGAATAATCCACTTGAACAAACATCTACTAAACGTTTAAAAGTTTATATATATTCACTGATTGTCGCTTTACGAACCCCTACAGACGCATTTGCCCTTTCACCATTAACAAAGCACTTTTAATTTCTACACCCGTCTTAGCCTCATGTCATTCAGCTACATCAATCATTAGCTTTGGTGGAGTAATGAGTATCGTATCTTCCACTTTAAACGTACCATCAAAGCTTCGTAGCTGTATAGCTTCTGTCATATCTTCTAAATCAAAGTCCCTTGTACGCTGATCTTTTCTAGATAAACAAAAAACCTCTAACTGTAAAAGTTAGAGGCTTTTCAAATAGCGAACGCTTACTTCACTTTTTCTGCTACACCCAAAACATCGTTCTCTTCAAGGAACTTCGTATTGAATTGTGCTGATTTGAAAACGTCATTGTTCATCAATGCTTGGTGGAATGGAATCGTTGTATTGATTCCAGGACCAGATACTTCAAATTCACCTAGCGCGCGATTCATTTTCGCAATCGCCTCTTCACGTGTATCGGCATGAACAATAAGTTTTGCCACCATTGAATCATAGTATGGTGGAATTGTATAACCTGCATAGACAGCAGAATCAATACGTACACCATAGCCACCTGGCGTTACATACGTATCCACAGTTCCTGCTGAAGGCATGAAGTTTTTATAGGCATTTTCTGCGTTAATACGGCATTCAATAGCCCAACCATTTAATTGAATATCATCTTGAGTGAAAGGTAGTTTTTCACCAGATGCAATTTTTAATTGTTGTTGTACAAGATCTACACCAGAAATCATTTCTGTTACTGGGTGCTCTACTTGGATACGCGTATTCATTTCCATGAAGTAGAACTTGTCCTCTTGATAGTCATAAATGAACTCAATTGTTCCAGCACCTTCATAGTCACAGGCTTGGGCTGCTTTTACGGCAGCTGCACCCATTTCAGCACGGCGTTCAGAAGAAAGAGCTGGAGATGGAGCTTCCTCTACTAACTTCTGCATACGACGTTGAACAGTACAGTCACGCTCGCCTAAATGCACGACGTTACCATAGCCATCCGCTAAAATTTGGATTTCACAGTGACGGAAGTACTCGATGAATTTCTCTAAATATACGCCAGGGTTACCGAATGCAGCAGCAGCCTCTTTTTGCGTAATATCAATACCTTTGACAAGATCTTCTTCTGTACGTGCTACGCGAATCCCTTTACCACCGCCACCAGCAGTGGCTTTGATGATTACAGGATAGCCAATTTTAGCAGCCCATTCTTTACCTGTTTCGATATCTGGCACAATACCAGTACCCGGAACAAGTGGAACTCCTGCTGCTTCCATTGTTGTACGTGCTACGTCCTTGATACCCATAATTTTAATGGAATCAGATGATGGACCGATAAATTTAATGCCAGCGTTTTCACAAGCTTCTGCAAAATCAGCGTTCTCCGATACAAAGCCATAGCCTGGGTGGATACCGTCAGCACCTGTTTTTTCAGCTACACTAAGTAGAGCTGGGAAGCTAAGATAAGAATCTTTTGATAGCTTTGGTCCAATACAGTAGGCTTCGTCTGCTAATTTCACATGTAATGCGTCTGCATCTGCCTCAGAGTACACAGCAACTGACTGAATGCCTAACTCTTTACAAGCACGAATGATACGCACAGCGATTTCGCCGCGGTTTGCAATTAAAACTTTTTTCATGATTTGCACTCCTTACTGAGCTTTTACAAGGAATAATGGTTGGCCGTATTCTACTAATTCGCCATCTTTCACAAGTACTTCAACGATTTCCCCTTGCACTTCTGCTTCAATTTCGTTGAATAATTTCATTGCTTCTACGATACATACAATTGTTTCGTTCCCTACTTTGTCGCCTGCTTTTACGTAAGCTGGTGAATCTGGGTTTGGTGATTGATAGAAGGTACCGACCATTGGAGATACAATTTTATGTAGCGATGGGTCGTTAATCGCTGGCGCCGCTGCAGTAGGTGCTTCTTCCACTTTAGCTGGTGCTGCTACTGGAGCTTCTGCTGGTGCAGATTGTTGTACAACAGGTGCTACTACTTCTTTTTTAGGTGCTACAGTTTCTGTAACAACAATATTATTCTTTTTTAACTTAACTTTTGCGCCATCTACCTCATACACAAACTCGTCAATTGAAGAAGAATCTACTAATTTAATAATTTCGCGAATTTCTTGAATTTTGAACATTTCTAACTCTCCTTATGAAATAAAATCTACTACAATAACTATTTTATATTTTTTCGAATCAATTTGAAATAGTTAAATGAAAATTAAGTAAATATGAACAAAATAAAAGGCTTTCCTTTACTAAGCGAAAGCCTTTTCATAACGCTGATATATAACAACTCTTTTTGAATAAACTAAAAATTTATTATTTTCTATATTTTTAATAATTATTCGCGCTGAACTTTACTTGTACATCATTTGCGCCTTCCATCTCTGTTCTTACTAAATATATAATTTCATTTGCTTGGGATTTTGATAATTCTTCAGCCATGACTGTAACAGAAACTTTTTCTCCTTCAGCACGAACAAATGCATCAGAATAGCCTAATGATTTAATGAGCATTTCAAGCATTGCTTCTGCTGATTCTCGTTTAATAAGACCATCCATTTCATTGAATGCCTCATTTTTTTCGTCAGCGGAAGATTCTTCTGAAGCAATTTTTTGTGTTAACTGCTCACGAAGTTGGCTTCTCTCATCACTAACTTGCATACGCATTTCTTCAAATAAATGACTCGGTGAAGAAACTTCTTGTGTCACATCATTCGTTGCTTTTTGATCTGTAACACCACTTACAGCTGTTTGTTGTAATGTATCATCCGTAAAAATAGTAAGACCATTGAACTGTTTTGCTGGATCAACCAAATAATACACTGAAATGACTGCTACTAAACTTAATAATGTCATAAACCAAACTGTTCTTCTACGTACGCGCATTTACTTTTCCTCCTTATTTTCCATTGGAACGATAATAATTCGATGAATCGGCAACTGCATCACTTGACTGACGACTGCACGAATTTCATTTTTCACAAAGATATCGGATGCACCTTCTGAAACAACTAGCATTCCTGTTACGTTTTTCGCGCCTTGCTCAGTCCCTCGAAAATATTGGCTGAATAGTTTATTGGCATCTTGGTCATCTGTCATCTCTCCATAATAAAAATAGACTTTAACCTCCCCAACACCTTGCATTGCTTTCAGTGTTTGCTCAAGTTTTTCTTCATTCGTGAGCGGTGAACCTTTGTCGTTCGTTGAATTCGTTTGATACATAGGCAAAATGATGAAAATACCAACGGAGGCAGCTACCAGTATTAAAACCATTAATGACGTTGTTTTTTTTCGTGTCTTTTCCACATCACTTGTACATTGCCTCCTTTCATCTTCTCTTTTTCAAGTGTATGTACGCTTGTTTCTTCCTATGAATTGATAAATGGAATCTTTAATAGCAATTGCAAAAATACTAACGTGATGACCAGTTTTGTGAGTGAAATTATTTCCTTATCATCCGTTAGAAACACAAATATCTGACAAACAAAGAGCAATGCCAATAAAAGAATCAATCTATCTCCCCCCTGCCATAACTTGTACGAACACAATGAGGAAAAAACAAGAGAACATAAATGAAAAAGCAATCAAAAATGATACTGCACATAAGGTAAATAGGGATTTACTAATTTGATCTAGTAGTCTACAAATATCATCAAAGGCAATTGGTTCTAAAATAGCCGCAAGCATTTTTAAAGAATAGGCACTGACAACAAGTTGAACAGTTGGAATAAACGATACGGTAATAACTGCGATAAAGGCACTAATGCTAGTAAGGGAGGATGTAAATTGTGTCATATGCTGAAACATTGAAAAGCTATCAACTATAAACGAACCAACCACCGGAATATTTTCTTCAATTAATTTTTTGACTGGCTCAGCTACAGCTGCATTGACGCTAAACGCTGCCACTCCTCCTGCAGTCATCAATAGGACGTAGCAAATAACAGAGGCAGAAACGATACTCATAATGGTAAAGCGAATCAAATCCGCGATCCGTGTAAAAGATATTTCCTTGACAATCACACTACATACATCAAAAACAATGGCTAACAAAACACCAGGAATAAGCCACTTACTACTAATAATTGTGAGAACTTGTACAAAAAACAGCAAAAAAGGCTGCCAGGATGCAATGGCTGTAATACTACTAGATAACATAAAGCTTGAGGTCAAAATAGGATAAAACGCCGTAAATAAATGGGCTAGTCCTTGTGCAATTTCATCAATTAATGTAAAAGATTTAACAACAACTGGTCCTATCGTAGCTAACACAATTAGAAAAAAGAGGATTCTTGTCCCTTTTTCAAATTCTGGTAATATCATGTTGATGATTAAAATCATGATGACATAACTACAAAGCAACAGTGTCATCTTGAGCAAGAGAAAGAATGGGTCGATTAAAAACGATAGTATTTGCTCCTGCAATGGCTCCGCTCCTTAGTTTAGCCTTTGTAAAATGGCCGACACCTCCTGTAAAACAGCCAAAAATTCTTTGAACCAATACAATAAAATAACAATCTTTACCGCCGCAAAAACAATGTTCCCGAGCACCCTATAGTTATGTTCTACAAGCAGCAATGACACCCATTGCCCGACATAGAACATACTTGCACTAATTAAAATAGCCTTTGCATAAGGCAAAAACGCAAGCGTTTCTAAAAGTTGCTTGACGAAGGGCAATAAAAGTGTCGAGAACAGCATGCCAAAAAGCAAAAACGAAAACATCACACTTATTAGCGCGTGGAGTGGCTGTATGACTTCTTTTATCAGCAATAATAAAAGCAGCATGACAACAGCAACGATAACAATTTCCATTTACCCTACCCGGATGATGTCAGCCATTGAAAGAATGTGAGAATTTCGGTAAAAAATAGACGTAAAAATCGGAGTAGTTCTGCTGTCATATATAAGTAGGCAATAAAAAATAGGAAAAATGAAAATTCCTTCTTCCCTGTTTGATCGAAGAAAACATGAAGAAGCGCAACTACTAGTCCCACTCCAGCAACTCTTAATACGTCTTGTAATTCCATTCCTACGCCCCCTCGTGTACAGCAATATATGTCGCTCTACAAAAAAAAAGACCTCTATACAGTTGTATAGAGATCTCTTCTATGTAAAAATTTTATAGCCATTTATCTACGATACTTTTGACCGTACCAGTGTGCTGAACAAGATGGCTATTTTCGCCCATCCACATCGATAAATATTCGGCATTGCCCTGTTCAGCACTTTTCTTACGAATAGTTGTCGTTAAATAATTTTGCAACGGATAGGGTGCAACTGTCGCATCCTTCATACGTCTAGTAAAATCATTTGCTAGACCCCTTGCTGGTTTACCCGTAAATGCGAGTGTAATGGTTGTTTCCTGTTCTTTTGATGCCAGCACCGCATTTTTATAAAGCGGAGAAATTTCACATTCTTCTGCCACCAGTAAAACCGTCCCAACCTGCACTGCCTGTGCACCGCTCTCTATAGCCTTCTGAATATCCTCCTTCGTCACGAGACCTCCCGCTGCGATAATAGGAATAGCTATGTTCCCCGCTACCTGCTGCAGTAGGTCATATAAAGGAATCAATTGAAGTGGTGCTGTAAAGGAACCTCGATGACCACCCGCTTCTCCGCCCTGTAGGACCACCGCATCCATGCCAGCCTGTTCAACTAGCTGAGCTTCCGCTAATGTAGTAGCTGTACCAATTGTATATACCCCATGCTCCTTTAACTGTTGGAGCACCTCCGCTGAAGGAATACCGAATGTAAATGAGCAGATCTTTACATTCTCCTCAATAACCGCTTGGACTTGTCCAGCAAAAACTTCCTTGGATACAACGCTTTGTACAGGCGATAGTCCAAGCTCATCATAAAAAGGTTGGAGTGCCATGCGGGCCTTTTGTAAAACCTCGATATCAATTTGCGGCTCCTCTTGTACGAATAGATTGACCGCAAAAGGTTTTGTCGTTAGCTTTTTCACTTCCTGAATAAATTGCTTTGTTTGTTCACCATCTAAGTAACCTGCACCTATAGAGCCTAATAATCCTGCCTCGGTACAAGCTGCAACGAATTTAGGTGATGTGACACCTGCCATAGGTGCTTGAATGATTGGTTGTTGACTATCTAGTATTGTTTGTAGCATAACTCTCACTCCTTACGATTATTGTAGACATTTCTCCCAATAATGACCATCTATCTGATGATAGAAACTTGGAGGGAGACAAAAAAAAAAGAGACAGTTTCTCTATCCATTATCACAATGTCCCGATCGTTTCACAAGAAATGTATAAGAAAAAAATAAAAACCTACCCTTTTAATAAAAAAGAGTAGGTTAATGATCATTAATAATTAAGCACGAGAAACGTAAGAGCCTTCTTCTGTGTTAATGATTAGTACATCACCTTGGTTTACGAAGAATGGTACTTGTACAATAAGACCTGTTTGAAGAGTAGCAGGTTTCGTACCACCTGAAGCTGTGTCACCTTTAATGCCTGGTTCTGTTTCAGTTACTTCTAATTGAACCGTGTTTGGTAATTCAACACCTAGCATTTCACCTTGGTAAGATTGAATATGAACTTCCATGTTTTCTTTTAGGAATTTTAATTCATACTCGATTGCTGCTGAAGCTAGTTCAGTTTGCTCGTATGATTCTAGGTCCATGAATACATGGTCGTCACCTTGTGCATATAGATATTGCATTTTGCGGTTATCGATTTGTGCTTTTTCTACTTTTTCACCAGCACGGAATGTTTTTTCATTCACTGAGCCGTTACGTAGGTTACGTAATTTAGAACGTACGAAAGCAGCACCTTTACCTGGTTTAACGTGTTGGAAATCTAACACGCGGTATAATTGGCCATCAACAACAATTGTTAGACCTGTACGGAAATCGTTTACTGAAATCATTTGTGTTCCTCCAAAGTTTATAAAATAATGAGTTCTTTTGACGAATGTGTGAGTAATTCATTTCCTGTCTCAGTGATTAAAATATCATCCTCAATACGGACACCACCGATACCTGGTAAATAAACACCCGGTTCAATCGTCACGGCCATACCTGGCTCTAGCACTGCATCAGAACGCATCGATAAGCCAGGGCCTTCATGTACTTCAAGACCGATACCATGTCCTAAAGAATGACCGAATGCTTCGCCATATCCTTTTTCTTTTAAGTAGTCACGTGCAATAGCGTCCGCTTGAATACCTGTTAATCCAGGACCCACTTTTTCAAGTGCTAACAGCTGAGAAGCAAGGACTGCATTGTACATATCTACTAATTTTTCAGATGGTTCTCCAACAGCCACAGTACGCGTAATATCCGAAATATAGCCATTGTATAGCGCACCAAAGTCTAATGTAACAAAGTCGCCTTTTTCAATCACTTTATCCGTTGCCACGCCATGTGGTAATGCTGAACGAAGACCAGACGCAACAATTATGTCAAACGAAGACTGAGTCGCTCCTTGTTTACGCATGAAAAATTCTAATTCATTCGAAACCTCAAGCTCTGTTTTACCAGGCTTGATGAAGCCTAAAATATGTGTAAATGCGTGATCTGCAATTTCACACGCAGCCTTAATAATATTAATCTCTTGTTCCGTCTTAATCAAGCGAATTTTTTCAATTAGCCCAGAAATCGGCACTAAATCAGCTTGAATATTCGATTTATACAGTTCATATGTGCCATAGCTTACAGTATCTCTCTCAAAGCCCAGTAATTTGATGCCCATATTCTTTACTTGTGTAGCAATTTCTTCAATAATTGTTGCTTCATGCTTAACAATTCGGAAGTCCTGAATTTGCGCGGCAGCTTGTTCTGTATATCGGAAATCTGTAATAAACACAGCATCATTTTGAGACACAATTGCTACGCCTGCTGTCCCTGTAAAACCAGTCATATAGCGGCGGTTATACCCATTCGTAACTAAAATACCATCGATGTTTTGTTCTTGAAGTGCTTTACGTAGCTTTTGTAATTTCAACATAATCAATTCTCCCTCTCGATAAATGTACGTAGTGCCAGTTCATAGCCTTTCGTACCTAGTCCACAAATTTGACCAAGGCAGGCCGGAGCAAGATAGGAATGATGACGGAAAGCCTCACGTTTATGGATATTGGAAATATGTACTTCGATTACTGGCACAGAAATTCCTGCAATAGCATCGTGTAACGCGATGCTTGTATGGGTATATGCACCAGGATTAAAGATGATGCCATCATATTTTTCGTCTTCTGCTTCATGCACCCAATCCACAAGTACCCCTTCGTGATTGGATTGACGAAATTCAACTGTGGCACCTAAAGAAGCCGCAAGATTTTGAACATTTTCTTGAACATCATCCAATGTTTCATGTCCATAAATATGTGGCTCTCTTTTTCCAAGTCGATTTAAGTTGGGTCCATTCAAACATAATAACTTCACGCTTCTATTCGCCTCTTTCTATGTACTTGCCATTTATTTTATCATACACGGCGCATACAGCAACTAATTTACTTTTTGCGCCGTATGCTCCCTCTGATGAAAATTGGCTGTTTCTAACAAGAAACGTAAAAGGCAAACCACGACAACAATGAATGGGATCGAAAGCTTTTTAAAGGAAGAAAGTTGTAATGGTAAATCTAATGCAATCCATTCTAATAAAATCGTTACAAAAAGCCCTAGCAGTAGCGAAGAAAAGACCGCCGGAATGACATAGACATAGCGCATAGTCATATATACAAACAATCCGATGATGAATAGAAGAAATATAAAGAAGGTCCAGTGAAATAATTTAGAGCTTTCTTCAAACCATCCCCATTTTTTATAAAAACCAATCGGATGCCATTTAATAAGATTAAAATAATGCAAACCTTTTAAGCACAATGCTAAAACAAGCGCATTTACAAGTGACGTTATTGTCCCTATTTTCACAATATTTCCTCCCTTGCCCACTAATCATTTCCTAAAATGTACGATTAGTGTAGCCATATAGAAAATTTACTATGCGTAACTGTAGAGGTTTTTGACTAAATTTAGTACAATGGTACAGTTGAAATATATAAAGAGAGTGGTGTTAGCCTTGAGCAATTCACCTGTATACGGGGGACAAGCACAATTAGAAGGTGTGATGTTCGGAGGAAAGGATCATACAGTTACAGCCATTCGTCGTAACGATGATTCCATTGATTATTATCATTTTAAAAAAGTACAAAAGCCTATTTTACAAAAGCTTAAAAAAATCCCATTTGTTCGAGGCGTTGTCGCGTTGATTGAATCAGCAGGCTTAGGTTCTCGTCATATGCAATTTGCAGGGGATCGTTATGATGTAGTACCTGGTGAAGAAGAAGATAATAAAGAAGAAGGATCCAAACTTCAAATGATACTTGGCGTTGCTGTAGTAGGTATTCTTTCCTTTTTATTTGGAAAATTTGCCTTTACACTAATTCCAGTTTTTATAGCTGATTTTTTCTCTAAATGGATTGAAGGAAAAACGGGCCAAATTTTACTTGAAAGCGGTATTAAACTACTATTACTGCTCACATATTTATATTTTATCTCGTTAACGCCTCTCATCAAACGAGTATTTCAGTACCATGGAGCCGAGCATAAAGTCATCAACTGCTATGAAGCTGGTTTAGACGTTACAGTTGAAAATGTCCAAGCACAATCACGTCTACACTATCGTTGTGGTAGTAGCTTTATTCTTTTCACAGTTTTTGTCGGCATGTTCTTATATTTCTTTGTGCCAACTGACCCGCTATGGCTACGTATTTTAGATCGTATTTTATTAATTCCAGTAGTACTAGGCATATCATTTGAAGTATTACAGGCAACAAATGCTTGCCGTAATATCCCTGTATTACGATTCCTTGGCTATCCTGGTCTATGGCTTCAATTGCTAACGACTCGCGAACCAAAGGATGATCAAGTGGAAGTTGCCATTGCATCCTTTAATATGCTACTTCAAGTAGAGCAACAGCCAGAAATAGCAGCAACATTAAATCATGATTAAGGAAAAGGCAGTCCCAACGTAAGTTGTTGGAACTGCCTTTTTTATATAGATGCTAGCCTTGCATTTTTCGTTTAAATGCCATAATCGCAGCTCGATAAACCTATCCAAAGGGATGAAACGTACAACTAAACTTACTTGGAAACTTTCCTATTGACTGTAAGGGCAGTAAATATCCCCATCATACTAGGCAGAATACTGAATAATAAAAACAGCCAATTATTTGTTAGGATCGAGATAATGGTAAAAATAAGTAGTGATGCGACATTGATGCATATACCTAACTTCACATAAGAAGGCTTAAAAGGTATTGGTCTGTACATGTTGATAGTCAAAATGAGCCCAATGATCGCCCAGCTCCCTAAGTGTACAAATAAAAGTACAGCTAAAACCATGGCAGTGCTTAATTTAATCCCAAACACTACTAAAGAAAAGAAAATATAAATTGCTGCTAACGTCAAATACCATGAATAAGATTTCGCCTTTTGCCAAATATGGTCGTGTACTTCATCTAAGCCTCTATTTTTCTTCGCTTTTTTCCTTCCGAACCACCAGCCAAGGATGCCAAAAATCATCCCGCCGTACAGTCCAAGAATACCCCCTATAGAAAATTCCATTATGTCATTCCCTCCTCTTCGAAAATAAAAACTTCCTCAATCGTGCAGTTGAACGCTTTTGAAATATTGTAGGCAAGCTCTAATGATGGATTGAATTTTCCCGATTCAATTGCAATAATTGATTGTCGTGAGACACCCACTACCTTAGACAAATCCTCCTGCGTAATCTTTTTCGATTTCCGCAATTCACGAATTCTGTTTTTCATAATGCCTCCTCATTAAATGTAAAGTAAACTGTACATTTAGTAATAAGTAAAGTTTACTTTACATCTTTTATCATGTCAAGCTAGCTTTACAATTTGATTTTCGTTTAAACAATGAGATGTGAGGGGCTTAGCGTAAAAATCCGTTTATTAAAACAGGAAATAAAAAAAGCGTGTTTTGAAAAATCAAAACACACTTGGGATCTCCACACTATTTATTTAGTGTAACCCTTTCTATTTCAACACTTTACTATGAATAATATTTATAATTTTCTGTTGAGCGTCTAGTGCTTCGGGGATGGGCATGACAACAAATACATGGTTCATTTTAGGATAAACAAAGGTTGTAATATCAATCCCTTGCTCGCTTAGTTGTTCATCAAACTTTACTGCATCTGGATATAAACTTTCATGGGTGCCAATAAAATGAGTAATACTCGCTAGACCTTGAAAATCACCATAAATTGGACTAATCAATGGGTCCTTTAGATCCTTATCAGCTGCCCATATCTTTGTGATGACGCTCATTCCTTCACTAGCTAGCATAGGGTCCTTTTCTTCATATTCAGGGATAAGAGGATTTTCTAGACTTAGGTCAACACAAGCCGATAGTAAAATAATATCTTGTGGCTGTGGTAAATGGTTTTGCTTTAAAAGCTGGGCCAAACCAAGTGCTATATTACCTCCTGCAGAATCTCCTATAATCGTTAATTGATTGGAGCTTTCAACCGACTCTAAAATCCTATTATAGAGATGAAGTATTTTTTGGTACGTGTCCTTATGATTAAAATGAGGTACTTTTGGATATATCGGAGCGATAACTTTTGCCTGTAATGCTTGTGCTATTTTATCCATGAACAGCCAGTGTAAATTTAACGGTTGATTCGTCCAAGCACCACCATGAATATAGAGAATCACTTTTTGTTTCGAGGACTTTTGATCATTTAATGTAAAAACTTGCATATCCTCAAAAGTTTGTTCATCCTTAACACTTAAAAATTGAACATCATCCCCAATGACATAAGGCTGATTATTCACAGTTGCTCTTTGCTTGATGAACTGTTTAGCATTTTCAACACTAGAAAAACTCACTTTATTACTCTGGGAAAATAACAACTTTTCAAATAGAACACTTTCTTCAGAACGCTCTCCATTAAAAATTACTACACTCATTACTTTATCCCCTTTCACCATTTTTTTATCTAGTTGGATGTATGAGAACCCTAAATAAACAAGCCTTAAAATCAAATGTCATTAGCTAGTACTTTACAAAATAGGTGTTGTCGTCAAACTTTATTACAATTGACCGGACATTATTTTAATTCCACAAATTGGCGTATACTCCTTCAAATTTGCATGTTAAATATAAAATATCTATCCGCTTCTTTGAAGAAATAAAGCTGGGTTAAAATGAATGAAGTTCCCAAAGCATTTTTGAGAACTTAATTTTGCTTACCATTTATCCGTATGAACCCGAATCAGTATTATTTTTTATTTTTTATTTTTTAGCTCTAATAGTATAGGTACTATATTTAGTAAGATAGAAACAATTGTCAAAAACCATAATGCCCTTTCCATACCTGGTACTACATCCTCTAAAGCTGCCCAATCTTCTACTTTTACCCAGCTAGATACAAAACTATATTCCGAACAAAGTGTCAATGCTGTAAATGATAACCCCATTGCCATCGCTAGTTTATAATCTTTACCTGTTGTATACAAATAAAGATTTATAAAAGTTGCTACTATAGCAATAAGTCCGAATAGTAACCACATTATGCTACCTCCCTTTTCAATATAGACATAAATTGTAATGAGGATGTTCCCAGCCCTTAATTGGAAATTATTATAATTATTGTTGTAAATCCACACTTTCCTGATGCGACTCCTATATATATAAATGTTTGATTGGTAATGATTCTTTCTTGCTTTAATGGAGATTTTACCATAAGGATATATATTCCAACATAATCAGCCTTTCACCAGAAACATTGTTATAAAAGTATTCCACTCTTCCTTTAAGTACAATACTAATCGGCACCAGAACTTTGTCCAAAACCCATTCTTCAATATCCTCACAATAGATGATGAACATTTAGTCGAATAAGTTTTGATTCTACTGGAGTCATATCAGACCTATAATTTTCAGAAAAATATAAAAAAATAACCTCTTACGGCCATAATACCGAAGAGGTTACTTTTAATCAAAATTTATTACCGTTTTCATTCTTTTATTCAAAGCAACAAGAACATAAAATTTACAGGCCGCATTTTAACTGTGCGCCACAGTTTGTACAAGTATTACAGCCGCCCATTTCTTCGACTGTTCCTTTACGACATACTGGACATGTATTTCCTACGTCCGAGCCAATTACCGTCGTGGACTCTAGTGCTTGAATCGTATCAACTAATACGACTGGACGTGTTGTATGTTCTTCTACTAATTCTTCCTCAAATGATAGTTGATCCATATCATTTTCTTCGGCTTTTAGCGTAAGTACCTGTGAATCACGGCTACCATCCACATAGACCGTACCACCTTTAGCGCCACCTTTATATAGTCGCTCATATACTTTTTCAACTTGTTGTACAGTATAGCCTTTTGGCGCGTTTACTGTTTTAGAGATCGATGAATCAATCCATTTTTGAATAATACATTGTACATCCGCATGTGCCTCTGGTTTTAGCTCCATTGCCGTTACAAACCATTCTGGAAGCTCTTGCTCACTAGCCTCTGGATGACGATCTAAATATTCTTTTACAATTTCAGCTTTCACTTCAATGAACTTACCTAGACGGCCAGAACGGTAGTAAGTGAAGGAGAAATATGGCTCAAGACCTGTTGCTACGCCTACCATTGTTCCTGTTGAACCTGTTGGGGCAACCGTTAATAAATGGGAGTTACGGATACCTGTTGCTAAAATTTGCTCCTTGATGTGAGCAGGCATTTTTTGCATGAAGCCTGTTTCTGTGAAAGCTTTACGTAAACGAGCTGTTTCTTCGTCAGTAGCACCTACTAAGAATGGGAAGCTTCCACGCTCTTTAGCAAGCTCTGTAGACGCCTCATACGCGGTTTCAGCAATTGTTTTAAAGATTTCATCGACTAAAGCATTACCTGCTTCAGAACCGTATTCTTTCTCACAATAAATGAGTAAATCAGCTAGGCCCATTACGCCTAGACCAACACGACGCTCACCAAGTGCTTGTACACGGTTTTCCTCTAAGAAGTATGGAGTTGCATCAATAACATTATCCTGCATACGAACACCAACACGAACCGTTTCACGTAGTGCTTCGTAATCTACAGTTTGATTGTCTTTATTCGCAAATTGTGCAAGGTTTACCGCTGCCAAGTTACACACTGAGTATGGCGCAAGTGGCTGTTCCCCACATGGGTTAGTTGCAACAACGCTTTGACCATATGCCTTTGCATTCGTCATATCATTCGCATTGTCGATAAAGAAAATTCCTGGCTCTGCAGAGTATGTTGCACATACGTTAATTAAATTCCACAATTCTTTCGCTTTGATCGTGCGATATGTGCGGATTTTATAGCCCATTTTCTCCCATTCACGAACGTCACCAACATGATGCCATTCTGTGTTGTAAGCATGCATTTCTTCTTTCGAGTATTCTTCAACCGCTGGGAAACGCAGTTCGAAATCAGCATCGTTTTCAACAGCTTCCATAAATTCTTTTGTTAATGTTACGGAGATGTTTGCACCTGTTAAAAACTCTGAGTTATGCACAGTATATGTGCCACCATCACGTAATTTATTTTCAGCCTCACGAATAATGGCTGTATCAAATCCACCTAAACCTTCAATGCTTTTATAGTTTACAATGCCTTGATACATAGCTTCTTCCTGCATAGAAAGTGGCTTGAAGTTTAATTTCTCTTTAGCTAGACGAATGATTGTTTCATCCGTTGTATTTTCAATTAGGTAACGCAGAATACGTGGGTTTTGCATTTTCGAAATAATAAACTCCACAATATCTGGATGCCAATCGGCAAGCATAATCATTTGTGCTCCACGACGTGAGCCACCTTGCTCTACAAGATGTGTTAATTTAGCAATATCATCTAACCAAGAAACAGAACCTGATGATTTACCGTTTACTCCACGTGCCAATGTGTTGCGAGGACGTAATGTGGAACCATTTGTTCCTACTCCACCACCACGGCTCATAATTTCCATTACTTGTTTACGGTGATCACTAATACCTTCACGTGAATCCGCAACAAAAGGCATTACGTAACAGTTAAAGAATGTTACATCTGTTTCAGATCCTGCTCCGTATATTACTCGTCCTGCAGGAATGAACTTTAAGGACACTAATTGCTCATAAAATTTTTCAAACCATTCTTGGCGTTTTTCTGGTGTTTTTTCAACAACCGCCAGTCCTGTTGCATTTCGTTTAGCGATTTGTTCATAAAAAATCTCAAGAGGCTTCTCTAGCACGTCAATTGAACGCGTAATCACACCCGTTTCTTGCTCCTGTGGATCGTCTAAAACGCTACGATAATCTTCCTCAATCAAAATATCAGCTGTTTTTGTAGTCATGTCCAGCTTTTGAATTGTCCCTAAACCACGTGCAGGGAACTTTGGATCAGCTTTTACCGTTAAAACAACAAAGTCACCGGCTTTTAGTGTTTTCTTTTCTGTGTCTTTAAACGAGTAGCGATCGATCATGACAAGTCTTGATACACCTTTGTGCGTGATGTGCATATCAGGCGTTACAGGGTGTACCTGCGGGAATTGTTCGATATCTTTGTTTAACTGTTCAAATTGATTGTTTACATCGGGTTGATGATTTGTGAGTACCATCGTTTTGCCTCCCTTACAAAATAAATACACAATATCATGTGTCGTTAAACACTACATATTGTGTATATGTCTTTAAAAAAGATACTATATATAGATTTTCAATTCAACTCTTGCTTTTTTCAATAGAATCGTAACTACTTGTAATAGCAAGGATTTAACGCTTAAAAATATTTTTTTTATACCATTTTTTACTTTTTGAAGTTCCACTCATCAGATGCATATTTTTTTTCTTCTAATGCACGGACATATTCTAACTGCTCCTCAGAAAGTGTAAATGGTTTTAATTCAATTTGCAACGATTTTGCAAAACCATCTCGAAAAGCAGTCACACATTGTTCAACTGTCACAGGTTCATCCACAAGACTGTTAATCGCTACTGCTTTCTCTGGTAATTTTCTGCGCATACGATCCTTCGCTTCTTCACTCGAAAAATTAAAGACCGATAATAACTTCTCCTGATCTAAATCTAATAAAATGGCACCATGCTGCAATATAACACCTTTTTGACGTGTTTGCGCACTTCCCGCTATTTTTTTCCCTTCAACTACCAGCTCATACCAGCTTGGAGCATCAAAGCATACTGCACTTTTCGGACTCTTTAAGTCTGCTCTTTTCTCCTCTGTATCAGGGACACTAAAATAAGCATCCATCCCTAAGTTATGGAAACCTTGCAAGATGCCTTCACTTAGCACACGGTACGCCTCTGTCACTGACTCCGGCATATTTGGATAGCTTTCTGTTACGATGACACTATATGTGAGCTCATGCTCATGCAGCACAGCTCGTCCACCAGTTGGTCGACGTACAAAACCCAAGCCTTGCTCACGTACAGCATCTAAATTTATATCTTTTTTGGCTTGCTGAAAATAACCGATTGATAATGTTGCCGGTTCCCACTCATAAAAACGAATGACAGGTGGAATTAACCCCTCACTATGCCAATCAAGTAATGCTTCATCTAGTGCCATATTAAAAGAAGGACTACATTTCCCTGAATTTAAAAAATACCAAGTTGTCATATGTTCATCTCCTACAATTTATAAAAATACCTCAGGCCCCACCTGCGGTTCAACCTTAACGAAGATTACGTTACAGTTCAAGTTGTGGCTTTGCAAACGATATCGACGAATTCGCCACAATCTAGTTAATTTTATCAAACTCATTGGACTATCGCTAGCGCATCTTTTATAATAATAAAGAAGATAGAAAGGGGTAAGAAAATCTTGGACATACTTATCACAATCGGTGTCGTTTTAGTAGTCGTAATTGCATACATCGGTATTAATGCACTAAGACTCAAAAAAGCTGTAACCAACTTAACACAAGAACAATTTATTGAAGGCTATCGTAAAGCGCAGCTAATCGATGTTCGTGAACAAAAAGAATTTTATGCTGGTCACATTCTTGGCGCACGAAATGTTCCTTCCACAACATTACGTCAACGTTATAAAGAAATTCGCCCAGATTTACCAGTATATTTATACTGTCAAAATACAGGCCGTAGCTCACGTGCTGCACTATTTCTTAAAAAACGTGGGTACAACCAAATTTACCAACTTCAAGGCGGTTTCAAAACTTGGACAGGTAAAATAAAAGCCAAAAAATATTAATATTTCCCTAAAAAAAGTCGTCTCAAAGAACTAGGAGACGGCTTCTTTTTATACAAAAAATTCAGAGTTTCTACTATATTATATCTATTGCAAAATTTTAAGTGGCTATTCCTACACTCTTTCATACTATAGTGATCCTCTCTCCCCTCACTTGTCCCACTCCATTTCTTCACATAAACCTTTCGTATTTACCCATTTGCGCATACTTCGGAAATCTTTGTATGTCCAAAAATACTAATTATCGTTAGTAATTTTCATTTATTCACTACATTCTTCTATTTTTCTGAAAATAATATAAATTTCTAGTTGAATATTTGTAAAAGCACTGCTAGGATATATAATATCTTAAAATAATATTTATGTTAAAAAATTAATAAGCTATGAATGCTATGGATCAAACTATAGCAGGAGCAGTTCTGGAGAGAGCGCAATTTGCGTCGCCGAAGGGTTCACTATCTCAGGCAAAAGGACAGAGGAGTAATAACAGCTTTTTTAAGCGATGCCATACGATGGTTACGAATGATTTCATGAACCATCCGTGATCAAATGGTATTTGTTATTCTGACGTTTTTCCGAGACTAGTGTCACAACTAGTCTCTTTTTTTATTTTTCCAGTCATTTTTTATGCATCTTTGGGGGGATTAACGTGGAACAGCAACAATTAAAACGTGAATTAAAAAATCGCCATGTACAGCTTATTGCCATTGGTGGGACAATAGGAACCGGTTTATTTCTAGGCTCTGGGAAAGCCATTGCATTAGCAGGGCCTTCGATCATCCTTGCCTATTTAATTGTCGGAACGGCACTCTTTTTTGTTATGCGTGCATTGGGCGAACTATTATTATCGAATTCAGGATATACATCATTTACGGATTTTGCCTCCGAATATATAGGGCCATGGGCAGGGTATGTAACAGGCTGGACCTACTGGTTCTGTTGGATCATGACAGCGATGGCGGATATTATCGCTGTAGGGGTTTATACACAATATTGGTTTGATATCCCTCAGTGGGTTCCAGCTATTGGTTGTTTAGTAGTATTACTACTACTGAATTTATTGACGGTCAAACTATTTGGGGAGTTAGAATTTTGGTTTGCTATCATTAAAGTGATTACCATTGTGGCGCTCATTATCCTTGGACTAATTATGTTAGTGACAGGCTTTCAAACAAGCTCTGGGACGGTTTCAGTAGATAATCTTTGGGTCCACGGTGGCCTGTTTCCAAATGGAGTATATGGCTTTTTAATGGCCTTCCAGATGGTTGTTTTCGCTTTCGTCGGTGTGGAATTAGTAGGGGTATCAGCAGCCGAGACTGCAGACCCACAAAAAAACATTCCTTCTGCTATTAATAAAATACCATTTCGAATTCTACTCTTTTATGTAGGGGCACTGTTTGTCATCCTATGTATCAATCCATGGTATGAAATGTCTGCCACAAGCAGTCCATTTGTCCAAGTATTTACGTTAGCGGGCATTCCAATTGCTGCAGGTATTATTAATTTTGTTGTGCTCACTTCAGCCGCTTCTGCTGGTAATAGTGGTTTATTTTCAACAAGTCGCATGCTCTTTAATCTTGGTAAAAATAAACAAGCATCACCTGCTTTTGCTAAGCTCAATAAAAATAGTGTTCCAAGTAACGCACTAGTCATTTCTGCAATTGTTGTATCCGTAGGGGCACTGTTAAGTAAGCTAATGCCAGAGAATGCCTTTAGTATCGCAACGACTATTAGTGCGATTTGCTTCATATGGGTGTGGAGTATTATCATCATTTCTCACATCATCTATAAACGGAAAAATCGTGCCCTACATGAAGCCTCAAGCTTCAAAGCACCGCTGACACCTTTTATTAACTACGTAGTGCTTGCGTTTTTTGCTTTCCTATTAATTGTGATGTTTTTTTCTGAGGCAACACGTACAGCTCTTCTCCTAACACCTATTTGGTTTATTGTCCTATTCATTCTATATAAAATGAAAAAAAGATGACTTCAGAGCTCACTCTGAAGTCATCTTCTACTCGTTAAAAAATGGTCATATCCCATTCTGTCGCTAAATGTTTCAGTAATTGGACACCTGCGACACTATTCCCGATAGGATCGATGGCTGGTCCATAAATACCTATGCCACAGCCAGCAGGGAATGGTGAATCTAACCCTGCATGGCCTGGGACAGCAGTAAGAATGGCACCAGAAACACCACTTTTAGCAGGAAGTCCAATAAATGCCGCAAATTTTCCTGAAGCATTGTACATACCGCATGTTACCATTAAAGCCTTTGCTAATTTTGCCACTTGTTTAGGAAATAACTGTTTCTTTAATAGCGGATGATAGCCATCATTAGCGATAACTAAACCAATCATTGCTAAATCGGATACATTGACTTCAATCGCACATTGCTTTAAGTAAACCTCAAGAGCCGCTTCTACTGGGCAGTCTAAGAAACCAGAATCCATTAAATAGTAGGCTAGTGCTCGATTACGGTTAGCTGTCTGCCACTCAGATTGAAACACTTCCTCGTTGACACTTAATTGCTTACCTATGATTTGCTCTAAAAATTGCAGGATTTTGTCAATCTTCTCCTGTGGTGAATGACCAATCATCATAGAGGAGACAGTAATCGCCCCAGCATTAATCATTGGATTAAAGGGCTTTCCTGGCTGATGACTTTCTAAGCGAATAATAGAGTTGAATGTATCCCCTGTTGGCTCAACATCAACCCTCTCTAATACATAGGGCAATCCTCGATCCATACAGGCCAGTATAAAGGTGATTACTTTGGAAACACTTTGAAGCGTAAATAACTCCGTCGTATCACCAGCTTTAATTTCATGCCCTTCAGTGCCAATAATGGCTATAGCTAATTGATTTGGGTCTTTTTTAGCTAATGCAGGGATATAGTTAGCGCACCGTCCTTCTTTTGCGGCAGAGCGAAACTGTGTGACCGATTGTGCCACAAGCTGATCGTGACTAGGTTGTGTTGACATTACTGTGGACTCCTTTCAAAATGTGCAAAAACAGAGTCTTCATAGTTCTCCTATGAAGACTCTATCCATATTTTTGCTATCCTTTTATAGCTTTGGAGACATTGTCCCCTCCGGAATTAACGATTCATACGTCTCCCCATCAAGACGTTCTTGCCATTCCTTTTTAGCTTCCTCAATCAGTATTGGATTACCCAATAACTCAATAGCTGTACACGCCATAATTTTAGCAGCTTGTAGCATACCTTTATGGGCGATTGGTGTGACACCTTGAGAAACAACTTGCCATGTATGCAGTGGCGTTCCTAATGCCATACATACTGTCGTACATTGAACAGTTGGCACATTCCAGCTAACATCTCCCACATCAGTAGAGCCACCCATGATAAATTCAGGGAGCATTCGAGGAATATGATCAGCAATAACTTTTCCTTGTAATTGTTGAACATCACCTTTATGTAGACCAACTAATGAAGAGGCTTGTACTTCAGGAGAAAACGTATTGAAAATAGCCTGAGCATACTGTTCATCCTCTATTGTATAGTCTGGCATGCCAATTTCAAGTATTTGTTGATACATGGCATCATAAAGTGTCTTATTCGTTATTAAATTAGAGGCAGCACCTTCAAAATCGATTTCTAGGGAAGTACCTGTCATGAGCGTTGCACCCTTCGCTATTTGTTCAACGCGCTGATAGATTTCTTGCACTTGTTGCTTTTTAGGTGCTCGCACTAAATAGGTAACCTCAGCATATGGTTGAACAACATTCGGAGATGTTCCACCAGAGTTTGTAATAGCATAATGCACTCTTGCTTCTGGAATAATATGCTCTCGTAAGTAGTTTACCCCAACGTTCATCAGCTCAACAGCATCTAATGCACTTCTTCCCAGATGAGGAGCAGCTGCAGCATGTGCACTTTTACCTGTAAACTTAAATGTAACAGCATAGTTTGCTAGAGAGCTACAAGTCATCACCGTTGAAAACGTACCAGGATGCCAAGAAATGGCGATATCTACATCATCGAATAAGCCAGCTTTCGCCATATAAGCTTTACCAGATCCATTTTCTTCTGCAGGGCAACCGTAAAAACGGATGGTTGCGGATTGTGGATGTTGCTCTAAATAATCTTTTACGGCAACAGCTGCTGCAAATGCTCCTGTTCCTAATAAATTATGGCCACAGCCATGACCACTTCCCCCATTCTCAAGAGGCTCATGAGTGGTAACACCGCCCTTTTGGCTCAAGCCTGGTAGTGCATCGTATTCCCCTAAAAAGGCGATGACTGGCTTTCCTGACCCAAAAGTTCCAACAAGCGCAGTATCAAGCCCAGCTAAGCCAACCTCAGTTTGAAACCCCTCGTTTTCGAGTGCCTCTTTCATATATTGCATGGATCGTTTTTCTTGAAAATGAAGCTCCGGTACAGCCCAAATTGCATCGCTTAATGCCACACTAGCATCCTTCTTTGCCTCAATAAATGTAGAAATTTTTTCTTGAAAACTCATTATTGTCCCTCCAATTTATTCATTATGCTTTCAATAATGCTCCTTTTTGGTCGTTTAACGTTACAAGCGACACAATACAAATGAGCGCGAATCCAATTAACATCCAAAAGGCTGCATCAAACGAACCATTAAAGGCATCGACCATAAAACCAATAGCCATAGGTGTAACAAACCCCGCTAGCTGTCCGCCTGTATTCGCGATCCCCATAGCTGAGCCTGTTATAGACGAAGGCAATTTCTTTAGAACAATTACGGGTAGTAGCGTAATGACAAACGCAATAAAGATAGAAACAACTGTTTGATAGCCAATAAATAATGTCACCGTTTTCGCTGTAAACATTAAATACAATAAAAGACCGATGACTGCACAGGAAATAGAGCCTAACACCTTTTCCATTCCTCTTGGAAGCTTATCGATAATATATCCGCTACCATACACCCCAATAATCGTTGTAATAGCAGGAATTGTTTGTGCCCAACCAATGGACATTAAGTCTAGTCCACGATTTTTTTGAAGGTAGGTTGGAATCCACGATACTAATCCCCAGTTCACCGCATAAATACAGAAATAAGCAATAATCAAATTCCACATGAGCGGTGTTTTCAGTAGTTCTTTAAAGCTTACCTTAACAGCCGGACTACCTGTCTCAGCAGCATCTACTGTTTCAGCTTTCGGGAGCTGAATGTATTTCCAATATAAATAAGCAATAATCGCTCCAATAGCCCCGATAATGATAAACATCATACGCCAGCCAATCGTTCCTAATAAATAAGCGGCCAACAGCGGTACAATTAGCGAAACAATCCCACCAGAAGTCAGCATAATTGACATCGCTCTGCCTCTTTCTTCTTTCGGGAAAATCGTGGCAATAATCTTAGAGCTAGATGGTTGAAATCCACCTTCTCCGATGCCGAATAAGAAACGAATAACAATCATCGCTGTTAAAGACCAGGCAATAGCCGTAAGTCCGGTAAATATTGACCACATGATGACAGCCATTAGCAAGATTCGTTTTGCGCCAAATTTATCAGCTAGCCAACCTCCTGGTATTTGCATAATGGCATAGCCTAAAAAGAAAGCGCTTAAAATAATACCCGTAGAAGATGCATCCAGTTGCAAATCGCCTGTAATTGAAACGACTGCGTAGTTCATAATATAGCGATCTAAGTTCCCTAAAGACCAGCCTAAAAATAATAGCGCAAGGATAACATTTCTAGATTTTTTCGTTACTTCATTTGTTGTCATTTATATCCCTCCCATGATCAAAAACCTTCTCTTTATGGCAGTGATTGCATCACCGCTACAGTTGTTCTTTAAGATTCTTGCCCCCTTGCAAATCTAGTAAAATCAAAACCCCTTTTATATACCGACATTTTCGTTATATATTCGTATAATAATCAAAGTACTCCAAAAAAACAATATTTTTTTGAAAATTTCTAATAGATAGTCGCTTCTCTAGCTATGAATGATCGGCTCAAAAAAGCGCACAACTTGTGGACTGGTCTTTGTTTTATCGATCCTAAAATTTTAGAAAAAAAAATGTCCCAAACCACACATTGGTTTGGAACATTTTTTTAGTTTCTAGACAAGCTGATACATTTTGATTGGTCTACCACGCAAATGCTGTAATTCTTCGCCACAAATTCTTGCTAAATCTACACTACATAAATCCGCAACAATACGCTGTGCATTTCTTTCACTCATTTGAAGCTGTGTTGCTAAATCCTTTGTCGTAAAATGCTTCCAGCGCATTTTCTGCACAAGCGCATGGATTTTCATATACGTTTTAATACTAATATTACCTTTTTTTAGCTTTTCTAAAATATCGGGATCTTCTGCTCGGTAAGAATAAGACAACTCTTCCATATTTCCGACCGACTCAATAATCGTACCGTCATCCTGAATCATAACGATATCGATGGCCTCATTTTCCTTGGTCTGCCTTAGCCCTCGATGAGCATGTAGTTCTGCATTGAATACGGTTTGTGCAAAACCAATACCTGCAGTTACTTTTGCTTCCATTTCGATGGATAACTGATACATTTTTTCCTGTAGAAATTTAATTTGCCCTTCAATGGCTCCCCTTGTACTAAAAATTGTATATTTTCCATTCCCCTCTTCAATGAGGGAACCGTCAATTTGTTCACAAAGTTGAAGTAGATGTTCCTTAGTACGTAGCTCTAAATATTGGATGCGATACCCTTGCTTCATACGCTCCTTTAAGGAATCAAAATCCTTGATTTCAAGCATTACTGCACCAATTTGAGTTTCTTTATAGTAGGATGTTTTAATTTTTTCCGTAAATAGCTGAACTGTATGGTAAATTTCTGTTTTTGTGGGAGATACCCAATAGGAGGGAACGCCTCGATCTTTCAGCTCTTCATCGACAGATGGATAACAAGTGATGGCAAAATCGATCTTTCCCTCCTGCCAAAGTGTATAGTGAAAATCAAATAACTCTTTTGGATCAATGGCTACATCAAATTCCTTTAAATACATATGATTGACATTCTTTTGGATCTCCGCTAGACCCTCTGAAGCCATTTGTGAGGGAGAAGGTATAATATCGATACTAACATTTTCAATAAACTTCTTTTGCCGATAGGATTGCTCTAAAAATCCTCTATAAATAGCCGCCTCCGAAAAAATGATATGAGCCAATTTATCCTGTGAAACGTTTGTTTGGCTCGCTATCTTATAGGGGATATAGCCAGAAAACAGCCAGAAATCCACATCTTGATCATAGGTCTCCACAAGATGCTTTGTCTCTGTCGCTATCGTATAAATATATGGAATAAATTCCATATCCTGTTCAATCTCTCTGGCTAAAGCAATAATTCTTTGGACGGATTTGACAGGACCCACAACACCTATTTTATACATCTTTTTGTTCCTACCTTCTTTGTGAAACTGCAATAGTTATGTAAAAAATTTCTTTTCTCTTCTGTTCATAGTATAGCGGACAACCAATTTACTAGACAAATAAAAAATCTATACAGAAAAACCCCGAGTTTCTCGGGGCTTACCTCATTTAATATCCTGTGGATACATGTTTTTATAAAGTAATTCTAATTTTTTGGAAAGCTTCCCATAAGCGGATTGCCAGGCTTTTTGAGCCGCCTCATCACCATCTGCCTTGTACAATGCATGGACGTCGGCAACCTTCTTCAAATCACTTTCGGCCTGTGTAAGCTTCGAATAGTTTTTGACAATCTTTTTATCTTGAGCGCTCAAGGCATCATACTTAGTACGAATATCTTTTACTTTATCCTCTAGACCAGCTATATACTCACCATTGACAAGGAGTGAATTGATCGATTCAATTAATGTCAAAGCCTGTTCATTCGTTTGCTGTTGACCTTGTTGCTTTTCGCTAACCCATCTTTGGATATCTGAAGGAATAAGGCTCACTTGCTTAGATGTAAGTTTTTCAAATGCCTTGATGACAGTGCTTGGGTTAGTGTTAAATGATTTTTCATAGGTCTTCATAAAGGACTCTGCTTTTTTCACATCTGCGATTGCCGCTTTTAAAATATCATAATTCGTAATCAGCTTTTTATCACTTGAGCTTAGGCTACTGTATTGCTTAGACAGAGTATTAATTTTATCAATCGACACTAAATACTGATCATTTGAAACAATAGTAGCTATTTCATCATTCAGTTGCTTTATATTTGGTGCATTTTCATCAATAATTTGATTCTTTAACAGTGCTTCGTATTGCTCTTTTGCTAAATGCTGTTGATTAGCAGGTAATTTAGCATACGCTTTTTGCACAGACTCTATTTTTTTAGCTTGTTTCGCCGCATCTGTTTCTTCTTTAGCGGTTTGAATTTTTTTATAGAATGATTTGACACCTGTAATGTCCTTCTGAGCAGCAGTTAGTAAATAATTATTAGTGACATACTTTCTTGCACCAGATGACAGCTTTTTATAGGATTGTGCTGCCGTATCAACTGCTTTTTCTAATTGATTGAATGTAAATTTAGTGACATCCGCAAATTTAACAATATCTGCTTTCAAAGCCTCTGCTGCAGCCTTATCAGCCGGTACTTTTCCATCAACAGAAACTTTTGGCGTATTGAGTAAAAACTCTTGAGCATTATAGACAAGCGATTGCTGTAAAGATGTCAATTTATTATAAGCTTTTAATGTATTCGTATAGCTCGAATTCAGTTTGCTTTCAGTTACACCACTGATGCCCGTTAGTTTTTGATAAGCATCCATATCTTTAATCACTTTTTCAGCTGTTTTTAAATCCTTTTGTAAAGTAACAAGGCTGTCATACCCCTCTATTTGGGCTGCCGATGCTTTTGTTAAGCTCTTATATTCTTTTACCATGCGAGCCACATTGTTGACATGACTTTGCCAAGAACTAGCAGATGGATTGATTGGATAAATATCATCCCCAATATAGCTATCGATATCATTGTTTAATGTAGCAATTTGACTTTCTTCCGCACTTTCAGCTGCCGTTAAAAGCTGACCATACTTGTCTGGCACTAATTTTAATTGTTTATACGTTAATTTTTCATAGGTAGAACGAATAGACTTGGCAACCGTTACCTGCTTATTTGGCGTATTATTGGAGGATAATTTATCAAATGATTTAATAAATTGCTCCACTTTTTTAATATCGGTTTTAGCCTCATTGAGAATCGTTAGGTTTTGAACAGCCCCACGATAATTTTGTGATAATTTAGCAATATCTGCCTCAATCGTATTCACGACCCCTTGTAAGGAATCCTTATCAGAAGGAACATACTGTGAAATGCCATTCGAATAAGAAAGTAAATTAACGATTGCCAAATTAAGTCTTCTGACTTCTTTTATTTCCTCAAGATCATTGGGCTCATTTAAAAGGTTTTTAATGCTAGTATATAAAGCATCATTGACATCTAAGCTACGTTGTAATAAATCGAACTTATCGTAGGCCGCTTCAATTTCCTTTATATAGGCAGGCAAATCTTTGTCGCTAATTCCCCCTACCTTGTCCACTTTTTCATTTAACTTATTGATAAGGTCCACATCTGCAAGTGCTCGCTTGAGAACAGCATAATTTGATACATTCCCTTTAGCAGGCTCTGACAATGCTTGATATTTACTTTCTAATGCCTTAATTTTTTCCTCAAACGACTTTATATCAGAAACATTGTATTTGTTATCATTCACTAATAAATTTTTAATATCATTTGATAATGTATCTGTTGGTTCTTTGGATATAGAAATCACTTCAGAACGTGGCGATTCCACAAAAGAAGTGCCTACCTGAGCTTTTACCTTAACAATAATATCTTTGATTCCCTTTTCTATGGCATCTTTCGGAATAGTATAAGTGCTACCTGAAGCTCCCTCAATAATAGTGAAGGAATTTTCACCCTCGCCTAGTTGATAAAACCATTGATAACTATATGTAATTTGACCGCTTGTTAATTTCGCTCCTGCCTTATCCGTTACAGTAACACCCGCTACTTTCACCGTTTCGCCAGGTGCAACAAAATCTGAAGTCGAAAAGCCCTCTAAAGTCGGCGTTGTAATCGCAAGATCCAATTGATTAATGGTTCTTGGCTCACTTTGATATTTTTTTCCATCAGTTGTAGTAGCCTCCACAAAAATGGTTTTACCCGCTGCTTCTACTGGCACCTTTAACGAAGCAGAAGTAGCACCTGCAATCGGTTTATTCGTAGACGTTTTTGAACCATCTTCACTAGCTACCTTTTCTAGATAATACCATTGGTAGGCATTGACTATGGCATTATTGGGTAATTGATGAACCGTTAATGTTTCATTTACAATATTTTGCCCCGTGACCGTCACCGTCTCCGCTGCACTTGCAACAGTTGGTACAATAAGTGCTACGGGTATTGCTGCTGCTGTTAAAAATAATTTTTTATTCAAATCGGTTGACCTCCTCAATCCTTCTATTGAATTATATCGGCCACATCTCCCTGATTTCCTTTATTCAGGGAAAAGAATTCAAAAAAGTGTATATTCTCCTGTATTCTTATCTCTACAATAATAATATTTTGATATTATTTCATACTCAAAAAACAAAAGCCTTCTAATCCACTTTCATAAAAATTATGAAGAGATTAAAAGGTGAAAATTGTAGGCATATAGCGTATTCTGCTTCATCGGGCTATCCTCGAATCATGTAAGTTGGTCGGTTCAGCGTACTATACGCATAAGGATATGGATACTGAGTTTCACTTACGCGAATACGAATCATCATTCCCTCTCCTACTTTGCTATGTAATGCGAACTTTCCATTAAACGCCTGAACCCTCTCTTGCATACCTTGAATGCCCATGGATTCTGTCAGTATAATATCATCTAAATTACACCCCACACCATCATCGCTATACAAAACCTCAAAGCCTTCTTCCGTGCTTTGTAAATGGATGGTAACTGCATTGGCATAGGAATGCTTTAATGCATTGTTTAATAATTCTTGAAACAAACGATAGATCATTAAATTTAAACGTTCATCCTCTAAATAAAGACGATCAATTGTATAAAGCAATTCGAAATTTGCCCGTTTTTGAACTTTTTGAATAAGCTTCTCAAGTGCAGCATTTAAGCCCAATGTATCTAATAAAGGAGGCTTTAAATTTTCACAGTATCCTCGTAAATCATTTAAGGAGGTAATCATATGCTCATGAAGCTTCCCAAGTTTAGTTGAAAAATTTTCTGAATCCTTCATGTGCATCAGGACATCCATTTCTCTTGCGATATGAAGCTGCTCCTGTAAAATCGTATCATGAAGCTCTTGGGCTAACTGATACTTCTCCTCCTCAAAACGAAGCCAAAGTAATTTATTAAGCCAGGGCAGCTGCCGATTATCTGCCTCTTTCATATGCTTTAACTGATCTAATAGGTCCTCGACCATTTTAGTATTTTCTATAAAGTTATTTAAATATAACAGTAACAATTCCAGCCATAGCAATTCCTCATCCTTCAAATAAATAGATTTATTATGATCCACAACAAGAATTCGTTTATAACTTGTATCCTGATGAATAAAGGCTATATAGAAATGATCTGTTTTTTTAATATCCCCTAAACCTAATTGTTCAAGTAAAACCTCATCAATTTGATGTTGATTGTATTCCTTGGATTTGTTCGTTAATGTAACTTGATGTGTTTGAAAATCATACGTGAGAACATAAACACTTTCCATTTCAAGCTGGAGCACCACTTCCTGGACAAACTTCTCCAATAAATCCTCAATCTTCACAACTCTCCCTATACTATCGACGGTAGTATATAAGCGGTGGATATAGTCACCTTTTGTAGAAAACAAAATCTTTCGCTTACGATAATCAACCCGCTCCTTAATGTAAAACAACGCCATTAAGGAGAGAAACGTAAAAAAGAACAGCTCCGTCATACGTGTAATTGATAAATCCGTCAATAAATACAATCCACCCAAAAGCCAAATAGTAAAGGCAAATGAGAAATTAAAATAATAGCGTATACGCGATATAAAGTACTCCATATCAAATATACGTTCTGTGAGTTGAGTGAATAAGAAGCTTAAAGGAATGAGCATTAGAAAAAGTGAGCACACCTCTCCAGAAAGAAAATGCTTTTGAAAAAATATTTCTGGTACCGCAAACAAAAAAAGAAATGGCAAGAACGGGATAATAATGCTTAATAGAAAAATCTTAAATTGAGGGATTTTATAAGTAAAATAACCTCTTCCAAGAATATATAGAATGGCAATTAATAAAATCAAAAATAACGATAATGTAATTTTTGAAAATATAGGATTTGTAGATGGATAGACAATGCTAAGTATACTGAAAAAAACAATAATCAAAGGTATTAAATATACTATTTTTATATTTTTAATGAAACTCCATTTTAATTTCAAAAATAAAAAGTAATTTCTTAAAAAATGTATTACTATAACGAGGCAAAGTAACATACTACTTCGATTTACAATAGTACCAATAATATTTAATCTACCAGAAGCTCCAATACTAACGTAAGCTAATGAAACAGTGAGAATAAATAAAATAAGTAAATTAATTAATCTTGAGTTCATTTGTTTGTAATATAAATATATTGCGATTATTAAACTTAATAAATAAAAACAACCTGGTAACATTAACGCATAAAATATTTGTTCCGGAATATCAAAAGGGGCAATATCAATTTGATTGATGTCCCCATTCTCTTTCAATAAGGTTAATTTATTTGCTACCCTAATGACAGGATTATAAACAATATTATTCAATTCGTTAATATCTTTATCATCAATCATTAGAATAATATCGCCATTAGCAATCCTTTGCTTTTCTGCCCAGTCTTTATAGTATGGATCTATTATAATCCACTGATCATTTTTTTCTTGTATTATACCAAAAAAAGGCGTGCTATAAGTAACATATAGTAGGTAAACGCCTAATGTTAAATATATACTTATAGCAAGCCATAGCCACTTATTTATTATTAGCCTAGTACCACAGACCATATTCTAAACGTACATCTTCATCAAACGAATCCAAAATTGCCTTTTGTTCAAGTTCTGTTACACCAACAAGAGAAGCTTTCTTTTCTTTTAACAATGTTACCAACGACGGATTTTGCTCTAAATATTGAACCATGTTAATCATAAAATCGCTCCATTTCATTAGTTTTTGCAGTTACTATTATTATCCAATAAAACCTCTATTATAAGGAATTATTAACCATATTTGTAACTATAAATTGATTATACCATCATTCACCTATAATTCAACATAATTTTCTAAAAAATACAATAATATAATAGAATATGTAATGAAATTGCTTAGTTCTCCATAGATTGACATAGAAAAAGCTTGCTCCTAATGGTAGGAACAAGCTTCTACATTTTTTACTTTTTCAATCCAAAAAACCCTCTTGTAGCCACTTGTTTAAATGGGAAGAGCCCAATATAGCATGCTGCGGATTCATATCGCCAACATCTACAACAAAAACCTGACAGGCTTCATTCTCTAACGCCATTAAAAAGACCATTCCGCCTCCATCATCCCCTATGGCAACATAGCCTTTTGCATATTCCTTCACTTCCCAAGTCTCATTTCTTTCCATTATTTCCTCGGTACCATATATGAAAACACCATTCGTAAATGAAAAACCATTGGACTCTTTCAGTACGCTTTTATATTCCTCTGGAAGATGAATAGCCATGGTTTGTTCTATTAGCAAAATTTCATGCTCGTTAGCGGGAGGATTGGCAGTAAAAATATTATGTAAAGGAGACATTTTGTCACCTCCTTCTTGAAGATTTTTCATATCTTTGCAAAACAAAACTCATAAAAAGCTTCGATTACATCATCAATCTCTTGTTTTTTTACTATTGCGTTCAACCAATCTTCTGGAATTCCGTTCATTTGATGACACATACCTGCTAAAGCTCCCGTTATTGCCGCTATTGTATCCGTATCTTCTCCCAAATTGACTGCCTTTAAAATAGCTTCTTTAAAGGTAGATGCATGACCAACACTCCATATAGCTGCCTCAAGTGAGTGGACAATATAACCGCTTGATTTAATTTCATCTTCAGAGATACTTAAAAAGTTCTCATCAAAAATTCTACTGTAGGCGTTTAACTCTGTATACAATTCATGCTGTAAATTATTTTGCAGCAAGTTAAATACCTCATTTAATGCAAACTCAAGCGAATTGTTTCGGTATAAACTTAATAATAACTCAATATAAATGATAGACCCTACTATTGAACGTGGATGTCCATGTGTGATCATGGTATATTGCTGGACCAACGCTTTTCTTTTCTTAAAATCACCTTCATTTATCAATACAAATACTAAAGGCGCAATCCTCATCAGCGTACCGTTACCATTATCAAACTCGCCCGTTTTCCCACAATGCTCAGGCAAAACTCCCTTTTTATAGCTAGACACAGCGTCAGCAGTAGTAATGCCAATATCAAACATTTCCCCAAAAGGTGTCAGATAGCCTTGCTCCATATATCGTACAAACTTATCCATTAAGCTTCGTGTATCGCCTTTTTCAATCATGTTTTCGACTAAACATAGCGTTAAAGAAGTATCATCTGACCAGGTGCCAGGTGGTTGATTGTAAGTACCATACCCTATCACATCCTCTACATGGAAAGTCCCTCGCTTCTTAAACTCGACAGGTACGCCCATTAAATCACCAATGATCCCACCATATAAAGTGGCAAACAATCGTTCTCTCAACTTTACTTCTACCATAGGATTACATGTCCCCCTTCTCTACCTAACATACTATAAAGTAGCTAATAACTTTTTACGGTATACCACTATTTCACTAGCAACTTCTCGATGCTCCCAGTCCAGACCTTATGGTTTTAGAATCAAATATTAGATTTTTTACCACAATTCCATTAAGAAAAAACTTGAAAGGAGAATAGCCAGTCAAGGGTTATTAATAAACTACTCAAAAAAGGTCTATTATGGTGATATCTAATTATAATTGATCAGTTTAATATAACGCTATAACACTAATTTCCTAGACTATCTGTATACACACCTTAATTTTAGAAAATATTAAAGAATGATAGGTTTTATTAGAGAATGGCTATCTTTTCTCATGTTGGCAACGCCATTCATAGAATGACAAAACTTCATTTTTCTATTTCTGCTGGTTTTACTTCAAGACCTCTATGTTCATTCCAGTCACAATTGACCATCACACGAAAATAATTATACTCTTCCATTTCATATAAAAACTCTCTTATTATCATTGGAAAAGCTAAATTATAGCCTTTAAAATTAATCCAAACAACTGAATTTCCACCTAATAAATTTACTTTAAATGCATAATCTCCATGCCTATACCACACAGTATTATTAATTCTTTTTTCTTCTTGCATAAATTAATCCCTTCCTTTAATGACATATGAATCTGTAAGAACATCTATCCCCGGATTGCTTCTCCTATTTCTATTACCTGTTGAATCGGCTACACTAAGTTGGACAATAAGGGCTAGTACACTTAGACTACCAACTTAAAGGAGCGTGCTACTATGTCACGTCAACGTCGAACTTTTACATCTGAATTTAAATTGCAATTAGTAAAACTTTATGAAAATGGAAAATCCCGTACAGATATTGCCCGAGAATACGATATAACGCCTTCGGCTTTAGACCGTTGGATTAATTTAACTCCAGTGGAATTCAAGCAACAGACCTTATAATTTTTGTCCAGTTTAGTGTTGACATACCAATATTTATCACTTTTCTGTTGATACAAACCTCCTTGAAACATCTCAGGGGAATTCGTCCACCAACCTAGTAAAATTTTCATGTTATAAGTGCTTTGTTTTGTACCCTCAATAGCTTCTGTAGCCTTCTAGCATAGCCCATATGTCACTCCAATGATCTATTTTCCAGCTGTAATGACTTCATCAAAACTATTTGTAGCATGTCTGTGGGCATTTGCCATGGCAACAAAAAAAGATAGAGCAGTTTGCTCTATCCCTTAAAATAAGTCTTTACCTTTTTTGCTGTCGAAAAAACTCATTATCACTTTAACTTTTCCATCGGCATACTTAGTAGTTTCTAAGGTTACATAGTATATACCCTCATCCCAAGCAGAATAATACGTTAATAAACTAGAATTATTGATTGTATTTGTTAAATCCGGTACTCCAAATTCCTCTATCACTTCTTCTTCATACATGTTATGAAGTTCAGGTACTGTGTTAGGTAAATTTTCTTCATTTTTCCAATCAAATTCATGCCAAAAATAATTTAATCTATTGTTATCATCAAAAAAGTAATACGTTGTTCCTGATAAATTATATCTTGCTCTATTTGTAATAATCCTAGCGTTCTCCGTAGAACTAGTAATATTATTTTTCACATACGTATATACAGAATCATACGACATTCCCCAGTTAATACCAGAATCTTCATAATCAGTATTTGATGCTTCCTTAAACACAAGTCCTTTACCTTCTAAATACGTAATAGTTCTATACATAAAAATTGCTAATTCTTCATTTGTGAGTAATCCTTTAGGTTTAAATGTTCCATCACTATAACCCGCTGCAATTCCTGCCCCAACTAGTTTTTTTATCGAATTGTATGAACTACGTGTATTCGGCACATCTTTAAATTCTAATTTTGCATTATTCGGTAAATATTTTCCGTATGCTCTATCAATAAATACAGCTAACTCCTCTCTTGTTACATATGCAGCAGGTTTAAATGTTCCATCCGTGTATCCTGTGACAATCCCTTTTTCAAATGCAGATTGTATTAAACCACTTTGATCATATTCCTTAGGAATATCAAAAAAAACAGTATCTCTCCTAGTTGCATCTAAATTTAACGATAATGCTATCATTGAAATTGTTTCAGTTCTACTCGCTGTAAATTTAGCAAAAGTATCAAATGTATCTGCAGGATAAAGTAATAAACCTTTATCTTCTAAGTAAACAATTTCTTTAAAGCTTGCACTTACTGGCTTACGTCCTTCGTATTTTGCTTTAGCTTCTACATTAAATATTAAAGAAGATAATACTATCATAAAAATTAAAGCCAAACTTAATACTAATCTTATTTTCATAGATATCCCTCCTATTGTACTATTAAAACCTATTTTTATTTTAATTCTTTTTTCTCATGTTACGGTATAATATTATCATATACAAGAAAAATATGCCATAAAAAGTAGAGTATTGTCTATGTTTAGAAGTAAATAAAAAGTCATAAATTATGTGGCTATTTCCGGGAATGCAGCTTTGACATTCCTATTTTCTTTGATAAAGGAGGTTCTTTCGTTTTCATTGATATTTCTACATCAAACAATCCTGATTTTTTGGTCATAATTAAATCCTGCATTCACTTGAAGATGTGGTTGACGCGATCTGCGAATTGAAAGATTTATTAGACGTATTAACGCAAGAAGAATTTGCCGTGAAGAAGGTTAGGATTCTAGTCACTCAAATGAGTGGCTTTATAGTTCTTTAGATACTAAATATACTTAAATATTGGATTATATATCTAGATAAATTACCTTGTTTTTTATATCTATTAGATAATGCTCCTCTTGCTTCTGCCACTTTATCAATAATATGTTGGTCTTCGACAGGGTTAATTTGCTTTGTCGGAAATCTATTTCCATAATTCGCACTGTTTTGTAAGTTATTATTAGGAATAGTATTTGAAGGTTTGTATGAAGATCCACCATTCGGTTTTGTACTAGACACCCCTTTAACTCCCAACACTGACGTGGCTACGCCAAAGCTATCTAACCAATGCTCTTTCGATAGTGGGTCTTTCGGGTTCACCGAACCTTTTACCATGTCCGTCAAGCCTGATGTTGCATAATTTAAAAAATCAGATGGTGAATTGAACATCTTATCTTTTCTACTTTTTGCACCTGACCAAATGCCATCTACTGCACCTAGTGTAAGATAATTTGCAAAATCATATGGGGAGTTAAGTGCTTTATCTTTTCTAGTATCTAAACCATTTTTGAAATCTTTACCAATTTCCTTGAAGCTATTGAATGACTTAACAACTGGATTTTTGATTTCCTTCGCAACCGTTTTGGCAGTTGATTTCGTTTTAATGGCTATTTCCTTCGTTGTTTGTTTAACTTCTTTTACGATTTGTTTTGTTTGCTGGTAGACCTCTTTTGTTTTCGCTGCAGTTTGTTTATAAACTTCCTTGGTTTTACTTACAGTTTGTTTATAAGCTTTTTTAGTTGCTAATACAGCACTTTTTACTACTTTTTTAAATTGCTTCGCTATTTTACTTTTACTTACTTTATTATAGAGCTTACGGGCCTTGGTAAAGAATTTCCCCCACTTTTTCTTCTTCTTTTTCTTCTTCTTTTTTCTTTTTACTCGATTTCTTTTGTTTTTTCTTGGTGGAGCTTTTCTTTTTGGAGGATTTCTTGGAGCTCTTCCCTTTCGATCCTCCGCTCTTTCCTTTTTTCGCTCCACTTGGGGAGCCTACTTTCGGAATCATCCCCAGTAAGCTTCCTGCTAATCCTAATAGACCCATTAGGCATCACCCCACCAACAGGGATCATCCCCATCATGTCTAGGGCGGAATGGAGGTCTGTGAGTAATTCTTAATTAAATCTAAAATTGATTACTTTCAAAATTTTTATATAGGTATATTGAATCTTTCTGCATATTTTAACAATAGGTTATCTCTACTTGAAAAAACATTCTCAATTGAATCATAAGGAGAATCCCCATACTCTTCAATAATGTTTTCATTTAATTCCATCAATACATGCTTAATTTTTTCGTGTACGCTTTGATTACATCTTATTACAATTGCATAGTACCAATCTACTTTACTAAATTTCACTAAAATGAAATTACTAGGGTTTTCCGGTTTTGTCATTATGCGAATAATCTCTGATTCGGATTCAAAATCTTGAATATTTTCAAACTTCGTTTCTCTTGCTAAATTGGTTGGTATTTCCATAATTTCACCTACTTGCTTAACTAGATCGCTTGTATATTCATTTGGAAATTCTAACTCATACTGTACTATAAAATTCTTTTCCACTATTATCACCTATCATTTTATTAATCTTCCATAACTTTACCATTTTTTAATTTATACATATTTTCTTTGGCTTCATAGATATATAATTCAATATTTTTATAATCACTACTAAATGATTTTAGTACATTTTTACAACTCAAGCATACATTTCTTTCTGAGTATAGGTGGATTACACCTTTGCTAACTCTAGTCTTTTATCATAAATCCTACAGTAACCATTCCTTTTACCTGGTCGCTTCTACCAAAATATCGCGTTGTATCAAAGTGTGTCATATTCCTCCGTACGTCTATCGGTATCACCACTATATTTTCCAAGCCTGTTTGTATATCATACGCTACATCACAGCTCACAAATTCTACTCGGCTTGCTCGTATTCCTATCATCTCTATTATTTCTCTGAAATGTGAGTAATGCTATGGCCTTGTCTCAATTCTTAGGGTATGTAAGTGACCTTCTATTTCTCTAAAGTTTTTAAAATACATATGAATGTATACATCGTCACTTTTCCGCATGTGTAGTTCATAGCTGTATGTTCCACTATAAATCTTCATTTTCACTTTATATTTCTGCACTCCGACCATATAAACACGTAAAAATATCGAATATGGTACATCCTTATAATCTATAACAAACTTATCTATTGAAACCTCTATTTCCATTGCCTGTTCTTCCCCTTGTATGCAAGTACTTGTATACAATTTAATACTTAGTACATTAATTAAATAATCGTAATCCGTATTTAAACATGCAAAAAAAGCACTTGTCGCCTGTTATAGACAATCAAGTGCTTTAAGTTTATAAATTTCTAAGTTTATTAATATATTTGAAAGTTTTATAAGTTATTTTTAATCGACAGTATGACATCTTTTATACTACTTGGCAAGTGTAACGTTTAAACCCTTTAGCTTGTTTAATCTCGTGTGTTTGTTGCTAATGCCATCCATAAGTGGTCCTTGTAAGTAAAATGTCATCTCGCCTATTCTCGCTCTTATTGCTTAATTGTTAAAATAGCACTCCTTGATGGCCTAGCCTTCATGAGTTATTAATTCAAATTCAAGGACTTATAGCCCGCCCAATATTATAGCGTATATTGGTAATTTTTTTAATTTCACAAATAGTCAACTACATTTAATATAGTGTCTTTTAACGCAACAAACTTAGTTCATTATAGGGCAATACTTCTTCGTAAATTTCTAAAAATGCTTTTTTTAATTCTAATTCTTCATGTTGAGTTAAATCATCATCATTATCGATTTTCTCAATTAATTCAAAAAATCTACCTAGCTTTATACATAAGTTCGATTCAATATTTTCATTTGTATCGACTTGGTAAATTACATCAGGTAATAAATGGTTACTGGCCTTATAAATCAAAATTCCCATCATCTCATTATTCTGTAAGACAACAGAAAAGTCTGAGATTATCTTTATTTCAATGGAGAGGTTTGCTCTGTCCCATTTTTCAGAATAGGATAGTAAAATATCCTCTTCAATATAGTACTCGGCAAAATCTGATAAATTACATTTGAAATCCCTTTCCTCACTTATTTTGGTGTTCCCATCTCTCTCTTCCAATAAGTTTTTATCCATTTTTTCCATTTTTACTATTATTGGTTCGTTTAACTTTATTACCGCTCCTATAAAATTCAAATCTTCCTTATTAAATAATATAGTTCTCCCTTATATAAATTAGGTTCTGTGAATTATTACTTGCAACATAAACCGAATCGGGATTAGATAATATTTCTAACGCTTTTTCTTTTCCAAGTCTATCATGATAGTTTCTTGCATCCTTTAATTTTTCCTTCATTGGCTTTTTTCTAATATCATTTGCTGTTTTAACTTGGTTTCAAAACCTTTTGGTGTGCCACCTTTAGCCGTATCCTAAAACTATATAAACATAACCACAAAAGAAATCTTGGCAATTGAATTTTCCAACTACCACCATTTTATCATTCATTCAATTTAACTTACTCCAGCCATGAAGTAATTAACACCATAAATATTAGATGAGTAATAAAATGAACTAGCAAATTTTCTATTTCGCTAGTTCATTTCTTATCAATATTGGTTTCCAAAAATCCGAATAAAAATGTTCTCAATTTAATCAAGATTTTTGATAAGTGGTAAAATGGAAATAAGGATATTATTAAAAGTAGTTTTTAATTTCATTCCCTAGATATCTTTTAGTTTCACCATCTATTATAATGTTTGTATTCTCAAAATCCACGCTTTCAATTCCAATTGCATCATTAAATCTTAGTTTTTCAAAAGAACAATCAATAAACTTAACATTTTTAAATACTGATGAGTTAAAGCTCGAACTATCAAAATTCACATTTTTAAATATTACATTTGAAAAAGTCGCATCACTAAAAGAACAATTTCGCATATCTGAGTCAATTATAGTCAATTCAGAGAAAGTGCATTCATAAAAACTAGTTCTAAAAGCATCAATTCCTTCAAAATTTGAATTTTTAAATATAGCATGATCGGAATTCCCTTTTTTGTAAACATTATCTTTGAAAATACATTCTTCAAAAGTACTTCCGCATAAAGAAGCTCCGCTCATGTAAACTTGCGAAAAATCACATTCAATAAAATTCACTTCTAAAAAGCTACTATTATTTAAATCGTAATTTGTAAATATTATATTATTTAAGGAGGTATCCTCATAAAAAAGCTTAGATTTTTCATTTGATAATCCTAGTGAATAATCTGTGTATTTCTTTAATTGTATATATATATCCATCTTTCCCTCCTCTATGGCCATAAAATTATATTATCCTTTAATCCTTCCTTTGAAATTTCACTCAAAAGTTCTGCTCTATGTGCTTCACTCATGTTTGTGGTATCCAATATCACATTTTCATTTTCTGCTAGTGAATCTTTTATACTTTTCATAGATTTTTGCAATGTATATCCTCCTTTTTTAGGTTTGAAATTAGAATTAAATGATTTTACATCCCATGCCTGCCCATCTGCATCGAAAAATTCTGATTTACCAGATGGATCTCTGGTTATTGGCCCTTTCAATTTACCTTTTTCTTCTAACCCCAACCCAATTTTTTGTTCAAGTAATCCTTGATTTATATCGTCTGGTCTTTTAGAACCCGCATGAGCTGGATCATCTGCAAGTTTATCTAGCTCTTCTTTACTTCGTCCTCCAGTGTAATTACCAGATTTATCATATTTATCCGTACCCTTATCCTCAGCAGGCTTTTTATTCGAGCCATTTTGTGATGGTTGGGTATTAGACGGCTTCGGACTTGGAGTTGGTGTGTTTCTTCCAACTGTTCCTGTATCCTCTATGTATCTAACGTCTCCACCTGCTAATGCAAACTTCTGCTGCTGTGGTGGTCGCACCATCTGACGCAGTTGCTGTTTGACTTCGGCTACTTTGGATTGTATCTGGGTTTTCACGTTCACTACTTGCTTTTTGACTTTGTCTACTACACTTCCTACTGGACCTTTCAGCGCTTTTTGAACACCTTCAGTGACACTCTTAACTACCCCGGCACCTTTTTTCACAAATTTTCCACCTGTCGCCGCCCAGCCCACAAACGGAATCATCGCGCCAAAGGAAAGGGCCGCATTGACTTTGTCACCTCTGGCCAGATAAATAATGCCATTCACGCCATCCGCTATTTCACCGACACCTGGGATTAACCCTACAAGATCTAATCCTACTTGTAGCGTATTCAACAGATTTTTAGGTTTTACAGCATTTTTCACTGCCTTGGTCGTTGCTTGTGCAGCTTTTTTCACGACTGGTAGTACCTTTTCCTTCACTACCTGCTTCGTTTGTTTGACAGCGGCCTTTACCTGTTGCTTGGCTTTTGTCACAGTTGCCTTTGCTTTTTTCACAACCTTTTTCGTGGTCAGAATCGCTTTTTTAATGGCCTTCTTCGCCCGTTTCACCAATTTACTCTTGGATAAACTATTTTTTAGCTTACGGGCCTTGGTAAAGAATTTCCCCCACTTTTTCTTCTTCTTTTTCTTCTTCTTTTTTCTTTTTACTCGATTTCTTTTGTTTTTTCTTGGTGGAGCTTTTCTTTTTGGAGGATTTCTTGGAGCTCTTCCCTTTCGATCCTCCGCTCTTTCCTTTTTTCGCTCCACTTGGGGAGCCTACTTTCGGAATCATCCCCAGTAAGCTTCCTGCTAATCCTAATAGACCCATTAGGCATCACCCCACCAACAGGGATCATCCCCATCATGTCTAGGGCGGAATGGAGGTCTGCTTCCTCTTCCTGTGAAGCGACTGACACAGGGGCTTTGATGGACCCTTCCATCGTGACCGCCTGTCCCTGGATATCCGTAATGCCGTCAAACACTATACTACTGGAGCCGCAGGTGAATCGCATGGATTCGGCTGCACTCATGGACACTCGCTTCCCTGCGAAGGTGATCGTGTCATTCGCTTTGACTAGCAGGGAGGGCTTACTATGCACGGTGATGCCGCTGTCCTGATGAAGCTGAAGAAAAACAGCTCCCTCCTTGGCTGTAAATGTCACGGATTGTGGATCTAGCTTCATGTCCTTCCCTTTTGGCGTACCCCAGTAAGACGTTTTCGGATCAGCCGTTTTTGCGCCTCATCCATGCTGAGGTGGACTCGTACCTGATCCTTTTTGACCTCTAATACCTTAAATAAAAAATTGACATTAAACAAATTCTTTTGTTTAATGTCAATTTTATTTCTATCTTAAAAATAATTGGTCCTATATTTAAGTTATAAACCTCATTCTATATTAATTTTCATTTCTAAAAAATACATTGAAATGAAATAGGAGATTTACTTTCTTAAATCATATTGTACTTTAATTATAAGATTTTAGATAATCTACTTCCAACAAACGAATTCCCCCAACCTTTGTTCTCATCAATTGATAAGCTCTTAAAAGGGGTAATATCAGGTAATGGCACCTCATTTTCAATCAAATAATTGATTAAAATCTCTAACTCATCCAAACTATCTTGACCATACTCAACTATTTTAGTATATGCATGACTAGTACCAATATTGTAAATTGATGTAATAACAAAATCAATTTTTTCATCAATATTTTGATATAAGTTATAAAGGTATTCAAAGTTTTTTTCGTCTAAATATTCAAAATCATGCTCTTCATAAAATTTAAACTCCAGCAAATTTTCTGGTATTATTTCAGATATAATACCACTCCAATCATCAATATACTTTACGCTTGTAAAATCCCACAAATATTCTAATACTATTCTCCATTCATCTACATTATAATCCAAATATTGCAAGGTACTTTCTAAGCAGCTAATGCCAAATGAAACCCTACCATTCAACGAGATTTTTTCAAAACTTTTTATATTCATAAAAACACTCCTTTATAAAAAACATAGATCAAAACTGCAATTTTTTTAAACTTACCATTTTATCTGCTAAATCATTTAAAATTTTATATTCAGTATCTACATCTCTTAAAAAATTTTGTCCCGCTTTATTAGATGCTTCAGTAGCTTGAAATATTGGATTGTCTGTTTTAAATGAAAATTTATCTGTCCCAGGGATTTTTTAAGAGGGATCATGAATTCCACTGTGGTCATAGAAATCTTTTTTATCAATTCCTGATACCTCCATTTTTGCGTATGCGAAATTACCTTGTTTTTTATATTTCTTGGATAATTGTCCCCTCGCTTCTGCCACTTTATCAATAATATGTTTGTCTTCAAAAGGGTTAATTTGCTTTGGTAGAAATCTACTTCCATAATTTACAATGTTTTGTAAGTTATTATCAGGATTAGTATTTAGATCCACCAGTCGGTTTTGTACCTCTTAAACTCCCAACACTGACGGGGCAACTGAATGTGGTACATCCCTAAAATCTATAACAAATTTATCTATCGAAACCTCTATTTCCATCGCCTGTTCTTCCCTTGTATTTTCGTTATTTAACACTTAGTACACTAATTAATATTCGTAATCTTTTCAATTTACGTAACTAAACATGCAAAAAGCACTTGTAGCCTGTTATAGACAATCAAGTGCTTTAAGTTTATAAATTTTCTAAGTTGATTAATATTTGCAAGTTTTATAAGTTATTTTAGTATTGACAGTATGACATCTTTTATCACATGGCAAGTGTAACGTTTAAGCCCTTTTAGTTTGTTTAATCTCGTGTTTTTGTTGCTTAATACATCCATAAGTGGTCCTTGTAAATAAATTGTCATCTCGCCTATTCTCGCTCTTATTGCTTTATTGTTAAAATAGTTCCCTTTTAAAAAAGTCTCTAAATTTATTTAATATAGTCTGATCACTATCGAATTTAAATTTCAAGAAATGATCTTCATATGAACCTCCGATTTGTCCATGTACAACAAGTTGTCCTAAACTTCCCAAAGTCACACATATATTAGCATCCGAATCTCGATCTCTAATTTCGATACTCCCTCGCAATTCTGTTATAATAGACTCTATTTTTTCTAGAATCTCTAATAAATCGTCTTTTGAAATACAAAAGTTGGATTTACCTTTAAAACCTTTAGATTCCACCTTAAAAGTCATAGTATGATACTCTTCTTCATTATAAAGGTATTCAATACTAAGCTTTTTATTTTCTGTATCTAGAATGATTGTTTCATTCATATTTCTACCCCCTACTATTTAAATTTAAAGTCATCAAATTTTCCAGTAACTGTATTATAAACAAAGTGAATTTCATTTCCATTTACATTGTTGCTCATTTTTATCCATCCATCTTTCGCTTCCCATCTGCCCTTATCCGACATCTTTATATAATCAGATAAATCTTTTGCTCCTTCTAATGGATTTGAGAGGACTTGTTTCATAGCAAGTTGTTCATCTAGAGTATTAGGTATTGTCCTACCAGTTGAACCTATTCCTTGTTGAACATCCTTATACATTTTAGCTAAATCATTATCTAAAAGGGTATCCTTACCCTTATCATGCTTCTTCACATACTCGCCTAGTTGATCGATTTCTTTTTGGGTTGTCTTTGCATCCTTTGCCTTTTTGCTATTATTGGCAAGATCGTAGGTTTCTTCTATTACCTTTTCCCAATTTCGTACGTTTTCTAATACTTCTTCGCCCTTTTTCACTTTCCTAACAGGGTTAATTAATGAGACTGCTGCTTCAAAATTTTCTTTAATTGGCGCATTTGCATCAGACACTTTGAGATAATCCTCAATAAACAGGGCATATGACATTTTGGAGCCTAGCATCACATAAGGATATAGCCCATCTGGAGTGACAGTTGATTCTGCACTTAAGACCTTGCGTTTATCTGCAAGTGTTGTGATTGGTTCACCATCACTGCCGATAACTCTCGTTTTTCTGTGCTCATCTAATAGGGCTTTTAGTTCGGCTTCACTTGTTATCCTGTTTTTATCCACTGACGCAGTTTTTGCCTTTGTAATTGAACTATTCGTAGGTCTCAAGCTTTTTTGCATCGGGTAACACTCTTTGATAGTACTGTACTGCCTTTATAACATGTTGATTTTGTAAATGTGGGAGCTTTATTTAACACCTGTACTGTAAAGCAGATATTCTCACAGTAAATATAGGCTGTCTTTTTATTTAACCATAACAAAAAACCTTGAAAGGTGGTTAGCCAATCAAGGTTATAATTAATATATCGAAAAGTTTATTTTGCTCTTACTTCAATTGCTCATCACTTCTAACCCTATACATAATTGTTGTGAACAGAAAAATCCACTTTCTAGCATCGATACCTACTAGAACATTTGGTCGTTTTGGCGTCCAAGCAACAATTCCACCTTTAAGCTATCTTCTTATTTCCACAAACAATATTCTTTCTGGATATACTAAATCGTTATGACTATAAACAAAACTATTCATACAACTGTATATATCTTTCTCGTAAAGGTACATTTTCATTCACCAGTAATTCATCTTGAAGGAGTTCTTTTTTATTTGCTAGAATCGAAATGAACAATGCATAATAATCACCTGTAGTTGGAAATGAAAATAATCCATACCCTTTAGAAGAAATAATTTTGTTCACTGCTCTTATTTTTTCTTGTAAAAACTCATACTCATATTCGCCAAGTTGCCCAAGTTCTTTTTGTGAAGCTAACTCGATATCATATTTACTTTCATAATCTAAGATAAAGTTCACTATTTCATAGTCTTCTTCCCCTCTAAAATCAAGATAGAGAAACCTTTTAGTGGACATCCCATGTTCTAATATCCATTGATAAATATCTTCCTTTTTGTCTAAATCATTTAGTCCCCTCAATTCACTCTCATCAAAGATTATAGACACTATATCTTTAAATCCCAATTTCGATTTCCCCCTAAAATGCTTTTAATTTTGAAAAAGTTCTCCATGTTGATTAGGAATATATTCTGGATAATTTTTTCGATAAAAGCTATCGATAATTTTTAATAAAGGATCCCAGTCAGGGTAAGGTTCAGGATCCATTATTTGTATTTTAGCTTCTGGTGTATTCATTAAGAAATCATTGAATTCTTCAGGGATAAGTAATCCATTTTTCTTCCTCACAAAAAGTAAAAACAAAATTTCGTATGGGTAAAATCCATAACCAAAATCTCCAAATTCGATAGATTCCCCTAGCTCTGAAGCAAGTGCCATATGGAATATAGACATTTTGTTAATTAAAGGCTCTATTTCTTCTAATTTAGTTGTTGACCATTGTTTTAATACCTCACTATAAATTTCTAACTCCTCGGGTATTAAGCCATATTCTAAATTAGTTTCTTTCAGCTGCTCTCTCACTACAACATTTAAGTTTTGATTTGTCCCCAAAAAGTTTTTTTCTTTAAATTGGAGGTATAACTCTAAAAGGAACCATGTATGTTTATTAAAATTATTCACATTTATCCAACGACTTTCTAAATGCTCTTCAATAAATTTAAATAATATATCCTCCTCTTTCTCCCAACCAAACATTGTAAAATGAATTAAGGTCATAATAACGTCTTGAAAGGAATATTCCAAAGACATTTTAGGATATTTACTTTTATAAAGGTCTTGCCCCATACATTGATGAAAAGTAATCATCATTATTTTTTTTAGTTCGTGAGAATTTTCTTGATGATTTACTAATACATTCTGTTTCCATTTTGCCAAATAATATGATTTTATTGTTTCTAAATTTATTAATAGAATATGATCCTTTTCAACTTCATTGAGCTCTATAATATGGGTACTTTCCTTTAAACTATCCATATACTCTTCTTCTACTTCCTCAAATTTTATTCCCTTGACAAAATTTTCACAATATCTATTGTATGATAATTTTAATTTTTTAGGGTTTATCAATATATTCACCTCGTTTAATCAAGTTGTTTATTCCAATCTTTTATTTTTAATTCTTCTACGCCAAAGCCTTTTTTCGTAATTTTAATATCTGTTTCTACCCTTATAAAATCTAATTCTAATCCTGGATTCTCCTTTTTAAGTTTCTTAAATTGCTTTTTAAAATCAGAATATCTTGAGTCGTTGCTATTTAACATGCCCTCAAAATACTCTTTTCCACCTAATTTTTGTTTTTCTGAATAACTAAAAATTGCAGAATCTGAAGCCTTTGATTCTATCATAGTTAACTTAGGTGGTGGTCCTTTAGATAAAAACGTACCATCAATACCATTTCTGCCTACTTGGAATATTTCTGATATATCTTCTCCTAATTCATTTTTCTTAGCTACTATTTTAGAAACTTCTTCTCCAAAATCCCCCTTTTCATGTGAGAAATATTTAGTATTATCAATTTTTCTTTCGTAGTCCTTTGCCTCTGTCAAATTAAAATTCTTGCTTAAATCATCCGGAGTATCAAGTTTATTGGCTAATTTATTTCTTTCACGTTGTAATTTTTTTATTTCGTCTATATTTCCTGCTTTCTTCAGATCAGTTATTTGTTGGTCTAATGAATTTATTTCTTTTTTAATTGAATTATTTTTATTAGAATTATTAGACGGCTTCGGACTTGGAGTTGGTGTGTTTCTTCCAACTGTTCCTGTATCCTCTATGCTTATACCTGCAAATGAAAATTCATCCTGCTGTGATTGTACCATCTGACGCAGTTGCTGTTTGACTTCGGCTACTTTGGATTGTATCTGGGTTTTCACGTTCACTACTTGCTTTTTGACTTTGTCTACTACACTTCCTACTGGACCTTTCAGCGCTTTTTGAACACCTTCAGTGACACTCTTAACTACCCCGGCACCTTTTTTCACAAATTTTCCACCTGTTGACGCCCAGCCCACAAACGGAATCATCGCGCCAAAGGAAAGGGCCGCATTGACTTTGTCACCTCTGGCCAGATAAATAACGCCATTCACGCCATCCGCTATTTCACCGACACCTGGGATTAACCCTACAAGATCTAATCCTACTTGTAGCGTATTCAACAGATTTTTAGGTTTTACAGCATTTTTCACTGCTTTGGTCGTTGCTTGTGCAGCTTTTTTCACGACTGGTAGTACCTTTTCCTTCACTACCTGCTTCGTTTGTTTGACAGCGGCTTTTACCTGTTGCTTGGCTTTTGTCACAGCCGCCTTTGCTTTTTTCACAACCTTTTTCGTGGTCAGAATCGCTTTTTTAATGGCCTTCTTCGCCCGTTTCACCAATTTACTCTTGGATAAACTATTTTTTAGCTTCCTGGCCTTGGTAAAGAATTTCCCCCACTTTTTCTTTTTCTTCTTGCGTTTCTTCTTTTTCTTCTTTTTACTCGATTTCTTTTGTTTTTTCTTAGTGGAGCTTTTCTTTTTGGAGGATTTCTTGGAGCTCTTTCCTTTCGATCCTCCGCTCTTTCCTTTTTTCTTGCCACTTGGGGAGCCTACTTTTGGAATCATCCCCAGTAAGCTTCCTGCTAATCCTAATAGACCCATTAGGCATCACCCCCACCAACAGGGATCATCCCCATCATGTCTAGGGCGGAATCGAGGTCTGCTTCTTCTTCCTGTGAAGCGACTGACACAGGGGCTTTGATGGACCCTTCCATCGTGACCGCCTGTCCTTGGATATCCGTAATACCGTCAAACACTATACTACTGGAGCCGCAGGTGAATCGCATGGATTCGGCTGCACTCATGGACACTCGCTTCCCTGCGAAGGTGATCGTGTCATTCGCTTTGACTAGCAGGGAGGGCTTACTATGAACGGTGATGCCGCTGTCCTGATGAAGCTGCAGAAAAACAGCACCCTCCTTGGCCGTAAATGTCACGGATTGTGGATCTAGCTTCATGTCCTTCCCTTTTGGCGTACCCCAATAAGACGTTTTCGGATCAGCCGTTTTTGGGTTGGCCTCGCCACCTTTTCGTACACTGTGGCGAACAATCGCAGCTTCCTCGCGATGTGTCGGGAAGGCAAGGTGAACATGATCGCCCACCTCTGGCGGACTGTAAAAACCACTATGTCCTTCTGCTGTATATGGCGTAGCCAATGGGAACCAGGTAGCTTCTTCCTTTTTTTGCGCCTCATCCATGCTGAGATGGAGTCGTACCTGATCCTTTTTGACCTCTAACACCTTTCCTTCAATAGCAGTACCTGGTAGAAACGGAATACTTCGTCTGTCTTGACGTATGCCTTTTTTGAACAGCAAATGATATTCATAGGTAAGAATGCCTTGCTTCATTTGGGCGATGGATTTGGCTACCACCAGCTCCTTACCTTGGAGCTGCACACGATCACCTAGCTTCAAAGTCTTTTTAGACTCGATCACATAGGCGACGGTATCCCGCTCCTCTATTGGCTGATCGATGTCATTGTGCTTACTATGTAAAAACTTAGAGCGATCCTTTAAAATCTCATAATTTGTCACTGATAGCTTTTCCATTCGTCCTTCAGGTAGCCCAAACCAGAACTTCGGCTTATCCGCATCCATTGCAGGGATTAGCACTGTCCGAAAATGGGACGCCATACGTTGTAAAAATTGCCAATCCGTCTCTTTATATTGTAATATAAACTGCTTGAGAGGAGTAGCCTTCGACACGGTATCAATAACATCTGCACCTGAATAGTCTTTCAAAACTTTTTTTAACAGTGCCTGATAAGTCATTTTATTATGCTGAAAGGAACGGTATTTTTGTTTACAGTCTAGGGTGAACGTAGATGATACAGCCTCTAGTTCAATTTGATATACTCCCCTCACCATACGTACAGCCATTTCTGTAACCTGACCTTTAAATAGCGTGCGTATTCGTTGCCCTTTATTTTTTTGAAATAGCTCTATTCGATCTGACGGACTAGCAAGTCGCATACAACTGTCTTTCTTTTCAGCAGGAATGAATCCCTTTATAGTTAACCTTGCGTGGTCATTCACTGCCTGTGCTAACGTGAGATGATGCAACGTCTGGACTTCATAGGGGGATACGAGTTCAAGCTCACCGTATCCGATTACTTCCTCGTATGTGTTCACATGAATTCCCTTCTTTCTTCAAGGGACAATGGATTATTCTTGTCCATCATCTTCTACTTTTATCGTTCCACAATACATACACATATTAATAGATTGACTAATTAACGCTGGATGATTTTCAATTAATTGATCATTCTTGCCATTAATCCAGGGCATTGTGATGACAGGTGTACAGGGCATTGGCTTTAAAACACCATTATTGTCAGCAGTGGCTGCCGCAACTATTGGATTTGCTAATGTTTGGCATAAGCCAAATGGTTGAATATTGTCATGAGGCTTAAAATCCATCGTATTCATCTGTGCCTTATTTTTCGTATAAACCCCATGGCTGACTGGCATTTTTAATATACTTGTTTGATCACCTTGTGAGCAGGATAATTTGGCACCAGCTACCACATAGCTCCGTTGGTCGCCGCCCTTTGTCTGTAATTCTTCTGACATCAAAAAACCATCCTTTCTATACGTAAGCTGTTGTAACTTTTACTAAACATAGTTGACGATGGAAAGAAAACAATTATTTCCTCTTTAGTTTTTTTGTCTTTTCAAACTATTTTCCTACTGCCAGAATATCGTTCCATCTTCCTTCAGTTTGTATTTTCCGTAATCGTATTCCCCTAAAATCTCTGCGCAGAATGCTCTCTGCTAATTCAATATTAACTACTATATAGTTTTCTTTAATTCCCTCAATTTGAAAGATCGGATAAGGGGCTGCTAAATGCTCGTCTATTACTAGCTTTTTTAATGTTCCATCCAGATGAAATTCAGTTTGAGCAGAGAGACAAGGAACTTTTGGAGGAATAACTAGCCAATATAATGTTTGCATTACTTTAGGCATATCCATGAGAACAACCGCTTTGAATGGCATTTGTGGTTCGTATTTTTCCACTAATTGTTTAACCGCATCAGAAAAGAGCATGATTGGCTTTTCAATCAAATCTGTATACACCATCTCGCCTTTCTCTAATACAGGAAATTGGCGTTCGAGCTCCTCTAATTCCTCCATTCTTTCAATTGTTAGTAGCTCTTTTTTTATCACTTGGGCTATACCAACAGGCTCAACAGCATTTGAGATGCGTTCATCCTGAGATAGAATAAAATAGTTCATTTCTCTTCTCCTTTTTCACCATGTCTACTTCCAAATGACACTTGCTGACTGGAATGGATCTAGCTTTAAATATGGCTGAGCCTCCTTAGAAAACATGGCCTTTTCTAAATTGGCCCCTGCAAAATTCGTATTCCTTACATTTGCTCCCATAAAGCTGGCCCCTCGTAAATTTGCTAGCTCAAAATTAGCGCCTTCTAAATTCGCATTTGTAAAACGAAGTGGTAAATAGCCTGGTGATGCCCATTTCTGGCGATCTAGCAAGCCACTCGCTCCCTGTACCTGTTGAAGATTGGCTCCCTGTAACTGACTATTGCTAAAATCCGCCTCATGAATGGCGCTGAAGCTCAAATCTGTGTCCATTAGCTGACTTTCCCGAAAATTGGCGCCTATCAACAGACATTCACGCATTTGACAGTTGGTTAAATGGGTTTTCTGAAAAAAGGCATAGCGCATATCCAAGCCCTCATACGTTCCGTCAGCTAAGCGTAATTGATTAAATACCTCATATGGATATGCATCCTCTAGCTTTTCTTCTAACCAAGCTTTTATTTCATCACTATCCTTCGATGAAAAGTCCTCGCTATAAACTACTTCGTTCATATCCATAAACTCACCAATACGGATTTCGACAGCTACATCCCGCTCCAGTGCTAAATACTCTGGGCATCTGATGATGTCTGGAAGCGCATATCTAGCAAGACTGATTAAATATTGATGAAAATGGCTGGCGTCCTGAAGTCTAATGCGATCAATATCTGCTTGCGTAATTGCCCCCATAAAGGTTTTACTATACAAACTTAGCTCTTGGATGTATTGCTCTAAATAATGATGCACCCAGCTAGCATCATAGGTAGTTAAAAGAGGTTGTAGGTCAAAAAACCATTCGTCGTCCGTAGCCTCTACTAAATAGTGCGGATTTCTCTCCAATAGCTCTGTGCGTAGCATCGAAAATGTAATATGGGCAATTGGTCCTTTCTGGTGAAGCGATTGCTGCTGGGCTAGTTGCTGACATACCTTTTGAAAGGACGACCTAAATTCCTCGGCTAGCTTGTCTTTGGAGGCTTGGAAAAAATCCTCGAGTAGCAAAAGATAGTTCAATCTTCTTTTTTCTACTTCTGTGTCATAAAAATGCTGTAGAATTTCCTGTGCCTGCATTTGTGACTCCTTCTTTCTCTTTTGTTCATCTTTAATTGGCTTTTACTTCTTTTCCAAAAATTTGCACACTGCCATTCATAGTAATTTTACTTTCTTTACATTGTAATGAAATTTCTTCCTCTGCAGACATAAGGATTTTTTTGCTAGCATTCACCGTAATATCTGCCTCAGATATAAGCTTAATCTCTTTTTTGCTATAAATTTCGATACCGTTTGCTTCATTTAAACGAATAAAAATATCGCCATCCTGTGCGGTAATGAGAATTTCTGTTGGACTTAATTTAATCTCTTTACCAAAGGCTGTCCGATAATATTTCGTCGAAGGATCGTCTAGTTTATTAGTGGCCGTTGTATCCAAGTTTTTTCGTATTGAGGTACTAGCAATCCCCTCTTCCTCACGGTGAGAAGGAAAATAGATGTGGACAAAATCATTGATTTCCGGCATACAATACCAGCCACTATGTCCCTCAGCTGTATAGCCCGTTGAGTAAAGGAACCAATGTGCCTTTCCCTTATCCTGCTTGTCATCAATGGCTAAATGTACTTTAATATGATCCTTTGCGACTTCTAACACTTTTCCTTCTAAGGACAAGCCGGAAATATCCGTGTTAAATAGCTCACTTTTTTTCATGCCATTTTTCGTTGACAGTGTATAGTAATGTTTCAGCAAGCCATCCTTCATAGTTGTATATGCTTCATATATATAAAGTGTTTGCTTATTAAATGTAACGTGATCTCCTATCTGAAGTACCTTGTCACTTTCCACCTCGTAGTAAAGGAAGTCATGCTCACCCATTCCTTCATTACCATTCTCTGTATATAGTAGATAGTCTGCTATTTTTTTCCTGGTCGTGTAATGATAATCTTCTAGCTTTCCTTTGGCACTTCCAGCTGGAACACCAAAATGGAACTTTGGCTTGTCAAAGGTAGAAGCAGGCACGAGCCCCGTATTAAAACGAGAGGCTAGTCTTTTTAAAAATTCCCAATCAGTCTCGTAATATTGAAGGGTAAACTTTTCTAATTTAGCACCCTTTGTAGCTTCATCAATAATGTCTAGACCCGGGTAAAAAGGATTTAACAGTTTGAATAATGCCTTATAGGTCATTTCCTTATCCTGATAGGAGCGATTTTTCTTTTTAATATCTAGCTGATGGGTACTAGAAGCCGCTTCGACTTCGATATAATAGATGCCACGCACCGAGCTAACCTTCACATTTAAAATAACACCTTTAAATAATGGAGAAGGGACACCGAGGTGGTTAAGCTGGTTTACTTCAATCGCAGATCGTGCCTCGGTCATTTCGACATATGTATCTCTCGCCTCTTCAGGCACAATTCCAGTAAAACGTAACCTAGCATGTTCGTTCATTTTTTTGGTAAGGCTGAGCTCTTGAATGCTGACAAGCTCAAATGGCGATATTTTTATATGATGATAAGTCGTCACTGCACCACTCATAGAACTGCCCCTCCTTTCTCTTCACTTGAAGCGAATTGTAAGGATTCCATCATGGCTCTCGCGATAGGGCGCCAAGTGTCAAGATCATCCTCCATACAATTGAAGGTGCCAATAAGTGCTCGCCCTTCTACGGAGGCAAAGAACATTAAATTAAAAATCTCCCCATCAATGGCAGGTGTAATGACCTCTAAAAAGCCTACTGTTTTGCCATCGATCGTCAGAACCTCTGTATCTAGCCAATCTGCTGACGGCTGAGCTTGTTCAAGGATGTCCATCATATTTTCTTGAAATCCAGCGACTCCCTCCTCGTTTAATCGATGTGGTGTCAAATTGAAGGCAAGATTGATTGATGAGGAGGTATCTGTATAAATTAGGTTTGGTCTACGCTCAGATGGGTACTTTAAGGACGCTAGTTCAGCAGACATAATAGAAAAAAGCTTTGGCATTCGTATTTTCATTTTGCCATCCAATAATGACTGCTCCATTACTTGTACTTCTTCATCATCAATGGTGATAACATGTTGGTAAATATCGACTTCTTGTAGATCTTCCTGTTCGTCTTGTTCAGGCTCCTGTTCCACTTGTAATGCCGCTTGCTGCTGGGCTAACTCATGTCGTTCCTGATCTCTCATTTCATTTCTTAATGCAATAATCTTTTCATCTAAAAATTTCATCCCACTCACCTTCCGCTTCTTCAACGTATTTTCATCAACTACTTTTCAACTAATCAACGATCATTCGCTTTGGTCGACCTGGACTAGGCATTGGACTAGCCCCAGTTCCACGACCACCATTCTTGGCTTCACCTAATATACGGTATAAATATTTGTGAATTTGACTATTGGAAAATGGTTGAAACTCTAGTTCTAACCGATTACTTATGTACATTTCAATGACATCTCGCTGTACTCGTTCTTCATTTAAACACGCTAAGGCAAATGTTATGTCATAAGTATTGGTTGGACGATTTTTTAATAATTCCTTTGCAAAACATTGTAAAACCTTAGGATGATAGGTACTTTTTTGTACACCTGCATATTCACAGTGAAGATAGTTAACGGTATTGTATTCAGTGGTATAATCCGAAAAATCAATAGGCTCTGATCGCAGTTTTGCTCCCACCTTTAATTTAAAACGCACTATTTCCAATTCATTGGGGGCAAGATACATGGAGTTATCAAGAACAATAGTCGTTGTAAATTGCGTGAAATCCAAATGATTTACTTCTTCAGCAAAACGCACCTTTACTATCATTTCATTTCCCGTTGCCTCATAAGGCAGCTCATAGCTACTATGTAGCATATAGAGTCTTTTATTATGTTTCAGGATGCCCTTGGTTAGAATAATGCTTGTATCTGTTACATGAATATGACAACCTGCTATAATGCCGTTTGAGTATTCCTCGAAATAGAGATCTAAAAACTCTCTCGGGAAATCCCGCAGGTTCTCTAGCATTTCCAGCTTTAAAATTCTTCCTTTTTGAAAATGTGGATATTGATTTGTAAACATCTGTTATTCTCCTCTTTTATTTTTTAGCAGATGCCTACTTACTTTAAACCATCAAAGAAATCTAACTCTGATAGATCCGTTTCAAAGGCAAAGAATTCCTTGCTGCCAATAAACAGCTGCTCCTCTTTCCTAGCCACTGGTACTACATGGAAGCCCCAATGATCCTCTCCTGCGAAGACGAAAAATTTCACTTCACCATTGGCTATTGAATCAGTCTCGTCCTGTGGAATTTTATTGGAATAGAACGACACAATACTCTCATAAAGCACGGGTACAAAATTTTCCTGCCTATTGAAATAGGTGTACTTTTGGGTTGTCTGATGATCACTTCCAGTTAGGAAAAATTCGACCTCTGTGACTCCCCATGGGCGTGAAATAGTTCCATGAATTTGATTTAATCGTTCTAAGCTACTGATAAGAAGTTTTTCTTGCCGGTTATGTGTAAATGCACTAACAGAATAAGGTACTATAGGAGCATTATTCGTAACGGTCGTTTCAATCATGCCAATTTTTTTCGCATTTAAGTAACGCAATGCTCCTCTTAAGCAGGCAAGCTTTAATTCTGGCACTTTCCCTACATTTTCAGCCTTTTGCCTAAACTCAATGCTACGGCCTGGCACAAACTCTTTTAAAGCCTCTCGGAAGGCATCAATTTTACAGGATTGTCCAGTCAGCTTAATAATGGAATATTCACCAAGCATGCCACTTTCATAAAACTCCTCTAAAAATTCGCGTACAATATCGTAAATATCTGCTTTTATAAGATGATTGATTTCTTTAATATTGAAAAAAACATTTGGATAATCGTAAACATCTTTAAATTGATGATGTTCTAATAGTGATAAGCACCAGCGATCTACTGTTGTAATATTCAAATCACTATCCTGCTGTGTATCGCTTTCCGAATAAAAGCGGCTTCTCAAAATACCCGTTTTGCGGAAAAATTCCTTCTTCATTTCCTCTGCCATTTCCCATAAAAAATAATGATTATTGCGAACTCTTAGATACGCATCACGTGTCCGATTTTCATATTCCTTAAAGCGTGTAGGAATGATAGATTCAGCATCCTCAAATGCTTTTTCGAATTGCTTGTAGATGGCCTCTACGCCATAATCATCTACATATCGATAAATATCTTTTCCGGGGATATCAATTAACGCATCAATGTCATACGCATTTTTCCCCCGGCTATAATAGTTCGCAAATACAATTTTCATAAATTGGAAAATGCGGTATGTAATATTATTACCTCCAAAATTGGTATCACCATTTTCATAGGTTGTATGAATATCAATTTTGTAGGAAATGTGGCCGTCCTCTATGCGAAACTTACAGGAAGAGAGGTCTGTCGTTCCCCCACCACAATCAATAACAAGTGCTTTGTATTCCTTACTATCCATAAAGCTTTGATTCTCAATTTGATTGGCGATTGTGTTATATAAAACGGACATCCCTTCATCAAGAGCATGCTCTGTTTCAATTTGATATTCAGGTAATATGGCCTGAAACATATCTAAAAATTGAGTTTTCAACTTGACAGGACTTGAAATATGCAAATGTTTAAATCGACACTTAAATTGGTGCTCAGCCATACGTATGATATAAAGTAAAAATTCTCTGATGATTTGACTACGCGGGACAAGTGCTGTATTGCCATTCGCATCCATCACTTCTTCTAATTTTGCATAATTACTAACCCAACGCTTGATTCCCTGAAATTTAGTAGCCAAAGATGTATAACTATTTTTTTTCATCACTTTAAGCGCTTCATAGCCAAAATGATAGCTGACATGCTCAGTGTTCGAGCAATCTGCTACTGAAAGCACTGTGGGCACTACTTCAATCCATTCATTTTGATGGAGTGCGTCTGGGAATTGGACAAAATTAATGCTATTAAGCTCAATTCTCTTATTTAAAAGGTCATGGCTACAAGGAGATGAGACATAATCACTATCCAAAAAAACACCGGCAGTTGTATTTGTTGTACCAAAATCAATCGCAAGGATAGCATTTGTCGTCTCTAATTGCTTCATCTCTAAATCTGGTATCGGTACTTTGTAATAATGTAAATTTGTTGGTGGTAGCGGAATTTCCTGATAGTACGTTTTATACATATACTCAGAATCTTGCTTCCGTAAAAAAATAAAGCTATAGTTTTTATTTTTTGTTTCACGTATGCCAAGTGCTTGATCGGCAGTTAAATAATAACTTTGTGGTCTTTCATCATCCTTTACAATATTTAAAATTCCACATAACTCTAGCTGCTCATTCACAAGTAATACATTGGATTCCACTAGAAACCCACCTGTTTCAACTAAATATTGATCAGGTTTATCTATTTTCATACCTTTATAGACATTCATTTTGGCGGGGATTTTAATATCCCCATTATCAGAAAGCGGCGTCTTTAAATATTTTTGCAAAGCCTCTTCTACTCTTTCAAAGCCCCCATCTTGGTTCTCTTTTATGAGAAGATGTTCCTCAGCCCCACGATATCTTAAAATCTTTTCAATTAATTCGTCCCTTGTCAGCGTATTAATTAAACCTGTTATGAGCTTTTCCTTATAACAAATATTTCTAAGCTGAAAGGTTGTCATTTCCATTAGCTCTACACGTGTATAGGTCATATATTTTTTTTCTGAATAACGCTTATTCAAATTCAATTTATACGAGTATTTGGTCGTCACCTATAGCCCTCCCTTGCTCTCTTTAATAAAGAGCTATTCGATCTAGCATCATGGTCTCTTCTAATCCTATAATGCCAAAATGGTATTGCCAATAAACTTCTATATGGTAGCCAACTGGCAGAAAAATCTCTTGAATGAGCTCAACCTTTTTACTATTTTTTTCTGTCTTTTTTTGCTGAATGTAAAGAAGTAACTCAGCTTTTTCCTCGGACTTAACGTAAATGAAACAATTTTTAAAAATATTTTTCAGCGTGTCTTTGATCAGGTATATTTCTTCGCCTGTTTGATAGAGTCTAAGCATGTTTAATGCCACAATTTCTTGTTCCTTTTTAGAAAAAAGCTTGATATGATCGTGAACCCGTTTTCCAAATACATTTGCCTGAATATCCCTCAGGATAAAGCGAATATAAAATTCTTTTTTATTCATACCTTGCATGCGATCAATCTCAGCTAAAAAGTGTAAGGTTATATCTAATAGGCAGTCTCTAAACTCTTTATCTGATGTATGATCAGGATGAAACAGGTCTTTAAAGATTTGAAAATAACGATAATAAGGATTTACTTCAACATGCTGCTCTACTACCTGTGAATTTAATAGCTGTGGACTAAGCTCCATATACGGTGAATAAATTTGAGCTAGGTGAAAGTAAATATCCTTTGTTTGAAAGCCTTCATCTTCTGTTTTAATTAGTAAATCCCAAATATAATTCATAGCCATTTACCCACACATTTATATTCCATAAAATGTCTTTGTATTTCAGCAATCAGGAAGCTTAATACATCATTCGCAATAAAGTCTCTATCTTGTTTAGATAAGAATTGCAATAGCATTGTTTTTTTATAATTGCTTCCTTCTTGTCTATCCATTAAAAATGGTTGAATAAGGTTACGACTCCCTATTGGTTCGTGTTCCTCGAAAACATCAATTTTCACTAGTTCAAGCATATCTGCTGCCTCAAAGGAATTTATCAGCCGAATAATTTCTCCTTTTGTAGAAACGTTTTGATTATTTTTATAAGAAAGCTTGTGCATAAAATAGTCATTACGACTATTTGAAACTAGCGCAAAATTTAATTTGCCAATATGCTCCTGCTCTACTTTAGCAATTTTTAATAATCGCCATTCTCCCGATTGCTCTAGTGGCGAAACAATTGTCAGTTCATGGTCTGAACGTTTTACATACCTAACATTTTCCTCTTCTGTATCGATGACATAGCCATGTTGATTACCCGTTTTTCGTAATGATAAGACATGCTCAAAATTGACTCTATCTATAGCCGGGAATGGAAAACCACTATTCTTCACCACATGGGGTTGAATATTCCAAAGCGGCACCATGTTCAATCGTTTGTATTGCTCATATTCCTCTAAATCAATCGTCACTTCTTCTATTTCCACATCTTCATGTAACGTCGGACAGTCTACAACGATGACATCCAGAAATTTATGAACAAATGGATGATTAATCGTTTTCCAAGGAAGGCCATTTATTTGAAAAATAGAGTACAGCTTTTCGATTTCCTTTACATAACGATTATTCTTTATCAAGCCAACTTGAATCTCAACCTGACCCTCTGACGTCTTTAAACTTCCTCTAAATATTCTTGGCTGTGCAAGTAAATGTTGAATCACATCCGAATTACACGCTAAAAATATAGTCATGAGCATTGCCGGTTCATGCTTTTTAATGGACCCAAGAAGCTTATCCGTGTAAATTTTTTTCTCCTCTACATCTGTTGGACATATTGGAAATAAACAGTCATGGATGGGATCGACATCCTCCCTAGGAAGCAGTGTTGCATAGATATCGTATTTATTCTCTATATCATCCATCTCATTGAAAATACGCTCCTCAAGCTTGCGGTTCATATCCTCTTGATAGTCGATAAGATTTACAAAGACACCACTTACAATATCCTTTAGTAATTGACGTTGCTCTAAATCTTCTATTTTTCGTAAACGTTCGAACATGAGCTCTTTTAACAATTTACTTTCCTTCTTTCATAAACCCAGAATTGGATTGCTAACTGGCATCAGGTACTTCATCAATCGGTAAGTCTGCCTCGTTCGGGATAGCATTTTCCGGTGCTTGTCCTTGTGGAATAGGATTCAATTTATCATTTACATTCATAATTTTTCTCTCTAGCCCTAAAACCTTTGCCAATAATTCTGTTTCCTGATAAATCTCTTGAGCAAGCGTATAGGATTCTATTGCTTTTGCGTATTCCTGACGGGCATAGCTCTGATCGCCATTCTTTTCTAATCCTTCTGCCTTTAATTCTTTTTGGGCCTTTTCTAATTCTTTTATTTTTTCCTCTGTGTCCTCTATTTTTGTTTTAATCTGTGGCTCGCCAGTAAAAGAAATAGCCAGTGCTTTTTTTCTAGCCTTTTGGTAGATGGCTAAGGCACCATTGTAATCCTCAGCCTCAAAGCGAAAATCAGCATCCTTGATGGCGTCAACAATCTCAACGATGGAATCCATATTTTCAATTCTTTGCACTACCTCTCCCTTACCGAATCCATTAATGATTTTTCCCTCTTTTTTTGCTTTTTCATAGTGTTCCAACGCCTCAGCAAATTTTCCAGTTTCCGCTGATTGATCACCATTGATAATGAGTTGTGTCACTCTTAATTTTCTAGCTAGTAAATTTCTATGTATAGGATCTTTCAATTTCTTTGCCGCATTTCGGCCCTCACTATATGCAAGGAGTGCTTCATCATAATTTCCATCCTGAAAATATTGATTGCCACTCTTTTCATGATCCTTCATTTCTACTGATAGCTCAGCAATTTTTTTAGCTTGTTTTGCTTGATAAAAAATGGTGCTACCACCTACAACCAACGCTACTACTAATGCAGCAGCAATCATTTTTATATACTTTTTCTTGTTTTTATTTGTTTCCTGATAAACTTTATTAACAAATACTGCAGCAACCGTATAGTTTTCTACCACTTTTCTTTGTCTACTTAACAAAATTTCTTCCAATAAATCGGTATATTGTTCTGAATCCTTTGCACCTTCAAGTGCATCGGCCATCTCAATCTCACTAACATCTTCCCAGAATCCTGCCGTACAAAGTAATAAGGCATCCCCATCCATGAGCTTCATTTTCTTAGACACAAATGGTTGGAAATCATTTGGCTTACCAAGATAATTTAGCAAATTCCCTCTCTCTTCATGCTGGCTAATATCTAAGGATCGATTTCGATTGTTCACAATTTCCTGTGCTAAACTTTGGTCCGTGCTTTTGTAGGTTAATGTGCCATTACGGAAATGATAAAGTCGTGAATTTCCCGCTACTGCCACAATCATCTTTGAATAATCCGAAACAACTATGACAACACTAGCCTTCAATCTTACACGTAAACTTTGAGCTTGAAGTATATTCTGTGCATGCTTGAGATATTTTTTTATACTTCTTCTCGACATAGTTGGTTTTTCCATAAAACGTTCCAAAATAGCCTTTACTGCAAGCTCGGCACTGCTAATTTCCTGATCCGCATCTAAGCCCTTTATGGCTACCCAACAAGCAACATCATCGAGTTCTGTATACGCAAAGTAGTCTTTATTTTGCAGAAAGGACCCAGCTTCAGATAGAAAACTAGTTTTAAAGTCACAATTTTCCTTTCTCATAAGTCTCCTCCTTCTCTATTCCCCCGTCACCATATTTTTTCCAAAATCAAGATGGTCGCATTGTCTTGATTCTTTAGGCGTTTTTGTTCAACGGCTTTTATAATGTTTTGTGCTAAATCATAGGGTGGAGCTTGCTGAGAGAGGATTTTTTCCATTTCAACCTCTGTTAAAGCATCATAGATTCCATCACTAAATAGGCAAACCTTGTCTCCTTTATGTAGTTGAATAGGATTATTTCCTGTATCTAGATTTTTAAAGCCTTCATATCCCAAATAATTTATTAATCGCTTTTTCAAAGGATTTTCCTGCACTTCAAGTTGCGATATTTCACCCGCAATATAACGTTCAGTTAATACCGATTCAAAAATATGTTTTTGGTTAATCGCTAAAAATTCACCGTTTCTAAAAATCGTGATAACACTATCACCTACCGCACCCCAATGTAAGTAGCCATCATTATCAATAATGGCGGTGACTAATGTTGTTCCTCCATTGGAGCCATTCAAGTTTTCTACGATCATATGATTACTCGCCATAGCTGCTTTCTTTAAAAAATCTTGTAGCTGATTGAGGTTACCAAGCTTTTTAAATTCTTCTATAAATGTGGTCACTGCGATCGTACTGGCCATGCGACCATTGGCTAACCCACTAATCCCATCTGCAAGCACCGCGATTGTGCCTTGTGCCGTCTCAGCGGTTGAGAAATAATCATCCTGTTCATCCCGCCTTCCTATCGTCTGACCATTTCCAATGTAAATTTTCCCTTTTTCCATTTTTTGAGCAAGGATACCTCGTATGATGAGTAAAAAAATAAGTACAACAATAAAAATTAATGCAATTATGTAAGGTACTAGCTTATGGTCCATTCGTCATCATTCCTCACTTTGATTGTTTTCCCATTCAAAGTGGACGCCACAAAGTGGAATAAATAAAAACATACTTCTCCCTAACTGAATAACATCATAGGCTGCTAATTCAGTTGGTGTATAAACCGCTTCATTATTTAGATAAGCTAGTCCTGATGCATCTCCGGGTAGCAAGTAAAAGTTACGTTTTTTAGGATCATATACAATGACTGCATGATTACGTTTAGAGATGGAATTGTCTCCAGCAATTCGAATATGCATGTCTTCTGCTCTACCGATAAAATTCTTTTCCGATAAGATCCGATAATCTCTCCCCATTTGCGGCCCTTCAATACAAACCAACCATCCTGTAACAGGATCAATTCCATCCATTTCTCCTAAATAAGGCAATGTTTTATCATCTGCTTCAGCGACAGGTGTGGATGGGCTATTTTGTCTTTGCTCCTGCTCCACCATGACATTACAGTACGGGCAAATATTACGATGTCTCCTTGAACTAAACATATGACCATTTGTACATCTAATTAAACTCATTCCAAAATCCCCCATCTATGTTACGAATTTTTCTCTATTTCACCAAAATTCGCGTATTTGCTATGTATATCGTATCTCCATTACCTAGTGGGTATGGAATCTCTTGTTTTAATCTATTTTTCACCCGCTTATGCGCCTTTTTTAAACCTACCCCATTAACAGAATCAATATCCTCTACATACCAAATACCAGCTACACAGTTGAGGACCGCATGTTCATAATTAACAAGAGATTCATATTCTGTTCCACTTAAATCAATATCTGCCTTATATTCAGCTGAGCTTTTTCCTATAAGTAATGAAATTTGATCACCAAGCTCCCATTCATCCACTTCAATCCCACTTTCATTAAGGAGAACAAGCTTAGAAATGTCCTTATTTGTCATAGTTTGAGTAATTGCTTTCGCCTCGTATTTGAGAGAACCATAAATAATAGCAAGAATGACCATTACTGTGCCAATAACAAATTTTAAAAGAACCTCCTGATTCATAACAAAAACATATAAAATGAAAAAGAAGGCAATGGTGACAATAATGATATCGATAATTTTTATAAGCATTTTTTTTCTTGCATTTTCACTGTAAGCTTCAGTTGGATATTGATCATACATGTAATCACACTTCCTCACTTTTTACCATTTGATTATTTATTAAAAAAGCGCTCAAATAAATCCGTTGTGTCAAGGGGATTTTTCTTCGCATTTTTATGTAGAGTTGAGGACATTTCTTTTGTTTTCGGATTGAAGCCAAAAAAGTGTTCAAAGTTTTTTTCAATATTATTTATATTAAAATCTGGTTTTTTGTCTGCAGATTGATGTCCATTAGAATGTCTTTCATCCTTTTGCTTCGATTGCCAGCCTGTACCTGGATCATCGAGACTAGCATCATATGACTCTCTCAATGCCGGATCTTTCAGTACTTTATAGGCTTCTGTAGCTTTTAAGAAAATTTCTTCTGATTCTTTGTTTCCCCCGCTTACATCAGGATGGTGCTTTTTGGATAGCTTCCGATAAGCGAGCTTTATTTGATCTTGTGTGGCATTTCTACTAACACCTAAAATTTCATAATGTGTTTTCATCTTTTCAACCCCAATTTAGGATTATTAAAAATTATCTAAGGAACTAAATAAGTTCCTTAGATAATTAGAAGAGTTTTATCAAGCTACAACCTTAGACAGCGTAGCCACCCTCGATTTTTGCCAAGTCTGTTTTGTCTTTCTTTTGCTTAATGAATAAGTAGAATTCACCAATACCTTCTGTATCACCATATCTTTCTGTGTAATCCACAACAAAAGCATTTGGGAAGTGAATTTTTCTTACTACTTGATCCGCTGAGATAACCTCAAGCGTTACTTTACGGTAACAATCTGCTTTTTCAGCAGGTACTAATGACCATAATCCTAATTTCATCGTATCATCAGAATTATCACCATCAGTAGCAGTTAAAATTTTACCTTTTACCTTTAAAGTTGCTCCAACATCTGTAGAGCGAGCATTAGAATCGTTTGGCGTATCTGTCTCATACTCGACAGTCATAATGCTTTCTAACCCTAATTCAATTGCTTCTGATCCTTCTACTTTTAATACAAAACCCATTTTTAGTTCCTCCTAATTTGTGTTGAATGACTCCCATCTTCTCTGATGAATTAAGTTTAAGCATAGCTATCTCATTTCACAGAGCAACGTGTTAAAACAAGCATTGTGAAATATGTAATTTTTCATCTGGATGATGTTAGTCGATTCATATTTATGTTAAAAGATTTATTATTTAATAAATCTTAAACATCCTACGTAAATTTTTAATGATTGAAATAAATAAATTGTTAGGCTTTAACAGCGCTTGTCCCTTTAGTAATCGTGACTTCAAGATTTTTGACATTCCCATTAAATACAAGATCAATTTGACATAGACTTGTTTTCTCATCAATGATGTAGCCGATATCGTCTCCATCATGGATAATAGAGTTTACATGGCCTTTATCATTGAGCCACTTACTTTTTTGACTGCTTGGATTATTACTAAAGAAACGAACAATATTTTCATGTTTAAAGTCCCCTGATTGGAAACGAAGGATTCTTTCAATATACGTACTAACTTGAGTTTTGTAGATTGAATCAAACCCATCTTCTTCCATCGCAAGACTTCTTGCTTTATAGACAGTAATACGTCTAATATCTTTATCCTGTAGTTGAGCATTTTCAGAAGAGAATACAAAACCAAAGCTTCTGCTATTAATAGCATCCTTAATATTATTCGTAAAACCGGAAATCTCTTTTGCCATAGTTGTTACTGCTCTTAGTGAATTATCTCCCGCTTCAATATCGAATCGAACTCCCGGATAATTTCGTTTAACATTTTTAAATGATTCCTTTAAATACTCTGGACATTGGTAGGCAGATACGATACCTGCTGCAACATAACTAGCATCCACATAAACGCCTTCAATCCATAGCTTTAAGATATCTTCTTTCTCTTTTGATAAACGTGCTCCATTTTCAGTAGTATGCATACGTGTATCAATAACGACTCCTGATTTATCTTTAGGAATAATCGTAAAGTTTGGTAAACATGGTATAGCAAACTCACTATAATCCTTTCTAACTAGTACAGAGCATTTATCGATAAGACGATCAATACCAGCTGTTGCAATCCCATTGAAGGTTGTTTCTTCTTCAGCCATAAAGTTAAAGAAAATTTGCACCTTGTAATCTTTTATAGTGTCCAAGAGAATGGATAGTGATTCCATCGTGTTACCCTCTTGCTTGGTCACTTTATCGTTTCCTTTGAATCTAGATCGACTTACTTTCATTTTTCCAGATGCTTCAAGTTCAAGGGCTGGTACAATTCCATACCATACCGTATCTGTAAAGTCATTTTTCGAGTTCACAGTGTTTAAGTAAGTACGTAATCTCGGTAGGTTATTACTTTTTACCAGCATATCTAACTTAGTGTTAGTGACGATTAATGAAGGTTGCATACCCTTGTTTTTAGTTGCATATTGATCAAAATACATTTTGATCCCTAATAATTTTTCAACTAAAGGTTTAACCGTTTTGACAAATTCATCCTTTGCATCCTTATAGAATTCAAGATATGTATTGTAGTTTTGAACTTCTGTTTCTACATCAAATTCAGCTTTAATTGCTGGAAGCGGCGAGAATGTTCTGACGACTAAATCTTTCACATAAGAAGATGGTGATTCAGTTATTGCTTCGTAATCTTCCTCAAATACAGTACTTAAGCCATAATTACTATTTTCCTCAATGACCATTAATTCTGCACTATTTGTTTGTGGTGCCTCAATGATTTTCAATTCACCATTGTCACCAATTGAAAGAGTACCTATTTGTAACTTTTCAGATTCTCCCTCATCTTGACTACCACCCAATAATAATCTTGTTTTAATATCCTCAATTGCTAACGGTAACATCGCCATCACATTGTTATAGTTTCTACTAGCTACTTCAAACATAAGATTAAGCTTGTCACCTGTATCTAATTTCTTAGGGTCGCCTTCATCTAGCTTGTCATATTCACCATACAGGTAATGAATCTCTTTACGTACTTGACGAATGTCATCCATGACTTTTTTAGGAGAGATCATATCAAGTAAATTTTCAAATTTAAAATCTACATTGGCAATTCCTTGACTTCTTTTTGTATCAATGAGCGTAAATAGCATTTTTAAAAAATCATTATTTTGGTCAATTGCTATTTCTGAAATACAATCATCTTGAATTCCTTCTGGCTTTTTTAAGGTATACATGACTTTTTGATTTGCGGCATTGTAAAATGAGTAAACCGTGGGAGAAAACTTATCTAAAAATTCATCGAAACTTTTTACAAGAAGACTTTGATTAATTTCTTTAATTTTTTCATCACTTAGACTATCAATTCCTTTGACATCTCCAACGAGCGTAATTAAATCCAATTTCTCAGGATTTATTTCTTCAAAGAGCATAGTTCGGTTTGTTTGATTAATAATCTCCATTCATTTGGCTGTATAATTCTACAGCCATCCCTCCTTTTAAAACGAATTCGAGTAGGCATAAGCATTAGTAAGTAATTAGAACATACGAGCATAATGAGTACAGGGTTGGATATTGCAAAACCACATCAAATACTATTGTTTTATGAACTAATTATCACTGTTCTACACATAGTAATATAGAACAATAAAACAAAGTAGTTAAAATATACCAACCTTACACAAAGCTATGTAGTGAAATTGAAATTAATTTATAAGAATCTCTATCCAACTTTATGCATCTTTCTTACAAACTTTACTAATGATTAATGTATCACATTGGTAACTATACAATATCTAAAATCAATGTCAATATTTTCTATAGAATATATTGTCACGAAAAACATTTATAAGTATTTTTAGTAAAAATATTACATGGCAATAAATATGATATTTTCATACAATTTATGGCTTTTTTAATACTTTTTTATAAAAAAAACAACTTATGGTCCGTTTTACCTTAGGCCATAAGCTGTTTTATGATAAATACTCAATATAGTAAAAATGGATAAATAGTATGAAGCGAATAGTAAATTTGGTCATTTGGAATCAAAAATCTCAAAATAGTTCTTTTTGCATTTGAACTTTAATTCAATAGCAATCATATTTTTAATAAATCTTAGGGAGGAACACCTTTTTTTAGTTTCTATTTGCAGCCCCCACATAATAGTGAATGACATAAAAATACTTACTTTCGGATTATATTTTCTCACATTCGCAATTTTATCCTCAATTAACCTCTGTGAAACATCTACTGGTATTTTATTCGTTAATGCATAGTATAAGGTTGCCATCAAGCTATAAATATCGGTATAGATTCCTTGTTCTCCTTTCATGGAATACTGTTCAAGGGGAGAATAGCCTGGACTAGTAAATATCGGATATTTTGTTACGGTTTTATAGTACACGGCAGATCCAAAATCTAATAAATGGGGCTGTCCCTTGGCATCAATCATAATATTACTAGGTTTAATATCGCGATGTATGATCCCCTTATTATGTAAATAAGTAATCGCATCTATTAAGGGTAAAAATATATCTTGATAGAGAAGATGTCTCTCACTCAATGAAAATCGTTGTATATATTGCTCTAATAAAACCCCTTCATAATAATCTGTGACTATATAAATGGAACCATTTTCAAAAAAATGATGTCGATATTTAACAATATGTTGATGGTTCAATTGCTGGAGCATGCAAGCTTCACTTAGAAATCTCTCCTTTAATTCCTGAAATTTTTCCTTTGTAGAAGGTAAACGATTGATTACTGATTTGTTATCCAAATCTCGTAAAGCAATCTCTAAAGGGAAAAACTCTTTTATAATAATTTCTTCTCCAGTGCTTATGTATTCGGCTATATAAACAAATGATAATTTACTCGTTGCAAGGAGCCGTTTGATGCTGTATGTATTATTTAATAGATTATTTATTGGTAAACTCAATTCCGCTGATGTTGTTTGCATTTGAATCCCTCCTTCCACAAACCATCTAAGGGAAATTATAACAAAAAAATCATATAAAAACCGCCCACTAAAAAAGTGAGCGGTTTGTCAATTTTAAGCTTTTTGATAACGTAGTACAGGTGTACGAGCCGCACGTGTTTCGTCTAGGCGAGAAACGACTGTAGTATGTGGTGCTTCTTGAACGATGGATGGATTTTCCTCCGCTTCCTTCGCAATTTGAATCATCACATCGCAGAATGCATCTAATGTTTCTTTAGATTCTGTTTCTGTTGGCTCAATCATTAACGCCTCTTCCACATTTAATGGGAAGTATGTTGTTGGTGGATGATAGCCAAAGTCTAACAGACGTTTTGCGATATCTAGTGTACGAACGCCCAATTTCTTTTGGCGATGACCAGATAAAACAAATTCATGTTTACAATGACGGTTATATGGAAGATCGTAGAATGGCTCTAAACGACGCATCATATAGTTGGCGTTTAATACAGCATATTCTGTGACAGCTTTTAGGCCATCTGGACCCATTGTACGGATGTACGTATAAGCACGCACATTGATACCAAAGTTACCATAGTATGGTTTTACTCGTCCGATAGATTGTGGACGGTTGTAATCGAAATGGTATGCTCCTTCTTCCGTTCTTACAAGTACTGGCTTTGGTAGGAATGGAATTAAATCTGCCTTTACGCCTACTGGACCTGAACCTGGACCACCACCACCGTGTGGACCTGTAAATGTTTTATGCAGATTTAAATGTACACAGTCAAAGCCCATATCGCCAGGACGTGCTTTACTCATAACGGCATTTAAGTTGGCACCATCATAGTACACTTTACCGCCAACAGAGTGGATAAGCTCCGCCATTTCGATGATGTTTTCTTCAAATAAACCAAGTGTATTCGGGTTTGTTAACATTAAGGCAGCAGTGTCAGGACCTACGACTTTTCGAAGGTCTTCAATATCAACTAAACCAGTTTCATCTGATTTAACTGTAATTGTTTCAAAGCCTGCTACTGTTGCTGAAGCTGGGTTAGTTCCGTGAGCAGAGTCGGGAACGATAACTTTGTTACGGTGACCTTCTCCATTTGCTTCATGGAAAGCGCGGATCATCATTAATGCTGTCCACTCTCCATGTGCCCCTGCTGCTGGCTGTAATGTCACTTCATCCATACCAGTAATTTCTACTAATGACGTTTGAAGATCATAAAGAAGCTCCATGGCACCTTGTGCTGTTGACTCATCTTGTAGTGGGTGCACATTGGCAAAGCCAGAAAGACGAGCTACCGCTTCATTAATTTTTGGATTATATTTCATCGTACATGAGCCAAGTGGGTAGAAGCCAGAGTCTACACCATGATTTCTACGAGAAAGTGCTGTGTAGTGACGCATGATATCAAGCTCAGATACTTCAGGTAATTCTGCTGCCTCTGTACGTACTAAATTAGCAGGTAATATATCTGTTAGATCTACTTCAGGTACATCAAGCGCTTCTAAACTATAGCCAACGCGACCTTCTTTTGAAATTTCAAAAATGAGTGTTTGATTTTCGTTATGCATGAAGAGCCCCCATTTCTGCAACTAGTGCATCAATTTCTTCTTTTGTGCGTAATTCAGTCACAGCAATTAGCACATGATTTTTAAGAGAGTCATAATTTTGACCTAAAGGATATCCACCAATAATACCTTTTTCAATTAAGCCTTTATTGATTTCCTTCACACATTTATTTGTTTTCACTACGATTTCATTAAAATGTGCACCTTGGAATGCTACTGTAAAGCCTGCTGCTTCAAAGGCATTTTTTGCATAACGTGTTTTCGCAATATTTTGTGTAGCCATTTCGCGAATACCTTGTTTCCCTAGAGCTGTCATCGCTACAGAAGCTGCAAGTGCAAGAAGTGCTTGGTTCGAACAGATATTAGAAGTTGCTTTATCGCGACGGATATGTTGTTCACGTGCTTGTAGTGTTAATACATAACCACGACGTCCTTCACCATCTACTGTTTCACCAACAAGTCGACCTGGCACCTTACGCATTAATTTAGTTGTCACTGCAAAGAAACCACAGTGTGGACCACCAAATGCTTCAGAGATACCGAAAACTTGTGCATCACCTACACAAATATCAGCTCCTAGTTTACCTGGAGGAGTTAAAATACCTAGGGCAAGTGGGTTAGACGATACTACGAATAAGCTTTTTGCTTCATGTGCTATATCACCAATTACTTGAATATCCTCAACTTGACCAAAGAAGTTTGGATATTGAGCAATAACTGCTGCCGTATTGTCGTCAATTAGCTCTTTTAAAGCTGCAATATCAGTCACACCATCTTTATGTGGAATTGTTACGATTTCAATAGATTGACCATAGGCATATGTAGCCACAACATCACGATATTCTGGGTGTACCGTTTCAGATACTAAAATTTTCTTACGACGTGTATGTCCAGCTGCCAACATTCCTGCTTCAGCCAATGCTGTACCACCGTCATACATAGAAGAGTTGGCAAGATCCATACCAGTAAGCTCTGCAATCATAGTTTGGAATTCAAAAATAGCTTGAAGCTCACCTTGTGAAATTTCAGGTTGATAGGGTGTATAAGCTGTATAAAACTCTGAGCGAGAAATAACATGATCCACGATCACGGGCTTGTAGTGGTTATAAACGCCTGCACCTAAAAACGATGCATTCGCATTTGTGTCTTTGTTTTTAGCAGCAAGTGCCGATAACTCTTTTAATAAAGCAGATTCCGATTTTGCTGCCTTGATGTCATAAAGGCCTTTAAAACGTACTTTCTCTGGAATATCCTCGAATAATTCATCAACTGAGGATACACCGATTACGTCTAACATTTCTTTTTGATCTTGCTCCGTCATTGGTAAATAACGATGTTTCATAAATGTAGGTCCCTCTTTTCAGCTATTATTTTGAACGCTTGTAAAACGGTGTTTCAACTGTAATCACTTTTAGTTGCTTACCACGGATTTCAATTTCTAATTCATTTCCGATAGTTGCGAATTGACTGTCAATTAACGCGTGACCAACATTACGTTTTGAAGAAGGAAGCTGTGTTCCTGTTGTAACTTCACCAATTTCCTGACCATCTTTAAACACTTTATAGCCATGGCGTGGAATCCCTTTATCGATCATTTCAATGCCAACTAGTTTGCGTGGAAGACCATTTTCCTTCTGAGCTACTAATGCATCATGACCAATAAAATCTTCTTTATTTAATTTCACAGCAAAGCCAATACCTGCTTCAAGAGGAGAAATGGTTGCTGATAATTCTTGACCGTAAAGTGGCAGACCCGCTTCAAAACGTAGTGTATCTCGACATCCTAGACCTGCAGGAACAACACCTTTGTCTTGACCAGCATCTAAAATTTTACCCCATAGCGCTTTAATATCTTCCGGTGCTCCATATAATTCGAAGCCATCTTCTCCTGTGTATCCACTACGAGAAACTAACACCTTATGTCCTGCAACTTCTACATTCTCTTGGAATCGGAAAAATTTAATGGCACTTACATCAGTTGAAGTTAGGGATTGAAGAACCTCCTCTGCTAAAGGTCCTTGTAGGGCAATTTGTGCATAGGCTTCCGATTGATTGTCAATCGTCACATCATATTGATGTTGATTTTCCAGCATCCAATCATAGTCTTTTTCGATATTTGCTGCATTCACGCATAATAAATAGTGTTGATCTGCTAGCTTATACGTTAGTAAATCATCGACAACACCGCCGTCCTCATAGCACATTGCTGTGTATTGTGCCTGGCCAGTAGCTATTTTTGAAACATCATTGGATAAAAGATTTTGTAAAAAATCTAATGCATCGGGACCGGTTACTAAAATTTCACCCATATGGGATACATCAAATAATCCCGCACGATTACGTACTGCATCATGTTCATCTTTAATAGAGGAGAATTGAACTGGTAATTCCCATCCACCGAAGTCAACCGTCTTAGCACCGTATTTCGCATATTCTTCAAATAGAGGTGTACGTTTTAATTCATTCGTCATTCTTTTTTGCCCCCTTATTGTTAGTTACATTTTTACTGGTAGTAGTTCGTCTGCTTTTTGTATGGGTACAATCATGACTTAGCAAAGTAAAAAGCTTCACGGAGTACCTAAAGACATAAAAAAAGACAGACGAACCCCTTTTCGGGATTCTCTGTCCTTGCACCTGAAAGTTACACCAGACTAACTCGCATGGTTGATACTGCCAATTAGTCGGCTTTCCCCTTTGGTGGCTGCTATTGTTATACTACAGCTCTCTCCAGAGTTGCGTCTTATACGAGTCCTTTTACCTGAGAGATTCATAGCCATTGCTACTTGCTCCTTCGGTGGCGTTTAATTACGCTCTCTCCCCGTATAATCATCCGCCCAAGATACATCTTGGTACTATTTAGTATTCAATGAACATTTAGTTACTTATTTGTCTATATCCTAACATTAAATGCATTGAAAAGGCAATCATTTTTTAAAAGATAATAAAATGCGAACATTAATATACTTCGCATCCTTCATCGTTCGTTTTTAAGCCTTTTTACTTGGAACACTAAATACTCTAAAATTTGGCGAATGGTTCTGCCCTCTGTCAGGACCTGAATATGCCCTGCATCACGATAAAACTTTCTTCTGTAATGATACAGACTTTCTAGCTCTTCTTTTGTTGAGCTTTGTACGATTGGTCTGTTAGGATCATGCTGAACTCGTTTATAAATATCTTCAAACGAAGCATCTAAAAAAAATACTAAGCCACTACGTCTCATAATTTTTCGATTTTCAGCATTCATCGCAACTCCACCGCCCGTAGAAATGATACAAGCCTCATCGCGGAAACTTTTCAAAAATTCTGTTTCTATTTTTCGAAAATGGGCCTCTCCGTACTTTTCAAAAATCTGCGGGATGGACGTTCCTTGCTGTCTCACTATTTCATGATCCATATCATAATATGGCATCTTTAATAAAAAGCTTAAACGTCTTCCTAAAGCACTCTTTCCACTACCCATAAAACCAACTAAATATATTTTTCGCAATTCGAATCACCTTCTTATAACTACGATTCTACACTGTCTGACAAAATTTGTCCCAATAAATTTATCGTAGCTTGAACATTCAATTTTTCGAGCCCATCATATGTTTGAAATTGCATTTCATATGACATACAATACGCAAGAAGAAAAGTAGTTACAAGAAATAATAATGCAATTGCGATTAAAAAAATAGCCCCACTGTCATTTTTCAATAATTGGCACATAGAAGGTTCTCTCCTTTTGCATACCACTAGGCATTTCCACCGCTACCGTCAGCATATTTCCGCTATAAGTGAACTGACATTTATTGATGCCATTTAGCATGGGAACATGTCCTCCATTTACTTGTTCACGAATGGTATTACGATAGCAATCAATATAATGGACAGATTCTGTGGTCTGGAAAGTGATTCTTTTGTGATCATCCCGCACGGAGAACGTTAAAATATCCTTTAGCCCTTTATTTAAATCATACACAAACTGCTCCCATTTCGACTGTTCATCCGTTTGCATAGTTGAGGTCATTTCAGCATACCACAGCATAATTAGGACAAAAAGATGAGAAATAAGCACAAACACCATTAATTGAAACATTGCTTCTAGTAAGGTATAGCCCTTCTCATTATTCATCGACATTTCCTGTAAGGGGAATACATTTTTGGCGTGGCTTAAGTATATTGTGAAAACGAACACAAATTTCTTCACCATTAAACATCCATTGATACTCAACCTGTTCAATAATTCTTGTGCCCTCAGTTTGTTGTACAGCTTGAAATAATTTCAGGCCCTCATACGCCGTTTCAGCTGCAATCATTTCCATTTTTTTATTCATAAGATTCGTTTTCATCGTATAGGTAATAGGCAATAAGGAGCTGCAAAGTAACATCAAGATGCCCATTGCCAAAATCGTTTCAACAAAAGAATAGCCTGATTCATTCAATTCTCGCTCTCCCTCGCCCTAATGTAATGATTACCTTTTTCTTTCCCTGTGGCGTTTGAAACGCGATGGTGCCAGCTGACCTGACATTGCCATTAACATTATAAACAATCGTATAAATAGAGCTCTCATCAGGCAAAAATTCGACTCCTTTAGGGAATGGACGTTCATATAGATTGGAAAAAGCATCTTTTTGAATAACGTAGCGCCTTGTAGAGCTTTCGAATTTAATCGCGATATATTGTCGCTGGTTCATGCTATAGGTTTGAATATACTGAATGTCTAGTTGAATTTGAGTAAAAAAACGCTCTAATTCCTTTGACTCCGCTAATTGTAAAGAGAATTTGCTAACAATGGCTGTTAAACTCATAACAAGAAATAAAACTATTAGCATTTCGAGGATCGTAAAGCCCAATTCATTTTGTCGCTCTCTCATTAGCCATTCGTACCTGCACCGACATTTGCTAACCGTACCTCTCCCTTAGTCGTAATAACTATTTCTTCTTTATTAGGACAAGTTGTTTCATTTTCTTTCAAATAGCCTTCTTTTACTAAATCCTCTAAAGTTGGATATGCCATAAAATCCACTCTATAGGCTTCTACTTGCCCCTGTACCATATTAATATAGGCAGCACAGCCCTTCTCATCAATCGTAGCGAAGTGCTTCGTAACATTTGGAATTGTAATTAAAATAAGAATAGAAATGATTAACAAAACAATGAGCATTTCGATTAAAGTAAAACCATTTTGTTGTTTAATATGTTTCATCTTAGTCCTCCAAAACTAATTCAATCATATGATAAATTGGTAATAGTAAACTGACATAGGCCGCTAAAATACATATAGCAATTACAATAAAGAAGCTTGGTTGGATGAAGGCGAGCACCTTCTGCAATAGTTGCTCCTGTTTTTCCAGTAATAGTTCGCTATATAATGTAAGTTCCTTCCCTAAGTAGCCACTTTGTTCTCCATGTTCTACAAAGGTAGCAAAATCCTTATGAAAAATAGACACCATATGAACGGCTTGAGTCAATGACTCTCCAAAGATGACCCTTTCTTTAATACGCAGAGACAGATGCTGTAGAAAAGGTTGAAAGGATTGTTCTTCTAAAATTTGAAGACTAGCCTGCAATGAAAACCCACTCTGTAGTAAACTCCCTAAATAGGCAGCAAATTGCCTTGTCCATGAGAGTCGGATATAGATTTGAAAAAGTGGAATTTTTAATAGTATTGATAGTCGTACGGGAATGGGCTGGCGTTTGAGATAGAGGTGTAAAACCAATAAACTGACTATTACAATCAAAGCTGTTACCATCACAAAATCGGGGACATGCAGTAATAGTTTAGATAGCGCCACACTTGTCTTCTCACCTTCAATCGAGCGACTTGATACCATTTGTTCAATATTAGGTAAGAAAATTGTTCGAAATACAAAGAATAGCAACAATAAAAATAAAATTAGCATGACAGGATATACAAGCAATTTAATTAACTTTTTCTTCGTCTGCTCACCGACAATCATTTGCTTAGCCACACCTTTTAATACTTCAAGCAAATGCCCATTGTTTTCTGCCACTTTGATGGCTACTAAATGATGTTTAGCTAACTGCAATGTTTCTAAAATGCTTGTTACGCCTTCTCCTTGTCTAAGTTTTTCATCAATTTGTTGCTGAATTTCCTCATGAACATCTATATGATGAGGGAGTAGCATCGAGATAGCCTGTGGAAATAAGTAGCCCTCCTGCATTAATACAGATAAACGTTGAATAAATTGCGCTTGCTCTTTTACACGCCATTTTGTAGCTCTGTTGTAATATAATTGAAATTTAGCGATGTATGTTTGTAACTGCATAATGGCTCTCCACTAATTCTTTTTGTCCCTTTATGGTTAATTCGTATGGTAGCTGAAAATTCCCCTTATTTAAAATAGCGGTAATGGCCTGATTGAGATGAATATCCGATAAAATTTCGTACAACGCACGACGATCATCCTGTAAGGCTGATGAATGAAAAAGGACTTGGGCAACAATACCAATGATCGTTTGCTGAAGCTCATCTATCGACACCCCTAAGTCCATTAAACGGTAAAGACAGCTAATCGAATCCTTCGAGTGGATGGTTGAAACAACTAAATGGCCCGTCAAGCTTGCCTCGATGGCAATTTTTGCTGTTTCTTTATCTCGAATTTCCCCAATCATGATCACATCAGGTGAATGTCGCAAAATTGCTTTTAACCCCGTAGCGTATGTAACGCCTGCTCGTTCATTCACTTGAATTTGAAGTAAATTGGCTTGGTTATTTTCTACTGGGTCTTCCAAGGAAATTACATGCCTATTTAATTCGGTAGAACAATAATGGATTAAAGAATAAAGTGAAGTGGACTTACCAGATCCTGTCGCCCCTGTAAAAAACAAAAGGCCCTGACGATTCTGTACTAGTTCCATTAATTTGTAGGCTGAGCTTTTAAAAAAACATAAGGAAGTTAGTGGAAAAGAATGATTTTGGAGAAGTAAGCGGATAATGAGGCTTTCTTTTAAAAATACGGAAGGCAGTGTAGATACTCGAAAGGCATATGACTGTTGCTCCATCGCCTTTTGGAATGAGCCGCTTTGAGGTTTACGTCTCTCACTTATATCTAATTGCGCCAGAAACTTATAATAGGATATCATCCGTTCCGCCAGATCGTTTGGTAGTTCACCCGCATGAAGAAGCTTGTCATATTTCCGAAAATAGATCCGATAATTTATATTGCTTGGCACCAATAATAAATCGGTTGCCCCAAAATGATAGGCTTTTAGTAAAAGTTGCTCACATTTTTGTTCAACGACTATTTCAAAATTCTGCATATATGCACCCCTCTTCTAGTTCATTCGAATATGACCGCGTATTCGTTATTTCCTAGTATAAATAGGATCTTCCTACGAAGAAAGCCCTTTTCTGAAAATAAAAATTTGTTATAAAATTTCCTATCATTCATGTTTTTTGCTATAAAAATGTGGATAAAGTGCAATTTCCCACTAAAACAGAAGATAAATACATGAAAAAATTAATATTTATGCTGAAATGAACTGTATCTTTTTCAATAATGGAATATAATAGAATGAACATGATTATTTTCCTAACACTTGGTAGACGAACATAATTTTATAAAAAACTAATGAGGTGAAGCATATGATCCATCCATTGAAAATTACCAGCACTTTAGCTGATGAAACAAGATACTCTATTTATGAGTACATATTGCAAGAGAAAAAAACAGTGACCGTCCAACATATTGCTGATCAGTTTGGCATCCATCCAAATGTTGCTCGACTTCATTTAACAAAGCTTTCAGAAATTAATATTATTTCCGCAGACTATGTGAAAACGGGTAAAGGTGGTCGACCTGGCCGGGTGTATAAGGCTTCAGAAAAAGGTGTATCATTAACTTTCCCAAGACGCGACGAAGATCGTTTACTGAAATGGACGATTCAATTAGTGGAAGAGCTTGGACCATCTGTCTTAGAAAAATGTCAGGAAATTAGCTATCAAGATGGTTATCAGCAAATGAAACAAAATATAAACGCTGAATTGACAATCAATAATTCCCTTTCCTTCGACGAGAAGCTTCAACTATTAACTGACAATGCCGCATTAATTGGCTATGTTCCACAAATTCAACAAACAGAGCGTGGCAAAAAGGTGATATTCTCCATTTTTAATTGTCCATTCCAAGAGCAACTTACAACATATTCGGATATTGTCTGCTCATTACATGAATCCTATTTAAAAGGGCAGTTAGATGCGTTATTTTCAAGCAATGAATTTGTGCAAATTGAGAGTATGATACATAATTGCGATTTATGTAAATATGAAATAAACGTGACAGAAATCGATAGCTAGTTAAAAAATCCATTCGTTTGTCACAAAGACGGAGAAGTTCCAGTTTACAGACACCTTTCCTATCATTTATAATGAGTAAGAGATTATTGTGTCGTGGGCAAAAGGAGGGGAAATTTCATGGATAATATGTATAAAGTTATGGCATTCTGGACAGGTATTTTTGCCGTTATGTTCTACCTTGGTGGTATGAACGAGGTATCGCTATTATTCTTAGGTAATACAGGTTTATTCTTATTATTAGGCTTCTTAAACCTTTCAGAACGTATGTACATGTACATTTTCGGAGCATATTTAACTGTATTCTTCGCTGGCTTCACGTACTATACAACATTCATTCACGTACCTGGTGGCGGTCATTAATACAACTAAAAAAGCGTATCTCATCAACGAGATACGCTTTTTTTATTTTAAAATCCATTTAAAAACGGGTTTGTTTCCATTTCTGCACTGACAGTTGTATAATTTCCATGACCCGGATAGATGATTGTATCCTCAGGTAATGTTAATAATTTGTCATGAATAGATGCTAATAATATTTTGGTGGACCCACCAATTAAATCCGTCCGCCCTACACCTTGTTCAAATAATGTGTCTCCCACAATCGCAAAGCCATCATTTTCAAATACATAGGAAATGCTACCAGGTGAATGTCCTGGTGTAAATACAGCTTGAAACACAAAGTTGCTCATTTCAAATTGTTGCTCTTTTTTAATGATCGTGTCTTGATCTGGTGCAGCTACCCTATAGTCTGGTAATGCAGCATATTTACTAGAGCCATTCTTTTCTGGATCTCCTAGCCAGCTAACCTCTTTTTCATGAATCCATACAGGTACATTAAATGCTTCCCGTACGGCATCCACTGCACCAATATGGTCAAAATGTGCATGCGTTAAAAAAATGGCTAACGGTTTTAAACCATTGCTACGGATTGTTTTAATAAGACGCTCCGCTTCTTCACCTGGATCAAATACGATACATTCTTTGTCTTTATTCGATACGATATAGCAATTCGTTTGGACTGGACCAAGAGAAAAACTACGTACGTTCATCATAGATATCACCTCATTTCTCTATTATACAGGCTTTGCCACAATTTGACGATAAATGTTCATAGTTTGCACTATATTAGTTCTCGACAAAAACAGGTAGAACGATTACAATTAAGGAGGAATATTGTTTACGACATTCATTTTCTGATGTCGAAAGGAGTGTCTATTTTTAATGAACTTATTAATGGTTATTTTTGGTCTAGTTTCAATTTTTGCTGTATATGGTACATTCCAAGCAATTAAAGAAAAGAACCTTTTAAGCGTTGTTTTCAACTTATTAAGTGCTGTCGTCTTTGGATGGTTTGTCATTATGACAATCGTTCATGGCGGGTATCCACCAAAATTACACTAAAATTTAGACAGAAAAAAGAGCAGTCTCTATGTGAGATTGCTCTTTTTTCTTGGACATCATCCCATTTTACTTATTCAATTTTAGAAATCTCTTCTTACCAATTTGCAGGACATCCTCATTCATTAATACTTGAGATAGATCATCCACAGCAATTTTTTCTCCATTTAATGAAACCCCATTTTGTTTAATGAGCCTTATAAAATCACTTTTACTTTGAATAAATTGGATAGAAATTAATTGTGGAATGATATCCTCTATTCTTTCTTTATCAATTTCAAGTAGCAATACAGGAATGTTAGCAGGAATCATCTTCTTCTGGAAAGCAGCTTCAAAATAAGATTTTGCATCCATCGTAGCTGCATGACCATGATATAAAGCTGTCACTATTTCTGCTAATTGTAGTTTTATATCACGTGGGTTCTCTCCGTTTTGTAGCCTTTCTTGAACGGCTTGCACTTGAAGTGGATGCTCATCTGTCGCTAATTCAAAATATTTGATAATGAGCGAATCTGGTAGTTCCATAATTTTTTTAAACATAACTTCAGGCGCTTCATGGACACCAATATAATTCCCCAAGCTTTTACTCATTTTTTCAATACCATCTAATCCTTCAAGTAATGGCATAAAAATAGCAATTTGTTTTTCTAGCCCTCTATGCCTTTGTAAGGTGCGTCCCATGAGAATATTAAACGTTTGATCGGTTCCCCCTAATTCAATATCAGCCTTTAATTCTACAGAATCATACGCCTGCATGAGAGGGTAGAAAAATTCATGTAGGCCAATTGGTATTTGGTGATGGTACCGCTTTTGGAAGTCTTCACGCTCCAAAATACGGGCAACAGATGTAGTAGCAGCCAGCTGGATGACTTCTTCAAACGTTAATTTTGCTAACCATTCACTATTGAAACGAACAGTCATTTTTTCCTCGTCCAACACTTTAAAAATTTGCTCACAATACGTTTTGGCATTTTCCTTCACCAATTCATCACTTAACGCTACACGTCCCTTAGATTTCCCGGTAGGATCGCCAATACGGCCCGTAAAATCACCAATGACAATGACTGCATGATGCCCTAGGTCCTGCAGCTGTTTAATTTTTCGCAATACGACTGCATGGCCTAAATGAATATCTGGTGCAGATGGATCGAGCCCCAATTTAATCGTTAAGGGCTTTTGCTCTTGAAATGAGTGCTCCAATTTTTTTAGTAGCTCGGGTTCATCAACAATTTTGTCAGTCCCCTTTTTAATAATGGCTAACTGCTCCTTTGGTGTTAAAAACATACAAAACATCTCCTTGTAATATTAAAAAGTTAATATTGCAAGATCTATAAGAGTTCTTGACAGGATTACTGTCGCCCAATTTGGCACTAGACGTTCAGATGCAAAAAAAACGCCCTTAGGAATAAATCCTAAGGACGTTAATGAACGTGGTACCACCTTTTTTCGAGAGCTACTCAAATAGCACTCCTCCATTAGTACAGCCGCAGCAATACTATTGCAATGATTACGGATGCAAACCCGTCGTAGCCTACTAAAATTTCGGTACGCAGCTCCAAGATGTATTCACTTTAATATCCCTTGCGCCTCTCAACGACCGGCTACTCTCTGTCAGTTTTTATTAAAGTTACTTGTTCTTTTCCATGCCTTTAACTCTTATACTCCGAAATGTGAAAAACAAATCTTCGTTATGCAGATATTTACACTAATTATAATCACTTCAACAAATTTGTCAATTGCTCAAAGTAAAAGAGAGATCTCATGGCGAGATCTCTCTTTGTTTACTTAACGGATTCTTGTTTTAAATTACCTGTCTTTTCATCATAGAAACGAAGAAGGTCTCCATTGATGATGGCGTCAGAATTTTCGAGCTCCATTGTTGCACGATCAGCGTATGGCTGACATGGCTCCCCATCTATTTCTTCGCCAGTTGATTTATCATAGCAAGCCTCTCCCGCATACACATATTTATCTGTGATAAAGCGTCCGTCACGGAACACTACAAAGTTTTCATGTTCTGGAGAGAATAAATCCGCACCCATTTGCATATCTTTTGACGTTTCAATGCCAAGTAGGTGTAAAATTGTTGGACGTAAATCCATTTGTCCTGCCATTTCAGTCATCTCTTTACCATCGTCAGATCCTGGGATATGGATGAATAAAGGTACTTCCTGTAGCAATGCATTATCAAATGGTGTAATTTGTTCTTTTCCTAAATACTGTGCCATCGCTTTATTATGGTTTTCTGAAATACCGTAGTGGTCACCATACATAACGATAATAGAATTATCATAAACACCTTGATCTTTCAGTTGTTGGAAGAAATCTTTTAAAGCTTCATCCATATAGCGTACTGTTTGGAAGTAACGATTTAATGTACCTGAGTTTGAATCATATTCAGGAATCATAATATCTTCCGGATCCAATGTAAATGGATAGTGATTCGTTAACGTAATAAGTCTTGAGTAGAATGGTTGTGGCATATCTTTCATTAATGCTGCAGATTGCTCTAAGAATGGCGTATCTTTCATTCCCCAGTTCACAGCTTGCCCTTCTTCTACTGTATAAGAATCGATATCATAGAACTTATTGATTTTTAAAGATTGATACATAATGTCACGGTTCCAGAATGATTTATTATTCGGGTGCATGACATTTGTAAAGTATCCATTTTCCCCAAGGCGCTCTGCCATTGAGTTATACGTATTTCCACCATGTGTGAAGAATACTGCTCCACGTCCTAAACCAAATAGTGAATTTTCTACGATAAACTCAGAGTCAGATGTTTTTCCTAGACCTGTTTGGTGATAGAAGTTACTGAAATAATACGTATCTTTATCTTTTGTTAAAGAGTTTAAGAATGGCGTAACTTCATGACCATTCATGTCATTGTTAATGACAAAGTTTTGTAAAGACTCCATAGACACAACAATTAAGTTGCGGCCTTTATATTTCCCAAACATTTCTGGGTTGACTGCTGCCTGATTAGAGCGAACATAGTTGTTTACTTCAACTAATTCACTACCGTCCGCTAACGCACGTTGGGCAGAGGATTTTGTTTGAATATAAATATCATACAAATGGTAATTGTACGTACCAATGTTTTTTACAAGTAATTCGCGGTCAAAACTACGTGTTAATAATTGTGGACGCTCTGTTTCAGCTAAACCTAAGTTTAAGAATGACATAGCGATTGCCAGCACAAAAAATGCACGGCGGAATTCCACATTAACTTTAAACGAATTTTTCATTTTTGGTATAAATTTATTCGCTAAGATTAAAATAAGTACATCAACAAAATACAATACATCCCATGGCTCTATTATGGCAGCTACAGAAGTTCCTAAGTCACTAAAGTTACTTGTTTGGAATAATACAGGTAGTGTAATAAAGTCATTATAGAAACGATAGAACGCTACATTTCCATAAAGGACTATTGATAAAATAATGCTGACTGTAATTAAATAACGATTTCTAGCCTTTGGTGATTTAAAGAAAAGTGCTAAACCATACGTAAATAGCAAGAAACTTAATGGGTTAATAAACAAAATAAATTGTTGCATTGCATTTTCAATTTTCATCTCAAAGCTCGTGTGGTAAACAATGACCGTTTTGATCCAAGTTGCTATAATTGCTAGTATCATAAATGAATGTTTAGGCCACTTTATTGATCTCATTCCTAACATCCTCCCTACTTCCTTACAAAAAAATAATAATTTTTTACATTTTGTTACGGAAACAAAATATATCTTAATCCATTTTTTACAGATAATCAACACATATCTTTTGGAAATTTTACTCTCATCGCTCGTATATGCACCAGATATCTATATATACGTTTTACATTGTAAAAAGTTTCGTAAAAACATAAAAACAGCGGAAATCCACTGTTTTTAAGAATATTACATACATGTTACATTAATTTTACAATACCCCATTACATTATATTTCAAACATTACTTTTTATTCTCTTCTATACGAAGTCTTGTTGTTTCTTGTCGAATTAGTAATAATGCCATTTGGTAATCTTTTATGTCTAGTACATTCGCTTTATAGAGCTCTTTTATTTCATCCTCCATTAACATCAAATCACCAATAGGGTCCCGTGTATAAATAAAAGTACCATACGTTTTCAAGAGTTCATAAATATCTAACATTTTATCCATTTTCGTTCGCTCCTCGATGTGCTAGACAGTCAATACGTTCTGTCGGTGTCACTATGATGTCTACAGGGCAATCATGTTCTTCAGTAGGAACACGATTAACGATCTGCTCGTCAAAAAGTAATGACATCAATTTACCCTTTTTATAGTTTAATACATAGCGATCATAATAACCACCGCCATACCCTATTCGATAGCCTAACCGATCAAAAACAACCCCTGGTACTAAGATGATATCCATCTCATTTGCGTCAACTAACTCACATCGTTCAGGAATAGGCTCACGCAAATGCATATATACTGTTTCGAGCTGAGCAAATGATTCAATGGCGTAAAATGTCATTTCTCTTGTTTTGGGGTGGCACTTTGGCACAGCGACCTTTTTCCCAAGCTGCCATAGTTCTTCAATTAAAAGAATGGTGTCGACTTCTGGCTGATTTGAAATGGTAATGCCGATCGTATTTGCTTCTATTATATATGGTTCCTGTAGCACTCTTTGCACTACAGCTTTAGATTGTCTGCGATAAACTTCATCATTCATTATCGCAAGTGTTTCTCGTACCTTGTTCCGTAATGTTGTTTTATCCATGCAGGCTACCTCCTATATAGTAAAACTTCAATCATTCATAAAATGTAGAAAGCCAAAACCACTTGTGGTTTTGGCTTAATGAGCGATTACTTAGTTTCACGGTGAAGAGTGTATTTCTTCTCGCGAGAGCAATATTTTTTAAGTTCAAGACGCTCTGGATTGTTACGCTTGTTCTTTTTAGAAATGTAGTTACGTTCGCCGCAATCTGTGCAAGCTAAAGTAATGTTTACGCGCATCATTAACCCTCCCACTCTATATCAAGAATTTAAATTTGAGCATGATTTATACGACTAACCTATTATAACACAAACTGAAAAAAAATCTACCTTCATTTCATATTAAGTTTGCATATGGTAAAATATCTTATAATTACATACTACACGAGGTGAAGCTATTGGATTTATCCATCATACTAATGAGTTTCGGGATTCTTTTGATTATAGTATCGTTCTTTTTCAAAAATAGCTCGAAAAAAGTCGAGAAGGATGTCGAAGAATTATCTATCTCCATATTCCAAGAAACGAATAATTTAAAGCGCCGTTTAAAAATTGTAGAGGAAGAGCTACTATTAGAACCAGAGTTTCAAGTAAAATCAAAATCAACACCTAGTCCTAGCATACAAAATCCTAAAGTTCAACAAGTTATGCAAGCTGTCCAACAAGCCGCACAAGCTTCAAAAGTAACGCCTAATCCATCACAAGCAAAGCCGATTCATCAAATTATCGTAAGTCAGGTGCTGGAATTGAATAAACAAGGACTTTCTGTAGGAGATATTAGTATCCGTTCAAATTTAACAGAAGAACAAGTTCGTCAAGTGATTGCAAATGGGGGTCGTTAATTTATGAACAAGTCTTCCATCCGCTCATTTGGCGTAGCCATTTTCCTAGTCGGTGCCATACTTGCTCTTGCAAGCCGCTTCGATGTGAACATTGGGCTCCCTGAAAAAGATTCTTCCAATCAGCAGCAGGTTGAAGAATTGCAAAATAAGCTCAATCAGGCTAATCAAGAAATTGCTGCGTTAAAAAAACAAGTACATACTACTGAAGAAACTACTACTGCTGATTCTTCAGAACCGTCTGTTAAAGAAGATACCAATGCGGATGATACAACAATGACATTGCAAATATATAGTGGGATTACACCGTATATTGTGGCCCAAAAGCTAGAGGATGGTGGCATTATTTCTAACAGCGTAGAAATGGAGTTACTACTCGCAAACGCAAAATATGCACGAAGCTTGCAAATTGGGTCCTACGAAGTCAATTCCTCCATGTCTTTAGAGGAAATTGCGAAGTTAATTACAGGTAAAAAGCAATAAAGAAAAGCTGTCGCCACATCCAAATTAAGGAGGCGACAGCCTTTTTATTTAAGCAATACTTTCAAAGAAGGCTTGCATCATCCTACTTCCTTCTTTCGTGCCGATTGATTCAGGATGAAATTGCAGACCGTAAAGAGGATATTTTTTGTGTTGGATAGCCATAATCTCTCCGTCATCACTCGCTGTTGCGATAATGTTAAAATCACTGTGTAATGAAGGTTCTTCAATAACTAGAGAATGATAGCGCATTACTTGAATATCTCCATCTAATTGTGCAAATAAACCTGTTTGTTCATATTGTAGAGGTGACAGCTTGCCATGCATGATCGTTTGAGCCTGCACGATGTTTGCTCCAAATGCGAACCCAATGGATTGATGTCCAAGACAAATTCCTAATATAGGAAATTTTTGATATAGCTCCTCGATCACATTAACCGTGATACCTGCTTCGGCTGGTGTTCCTGGACCGGGAGATAAAACAATAGCTTCTGGTGACATTTTTTGAATTTCTTCTATTGTAATTGCATCATTCCTCACGACTTTAACGTTTTTCCCAAGCATACTTATTTGTTGAAATAGATTGTAGGTAAAAGAATCATAATTATCAATTATTAAAATCATTTTTTTACCTCCAATAGTGCTCGAGCTTTATTAAGTGTTTCTTCATATTCAGATAATGGGACCGAATCGTGAACAATACCCGCTCCTGCCTGTACATGAGCTTTCTCATCTTTGATGATCATGGTACGAATAGCAAGGGCTAAATCCATATCGCCTGTCGTAGATATATAACCAACAGCTCCCGCATAGACGCCACGCTTTACAGGCTCTAATCCATTTATAAGCTGCATCGCACGAATCTTTGGTGCTCCTGACACTGTACCCGCAGGTAAACAAGCACGAAGGACATCCAAAACATGGAGATCATCTCGTAGGTCCGCTACTACCTCAGACACAATATGCATGACATATTTATAGCGTTCAATATTCATGAATTTCTTCAGCTTTACAGAACCCACTTTTGCAATTCGGCCAAGATCATTGCGGCCTAAATCCACTAGCATACGATGTTCCGCCACTTCTTTTTCATCCTCCAATAGGGCATTTGCAATGGCTTCATCCTGCTCCATTGTCTCACCACGAGGCTTGGTGCCTGCGATTGGATTTGTCGTCACCTGCCGATTTTTAACCTTTACAAGGCTTTCTGGTGATGTTCCTAAAATAATATAGGATCCATAATCCATGTAGAACATATATGGAGAGGGATTGGATGTGCGTAATTGCCGATATAGCGCAAAAGGTGAGCCTGTAAACGAGGCTGAGAAGCGCTGTGATAGCACAATTTGGAAAATATCCCCTTTTAATATATGCTGCTTTGCACGCTCCACTAATGTGACAAATTGCTCCTTTGATATCATTGGCTTAAAATCAAGACTATCTACCTTCATGGCATCAAATGTTGTCCCCATATAAAGCTGCCGCTCCATCGTTGAAATAGCCTCTTCCATTTCCTCTAAGGAACGCCCTTCTTTAAATAAATCTATTGAAGCCAATGTAAGTTCCTGTGTCACATGATCAAATACAATAAATGTATCATAGAACAAAACATGAACATCCGGCATGGCTAATTCATCCTGTAAATATTCTCCTATTTCTTCTGTATAAAAAGCTGTTTCATATCCAAAGAAACCAATGGCGCCTCCAAAAAAGTGGAATGGATAAGTTTCTTCATGGAATGGCATCACTTGCTTTAAATAATCGAGCACATTCCCATTCGATTTTTCCTTTTCCTCCCCTTTAAGAAAGGTATACGCATCATTATTTCCTTTTAATTCAGCCACTGGATCCACTGCAATAAAGGAGTAACGTCCACTTTCCTCATGCTTGGCTGACGATTCGAACAACATTTTATGCTGCCCTCTCAATGATTGATAGACAGAAATAGGGGTCATCATATCTCCCTGTAATACTTTCATGGCATACTTTCTAAGCTCAACTGTCATTCTCTTCTCTCCTTCTCTATGCTCTGCTCTTCTACACCAAATGCATATAAAAAGGCCTTTCCATCACAAAAGGACGGAAAAGCCGTGGTGCCACCTTCATTGGTCTACTAAGTAGACCCTCTCTAAGCCTTATAACGTAGGCATACGCTAATCCATACTGCCATTCTGGATTAGAGCTCCGAAGTCCATTCACCATTTATTTGTACTAGTTTCCACCAACCACTAGCTCTCTATGACAAATACTAATAGCTACTACTCTTCATCAGCGCTGATTGCTAGATTATATTGTAATGCAAACTATCTTACAATTCAATTTATTTTTTCCTTCTTGGTTCCTCATCCTCATCTGGGGATGCTAAAGTAATGGATAGCTCCTCCATGATTTGGCGGATGGCAAAGAAGATTTCCTGGCGTACTTCTAGCATGACGGCTGTATCATTTGTAGCGACGAAGAAACGAATAAGCACACGATAACTATCATGATGAAATTCATCGATATAAACATGGATCATGTCTTTCTCTGTGTTAGCATGTAAATAAATTCCCTTATGAATAGCCGTTAAGGCACTGCGTAATATGTCTTCTTCATTGGTAGCAGCTACATATAAAAATTGTTCGCATTTACGCTTTTCTCGTCTCGATAAGTTGTAAATAGGTCGATTAACCAAATAAGAGTTCGGCACATAGACAAGCCCTTTATCCCCTGTTTGAATTAACGTACTGCGAAGATTAATATCCTCAATGGTTCCTTCAATTTTTTGATCTTCGGTCGCAATCCAATCCCCAATTTGAAAGGGATTGTCAAGCGCCACGGACATACCACCAAACACATGAGCTAATGTATCGCGAATCCCAAAAGCAATCGCTACTCCTGTTAAGCCAATCCCTGTTAAAAAGCCATTCAGATTAAAGTTCCAAAATGAGGCAATTGTAAACATGGCAAAAATCATAATGATTACTTTACCAATTCGTAGGAAAAAAGGTAATAGTACATTTTGGTCCTCTTCACTTGTTAATTGAAGTGGCTGCTTTGTATAGAAATTTAAAACATCATATACGCCCTTAAAAGCAAAAAACACCATAATAGACAGTATAAAATTTTTCGTTGATTTATGCGTAAATAAAGGAACTTCTATTAAATAAGATAAGCTTAGCACAATGACTGCCGTCATAAATGCATAGCCAATGGCTTTACTAAATTGTGCAAGCACATTTGCTTGGAAATTTCGTTGACGATTTCTTAAAAAGATGACCAGACGATTAATTATTTTTTTTATGATGAATCGTTGAATCAGCCAGCCAACTATACAAATAATGATTGCTATTAAAACATCCATCCAAGTAGGGACTGTAAATTTAGGTAAAATCCAATGTAATGAATCCATGTATGTCTCCTTTTAATACCTATGTATCTCCAATAAAAAGGAGCTGACCTTCCGTAAAGGTTAGCCCCTTTCTGTTATTGTATTGCATCATCCGCAAAAAAAGCCTTATTGGCAAACCAAAATTGTTGTTTATTAAAATTATCTTCATGCATTGCAATGACAGAAAACTCAGCAAGGTATTTTCGTTTCATTTCCTCTAGCATCGCTTTTGCTTGCTTACTGACAAGATGCTGTCCATCTATAGGAGTGCCCTCTGTAAATATAATGACTTCCGCTTCAGAGCCAAGTTGATTTTCATGCAGTAATGATCTGACAAACTGTAGAACAGGTAAAAGCTCAGCTTCGCCTTTAGCTTTATATTCAATAAAGCTCTTAAAATCCGTTAAATTTAAATGACCATTTTCAAAGCGATAGTGAACATCGATTTGCTGACCATAAGGGATAATATATAAATCGCGATTTTCGCGATGGGCATCCATAAATAACGGTAATATCATGCTTTTACACAGCTCAGAATAAGCTTCCATCCCAGTCGTCTGCTCTAAACAAATAATCATGGGCCCAGGATCCTGTTTATAGTCATGAAAGGGTACATAAAAAATATTGCCATTCTTTGTTGTTTGCTGTTTAAGCTTTTGACGTCTCAGCTCTGACCATTTCCGTTCGTAATACAAACGCTGCTCCTTACCATTAGCCATTCTCTCAGCCTTCTCAATAGCAGGAATATTTTCCCGAATTTCATGCAGAATGTCTGCCAATTCTAGTGCAAATGCTGCCATATTTCGTAATGGTTCACTCTTAAAAAAATAGTCGATAAAATAATGTTGTTCCCTTTTGCTTAATTCCTCAAGATGTAAGTTTTCATAGAGAAATCGTAAATAATTACGTTGTTCTAGTGACAAATCTTGATCGAATTTTTCTATGAGTGATTCTATCGGGTCTTTCACGAAGCAGCACCTCCTAAGCACCACATTTTTTTGGATATTGTCTATAGTATAACCAAAAATTTTTTTTGACAATACAAAACACTCGCTATATAGACGCCACATAAAAACACAATGTTGCTGCTGCTAATCATTTTTTTCAAAAGAAAAGAAGAGCTAGCAAGTAGCTCTTCTTCCTAATTATTTAATTCATAATGCTTGCCTTTCACTAAGTAAAAAAGGTGTTCAGCGATATTAGTAGCATGATCGGCAGAACGCTCTAAATATCGGCAAATAAATGTTAGATGAGTAATTTGAGAAATATGTGCGGGGTCTTCAACGCCTGCACGTAGCAAGAGTGTAACCGTAGCTCCATATAAATCATCCACATAATCATCTAGTTCAGCGATTTCTTTAGCACGAACAGTATCTTCCTCTGTAAAGGCCTTCATGATGCTCTCTAGCATTTCTACAGTTTTATTGCACATCGTTTGTAGATTTGTCATAGGGAACACAATCGGTTCTTTTCCAATTCGAATCGCTTCTTTGGCGATATTCACCGCATAATCGCCCACTCTTTCCATATCTGCTGCTGCTTTCACAAGGACCATGAGACGACGTAAATCGGTTGCTACAGGTTGTTGTTTAGCAATCATAAGGATTACATGGTCATTTATTTCTTCTTCAAGCCGGTTTATGATTAAATCGTCTTCAAGTATTTTCAAAGCTTTTTCTAAATTCTGTTCCACTAACGCCTCAAAGGACGTTTTTAAGGCGAAAATACTGCTATTGGCAAGTGCCATAAATTGCCCCTGAACTTCTTTTAACTCCTGTTCAAAACGTTCACGTACTACCATCGATTGCTCCTCCTTAGCCGAAACGTCCTGAAATATAATCTTCCGTACGTTGATCTGATGGTGTTTGGAAGATGATATCTGTTTTATCGTATTCTACAACTTCTCCACTCAGGAAGAACGCTGTACGATCAGAGATACGTGCAGCTTGCTGCATATTATGGGTCACAATGATAATGGAATAGTCTTTTTTCAACTCTTGCACAAGCTCTTCCACTTTTAGTGTAGAAATAGGGTCTAATGCAGATGTTGGCTCATCCATTAGAATGACATCTGGTTCAATCGCTAAGCATCTTGCAATACAAATACGCTGTTGCTGACCACCAGATAAACCGTAGGCATTTTGATTTAAACGATCTTTGACCTCATCCCAAATGGCAGCCCCTCTCAGAGACTTTTCAACTATTTCATCTAAAATCTTTTTATTTTTAATGCCATGAATTCTTGGTCCGTACGCAATATTATCATAAATAGATTTTGGGAACGGATTTGGCTTTTGGAACACCATTCCTACGCGTGTTCTTAATTCCTCTACCGTATAGTTTTTATTTAAAATATTACGCTCACGGTATAAAATTTCACCAGATGTACGAACGCTAGGAACAAGCTCTACCATTCTGTTTAATGTTTTTAAATACGTAGATTTACCACAGCCAGAAGGCCCGATAATTGCCGTCACTTCATTTTCATAAATACTTAAATTAATATCTTTTAGGCCTTGATGATCACCGTACCATAAATTCAAGTTACGTGTATCATAAACAATATTTTTCGCTATATCAGCGGAAGATTTCGTCGTCGCTTGATTCAATTTGACAATTGTTTTTTCCTCTTTAAAATCCAGTACCATAAGGTCACCTCATTAATAACGTTTTTGGAATTTATTTCGAATAAAGATGGCAATAGAGTTCATCAATAGAAGAACAGTCATAAGCACTAAAATACCAGCTGCGGCCACATACTGAAATGCTTCTTGCGGACGTTTTGCCCAATCATAGATTTGCATCGGTAGGGCTGTGAATTGGCTTAGTAAACCATTCGGTAAAAATTGTAAAATAACTGGAATTCCGATGACAACAAGTGGCGCTGTCTCCCCAATGGCACGGGACATAGCCAAAATACTTCCTGTCAAAATACCAGGAATAGCGGCTGGAAGAACCACTCGTAAAATTGTTTGCCATTTTGTTGCGCCCATCCCATATGAAGCTTCACGTTGTTCATTGGGTACTGCACGAATGGCCTCCTGTGCCGCTACAATAATAACAGGTAAAATTAATAAACTCATTGTTAAGCCAGCAGCTAAAACACTTTTGCCTAGTCCCATCATGCGTACAAAAATAGTTAAACCTAGTAATCCAAAAACGATGGAAGGTACACCTGCTAGATTTGAGATATTCATACGAATAAAGTCGTTAATTCTATTTTTCTTGGCATATTCCTCTAAATAGATTGCCGTACCTACACCTAAAATAATGGATACTGGCGCTACAACTGCCATTAACCAAAGTGAACCTATTAGGGCCGCTTTGACACCTGCTTTATCTGCAAAACGTGATGCAAAATTCATTAAGAAATCAATATTTAAATAATCAATTCCTTGTGTCACAATGCGGTAAAGCAAAATAGCTAAGGTAACAAGCGCAAACGTAGTAGCTAAGAAAAATAAGGTTTTCCAAACTTTATTGAATGTAATACGCTTTGTCATTCGTTTCATGACGACTGTGTCATCCATATAGCGCATCTAGTAAACCTCCCTGAAGCGTTTCGAAATATAGTGTGCAAGTAAATTCATTACTAGCGTAAAGATGAATAGTGTAAATCCAACAGAATAGATTGAGTAGTAAATAGTTGTTCCATAACCTGCATCACCTGTTGAAACTTGTACGATGTATGCTGTCATTGTTTGGATAGAATCCGTAACATTGAGATCAAATTTCGGTGTTGATCCGCCTGCAAGCGAAACAATCATCGTTTCTCCAATTGCCCGGGAAATAGCTAATACTATAGATGCGATAATGCCGGAAAGTGCAGCAGGTAGTACTACTTTAATCGCTACCTCAAATTTTGTTGCACCTAGAGCTAAAGCCCCTTCGCGCATACTATTGGGTACCGATGACATGGCATCCTCAGATAGAGAAGTGATCATTGGTAAAATCATAATCCCTACAACAATCCCTGGGCTCAGTGCATTAAATAATTTAAGTCCAGGCACAATTTCTTGTAATAAAGGTGTGACAAACGTTAAAGCAAAGAAGCCGTAAACGATCGTCGGTACACCCGCTAAAACTTCTAAAATAGGTTTCACGGTACGTCTTGTTTTTTCACTTGCATATTCACTTAAATAGATAGCTGAAGCAATTCCAAATGGTACGGCTACTACAACTGCAATAAGTGTCACTTTTAATGTACCAGCGATTAACGGCAAAATCCCAAACAACGGTTCATTCCCTGAAAACGGTAACCACTTCGTTCCAAACAGGAAATCCGTTATCGACACACGTTTAAAGAATTCAAACGTTTCAAAAATAAGGGTGAAAACAATGCCAAATGTCGTTAAAATAGAGATAATTGCTGCAGAAAATAATAGAGCTGGCATTGCTTTTTCCACTATTTTCTTAGTTTTATGATTGCGCGAATTTGCAATTAATTGCTGCACAGATGATGTCTTATTTTCCTTTTGAGAAACCATTGGGAGCTCCTTTCAAATAAGGGAGGGAAAGAGCATACATCTCTTTCCCTCTATGCATGTCTACTTATTTTAAGCCTTCTAAAGTTTTTAAGCCTTCAGTATATTTTTCTTCTGGTAAACGAACATAGCCAACAGCTTCAGCCATATCACCTGCGTTTTCTAATGTAAATTTAATGAAATCATATGCCGCTTCATTATCTTTCATAGCACTATTTTTCACATATGTGAATAATGGGCGTGAAAGTGGCGTATATTCGCCTGCTTCAATTGTTTCATTATTTGGCTCTACACCATTTACTTTGACAATGTTTAATTTATCTTTATTTTCTAGATAGTAAGCATAACCGAAGAATCCGATAGCGTTTTTGTCACCTGATACACCTTGAACTAGCATATTATCATCCTCTGATAGTGTTGCTGAGCTTACTAGATCCGCTCCATCTAAAATGATTTCATCAAAGTAATCGTATGTGCCTGAATCAGTACCTGGTGAATAGTAAACGATTTTCTCATCTGGCCAAGATGGATCAATGTCAGACCATTTTTTCTCTTTCCCATCTTCAATCCAAATCTTTTGTAATTGTTCTACTGTTAAATCTTTCGCCCAATCATTTTCTGGATTCACGACTACTGATAAACCATCATATGCTAGAGCTAGCTCAGTATAATCAATACCAGCTTCTCCTAGTTTCGCTTTCTCTTCATCTTTTATATTACGAGATGCATTTGAAAAGTCTGTTTCACCTGCGATGAATTTTTCAAAACCACCACCTGTACCAGAAACCCCCACTGATACTTTGACATCTGGTTGTGCGCCTGCATACTCTTCAACAACTGCCTCAATAATTGGTGCAACTGTTGATGAGCCATCTCCAGCTACAGAGCCTTGTAGCTTTTCATCAGCAGCTTCTTGTCCTGAACTAGCTGGTGCGTTCGTTTCAGTATTGTTTCCATTTTGTGCAGAATCGCTACCACATGCACCTAGCATTAATGCAGAACCCATTACTGCTGTCATCGTTAAGTACTTCCACTTTTTCATCTCATTTGCCTCCGTCATGAACTGTTTTATAGTTATTTGTCTTACAATCTTTACTATAATGACTGATTGTTGAAGTCGTATAAACGGTTCGTAAAAGAGATGTAAAGGAATGTAATGCTTTGTAAACGATTGTAAAGACGCATTTACAATTAATCTTCGCTTTGTCATAGCTGTGCCCACATTTTGCATTTTTTCCTACTTACATCTGCACCCACATCCAATGAAAGCGATCAATCCATACACTTCTATGTTTGAGGGAAGCGACCTTCTGAGTGTAGAGAGGTTAGAATTTGATTCTTATTTGAAAGATGCTATAATAATCAATTGTGTCAGGAATTACTTTATCTTGATTCAGTAAAAGTTTTTGTACCAACATATAAGCTAGGTATACCCCCTTTCTACAGAAGGGAAAGATAAAGCCTTCAGAGGATGTCACAGATTTTCAACGAGAAGATATGGACATTATATTGGTAAGGCGTAATGAATGAGGAGTTTGACCTTTGTCATGAAACATGCAAACGTACAAAATGCCGATTATTTTAAAACCTATCTATCACTAATCATGGAACATCGAGAATTTACACTTCAAGAGGCGATTGATTTTATGGTAGCTTCTTATTTCTATCATAATTTAGAGCTGTATGGCGTAAAACCAAGAGAGCAATTTGAATTAGCCATCCGCCAGTTATCTGCATGAAGCTTATTTTCGTCCATAAAAAAATAACCGCTAGGCATCCCAGTGCCTAGCGGTTTTCTTATTGTTGCTCATCTTCACCAATTTTTTCCTCTGTAGTAGCTGGTAAAATTGGCTGATTCACTTTACTATCTGTTACTTTTTCAGCCTCATATTTTGCTTTTAATTCGAAGTACTTATCTAGAGAACGTCTAGCAATAAGGTTGTTATTGACTAAATGTTGATTCATATTAGTTGTTGCCCAAGGAATAACAACTGCATAAGCAATTTCAGGGTTTTCATAAGGTGCAAAGCCAACATGTGTTAAGTTAATCGTATTTGTACCAAAGTGTTCGCGCAATGGACCATAATAAACTACCTCTGCAGTACCTGTTTTCCCTGCTGCAGTAAATGGAGCATTTGAAAATTGTCCACGAGCTGTACCATATGATCCAGTATATACACGACGTAGCCCTTGTTTAACATAGTCAATCTCTTCTTTAGGATTATCTATTTGATTAAGAATAGTTGGTCCTATTTCAGTCACTAATTGTCCTAGTTGCTTGCCATCCTGTGATGGATCACGAACTTCTTTCACAACATGTGGCTGAATACGGTAGCCACCATTAGCAATTGTTGAAATATATTGTGCTAATTGTAAAGGAGTATAAGTGTCATACTGACCAATCGCTAAGTCTAGTGTTTTACCACCCATCGTTGGACCTGATGGACCACGTACCCCACCAAATTCATTCGGCAAATCAATGCCTGTTTTCACACCAAGCCCAAATTGCGCATAATTATTACGCATTCTCGGGAATGTGTCATCCTTTAAACGTAATGGCATCCCATAGCTGTAAGGTGTTCTATTAATCAATAGTGCAATTTTAAACATATAGGAGTTAGAAGAGCGTTCCAGCGCCATTAAATCATTCATTGGAACATAGCCACTACGGTTAAAAATCGAACTTTTAAAATCCGTACCTGCTAATTTAATCGGTTCATCTCCCATAGAAGTGCCCATCGAGATAACGTCTTGATTGTACCCCGTAAGAACTGTTGCTGCCTTAACAGATGAACCTGCCTCATAAGCTGTCGTAAATGTTCCGTATCCGTAATCAACAATTTCACTTTTCCCTGTTTCAGGATTCTTTTCTATTTTCTTACCGACCATAGATAGGACATCCCCTGTATTAGGGTCCATCATAATTAAAAAGGCACGATCTAATAAATACGATCCAGGAAGAGCTTTTAAACTAAGCAGTTCTTCTTCTACAATTTTTTCCGTTTCAGCCTGTAGCTCACTATCCAGTGATAAAATTAAATCTTTACCAGGCTCACCTTCATAAGTTGTAATAGTATCGACTACCTGCCCTTTTTTATTGGTAATATTTTTGACAACTGTTTTTTGACCTTGTAGTAGCTCTTCATATTGCGCCTCAATATAACTTTCCCCTACTCGATCATTTCGTGAATAATCACGGGCTAAATAATAATTCAGCTTCTCTTTTGGTATCCCTTTTGTTGGGACAGTTGTACGGCCAAGAATGGATAGAGAAGATAATTTTACGCGTTTCCAATCTGTCGTTGTGTTAACTCCTGGCAGTTCCGTTAAACGCTCGGAGACACGTGCAAATTCTTCTGCAGAGACATTTTCACTTTTTATAATTTGAGGTGATAAATTATAACCAGATGTCATCTCTCTAAAGATTGCTAATACTTCTAAATCCTTCTCTGACAATTGCAAAAGTTCTTCATTCGTAATGCGTTCACGTACTAGTTTATCAACCTCTGCATTGATTTGACTTGTCGTAATATTTTCTTTTGCTCGAATTTCAGCTTCTTCTGCCTTTGTCACTTTGTCGTAGGCTGCGTCATGATTTTTAATAATCCAAAAATCTTGTTTATCACGCAATGTGACGCGTTTCGTTGGTTGTTCAATTAATTGTGCCAGCTTTTCAGCTATATTTAGCATTTCATCTGTTGTAGTCGTTTGCATTTTCGTATACGTAATCGCATTTTCCGGGTGATTATCTACTAAAATACGACCGTAACGATCATACATTCTACCCCTAGGCACACTCGTATTGACAGGAACTTCTTCTGTACTCTCTAAAAGTCGTACATACTCTTCCCCTTTCACGATTTGCATATAACCTAGTCTAAAAATCAACATTGAAAATACGATAAATATTGCAAAGAAAAGGATATTCATACGAAATGTTAAATTAGAGTGATGTTTTGCTTTAACACTCGCTGCGCGATTTTTCCCTGGTGCTTTGCGCATATGTATTCCCCTCCTTATATTTTTTCATTTCAATACACGATACTTAGTATACCATTCGTAGGTTTGACAGGAAAGCATGCACTTGACAATTATTACGGAAAACATCATTTATTTGACGGCATCTAAAGTGGAAAGGTTGCCCTTTTTGTTCTATCCATTTCTTTTGCACTTTTATCTAATAAAAAAAGGCTATGCCTTAGTGATTTCTCACCTTAGCATAGCCATCTCTATTCAATCATTATTTAGCAGCTTGGAATTTAGCTTCAACTACATCCCAGTTTACTACGTTCCAGAATCCGCCGATGTAATCTGGACGACGGTTTTGGTAGTTTAAGTAGTATGCGTGCTCCCAAACATCTAAGCCTAGAATTGGTTTTTTACCTTCCATTACTGGAGAGTCTTGGTTAGGAGTAGAAGTAACAGCAACTGAGTCACCATCCACGATTAACCATGCCCAACCTGAACCGAAGCGAGTTGTAGCAGCTTTTGCAAATTCTTCTTTGAACGCATCAAAAGAACCGAATTTCGCATCAATTGCTTTTGCAACTTCGCCAACTGGAGTATTAGAACCGCCTGGAGCGATTACTTCCCAGAATAGTGTATGGTTAGCATGTCCGCCACCGTTGTTGCGTACAGCAGTTTGTTTATCAGCTGGAAGAGCATCAAGGTTTGCGATTAAGTCGTTAATGTCTTTTTCTGCAAATTCAGTGCCTTCTACTGCTGCGTTTAAGTTTGTTACATAAGTATTGTGGTGTTTAGAATGGTGAATTTCCATTGTTTTTGCATCGATATGTGGTTCTAATGCGTCGTAAGCGTAAGTTAATTGTGGTAATTCGTAAGCCATTGTTAAGTTCCTCCCTAAAATAAGAAATATTTAGTACATCAATAGATTATCAAAATTGGTCAAACCATTCAATGAAAAATACTTCATTTAGAAGATTTCAGCCTTTTGACTGAAAAACCAATACGTTTACTATCTTACCCGGTTGTGCCATTCATTAAACCTCACATGTAAACATTAAATCGCGATAAAAAATACAATGATCATCACGATTTGAATGACAGCCTTTGCAATAGTAGAAGTTAAAAAGCCTACTAATGAGCCAATACCACTTTTCACAGCCTCACTAAATGTTCGCTTCTCTACAATTAATTCAGCGATAACTGCCCCTAAAAATGGACCAAGTAAAATCCCAGCCACAGGGATGACAAATGGGCCGATTAATAATCCAATAGTACTTCCCCACATTCCGGCATTGGAGCCGCCAAACTTTTTAATGCCAAATGCATTGGCCAATGTGTCCGCACCAAATAACAGCACTACAAATAATAGTTCAATTACCCAGAACCACCAGCTTAACTCAGCGAAGGAGAAAAATAAGCCATATAGCAGGAATCCTCCGACTAAAAATAAGACACCTGGTATAATCGGATAGACTAAACCAACAAATGAAATAATAAAGCAGGCTATTACTAAAATCCAGCCAACAACTTCCATAAAGTTTCTCTCCTTTTTCGTACATTGACTTTCATACGGACAAACAAAGTGAAAGGTTTCACTTTGTTAATGGCGAATACCTAAAATTGAATCTGCAATATTAACCGCATGGTCACCAATACGTTCCAGATTACTTACAATGTCCATATAGACAATCCCTGCCGCTCCACTACATTCATTCGTATTCAAACGTGCAATATGTTTCTGACGAAGTTTATCCTCCATATCGTCTATCAAGCTTTCAAGCTCTGTCACCTCTTGAGCTAAACTTAAGCTCGCCGTATCTAAAGCCTCTATGCTTTTACGGACAGCCTCTATAGCTAAACTAAACATGCCAATTAAATCTTGGCGTGCCGATTTACTTAAGCTCACTTCATGATGATCCTTGTATTGTAAAAGCTCTAATATATTCTCAAAGTGATCACCAATACGTTCGAAGTCTCGCACATTTGTTAATAATGTATGATGTCTGACTGAGTCTGCACGAGATAAGGGCTGCTTAGACACCATTACTAAATAATCGGTAATTTCATTATCTAGATGATTAAGGCCGGCCTCTAATTGTAAAACTGTAGGAATATGTTCGGCTTCCCCTGATTTCATATATAGAAATGTTTCTTCTAAGCCTCGTAAAGCATGCTCACCCATTCGTAATACTTCCTCTTTGGCTTGGCCAAGTGCTATCGCTGGGGAGGAATCAATAAAAGAAGGATCTAAATGCTTAGTTGTGACATTGATATGCCCATCATGTCCTGGTATCAATTTCGTAACTAATGCTGCCAACCCTGCAATAAAGGGAAGTTGAATCATCATATTAAATACATTAAATGAGCCGTGAGCAATTGCAATTTGCATACGAGGCTCTAAATGAAATAAACCACTGACCCATTGAACATATTGCATAAATGGGGTGAAAAAAATCATGAAAATAATTGTACCGATCACATTAAAAAGTACATGTGCAGCGGCTGCCCGTTTTGCATAAATAGAAGCGCCCAGTGACGCTAATACCGCCGTAATCGTCGTACCAATATTTTCACCAAATAAAATCGGTAAGGCATTGTTCAATCCGATCAAATGCTCAGCATATAAGCCTTGAAGCACACCAACTGTGGCCGTAGAGCTTTGTACAAGCAAGGTAAAAACGGTACCTAAAAATATACCTAAAATGGGTTGATTACTTAAATGAAGCGTTAGAGATGCAAAATCTGCCAGTTGATGTAGTGACTGCATACTTGCACTCATTAGCTCTAGCCCTAAAAATAAGCCACCAAAGCCAAATATAATTTGACCAATATGTTGATATGTTGCTTTTTTTAAGAAAAATAAACAGCCTGCCCCGATTGCTAATAAGGGATAAAAATAGATACCAATATTAATACCAATAATGAATGCTGTAATGGTTGTACCAATATTTGCTCCCATAATTACGCCGATTGCTTGACGTAACGTTAAAAATCCGGCACTCACTAACCCAACAGTAATGACTGTCGTTGCAGAGCTTGACTGAATGCAAATTGTTACAAATATGCCTACTAAAACTCCCATGATAGGGTTAGTTGTAAAGCGATTTAACCATTCGCGTAATCGATCATCCGCTGATTTTTGAAGCCCATCACCCATAAATTTAATGGAAAATAAAAAGACTCCTAACCCACCTAAAAACTGAAAGAGTATGCTTTGCCAATCTATTGTCAATTGTTTTCGCTCCAATTCCTACGTCTCTACTACTCTATTTCTAATCTTTAATTGATTACAAACAAAAAGTAAAGAAATCCTTTAATTTCTTTACATAATGTTAACATTTTATCATCAAGTCTCCCTTCATTCATACTTCTTTCATACCCTATGCTCTTTGAACATGTTAATATATTGTTTGGAGGAGATATAGTATGAAACACTCACAGCTATTTATCGATAGTCTCATTCATCCAAAAAAACTAGCAGCCTATCGTTTACTACCTATTGGAAAAGTTATTCAATATACTTTTCTACTCATTACCCTTGTAACTGTATTCTCTTTAGGTAGATTTGCAGCGGGTATGTCTGTTGATACGATTGATATGAACAGTTTAAATGGTTTAACTGAATACATAGATGGCATTAAATGGCTCTTATATCCGTTTACGTTCTTAATGCTTTTTGTCTTTACAACCATGCTGATTTTTGCACAAATTGCTCTCTATGCCTTAGCCGGTTTATTTATCTTAAAAGTGATGAAACGTCGTGGTGAATACCGTCATATTTGGCGGACAACAACGTTTGCCATTACGTGGGCAACATTATTGTCGATGCTAGCAGAATATTTACCGATTAACAGTACGATTATCTCTGTTTTTTCTTTATTATTGACGATCGTTCTATTAATTGTGGCCTTTACAAAATATCCAAAACAACCAATTTCAAAATAATGTGCATGAATCCCACCTCTTCTAAATATAGTGTAGAAAAGGAGGGATTTTTTTGCGGGCATTCATCTTAACAGCTATCATTATCGTCATCGCTTTTGTCGTAAAAGTAGATTTAACTGAGGGTTCGATCCCCCTTGCTGGTTTACAAACCAAAAGTACTAATGGCCAATGTGAACAGCAACGTGAGCCAAATTATATCACCGTACAAACTATTGAAGGAGATACCATTCATAGTTTATTTGCCTTACACCCTGCAAAAGTTCCTATGACATTCCCAGAACGCTTACAATTATTTTACAACTTAAACCCACACTTACAATTACAGGAATTGATTCCCGGTGGAAATATTAAGCTTCCTCTTACGTTTGAATTCGAAAACAAATGCGGAAAATGAAAAGTTAGCGTTTCTTCCTTGTCCTTATTTTCTTACACTGCTAAAATAAATGACAGTGACGGCTGAAAATAGTGGCCCGAAAAGGAGAGAAAGTTAATGAGTGAAATTTGTCACCGTACAAATACACGTCCTGTACGTGTCGGTAACTTAACAATTGGTGGTAGTAATGAATTATTCATTCAAAGTATGTGTACAACAAAAACACATGATGTAGATGCAACAGTGGCAGAAATTCTTCGACTTGAAGAAGCAGGCTGTCAAATAGTTCGTGTTGCAGTTCCAGATGAGCGTGCTGCAGATGCAATTGCCGAAATCAAAAAACGTATCCATATTCCATTAGTAGCTGATATTCATTTTGACTATAGATTAGCATTAAAAGCCATTGAAAATGGTATCGATAAAGTACGTATTAACCCAGGTAATATTGGTCGTAAAGAAAAAGTGGAGGCTGTCGTGAATGCAGCTAAAGCAAAAGGTATTCCAATTCGTATTGGTGTAAATGCTGGTTCATTAGAGCGTCATATTTTAGAAAAATACGGTTATCCAACTGCTGATGGTATGGTTGAGTCTGCTCTTCACCATATTAAAATTTTAGAAGACTTGGACTTCCACGATATTATTGTATCGATGAAGGCATCTGACGTAAATCTTGCTATTGAAGCCTATGAAAAAGCAGCTAAGGCTTTTAATTATCCGCTACATTTAGGTATTACAGAATCAGGTACACTGTTTGCTGGTACTGTAAAATCAGCGGCTGGACTTGGAGCCATCCTATCAAAAGGAATTGGTAACACATTACGTATTTCACTTTCAGCAGACCCTGTTGAGGAAATAAAAGTAGCACGTGAACTATTAAAATCCTTTGGTCTAGCTTCAAATATGGCAACACTGATCTCTTGTCCAACATGTGGACGCATTGAGATTGATTTAATTTCCATTGCGAATGAAGTAGAAGAATATATTTCTAAATTGAAGGTACCTTTAAAAGTAGCAGTATTAGGCTGTGCGGTAAACGGTCCTGGTGAAGCACGTGAAGCAGATATCGGTATTGCTGGTGCACGAGGTGAGGGCTTGTTATTCATGAAGGGGAAAACTGTTCGTAAAGTCCCTGAAGAAACAATGGTTGAAGAGTTGAAAAAAGAAATTGATAAATTAGCGGCAGAGATGGAAGAAAAGCGCGCAGCAGAAGAAGCACAAAAAGCGAATGCCTAAGGAGGTACTAGCATGAAAAGGCCCCGCTTTGGTATTGATATTGATGGGACTGTAACATGTCCAAGTACACTCATCCCACATATTAATAAACAATATAACGTAAATATTACGCTTGATGATGTTTGTGAGTATGATTTTTTATCAGCCTTTCCGCACCCTGTTGATCGTAGTGCCTTTAACACTTGGTTTAAAGAAAACGAGCCTTATATGTACGAAGTGTCGGAAGTGGCAAAAGATGCAAAAAGCATTCTAACTGCTTGGCAAAATTCTTATGAGCTCTACTATATTTCGGCACGAGGCGAAAATGTAGCAGACATTACAATGAATTGGTTTAAAACTCAGGCTATCCCCTATGATCATATCGAACTTTTAGGAAGCCATGATAAATTAGCAGTTGCTAAAAAGCATCATGTAGAGGCTTTCTTTGAGGATAAGCACGATAATGCGGTTATGCTGGCAGAGGAGCTAAAAATACCTGTCGTGTTATTTGATACGCCTTATAACCGTCTTGCTGTCCCTGACAATGTTGTAAGGGTATATAACTGGCAAGAAGCCAATCAATTTATCACAAATCATTTCAAATAATATACAGGAGAGTCGTGTTCAGATAAAGAACACGACTCTTTTATTTGCCACCAGCGGATGGTAAGGCTTGGAGCAGAAGCCGTTCAAACAAGTTCGTTTGACGATAGACCTGCTTATTTTCACTATACTTCCAGAATTCCTCGTATCCAACGCTCCACAAAGTTTTCAAAGGTAATGCCATAATTATCGTAGACGGCATGATAAACAAAATAAGTTCCTAAACGATCAAGAATTTCATCATTAATTTTCATCACAAACCGCTCCCTTTCTACTTGTTTTTCACCAAATTTTCATACTTCTATACTCCCAAATGACGAACAATCGAGTGGAGGTCGCATCGTTGCAAAACCGTCACAATCTTCCGCTTTCATGCCCTTTCTTCGTATTTTTCTTTTCGATAAGATAGTAGTAACAACTTGCTAGACTGGAGGGACTACTTGTGAAATGGATGACAAAATTAGCTTGTATGACTTGCATCTGCGCACTACTGACCGGCTGTGGAGATCGATTATCAGAAATTAAAGATGCAGCTTCTGGCATCAACACAGCGGCAAACTCCGCAGCTAGTGCAGTAAGTCGAGATGTACATGCTATACGCGCTATAGACATTAACTATAAAGATACATCTTTCACGGTTAATGACCTATTTAAAACTATTTTACGTGACATACGCTGGGATTATGACCCGGAAAAAAATGAGCTACATGTGAGAGGCACTTGGCACCCCCCACTATTTTCTGATCAGCCATGGGATGATGAGTTGAAAGAAAAGCTTGCTGAGTCAGGCATTGTAGACGTTACATGCAAAATAATTGATGATAAAATTGATAGCTCTCAAACTACAACGACCGTTATTTTTAATAATGAAAATCTCTTACAAAAAAATGGTGAAGAAGCACTCCATCACCTATATGATACCTATTTACTGTCAACGCATTAAAACCGTTTCTGCCATGATAACTGGCAGAAACGGTTTTTATAATAAGTCTTACAATTTTGAAATATTAGGTGCTTTTATTTGAATAAAATAAAACCATCACGTTATAATCAAAGTACAACGTGATGGTTTGGAGGTGTTTGCATTGGGACAGAGAAATTAAAAATTGGCGAGCTTGCTGAAAAAACTGGCATTACAAAACGAACAATCGATTATTATACAAACATAGGCTTGTTGGTTGCAGAACGTTCTGCAACAAATTATCGCTACTATGATCCCTTCATGATTGAACGACTTCAATTCATTGAACAGCGCAAACAACAAGGGCTTTCACTCGTTGAAATCCAACATGAATTAAACATCACTCCCTATGAAGAAATTGATGTACAAATGCTTCGTTTAAAAATGCAAGATTTAGAGCATGATGTAGCTTCTCTACTAGAACAAATGAACCAGCAAGATGATAAAAAAATTGAAACTATTAAAAAGAATGTTTCGCCTGAAAGTATTGCATTAATGCAATCCTTACTTTTACTTATTCATAATTAGGAGGTGACGTTCTGTTTTTACAGAACGACTATTTGGATACCATAATAAACTTATCGATTTTTACCATTTTATTAGCTTTAACAGGTTTTTTCGTGGCAACAGAGTTTGCGATTGTAAAGGTTCGTTCCTCAAGACTTGATCAACTTATTGCAGAGGGAAATACAAAAGCCATTGCTGCTAAGCAAGTGGTCAGTCATTTAGATGAATATTTATCTGCCTGTCAATTAGGGATTACAGTAACAGCTCTTGGTATCGGTATGGTTGGTGAAAAAACTTTTGAATTTATGCTACACCCACTATTCGAAATGATCGGAATTTCAGATAAATATATGACGATCTTTACCATTGGTACAGCCTTTGCTATCGCTACATTCTTACATGTTGTTGTCGGCGAACTAGCCCCAAAAACAGCAGCTATTCAAAAAGCGGAAACGATTACTCTACTTTTCGCAAAGCCGATTATGTTCTTCTACAAAATCATGTACCCATTTATTTGGTTCTTGAACGGCTCTGCACGCGTTTTGATTGGTTTTTTCGGTATGAAGCCTGCAAGTGAGCATGAGCTTTCTCATACGGAGGAAGAACTGCGACTATTACTGTCTGAAAGCTTTAAAAGTGGTGAAATCAATAAAACAGAGCTTAAATATGTAAATAACGTCTTTGAGTTTGACGAACGTATTGCTCGTGAAATCATGGTTCCTCGAACAGAAATTGTAGGGATTGAACGAAATGACTCGTTTACAACTATCATCCATCATTTTGCCGCTGAAAAATATACGCGTTACCCTATTTATGATGGCGACCGCGATAATATTTTAGGGTTTATCAATGCAAAGGAATTGTTTACACACGGTTTACTTGAGAAGCTTACAGACGAGACATTAGTCATCGAAGATTTCATTAATCCAGTTATTCGTGTTATTGAAACTATCCCTGTTCAAGAATTACTTGTACGAATGCAAAAAGAACGTATTCATATGGCCATTTTAATGGATGAATATGGTGGGACATCAGGTCTCGTAACCGTTGAAGATATTTTAGAAGAAATTGTTGGTGAAATTCGTGATGAATTTGACGATGATGAAATTGCAGATATTCGAAAAATCACAGAAAACCATTATATATTAAATGCAAAAATGCTTGTTGAAGATGTAGAAAATTTACTAAATATAACATTAGAAGCCGAGGAAGTGGAAACATTAGGTGGTTGGTTCTTATCCGTGAATAATGGGATAAAAGCATCCGCAAATATTGAGCTTGGCTCCTATATCTTCAGTATTTATGAACAACAAGGACATCAGATACATTATATCGAGGTTCGACCTCTACGAATTAGTGCACCGGCGTCCCTCATTACAAAGGTACAGCCCTAACCTTATTATTTTGAAACCATTTTCGTTATTCCATTATTAGCCATTTCAAGCTATAATGAGAGTAGGAATATGATTCTAGTTTCAGGGGGCTATACACATGACATTATTTAAACTATATCATTCAGATGGTATACACATTATTACCGACGTAAAAAAACATAAAACAAATATTGAATTAAAAACAATTACAGGCGAAGTATTATATATTATCGTCGTAACAGATGAAAACTACACAGTGTACGACGATCGTTTTGCAGGTGCCTCTAAGCAGTTAAATTCTGTAGAAGCATTTGATATAGATGGCAGTTTCCGTAGCCTAGATTTCGATAATATGCGCGCTTTATTTAAAGAAGCTTTTACAAAGTTATTACAACAAATCGCTGAGTGCGTTCAAAGTAAAGATGAGCTAGTCGATATTGACACACTCCGTCATAAAGTAAGTGCCCAAATAAAAGGCATCCATTTCCGTGTCATTTCTGATACGAAAAAATATGAAATTTAACCTCTCACAGACTGTTCATTTTGGACAGTCTGTTTTCTTTTCACCTCCCTTCCCAGCTAAAACAAAAACATGCTTCTTAACTTTCATGTATAATGGGACTTAATGATCTGAAAAAAAGGGGTGTTTAGAATGAATCGTGAACAATTAATCACACTCATTTCAGAAAAACTGAAATTAATCCGTACTGAAAAAGCTTTTACCCAGGATCAAATGAGTGATTTACTTGGATTATCTAAAAAAACACTTGTCCAAATTGAAAAGGGGCGTATTCTGGCGGGATGGACAACTACTGTTGCCGTCTGTACCTTGTGTCGTGACAGTACTATTTTGCAACATGAGCTAGGTGGTGAACCATTAGAGGTGGTGGATTTGATTGCGAATAATGGAACATTGCAGCCTAAAGATAAAACAATGGGTGGATACATATGGTGGAAAAATATACATGAGCATGGAGGGTTCCGACTACAGCAAAATATCATTAGCCTTCATTTCCGTATTTTAGACGACAACAATTTTCGTCTAATCTCAACATTTGATGAACAAGTAGCTAAACAAGCATGGGAAAAGCTACAGATGTAACTCTCCTCCATCTACTAGACTCCTTCCTAATAGTAGAAGCGGTATTCCTGCTTCTACTGTTGTTAGTTGTATGCCCTCCTTCCCCCACTTACATCAACACACTATAGACAAATATATAAAGAAAAGAAATTACTTGTCATATGATAAAGAGAATGGATTCTGTGAAATTTCTATAAAGGATAGATAGTTGAAGCTAGGAAAGTCGAAATTTGCAGAAATATTTTCTATACTTAATAGTAACCGCTGTGATATTGGAAAGGATGCGCATAAATGAATCGAATTCTAGCAATAAGTGATATACACGGAGAATTAGCGCTTTTTGAAGAACTATTACTAAAAGCAAACTATAATCCAGATGAAGATCAACTTTTTTTACTCGGTGATTACATCGACAGAGGTCCAGCTTCAAGTGGTGTGTTAAATTTAGTGAGCGAATTACAAGGAAAAGGAGCACGAGTTCTCCTCGGCAACCATGAAGCCATCATGCTCAATGCATGCCGTTCTGGCCTTGCTAAACCATGGAACCATTGGGTAGGACTTTGTGGGGGGGATGCAACATTAGCAAGCTACGGCTACCAGCTGAACGATTTCGAGGATGCTATTGCTAGCCATACATTGCCTAGCTTTATAAAAACGTTGCCAAAGCTAGAAGAGCATTTACAATTAATTGAAAACTTCGAAACATACATTGAATTAGAGGATGCTATATTTGTACATGGTGGAGTTGTACCAGGCGTTGCGATGTCAGAAACAGACCCCATGCAATTAATATGGATCCGAGAAGAATTTCATGCAGGCTATCAAGGAGATAAAACCGTTATCTTTGGACATACACCTACGTATAGACTTCACCATAACCCAACTGATTACAGTGTCTACTTTGGTGAAAACAATATTATCGGTATTGATGGTGGTGCTGTATTTGGTGGACAATTACACGCATTCGAATGGCCAAGTCGTCAAATATTCTCAGTCGAACATAAAAAACCAACAAGTAACGATTAACTTGTTGGTTTTTCTATTAATATAACTTGAAGATAACACCTACTAAAGAGTACACAATAACTGTTGTGAATAATATGGTCATATGGAATAGTGAGAAAACAAACATTTTAGTAGCCCACTTCACTTGATCTTTATTACTATGGTAGCCATATATACTCATTACTAGCCATGCAATACTTAATAGTAATGCGACAAGCATAATTCCCACACTTAAGGAACCAAATAAAAAGCTTGATAGAATTAATAAAATTAAATAGAAATTTGTTTGATAATACGTACGGCGCATACCTTTAACAACAGGAAGCATTGGCACACTTGCCGCTTCATAATCTACACGTTTGCGGATTGCAATGGCATAAAAATGCGGCATTTGCCAAATAACCATCACAAAAAATAAACCAAGTATTGCAGGATGTGTAATATCTGTCGATACGGCAGACCAGCCAATTAATGGCGGTACTGCACCACTTATACTACCAATTTCTGTATTATAAATCGTACGACGTTTTGTCCACATTGTGTAAGGGACTACATATAAAAATACTCCTAGTAAACCAAATGCCGCTGCTAATGGTGACGCAAGCGCCAAGACGGCTAATCCGATAATTAACATAGCTATCGCTAATGATAGAGTCGATTTTGCTGACATTTCCCCAGTGACGGTCGGTCTACTTTGTGTACGAGGCATAATCGCATCGATATCACGGTCATACACATTATTAAAGGCCCCTGCTGCTCCAATGACAAGGGCAGAACCAACTGTTGAAAAAATCATTTCTGGTATATTGTCTATGAACGTCATTTTATTTTTGTACATCCCTAGCGTTAAACCAGCCCACATTGGTATTAAATTAGATTTGATAATTCCTGTTTTGACTGTTTGCGCTAAAATAGTAGAGCGAGACGATTTCCCTCGTGTTGTTCCGGAGGATTGCGGTTTATGCTCCGAGTTCAGATTTTGTTCCATTCATCTTAATTCCTTTTCTCCATAATTTCTGCACGCCACAATCGATAGAAAGCGACAAAATTTGCATCTAGCACATCAAATTATTATTTTACCCCTTTTAGTTCTGTTCTGTCTCTAAGTTCACATAAAGTACATGTTTTTATCTAGTAAAGTACGCTCATTCACAACATCTTCTATGATACCACCGACTGACATGAATTTGAACCTTCTTGCTCGATTCTTATCATTACTATTCAAGAAAAGTAAAAAGCCGAGGCGAATTTTGCCTCGGCTTCTATTATTAAAGATCTCCCTGAAGTTGCTGGGCCAAAAATGCCACTAAATCACGCATATTATCTGGTGTTACCCCATGTCCATCTGGATATTGCTTAAATGTCACAGTAGCCCCAAATTGTTCAAAAACCTCTTTGCTTTCCATTCCCCATTGTGATGGAATAACATAATCATAATCACCATGAGAAATAAAGGCTTGTAAATGTTCAACAGAGCGAATAGAATATTCCTCTGTTACAAATTTAGGTGTATAGCCGCTTAATGCGACAATGCCCGTCACTAAATTCCCCATTACAAAGGCCAGTGATTGTGCTAGTACGGCTCCCTGGCTAAAGCCTAATAAAAATACTTTATGGGGATCAACTTGATATTCGTCAATTGCCTCTAATATAAATCGTTGTAAAGCCACTAATACTTTATCGAAGATAGCACGATCCGGTTGCCCTACCTCTTGAATAGTGAAGAAAGCATAACCTGGTTTTTGTGTAATGGGTCCACGCAAACTAAATATATGACATTGTTCTTGAAAGTCCTGTACTAATTGTGGTAAGTCGTCTTCATTACTTCCCATACCATGCAATAAAAAAATAGCAGGGTATTTTTTTGTAGTGTCCATATTAGTAGGTGGTGTATGTTTAAAAGTAAATGGTGTATTCATGTCTTCAAATTCCTTTCACAGTCAATCTTTGTAACAAAGCTATAGTAATTTTGTTTTATTGATTAATCCATCTGTATGGTAAGCAATATACCCATTGACAACACGAATGGTCTCTAGTGGATCTGCGTCAAAAAGTATTTGTGATTGCTCAGGTGTGGACACCAGAACCGTTAATAAATCCATACGCATAGAATGCCCCGCAGAGCTATATGCATAGTCGTAGATGATCGCTTCCTCTGTCATGCCTTCTGTCTCATATTGTTGATGGAACAATTCCTTTACAGTATCCATTTGCTCTGCTACTTGTTGTCGGATACGCATCTGATGCATCAATAATTCCTCTTCTAAAGTTGAGGGCTTTACCCATTTTTTAGCGTTTAGCATGTTCAGGAATTCTTGTTCCCATGCCTGTTCATTCTCAGTAAAGTAGAGCATATTAATCATTAGCATATCCCAGAAATCAACAGCCGAAGTTGCTGAATTTCGTTGCATTGCTATAGTTTCTTTAAAATGTTCTTCTACCTTAGTAATATTCATATTGCGAACTAAATGATTACATACGTTTTCAATAAACTTATTTGCCACTTCTTGTGCCATAAAAAATCCGTCCTTTATATCTACAAATCATTTTTTTCTATCTTATCATACCATGATTGTGAAATATGGCAACGAAGCCCTCTCTATAGACATTTCACAAAAGGATGTCTCCTTTGTAAAGGAAGACATCCTGAATGAATTACGAGAAAACATAGCTATCCATAGTATCCAACGTATTTTGAATAGCATCTTTCAATGATCGTTGATGTTCACCACAGGAAACTACTGCCTCTTCCAAAGCGATTGCAGCATTCGCCATAAACGGTGCCATTTGCAAATCCTTGGCTAATTGAATAAGAACCAATGCCTTATTCCATTTCCAACGAGGGTTAGTTGGATCTAAATTGATCGCCTGCTCCAAATAACCAAGCGCATCAAAAGGCATCCAGCCAAAGCGATGCATTGTCTGGCCCGTCATTCCCCAGTAGACGGCCTTATTTGGATTTTCCTTAACGGCTTGTTGAAAGCAATGGACACTTTCATTGTATTGATGGGCGAATAAAAACAGCTCTCCTTGAGTAAAGAAGGATTGGGCTTTTTCATTACCTGTTCCTGTCTTTGCTACCTCTTTTAATTGCTTTATATTCATTGCAAATGCTTCTTCATCTTTGATCGCACGTATTCCTACAACCGCATCGGATTCTGGATAGCTTTCGTCCGCACGTTCTGCATGTTGTATTTCTCCATAAAGAGTCGGCTTTGGATAATGAGCGAAATCATACTCTTCTAATAAAATTATATATTTTTGCGCAAGGGCTAGTTCCTCTTCATTTGTCACCATTTTTGCAGTTTCATAGCATTTCATTAGCTCGCCATTGTAAAAAAAATCATCCATTGACATTTAAAAATCCCTCCAGTGTATAGCTATTCAGTCTTTTTAGTATACACTACAACATAAAAAGAGACTGATCAAAATGTTGATACAGTCTCCTTAGTATTATTTTTTTAACACTACCGTATTTAAGAAGTTGCGTAAGTCCTCTTCTTTTAGTGCCCCTACAAAACGGTTCACTTCTTTTCCATCTTCAAAACGGATAAACGTTGGTGTTGCTTCAATATGATATTTCTCCCATAAATCTTCATATTCATAGACATTCAATTGAGCAATGTCGACACCCAGTTCATCTGCAATTGGCATTAATTCAGGTGTAAATGCTTGACAGTGTACACAAATCGGGCTGAAGAAATACGCATTCACAGGTTCACCTGCTTTAATCTTTGCCTCTAATTCATCTGGTAACATAATGTTTTGATAGCTTTTGTCATCTAATTGATCAATTGTTTCTTGTTTCAGCTTTTTATCGCCATAAGGGTTGTTTGCGCTCTCTAGTTTACTTTTGTTTGAGACATTGGTAAGCACAATAATTGCTGCAAATAATACAACAATAACGGAACCAATAATTAATAATTTTTTCACTAGAATAGTGACCTCCTTTTTTACACTAAAATCCTAATTTTAGTGTATCCGGATTGATTATAAATTGTTTTGAAAACCTAGTAAACTAATTCGCCTTTAAAAAAAGATATTTCACATTTATAACATAATTTTAAGTATATTTGGGAACATACATATTGAGAGTTCATGCAAAATTTGAACGTGGGGTGATTATATGAAAAACTCGTTTCAGCATGTATTTCAAATTTATACGAAGGATATCCGGAACATTGTCACAAACTGGGTAGTAGCTATCATTGTGGGCGGATTGATTTTTCTTCCTTCACTTTACGCCTGGCTTAATATCTATGCCTCTATGGACCCATACGCCCACACATCCAATATGAAAATCGCTATTGTCAACGAGGATACTGGAACCACCGTTCGAAATGAAGCAATTAATGTTGGAAATGAAGTAATCGAGAATTTAAAAACGAATGAAAGCTTTACGTGGGAGCTTGAAAACGAACAGCAAGCCATGGAGCATTTGAAAAATGGAGATTATTTTGCCATGATCGTTATTCCCAATGACTTTTCGCAAAAGCTCACCTCCATTCTGACAGAGCAACCAACTAAAGCGCATATTGATTATTATGTAAATGAAAAAAAGAATCCGATTGCCCCTAAAATAACAAGTAAAGGAGCAAGTGTCCTTACCCAGCAGGTTTCTAGTGAATTTGTATCAACGGTCAACGGGACGCTATTCTCCATTTTTAATACTATTGGGCTTGAAATGGAACGTGAAATTCCTGACTTTCGAAAATTTGAAAACTATGTCTTTACTATAGAGCAGCATTTACCTGATATCAATTCATTTTTAGCACAGGCTTCTAGCCAAGCGAAGGATGCCGATCAATTACTCAATCGTGCGATCACACAAATTCCACAAGTAGAACAATTAACAACAAATGGTTTGACTACTATTCAAAAAGGTCTAACTCTTGTGAATGAAGCAGATGCTCTGTTTAATGAGCTATCTCCCCTTATTAAAAAGGATGTACAAACTGTCCAAAATATTGCGCAGCACTTCACAGATATTATGAATAAACTCAACAGCATTGATCTTGATTCAGCCTCTATCACCCAAACAAAAGAAGCATTAAAAAATCAATTGTCGACGTCCAAAGAAAACATAACGCATAGTATTCAAACACTTGAGGCGCTACAGAAGTTGATTCAAGCAGATACTTTAACCCGAAATCAGTTGCAGGATTCCTTAGATCGTATCATCGCATCTTTACAGCAAAGTAATGCCCAAGATAATGAACAAATTATTGAACAGCTTACAGCTATACGTGATGCCCTGCAAAATAATCCGACCTTTACCGATTCAACTTTAAACGCCCTAAAAGACTTGCAACAATTAAATACATTACATGCAGATATCCTTACAAAAATTGAACAATTACAGCCCATTGATAAAAACGTCATTCAACAAGATATTACAGCGATTCAAAACATCGCACAAAATGCTACGGCTAATTTACAAAAATTCTTGGTCTACTATAACGATAAATTGGAGCCACAAATTCGCTCAACATTGTCTAGTGCTAAAAGTACATTAACAAGTGCTTCTGCCATGTTGACGGATGTAAAACAATTCATACCTCAGGCAACAGATAAATTGACACAGGCAAAAAATACGTTAGGTACGGCTAATAATGCTCTCCAGAAAATCCAAAGCGAGTTCCCTACTCTAAGTACAAAAATCAAGGACCTAGCGAATAAACTTCGAACTTTAGAAAATGAAGCAGATATTTCAGAGATTGTGCAATTATTAAAGAATGATGTCAATGCCGAGCGTGATTTCTTTGAAGAGCCCATTAAACTAAAGGAACATCGAATATTCCCTATCGCCAACTACGGAACAGCGATGACACCATTTTACACAGTGCTATCCATTTGGGTCGGTTGTTTATTATTAATTTCACTATTATCCGTAAATCTTCATGAAAATTCACCTTATAGTATCCGTGAAATCTATTTTGGCCGCTTACTAACGTTTGCAACTTTTTCTATTATACAAACCCTCATCATTACGATCGGTGATACCTTTTTAGTTGACGGTTCTATTCAGGCGCCCGCTTACTTTATCTTGTTTGGACTTTTGATTAGCATAGTATTTGTAACCGTTGTGTATACGTTAGTCTCGGTCTTTGGAAATGTTGGAAAAGCTTTAGCGATTGTGATGCTTGTTTTACAAATTGCAGGCTCTGGTGGGACATATCCTGTGGAATTATTGCCAAAGTTCTTCCAAATCATTAACCCATTTTTGCCTTTTACGTATGCCATTGAAATGATGCGTGAGGCGGTTGGAGGCATTATCTGGTCAACTGTATGGGTAGATCTCCTCTTCTTAATTGGTTTCTGGTTCGTCTTTATCCTCTTTGGCTTTTTCTTAAAAAAGTTACTGAGCGAGAAAATAGAACATTTTATGAACAAAACACGCGGTTTAGATATATTTCATTGATTTTCAACTAGGCTCCATGTAAATGTTTATGAGAGCGATGTTATAATGGAAGTATTGTAAACATGTAGGAGGCGCTATTGTTGAAGAAAACGGTTTCTATTTTTATTGTTTTAGCGTTAATGTTATTAAGTGCGTGTGGAGAAAATAAGAAAAATGTTGAAAATGATCATGTAGCTACAGAAGGTGAAACTTCCCATGAAGGGGATAGTCATGCTTCAGGCGATATTCAGGAAGAAACAGCTTCAGCAAATGTTCTTCCAACGTTTTTAGAGGGTAAACAAGAAAATATTCGCTTGGTTTATCAAGTTGCTGGACAATCTACAGAAATTCTTGAATGGATGCCATGTTATTGTGGATGTGGCGAATCTTCTGGTCATAAAAGTAATTTAAACTGCTTTATTCAGGAAAAACGAGAGGATGGATCCATCGTCTGGGATGATCACGGTACTCGTTGTTTAGTCTGCTTAGAAATTGCTGTACAATCGGCTAAAATGCATCAGGATGGCAAGAGTCTAAAAGAAATTCGCCAAATCATTGATGAAACTTATAAAGAAGGCTATGCAAAACCAACACCAACTGATATGCCGGCATAAAAAAGCAAAATCCATCGAGAAGTTCATTCTCGATGGATTTTGTCATTTTTCCTTCTCTTTCATTTCCAATATTCGGTAAACCACTGTCAATCTCAATATAAGTTACCACATTGTAAAAAAAGACTGTAGGCAAACGGCAAACTCAACATTCAATGAGCTTGCCTACGCTTAACGCGACTTTGCTTTTATTGTTGCACTTGATTTTTCTTTCTTTTGCGAAGGATGACATATAGGATCACTGCAATGACAATTATTAATCCTATAAATTCGGCAATTAGGACCAATGAAATTTCACCTTTTTTATCTGTTTTCACATCAGTATTATTAACGTTTTGATCTACTGCTACGACAAATTGCCCCTCTTTTGTTTCAATTGCTGCACCTGCTTGTGAATCAGTCTCTTTCAAGTGTGCATAAAAGTCTCCTTTAATAGAGGCATTCTCAAACGATTGTATCCATAATAATGGCTGAGTGTTCTGCCAAAAGTTTTTAGTCATATAAGCATATTGACCAATTGCCTCAGGTAAAAAGCCTTGTTGAATTAGTTGTTCAGAAGAATTTGGAATTTGGCTAGCATTTTTGGATAGCCATTTCAGCTGCTTCATGTCTCCCATAAAAATGACCGCATGCTTTTGTAAAGCTTCTTCGGTGACATCTTTGTCCTTCATAAGTGTGATATTGGCCATTTTGCCATTCATCATTAATGCCTTATACATAGATAGCATCTTTACATCATCCATGCTTTCATTATTAGGAATCACCATTAATGTATGATCATGAAAGGAATTCGGAAAATCACGTAAAGTAAAGGTTGGTTCAGTGGCATCTTTAGTGATCGATAAAGAACTAGCACTATCTATATATAACCAATAACGTTCATTCGTTGTTTCACATGGGTCCTCTAATTGAAAGCCTGTTACTTCAAATTGAATATCTGTCATAGATTGTTGATTAAGAACATTAGTTTGAATAGGTAGTAAAGCCTCATACATATCTGTAGTAGTTTGCTTTAGCTTTCGTAAATCTACCGAATGTGGGACATTATTGATATAGGCAATCAATTCAAGTTTTCGATCATCATCATGATTGTCTGGTATACTAGCTGATTTCTTTAACACTAATCGCATGACCGCTTCCTTATTGGCCTCTAATTGTGGCAAGGACACATAATAATGTGGGGTCATAGTTAATTGGCTAGACAAGGTTTGGTTTTCAAAGCCAAACTGCTGAAAGGAAATGGTTGAATCTGAAGTACTGTCTATTTTGGGTAAATCTTTAATGGCTAATGTATTTCCTATTAATTGCCCGGATAATCTAGATTCTGTTAAAAAGGATAATCGTTCCTCAATCGCTTTCCCATTCGTTGAAGTCACAGCTAAAATAGGTACCCGTTGATTTGAATCTGTATTTAGTAATTCCTGCATAGATAATGTCATGGCGTCGTCACTAACATTGATTTTATCTAATACATTTTTGAATAAGCTTGTACTAAATTCCTTTTGTGCACCTATGATAACAATAGGCCCAGACACTTGATTGACCGCATCTTCACGTTTAATCTGAACATTTGTATCACCATGCTCTGATAAATAAGCAGAGAGCTGGTATCCACTGTTTAAAGTTGCTTCAGAAGCTTGCTTTGGTAAAATAACTGTTGTTGCATATCCCTCATAACTCAAAAATGCAGTTGGATAACTAGTTAATGTCCATGCTTGGCTCTCCTCGCTAAAAGCTGACATGGAAGATAGTATATCGATACGTAACCAATTACCAGCATTACCAGGTGGCACACAAATACCTTCTTTTAGAATTCCATAAAAACTTGCAGTAATCTTGTGAGTCCCTTTTAATAAAGCCTCTTTTGGAAGATTAACGACTATCGTTTGCTTAAGTAAATCTGCTTTCAATGGCACCGTTTTGACCGCTACATCATCCACTTTCACGGTAAACGAGGATGGTGCTATAAGTAGCTCTGAATGTTGAATTTGAAAAGTAGCTTGCTGGCCATTTTGTTGCACATCATCTACTAGATTATAATAAAAATCTCTTGATGAGGATGGACCCTGTAATTCAATTGGCTGTGATAATAAAGGCTTGTTTTGCTTTTGATTGCCTTCTATCGCCATTGTTTTATCATCTACGGTAATGGTAGCCGCAACAGCGTCATTTGTAATACATAAAAAGCCTATAAAAAATAAAAGTATAGAGAAAAATTTGGCTCTCATTATTCCGCTCCTTTATCTGTTTGCTTTGAAAATCGTTCTGTTTTATACCATTGCACTTCTTGCCCAGTAAACATGCGCTTTATTTCTAAAAATAATGACCATACGACTAGTACAATCCACATTTGGGAATACGTAAAATACATAAGAATGACATATAAGAAATTCTTTCTATTCATTTCAGTTTTTTCAATACTTAAGGTAATCATTACTTCTCCTAAGAATAGTAAAAAGGCTAAAACCCATAAAACAAGGGCAATATCGCCAACGGTCAAACCAATGTCATAAAATAAATTAATAATAAATAAAGCATTGGATAAAATAACGCCAAAGAAAAATAAGAAATACGTAAAGAAGAAGTAAAATAAATCAAATATAATACTTTTTCTTTTTAAGGTGAAAAATTGACTTAAAAACTTCAGAACTACATATTGATTGCCCCTTGCCCATCTTGTTCGTTGTTTCCACCAAACTTTTAATGTCTCGGGCTCCTGCTCCCAAGTAATAGCCTTTGGGAAAAATCGAATATGATAGCCTAAGTTATAAACACGGATAGTCAGCTCTGTGTCCTCTGCTAATGCTTTTACATCCCATCCACCTAACTGCTCTAAAACTGTACGGCGAATGGCAAAATTAGTACCAGGAATGGTTGCTACCTTAAACCATTTCCAACGACCACCCTGAGCCATCCACTGGAAGCAAATCGTTTCTATATTAATAAACCTTGTCAACCAAGTTTCAGTCGCATTAATGACGCGAAACTTCCCTACAGTGGCCGCAGCTTTTGGGTCATTTATGAGACCCATTACTAAGTACCAAACTGCCATTTTTTCAGGTGTATTATCTGCATCATAGACCACTACAATGTCCCCTGTAGAATCAGCTAACGCAGAGTTTAATGCCGAAGATTTGCCCTTCCCTTTGTTAGGCTCCACGGTTTCAATCACTCGAATAAATGGAAATTTTTCAGCATACTGCTTGGCGATATCACCAGTTTCATCAGAGGAATTATCATTAATGATAATCACCTCTAATTTATCTTTAGGATAATACAAACGAGACATAGCCCGTAAAGTCTGCTCAATTACGAGTGCTTCATTATGAGCTGGTATAAAAACACTGACAGAGGGTACATGAGTCATTTTTTTAGACCACTCATCGATTGGTTTTTCAAATGAACGGAAATGTAAATAGCCCCCCTCCATTAAAAACATGTGGTAGAGCAGCATAATCCAAATGAGGAAAAGTGAAATAAAAAATAATAGATTAGCCATTTGTCTTCCTCTCCTCAAATAATCTCTTACGCAATGTAATTCGTAATCGTAAGGTACTTATAAAAAATAATGTAACAAACAAGGATACAACAAAGACAAGGATCCATAATATTAATTCGAATGGCCGTTCATCAAATGAAATTTTTAAACGTTCTTTTTTAGAAAAAGATAAGTCAATGGTCTGTTCACCATCTTTATGTTGGACGATGGAAACATTCTCTGACTTTACTTGTTGGTTTGTTTGTCGGAAATTCATGAGTTCTATTTGCGGATGTCTTTTTAGCACATCAACAAGTTCTTGAGCATAAGAAGAATTTACATAAGCAGGATATTGAATACCGATAATGGAACTAGGAACCTGTAATAAAAAGTCTATTTTTCGTTTGACAGTATATAAAGGATTGCTGTCTGTATCAGGAATGATCCCTACCGTCATTGGATAGATGGTGCGGTTGTCCATTTTTGTGATATATAATGATGAACTATCTTCCGGGATACTCCCTTTAAATAAGCTATTCTCATCACGGCTTATAGATGGATAAATATTCCGTAATGCTAAATAATCAAGATTCTTTTCAGGTGAAGTAGTGGAAGAAAGGATAAATGGATAACCTTCATTTTGTAGCTTTTGCAAATAACTTAATAATTTTTTATTATCATGTAAGTAATATATATTTTTTTCATATTCATCCAATAATATAGGTGTTACTTCAAGTGCAATCGGCACCCTATTTTTAGTGAATGCCTTCACTACCTTTTCTAACTTTCCCACATCTGTTTTCATATTAATATCTGATACAACAATAAAAGCTGGATGTGACTGAGGCTTGGGTAATTGCAATAAATCGCCCATGAGGGTAGGCCATTGATATTGTAAGGTTCCTCTATTCACAAAATCTCCGATATACGACCAATTGTTCTTTTTAACAACAAAAGGATAGGATTCATTCATCGAGGAGGCTCTTTTCAAGACTTCGAAATCAGCAGATGGTAATACACTTTTCCATCTTACAGGGTTGTCTAAACTTTCTTCCCCAATTGTTCGAAGCTCAATTATTTGACCTTGCTGCCATTTAGCAAATGGGCTGAATTGCAGAGCATTTTCACCAATCAAAATCGCAGAACCTTGAAAATGATTCACAGCAGCTAAAGCCTTCTCAGGAATAACTGTTGGATACGCGTTAAAAATAACAATCCGTTTATAACGTTGCAGCATCTGCTCTTCTATTTCTTCAATCGCTAAAACATCCACGGACGTATATACTTGAAGCATCTCTTGCAATGCTATAACATCACCATTTGGTTGCTGAGTACTTGTGACAAAGATTAATGCTATGTCTTTGTCATCTTGTGCAGCAAATGCTGTCTCACTTGATATGAAAGTATAAAAACAAAGCATTCCAATGGCGAACCATAAGTTGTATTTAGAGCGCACTTGTTTTCATCTCTCTTTCCAATTCTGTTAAAAGCTCATCAAATGTTGTTTCCATCAATGGTCGATAGGTCATAAAGCTTGTTTTATAATTGAGTGTGACCCATTTGCCATTGACCAATTGATGATTTTTTAATGCTTGATCTAGTTTGTCATAAATGACTTCCATATGCTGGTCTGTTGTATCGATTAGCAACAACCCTATATGATTTTCACGAAACCGAAACTTTTTATCCGTTTGTCTGACCGTTTGTTGAATTCGTTGGGAAAGCTGTTGCCATAAATGCTGTACCTCTTTTGCACCATACAGCTTTTGGAATTTATCATAATTTTCAAGCTTTAAAACCATAAAAACAAAAGTATGTTTATGTCGGTCTGCCCTACGCATTTCTTCATTGACGCTTATACGCATTCTCGTTTCATTATCAAATCCTGTTTCCACATCAATGGCTACATAATTTCTAACATCCTCTTGCAGTTTTTTTAAATAGTTTCCCTGTTCACTCATTAATTCATGCACCTTTCCAGCACAAAGAATGAGGATCAATAGTAGAATCCCGTAGGCGAAAAACATTTGCATGGAAAAAGTAGGATTTAGAAAAATTACAGCTCCTGCTATTCCTGTATATAGTAATGTCGAGCCTGTAATAAAAATAAAGACGAGGCTACTCACAAGACCAAATACTGTCCCTCTCCAAAGTGTAAGTACGATGAGAATCATTAAAAAGGAGTACAATAATAAGCCTTCAGCATCCTGACGGAGTAAAAAATAAGCTGGTAATTGTAACAATAAAATAAGTAATATTCCATAACCCAAAATAGCTTTATTTCTATTTATTGTGGTACGCATTTTCTACCTCCCTTTCTGCTAATAGTGGTAGTAAATTATCAAAACTATGCGTTGACTTTGTATGTTTATCGACATAGCCTGATGAAGGATCTTTTAGAGCTGTCATCTTTTCCATGAATTGCTGAGCTAATTGCTGTTCGTTTAATGCCAGCATATATCTTGCTGCCATGGCATAAACAGCTGGCGATTCAAAGTTAACGGTCGGTTGATTCGTTTGGGCACTGTAACGACCATAGAGTGTACCGTCTCTCTTCAAAAGGTTTAATAGCCAGTTTTTAAATGGCATTGTGTCCCCATCCATCGAAGCAAGATGATAGGCCGTATATAATTGATCGATCATGTGCAATTCCTCGTCGAACACGTAGCTTTTAGTGGCAAGGTCAAAATATTTTGGGAAAAATCCTGCCTCAGCTATTGGGGCATTTTGTAAAATGTCTAACTGATGTTGAACTTGTTGCTGGGATAATAGACCATGCTGCTCCATTTCATAAAAAGCAGATGGCATAATATAGCTCATGGTTAAAGCTGTTGATTTATCATGGCTATTAACATCGACATAATCGACAAACAGTTCTTGATTCATCCCATACTGAATCAAATTATCTCCAATTTGTTTACCCAATTGTTCATAATCTGAATCATGCCATTTCTCACTGGCATCCAGTAAAACACGGATGATACGTAAATCATCAATCAGTGCATTGACAGAAGCTTTTTTAGTACCATCTAATCGCCAAACAATAAAGTCGTTTGACAAAAAATACGATTTCAAGACATCGACTTGTTCATCAAAACGTGCCTGATCATCTTTTTCTACTAGATAGGCAAGCCATAAACCAACCGATTCAGATAAAAACACATCCTTTTGGGTATCTATATCTGTGCGTAATAAACCTTTTCCATTCATTAAATCTTCGATGACAAATTGTTCCGTCGGTGAAGTAGCAGGCACTTTTTGTAACGCTACCTCTTTTTCTGTACAGCATATTAAAAGAAAAACAACACTAACTATTAACAAAAACCATTTAAAATTTTTTATCATCGTCATCTTCCTCATTAATAGTTATTTTTCTATTATGAAATCCCGATTTTATATTATAGTATACAATAATTAGAAAGGCTAAGCTTTTATATGAGTAGAGTCATACTTTAAATATTTTTTATAAAAAAAGATGCCCAAAAAAGGTCTATAGACCCATCAGGCATCCCGGATTTATTCTATAAAAGCTATATTTTTTGGTAATTTCCTATTTAAAGCAAAAATTGTTATTACCATTTTTTTGAACACGGACCAATGGGGTCATTTATGTCTATTACTTCACAAGCTGTAAAATTGTTTTAAAATGTTCATGGTCTGCTCGTTGCAAAAGCTCATATAAAATCATCTCCATACTAGTTGGATAAATACCAAGGGCACTCATCTTAGCTAATCCGACTTCCTTATTTGCTTTTGTTCGAGATGAAACAGCATCTACCACTACCTCAACTTCAAATCCTTGTTCCTTTAGTTGTCTAGCTGTTTGGTAAACACAAATATGCGTTTCAATACCAGTGACAATAAATTGAGAACGTCCACTTTCCTTCATCGCTTTCACAAATTCCTCTTCCTCACATGCACTAAAAGCCATTTTAGCAATTGCTTGTCCTTGAAGATGTTGTGCTATATCAAGTGCTGTACCGCCTAAACGACTCGGATTTTGTTCTAGCCATAAAATAGGTACTTCCAGTGCTTGCATTGCTTGTATCAGCTTAGCAATGTTTGCAATCGTTGCTTCACTCTCATCAACAATTGTTGCTAGCTTTCCTTGCACGTCAACGACTACTAAACAAGCTTCTTCTACTGTAAACATCGTGAACACCCCTTTTCTATTCTTTATTTATTATACAAAAACTCACTTTAAAATGGGTTTATTTAAAATCCTATCGTACATATTGATTCATCGTCTGCATAAATAAACGTTATATTTTATATTCTAGCCGTTCCATATCTCCACGAGCATGCCCTTTTCCGCAGCTATTAAAATCCGAACATTAAATGGATTGTAACGGATAAAATTTATTTCAATTACGAAAATTCCAACTGTATTCCTGATAAAACTGTACTTTTCGTTCGTATTTGAATTAAAAACTCCTGCTAATTGTGTACATTTTGTTGCGAGGTTGTCGCTATTCTGCTCAAATATTAAGAATTTTATTTTTTCTCTTGAAAATTAAGTTATAATCCAGTAAAGTTCTGTTATCCCGCTTTAATGGTCCTATAGCTAATGATGTCTCTTAGACGATTAAAGCTCGATCAGGACAATATATATTCAGCAGTTTATAGCCACTGGATAAAAATTTCACTTATTAATCAAACAAGGAGTGTACCCACTTTGACACAACGTGCATACAATTTCAACGCAGGTCCATCTGCACTGCCCCAAGAAGTATTAGAAAAAGCTCAACAACAATTAGTAGACTTCCGTGATTCAGGTATGTCGATTATGGAAATGAGCCATCGTAGTGCCATTTTTGACGAAGTACATAACGAAGCTATCGCCTTATTGAAAAAGCTATATGCGATACCAGAAAATTACGAGGTCTTATTTTTACAAGGGGGGGCTAGCCTGCAATTTACAATGGTGCCAATGAACTTCCTATCTACTGATCAAAAAGCAAGTTATGTATTATCAGGCTCTTGGTCTGAGAAGGCATTCAAGGAAGCAAAGTTTTTCGGTACACCTGTGGAAGCTGCTAGTACAAAAGAGAACCAATACCGCCATATTCCTTCCCTAGCAGACATTCAATTTAATGAGGATGATGCCTATGTGCACATCACTTCTAATAATACTATTTACGGTACACAGTGGAAGGATTATCCAAATACAGGAAATGTACCTTTAGTGGCCGATATGTCTAGTGATATTCTTTCAAAACCAATTGATATTCAAAAATTTGGACTCATCTATGCAGGCGCTCAAAAAAACCTAGGTCCTTCAGGTGTAACAGTTGTCATTATTCGCAAAGATCTTCTTGAAAAAGCGAATAAAAATATCCCTACAATGCTTAAATATACAACACATGCTGATAGTAATTCTTTATATAATACACCACCTACATTTGGTATCTATATGCTAGGCGAAGTGTTGAAATGGGTAGAATCTAATGGTGGAGTCGCTGCAGTTGAGAAGCACAATGAATTAAAGGCTAACATTATTTATGATGCTATTGACAATAGCAATGGATTCTATAAGGGTCATGCAACTCCAGAAAGCCGTTCACTTATGAACATTACATTCCGCGTTGCCGATGAGGAACTTGAAAAACTATTCCTAGCGGAAGCAAAAGCAGCTGGCTTTGTAGGGCTAAATGGCCATCGTTCTGTAGGCGGCTGTCGTGCTTCAACATATAATGCTGTGCCATTAGAGGCTTGTGAAGCTTTAAGAGACTTTATGGTCGATTTCCAACAAAAACATCAATAATCTTATAAAAAATGACGATGATTTACGTTTCTGTAATGACTCGTCTTTTTTTGTTTGTCGATGATAATCTATCCCCATACAACTATCATTATAAAATTTTTATAGCAAATTTTTCTTTTAGGGCTTTGCACATAGCCTATTCTTTTGAGAAAAATATAGATTTTTAAGCGGACTATCGGACAGATTACCAGCCTCAATCTATTTACCAAACATAGATTATTACTGTAAGGATACCCTTACGAAAATAGAGGAAGGGAGGTCTGGACGATGGAAGATAGACGATATACAACACAGATGAACTGGCAAGGCTGTAAATGTCCAAAAAAAGAAGAGAAATGTTGTCCACGTAAAGAAGAAAAATGCCCTTGTCAAAAAGAAGAAAAATGTACACCAAGAATGAGCAGTAACTGTAGAGGCTGTATTTGTCAGCAATTACGGAAATTAGAGCTTGCGACTAGACTAGATATCTTTTTATCTGGAGGTATTAGCTTCTTAGGTGTGACTTTCATTTCTTTCGATCCACGCAATTGCTGTGCTTACTTCCTTGAAGCAGGTGCGGCTGCTACTTCTCCTTTAATTGTAGACTGCAATCAAATTGTTGCGATTCGTAAAGTAGCAGTAGCTTAATAAAAATAGAGAGGGTACATCCTATTAGGAACTACCCTTTCTTTTACATAAGGCTCTGTTAAATTTAATTGTTGATTTTTTAAAAATTATTATGGGAACCTGATTTGTTGAGGTTTCTCATTCTTATTCAACTAACACTACTTACTTTAATAATTTTAATAAGAAAAAGTGCTATGCTCATTTTGAGTTGAGCCTTTAGTTTTCTATTCGAATAAAGCATTTTTCATATATATCAATTGCTTCAATTTGTAGGTCATTTAAATTAATTTTCAACTCATCCTCACGTTTTTCATCTTCTTCACCTAACCAACAAATAAAAACTTCACAAAAATCGCCTTGTGGAAGCAATCCTTTTAGTAAGTGACATAAATAAAGAAAAGTTATTTTGGATTTTTCGTAGTTGTGTGGTGAATAAGTCTTTTGATATTCATTCATCTCCCAAATAGGATGACCTTTTTCAGATACTTCATAAATATAGGGCGTAGTAAAATGCTTCTGCTTAACTACATTACGATTTTTTTCTTTAGAGAAAACATAATCTATTTCAACCTCATCCTCTGTATAATATTCATTTAGTTTTAATGTAAAATTTAATCCAATATAAGTTGCCATACTCATTTTCATAAACTCCCTGCTGTTTAGTTGTTCAAGTAAATTGCCTAAGAATTAATTAAATATTACACATTGAATTTCGATATCTGCAAGCTTCGATAGGTTTCAGTCATTTCAAAAATAAATGATGTCAATAGAAATTCTTTGATATTGTGTTTTGTACTTTCGTTACTATGACTATCTATAAATAAGAACCAAGCAAGGTAATTATCAAGGTATTTAGTAGCTACGCCTTTAAAACGATTTATCAAATGTTTTACACGCGAATGAAGTCCGTTAACTTTTGAATATGGTACAAACCTTTAATAACGTAATTTTCATCGTCTAATTTAATGCGATAATGCTCTATTCTTTTTTCATTTGCATAAGTTTTATAGGCTCTCCAAGCATCTGTAATAAGTACATTATTAGGCGATAATTTAGAGCCTATCATACCATCAACCTTTGTTTTCACCACACGCCCCAAACACGCTACTTTTGAAACGGTCGCTTTAGTTCGGTCTCTAGCGACAAGAACACAGACTTGTTCATTACTTATCCCTCTATGCTTAGATTTACCGCCAAGCTTTTAAAAGTTATTAATTTTCAACATTATTCTTTAACAGAGCCTTACATAAAAAAAACTCTGTCCATTTTTTAATGTGACAGAGTTTCATGCTTACAATCCGGGCATTTCCCATATATTTCAAACTTATGATTTTCAATTTCATAGTCGGGAAGCTTTTCTCCTAGCATTTCCATCGGACAAAGGTTGAGCTCTTTAACATTGCCACAATCCATACAAATAAAATGATGGTGATGATGTGCAGATTCACAGTGCATTCGGAAATTACGTTCTCCAGATAGCTCTGTTTCCTCTAAAATCCCTAGCTTCACAAATGTAGCAAGGTTACGATAAATGGTATCAAAGCTCATCCCCGGAAAATCTTTTTTTAAAACATCCAATAAATCACGGGCTGTTAGATATTTATCTGTTGCAGCAAACATATCTAATATTAACTCCCGCTTATCCGTTTTTTTATAACCATTTTCTTTTAAAATTTCCCACGCTCTTGAAACATTCATTGTGCTACCTCCTCTTGCTTCGCAGCCATTTTAAATGCTACTTTCTTTCCAAGGATCACAAGTAGCAATATTAAAATCGAAGTGACAACAATCGTACCTCCTGGCGCTAAATCTAAATAAAACGCACTAATCAGGCCGATTAATACTGCCGTTTCTCCAAAAACAATAGCATAAAAGATAGTTTGCTTAAAGCCCTTTGCCAATCGCATTGCAGCTGCAACAGGTAACGTCATTAATGATGATACAAGTAAAATTCCTACAATGCGCATACTTGCAGCAATGACAAGAGCCGTCACAATCATAAACAATAGATGCACCCAACGTGCTGGAAGGCCACTTGCTTTTGCATATTCTTCATCAAAGGATAGAACGAATAATTCCTTAAAAAATAAAAACAAAAAGAGGATAACTACTCCAGCAATTCCAATCACCACCCATAGATCCTGGCGTGATACGGCAGATACTGAGCCAAACAGATAACTCATTAAATCTGTGCTAAAGCCGCTGGCAAGCGATATAAAGATAGCGCTTATGCCTATGCCGCCTGACATAATGATCGGTATAGCTAGCTCCTCATAGTGCTTATATAAACGTCTTAGACGCTCAATTAATATAGAACCACTAACAGATGCTAAAATTCCTAGATAAATAGGGTTGAGCAAAGCGAAGGCGGTCACAGATTGGCTAATATATAAGCTCCCTGCTATTCCAGCAAGTGTGACATGTGACAAAGCATCCGCAATAAGCGATAACCTTCTTACTACAATAAACACGCCTAATAGAGGGGCAAGTATGCCTATTAATAATCCAGAGAAAAAGGCATTTTGTAAAAATTCATAATGTAAAATTGCTTCAATCATTGTGCCTTCTCCTTCTAATGAATCTTTCTTACAGAATGGCCATACCAAGCATCTAGCGCACCCTGAGAAATATTATCAAATTCATTTTTGTAGCCATGGAAGTGAATGGTTTGATTTAAACAAGCCACATGGCTAATGCGATTAGATACGGTATCGACATCATGTGTGACAAGAATCATTGTAATTCCCTGTTCCCGATTTAATTTCGCCAGCATATCATAAAATGACTGCACGTTCTCGTGATCAATACCAACAGTCGGTTCATCTAAAATAAGTAATTTGGGATCACTGACTAAAGCTCTCGCAATAAAAACTCGTTGTTGTTGTCCACCTGATAGTTCACCAATATTACGATGTTCAAATGCATCCATACCAACTGCCTTTAATGCTTCTCGAACTTTTCCTTTAGCTTCTCGTCCTGGTCTTTTAAAAAGCCCTAATTTTTTCGTTAATCCACTTTTCACGACCTCTTGCACGGTTGCTGGAAACCCTGAATTAAAGGCATTGGATTTTTGCGAAACATAACCGATCCATTCTCGATGTTTAAAAGTTGCACTTGGTTCACCAAAAAGCTTTATTTCTCCCGAAAGAGGCTTTAATAAACCTAAAAGGATTTTTAATAATGTTGATTTACCCGAACCGTTTGGGCCGAGTAGCGCTAAAAAATCGCCCTCTTCTACACGAAAGGAAATATTTTTTAAAACTTGTGTATAGTCATATTGAAATGACACATTTTCAATGTCAATTAATGTTGTTTTCATGCATGATCGCTTCTTTCTAATTCAAAATCATTACGATTTACAAGTTGTAAGTATATAGGAAAGTGCAGTTTTTGTAAAGAAAAGAAGATAGCTACTTTTTGAATGAGAAAATGGCGACTGTTTAAATCATTTGATCAACCACATTATAAAGGAGGATTGACTTTGAGTATTCAATTTTTACAGCAATTGGCACAAAGCACGGATAAGGAAATTGTCGCGATTGCTCGTGAAGAGGGCTTTGACATTACAACTTCTGAAGTAAAAAAACTTCGGCCTTATTTGGAGCAATTCTCATTCTCCTGGCTTTTCTTAGGCATTCCTAAAGATATTTTAGTTGAAGTGGAGGCTGTTTTAGGAAGAAAGCGCTCTCGTCAGCTAATCGCACTTTTTACAAAATAACGTAATAAGGCCCAACATCAGCACTGTGGCTAGATGTTGGGCTTCTTTGTTAGCCTTTTAAAGCCTCGATAAGCTCAGGCTTAAATGTACTGCTTCGCAACATATCAATTTCAGCTTTGTATGGAGCTGATTTTGATTTGGCATCACTAGCAAGTGGTACGAATGGTGTTTCTAAAATTTTAGGAATCGCCATTAATTGTGGATGGTGGACCACGTAGTTCAAGGCATCAAAACCAATGTGACCAAAACCGATATTTTCGTGACGGTCTTTAGCAGCGCCTCGCACATTTTTTGAATCATTAATGTGCAGAACTTTGATACGATCAACACCTATTAATTTATCAAATTCGTTGAGAACACCATCGAAATCCTCGACAATGTTATAACCAGCATCATGTGTATGACAAGTATCAAAACATACAGAAAGACGTTCGTTATGAGTGACACCGTCTATGATTTTTGCTAACTCTTCGAAGGAACGGCCACATTCTGTTCCTTTCCCTGCCATTGTTTCTAATGCAATTTGGACGGGATATTCTTGCGACAATACTTCATTTAAGCCTTCAATAATTTTGGCAATCCCTGCATCTGCCCCAGCACCCACATGTGCACCAGGATGCAAGACAATTTGTGTTGCCTCTAATGCTGCTGTTCGTTCAATTTCCGACTGTAAAAAATCTACCCCAAGACGAAAAGTTTCTGGTTTTTCCGTATTGCCAATATTGATGATATAGGGAGCATGAACGACAATATTAGTCATGCCATGCTCTTTCATATGAAGCAGTCCATTCATAATGTTCAAATCGGCAATCGCTTTCCGACGTGTGTTTTGCGGCGCTCCTGTATAGATCATAAATGTATTAGCTCCGTACGATAATGCCTCTTTACTAGAGCCAAGTAACATTTCTTTCCCACTCATCGAAACGTGTGAGCCAAGTAGCATGTAAAAAGCCCCCCTATTTTTTTCCTCTCGCTTTTAAACGACGTTCACGTTTTTTAATTTTTTCCATTTCCCATTTCATATTACGCTTATAGCCTGGTTTCACCTTTTTAGGTTTACGGACCAATGCCTTCGCTTTTACATCTATTTCATTCTCTTGTTTAACACGATTTTTACGGGCATGACGCTCTTTTAACTCGGACCATTCTCCATCTTTAACGTCCATTTGTACAAATGGGATACCCATTTTTTCCACACGTACTACTGCATCTTCTTCAGATGGCTCAAATAATGTAATCGCTGTTCCTTTATTACCTGCACGAGCTGTACGTCCAACACGGTGAATAAAGAATTCTAAGTCCTCAGGAATTTCATAGTTAATGACATGAGAAACTCCTTGAATATCAATTCCACGTGCCGCCAAATCTGTAGCAACAATATATTGATATTCGAGATCACGAACTTGCTTCATCATTTTCTTACGGTCACGTGGGCTTAAATCACCATGGATTTGTCCACAACGGATACCATGTTCATTTAAATAACCAGCAACATGCTCAGCCGTTTTACGTGTGTTAGTAAAAATAACAGCCAAAAATGGATTGATGCCTTCGATGACTTCTAATAAACGTTTATTTCGTGATTTAGAACGAACTGGTACAAGCATAAAATCAATGCCCTCTGCCACAGGTCGTTTATCATTCATGTGAACATGGACAGGTGCGTCCATATATTTTTTCAAAAAAGGCTGTAGCTTTTCTGGGATTGTTGCTGAAAATACGAACATTTCAAGTTTCTCTGGCATTTGGGAAGCAAATCCATCAATTTCCTCAATAAAGCCCATATCGAAAGCTAAATCTGCTTCATCAACAACTAGAATTGGTGCCGTATGCACAAATAACGCTTGTGCTGAAACAAGGTCACGAATACGGCCAGGTGTTCCAACAACAATTTGAGGTTGCGTTTTCAACTTATCAATAGAGCGTTGTTTGTCCGTACCCCCAATAAAAAGTTTTGCCTGTATGGCAGTTCCTTCTATTAATTGACTTAATGCATCATAAATTTGCTGTGCAAGCTCACGTGTAGGAGAAGTAATAACGGCCTGTACTTCCTGTTTCTCTACATCGATACGTTGAACAATCGGAATTAAAAAACTATGTGTTTTCCCTGTTCCTGTATGTGCCTGTCCAATGGCACTCTTCCCTTTTAGTAATAATGGAATAATTTCTTTTTGAATTGGTGTCGGTTCTGTAAAGCCAAGTTCTGCAATGGCGTCCTGCAAAAATGGCTGAAAATTATAATCAGTATATTTTGACATCATTCGTTCCTCCTAACATCTTTTTTCATTGTACCATGATTCGAACTTTAAGGTATATTTACATCCTATTCTTACAAGCATAAACATAATTTTATCGTTTTATGATCACCGTAACAAAGCCCTTATCAAAGGTACTTGAAATACGAAGAATATGCAATCAAAAAAGCGCTGTATCAAGACTCGAAAAAGCTGGGTATATGTAAATTTTATGTCAATTTATAGGGAGCTAATGATTAGCATTATTCCCACATGTTATGATGAGGCTGTAACATATTATAGGAGGTTGATAGATTATGAAAGCAGCAAGATGGTATAAAGCAAAAGACATCCGTGTAGAAACTATTGAAGAACCAGTCATTGCACCTGGAAAAGTAAAAATTAAAGTACATTGGACAGGAATTTGTGGAAGTGATTTACATGAATACGCAGCTGGTCCAATCTTTATTCCTGTAGAGCAACCTCACTATGTAAGTAAAGATATCGCACCAATTGTAATGGGACATGAATTCTCAGGCGAAGTAGTTGAAATTGGTGATGCTGTAACATCCGTAAAAGTGGGAGATCCTGTCGTAGTTGAACCGATTCTATCATGTGGCGAATGTGCTGCCTGTAAAAAAGGTAAGTACAATATTTGTAAGCATTTAGGTTTCCACGGTCTTTCAGGCGGTGGAGGAGGATTCTCTGAATATACAATGGTAGACGAAAAATTGGTTCACAAAATGCCAGAAGGACTTTCCTACGAGCAAGGCGCATTGGTCGAACCAGCGGCGGTAGCCCTTCATGCAGTACGCCAAAGCAAATTAAAAGCAGGCGATAAGGCAGCGGTCTTTGGAACAGGTCCAATCGGGCTCCTTGTTATTGAAGCGTTACGTGCAGCAGGCGCGTCCGAAATATATGCAGTAGAGCTTTCAGCAGAGCGTGCCGCTAAAGCATTAGAACTTGGTGCTACAGCTGTTATTAATCCTAAAGATGAAGATGCAGTAGCTCGTCTACATGAATTAACGAATGGTGGCGTTGATGTAGCATTTGAAGTAACAGGTGTTCCAGTCGTATTACAGCAAGCGATAGATTCTACAACATTTGAAGGTGAAACAATTATTGTTTCTATTTGGGAAACTGACGCCTCTATTCTGCCAAACAATATCGTACTAACAGAGCGTTCTGTTAAAGGAATTATTGCTTATCGCGATATTTTCCCAGCGGTGATGGAATTAATGAAGCAAGGCTACTTCCCTGCTGATAAACTTGTGACGAAACGTATTGCTCTTGAGGAAGTCGTAACAGAGGGCTTCGAGGCATTAATGAAAGAGAAAAACCATATTAAAATCCTTGTAAATTCACAAGCTTAATATATAGAGTGACAGGTAGAGAAGCCCTCTACCTGTTTTTTTAATCTTTAGCTTTATCCATTTTTCCCCTAATTTCTAGATTCGCCATAAGGAAGTTCACCTTATCTTCTCCAAATACGCCTAATGTCCGTTTTTCTATATTGGCCTCTATAATTTTATTAATTTCTTCCTTTGAAAGCCCACTTGCTTGGGCAATTCGATCCACTTGTATTTGTGCCGCCTTCACACTAATATGTGGGTCCAATCCTGAGCCTGAGGCAGTCATTAAATCAGAAGGTATATCTTGTCGTTGTACGGATGGATTTGCAAGTAGAAACTTCTCGATATCCGCCTCTATCCGTTTTCTCAATTCTGGATTGGTTGGTGCATAGTTAAATGTACCTGAGCTAACACCACTGTAGTTCACTTGGCCATTATCATCTGGTAGCGTATCCTCTTTCGTATAAACATTATAGTTAACAGATGAAACACGCCCCCAGAAATATTCTGACGCAGTAAAATTTTGACCGATTAATTCAGAACCAACCGCTTGACCGTCCAATTCTAGTAAACTACCATTTGCTTGTTGATGAAATACCCCTTGGGCTAAGGCTGTCACGGCGAACGGGTATATTAAACCACATACAATGAACATGGCTATTGTCATAAGTAATGCCTGCTTAGAGCTCTCAAAAATTTTCCGCATATAGCTTCCTCCCTATAATCCAACTATACGAAATAATGGTCCTACTAGTAGATCAATGATTTTAATGCCAATAAACGGGGCTATTATTCCACCGACACCATACACAAGTAAGTTTTTATTTAATAATTTTGCGGCACTCATTGGCTTATACTTAACGCCTCTCATGGCGATTGGAATAAGCAATGGAATAATGACCGCATTAAAAATTAAGGCAGAAATAATGGCACTAGTAGGTGAATTGAGATTCATAATATTTAATGCTTTCATCTCAGGTACAGCAACCATTAGCATAGCTGGAATAATAGCAAAATATTTTGCTATATCGTTTGCAATACTAAATGTAGTTAAAGCACCGCGAGTCATTAGCAACTGCTTGCCAATTTCGACAACTTCAATAATTTTAGTTGGATTTGAATCTAAATCAACCATATTCGCAGCTTCCTTTGCTGCATTTGTACCTGAATTCATGGCAAGCCCTACATTCGCCTGTGCCAGTGCTGGCGCATCATTCGTACCATCACCAGTCATCGCTACAACTTTACCTTGTGCCTGCTCGTCTTTAATCACTTGAATTTTATCTTCTGGCTTACTTTCTGCAATAAAGCTATCTACTCCCGCTTCCTTTGCGATTGCTGCTGCAGTAAGTGGATTATCACCCGTACACATAATCGTTTTAATGCCCATTGCACGAAGTTGATCAAAGCGTTCCTTCAATCCAGCCTTGACGACATCCTTTAAATAAATGACCCCTAAAATTTTATCGTTTAACGCTACTAACAGTGGTGTCCCTCCAACAGAAGACACTTGTTGAACCAATTGATCCAAATTGCTAGGAATACTATGTCCTGCTTTCATACATTCTTTTTTTATCGTATCAGAGGCTCCCTTTCGAACTTTAGTGCCATCCACTGAATCTAAACCACTCATTCGTGTCTGTGCGGTAAATGGAATATGCTCACTTGACTTAATAATTGTTTCTTCACCGTCCGTATTTACCCCTAATTCGCAGGCCAATGATAAAATAGACTTCCCCTCTGGTGTATCATCGGTTAGAGAACTAAGCCATGCAGCTCGAATTAAATCCTTACTTTCCACCCCTTTTACTGGTAAAAACTCAGCCGCCATGCGATTTCCATACGTGATCGTTCCAGTTTTATCTAAGATTAATGTATCCACATCTCCACATGCCTCTACCGCTCTACCAGACATCGCTATAACATTAAATTGCGTTACTCTATCCATTCCTGCAATACCGATCGCTGACAATAAACCACCAATCGTCGTTGGTATTAAACAAACTGTCAGGGCAATTAATGTTGCGATAGAAATCGGCACATGTAAATATATTGTCATTGGATAGAGTGACACTACAACTAATAGAAAGATAATCGTTAAACTTACGAGAAGCGTATTGAGTGCTATTTCATTTGGTGTTTTCTTTCGGCTAGCTCCTTCAATAAGCGTTATCATTTTATCTAGAAATGATTCACCTGGCATGGACGTAATTTCAATTATCAGCCAATCACTTGTAACCGTCGTCCCTCCGGTAACTGACGAAAAATCTCCCCCACGTTCCTTCACTACAGGAGCAGATTCACCTGTAATTGCGGATTCATCTACAGTAGCAATTCCGTCAATAACTTCACCATCATTAGGAATGATCTCTCCCGCTTGAACTAACACGATGTCGCCTTTTTTTAATTCATGTGCCAGTTTAAAAATTTCAGAGCCATCATTAAGCAAAACACGTGCCTCTGTCACTGTCTTTGTTTTTTTTAAAGTTTGAACCTGTGCTTTCCCTCTTCCTTCTGCAATCGACTCTGCAAAATTTGCAAATAGAATCGTAACAAAGAGTATAATCGCTACAATCCCATTATATAATCGTGCATGTTCTCCACCATCGTTACCAAACATATTTGGAAAAAGAACTAATAGTAACACAAACAAAAATCCTACCTCTACGACAAACATAACAGGATTTTTCAGCATATATATGGGGCTGAATTTCTTAAAAGCATCTATTAACGCTCTTTTTAGTATGACACCAGTCATCAAACTATTTCTTGCTGTTTCCATATGTGTCTCTCCTCATTAAGAATAAAGTTGTAAATGCTCTGTAATCGGACCAAGTGCTAAAGCTGGTAAAAATGTCAGCGCACCAATCATCAACACGATAGCAACGAGTAAAAAAGTAAAGGTAGTCGTATCTGTTTTTAATGTTCCTAGTGAATCGTTATGCCTTACTTTATTAGCAAGTAAAGAGGCAATAGCTAATTGCATGATGATGGTTACATAACGACCAAAGAACATAGCCAGTCCTGTTGTTACATTCCAAAAAGTTGAATTATCCGCTAACCCTTCGAAGCCAGAGCCATTGTTAGCTGAGGCAGAGGCGAATTCATAGAGAACTTGTGATAATCCATGTGCCCCAGGATTCGTTATTCCAGCTATCCCAGATGGTGTTGCAACCGCAAGCGCTGAAAATAGCAAAATAATAGCAGGATGAATTAGAATACAAAGAGCAATTAATTTCATTTCTTTTTCTTCAATTTTTTTACCTAAAAACTGTGGAGATCGACCAATCATTAAACAGGCAATGAAAATGGTCAGCAAAACATACATCATCATGTTCATCAGCCCAACGCCTTTACCTCCGAACACAACATTGAGCATCATATTAAACATAGGTACGAGGCCACCAAGTGGCGTTAATGTATCATGCATATTGTTAACGGACCCAGTAGTAAATGCAGTCGTAACAGTCGTAAATAATGCTGATTGTGCTACCCCAAAGCGCATTTCTTTTCCTTCCATACTTCCAAGCTCCTGTGTAATGCCGAGTTCACTAATGAATGGATTACCAGCCTTCTCTGCTATGTACACAGTCACTAATCCTACGAGGAACAATATACTCATCGCTGTAAAAATAGCCAGCCCTTGTTTGCCAAAAATAGTGTTCTTTTTTCTAGAGACAACCATCAGACTAAACGCGACAACACATGCCCCTGGCAATAGCATCATAGATAACATCTCTACTATATTGGAAAGAACGGTTGGATTTTCAAAAGGTGTTGTTGAATTCGCTCCGTTAAAACCGCCACCATTTGTCCCTACATGTTTAATAGATTCAAGAGAAGCAATCGGTCCAAGTGCAATATCTTGTAATTTGCCCTCAATTGTTTGTACGGTTTGATTGCCATTTAAGGTTTGTGGTGATCCTTGAGAAACTAAAATAAGAGCCACAACAATGGAAAAAGGCATTAAAATACGAGTAATAACACGAACAAAATCGACAAAAAAATTCCCTATTGTATCTGTTTTAGCCACTAACCTACGACAGAAAGCCATACAAGCTGCATAGCCAGTAGCTGCTGATGTAAACATCATAAAAGTAATGACTAGCATCTGTGATAAATAGCTGAGTCCAGATTCACCACTATAATGCTGAAGATTTGTATTCGTTATAAATGAAATAATCGTGTTAAACGAAAGGGTAGCTTCCATATTGTTGATATTATTTGGATTTAAAAATAGTAATGCTTGAATGCGTAGTATGATATATCCCACAAACACCATCATGGCATTTGAAATAATTAATGAAAGTACATATTCTTTGCCCGTCATATTAGCTCGTTTAATGCCGCAAACTTTATAAATTGCTGCGTCTACTTTATCTAATAGAGGATCAAGCCATGTTTTTTGTTGTAATGTAACCCGATATAAATAATGTCCCGTTAAGATAACGAGCGGTAAATAAATTATCAATACGATGGCTATTTGCCACATAGTGTGTCCTCCCTGCCTTTAATAATTTTCTGGGTACAGTAATGCATGCCCTAAATAACCAAAAAGAAATACTAGTACTACTCCCATAAAAATCCACAAATTGACTTCCTCCTCGTTACTTTTCTACTAGTTTGTAGCACCATACTGTTAACGCCAAAACACATGCAAAGCTTATGATCAGTAAGCCCATCATAAAAAAATCCATCAATCGTAACACCCCTTCTCCTTAAGGATGCTCTCATCATACTGACTTTGAAATTAATGTAGTGTTAGGAAATCCTTTTTTCTATTAAGAAAGGATAAAGAAGCAAAATCTTTACACTTTCTTAATGTAAGTTAACGCTATAATACAAATGAGGTGAAAGAGGATGGAAAATATACGTCCCACTCCAGAGATGTTACTTGCGAGGCTTCAACAGGAGGAACAATCTATAGGGAAATTAAAAATCTTTCTCGGCTATGCTGCAGGGGTAGGTAAAACTTATGCCATGTTAGATGCGGCACATCAGGCACAAAAACTTGGTAAAGATGTAGTGGTTGGCTATGTGGAACCGCATCCTCGTCCAGAAACGTTAGCATTACTAGAAGGACTTGAGCAAATTCCTACAAAGAAAATAACCTATAAGGGAAAAACATTTCAGGAATTAGATATAGATGCTGTGTTGCAGCGCCAACCAGAAATTGTTCTGATCGATGAATTGGCCCATTCTAATGTGCCAACCATGCGGCATAAGAAACGTTTTGGAGATGTAGAAGAACTACTTGCTAAAGGGATTCATGTTTTTACAACTGTAAATATTCAACATATTGAAAGTCTTCATGATTTAGTGGAAGAAATCACTGAGATTAAAGTGCGGGAGCGTATCCCTGATTATATAATCGATCAAGCCGCGCAAATAAAGGTTGTCGACATTGAACCAGACGAATTAATTCAACGTCTGCAAAATGGGAAGGTATATGGTAAACAACAGGCAGAGAAAGCTTTGCATTCATTTTTCCGTAAGCAAAATTTAGTATCGCTACGTGAAATCGCATTACGGCGAACAGCCGATACCATCAACTATCAACAATTAAACAGTAATGAATCTGTCAGAAACTATGTACAAATCGAAGAACACTTACTCGTAGGTATCAGTAGTTCTCCTACAAATGCAAAGGTGATTCGGACTACTGCAAGACTTGCTCAAGCATTGCATGGCAAATTTACAGCTCTTTATGTTCAAAACATGCAGGCGCATGAAAGAAATCATGCTGATTCTGAACGCCTACAACAACATATCAAACTAGTAGAACAGCTTGGCGGCCATGTTGTCATTGTTCAAGAAGATGACGTAGCTGCCGCCCTTGCCAACTATGCTCAAATTAGTGGTGTTACTAAACTTGTCATCGGTCGATCAAGTATGAGAAAAAAATGGTGGCAGCCAAACACGAAAATTAGTGATCGCCTGAACGAATATGTGCCGAATTTATCTATACACATAGTGCCCGATCAAGAAAATGAACAATTCTACTTTCCTAATATCAAAAATAAACTAGCATTTGAATGGCTGGATCTATTTAAAATGTTTATCGTATTTAGCGTAATATCCATAGTCGGCCTATATTTGTATTCAATTGATATTAGCGAGCCTAATATCATAACCATTTATATTCTAGGTGTTCTCATTCTTGCTATTTGGTCATCAGGATGGATAATGAGCATTATTAGTTCCATCGTTGCTGTTTTACTTTTTAATTATTTTTTTACAGAGCCACGGTTTTCATTTGATGCGTATCATCGTGACTATCCTATGACTTTTTTTATCATGTTTCTCTCTGGCGTAATTACTAGTAGCTTAACGAAAAAGATCAAGGCGCAAACGATTATAGCTATACGAAAATCTTATCGAATGGAAGTACTACTTGAAACAAATCGTAGACTGCAACACGCAAAGTCTATTGAGGAAATTATTACGGAAGGCATGACTCAAATTGTCAAATTAGTAGAAAAACCAGTGCAATTTTTTGAAATAGACAATCAGGTAATTGGGAAATCTACTTTTTTTCGTACGGAGAAAATCTCTACAATTGAAAATCAAAAAATAGCTACGCTTTTTAATAACCCAAATGAGCATGGCGTTGTGAGCTGGGTGACGAATAATAAGCATGTAGCTGGTGTATCCACAGATATATTTCCTGAAGTGAATGCTTACTATATACCCGTTATTTCTAATGGAAATGTGAAAGGGGTTATAGGTATTGCACTGTCTAAACTATTGCCACTTCCTGCATTTGAACGCAATATTTTGCATGCCATCATTAATGATTTTTCATTCGCAATGGATAAATGGTATTTACAGAAGCTCCACGAAGAAGTTGCGCGAGAAGCTGAAATGGAACAGATGCGAGCTAACCTTTTACGGGCAGTGTCTCATGACCTTCGAACACCGCTCACTGCTATTTCTGGAAATGCGGATATCTTACTAAACAACGCACCTCTAATACCCGATAGTGAAAAAAATAAATTGTATGAGGATATTTATAATAATTCGAAATGGCTTGTACAAATGGTTGAAAACCTACTAGCGGTTTCTAAGCTAGAGGATGGACAATTTGCTTTAGAAATGCAATTAGAATTAGTAGAAGATATTATTCAAGAGGCTCTTTCCCATGTTGTTCACCAAAATAGCTCGCATACAATATCCTATCAAATAGAACCAGAATTTTTATTAAGCCTAATGGATGCTAGATTGATCATACAGGTTTTCATCAATATCATCGATAATGCATTGACCTACACACCCCCAGGTAGTGACATTACTATTTTGGTGAAGGAATGTGATGGTTTAGTAAATTTCAGTATTTCAGATAATGGACCAGGAATTGATGATTCCTTAAAGAGTAGCTTGTTTGAGCCGTTTACGACTGGCAAGGTACAACGCAGTGATAGTAGACGTGGGCTCGGTTTAGGCTTAGCCCTGTGTCAAACAATTTTAAAATTACATGGTAGTCACATCACTGTTACAGATAATAAACCTCAAGGAACAATTTTTAACTTTTCACTGAAAAAGGAGTAAAAAATTTGATGAATAAACGAATTCTAGTAGTAGAAGATGATGTGGCCATTGCTAATTTAATAAAAATGACATTAGCTACCCAGCAGTATGAATTCGACATTGCCCAAGATGGGAATCGTGCACTTCAAAAGGCTATTACCATGAAACCAGATGTTTATATTTTGGATTTAGGACTACCGGACATAGATGGTGTAGAGCTTATTACAAAAATTAGAAGCTGGACTCAAACGCCCATTATTGTCGTCAGTGCCCGCGGGGAAGAATATGATAAGATTAACGCCCTGGATGCAGGTGCAGATGATTATGTCACGAAGCCATTCAGTGTGGAAGAATTATTAGCAAGAATTCGTGTTGCTTTAAGGAGAGCAGCCTATGAACATCCACCAGAACAGGAAAATTCAACTTTTACCAATGGTTATCTTCAAATTAATTATGTAGATCAAACAGTATTAATAAATGGCAAAGAAATACATGTCACGCCTATTGAATATAAACTTTTAGTTGTTTTATCCAAGCATGTTGGGAAAGTTCTAACGCATAATTTTATTTTAAAGGAAATCTGGCACAATGCTCTACAATCAGATATTCCAAGTTTACGGGTGTTTATGGCGACACTTCGAAAAAAAATAGAAGCTGATCCAGCACAGCCTAAACTGATACAGACACATGTGCGGGTCGGTTATCGTATGCTTCGCTATCATGAAGATGAATAAGATAAGAGGATCGTAGCAGAAGGCTTAGTTGCACTTCTGCTCTTTCATTGATGAATTCGCCTTATAAATTATCGCACCCTCCCATTAGCCTCTGCATATCATAGCTATAATCAGGTATGTCATCAATGAAAAACAAGTAGAAAGGAGATCATTATGGTATTTCGACCACCTTATCCATACCCTATGTATCCCGGTGGCATGAGAATGCCCATGCCAACACCACCACAGATGTCACCGCAGTCCTTTTTCCCGCCTGGAGGCTTCCCTGCTCAACCACGAATTCCAGGCGGCTTTCCAATGGCAAATGGAATAGGTTCCTTTGGAGGACAAATGCCGATGCCACCTGTGCAAGAAGCATCTAAAATCGGTTCATTCTTACAACAAGCAAATAGTTTATTTAATTCCGCTAAAACTTATACCCCTTATATTCAACAGGCGATGCCAATGGTTAAAAATATACCGTCCTTATTAAAATTATATAAAGGATTCCAAGGACTACCTTCGACGGGAGGCGGAGCGGCTGGCGCTGATCGTGCAGGCAGTGAAAGCAAGGCTGCTACAGGAACTAAGCGATCGGCAAGGCAAAGTACATCCGCATCATTTTCGCCTCCTGAACCAATTCCATCTAAACCACGTATTTTCCAGCCACCAATGTAAATGAACGTTTCTTTGTATTCGCCGCCCCTGTCCGTTATAATGTAGATAGGTAAAGCTTGAAAGGAGTCACAACCATGCAAGTATTAAAAATTAATCCACGTGGCTATTGCTACGGTGTTGTTGATGCGATGGTCATCGCACGAAACGCCGCACTTGATAAAACATTACCAAGACCTATCTACATTCTAGGAATGATTGTCCATAATAAACATGTCACAGACGCGTTCGAAGAAGATGGTATCATCACTTTAGACGGCGATAATCGCTTAGAAATTATCGAACAAGTTGAATCTGGTACTGTGATTTTCACAGCACATGGTGTCTCACCTGAAATTCGTGAAATTGCGAAGCGTAAAGGCCTAGTGTCCATTGATGCTACATGTCCTGATGTAACTGTTACTCACGATTTAATTCGTGAAAAATCTGCAGAAGGCTATGATATTATTTATATTGGGAAAAAAGGACATCCGGAACCTGAGGGTGCCATTGGCGTTGCACCTGATCATGTCCATTTAGTTCAATCTTCCAATGATATTGATGCGTTAAACTTAACGAATGATAAATTGCTTGTCACAAATCAAACGACAATGAGCCAATGGGATGTCGCCCATTTAATGGATAGTTTAAAAGAAAAATTCCCTCATATTGAGGTACACAAAGAGATTTGTTTAGCTACTCAAGTCCGTCAAGAAGCTGTTGCTAAGCAGGCAGGAGAAGCGGAACTATTGATTGTAGTAGGTGACCCTAAATCGAATAACTCCAATCGTTTAACGCAAGTTTCTGTTGAGATCGCTGGGACTCCTTCCTATCGTATCGCGGATGTTTCAGAGCTTAAAATAGATTGGTTAAAAGGTATTGATAAAGTTGCTGTGACAGCGGGTGCTTCAACACCAACACCTATTGTCAAAGAGGTCATTGCCTTCTTGGATCAATTTGATGAAAATGATCCATCCACACACGTTATCAAACGTACAGTAACATTAGATAAAATTCTACCGAAGATTAAAACACCTACACCTGTCGATAAAATTATGCCCCATTGATTACTAAAAAAAATCCTGCTTGTCATGATGACAAACAGGATTTTTTTCTTTATTTACTAAAATAATAGTTTATCGGACGACCAATTCCACCATAATGGACATCCATCGTAATTTTCTCTTGTTTCTCTAAATAATCTAAATATCTTCTAGCTGTCACACGAGCAATACCAACGCCACTTGCAACTTCTTCTGCCGATGCACCATCTACCGATTGCAAAAAGTGCACCACTTTTTCCAGCGTTGTACGGTTAAAGCCTTTCGGAAGGTTTTTTTCTGTTTGTAATAAGGCAGACTGTTCCAAAGGGCTTTGTCCATCACGATAATGGAATAGCTGATCCAATTCACCTTGTGTCAGCTGGCGTTCCGTTTGCGTTTGTTTTTTAAAGCGTAAATAATTTTCAAGTGTCCCTTTGACACGTTCAAACGAAAAAGGCTTCATAATATAATCAAAAACACCTAGATGCAATACTTGTTTCACCGTGTCCATATCATTCGCTGCCGTGACAGTGATAACATCTACTGGTAAGTCCAGCTCGCGAATTTTATGTAAACTAGTGATGCCATCTTGCTCCGGCATAAAAATATCCATAAATACTAAGTCAGGCTGATGTTGACGAATTTGCGTCACTCCATCTAAACCATTAGATGCTTGTCCAATCACCTGAAAGTGATCTACCTTTTCAATAAATTGACGATTCACCTCACGCACCATTGGATCATCCTCAATTAATAATACTTTGATTTGTACCAATATCAGCCCTCCATTCCAAAATTAATGCTTATGCATAGTAAAATGTTAGTAAAAAACTAGTCCCTTTATTTGGTTCACTGATGACTTCAATATCACCTTGTCCTTTTTCAACAATCTCTTTTATTAAAAATAGTCCTATTCCTCTGTATTTTTTCTCTTTTGTAGAATAGCCATTGTCAAAAATATGGCTCTTGATCTCATCTGTCATGCCAACACCGTTATCCGTGACAAGAATGGCTAAGACATCCTCGTCTTCATCGACAGAAACATGAATAACCTTTTCCTCCTCCTGTGTATCCCTTAATGCATCAAAAGCATTTTCTATTAAATTCCCAAATAGAATGACGAAATCATGATGATCTAAATTTGGTGGAAAAGATGTTAAGCGACTTTCACGGTCAATTTCCAGTCGGATTCCTTGTTCTTTAGCATAGGAAATTTTACTAAGTAATAGCCCTGATATATTTTCATTTTTAATACGTTCATTTAAAAAGTTAGTAATTTCATCGTGTTCTTCCTTTACTTGCGTTAAGTAGGATAAAGCCTGATCATGATGTCCAAGTTGTAAAAGTCCAGCTATCGTATGCAGTTTATTTTTATGCTCATGTGTTTGAACACGAAGCGCCTGGACAAATGCTCGTACCCCAGTCAGTTCTTCAGCAAGCTTTTTCACTTCTGTACGATCTTTAAACATGGCCACTGCTCCAACAGTTTCTCCATTAACCTGTATGGGAATGCGATTACTCATTATACTATGATCATTTATATACAACTCTCGGTTAAATAGAGGCTGATCAAGTTCCAAAATTTCAGGTAGTCTTGTATCCGGTAAGACGTGAAAAATTTTCTGACCAATCAAATTAGGTGGTTTTTCGTCAACCCCAAGTATTTCGCAGGCCTTCTCATTAAAAATGGTAATGGTCAAATCATTATCGATCGCAATAATCCCCTCATGCATCGCATTAAAGGTTTCCGTTCGTTCTACATACATTTTGGCAATTTCATGGGGCTCTAATCCAAACATTTGCTTTTTCATATGAAGCCCTAATGTTCGCGCACCCCATACGCTAAAGATTAAAGATAATAGTAAAGTAATGATCAGCTCCGTTTGCATCGATTGCAGTAATTCCGCCACCGTCAAAACACTATATCCAACGACCGTAACACCTATTTGTTGTCCTTGATTGTTCATGATTGGTACAAACGCTCGAACCATGTTGCCATGCTCCCCATGCGCGATTGACGTATAGTAATGTTCGGAAAAAGCAGCATTTAAATCGGCAGATTGCGAAATGCTACCCAGTTCCGCTTTATTGGGGTGAGAATACTTCTGTCTTTTCATATCCAAAACCACTATATATTGAGCACCATTTATATCTCGGATTTCTTCCACTACAGGGTTAATATGTTGTATGGCCATTTCAATGTTTTCGTGGGCAATATAGGTTTTGATTTCAGGAAGCTGCGCGACTGTTTTGGCTACTAGTAATGCTTGGTCACTAAGCTTGCTCTTTTGTTCATTCATCACATACCCCAACAAAAAAGTACCACCAATACTAAAGGAAAGCATGAGTATAAAAAAAGTCAGCGACATAATTTTTCTTTGCATCGATAACTTCTGAAATTTCAAGATAATCGCCTCCCCCCTACTATATTTTAGCTTACTCCATATGTTAGAATAACAAAAACAATAGAAAATACGAATAAATTGGGTGTATTCAATGAAAAAATTTATTATTGGAACGATTGTAACTGTCTTCTTTTTAGTGATCACCATTAGTGTTCAGCAAGGTTTGCTTTTCGCAAAGCCACTTCCATACGATGATGAGCAAAAGGGGTTAGACACACAAATTACCATCCATCTAAGTCATGTAGTAGCTGAAAATACACCAAAAGGACAGGCTGCCAATAAATTTGCTGAATTAGTAGAAGAAAAGACGAAAGGCAAAGTCAAAGTGCATGTATACTCCAATTCCTCTTTATTTAATGATGAAAATGAGTTTCAGGCTTTGCAAAAGGGAGAAGTCGAAATGATTATCCCGACCTTTTCTAAGATGACAACATATGTGCCGAATTGGCAAGTTCTTGATTTACCCTTCCTGTTTAATACAAATAAAGAGGTACAAGAAGTTCTGACAGGAACGATCGGTGATCAATTATTAAACGAGCTAGAACCTATTCATATTAAAGGACTGGGCTTTTGGTACAACGGCTTTAAGCATCTAACCTCTGTTGATCACCCTATTCATACATTTGAAGATTTACAGGGTTTACGCATTCGCACAATGCCTAGTAAAACATTGGAAAAACAATTTGAAGTTTTGAAAGCAACGCCAATTCCGATTTCATTTAGTGAGGTTTATACAGATCTAGAGAAACACGCCATTGATGCACAGGAAAATACAGCCTCTAATATTTACTCAAAAGGTTTCTACAAAGTTCAAAAACATATGACCATCACACAGCATGGTATTTTAGGCTATGCGGTATTAATGAATGAAAGCTTTTGGGATTCCTTACCAGCGAAAATTCAACATCAATTGGCGGAGGCTATGAAGGAAACAACAGATTGGCAGTTTGAACAGGCTGCCCGTATGAATGAACAAGATATGTTAAAGCTTAAACAGCAAGATGATTTTGATGTTACTACAATGAGTCTTAAGGAAAGACAGCGCTTTAAGGAGCAGCTCTCCCCTGTCTATGATTTTTATAAAACCCAAACACAAAATGATGAGATTCTAACTGAGATTCAAAAAATAGTTGCACCATAATACTTTTGGTCATTAATGATAGATCCTTACATATCGTAAGGATCTTTTCTTTTGTATTATAATAGATTACCAAAATTCAAAACTACTATAAAACAGCCTGAAACCATTGCTATTACTGCATTTACCAACCCTTTCATTGAAAAATGAACAAAATGAACAATAGAAACATTACGGTCATAAAAACTATTGTCGGAAAATTTCAGCTATGATAACGACATGAAAACGTTCACACAATCTTCATAGATGTTGTAGGGGGAGAACTATATATGCGTATAAATTTTAAAAACTTAACAGTACAAGTATTGATTGCTATTGTACTAGGGATTATAGTAGGTGCAACGTTCCCAGAGTTCGGAGCAAAGCTAAAAATATTAGCGGATATATTTATTAAACTAATTAAAATGTTAATAGCACCCATTATCTTCTTAACGGTTGTAATTGGTATTGGTAGTATGGGTGATGTCAAAAAGGTTGGGAAAATCGGTGGAAAAGCTTTAATCTATTTTGAAATTGTTTCAACATTTGCCTTGGCGATAGGTCTTATCGTTGTCAATATTGTACAACCAGGTAAAGGCTTTAATACAGAAGCCGCGAACGGAGCAGATGTCTCTCAATATATAAATGCAGCGGCGGCAGAACACGGTTTGGGTGCATTTATTATGCAAATTATCCCTGATAATGTTGTGGGTGCTCTCGCAAATGGTGAATTACTACCTGTCTTATTCTCAGCTGTATTATTTGGATTAGCAGCGGCGGCGATTGGGGAACCAGCTAAGCCAGTTATTAAATTTTTTGAACAAGTTGCGGATATCTTCTTTAAAATCGTTAATATGGTAATGAAAATTTCTCCTATTGGCGCATTTGGTGCCATGAGTTATACAATCGGCAACTTTGGACTTAAATCTCTAGGCAACTTAGGATTTTTAATGCTCTCCGTCTATATTACAATGTTTATTTTTATCGTTGTTATCATCGGATTCATTTCACATTACTTCGGTTTTAGTATTTTTAAATTTATTAAATACATTAAAGATGAAATTTTCATCGTTATTGGTACATCTTCATCTGAATCAGCATTGCCTTCCATGATGCGTAAATTAGAAAACTACGGCTGTTCTAAGCAAGTTGTGGGGCTAGTTATACCAACAGGTTATTCCTTTAACTTAGATGGAACATCCATATACTTATCGATGGCAGCTATATTTATTGCCCAAGCTTACGGTGTTGATTTAGATATTTGGCATCAAATCACATTACTAGCCATTCTAATGCTTACATCTAAGGGGGCTGCGGGTGTCACAGGCTCTGGGTTTATTACACTTGCTGCCACATTAGCAGCATTCCCGATGATTCCCGTAGAAGGAATTGCATTACTAATCGGGGTTGACCGCTTTATGTCCGAAGCTCGAGCTGTTACAAATCTTATTGGTAATGGTGTGGCGACGGTAGTTGTTTCAAAAATGGAGAAGGAATTTGATACAGAGCAGGAAAAACGTGCTCTCTCAGGTCAAATCGCACAACCTTAAATAGTTAAAAAGGCTACTAAAAGCGAGATACTTGTCTCTCCTTAGTAGCCTTTTATATAGTCCATTTTTAGAAATTCATAGACACCACCATTTGTTGCTTGCATATAAGTATGAGCGTCTTTAAATCCTACCTTGCGATATAGCTTGATTGCACGTAGATTAAATGTGGCAACCGATAAGGTAATCATTTCGCATGGATAGTTTGCCAAGACAAAATCAATAGCATTTTTTAAAAAATCATAGCCTAGGCCTTTTCCTGTAAGACTAGGTTTCATGCCTAAGCCAATCTCCATCGTTTGGTCAGCAACCGTCATAATACTAAAATAAGCAGCTAGTTCTTGTTTTTTTAAGACTGCAAAAATATTTCCTCTTGTATACGGATTGAGAAATGCTTGTAAATCCTCCTGGTCAGCCTCCATATCATAGAAAGAATAGTCACCCTCATAATGCCAGTTATAAGCTATATCCTCAGCTTGTTCTTGTGTAATGGGTCGAAAACAATAGCTCAAAACTTTATCCTCCTGTAATTTTGTGAAACCTCTGGAATGACATACTCGTATACATAATGAATGGAGGTTTCTTTATGGCAACATTTACACTTCACTATCCAAAGGCCTTTAAAAGCTTTTCTGATATTCCTATTATAAATGAAAACAACGAAACAGTGTGTGTGCTTCAGAAAGTAGAGCGTTCTTCTACTGGTAAAGTTTTAAATGCCGTATTATTAGTTGCGGCACAGCAAACTTTACCCTATCGTTATGAAACACGAACAACTTTAGGTGCCCCCCTTTTTCAAGTACAATCTACTCTGTTAACAAAAGGGGTCAGTCATCAGCTTGTTATGCCTGATGGTAGCACCATACCGATTGTCCGAAAAACAGTTCAATTATTAGAATCCTCGTACACCTTTACTATGGACAATTTGGCATTCCGTTTTGAAAAGGATTTTACTGCTACCGCCTATTTATATTGTAATGATGAGAAAATTGCCAGTGCAAGCCCAATAGAGACTGAGCTCATACGGGCGGGGCTAATGTTTAAACTTTTCCACGCTGACGACATGCACTTTGTGGCACTCCTCGCAACACTCTATCAAGCTTTATTTGCCATGAGTAAGTAAATGAGTCATGAATTTAGTTTCACATTAAGAACTTACATAGCAAAAAAGAAGGCATCCAGATTTAAAGTCTCGATGCCTTTTCAATTAATTTTTTCTCGCTCCCCATTTAATATATGAATGACATAGGAATCGCTTTGACTCACATTTGTTTGGACAATTTTTTTTACTGCACCTTCCATCTTAGTCGCTAGTTGAAGTGCCTCCGCATTGTCACCTTTTATAGTTGTTTGAATCGTAATGGTTGTTCGATTCTCTAGTATTAAATATTCGTATACATCAAATGATTGTAGCCCTTTAATTAAATCTTCAATTAATAGATTAATATCATTCCCCATCGCTTTATTTCCATCCAGCAATGACGTAAATTCCCATCTTTCAAAGACAATCGGGTAATCCTTTAAGGCAGAAGTTTTTATAGCACTTTTTGCAATAGCTTCCATATCTGTTTTAACCGACTGAACATACTCTTCTCCCCCTACAATTTGGATGACCAATTCCTTTTCCGCAGTTGTTTTAACATCTATACCGACGTATTTTTCAAGGAGCTTATCTTTTAATAGTGATAAACTCAACTCTTCTTTCGTAATTATTGGTCCTTTCTCGATATTGGCTTCTAAAGGCTTACCATCTACATATTTATTAAACAGGATGATGATCGCGATAATGGCCAGCATTAATCCTGTAACGACTCCTATCCGTTTCACAATGAAATCCCCCCTGTTAGGAAGGTATGAGCTCTGCAAATACAATATTCACCGTTTTCTATCACTGTTTTATCGTTACTATGAAATAGACCATTTCTGACATTGCTTAATTTCCCTCACATATTCCGGAACACGAAATAAATTTGCTATGTTTTGTCCTTTTTATGTCATGATTTTTAAAAAGGAGTACACTTAAGGGGTAGTAATTCTATATTTTTGGAGGGTTTTAAATGGATGCAAAAGCAGCAGAAATTAAAAATATTATGACCTTGAATCTACTCGTACAAATTCTAAAAGAGCGTGGCATTTTAACAGATAAGGAATTAAAGGAACGACTCTCAAATACGGTCAAACTATCCTCTATGGATGCTGATTTAAAAGAAAAGGTTATTGAAGAAATCGAACATTAATGGGAGTGATTCCAACAAAAACAACCGCTTCCATGCTGTGAATATAGCTGAAAGCGGCTGTCTATATATTTGCTTTTAAGAAGACAATAAGCACTTTAATATGCCTAGTGTCAAAAATTATGATCGAATTGTTTTCAAAGCTGTTGACCAAGGAATAAGCTGATCTAACATTTGATGAACGGAATCTGCCTGCACCTCTTTTGGCTTAAAGACTGAGCCGTTTTCAAAATCAGTAAATAATGATAAAGCTGGATGAACTCGCACATCGGCAACTAGTAATTCTCCAAGAATCCCTCGTAAATGCTCCGCGGCACGTGCTCCTCCAACTGAACCATAGGAAACGATACCCGCAGCTTTATTGTTCCATTCTACTCGTAAAAAGTCTAATGCATTTTTTAGTGCACCTGTAATTGAATGGTTATACTCTGCTACAATAAAGACAAAGCCGTCACATGCAGCTACTTTCTCGGACCATGTCGCTACTCCAGAAGTATCTCCCCCTGGCTCTCCAAGAAACGGTAATTTAAAATCAGCGATATCAATTATTTCATACTCCGCATCACGGCGTTTTTCTGCGACTTCCTTTACCCACGCTCCCACTTGTGGACTAACACGACCTTCTCGCGTACTTCCTAAAATAATACCGATTTTTAACATATGACCCTCCTCGTTTTCCCATTCATTTTGTGAAATCATCGTCATTCCATGTACGCGAACAACACTCGTAACCATTTTGGTCAGATACATACAGCTTTATTCATGGCCTCTATGTAGTCGCTATGAATATTTTGAATTAAACAATCTTTAATTCAAAATTAAATTACCATATTTTTTTATTTTCTGTCAATTATTTAAATTTGTAGCTTTTTTAACTAGCTTACTTTAATTTAATGGGCTGCTCCAGTGCCTCTAATTCTTCTTCCATGGAGGTAAATTGTCTTTCCACTACATATTTTGCGTCAGATACTGCTGCATTATAAATATAGGGGGCGATATTTTCCTTGATAAAATCTAACACACGCTCTGCTTCAAATTCACTAATGTCTTCATCACGATGCGTGTAGAAAAATCGCTGAATATCAGCCACTATCATTTCTTGCTGATCTTTAGTTAAACGAATAAACAAGATATATCTCTCCATTTCTGCTAATTGATTTCATGCTCATTTTATCATTATCCTTCTATTACAAAAAGGATGAACACTACCTAGTAATGTTCATCCTTATATTATTGTTTACATTCAAATGAATAACTCGTGGAAAGGAAGTTTTTTTCCTTTGATATAATAGCTTGACCCCCATCGTCTTCACATTGTACGGTCATGGCATCAATTTTCTTTTCATTCATCATATTCGTCATAACCGTCATCCCTATACCAAAAACAGCAATGAATAAACCGATTATAATCCACAGTTTACCAGCCTTATTACCAGCAGGTCTTTCATTAGCCACATCTATTCCCCTCGCTTAAACAAATAAAAATGGTTCTGTATGGATGGTCGATTGTACAAATTCAACCACATATTTTTTATCCGCACATAGCTTCGTCATTTTCTCCGCTACTCCTGCAATCATCACTTTTTCTACATGATGACCAGGGTCTACAATTTGCAGATCCATCGCTTGAGCATCCTGTGCTGTATGGAAGTACATATCACCCGTTAAAAAAACATCTGCTCCTGCACGTTTCGCTGCATAAATATACTTATTACCATCTCCACCAACAAGCGCAACCTTCTTAATCTTCGACTGTAAATCACCTACGACACGAACCGCTGGAACCTGTAACTGCTGCTTCACGAACTCTGCGAATTGTTGCAAGGTCATTTCCTTAGCTAAGTGACCTACACGCCCTAATCCCATTTTATTCGTTTGCTGTTCAAGACGAATGACATCATAGGCTGGCTCTTCATACGGATGACTAGTAAGCATTGCCTTTAAAACACGGTTTTTCATTGATTCAGGAAATACGACTTCTACCTTTACTTCCTCTTCAACATGTAATTCACCAACTGACCCAACAAATGGCTTGGCACCTGCTAACGCACGGAAACGTCCTTCACCAGCAGTTGTATAACTACATGCTTCATATTCTCCAATGCGCCCTGCTCCAGCCTTTGCTAGCGTCTCGCGTAAATCCTCAGCATTTGCAGACGGGATAAAAACAGCAAGCTTTAAAAGATGTTCTGAGTACGTTTCTTCTAGTATTGTACGGTCCTGTAGTTGAAGCGCATCTGCTAATAAATCATTAACTCCACCTTCAGCTACATCTAAATTTGTATGCGCCGCATAAACAGCGATATCATGTTTAATGAGCTTTTCATATAAGCGCCCTGCTGGATCGTCTGTACGAATATTCGCTAGACGTCTAAAAATTGGAGGATGATGTGCAATGATCAGCTCACATCCTTTTTCAATGGCCTCATTCGCAACAGCTTCATTGACATCTAAAGTGACTAATACTTTGCTAACAGGTTTATTGAGTGTACCAATCGCTAAACCGATTGGATCATTCTCCATGCAAGCTAGTTTTTTAGGCGACCATGATTCAAATACTTGAATAATTTCTTGACCATTTACCGACTTCATTTTACAAAACTCCTTCTACTAATTGAATAAGAGCCAATAACTCTGCACGTTTTTCTTCAATTTCAGGTGTTTGTTCTGCATCTTTTATGGATTGTAACACACGTTGCCAATTTTCTTTTTCCCGCGTCCATTTTTTTATAAATGCCGGTGCTTTACGGGTACTTAATTTAGGACCAAATAAAATCTCTGTTGGCGAAAGCTCCATTTGTGCTCTTTGCAACACAAGAATTTCATAGATTTTATCATCTTCCTCTAAAATTTCTTCATCGAGAATAGCCCAATTATGTGCTAAAGCCCACTCACGGATTACCTTGGCATGAATATTCGGTTGTAATATGAGACGTGTGACTCCTTGCAGCTTTTCAGGATGCTTCTCTAAAATAGAGACAATTAAGGGACCGCCCATTCCAGCAATCGTTACTGTATCGACATGGTCATTCAATTCTATTGCTGCTAAGCCATCTGCTAGACGTACCGTAATTTCTTTGTTTAATCCTTCTTTTTGTACTTGTCCCACTGCTGATTCATAAGGGCCTGCTACTACTTCCCCTGCTATCGCTGAAGAAGCTATTCCTTGATGAATTAAATAGCAAGGCAGATAGGCATGGTCACTACCTATATCCGCTACTACCGCTCCTGTGGGAACAAATTTTGCTACCATTTCTAATCGTTTCGAAAGTTTTTGTGCGTTCATTTTATACCGCCTACCTTAAATAGAGTCCATTACTAGTATGGATGATGTCGTGAAAAAAAACAAATGGAGTTGTCTCACAGTATTCATGTGGACAACCCCATTTCATGATTCTTTACATTTAAAAAGTAGCTGTACTATTTCAGTACAGCTACTTGTCAGTCATACTATTCTAAAGTAGAAATGTATTCAGCAATAGCTTTTGCTTCTGCTTCAGTTTTCATGTTTGGTTGCATTGGAGTACCTTCGATACCCTTTGTTAAAACTTCAACGATATGGGCTTCATCTAAGCCATGTAGGTTTGGACCCATACTACCAGTTAAATCACCACCGTGACAACCAATACAAGATTGTACTAGAGCTGCACCATCATCATTTGCGTCTGTAGTTTCAGTAGTTTCGCCACCGCCCTCATGTTCAGCAGCAATTTCTTTCTTGTTATCTGCACCTTGTAAAGACATGAAGAAAATAAGACCAATACCAAATGCCAGAATTAAGATGTAAGGAACGACTGGATTGTTTTTCATAAGTTTCCCCTCCTCATTTTAAGTCTACTTCTATTATAATATAGAATCAGTCAACATCTAATATTGTACTTCATTAACAAAGAAACGAAAAGCCCTATTCGCTAAGTTGTCCTTTGTTTGTAACAAATTCGACATTTCTGTATCTATTGGATAAAATATGTCTTGCCAAACCAAATTTTGGGCAATTTCACAACTTTTTTTCATACTGTTATCATACCCTTTGCATACATTCATATACCAAAAAAATAAAAAATCCGCACACATGATATAAAGTGTGCAGATCATTTATAAGGGTCAAAAAATTACAATAAGTTTATGATATAATAGCCAATCAGTGCTAGTAATCCTAAAACACCGGAGACTGTGAAATAGAGTAGCTTCATTTTAATACCTGACCAAAGCCAAATAAGACAATTGGCTGCAATCAAGCAAAATAAAACGATATTATCTCCACTAAAATATGTAGTGCACACACGGATAGATATACTAAATAATAGGATGGCGGCAAGTAAATGAAATATAGGAGCTAATAGATGTTTTTTTTGCGCCATTTGGAACGCAGCGATAAATAATATGCATGCACCTATACCTACGACAACGGTTAAAATCAGTGTTAATGATTTTATTGTAAAATAGATAGCTAAAACAGCTATTATAGCGATACATAGACTTGCTACCAAAAGAAGCATCTTTCTTTTTTCAGATGGCAAGATTGCTTGTTTAGGATCTTGAACCGGTTCTAACTCCTCTATATCAGCCCCCTCTGTATAAAGAGCTGCTAAAAAGTCACAATAGTGCTCTGGTAATAGCTTATTTTGCTTCCAAAACAAAATTTCATTTAGAATAATTTTTTTCCGGGGATTCGTCATCATGTTAACTCCAAACATTGCTTAATAATGGTTGCATTACAATTTTATCTCACAGCCTTCGGAAATACATCTGTATAAAGTCGCAAATCTCTCATTCCCTTCATTCTAATTATCTATTATTAGCTGAAACAAGATTGGGGAATAACGGGGCTATTTACCTTTTCAATGGTATAAAAAAGGAGCGATCCAACTAGGTATTTTCACACTAGTAGGATCGCTCCATCTATTTAAATTATTCTAAGAAGTCTTTTAGACGCTTACTACGAGAAGGGTGGCGTAATTTTCTTAGAGCCTTCGCTTCAATTTGACGAATACGTTCACGTGTTACGCCAAAAACCTTACCTACCTCTTCTAAAGTTCTTGTACGACCATCATCTAAACCAAAACGTAAACGAAGTACGTTTTCTTCACGGTCTGTTAATGTATCAAGGACATCTTCTAGCTGTTCTTTTAACAATTCATAAGCTGCATGGTCAGATGGAGATTGTGCTTCAGAATCCTCGATAAAGTCTCCTAAATGGGAATCATCTTCTTCTCCTATCGGTGTTTCAAGAGATACTGGTTCTTGTGCAATTTTTAAAATTTCGCGTACTTTTTCTGGCGTTAAATCCATTTCTTCGCCAATTTCTTCTGGAGAAGGTTCTCGGCCAAGATCTTGTAAAAGTTGACGTTGTACACGTATTAATTTATTAATGGTTTCGACCATATGAACCGGAATACGAATTGTACGTGCTTGGTCTGCAATGGCACGCGTAATAGCCTGACGAATCCACCATGTTGCGTACGTAGAGAATTTAAACCCTTTACGGTAATCAAATTTCTCAACGGCCTTAATAAGACCCATATTCCCCTCTTGAATTAAATCAAGGAATAGCATTCCACGACCTACATAACGTTTAGCGATAGATACTACCAGACGTAAGTTTGCTTCTGCAAGACGTTTACGTGCTTCTTCATCACCTTGCTCAATACGCTCAGCAAGTGCGATTTCTTGCTCTGCAGATAGTAAATCAACTCGACCGATTTCCTTTAAATACATACGCACAGGGTCATTGATTTTAACACCTGGTGGTACACTCAAATCATTTAAGTCGAAAGTCTCTTCGTTCGCTTCTTCTTTCATTAGACTTTCTTCTTCAAATTCTTCTTTTCCAATGATTTGAATATCTTTATGCTTTTCAAGATCCTCAGCAAAATGGAAAATTTCTTCATTTTCCAATTCATAAGGTGTTAATTTCTCTGAAATTTCTTTCATAGAAATTTCACCCTCTGTTTTTGCTTTTTCTTGTAGGAATTTTTTTGCATCATCTAATGTAATTTCTACTTCTATCTCTTTTGAACGTTCTGACTTGTCCGCCATAAACCTTCCTCCTTCTAAACAACCGAATCGGGTTAAATCGCCGATAACGATTTTCTTAAATGAATAATCTGTTGGGCGATTTCAAGTGCACGTGCATACTCATGCATCTTCTCCGCTTCCTTTGACTCATGCATCTTTTGATAAATTTCTTGCTCAATTCTATATTTTTGAAGCTGACGGATTGAGTCCACAACCTCTGCCTCTGCTTGATCAGGATCTCGCTCGACTAAAGCCGCTTCCATAACAATTTTCCGTAATTCAGCGTCATCCAAAACCTCCATAAAGCGTTGATAATCAGGATGACCATATTCCTCATAAAATCCTACTAAGCGAACAAAAACAGCCATATAAGCATCTCGAACAAATGGCTCTTTTTGCTCACTCCGTAATACCCTGTCCACTACATCTATATTATGAAGCATATGAGCCAGTAATAAACGTTCGGCACGTTCAGCAGCATCCATAGGCTTTTGTTGTTGCGTGACTGGCATTGAAGGCGTTTGTGTCGGCATTTCTGGTTTTGCAGAACGTACCTGATTCGCCTCCAGCTTTCGGAATTGGGCATAAATGGCTTCTTCCGAAATATTTGTTTCATTTGATAGCTGTCGTATATACAAATCTCGTTCAACTGGCGACGATCTACCTATGAGCTGTTCAAGGACTTCTTGTATATATTGAAGCGTATCATTTTCAAATTGAAAGTTCTTATTTCGTCTAGCATGCATCATCATAAAAGCAATATACGCATGAGGGTTTTCCAAAATTTGTTCCTTAAATGCTTGTCCGCCTAACGTGCGAATATATTCATCAGGGTCCAATTTTTCTGGTAAAACAGCAATATCAACTTTCATGCGCTCCGTATGCAAAAGCTGCGCCGCTCTTTTCGCTGCATCAAATCCAGCATTATCACCATCATAGCAAATCGTAATTTGCTCAACTAAGCGCTTAAGCTTTGTGATATGCTGATTTGTTAGCGAGGTACCCATTGTTGCTACGGCATTCATAACACCTACAGAGTTAGCTGCTAACACATCCATAAAACCTTCCATCAATACTACTTGACGATTTTTTCTGATAGAAGTTCGTGCTTTATCTAGGTTATAGAGCACTTCACTTTTCTGAAATATTGGTGATTCTGGACTATTTAAATATTTCGCTTCCTCACCCGTTGATGAAAGTATTCGTCCTGAGAAGGCAATAATTTTACCATTCTCATCTCGAATCGGGAACATGATCCTTCCTCTAAAACGATCAAAATAACGTTCTTCTCCCTCTCGCTTAATAATTAGCCCACTTTCCGCCATTTCTTGTAAGTTATAACCTTTTCTTTCAAGCAATATGGTTAGGGCGTCAAAGCTTGGGAGAGACCAACCGATGTTATTAGATTCTATAAGCTCCCTTGTAAATCCTCTTTCTAGCAAATAATTTAAAGGTTCTTCGCCATCCTCTGTATTTAACAGTAGATGGTGGAAAAAATCTGCTGTAAAAGCGTGTGCTTCTTTCATCCTTTCTTCCGCTTTAGAAATCTTTTTTGTTCCCCCGGGAAAACTTGGCTCAACATCTAAATGTATGCCAGCTCGTTCTCCAAGTTTCACAACTGCATCAGGAAAAGATATGCCTTCAATGTCCATTACAAAAGTAATGGCATTTCCCCCTGCACCACATCCAAAGCAATGGAATATTTGCTTGTCCGTTGATACAGAGAAAGACGGTGTTTGTTCTCCATGGAATGGACAGAGGCCAAACCAATTTCGCCCACGCTTGGTCAGCTGCATGTATTCACTAATAACATCAACGATATCTGATTGTGTACGAATCTGTTCAATTACTTCCTCTGGAATCTTCCCTGCCAAATCCATCATCACCATCTTTAATAATTACGTTCTAGAAACACAATTCGCTATTCGTTTTAAAATTCCTTTATTTCTCGACAAAAAATTAGGATTTTTCTCTTATAAATATTTTTACCACAATTTTATTATTATAAAACAAAAATTAGTTTTTATCTATACTAATTTCAAAATCCACTCAAAAAAACCGCCTCTATCACCGAGGTGGTTTATTTTCGTACAATTTATTTGCAAGTCAAAATATGTTCTATGATAGTATTTGCTGTCTCTTCCACAGCTTTATTAGTCACATCTATTACTCGACAGCCTATTTTGCCGACAATCTTTTCAAAATGTTGAATCTCTTCTAAAATACGATTATGTTGCGCATAGATGGCATCATCATTTAATCCGAGAGACATTAATCTTTCTTTCCTTATAGAATTTAACTTCTCAGGAGAGATGATTAACCCAAAACATTTTTTAGGGTCCAACTGTAATAGCTCTTCAGGTGGTTCTACTTCAGGAACTAAAGGAACATTCGCCACCTTATACTTTTTATGTGCTAAATATTGTGAAAGGGGCGTTTTAGATGTTCGGGATACGCCTACCAACACGATATCAGCTTGTAATAATCCACGGGGATCACGACCATCATCATATTTTACTGCAAATTCAATGGCTTCAATTTTTTTAAAATAATCATCGTCAAGCATATGAACAATTCCAGGTGTCTCCAATGGATTTTCTTCCATAAAGGTTGCCATTGATTGTAATGCAGGACCTATTATATCGACTGCATGTATCTTTTCCTGTTCACATAAATCACGTAATAGCTTTCGCATTTCTTGACGAACAAGTGTGTAAACAATAAATGCTTGTTGTTGTGCTGCAAGGAAAACAATCTTACGAATAAGCTCCTCCGATTGAATATGTGGAAATCGTCGGATAACAGTATTCTCTAGACCGGGTCGAAACTGGCTAATTACTGCTTTTGCAACTTGGTCGCCAGTTTCACCAACAGAGTCAGATACAACAAATACGCGTAGTCTTTTCATGCAGCTCTCCTTCAAATTTAGTCATTTTGCGCAAGAGATAAGAAAGCTCGTGTAATCGTTGTTTTTGTAAGACGGCCTATAATCGTCAAACCACCCTCTTGTGGTTCAACTACTGGTAGCGAATCAACTTCTCGTTCAATGAGCTTGTTCGCGGCAACAACCAAAGAATCTGATCTTTCACAGTACGAAATATTAGGCATACGTGTCATAATTATATGTACAGGAATTTTATTTAAATCCTGCGTGCCAATACTTGTACGCAGTAAATCTTTGCGAGATAGTACGCCTGTCAAAAACTCATTCTTATCTACGACAAAGAGTGTACCAACATCTTCTGAAAACATAAAGCAAATTGCATCATAAACCGTCATTGTTTCTGGGACAACTACAGGGCCTGAATGAAAATCCTTTACTTTTAAATTGTGAATACTATCCATCAATGTAACGGATGCCTTTTTCCCTGAATAGAAATAACCAACTCGTGGTCTTGCATCTAAAAATCCCGCCATCGTAAGGATCGCTAAATCTGGTCTTAAAGTCGCTCTAGTCAGATTGAGACGTTCTGCAATATGTTCCCCAGTAATAGGGCCGTTTTCTTTCACAATTTGTAAAATGTTTTCCTGACGTTTATTGAGTTCGATTGGACTCACCGCCTCAAATCTAATAGTGTTATACTTATGCTCAATTATTATATACTATAGAATGATAGGTATGCAAAGTATTACACTAATTCTATACAAAAGGTGTTATATTAATGCTTTGCATAATTAAAGCAGTATTTCAATTATACAACATACTGCATATAATAGCAGTAATCTGTATTAAGTTATGGCGGATATGTGTAGAGGATTTTAGATTGAGGGTAATTTCTTTAATTTGTATTTTTGTCATGAAGGCTACACGACTTGTTGAATCGCTTATAAACGAGCATCATCAATCATGCTATTAACACTATTCGTATTCCTCTGGAAGTTCTAAAATCAATTATCAAAAGCCTTTACGGCCGGTTGTTGAACACTTCAAATTGTCCAAGCCAATATTCTTTATACTACGGCTCTCATGCAAGGATTCTTGCTGAGGAGAAGTAGTATTTTTTGGTTCTCCATAATAGTTCAAATGACTATCATTGCTTCATTGGAGTAACATCATACAAAATAAAAAGGTATCGTAAAAACAGGTCGTATTTTAAACGAATAAATTAAATGTATTGAAAAAACCTCCTCCACTTTGCATCTAAGCTGATATAAAAGCACCTCTTCCGAAATTCACATTGTCGACTGTAACATTTTTTCACTTGTTCATACTCTGTTCATACTATCGTCACTGGCAGTACATCTCCGTTGTATAAGCTTTCCTTAGGACCCGTTAAGAGGTCCCATTAACAGCTAATGAAAGGAGAAGATTTAAATGATAATGAGAAAGGCAATGAAAATGAGGATGGGCACTAAAACATCAATCCTTGTAATCCTCATGCTAACTATACTAGCCCCCACGTCTACAATGGCCACAACTGCCGTCAATAACAGTGGTAGTCTTACATTTGAGGCGACCAAAGAAGTAGGCATAGAAAAAGCTAAGCTCCTAACTGAAACGTACGGCGCTACAAGTTTGCAATACGCACTCATCGATGATGGAGAAATTGTCATTTCAGGGCATGCTGGCAAAAACGATTTAAATGGCAATAGACCGCTTACTGCTAATACAATGTACGGTATAGGTTCTACGAGCAAAATGATGCTCACAGCGGCTGTTATGAAGCTTGTCGACGAAGGTAAGGTAGAGTTGGATTTGCCCGTAGTGAACTATATACCTGATTTTAAGATGAAAGACGACCGTTACAAACAAATTACACCTCGTATGCTCCTGAATCATTCCTCTGGCCTGCTAGGAACTTCGTCGCTAAATACCTTTTTATATGACGATAACGATTCATATGCATATGATTCTTTGCTAGAGCATTTAGCCACTCAAAACTTAAAGGCTGATCCGGGAGCATTTTCGGTTTACTGTAACGATGGTTTTACGTTAGCTGAAATTCTAATAGAACGAGTAAGTGGTATGAGCTTCACCGCATTTATCAGCAAGTATTTGACAGAGCCTCTAGAAATGAGCCATACGAAAACACCGAAGAATCTAGTGGATTCTTCAAAACTAGCGGGGATCTACTCCCCTGCCTTTAACGGACAACTACCTGCAGAAAATACTAACATTATTGCTACGGGCGGCATATACTCCACAGCTGAAGATCTCGTTAAATTCTCACAAATATTCACAGGACAGGTGAGTGATATTCTTACTCGTGAATCAGTAGAAGCCATGGCACAAGATGAGTATAAAAGAGGCATGTGGCCTGAGGAAGCTGATCCATCTTTCGTCGCTTACGGGCTAGGCTGGGATAGTGTACGCTTGTTCCCATTCAGTGAATATGGCATCAAGGCACTTACGAAAGGTGGAGATACATTATCTTATCATTCTTCATTAGTTGTACTTCCGGAATACAACATGGCTGCGGCTGTTGTCTCCTCAGGAGGTCAAAGCTTATTAGATCAACTGTTAGCTAATGAAATTCTGCTTAGTGCACTTCAGGAAAAAGGGATTATTCATGAACAGAAGCCGAAAAAGTCCCATGGCGTGCCTATAAAGGCTAAAATGCCACAGGAGTTATCGCAGCATGCAGGTATTTATGGTGGTATTTCAAGTGCGTTAATGAAGGTAGAAATTAATTCTCATGGTGAATTGTCTGTATCTATGCTTACGGTCCCTAATAACCCTATCCAAACGTATTCATATACAGCAGATGGTTCATTTGTGAACAAGGAAGGGACAGAAAAGATAAAGTTCATAGAGGAGAAAAATGGACACACTTATTTATGGTCCAGCTTGTATTTTAATGTACCGGGTCTTCCCCAAACAGCTGTCTCAGAGTATAAAGCTGAAAAGCTAGAAGCCAATATCTTAACGAAAGACATAGCTTCCGTATGGGAGAAACGTGAAGGGGAAAAATATTATTTGATGAATGAAAAATATTCATCGATGCTCTACACTAATTCTGCACCAACTGTAACAATTGATACGATTAAAGATGTTCCAGGCTATTTGTTAACTAATAAAATTATTGGAGCAAACCAAGCAGTTAACCAGCTACAAATCCCTGGCATGGCTGGTCGAGATACTATGGAAATTGAATTTTTCAAGAAAAATGGAGTGGAATATTTTACAGTAGCAGGAGGTTTATACGGTCACGAGGAGCTTGTAAAACCGCTCTACCCCGGCAAACAATCTGTGACAACGATCCAAGCGGACGGCCATGCTAAATGGTTTTTAGTACCAACAAATGCAAAAGAAAAAATAATGACAGTTAAAATGCCGTCCAATGGCTCCTTTGCTGTATACGACCAAGCAGGTAATTGCGTGAACTATACTGTCGTTAGTGGTATAAACGAAGTCTTATTACCAGAAAACGGTAGAGTTGTATTTGCAGGAGAAGTAGACGCCAAATTTGAGATTTCATTAAAAAAATAAATGTCCGCTTATCTAAAAAACTGTCCTTCAGTCATTATTGACCGTATGGGACAGCTTTTTGGAGGACTAGAAAAAGCCCCAAACAATATTTAGCTAAAATTCACAGTCCCCTCGTGTGACGAGGCTGTTGACCGTCAAAACTGGTTTATGGCCTTCTGAACACCATATGTTCTCTATACAGTTTAATAATGATTGCGAATCAATGAATTACGTGCTACAATGTTGACACATACGCTGGCTCTATTTATATTTTCGAGCAAATTGCGTTATACAGGCGATGATGGGAAAAAAGTATCTGTTCCATTCAAGAGCGAGTAGAAGATGGTGAAAGTCTACATAGCAACAGAGAAAAGGCACTCCTTGAGCTAACTTTTTGAAAAGAGGTTTTAAACGTTTTGTTTAAAACAATCAGGGTGGAACCGCGGGTATTAGCACTCGTCCCTGGGCATACATTGTGCCCGGAGACGGGTGCTATTTTCATTTAGTCAACACTGAATGAAAAGCTTTAGCGTTTTACCGCTAAAAAGGTGAAAAATTTTGAAGGAGGCTATTTTATGGCTAACAAATCAATGGAAACAATTGTATCATTAGCAAAACATCGAGGCTTTGTCTTCCCAGGCTCAGAAATCTACGGTGGTCTAGCAAACACTTGGGATTACGGTCCACTTGGTGTTGAATTAAAAAACAATATTAAAAAAGCTTGGTGGCAAAAATTCGTTCAGGAATCAGAGCACAATGTTGGTATCGATGCTGCCATCTTAATGAACCCAAAAGCTTGGGTGGCTTCTGGTCACGTTGGGAACTTTAATGATCCAATGATCGACTGTAAATCATGTAAGGCTCGCCATCGCGCTGATAAAATAATTGAAGACGCAGCGTTAGCAAAAGGTGATGAAATCATTGTTGATGGTATGACATTTGATCAAATGAAAGAAACAATGATTAAATACGATGTAGTTTGCCCTGATTGTGGAAAAGATGATTTCACAGATATTCGCCAATTCAACCTAATGTTTAAAACATTCCAAGGTGTAACAGAGTCTTCTACAAACGAGATTTTCTTACGTCCAGAAACAGCACAAGGTATTTTCGTAAACTTTAAAAATGTTCAACGCTCTATGCGTAAACGTACTCCATTTGGTATTGCACAAGTTGGTAAATCTTTCCGAAACGAAATTACACCAGGTAACTTTACTTTCCGTACACGTGAATTCGAACAAATGGAACTTGAATTCTTCTGTAAGCCAGGCGAGGATCTTGAATGGCACTCTTATTGGAAAGAATTCTGTAAAAATTGGTTATTAAACCTAGGCATGAAAGAAGATTCTATGCGTCTTCGCGATCACGAGGATGATGAGCTGTCTCACTACTCTAACGCGACATCGGATATCGAATTTAAATTCCCATTTGGCTGGGGAGAGCTTTGGGGTATCGCTGACCGTACAGATTATGATTTGAAACAACATATGGAGCATTCAGGTGAAGATTTCACTTATATTGATCCTGTTTCAAATGAACGTTATATTCCTTATTGTATCGAACCATCTTTAGGGGCTGACCGTGTGACATTAGCATTCCTATGCGATGCCTATGATGAAGAGGAGTTGGAAGGTGACGATAAACGTACTGTTTTACGTTTCCACCCAGCAATTGCACCATTTAAAGCCGCTGTTCTACCTCTTTCTAAAAAATTATCTGATGAAGCTACAGACGTTTGGGCTGAACTTCGCAAAGCGTTCCCTGTTGATTTTGATGAATCACAATCAATCGGTAAACGTTACCGTCGCCAAGATGAAATCGGTACACCATTCTGTATCACATACGATTTTGACTCAAAAGAAGATGGCCAAGTGACAGTACGTCACCGCGATTCTATGACACAAGTTCGTATGCCAATTTCAGAAGTTAAAGCCTATATTGAAAAACATCTTCAATTTTAATAGTTAAAATAAAGAGGGGGGTCGCCATTACTGGCAACTCCCTCTTCTTATGCTTTGTAAGTTGAAAATAAACGCTCTTGCATTTTTTCCTCAAATGAAAACTTTTTCACACTCATACCTATTAAGCTAACAAGTAATTCCTCTATATCGGCTAATGAATAATAGAGAAAGGCCCCTTCTCGCATTGGACGAACTCGCTTTTCAACGGTTTGTTCATCTTCAATAAAATAAGCGACATTGACATCACAATGCCCCATTAGCTGTGTAATACGTTGATCATCACCTGGATTAATGAAGAAAGGCACAATTTTATCAATATACAGAATGCTTTGCACAAGCTTAATGAAGAAGTTTTCACGAAGGGTTGTTTCCACAACTAGAATGGTCGTTTTTTCATGCTGATAATCCATATACAGAACGTTTAATTGTTCTTCTAATAATTTCTTTAAAATAGTAATAGAATTTCTATATTTCGTCATATCCGTTTGTATTTCTCTCGTTAACAGACGTAATATGCGAAAAGCTGGTAAAAATATTCTTAGGACAATTTCTTTCGGGTGTAAATGATCTATTAATTTACTAAAATGCATTCTTAGATTATTTTCATCACATCTGATTAATTGCTCCACGAATAGGTTAAAAATCTCTTCAAAGCTATTTGCACGATAATCAATCATTTTGGCTATTTTAACACTATAGTTCAAGGGTAGGTTCATTGATGTTTGCTCATCTAGTAATTTCACCTTGGGCAATGTAGGAAATAAATCGTAAACAAGCTCTACTTGTGCACTACGATTATCAGATAGCATCACAACAGAGTTAACGGGATAGATGCCTAAACATTCTACAAATTTATGCATGAATTTTTCGTTATATAAATGCCGGTCCTTGTATAAAACAGCTAACGCATCCGTTGCTCCATAACCATCGTGATAAACTCGCTTAGACGTCATCGCAGAATACACATCAATAATTTGTAGCAACTGTACTCCTTCACTCATATCATCCGCACAAAGCTGATTAGGATAACCTTTCCCAGCAAAGCGCTCATGATGATCTCGCGCTAAATAGGCGATATCTTCCTCTTCATTTTCGATAAGCAGCTCATAGCCCTTTGTTGTGTGTGTTTTAACAATTTCAAACTCATCTTCTGAGAGCTTACGCTTTAAATTTAAAATTTCTTGGGGGATAAAGACCTTCCCAATATCATGGAACAAATAACCTCTTGCTAATGTTTCGATATCTGTTAACCCCAAATATCTAGCAAAAATGGTTCCTAATACAAATACATCAAATGAATGGACAAAAGAATACTCATCCCATTCCTTTAAACGCATAAGTAACTCATAGCGATGTTTTTCTTCTAAAATTTTTTCAAAAACACCGCGAACATAAGCGGTATCTTGTATGCTTTTTAAAATTTGACCATAACGCAATTCATGGACAACATTCTCTAGAGTTGTCATAAAAAGTTGATGGACGGTTTCTTTATAGTCATCGATTGGATCTTTTTCCTCCATTAGTGGTGAAAATAAATCCTCGTATTCTCTCGTTCGCTGAGCACTTAAATCATGGACAATTCGAACTGAATCCGATGGTAGATAGACAGATAATTCATCTACTTTTCGAAGTTTAAGTAAAGCAATAATTCGCTCCGTTAAAACTAAATCCTTCTTAGCTAATAAACGATAATCTGAAAAGATATCTTCCGCTAAAATATCATCCGCTTCAACTTCACGAATACTTAAGGTTACTTTTCGTAGCATATTTTTGCCACATACGCTATGTACTAAGCACTATGTGACTCCCTCCTTCTTCCATAGGACTGCGTTATTCTGATAAACGTATAAAAATACGCTTTGCTGATAGAGGCTTGTTTTCTATTTCATAGGCATGTCAGATCTATATTAAGTACATTTATTTCGACAGGGGATTAAACGACTAAATTATATTAAAAAAATATAAATAAGAATATCTATATCACTTACAATATCATAGGTTAAAATACCTTTTCAACTAGTATATGGGACTCGAGTGATTAGTTTCTACTATTTATACATTGAAAACTACATAAAAACACAAGACTATTCTCACAATAACACATTCTTAGAAAAACAATAAAACGAAAAATTAAGTTATATAGACTCATAAATAAAATTTATAAATTTAATATTTAATATAAAAAACTAAATTCATGTAAAAATTTTATTTTGTAAAAATTGAAATTTTATTCATTTACAACACAATTTAATAGGAACACCAGGTTCAAGACTTTGAGGTCACATTACCAATTACATCATACAAAGGTTATAGTTCCCTCTATTATCCTTAATAAAATTTCTATATAAATTAGGTATTTTAGCTATCCCTTTCACAAAGTCCATATCATTCATGCTAGAAAATTTTACATACTATTATTTGGGGTATATGGTTGAGGTCTCAGCGTTTATTCTAACTAGCAATAGCATCAGCACAGTAACATTTTGTTATTGCTAGTCAATTTAGCAGGATTATATGATGGCCATTTATGGTAATACTGAACCTACTCACATGGGATGAAAATGAGGATATGTCAGAGGCTATCATAATTCATCCCTTAGCTGAAGGGGCAGGAAAATTAGTGATAACTGGATTTTCAGATGATTCAGAGGACTTCCTAAAAATTTTAGTACATGTAAAAATATAAATGGGAATTAGATCATAAAAAAAGCCAGAGGAATGTTATGATCTGACCAAAAAAAGTTAGACATATTTAGTTAAGCAGCTGCTAAGACCTGAGTTCGGTACTCCACCGGGCTTAGGTCTTTTAATTTTTCTTTCATTCGTTTGTGATTGTAATAGTGAATATAGTCTTAGAGTTCCTGTTTAAAATGTGCCATGGATTCAAATTCTTGTAGATACAGGAGTTCAGATTTTAATAAGCCAAAGAAATTTTCGATGACTGCGTTGTCCAAACAATTACCCTTACGGTACATACTCTGCGTAATACCATGTTGCTTTAATGTTTGTTGATACTTTTTCATTTGATAATGCCAACCTTGATCTGAATGAAGAATAACTTGATCACTTGATTCAAGGCGCTCCAATGCTTGTTCTAACATATTATGGACTAGTTTATACACTGGACGCTTCATAACCGAGTATGCAATGATTTCGCCATTACATAGATCAAGGACGGGTGATAAATAGCGTTTCTCACCAAATAGATGGAACTCTGTCACGTCTGTTACCCATTTCTCGTTCATTTTTTCCGCTGTAAAATCGCGTTGTAATATGTTTGGGACAATTTTTCCGACGTTACCTTTATACGAACGATATTTCTTCATGCGGACTTCACACTTTATGCCAATGGCATTCATCAAGCAGTTAATCGTTTTTGGATCGTGATGAATACCGATTTTTTTTAGTTCTTTGGTGATCCGACGACAACCATAACGTCCCTTATGTTCATGATAAATGGACTGAATTGCGATTTTCACATCAGCGTATTTATCATGACGATTCAAACGCTTTTTCCAGTAACAATACGTACTACGTGGAATATCAGCGACTTTGATTAATTCCACTACTTCATAGATTTCCTTTAGTTCAGTCAGCTGAACAGTTTGTATAGGACGTTAAGAAAGTCTCTACGCCATTTTTTTGATAACGGCGAACCCATTCACTGACAACCTCTGCTGTCACACCGATATCTTTCGCAATTTCAAGCATGGTTTCATTTCCATTTAAATTTCGTTGAACTGATTGAATACGTTGTTCAACACTTACTTTTGCCATAAAAAAAACCCCCGTAAAAGTTAGATTGATGTCTAACTTTTACGGGGCAGTTCAGTTAAGGTTCTTCTGGCTTTTCTTCGTTCACAGTGCGTATTTGTAATTCAGGGGTTCTCTCTAACTGCTCGATGAACTTTCTCGTCTTAAAACGAATTCCGGTTTGTTCTTCATAGATTGTTGTTATAATTTTTTTTATAAAATATTTCGTTTCCTTTTTTAATTCAATTTTCCCGATTTGATCGATGGGAACTGTATAGAACATACGAATAAGCTTAAGTTGTGTCGGCGTTAGGCGAATAATATAGGGATCATGCTGATAACAACGATGGCATAAAAAACCACCTTGTGCAAAGGAAAAAGCAAATTCCCCATCTACAGCCCCACATGCGGCACAGGCGTGTAATATAGGCTGGACTCCTGTATAGGGTAGCATCTTCCATTCAGCAAAGAGTGTGATGGATTCAGGATCATAGCCATCCTCTATCGCTTGGAGCGCTTGCAGCAGGACATCAAAGGCGAAAGGCTCTGGTTTTCCCTCTTCTACGACCCGCTCCACAAGTTCCATAATATAGCTAGCATAGGCAGTAGCTATGATATCCTCACGAATATGGCGCATTGAATTCAAATGCTCCCCTTGTTGCAATGTCCCCATACCAGTATGGTGTTGTACCATAAACATGCCATATGTAAAAGGCTGTGTGACCGACGCTAATCTACTAGAAGGCTTTTTCGCACCTCTTGCCATGGTTGCTACCTTCCCTGCCTCCCGCGTAAGCAACGTAACAATTTTATTAGATTCACCATAAGCGCGTACTTTTAAAACAATTCCTTCCCATTTATGAAGCATAGTCCCCCTCCTTTCCTATAAACTGTCCATGAAAATAGAGCTCTCCAAAATATTTTGGACAGCTCAAAGTAAAATCTATATGACCGAGGGCATTCACACCGCCAATGCTGTAGACCTTAGTTTTTTGACGGTGTTACCCTAGTCAGCAAAGCATCTTAATACTCATCGTCACGGAAGCCGAAATCACGTAAATGTGTTGATTTATTACGCCAATCTTTTTGGACTTTTACCCATAGTTCTAAATAGACTTTAGAACCTAATAGCATTTCGATATCCTTTCGTGCACGTGTCCCTACTTCTTTTAATAGGGCACCACGTTTACCAATGACAATACCTTTTTGAGAATCACGTTCAACCATTATAGTGGCTGAGACATGAATTTTATCATTGTTTTCCTCATCTCGACGGATTTTATCAATAACAACCGCAATGGAATGTGGAATTTCTTCGCGCGTTAAATGTAATACTTTTTCACGAATAAGCTCAGAAATGATGAAACGCTCTGGATGATCCGTTACTTGGTCAGCTGGGTAATATTGTGGCCCATCTGGTAAATATTTCGACAACGTGTCCAATAAGCTTTCTACGTTATTGCCTTGTAACGCTGAGATAGGAATAATTTCAGCAAATTCATAGCGTTCCTTATAGCTTTCGATAATTCCAAGTAATTCATCTGGATGAATCTGATCGATTTTATTAATAACAAGGAATACTGGCGTCGAATTTTCCGCCAACATTTCTAGTATAAATTCATCGCCTTTGCCAAGCTTCTGCTCAGCATTCACCATGAATAAAATCACGTCCACTTCACGCAATGTATTTTTGGCAACTTTTAACATAAAATCACCAAGTTTATGTTTTGGCTTATGGATACCTGGTGTATCAATAAAAATCATTTGGCTATCTGTTGATGTCAGTACACCTTGTACTTTATTTCGTGTTGTTTGTGGTTTATCACTCATGATCGCAATTTTTTGGCCAATGACACGATTCAAAAATGTCGATTTACCAACATTGGGACGACCAATAATAGAGATAAAGCCTGACTTATAGCCACTTCTAGTTTCCAGCATTCTCTAAATCCTCCGTTGTAAATGCAAACGGTAATAATTCGCCCACTGACGTTACCGTAACATCACCTTTTAAATTCGTTAAATAAACAGGCATCGTCGGTGCGCAAAATTCCATCATCACCTGACGACATGCTCCACATGGTGCGCATGGGCCTTCTGTATCTGCAACAATAGCAATAGCCTCGAATTCATAAGTACCTTCTGACACAGCCTTGAAAAATGCTGTACGCTCAGCACAATTCGTCATACTATAGCCTGCATTTTCAATATTACAACCGTGAATAACTTCTCCGGCCTTCGTTAAAAGAGCTGCTCCTACTTTAAATTTTGAGTATGGAACATATGCTTTTTCACGCGCTTTTTTAGATTCCTCTAGTAATGCATGCATATCAATTGTCATCTATCATATTTCTCCCTCACGTTAGTATAATACAGTTAATTTTTCATATCAGATACTCACTTCGATTACAACCATTTTGGTAAGAAGATAAGTAATCCGATTATAGCACTGAATAGCGCAAATACAAGCACAGCACCTGCTGCGATATCTTTTGCCTGCTTGGCGAGTGGGTGAAGGTTCGGCGATGCCAAATCCACTACTCTTTCAATAGCTGTATTTATCATTTCCAATGCAAACATAAGTGCTATTAATAGTAGCACAATATACCATTCCGTTCGAGACAAACCTGTAAAATAACCAGCCAGTATGACAATGACTGCACTCACAATATGTGATCTTAAATTTTGTTCTTTACTTGCAGTTATAATGCCTTCAAACGCATAGCCAAATGATCGCAAGTATTTACGCAAATCCATTTAATCTCGTCCTAAACCAAAAGTTTGTAATATTTCATCTTGTTTTGTAAACATCACTTTTTCCTCTTCAGGCTCCATATGGTCATAACCGAGTAAATGTAAAAAGCCATGGACAGCTAAAAAACCCAATTCTCTTTCAAAGGAGTGAGTGTATTCCTCAGCTTGCTCTTTTGCACGATCTGTCGAAATAATAATATCGCCTAGTATACGGGGCATTCCTTCAAAAGTTACAGTCATTTCACCTTCACCTAGTTCCTCCAATGCAAAGGAAATGACATCGGTTGGTTGATCTTTCCCGCGATACTCGCGATTTATATCTTGAATCGTGTCATTTGTGACAAACGTCACAGAAACCTCTGTTTCTGGCTCGATGTTTTCTACACTCGCTGCATGTTGCAAAAGCTTTTCTACAAGCTCTATATGTTGTGCCGCCACTTCATTTGTTTCATCTGTAAAATCAATTGTTAAAATCATAGATCCTCCTACTTATCTGCCTTTGGATATTCAATACGTGAATGGAAAATCCCGTTCAACGTTTCGCAAAGTACTCTCTCTATACATTTTAACTCTTTTATTGAAATATCGCATTCATCAAACTGGTTATCTTGTACTCGATCGTCAATAATAGCTCGTACTAGCTTATGAATTTTCTCAGCATTCGGCTCTTTCATTGAACGTACTGCTGCCTCTACACTATCTGCCACACTTATAACCGCTGCTTCCTTCGTTTGCGGTTTTGGGCCAGGATATCTAAACGTAGCCTCATCAAAGGATTTCCCTTGCTCTTTCGCTTTAAACAAGAAAAATTTTAACAAACTTGTCCCATGATGCTGCAACGCAATATCAATAATTTCCTGAGGCATTTTATAGCGTCTTAACATGTCTGCACCGTCAGTTGTATGAGCAATGATAATTTCTGCACTTGTTTCAGGAGGCAAAGAATCGTGCGGATTAATGCCTGACATCTGATTTTCAATGAAGAAAGCTGGTCTCTTTGTTTTTCCGATATCATGATAGTAGCACCCTACACGAGCTAGTAACCCATCTGCTCCTATTTCTTCACAGGCAGCTTCAGCTAAGTTTGCGACCATCACACTATGATGATATGTTCCTGGTGCTTCCATTAGTAATTTTTTTAATAATGGATGATTTGGATTGGATAGCTCAATTAAACGTAATGACGATAATAAACTAAATGCTGACTCAAAGAATGGTAAAAGACCCATTGTCAATGCACCAGAAAGCAATGCAGATAACATAGCCGCTACAAAGTAAAACACTAATTCTGGTAAACCATAGGATGATTGTGTCATTAATAAATAGAAGGCGATAAAAGCCATATTTACAAGAGAAATAACCGCAACTGCCTGTAAAATATGGGACCGCTTCTCAACACTACGCAAAAAGAATAAACTTGCAAACCCTCCGAAAATGATATAAAGCGTAATTTCCATTTGCATAACGGATGAATAGCCTTCTTGAAAAATAACGCCAGCCGAAGCAGCAGTCATAACTGTAACAAGCACTGCTGCTTTATCATCTGCCAATAGACGGACAAGCATCGTAGCCAATGCTGTTGGGAAAAGGAAGGCAATGGTCACATCAAATCCGCCAGAAACTAAGCTAATAAATTTCATTAGCAAGATGGACAAACTATAAACAATCACTGTTACCAATAATGCATTTCGTTTTTTTCGTTCGTTAGCCTCCCAACGCTCGAATAAAATATACATAAACACCATTTGGAGCAGTGTTAAAATTATGAGTCCTGCAATTGGTTTTAAGGAAGCTTGATTACTAATCATCCCTAAAAGCTCTAATTGTCGAAATGCCTCTTTATCAATAATCTGGCCTTCCTGCACAATAATTTGACCTTGTAAAATTCTTGTAGGCTCTACACTTTCCTTCGCTTGTTCTTTTCTTATTTTCGTTTGCTCTTCGTTAACGGTTTCATTTTCAATGATGCTTGTACGGCCAATTAAAACAACCGTATTGAATATTTTATCTGGATACCCTCTTTGTCCTCGAATTTTCGTCTCAAAGTCATTTTGAGCAACAAAGACATTTTCAGGTCGAATGGATTTTTGTAAGTATTCCTCTACGGTTTTGGATAATTGGATACTTGTTCTATTTAAATCCTCATCGCTCTGCACTAAAAGTCCTTCTAGCTGTGAATCCGTGAAGATGAGTGGCATTTGATCTTCATCGAGCGATTCAAATTTTTTGCGAAGCTGCCCTACTTGATCGGCAATTGCAATAGGTTCCTTACTATTTGCCACATCCTTTTTTACCTCAAGTACATAATCAAATAACGATGTGACAATCGCTGCTCTTTGCTTGGCGACATCCTCCGAAAATTGATAGACCGGGCCTACTGCAGTTGCGGCTTTTTCCCGCTCTTGCTGTGTCTTGTAGGTATCTTCTATTGTTTTAGTAGATCGTACGGTTTCAGGGGCTAACTGTAAAGGTTTGAAATCATATGTAACTCCTTTAACATTGCCATACATCAATCCAAATTGTAGGCATCCTGTTAAAATGAGAATGATGATAATAAAATAGCGAAAACCGATAAGCTCTGTAAATTTTCGAAGTTGTTTCTCCATCTGGCACCTCCTCTATCTACCTTCTATCATACCAATTCAACATACATTTTTCTCGAAAAATGTATAAGAAAGCAAAAAACAGCTATACAAATTCGTATAGCTGTCACATTTTTTTCCATATTTTAATCATTCACATTTACAGGGCAGACTTGTTTAACCCTGTTGCCCCTGTCGCTTCGCTTTCGGGGCAGACTTTAGAAAGGCTTTGCCATTCTAAAGTTGCTGTTCTTCGTAGGCTTGGATGATTTTGGCTACTATTGGGTGACGGACAACATCCCCCTGTTCTAGCACTTGGAAATGGATTGATTTTACATATTTTAATGTACGTTCTGCTACGATTAAGCCAGACTCCGTATTTTTAGGCAAATCGATTTGTGTTTTATCACCTGTAATTACCATTTTCGAACCGAAGCCTAATCGTGTTAAAAACATTTTCATTTGTTGATGAGTTGTATTTTGTGCTTCATCTAAAATAACGAAAGCATCATCTAATGTACGGCCACGCATATAAGCCAATGGAGCAATTTCAATCGTTCCTCGTTCAATCAATCGTTGGGTCTGTTCAGACCCGTAGATGTCGTTTAAGGCGTCATAGAGAGGTCTTAAATAAGGATCTACCTTTTCCTTTAAATCACCAGGAAGGAAGCCTAGAGACTCTCCTGCTTCAACAGCGGGACGAGTTAAAATAATGCGCTTGACATGCCCATTTTTAAGTGCCTGCGTTGCCATGACTACCGCTAAATACGTTTTCCCAGTACCGGCTGGACCTATACCAAAAACAACGTCTTTATGACGGATTGCTTGTATGTATTCTCGTTGACCAATTGTTTTTGCACGAATTGGTTTACCTTTTGTCGTGCGTGCTATTTCTTCATCATAAAGTTCTGCGAAATATTCAATGGTACCTTTTTGAGTCATTTCAATAGCTGTAGATACATCACGTTGATCAATATTAATACCTTTGCGAATGACCTTCAATAATGCATGCAGCAGATATGTTGCCTGTTCCTTAGCACTTTCTTCACCCGCAAGTTGAATTTGTTCACCACGGGTAATGATATGAACATTAAGTGCTTCCTCAACCAGCTTCATATTTGCATCGGAAATTCCGAGTAGCATAACCGCTTCGTTTGGATTATCCACTTGTAATACAGTTAACTGTTCTGACATAATCATTCTCCTTGTAGGCCATGTATTGGACTTGCAATGTTTTCATTGACTAAAAATAGAACTTTCCCTTCAACTGTACCATTACCCCACTTTGCCTGTAAAAGGTTTTCTTTTTTGATGATGGATTTAGCAGGTAACGAACGTATTACTTTTTCATGCAGGAGTGGGATGAGTAAAGTCTCAATTTTCGATTCATCAAGCTCCACCTGCATCGTTTTCGTTTGCTGTTCCTCCACAATTGACACATAAGGGTCTAGCCAATTCGGTAAATCCTTTTTTTGCACATAATCAACTTTTTCTTGATGAATACCTTTCACCAATACTCGCCATTGCTTTTGTTGCAAGGTTTCCATTGTAATTTTTGTAGGAATTTTAAAAGTACATTCTAGCCAATAGTCTGCATAAACCTCGCCCTTTGCGCCAACAAAGACATGATTTGTTCCACTTTCAATCACACCACTAACAAGAACATCCCCCTCATAGGCTGTATCATTTACTGAAATTTTCCGCTCCCCATTTTGGATATCAAAGTGAGTAATAATACCGCTTTTCGTTGCTACTAATTGCGATGCCAATTTTTCATTTGTCTGCTTCGTTTGTTTAGGTGACTCCTGTGGTCTTAGTACCACGCGTCCTCCATTTTTTTCAATATGCACCCAAGAAAGTTCTCGATGCTGTTCTAGTAGCTTTTGGCGTATAACAGTATTAGAAGGTAATTTTTTTTTAGAAAGTGGTGTTTCTATTTGAAATGTATCATGAAAGGTTTTACCTAAGCGCTGCTCCAATTCAGGTGTCGCGGCTTCAATGTCTACTTTCCAAATCACTTGCGCACCAATTATTGGGATGGCAATCATTAAAGCCAAACCAATCAAAGTCCAAACCTGAGCTCGGAAAACTTGCAGCTCATCCGCATAAAAAACAGCCATTTTCAAACGAAAGCCTCTTCGTATACGGCGAATTTTTGGTAAATGATGCATCGTTGTTTCAAATGAAACCTCTTGTTCTCTAAAGACAACACGCTTTAATGGAACATGTTGTGCGTGCAATGCTTGAATAAAAGGATGAACATTTTCATGGCGCTTTATACGTATAATGATTGGCCGATTATTCCACATTTTAGCTCACACCCATATTCTTTGTCATTTTCATATGAATCTCTTGTAAATTTTCAACAGAAAGATGAAGCATTTCTTCTTTTAGTGCATGAATCTTCACCAGATCCGCAGTAACAGTAATATGATAATCTGCATAAGCAAACGAACATGTCGTTGCATCTGCATGAATAAAACGATAAGGTCCAATGATTTTTAATGATTCAAATTCGGACAATTCAAGTAGTGGCGTTAATTGAAATAATTTTTTCATAAAAAAAATGCCTCCTTCTTCGGCAATATATGCATCGAAAAAGGAGGACATGCTAGTTATTTTCTTTTTGCTTTTGGAGGACCTAATATTTCAGCCATTACCACAGCCTGCATGAGAGCCGTTTTAGATTGTGGAACTTGAAAAGGAGAATGAGTCCCAGTTGCTTTCACTTCTTCCTTCCCAGCTGCTAATCGTCCTTTTCGCTCTCGAGTAGACGAGCGGTGTGGCACATCAGCTGGAATGACAGGTGGCGCAACATAGCTTGGTACTTCCTTCTTCACTTGTTCCTCAACATTTTTTTTAGTGTCTTGAACCTTTTCATTTTCTGGAATCCAATCCCCAATAAATTCTCGAGCAAAATCTTCAAAACTTTGCGGTTTTTGATGACGTTGCGGAGTTTCTTCCAAAACAGGTGACTCTACACGTGTATCCTTATTATTAAAAGGAGGCATCGGTTTTTGTGGTTTCTTATTTTTTGATTTTCCGAAAATAGAGCTGACTATGGCAATTATTGCAAAAATAATTAATTGTTCCATATGTTAGTTCCGCTCCTTTCCGTTATTAAACATTTGGTTCGTTTGTTTCAGGTTTGTCGTTGCTTACTTTTGAAATGGAATCACGCATAGCCGTATCAGCTTGAATGTTACGATAGTTCATGTAATCCATAATACCAAGATTACCTGAGCGTAATGCTTCCGCCATCGCTTGAGGTACTTCTGCTTCAGCTTCTACAACTTTCGCTTTCATCTCTTGAACACGGGCAATCATTTCTTGCTCATTCGCTACAGCCATTGCACGACGCTCTTCGGCCTTCGCTTGGGCAATGTTTTTATCTGCTTGCGCTTGTTCAATTTGTAATTCTGCACCAATGTTTTTACCGATATCTACATCAGCAATATCAATGGATAAGATTTCAAAGGCTGTCCCTGAATCCAAACCTTTTGATAAAACTGTTTGTGAAATCATATCCGGATTTTCTAATACTTCTGTATGGCTAGTTGCCGAACCAATTGTAGAAACAATCCCTTCCCCTACACGGGCAATAACAGTTTCTTCACCAGCACCACCGACTAAACGCTCGATGTTGGCACGTACCGTAATACGGGCTTTAGCCTTTACCTCAATCCCGTTCATCGCTACACCTGAAATAAATGGTGTTTCAATAACTTTTGGGTTTACAGACATTTGAACTGCCTCTAATACATCTCGCCCAGCTAAATCAATCGCGGCACAGCGCTCAAATGATAATTCAATATTCGCGCGGTGAGCAGCAATTAATGCATTGACAACTCGGTCTACATTACCACCAGCTAAATAGTGACTTTCAAGCTGGTTAATCGTAACAGGTAAACCTGCTTTATGTGCTTTAATCAACGGATTTACAATTCGAGACGGAATTACACGACGTAAACGCATCCCAATTAATGTGAAAATGCTAACACGGACGCCTGCAGCCAGTGCAGAAATCCATAGTGCTACTGGTACAAAGGTAAAGAATACCGCTAGTACAATGAATAAAATAACCAGTCCAGCGATAGGACCAATTAATGCTAAATCAAAACCCATTTTCTATTCCTCCATCTCTTTTTCTGTTTGTCTCACGACAATGCGTGAGCCTTCAACTTTAATAATTTCTACATGTTTATTTGCATCGACATAGCCGCCCTCTGATACAACATCAATGCGTTCACTGCCAAGAACCATTGTACCCGATGGACGTAAAGGAGTAAGTGTAGTCCCTACTTTTCCTAACAATTCTGTGCGATTGACGTTGGATACATAGCCCTCTTCTGTCGTAGTTGCATCCATTAACACCAGCCTGTTTAAGACATGCAGTTTTTTCCCGAAAAATTTCATCAGAATCACCATTCCTATAATCGCTATTACAAGCGCAATGAGAATTGCTATTATCATTTGCATAATATTTGCACCTGCCAGTAATAAACTTAGTATTATGAGAACACCACCTAAAATACCGACAATTCCACCAGGAACAAAAAACTCTGCAACTACAAGTGCTAAACCAATAATTAATAACAATAAGGATTCATAGCCAGCAAAGCCTGCAACCATATGTCCAAAGAAAAATAAACCAAGTGCTGATAATCCCATTATACCTGGAACTCCAAATCCTGGCGAATAGAGTTCCATTACAAGACCTAGACTTGCAATGGATAATAAAATTGGAACAATAATTGGATTTGTAATAAAACGAGCCAATTTCTCAGAGAATGTTGGTTCGATTGGAACGACATCACTTTCTTGTAAGTCTATTTTCTCTAAAAGTTCCTGAAAATTTTTCACGGTACCCTCTGAGTATTGGACCTTTAATGCCTCCGATGCTGAAAGCGTTAATAGATTTTTTCCTTCCGCACGGTATTCCGGCAATTCATAACTCGAATCAGCCATTGCTAAAGCATACTTAGGATCTCGACCTGATGTCTCCGCTGCTGCCGACATTTGAGCAAGCCATGCACTATTTGCTTTCAAATCGGCCGCATTACCTGCTGAATCGATAACAGCTGCTGCACCGATTGTTCCATTGAGTACCATGTAGATTTCATCCGCATGTAAGGCTAAAAAAGCACCTGCTGAATGGGCATCCTTATTAATAAAAGCAATCGTCCGTATATCCGTTGCATCCATAAGCATGGCGATATCACTTGCTGCATTTACAAATCCGCCAGGCGTATGTATATCTAAGATAATCGCTTTCGCATTGTTTTCTTTAGCCTCATTAAAAGCTCGTTCTAAAAATGCGTGAAGCCCTCGCTCCACTTCATTATGAATAGGAACGTGGTAGACCTTACTGCTTGCAAAAGCCGAAGTTAATGGAAACGCTAACAAAAAAGTCACCCATATCACTAGTAAGTAACTAAGGATTCTCCGTTTTCGCACCTTTTTCCCTCCCTTCTAACATGCTTCTCCTCTGTATATACGGTCGAACATGTAAAAAGTTTCACAAATCTAAAAAATTATTTCAGCTATATGTACTTGTTGCTTATACTACGTAGTATTACACAAAAAAGCCGAATGAATCTACATGATATCCATCCGGCTTTTTCATATGTACGTAAAACGAGCAATGTAAAATACCTGAAATTAATTACAGCTGTAATTAATTCCAGGTATATCTTTGTCTGCTCAGTGAATCATACGATTGCGTGTTATGAACGTAGGGATTTTTAATGGGAAATTAAATTACCACTTACGTTTACGTGCAGCTTCTGATTTCTTTTTACGTTTAACGCTAGGTTTTTCGTAGAACTCGCGCTTTCTAACTTCTTGAATTGTACCACTTTTTGATACAGTACGTTTGAAGCGGCGAAGAGCATCTTCAAGCGATTCGTTTTTGCGAACGACAGTTTTTGACATCTCTCTTTCCCTCCCTCCGAACACACGTCAATACACAATTAGGCAAATAACCTTCTGTTGTGTACTAAAAAATTATATCGTATTGTCTAATAATGGTCAATAGAAAGTGTGCGAAAATATCAAGTGAATTTTTGGTTTTATTTCTAATTGGAATTAGATGATCAAATTTTGCTCACAATAAAAAAAAAATTGCATTTTTCTATTAATATAGGGGTTTACAGAAAATAGAATATGGGCGTAGAATAATCACATTCAATTTAATAATGGCCAAATCTCAAACATTGAGAACGGAGGACCCAATATATTGGGGTTAATTCTGAAATACAGAAAGGATGAGAAACTCTTTCGCCATCCTACCCGTCAGCTAACTTCGTCGGCTAAAGCGAAGGAGGTCCTATTCGACCACCATTATTAGCATGTTTTCTACTATCCTTTACATGCTTTTTTAGTTGGTCTTTTTTTATGCATTTTTAAAATCAAGTTATTTTACATCTATAGAGGAGAACAAGATGAACACTTTTAGAAACACATTAAATCCTCCCAAAATTCTTGTACTTGGCTTTGCACTTATTATTATCATCGGGACTTTTCTTTTAACGATACCTCTTTCTACAGAAGATGGAAAGGGACTTTCGTTTTTAGATGCATTGTTCACCGCTACATCAGCAACTTGTGTAACGGGATTAATTGTTGTCGATACAGGTGATACATTTTCAGTTTTCGGAGAAGTAGTCATTTTATTCTTAATCCAAATTGGTGGTTTAGGATTCATGACATTTGCAACATTGTTATTTTTACTACTTGGGAAAAAAATATCTTTAAAAGAAAGACTTTTGCTTAAGGAAGCATTTAATAATATATCCATTGCCGGCCTTGTAAAATTAGTAAAGAGAATACTGCTCTTTACAGCATTGATTGAAATGATTGGTGGTCTTATTTTATCTATTCGTTTTTCTTTTGATATGCCAATAGGAAAAGCTGTTTATTTTGGTTTTTTCCATGCAATTTCTAATTTCAATAACGCAGGCTTTGATTTAATGGGCGGATTTAACGGAATGACAGCTTATGTAGATGACCCATTCGTCGTTTTAACAATTTGCGCTCTCATTACACTTGGAGGCTTAGGATTTATTGTCATGAATGAACTATATGAATATCGATTTACTAAAAGACTATCCGTCCATACGAAAATTGTATTAGCGTTTACAATTTTTTTAACGGTTACCGCTACAATTTTGATATTTGTGTTTGAATTTGGAAATGATAAAACACTCGGTCCATTAACTGAATGGGGCAAAGTATTAGGTTCTTTTTACCAAGCTGTTACACCAAGAACAGCAGGTTCCAATACACTTGCTATTGGTGACTTAACACATTCCACATTATTTTTAATAATTCTCTTAATGTTTATTGGAGCTGGATCTGGTTCCACTGCAGGTGGAATAAAAATAACAACTTTCGCAGTATTAGTTGCTACAATGTGGTCACAAATCAGGGGGAAAGAAGATGTTGTTTTATTTAAACGTAGAATTGTCACTGAGACTATCTTAAAGGCTTTGACTGTCACAATGTGTGGCGTACTTATCGTTGTTGTTGTGACAATCATTCTTAGCATTACTGAACAACGTCATAGTTTCATGATGTATTTATTTGAAGCAACCTCTGCATTTGGTACTGTCGGTCTTTCGATGGGGTTGACACCTGAGTTATCCCCTACTGGTAGAATTCTCATTATTTTAACGATGTTTGCCGGAAGACTAGGTCCATTAACCATTGCTTTCGCTATTACAAAACGACGAAAAACAGAAGCCTTTCGACATCCTAAAGGTAATATTATGATTGGATAAAAAATTAGAGGAGAGTGCTATAGCTATGGCTATTAAACAATATGCAGTTATTGGCCTAGGAAGGTTCGGCACAAGTGTTGCCCGCAGATTACATGAAGCTGGACAAGAAATTTTAGGAATTGATATTAATGAAGAAAGAGTGGAGGATGCAGAGCCCTATGTTACCCACGCTGTAGTAGCTGATACAACTGAAGAAAAAGCTTTAACCTCTATTGGTATAGGAAATTTTGATTGCGTTATAGTGGCTATAGGTAACGATATGCAGTCAAGTATTTTAACAGTATCTTTATTAAAAGAACTAGGGATAAAAAAAGTTATTGCTAAGGCTCTCGGTAAAAGACATGGTCAAGTTTTAGATAAAGTAGGTGCTGATTGGATTATTTATCCTGAGCGAGATATGGGAGAGCGCGTGGCAAATCAGCTATTGTCTCCGAATATGCTGAATTATATCGAATTGTCTAAGGAATATAGTATAGAAGAAATTATGATCCCTTCAAAAATGGCTGGGCAAAATCTGCGAGATTTAGATTTGCGTGCGAAATATAACGTTAGTGTTATTGCTATTGTTCGAGAAGGAGAAATCATTATTTCCCCCTCCCCTGAGCAAAATATGGAACAGGAAGATATTTTAGTGATGATTGGCCATCGAAAAGATCTCGCTTATTTTTCAAACATACAATAACAACAAAAAGGCTGTTTCAAGACCCCTTGATACAGCCAGCCACTTTTTCTTAGAAGATTTTCTGTTGATCTCTATCATCTTTTAAAATTTCTACCGCCTCTCTAAAACGTTGGGAATGGACAATTTCACGTTCACGTAAAAACTTCAAACTGTCATTTAAATCGGTATCATCAGATAAATCAATAATCCATTGATAGGTGGCACGTGCCTTTTCCTCTGCGGCAATATCTTCATATAAATCTGCTATTGGGTCCCCTTTTGCCTGAATATAAGTTGCTGTAAATGGCACACCAGAGGCATTTTGATAAAATAAAGCTCTGTCATGATTTACATAATGATCTCCTAATCCCGCTTCTTTTAGCATTTCTGGCGTAGCATCCTTTGTCAGCTTGTAAATCATCGTAGCAATCATTTCTAAATGTGAAAATTCCTCAGTCGCTATATCCGTTAATAAACCAACCACTTTGTCAGGAATCGTATAGCGTTGATTCATATAACGAAGTGCTGCTGCTAATTCCCCATCAGCACCCCCATATTGCTCAATTAAAAATTTTGCAAGCATAGGATTACAAGTACTAACCTTTACCGGGTATTGAAGTTTTTTTTCATAATACCACAAGAATAAATTCCTCCTAATTATATGTTATACTTGCCACGGCCATGGGGTATCAACCCAATTAAAAGGATAATCTGAATAACTTCTTCCAAAATTCATTAATGGACCAAATTTTTGTTCAAAGTTGACTTTGAGTTTCATACTTTTTTCAGTGTTTTCATTAAATTGTTGAATGGCTGCATAATCATGTGGATGTGTGTCTAAATAGAGATTTAACTCAACGATGACGAAATCAATTGCCTGAATTTCTTCAAGTAGGGTATAAAATTCAGGCGGCATCTTTTTAGTCATGCTTCATCCCTCCTTTTAGTTGGAAATGGATAGGGACTAAATAATTGTGGCCATAGTGTTCCTGCCATAAGTGCCTCTCTTGGAGTTTGGAATTGGGGAAGTCCAGGTGGCTGAAAACCCATATATAATTGTGGTGGTGTAGCATAATATTTTACTTCGATGGGTTTGCAGGGATCAAAGGGACTAATATAAGGCTTCCAATACTTATATTGTGTAAACATGACATCCTCCTTTCTGTATTCAAAATCGTCAGTGGAGTATATGTGATCGTTGAAGGTATTATTCTATATGAAAAAAAGCCACTAGCTTCTTACTGAGCTAGTAGCTTATATATACTGAAAGAAATAATTAATAATTAATAATTAGAATCTGCGATTAATCCATTCATGATGGCTACGCCAGAGCTTGCACCAATACGAGTTGCTCCTGCTTCCACCATGCTTTTCATATCCTCTAAGCTACGAACACCACCTGAAGCTTTAACACCAAGATCAGGACCTACTGTTTTACGCATTAGGGCAATATCTACTGCAGTTGCGCCACCAGTTGAAAAACCAGTAGATGTTTTAACATAATCAGCACCAGCTGCCACAGCAAGCTCACATGCTTTTACTTTTTCTTCATCTGTTAATAAACATGATTCAATGATGACTTTTACAAGTGCACTACCTTTAGCTGCTTCCACAACTGCAGCAATGTCAGCTTGTACAAGATCATAATTTTTATCTTTTAATGCACCAATATTAATGACCATATCTACCTCATTTGCACCGTTCGCAATTGCATCTTTTACTTCAAAAGCTTTCACAGCTGGTGTATTGGCTCCAAGAGGGAATCCAATAACCGTACAAACCAACACGTCTGAACCTTGTAATAATTCGCTACTTTGTTTTACCCAAGTAGGATTTACACATACAGAGGCAAAATTAAATTGCTTCGCTTCTGCACATAGTTTTTCAATTTGTTCCTTTGTTGCCTCAGCCTTTAATAATGTATGATCGATCATACGCGCAAAATTTTGTTCCATTTTTTAACGCTCCTTCTTTAATCAAGATGTACGTACCTCTTCGAATCATACCATTTTTTCACGTTGCCGTCTAATTTCTTTCTATTTAAATGATTACTGGTGTTGTTCTTGTGAAATTAGCTTTTGTTCATAGATACATGAAGTTCTATTCAAGCAATGGTATCCTTGAACTGCTTTCATTTCCGTATAGTTTACCCACTAGTAAAACAATTAGTCCCCTAAAAAAGAGGACAAAAACATTCACAAAAAAATCTTTAAAGTATTGATTTTAAAAGGATTATGTTATCATAAATCACGTATCTAAAATAAGTACACTACAAAATAATTTAAATGTGAAGAAACACAAGGTAATGTGAAGTTGAAAGGATGATATAAATTATGAGTAACGAGCGATCAAAAATCGTGAGTTTCCATACTCTAGGTTGTAAAGTAAACCACTACGAAACAGAAGCCATTTGGCAACTATTTAAAGATGAAGGCTATGATCGCACTGAATTTGATCAACAAGCGGACGTTTATGTCATTAATACATGTACAGTTACTAATACTGGAGATAAGAAATCACGTCAGGTGATTCGTCGAGCAATTCGTCAAAATCCAGATGCAGTAATATGTGTAACAGGTTGCTACGCACAAACCTCGCCAGCAGAAATTATGGCGATTCCTGGGGTCGATATTGTTGTTGGTACGCAGGACCGCACAAAATTACTTGGTTATATTGACCAATATCGTGCTGAGCGTCAGCCAATTAATGCTGTACGTAACATTATGAAAAATCGCGTGTATGAGGAATTAGATGTACCAGCATTTACAGACCGCACACGTGCTTCCTTAAAAATACAGGAGGGCTGTAATAACTTCTGTACGTTTTGTATTATTCCGTGGGCACGCGGCTTAATGCGTTCTCGTGATCCACAAGAAGTATTACATCAAGCACAGCAATTAGTAGATGCAGGCTATCTTGAAATAGTTTTGACAGGTATTCACACGGGTGGTTATGGTCAAGATTTAAAGGATTATAACCTTGCCCAATTATTACGTGATTTAGAAGCCAATGTAAAAGGATTAAAGCGTCTCCGTATTTCGTCTATTGAGGCTAGCCAATTGACTGATGAAGTAATTGACGTATTACGTGAATCTAAAATTGTCGTGAATCACTTACACATTCCAATTCAATCTGGATCAGATACGGTGTTAAAACGTATGCGTCGTAAATATACAATGGAATTTTTCGGCGAACGTTTAACGAAATTACATGAAGCCTTACCTGATTTAGCTGTTACATCTGATGTAATTGTCGGTTTCCCTGGTGAGACAGAAGAAGAATTTATGGACACATACAACTTTATTCGCGATCATAAATTCTCTGAACTACATGTTTTCCCGTTCTCTCCACGTACAGGAACTCCTGCTGCACGTATGGAAGATCAAATTGATGAAGACATAAAAAATGAGCGTGTACACCGACTCATCTCCTTAAATGATCAACTTGCTAAAGAGTATGCTTCTCGCTTTGAAGATCAAGTGCTAGAAGTTATTCCTGAAGAATTTGTACATGATGGCAGTGAAGAAGAAGGCCTTTTAACGGGTTATACAGATAATTACTTAAAAGTAGTGTTTGAGGGTCCTGAAAGTCTCATCGGACAGCTTGTAAAGGTGAAAATTACACAAGCAGGCTACCCACATTCACAAGGACAATTTGTACGTGTTTTAGAGACAGTTAAATAATAAATGGGTTGCCTGGTAATAAAGGCAACCCATTTTATTGGTTCATTTGAATTTTTAAGGTAACTAGCAATTATTAAGGGCTAGTAGGAGGCGTGAGCCCAAAAAGAACTGGTGTTATGACACTACTTCCAACGCCTAATCTGATTTGTTGAACTTGCAATACTTTCACAGTTAATTCTAATACGATTTTTTCACGTAAAGTACTAAACGTACCTTCTGGCGCTGCCATAATCGGTGAAAAATCAAGTTCAAAGAAGTTCGCTGCTACTAATTCACCAAATGGTTGTTCATTGTATTTCACAAGATTTTGGAAGAAAGCCTTATCAAGACGAGCATCCATTTGAGTCGCTTCATTAAGGAAGTTCGCTTCCGCAAACTCGGAAATTCCTAAGATAGGTGTTGAACCTCCAATTGTTTGTGGGAAAGTAAGATCTGTAAACCCAGAAAATGGAACATCAGCAATTCTATCACGAAGTGCCCCACTACATGCTGATGAAGCATATTCGATATTTTTGCGAATATGTCCTGCTACAAATAATTTAGCTCTAGTTACTCTAAAGAAGTCAGTACCATCAATACGTGCAAAGCTAACTGGTACTAGTTTTACTTGATTTAAGAATACGTTTTTTTTCACTCGTTTGATTTCAGTTGCTGCTGGAGTAAGTGTAATATCTGACTCTACAACGATTTGCAATGTTGGTTCTGCCAGTACAACGGGAACTTTTATAGTTGGTGCCGTAACCGGTGTAGTGATTACTGGTGTAAATTCATTCGTTAATGGTATTTGTTCTGTTGATGCTACAGGACAAGGTAAATTTGGATTTTCAAATTGTTCACTCAAAAAAATTTCCTCTTTTCATTTTTAGTTTTAGAGAGCTCTCCTATCGCTAGAATATGTAGTAATCCAAACTATATATAGACGTATATATTAGAAAAGGAACTTTTATGCTGAGTGAAAAAACTTCTATTATTGCCCAAGGCGTGGACTGTCATATAGAACTCGGATTTTTTGTACTTGTAACATATGGATAATTAATTCTAATACTATATTCTGACATAATCGATTGGCATGAGTTATTGACTCATATTGTTTATCCAATGATGTATATTCAATATTCTGCTGTATATAGCCTTCTATCAATAACTTTCCCTTTATTGCTGTACATGTTCCATTCCCTAATGATTGGGATAAACGAATAGGTATAAATCTACAGTTGGTAATCATTACCTTATTCGAGATTTCTTTCATCCCTACAATCCCTTTTTCAAATGCCATAATCTCTTCAAGACATAGTTCAATTTTATATTCCCCAACTACAACAGGTGCTCGAATATGTATTAAATTAGGTGCGTAAGTGCTGGCTTCCCCTTTTTCGATTGATGGTGAGTAATGTACGGGAGTGACCACTGATTGAAAAAGATGAGGCTTCATTTTATTTTTATCATCCGTATCAGTTTTCATGATTGAAATCAATTGATTAATGTCTGAGCGAACTAAACGACATTCAGGATGGTCAGGATAATCTGCTGTCGTATGGAAAAGCTTTGTTTCAAATTGTGGAGTTAGATGATCGTTTTTATCCAGAAATTCGAATGTAGTATTTTGAACATGTTCACCATAAATAGGAGCATGAAGAAAATTATTAATCTCTACATACGTAGAAAACGGGCATTTTTTAGTGATAGAGTATATCTCTCCATACAACGATTTTGGAATGGGATTGTTTTTCTCCGTATCCGCAGTATCCTCAAAGTGCCTTTTATTTTCTACTGTAGATTCAGCATCTGAGTGAGTTGCTAAATCATGTTCTTCCACACGGGATTCATCATAATCAGATGGGAATTCTTCAACGTCCTCCCTATTCGTTTCTGTAGGTACGAGTACATGTTTTGTTAAAATCGATTCCTCTATAGCACCAGTTTCAATATTTGGCGAAGGTGCGATTTCTCCCTCCATATTCGTCTCTGCTGAAATAGGTAGGTCTTCATTGGCATCCGATCGCTCTGTTAAAGCTATTTTCTCTTCAAGGTTCTGAACACTATGTAGGAAATATTCGATTTCTCCTTCAGCTAATACTAAGTCTTGATCGGACGCTACATGGTCCTCCAAAGGATTCTTATCGTTACCTAGTGGAGGTTCAAAGGTTGTTTCTGTTGGACTAGGTATGTCCTGATGGATAGCTATAGAATCCGTTGTAGGTGATTCATCTTCTATTTCACTAAGTCGAGGATTGCTTTCCTCTCCATCTCCTGGAGATTCGTTATCTTTTGTCTGATACGCCCAATCCAAATATTTATTTTGCTTAGAGGATACTTCTCTCATCTCTCTAAAGTTAATCCATGGAGTATTCATTCGTTCACTCCCAAACAATATTAGGTACATTTATATCCATTCGTTTTTAATGGTAAGATTGCCATACTAATTACAATTTATAGTATGCTTGATTTCTCTATTTGTCACAGAAGTCTCTGCTTGAGACGTTTTGCATGGTCCATACGTTTTTGGATGTAAAAAGGCAGTTAATAGTCCGAATAAAACCCGAACTGTCAACTGCCCACTAAAATGATGAATTTTGATCAGTGCCTTATTATGACTTTACTCAATATTTGAGATTAACAAAATTCAGAGGGAGGAGTAGGATTACCTGGTGGTGAAACTGGTGGTGTAAGTCCTGGAAGAACAGGAGTTACTACGCTACTTCCAGCTCCCAAACGAATTTGTTGAACTTGCAGTACTTTTACAGTTAATTCTAATACGATTTTTTCACGTAATGTGCTAAATGTACATTCTGGGGCTGCCATTATTGGTGAAAAATCAAGTTCAAAGAAGTTCGCTGCTACTAATTCACCAAATGGTTGTTCATTGTATTTCACAAGATTTTGGAAGAAAGCCTTATCAAGACGAGCATCCATTTGAGTCGCTTCATTAAGGAAGTTCGCTTCCGCAAACTCGGAAATTCCTAAGATTGGTGTAGAGCCCCCAATTGTTTGTGGGAAAGTAAGATCTGTAAACCCAGAAAATGGAACGTCAGCAATTCTGTCACGAAGTGCCCCACTACATGCTGATGAAGCATATTCGATATTTTTACGAATATGGCCTGCTACAAATAATTTAGCTCTTGTTACTCTGAAATAGTCTGTGCCAGCAATTCGTGCAAAGTTAACTGGTACCAGTTTCACTTGATTGAGAAAGACATGTTTTTTCACTCGTTTGATCTCAGTTGCTGCCGGAGTTAGTGTAATATCTGACTCTACAACGATTTGTAAAGTTGGCTCTGCCAATACTACTGGAATTTTAATAGTTGGCGCTGTTACGGGTGTAGCTATTAGTTGCGTAAAATCATTCGTTAATGGGATTTGTTCAGTTGATGTTACTGGACAAGGTTGAATCTGACTATCAAATTGTTCACTCAAAAAAATTACCTCTTTTCAATTTATAGTTTTAGTGAGCTCTCCTATCGCTAGAATATGTAGCAATAAAAACTATGTATGGACATTGAACTTGTTCTCTTCCATATTTTATTTGGAACTTTTGAGCCTGAATTATAAATCTGACTGACTCCTTTTCAAAAAGGAACTCAAAAAACCACCTAAATTAGGTGGCTTCCTATTACTCATCATTAACATGGCATTTATTCAAATTCATATGAGATGGCAGACAACGCATACAGTGGTGCTGTTTCTGCACGTAAAATTCTTGGTCCCAACGACATGGTTTGAGCACCTGCTTGTAACAAGGCCTCTGACTCTTTACGGGAAATGCCACCCTCTGGACCAAAAATAATAAGCATTGATGTTAATTTTTGATCATGCACAAGTCTAAGCTTGTCCGCAAATCGTGTGCGTTTCTCAGCTTTTGCATCCTCTTCGTCTGCGATAAAAACAGCATCAAATTGGTCTATTTCATGTAACAATTGTTTAAATGTAACAGGTTCATACACTGCTGGAATATGTGTACGATGGGCTTGTTCCGCCGCCTCTTTTGCAATTTTTTGCAATCTTTCTTGCTTTTTAGCCCCTTTCTTCTTGTCCCATTTCACAATCGAGCGTTCCGCTTCAAATGGCTGTAAGGCAAACATACCAAGCTCTGTCGCTTTTTGTGTAATCAGCTCTAGCTTATCGCCCTTTGGTAAGCCACAAGCTACTGTTATTTGAATAGGTAGCTCCGATGAAGGGATAGTTTCGCCAGTAGCGTCAACCACTACCTCATCACCTTCAAATCCTGTAATCATACAAATATGAGCAATATTTTGTGCAACAACAACGATCTGATCGCCTTGTTTCATGCGCATCACTCGCTCGATATGCCGTGCATCTTCTCCACTTATCCGTGCATTCTCTATGGCTGTTTCAATAAAATATCGTTGCATATGCTTCACAATCCTTTCTAGCAAGAAATGAAAGCGCCAAATCGCCAGCACATGGCTTACGATTTGGCGCTTCCTCCATCAAGTTATAGTGGTCGACGAGCAATAATCGCTACCCAATCTTCCATTAATAATACTTCTTCAATTATAAAGCCTGAAGCTTCCAGAGCTACTTTAACATCATCGCGTTTGGCACCGATAATGCCTGAAGTGACATATAATCCACCTGGTTTCACAATTGTAAATGCATCGTCAGTGAAGGACATAATGATTTCTGCCAAAATATTTGCGACAACCACATCTGCTGGTTCTTTAACCGTATCTAATAGGTTACCGTGGAAAACAGCTACTTTGTCCTCTACTTTATTTAAGGCAACATTTTCTTGTGCAGAGCGAACTGCGACCTCATCTAGATCAAGGGCATGCACATTTTTAGCCCCAAGTAGTGCCGCTCCGATAGACAATACGCCTGACCCTGTTCCAATATCAACAACCGTATCGCCTTCTTTGATGACCTTTTCAAGACCTTGTAGACACATCACTGTAGTTGGATGTGTTCCAGTACCAAATGCCATACCTGGATCTAATTCAATAATTAATTCATCTGTTGAGACAGGCGTATATTGCTCCCATGTTGGGACAATGGTAAAGCGTTCAGAAATTTTGACAGGATGGTAGTATTGCTTCCATGCAGTTGCCCAATCTTCCTCATTAACCTCAACAATGGATACTACATTTTCACCAATATCAATGTTAAAGTTCGTTAGATTTGTAATGGCTGCTTTAATTTCCTCGACTGTTTCATTTAAAAAACTAGACTCCGATAAATAAGCTTTTACAATGACGCCATCCTTCGGGAAATCCTCTTCATTTAGCGCATAAATTTCACCAAATTGATCTTCACGTGGCTTCGCAAACTCTGCAGAATCTTCAATAACAACACCACTTGCTCCTGCTTCATGCAAAATATTCGAAATTGCTTCTACCGCTTCATTTTTTGTATGAATGGATAATTCTGACCACTTCACGTAGCTCTTCAGCTCCTCTAATTATTCACCTTGGAATTTTTTCTTAATTTTATCGAATAGTGAACTTCCTTGCTCTTCAGGGATATCGCCACTAATTTCTGCAAATTCTCGTAATAATTGCTTTTGTTTTTCCGTTAATTTCTCTGGCGTCATCACCTTCACGGTTACATACTGGTTCCCCGTACCATAGCCATGAACATTTTTTACACCTTTATCTTTTAAACGGAATTGAGCACCTGACTGTGTTCCAGCTGGAATGCGTAGTTTTACTTTACCGTGAACAGTTGGTACTTCAATTTCATCTCCAAGTGCTGCCTGTGGGAATGTCAATTTCAACTCGAAATAAATATCATCCCCATCACGTTCGAAATCATTATGACCTTGAACACGGAACATAATATATAAATCCCCTGCTGGTCCACCGTTTATACCTGGCTCACCTTGACCAGATACACGAATTTGTTGACCATCATCGACACCAGCTGGAATGGACACTTTAATTTTCTTACGTTTTTGAACTTTTCCTTCTCCACGACAAGTTGAACATTTTTCTTTAATGATCTTCCCTGTCCCATGACAAGTTGTACAAGAACGACGGTTCATCATACGACCAAATGGTGTATCCACTGCTTGGTTGATTTGACCAGCACCATTACATGTCGAACATGTTTCAGGTTGTGTACCAGGCTTTGCTCCTGAGCCATGACAAGTTTCACACGTTTCATCTTTAGGAATTTCAATTTCTGTTTCTTTCCCAAAAATAGCTTCTTCAAATTTAATATTCATGCGATATTGCAGGTCGTCACCTTTGCGTGGAGCATTTGGGTCCTGACGACGTCCACCACCGCCAAAGAATGAACTGAAAATATCCTCGAAGCCGCCAAAGCCGCCGCCTCCAAAGCCACCACCAAATCCAGCATTTGGATCCTCATGACCAAATTGGTCGTAGCGTGCTTTTTTCTGATCATCACTTAATACTTCATATGCTTCAGCGATTTCTTTGAATTTTTCATCTGCACCCGGCTCTTTATTAAGGTCAGGGTGATATTGCTTTGATAGTTTACGGTATGCTTTTTTGATTTCATCTTTTGTTGCCGATTTTGTTAGGCCAAGCACCTCGTAATAATCGCGTTTCTCCATGATTCACACTCCGCTCTGTTTGCATAAAATCTATTGTAACATGCAGTCGATAAAACTGCCTTATTTTTTGAGTATTCGTCTGTATAAATTTGAGGTCTTTACTTCCTACCGGTGTTAACGTATGCATATTTCTTAATTGGTACCTTTACTAGGAAGATAACCTTACATCATGACAAAAGCCAAAGCCGCAAGCGGTCTTTGGCTTTTTCACTTTACTGTGCGTTTAATTCTTATTTATCGTCTTTTACTTCTTCGAAATCAGCGTCTACAACACCATCATCTTTTTTACCAGCATCAGCGTCTGCTTCTCCGCCTTGTGCTGCTTGAGCAGCTGCTGCCGCTTGTTCATAAACTTTCATAACTAATGGCTGTAAAACACCTTCTAATTTTTCTTTAGCCGCTTTAATTCCTTCTAATTCGCCAGCTTCAAGTGCTTTTTTCAATTCATCACGAGCATCTTCTACAGATTTTTTCTCGTCTTCTGTAATTTGCTCACCTAGGTCAGTAATTGTTTTATCCACTTGGAATACTAATTGGTCAGCTTCGTTGCGAAGATCTGCCTCTTCTTTACGTTTAGCATCTGCGTCAGCATTAGCCTCTGCATCTTTTACCATGCGTTCAATTTCTGCCTCTGATAAACCTGAATCAGATTGGATTACAATTGTTTGCTCTTTATTTGTACCAAGGTCTTTCGCTTTTACAGATACAATACCATTTTTATCAATATCGAAAGTTACTTCGATTTGAGGTACACCACGTGGTGCTGGTGGAATATCTGCTAATTGGAAGCGACCTAATGTTTTGTTGTCCGCAGCCATTGAGCGTTCACCTTGTAGTACGTGAATATCTACTGCTGGTTGGTTGTCAGCTGCTGTAGAGAATACTTGTGATTTAGATGTTGGGATTGTAGTGTTACGGTCAATTAATTTCGTGAACACGCCACCCATTGTTTCAATACCAAGTGAAAGTGGTGTTACGTCAAGTAATACAACGTCTTTCACATCACCTGTTAAAACGCCACCTTGAACTGCAGCACCCATTGCTACAACTTCGTCTGGGTTTACACCACGGTGAGGTTCTTTGTTAGTTTCTTTACGTACTGCTTCCTGTACAGCAGGAATACGAGTAGAACCACCAACTAGAATAACTTGGTCAAGTTCTGAAGTTGAAAGACCTGCATCAGATAATGCTTGGCGTACTGGACCTACTGTACGATTTACTAATGGTAAAGTAATTTCATCGAACTTCGCACGTGTTAAAGAAATCTCTAAGTGCAATGGACCTGCTTCACCAGCTGTAATGAATGGTAAAGAGATTTGTGTTGATGTTACACCAGATAAGTCTTTTTTCGCTTTTTCAGCAGCATCTTTTAAACGTTGCATGGCCATTTTATCTTTTGATAAATCAATGCCGTTTTCTTTTTTGAATTCAGCCACTAGATACTCGATAATTGCGTCATCGAAGTCATCCCCACCTAGTTTGTTATCACCAGCAGTTGCTAATACTTCAAAGACACCATCACCTAACTCAAGGATCGATACGTCAAATGTACCGCCACCAAGGTCAAATACTAATACTTTTTGATCTTGATCTTGTTTATCTAAACCATAAGCTAGTGCTGCAGCTGTTGGTTCATTGATGATACGCTCAACTTCAAGACCAGCAATTTTACCAGCATCTTTTGTTGCTTGGCGTTGTGCATCGTTAAAGTAAGCAGGAACTGTAATTACTGCTTTCGTAACTTTTTCACCTAAGTAATCTTCTGCATAACCTTTTAAGTATTGAAGAATCATAGCAGATACTTCTTGTGGAGTGTAATTATTGTCTTCCACCGTTACTTTTTCAGCTGTACCCATTTTTGATTTAATAGAGATGATTGTGTTCGGGTTTGTTACTGATTGACGTTTTGCTACTTCACCAACTTGGCGTTCGCCATTTTTAAATGCAACAACAGATGGTGTTGTACGATTACCTTCTGGATTTGGAATTACTTTTGGTTCGCCACCTTCAAGTACAGAAACGCAAGAGTTTGTTGTTCCTAAGTCAATACCAATAATTTTGCTCATTAAAATTTCCTCCTATTAATTCGACGCAAGGGATGCGTTTTTTCACTAATTTTAATTGACTAAATAGTGCTAAGACTATTCGTTCACAGATACCATTGTTGGGCGTAAAACACGATCTTTTAAGATATATCCTTTTTGTAGCTCGCGTAAGACTACACCCGTCTCTTTTTCACTATCCTGTTCCTGCATAACAGCTTGGTGAATATTTGGATCAAATTGCTCACCTTCTGCTTTAATCACTTGCAGACCTTCTTTTTCTGTTGCGTCTAGCAACGAGCGATACACCATTTCAATTCCTTTAATAATAGATGCAGTCTCTTCAGAAGTTGTCTCCACCTGTAATGCACGCTCAAAATTATCAAGGACTGGCAGTAAATCCGATAATAAGCTTTGCGCTCGGTACTTTTCAGCAGCCTCACGATCTAGTTGTTGACGACGACGCATATTATCGAAATCTGCACGTAAACGTAGGTGTCGGTTTTCCTCGTCATCTAGCTTTGCTTGTAATGCAGCAAGTTTCGCCTCATATTGTTCTTCCACTGATAATTCAACTTCTTCTTGAACCTCTGTGCGTTCTACTTCCTCTGCTGTCGTTTCAGCTTGTACATCATCTTGTACTAATTCTTTGTTTTCAGTTGTTTCCGTCACTTGAATCCTCCTCATAATCACTCACTACGATTCTTCAAAAATGCTTGTGTTAAGTCCAAGCGTATTACGTCTAATAATGCCACCACACGCTTATAATCCATGCGTGTTGGGCCAATAATAGCAATGGCTCCCTGTTGATCATCACCAATAGAATAAGTAGTGGTAATGACACTGCAATTTTCCATTTCTAGCTGTTTATTTTCAGAGCCTATTCGAATATGAATGCCTGATTCATTTGGATGGAATAATGACTGCACTTGGCTGGTCGTTTCCATTAAGTCCAATATCATGCGGACTTTATTTAAATCATGAAACTCAGGCTGATTAAACATATTCGTTTTACCACCATAGAAAATCTTACTTTCTGGATTTTGCATGGTCGCTGTTACGAGTGCATGAATAAAATCATCCGCTGATCGAACATGTTGCTGTAAAACTGCCAACACTTCAGCTTCAAGGCTTTTATGGAGCTCTTCTAATGACACACCTATTAGGCGATCATTCAAGATATTGACCATTTTTTCTAAATCCGAAGCGGTAAAATCAGGTGGTAAATTAAATAAGCGATTTTCAACATGTCCATTATTCGTCACGATAATTGCTACTGCTGTATCACTAGACAGTGGTACAATCGAAAATCTTTTGACACGATGTCTTTGAACATCAGGTCCTAATAGTATGGAAGTGTAAGATGTCAGCTCTGATAGAATATTGGCTGACTTTCGGATAATATGCTCTACTTCTACAAGTCGATCATTGAAAATCGATTGGATCTGTTGTATGTCTCTCGAGTTAATACCTTGAGGACTCAACAAATGATCTACATAAAATCTGTAACCCTTTTCCGAAGGCACTCGACCAGAGGAAGTATGCGTTTTTTCTAAATAGCCTAATTCCTCTAAATCCGCCATTTCATTTCGAATTGTGGCTGGACTAAATGTAATCCCTTGTTTTTTGGAGATTTGGCGAGAACCTACCGGCTGTGCAGATAAAATAAAGTCATCTATAATTACTTGCAAAATCTGTAACTGCCGATTTGTTAGCATGATTATCACCTCTGTTAGCACTCAACTAAGAGGAGTGCTAATACTATTATTAAATTATCAAATCCCACAATTTATGTCAACGATATCGCTCATTCTTCTAGCAAAAATTGTTGAAACACCTCGTTACCCACAAAACGCCCTTTTCTTGTGAGGCGAACACCCACATCATCATGTTCTAAAAGTCCTTTTGATACTAGCTCTTTCAGGACAGAATCATAATGAGCTACGATCGGTACCTTCAACTTCTCTACATATATTTTGTGCTTAACTCCCTCAGTTTTACGCAGTCCTAAAAACATTTGCTCTTCTCTTTTTTCAGCCTGTGATACTTCATGCTCATGGACAATTGGAAGTTCCCCTGCGAAGACAGTTTCCATATATTTTTTTAATGGTCCGTGATTGGAATAACGTACACCTGCTAGATATCCATGGGCACCAGCACCAAAGCCAGCATATTCATCGTTATCCCAGTAGATCTTATTATGCTCCGAGTGATAACCAGGCTTTGCAAAATTACTAATTTCGTATTGTTGAAGACCATGCAGTTCCATTTGCTGCATTAAAACATCGTACATATCCGCTTCCAAATCCTCTGTTGGTAAAAGGAGCTTTCCTTTTGCATACTGATTATAAAAAATCGTTTTTGGCTCCACAATAAGGGAATAAGCAGAGAAATGAGGTAAATCAAGGGCTAATGCTTTTTCTAAAGAGTCCTTCCATTGGACCATTGTTTGGCCTGGCAATCCATACATTAAATCAATACTAATATGTTGGAAGCCGATTTCTTTAGCCAATGCAATTGTTTCATACACATGCTCGTTACTATGTGTCCGTCCGATTTTTTGTAACAGTCCCTGATCGAAGGATTGCACGCCCATACTTAGTCGATTGACACCGCCCTCAAACAAAACTTGCAATTTCTCCACAGACAATTCATCTGGATTCGCCTCTGATGTAAATTCTGTCACACTATTCATTGGAATATACGTACGAATTAATGTTAGAAGTTTGTCCAATTGCTGTGGCGATAATGCTGTTGGTGTACCTCCACCCAAGAAAATGGTTTCGATATGACAAAAGCTTTCGGGATTTTTTTGTGTTGCAAGCTCCATTTCTTTCCCAAGTGCTTCTATATATTCATCCACTGGTTGATTTTTAAAGTAAAATTTATTGAAATCACAATAATTACAGATTTGATGACAGAAAGGAATATGAATGTAAACACCTCGTGCCATAGCTTTCCCTTCTTTCTCGTTAAGTCTTTTCCATTTCTACATTATAACGAATCAATAGAAGGAACGCTATGAAACCATCTAGTGGGTTTACACATATTTTTTCCCCATTATTTTTTCTACAAACTAAAAACTAGTATGCCAAAGAAATTCCTCTAGCCTACTAGTTCAATTCATGTATAACAAACAATACCGACTACTATACCTAAAAGCACCAATAAGTATGGTGGCATCTTCCAGCGCATCAAACACCATAAGAATACAGCGACAAAGACAATATCTAATCCGTTTTGAATAGTTTGTGTCACAATTGGATGGATAAAGGCAGCGACCAAAATTCCGACGACTGCTGCATTGGCTCCTGACATAGCTCCCTTTAGTCGGATATTACGGCTCAAGCTGAACCAAAAAGGGAGGGCCCCTATTACTAATAAAAATGCTGGTAGGAAAATTGCCAAAATGGCTATAATCGCTCCTGGCACACCAGCAATAGCCATCCCAATATAAGCTGCAAATGTAAATAATGGCCCTGGAACTGCCTGTGTCATACCATAGCCTGCTAAAAAGTCCGCTGTACTCATTTGTCCACTTTGAACAAACTGTGCCTCTAATAAGGGTAAGACTACATGACCTCCACCAAATACCAGTGCCCCTGCTAGATAAAACTTCTCAAGCATCGTTACCCATTCATGATTCCACAAAGTACTCATTATCGGTAACCCAAAGAGCAATATTAAGAAAAGGCTTAATAAAGCAATACCAGTGGATTTAGAAATAGGCATATGAATCGCTAAAGGTGCATTGCTCTCGTTACTTTTTTTTATTCGTTGAAAGCCGATACAAGCAGCTAGTAAAATGGCTGTTATTTGTGCCAGCGGATGGACCCATAATAGCACGATGATAAGCGCCATTATAGCGATCAACCCATGTAATTTTGTCGATAGTAATTTTTTACTCATATCAAATATTGCTTGTGCCACAATTGCCACAGCTACTAACTTCAAACCATGTATCCAATCCATTTTTAACTCTGTATACATGGAAAAATAGGCAAATACCATCAATAACAACACAGAGGGTAGTGTAAAGCCCAGGAATGAAAGTACACTCCCTAATAAACCACCCCTTAATAAACCAATTCCCATACCCACCTGACTAGATGCAGGTCCTGGTAAAAATTGACTCAATATAACAAGCTGACTATAATCTTGGGCAGATAGCCATTTACGTTTTTGCACGTATTCTTGTTGAAAATAACCTAAATGAGCTGTTGGTCCCCCAAACGACGTACAACCTAACTTTAATGAAACATAAAAAATCTCCCATAGCGTTCGCAAACTCTCACCTACTTTCCATATCTTTTTTTCATCATACATGGAAAGGTGATTCTTTCAAATTAAGAGTTTGTAAATTTTCATGCATCGTTAATCTTTTTTTATTTTAATGGTGGAATCAAGTCTACTCCCATCCTTATCGACAGGAACTAACGTATAATTTTTCTCAGATAAGTATAGTCCATCCACACGGCTTCCCCACTTTGTCCCTTCTTTATTTAAAGGATAGGGTGTTTCAAAAGTCCATGACTGCCCACCTTTAGACTGAATTTTAAAGAGCAGAGCCTCATTGACGATACTTTTCTCCGAATGAAAATAAATGGTAGTTGAGATAGGAGTGGAAACTACACGATCAATCATTAACTCTTGCTGATCAATATGTTTGACTTTTTTATCGATTGAAAAAACATGTCGATCTTCTTGTAATTGCTCTTGTGATGCCTCTACTTGAAATTCCCACGGCTTTTCAATGCGTGTTTCTACATTCCAATCTTTATAACGAATGTCCAATTCTAAAATTTCATCTGTCGGGAAATCATCCATTTTGATGCTATTATAAATGGTATAAACATTTGCAGATTTTGCAATAGACTGACCTCCATTACGAACCATATAATCTTTACCATTAACAAGTATTTGAGGAAAGAAAAACACCTGATGATCTGGCTTAAACTCTTTAACAGGCTCGAAGGTCGCATTCAATAAAATTTGATTGTCATCCATGATCACTTCATTTAACGTTAAACGCCCAAGACTATTGTTAGCTGTTTCCCCTACCTCTGTTTTATAAGCTTCAAAATCCACTTCCCTATCCCATAGCCAGTACAGCAAAGAAGAACTACTAACTACTAAGACTAATAAGAATACAACAACAATTCCCCATTTTTTGCGTCCTCGATTTTCCTTATTTAAATCTACAACTCGAAAGATATCATCGGACAACAAGTACACCTCTTTTTTATAAATAGTTATGATTTATTGTAGTTAGGAAAGAAGCATTATATAACCTGAATAGAAAGAAGGTTGGACAAAATCAATATGTATTTAAAGGAATTATTCAATCCCTTTATTTTAGATGACGAGCCTTATTTACTTCTTGCATTAAATAGTCCACGAATAGATCATCCCTTACTAGCCAAGCCTGGTAATATCGCTTTACATACCATTCGGCATCTTTAAAGCTCATAAAGGTTTGCTCAAGCGGAATTTTATTTATTTCAATAATCCAATCCATTTCATTATTTGAATAGAGAAGAAATAATTCATCGTGGTGATTTTTATAGAAGGTTCCAAAGGTGGTGCCCTTAAGGTTATAGCGATTTCTTTTTGCGTCCTCAGGAATGGGCTCTAAGTGGAAAGTTTCTAGCACAAATTGCTTGTATGCCTCCACTGTTAATGAGCACCCAGCTGCTTTTTGATGCCCTCCTCCACCAAACAAGGCTGCGATGGCCGCCACATTAATATGATCATGTATCGTACGGAAGGAAACCCTTTTACTCCCCATGTTAATCATGGCAATATAATCAAGATGCACGTTTTCTTTTCCTAATTCATTGCCAAGTTCAGAATGATAAGATTCCGCATAAACAACCCCACCATAGAAGTCACCTAAATTTGTTTGAATTAGCTCACGTTTTTTTCGGCGAATATAACGTTCTATTTTCTCCTCTTCCATGCTTAAAATTTTCTTTTCGAATTCATCAAAGTGGAAATGAGACTGACCTTTTAAACGATCCAGCATTTTCTCTTCGAATTCTTCTATAGACACTAAAAAAAAGAGTGCATTCAATCGTTGCGCCTGATAATTTCCGTTCCTTTCCCATTCCCATGTATCATACTGTCGCACTAACTCCACAAACTCTGTAAGAACATCTGTTTTTTCTAATAGTCCATGCATGACAAGATATTGATAAAATAAAGATGTGGCAGACGTTAAAAGGCCTTGTTCATCTTCCAGTACAACCTTACCCCACTCGTACTGATTGAGGTGGAGGGCTGTTTGGTGATGGTCTAAAAGCTGCACATTCCCAGTAGCCTGAAAGTAATCATCAATTCTTTTTTCGTTCCCCTCATTCGGAGAAAGATCTGTAATAAATAAAAAAGATTTGGACTGTTCATTTTCCAAAAAGAACTCGATTTCGCGGTCAAGTGCTGTAACAGAGTTATATCGTATTTTCACCTGATCGTTAAACGCTAGCTTGGCTAGAATCCCACAGCCTACGCCATCTAAATCGTTATGTGATAGTAATTTATACATGTCTTCACCTCCGATATAGTATGGTTACTTTTTTGTTATTCAAACAAAAAATGTCGTTGAAAAAGAATACGTGATCACATACATTTAAAACAATTAATTCAGCTACGCAAATTCATATCAGAAGGAGAGATATCAATGAAACGTAAGCTTGCCTATAGTGGAATTGTCATCGTAATAATACTCGCTTTAGCATTTTCAGCCTATAAACTAATGAATGCCCGCAATTATCAATTGTTTGGAAACATAACCTCTCATGTTGAGACAAATCACAAAGTTGTTGCGTTGACATTTGATGATGGACCAACTAAAAATACCGATGCTATCTTATCGTTACTAGACGATTATCAAGTGAAAGCAACGTTTTTTCTAATCGGAAAGGATCTCGAAGGACAGCCTGAGGAGGCGAGAAAAATTGCTGAGGCTGGTCATCAAATTGGAAATCATACGTATTCACACAAGCGTATGGTATTAAAAAGTCCTGCCTTTATTAAACATGAAATCGAAAAAACCGATGACTTAATAGCCGATATTGGCTATACGGAATCAATCGTAGTAAGACCACCATACGGCAAAAAACTAATTGGATTCCCCTATTATTTAAATAAACATAAGCGAGAGACGATTACATGGAACTTAGAACCTGATACGTTTTTCACACAGGCTGATGAAAAAGTGAGGTATGTAAAAGAAAACATTCGACCAGGTTCCATTATTTTAATGCACCCTATGTATGATTCTACGGGTAATGAATTAATGGCCATAGAGGAGATTTTACAGACATTAATGGACGAAGGTTACACATTTGTAACGATTAATGAACTTTTAACCATCAAAAACGATTAATAAAAAAATACTTAGGAGTCTGCGCCTACTATAGGACAGATTCCTTAGTCAACAATAGTCATGAAGCAGCAATATCATGTTCATTCACTATAATATTAACATTATAGTATTTTATATTATTTACTCTCCTATCATTCCACTTTTACAAATTTTACACATCCTATATTCCCTTATTACAAAGTTAAACAACGAAATTCCTAAATGTTAGATTTTTCGGAAATGTTAATATATATTTTTTCAGTAAAATATAATCACCATCTCTGCTAAAATATGCTATTATACTTTTAGTATAAGGACCTATTTTTATTTAATTGAAAATAGAGGAAATATGAACTACGAAGGATGATGATGATGCAAAAAATCCAACAATTATTCCAGAGCGAAGATGGAAATATTCAACAAAGAGAGAATTTTTTATCCTTATTAGAGAAAATTGTTTCTTCATTAGATAAGTTAAAGGATCCAAATAAGACGACACTAGGTCCAATGAAAGACCGCTCTGCTAATTTTTATCAAGAGCTTATGCAGGACCATCAAGTACCGACAACTGGCGTTGGCCTCGATCAAGTGGTAGAAGAATTAACAGAATTAATGCAAGGGCATCCCTACCATACACGTAACTTTGTCACAAATGTTTTGCCAATGGCCAGCATTCCTGGCGTATTAGGTCAGTTTACAAATGCCCTTCTGAATGGCAATAACTTATGGGATGTTTATGGACCTGCTGCTGCTGAGTGTGAGGTAAAGGTAGTAGCTATGATGTCTAAATTAGTAGGCTATGATTACACAAAAAGCTTCGGCTATACTACATGGGGTGGACAAGGGGCTGTTTTCAGTGGATTACGTCTAGCTATTGCAAAGCAATTCCCACACGCTAAAGAAGATGGTATTCCTAATAATTTATATTGTTTTGCTTCAGAAAACGCGCATTATAGTCTTTTAAAATCTATTGAAGCAGTAGGAATTGGCAGTAAACATCTAGTACGTGTAAAAGCAGGCAAAGATCACTCCATGGATGTAGAAGACTTACGTGCACGCATGACTGAGGTCATTGAAAAAGGCGGTATTCCTGTCTATGTCGTAGCAACTACAGGGGCAACAGATCAATTTGGCATTGATGATGTAAAGGCTGTAAAAGAAGTTACAACTAGCCTTGAGCAAAAGTACAACCTACAACCAGTACATATTCACGCTGACTCAGCTTTAGGTGGTTTTTATGCATTTTTCAATGATTATGATTTCAAAAAAAACCCTCTTCAATTCGAAGAGGATGTATTACAAGGTCTGTCACAAATCCATGAACGTATGCAGCATCTAGCAATTGCAGATAGCCTTTGCTTTGATTTCCAAAAGCTTGGACAAACCCCTTATTTAACTAGCTTATTCTTAATTAAAGACGGAAAAAGCTTACAGCTATTAGATATTGAGGACTTTGACACACCTTATGTTGGTAATCGTGGCTACGGCTCCTATCATACAGGTTATACGTTAGAATGCTCTCGCATGGGTAGCTCTATTGCCATTTTGGCTGCTTTACAAGCATTCGGTAAGGAAGGCTATCAACAAATACTAGCCAATTATGTACGCGTGAATTTAGCATTCCGTGCACAATTAGCTGCTAAAATACCAAGCCTACAGGTTGTCAATGAAATGAATATTGGTCCAGTCACTGCCTTCCGTTTATACCCAGATGGCTTGAACTGGCAAGCAGAACAGGCTGGTCACTATTCACAAGATCAAATTGAACGTATTAATGCCATCAATGCTTCTTTATTTGAGATTATCGGAGAAGGTCGAGACGAAGTATTCTTTGGTGATACAACTCGAGTTTGCACAGTTGGTACAAATGATACAACACAACTTGTACCAGTGGCTGCGGCAAAGTTCTTCTCCATTTCACCTTATACGGAGACTGAGCATATCCCTAATATGATTCAATTCTTACAGAAAAAGCTTCAAGTATTGGAGGCGTCTCAAATTGCGTATCGTCAATAAATTTAAGAGTTCCTTACTCTATAAATATATTGCTAGCTTTACTATTCCGATAGCCATTATTTCGTTGATATTTAGCATTGTCATGTTTGCTGTTTCATACCGCATTATCGACAATTTTGTTATTAAACAATTTGAATCAACATTAGAAATAACATCGAGCACTATATTTGAAAATATCGATAAAAATGATGTCAAGGCTGCGGATAATGGTAGTCCTGATAAATATAAAAAATTATTAGATCAATTGAATGCAACAGTTAAAAAATACGATATTGAAAATGCCTATGTGCTTTCTAATGCAAATGGGAAAGAGCATATCGTTGCTTTAAGTGATACGGACAATCATCAACAAGATTATGAATTTAGTGTAGAAATGCGTGAAGCTATAAACACTGGAACGATTCAAACAAGTGATATTTATAAAGATGAGTATGGTATCCATAAATCTATATTCATCCCATTCAAAGATACAGATATTATTTTTGGTTTAGATATGGACGCTTCCTTTATCTCTAAACTTCAAACAGAAACACTTTGGCTTTGTATTATTATGACGGTTATTTTTGTGATTTTAGGCATTATCGTTGCTTACTTCATTAGCGTAGGCATTACGAGACCAATCAAAAAAATGACTCAGTATGTAGGACAAGTTGCACAGGGAGAATTAGCAGTTGAACCGCTTCAAATAAAGGGCTCCAATGAGATCGCTCAACTTTCATCTGGCATTGAGAATATGACAGAGGATCTACGTATATTGATTAAGCAAATTGCTCAAAATGCTGAGCAAGTGGCTGCCATGTCTGAGGAATTAACGGCAAGCTCTGAGCAAACAAGTGCATCCATACAGCAAATTACTTCTTCTATGCAAGAAGTTGCGGCCGGTTCAGAAAAACAAACCTATTCGATTGAAGAAGTCGAAAGTCATATTACATCCATCTCAGGCAAAATGTCTGAGGTTGTTACAAGCGTTACGGATGTGACTGAAAAGGCATTCGATGCGTCAGCTATTTCAGAAAAAGGCAATACTACGATTAAAGATGCCACTGAAAAAATGGCTGTTACATCTCAAGCTATTCAAGAATCTGCAACTGTTGTGGAACGCTTAAGTACGTACACGAATGAAATTGGAGATATTGTAACATTAATTACACAGATTACTGATCAAACCAATTTACTTGCATTAAATGCTTCGATTGAGGCAGCTCGTGCAGGTGAACATGGGAAGGGCTTTGCGGTCGTTGCAGAGGAAGTACGTAAACTAGCAGACCAATCATTAGATGCAACAAATAGTATTCGTACACGTATTGAAACGATTAAAGAGGAATCTGCACAAGCCGTAAAATCAATGGCGATTAGCAGTAGCAATCTTGCTGAAAGCTCTACAACCTTCAATGCCTCAGGTGAAGCATTTGCTGATATTTATGCCCATATCACAGACCTGACGAAGGAAATGGATCATGTGAATAACATTATGGCCAATATCAACGAAGGAGTTAGCAGTATTGCTGTTTCTGTTGAGCAAGTGGGAGTCGTAGCTGTACAATCATCAGGCAATATTCAAAACGTAGCAGCTGCCTCCGAGGAGCAATCTGCAAGTATTGAAGAAATTACTGCATCCTCAAATAACTTAGCTGAGATGGCCCAGGAACTTCGCCATATCATCCAGAAATTTAAATTATAAATAAACATAACCGCTATGCCTGAAGAAGGTGTAGCGGTTTTTTAGTAGAACAAAAAAATCTTCTACCAAGAAGGTAGAAGATTAAGCAATAATACTTTTCACAACTTTTGAAATCACTGCACCTTCAGCTTGACCAGAAAGTAATGGTTTAGCAATTTTCATAGCCTCTCCCATATTCATTCCTTTTTTAACACCAGCGGCTACTAATTTTTTAGCAATCTCTTCTTCCGATAATTGCTTTGGTAAGAATGATTTCAAGAGTACTAATTTAGCTTCTTCTTTCTCAATTAAATCTGCTCGTTCAGCCTTTTGAGCACCCTCTAAAGCCTGATTTGTTTGTTTGACCTCCCGATTTACAATGGCCATTTCTTCTTCAGCTGTTAAAGCCTCTCCCTTTTCTTTTTCAGCCAAATCTAAAGCCGATTTTAAAAGAGATAATACACCCTTTGCCAAAATATCTTTTTCTTTCATTGCTGTTTTTAATTGTTCAAATACCTCTGTTTTTAACATTGACCTCACTCCTTCAAGCCTTTATATTCCAAAAAATTATACCACAAAACTAGCCTGAACACTTTTAATCAGAACTTCACTTGATAATGGAGCATTCCTTTTAGTTCCCCCTGATAAGAAATGAGCTCCTGTTAAGCCATTTCCTCGCGCAATAAATTCTCTCCAATAAAAAACACACTAACAAAACTAGCTTAAAATTCAGCAGTTCGCCTAGTGTTGTTCATGTGTTCTCCTTAGGTTGTTAAAAAAACCTTCCCTTTATTAGTATGGCTAAATTCAACGGAGTCTATTGCCTTGTGAATGTCTAATAAAGGAAAGTACGCATTTACGTTCATCATTGTTAATGACCCATTATGTACGAGGTTGATTAGATGTTGCATAAATTGTTGCCATTTTTCTGTTGTCGACTGAAGTTGCCAGTGTCGTAAATGAAACATCCTTGCCTGGACATTTGCTTCCTTCACAATGTTTGCCCAATCCACCTGTACTCCTGATAAAAGGCCAATAGCTAAAAATTCCCCACCAGGTTTCACACAAAATGCAAGTTGATTGCCAGCATCTCCTCCTATGGAATCAATGGCAGCATCTGCACCTCGCCCATTTGTTAATGCCATCACCGTCTCATTCAGGGGCATGTAGGATGTATCAATGACATAGTTGGCACCAAGTTGCTGTAAGGCCTCCGTATGCCGACCATTTCTTGTAACCGCAATTAGCTGGAAACCTAATAATTTCGCAAATTGCGCATAAATATGTCCGATAGCTGAGCCACAAGCGTTCACTAATAAAACATCACTCGATCGTAATTTTAGAACCTCTGTACAAGTTACTAAAGCTGTAAGAGGATTAATATACATTTGTGCTGCAGTAAAATTATCCATGTCAGTAGGGATAGCTACAGCTAATTCAGCTTGGGTTTTCACCATTTCCTGCCAAGTCCCCTCTCCCCGTAGAGGTAGCACTCGCTGACCAAGAAGCTTGGGCGAAACAAGCGATCCGACAGCTTCAACAATTCCAACGCCCTCATAGCCAGGTACTGTAAAGTGATTCGATGAGCATATTTCCCCCATATTGGTATAAGATCAGATGGATTGATCGGCCTTGCTAGCATACGCACAAGAATTTCCTGTGGAGTAGGAGGTGTAATGGTTTTATTTTCAACCCTTATTACCTCTTTTGGATTTCCATATTCATATATTTTAAGAGATTTTACTTTCACTATTCTTTCTAGCTCCTTTATGGATTAACGATTAAACAGCATCATTCCAGGGGCATTTTTGCGTCACGTTTCTTAAACCAAAGCTTCTGATAAAATGATTGCTCCCTTTAGCACAAAATAATTGAACCCATCTAATATTTTCGTGCTGACAATGCTTTAACAAGGTCTCCATCCCTATTGTACCAATTCCTTTTCGCTGAAAATCTGTGTGCACCATCACATCACAGATAAAGGTTCGATAGATGCCTATACTAAGTCAACTATTACTATTGCCTTGTTTAGTCGTTCATACAAATAAAGCCCCTTTGCATTCCAGCCAATTGTTTGGTGTCATGCTTGATACGCTTTTTTCGTTGGATAAGAGACTCACCTATTACATTTTAAGGTACTGTCATTGTACGACAGTTAGATGCCCCTTTTCGTTCATTATTAATTGGAGAGTGCCATTTATTTCTATACATATTGGACTGACCTGCGCAATCTTATCTGAAAAATACCACAGACGAGCACTAGGTCCTACTAAAATGTTGGCTCCATCTTCATAGTTGCCTAGAAAATTCAGGGAATCTTGTTGAATATTTTTGTTATTAAGAGGCTTTATACCATATTCATTTAACTCTCCTGCTACTGCTAAAATATCATCTGTTGTTAAATTAATTTCACCAATATGTAACACTTGATCGATTGAAAAAGTCGTTGTATTGAGCTTTGGATTCACTTCCTGTCTAGAAATAAACTCCACTATATTGCCCTCTGGATCATAAAAATAACATGAATAGGCCTTTAAAAATTGAAAATAAACTTCATCCTGACCTTCCGAAAAAAGTAGGCCGACTCGTAAATTCGCCCAATCCTTTGCTTGTTGAAATAAATTACTTGGAATGTTTAAAGCAAAATGATACTGTTTTTGGATTTGAGAAGAGATCTTCTCAAAAGTCATCTCACTATCCCCAACAGCTATTGTAAAATAATCCTCTGTACCTTTGACCAATGCAAATCCCATTTGCTCACAATAAAATTGCTGCATCTTTTGTACATCATGAACAACTAGTTTAACCCTCGTAATTTTCATTCAAATCCACCCCTTGCTTGTAGTTAACTCTACTATACTGGTCATACAGGGCATTTTACTTCGTGCAAAAGAATGAAGTTTATTTAGATAACTTACAGATGCTCTCGATTTCCTTTGCTAGTTGTCTGAGAACTAATCAAAAATTCTACATCCCTTTGCGAATCATTTCTCATCTGTTGGCTGATTTGATGGTATTTTCATGTTTCATTAAATCAAACCGTCGTGTTTTTATTTCATGTAATGAAATTTGCCAAATCTCTCATGTTAAAAATTCTGATAAGCTTATTTTCTTTTTTTGATAATCTGCGCCAATCTGTTGTAGTTCTTTTTCTAATTGAACTGCACCCGCTTCGATACCTCTATAAATTAATAACGGCAACTGCTCTAAAGATTTTTTAGCTGTTGAATAATCACAGGACAGTCTCTTTTTAAGCAGTAATAAAGTTTTAAGCTTATCCTTTCCATTGCCGGTAATATACATCTCATAGTAATTGTAAGAATGATCTTCCAACTGCTCCTCCTCTAAATTAGGTGGTACAAGAACACTCTGAAGAAACGCTACGAGATGATCATAAGCCATTTCAAAATCCCAACTACCTGTGCCATGATAGGCAGTGAAAATGGCCGTATCCCCTCTCGATACATCTATACAATATGGATCTCCCTCATCCGTAGCGATGACTACATAATGTTGTGGCCAATCAGAAATGATTTCTTCTGTGACTGGATTATAATTGTAACCATCCTGTCCTCGCACTAAATCCGTAGCCCCGTATATTTGTAGGTTTATATAGTCACCTGTATTCCATGTAATTCCTTCCACGACATAATGTTTCAAAAAGTAGATATATTCATCCGGTAATTGCCAATGGCTATCCATTAATTGACTACCATCTTCTTCTAGTGGCTGGTGAAAAATCATTGGGTATATGGCATAAAATGAAGGATCTTGTTGTTGAATCTCTGAAATAAAACTACGCATGTTCTCTATTACTTCATCTATGTCCTTAAATACTTCATTCATAGGTAGTTCCCTCCTTACTGCTTTGCATTTTATCATACCCCATCATTACCCAATGAAGGAGAACATGTTATAATTTTAAAGTGCACAGCCATAATTATTTCGTATATCCGTCTGTAATCTTATGACTTTTATCCAAGCCGTCACCATACTAAAAACATACATCAGATCTATTAAAAACAGTAAAAGGAGAAATCTCTTTTGAGAAATATAATCATCAGACGCCCTGAGCCAGCAGATACTCCTGTACTACATCAATTCTTTTTACATGTCATTCAGGATACTTTCGCTAAAGAAGGTCTTGCCGAGCTGGTGGACGATCAACAACATGAATGGACAACGAAAAAACAATACTTAGCTGCTGACTTTGAAAGTCAGGGCCAAAAAAGATTTTTCTGGCTGGCTGAGGATGGCGAAACAGAAGAAATCATAGGCACCATCGAGTATGGTGAGTCAAATGAATTCATTCAAAAAACGATTATGGAAGACCTGTCAAATTGTCCAGAAATCGGGACCGTTTATGTTCATCCAAACTACCAAGGTTGTGGGATTGGAACGAGACTTGTGAAGAAAATGCTAACAACGTTAGAAATGAAAAACATCCCTAGCTTTTGTTTAGACAGTGGCTATAAACAAGCACAACTAGTTTGGCAGAGAAAATTCGGACAGCCAAACTATGTTCTTGAACATTTTTGGGGAACAAATAATCATCATATGATTTGGAAACGCGATTTTCCATTTCAACTAAAGGAGTAAAAGATGTCCTTACAAATCACACAACAATTAGATGCAAAAAATAAATCTTATGTTAATCACATGCTTTATGAATATAATGTAGAACACTTTCCAAAAGACCTACAAGGGCGCTATAAGGAAATTAATTTATTTCTAACGGATCAAGACAGTCAAATTTTCGGTGGCATATTAGGGGAGGTTTGCTGGAACTGGTTAGAAATACACACATTAATGGTCGATGAAAAATTTCGTGGTCAAGGATATGGTTCAAAATTGTTAGCAGCTATTGAGGAAATTGCTTTAGAGAATAAGTGCGATTTTATTAAGGTTGACACCTTAAGCTTTCAAGCGTTAACTTTTTATGAAAATCATGATTATGAAATTTATGGGACCCTCGATCAAGTAGGAAGAGATTTTAAACATTACTATTAAAAAAAGACTTTACAATATGATTTTGATGAGGCAAGCCGAGATTAAATCTTTGATGTTGAGTGATCCATCTATGTGAGCAGTCCTAAATATTTGTTATACTTTCCGATGAATGTTAGTATTGTTTATACAGATTTAGTTTTTAATAGTGAAATAGTAAAAAATATGTAAGATTTAATAGCTTCAACAGTGACGTTGAGGCTTTTCTCTTTTCGCAATTTGTAAGTGCCTATACTTATTATGTTTGGAGGGAAATGAAATGTTAAAATTCATTGATGATTTAGCCGGTGCGATTTTCGATGTATTTATGCTATTTTGTTATTTCTTGGCAGGCGTAATAATTGTAGGGGTCCCTATCTTTTTATTGGCTAAATTCTTTTTATTGTTTCAATAAATTGCAGGCGACACCAAAAGGAATCACCCGCTTTACGGTGATTCCTTTTTGTTTTCTTATTCATCTATGTCTATAGCTCAGCAAGCCCTTTAAACAATTCAACTCCTGTTACGATCAGGTCATCTTTAAAAACATATTCAAAGGTATGGATGTTTGGATAATCCTCTCCATTCCCTATATAGCAGTAAGAGCCTTTTGTCAGTTTTGTATAATGACCAAAATCCTCTGAAGCACGGAAAGCCTCCTTTAACTCGAGCATTGGTATATTTTTATCTGCACAAACCTGACGTATTTTATCGGAGCTCTCTTCGTGGTTAGCCGTTTCAGGGAATTCATCCTGATATTCAAAACGAATTTTCAGCCCATATTTTTCTGCTTCTGCTTGTGCTACATTTTCCAATTTATGCTGAAGTTTACCCATTTCTTCCTCATATAGAGCTCGGATAGTCAATCGTAATGTACCCTTACTTGCGTTGACACCAAATGCTTTCTCTCCGATATCAACTTGAACGACGGTACATAATACATTACCTTTATTCGCTGTTGAATCAATAAAGCTTGGAATGCTATCAATAATTTTTGCTATGGCAAAAGCAGGGTTTATGCCATTCTCGGGTTCATTTGCATGAGAAGGTACCCCCTCCATATAGATAGACATTCCTTTTGATGCATACTGAGCTGTTCCATTGATAACATAAACCGTATTTTCCTTAATGCCACTCATATTATGCCAGCCAAAAATCTCATCAATTTTCTTTTCTTCTATTAAGACGGCACATTCTACAGCACCATCACCAGTTTCCTCGGCATGTTGGAATAAAAAGAATATATTATTAATCCACTCTTCAGCCTGTTGTGTACGCCCTTGTAGTGTTCCAAGCAGTCTTACCTCTTCCAGCTTGTCCAACTGCCCCCAAGGAATTGTTAAAACAGGGGCAATTTGTTCGAGTGTTTTCATTATATCAGGATAGTTATAAAAATAAGTTGGTGCCACAATTAACTCTGGTTCGAGCTGGCGTATCTCTTCGAGTAGATCAAAGGACTCTATTTCCACAATGGTCGGTAATCGTTTATGCAATAGCTTAGAAGATTGAAGCAACTTCCGTGTAGTAGCAAGGGGTTGAATGCCCAATGCTACCAATGCCCCATGAAATTGTATACTAACTATACGATGAGAATGCCTCCTCTTACGAAAACTACTAGGTGAAAGATGAACATATTTAGTAAAGGTTTTCCCCAAATATGAACCGTCAGCGAATCCTGTTTTCAACGCAATATCCTGCAATTTGTCATTTGCTCCTAGTAGTAGAAGCTTTGCTTGGTCTACCCGAATTTGATTCACATACTCAGCAAAGCTCCACCCTGTTTCCTTCTTAAACAGCGATGAGAAATAGCTTTCGTTAAAACCAGTCATATCAGCCATAAAAGAACGCGTTAGCGGTGCTGCAAAATGTTGTTTGATATATGGAACAGCCTGTTGAATTGCTTGATCGTTCGTCACAAAACTGTTATCAATACTCTTTCTTTCAAAAATGGTATCGAGTAATTCACGCAGAAGCAAATGGAGCTTAGGGGTTGTATTCAGGTTTTGCGTATGCTGGAACTGTTCCAGCGAATTTTTAAGTAAATCTTCTGCATATCTAGGAAATTCCATGATCTGCCCATCTGCAGGCACATGCGTTAAATCAATCACATATAATAACCTAATTTAGTTCATGCTTTATCTGTAATGCAAAATCTTCAATCGTTTTTCGATCTTGATAAATGGTAATTCCAATCCCAGAACGAGTAGATCGACTTGACATATATTCACCAGCATCTATCCAACATTGGAATTGGTAAATTTGTTCTTCAATCAACTCACTTTTGTTTGCCGAGATAGACAACGAAAAGGAAGGATCCGTTGAATCCCATACTCCTGCTTCTAAAAATTCATCCCAATTTCTTAGAATTAACGTATGTAACATCATCAGGTCACTTCGTAAAACGAAAAATGTATAACCCAAATGATTATTACCACAATTAAAACTAATATTAATTGTACTAGAAACAGAACCCGTTTCCACTATCTTAAACTCCATACTTGTTTTCGAGGCACTAAATGATCTATCTTTTATGAATGCCATTCATCTTCACTTCCATACTAGTAATAAATTTTGAAGCAATCACTCTAGCGCTAGGATTACTACTTTTGAATTTTCTACATAAAGAAAATGAATATTTTATCTTTGTATAAGTATACTTGTCCATAGATTTTTCGACCTTCTGTGACCTCCTGATAAAAAGTATTCATATTCATTTACTATACATGAAGTTCACTGCTAGAATTATCTAATTTCTACACATACACAAAAACAACAAAATAAATTAATATGGCAGGAATTATGTAAGAGGAAATACCCATTAAACTCCATTTGTCTTCATCAAGTGACCAAAGAAAAAGAAATAAAGTTATCATAGTAATCCCAAAAGCGCTCATAATAATATTTAATAATCCAATAATCCCCATCCCCTTTTCTACCCTTTACATTACATCTAGTATATTCTTTAACCATTTAGACCATGCTAACCGCCTTTTCATATTCGAAGCATCCTTTACAAATAGCTGATAATTTTCATAAATGGTGTTTCATTAAATTTTAGAAATCTAAACCTCCAAAACTCATTCGATAATACATTTGCAAAATTACTTCGACGCATGAAATTATGTTTGTAATAAAGCGAATTACAAATTTTGTAAGTTAAACATCAATAGAAAGTACAGATTGAGTAGCACTTTATAGGATTTACTGACGGCTTAACAAGGCTGTCAACAAATCAACTATGAACTAAATTTACCCATTGGAATAATAAACTGAGTTAATAAATACTTTATAGCCTTAGTTTTTTTACAAAATTTTCTATTTTAAAATAAATAGTAGCGTTCCAACGGGAAACAGAATAATTCACATTTCCAATTTATGTTAAATTCTTAAAAATGAGTTCCCTAGCTTTTGTTAATGCCAATGCAGTATTACCAACAACATATTTGCGAATAAAGTCAGTTTTTTAGTTTTTTTAAATACAGATATAACATCATGAGGAGAATGAAAGTGAATAATGACAAAAAGCCGAATTTATGGATCATATTTTTAAGTATTATTTTAGTTATTTGTTTGCCTTTTATTATTGGAAAAAGGGAAAATTATAATGATAATTTGGAAAATTTAATAGGTATCTACGGATTTCCATTTGATTGGTTACATATATATGCTAATAAGGGTTTCAGTTTTTTAGGTATGGGTTTTATAGTTAACATTATTTTTTTCTATTTTGTTATTAAAAGTTTGATATGGATTTTCAAGAAAATTATTGGCTATGTGCGTTTTTTTTCGTAATTTGTTTTATAGCACATAATGAAAGTATTTTCAGAAAAAAGTAATCAAATGACCACCAAAGGGAGGTCATTTTAAATATTTATCGATTAAATTGAAATAAACGAGGGATATTTAATCGGATCAGTTAAATAATATCTGTAGGAGGTGTCAAAAATGAAAAGAGATAAAAAAAATACAGAATTTGCAACAGATGAGCCAACAAAACAATCATTTTCTAGTGGAGCAGACCTAGGAAAAATTAAAGAACCTAATAGGGGTAAGGGTAATGAACTCCCTCACCCAGATAAAGAAGACCTTATTATGAATGAGAAAAAAGGTAAGTCCACTTCATTATAATCTAAGACTATTTAACGTTTATCTATTTAGACCGCTCATTTGAAGTGGTCTTTTTTTACATTAGTAATTAATTTTTATTAATCAGTCAAAGGAACCTACTAATAGCAACAGACATTGACATAGCAAGCTACCATAACAGATTGCTGTCCACCTCAGTAAGAAAGTGGACAAAGATTTTACATACATCTCTGACTCATTCACTCAAGCTCTATAAGAATTGCTTAAATATTTTATAGTGGTAAACCCACCTTACTGATATAAAAGCACTTGTTTTATCCAACGCTGCTATATCAATATTAATTCGTGTCATCCATCTTCAGTACAGCCATGAATGCTTCCTATAGAAATGCTATATTCAGGCGTATCTTTTTATACTTCTATAGAGCCGACAATCCTATGATATGTAAGGGTTTGTCGGTTGTTTTTTTATTTAATTTTAATCATGGATATTTTGATTTATCGAGCTTTATTTTCTACGACTGGTGGAGATATGATGGGGAAAATTTAAGACCACCCATCATGAACTGCACCCTAGCGAAGTGGTCTTTTATAAATTATTCAATTAAAGCAACACATTAACTTAAGAATAATTACTAATTGAAGCGAGCCTGCACTTTGTTGGAGTTATTTTAAAGACATTATCATAACAGTACTCGAAAACATAATATCCCATTGTGATACGAATTGTAGAAATCATTTTTAAATCGCTATTATTTCTGTCCACATCACCTAAAAACAAATACTTAATAGTATCGAGTAGTCCCATTTCATTAACAGATAAAGTTGTTACCATGCTTGCAGGCGTCCCGGTTAGATCAAGTCATCTTCATTAAATAGTTTTAATATTAGGAATTATCTCATTTTAAGGTTTTTATTTGATGATGTTGTAATATATGGTAAAATCAAGTTGATATTCCGGAATACTAAATAATTAAAAAATAAGGAGTCGAAAATGAAAAAAATACTTAACAAATTATCAATCTTAATAATATTTACATTAATGCTTCAGTTAACTTTACCTTTAACTAGTTCCGCTAACACTCAAAATGAGTTAGATTTAATTAGACAAGAAACAAATTTAACAGAAGATGATATACAACTAAGTTTAGATATTATTTCTGAACATAGCAGTTTATTTCTTGAAAATGCTGATGTTAATGTTCTTAATTCATATGGTCTTGAAGATCAAAATATTGCATTACTAAAATATTTTTATGATATTAATTATCCATCAATAACTTTACATGCTTTTGCTGTTTCACAGAATGTAAGTAACAATGATAACATTCAACCACGTGTAGCAAATGTATTAATCAGAGTATTAATAAAAGATGCACTTAAAAAGAAAATGGGTGATAAAATAAAAAAAGAGATTGGTGATGAAGTAAAAGATAAAGTACAGGATAAATGGATAGCAGCAGCTGAAAAAGAAATTGATAAACATGGCTATTCTAAATTTGTAGGACCAGAAGGTTCTGGGGCAAATGGAATCAGACAAGGGGAACATGTTTTTGAAATTTACGGAAAAAATGGTAATTCTATCATAAGAGGACATGTAGGCCTTGAACAAAATAAGGCAGTTACTAATTGGCATTACCATCTTAAATATGACAATTTTGTAGACCATCATGAACAAATACTCTTGAGACATAGAAGTTTACCAAATTGGGGAACTCCAAATTGAATGAATTAAATGAAGTTTTTATTTTAAGTTATGGTTGTGATTTAGACCATAGTAATATTGATTATTTAGTAAAAGAACGGTTATTACCATTTTCTCATTGGACCTATAAGAAACAACCTAAAGAAACTGATATTTGTGTTCGATACGAGACATTTGATATCAATCCAAAGAAACACAAACAACTCTACTATGGACATAAATTTTATATTAATAAAACAAGATTAGAAGCTTTTATGTATTCACTCTCTAAACTAAAAGGGAATCATATTTACTTAAATCCCCGAGCTAGAGGGCATGCTTATGTCTATATTGATGACCTTGAGTATACAGGTAGAGTATATAAAACTTTAGATGGCGGTCAAAAATTAGTTTTTATCGATGAAGAATCTGAAAACAATTATCCGTTAAGAGAAAAGTTACCGGTGTTAAGAAAAGATTTACATTATTTAAAAATAAAGAGTGATTTGACTTTTGAAGAGAGTGATATGTTAATTTCTAATTGGATAAAAAGCATTATTAATGAAATAAGTTAATAGCTATTATTAACTATTACAATATAAAGATAAATCAATGAGACCAAAATAGCACGTTTAAGCTGTTTTGGTCTTTATATTATTTGCCCTGTGAAATAATAATCTTTATTCCTTCAAAGATAAAAAAGGATTAGAAAAAGCAAAATCATATTATGATGAATTAGGTAAAGAGTCTCCTTTACTTTACTCACCACACACATGCAAAAGGGCTGTTTTTAATACAAATGAATGGTGATATGAAAGATGCTGAATTTGAGAAGTTTAAAAATTCAATGGACGAAGCATTAAAATAATATTATTTTCAAAAATTAGTCATTCAAATGAGGGGCTTTTTTTATTATCAAAAATAACAAATTTTTATTATGGTAAATAAGTCCTTCATTGTTTAAAGTTGTTTTTATAGGTTTTTTTAAGTAATTGCCTTAAATAATCTTAAAGGAGGATACATAAGTGAGTAAGTTATTGAAAAATGGTTTTATTTATCTAGCATTAACGTTTTTTGTACTAGTTAGTATTAGTGTTGAAAGTGCATCGGCAGCAGAAGTAGTAGATTATGAAGAAGGGGTAACTAATTTAAATAATACACCTGAAAACAGTGCGGTAATCGGTGATCAGTTGCTTAAACCTGAAAAAGGATGGAAGCGATATGATGATTCAAACCCATTAATAAATTATACAAACATGTATCGATTTTCGCACGAAGACTTGTACAAAAAAAGTCGAGTACAAGGTTATAATAAAGATATGAGTTTAACCTTCTATTTTGTGGGAACTAAATTTATGTTATTAGATTACATTGCTTATAATAGGGCGGATTTCACAATTACTATTGACGGTGTTTCTGAAGCAGCTACGGCAAAAGGTTATGGTATAAAAAGTCAGTCTATATACTATAAAAAAGTAGATTTACCTTATGGTAAACACAAAGTAGAGATAAACATAACAAATAATGTAAACAACGATACTTTTGCTCTAGATGCTATTGATGTGGACGGATTATTAATATCAGAAAATGATGTTCCGAATATTGAATCCATAACTTTAGACAAAAATAGGCTAGAATTACTTGAAGGTAGCCAAGATAAGCTAATAGCAACAACTACACCTGATACTACAAAAGTAATATGGTCATCAAGTGATGAATCAATTGCTACTGTAGATCAGGATGGTAACGTCACGGCACTTCACGAAGGTGAAGCAATAATTACTGCCAAAATTGAAGGTACTGATATTGCAGCCACTAGTACAGTAATTGTTAAGAAACCAAACAATGAATTTTCAAATGCTATTTTAAGCATTACATTAGTAAACGGTATAACAAAAGAATATGATGTTACAAATACAGTTTTAAACAATTATTTAAATTGGTTTGAAAGTGCACAAGGTACATCAACATTCAAATTTACTAAAACAATTTCACCTTATAAAAAAGTAACGGAATATATTGTTCATGATAAAATCGCTTCATTTGAAGTAAGAGAATATTAAACAAAAAATGACCAGGTACTCACTATGATATGCTCCCTATTAGGTAGACAGATGAAAAAATAAAATCTGTTTATCTAAGGGGAGTATTTTTTATGGGTCGAAGCAAACATCCACTCGAGTTAAAACTACATATCCTTCAATTGTTTGAAGAAGGTAACTACTTGTTTCCAACATACACGTACAAGCTATCTTCCTATGCATAATAAAAAGCCTACACTTTTTGGAGTATAGACTGAATTATGTATTTAAGGAGATTTAAATTTTATTCTTTCTTAATCTAATAGCAATATCCAATAAATTTGCTGTTCTTATAATTTGAGTATATTTATTAAAAGAATAAGTAACAATCCACAAAATCATTAATACATATATACATATATACATATATACATAAGATTATAATAATTATCGGTGAATCATACTCTATAGTCTTTGAAAAAACAGCTACTAGAATCGCGAATAGAGTAAAAATAGCTGTTAATGCAGCAATTCCAATAGTAGCATCGAAGGTAACTCGATCTTTATATTTTAAGGTGCTTTCACTCATAATTTCCAATTCATTATAAGAGTATTTGTTCATATTACCTTTAATATAATCCTTTACAGTTGTATCTTCTTTGATATTTTTACCCTGTAAATGAGATTTAAATTCTGAATGAATTTCTTTATAGTTATAAATTTTATAATACCTTTTATTTTGCTCCATTTATTCCCTCCGGTTAAAAGGTCACACCTGGTTAGATGTGACCTTTAATTGCTTTCCACCCTGCGTCTGTCGCTTGGATTTTTATTTCTTCAAAATTACCAACGCTAGAGCGATCTAAATAAATATTACATTGTTCATTTTCGAAATTCCAAACTACACTTGTAACTAAAAAGTCTTTCCTAAATCCAGAATCATAAACATAATCATTTTTTCTTGGAATATGATCAGTTTCAAGGCTTTTATATAGTGAGAAATTTTTACTGTCATCGAATTCAGTAAACGTAAAATTCTCACTAAATTTTAAAATCAAATTAATAAGCATCAATAACACCTCCCATCTACCTAAATCATAGGATAAATGGAACAGATTGTCATCATAAAAAAAAGACTACCAATTTAGTAGTCTCGTATTAAATGATTTTTAATGAATGTATATATCTTGCTTGATTGTAAAGTTTGTAAATTCTGTTTATGTAAAATAACGAAGAGAAATAAACTAAACAAATTCCTACATATATAAATAAACCCATTTTGAGAGCAAAAATTTCTTTTTGACTGCCATTATATTGCTTGAATGTACCCATTACATTGTCATTATATTGTCTTTCTTCATTCCACAACAGTTCCAACTCCACACTTTCTAATTGATACATGTCGCCGTTAAAGTTTTGGAAATAACCACTTCCAATACTGTTAGTCATAATTGGTATCATAAAAAACATTACAACTAAAATTGAACCTATGAATGTTAAAATGGCGCCTCTTCTATTGTTTTGAAAATGTAATTCTATTTCTAGGGTGCTAATTATTTTTTCTAATTGTTCTTTACTTAATTTTTTCATTTTTTCTTCTGTTTTATATTTTTTTAAAATAAATTTAACGTCATACAAACCTCGATTTAAACTCATTTTCTTTTTCCTAAATAATTCAAACATTGCTATTCTCCTCCTTTCCTCATTGTAAATGATAACATAAGACCATACAAAAAAAAGTATGGTCCCATGCCTAAAGGAGGATTTCGCGATTAATAACTATATTTGAAAAACTATCACAATATCAATTTACTACAGATTTTTGCGAACTTCCCTAGTGTTAAGAAGTTCACTTTTATACCCATCCAATTCTTTCCGCTGTTTTATCAATCAGAATGTTACGTTTCCTTAGCACCTTATGACGTGAGATATACAGCTTATCGACTATGTCTTCCCACTCGTAACAGCCATCCGTATCCCAGTAACGCAAATCTACAATGGTACGCATATCCCTCGTCTAACTCGTTGTATAGGTCTTCCACAGTCTTAATGATACGTTTTAGGTTTTGGTAGTAGTCATCATTGGCTAGAAGCATTGCCTTCTTGGCTGTCGTGTCAGAAATCGCATTACTACGACCTCCAACCATTTCGCCACCTTCATTATGTGGATGCAACAGTTCCCATTCACGATATTTTAGTTTCTTCCTATTTTGCTCCAGTTCAATCCAATATCGTTCAATTGTCTGTATATCACTACGCGATAACGTAGGCATGTGCAGCACCTACCTTTAGTTCAATCTTTTAACATATTTCAAATTAATTCCAATTAAATCATTTTTTACTTTAAGAATTTATCTGCCCACAAGCAACTGTTTTCCAAAACCCTAGTTTAAAAATAGAACATGAAATTAAAATGGGATGATTTTGTATTGTTTCTATAGTTACAATCTCCTATAATATATTTGGAAAGGTGGATAAATAATGGAAATAAATATAATACCTAAATTTATTGATGAAGCTGCAAGTGCTCCAGCACAAGCAGTTGGTAATACTCTAACTGACCTTTGGAGTTTAACAATTGGAAATCATGTTTCTCTTTGGACAAAAAAACAAGAAATACGTCAACAAAAAAATCTTCAAAGTTATATACAAAAAGTAGAAGATAAAACACAAGAAATTCCAGATGAATATATCAAAGAGCCAGAACTACATATTATAGGCCCTGTGATAGAAGCTTCTAAGTATTATATCGATTCTGAAGAACTACGAGAAATGTTTGCAAATTTGATTGCTTCTTCAATCGATATTAGAAAGTCTCAAAGTACTCATCCTGCGTTTGTAGAAATAATAAAACAACTTTCACCATTTGATGCTCAAAACATAAAAGTTTTTCAAAATCCAAATGATACAAAAGGTTCAAACGGTGCTTTTCCAATTGTAAATTATGGTATAAATTATGGTTCTGAAGGACACAAAATACTTCATAAACATGTATTTTTACCTAATCTCGAATGTGATACAGACGCAATTGCTAGTTCGCTAATTAATTTACAAAGATTAGGTTTAATCTCTATAGACTCCTCAAAGCATTTGTATGATAATAAATTATATAAAAGATATGAAGATCATAAGCTATACACTGATATATCAGAATCAATTAAAACTAATGAACATGATGCAGATTTTATCGGAATTCTAAAAGATCTAAGTATAAGTTTTGATGATGTCCAACCGTATATTCAAAAAGGTTCAGTTGGAATAACACCATTAGGCAAAGATTTCATTGATACATGTTTATAAGGGCATATTTTTTTTATTTTGTGTTTGTTCAATTTCTCTCATAAACTGTTTTTCTATTTTTTTCTAATTTAGTTATGAATTTCACGAATAATAGACATACTATAACAATGACTGTAATAATAGAAAATACACTTACTATTACAGTCATTTCGTATATTAACGATGGTCAAAATGCCCCTCTCTTTAGGTAGTTCTTCATTTGATGATAAAAATGGTAGTAAATAAAATTCCCACTAAACTTATTATCTAAGTAGACAATTTCAAAGCCGTAACGAGCCAAGTAATGCAAGTGGGTCGTATTTACTTCTGTAGTTTCCATTTATTATTTTTTGGTAGCCTTCTGGATCTTCAAGAAGGATTGTGAATGGCATATTCTGCGCTCGAATAAATTCGTTTTCAAAGCGTATACGCTCGTCCTTACCTAAGTTTCCTACAATCTCATCTACACTCGCTTTGCGTTCTACTCGCCAATAACCTTTTTGAATCGTAATAATCATGTGTTATGTCTTTTAGTAACTTATCAAGGATTGGTAAATAAACTTTACTCATTTTCAAATTTTCAATTACTGAGAAATCACATTGCAATGATTGAACTGCCATTTCTAGAATTAAAAATTTATGAAATAGTCGCCGTTGTTCAGGATTCAACATACAAATCCATCCTCTCGATAAGAACATTCGTTTGCATTATTTTAGAACAAACTTTTCTGTTTTGACAAGCATTAATTTGTGGAAATAAAAAAACAGGCACTCAATTAATAATGAGCACCTGTTATGTGTTTGAATAAACCATATCCAAATTAAATTCTATAAAAGACTAACTGCAAAATACTATATTACTTATAATTATCAACAGTAAAGCTAACAATTTTGTCATACATAATATACTCTGTTCTTGAAATAATATTTCCAGTCGTTACATTTAATTTAAATTTATAGTACGGTTTCCCTTGTCCAACTTCACGACCATCTAACCAATTCATAAACTGATCAATTTCTGATAAAGATAAATCATACTCATGAATATCTTTATTTGTCATAGTAAGTCTTAAAATTGCTCTAGTGCCAATTTCTCCTGTTCCATCTTCTTTTACAGTAACCTCGGCTGTTGCTGTTAAGTTACTTCCATCTGTAGTCGCCACAGTAATTGTTACTTTACCAACTTTTTTCCCAATTACATTCCCATTACTATCAACAGAAGCAATCTCAGGATCGCTACTTGTCCAAATTAATCCAGCACTATCAGGCGTAACAGTTGCTACTAAGGTTTCACTAGAACCTGTTGTTAATTCAAGTGTTTCTTTGTTTAGCTTTAGAGATTCAGCTAATTCCAAATCTGGATGAATAAGTGTACCATCAGTATCAATGTCTATAGCATCCAAACCGAATAAAGACCATCCACTTCTTCCTCCTTTGAAATTATCAATAACTACTTCATGAACTTTGTCATCTAAACCTAATTTCTCGTATGATAGGTTCATGTATTGGTTGTTTAATACCATCGAGAAAGATTCTGTAATCCCATCTATAGTAATGTCCACACTACTTGCTCTATAGTCTGGCGCCCCTGTAGGTGTAATAATTCTAAGGTTTTTACCTTTAAATTTAAATCGTACCTCTCCATGAGTTGAGTAGTTCGCGTTAAAGCTTGTAGTTCCTTTGTACGCTTGAGTTACTTTGTAACCCAAATGTGGAAAATTGGTATATTTAATTGCAGAATGTGTGTCATCAAATCTCTGCCAGCCGGACTCAGGTTCTTTTAATTGCTCTCCAACAGTAGCTGCTTTAGCTTTGTTTCCCTCGATATCTAGAAGTGAGAAACTAAATAGTATAGCTATAGCTGCTGATACTATTATTAAAATCTTTTTCATAGTAATCCTCCAAAGTGATATTAATAGATTAATTATCCTATTTAAAAAATAATATAATCGACTTAATTATTATTCATTTTATTACATATTTCAATATATATTTCTTCATATAACAAATATAGGTTAATACTTTTCATTAATACGCTGAGCAATAATGATTTTCAAACCTTCAAAATCACCACTTGTCATCGTACCTTGATCGAATTTATCAAGCCACGACTTATCGATTTTCTTTTTATCCACTGATTGTTTAATGTAATCACGTACAGCTGCTTTAGTTGTGTCATTAGTGAATAACATTTTATCATCATCCTTTGCAATTGGTTTAGTTGTATTGCCTTCCACAGTTAACTGAACTTGGTATTTGCTATTGGTTGGAATAATCACTTGTCCTTCAATTTTGTACCCCTTTGGCATAATCCAATTTGGCTTGACCTCGAAATGAGGACGATCAATATTACCTGTCCAATCCCCACCCCATTCAATGTCTAGCTTACGTGCAATAGCTCCTACTCGGCTTAGGGTTGCTACATCATATAAAGACTGTGGAGGACCAACAGCAATATCCCAAGCTAATCGAGACTTATGGTTGCTGTCTAGTGTCCAAGTAACAATCTGCCCTGGTCGAGTTCTTCCCTGTGCAAAAACGTACTTCTGTCGTTCTTGTGAGCGATATATTTCAGTAATAAAGACGTTCTTAATGCCTGCCTTAAAGCACTCATGGAATAACAATCGACAGGCTGTTTGTGCAACTGGTAATAGTTCAGAAATATCTCGGCAGGTTGTTGTAATGCTTGTCATTTAACTTCACCCTCTCCTGTTTTATCCTTCACGATTGCTAAAATATTTTTAATGAAGTCAGGCATTGGTAAGCCATTTTTGTACCATTCTCTGTAATAGTTATAAACTCAAGTACACTAAATGCAATGGCTGCCCCATCCCCTGCATACTCAATGCCAGGTATCACAACGGATAATAAATAAACGGAACCGACCAACATTAAATAATAAATCTTTCGAATGATACCGTTGAAGCCTGTACGACTGTTTAAGTTTTGATTAACAATACCGCCCATAATTCCTGTAAGGTAATCAATAGCCATAAAGCCAATCAAAACAGTAACAGCCATTCCTAGACCATCCACTGAATATGAAACGATTGTGCCAATTGCTCCACTTACTGCAGCAACCCATTTTTCCATTTGACCACTTCCTTATTTGCATAATAAAAGCCCTCCACAATCTGTGGAAGGCATAAAAAATAACGCTAGCTTAATGCTACGTTTAATTTGTTACTCCATAATTTAAAATAGATATACAAGAAAGACCTCGCCCGAAATAGGCGAGGTAAAACAAATTATTAATTTACATCAACTGATACCGTAGCATCTGTATATCCAGTTGCTTTTATTGTCCAGATATACTTGCCAGTAATAGAATATGTTCCGTGTACAAAAAGAGCTATATTGCTATTTTGAACTGTAAAATCTCCGTTAGCTACTTTGTAACTTACTGGAGTATCACTTTCTCGTTGCAAAATTACCTCTGTTATGGCTTGTTCATAATTTACATCATATGTGTTTATTCTAACATGAGGTATAGCACCTGTTACATTAGTCATCACTGTATACGTAGATGGTGTTAGTATTTCCGGTTCTACGCTAGATGTTGCTAAACTCAATATCGGTGCCCCTACTGATTCACCTTCATTAGCAATTGGAGTTACTTCAAAGAAAATAAATTTCCCCTCATCCGCTGCTACTAATTGATATGCTTTTGATGTTGCGCCAATAATAATTGTTTTATTTGAACCACCAGCGTCAGCCCGATACCATCTAAATGTAGATGTACCTTCTGAGTCATTTTCATTGTCTGAATACGTGTAGTCTCCAGTTAACGTCTGTCCTACTTTTGCTTTTCCGCTAATAGTTACATTATTTGCTTTTGGTGCTTGATTGCTATTCTCGTCTTATACCCTATGGCTTTATAACGAGCCTTCACCGTACGAGCGACTTTCATCGCATACGGCGATCCGTCAACGATAATTTCTATAAACTCATTTCCCCATCAGTTAATATAGCAAAGGTATCTCTCAAAAAACTCTCAAAGTTTTATACAATAAAAAGAGCGCTAGCTTATGCTGCGTCTACTTGTTTACTGTTCATCTAAAATTGCTTGTTTATATGGTTCAGGTACATCTACAATCGTTATCCGATGCATATCAATTAAGAATAAGTACCCTCGTAATTTAGGTGTGAATACAGTCTCCATTATGCATTACCTCCTGATACTAAAATTGTTTCCCACAGATCAGCTACACTACCTTTTAGTGCTTGATTCTCTTTTTCTAATTCATCAATTTTCTTCAATAATTGATAAGCTGGTACAATCTGCTTTGTTGTAAATGATGCAGTAACGTTTCCATCTTGGTCTACTCTATCAACAGTAATAATAAATTCAAGTTCCATACCGATATCGAAACTATCACTCTTAGCAATGGAATGACCTTCAACCACCGACTCTGGCACTGTTTCGTGAATTTTAATCACTAACTTTGTATCATCATCGTATTCTAAATAAAACATCTTATTCACTCCTTTTTCTTGTTATATTTGCACGACTGTACCTAACGGATTGGAAGCGAAACAGATAGCAAGTACATCACTAGTTGCCCACGTATCTGGATTTGTTCTCCCACGGGCGTATAATTGCACTCGATCACCATTATTTATATCAAAATCCTCTGAATAGAAAGTACCTGAACTACTATTATTGTCTCTTATAATACCTTTTGGTACGCCATTGATATATATTTGACCATAGACATGTTCATAACCTTTTCCAGTTCCTGAGCCATACAGATCAAATGTAATTCTGACTCTGCCACTGAAATTACATATAATTTCTTTGATTTTTTTAAAATCGCTCGTGTATTGCACTGTATACCCTACTGATGCTACAACAGCCGCATCACCAACACTAGGCGTTGGTGAACCAATAAGATTACTTGTTACACCATCAATAGTTACACCATTTTTAATGTTTCCAGGAATCAATTGAGATAAATTCAATGTACCTGACTTCACTCCATCAGGTGAACCAAACGTCTTGCCTTGTCGTACATCGTTTGCTGTAACTGTTCCATACTCCCCCCCCTTCATCCGCTAAGAGAAAAGATGCTCCATCATAAGTGACAGAGTATATTCCACCAGCTTTTAAATTTCCGGCACTTAATGCAATACCACCATTTTTTCTGAGGGGTTTGGCACCTAGACCGTTAACATTCAAAGTGGTTGCGCCTGTATTTGCTATTGTATTTTTAAATCGTAAGGTGAAACCTTCTGTTAAAGTAGTCGGTGCAAGCGTTAACGTGACAACTAATGTATTTGTACCAGTAGCAATTCCGTAGTTATTATGTTTAACTAAATCAGCTATATGTGGGTTAACTATTTGTTCTAAATTGGCTACCCTAGCTGCTAAGTTAGCAGCAACATCTCCATCTAAAATATCCTTAATGGATTCAAACCAAGTTAAAAATTCTTGTTCTTGTATCTCCTGAAAAGCAACAAGTTCTCCTGCAACACTGCCTTTAATGTCGTTAAACCAAGCTTGATATTGATTGAAAATTGTAGTTGTATCAACTTGATTTACTGTGCCATGTACGATTCCGCACAGAGTGCTATTTAACCTTTGATCGGTAATATTAGCTTGTGTAATTTGAGTAGCACCATTATTAATCAAAACATCAGCAAGGGCTAGCTCATAAGCGTCAGCATCGCGTTGTAATGTAGGAGCTGCTGGACTACTTGCAAATGTACCTTTTTTGACTACGATTTCTATCTTTCGAGTTAAATGATTTAGGCGCATAACAACTCGATCAATACGCTTTAAAACACCATCCGCAACATCTAATGACAACACATGATCTCCATCACTAAAAATAAAATAGCCGTCAATCCAGCCACTTCCTGGTTTAACGACTACTTTCATATTCTGATATGCAGCTACTTGAAGGTTCGAGGATGGATTCGGAAAAACACCATTACCTATAAAGGTAGCAAAATATTTGGCGAACCACCATGCATTGTATTTACGATCACCGTTGACACTGTTAAAAATACCATTATATATCGTCATTACTTATTCACCTTCTTTATTATCTTTTCGTAGATAGTTGGGATATTGCTACCAAAGTTAATACTAAGCGTTATTCCTTCCTTATTGCTTGTTAAAGTGGCTGAAATAACACGTGGATGCAAAATGCGTTGTATCTCGTCATTTCGTACACTTACTCGATCACCAAGCTTATAATCAATGTTGTACGTAAATTGACTATACATATCTACTTCACTTTCAAACGTTTCTATGATTTGATATTCAGACAATTTTTCATCTCCACGATTTCGAAGTGCCTCATCATATTCTGCTGGAGTCATCGTTTTTTGATCTATAACTATGAATCAACTATTAGAAATCATATCGTTCCACACTTAGGAAAGTATAAAGTTAAATCACTCACTCCCCATGTGTTGCAACAATTCATTAATTTAAAAACACGTGAAGGTTACGCTCGGCAAACATTAAGTATAATCATAGGTATCTTAAGCAAAGCATTGAATCATGCAGTATACCCCTACAAATACATTAAAGAAAACCCCATGCATTATGTTGAGTTAATGAAAGATAAGAAACGGAAACCAACTCGTGAGGAATTAAAGATACAAACTAAAGAAAATCTAAGGCTTATTAATAGTTCTTTAGATGAAGAACACCCTTTTTATTTACCATTTCATATTGGGTTACATTGTGGGTTGCGGGTAGGAGAAGTTTGTGGACTCGAATGGAAACACATAAACTTTGAAGAAATGACATTGGAGGTTGAACAACAATTAGTTGCCATTAAAGATGAGAATGGGAAAGCACAATGGCAACCTAGACCTCCAAAATCAAAGGCTGGTTATCGAACAATTCCATTTGGTAATACACTCGCAGAAATGCTTAAACGTATTAAAAAAGCACAATTAGAAAATCGTTTAAAATACGGTGAGTTTTATCTACAGGATCCTGAACATGATTATGTATGTAAAAAAGAAAAATGGCGAACATTGTACGCCAAGTGAAATTAAATATAATACTAGAAAAATAAGCGAAAAGTTAAATATTAGTTTTAACTTTCATTTCCTACGCCACACACATGCTACAACTTTAATCGAAAACGGTACACCTGTTAAAACAGTACAAAAAAGATTAGGACATAGTCGAGCTGCCGTAACAGAAGATCGCTATGTCCACCTCACTGAAAAAATGGCCCGAGATGCCGCAAACATCTTTGACTCATTTGCTCAAGATATATAAGAAAAGAATTTCTAACTTATTTTTTTATGGTGGGGAATTGGTGGGGAACCCCACCAAATTGATATAAAATCAATTGTTTAAAACCCCTATAAACGCTGTTACATCAACTTTACTTCGTATCATCCATCTTCAGTACAGCCATGAATGCCTCTTGTGGGACTTCGACTGAACCTACTTGTTTCATACGTTTTTTACCTTCTTTTTGTTTATCAAGAAGCTTGCGTTTACGTGAGATATCCCCACCGTAACATTTCGCTAACACGTTTTTACGGATAGCTTTAATTGTTGAACGTGCCACAATTTTTTGGCCAACTGCTGCTTGAATTGGAACTTCAAATTGTTGACGTGGGATTAATTCTTTTAATTTTTCAACGATAATTTTACCACGATCATAGGCAAAATCACGGTGTACGATAAAGCTTAGTGCATCGACTTGCTCAGCATTTAGTAAAATATCCATTTTCACTAATTTTGATTGCTTGTAACCGATTAATTCGTAGTCAAATGATGCATAGCCTTTTGTATTTGATTTCAAATAATCAAAGAAATCGTACACGATTTCTGATAAAGGCATTTCATAAATAATACTTACACGAGTTGTATCAATATAATCCATTGTCATGAAATTACCGCGCTTCATTTGACATAGCTCCATGACCGCTCCTACATAATCATTTGGCACCATAATTGTAGCTTTTACATAGGGCTCCTCTACACGATCAATTTTTTGTGGATCTGGCATAAAGGAAGGATTATCTACTTTGATGGAAGAGCCATCTGTCATATGGACTTCGTAAATTACCGAAGGCGCAGTTGTAATTAGGTCAATATTAAATTCACGCTCAATTCGCTCCTGAATAATCTCCATATGTAGTAATCCTAAGAATCCACAACGGAAACCAAAACCAAGTGCTTGAGATGTCTCAGGCTCATACTGTAGAGCCGAGTCATTTAACTCTAATTTTTCTAAAGCTTCACGTAAATCATTGTATTTGGCTGTATCGATTGGGTATAAACCACAGTATACCATTGGATTTAAGCGACGGTACCCTGCTAGTGGCTCAGTAGCTGGACGGTTTGCATAGGTTACTGTATCCCCTACTCGTGTGTCCCCTACATTTTTAATAGATGCTGTTAAATAGCCTACATCCCCAACCGTTAATTCAGATTGTGGCACAACTTTTGGTGTATGTACCCCAACTTCAATAACTTCGAATTCCGCTCCTGTTGCCATCATGCGGATTTTATCTCCAGGCTTTACAGTTCCATTGATAACACGAATGGAGATGATAACACCTTTATAGGCATCATAAATTGAGTCAAAGATTAAGGCTTGTAGAGGTGCATCTGGATCACCTGTTGGTGCTGGTACCTTTTCAACGATTTGCTCTAAAATATCCTCAATCCCAATTCCTGCCTTAGCAGAAGCTAATACTGCTTCAGATGCATCTAACCCGATGACATCCTCCACTTCTTGACGTACGCGTTCAGGATCTGCTGCTGGTAAATCAATTTTATTAATAACAGGTAATATTTCTAGATCATTATCAAGAGCTAAATAAACATTTGCCAGTGTTTGCGCTTCAATACCTTGTGCAGCATCCACTACTAAAATGGCGCCCTCACAAGCAGCTAAACTACGGGAAACCTCATATGTGAAATCGACATGTCCTGGTGTGTCGATTAAATGAAATGTATATACTTCACCGTTTTTTGCTTCGTACTTTAATTGAACTGCATTTAATTTAATCGTAATGCCTCGCTCACGCTCTAAATCCATTGAGTCGAGGAGCTGTGCTTTCATTTCACGGGATGTTAATGATTTTGTTTGCTCTAAAAGACGGTCTGCAAGCGTTGATTTCCCGTGGTCAATATGTGCAATAATAGAGAAATTCCGTATATTCTCTTGTCGTTTTAAACGTGCTTCTCGGTTCATCTTTTCCACTCCTAATTAAACTATAATGAATTATACTATGAACGCTACTCAAAGTACAACAGCAACTAGACTAGAAAGCCTATAATATCAATACTTTGGATGTTTGCTACCGCAATTAAATTTCATAGTTTTAAGTATATAAATACAGTGGGATTGGACTCCTCAATAAGAATTGATTGAAAAAAACATTATATTCTACGAAATAAAAAAAGTCAGCTACACAGACAAAAGCTGTATATACTGACTTTTTTATTCATTTATTTGTTGATGGATTGTTGAATAAGATTTGTTAAAACTTCTACACCCTTTTTCTCTAAATGAACACCATCTGGAGCGAAGTATTCTGGATGATTAAGGGCTGCCGCATGCCAGTCAATGAGTGTAATATTTTCATGTTCCTCTGACTTTTGGAGTAAAGACGCATTCACTTTCCCTTCCCATGAACGAGGCACACGTGTATTTACTAAATAAATATCTGCATGAGCAAATGCAGCAAGAAGTGTATCTATTTGGTCATTCGTAAAATAGCCATTTGTCCCTAATTGGATTATTATCGCATTATTAGATTGATTAAAACTCGCATAATTTGGTGCTAGCTTGACAGCTTGTGAAACTTGACGACCTATCTTCCCATCAATTGTAATGTTCGGAAAAACCTTATGTAAGCTCGTTGCTATATCGATCATAACAGAATCACCAATTGCTAGTATGTTTTGATAAGCATCCTCTTTCTCAGGCACAACATTTGTTTCGTGTTCTTCTGGCTTTGGTGTTTCTATATCTGGAACATCAACTTCTTCTTCCTTACTAGGTGAAGGATTGTCAGTTGTTTTGTCCGGTTCTTTTATTGGATTAGCAGTAGGTTCATCACCATTAATTTTAATGGCAGTTGGATACGAATCCTTTGAACTTTGCTGGCCTTCTCCCACGACCCCTGTAATCCCTGTGAAAAATACAAGAAGGAAAAGTGGAGCCATGACAGTAGATACTTTTCTTGAAAATGTGAGGCTCCCCCATTTCTTTTTATTGAATACGAAATATTTCCGATAATATGCCCAGAATCCTTCTTTACGGATCGGCATTTCAATAAAGCGATAGGAGCATTCTGCAATCGTCACGATGAGTACTAACTGAAGCGCAATTCGCCAATAGGAGGGGTTTCCAATTTCATGAATAGGTGTGCCTAATACCATGACGGGGTAGTGCCAAAGATAAATACCGTAGGATCGTGAGCCAATCCAACATAGTGGTTTCCACGCAAGTATTCTTCCTAAAATACTAACTGGATGACAAACACAAGCAATTAATACGGCTGCATTCAAGCAAAATAGGAACATTCCGCCTCTATAAAGGAATGTTTGAAATTCATCCACATACATAATGCTGACAAGAAAAATAGTAAACGAAATAAAGCTAATACTATTTAATTTCTTCATATGGTTTATTGATAATTTTTGTGATGATAGTCTTTTCATTGGCCAAATAAGCGCTAACCAGCAGCCAATTAATAATTCAAAACAGCGTGTGTCCGTTCCATAATATACACGACTCGGATCAGCACCTGGCTGGTAAAGTATTGCCATTAATAGGGCCGAGCAAATAGCTCCAATAAAAACAATCTTTGCTAGTTTACTTTGTTTTTTTACAACATACAGTCCTATCATTAAAAGTAATGGCCAAATAACATAAAATTGTTCTTCAATGGCTAATGACCATAAATTTTTTAAGGGTGATGGAGAACCGAAACTATCAAAATAAGAAAGTTTATGAAAAATGAACCACCAATTACTTGAATAGAAAATAGAAGACAGTGCATCTCCACGTAATGTATGAAGGAGCTCTTTATGAAAGAGCATTGCCCAAACAAATGATGTAATAATCATAACGTAGGCAGCCGGTAGTAACCGTCTAAATCGTCCAATCCAAAATTTCTTTAGACTGACTGTTAATTGGTTGCCCTTTAAAGGTAACATGGTAGAGGTGATTAAATAGCCTGATAGCACAAAAAAGATATCAACTCCTAAAAAGCCACCTCTAGCCCAACTGAAGTTAAAATGATAAGCAATAACTGCTAATACAGCTAATGCTCGAATCCCGTCTAGTCCAGGAATGTAACGATGATTTAATGACTTGCCTGACATACTATTCCTTCCTTCAATAATCTATAAAACCTATTGTCAAGTATTGTGAAACCTTGATTGAAAACCATCCCCTCTCAAATGATTAGTTTGTTCACTTATATGTTTGACGTTTGAGAAACGATAAAAGTTTTAGAGAAATATTGAATGTCATTACTTTTCTAGTCTCTTATAAAATTCATTCTCTACATATGTATTTCTAAAAAGGCATTACCATAAATGGTAGATACTACAAAAGCTCTTTCACCCTGTTAGCATATGCCTTCATTCATTATAAAATCGTGAGCCAACTTGAAAATTATAAGGCAAGAATTGAGCAATGGAAAGCCCAATAATTAGATTTTTTTCTGGAAATTTTTATTATAATAAAATATCAAAAAGCGAGCCTATAGGAGACTCACTTTTTGACTACTATGTTTATTTTTTTGAATCATTAACAAATGCCTTTGATATGGCTTTCCCGATTACCGCAATCGTTCGATTTACCTCTTCTTCTGTATTGCCAATCCCACCGATTTCAATAATCATCATTTGCTTTGCTAAATCTTGATTATATCTCCCATCGACACCATCTCCACTTTTGGAAATAACACCTTTTGATATTTTCGGAACGATGGCATTCAATGTGGAAGATAAACTTTCTGCATAAGCTGTGTTCCAGCGGTAATTAGCATGCTCTGCCCCAACGACGATAGCGATTTTCGCATAGTTTTCCCCATTATATGAGATCGTTGTAAGATCATGTTTTAAGGAATCACGATGTAAATCTAGTATTAAATCATAATTATTGGTTTCTAAATGTTTACTAAGAAAAGGTCTTATCACATCATAGGATTGATGATAGCCCTTCCCCTGTGCTTGTAATTCCTTCATAGTATCTACATCAAGAATATCCGTCTTTAAACCATTGACATTAAAATGATTCACAATCTTATCCTTCAAGCTCATAATGTTGACCGTTTCATGAGAAGTCGCTACCTTACCACTCACAGCTTTCACCATCGGTTCGTATGCTTCATGCGTATGCGTAAATAATACTAACACCTTAAACGGATCTAAATCTGGTTTGGGCTCTTTCGTTTGTTCAAGTACATTCTGTTCTTCTAGATTAGTAGCGGCAAACACGACTTGTTTATCTTCAGGTTGTTTAATCGGAGTCGATGCTTGCTTGTTGAACGGAAGTTGCCCAGCAATGACAGGTAATACGAAAAAGAACAATAATATACCAAATGACCATTGTAGTTTTTTTAGCAAAGTCACACCCTCCTCCCCATATCGTATGGAGGGGGGGTGTCATTTAGAACGTAAAAATTTTTCCTGATTTATGCATAATGTTAGCTAATTTTTATAAATCACTGGCCCAGTTCATCAGCATTGAAGCGACTAAATTTGCGTAACGATCAATCCAGTAATCCGCTTCTTTAGGCGTTACCATCAATTGTCTATGTGAGGCTGCAAAAGTTTCTTCAAACAATTGCTGACGTTCCTCTCTCGTCCATGTTGCCCATTCCCCGAAAATAGGTTCAACCAATGACATATCTAGCTCCTTGTCGATATTTGGCTGCCATGAGGATAATGATAGCTTCGATGAAGGATTACTACGTTCAGCTACGCGAGCCGCTATTGATCGCAGCATAACTTCTACCGCATCAGCAATTAAAACAGGCGCATCTACCACTGTCGGTATACCAATGGCTGTTACAGGAATGCCAAGCATTTCATAGGAGATTTCTTGCCTTTGATTCCCTACACCTGACCCTGGATGTATACCTGTATTCGTTAATTGAATGGTTTTGCAAAGTCGATTACTAGCTCTTGTCGCAAGCGCATCAACGACAATGACTAATTTTGGCTTTAATCGCTCAGCAATTGCGGCTACAAACTCTCCCGTTTCATAACCCGTTTGTCCAGTGACACCTGGGGCATACATAACAAATTTATCATCAATCACATCTAAACTATGCAAATGATCAATCAGATACGGACCAATCGCATCAGGTGTAATCGTGCGATTACCCAAACCAATAATTAAAATTTTATCGTCCTCTTGCCAGGAGAGCGATTCATGTAATTTTTTAAAATTCTCTAGCAATTCTTGCTCCAACTGTACAAATCCGTCCTGATCTTCTAATGTCAGTGTCGGAACAGAAAGGGTAATATATTGGCCTTCTTTTTTGCCAATTTGCTTCTCACCCTCTCCATCCACTAGCACATCCGTAATTTTCACTCGTCCGGCTGTTCGGTCCTCAATTTGAACGCCACTCGATTGTTTAAGCTTTTCTTTTTGCTCTTTCGTCTGATGGACAACTACCTCTTCAGATTCATCGATTAAATCTGTCCGATACCAGTTAAAATTTTGCATACAAATCACCTCAAGCAGTAGTTTGTTCAAACTGTCAAGTAAATATTCTTTGCATTTATCTATTGCAATTTAGCCAAGCGTTTGTTAAAATGATTTTTGTTGTATTGACACAAGAAATCAATGAGAAGATATCATCTCGTACCTAATTTAGGAGGTGAAATATATGCCAAACATTAAATCTGCGATTAAACGCGTAAAAGTTAACGAAAAAGCTAACATTGCTAATTCTCAAGCTAAATCTGCTATGCGTACTACAGTGAAAAAAGCTGAAAACGCTGTTGCTGACAATGCTGAAAACAAACAAGAACTTTTACAAGCAGCTTTCAAATCATTAGATAAAGCAGCTTCAAAAGGACTTATCCACAAAAACGCGGCGGCTCGTAAAAAGTCTCGCCTTGCTAAAAAAGCGTAATTGTTTAAAGGATCAGATACTCTATTAAGAGTAGCTGGTCTTTTTAATTTTTATCGAAAACATAAAAGCTGTCCGCTATTGGACAGCTTTTGTATTAAAGTTGACGAAGTAAAAAGAGCTCCAAATATCGTTCGCGATTACCACCTGTTGATTTCAACTGTAAATCGACCTCCGCTAGTTGATATAATGCTCTCAGTAAGCTTTCTTCTGACGGACGATTACGTTGCTCCGTCATTAATTTGACACGATACGGATGTATTTTTAAATTTTTGGCGATTTGCTGCGGATGGTACCCTTTTTTCAATAAATAAAAAACATTCGACATCGTGCGAACATTGGATGCTAGTAGTCCAACAAGCATAATCGGCTCTTGCTTTTGTCGCAATAAATCATGATAAATCGACAAAGCGCTGACCGAATCATTGGCCAAATAGGCGTTGAGCATTTTAAAGGCGTCCTGCTCCAATGTTTTTGCCACTAAATCCTCCACTAGCGATACCGTAATTTCTCCGCCTTCACCAAGATAAAGGGTAAGCTTGTCTATTTCCATTTGTAATTGAAGCATGTTCGCCCCAACCATCGTCACAAGAAGCTCGATCGCATCCTGTGTAATGCTATTGCCCTGTGCCTTAACATTACTTTGAATCCAAACAGCTAAATCCTGCTCTTTAGGTGTTTCTGCTTCGACCAGTAATGCATGCTCTTTCATCATTTTTGTCACTTTTTTACGCTCATCTAACTTTTCATATGGAGCAATAAAAACGGTTACGGAAAAATCAGAAGGGTTGGACAACCATGTCTCCAGTCGTTTCACATCATGGTCAATCTTTTCTTTGCCTTTCTCTGTCGCCTTTAAAAATGAAGCATTTTTGGCAATAATGAGCTTTTGCGCAGAGAAAAAGGGAATGGTATCCGCTTCATCCATAACAGCATCAACAGGCACTTCATCTAAATCAAAAGTACTCATTTCCAGCTCGTCTTCTGGTCCCATTGCTTCTTTTATACGCTTAATGGTTTCATCTATAAAATAGCTTTCTTCACCAACTAGTAGATATACTGGTGCCAGCTCACCTTTTTTTATTGTTTTCCAAACCGTTGAAATCATAATTTTCCCTCCATCTAGCAATACTATAAGTATACATGATTTTATCTGGATTGAGCAGGCTACAACCTTGATAGATGCCATACTTATATGGCGTTCATTTGGTAAGCCAATCCAAGATTACGGCTCTGTCGAGCAATCACCAAGCTATCTTAGGTGTCCTGTAGTGAGTTTGACCGAATTGTGTCGATTCCTTGCCAGCCGGGGAATTCTCCTTTTCGATATAGCTTTTATGTACATGTTGTCTTATAATAAATAACAGAATTGGAGGGATAACAATGAATCCATTTGAAGGAAAAAACATACAATGTCGACGTAACGATGCAATCGATTCAGGTGTTGGTTTCGGTGTATCATTTGGCGTTTTCACACTAATGTTTATTATCGCGACAATAGTAGAGTTCGTATCACAGTAATCAGACTTAAATACGAAGGAAAAAGACCTTGATCATTGGACAAGGTCTTTTTCTTTTGCTGTGACTGTCCAACGATTACCCTGAATACGTACTTCGATTGTGCCATCCACCCCCGTTGTCCAAGTAGCTAAATTCCGATTGACAAATCGCTCAACTACCTCTTCATGTGGATGACCATAACGATTTTGAAGCCCAGCACTGAAAACGGTGAATTGAGGTTGTACGAGCTCTACAAATGATTCGATACTAGATGTTTTACTGCCATGATGACCAGCCTTCAGAAGGGTTATATTAGCTATTAGAGGTCCATAATGCATCATAAGCTGTTGTTCGCCATATTTCTCTAAATCACCTGTAAATAACGCTGTAAACGCCTTCTGACGCATGTATAAAACAAGGGAGTCATCATTACCCTCGTAATAGGTATCCTGAGGCCATAAATAAGAAAAGCTAGTCTCGCCTTTCTGCCATGAAGTGCCCTTCATCTTTTCTTTTATAGGAACGTTTTGCTTTTGGGCTTCCCTTAACAAATCTCTCATAATAGGCTGTCCCAACGAACCAGGTGTAACGTGAATTTCTTTCATCCCAATCTCTTGTAAAATCTCCTCGGCTCCTTCCACATGATCAGCGTCTGCATGCGAAACAATAAAAATATCAATGGTTCGTATTCCTTTCCCTTTCAGAAATGGGACTACCACTTGTTTCCCCACCTCGTAAACTTTATTTGGCTTCTTCCATTGCTCTTGTTCAAAGCGTAAAAGGCCACCAGCATCAATGACATATACAGCCTCCCTAAATGGCAATTCAATCACAATGCAATCACCCTGCCCTACATTTAAAAACGTTATCTTTGTGTCACTATAAAGCATTGGGTAAACATGAATCCAGATCGCTGGGATGACTAAAACAACAATCGCATGCCCAAAACGTTTTGTTTCTAAGAAATAGAAACACGCGAGAACGCTTAGCATCGCTAAACAACAAAGCCAGATGGATGGTTTACCTGGTGACCATAATTGAAAAGGCAGTGCTTGTATTGAAAAAATGACATTCGTTAGCCCATTTCGCAGAGGCTCGTAGCCTGCAAATAAAAGGTTTGCTAATGGTAAGGAAATATACGTAAGAACTAACGCTACCATATTAAAAGGTAAAATAACGAAGGAAAACAAAGGAACGAAGATAATATTGACAAAAAACGAGGAAATGGAAAGTTCATAAAAATGATGAAGTAATAAAGGATAGACGAGTAGCTGACAGACGAATGTGACGAAAAAAGAACGGGATATCCAATTGCTAGTCTGGGTAAAAATAAAACTAGAATAAACTAGACTAGCCGCTGCTAAATAGGACAGTTGGAAACCAATTTGAAAGATTACTCCCGGTTCAAGTAAAACAAACCCTGTAAAGCTGATAGCAAGTGCGTCATCGATTGACAGCTCCCATTTCAAATAACGGAGCAACATCATTAATTCTACGACTGAGACTGCTCGCCATACAGACGGAGCACCCCCCGCAATGACCCCGTAGATCGGTAGTAAAATGAGCAAGGCCACAGTCGCCATCTCTTTGCGAATACGTATGCGTAGCAAGCCTTCAAAAAATAACCATGACATCAGTGCTACATGTAAACCAGAGATTGCAAATAAATGAGTGATTCCTAGCTTTTGATAGGCTCGTTGTAGCTCATCATCCATTTGATCCTGCTCTCCAATGAGAAGGGCTTGAGCCTCCGCTACTAGTGTTTGGGGAAATGTCATTTCTATATGTCTTTTCATCTGTTGTCTCAGTTTAGCGAGAAATATGGTGGGGGAACTGCGCTTCTCCATAAAGGTCCAACTAGTGATTTCAACGATACCAGTTGCCCCCTTACTCGTTAAATAAGTTGACATAGAAAAGGCGTAATCATGGACTGATGGAGAAGGAGTCACAAACTCACCTTTCGCAAGATACGTCATTCCTGCTATAGATGTATGTTCATAATTAACTTTTTCTTGTTCTGAGGAAAATGTATATACTACATATAACTTTTGACCATTTGTAGTTGTAGCAAATCCACGGAGCTTTTGGCCGCTTATTTTATAGTCGTTTGACCAAGTTAAAGGGAAAGAGGATGGCAGTGGGGTAGGTGCTATTAATTGAATTGTCACAAAAAAAATATGCGATAATAAGCCACCTATTAACACAATTATCACTAAGAAACGTGACTCACCCTTTAAGATGAGCCACAGGGCTAAAAGAAGTACTAATACGAGTAGCCATGCCGACTTGTGAGCAGCTAAGGAAGCGACAAGTACAGCGAGAGCTATATAAATCCATTTATGCCTTAAAGCTTTATACCAAATAGTGCACTCACCTTCTGTTCATACGGAAGCAATTTTTCTGCTGGCAATCCGTTCTCGCGAAGTTCATGAAGCATCTCTGTATACAAGGCTAGTTTTTCATCTCGTAAAAAATCGATTTTCCGTTCATCAAATGGTACATGGACGACTGTCACACCTGCTTTTTCAAATAATTCTTGAGCATATGGATTATTTTTATAATCAGTTGCATAACAAACACGCTCAATGCCTGCTTGAATAATAGATTTTGTACAGGGGAGACATGGGAAATGAGTCACATATAAATCTGCACCTTTTGTTGGTGTGCCGTATTTAGCACATTGTAGTAACGCATTCATTTCAGCATGCACAGTACGCACACAATGGTTGTCCACCACATAGCAGCCTTTTTCGATACAATGCTCATCACCCGTAATGGACCCATTATATCCCCCTGCTATAATCCTCTTATCGCGGACAACAGTCGCTCCTACCGCTAGTCTTGTACATGTACTACGCAATGCGAGTAAATGGCTTTGAGCCATAAAAAATTGATCCCAAGTAATTCGCTCCATATGACTACCTCCAAAATTTTGCCTTACAAGTTTTTCGATCACGTTGCTTTTCTACTATAGTGTAGCCCTTTTGGAAAAGGGGCGTCAATATGTCATATGCTATTAGCTTTACTTAACTGTAATAGAATCCTTTAATTTCTCAAATGTTTTCTCACCAATACCACTAACATTTCTTAAGTCATCAATAGTTTGAAAGCGTCCGTTTTCCTCCCGATAACTAAGAATACTTTGAGCTTTTGAGGGGCCAATTCCTGGTAATGTGGCAAGAGTCTCCGTATCAGCGATATTGATATTAATTTTTTGATCCTTATTCTCGCTCTCTATAGGTGAAATGAGCAGATTTGTAGATGCATCTTCAAGATGCTCACCCTTGATGGGAATATAAATGACCATTTCGTCCTGGACTTTTTGCGCATGATTAACAAGTTGCGTATCCGCATTCTCAATATAACCACCTGCAAGCTGAATAGCATCGATAATACGATTATCTGGCTGAAGCTCATAAACGCCCGGATACATAACAGCACCCTTTATATCAACAAATATCTGCTGTTGGACCGCCTCTTCCACAGTAGATACCACTTGATTTATTTCTTCAATAGGTTGGATGGTTTCGATGAGCTCTTCTTGGGGAAGTGAAGAGTCAGAACTCGAAAAATAGAAGTAAAAAAATAGTCCACTGATTACTAGTACGCCAGGGATTAGCATACCTTTTTTGTACTTTTGCCATAAAGATTGCAACATAGTACCATCCTTTCAATGCAAAAGGTCATCATATGGAGGTACCCTCATCATACACTAACAAACCTGGATTGCAAACCTGAAAGCAGGGACGGAAAGCTCTCATTTGATCGCTCGATTGGTTATTTTTGTGGTTCTATCCGCCACTTTTGCGGTTCTATCCGTCACTTTGACTACTTTATCCTTCACCCTCGCTGTTTTATCCGTCACTTTTGTTGCGCTATCCGTCACTTTCGCGATTCTATCCGCCACTTTGACTACTTTATCCATCGCTTCCGCTTTTATCCATCACCCTCAATGCTCTCTCCACCAGCTTCACAAAAAAAATCCACACTACCAATCGGCAGTGTGGTACTTTCCCATATTTACTTTACCGCACGGATGAAAATGCGTTCGCTTTCATATTCGGGTGCTTCGTCTGTAAAATCTGATGTTACTTCCAGATCACTAAAGCCGATGTCGTGAAGCCAAGTCATATATTGGTCGATAGGAAACGTGCGTTGAATATGTTCCTCATCAAAGCGTTCATATAAATCACTCGTAGCATCACGCACATAAAAGGTCATTTGATGGATAATGGAATGCTCAAAGTCTCCGGGCTCTGTATGCCATACATAACTAATGTCTCCATCGTCATACGTAAATGGACCATCTAAAAAGATTTCTGTCATTTTAAATAGTGAATGGACATCAAAAAATAGCTGGCCCCCATCTCGTAGTGCTTTATAGATCCGTTCTAATGTAGTATAGACTGCTTGCTCCTCTACAACATAATTCAGAGAATCAATGGCAATTGTGACCACATCGACTTCCTCAAAGCCATCGAGTTCGTCCATGGACATACAATAAAATGGAGCCTCGTATCCTGCATCAGTAAAACGCTCAGTCGCAATGGAAAGCATCTCTTCTGATAAATCAACGCCGCTGACTTTGTAGCCAGCCTGTGCAAATAACAAGCTAAGCACACCAGTTCCACAACCAATATCTAATAGCTTTTTGTATTGGCCGCTAGGTGCATGCTGTACAACCCAATCTACATAGAGATTGTAAGGAATATCAGTTTGTAGCTCATCATAGACATGGGCGAAGCGTTCGTAACTACTCACTTAGGCCTCTGGCATGTCTAATTGTGGTGCATCGCCCCATAGACGCTCTAAATTATAATAAGCACGCTCATCTTTATGGAATACGTGTGCTACTACATCTCCTAGGTCTACTAGAACCCAACGAGCTCCATCAAAACCTTCGACACGGCGAATTTCATAGCCATCTTTTTCGGCTACATCCTGTAATTCGCGTGCAATTGCTTGCACCTGACGATCTGAGTTACCATGGGCAATGATAAAGTAATCTGCTAAAAGAGAAATTCCTTGCATATTTAAAACGACAATATCCTCACCATGTTTGTCGTCGATCGCTTTGTAAGCTGCTTGTAATAAAGTTGAAGTCATCCTTCACTATCCTCTCTGTTCATCATATCGTTATAACATTCTATTGATAACGGATAAATAGGCTGCCTTGTGTCGATTAAAAATGCCAATGTATGACGGACACATGCACTCATGGCCTTATCCAAATTTTTTTGCGCCTTTTTGCGCAGACGATCCACACCAGCAAATTGGCGATTTGGTTCAATCATATCTGCGACAAAAATAATTTTTTCTAAACGACTCATATTAGGTCGTCCTGTCGTATGGAAACGAATAGCATTCAACAGCTCATCATCTTTGATGCGGAATTCACTTTCTGCAATATATGCACCAACTGGGCCATGAAGTAGTTCACTGCCCCAGCCAATGAGACGTTCATCTAACTTTTCCGTTCGGACGATTTGCTCCATCCATTCTATTTCTGCATATTTAGCAATATCATGAAGGATTGCAGCTGTTTCAGCCTTTTTCTCATCCTCGCCGTACATTCGTGCAAGATCGATGGCCGTTTCCATAACACCGATTGTATGAATATAACGTTTTTCCGGCATTCTGGGCTTAATCGCCGCTAAATACTGTTCGCGTTCCATAAAGACCTTCCTCTCGTATGAACGACTCTACCGCTTCTGGTAGTAAAAGTGTCACCGTTCCTCCAGTCGCTAGGCGTTCACGAATCAGCGTGGACGATAAATCGATTTGAGGCACCTCCACCATGCATATAGGGTACTCTGTAGTGGCTGCCGTTCCTGGACGCTTGACACCAACAAATTGGACAAGCTCTACTAAGTCATCTATACAATGCCATGTATGTAGCGAATCAATCATATCGCCACCGATAATAAAGTAGAATTTTACAGAAGGTTCCTTTCTACATAATGCCGAAAGTGTCTCATAGGAATAGGATACGCCACCCTTGTCTACCTCATACGACTCTACCGAAAAATAAGGAAATGGGCGAATTGCAAGCTCCACCATTTCAAGTCGTTCCACATTACTGGCATCATACCGTGCATGCTTATGTGGCGGTATGGCATTCGGCATAAAGCGTATTTCATCGAGTTGCAATGCATGAAATACCTCATTTGCCATTAATAAATGCCCCATATGTGGAGGATTAAACGTACCTCCTAGTAAACCGACCCTTTTCATCGTCTCACCTTATTTCGTTGCTTTTGGTAATACAATCTTTTTTTGATTGCGTGATTCTTTATATAAAACAACTGTAAGGCCGATTAATTGGACAAGCTCTGCATGTGCACCTTTTGCAAGTGCTTCTGCCACTTCATGTTTATCCTCTTCACAATTATCTAAAATACGCACTTTAATTAGCTCACGTACTTCTAATGCCTCACGAATTTGCTTAGTCATTTCATCATTTACGCCACCTTTTCCCACTTGGAAAATTGGTGATAAATGGTGTGCTTCTGCACGTAAAAAACGTTTTTGTTTACCTGTTAACATAAAAATTAGTTTCCTCCTAATTGCGCCTTTAGCTGCGCAATCATTGAATTTGTATTTGGATAGTTGCCCAACCAGTGCTCAAAAGATATGGCTCCTTGATGCACAAACATCCCTAAACCTGTCACAATTGTTGCCCCTTTTTCCTCAGCCGCTTGTAAAAAAGGCGTCATTAATGGATTATACACAATATCCGCAACAATTGCTCCTTTCTCAAGACGATTTAAGGAAAATGGCATTGAAAAATTGCCCGTAGCAAGACCTGCCGAAGTCATTTGCACAATGATGCTGAATTCAGCCAATGTCTCTTCCGCTTCCTTTAATGAAATGGCACGGCCAATACCCATTTCATCCACAATAGCTTGGGCATTGGCTACTGTACGATTGGTAATGGTCAAATCATTATAGCCTTGCTGCTGCATAGCAAATGCTATACCTCGGGCAGCGCCGCCTGCACCAACAAGTAATACAGGCTTGTCTTTATGTGATGAACCTACTGCTTCTTCTAGTGAACGCACAAAGCCGACACCATCTGTATTAAAGCCTTTCAGCTTTCCGTTTGTTGTTCGTACAACTGTATTCACTGCTCCCATTTTTTGCGCCAACTCATCTAGCTCATCTAAATAGGGAATGATTGCTGTTTTATGAGGAATTGTTACATTCCAGCCACTTGCCCCTAAAGTTTTCAAGCCAGCAACTGCTGACTCTAATTGCTCAGAAGATACATGTATTGGAATATATGTCGCATCTATGGACATTTCCTCAAACCAAGCATTGTGCATGGCTGGTGATTTTGAATGTTCGATCGGATCACCAATAACTGCAAACCACTTCTTCATTTCCTAGTCCCTCTTCTCTCCTTCATCCTTCACCTTCTATATAAGTGATGGACGTATTGAAACTTGTACACCTTTAGGCGCGTATGCTGCTACTACGACATTTGCATGCTGTACAGTAATCCAACCTAGCCCAGAAAATACAACATCTGTTTTGGCTTCTTTGATGGAAAACTCATGGCGAACTAAAGGTGGAAGTTGGTCAATAAACTCTTCAGTCGGTGGTGCCAAAAGTTCTCCCTTATGTTCTGCATACAGCATATCTGCCTTCTCAAGCTTTGTTCGGTGAATCGGTAAATCATTTGCCACATGGATGGTAAAGGCAGAACGGTCTCCTTGAATAAAATCAAATCTCGCCAATGCCCCAATAAATAAGGTTTGTCCCGCATTTTGTTGGTAGACTTTAGGCTTGATTTCTTTTTTTGGCATAATGTATTTTAATTCACTTGAATCAATATGATGGGCCATTTGATGGTGATTAATAATACCAGGCGTATCATATAATGCACTTCCATCATCCAATGGAATTTCAATCATATCTAATGTAGTACCTGGGAAATGGGATGTAGTAATAACCTCACCCTCTCCTGTTGCCTGCTTAATAATGCGGTTAATGAATGTGGATTTTCCTACATTGGTACAACCCACAACATAAACATTTTGCCCTTGTCGATATTCATCAATGGCTTCCATTGCTTCGGCCATTCCCTTACCTTTATGGGCACTTACTAACAGCACATCAACAGGCTGAAGTCCTAACGCTTTTGCTTCGCGTTTTAACCAATTGATAACTTTTTTCGGTTTAACCGATTTCGGTAATAAATCAGCTTTATTCGCAATCAAAAGCACAGGATTCTTCCCTACAAAACGGTGTAGGCCAGGTAGCCAGCTCCCATTAAAATCAAAAATATCAACAATTTTTACGATTAAGCCTTGCTGTGTACCAAGGCCATTTAAAATGCGTAAAAAGTCGTCATCAGTTAATGACACTGGTTGAATTTCATTGTAATTTTTCAAACGGAAGCAACGTTGGCAAATGACCGCATCCTTTTCTAGTGATGATGGGGGTGCATACCCAACTGCTGTTTTATCTTCTGTTTGAATTGTTGTACCACAGCCAATACAATTTGGCATTTCAATCATTCTTGTTCCTCCCAAGTTATAATTCCTTTTCGTTTCAAATCATTAAACACTCGACGTTCAATGAATCGATTCAGTTTTGTTACAAGGCCATCAGACTGTGCAACAGGTTTTACTAGCACTGTATGCAAGCCTAAGCGATTCGCACCCATTACATCTGTAAGAAGCTGATCGCCTACCATGACTACTTCATTAGGACGCAAGCCTAATTGAATAAGGGCATTATAAAAAGCATTTCGCATTGGCTTTTTTGCCTTATGAATATATGGAATACCTAAAGGCTCTGCGAAGCGTTTAACACGTGCCTCCTTGTTATTAGACGCAATAATAACACGAATACCGGATTCCTTCATGATGCGCAGCCAGATAATCAGTTCCTCTGTTGCATCCTCACGATCCCACTCCACAAGGGTATTATCTAAATCGGTAATGATCCCTCTAATACCTAATTCTTGTAGTTTTTCAGGTGTAATTTCGAAAATATTCGTCACAAATTCGTTTGGTAATAAAAAATTATACAAAATAGCGACCCCTAATCTTAACGTATTATTCGACCATTATAGCATATTTGCAAAGGCTTCACCCATTCGAATTGGGTTGCCCTGAACAACATTTTCAGTAAACTCAATTGAATCCTTTTCAAACAGCATCACAACTGTTGAACCAAATGAGAAATAACCGACTTCCTGCCCTTTATACCAGTGTATTGTTCTATTCGTGAGCACAATTGAATTCACGAAGGTCGCACCCACTTTTATAAACGCTACTTGCTGATTATGTGCAGTTTTCAACTCTGTCACTAAACGGTAATTATGGGAAATTGGCTTTTTACCGTATGTAAGACCTATTTGATTCACAGGATAAGATTTCTGACCAAGCGTATACTGTCTTAGTACTTCCCCATCAATCGGGCTGTGAATACGGTGATAATCAGCAGGACTTAAATAAAAGACAATAAAATGGCCGTCTACATAGTTGGCTGCTCGCTCCGAATGACCAAGTAAATCCTCAAGTGCATATGGCTTACCCTTTACAAGAAAAGTCATATCCCATTCAATCCTTCCAAAGGATTCTACCTTGGCATCTACAGGACTTACATACACCATCGGATTTTTTTCAATTGGTCGTGCTTCTTCTAAAAGCTCTCTTGTAAAAAAATCATGTAAACTTGCAAATTGTTGTTGTTTTTTTGAAACTTCTTCAAGGTTTATATCGTATAACTTCATGTAGCTTGGAATTATACGTTTACTCCACTTAGCTTTCGCAATAGCTTGCAAAAGGTTGGAGGATTGCTTACCATTCGTTAGTTCTATCAAGCGTTGATATAGTTTTTCTTTCATTAGTAAAAACCCCTATCCATTAATTTAGACTGTCAATTTTTTCGCATTCGAAGTATAATGGTACAATATCTTAAGTGCAAAGGAGTGATCCCCCTTGTTTTTTTATCACAAGTTGGTGGATACCACGGTTAAGAAAATGAAATCGCACGCAGCTAACTTCATTACAATTAGTAATATGTCCTTTGGAGGCGCGGCTATAATGGCCACTTTACATGAGTACTATAGCTATAGTGTCTTGTTTATCTTTATTGCAGCTCTACTTGATCGCTATGATGGTAAGGTAGCTAGAGCACTCGGACAAGTGTCTGAGTTAGGTAAACAATTAGATTCTATGAGTGATATTATATCATTTGGCGTGGCGCCTGCATTATTAATGTACGAAGTTGTTCTAGTTGATTTTGGTTTTGTCGGCATGATGATGGCCGTCCTGTTTATCGTTTGTGGTGCGATGCGATTAGCCCGCTTTAATATTAGTGAAGCAAATGGCTATTTCACAGGTTTACCTATTACAGCTGCTGGTACGTTCTTAACTTTAACGTATTTTGTAGCGACTACGTTCCATCCGGCCTTTTATCTTTTCCTTTTTCCAATTTTAGCTTTCCTCATGATTAGTACATTTACGTTAAAAAAAGTGTAACAGCACAATTGCTGTTGCACTTTTTTCATTTCCCACAGCTTTGAAACATATACTGTCGAAAAATGGGGAAAGGATGAAATCATTCAATGAGCGGAATTTTTACATCAATGTTGCAGTTATGGCTTGAGATCCCAGCGTTACTTGGCTATTTAAAGGGGCAAACATTCCATAAACCCTTTTCAAAAGAAGAGGAAGCTGCTTGTATTGAACGATTTTTAGGTGGCGACGAGCAAGCACGCCTGGACCTAATAGAACGCAATATGAGGCTCGTCGCACACGTCGTAAAAAAATTCCATCCAAAACATGAACAACTAGATGATTATATTTCCATCGGGACGATCGGGCTAATGAAAGCAGTAGAAAGCTATACCCCGGACAAAAAAACAAGACTTGCCACATATGCAGCTCGATGTATTGAAAATGAAATTTTAATGCATCTACGCACACAGAAAAAAGTGCAGAAGGACGTCTCTTTATTTGAGCCCATCGGAACAGATAAAGATGGCAATGCGCTTCAAATTCGAGATTTACTTCAATGTGATGAAGAAAGTGCAACCGAGAAAATCGAACATAAAGAACATGTGGCACAGCTATATCATTACTTGCACATGCTTGATGAACGAGAACTAGAAATTGTGACACTTCGCTATGGATTAAATCAACAAGATGCCCTCACACAAAAGGAAATTGCAGCTCGTTTAAATATTTCTCGAAGTTATGTATCTCGGATTGAAAAACGGGCACTCATTAAACTCTATCAATTATACAAACGAGACCAAAAGTCAATTGAGTAATATATTGTAAAATGTTCACTAGGAAAATTCAATGTATCTTTGGCGGAGAATGTGCCGATTTTATGGCATAAAAAAAGCCCTTTGCGACATTGCTATGTCGCAAAGGAACTTTTTACATTTTATGAATGTGCTGATTCTGATAATTCTGCCGTAATCAATGTACCTATTAAAGTAGTGATAATCACTACACCCACTGTTAATAATAGCATCATGAATGCCTCCCATTTTAATATGAAGAGATTTATTACAGCTAGTGTAGCATTTATACTATTCATTCACTGTGATTTTTCTCACATTAGAAACTACACATTTTGACCGTTTTGTGTATTATAGTGAGGCGATCGCTTGTAAGACAACTTGTGTCGAGTGTTTTGCAGCAACTGGTAAAAACTCATCAAAGCTAATGTTTGACTCTTTACCTGCAATATCTGATAAAGCACGAATTACTACAAAAGGTGTAGCAAATTGATAACAAACTTGCGCAACCGCAGCCGCTTCCATTTCCACTGCTTTCATTTGAGGGAAATGATGACGAACTGCTTCTACACGCACAGGATCATTCATAAATGCATCCCCTGAGCAAATTAAACCAATACCGTATTGATGCTCTCCAACTGCCTTAACAGCTTCCTCAGCTACTTTCATTAATCGTTCATCTGATTTATAAGCTGCTGGCATACCAGCCATTTGTCCAATTTCATAACCAAAAATTGTGACATCCACATCATGGTGACGGACTTCATCCGAAATGACTACAGCTCCCACCTCAAGGGCTTCGTCGTAACCACCTGCAGAACCTGTATTAATCACAACATCGGGCTTAAACTCATGCAAAAGAATGGTAGTGGACATAGCCGAATTGACTTTACCAATACCACTTTTTAATAACACGACTTCCTTGCCTTCATATGTTCCTGTTGTATACTCACTACCTGCTATTGTTGTACTTTGTGCATTGCTTAAAGATGCTCGTAGTAATTCTACTTCCTGTTCCATTGCGCCAATTACTGCAATTTTCATGTAATGTTACTTCCCTTCTTTATCAACTCTATTAAAAATAATCAAAAGAGTGATTTTCGTCAATAGGCGCCTTCTAATGTATTCAGCTGCTCAAGCTTTACAGGCAACCATCCTTCATTATCCACCCATTCCATACTGACACGGTACATCTGTGATTTATCTTTTGTTGAAACTGTGGCAATTGAAGAATTAGGACCACCGTTATTTTGCATACGCCAAATAATCAAATTATCTTGATTAATACCCGTTACACCTGTAACAGTTGCTACTTTTTCAGACCAGTCTATGGATGAAGAGTCGTAGGAAGACACATGCTGTCCCGTTTGAGTTGTAGGTGTTGGCTGCCAATTTTTATTTGTGATAACTTTCTCTACGTTTGGATTATCTGAAGTTGATTCTTCTGGCACACCTTGTTCCTGCTGATTTTCTTCAGGGTGTGATCCATCCTCTTCCTCTGAAGCTTGATCTTCTTCTACTGCCAGATCCTTTTCATCCTCTTTCACAGGCTCTTTATCCACTTCTTTGTTGTCGTCTTTTTCCTCTTGAGCCGGTTCATCTTTCACTGTTTGTTCTGCATCATCTTGCCATTTAAACACATAAGTTGCTGTGATAATAATTAGTACAACTACTACACCAATTAAAACATTCAATAGTTTATCTAGCTTTTTATTACGAGATGGCTGCAAATGACGACTACTACGAGTTTGTCGTTCACTCATATTTCCTCCCCCTCTCTAGCAAATATTCTATCAAGTTCGACAGCACTTGCAAAACAATTATACTCATTAATTTATTTCGTGGCATTTCAGCCTGAAATATAAAAGCAGCTAGCCTCCCTGAATTAGAAAGACCAGCTGCTTGTCCACTTACACATTATTTAATTGAAACAATCTTAACTTTCATTTCGCCACCAGGTGTTTGAACAGCTACTTCTTCGCCTTCAGCGCGGCCAAGTAAGCCTTTCGCAATTGGTGATTCGTTTGAAATACGGAATTCCATTGGGTCTGCCTCAGCCGAACCTACAATTGTATAAGATTCTTCATCAGTTGATGGTTTACCATTAATAATTTCTACAAATGTAACCGTTTTCCCAAGTGATACCACACTGTTATCTGTTTCATCCTCAGAAATAATCACTGCATTGCGAATCATTGATTTTAAAGTTGAAATACGACCTTCTAAAAAGGCTTGTTCTTCTTTTGCTGAATCATACTCAGCATTCTCAGAAAGATCACCAAAATCACGAGCTATTTTTATACGTTCAACGATTTCTTTACGTGTTTCAGTTTCTAATTTCACTAATTCTTCTTCTAATTTACGTTTTCCCTCAGCTGTCATAGGGTACTGTTTTTCATTTGCCAAAGTCCTTCACTCCTTGTTTCTTCAATATAAAAACATAAAACTCGACTAAATGCTTGGTAGGTGCATTTAATCGAATTTTATTATTTTTAAACGTTTTTCAAATTACGCTTTGACCTAATAGTATGCATGCTTTTTTTAAATATGCATGTAAATATTGTCAATACCACTCTATCTTATTACAATACGTTGTCGGTTTCAAGAATAGTTTTAATTTTCGTTACCATTAAATCAATTGCTACCTCATTATCCCCACCTTCAGGAATAATGATATCAGCATAACGTTTTGTAGGTTCAATAAATAAATTATGCATTGGTCGAACCGCTGATAAGTATTGATCGATAACTGAATCTGTTGTACGTCCACGTTCTTTAATATCGCGCATAATACGACGAATAATTCGTAAATCAGAATCGGTATCTACAAATAATTTAATATCCATTAAATCACGCAGATCAGCATCTTCTAGCACGAGAATTCCTTCTAGAATAATAACATCTACCGGCTCAACATGGATCACTTCTGCTGCTCTAGTATGCTGCACATAATCATAAACTGGCTTCTCGATTGGTTGCCGCACTAAAAGTTTCTTGATGTGCTGTATTAATAAATCATTATCGAATGCTAACGGATGATCGTAGTTTGTTCCTAATCGCTCTTCAAATGTTAAATGACTTTGATCTTTATAATAAAAGTCTTGTTCAATAACAACAACTGAATGCTCTCGGAAAACATCATAGATGGCGCGCGTCACACTCGTTTTACCTGAGCATGAGCCACCAGCGATACCGATAACAACAGGACGCTTCACTTCCATTAGTTATTCTCCTTTCGCATCATGTTATGCGGCATTAATGGTGTGTCACATTTAAATTTAACAATTTGTAATGGATGACGTGCTGCATCTAGGCTATTGCCATCTTCATCCCAAATTTCTCCCATTGTCAGACGGAAATTCTCGATTTCTGGGCCAAAGAACTCTACTTCGTCACCAGGTTTAAAATAATTTCGTTGCTGCATCGTAACCATTTTTGTTTCTGGATCATGTTCTAAAATTAAACCAGCAAATTCATATGTTGTTTTTCGGCCATGAATACCAAACATTTGCTCCTCTGAGCCAGGTGCATCATGGAAGAATGCTTCAGCTGTATCACGGTTTGCACATTTATCTAGCTCCTCTAGCCATTCACGTTTAATTTTAAAATTATCAGGATCAGCACAGTAAGCATCGATAACTTTGCGGTATACGGATACAACGGTTGCCACATAGTGAATCGATTTCATACGCCCTTCTACTTTTAAAGAATCGATACCAAGCTCGATCATATGTGGAATCGCTTCGATTAATTTTAAATCTTTTGGACTCATAGCAAAGGATGCGTGATTATCATCAAACAGTGCTTTTTCTTCCCCATCTTCTAATTCATATAAATCGTAATCCCAACGGCATGATTGGCAGCAACCGCCACGGTTAGAGTCACGAGCAGTCATATGGTTAGATAGAACGCAACGGCCAGAATAAGCAATACACATGGCGCCATGAACGAAAGCCTCGATTTCAATATCAACTTTTTCCTTCATCATTTTCATTTCTTCTCCGCCTACCTCACGTGCTAATACAACACGATGTAAGCCCTCTTCCTTCCAGTACTGCACTGCCTTCCAGTTGGACAATGACTGCTGTGTAGAAAGATGAATTTCAAGTTTAGGGGCAGCTGTACGACATGTTTCGATAATTAGTGGGTCTGCAACGATAATACCTGTCACACCTGCCGACTCAATATCTTTTAAATATCGCTCCAAGCCTGCCATATTTTCATTATGTGCAAATATATTTGTCGTTACATAAATTTTCGCACCATATTGATTAGCAAACTCTACCCCTTCACGCATTTCATCTATAGAGAAATTATCTGCATTGGAACGTAGACCAAACTCTCGTCCCCCAATAAATACAGCATCCGCTCCGTAATGCACGGCTACTTTTAATTTTTCTAAGCTACCCGCTGGGGCAAGTAGCTCTGGTTTTTTTGTAATGACACGTTTACCGTCGACAATGTCACGGATTTTGTCATTTTGTTCTAACGCTAATGCCATGTTATTGCCCCCTCTTAGTAAACAGTTTCCTTGAAGATAAAGCCTGTATCTAATGGTCTAATGGCTGGTTGAATATCTTCAATTTTTGCTAATAATTCATCTTTTATGTCATCATATGCTTCTTCGGATAAGTCAAAATATGCATCGATGGCTTTGCGATAGGCCTCCGTCACAGTTACCACATATTCTGGAGTTTGTAGCACACCCTCAATTTTTAAGGCATCGATGCCACCTTCGAATAATTCGCCAAGTTCATCAATAACACACATGTCATTAGGACTAAAAATATGTGTACCGTTTACATCTTCGTAAATTGGATATTTATTATTGCGCTCATCATCATGTAGGAACATGTTACGATTATCTTTACGATTTTCAATTTCCATCACTTTATCTTGATATAAGAAATAATGGCCAAGAAGCGGGCGTTTTGATTGGAACATACAAGTCATACCATGTACTTGTACTTCAATTTCTAATTCTGCACTTTCTTTAATTTCTAAAACCTCATCAAGAGAAAGCTCACGTGCTAACACTGCACGAGTCGCGCCGCGTTTTCCCCAATAATTAGCCGTAAACCAGTTTGTTGCAGTCGTCTCAGGATTCCAATGCAATGGAATTGTTACGCCTTGCTCACGACGAATAATTAATACTGCTGGGTCGCCATAAATTAAACGATCCACACCGATACGTTGCATTTCTTTTAAATAGTCGGCAAGCGCCTCCAGTTTTTCATTATGGAAAAGGCCATTCACTGCAACATAAACTTTTTTACCTGCCGCGTGAATGAGCTTCGTTGCCTCTTCCACCTCATCTACTGAGAATTCTCCTGCTAGACGTAGACCAAATTGTTGTTCACCAATAACAAAAGCATCCGCTCCAGCGTCTAAAAGTGCTTTAATATGTTCTAATGATTGTGGTGTCACAAGCAATTCTGGTTTTTTCATAGTAGTCACCTCTTCAAACATAGTAATAAACCGTCACCTACTGGTAAAAAAGCACTAGTGTAATCTGGGTGCTGCATTATCCATTCTGTGAAGTTTTTTAAATTGCGGATCATTGTACGTTTTCGACGTGGGACATCCTTCAAATCTAGATCTGACAAGCCATGCATATACATATTGTCGATATACAAGACTCCGCCTGATTTTACGAGGGGCGCGTACTTTTCAAAGAAGCGCTGATATTGTCCCTTTGCGGCATCGATAAATACTGCATCGAACTCTGTGTCAATGGCCTTATCTTCTACCTCTAAAGCGTCGCCTTCAATGACCTTAATTCGATCAGATACGGTTGACCGTTCAATATAGGCTTTAGCTTTTGTCACACGCTCTATATCGCGTTCAATCGTAACGATATGGACATTTGGTAAAGCTTCTGCCATGCGAATAGCAGAATAACCAATTGCCGTGCCAATTTCTAAAATTTTTTGCGGATTTTGAATGCGCAACAATTGATTTAAAGCATCAATACCTGCAAGTTGCATAATCGGTACATGATTCTCCTCCGCGTATGCTTCCATTTCTAAAAGTAATTCATTACGTGGCTGTATAAATGATTGTATATATGCATCTGATAATTCCATTGTTCCACCCTCAATTAAAAGGCAACGTGCGCATGTAGCCGTTGTCCGTACTTCATCATTTATCAACAAAAAGAAAAAGACCAAACGTGATGTCTTGGTACTTTGCCATACAAAAATGAGCAATTGTTTTTGACATGCTCAAACAATTGCCACCACGCATATTTGTCCCGAATAAACGGATTGATCAAAAATCACACTTTATAATAGCATGAAAATAGAAGGAAAGCTATTTTTCTTTCCTTCTATTCCCTATGTTTGCTCTATGCCATTTACTCTTTGCTAACGCTTATTCTTCTTTTCGTAAATATTTTGCTACTTTCTGTAAATGTTCATCATATGTTTTCGAGAAGTGGTTGACACCCTCTTTATCTGCTAAGAAATAGAAATAATCTGTTTGACTAGGGTTTAATGTCGCCTCAATAGAAGTCTTTCCAGCACCCGCAATTGGGCCTGGTGGTAAGCCTTTATTTTTGTAAGTATTATAGGCATTATCTACTTCTAGGTCTTCATACAGCACACGATCTTTATGATCACCAAGCGCGTATAAAACAGTTGGGTCTGTTTGTAGTGGCATCCCTTCATCAATACGATTATAGAAGACACTTGCTATTGTCTCTCGATCTGTTTGAGCCGTAGCTTCTTCTTCCAATAATGATGCAAATGTTAACAGTTGGTGAACGGACATTTGTTTTTCCACTAAAACATCACTGTAATTTTTCACCACATTGTTCATAGCCCCTATCATTTCTTCAACAATCGCTTCTAGAGATGGTTTCTCCTCATAGTACGAGTAAGTAGCTGGATATAAATAGCCTTCTAAATCATAGCGAATATTGTCAGCTAACACTGCATCCGTTACTAGCTCAGGGTAGTTGGCCATCATTTGTTGAACAAATGTGTCACTTGTTACTAAATCCATAAATTCCTTTTGTGTATATGGCGTTTTCTTTTCAATAACTTTCCCAATTTGCTCAATTGTTAAGCCTTCAGGAATCGTCATTGTAAAGACAGGTTTTCGGTATACCTTCCCTGTTTTTAAGCTTTCGATAAGTTCATCAAATGTCATCGCTTGCGTTAAATCGTAATTCCCTGCTTGGAATTGAGATTCGTTTTTAAATTTTGCATAGTATTTAAAAACACGCGCATCTTTAATAACACCTTTTTTCTCTAATAATGTAGAAATTGAACTCAAGCTAGAACCGATTGGTACTTCTACTGCAATTGCTTTTGTCGCGTCAGGATCCAGTGGTTTTAAAGCACCCTTAACATAATTGTACCCGAATAAACCGACAATCCCTATAACGAGGACAAAAACAATTGCCACAATGGCAACGATTTTTCTCACGATTTTTACCTCTGATTTTTTTTCTTGCATTTTTGAAAACATTTCTTGTTTTTTAGTACCGTTATCCACGGGTTTCCCCCCTATCACTATCCAATATCATACTAGAAATCAACTATCACGACAAACAGAAATCGACAATTCAGGAGAATTTGCATAAATAAAAAAATCTGCCAGCTATTTTTGCCAGCAGATTGTCTTGCTAAAAGCTTTGTGAAATAGCTTTAATATCACTACTTTACAATACTATCAGACTGTAATTATTGCTCTTCTAAGATGTTCGATTATTGTAATAGAAATGTTTAAACTTGATGGAAAGATTCTTTACTAAAACTAAAAAACTCCGAGTGGCTCCTAACCACTCAGAGTTCTTATAGTTCGTTTAATATATCTTCAACGTACACCCATTCTTCATCTGTTTCTATTGGTAATAGCTCTTCGATGGAACCGTCATTTCCAGCCAGATATTGAGCCGCGAAAATTTCACGCTCATCCATTGGCTCATCTGTTGCAGGCACATATAATACATACGATTTACCAAATTGCTCGGATGCAAAAGTATGAATTACCTCACAAACTTGATCCGTTCCATCTTCATTTGTCACGGTAATAAGCTGCGGATCTTCTTCAAATTCATCTAGAAGTGTTAATACCACCTCATTAATCATTTCCCATTCAGCATCCGTTTCGACAGGCTGTAGATTGGTCATTTCGCCATTGTTATCGTCATAATCGAAAGTCATCGCTGATAGATCTCCTGGAATTTCTTCACCATTGGCATCCAACAAAGAGAATAGCACATAGGATTTATCCTCTGCATCAAATGTAAAGACCACATGGCAACGTTGTTCCTTTCCATTTTCATCAATTATCATAAATTCTTGTGTTTCTTCATTCATTCGATTATCTCCTTCTGACAGTATAATGTCATATACTAAGTAGTTACTTCTACACGTACTAAATATCTTCGAGCAGATTCTCACCATTATTCGGATATTTACATACTTTCAATAAAAAAGGAACAAGGACTGCAAGCTGCGATCCTTGTTCCAAGCTTTAAGAAAGAAGATTATTCTTATTCTTCGTCTTCATCTTCTAAAGCGTTTAATACGTCTTCTACCATATCCCATTCTGCTTCCGTTTCGATAGGTGTTAGTTCACCATCTTCACCGTTATCAGACGGTACGAATGAAGAAACGAAAATTTCAACTGAGCCATCTTCATCCTCTTCTGCGCCTACCATTGAGTAAAATACGTATGATTTTCCAAACTCTGGAGATTCATGTACGTGAATCACTTCACAAAGCTGTTCATTTCCGTTTTCATCAATCACTGTAATGTGTTGAACGTGTAATTCTTCTTCATGGTTATGCTCGTTTGCCATGTATAGTCACCTCATCAATTAATTTTTGCTATCTAAATAGCCTTGTAAAATCATCACAGCTGCCATTTTATCAATGACTTGCTTGCGCTTTTTGCGACTCACATCTGCTTCGATTAGCATACGTTCCGCTGCCATCGTTGTTAAACGTTCATCCCATAATTTAACCGGTAGTGAGAACGTTTCTTCCAATAACGTTTTATAGTTTTCAGAAGCCTCTCCACGCGGTCCAACCGTATTATTCATGTTTTTCGGGAAGCCTACAACAAATTCTGTTATTGCATATTCCTTTACTAGCTCAGCGATACGATCGATACCGAACTCGCCATTAGCCTCATCAATTTTTACGGTTTCAATACCTTGGGCAGTCCAGCCAAGTGCGTCACTGACAGCAACGCCAACGGTTTTCGACCCAACGTCTAATCCCATAATTCTCATTTCTAATCCTCGTTATTCTTTTTGATATAAAATTTAACAAGCTCTTCTAGAATTTCGTCACGCTCAAGCTTGCGAATTAAATTACGAGCATCCTGATGGCGAGGAATATACGCCGGATCACCAGAAAGTAAGTAACCAACAATCTGATTGATAGGGTTATATCCCTTTTCCTCTAATGAAGAATGAACTTTCAACATTACCTGCTTGACTTCCTGTTCCATTGATTCTTCTGGAAAATTAAATTTCATCGTTTGATCAAATGAACTCATGACCAGCACCTCGCTTTCAGAAATAAGGAGATGTGCGAACAAGCTCATCTCCAATTTCTCTTTATTATAACATGTTTTGGTGAATTAATTAAATGGATTTAACATAATCATACACAGAAAGTAGTGCTTCATCAAGTTTTGAAGCTTCTTTTGCTCCTGCCATCGCCATATCAGGACGACCGCCACCTTTACCACCACAAGCTTCTGCAACCATTTTCACGATATTTCCAGCATGGTAATTGCCACCAACTAATTCTTTGGATACTCCAGCACATAGCATAACCTTATCACCATCCACTGCTCCAAGAACGATAACAGCCTTTGGCATTTTCACCTTCAAATCATCCATCATCTGACGCAGTTGGTTATTGTCTTTTGCTTCTACCTTTGTAGAAAGAACTGTGACATCTCCAATTGTTTGTGCTGCATCAACAATTGCCCCAGCCTGAGCATTGGCAATTTTTTGAGATAATGCTTCATTGTCACGTTGTAATTCTTTGTAGTCACCTTGTAAGGCTTGTACTTTTGTTACGATATCTTTAGGATTTGCTTTTAACAATGCTGCCGCATCATTTAAAAGAGCTTCTTCTTCTTTGACTACTTCATAAGCCACTTTACCTGTAACTGCTTCAATACGACGAGTACCCGCACCAATTCCACCTTCTGAAACAATTTTAAAGAAACCAATTTCAGAAGAGCGTTTTACATGGATACCACCGCATAGCTCGATGGAATAGTCTCCGATTGAAACGACACGTACAACATCGCCATATTTTTCGCCGAATAACGCCATTGCACCCATTTCTTTCGCTTTATCGATAGCCATTTCTTCAATAACGACCTCTATATCATCCCACACTTTTTCATTTACAATACGTTCAATTTGCTGTAATTCCTCTTTAGTCACTTGACCAAAGTGAGAGAAGTCAAAGCGTAAACGATCAGGGCCTACATATGATCCAGCTTGGTTGACATGATCACCTAATACATCTTTTAACGCACGTTGCATAATATGTGTCGCTGTATGGTTTTTAATAATTAAATTGCGATCATCACGATTAACAATTGCTTGGACAGCATCTTCCACATGCATTTCACCTGATTCAACAACTACTGTATGGAGCGGCTGACCATTTGGTGCCTTTTGAACATCCTTTACTACAGCAGTGAAGCTATCATTAGAAATGATACCGCTATCGGCAATTTGACCACCCATTTCAGCATAGAATGGTGTTTGAGCTAAAATAACTAAAGCTTCTTGGCCTTCAGATGCTACTTTTTCTACTTGACCATTCACAATCATTGCAGCAATTTCAGTATTAGCTACTAATGTGTCAAAGCCAACAAATTCACTGGCAACCGTTAAGTTTGCTAATACTTCATTCTGTACTTGCATAGAGTCAACATCTTGACGAGCCGCACGCGCACGTTCACGTTGTTCCTCCATCGCCGTTTCGAAGCCTTCATGATCGACTTTCATTCCTACTTCTTCTGCATATTCTTCCGTTAACTCGATTGGGAAACCGTAAGTATCATATAAACGGAAAGCATCTGCTCCTGGGATAAAATCATGACCAGCCGCTTTTTGTGATTCTGCTACTTCATTAAAGATTGCAAGACCACCATCTAATGTTTCATGGAAACGAATTTCTTCATTCTTAATAACGCGTTGAATAAATTCACTTTTTTCCGTTACCTCTGGATAGAAGCCTTCCATGATTTTGCCCACTGTTGGGACCAATTCAAACATAAATGGTTTCTCAATACCAATTTGTTTTGCATAGCGTACAGCACGACGTAGTAAGCGGCGTAATACATAGCCACGGCCTTCGTTTGAAGGAAGGGCACCGTCACCAATAGCAAACGCTACCGTACGAATGTGGTCTGCAACAACTTTAAATGGCGTATTTATATCTTCTTCAGAGCCGAAGATTTCATTTAAATCTACTTCACTTGGGCGTTTGTATTTACGGTTGGCAAATTCCTCAATTTTTTCAATGATAGGCATGAATAAATCCGTATCGAAATTCGTTGGTACATTTTGAACCACGGAAACAATACGTTCTAGTCCCATACCAGTATCAATATTTTGCTTTGGTAGTGGTGTATACGTTCCATCAGGATTATGGTTGAATTGAGAGAACACTAGGTTCCAAATTTCTAGATAACGTTCATTTTCCCCGCCTGGATACATTTCTGGGTCATTTTCGTCAGAGCCATATTCTACGCCGCGGTCATAGAAAATCTCTGAGTTTGGACCAGATGGACCTTCTCCAATATCCCAAAAGTTCCCCTCTAAACGAATTAAACGTTCTTCAGGAATACCAATTTCTTGATGCCAAACATCATACGCTTCCTGATCTTCAGGATGGATTGTGATAGATAGTAATTCAGGATCAAAGCCCATCCACTTTTTATCCGTTAAAAATTCCCAAGCATAATGAATAGCTTCTTTTTTGAAGTAATCCCCAATAGAAAAGTTTCCAAGCATTTCAAAGAAAGTATGGTGACGCGCCGTTTTACCTACATTTTCAATATCGTTAGTACGAATTGATTTTTGTGCATTTGTAATTCGAGGGTTGTCAGGAATAACACGACCGTCAAAATATGGTTTAAGTGTAGCAACACCTGAGTTAATCCAAAGTAGGGATGGATCATTGATTGGCACTAGAGGCGCAGACGGTTCATGGTGATGCCCCTTTTCTTTAAAAAATTCCAAATACATTTGACGAATATCTACTGCTTTCATTGGATAAATTCCTCCTAGTTTATATTGTAAAATCACGATATGAATCAGACCTTGACGCCCCATCTATTCCCTGCAAACAAACATTGGTACCAACAACTATAAATGGAATTATTTTACTAAATAAAAATAAAAAAGCCCTCATCCCCAAAAAGGGACGAGGACTTATCATCTGTCTCGCGGTACCACCCTAGTTGTAAGTAAAAATTCTTACTTACCTCTTTAGCACTTGTAACGTCAGTGAACGGCAGGGATTAACTGCACTCCGGAGTAGCTTTCGGTATTTGCACTGTGAGGATTTTTTCAGCCAAGAAATCCTTTTCTTCTACACGTGCAATTACGTACTTTTTCCATCGTCGTGTTTACTTTTTCTAACGAAATTATAAGAAAAATCTATTCACCTGTCAATTGGCACTAATACGACAAATCATAACTAAGCAATCATTCTTCTGAAGTATGCCCACATTCCCCAAGTAAATAACACTAAAAAGGCACTCAGTGCAATCGTTGTAATAGGTGAATCTTGATAAGGTAATGGTACATTCATGCCAAAGAAGCTAGTAATAACAGTTAAAGGCAACATAATTGTAGAAATAACGGTTAATAAGTTCAGCTTTTCAATAGACTTGCCACTAATAATCGAGTAATACGTATCTAATGTGCTATTAACTAAGTCTCGATACGTTTCAGTGGAGTCGACAATCCGTTCAAGATGATCATTTAAATCCTTATAGAAAGGGATATTTTCCTCTTGTATATCAAATTTCCATTGTCCATTAATTGTAGAAAAAATTCTTCGTTGCGGCATGATAGCCTGACGAATTAAAATAATTGTTCGTTTTAATGAAAGGAATTCTTCTGTAACTACTTTCGGTTGATAATCATAAACTTCTTCTTCTAGCTCATCAATCCGCGCCCGAATTCGCTCTAATACAGGGAAATACTCGTCTGTAATTCCATCAATGATTGTATGCAATAAAAAATCAGTGCCTTTTTCCAAATATTTCGCACTATTTAAACAAACTTTTTCTATATGGCCAAGCCATTGTAATTTTTGTTTATGGACGGTAACAATATAATTGGGTCCCATAAAAATATTTAACTCGACCGTTGTAATTTCATTGTTACTTTTTTCATTGTAGATAGGTGCATGGAAAACGAAAAATTTATAATCCCCATAACTATCCATTTTCGGGCGTGAGCCTTCATTTAAGCAATCTTCCACTGCTAGTGGATGAAAGCCAAATACATCTGCTATATTATTTAATTCATTATGACTATACGCATATAAATCCACCCATAATAAATCCTCGCTATGAATGGGAAGTCTTAAATCATTCATTTTGAAATCGTGTTGAACTGTTTTGCTATTGTGATTGAAATAGTGAATTTTAATCATGTTACTTCACCTCGTGTTTTATTATAAAAAGTAACAAAAGGTCATTGTTTAAAACCTTCTGTCGGTGCCGGCGATAAGAAACGACGGCTGTCTCCATAAATGCTGACTATCTACCCCATGCTTACTCGGTTCAGGACTACTATCCATTTCTCATCACCTTCCTTTCATAACAAAAACACGCCTTCTACTAATGAAGGCGTGTTGAATACACATATCAAAAAATAGCAAAAAAACTTTGCATATTTGTTACCTTCAAACGTTGAGTTTTAGCACTATGCGGCATAGGAAATTATCCAGCTACGTTAAAAAACACCTTATTTCGATGATTTCTGTTGACCCATTGGCGTCTCTCGACATTTTTGGGTAGTAGCGTATCTCCACATAGGAGCCTCACCTAACGAAGGGAGTCTTATTTTTTTATTCCTGTACATAATAACGGATAGTTTCACAACTGTCAAACTTTTAATCAATCATTTTTCAAAAAGTCTTCTACTCTTTGTACTAAATGATCGCGCTTATACGATTGATAGAGTAGGCTTGACAGACGAACAGGATCGCCAAAGAAAAATCGTTCATATAGAGTTTGCCTTGTGCCAAAATTGCTCATCGTTAAATCCCAAGCTAAACGGAACTTTTTAACTCGTTCCTCCCCTTTATCTTGAAATGATTGCAGATAATGATCAAGATCTCCATTATCCGTTGCAAAAGCTTTTGCACTAGGGATGGACATTAATCCACTTGCTCCAAGTAACTGGATGATATCTGTAAAGGCAGGATATACTTTCGGAAAAATATGAATAGCAACCTGTAATGTCGATAGGTCTGGTCTTATAAAGCCAAAGGAATCCCTTTGTGCCTCAATCTCTGATTTTAATTGCAGTGCTTTCATCGTTTCTAATGCTACGATGACATCTACCACTTTTTGATGGACATGCTGGTAATCCCCGATATTTATGGTATCCACAATCGTTTGTACAATCCCTAGGACGAATTCGGTCTTAGCAATTTGACGTGACAGCACATGATGCAATGTATACGCTTGGAAGCCACTAACATTCATAAATTGATTGGCTACTTCAACATTTTCATAATAAAATACACGCTCCCACGGAACAACTACATCATCAAAAACAACAATTGCATCCATTTCTTCAAAGCGTGCACTTAAAGGATGATCAAACTTAGAATCCCCTCCGACAAAAGATTGCCGACATAAAAACTTTAAGCCCTTTGTGTTACTCGGTATAGAAAAGCCAAAACCTTTTCCTTCATCATAGCCATTTGTTGATAGAACAAGAAGTTCATCCGTTATTCCTCCCTGTGTGGCTAGTAATCTAGCTCCTTTAATGACTAAGCCCTCGCCCGTTTTTGCAACAATTTTAGCAGCTATTGTTACTTCTTCATCCTCATAGTAATAACGCTTGCGGTTTACTTGCGGCTCTATAAAGGTATGTGTCATGGAAATATCATTTTCACGGGCATATTCATAAAACTTCAGCAAATGGTCTGGAAAACAATTTGGCTTATCTTTCAAAAAGTTCGATGCTGATGCCAAAGCCATCAATGTCGTATTCATGTAGTCAGGACTTCTTCCCATCAAACCGTTTGTTTGTAAAGCCCATTCTCTTGCGGCCATACGTCTTTTTACTAGATCCTCAGGACTCATGACTTGAAGGAAAGACATGCCGACTCTCTCTTTGCTAGTTGGCGATTCATATGTCATTTTTTCAAGATATGCTTCTTGATGTTGTAAATCAAAGAGCTTTGCTTGACTTTGCATGATTCCCTTAAATGCAGGATGTTCTGACACCTTGCCCGTCACAACTTCCCCATCAATCGAAATATACGTGTTTAAAGCATCGATACGTTCCATATACTGCTGTCCTGTCATTATTGGCATGTTGTCACTCCTAAACATTTCCTATGTTTTTGTACTTATGTAGTATATGAAATGTCAAAATATTAGGTGACGATACTGTTAATTAGAAAAACCCGATTAGCAACAAATCTAATCGGGTACAACCTTTACTTTTCCAAAAAATCATAGGGGGAGACATCATCCATACCAATCATTGGATGAATATAAGGAGCTGTTTCTACTGTTAATTTATGGTCCTCGATAGCCGCTTCTTGCACAATCTCTTGTTTTACTAGAACTGCCTCGACTTCAACAATGACTTCTTCGACATCCATTGGATTTAATCGAGCGCGCAACGAAGTAAAACGCTGTAAATCGTCTGTGCGCTGCAAGCCCTCTGCCAGGACATCTGGTTCCCCACATAAAATCAAAAAGTTTTTCGCTCTTGTAATCCCTGTGTATAAAAGATTACGCCGCAGCATTTTTGAATACCCTTTGACAACAGGCATAATGACGGTTTGAAACTCTGAACCTTGAGATTTATGAATGGAGCAACAATAAGCTAGGGTTAATTGATTGAGGTCACTTCGTTGATAGGTCACTTCAATGCCATCAAAGGAGACAATCAGTAAATCTTGTTTTTCTACTGTCTCTTTTGCCTTAATAATACTAATGACTTCTCCCATATCACCATTAAAAACATTACTTTCAGGTTGATTAACGAGCTGCAGAACTTTATCCTTTATTCGATATGTTACGTCCCCAAAGACAAGTTCCTTTCTTGTCCCTGTATCATTAGGATTAATAAGCTCTTGAATCATTTTATTTAAATTATCAATGCCAGCAGGACCTTTATACATCGGAGCTAATACTTGTATATTACGAATTTCTTGCCCCTTAGCAACAGCACTTTTTACTACCTGTGTCACAACATTTCCAACCTGATTGACGGATGATTTAATAAACGAGCGATCAGTAGTTTTCGATGTTAAATCTTTCGGAATGGTTCCTTTTTTGATTTGATGGGCTAGTTCAATAATTGTAGAGCCCTCTGCTTGTCGGTAAACATCTGTCAATTCCACCGTTGGAAGCTGCTTGGATGCTAATAAATCCTTTAACACCTGTCCTGGTCCTACAGGCGGTAATTGGTCCTGGTCCCCTACAAAGACAACCTGTACATCCTCATGTAAAGCTTTTAATAATTGATGAGCAAGCCACGTATCCACCATTGACATTTCATCTACAATAATAAGCTTACCTGTGACCTCTCGTTCAGTCTCTTCTTCTTTTTCTTGACCAGTAAAGCCGAGTAAACGATGAATAGTCATAGCTGGTAGTTCAGTCGATTCAGCTAAGCGCTTAGCAGCTCGACCAGTAGGTGCACAAAGGATAATAGGAAAAGGCTCCTCTTTTTGAGCATACTCTTTTGGATTTAATGATAAGCCATGAAGCTTCGCATAAACTTCAACAACCCCACGTACAACAGTCGTTTTACCCGTACCAGGGCCACCTGTTAAAATCATTACGGCTGAATTTAAAGCCTGTTCAATGGCATTTGCTTGTGTTTCAGCATAAGTCACATGGAGTAGTTCCTCAGTTTCACCAATCGCTTTACGAATCTCATCTTTGCTAAAATGTTCAGCCTTGCTATTTCGTTCAACAAGCGTCAATATTTTGGAGGCAATTCCAACCTCTGAAAAATAAAGAGAGGGTAAATATAATCTTGTTTCTTCCCCACAAATTTTGCCTTCTTCTCGTAGCTCGATACATGCTTTTGAGATGTCTTCAAACGGAATTTCCTGACGTTGGCTTTGTTCAAGCATTTCCTTTACAAGTGGTAGAACATGCTCCGCATCTAGATAAACATGCCCGTCAGATAGTGCAGCCGTATTTAAAATATGGAAAATCGCTGCTTTAACACGATCAGGATGTTTTCCGGTAATGCCTAATTTGGCACCAAGCTCATCTGCTCGTAAGAACCCTACCCCTTCCACATCTTCTATCAAGCGATATGGGTTTTCGGTTAGTAATTCAATGGCTTCAGTTCGGTAGGTTTGATATATTTTCATTCCAAGCTGTGGACCAAAGCCCCATTCATTTAGCTGGATCATTACCCGTTCTAAACCAAGATTTTGCTCAATCGTGCGATGGATCACTTCTTTTTTTTCAGATGATAAACGTGGAACAGCATCCAGTGCACTCGGATCTTCTAATATAAGACGTAATGCATTAGCACCTAGTTTTTCAACAATGGTTTCAGCCGTTTTTTTCCCGATTCCTACAAATAAGTCACTAGATAAATAATGAATAATTCCTTGTTCAGTAGCGGGTACCTCTTTTGTAAATGTCTCGATTTGGAATTGTGCACCATATTTAGGATGCTGTTTTAATATACCTGTAAAACGGTATTGCTCATCCATTTGTAACGGTGGAAAATAGCCAACAACAATAATTTCTTTATCTTCATACTGTAAGTTTGTCTCTTGAATTTTTACTCGTATAATGGAATACATATTTTGTGTGTTATGAAAAATAGAGACAATCGGACGTCCGAGAATAAAAAATTTATTGAGTTCAAATAAATCGAGATGATCTGTCATATTCGGTCCGCCCTTTCTAATTGTTTTCAATCTTTTTATTTTACCATAGACCTTTCGAAATATCGTTGATAAAAATATTTCTTCTTTATTATTTTTACATTATTTCGACAAATGACAATTCTCAGCTTTTATCCATATTTCCATGCTATGATAAATAAGAATTAGTGGCACGGAAGGATCGTGAAGTTATTGGAATTTAGACCTTGCATCGATTTACATGAAGGCAAAGTAAAACAAATTGTCGGGAGTACTTTAGGTACTACCAATCAAACAGTCGTTGAGAATTTTATTTCTAGTTATGATTCTAGCTACTATGCACAAATGTTTGCACAGGATCACTTAACAGGTGGACACGTCATCATGCTTGGTCAGGGAAATGAAGATGCTGCCCTAGCTGCTTTAGCTACATTTCCACAAGGGTTACAAGTCGGTGGTGGCATTACTGCTGCAAATGCCCAAAAATATATTGATGCTGGTGCCTCACATGTGATTGTCACTTCCTATATCTTTCATGATGGCAAACTCGATTTAGAACGTTTACAACATTTAAACAAATTGATCGGTAAAGAACATCTTGTCATTGATCTCAGCTGCAAAATGCGAAATGGTAAGTGGTTTGTCATGACGGATAAATGGACAAAATTTAGTCACTTCGAAGTCAATGCGGCCTCTATTCAAGATATTGAAAATTATTGTGATGAACTGTTAATTCACGCAGTCGATGTGGAAGGAAAAAAAGGGGGGATGCAGGAAAGTTTGGTACGTGATCTTGCAGCCTGGACCTCCATCCCAACCACTTATGCAGGAGGCATTCGTTCAATAGAAGACTTAGAAAAGTTTAAACAATTAGCCAACGGAAAGCTTCATATCACAATCGGGAGTGCTCTCTCTATTTTTGGAGGAGAGTTGCCCTATATAGATGTCGTGAAATATTGTAAAAAAGGCGGGATTATGTGAACCTCATTTATAAAGATTATGTTTTTCCATTTCAAGAAACGAATTTAGAACGTATCATTGATGGCAAGTATTTCAAAGTAAATAAAAAAGATCATTCTCTTGCAATTCATGTTCAACTTGATAATGAACAAATGCTACTAGAGTTTTCTAAATCGTTAAAGGCAACTTGTGGTTTCCTACGCGATCAAGAAACAGAGCCCTATATAGGAACCTCTATTGACTTACAAATATTTGTGGATGAGTTTAATAAACGGTATAACTTAAATGCTGAAATTATTAGTTAACACAAAGGGGTAGTTTTCTCCCCTTTGTTTGCAACAATACTCCCCCTCCTTCACCTTTTACAATCCATTTTAGCCTTTTTGAAACCTTTTACCTCTTATGTGAGTTATATATGATGTAGAAAGGTTTTATCCTTATGAAAAACTATCCTAACATTTAAACCATGCCAATTCTTTGGCTGCTATTTTATTGAGATGAAGGACTATTCTACATAGAATGAGAAGTGGAACATAATTAAGTATCGACAGACATAAGGGAAAGGATTTTTTAAATATGAAAACCGAACTCGAAGTAAACTCTTTAAAATCATTTCAAACTGAGTTAACACGCTTCTTTTTAGCTTATAAATTTGCTTTACAGGAAGTGGAAACTAAAATTAATATTTTGCAAGAAGAATTTAAGCTTATTCATGAATATAATCCCATTGAGCATATTTCAACACGCGTAAAGTCACCAAAAAGCATTTTAACAAAGATGTTAAAAAAGGAACTTCCTCCTACGATGGAAGACGTACGCGAAAACATTCGTGACATTGCAGGTGCTCGCATTACTTGTTCATTTGTCGAGGATATTTATAAAGTTAGTGCCATGTTGCAGGCACAGCATGACATTGAGGTTGTACAGGTGAAGGACTATATTGCTAGTCCTAAAGACAATGGCTATCAAAGCTTACACCTTATTATAAAAATCCCTATTTTCATGTCAGATCATATGGAGAAGGTCTATACAGAGATTCAAATCAGGACCATTGCGATGGACTTTTGGGCCAGCCTGGAACATAAAATTTATTATAAATATAATAAAGAAGTGCCAGAACATATTCGTGTTGAATTAAAAGAAGCCGCACTACAAGCTGCTGAGTTAGATCGAAAAATGGAGCGACTCAATAAAGAGATTAATATATTAAAGGAAAATGAGGCCGAGCCCACTTTATTAGATAGTACACCTATATCACAGCTAGCTAAATATTTTGCACAACTTCCAAACCTGAATCATAATGATTAAATCCTCTTGAACAAAAAAATCCACCTTGCTTGGAAGCAAAGTGGATTTTCATTCATAATCAAGCCTTTTCTTTGGATTTCGTCACAATAAAGAAAGATAAAATAAGGGCACAAATGGCAAATACTAAAGTTGTTATATATACACAGCTTACACCATTCGCAATGGTTCCCTTTAAAAAGCTTATTTCTTCTAGACTAAAGCCACCTTTTGCAAACTCACCATTAAGCTGAATTTCTCCTTTGCCTAATGAAGCCATTTTTTCACTCGTCGCAAGGTTAAAAACCATACCAAATAGCGCTGCACCTACCGCTTGACTAAATGTATTGGTGAAGGAATTGAGGCCAATTGAAATACCAAGTTGCTTCGGATTAGCCACCTTTTGAATGGAAATCATCAACATTGGCATTATAAAGCCCATACCAAGCCCGATTAATGAAGAGCCAAGATACACACTTAAATCACTAGAGCCTGAAGATAGTCTAGCCAGCATAATCGTTCCCGTAACTAATAAAATCGTCCCCATTTGGATAATTCGTTTATTCGTTAAACGTCCGATTAAATAGCCAGCTGCAATGGAATTCATCGTCCAGAAAATGGACATGGGAGTTAGAAGTAGGCCAGCTTGCGTGGCATTTTTTCCAAGAACACTTTGCGCATATATCGGAATATAGACCGTCACACCAATAACAATTGACATCGTACTTAATGTGAGTGAATTAATCACCATAAGACGACCATTTTTAAACAATGTTAACGGAATAATTGGCTCTTCTGCACGTAGCTCCACCCATATAAAAACGCCTAAAAATACAGCTGCAACGGCATACATAATGAGCGATTGACTCGATAACCATGCTTGTGTCTTACTGTTTTCGATAATGACATATAAGAGCGAAACCATTCCGACCGTAAATAGGCCAGCACCTAAATAATCAATTTTCCGCTTCACTACTTCAAGCTGTTCTTTGTAATGTTTAACAATTAGATAAATAGAAGCTAAACCAAATGGTACATTAATGAAAAAGATAAAGTGCCATGATACTTGGTCAACAATAAAACCTCCAAATAGTGGTCCAACTACGCCTGATACGCCCCATACCATGCTTAAATAGCTTTGTCCTTTAGCACGTGCTTTTTCAGTCGTAAATAGTTCACCAACCATCGTTAATGTAATTGGTAAAATCGAGCCTGCACCTATCCCTTGGATCGCACGAAAGACAATTAATTGTTCCATTGACTGTGCTAACCCACATAACATGGAACCTAATAAAAAAATAATAATACCCGTAATAATCATCCGTTTACGCCCAAATAAATCGGCTAGCTTACCAAAAATAATCGCAGCGATAGCAGAGGCTAATAAATAAGCGGAATAAATCCAGCTTATTAAGTCTACGCCTAACAAATCTGCCGTTATACTTGGAATAGCTGTACTAACAATCGTTCCTTCAATTGCCGCAAGCGCTGTTACAAGTAATAGTGCCATAAATACTTTATTCATCGTGTCACCTATTCCTTTCCTGCATGACATACACTAACAAATTTAACCTGAAAATAAAAGAGGATGGGATAATTTTTATAAAAAATATCGAATGATCATAAAAATTTGATCCACAATACATCGACACCCTACTATAGAACTGCATAAAAAAGCAGCAAGTTCATCCAATCACACTTGCTGCTTTTATCTATTAGTTAAATCGCTGAGCAATCATATCATAAATATAACGAGCTTGATCGTATTCTGGCTGTAAGGTAAAGGCCTGTTTTAAATGATACATCGCATCCTCTGTTTGCTCTGTAGACACTGCATACAGTACACCTAAATTATAGTGGGCATCTGCATTGTTCCAGTCCTGTTCAATTAAAAGATCCAGTTCCTTCTTCCCTTGCTCAAACATCTCTAATGCACATAGTACAATTGAATAGGCTAATCGAATCTGTGTATCTTCAGGAGCAATTTCCACGGCTCTTTGTAAATAAGGCAATGCTAATTTTGGATTCTCCATACGCTCAAAACATTTCCCCATCATATAGTACACATCTGCGCCTTCGATATGATGCTTGAGTGCTTGTTCATAAAGCTTTACAGCCTCAGCATAGCGTTCCGCATTGTAATAAAGGTTTGCTAAGCCATAATAAGCTGTAGCTGCTGTCTCATCTACCGTAATAGCCTTTTGGAAAAAACGCTCTGCACGTTCTGTATCCTCTAAGACTGCTAATAAATTGCCGAAGTTTACATAACCAATAGCATTTTCTGGCTCAGCTTCTATCGCCTTTGTAAATAGTTGTGCAGCCTCTTCATAACGCTTATCTTGAAATGCTTGAATGCCCTGTTCATTATAATTCATTATTTCTTCACCTCTATGTAGCGAAAGACTGCTTCCATGAAGCCATACGGCAATAAAAGCAGTCTTAGCGCAAGTTATCCAACATATGTTAGTTTTTCATTACTTTTAAAGACTTCATCAATCGTTCCGCCACCAATACATTCTTCTCCATCATAGAGAACAACTGCTTGTCCTGGAGTGATAGCACGGACAGGCTCTGCAAATGTAATATGAGTACGTCCATCTGCTAATATTTCAACTTCTACTGGTGTATCCGTTTGACGATAACGGAATTTCGCCGTACAAGAAAATTTCCCAGGCAATTTTTTTGTCGAAGTATAGTTCATTTTTACAGCAGATAATGAAGTAGAATATAAATGCTCATTGTCAAAACCTTGTCCAACAAGTAGAACATTACGCTCTAAGTCTTTCCCTAACACAAACCACGGCTCACCATCTCCACCAATACCAAGACCATGTCGTTGCCCAAGTGTATAATACATTAAACCGTCATGTTTTCCCATGACAACGCCATCCATTGTTTCCATATTGCCTGGTTGAGCTGGTAAAAATTGACTTAAAAATTCTTTGAAATTACGTTCCCCAATGAAACAAATCCCTGTAGAATCTTTTTTCTTCGCTGTTGCCAATCCTGCTTCTTCAGCAATTTTACGTACTTCTTTTTTCTCAATATCGCCAATCGGGAACATCACATGAGCCAATTGCTCCTGTGATAGTTGATTTAAAAAGTATGTTTGGTCTTTGTTATTATCCACACCGCGTAACATTTGCACTTCTCCATCACCGCTACGATCGATACGTGCATAATGACCTGTTGCTAAATAATCAGCGCCAAGGCTCATCGCATGCTCTAAAAACGCTTTAAATTTAATCTCTTTGTTGCACATTACATCAGGATTTGGTGTACGTCCTGCTTTATATTCTTCTAAAAAGTATGTGAAAACTTTATCCCAGTATTGCTTCTCAAAATTCACAGCATAATAGGGGATGCCGATTTGATTACATACTTTTATGACATCATCATAATCTTCTGTTGCTGTACAAACACCATTTTCGTCAGTATCATCCCAGTTTTTCATAAAGATCCCGATTACTTCATACCCTTGTTGTTTTAACAAATACGCAGCCACCGACGAATCTACCCCACCAGACATGCCGACAACAACGCGAATTTGAGAGGGGTCACGTGTTTCTTTCATTGTGGTCACCTTTTCTTTTATCTATTTACAGTTAATGCTTCATAAATTGTAGAAACCTAACATGTTCTTCACAAATTATCTTTTAGCTAGTTTTTTCACGATTTGTGCTGTTTTTTCAGCTGCGTCACGTATATCTTTTTCCGTTAAATCCTGACCAAAGCTAAATCGGATCGAGTTTCGTAATTCCTCTGTACCTTGCCCAAACATCGCTACTAACACATGTGATGGATCAATCGACCCAGCGGTACATGCAGAACCACTAGATACACAGATTCCTGCCATATCAAGATTCACTAAAAATGATTCTACTTCCATGCCCTCAAAGCTAATATTTAAAACATGTGGCAATGACTGCTCTTCATCACCATTAACATGGAACGCTAATTTTTCCTGTGAAAATACATCCAGCATAATTTGCTTAAAGTGATTGTATAGTGAACGCTTTTCTTCACGCAACTTATTTGCAACTTGTATAGCCGTCGCAAAGCCAATAATTGCTGGTATATTTTCAGTTCCTGCACGACGTTTTTTTTCTTGTGCACCGCCTAATGCATAAGTAGCTAAAGGTGTTCCAGCCTTTTGGAAAAGGAACCCAACTCCTTTAGGCCCATTAATTTTATGAGCGGACACACTCAATAAATCTACTTTTAATTGAGCCACATCAATTTGTTCTAAACCATATGCTTGAACGGCATCTGTATGGAAGGTAGCTTGATGTCCTTGTAATAGCTCACCAATTTCTGCAATAGGCTGAATAGTACCCACTTCATTGTTCCCATACATAATTGTCACTAAAATCGTATCATCACGAAGTGCTTTTTGGACATCCTCTACAGCTACACGCCCTGCCTTATCCACGGGTAAATAAGTCACATCAAAGCCATCTCGTTCAAGTTTCTCACATGTATGTAACACCGCATGATGCTCTACTTGTGTTGTAATGATGTGCTTTCCCTCTTTAGCTCGTGCATAGACAGTCCCCAGAATGGCCGTATTATCAGCTTCAGTACCACCACTTGTAAAGATTATTTCTCCCGCATGAGCACCAATAGACTTGGCTAAAATGTCGCGAGCATCATCAAGATATTTGCGCGCCTCTCGACCTGCCCCATGGATACTGGATGCGTTGCCAAATACGTGTTGCATAGCAGACGTCATCGCTTCTATAACTTGGCCATTCATCGGTGATGTGGCAGCATGATCGAGATAGATATATGAATTCATGTTGAAAACTCCTTTTTAATAAAAAACGCTGGAACCCACATTATTTATCATAATTTTATGAAAAACATTCAGCATGAAATTCAATACAAACAGCTAAGTGTTTGATTTCACCGTTTATTTTTCAACTCAACTATGATACGTATGGGGAGCAGCGCTTTAGCTTAAACATTTTAAATATAGAACATATAGCCTTCCGCTACATTTTCTTCTGTGTATTGTGCTAAATCTTCAATTGTTGTTGTATCTAACACATTTTTTACTGCGTCACGAATGCGCAACCATAACTCACGTTGTGGTGCTTCCTCGTTTTCAATACCCTCTACTGGCTGAATTGGCCCTTCTAGTACACTAATAACATGGGCTGCAGAAATTTCGCTCGGTGGATTTGCTAGCATATAACCACCATAAGCGCCACGTACACTTTTTACTAAGCCTGAATTACGAAGCGGTGACACTAATTGCTCTAAATACGCCTCTGAAAGCTCCTTTTCGGCAGCAATTTTACGTAAAGGGATAGGACCCTCTCCGTAATGCTTTGCTAATTCAATCATAATCGTAAGCCCGTAACGGCCCTTTGTTGAAATTTTCATTTTATCACCCTCAATTAGTCTAGTCAAAATTACTACCAACAGTATATCATAATCTCCTCTTGATGAACTCGGAAATACACCTAGAAGGATATGATATACTAAATAATGCGATTCAACATTGTTCAACGATCCACTAGTAGCGCTGAATTTTAGTGCAAAAAAATGGATAAATAAAAAATGACAACGACTGAAAGGGGGATTTATTTTGCACAATGAACCACTTGCTTTTCGAATGCGTCCTTTAACACTTGATGAAATTGTAGGTCATCAAGATTTTATTGGTCCAAACACAGCTCTATATAAAATGATTCAAAATGAACATGTCCCTTCCATGTTGCTCTACGGAGAACCCGGCATCGGCAAAACCTCTATTGCAAATGCAATTGCAGGAAGCTCTCAGCTCCCTTTCTTTGCACTCAACGCGACACGAGCTGGCAAAAAAGATGTGGAAGATATTGTCCAAGAAGCTAGAATCTCAGGAAAAGTTCTACTTTTTTTAGATGAAATTCATCGCTTCAATAAATTACAGCAAGACACTTTGCTACCACATGTGGAAAATGGCTCGATTGTCTTAATCGGTGCAACAACTGAAAATCCTTACCACGATGTCAATCCAGCGATTCGCTCTCGCTGTGGTGAGATTTATCAACTTAAACGATTAACGAAGGAAAATCTAATGGAGCTTGTAGAAAAAGCACTTGCAGATGAAAAACGAGGTTTAGGTAAATATCATTTTGTCTTAACACCTTCACAAATTGAGCATATTGCAGAGGCAGCTAACGGAGATGCCCGAAAGGCATTAACGTTACTTGAATCCATTTACTACGCAAGTGATGAAGTAGAGGGGCAAACGATTGCAGCTGACCATATTATTGATCACTTAATTAGTCGAATTGGTGTTTATGGTGATAAAAAGGGCTCACATTTTTATAATTTACTTTCTGCCTTGCAGAAGTCTGTCCGTGGCAGTGATACGAATGCCGCGCTATATTATTTAGCACATTTATTAGAAACGGGTGATTTAGTGGCTGTCAGCAGACGTTTACTTGTCATGGCGTATGAAGATATTGGCCTTGCCAACCCTGAGGTGGGTTCTCATATGCTCGCCGCGATACAGGCAGCAGAACGTCTTGGATTACCAGAGGCACGCATCCCACTTGCAAGTGCAGTTATTGAAATGTGTTTAGCATCAAAATCTAATTCAGCTATCCTGGCAATCGATGACGCGATAAAGGCGATTCATGATGGTAAAACGGGTGATATACCTCATCATTTGCGTGATGCTCACTACGCTGGGGCAACAGATTTAGGTCATGTTGGATATCAATATCCTCATAACACACCAATCGGGACATTTGGCGGCTGGGTAGATCAGCAATACTTACCTGATGAGCTGGTAGGAACCGAGTTTTATAAACCCGTTATTGCTGGTGAGGAAAAACGTATGGCTAGTATCTATGAAAAACTTAAATCTTTTCATCAAAATATAAAGTAGTTTTCCTAGAGCAAAGTCATTACTTCTACCATTAGAAGAGACTTTGCTTTTTTTAGCGATACCATAAAAAAGAACCCACGAAACTTTAATGGGCAAATACATCCACTTTCCAACACTTACCACGGTTGAAAAACTAGAAATAATTACAAAAGTTCACGTAGATTCCTATTGTATAGTCTATTTTCAGACAATAGAGTGTCTTCCACTGTCTAGACTTTCATTTCATGATCAACAAATAATTTAAACTGTTGAAGACATTGCTTCACATCACCCTTTTGTACAAGCACTTCATTGCGCAACGTAGTCACTTTTTCTTTATCCTCTACGACTTCAGACATGAGGGCAAAAATATCTGTTAATAATTGCTCATTTTCCTCTTGATCGATACTAGGTAAAGAAGTAGCAGCAATATGTAATAACTTCTCGATTTTGTCTGGCGTCTTTTGTAAAGCATTAGATGAATAGAACGTTGAAGCCGCTAAAAAATAACATAACTTGGCACTACAGTCGATAAACAAATGCCAATACGTATTTGCACTAGGAATCTCCCCTGCCCGATGATCGATATATTCCTTATAAAAAGTTGTTACTTGTATATATAAAGGATTTAATTCTCGCATCGCTTTCGGATAATTATCAGATGTGTCTAAGTAATCAAATACAATGGCATTCATTTTCTCTTGAAGCTTGACAATATCTAAATGATCTCGAATAATTTGAATTTCCATTTTCCCACTCTCCCATTTGTCATTTGTTGATTCCGCACTTAATGGCTATTTTTGATTAGCTCAAAGCATCCCAAACAAACTGATCGATTATCTATTGGAATTATTCAAATTATAGCAATAAACCAATTAGAGTAGTGGAGACATGAAAAAAATAAGACAATTTCGTGAATTAATAGCATTTTATGCACATAAGAAGAACTATTTTGGTAAAATTATACCCTTTGTACATAATCGTCAAATAACGCTTGTTCCATAGTTCGATCAACAATTTCCACAATGCTTCCCTGGACATATTTTTTAATACGCTTATTAGGGATATAAAAATAAGCATTGTTTTTTATTAACCATTCACTTAATGTTAGGTCGCTATCAGCTTGTTGATTCGTTAATATGTTCTTATGCCGCAAAATATCGGCCATTTTATAAAAGCCATCTGACAATTCATAGGCAGATACATCAAAATTAAAAATGGGGCTTACAACCTGTCCAATATCATAAATATGTATCGTTTGCTTTTCTTCATCTATAGCTAACTCGACAGTGCTTATTTCATCGAAAAGGTTTAAACCTCTATACTCCATTTGATAAATTTTATCCATCTGTATACGCCTCCTTTTTATAACGGTCTTATTGTAACATAGAAAAAGTAGCCCCCCTACAAACAATAAAGGCGGCTACTTCTATGAATTTGATTCATTATGCTGTTTTGTGAAATCCTATAGACTAATAACCTTGTACGCGTGTGATTTTCACATCTTTTAAAATCGTATTAACAACCCAGCTTGCTGCAATTAATCCAGCTACTGATGGCACAAAGGCATTGGAAGAAGGCGGCATCTTCGCTTTACGAATTGCAGCATCCGGCTTCCCTACATGTTCAACAACATCTGGACGTACAACAATCGGACTTTCATCTGAAAACACAACCGTCACACCTTTATGAATGCCTTCTTTACGTAACTTTGTACGAATAATTTTTGCTAGTGGATCTGTATGTGTTTTAGAAATATCTGCTATTTGGAAGCGAGTAGGGTCCATCTTATTCGCTGCACCCATACTAGCAATAATAGGAATATTACGCTTTAAGCATTCCTTCATAATATGAATTTTATACATGACTGTATCACTTGCATCGATTACATAATCAATGCCTTGTGCAAAAAATTCTTCATACGTTTCTTCCGTATAAAACATATGCATATCAATGACTTCACAGTCAGGATTAATATCTGCAATGCGCTCTTTCATAATAGCTGATTTAGATTGTCCAACTGTAGATAGATACGCCACTAATTGTCTGTTCACATTAGTAATATCTACATTATCCTTATCGACTAATATAATTCGGCCGATACCACTTCGTGCACATGCTTCAGCAGCAAATGAACCGACGCCACCTACACCAAGAATAGCAACCGTTGTATTTTTTAATTTTTCGAGACCCTCTGTTCCTATAGCGAGCTCGTTACGTGAAAATTGATGTAACATCCTGACACTCTCCATCTATGAAATTTTATTAGTAAACCTAGTTAAATACTAAGATAAAATCAAAACCTATATTACATTTTATCATGTTATTCATCAAGTGAAAATTATAAAGAAAAAAATAGAGCAATTGAATCGATTCAATTGCTCTATGCTTCATTATACATAATTTTTTTGAAAGGTCTCTACAAAAGAACTACTAAATTGGACGTTCATTTGTTGAAGTGCCGCAATAACAGCTCCTCCTATTGGGGGTAATACAGGGGTCTTAAAACGGAACGGTAATGTTTCCTCCCTTGCCATCGCTTGAAGCCTTGGAACAAAATAATTTTCATTCGTAAACACGCCCCCACATAGGACGACAGGCACTTTTTCCTGCCCCCACACCATTCGTAAATAACATGCTTTAATGGCCTTAAAATAGTTTTTACAGGCTTCTTCAATGATTCTCTTAGCTACTAGATCACCATCCTCAGCCGCTGCAACAATATAGGCACTCAATGGCGCGATAATTGTGCGTGGATGCTCTTCTCCATAAACAGAGGCGATTAATTGTGGCACATGTTCTACAGAGAAATGTTTCAGCACAGCTTCTGTCAATATAGTACTTGGTGCTCTGCCATCATAGCTTTGTAGCACAGCCTTTAGTAGCTGAACGCCTAAATCATAGCCGCTTCCTTCATCATCAAAAAGATACCCCCAGCCACCTACTCGATGAAAATGCTGCTGCTTATCATATCCCATCGTTATAGCGCCTGTCCCCGCGATTTGCACAATTCCTGCCTTTCCAAGTGTACCCGCATAAAGAGCGATCAACGCATCATTATCGACTGTAATGGACGCGGAGCTACATACATATTGCCGCAATATAGATTCCACAATGCTCTCGGCTTGAAGCTCCTTGACACCCGCCATACCCGCAAAGCAGCTAGTAATCTCTGCCACTATTTGATGGTTTTGTTGCTGCAAGCTTTGCATGATTGAATGGATAGTTGCTTCGAAATATGGTTGATCCATAGCTGTAGGGTTACTGCGAGTCGTTTCGATTTGGGCAAAACATTGACCTTTTTCATCACAAATAACCGCCGCCGTTTTTGTGCCACCACCATCAATGGCTAAAACATACATAACACCATATCCTTTCTCATAAAGAAAAAGAGATTGATGACTCAATCCCTTCCTCTCTTATTTTCATTTCGTAAACCCAAATGACGACCACGGTTGAATGTGTGCTAGTAAAAACTGTTCTTCTTCCACAACACTTGCAACAACATTACTTGACCCAGCATTCGGGATTTCCTTTCGTACAATTTGTAGCTCTCCTTTATAACGAACATCCAAATTATTATCGATCGTGACATCGCCCACCTTTAATGGTCGTGTATCATGTACAGGAAAGTCCCCATTTTTATATTTCACGCGAGATTGTGTACTCCGAATCACATATTCAGATACATCCCCTCGATTAAAATGTGGTTCCTTATAAAGGATTGTTTCCTCTAAAATACTCGTGTCAGCTGACTGAACAAGTTTTAATTCAAGCTTATGGCGATTTAATTGTCCTAAAGCTCGTATTTCTTCCTCCGATGCATACATATTACCAATGATGCAATCATCGATTAACCCCGTGTGCCATAAATCTTTTGCTTGCACCGTAATAGAAAGGTGACGGTGCTCCTCCAATGTTGGTAAACCTTGTTCCGTTACTTCCCATGGTCCAAACTTTCCATACTGTGAGGAAATCATTGCAGCCGTTCGAATATTGTTTGCTTTAAACTGTCGAGAGGTTTGTAAAAAATGCTGACGAGATAAGCCTGTAAATTGTCTTGGATAAAAATTATGACAGCCGATAATATTTTCTTTATTTGGACGGTAGGATAAAATGTTGTCTACATATTTCGTACCATTGCTTATATTTAATTCAATTTTTAGATTACTTTCATCAAGTGACATGAATGCTTCTTCCTGACCTGAGAAACCCATGTCTAAACGTAATGCTGCCAAATGATAATGCTCTTTCAAATACCCTATATCTCTATAGGTTAAATTTAGCTCTTGAAAAACGGCTGGCGCAATATCGGCAGAGATGTCAAACCCTAACTGCTGTGCGAATTGATTAATTTGCTGTAATTTCTGCCGTTCTTCTTCCTGCTTTAATGACATCAAACATGTAAAAATACGATCAAAACCGTTGTCATGAGCTAGCTGAACATAGCGCTTCATTTCGTCTAATGTACTATGCTGTGGATACAGCGAAATACCTAATCTCTTCACTTCAAACCCTCCGTTAGTAAACGCTTATACTTCTACCTTTTGACCTTCTGATTGGGCTACAGTTGATTGTTCATTCTGTGCCGCTAAAGCAGCTTTTTGCTCGTTTTGCTTCGCCATGCGATTTGCCATAGACAGGAATGGCAGGTAAATGCATATAGCTACTAAGATTAATACGATACTCAATACTGCTCCACGCCAAGATTGTGTTACTAAGAAACCATTAATAATCGGTGGTGTCGTCCATGGGACCGCAATTGTTGCTGCAGGCACAAACCCCCATTTTGTTGCAAAGAATGCAATCGTCACATTGACCATTGGTGTTAAAATAAATGGTACAAATAAAACTGGATTTAATACAATTGGTAAACCAAATAATAATGGCTCGTTAATATTAAATAATCCAGGAGCAGCTGATAGCTTACCTACTGTATTGTACTGTTTGTTTTTACGAGCAATAATGAAGATGGCAATAATTAAGGCAATCGTTGTACCTGAACCACCCATATTAATAAATGCATCAAAGAACGGTTTATTAATAATATACGGTGCTACTTTGCCAGCAGAAATAGCTGCAACATTCGCATCGATTGCTTGAAGATTAATGGATTGCATAAATGGCTCGATAATATTTGCGCCATGTATACCAAATGACCATAAAAACGTAGGAATGAAAGCTAAAATAAGACCAGCTACCCATGTATTTGTTAAGCCCATAAATGGCTCTTGAATTGATGAATAAAACGATCCAATAATATCTGGTACATCAAAGCCAGCCGAAATGATCGTCCGAACTAATGCAAATAATCCAATCGTAATAATTGCAGGCAGTAAAGCAGCAAAAGATTTGGATACAGCCGATGGTACACCTGCAGGCATTTTAATCAATAGTTTAGAGTTGCCAGATAATCGTGAGAACAGCTCCGCGGAAATTAAGGCCGTTATGAGGGCAACAAATATTCCTCCCGTACCTGTCGTTAATCCCGTTAAACCACCTTCCCCAAACGTACCAAATGTCATATAACCGGCAAGTCCGATAACCCCTCCGGATAATGCATCCTTGTCATAACTTTTTGTCAAATGGTAGGCAACGGAAAACGCTAATAATAGTGAGATGATTCCAAATGTTGCGCCCCAGACATTGCCTCCAAACTGTGTCCATGTCTCATGTTTCCAAATGGCATCGAGTGCATTTTGATAAAATTTGATAGGCAAATTATTAATAAGTACAGCCAGTGATCCTACAATCGTCAAAGGCATGATCGTAATAAATCCATCACGAATGGCAACTAAATGACGCTGATTCCCAACCTTAGCAGCAACCGGTACAAATTTTTCTTCTAAAAAACGGAACATTCTCATACACTCCCTTTGCTTTTTATTGTGACATCAAAATTTGATGTTACTCCCCTTTGATTCGTTCATATAATTCGATCATTTCCTGCGCTAGATCACGAAATGTAATAGCGTTCATTAAATGATCTTGCGCATGAATTAATAACATCGATACTTCGACTTTTTCTCCCCTTGCTTCCTGCGATAATAAACCTGTTTGAGAATGGTGTGCTTCGATTAATGCCTCATTCGCTAATTTAATTTTTTCCTTTGCTGCGTCTATCTGTCCCTTTTTTGCCAATTGTAGAGCTTCCATGCATTCACTTTTTGTATGTCCACTATGAACGATAAGCCCCATAATGGATTCCATTAATGCAGTTTCTTCCATCCCCCTTGAGCCTCCTTTAACCTATTAATTGTAATGCTTGCTGTAAGACTTTTTCGCCATTCATCATGCCGTAATCTGCCATATTAATAACATCGATTGGGAAATCCATGTCCTTGAATTTTGTTTCAAATGAGCCCTTTAAATAGCGTACTTGAGGACCTAATAACAGCACATCAGCTTTTTTAGTCGCTAGTACTTTTTCAACCTCGCCTTCTGCAATTGCATAAATATCTGCCTCAATATTTTGCTCCTGTGCAGCTTTTTGCATCTTGGATACTAATAAACTAGTACTCATACCAGCTACACACACTAACATAATATTTTTCATTTCAAACACTCCTTTTTTTCATTTTCCAACAGTGTAATCGCTTACTTAATCTGAGAATAGCACCTATTGGTATATACCACAATATATTTTTTACAGTAATTTTCTCCTTATGAAAGTGTTTACAAAATTGGGCTATTGCACTTTTATAGAAAAATAAACGATTCTACTTAACTGGTATAGTCCACAAAAGAATTCAAAAAAATTTTAATTTTCCTGACTATTCATTCCTTAAAAATACTCATAAAACGCTGGTTTTTCAGTAGGTAATGCCCACTGCCATTGCTGGATAATCTTCTCTTCTATAGGTTGATTGGCATATATAACAGCATCTTTTACTGACAGATAGCCAACCATCATTGCAGAAAAAAGATTAATAGGTAATGTTAACATATGCATGTCACTGATCGAATTTGTCTCAATTATTGAGACATGGCCACTTTTATTTATTTGATAGATCTGTTCATTCCAAGGACAATACTTATCTTCAATACAGACATACAATGTTTCTTGAATATCCTTCCATGGATATTGCTTCATAAATGCATGAGCATCTACTACTCTGACCATCACATCCTGTTTAACTTCCTTTTTAAATTGTGGCTCTTCGAAATAAAAGCCAAATGGCCTATGATTGGAAGTAACCCCTTTCATACTACTGACACTCGCTGCATGAGATGTCATGTAACGCCACATAGCTTGTTCTGCTGAATAATTTGCTACGATAAAATCTTGAATGTCAAACGTACCCTGCTGAATCGTATAACGGATATATCCCTCTAAATGACCCTCGTTAAAATAGGCAGCAAAATGACTATCAGGGTTCCTTCTTTCAATTCTTTTCCACCATGCATCATCACGAATCATACCACCATTTTGAGCAATAGCCATTGCCTGATGAAATTCCTTGATCTTTTCGAAAAGCTCGGAGTCTGGCCATTCAAAGCTCATACGTTTGACGACATCTAATTGCTTCCCAAATGAAGGGAACATCGATTGTGGTATTGTGTAATATAATTTCTCAAAGAACAACTCCCATCCGAAATGACGATAGAAGGACACAGAAAATGGTGCTAACACAGAAATGATTTGCCCATTTTCACGCATATTTTGTAGAGCTTCTGTCATCAATTTTTTTATAATTCCCTGCTGACGATACTCAGGATAGGTAGCGACAAACCCTATGCCTCCCATCTTGTAGCTAATACCATGCACGGTCATATTGAGTGGTAGAATTAATAGCTGCCCCACTACCTTTTTGGCATCATAGGCACCTAGTGTTGCACTATGCTCAATCCAATAGTGAAAATCCTCTCTACGTGGCCCAGTGTATTTATTTGGAAAACAATAATCTCGTAATTGATGGATCTGCCCATAATCGTTCGGTGAGACGATACGAATGTCCATATAACCACCCCTTTTAGAACTGAATATTCTTATAATTAAATAGCTAAAAATCTGTTAAAGGAGATTCAACTGCAGTGGTTTGTAAATCAACCACTGCTAGAATCCTTAAAGCATTTCCCCTATTTCCTTGGATACCATAATATCTGTTATAGTTTGAAATACTTTTTCAACATCTGGTCCATCCGCTGATATTTCCACTACACTTCCTGGTTTAACCCCTAATGACATAACACCCATAATAGACTTTAAATTTACGGCCTTCTCTTGAAAAGTTAAGGTAATATCACTTTCGAATGGTGTAACCGCAGTGACTAGTAATGCAGCGGGTCTTGCATGTATTCCTTCGGGTGTAGTAATTTTATATATTTTCTTCATTCATAATGCCTCCATTTTCATGTAAAATCTATTCGATCTTGATAATTGGCAATCATTATCTCATTATGTGACCAATCGGAGTCTACATTATTGCTAACAAAAATGGGCAGCTCGGTTGAAGTCTTGGCAATTTCCTCAATAACTTCGCTGAATAAAGCATTCAATAGCAGCGAACCGATCACTGTCGATGCAGGTGCATATTGCATGTTTTGAGCATGTGCATGTAGAACTCCATCACCAATAGGTATATGAGTGTTAATAACTAGATCTACCACTTCTTCCAGTCGTAGTCCACAATGATGACGTGTTGCCTGCTCCCTATAATCAAGTGATTGGAGAGATAGGACAAATACGTTTGCATGTTTGGCTAATAAAGCTGCATCAATCGGTGCTGCATTTCTACCAGAAGTTGAAATCACAATACAAATATCATTTTCACGAAAGTCAAATTGCTCTTTATGTTGTTCAATAATTGCTGGGTCCTTTTCGTTAATAGAAGAGGCTATAGCTCCTGCATGTAATGCTAGAGGTTCAATAAAAATCGGACGTACAGGTACTAAACCACCCGCACGATAAAATGCCTCCTGTGCTAATAGCTGTGAATGACCACAACCGAATAATTGGATAATCCCACCTTTTTGAAGGCGTTGCACAATAATTTGTGCCGCTTCCTTTATACAAGCAGACTCCTGCTCCTTCACAACCTGGATCAGCTTTTCAATTTCAGAAAAATATGCATCCATATAATCACCTTTTTATTTCACTTATAAATTTGTAACGATCCGCACGATACGTACTACGTACAAGCTCAAATGGCCGACCGTCAGATAGATAACTCGTACGTTTAATAATTAAAACAGGCGCTGTTTGATTAATTTGCAAAAACTTTCCATCCTCTTTCGACACAATCGCTGCTTCCATTTGTTGGACGGCATTACCAATTTTCTGATGGAATTTTGCTTCGATTAATGCATATAACGAGCCCATTATTTGCTTCTCATCCAACTCTGGATATACTTTCACAGGTATATACGTTTTTTCAATCGCCATTGGCTTGGAATCAGCATTTCTTATTCGCACGACAAAAAACACTTCTTCTCCGGGCTCCATCATTAAATCCCTTGCAATATCCACTGGCGGTATAATTTTTTCAAAACGTAATACTTTACTACTCGGTTCCATTCCTCTTGCTCGCATATCCTCAGTAAAACTTGTTAAGCCTTTTAACGGTTGCTCTAATTTTGGATTGGCAACATAAGTACCTCTTCCTTTTTCACGATATAGCAAACCGCTATTCACTAGATTGGTAATGGATTGACGAACAGTCATTCTACTAACATCAAACTGTGCAGAAAGCTCTCGTTCTGAAGGTATTGTTTCTCCAATTTTGTATTCTTCTAAATAAATTCGTTGTTTAATAATCTCTTCTATTTGTATATAGATAGGTATATGAGAATTTTTCTCTAACAATTCTTGCACCTTCCTTATCGCCTCATTTATGATTTCTCAAATACAACTTTACCTCGACAAATAGTTTTTTGCACATTTAATTTTTGATCAAGCAATACAAAATCTGCATCAAAACCTTCTTTGATTCGCCCCTTCTTGGACAACCTTAACTGCTCCGCAGCATTTGTAGAGGACATGGCGACTATTTCTTGAAGTGAACAATTTGTAACAGCCTTCATATTTTTTACTGCCTGTTCCATCGTTAAAATACTGCCAGCTAATGCACCATTTGCTAAATGAGCACCTTTTTCACTCACAGACACTGTTTGCCCGCCTAAATCATATTCGCCATACTGTAATCCTTTCGCGCGCATCGCATCCGTAATAAGAATAATGCCCTTTGCACCTTTCAAACGATAAGCCAACATGACTGATTGAGGATGACTATGCACAAAATCGACAATGAGTTCAACTTTAATCTTTTCATCTAGTAAAGCCCCACCGACAACACCAGGGTCACGATGATGAAAAGGCCGCATTTGATTATATAAATGAGTGGCCTGATTTACTCCTAAAGCTACTGCTTTATGGACTTCATCTATTGAAGCGTCAGAGTGACCAATAGATGGAATGACCTGAAAGTCTCTTAGTGCTTCAAGAAATGTAAAGCCACCCTCTATTTCTGGTGCTATCGTGATTTGTCTTATTTGATGGTTACTAATATTTTGCCAATGGGCAAATTGCTCTATCGTAGGGCTAATCATGTAAGCTACTGGCTGGGCACCAGCGCGAATTTTCGAAACAAATGGACCTTCCACATGTATACCCAATACATTGGCTTCTCCTTCATGACATTGGAATTCCGCTATATTCAATAAAGCGCTTTCAATTTTACTGACGGATTGTGTCATTGTCGTAGCAAGAAAACTTGTAACACCTTCTTGCACTAAAGAGCGAGCCATCGCATGTAAAGACTGTTGAGTAGCATCCATCGTATCATGGCCTGCTGATCCATGAATATGCATATCAATATAACCTGGAAGCAAAAACCAATCCTGATCTGTACCTTCTATATAGTGAGCTGCCTCGATATTTAAGTTACGGCCTATTTGAGCAATTTCTCCGTCCTGAATAAAGAGATCACCCTCAAATGGTTTCCCCTCAGGATTAATCATTGTGACATGGGAGATTAATAGCGTATCCTTCAAAATTTCACCTCCAGCTAAATTTTTAAAGCTTTGAGGAATTTTCACCATTTCTTATAAGGTATAGTTGTCTATACCAATTATATGCTCATTTACCAAAAATAAAAAGCTATTTTTTCTATTTTCTAAATTTTTCATACATTATTTTGTCCTTTGAAATAGTTCTGAATAAAAAAGCTAAAACACGTGAGGGGTTGGTATATATTCATTTGCACATAAAAAAGGAGCTTTTTTTATAAGCTCCTTTTCACTCCTATGTATAGGACGAATCCCAATTGTGCCGTAATGCCAAGAAACATTCGTTTTGAACCCGCAATTTGCAGGGGGGTGCCTGCTTTGCAGCTTTAAACGTCCCGCTCCGCTAGGGGCATGTTTGCGACCACAAAATGAAGGCTCCCGATTCGATAGTGTTCGGTCAAAACTGTGAAGTAGAATTAGCAGTTAGACAAACACATCAGGATTCGTATTACAGTTATCATAGCACCACTTTTCTGATAATTCAAACGATTTTATCTAATAATCTATAATTTCTTGAGAAAACGCAAAAAATACCTAGATTCCCAACAATTTTTGCTAGGAAATCCAGGTATTTTGCATTATAAATTATTTTCTAAAAGGTTTAATTGCCAAGCTTAATTCGCTAAGTTGCTCAGTAGATACTTCACTTGGTGCTTCTGTCATTAAGCAGCTTGCACTTGCTGTTTTCGGGAATGCAATTGTATCACGTAAATTGTGACGACCTGCTAATAGCATCACAAAGCGATCAAGACCAAATGCAAGTCCAGCATGTGGTGGCACACCATATTCAAATGCTTCTAATAAGAAACCGAATTGGGCTTGAGCTTCTTCTTCGGAGAAACCAAGTAATTCAAACATTTTTTCTTGTAGGTCACGTTCATAAATACGTAGTGAACCACCACCAAGCTCATAGCCGTTTAATACGATATCATATGCCTGTGCACGAACAGCTCCTGGATCTGTATCCATTAACGGAATATCCTCGTCAAACGGACGTGTAAATGGATGGTGAGCTGCATAATAACGACCGTCCTCCTCAGAGTATTCAAATAATGGCCAGTCTGTAATCCATAGGAATGCAAATTGTGATTCGTCGATTAATTCTAAGTCTTGACCTAATTTCGAACGAAGTGCCCCTAAAGAAGCCGCTACAACAGATGCTTTATCCGCAACGAATACTAGAATATCGCCAACTTCTGCACCCATTCGTTCTATTAATGCTGCCGCTAACGCTTCATCGAAGAATTTTGCGATTGGGCCATTTAAGCCTTCCTCTGTTACCTTTAACCAAGCAAGTCCTTTAGCGCCGTAAATACCAACGAACTTAGTTAGTTCATCCATGTCTTTACGAGAGTATTTGTCAGCCGCACCTTTAATATTGATACTTTTAACTTGTTTTCCTTGTGCCACTGTATCAGCGAACACTTTGAAACCACAGCCTTCAAAAACTTCATTTAAAGCTACTAATTCTAATCCAAAGCGTACATCTGGTTTATCAGAACCATAACGATCCATTGCTTCCTGATACTTCATACGTTGGAATGGTGCAGGAATATCAATCCCTTTTACTTCTTTCATGACTGCTTGGATTAATCGCTCGTTCATTTCTAAAACTTCTTCTTGTGTTAAGAAGCTTGTTTCAATGTCCACCTGTGTAAACTCAGGTTGACGGTCAGCACGTAAGTCTTCATCACGGAAGCAACGTGCAATTTGGAAATACTTCTCAAAGCCAGCAACCATTAATAATTGTTTAAATAGCTGAGGTGATTGAGGTAAAGCATAAAATTCACCTTCATGGACACGTGATGGTACTAAATAGTCACGAGCACCCTCTGGCGTTGATTTTGTTAAAATCGGAGTTTCAACCTCTAAAAAGCCTTCGTTTTGTAAGAAGTTACGGATTGTACGCGTAACGTCCGAACGCATTTTGAACGTATCGAACATAACTGGACGACGTAGGTCAAGATAACGGTATTTTAAACGTAGATCTTCTGATACGTCAGTGCGATCTTCAATTTGGAATGGTGTAGTTTTTGCTGTATTAATGACGACTAAATTCGTCGCCTCCACCTCGATTTTACCATTTGGTACATTCGGGTTGATTTGGTCCTCTGTACGTAGAATAACTGTTCCTTCTATTTCAATTACGTACTCACTACGCACTTTATCCGCCAATGCATGCGCTTCTGCAACGTCTGGACTAAAGACTACTTGTGTAATCCCTGTACGGTCACGTAAATCAATGAAAATTAATCCACCTAGGTCACGACGACGCTGTACCCATCCTTTTAATACGACTTTTTCGCCTTGTAACGTTTCTGAAAGCTCGTTACTAGCATGTGTTCTTGTAGCCATTGTTAAATTCCTCCAAAATATATTCAATTTATGTAGCATTTAACGAGAAATGCCATATCTTTGTTTAGGATTGTTGTGATAAATGATTGACTAACTCTGAAAATGCAACCTTGTGCTGCTCACCAGATTCCATATGCTTTACGGCAGCTGCTTGCTCTTCAAGCTCTGTTTCACCAAGGACAATTGTATACTTGGCCCCTAGACGGTCGGCTGATTTCATTTGGGCTTTCATTTTACGATCTAAATAATCCATCTCTGTTGCAAGGCCCTTTGCACGGAAAGTACTAGTTAACTCTACCGCCTTTTGCTTTGCATCATCGCCCATGGCAATAATATAAACGTCTAATCCAGAAGCCGTATCTAATTCAACACCTTCTGCTTCAAGCGCTAATAACAAACGTTCAATACTTAAAGCGAAACCAATACCAGGAACATCTGGACCGCCTATTTCTTGCACTAGACCATTGTATCGTCCACCACCACAAAGTGTTGTAATAGCTCCGAAGCCAGATGCCGTTGACATAATTTCGAAGGTCGTATGGTTGTAATAATCCAGTCCTCTTACAAGGTTTGGATCAACCTCATACGTAATGCCAAGAGTATCTAAATATGATTTCACTTGGGCAAAATAAGCAGCCGATTCCTCTGTAAGGAACTCTGTTAATGCAGGAGCTGTTTTCATTAGTGGGTGCTCACGATCCACCTTACAATCTAAAATACGCAATGGGTTCTTTTGTAAACGATTTTGGCAATCTGAGCAAAATTCATGAATATTTGGCTCAAAATGTTGTAATAAAGCTGTACGGTGCGTATCACGTGTTTCTTTATCACCTAGTGAATTGATCACTAATTTTAAATCCTTTAAGCCCGCTGATTCATAGACATCCATTGCAAGTGCAATGACTTCTGCATCAATTGCAGGATCTGCTGAACCAATTGCCTCTACACCAAATTGAACAAATTGGCGATAGCGACCAGCTTGTTGACGCTCATAGCGGAACATAGGCCCTAGATATGAGAGCTTAACAGGTTGATCTGGAGCGCCAAACATTTTATGTTCCACATATGCACGTACAACACCAGCTGTATTTTCAGGACGTAGTGTTAGTGAGCGACCGCCACGATCCTCAAATGTATACATTTCTTTTTGAACAACATCCGTTGTTTCCCCTACACCACGTGCAAATAAATCAGTCTGCTCGAAAATCGGTGTGCGAATTTCGTTGTAGCGATAGACGCGACAAATATCACGAATAATCGCTTCAACCTTCTGCCATTTTTCAGATTGACCTGGCAAAATATCTTGTGTCCCTCTTGGCACTTTAAAACTCATGTAATTCCCTCCTATATTGATTGCCTATGATTGAGCCATTTTCATCGAGACTAAGTGGGTTCTACTTATGTTGAGCGAGGTTCCATCTGACCCTCCTCCAACGTAAGTGGCGGACATCCTCATATTAAGTAAGCTGCCTCACTACTAGCATTCCATGTTTTTGACAACACAAAAAAGCTCCCGTCACCTTGCCTATGCAAGGGACGAGAGCTATATAAGCTTCCGCGGTTCCACCCTAGTTGACACAAATTTTTACATGTGTCCTCCTCGTAATCGGATAACGGCCGATTCCGTTTTTTCCTACTAAGCACTGCTTTTCAGAAAAAAGCCTCTCAAGTGTTATTCACGTTATACATTTTTGTAGGAAAGATTGCAGCCTAAGTCTTTCCTTCTCTGTTCCAATAGAGGTACACGCTACTTGCTTGGTCATAAGCGATTAATCATTTTTCGATTACCCTTTATGTTAGTCACTAGCTAACCCAATGTCAACTATTTTTGTATTTTTCATAAGAGAGTAACGAAAATAACAAATTCCATTACCTTTTTACCACGAATTTTAATACAAAAGCATGGTAAAATAGCACAAGGAATAGGAGGAATCTGATGAGGACAAAAATTTTACATAGTATTATCATCTTCGTACTAATAGTAACAATTGCGATTCCAAATAAGAACTTTATTCAATATGCTTCCGCTGATACGAGTGATCTAAAAGTATCTGGTACGATTCTTCATTTACGTGAGGGTCCTGGATTGTCTTATCCAATTATTACGACTTTAGATGAAGGTGATCCTTTAACTTCAATCGCTCGTGAAGGTGATTGGATACAGGTAAAAGCAGGTAGCTATGAAGGCTGGGTAGCATCCTGGTTAACTACCTCTACAAGCACTCAAAAAACCATTGATAAAACTGTTATTTCACAGGTTGACCGTTTAAATATTCGCACTGATCCAGATATATCTTCTGCTGTTCTTGGACAGCTTTCTACGGGCAACCAAGCAAACCTCCTGGAGGAAAATAATGAATGGGCTAAAATTGATTGGAACGGATTATCTGGTTGGGTTTCTAAGGATTATGTAACGATTAATGACAGTCCTAAAAAAGAAAAAGAGCCAAAAGAGGATTCTGTAGAAGTATCTACAACTACTACACCTGTTAATAAAGATACTACTTTTACGATATTGGTGGATGCATTGAATGTTCGTAAAAAACCTGATTTGAATGCCAAAAAAATTGGCACAGTGACAAAGGGAAAGGCTTACAAGGTCCTTGCACATGAGCACAATTGGGTACAAATTCAGTATAATGATAAAAAAGCTGGATGGGTTTATAGTTTTTACGGTACTTTTTCAAATAAAGTAAAGAGCACATCTAAATCGTCCTCTTCAAAAGATTTAGAATCCGTTACTATTATTTATAATGGGACAAACTTACGAACTGATGCGTCAACTGCTGCTGAAGTTGTGGAGCGAGTAGACGCTGGTAAAACCTATCCTATTGTCGGCGTAAAAAATGATTTTTACGAAATTCAACTAGACAAAGAAACAGCGTTTGTTGCGAATTGGGTTGTTACAACGAGCTCCAATAAAACTTCTATCCCACAAAAGGATCAACAAGAGCCTCGTAAAAAGGGAACATTAAATGGATTAACCATTGTTGTAGATGCTGGGCATGGAGGCAATGACCATGGAACAACAGGTCAACGTGGAACAGAAGAAAAAGGGATTACTTTGAAAACAGCTACTCTCCTTGCTTCTAAGCTAAGTGCAGCGGGTGCCAATGTTGTTATGACAAGAGAGTCTGACGAATATGTGGCATTGCGGAAGCGTGTCTCGATTGCCCACCAGTATGAGGCAGACGCTTTTATTAGTCTTCATTATGACGCTACCGATGATAGCTCTATTAACGGCTTCACATCCTATTATATGAATAGTAATCAAAAAGGGCTTGCGGAGGCAATACATGATGGACTTTCGAGTAAAATTGATTTGAGAGATCGTGGAACCCAACAAGGCAACTATTTAGTACTACGTGAGAATCGACAAAGAGCCGTGCTTATTGAGCTGGGTTACTTAAGTAATGCTAGTGAAGAGCGGGCCATCACCACGGCTAAATTCCGTGAACAGGCTACTCTTGGTATTTATCAAGGCATCTTAAATTACTTTAATGCGAATGAAGAATAATACAAAAAAGCTGTGGAATGATCATCATTTTCCACAGCTCTTTTCATGTTTTAAGAAATACCTAATGCTACTGCAGCTATTAATGCTACACATGCAATCAATGCCCAGCCAAGAATCATCTTCCAAATGAATTTAATCCACTTTTCATATGGAATACCTGCTACGGCTAAATACGCCATTAATGCAGATGAAGTAGGAATAATGGAGTTTGTTAATGAATCTCCGTACTGGAATGCTAAGACTGCTACTTGTCGTTCTAATCCTAATAAATCAGTAATCGGAATCATAATTGGCATGGTTGCTGCCGCCTGTCCACTACCAGATGAAATAAATAAATTTAAAAGGGCTTGAATAAACAGCATACCGATTGCACTAATAGCATGCGGTAAATGTCCGATTGTCTCTGATGCTGCATAAACAATTGTATCTATGATTTTCCCTTGCTCTAAAACGACTGTAATAGCACGTGCAAAACCTACGATGAGAGCACCGAATGTTACAGCCTTTGCCCCATCAATAAAGGAGTCGAAAATAGTGCCAGGTTTTAAACCGCCAATTAGGCCTGCAAGTAAGCCCATAATTAAAAATGAAGCCGTTAATTGTGTTAAAAACCAATCCCAATTAAAAACACCATAAATATTAAATCCAATGCCACATGCCATTACAATAAATACTAGCTTATGTTTTCCTGTTAATGAAGGAATGTCAATCGCAGATACATTGGATTTAGCCTGTTGTTCAATTTCATAAATCACACTTGCCTGCGGGTTCTTTTTCACCTTAAAAGCATAGCGAGACACATAGAAGATAGCAAAACTTAATACAAAAATATAGACAACTGCACGGAAACCAATCCCTGAGAATAAAGGTACATCTGCTAATGATTGAGCAACGCCAACCGTAAAGGGATTAAGCATCCCCCCAAAAAATCCACTAGCTGCTCCTAGTGTAATCATGGCAGTTCCTGTAACCGCATCAAAGCCCATAGCACGAGCGATTGCTACGCCAATTGGTACGAAAATAATCGTTTCTTCCGCCATCCCCATTGTAAAACCACCAACAGAGAATAGAATCATAGATAGTGGAATTAAGAGCTTTTCTCTACCCTCTAATGCTTTCACACCTTTATAAACACCAGCTTCGATAGCACCTGTCGAACGAATAATACCAAATACACCACTAACTAAGAAAATATAGAAGATAATTTGAGCACCTTTTTCAAGGCCCATCGGTACTGCTGTAAACATTTCAAAAATGGAAACTGGATTACTGTCAATATGATGATAGCTTCCATCCACAACGAGCATACGTCCTTCTGGATCTTCTACTCGGTCAAACTCACCTGCTGGAATAATATAGCTTGCAATACCTGCTAGAAAAATAATAGCAAAAATAATCGTATATGTATGAGGTACTTTCAGCCAACTCTTCTTTTTTACACGCTGTTCATTTTCCAAAATATCACCAACCTATTGATAGATTTTGACACTAGCAAACTCTATCAAAGCCCCCTTCCTACTTTGTCGCTATATGTCGTTAATTGAAAATAAATATACATTAGTTCAAATTTATTGTAAAGTATTAATTTTCTATTATTTCAGATTTCCCATTTTGTCGTTGCCTTATAAAGCTTCCTAGGACGGCCCTGATGATAAGGGTGCTCCTCCCCTGCAAACGTAAAATAGTTCTGTTCAATTAAACGATTAATAATGCGCTCAGCAGATCTACGTGACAGATTCATATAGTCTGCTAATTCAGCAGCGGAAAAAGGACGATTATTGGTTACCAACATGAATTGCTTCATAACGTTAATATTTTTAGCACTCATTTTCACTTTTTCAGCAATCTCTAAAATATGTTTATTATTGCTACTTAAAGCTACTTTATTATTATTTTCAAATAATGGTCCATATAATCGATTCTGTTCATCCACCAAGCACATTACCGTAGAAGTCTCGCTATATTTGGTTGTAAAAAACAAAGCCTGTGATGAATGTGCCTCCGCCTCATGTAAAGAATAGCCATAGCCAACACCCACTCTGAAAATAGTACCAAATTGCTGTTCATACTGTTCTTTTAGGGAACGTAAATAAGAAGGTTCAAGCTTTTCAATTACCCCTCTTGTTGAAATAATTAAATAAGGCTCCTGCTGTGCTGGCATGACCTTTGCATGCAAACGATCGCTTAATGTTTCTAAAGTACTTAGAAATACTGGATGAAGGTGTGATAAATTTTCTTGGCAATGAATGGAGACAACGGCAATTTGCGAGGACGCCAATAATTGATGATGATACGCATCTAAGGCTCTAGTAACCGCCGCTGCAAACGTTTGTTTGCTTTCAACCATATACTTCGCAGGTATCCCTAATTGTTCAAGCTCTATAAAAACAGCATGAAGGCTAGTAAGAGCTACTTTAGTCTTTCCAGCTTCGTATAACTCCTTATGATAATGAACATAATCAGCCATATTTAAATTTGCTATTTTTTCAGGTTTTTCATGGACCCATGCATAATCTTTTACATACACATCTGTAGATGCAATTCCTGCCTCCTTCATCACTTGATAAAAGCTATTCATTTTAGGCAAATCTATCGATAATTCGCTCAATCCTACTCGTTCATGATGGTGTAGGGATAATAGCGAAAGGGCTAAAGTCAATTCATCAAAAGGGAGATATGTCGCTTGTATAGATAATGCCTTTATTTTTTCGTAGCAATAGTAATAGGGAATGGAGCCAGCAAATAATACAATATCCGATTGAGATGCGGCTTCTTCAATAAAATCCACACACTGTTCAGGATGCGTATATGGAAAATGAATAAATTGTACGTGAGGAAATACTGCGAAATGCTCCTTTATATTATTCCAAAAAAACAAAGAACCTAAAATTGCTATTGTTTGCATAATTTTCAACCTCTCTAATAAATCAAATATTCTAATAATTAAGTTCATTCATTATAACGTAAATATATAAAAAAAGAACCTTCCATCATCGAAGGTTCACACATACTCATTTTTTGGTTGTTTCCAATGTAACCCACACAATTTCCTCCAACTGTATGAAGAATGGTGTACGACTAATCTCTAAAATAATATGGTCAGGTAATATTGATAATAAAATACCTTGTTGAATATTTTTTTCTGTTTGCACTACAATAGCCTGACCAACCATCAATTTAAGAGTTTCGTATAAATATGGATTGGATATACTTCCTATCTGCGCCATGTTCTTGACACTCCCTCCTATAAAACTAACCATACTCTTAAGTATATGAAGGAATGATAGGAAATGTACCATTTATTTTGACTCTAGAAGTATTGTTACTGGCCCATCATTAATGAGTGCAACATCCATCATTGCACCAAAAATGCCTGTCTCCACATGTAAACCGTGTTCCCGTAATGCTTGATTAAAAGCTTCCCACAGCGGCTCTGCTACTTCTGGTCTTGCAGCACTTGTGAAACTTGGACGATTCCCTTTTTTTGCATCCCCATATAACGTAAATTGCGAGACGGATAAAATAGCGCCACCTTGCTCCAAAATAGAATGATTCATTTTTCCATCAGCATCTTCCCAAAGGCGTAAATTGGCTACTTTTTTCGCTAAGTATTCGACATCTTCCTGCGTATCTTCATGTGTAATACCAACTAGAAGAACATAGCCACTATCGATGGCTCCTGTAACAGTTCCGTCAACTGTTACAGAAGCTGTTTTACTACGCTGTAATACTACCTTCATACGTCAATAACCCCAATTCTAACTATTGCTTAATTGATAACTCGTTGCACCGAATAAATATCAGGTGTTTGTTTAATTCGCTCCACAACCTTATGCAAATGCGAAATATTCGAAATAGAGATTGTTAAATGAATTGTGGCCATTTTATCACGATCAGCACGGCCACTTACCGCTAAAATATTTGTTTTAGTTTCACTAACAATTTGCATAATCTCATTTAAAATACCAGGTCGATCAAAAGCAGAAACCTCAATATCCACTGGGTATTCTTTTTTCTCAGGGATGACACCATGCTCCCACTCGACTTCAATTAAACGCTCCTGCTCATCCTCAATTTGAATATTAGGACAGTCTGCACGATGAACGGATACACCACGACCCTTTGTAATAAAGCCAACAATGTCATCTCCTGGAACAGGCGTACAGCAGCGCGAAAGTCGAATGAGCATATTATCAATGCCCTTCACAATGACACCTGATTCCGTACGTTTTTGTGGGATCGGATTTTTCATTTTTTGTTCGATTTTTTCTAAGGCTTCTTCCTGTTCACGCTCTTTTCGGCGTTTTTCAGCTAAACGATTCACAACTTGTTGTGCCGTTATTCCGCTCACACCAACAGCTGCATATAAGTCCTCTTCATTCGTATAATTAAACTTATCGCATACTCGTTTTAGATTTTCAGCTGACATTGTTTCCTTTAAATCGAAATCCTGTGCACGGATTTCTTTTTCAATCATCTCTTTACCTTTGACAATATTTTCCTCACGTAAATGACGTTTGAAAAATTGCTTTATTTTATTTTTTGCCTGTGAGGATTGTGCTATTTTCAGCCAATCTCGGCTTGGTCCAAAGGATTGCTTAGATGTTAAAATTTCAATGATGTCGCCCGTTTTCAGCGGTGTATCAAGCGGCACCATTTTGCCATTAATTTTCGCCCCTATTGTACGATTTCCGACCTCAGAATGGACACGATAGGCGAAATCAATCGGGACTGAACCAGCAGGTAATTCAATGACGTCACCTTCAGGGGTAAAGACGTACACCATATCTGAAAACAGATCAAATTTTAAGGATTCCATAAACTCTTCCGCGTTGGAAGACTCATTTTGGAATTCTAATATTTCACGGAACCATGTTAATTTTTGGTCGACATTTTGCTTTTGATGGTCAACCTTCCTAGCCTCTTTATACGCCCAGTGTGCCGCAATCCCGTACTCAGCAATCTTATGCATTTCCTTTGTACGAATCTGTACCTCTAATGGATCTCCATACGGACCAATAACAGTTGTGTGTAAGGATTGATATAGATTTTGTTTTGGCATAGCAATATAATCTTTAAAACGTCCTGGCATTGGCTTCCACAACGTATGCACAATCCCTAATACGGCATAGCAATCTTTAATACTATCGACCAATACACGAATGGCTAACAAATCATAAATTTCATTAAACTGTTTCTTTTGTAGCACCATTTTTCGATAAATACTGTAAATATGCTTTGGACGTCCATATACATCTGCATCAATTTCAACTTCATTCAGCTGTGATTTCATTTCAGCCATGACATTGTCTAGATATGCCTCACGCTCATCTCGCTTTTTCTTCATCAAACTGACAATACGATAATATTGCTGTGGGTTTAAATAGCGAAGTGCTGTATCTTCAAGCTCCCATTTGACAGTCGATATTCCAAGACGATGTGCAAGCGGTGCAAAAATTTCTAAAGTTTCTTTCGAAATACGTCTCTGCTTTTCGGCAGGCAAATGCTTTAGCGTACGCATATTGTGAAGACGGTCTGCTAGCTTTATTAAAATGACACGGATGTCCTGCGCCATGGCTACAAACATTTTTCGATGATTTTCTGCTTGCTGCGCCTCTTTTGATAAATACTTAATTTTCCCTAATTTTGTAACTCCGTCCACGAGTACTGCTACTTCTTCGCCAAATTCCCGTACCAAATCATCCCGCGTAAAATCTGTATCTTCGACAACATCATGTAAAAAACCTGCCGCTACAGTTTCTGGGTCCATTTGTAATTCAGCTAGAATACCCGCTACTTGTACTGGGTGAATAATATACGGTTCACCAGAGCTACGGAATTGCTCAATATGGGCATCCCTTGCTAATTCATATGCTTTTTTCACGAATGCGACATTTTCATCATTCATGTAGGATTTGACTAACTCAAAAACGTCCTCAGGAGTCAAAATTTGCTCTTTCGCCATAACATGTCCACCTTGCTCGTCAAATTTTTCAGATTAGATATAAACTTAATTGTATAAAATTTTGTAGCCTATTGTAAAGAGACTGTGTCATTTAGTTTAGTTAATCTCGTGAACAGCATTAAAAATGGAAAAAATATTCTTCTTTTTAATAAAAAAGACCCTCTGCGACGTTATGTCACAAAGAGTCTTTGTTTCGACAAGAGAATTAGTGTAATTGATTGAAAGCTACAGCAATTTTCGCGCCCACTACTGCATTGTTTTTCACTAATGCAATGTTGGCATCAAGGCTTTTACCTTCTGTTAATTCTTTTACTTTACCTAGTAAGAATGGTGTCACGTTTTTACCTTGAATACCATTTTCTTCAGCTTCAGCTAAAGCTTTTTCAATTATATTCGTAATAAACGCATGCTCTAAAGCTTCAGCTTCAGGGATTGGGTTAGCAATAACAGCTCCACCTTTTAAACCTAATGCCCACTTCGCACTTAGCATTTCTGCAATTTCTTGTGGTGTATCAAGCTGGAAGTTTACATCGAATCCACTTTGACGTGTGTAGAATGCTGGTAATTCATCCGTACCATAACCAACTACAGGTACACCTTTTGTTTCAAGATATTCTAATGTAAGGCCGATATCTAAAATAGATTTTGCACCAGCACAAATGACAGCAACATTTGTTTGTGCTAATTCTTCTAAGTCAGCAGAGACATCCATTGTCGTTTCAGCACCACGGTGAACGCCACCAATACCACCTGTTACAAAGATTTCAATACCTGCTAGCTCTGCACAGATCATTGTAGCTGCAACTGTTGTCGCTCCTAGTTTTTTTGTAGCAAGTAAGTAGCCTAGGTCACGGCGTGAAGCTTTAGCAACACCTTGTGCATTACCGAACATTTCAAGCTCTTCATCTGATAAACCAATTTTAATTTTCCCATCAATTAATGCAATTGTTGCAGGTACCGCACCATTATCGCGAATAATTTGCTCAACCTCGCGAGCAGTTTGTACGTTTTGTGGGTATGGCATCCCGTGTGAAATAATCGTTGATTCTAAAGCCACGATTGGTAAGCCCTTTGCTTGTCCTGCTTTTACTTCTTCTGATAATACGATGAATTCTTTCATGTTGTTATTCCTCCATTTCACTTTTTAACAAATCTACAGATAATTCAGGTCTCACTGTATAAGGAGATGCTAAGGTATTTTTTGCATTGGTTAACCCTGCATCAAGACATGTCGCAAAGGATTGTCCTGTCAGCCAGCCGTGAATAACAGCACTGACAAAGGCATCTCCTGCACCTGTCACATCTTCAATCTTATCAATTACTTTGGCAGCAAAATGACTAGGCGCAATTGTTGTTGAAGCCGCATATACGCCCTTACTGCCAGCTGTGATAATTACATGTTCAGCACCTAATTGTAGGAGCTGTTGTAATGCTTTTTCATAATGACTCACGTTTTCAATTGTATGTCCTACAATTGTTTCTGCTTCATCCGTGTTACAAATAAACCATGTTACGCCTTGTAATGTTTCAGGTAGTCGATTCATTTTAGGCGAGGATACTGGCACAATAACCAGTGGAATTTCACGAGCAATAGCTACTTGCTGGATATAAGCCACCGTTTCTTTCGGACAATTTAAGTCCAAAATAAAGCAGCCAGCGTTCACAAGCATCGTTTCATGCTTTTTTAACAAGTTAGGCAATAATAAGTCATATACTTCCATATTGGCTACAGCTAGTGCTAGCTCGCCTTGCTCATCCATAATGGCCGTATAAGAACCAGTTGAAGCTTCTGGTAACTGCTCCACATATCGTAGATTCATAAACGATTCTGAAGCATCTTGGATCACTTGCCAATCCGCATCTTTACCAGCTGTTGTGAGCAATGTCACTTGATGGTTTAATCGGCCTAAATTTTCAGCAATGTTTCGACCGACACCACCTACACTAAAGGAAGAACTAGCAGGGTTAGAAGTTCCAAATTGAACATTGCCCTTCACGTGGAATTTTCGGTCTAAGTTAGCTCCACCGATACAAATAATTTCATTTGCCTCGGGTAAAATATAAGCTCGACCTACTATTTTTCCTTCCTTTGTTAAACTAGACACTAAATTAGCAAGTACGGGACGAGATAAATTCATGGCATCCGCCATCTCTTGCTGAGACATAAACGGATTTTGGCGAATTAAAGCAAGCACCGCCTGTTCTCTTTCATTCATAGCATCACCTTTTATTATATTTGTTTACATTATAAACTTTTGTTTGAGTTTTGTCAAAAAAAAGTTGAACCTTTCATACGGAGGTTCAACTTTTCACGTTTAGTTCGTTTGTGCTTGCTTAGAAGTTTGTTTTTTGACTATGATAACGAATAGGCTCGCCAATGCACAAAAAGCCCCTGCAAGAAAAAAAGCCCATGTATAGGAATTGAAAAATTTATAAATCAACCCACCACCATATGCAGCGACTGCCGCTCCCGCTTGATGAGAGGCAAAAATCCATCCGTAAATAATACTACTCTTTTGTACGCCAAAAGTTTGTCGGGCAATACTAATCGTAGGTGGCACTGTTGCAATCCAATCAAGGCCATAAAAGATAGTAAAAATAGTTAATAAAACAAAGGAGCCCTGTGCCAAAGCATATGGGAGTAACAGGAGGGAAGCTCCTCTTAACAGATAATACCAAAATAATAACCAACGATTATCAAAGCGATCTGATAGCCAACCAGATGCAGTAGTACCTAGTAAATTAAATACACCCATAAAAGAAAGGAGCGATGCAGCGGTTACTAATGGAATACCAAAGCTAATGCAATAAGAGACAAAATGAGTACCGATTAAACCACTCGTTGAAAGACCGCAAATGAAAAAGCTCCCTGCTAACAGCCAAAAAGTTTTGACTTTAACCGCTTCTAATAAGCCATTGAAGGCCATACTAATTGGATTTTTCTTGAGCTGCACATGGGGATTTTCAAATATCTCATCCTGTCCATAAGGCGTTAAGCCCAAATCCTGCGGTTTGTTTTTGATAAAAATAGCAATTATGATTAACATCACTATACTCAAAAGTAGAATAAAGCCGATTGCCCATCTCCATGAATAGTGGTCAATGATAATAGCAAGCACTGGCAATAAAATAAGCTGACCAGTGGCTGTACTAGCCGTTAAAATCCCTACTGCCAGCCCTCTTCTTTTGACGAACCAATGATTGGCTACATAAGGACTGAGCACCGTTAAAAAGAGGCTTGCGCCGAGACCAATGATTCCACCCCAAATAATGATTAATTGCCATGATTGATTCATGAAAAATGTTAAAGACATTCCTAACACTAATGTAGACATAGCACTTATCATCATCTTTTTTAAACCTATCACTTCAAGCAAAGCTGCCATAAATGGTCCAGAGATGCCATATAAAAATAAGCTGACGGCAAATGCTAGCGCAATCGTCGATCGATCCCATTGAAACTCCCTTTCTAAAGGATCAATAAACACACCAGATGATGACATTGTAATTCCAGCAACAATAATGGAGAAAAACGTGACCACTAAAATAAACCAACTGTAATGAATCCGCTTCATTATTCCACCTACTTTTCTTGTCAAAGTCACTCTAAAAGCATGTATATACATGCTTTAGAGTATATTCGTTCATTTATATGTATATACATGTATAATGATAGTAACCATTCCATTAGATAGCTGTCAATAAGTATTTTTTAGCGCTTAGGTGTATACTTAAAATTAGTAGAATCCCTCAAAGGAGTACTGACCATGAAAAATCAACAGAATACTATCGATTACACACAAATATGTGTTTGTGCAAACCTTCGAAAAAAAACAAGGGTCGTGACGCAGTTATATGATAAATTACTTCAGCCTACCGGTTTAAAAGTGACTCAATATTCTATGCTGGCACATATCGACCTCCAACAAGCTGTTTCCATTAGTCGTTTAGGTGAAATTTTATTGCTTGACCAAACGACCGTGACACGTAATATCAATCTATTAAAGCAATATGGCTACGTCGAGTTAAAGCGTGATCCCCATGACGCTCGCACTAAAAATATAATGCTCACTGAAAAAGGGTTAGAGAAGCTGCATGAGGCTGCACCCATTTGGAAAACGATTCAAGATAAAATCGTTGATGATATTGGTGTCGAAAAATATGCTGATTTCTATGATACTTTGCGAACAATGCAAAAGATCATTCAGTCCTACGACGAACAATAAAAAAGCGCCCATGTGATGGCGCTTTTTTTCAATGCTCTTAATATTGAATAAGAGTTTTAATATTTAAGTCGCCCAGCTTGTCACGACCATTTAATTCTAAAAGTTCAATTAAGAAGGCACAACCCACTACTTGACCACCTAATTGTTCCACTAGACGAACAGTGGCTTCTACCGTACCGCCTGTTGCTAGTAAATCATCACAGATTAGTACCTTTTGACCAGGCTTAATCGCATCATTATGCATAGTTAATGTATCTTTGCCATATTCAAGACCATAGTCTGCACTAATAACCTCGCGTGGTAATTTACCCGGTTTGCGAACAGGTGCAAAGCCGATTTCAAGGGCATAGGCAACTGGGCACCCAATAATAAAACCACGTGCTTCAGGACCCACTACAATTTCTGCACCTAGTTCTTTTGCATATTCTACAATTTGATCTGTTGCATATTTGTATGCCGGTCCATGATCCATAATTGTAGTTATATCTCTGAATGTAATACCCTCTTTCGGCCAGTTTTCAACCGTTGTAACGTATTGCTTTAAATCCATTTTATTGCTCCTCCTACGAAACGTATTCGTCTAGTCATGTATTCGTTCATCAAACCATTGTTTTAATTCTATATAAGGAGCATAGACAAGCATTTGCTCCATTTCAATCTGTTCTGAACGTTGTTTGTACGACGGTGCCTCGGTCAATGCTTGTTTTGGAGCATCCACGTTGACAGTCGTCAGTCCACTCTCCATTTTAACAAAATCAAGCTCAAAAAACACCTGTGTCATAAATTTTAATGTTTCTAATGGCCATCCAGTATGCTTAGCTATGTCCGCTACATGCATATCAAGTGGAAATGCTGGTCGATTTTTCAAGAATTTATAATACCATGCAAATTGCTCTCGGGTAGGTAAAACATTAAAGTATTGTGAATCTGGCATATAAAAATGCGCATAGATGCGTGAAGGGGCTGTCTTCTGTAAAACCTCTTCTAGCTTTTGAATGTTTTCAGGCAAATCTAAAAGAACAATATATTCACTTTGTCCGATGTTTGAAAGAGTTGGATCAACGACTATTATAGGAACATCAATTAACGATTGATAATAGGTCATTGTTGTTGGACGAAAGGCTATAAATGTCGCCTCTTCCTTTGGCACTGTATTGAGCCAGCGAGCCGTTTGACGAATACCACGAATATCAAAAAGCTGCCATTCAGTGGTTTGAACATCTTCAATCATAAATTGAGCTTTTTTACGACCCTGCCACTCGTTAATTTGCAAATCACCAATAAAGGACACTTTTATGCCATACGTTAATTCATCATGTAAATGGCCCTTATGGAAACCAACACTATCTAATTTGTCATAGCCATTCGTTAATTCCATTTTTATATGGTTCTCAGCTGCTCCAATTTTTCGCATCGAAGATATTTCAACGTCCTCAAGCACATAAACTGGCTTCGGAAAATCGGTACCATACGGGCCAAGTGTTGATATTTCTTCAATAGCATCTGCAGAAATTTCATCTAGGCTTAGAGGGATATCGATGTGTACCACAGGTGTTAACTGCTCTTCTGTTAAACATGCTCTTGCCTGTGTATCCAAGCGTGACCGTAGTACATCCACATGCTCAATTGATAAAGTCATCCCCGCTGCCATCGGATGGCCCCCAAAATGAGGTAAAATATCACGATTTTTGGCCAATTCATTATATAAATGGAAGCCTTCAATACTGCGTGCAGAGCCTTTTGCTGTGCCTTTATCAGGGTCAAGTGAAAGGACAATCGTCGGACGATAATATTGTTCAACAAGACGTGAAGCAACGATTCCTACAACCCCTGCATTCCAGCCTTCTCCTGCTACAACAAGGACTAAAGAATCGCTAATTTTCTTCTCTGCTTCAATTAGGGCAATGGCTTCATCCGTTATACTTTTGACAATATCCTTACGCTCGGTATTGCAGGCATTTAGCTGTTTGGCCAATGCTGTTGCCTTTGCGCTATCCTCTGCCATTAATAATTCGACACCTGGCGATGCATCACCGAGACGCCCCACTGCATTAAAGCGTGGACCAAAATAAAAGCCAATCGTTTCCTCATTAATTTTTGCTTGCTCCGTACTCGCAATATCACACATGGCTTGTACCCATGGACTAAGAGAACGACGCATTTCCTCTATCCCTCGTTTAACGAGATAACGATTTTCATCCACTAATGGCACCAAATCAGCCACCGTGCCAATCGCAACATATTCTAATAAATGAGTTGGTAGTTCTCCGTATAGAGCATGTGCAAGCTTAAAAGCTACACCTACACCAGCAAGCTCTCCAAAAGGATAATGCCCTTCAGGTATACGTGGATGTAAAATGATATCTGCTGGTGGTAATTCCTCCCCTGGTTCATGGTGATCGGTCACAATGACATCCAGCCCAAGCTCCTTCGCTACACGAATAGGTTCAATCCCCGAAATCCCATTATCCACAGTGATAATTAACTGCACACCCTCCTCATATGCTTCCCTGAAAAGAGCCTCATGTGGCCCATAACCATGAATAAAACGATTCGGTATTTTAAACGATACATCAGCACCAAGATTTAATAGAACATTTAGCATGACCGTCGTACTTGTCACACCATCGGCATCATAATCGCCGTAGACTAAAATTTTCTCTCCATTATCAAGAGCTTGCTCAATTCGTGCCACCGCTTCCGTCATACCGTGCATGAGAAAAGGGTCATGGACATTCGCTTCTGTCATATTTAATAAGCTTTCTGCATCAGCTGTTGTTTCACAGCCTCGCGCTGCTAAAATTTTTGCTGCAATCGCAGAAAGTTGTAAGTCATTTTGTAATGCTTGTACAAGATTTACGTCTGGGCGCTCCACTTGCCATCTTTTTTTCGATAGAATCATCTTCTCACTTCCTTACGAAAGCTATTATACCGAAATTCTACACGATACGCACTATCCGTAAGATTGATAGTTTTATCCAAGTAAGGCTATGTCTCTGTTTCAGCATGCTATCCATCACTTTGCTCCTGCTATCCGTCACTTCCCCCTTGCTATCCGTCACTTTGCTCCTGCTATCCGTCACTTCCCCCTTGCTATCCGTCACTTTGACCCTTCTATCCATCACTCCCCCCCACGCTATCCACTACACAGCAAAAAAGCCCACTCTAGTAAAGAGTAGACTTTTCATAAATGCCTTTTGAAGCGGCTATTAATGCTTCTATTGCTTCCATCCTGCCTTCATGTAAGGCTGTCACAACGGCACTTCCAACGATGACCCCATCTCCCAACATTCCCATACTTTTCACTTGCTCTGGCGTTGAAATGCCAAATCCCGCTAGTACTGGGATTGGACTTGCCTGACGCAAGCTTGCAAAATGTTGTTCTAAATTAGTAGCAAAATTGGATCGTTCCCCTGTAATTCCATTTACAGTGACTGCGTAAACAAATCCTTGGCTTGCAGCAGCAATACGAGTAATGCGTTCAGGAGGACTTGTTAATGATACAAGCTGGATGACATCAATGCTATGTGGATTTAAGGCCTCTCGTAAAATCCCACTTTCCTCTAATGGCACATCGGGTACGATTATTCCTTTGACTCCTCCAGCTACACAAGCTTGAGCAAAAGCCTCCAAGCCATATGCTAATACGGGATTAAAATAAGTCATGATGACTAATGGGACAGTTATTTCCTCTTTAAATGAAGCGAGAGCTTGTAATACTTTCCTCAACGTTACACCCGCTACTAATGCTCGTTCTCCAGCCCGTTCAATTGTTGGACCATCTGCAACAGGGTCTGTAAAGGGAATGCCTACTTCAATAGCTGTTACACCCAGCTGCTGTAGCTTTAAGATCGTTGGCTTGACTGTTTCTAATCCCCCATCGCCTGCCATCATATACGGTATAAAAGCCTTATGTCCTGCAAGCTTTGTCTGGTCAATCGCCTGTTGTAAAGTCGTCATTTCAGATCCCCCCCTAGTGCCGCACGAACCGTGTGTACATCTTTATCCCCTCGGCCAGATAAGCACACCACAATAATGCTGTCATTCGGCATAGTTTTAGCAAGCTTTGCTGTATAAGCAATAGCGTGGGAACTTTCCAGTGCGGGAAGTATGCCCTCTGTTCGACTTAATAATTGTAAGCCTTCTAATGCTTCAGCATCTGTGATAGAGTCAAATTGCGCTCGACCCATCTCATGTAAATAACAATGTTCCGGCCCTTTTCCTGGATAGTCTAATCCTGCTGAAATAGAGTGTGCTTCTTGAACAAAGCCATTTTCATCTTGTAATAAATACATGTAAGCACCATGTAATACACCCAATTGTCCACCTGCAATGGCTGCAGCATGCCGCCCCGTTTCAAGACCACTTCCTGCTGCCTCTACACCATATAAGGCAACTGATTCATCGTCAACGAATGGATGAAACATGCCAATTGCATTACTACCTCCACCAATACAAGCTACAACTGCATCTGGTAAACGACCTTCCTTTTGCAAAATTTGTGTCCTTGTTTCTACCCCGATAATACGCTGAAAGTCCCGGACAATTTTTGGAAATGGGTGTGGGCCTAACGCAGAGCCTAAAATATAATGCGTATCCTCCACATTTGTTACCCAGTAGCGCAAAGCAGCATTTACAGCATCCTTTAAAGTTTTTGACCCGCTTTCCACCGACTGAACCTTCGTTCCAAGTAGCTCCATACGAAAAACATTTAACTGCTGACGTTTGATGTCTTCAGCGCCCATAAAAACTACACATTCAAGATTTAATAAGGCACAAGCGGTAGCCGTTGCTACTCCATGTTGCCCAGCTCCTGTCTCCGCAACAATTTTCTTTTTCCCCATTCGTTTGGCAAGGAGGGCCTGGCCGATCGCGTTATTAATTTTATGAGCACCTGTATGATTTAAATCTTCACGCTTTAAATAGATTTTCGCTCCACCAAGCTTCTTTGTTAAATTTTCTGCGAAATAAAGCGGGGTTTCACGTCCCACATAGTCCTTTAAATAATAGGATAGCTCCTCTGTAAACGCTGCATCTTTTATTGCTTCCTCATAAGCAGTCTCTAATTCTAGCAAGGCTGTCATTAATGTTTCAGGTACAAACCGCCCACCAAATTGGCCGAACCGCCCATCCTTTGTTGGTACACTATTGGCTATCGAAACTGTCATTATCTATGCCCCCTCTTTGCCATTTGTAAAAATGTCCGTATTTTTTTATGATCCTTTATGCCATTTGTTTCTACACCACTGGATACATCCACCATGTGAGGGTCTACATCTGTAATGGCTCCTTCAATATTCTCCGCCTTCAATCCACCAGCAAGTATTAATCTTTCTCGTGGAATTCCCACTTCATCAAGTAAAGTCCAGTCAAAAGTTCGACCACTTCCACCCTTAAAATCAGTCCCAGGGGCATCGAATAAATAATAGTCCACCTGATAATTAGCAGCGGCTTGCACATCCTCTTTTGTCCGTATAGATAATGCTTTTATAGCCGGATAACCTTGTTCAACAATGAATGCTGCTGTTTCCTCTCCATGGTATTGCACGTAATCTAAAGGCACTCGCTCAACTGCTTCCTGTAATTCAGCAGGAGTTGGATTGACAAAGACACCAATTTTCAAAATACCTTGTGGCACTTGCTTTGCTAACAGCTGTGCTTGTTCAATGGATACACGACGTTTACTTGGTGCAAAAACAAAGCCCACAGCATCTGCACCAGCATGAATTGCTGTTTGGATATGTTCTAATTCTTGTAATCCACAAATTTTAACTTTTGTCATACTGACGTCTCCTCGGTTTGAACTTGTAAACGTCTGAGTGCTAGCCCTACATCTCCGCTCCGCATTAATGCTTCTCCAACAAGAACGCCACTAGCGCCCATAGCCGCCACTTGTTTCGCATCGTCCTGCGACCAAATACCACTTTCACTAATTAATAGATGTTCCTCATCAAACGGAAAGGCTTCTGCAATCTCCTTTGTTCGCTGTAAATTGACTTCAAAAGTGCGTAAATCTCGATTATTAACGCCAATCAATTTCGCATCGACTGCAAGGGCACGTTCGAGCTCCTCACTATCATGCACTTCCACTAAAACCTCTAAGCCTAAGCTCGTTGCGTAGCTATATAAATCACGTAAAGCTTCATCCGTTAATGCTGCCACGATCAATAAAATTATTGATGCGCCTGCTGCCTTCGCAAATCGAATTTGCACTCGATCCACCATAAAATCTTTACAAAGAAGTGGCGTATCCACAGTACGAGCAACTGCAGCTAAATCTTCAAAGGAACCTTTAAAAAATTCCTTGTCCGTTAATACAGAAATAGCTGCTGCTCCTGCCTGAGCATAAACTTTTGCTTGGGCAACTGGGTCTGCCCCACCAGCAATTAACCCTTTGGAAGGTGAAGCACGTTTCATTTCAGCAATCACTTGCAATGTGTTTGCTTGCCGTAATGATTGGAATAACGAAGGGCGTTGCTGTTCTGAAAAATTCGCTAAAGGATCAGGCTGCTCTAATAATGCTCCTACCTCTATCCTCTTTTGCTGAAGTATTTTTTGAAGAATATTCATTGTCCAACCTTCACTCCTTTTAATTGCTCACTATAAGCTACAACCTTTGCTAATTTTTGTAGGGCTCGCCCACTGCTAATACTGTCTTTCGCCATAGCCACACCCTCTTTAATCGTTTCTGCCTGACCATAACCGAATAATCCAATTCCGGCATTTAACAATACCGTATTTAAGTAGGCACTCTGCTCCCCAGCCAATAATTTTTTCATTATTACCGCATTTTCATCAGCATTGCCACCACGAATGGCCTCTAATGGTGCCGAGCGAAGACCGACATCCTCTGCGGTCAATGAGAATGGAATCAAATCTCCTTTATCTAGTAAAACCAATGTATTTTGCCCTGCTAAGGAAGCTTCGTCTAGCCCTTGAGGACCTGATACTACAATGGCACGCTCCCGTCCTAGCATTTGTAGAACAGAAGCATACTCCATGACAAAATGGGGACGATTAATGCCTGTAAATTGTGTTGAAAGGGTTACAGGATTTGTTAAAGGGCCAACTAGATTAAAGATGGTTGGTCGACCTAGTGCACGTCGCACCTCCCCAATCCTTCTTAGTTTAGGATGGATATTCGGTGCATATAAAAAAGCAATGCCTTCTTTCTCCAATAAATCTACCGTTTGTGGAATTGTCATATCTGTATGAATGCCTAATGCCTCTAAAACGTCCGAGCTGCCAGAGGAAGACGAAATTTTACGATTTCCATGCTTGGCGATTTTAACACCAGCTCCCGCTAGCACGAATGCAGAGGCAGTACTGATATTAAATGTATGAAGACCATCACCACCAGTACCGCAATTATCCATGTAATCCCCTTCTTTTACCGGGACATCACGGGCAAATGACCGCATAGTTGTTGCTAATGCCGCTACTTCATGAGCCGTCTCCCCCTTTATAGATAGGGCTGTTAAAAAGCTTGCGATTTCATCTTTAGGGGTGTCATCCTGAAATATCCATTGCGCCACCTCCAGCATTTCTTCATACATTAAATGCTCTCCTTGCAACACTTTCCGCTGTAAATGCTTCATTCGTTTTGCCCTCCATTATTCGCCAATAACTGTAAATATACTCGTTCTTCCTCTTCCACCTGCTGTAAAACTCTTAATACGTCCGTATATTTTGTAACCGCAATGGTCGATTGCAAATGCATCATTGTCTGTTTCACCACAATGGATTGCCCAGCTAAAGCAAAATCCAACTGCCCATTAAAACCAATGAAGCCGAGAGCTCCGCCAAAAATACCCGCATTATGATGCCATTTTTCCAAATAATAGGTTTCCTGTTCCTTAGGTATCCCTGTAGTTGAATATGGTGGTAGCATTGCTGCTAATACATCAAGGGCATGAAGCATTGGCAACAGACGTCCCTCTATTCTAGAAGTCATGTGTAAAGCTTGCTTCGATCTCTCAATACGCATAGCATCAATCACCTGAAGGGAATCCCGAAAACAAACTGACTGTAGCTCTTTCTGCACTGCGCTCACAAGGAGGGCATGTGATTTTCTAATCTCTAGATGATTACATAGTTTTCGTTCATTTTCTAAGTCGTCGCTTTTCGTTCCTCCTCGTGGGTATGTTCCCTCTGTCGGGGTTGCAATTACTCGTTCTCCTGTCACTCGTATTAGACTTTCAGGAGATGTTCCTAAAACTACATAATCTTCAAATTCTACATAATACATATAGGCAGCTGGCTTTTTTTTACGGAGCTGTCTATATAACGAAAAAGCGTCTCCTTGAAACTTTGCCATATAGCGCTTCGGTAATACGACTCTTGTCATTTCCCCTTGTAAATTACGTTGAATGTTTTGTAGAGCATTTGTAAATTGATCCTGTGTAGAAGTATCAAGCGTTTGATAGATGTAAGTTGCTTCTTCACTTGCTTGCCCCTGTAACAACTGTTGGGCTAAATCCTCCAAGTCAGGCTCTTGTTTTTCCACATCTATATTTGTATGAATCAGTGTCACTTCATCCGTTACATGGTCAAACATAATGATTGTTTCATAGACATGAAAATGAACATCTGGGAGATCCTTTTCATCGGTTGGCAGCATCGATGTTCCTCCATGACCTATATAACCAACGGCACCACCAGAGAACGGAAATTCAGTCGTATGGGAAATGCGTGGCATGAGTCTTTTCAGTAGAGCAAAGAGCTCACCTTTATGGACATAGGTTTTTCCTGTTTGATAGGAATACTCCTGAATTTCTTGCCCGACACCTTTATATGTTTTTCTTGGATTCGCACCGATAAAGGAAAACCTTCCCGCACCCTCATGCTGGGCTGAACTTTCCAGCAGAAATTTATGCTTACCTTGTAAACGTCTAAAAATTAATATCGGTGTTAAAGAATCGCCATTGATGGTTTTCATTTTTGTTCTTGAACTCATTGTTTGCATAGCTTTCAATCTCCTTCTCCAAAGATTTCCTTTAGCTAATGTCTAGTCGAATGAAGAAAAATTGCACTGTTGAATGAAAATAAAAAAATCCCCTGCAAAAAGGATTATTCCTAATTGCAGAGGACGATCATGACCGCGTTGCCACCTCATATTAGAGCATATTGCTCTCACTTTAATGCCTGCTCCTGCTACGTCCATAGCTAATCAGTTAGATAGCTATAGCCATATATCGTTCAAGCATTCCCTATAACGTGGGGATTCACGTTCGCTTTTTTAAAGGCGACTCTCATAAGTCCATTCACATAAGCTACAAATCAGTTCTCACCAGCCACTGACTCTCTATATTGCACACCTATGCTACTACTCTTATTCAACAATTTCTCAGCTATTCTCATCTAAACTCAGCTCATCTGTTCTTAGGCTGACCACGCTCCCGTAGCCTTCTACCTTGACCGAACAAAAAGTTAGCCTTAATTCTATGACAAACAAATACAATTGTCAATCAATTTTGAAGAATCAAGTGGTTGACATGGATTTCAGAAGCTTTTTATATAGGTATATAACCCTTTTAAAATTCCGTAAAAAGGAAATACCACTCCTGCTGTTGAAAATTTTCTGAGTATTGACCTTGTAAAAATATCAAGCTATAGTAATTTCAGAACATTTATTTTTTCTATATAACAAAAGAAGGTAGGAACGTCTATGTCCGTTCGTAAAAAATTAAATCTTGGCTTCATTTCATTAACATGTTTACTCTTCATTTCAAGCATTGTGAGCTTTCTTCAATTTAAAGCTACACAAAATGATCTAGAAGAAGTGCTGCAACATCGTATAGTCCAAATGCAATTAACAGTGAAAATTCAGCAAGAACTCGCATCGCAAGGTTTATTTTTACGTTCCTATATTTTAAATCAAAAGGATGAAACAGCTAAAGCTAATTTAGAGCGCTATGAAAAGCTATTACCAGAATCGGTGAATGAACTTTCTACCCTTGTTCGTTCTGATTACACAAAAAATATCATGCAGCAAATCACAGCACTACAAAAAGATTTACTTACTCATTCCGAAGAGGCGGTCCAAGCCTTCAATAATGGAAATGTAGATTTAGCACTCTCTTACATAAATACTGATGTGACAAAAGATAATAAGGAAATCTTCCAATTGACGAAGGAAATGTTAGAGTATCATAATGAACAGCTTCAAAAGGTTGATGCTGAAGTGAATCAAACGGTTGCACGAGCAATTATTATTTCCATCACGCTACTATTGGCTAGTGTCGTTATTGGCGTATACTTTATGTTTTTTGTTAAAAGGTCGATTGTTCAGCCATTGCGTCAGGCTATTGGAGCGGCTGATACATTAGCACAAGGAGATTTAACGATTGATGAGCTGACTCACCAATCAAAAGATGAAATTGGTACACTAGCCGTGGCTGTCAATACGTTAAAGCACAATCTAACAGGATTAATGTCAAACATCCAAGATAGTGCCTCCCACCTATCAGCTGTCTCTGAAGAGCTATCTGCTAGCACGGAGGAAGTGACGGCGACTTCTGAGGATATTGCCCAACGAATTCAAGAAAACTCAACACATATCGTTTCATCCGCTAGTGCTTCACAGCAAAGTGCTGTAGCAATGGATGAAACAGCAACCGGTGTCCAACGCATTGCAGAAGCGACACAAAGCCTTCATTCCAATGCAGAAAGTATGACTGAGCTCGCACAAACAGGAGGAACAACTATTTCCATAGCGAAAGAACAAATGTCTATCATTTCTGTGGCTACCTCTGAAATTGCTACATTAACCGAAAAGTTAAGTAAACAATCAGAAGAAATTGGACAAATTACAACCGTTATCACAGCCATTTCAGAGCAAACAAATTTACTGGCATTAAATGCGGCAATTGAAGCGGCAAGAGCTGGGGAACACGGTAAGGGCTTTGCAGTAGTAGCTGATGAAGTACGTAAACTTGCTGAGGAATCTAATCAGTCTGCCAATCAAATAGTTGCCATTACAAAAGAAATTCTGACAGATACACGCAATGTTGCAGTTGCCGTCGATCATGGACTAGCGTCTGTAAAAGATGGCGTAAATAAAATTCACGAGGCAGGGGATGCTTTCTACTCCATCACATCAGCCGTGACTGCATTTACTGAGCAAATTGAAGAAATATCTGCTACATCTGAGGAAATTTCCGCCAGTGCTGAACAGGTTGCAGCCTCTGTCACGGAAATAGCTAGTGTATCAAATCAATCAGCCAGCAATTCACAAATAATTGGTGAGTCTGTTGATGAACAAGTCGCAACAATGCAGCAAGTGAACGCGGTCGCTGAGGAGTTAAGTCAACATGCCCAGCAGCTACAAACATTACTTCAACAATTTAAAATATAAGAAAGAAAATCTGCTGCTTTTTAGAAAGCCAGCAGATTTTTTTGCATCATAAAAGCAGGGTATAGAAAACAATTTGTTTTCTACCCCTGCCCATTTAAATTATACAGTAGGTTCGTCTGTACCCCATTGTTTTTTCTCTTTCTTGTGTAGCTGCCCATCTGATTTTTTCATTTCACGAATTTTTAATGAATACCAGATTTGAGCTGCGATACAGATGGAAGAATACATACCTGTAATTAAACCAATCAATAACGCGATCGAGAAGTTTTGAATAGATGGTGCACCAAAAATTAATAAAGCTATAACAACAATAATAACTGTTAGGACTGTATTAACAGAACGTCCCATTGTTTGGCGTAATGATTTATTTACAATGTTCGCCAATACTTCACGGTCATTAATTGTATCATAACGATCTAAGTTTTCACGCATACGGTCAAAGGTAACAATCGTATCATTAATGGAGTAACCAACAATGGTTAACACAGCCGCAATAAATGTAATATCTACCTCTAAACGCATGAAGCTAAAGACGGCAACGATTAAGAATACATCATGCAATAATGAAACAATTGCACCAATGCCCATGCGCCATTCAAAACGAATTGCTACATAAATGATGATTCCTAGTGCTGAAAGTGCCAATGCTTTAATAGCATTTTTCACCAATTCCTTACCAACTGTTGGCGATACCGTACTTACAGTAGGTTTATGACCATATTTATCAGTTGTTTCTTTTTGGAATTTTAAAATATCTGCTTGTGATAAATCGGATTTATAACGTACAACTGCAGATGTACTCTTTTCTCCTGAAAGGACAATATCCTCCGAAGGGAAACCAATGCTATCAACGAATTTTGCTACTTCTTCTTGTGTTAACGTTTGTTCTGCTTCAATTTGAATACGTGTACCACTAGAGAAATCAATACCAAGGTTTAGACGGAAAATACCCATAACCACTATCCCAGCCACTAAAATGGCTAAAGAGAATGTATAAAATTTCTTACGGTTGTGAACAAAATCGAAACGATCAAATTTCGTTGATAAATCTAATGTGCCAATGTTTTCATCTAAACTATGTTGTTTTGATTTGGCAATACCATACCATGCTGGATTATTGAAATAGCCACTGTTAACAAGGACTCCTAATAGAACGCGAGAACCCCAAACTGCTGTTAAGAAGCTCAATAAAATACTAATAATTAATGTAGTTGCGAATCCTTTGACAGAGCTTGTCCCGAAGTAAAATAGAATGCCCGCTGCTAATAGAGTCGTCAACTGTGCATCGACAATCGCTGATAAAGATTGTTTAGACCCAATTTGGAACGCCTGTTTAGCAGAATACCCTACTCGAAGCTCTTCTCGTATACGTTCTGCTGCTAGAATGTTGGCGTCCACAGCCATCCCTATACCGAGTACAATAGCAGCAATACCCGGAAGCGTTAATACGGCGTTTATCCAATCAAATACAACCAAGACTAAGAAAGTGAATACAACAAGTGTAATGATGGAAATAAAGCCTGGTAAACGATAGTAAAATAACATGAATAAGAAAATAATTACTACGCCGACAATACCTGCAAAAATGGTACTTTTCAGTGCTTCATCACCAAACTGAGCACCAACAGAAGTGGAGTAAATTTCATCAAGCTTAACAGGTAGTGCCCCTGCATTTAAAATTCCTGATAAATTTTTTGTTTCATCAACAGAGAAATTACCACTTATCATAACGTCTGTAGTATTTAACGTTTGACTAACTGTTGCTGCTGATGAATAGCGAGGCTTCGCTTTTTGTGATTCCGCTTTATAGGAATCAACACCCTCTTCAAAGTCTAACCATACAACTAATAAATTTTGTCCTACAGGTTTCGCAGCAATTTTACTTGTTACATCTGCAAATTTTTTCGCATCTTTTAATTTTAAAGATACGATTGGGCGATTTTGCTGGTCAAAGGAAGCACTAGCTCCATTTTCCGCTAAATCATTCCCATCTAATAATAAATTATCATCCACATCACGGAATGTTAAATTCGCAGAAGTAGATAGTAACTTACGTGCAGATTCCTGATCTTCAACACCAGCTAATTGCACACGGATACGGTTTTCTCCCTCAACCTGAATGCTTGGTTCACTAACACCAATCGCATTGACACGGTTACCAAGGGCTGTTGCCGTAGCAGCCACAACTTCCGGCGTGATTTTTTGTCCTTCTTTTAATTCATTTACCTCGTAAAGAACCTCAAACCCGCCTTGTAAGTCAAGACCAAGCTTAATGTCCTTTAAGACGCCGTTTACAGTCGTACTAATTCCTGCTACCAAAAGCACAAGAATTAATAGGAATGCAACTATACGACTTTTTAGTTTCATTGAAAATCCTCCTCGAAATGGTGTAAGGGTTGTCCTTACACGCCAAACAAGTAACTAGCAATACCTTTTGAAACGATTAATCCTCCTTTTTCTTAGAATCATGTTACCTGTGTCTCAAAAAGGTAGCTTCACTTATTTCATTCGTTCATAACGCGCAAGTTTATCTTTGTATTATTAGGTACTAACCTTCCTAATGCAAGTAACATCGCATGGGCGGTTTATGTAAGTAAACAGTTTTTCAAAATAAAAAAAGCGCAACACACTTATTATGAAACAGGTTGCGCTTGGTGTCAATTCAACACATATAGGTTTCTTTGAATTCTTGCAAAATTTGACACATCGTCATTTATGTTCTGACTGGACCAAGCAGTAATTGTAATTCTTCTGTATTCAGTTCTTCAAACCAATTATCACTTTGTAAAAACTCTACTTGATTAAATGAGACGATATCAGATGATGATACCGAGAATATGGTCGCAATCACCTCATATAAGCGTAGTTGATCTACTTTCTTTTTCCGCCATTTTTTTTCAACACAGTACCGCCAAAGCTCTTCTGCCGTTATAGCATCATAATGAAAATACTTGAACTCTGCTATCTTACTATCAATTGCAGGACGAATTTTTTCAAATAGTTGCTCATATTGCATACTCATTTTGAATCATCTCCAATCAAAGTCGTAACGTAAGACATGCTTGCATACAAATAGTGTAAATGAATTTTTGCGGCTTGAGAAGGGACGGATGGCATGAGTTCTTTTGTACGGGGTACTTTATTTTTAATGTTTGTCATTTTTTTATCTAAACTTTTTGGCTTCTTTTATAGAATGCAATTTATGCGAATTGCTGGTGAAGAGGCAGTCGGCATTTATATGACCGTCTATCCAGCTTTTATTTTCTTCATCTCACTCATTCAACTTGGACTACCTATTGCTGTAGCTAAAATTGTGGCAGAATTACTAGCAAAAAATAAACGCGAAAGCATATTTGGCGTCATGCGTACTGCTATTCTTTGGTCATTTATTGGCATGATCGTTTTTATGCCACTCGTTGCACTTACTATCCCATATATTTCTACGACACTCTTACATAATGAACATACAACTTTCACCTTATGGATTGCACTCTTTGCCGTACCAGTATCAGTAGGATCTGGTTTATTACGCGCTTATTTACAGGGAATCGCTAAAATTACACCGACCGCTTGGTCACAAATGATTGAACAAGTGGTGCGTATTAGCTTTATTACACTAATGCTTCCATATGTGGCTAACTATAATAATGCTGCTGTGACGGCAGCTGCTGCAATGGGTATTACGCTTGCTGCAGAGGTAGTAGCATTCCTCTATTTATGGCTGCACTATATAATTTCAAAAAAGAAACTAATTCCGCGCAAAACAAAAATCGAAGGGTATCCTTCATCGCCAATGCTCCGTATAGCACTACCTTCCGCAGGCAGTAAGCTTTTTGGTTCTTTCACTTGGTTTTTAGAACCAATCATCTTTTTGAAAGCTTTAACAGTGGCAGGCTTAACGGCATCTGCAGCTACCATTCTATACGGTGTCATCTCAGGTGTGTTAGTGCCATTACTGCTATTTCCTGCGTTTGTGTCAACAGCTTTATCGATTGTTCTTATTCCAGCGGTCAGTGATGCCGTCGCTCGTCAGCACACTTCTTTGCTACAGGAGCGGATTTCGGTTTCCTTACGATTATCTTCTTTAGTGGGCTGTTTTGCCGCTACATATTTCTTTGTACATGGTGATGAATTGGCTATGAAGCTTTTCCATTTAGAAGAAAATCGTGGTTACGTAAAAATTTTAGCCCCCATTTTTTATTTTTATTATATTCAAAGCCCTTTACACTCCATCCTTCAGGCGATTGGCGAAGCTCGGGCTGCGATGATGAACTCTATCTATGGTGGCCTAGGAAAATTATTTGTTATGTTTGTACTTGCCTCTCAGCCCGGTATTCAAGAAAAAGGGGCTGTGGTAGCTATTGGCTTTGGCGTTTTAATGACGTCTTTCTTGCATATAGCAACTGTTAGACAACGGAAAAACTTACGAGCAGGCTTTAGAATGTTTGTCGTACCTTATAGTTGCTTTATTGCCGTTTGTATCGCCCAGTACTTCCTTATGCCATTACTATCACTACCATTTATTTTAAATAGCTGTGTCACATTATTTTTACTATTTACGAGTTTATTATTTACCAATCAATTACGTATAACGGATTTCCGCTATATCCGTAAATTAGCAAAGAAAGTTTAGCTTTCTTTTAATTGGATATACAGTCGCTCGTCTTCCCAAATACAAAAAAACACTGTCTCACTATCTGTAATATTATTTTTAGCTAGTTCATTCTTCAACCATTCCACATCTTTATGCATCGTTAATAAATGTCTTTCTTGAATATCTCCGTCAATAATCAATGGATAAACAAATGGTTTTTCATCTTTTTTGTAAACGGAAAGATTGCCCGAAGGTTCTAAATAGGCAAATGCAACATCGGAGACAGAGGCGATACCACTTTCTCGTAATTGCTGACATAAATCATCTAAATTATAACGGTGTTTCCGCATTTCACTCTCTAAAATCACACCGTCTTTTACTAGTAATGCTGGATCACCGTCAACTAGGTCGCGGATTCCCTTGAATTTCAACGATAAATAAGCACTTAATATTTGTATACAAAGCAAAATAATAATGGGTAGAATAGCATTAAAAAGAGGATTTTTATAATCATCTAATGCAAAGGCAGCCACTTCTGCAATTAAAACAAATACAACTAAATCGATGACAGATAGCTCACCCACTTCTCGTTTACCCATCAATCGAAAGACGATGATAATAAACACATATAAAAAACAGGTTCTAAAAATAATATGGAAATATTCTTCCATTAGCATACACCCCCATACTATCAAGGTGACCTTATTTTTGTTTTTTATACAGAATGATGGTGTCATATTGCTGAAAAATGATTTTATTCAAGGAATAGTCTTTAGTTGTTCGTACAAAATATAAAGAACGACATACTTTAAACTATAAACAGCAAATAAGGTGAGAAAATGATTAGGAAAATTATTGCTTTCGTTGTTGTTTATATCGTTCTGTTCACGTATCCATTCCTTACTTATGGATACGAAGAACAAACTATACCCGTTCTTATGTACCACCATTTAGCGGACAATATAAACAATAATACGGTTATTTCACCCACTAATTTTGATAAACAGATGAGAGCACTTAAGGAAGAAGGGTATCATGCGATTTCGGTCAAAGAATTACACGATTACTTAACAAGCCAAATCAAATTACCTGAAAAGCCTGTATTGATTACTTTTGATGATGGCTATCTCAGCAATTACGAAATGGCTTATCCGATTTTGAAAAAATATGACCTACATGCAGAAATCTTTGTTATTGCAAGCCGAATAGTCGATACAAGTAAGGGTATTGCCTATCCACATGAAATTGCTAAAATGAATTGGGAACAATTAAAAGAAATGCAAGATTATATAACGATCCAAAGCCATACTTGGGACTCGCATTATAAATTACCTTCAAAATATGGCAGACAAAATGGGGCCATTTACGGTCCAAGCTATTTGAATGGACAATTAGAAAGTCAAGAGCAGTACGAAGCAAGGGTCAAAGATGATTTTATTCACTCCAGAAACATAATTAAAGAAAAATTAGGCTATGAGCCCATCGCCATTAGCTATCCATATGGTATTCAATCTGCCGCCACCATTAAATTAGCACAGGAGGCTGGTTTTAAAATGGGCTTTGTCATTCAAAATAAATATGTTAAAAAGGGTGATGGATTATTTGCACTGAGTAGAATCATTGTAAATGGCAATGATTCAGGTGCCGACTTAATTCACAAAATAAATACACTGAAATAAGAAGCAGTAGGAAGTTATCCATTCTGCTTCAACATCATAAGAAAAGGCTTACAATATAGCTATTGCCTATTGTAAGCCTTTTTCCTTTTAATGATTACATGTCCTTCTCAACTCGGCCGATTGCTTGTCGGTCAAATTTCACACGTACATTATCAGCGATCTTTAATGTTACTGAAGTGTCCTCAATTGCATCAATGACACCATGCATGCCACCGATTGTAATGACTTTATCTCCACGTTGCAAACTACCTTGCATATTTTGTGTTTCCTGCTGTCTTTTTTTAGCTGGACGGATTAAGATAAACCACATAGCAACGAACATTAATAATATTGGTGCTAAGCCTAATAATTGATCCATAATACTTCTTGCCCCCTTTCCAAATCTCACTTTTTTAGTATAGACTATTCCACCATTAAAAAGCGATGGACAAGCCCAAAAATTTTCTCATTTACTAATATTTTTTCTATGATTGACAATATTTTGCTAGAAATATTCACTTTTTACAAAGTTTTGAATGATATTGCCATACTATGGCTATTCATTTAGGACATTAGAGGATTTCTAATGCCCTTTTTTATGAAAAACTCGTCCACTTTATTATCCTTACAAAAGTAATTGGTTAAAAGTTTTTCGCATCTGGTCCATTAAAGCCATATTTCTCGAAAAACTCTTCTCGGAAATCACCAAGACGATCTTGACGAATTGCCTCACGTACTTGTTCCATTAGCTTTAATAGGAAATGTAAATTATGATAAGACGTTAAACGAATACCGAATGTCTCTTCTGTGCGAATCAAGTGACGAATATAAGCACGTGAATAGTTTTTACATGTATAGCAATCACAGTTCGGATCAATTGGCCCAAAATCACGAGCATATTTTGCATTCTTAACGACTAAACGACCTTCTGATGTCATCAGTGTACCATTACGCGCAATACGTGTTGGCAGAACACAGTCAAACATATCAACACCACGAATGGCACCATCGATTAATGAATCTGGTGAACCCACTCCCATTAAATATCGAGGTTTATTTGCTGGCATTAACGGTGTTGTGAACTCAAGAACACGGTTCATAATATCTTTCGGTTCTCCAACAGATAATCCGCCTATAGCGTAGCCTGGGAAATCTAACTCGACTAATGCTTCTGCAGAACGACGGCGTAGATCCTCGTATTCACCGCCTTGAATAATTCCGAATAACCCTTGTTCTTCCGGACGATTATGAGCTTCTTTGCATCTTTTTGCCCAACGTGTTGTACGATCTACTGATTGCAGCATATATTCATGTGTTGCAGGATACGGTGGACATTCATCGAAGGCCATCATGATATCCGAGCCTAAGTCATTTTGAATTTCCATCGCTTTTTCTGGACTTAGGAATAATTTATCCCCATTAAGATGATTACGGAAATGAACGCCTTCCTCTTCAATTTTACGGAACTGACTTAGCGAGAATACTTGGAAACCGCCTGAATCTGTTAAAATTGGTCGATCCCAGTTCATAAATTTATGCAGTCCGCCTGCTTCCTTGACGATATCATTGCCTGGACGAAGCCATAAATGATACGTGTTAGATAAGATAATACCGGCATTCATTTCTTTTAATTCCTCAGGAGACATTGTTTTTACCGTTGCTTGTGTCCCAACTGGCATAAATGCTGGCGTTTCAAAAGAGCCATGTGGTGTATGCACGATACCAAGACGTGCTCCTGTTTGTTTACATGTATGAAGTAATTCATAGCGAATTGCTGGTTGTGTCATAAAAATAAAAACCCTCTCTGATCTGAAGTAAAAACAGTACTCCGATTATTTCTTTTTTATTCTTTTGGTCGAATAAACATAGCATCACCAAAACTAAAGAAGCGATATTTTTCTTCTACAGCTTGCTGATAGGCACTTAAAATAGTTTCTCTAGTGGCTAGCGTACTCACTAGCATAACAAGTGTTGACTTTGGCAAATGGAAGTTTGTAATTAAACCATCCACCACAGAAAACGTATAGCCTGGATAGATGAAAATAGATGTCCAACCTTGCTCTGGTCGTACCTCACCACCATATTTAGAGCCAATTGTCTCTAATGTACGTGTGGAGGTTGTCCCAACAGCTATTACCTTACCGCCATTACGCTTTACACGATTAATCGTGTCTGCCGCTTCGTCCGTCACACTATAAAATTCGGCATGCATTTCATGGTTTTCAATGGAATCCACACTAACAGGACGGAATGTACCAAGTCCGACATGAAGAGTAATAAAGACAACCTCTACCCCTTTTGCCTTTACTTGTTCTAATAATTCTTCTGTAAAATGTAGACCCGCCGTTGGAGCAGCAGCTGAGCCACGTTCTTTCGCATAGACCGTTTGATAGCGATCTTTGTCTTCTAATTTTTCTCGAATATAAGGCGGTAATGGCATTTCACCAAGCTGCTCTAATATTTCATAAAAGATTCCATCGTAATGAAATTCAAATGTTCGTCCACCATGGTCAAGCTCACCTGTACAAGTAGCTGTTAGCAACCCATCTCCAAATGTGATAACTGTCCCTACTTTTACGCGTTTTGCTGGTTTTACAAGGGTTTCCCACTCGTCTGAACCTGCCAATTGCTTCAGTAATAATACCTCAATATGGGCGCCTGTCTCCTCTTTTACACCCATTAAGCGAGCCGGTAAGACCCTTGTATCATTTAACACAAGACAATCTCCCGCACGTAGCTCATCTAAGACATGTGCAAAATGGTGATGCTCAACTTCAATTGAGCCAGGTGTCACAACCATTAATCGACTAGCTGTACGATCTACTAATGGTGTTTGGGCAATAAGCTCCTCTGGTAATTCAAAATCAAAATCTTCTACACGCATGAAAAAAACTTCCTTCTTTATGTTTGTTGGGGATACTCATATCCAAAATGTTCGTAGGCTAAATGTGTCGCCACTCTTCCTCGTGGTGTGCGTTGAATAAGCCCAATTTGCATGAGATAGGGTTCATATACATCTTCTATCGTCACCCGTTCCTCACCAATTGATGCCGCAAGCGTATCTAAGCCTACAGGACCTCCTCGAAAGCGCTCAATCATGTTCGTGACAAGTTTATGGTCAATATGATCAAGCCCTCTTGGATCCACTTGTAACAGCTCTAAAGCTTGCTTTGCAAGACCCTCCGTTATCATACCATCTCCAAGCACCTGTGCATAATCACGTACTCGTTTCAATAGGCGATTGGCAATTCGAGGTGTACCACGAGAACGTCTCGCCATCTCCATTGCTGCTATTTGCTCAATTTCTACCTCAAATAAATGGGCACTGCGAGCAACAATTTCAGCAAGAGAAATATCATCATAGTACTCTAAGCGTAATAATACACCAAAGCGATCTCTCAGAGGGGCTGATAAGGCGCCAGCTCTTGTGGTAGCACCTACAAGGGTAAAGGGAGGTAAGTCAAGTCGTACAGAACGTGCTTCAGGACCTTTTCCCACCACAATATCTAAACAGAAGTCCTCCATTGCTGGATATAACACTTCTTCAATGGCACGAGGTAGTCGATGAATCTCATCAATAAATAAAACATCGCCAGGCTCTAGTGAGCTTAAAATCGCAGCTAAATCTCCTGGACGTTCAATTGCAGGACCACTTGTCATGCGCACATTGACACTCATCTCATTTGCTATAACAGCAGCCAATGTCGTTTTACCAAGCCCTGGTGGTCCATATAACAACACATGATCTAAACTTTCCTGCCGAAGTTTTGCTGCCTCAATGAAAATTTGTAAATTTTCCTTTACTTTATGCTGCCCTATGTATTGGGCTAACCTTTGTGGGCGTAAAGATAATTCAAACTGTTCATCATAGCCACTTGCCTCACTAGCCATCATACGTTCAGACATGCCTCTTCCCTCCTTTCCTTATTTTAATTTTAATAATAGTTGTAACGCTTGTTTCATAAAGGCATCTGTCGTTTCAAGCTTGTCATTATCCTCAAGCTGCGGGCGAATTTTTTCGAGCTCCTTTTCAGAATAACCAAGTGCCATTAAAGCAAGTATCGCTTCTTCTAATTCGTGTTTATAAGCATTAACGCCAAACAATGGCAGTTCATCTTCTGTACTCGGCAGTTCAATTGTCTCTAATAAAGAGCCTAGCTTCCCTTTTAAATCTAATATCATCTGACGCGCGGTTTTTTTACCTACTCCAGGGAACTTCACTAAAAACGCTTCATCTTCCCGTTCAATCGCACTGATAACCTGCTGTGGGTTGCCAGTCGCTAAAATAGCTAGTGCCCCCTTTGGACCTATTCCAGATACTAAAATTAACTTACGAAACAGCTCACGTTGATCTAGATTCGGGAAACCGTAAAGCATTTGTGCGTCCTCTCGTACATGTAAATGAACATAAATTTGTTGTTCAAGCGCTGATGTTCGAAATGCAAACGGATTGGGTGTATTCAATTGCCAGCCAATCCCCTGTTGTTCTAGCACAATATATTCTGGTGTAATACGAGTAATTAGTCCTTTTAAATAATCATACATCTATATTCCCTCACAATCATCGTCTTCGATTATAGCATATAGCGAACGAATGCTCGACAGAAAGTAGTATCCAAAACGCTGTTCAAGACAAAAATGACCGCCAAATGACGGTCATTTCTTCACAAATCTATCAATATCGTACCACAGTTTTGGCCAATAGGTGAGGGCTCGTTTAGTAAATGGTACTAAATAATCTAAAAATACTAGTTGCTGATCAAGTGGCAAATCCACAGCAAAAAGCCATTCTCGCAACAGTTCATTCGGATATTTTAAACGATGAAGCTTTCTTTTATCAAGTCGTTTCAGCTCTGGTAACTCCGCAAAGACTTTAGCTAAATCATAATCGACTGCAGGTAGTACCCGATGCAACCATAAAATATATTCGTCATCGGCTTCTCCAAGATGCGCCAAATCAAAATCAATTAAACGCAATTGTCCGTCCGTGCACCATAAAAAATTATGATGTACAACATCCCCGTGCAATAGTGTAATTTCTTTTTCAGCTACATCCTCTAGGGCAATTAACTGCAGCGATTTATCACTATAATGCAAAATTTGGTCGATTTCTTCTTTCGTTAAGAAAGCCCGAAACTCATTTCTTCTGCTTTTAAAACGCATATGACGCATTTGCCATTTTAAAAGTTGTGAATAGGTATGCAAGCCAGGCAAGCGTTGCCAAGCGATTTTTTTATATGTGTCATGTAAAGCTATTAGTAGTTGAAGAGATTCCTTCCGATCCTTTTTATGAGCAAAATTGGCACCATGGCTTCCTTCTTGCCATTCTTGCACTATGAGCTGCTCATCATCACTCCGGACTAATGGTAGGATAAAGTTAGGTTCAATTCGACCTAGCTGGCGATGAATTGTTCTTACCTTCTCTGCAATCTCTAGTTGTTTTGCTCGTTTGACAAAATAAGTATTCGATCGATATCTATATTTCCAAATATTTGATTTTACCTCTTCGACAATATACGCTTTTTCACCATCGATAAGGCGTCATCCCGCCTGGGAAATAATGCGGTGACATCCAAGGTCCTACTGATGACGGGCACGGCGGTGGACAATGCGTTGGGCATGGTGGTGGTGGACAATGACATGGATCCATTTGCCATGCAGGCATTGGCATCGGCATCGGTTGTGATTGACAGCCACAAGGTTGTGCATCACAGCCACATGATTTGCCCATGCTCATTTCAGGCATCATATTAAATTGTGGCTGCATTTGTTGATTAGGCGTGTGGAAAAATGGTGATGTGGACTCCAAGAAGTCTTCCATCCCGCCCACTTTATTTTCTGGCATCTCAAAGGACATCGGCTGCTGCGGCATCATATACTGCTCGGCCTGTGGCTGCATTGGCATTGGCCACCACATTTGATGATGATAAATTGGTTGATGGCAGCTTGAGCAATGTGGTACAGCAGGCATATGTGGCATGATATGCATTGGCGGTGGTGCTGGTTGTGGCATTGGATGTGGCATTGGCTTCGCTACAGGTGGTGGTGGCGGTGGTGGCGCTGGTTGTATTTGTACTGGTGGTGGTGTTGTGACTGTTTGCTCTATTTGTGGCATGACTAATTGTTGGTGCCAATTCATTTCTACAGGCTGTGGAACCCACATCGGTTGTTGTGGCATCTGCATTGGCATAGGCATTGGTATAGGTATTGGAATCATTTGTGGCTCTGGCATTGGCATTGGAGCTGGCGGTACAATTGGTGGTGGTGGAGGCATTGGCCTCTGTACCTCTTTTTTCGGAACTTCCTTAGGTGTCTCCTTATGCATTTGTGATTCCTTTTTTGGCATTTCTTTATGTGACTCTCTATGTGGCTCTTTGTTTATTTTTTCAGGCAAAATAATTTCCATGCCCGGGACAATATAATCTGGGTTGGCAAGATGGACATTGAGCCGCTTCAAATCTTCAAACGAAATGCCGTACTCTTTCGCAATCTTCCACAATGTGTCTCCCTTTTGAACAATATGAATACGCAATTTTTTCCTCCCTTCCTCTCTACGTATCATATGTTCAATGTTCCATTTGGATACAAAAATTTCAACAAGTTAGAAATGCTTCATGGTACACTAACCTATAGGGAATACTGTTTCCATTATTACGGGCAGAGGTGATCTCTTATGAAAAAAATGTTAGGCGAGGAACGCCGACTGCAGCTATTAGCGCAATTACAAAAAAGTAAAGCACCTATAACAGGGACAGACTTAGCTAAATTCGCCAATGTTTCTAGGCAAGTTATTGTCAATGATATGACTTTATTGAAGGCGAGAAACGAACCTATTATCGCTACGAGTCAGGGTTATCTTTATATGCATCAGGAGCAATTACAGCAAACTGTTGAACGCACATTACCATGCATACACACATCTGAGCAAACAGAAGATGAGCTAATGACGATTGTAGATTGTGGGGGAACCGTCAAAAATGTTATGGTTGAACATCCTATTTATGGCGAACTAACGGCCTCTATCATGGTGTCAAACCGTCATGAGGTAAAACAATTTATTGAACGAGTTAATGCCACTCAGGCTAATTATTTATCTGCACTAACAGGAGGCATTCATCTTCATGTCATTACAGCCCCCTCTGTGGAAGTATTAACATTAATTGAACAAGCCTTACACAAAAAGGGCTATTTGGTGACAGACCAATAAAAAAAGCACAGTATCTTCTCATACTGTGCTTTATTATTTCATTCGATGATGACTCGTTACACTCCCCCAATCTATTAGGAGAGAAATCGTTGTCTTTGTGAGGGGGTAGGTAAAAGGCATTCCTTTTTGGTGCCAAATAAACGATAGCGGTGCTTCGCAAACCGTCTATATAACAAATTGCGAATAATTGGGGGTACCAGAATGAACAGATAATAGCAAGGCCAAACCTTCTCCAAATTTTTGGCTATTTTTAAAGCTGCCGTCGACTCAACATATACTTTCCCATCTTCAATGAGGATCACACTATCTATTTTTTCGGATATATTAAACTGTCGGAGTAATGCTTGACCGACATCACTTTGTAATGACGCAAATTGAAAATAACCTGCTTGATCATGTTTGATAATAAATTGAACGGTGCTATCACAAAAGTTACAGATACCATCAAATAAAATGATCCCACGCATTATATTTCCCCCTTAGAGCTATTATGCTTCGTCAGATGTAAGATACGTAAAGTATGTACCTAATGACTTTACTTTGCAACCTAGTGCAGCAAGTTCTTCCATTGCACCGCGCATCATTGGTACTTTTTCATCCGCTAGCACATCTATCATGAAGAAATAATCACCTAGTCCTGTCTTTAATGGACGCGATTCGATTTTACTTAAATTCAGTTGACGCCATGCAAAGACAGAAAGCACTTGATGTAATGCCCCTGAACGGTCAGTTGGCAATGTAATCATTAAAGTTGTTTTCGCTTGCCCCTCGGATAATTCTTGTGGCAAACGTTGATTTTTCTTAGACAGAACAAAGAAACGAGTATGGTTAAAATGGAAATCATGGATATCGGACTCTACTATTTCAAGGCCATATTTTTCTGCGGCAGCTGCATTTCCAACCGCTGCTATACATTGCTCTGGGTTTTCGGATACATATTTAGCGGCAGCTGCTGTTGAAGTTGTTTGTTGAAGGGGCACATGACTGAAACGATAAAATAAATATTTATGGCATTGCGCTAGAGCATGTGGATGGGAATAGACCCCTTCGATAGACTGCCAATTATCCATTTGCGCTTTATTGACCATTAAATGCTGCTGTATTTTCAGTAATAATTCACCTGTTACATATAGTGATGCTTCATGGAATAAGTAATCAAGTGTAAGCGTAACTGAACCTTCTAAGGCATTTTCTAATGGTACAACGGCTAAATCTACCTTTCCCTCTGCTACTGCCTCAATACATTCAGGAATCGTTGCACAAGGTACAAGCCACTCATTTGGAAAAGTAGCCTTTGTTGCTAAGTATGTAAATGATGCTTCCGGTCCTAAATATGCGATTCGATTTTCCCATTGTTGCTTTGTCATTGCAAAAACCTCCTTTATGGAATAAGGAGCAGTCCCTAGCGATTGATGTATCACTGAGGGACAGCTCCTTATTTGAGCTTTGGTATCGTATTATTACTCCAGTGCTTCAAGAGCATATGGATTATTAAACACGATAATTGTCATTTTTGTCAAAAATTAAAGGATCGAACACCTTACTATGATTATAAAGCACCAGAACTAATGACTTCCGCTGACTCAACAAAATCTAACCGTTTTAATTGCTGAATTAGGTCATCAAGATCACATGTCATACTTGTTACATCTAGTGATAATGTAACATTGGCACGCCCCTGAATAGGGATTGTTTGATGAATCGTCAATACGTTACAATGTGTAATTGTCACAGTTTCTAGAAGCTTAGCAAGTGTTCCTTTTCTATCTTGAAGCTGTAAAAAGACTGTTAAAATGCGTTCCTGCACGATTGAATGAAAAGGAAAAACCGCATCACGATATTTGTAAAACGCACTTCGCGATAAATCCACCTGCTTTACCGCATCCCATATGGAAGATACTGAACCACTTGATAATAAGTGTTTCGCCTCCAAAGTTTTTTGCATTGCATCCGTTAAAACATCCTCACGAACTAAATAATATCGCTGATTCGCAACATTCTTCATACGCTTCCCCCTAAAACTCATGTCTTAATCGACAAATTCAAATTCAAACTCTTGTAGGCGAACTGTATCGCCATCCTGTGCTCCACGTTCACGTAGAGCCTCGTCCACACCCATTGCACGCAATTGACGAGCAAAACGACGTATACCATCTTCTCGGCTAAAGTCCGTCATTTTAAATAAGCGCTCAATAGCATAGCCACTAATAATAAATGTACCGTCATCGTCACGAGTGATTTCGAAATCTTCACCTTTTGCCTCATGCTTGTACATAACCGTTGCGTCTGATTGTTCCTCTACTTCATCATACAGTGGGAATTCAGGCGTTACTTCTAATAGATCCGCAATAGCAAACAACAGCTCTTTTAACCCTTGACGTGAAACAGCAGAAATTGGGAAAATTTGAACGTCTTCTCCTACCTTTTGGCGGAATGCTGTTAAGTTTTCCTCTGCATCAGGCATATCCATTTTATTGGCCACAATAATTTGTGGACGCTCTGTTAAACGAAGATTATATTGTTTTAGCTCATCATTAATTGTTAAATAATCTTCATAAGGATCGCGACCTTCCATTCCTGACATATCAATCACATGGACGATAACGCGTGTACGTTCAATATGTCGTAAAAATTGGTGGCCTAATCCTACCCCTTCATGAGCTCCTTCAATTAGCCCTGGTAAATCTGCCATTGCAAAGCTTCGGTGATCATCCGTTTCAATCATGCCTAAATTCGGTACAATTGTCGTGAAATGATAAGCACCAATTTTTGGCTTAGCAGCAGAAACAACCGATAAAAGTGTTGATTTACCAACACTTGGGAAACCAACTAACCCTACATCTGCTAAAACTTTTAACTCTAATATAACATTTAATTCTTGTCCTGGCTCACCTTTTTCAGAAAGTTCTGGCGCTGGGTTGGCAGGTGTAGCAAAGCGAGAATTCCCACGTCCACCACGTCCTGCTTTCGCAATAACGGCTCTTTGCCCATGCTCGACTAAGTCAGCAATAACGGCATTTGTTTCTTCATTCATAACCACTGTACCTGGTGGAACTTTAACAATTAAATCTTCCGCATTTTTACCGTGCATGCCTTTACTCATACCATGCTCGCCACGCGGTGCTTTAAAATGGCGTTTATAGCGGAAATCCATTAACGTACGTAAGCCTTCCTCTACTTCAAATACGACATTACCGCCATGTCCACCATCTCCACCAGCTGGACCACCGTTCGGTACATATTTTTCTCGACGAAAGGCAACCATGCCATCTCCGCCGTCGCCACCTTTAACATAAATCTTTACGTGATCGACAAACATTTAGTTCACTCCCTATTTGCACTCAAGACATATTGCCAGCGTGTATTTGTCTGCTCAATTGTTTGAATGTCGAATTGTTTCAAACCTTTTTCGGTGAATGCATCAGCACTCCATAGCCCATTTAGCGTGAATGTCACGGCAAATGTATGATCGTCAACACGTACATCAAGCGTGAGGATCTGCTCTGTAAATGGATCTAATGTATCATAAACATGCATAACTGTTTTGTTTAAGTAATCTACAATTTCCTGATCAATCTTATTGGTCACGGGCTTTTTTATGTCGCCGTTTATTTTCCAAGCTAAGGAAGGGAAACGCCATCCTGCTGTTTGGAGCCATTCGATTGTTTGTGGTAATTGTAGTCGATTGAGGATAGAAAACACTCTTAACTGTTCTGAAAAATGCTGAATAAGTTCCTTTGATTCATCAACTCTACCTAAATCTAAATTCATGCGAATCAATTGCAATTGATTCACAAAATCATGATTTGCAAAACGTAATACTTCACTAATGGTTAGTGATTGATTGTTCATCCCATTCACTCCAATAAAGTTATCTTTACTAGTATAACAAGTTTTGCTGTATTTTTCCCTTAATTCTTTATTCAATTATGCCCAGGCATAATTGCGTCTGAAATCGCTCTATTTTGGGCCAACGAGAAGTTGGTTAGTCGTTGCTACAGGACATGGCGACCATAGTCAGAATTTCTTTATTTCAGTGGCTTTTGACGCTACTAAACAAATGAAAACCGCCTATATTTCATCACGTACCTGCTGTTGCTACAGGTTTGATTTAAAGCCATCTGTTGAAAGTGGCTGAAATTTAGCCAAAAAAAGGACTGCAATAAATGCAGTCCTCCGCTTTATGATATCTTTTAAAAGATTAAGCTTCTTGTGGTGCTGGGTATACAGATACTTGTTTGCGATCGCGACCTAAACGTTCGAATTTAACAACGCCGTCCACTTTAGCAAATAGTGTATCGTCACCACCACGACCTACGTTTGTACCTGGGTAAATTTTTGTACCGCGTTGACGGTAAAGAATTGAACCACCAGTTACGAATTGGCCATCAGCACGTTTTGCACCAAGTCGTTTAGACTCAGAGTCACGTCCGTTTTTAGTAGAACCTACACCCTTTTTCGATGCGAAAAGTTGAAGGTCTAATGCTAATAATAATTTCATCGAGTTCCACCTCCTACTTGGTTGTAGTTGATTTGGATGTATTGTCCGTAATTCTGCACCATAGAATACACTTGGGCAGTCATTACTTGAACAATTAACTGTAGTTTTGCATCTACTTCAGGCTCTATATCTGATGGTATATCTACCTTAAGATAGCCTCCACCTTCAGCAGCTTGTTCGACTTCTGGCTGGATTTGTAGTAATGCATAAATAGCATTTACCGTACCAATGGCAATGGTAGATGCTCCCGCACATACTAAATCTTTCCCAGATTCATCGTACCCAGCATGTCCTGAAAATTCGAATGCTGACACATGTCTATTTTCATCGTGATGAATCGTAACTTGTATCATTCGCTACACCTCACTATTAAGCGTTGATTGCTTCAACAACTAATTTTGTGTAAGGTTGACGGTGACCTTGTTTACGACGGTAGTTCTTTTTAGCTTTCAATTTGAAAACAACGATTTTTTTCGCACGGCCTTCTTTAACAACTTTCGCTGTTACAGTAGCACCATCTACGAATGGAGCACCAACTTTAACGTTTTCGCCACCTACGAATAAAACTTTATCAAAAGTTACAACCTCGTCAGCTTCTACGCCTAATTTTTCAATGTAGATTTCTTGACCAGCTTCTACTTTGATTTGTTTACCACCAGTTTCAATAATTGCGTACATTTTACTGCACCTCCTCTTAGACTCAGACTCGCCTGTTTATAAAGGTGATCTTATAGCAAGATACTTATACCTTCTCAGAGCGGTTGTAGTAGCACGGGTGCTACAAACAATAACATTAAAATATTACCACATGGCTTTATTTAAGTCAATCTATTCATAACATATTTTTCAAAAGCTATACGATATTTTCGATAACGCCATTCTTTTAAAACTTGAAGCCAAATGAATAAACAAATGATTGCTAAAAAAATAGATTGGGGTAAGAAATTTAAAGTTATCAGAAATAACGTCGTGGCAACCATGAACGACAGCCAATAATACAATTCCACCACTCGAGCTTTTGGATTATATAAAAATAACCACGCTAACAATATCCTGCCACCATCTAATGGTAGGATAGGGATCATATTCACAAATAATAGCACAAGTTGAACGCTTATTAGCTTACCTGCGATTAGTTCGGGCATAAAAAAAGTGAGGCCAATCCCTAAAATAGTAGCGATTGGTCCTCCTAATGCAATCCACAGGAGTGACGATGCTTGCACAACCGCTGGATTTTCAAATTGAATTTCCCCCCCGTAAGGTGCAATAACACATGATTTCACTCTTACGCCGCACAGTAGGGCTGCTAATAAGTGACCTGCTTCATGCCACATTAGCGAGAAAAAAATAATAGCGTAATAAGCAAGTTGTCCACTAAAAATCATGACAAATACGAGAGGAATACAGAGAAGATGTAATTTAATCTTCATGGGTCTCCATCGTTTCCAACCATTGTACAATTTGCTCTAAATCGTAATGAGCATCTCCCTTTTCAATGGAAAGATAAAGTTGCCCAGCTTCTTTCATACCAATCAAATCATTTGCCTGTATGGATGTATAAGGTAGCTGCGCTAAACTATCTAGCATGCCATAGGAGACAGTTGTACCATCATCATAGCTAATGGTCATGGTCTTACCAGTATATTTTGTATGGCCCGTGAACACGACTAAACCGTTCTGTCCAGCATAAACTGGTAAGCCAACATCATACTGCAATAAATATCCCTCTTTAAAAACCTGGGCATTAGCAAAAGTTAAAAGGTCTGCTTGCCCCACATCACTAGAAACTGTAATGGTCTCATTTTCTTTATCAAACCAACTTTGCCCCAGCTCACTTAAGTACGTTAAATCTGCCGAAGTTGTGACCATCTTTCGAACAGGCGTATCAACTACACCCTGATCTTCTAAACGAATTACAAGCATAGTTGCTGCCACAAGTAGTATTGTGAAAAACCATTTCCATTTTTTAAACAAGCCCTCATCCTTTTTTCCACACTATATGTGATTGCATGTCCAAACATGCACAAAAAAGCCTTCTCGCACAAATGCACGAAAAGGTTTTAAATTATCTTGAAAATAATGATTTAAGTTTTGAAAACATACCTCTTTGCTCATCTTGAATAGCCATTAATGGAACCGACTCACCCAAAATACGACGAGCAATATTTCGATAGCCCAAAGATGCTTTATTAGAAGGGTCCATAACGATTGGTTCTCCTTTATTGGAGGATGAAATAACACCTTCACTATCAACAATAATTCCTAATAGATCAATAGACAAATGAGTTGTAATTTCATTCACATCCAAAGTGTCGCCGCTCTTCATCATATGTTGTCGAATACGGTTGATGATGAGCTTCGGAGCAGTTATGTCTTCCTGTTCTAATAAACCAATAATTCGATCTGCATCTCGAACAGCAGAAATTTCAGGTGTTGTGACAACAATCGCATGATCTGCACCTGCAACGGCATTTCTATAGCCTTGTTCAATACCTGCAGGACAATCTATTAATACATAATCATAGTCTCTTTTTAATTCCTCTATTAAGCTCTTCATTTGCTCAGGGGTAACAGCATTTTTATCTGTCGTTTGAGCAGCAGGTAATAAAAATAGTTTATCATCCACGCGCTTATCTTTAATCAATGCCTGATGTATTTTACAGCGCCCTTCCACTACATCGACTAGATCATAAATAATACGATTTTCTAGGCCCAAAATAACATCTAAATTACGCAGGCCAATATCTGTATCAACTAAACATACTTTTTTACCTTGTAGAGCCAATGCAGTCCCAAGGTTAGCCGATGTCGTTGTTTTTCCGACACCACCTTTACCCGAAGTTATGACGATCGCTTCTCCCACACTAGCTTCCTCCCTTAGACACATTTAACAATGGTCGAATATTTTTTAAGGCGTGAATTTGATCGTACGTAATGCGTCCATCGTAACCAATAAATGCACAAGTCATTTCTGCTTGATCGATTTCTTTCACATGCTCATCTGACATTGCTTCCACCTGATCAGCAATCATAATATGTGTAGCCTCAAATCGAGAGGCGGCAATGATAGCCTCTTTATTGCCCTGCACACCAGCATGTACTATCCCTTTTAGTTTACCTAAGACATACACATTACCACCAGCCTCAACCCGACCGTTTGGATTGACATTTCCTACAATGATAATGTCCCCTGATGAACGTAGAATCTGCCCTGATCTGACCACACCTAAATATGTATCCTGTTGACTTTCAATCATTTTCTGGTTGCTTTCATGGACAGTCAGTACTTCGCTTTGTACATTCGCTACAATGAGTTGCTCTGTTTCCTGCACAATATGAATAAGTTCATCGATCTGTTCATCAGTACAGTATCGATAGCCTAAGTATAATTGTACATCTACTTTACCATCGATACCGCCTTCTAACACTTTTTTCTTTAATTCTTCTACCAAATCGCTATAAGCACATTGGTCGTCAAGACGCAGTACAAATCCGTCCTTCGTTCCCTTCATATTAACTAATTGTTTTTTCATGAATGCCTCACCTCACGTTGTTCTTTGTTAAGAAACCTCACGTGCTCTCTGTAAGACACGCGCATTAATTAGATACTTGAAGGCCCAACCAAGAATCATTAAAAATAAAGCATTTGCAATGATTGTTGGCAATAGTCGTGAACGTAAGAAATCCGCTAAAGGTATTGCTGTGAAATCGATCAAGAAGAAAAATTGATAGAGTATAAATTCTAAAATGGCTACTAACACAACTGAAATAGTTGTTGTTACGACTAAGTGCTGATGTATAACTTTCACGATAGACCCTGCTAAAAAACATATAAGTGGATATAGAACTGAATATAATCCAATAATATCAATGTAAAACACATCATACAAGACACCAAAAAAAAGTCCATACATTACCGCGCGTTGACGGCTGTAATAGATGGAGATAAAAATGAGATATAAGATTAAAAAACGCGGTACTAGAAAATACACTTCTCCCTTAATTTCAATTGGAGAAAGCATCGCAAACTCTGGTTCTAGTAAGAATAGTAAAACCGCCACAGAAGGAATGAGAAAACGAACCATCATTCCGCCTCCTCTTCATTCGTATCTTGCGGGTTTGTTAAATCTTCGTTCGTTGAGCTGCCATCTGAACCATCAATGACTGTAGATGTACGTTTGGCAATAACAACATGCTCTAAAATCGAAAAATCAGCAGATGGTCTGACATACGCCATTTTTGTTAAGCCATGATCATCTGTACTAACCTCTGTAATTTCTCCGATAGGGACACCTTTAGGGAAAATACCTCCGAGTCCTGAAGAAACTACCTGCTCGCCTTCTTTAACCTTCAAACTAGAATCGATTCGCTTCATAATGAGTTCATTACGTTCTTCATCAAAGCCCTCGATTAAACCGTATGCTTCTTTTTCACCTAACACCATTGCAGAAACACGATAGTTAGGATTATTTGTATTTAAAAGCTCTACCTCAGAAGTGAAAGGCGTAACTAGTGTAATTTTCCCAACTAGCCCCTTCGCCGTCATAACTGCCATGTTTTTTTGAACTCCATGAGAAGATCCTTTGTCTAAAATGATTTTCTCTTCCCATTGGTCAGGATTTCTAGCAATCACTGTTGCTTGAATAGGATTATATGCCTTTAAGCTTTCAGCTTTATCCAAAAGCTCACGAAGCTTTGCATTCTCTGATTTTAAATCCGTAGCCTCAGCTTGTACAACTGCAAAATCTTCTAGGCGTGCTTTTAAACGTTTATTTTCTTCGTACGTGTTTAAGAGGGAGTCAATACTATTAAAAATACCATTAACATAATTCGCCGGCTTCGCAACAAGCGATTGTGCGACGCCGACAGTATCTTTAATAATTTGCTCTGGTAAAGTAGCATTCGTCCGATCACGTAATGAGAAGCTAATCAATGCCACAAGAAAAACCATGCCTACGAGCAGCAAAATTACTTTCTTATTGAAAAAAAAATGTGGCATTGCCTAAACCTCCTTACCCTTTAACCTGTTGTTGACGAATTAAGTCCATATGATCTAAAGCTTTACCCGTACCAATTGCAACACAGTCTAAAGGATCTTCTGCGATAAATACTGGCATATTTGTTTCTTTACTAATCACTTTATCTAAGTTCGTTAATAGTGCGCCACCGCCAGTTAATACGATACCGCGCTCCATAACGTCCGCAGATAATTCGGGAGGTGTCTGTTCTAATGTTTTTCGAACGCCATCAATAATTGATGAAACTGCTTCGCGTAATGACTCAGAAATTTCTTGTGAAGAGATTTCAATTGTTTTTGGTAAACCTGTTAGAAGGTCACGACCTCTAATTTCCATCTTTTCTTCTGGTCCTTCAGCTAATGCCGTACCAATTTCCATTTTTACTGCTTCTGCAGTACGTTCACCGATTGTTAAATTATACGTTTTACGGATATATGAAATGATAGATTGATCCATAGCATCCCCACCAACACGTACGGACTCACTTGTTACAATACCGCCTAGAGAAATAACAGCTACTTCTGTTGTACCACCACCGATGTCAACTACCATTGACCCTGTTGGATCCCAAACTGGTAAATTTGATCCGATCGCCGCTGCAAATGGCTCTTCGATTGTGAAAGCCTCTTTTGCGCCCGCTTGTCGAGCAGCATCAATAACCGCACGTTGTTCCACTGAAGTAATACCATAAGGCACGCAAATCATAACATTCGGTTTTTTCCAATTGCCGCCACTATTTTTAGAGGCTTCTCTTAAATAGTACTGAATCATTGCTGTTGTAATATCGAAATCAGCGATAACGCCATCTTTCATTGGGCGAATTGCTACGATTGAGCCAGGTGTACGACCAATCATATTTTTAGCATCATTACCAACGGCAACGATATCTCCTGTTTTCGTATTTTTTGCTACTACTGAAGGTTCGCGTAAAACGATTCCCTTTCCTTTAATAAACACTAATGTATTCGCTGTGCCGAGGTCAATCCCGACATCTTTGCTTCCTAGTCCAAACAAATTGTGTACTCCCTTTCTATTTAAGCCATACTTTCGTTGACATCCATTATCTTTGACAGTCATGTACAGGAAATTGAATTGTATAAAAATACAATTGACTCCTCCTCAAAACCCATAGCACTCCGTCAAAGTTTTTATCTTCATCAGTTAGTGTTTCACACCTTGAAAAAAATACACACTTATTTAGCTCACCACCAATTTCGATGGGAGTCTTTCCTGAATCAAGATAAAATTCATACCGTTCATTATAACGGAAAAGCGCAAGAATTTGTAGTGTCACATACTTTATCTCACAGAAAAGATACTATTTTAATTCCCTCTTAAACTAAAAATAGTACGTATAGATTAGCATATAATTTTTATTCACATAAGACAATGTGTATCAGGCTACCAATTTTTGTGAAGATAATATCAGTTTCTAGAATACATTAACGATTTGAATCGAAAAAGGTTCGCCATTAAACCACAAAAAAATACAAAAATTTTAGGAATATGCCACTAATGTCATAGCGCTAAAATATTTCGAGTTTGTTCGTAATGCTTCTCTAAGACATCTGCTCAAGATAAAAAAACTCTGCAAATTTCTTGCAGAGTTAAAAATATCCTTTTTCCTTCAAACTGATAAATTGATGATCGCCGATAATTACATGATCAATTAATTCAATCCCCATAATATAACCAGCCTCTTCAATTCGCTTTGTGACATCAATGTCCTCCGCACTAGGAGTTGGTACTCCACTAGGATGATTGTGTGCACAAATAATTGATGCAGCAGATCGCTTCACGGCCTCTCGAAAAATTTCCCTAGGGTGCACGATGGAGGCATTTAAACTACCTATGAAAATCGTTTGTCTGTGAATAATTTGGTTTTTAATATTTAAAAAAAGAACAACAAAATGTTCCTGATTAAGTGAAGTCATATCAGGCATTAAATAAGCAGCAGCATCTTGTGGAGAACGAATAGTAAATTTCTCATCATTCTGCTTTTGAGCCAATCGTCGGCCAAGTTCAATGGCGGCTAATATTTGAATAGCCTTCACCTCACCGATCCCTTTAATAGCGACCATTTCTTCAATGGTTGCGTGTTTTAAATGATGGAGACGTTCAAAAACAGTTAATACTCGATTCGCGAGGACAAGAACCGATTCTTCTTTTGTGCCTGTCCTCAATAAAATAGCAAGTAGCTCTTGATTGGATAGACTTTCCGCCCCTTGTCGTATCAGTCTTTCACGAGGGCGATCTTCCAAATGAACATCACGTAACATCAACGTAGGCAAAGCCTTATCTAGCAAAAATGCTCACTCCTTCGCAAATTGGACAATTTGTAGGTTTACCAATTGCGAAAACAACGCTGCAAGTGGTAAGCCTACAACATTGTTGTAATCTCCTTCAATTCGTTTCACTAAAAGTGTGCCTATCGTCTGGATACCATAACCTCCTGCTTTGTCGAAAGGGTCTCCAGAATCGACATAGGCTTCTATCAATTCCTTGGATAGAGAATGAAAAACAACCGTGGTTTCTTCCACAAAGATGTTTTCTTTCCCACTAGGTTCAATAATAGCGACCGCTGTCATCACAACATGTTCGCGATTAGATAACCGTAATAAATGGGCAATAGCTTCCTCCCGAGATTTTGGTTTATGTAGCAGCTCATCATTGTCGACTACGATTGTATCAGCACCAATGATTGTTGCATTGGTTGCTTTTTTCGCTACATCCCGTGTTTTTAAGAGAGCTACTCCTTTTACATATTCCTGCATTGAACTGGCTTGTACACTTGTTTCTTCAACTTCACTTGCCAGAACCTCAAACGGAAGTGCTAGCATACCCAGCAATTCCTTTCGTCTTGGTGAAGCAGAGGCAAGTATAAGTTTATGGTTTGTTTTTAACATGATATGATCCGACCATCCTTCCTTATCCTCATGATACCGAAGAATGTTCAATTTGAAAATTTTCTAAAAATCAAGATAATAATGATTTTACTATCTTTTACTTTTAAAATTTCACTTGAAGACATGTATTTTTAGCCTGATAATGAGCAAAAACTTGCAAACGGATGACGCTGACATCGTTGGAAATAGTAGAAGCAGCTGCTCCAATTGTCTGCCAATCCTCAGGTAAAGTTGAATCCTTCCCTTTCTCCTTAAAATTTAATTTTGTAGCATTTTTGTCTGCTAATGCAGTTGTCACCTCCGCAAGGGTTGGCTCCTTACAGCTATCACCACTGACACTAAATGCTTTTTTAAAGGTTGCGGGTTCCTGTAAAAATTTAAGCTGACTTTCTTCAATCTCCATGCTTGTCCAAACATAAAACTTGCCATCAACCTCAACAATTGCGCTCTCTTTTAATGCAGGGTATTCGGCAACAAATGCACTTGCACTCTCATAGTTTGAATACACGCCTGCTTGACTAGCATAAAACATAGGTGCATTTGATGTACTAGTGTTCTCACCGGCAGTAGGAATGGTTTCTGATTGTGATTGATTAGTGGCCACATCACTGCCATTATTCTTTATCGGTAACTGGGTACTGGCTTGTAAAACACCTAAAAAAATGGCAACACCTAACAAACCTACAAATCCACCAATAATCATTGCCCGAAATATTTGTTTTTTCATTACATGACTTACAATTTTCATCCATCTATCACCTCATCCTTCCACCTATCCGTACACGTTTCAATAAAAACGAGATTTCAATATATAAAAGTATATGTAGAATTAGAAGTGTAAATGCGAATTTATTGAGATTTGATTCATAACAAAAACGGCATACATTCATAAAAAAACTAGGACTTCCAAATAGGAGTCCTAGTCATTTCATATTTTCAAGCTATTTCTTACTGCTGTTAATAAATATAATGAGCCCGATACGATCGTTCTTTGTTTGTTGTCTGATTGCACCTGTAAAAATTGTGCATAATCCACTAAGATATTTTTAGATGTCGCTTTGGAAAGCTCCAGCAAATTTTGCGCAGCCATCGCTCGTGGATTATCAAAATCAACGAAATAAAATTCATCACTAACTTGCTCTAACAGTCGAAGAATTTGTTGAACGTCTTTGTCTGCTAATATACCCACAACAAATGTGATTCGTTCCCCAGGAAACTCACCCTTAATCGTTTCTACTAATTTTTCAGCACTTGCCGGGTTATGCGCCCCATCGACAATCACAAATGGTATGATTTCTTCAAAACGACCTAAAATGGCGGCTTGTTTCACAGCTTTCTGAATTGCAGTTGGATTCACAGACACATTAAGAAATGCTGCTACTTCTAGGAATGCTGTAATAGCAAGTGCCATGTTATCGCCCTGATGAGCCCCTTTCATTGAACGGGTTAGATGAGAGAATTGGACATGTTGTTCGTCATTTCTATAACAGTCTCCTTCAGCAAATGAGTGTAATGAAAAATGATTACCTATTTCTAAAACTGCAGCTTTTTTATGAGATGCCTCTTCATAAACAACACGTTTCGCATCTTCTGGCAAATTACCGATAATGACAGGACGATTTTGTTTAATAATACCTGCTTTATGACGCGCAATACTGTCGATTGTATCGCCTAGAAATTTTGTATGCTCTAGAGCGATGCTTGGGATAATGGATACGATGGGTGTTACTACATTTGTACTATCCAATAATCCTCCCATACCCGCTTCAATTAAAGAAATATCAACTTCTTTATTCACAAAATATAAAAATGCTACTACAGTCAAAAGTTCAAAATCAGTTAGTTTCCCGCTTAATCCAGCCGCATGCATTTGACGAAAAACAGCATCCATATCAGCCTCGGTAATAGGTTGACCATCTATTTGAATTTGGTCGTGCACATCGACTATACAGGGTGACATAAATTTGCCCACACGTAATTCATGCTCTTTGGCGATAGCCTCAAGGAAGGTTAATGTGGAGCCCTTCCCATTTGTGCCAGCCAAGTGTACGACATGTAGGGCTTGCTGAGGGTTTCCAGCTAATAGCAAAGCCTCCTCCATCGCCACAAGACCAGGTTTTATGACATCATCACTGTGGACAGCCCACTTCTTTTTATAATGATCAAATCCTGGTATCATCGTCCTTCCTCCTGTAGCCACTGGCGAACACCCGCAATGAAGTATAAAGAGCCTGTAATCACCACAATATCCTCTTCAGCTCTTTCACGTAGTACAGTTTGTACCGATTCCAGCCAATCCTCATAGTACGATTTATCGGCATTTGTTGATAACACGACTAAGTCTTCAGCAGGCATTGCATTAGGCAGATTGATTTGTGTAAAAGCAATCGACGTTGCAACATCATCCATTAGTGCAATGCTATTGGCATGATCCTTATCTGCTAATGCTGCATACACAAAACGATAATGGCTTTTTGGAAATACATTTTTGAGTGTTTGGATAAGTGCAGCCGTCCCTTCAGAATTATGGGCGCCATCTAAAACAATTTTTTGAGGCCATTGTTCGAAGCGGCCAGCCCAATGTGCATATCGAAGTCCATACCGAATGGATGAGTCTGATATAGTAATAGCTGCCCCTTCACGTAATGCAAGGATTGCTGTAATGGCCAGACTTGCATTGTTGATTTGATGGGGACCTGCCATTTTTAAAGCTATATCAGTCATCACAATATTTCCTTTTTCATAGGTGAATTGCTGAACGTCTGTACCTTGTAATATATCTGAAACAGTAAAATCTTGTCCTAAAATGAAGCATGGTGCCTGCTGTGCATCCGCCGTTTCTTTAATAACAGCTAATGCTTCTTCATTGCTAACCCCTATAACAACTGGAACACCCCTTTTTATGATGCCTGCCTTTTCAGAGGCAATCTTGGCAAATGTATCACCTAAAAAGGCCGTATGCTCAAGTGAAATGGTTGTAATAATGGCAAGTAGTGGCGTCACGACATTGGTCGCATCTAAACGCCCTCCAAGCCCCGTTTCAATAAGCGCAATATCAATTTCCTGATCGGCAAAAAACTGAAACATTATGAGTGTGACTACTTCAAAAAAGCTTGGAAAATCACCATTATATTGTTCTTCTATAATCTTAGCTAGTTTATTGAAATAGTATAAAAATTGTTCATCCGTAATCGGCTCACCATTAATAGTCATTCGTTCATTGACTCGCTCTAAATGTGGGGAAGTAAATGCCCCTACTTGGTGCCCAGTGTGCTGTAGCATTTCTCTAAGGGCATTCACTGTAGAACCTTTCCCATTTGAACCAGCCACATGAATTACGCGTAGTTTATTGTGAGGATTCTCTAAATGTGCTAGTACTTCTTTCATTAGTACAAGCGGTGCACGTTTATGATCAACGGCTTTTAGTGTAAAAATAAATTCCGTACATTCGTTCATTGTGTTAAACAAAAGAAACACTCCCTCTTACTGCAATATCTCTATTTTAGTACAAGTAACGTTTAATAACATAGATTAATTACAAAACAATAGAAAAAACACACAGCTAGCCACTGCGTGTTTGATAAGTATTTTTGTTATGTACTTGGTGAGCCCCTAGCAATGCACCCATATTGTCCAAAATGATTTTTGCATCATTGTTTAATAAAGGCATAACATCTGAACGTTGTACTAATTCAAAGGAGTTTTTTAATGTTCTTTTCAACATTGAAATATCAAAATTTGAGCAATACTCATTTATTTTATTGATGGTTAACATATCTGCCCGTGAGAGTTTTGTACATTCCTGTTGAGTTTGCCTATTTGCTAATACATGTTTAATAAGCACACGCGCACTTGTGTTTAATAAACGATAATATTTCGCATCTGATAATTTCAATAGATTTGTTTCAATCAATACCCTTGCACTAACAAAATCTAAGTCATCACATGCTTTATTGACTTTCGTAATATACGTTGTCATATTACCTGTCATTTCACATCTCCATTCATACCATAAACCCGAAAAAAAGCCATTGCTTTGGTATAGCGATTCCATTAAAGACCATTTCTTTTCCGTCAACATAATATTGTGTTAGGTTTTGTTTCCTACTATAATAATAATTCACCTAACCTATTAGACTAATTATTCTAAATGGTACTACATATATTTACCCATTTCAATGCATAACTTTTTCTCTACATAAAAAAAGCAATGGATGACTTTATCGTCATCCATTGCTCTACTATTACATATTTTTTAATTCCTCTAAACGTTTTAATACAACCGCGTGCTTATTTTCATAATCCGCTAATTTTTCACGTTCTACATTTACTAATGCCTCAGGTGCTTTCGATACGAACTTTTCATTTGAAAGCTTACCTGTCACTAACTTCACTTCTTTTGCCCATTTCTCTAACTCTTTTTCAAGACGAGCGATTTCTTCCTCTAAGTTAATAAGCCCAACAAGCGGTAGGAAAACTTGAGCACCTGTAATAACTGCTGTCATCGATTGACCAGGTGCCTCTAAGCCTTCACCAATTGTTAACGTATCTGGGTTACAGAATTTCTCTAAATAGGCTTTATTCGCTTCAAGTACTGCCACTGTTGCAGCATCTTTCGCAGAGATAAATAACGGTACTTTTTTGCTCATTGGCGTGTTTACTTCCGCACGAATATTACGTACTGAACGTATAATATCCATTAGGAGCTTCATATTATCTGCTTCGTCAGCAAAATGAAGATCCGTGCGTACTGTTGGCCATGCAGCCACTGTAATCGATTCACCATCATGAGGTAAGTGTTGCCAGATTTCCTCTGTAATGAATGGCATAAATGGATGCAATAGACGCATCGTTTGATCGAGTACGTACGCTAAAATAGAACGAGTTGTCTTTTTAGCAGTTTCATCCTCACCGTATAATGGTAATTTTGCCATTTCAATATACCAAGAACAGAAATCATCCCAAATGAAATTATAAAGTTCGCGACCAACTTCACCAAATTCATAGCGCTCTGCCAAAGATGTTACACGTTCAATCGTCTCATTTAAGCGTGTTAAAATCCATTTGTCAGCAACCGATTTTTCACCTGTTAAGTCGATTTCATCATATGTCATTCCATCCATATTCATAAGGGCAAAACGGGATGCATTCCAAATCTTATTAGAGAAATTCCATACAGCCTCTACCTTCTCAGTAGTATAACGTAAATCTTGACCAGGTGATGAACCTGTTGCTAAGAAGTAGCGTAATGAGTCTGCACCGTATTGCTCAATAACATCCATTGGATCTACACCATTGCCAAGTGACTTACTCATTTTACGCCCTTCACCATCACGAACTAAACCATGAATTAACACATCTTTGAATGGACGTTGCTCTGTAAATTCAAGACCTTGGAAAATCATTCGAGATACCCAGAAGAAAATAATATCATAGCCTGTTACGAGTGTATTTGTTGGGTAGTAACGTTTATATTCTTCATTTGCCTCGTCTGGCCAGCCCATTGTAGAAAACGGCCATAGCGCTGAAGAGAACCATGTATCTAGTACATCCTCATCTTGTGTCCAATTGTCTGCATCAGCCGGTGCTTCTTTTCCTACGTAAATTTCACCTGTTTCATTATGGTACCAAGCCGGGATTTGATGGCCCCACCATAATTGGCGAGAAATACACCAATCACGAATATTCTCCATCCAGCGAGAATAAGTATTTTCAAAACGAGCCGGAACAAAGTTCACTTTACCTTCTTGGTCTTTTTGAAGCTCTAATGAAGAATCTGCAAGTGGTTGCATTTTAACGAACCATTGTGCTGAAAGATATGGCTCTACAACAGCACCAGAACGTTCAGAATGCCCTACTGAATGCATATGTTCTTCAATGCGTATTAACACACCCGCTTCTTGTAAATCAGCAACAATTTGCTTACGACATTCAAAACGATCCATACCGTTGTATTTGCCAGCAAGTTCGTTCATTGTGCCATCTTCATTCATCACGAGGATACGCTCAAGATTGTGACGATTACCAACTTCAAAGTCATTTGGATCATGGGCAGGTGTCATTTTTACAACCCCTGTTCCAAATTCCATATCAACATAGTCATCTGCTACAATCGGAATTTCGCGACCTACAATCGGTAAAATAACCGTTTTACCAATTAAATGCTGATAACGTTCATCTTTCGGGTGAACAGCTACGCCAGAGTCACCAAGCATCGTTTCAGGACGTGTTGTCGCAACTTCTACATATCCTGAGCCATCAGCTAAAGGATATTTCATATGATAGAAGGCACCTTGCACATCTTGGTAAATAACCTCGATATCAGACAATGCTGTTTTAGCAGCTGGATCCCAGTTAATAATGCGTTCACCACGATAGATTAGGCCTTTTTCATATAATTGAACAAAAACTGTATTAACTGCCTCCGAAAGACCTTTATCAAGTGTGAAACGCTCACGTGTGTAGTCTAATCCAAGGCCAAGCTTTGCCCATTGATCACGGATATGCCCAGCATATTCTTCTTTCCATTCCCATGTTTTCTCGAGGAATTTTTCACGTCCTAAATCATAACGTGTAATATTATCCTCACGTAGCTTTGCTTCTACTTTTGCCTGTGTAGCAATACCTGCATGGTCCATACCTGGTAACCAAAGTGCATCATATCCTTGCATACGTTTCATACGAATGAGGATATCTTGTAAAGTTGTATCCCATGCATGACCAAGGTGCAATTTACCTGTTACGTTCGGTGGTGGAATAACGATTGAATAAGGTTCTTTCCCACTTTCTGGCTGTGCCTCAAAAAATTTCCCTTGCAACCACCATTCGTAGCGACCGGCTTCAATGGACTGTGGGTCATATTTAGTTGGCATTGAAATGTTTTCTGTCATATTGACTCCTCCTAATATTTGAAGACTATTGATAAAGCAATCACTTCACCAAATAAAAAAAACTCCTCTCGTCTAAAAGGACGAAGGAGTTTTAGTTCGCGGTACCACCTTTAATTCCAGCAGCGGTTAAGGAAATGATCATCGAATACATTTCTCAGCCTTATCTACTGGCTCTTAATTCGGTAACGGTGTTTAACCGGCTTTAACTACTGTTAGTTCACTAAAGCTGCTCAAGGGCTACCTTCAATTAAGTACAAATAGAAACTTCTCAGCTACCGTTTCCTCTCTGAAAATGTAACATAATTTACTCTTCCCTATCATAGCATCTGTATTTGATTTTCCTTATTGTACCGCAGAAACGTGTAATTTTTCAAGTGATTTAGTCATCTTTTAATAAGAGTAAAGTAAATAGAAAAGGAAGTGAATATTCAAATGCGTCGACGCAAGTATAACCCCTGGCTTTTACCACCTTGGATAAGGCAAGTTCGTTTTTACTGTAGAACGATTATCGTGCCGATTTGTGGTTTTCAATTTATCCGTGTCATTATTGTTCCAACATCCGGTGATTTAATTTTCTTATTACTCTTGCTACTTCTCAGCTATTTACTTTTGAAAGACATCATTTGATACACGAACTTTAAGCGGTGTATATTCTTCAGTTAGATCCCAAATCATGGAAGGCACTTCATGCCAAGTGCTGGACTCACGTACAACAATATGACTTGAGGATTCTCTCAAACTTGTTTTTTGGTCAACTGTTGGAGTCTTCACTTGGTGTGAAGCTGCTACTACTGCGGTAGTTTGTTTTTTCACTTGCATGCTTTCTTCTGGCACAGTAAGTATCTCTTCATGTTCATAGGCACTGGCAGTAAAGGACTGATCTTCTTCTAATACATGGTCATTTTCAACAACTGGCTCGTATTCGTTAAAGATGCTTGTGACTGTCCATTCAAGCTGACATTTCTGATTCGTCAAGCTTGGGCGAATATCTTTGACCATTATATCCTTAAGGTTTGATTCCTTTGGTAAATCGACATGTAATGGCACGGCATACTCAAAATAACCTGTATCTCCTTGGACATCTAGGGCATCAATTGAAATTAATTCTTCATCGCCTGTAAAAGCTTGCATATTTTGAAAATCGAAGCGTACATGTGCGGTGATATGATAGATGCCTACTAGTCGAAGTGAATCCTCTAACTGCATTGCCTGCCACTGTGGCTTAATTTGCACAGCTGCTATTTCTGTTGGGCAGCCGTACCCAGGAAAACAAAATGTTTCACTCATATTCCAAGTTTTGTGTTCGATAATAATCCCTCCCTTTGCATCATATGACTTATGAGGGGATAGTATGCTAGAAAGCTTCCTATTCAACCGTATAAAAAAAGAGGAAATTCATATAAAAATGGCATGCTAGAACATTACTTCTAGCATGCCATTTTTATGAATGTACTTACATCAATTAAACATGTACTAATTTGATTTTATTTGCTACACGATCTGTTAACATTTGCGTTGCCTTTGGTACAATCGGTTTGAAAATTGGGTTTAAAACAGGTCCAGCTAATCCACCAGCAATAACCTCTAAGAAGCCTGTCATTTTTGTGTTTTCAGCATCCATGCTTTCTGCAAGGAAATAGCCATTTCCTGTGAAATTATCCGAAAGACCTTTAAGTTCAAATGTCACTTTGGACGGGGATACCCACTCTAAAATAATAATTTCTACTTCAACTGTTTTTTTCAGAACTCCCACATTTCCTTTAAAAGTCCATGTTGAATGTTTGTCATCAATCATTTCATGTGCGTTATAACCTGGGACTAGCTTTGCCCATTTCTCCATATCACTGACGAAATCCCATACATGTTCAATTCCTACGGGTACTTCGACCGTATGTGTGCCTGTTGCCATATCAATTCACTACTTTCTTTTATGAATAGCTATATTATAAACGATATCGTCCACATTTTGGCTATGCTGAAAGATATAATTTTGACAAAAGCAGGTCCTTCATCCAGTATAGATGATTGTCCTTACTAGTTAATATATGCTATATTTTCTCTTTTGTTCTTTTATTGCTCAAGTACTACAATGACTTCTAACTTATGTATACAAAAGGGCATGCTAGATTTTTTTCTAGCATGCCCTATCAATTACTTAGCTAATTGTGCAAATACTTTATGGAAGGCATCAACCGTTTTTGCGATATGCTCCTCTGTATGTGCAGTAGAGATAAACAACCCTTCAAACTGAGACGGTGGTAGGAAAATTCCTTCCTCAGCCATCAAACGGAAGTATTCAGCAAATAAGGCTAAATCCGATGATTTAGCAGTTGCAAAATCAATGACCTCTTCATTCGTAAAGAAGAAGCCAATCATAGAACCTGCACGATTAACAGTGTGAGGAATTTTGTACTTCGTCGCCGCTTCACGGAAACCAGCCTCTAGCTGATCGCCTAGTTGTTTAAAGTATTCATAAGTACTGTGATCTAAACGTGATAGCGTTTCATAGCCCGCTGTCATAGCTAATGGATTCCCTGAAAGTGTACCTGCTTGATAAATTGGTCCAGCTGGTGCTACTTGCTCCATAATTTTTTTAGTACCAGCAAACGCACCCACTGGAAGGCCTCCGCCAATTACTTTCCCTAACGTCGTAATATCAGGTGTAACTCCGAAGTAACCTTGTGCACAACCATAATCAACACGGAAGCCCGTCATAACCTCATCAAAGATTAATAACGCACCATGTGAAGTTGTTAATTCGCGTAAGCCCTCTAAGAAACCTGATTGTGGTGGTACAACACCCATATTCCCTGCAACTGGCTCTACAATAACTGCTGCTAACTCTGCTCCAAATTTTTCGAAAACAGCTTTAGCGCCTTCTAAATCATTATAGGCTACAGTTAACGTATTACGAGCGATATCTGCAGGTACGCCAGGGCTATCAGGAAGACCCAATGTAGCAACTCCAGATCCTGCTTTAATTAATAATGAATCACCATGGCCATGATAAGAGCCTTCAAATTTTAAAATCTTATCACGACCTGTAACACCGCGTGCTACACGTAATGCAGACATAGTAGCTTCTGTTCCCGAAGAAACGAAGCGAATCATTTCCATGCCTGGAAGACGATCTAACACTAATTGAGCTAAACGAGTTTCTGTATAGCTTGGTGCACCAAAGGAAGAGCCTTTTGCTGCAGTTTCAGCAATTGCTTTGACAACCTCTGGATGTGTATGTCCTAAAATGAGTGGGCCCCAAGATAATACATAATCTATATATTCATTACCATCAATATCTTTAATGATAGCCCCATGGCCTGATTCCATGAAAATTGGGTCCATATTTACTGATTTGAATGCACGAACGGGGCTGTTGACACCACCTGGCATTAACTGAACAGCTTCAGCATAGGCTTGCTTTGATTTTTCGTAAGAACGTGTCATTTATTTCTCCTCCAACCAACGTGCAACATCTTTTGCATGATACGTAATAATTAAATCAGAACCTGCACGTTTCATGCCTAATAATGTTTCAAGCACAACTTTTTTCTCTTCAATCCACCCATTAATAGCAGCTGCTTTAATCATCGCATACTCCCCTGAGACATTATACGCAACAAGTGGTAATGGATAATTATTTTTCATATCTCGAATAATATCTAAATAACTTAGGGCTGGCTTAACAATTAAGAAATCCGCACCCTCTTCGATATCAGATTCTGCCTCACGGAATGCCTCTAAACGGTTTGATGGGTCCATTTGATAGGATTTACGATCACCAAATTGTGGAGCACCATCTGCCGCGTCACGGAATGGGCCATAGTAACTTGACGCATATTTCACAGCATATGACATGATTGGAATATGCTCAAAGCCCGCTTCATCAAGACCAGCACGAATGGCTGCAACAAAACCATCCATCATATTAGATGGAGCAATTATATCTGCGCCTGCCTTTGCTTGTGATACTGCTGTACGAGCTAAAACATCTAAGGAAGGGTCATTTAAAATTTGATCGCCTTCAATTAAGCCACAATGACCATGATCCGTAAACTCACATAAGCATGTATCCGCAATGACTAAAAGCTCAGGATGACGCGTTTTAATTAAGCGAGTCGCCTCTTGGACAATACCATGATCATGGAATGCACCAGTTCCAACAGCATCTTTTTCAGCCGGTAAACCAAATAAAATTACAGCTGGGATTCCTAATGCAACAACCTCATCAATTTCTGCTTCTAGCTTATCTAATGAAAATTGAAAAACACCAGGCATAGATAGTACTTCATTTTTAATATTTTCGCCCTCTATTACAAAAATAGGATAAATCAGGTCCTCTTTATGTAAGTATGTTTCTTTTACCATTGATCGCATCGTTGCATTGGCACGCAAACGACGATGTCTTTGAAATTGTAGTTTTGTCATGATTTGTCCCCTACTTTCATTAATTCTTCGATGACTGCTTGCATTGTATATACACTTGGCATAATATCCACAGTTGCACCGTATTGTTCAAGAGCTGCTTCCGTAATATGGCCGATGGCTGCAACCCTAGTTGCTTGCCATCCAACATGTACTGCTACACTTTTTGCATATACATCAACAGCTGAAGGACTAGCAAAAATCACTGTGACGTCCTCATTGTGATGGATGCAATTAATAATAGCTGATATTTGATCATGTCGTTCTACCGTTTCATAAACTGTCCATTCTTTCAAATTAAAGGGCAGTCCATCCTTCAATGTACTTTTCGCCTTTTCTCCACGAATAAACAGACAACTTGGATGGTCGCCAGCTATACTTGGAAATTCCTTGACGAAAATATCAGCACTAAATACGGAAGGCATAAAGCTCACTTGAAATCCTAGATTTTCTAACGCTGTAGTTGTTTTTGTCCCAATGGAAGCAATTTTCGCTTGAAAATTTTTGGCACTTAATTGATGCCGCTCCATCTTATTAGCAAATGCATCTACAGCATTTTGACTCGTAAAGATAACCCAGTCAAATTGAAGCGCACTATTCAACAGTTTTGCATCATCGTTGTCCATACGTTCGCATGTTTCAATTAATGGGGCAATTACTGCATGGCCACCTAAAGCTGCAATATCATCTACAATAGCTGTTGTTTTAGATGTACCTGTTAAAAGTACCGTTTTACCTCTTAAAGGTAAATCATTTTGCATCTTGCTCTGCCTTCACACGTTGAATTAAATCGAAAGCTCCTTGTTTCGTTAAAATAGTAGCCAGCTCTTCCCCTATTTTTTGTGCGTCTGAACCAACTACTGTTTCTTTATATACAACTGATGCATCAGGTGCAGCAACAAGACCAGTTAAAGTAATTTCATCCCCATTTGATGTAGCATAGCCAGCGATTGGTACTTGGCACCCGCCATCCATGGCCGCCAAGAATGCTCGTTCAGCATGTGCCTCTTGCCATGTTAATTGGTCTGTTAATTTAGCTAACTCGGCTAATAGCTCAGTATCATCTCCACGGCATTCAATACCAAGAGAACCTTGTGCTACGGCTGGCAAACAATCTTCTACTGATAAAAATTCAGTGACAACATCTTCACTCCAACCAAGTCGTTTTAAACCGGCTGCTGCTAAAATAATCGCGTCGTATTCTTCGGTCTCAAGCTTAGCTAAACGTGTATCAACGTTTCCTCTAATCCATTTAATTTCAAGATCCGGACGTACTGTTAGTAGCTGTGCACTACGACGTAAAGAACTTGTCCCGACTACAGCTCCTGCAGGAAGATCAGCAAATTTAACATGTCCCTTCGAAATAAAAGCGTCACGTGCATCTTCACGTGGAGGAATACAGCCAATTACTAAACCTTCCGGCAATACAGCAGGCATATCTTTCATAGAATGGACAGCAAAATCAATCTCTTTATCGTAAAGGGCTTGTTCAATTTCTTTAACGAACAATCCTTTTCCCCCTACCTTTGAAAGCTGTACATCTAAAATTTGATCACCTTTTGTCACGATTTCTTTTACTTCAAATTCAAATGGAGCACCAGCAGCCTTTAATTCATTAATGAACCAATTTGTTTGCGTTAGTGCTAGCTTACTTCTCCTAGAACCTACAATAATTTTTCTCAACAGTCTCCAACCTTTCCTCTAATACCATAAATGGAATCGCGATAAACTACTTCCTAAGAAGAAGTTCACAACAACTAATAGATAGGCATAAATATGTACCCATGCATAAGTTGTACCTATCAGCTTGCTTTTGCGATTCACATATAAGATAAAGCAATACAAAATTAAAATAATGAAGGATCCTATGATCTTCGCATCGAAAATCGAAAGACTCTCTAATGTTAATAATGCCCATTCAAACCCTAATATTAAACTTATAAATAGCATTGGGATTCCAATAAAGAATGATACATTCATCCAGTTGCTCGTTTGCTGTAAAGATGGCAGTCTTGTCCAAAGATGCGACCACTTTTTCTTCTTCAGTAATCGATATAAAACTAGATATAAAATGGCAAACACAAATGTTAATGTGAATGCTGCATATGACAATATCGCAAATGATATATGAATAAAAAGCATTTCCGAAATTAATGTATCTCCGACAGTTCCCGTAGGACGTTTAGGCATAAATGTAAATATACTAGCAAACAAAAATCCTAATATATTTATAATAAATACCGGTAAGTCTACTCTTGCAATGCAATGCAGGATAATGGATAACGTCACAAGTAACCAGGAGTAAAATAGAATCCCCTCTGACAATGATAAGATCGGAAAGCGTTTTGTTTCCACAAACGTTAAAATAATAATGGCACTTTGAATCATCCATACAAATGAAACAAGCCAGAAAGCAATGCGCCTTGCTCGTACTTGCTTATAAAAATAATCAGTAAAGTAAAAAACTAGACTGATCGCATACAAGACGATCATCACCTCATATAGCCTTGTCATGGTCAAATCAGCCAATAGACATCCCTTCTTTGTAGTGAAATTGTAAAGCTATAAATAAGAAAACAAAAAACGTTTTCGTATCCTAAGTTTACCATACAGATACGAAAACGCCTCATGTAATATCAGTAGAGAATCCAATAGCGCAACACCACTTCGTACAACTTCAGTGTACAAAACGCATTAGATTATTTAGAAAGAATACTTTGGTTCAGCAGAAGTTTGAGTTGCCTGTGCGCGTTCTTTACGCTCAAGCTCTTGCTTCGTCATCTCTTGAACTTCAGCTTCCACAGCTTCTTCTATACCAAAAATTTGTTGGAATAAACGTAACTGTTCATTTGCTTTTGGTGAATTAGCCATTTCTTTAGCTTGTAAGATTGGCTCTTTTAACAATTGATTAATAATTGATTTTGTATGTTTACTTAAAATTTTACGTTCACGTTCCGTTAAATCTGGCATTTTATTCTCGATACTAGTCATGGTCTCTTCTTGAATACGATTTGCTTTTTTCCGTAATGCAGAAATCACAGGTACGACACCAAGCGTAGACACCCAATCTTTAAATTGGAGCACTTCATGCCCAATCATATCCGTAATATCAGCAGCAGCACGTTCGCGTTCCGCTAAATTGGCTTCGACAATACCTTGTAAATCATCAATATCATATAAGAAAACATTTGGTAAATCGCCAACACGTGGATCGATATCACGAGGAACAGCGATATCTACCATAAATAATGGTTTCCCTTTACGTAAACGTTCCACGAATTGCATGAGCTCATAATCAATGACATAATCAGTTGCACCAGTCGATGTAATTAAAATATCTGCTTCTAATAAGGAGCACTGTAATTCCTTCATTGATTTAGCTTGACCATGGAATTTTGCAGCTAGACTTTCCGCCTTTTCAAACGTACGGTTAATTACTGTTACTTTTCCTACTCCACTGCCGTAGAGGTTTTCAATCGCAAGCTCCCCCATTTTCCCTGCACCTAGAATAGCTACATGCTTGCGTTGTAAAGAGCCAAAAATTTTCTTTGCTAATTCTACTGCTGCATAAGAAACTGATACCGCATTCTCGCCGATAGCTGTTTCATTATGTGCTCGCTTTGCAAATGTTACCGCTTGTTTAAATAGTTGATTGTAAACCGTTCCTGTCGTGCCAATCTCTTGTCCACTTAAAAAGCTTTTTTTTACTTGCCCTAAAATTTGCGTTTCACCTAGAACCATTGAATCGATCCCAGCTGTCACTTTAAATAAATGTTCGACTGCCTCATCCTCTTCACGAATTGTTAAATACGAAGAAAATGTCTCCATAGGCAAGTCAAACCAATCAGCTAAAAATTGTTTCACAAAATGACGTCCAGTATGCAATTGATCCACAACAGCATAAATTTCTGTACGGTTACATGTCGAAACAATAACGTTTTCTAAAATACTTTTCTGCTTTTGCAGCGCTTCCATTGCCTGAGGTAGTTCACTCTCAATGAATGATAACTTCTCTCTTATTTCAACAGGCGCTGTTTTATAATTCAAGCCTACTACGATGGTATGCATGAATAACACCTCACACGTTCTAATTCACAAATTTCATTATAGCACAGTTCGACAATAGTTCATCTATAATTTGTGAACATGTCATGAAGAACTGCATTTCGTCATCTACATTAGAATTATTATAAACTAAGTGTAACAAATTATACGTTTTGTTTCAAATTAAAAAACTGCCCCGCAATAGGAGGCAGTTTTCATCATTAATTTGTTATAGAAATAGTTTTCATTGAAATAATATTTCCATCTTTATCATATGCGATCAAATCAATTTCATTATTAACTTTAAAGTCCTGCATAGTTTGTACTGTTTTCGTTAACATAAACACATGATCACTACGTTTTAGCAACTCGAATTGTACATCACCACTAATCGATTTATAACGTACATTAATCTTCGCAACGTTTGGACAATTACCATCAATACGAGCACTCATTGTAAGATAGCCTTTTCGTAATGATACATTTGCATCTTCAAATAAATCATCCGGGTTGATACAGCTTGATGCCGGAGTTTTACATAAAATCGCATCAATTAACTTTTGGAACACCTGATGCAATTGTAAATTATCAAGCGCGTGATAATAAGCTCCGCCAGTTTCTGTAGACACTTGCATTAAAGTAGCATCATTTATTTGTGATTTCTTGCCCATACTTACTGTGTATATTTTCACACCTTGCTTTTTCGCTTCATTGATCACTTTTGTCATTTTTGATTTACTTGTTTTCCCATCAGATACAACCACAATAGCTTTAGCCGTTTTTGTATCGTTTGAGAATTTCGTTAATGCAATATCAATACCTGCAAAAATATCCGTAGCACCTTTCTCTTTAGACGCTTTATAAAGGTCTTTCTTCAATACAGCATCTGTTGTACCCTCACCAAGAATTGTTGCCTTTGTGTTTGTTTCGATGACGATGTTATTTTTCGCCTTCAATTGATTGATAAATTCAATCATTTTCTTGCCACGATAATTAGTTGGATCAACAGCCTTCATAGAAGAAGAATAATCCACTACATAAGCAACTTCTGTTGCTAATGAGCATGAATTTTTACTGAAGTACGGATTAGTAAAAATATCTTTGCTTACTGTTTTATCTTTTAAACCCTTCAAAATCGTTGCATAACGAGGGTCTATCGGATTGACAAGGGTTGCTTCTACTTTGGATTTTCCATAGATGATAGAGTCAAAGTATGCAACAGCTGTACCTGGACTGCCTGTATTGTTTAATGGATCTGAAGTATTCGTAATAAATGAAGCTGTTTTTTCCACTCCATCATACTTGATTTTGACTGTTCCTTGATAATCCGTAACTGGTTCTCCACCAGGACGAACTAACGTCACCATGACTTTTGTATAGCGATCCTTGCCTGATGGTCTAGAGGCAGCATCAGCACTTTCTTTCAATGCCTCTACTCGTTTTTTATAAGCCTCTACTTGTCCAAGTAGCTTCCCGCCTTGATATTTTAATAACACCGTACGATCATAGTTACTTAAGTTTGTAAAAATAGAATAAATTTTCATGACACTATCATAATGTTCAAGTGTCAATTTTTTTTCTTCTGGCATATGGTTCATAAGCTGGATGATAGCTCCAACTGGATTAATGTTTTCTACCTGAGAGGCGATTTCATCATCAATCCCTTGAACACGATAAATCGGACGGCCATCTTCAGAAATCATATACATAATTTCAGTTTTAGCTGGCGATGTGACAGAATTATCTAAACGACGATTTAACAGTTCCTCAAAAAGGTAAACAGAAATATTGTAGTTTTCAAATTGTAAAATAGCATTTTCATACCCTAGTGCTGGATATCTAGGGTCTGAGCCTCCGTAACGTAAATAAACATTTTGAACATTGCCCAAGGAGTCTGTTACATTAGTTTGCTGCCCAATACTAAATAGCTTTTTATCCCCATCATACTTCAATGGAATTGGTGAATACACATCAATTATGTTTTGTGTGAAGAACTCTGGCAACTTCTCATATGGAATATACGGTGGTGTCACATTCCCATTATCATCATCTGTATTAGTAGGATCATAGACTTGGTAATCTATACGCAATTCAGGTTGTGGTGAATAACGCACCTCTGCTTTTAATTTTTGCCCCACAAGACACTTCATTGCTGGATCTGTGTTATTAACCAATTCAAAGGAAATGGTATCACGAGCAGATTTTGTTAATTTTGGCGCTACAACAATAGCTGATACAGTCGAACCATCAGATTGGACGGTTCTAACCGCTTCGCCGGAAGTATCGATAATCGTACCGTAAGTTGACGTCACACGGAATGTATAAGATTTATCATCCGCAATAGGGTCTCCATTACAAGCCTTTAAAGATACAGTCACAAGTGTTGAATCCACTTCATTCGCAATTAAATCTGGTTTTTCCACTACAATGCTTTGCAATGCATTATTTACATAATCAGGTCCAGTAAAATCATTGGAGTTATCCTTTGGTTCTTCAAAATCCGCACTATTGGAGCCCATGAATCCTGGAGGTAATGTAATACTATCATTATCACGACCAGCTGCACTTCGCGTTAATCCTTGTACGGCAAAGTTACCATTTTGGACTGCTCTATATAAGAATGTCGCTACATCACCACGCGTTAATTTTGTTGATGGATTAAAGCTTGCAAATGTTTTTTTACCTGAACTACTTGTCGATAAATTGTTTGAATATAAATATTGAACAGCTTGTGGTTCATCTAAATCCAATCCTTTAAAAGCGGCATAAATTTGTGCAAATTGACCACGAGTAATCGCTTTTGATCGATTGGCATTTACATGTGTTCCATTAAACGGTAAATAAAAATCACTATAAAAGTTATAAGCCACACTATCAATATAAGATAATGGATAGTTACGATCTAGCTTCGCAAACATGAGGACAAGCTCTCGATCTGTCACTTGCTCACTCGGTAAAAAGTTATTGGCATTGTTCAAAGACATCAATTCATTGTCAACCGCCCAAGAAATGGCTTTGTAATTACTACTATTCGTCGGAACATCTCTAATTGTTGTAGCTGCTTGCGTAACAACAGGTGTTGCTGTCATCAAAAGCAGCATGAAGCACAGCATAGTAAGCAATGCTTTTTTTACATATGTCATGGTTGTTCAGTCCTTTCTTTAGTTAAAGAACAATATGTCATCACGATAATTTTGTTTCAAGTCATCTTCTAAATATTTCAAGAAACGTTCTAGAACAACGGAAGCTTCTGCTCGAGACAGTGGTTTATTTGGATTAAAACGTCCAGCAGAATCGCCAATCATCAATCCAAGCTCATTGGCAATATAGATACCATCTCTTGCAAAGTTTGGAATTTGGTTGTCATCCGTAAATTTCGTTAAAAAGCCAGGATTCGGCGCTCTATTTTCCAGGCCTAAGGCACGAACAAAGATAGTTGCCGCCTGTGCTCTTGTGATAGCACCATCAGGCATGAAGTAATCCGCTGAAACCCCTTTAATGATCCCTTTATTTAAAGCTGATTCAATATAGAAATAGTCTTTAGTAGATCGTTTTAAATCCTTAAAGACACTTGTAGTAGGAGCTTTTCTTGATTTCTTTTCTTCAAACACGCGTAGGTCAACCGCTTTACCAATGGCTGTAGTAAAATCAATGCGTTTCATTGGTGTTTTAGGAGAGAAGAAATTACTTGAATCTGAATAAATACCTAGAGAATACAGTTTCTCAATTGCTTCTTTCGCATAATGATTTGTTAAGTCCCGAAATTTAGGAATAATAAGACGTTCAATAGTTGGCATATATTCTGTATCTAAATCCAGTGTACCTTTTTGTCCAGAAGCTAAATTATAAGTGTACTCCGATATAACGTCCTTTTCACTGACAACGGCATAGCCACCTTCGAAGCTACCTAAAGTACCTAGGTTCTCCTCGTAATTCAGGATACGTGATTTACTAGTAGATACGCGATTTTTTACATGGCTTGTCTTACCATCACTGAATGAATATACAGACTCTGTGATTTGTGTTTCAGTTGCTCCCCAAAAGTTTTCATAGCCTGCATGTCTGCTATCAGTTTCAATCGTTATGGTGTTTTGAACCGCATTTTTCCCTTTGCCAGTTTCATAGGCATAGGTCTTTCTTGAAATTACATTTCCCGAGTAATAATCAGAAGCTGCCCGATTATCTGTAACAGTTCCTTGGGAAAATTGATAATCGACTAAAGAATAAGTAATCGATCCGATTGTAATTTTTTCAGTATATTTCTTAACCTCTCCATTAGAAGTTTTTTGACCAATACTTGCATAATCCACAACATCTGACTCGTAGGCAATGTTTCTTGTTAATGTTGCGCCATTGTTGCCAGTTAACTTCATACTATACATTTCAGTTAATTTGCCCTTCGATTCTTTTTGTGTAATTTTAATATCTTTACTTGTTCCTTTGAAAATGACGGGTGATCCTGAAAGAAATACCGCTTCCTCATATGTATATTCATTTTTCACGGCACCTGTTGTTTCTAATGAAGCAGCTGATGCATGGAATGGTGTAATCGAATTAATTACAAAAATAGCCAGAATGACTAACACTAATTTTGACCAATTTTTTGGCATGCGCTTATCCTCTCTTTCACTGTACATAAAGTGAATCATGATGCTAGCTTTAAAAATTTCTAAAGCAAAAATCTGCTTATCTTTCGAAAGTATTGACAATTTAGCCCATAAGCCGAAGCGAAGATTCCTTTTTTAGATTATGAATACATCGCCTTTTTGCTAATACTATTCGCATTAGACTCGCAGATTTTAGTATGTTATTGACATTAATCTACTAAAATAAAATGTCCCTTTACAAATCGATCCGATAGTACAACTAAACGATCCGATGGCTGTAAATCAGATGCCTGAATCACTTTACCTGCTTTTATCAGTGTCGCTTGATCAATATTCATATTAATCATCTCACCTGCTTCATACCAATGGCCATTTTGCCATTGACTAACACTCTTGACGTTTATAACAGCAGGATACGTAGATTTCACAGATTGTAACTTCCCTGTAAGCATTAATGGTGCAACGGGTTTGGCATTATCTAACATATGAAGGGCCTGTACATGACCATCCTTCACATAGAAGTAACCATAATCCCCTTCAGATAAATAAAGTTCAATATCAGGCATGACATTATATGTTCTACTTCCGTCATCTACCTTTGCCTTTGTTGAATTACTAACCGACAGAACTGTACGATCTGTTTTCTTGAAAACATTGGATTCTATTTTCATAGCATCGTCAATTTCAATAAGGTATCCATCAGCTTGAGATAATCGTCCATAATATAATTCATGACCAGCTAAGTTTGGAGACATAAAGCTATCACTCGTCACTTGCACTACTTGTGCATAGTGATCACGAGCAGCACCATCTGTAATTACAAATGCTGTACCATAAGCCATAAGCCCCGTCGGTTCAATTAAACGCCCATTACGAATTAAAATAGTTCCATTATGGAAATACATTGAGCCTGCTGTTTTAAGTTTTAACAGTTTGTAATCTGTATCAACAGATAGCATTGGTTCATAATAAGTTCGTTCATTATTTTTCAATACTACAATTTTCTCAATAACTTCTTTCCCAAATTGTTTTACAGTCGCGTAGTAAGCTTCACTACCAATATAATTTTTCAGTTGACCTTTCTCTACCTTAGTATTTCCCACATATATCGGTACCTTGGAAGTAAAAGGCATTGTTGAAAGGTCTGCAGTTATTTGAGAGCCAAATTGCCAGTTAACAAAAGCATGCTGGTTTTTGACAGTTAATTTATTGGCATTAGGATTAACTGCTTGTATTTCCCCTTTATATAGGTTTTCTACAAGCGTACCCGTTTCACTTATTGCTATTTTTGTAACAATAGAAGTATTTTTATTTTTCAAGCTCAATTTAATTCGATCTCCAACATATAGTGCACTGATATCCGTTGCAGATGAGCTTTTTTGATAAACGGTTTCTTTATTAATATAGTAAGTAGTCTCTGCACCAACATCTGGCTTAACCATAATAAATAATCCATTAGGATCGATACTTGTTACGACACCAGCAATTGTGGTACTGTTGCCTCCAGTTGATGGAACATTCGTTTCTGTTGGTAAATTAGATTTACCTCGTAGTTCCACAACACTTCTTAAAGAAATGTCAGCTTCCACTTCCATGCCCATTTTAAAACCTTCTATAGTTGTGGACGTATTATTAATAAATAAGCGTGTGTTCTTACTAATATTGTAGGTTACAGAACGGCCTCGATCATTTTGCAATGTCACTTTACTCAGTTGCTTTTCTATCGTGCCATCTGGCTTGGTATATTCTGAATATGTTACATCAACAAAGGTACCAGTTACTAATTGGGCAGCCTTAGCTGTTTGGTTAAAGGAAAAAACTAGAACCATCAGTAACATAATCGATAGTATGTATGATATCTTTTTCAAAAATTCTGCCTCCTTGCTAAATTTTAGTCATGAATAGTATATCGTATTATTGGTAGTTTTTCTCATTCAAAAAGTTACAATTTCTATCTTAACCGATAACTTTAAAAGTAAAGGTAGCTTTCAATTAAAGCTACCTTGCCTGCTCAGACCTGAACATCAATTGTATGTCCAGCTGTCGGATGTGGAGCATCTAACATTTCAACTAATTGTTCTGTGTTTTGCTGCTGCATATCCATCGCTTGTTTTGTTACAGCCAAGGATACGTTTTGCATAAGTGTCGCTTGATTCATTGCTATCGATAAAGCCGCTATATCCATACAGTCCACCTCCTATCTACCTTATCGGCAAATTTTTTTATTTCTCAAGCATATTCTCCAAGTTTCTCCATACTTCATTAGTAAAAATAAAAAGCATCTACAGTCCTAATTCATTAGAACCAATAGATGCTTTTTTTTACATTCTATTTTCGATAGTACGCCAAGCCTCTTCAAAACCAAGGCCTGTTTCTGAAGAAAAGACAATAAGTGGATCATTTTTTTCCATCTCCAATGTCTCTTTGACAATTTTTTTATGCTTATCCCATTTACCTTTTGGAATTTTATCTGCCTTCGTTGCAATCACAATGCAAGGAATATTATAATGCTTTAAAAAATCATACATCATGCGATCATCCGCTGTTGGAGGATGACGCAAATCAATAATTTGTACAACTGCTTTTAATTCTTGACGCCCTGTAAAGTAACGCTCAATCATTTTTCCCCACGCTTCACGCTCTGATTTCGAAACCTTTGCATAACCATAGCCCGGAACATCTACAAAAAATAATTGTTCTTCAATTTTATAAAAGTTCAGGGTTTGTGTTTTACCAGGTTTAGACGAAATACGCGCTAAAGCTTTACGTCCGATCATTCGATTAATGAAGGAAGATTTCCCTACATTTGAACGACCAGCTAATGCAAATTCTGGCAGTCCATCTTCTGGATATTGGTCTGGTCTTACCGCACTAATGACCATTTCGACATTATGGACTTTCATTTTTCTAAATACCTCCGTCCAGTGCATAGGCTAATACTTCATCTGCCGATGACACTAGTTTAAATGTAAGTTGCTCACGGACACTGTCAGGAATATCTTCTATATCGCGTTCATTATCCTGTGGACAAATAATAGTTGTTAATCCTGCACGGTGAGCACTTAATGTTTTTTCTTTCAAACCACCAATTGGTAGTACTCGACCACGTAATGTGATCTCACCTGTCATCCCCACTTCTCTGCGAATCGGTCGGTTTAGAATTGCAGAGACAATAGCTGTCGCCATTGTAATACCTGCAGATGGCCCGTCTTTAGGGACAGCACCTTCTGGAACGTGAATATGGATATCATGTGTATCAAAATATTCTGGATCTACTTGAAGTTTCTCCATTTTTGTTCGAACATAGGATAAGGCTGTTTGAGCTGATTCTTTCATGACATCTCCCAGCTTACCTGTTAGTTGCAATTTCCCTTTTCCAGGTGTTAAGGATACTTCAATTTGTAATGTGTCGCCACCAACTGTTGTGTAAGCAAGACCAGTTGCAACACCTACTTGATTTTCCTTTTCAGCCTGTCCGTAACGGAAACGATGTTTACCAAGCAATTCTTGGATTGATTTCGAGTTAACCGTTACCCGTTTTTTCTCACCCGAGACAATTATCTTGGCAATTTTACGACAAAGCGTAGCAATTTGACGTTCTAAACCACGTACTCCAGCCTCACGTGTATAATAACGGATAATATCAATTACGGCTTCATCCTTAATAATAACTTGTGACTTTTTCAAACCATGTTCTTTCAATTGCTTCGGAATTAAATGATTATTCGTAATCTGCGCTTTTTCAATTTCTGTATAGCCTGCTATAGAAATTACTTCCATACGGTCTAACAATGGTCCTGGGATGCTACTCAAATCATTGGCAGTGGCAATAAATAGGACATTTGATAAATCATATGTTTCCTCAATATAGTGATCACTAAATGTATTGTTTTGCGCAGGATCTAAAACTTCTAGCATCGCTGCAGCAGGATCTCCTCTAAAGTCATTAGACATTTTATCAATTTCATCTAATAAAAATACCGGATTAATGGTACCAGCCTTTTTCATTCCTTGGATAATACGACCTGGCATAGCTCCTACATACGTACGACGGTGCCCACGAATTTCAGATTCATCACGAACCCCACCTAATGAAATACGAATAAATTTGCGGTCTAAGCTTTCCGCGATAGAGCGAGCTAATGATGTTTTCCCCACACCTGGAGGTCCCGCTAAGCAAAGTATCGGTCCACGAAGTGAATTTTTCAGCTGACGGACAGCTAAATATTCAAGAACCCGTTCTTTAACTTTTTCTAATCCATCATGATCCCGATTCAAAATGTTCTCAGCATGATCAATATTCATGCGATCCTCAGTTGCTTTTGTCCAAGGTAATGAAATGAGCCAATCGATGTAATTTCGGATAACGCCACTTTCAGCACTAGCACCTGGAATTTTTTCATACCTATCTAATTCCTTCAGTGCCACTTCTTTTGTTGACTCAGGCATCCCTGACGCATCAATTGATTTACGTAACTCTGCTACTTCACCCGTTTTTCCTTCACGGTCCCCAAGCTCGGTTTGGATAGCCTTCATCTGTTCACGTAAATAATATTCTTTTTGCGTACGCTCCATCGATTGCTTCACTTTTGAATTGATCTTCTTTTCCAGATCGAGTACTTCTTGTTCATCGTGCAAACGAATAATTAAGTGATCTAGTCGTTTCTTCACATTCAGCATTTCCAACACTTCTTGCTTATCTGCAATTTTAAATGGTAAATGTGATGCAATAATGTCTGCTAATCGTCCTGGTTCCTCAATATCTGCTACAGTGTTGATGGTCTCGGCTGTTATTTTATTAGAGGATTTAGCATATTTTTCAAAATACGTTAATAGTGTACGCATTAAAGCTTGCGTTTCTACATCCTTACCTAACAAATCCTCTTTTACGTCGATATCAACAAATGTAAAATTTTCTAAGGCACGATAGTTTTTCCAAGATGCACGCGCGACTCCCTCAACTAAAATTCGCAATGTGCCATTTGGTAATTTTAACATTTGTTTGACATAAGCCATTGTACCAATCGCGTATAAATCTTGTTCTTCTGGCTGTTCATCGTGCATTTCCTTTTGTGTTACCAATAAAATCATCTGGTCCTCTAACATTGCCTGTTCTAGCGCTGCTACAGAACGATTTCTACCCACATCAATATGTAACACCATCGATGGGAATACTAAAAGTCCACGTAAAGGTAATAATGGTACATTTGTTGTTTTTTGTATAGTTACCATGCGGGTATTCACCTCCGTCAAAATTTTCATGTTCAATTCCCGCGCTACTAGTATGTGTTTAAAAAACTGATTCACACTAGTTATTGAAACGAGCCAAAAATTTCTACAAGTCAGTTGGCCAATATGTAAGAATGAATAAAAAGCTGACTGTCGATATGTGCGAACATTGCACAATCGAAGTCAGCTAATTACTCTTTATCTCATAACGGTAGACAGCCAAATCTATACGCTATGCTGAAGTTTTTGTGTCGCTACCTTCATCGAGTTCAGTGCCATCTTCAAGAAGCAATTTCGGTTTTTCTTTATCCGTAATTGTTTTTGCAGTAATGATACATTTTTTTACGTCTTCACGTGAAGGCAGTTCGTACATTACATCAAGCATCGTTGACTCAATTATTGAACGAAGACCACGTGCACCTGTTTTACGCTCAATTGCTTCCTTCGCAATTTCCGCAAGTGCACCTTCATCAAACTCAAGCTCAACACCGTCTAGTTCAAGCATTTTCTGATATTGCTTAGCTAACGCATTTTTAGGCTCTGTCAAAATTTGTACTAGTGCAGCTTCATTTAATTGCTCTAGGCTAGCAAGTACTGGTAATCGACCAATGAACTCTGGAATTAGACCAAATTTCAGTAAATCCTCAGGAATCAGCTTAGACATGATAGAACCTTCATCTACGTCCACTATATTCGGATCTGAACCAAATCCAATTATTTTTTCACCTTGGCGACGTTTAATGATGGATTCAATGCCATCAAATGCTCCACCAACAATGAATAAAATATTGGTTGTATCGATTTGTAAAAACTCTTGATGAGGATGTTTTCGGCCACCTTGTGGTGGAACACTTGCAACAGTTCCTTCTAAAATCTTTAGAAGTGCCTGCTGAACACCTTCGCCAGAAACATCGCGTGTAATGGATGGGTTTTCTGACTTACGTGCAACTTTATCGATTTCATCAATATAGATAATACCTTTTTCAGCGCGTTCGATATCATAATCTGCTGATTGGATTAGCTTTAATAAAATATTTTCAACGTCCTCACCCACATATCCTGCTTCAGTTAATGAAGTAGCATCCGCAATCGCGAATGGAACATTTAATATACGTGCTAACGTTTGAGCTAATAATGTTTTACCGCTACCAGTCGGGCCGATTAACACAATGTTCGATTTTGCCAGTTCAACATCATCAATTTTACTGTTTGTATTGATGCGTTTATAGTGATTATAAACCGCAACTGCTAATGCTTTTTTAGCACGCTCTTGTCCAATTACATACTCATCTAAAATCGTTAGAATCTCTTTTGGTTTCGGGATATCTTGGAATTCGATTTCCTCTTCTACACCTAGTTCCTCTACAACGATTTCTGAACAAAGCTCAATACACTCATCACAAATATACACACCAGGACCTGCTACTAATTTACGCACTTGTTCTTGTGGTTTTCCACAGAATGAGCATTTTAAATTGCCTTTTTCATCATTAAATTTGAACAATATGTTTCACCCCTATTCAAGCAACAATCTTACAAGATTATTGAACCTTTATCAAATAAATTGTCTGCATCATTTATGCCTTCGCATTCATGCAAGTAGATTATAACATCATGTTGTTTACTTCATTCGCCGTCTGCAGCATATTTTTCAGGAACCCATTTGCGCGACCTTTCGTTTCTGAGGTCTCGGTTCTTCACTACTGACATATAAGATTCAAGCTGTCATCAACTACTGATATCTTGATCAGCTACATAGCTTTTTATTTATAAATCTACTACATTCATCTACCAAGGCTTTTTTCATTCGAAGAAATGTTGATTGTTAATGTCTTTATTATGATCTTACAGAATGAAGTAAAATGAGCATCGTGTAAAAATAAAAACAATACTATGTATAAGTGAAGTGTAAAGTGAGTCGTACTAAACTTTAAGGGGACTGATTTTTAGTTGATGTGATAAAACAAGGCACGGTTTAATGCCGTACCTTGTTTTTTTTAGCTATCTAATTACACAAAATCTTATTCAGTAATTTTAGCGTTTTCTACTAAAAATTCAACTGTTTTTTGGATTTTGATGTCGTTTTCAAGTACTGCTGTACCACCTAAAGCACCTGTAATTTGCTCTTTTGTCATGTTGAATTGAGCAGCCATTTTTTCTAATTCTGCTTCAATATCTGCTTCAGTTGCTTCAATTTTTTCAGCTTCAGCAATCGCTTCTAGTGTTAAAGATACACGTACACGGCTTTCTGCTTCTTCTTTCATTTGACCACGTAAATCTTCTTCAGATTGGCCAGAGAATTGGTAGTATAGATCTAAGTTCATACCTTGTGTTTGTAGACGTTGACCAAACTCTTGCAACATACGATCAGTTTCAGAGTTAATCATTCCTGCTGGTACTTCAAACTCAGCATTTTCAGAAGCTTTTTCTACTAGCTCATCACGAAGAGATGCATCAGATTCTGCTACTTTTTGTGCTTCTGTTTGTTCTTTAATTTTAGCGCGTAAAGCTTCTACGCTTTCTACTTCTGAATCTAATTCTTTTGCGAATTCATCATTTAATTCAGGAAGAACTTTTGTTTTAACTTCTTTCACTGTTACTTTGAAAGTAGCTTCTTTGCCTGCTAATTCAGCAGCATGGTATTCTTCTGGGAATGTAACAACTACATCTTTAGATTCGCCAGCTTTCACACCTGTTAATTGCTCTTCAAAACCAGGAATGAAAGAACCAGAACCGATTTCTAGTGGATAGTCTTCACCTTTACCACCTTCAAAAGCTTCTTCACCAACGAAACCTTCGAAATCGATTACTGCTGTATCGCCTTCAACGATTGCTTCGTCTTCTTTAATTTCAAGTTCAGCTTTACGAGCTAATTGGTCTTGAATTTGAGCGTCTACTTCTTCATCAGTTACTTCAACTGGAAGTTTAGCTACTTCTAGACCTTTGTAGTCACCAAGTTTTGGTTCTGGTTTAACTGTTACTTGTGCAGTGAATGAGAAATCTTGACCATGTACAAAGTTTTCTGTACCAGAGATTTCTGGGTAATCAACTGGCATAATTCTAGCTTCATCGATTGCCTTTGCATAAGAATCAGGAACGATAATTTCTAATGCATCTTGGTATAAAGATTCGATACCGAAACGTTGTTCGAACATTTTACGAGGCATTTTACCTTTACGGAAACCTGGTACGTTAATTTGTTTTACAACTTTTTTGAACGCTTGGTCCATTGCTGCATCTACTTCTGCAGCTGGTACTTCAATTGTAAGAGTACCGATATTACCTTCTTGTTTTTCCCATTTTGCTGACATGTATAAATACCTCCAAATAAATAATCAAGTTTAGGATGTTAGACAATTCATTCGTAACTACGATTTTGACAACCATTTTAGTATAACATAGATGTGTATAGTTTCAACTTTTTTCATACCTAATGTAGTTCTGTTAGCTTTTCTAACATTTGTAAAAAGTCTACGATTTCATAGTCCATTTCTTTCACATTCCCTAGCATTGATGATACAAAATCTATATAACTATAGGCAACATCTTCCGCCTCAAATGGATGCCATTCAAAGGGAAATGTGACAATGGCATGTTTCGCCATTAAGTATTGTACCATTTCCAACGTCGTTGGGTCTTGTGTCAACTTACTTTCAACTATATTTTTTATTTCACCATATTGTGGTAATTGATTAGGTAAAGATAGTTGTGCGGGGTTTATCGTTTTTGAATGCCCCAATTTTGAAACCGTAATATCAATTGAAACTTCCTGTTCAACTAATAGGATTAAAGCCAAGCTTTGGACAAAAGGATGGACGGTTGTACTTTCAATAATTGCTTGCAATGCCGTTTTTAACTGTCTTACATTGGTATCCATCAGACGATGTAATTTGATAGATTGCTCATTCGCAACTAGTGCACTAAATTTTTCAAGCTCATACTCCTGCTCTTCTATAAACCGTTGCGCATTTTCTTTTTTTTCAAGATTTTTGGATACTTCTCTATTAAGACTTTTTAATCGTTCAAATTTCTCCACTTGATCACTTGGCAGTACACTTTCCTCTAGGAGGGTCGTGATCAACGTCTCTACTTGATGATATTCCTTCAACTGCATGCAAATTGTAATATACAATTCCATGACTTCCACATACATTGTTGTCCCCATTGTAAAAAGCTGTTCACAAACTCCTTTTGCCTTGTCATAATCCTTTAATTCGTATAAAGCAAAGGCATAGGCGCTAAGCGCAAATTCATCACCCGTTTCATATATAAAGGCCTTTTCAAAACTTGCAACAGCTTTCTCGTATTGATAATTTTCAGCAAACATATGCCCTTCACGTATTAATGTTTGGACAGCGCCTGGAAAAACAATAATATTGTCATGTTTAATAACATGACGCTTACGTTTTGTCAATTCCCTCACCTCCTCTGTTCTATTTTTCATTTCGATTATTTACTAAAAAATCCACAATTTTCTTATTTTTTACAAAAAAATAATTGCTTTTACATTCATATTTTGTAATAAATTGTATTATAATTAGAATAGTCTAAAATTTATTACAACTTGCAGACTTTCTTCCTAGTTATCTGCATACAGAAAATCAAGTTCTTAATAAGGAGTGGAATACATGCAATTACTAGATACAATCACTGAATTTGACCATTGTATCTCACCTGCATTCGAGGCATTATCGATTAAAGTCATTTCATTTTCTACAGCGGACGGACCTATTCAAGATAATCCGATCGAATTTGAATTTTTAACACGTACAAAAATTGATGTGTATACGCAAGAAGCTAGCACTTATCTTTTACGTATTCTTGGAACAATTCCTGGTTCTATTGCACTTGGGCATCAAAATGAATCTCTTTCCATTATTCCTCAAAAAGTAAACATCGAATGTAATGACAAGCTGTTACATGTGGACAAAAAAGATATGCATCAAATTTTACAACATCCTGAGCCGAATCGTCATTACAGCGAATGGCTTATTGATGCTATAAAAAATACCAATATTCTCGTTGAGCTGAAGACAAACCAGCATTCACTGATTGAATGGCCAATCGGTATAAAATCTGCAGCCATAATATAGGTAGAGATAGACATACTTCATCGTATGTCTTTTTTTGTTACTCTTATTTAAGCCTTTCCATTTTATTGCGTTTCTATCATAACAACTTTCTATAGTTTCTGGAAATAATATTATAACAGCCACAAACATTAAAGTGTTTGTATTGTCGATTCAAATAGTAAGTGTCTTTCCGTCCTGCATCAGGATTGCAAATTGGTCGATTTGCTTGAAAAAGGAGCTATAATAATAGAACAAACCTTATGATGGAGGCACATAAATATGAATGTAAAAGAAACACTACAATCTTTTTCTACTATGACAATGCATGAACGTCAGTCAGTGATGAAGGACAACGGAGAATGGCTCTTACAGGAGATGTTAACGCACATTGGCTCAACTGATGCTGAATTGCGTGATCATTTAATTTATCGTACGTTTGTTGATTTACTGAGTGATAATTTATTAAGCACACAACAATTACAATTATTATTTGAGACAGCAACAAGTGAGGAATTTTTATATGTACATATCGGAGAAGCACCAACAGACAGTGTCTTTACTAGATCATTCTCTGCACTGCTTATTGCAGGTATACTTGCAAAGGATGCCGAGATGCTTGTTTTAAAAGATGAGGAGTTGCAGCCGTTCTTTAAAAAAATTGGACGTTATCTATTATTAGAACAAGATACAAGAGGTTACGTAAAGGATAAAGGATGGGCTCATAGCATTTCACATGGGGCTGATTTAGCCTCCATGACTATTAAACACCCAAAATTCGATTTGCAATATGCTCCATCCATTTTACATGCACTTAAGCTTGTCACGTGGAAAGGCACTGTCTATGTCAATGATGAAGAAGAGCGATTAATCAACATAGTAGATGCTTTATTACAACAAAACTACTCGGAGGAAGCTTTGATCGAATTTGTTGAACAAGCCTTTGATAAGTTTGAAATGCATTTAATGACGCACGGTTATAATGATAGCTTTTTTAGTGGGCGCACTTGTACATTAAACTTCATGAAGACATTATATTTTTCTTTAAAAATGAATAATAAAGCCCCCAAACTACAAAATACAATCTATGGGCAAGTAGCCAAATGGCTCAAGCTTGGTGACTGACTAAAAAATGCTGATTCGTTACGTATCTTTCTCACAAACATAAAAAATTTCTACCATTTTAGCAAACTAAGAATTTACTTAGTTTGCTTTTTGTTTTTCAAATAGAATATAAATATGTAAATTTATGTATAATCAAGAAAACTATTTGTTATATTAACATAATTAATAACACTCCCCATTTATTCCCTTTTCAATCATTCCTTTCATTGATAGTTCATCCTAATGTTTCCACACAATGAGTCTTCTTCTACTCCTTTTATAGAAAAAAGGCAAATGAAATATATTATTATGTCCGATGGGATACGGATTTTATTACAAAACAGCGTCCAAAATGTGAAATGCAATTTTTCATAAAAAAAACTATTTACTTAGGTAAACATGAAGAATGCAGTATTTTCAACGTTTCCACAGTGTTTAATAAACAAAACCTTAAAATACCAATACTAAAATAACGTTTTTTGTTCAAAAAATGTTCAAATTCAATGTATCTTTACTATCATTTTCATAACAAAATTATGTTTTTTCTTAAAAACAGGGCGTATAATCCAATGTGCAAACAACGACAAGCTGTGACAATCGTTATAGACATGTACGTATGTGAAACGATTGCACAAATCATTGATTTTGCTAACGCTTGCATTAGACCAATCAACTTCAAGATTTATGTTTCATATTGAACCATGCCATTGTAAATTCTTAAGTTGTTGATTGGTACGCCAAGATAAAAGAGGTGACCTCAGTATCCACTATTTATAAATGTGAACTGACAAAAAACACATGAATTTTATGAATAGCCGTTCTATAGAAAGGAGTCAAACATGAAGAAAAAATTAAGTTTAATGTTTGTAGCATTGGGTGCCCTTGCACTACTTGCTGGATGTGAGCCATTAACAGTGTTCAATCCTAAAGGACCAAATGCAGAAACATTATCAAACACAATTATTTTATCCATTATTACAATGGCCTTTATATTACTAGTCGTGTATGTGCTTTTAGCCTTTATGCTAACTAAATATCGTGCGTCAAAAGCATCTGCAGATTATGAGCCACCTCATGAAGAGGGTAGCCATCTTCTAGAAATCACATGGACAGTAATTCCTATTATTATTGTTGCATTCTTGGCTGTTGTAACTGTAAGAACAACATCTACTGTAGAGGCTCAGCCAGCAGGATATGACGATAAAGAACCTTTAGTAATTTATGCATCATCATCAAACTGGAAATGGCATTTTAGTTACCCTGAAGAAGGTGTTGAAACAGTTAACTATGTCAATCTTCCAGTGGATCGTCCAATTGAGTTTAAATTATACTCATTCGGTCCGATTACAAGTTTCTGGATTCCTCAATTAGCAGGTCAAAAATATGCCATGAGTGATATGTTAACAACTATCCACCTTGCAGCAGATGAAGTGGGTTCATTCATGGGACGTAACTCTAACTTCAATGGACGTGGATTTGCAGAAATGGAATTTGAAGCACAATCTATGACACAAGAAGACTTCGATAAATGGGTTGCTGATGTTAAAGCAAAAGAAAAACCATTAACAGAAGAAAAATTTGATGAGCTATTAAAGGCTGAGCATGTTGGTCGCCAAAGCTTCTCATCTACACACTTAGAATTCAGCCCTGCCCCAATGGAACATGGTAAAAACATGAAAATGGGTGACATGGACCATGGTGACATGTCTGAAGAAGATATGAATAATGAACATTCAGGTCATTAATTTACATTTAACTTTGAACGAGTAGAATATTAATTTTTAATTTTGAAAGGAGCGCATCCAATGAGTATGGAAGAATTATTCCATCCAATGCAAGAACCGATGATTTTAGCGGCAGCTATTAGTATCGTAGTTGGAGCAGTCGTTATCGTAGCTGGCCTTACTTATTTCAAAAAATGGGGCTATTTCTACAAAAACTGGCTATCAACTGTTGACCATAAAAAAATCGGGATTATGTATATCGCTGTAGCATTATTAATGCTATTCCGCGGTGGTATCGATGCACTATTAATGCGTGCACAAACAGCTGTTCCGGATAACGGGCTTCTTGATGCACAACATTATAATGAAATTTTCACAACACACGGTTTATTAATGATTTTATTTATGGCGATGCCATTTGTTATTGGTTTAATGAACATTGTCATCCCACTTCAAATTGGTGCACGTGACGTTGCTTTCCCACGTTTAAATGCTGTCAGTTTTTGGCTATTCGCAGCAGGTGCTGGTTTATTAAACTTATCATTCATTATCGGTGGTTCACCAGACGCTGGTTGGACAGCCTACTTCCCTCTTGCCAGTACGGATTTCAGTCCGACTGTAGGGAATAACTATTATTCTTTAGCACTTCAATTATCAGGTATTGGTACATTAATGACAGGTGTTAACTTCATCACGACTATTATTAAAATGCGTGCACCTGGTATGAAATTAATGAAAATGCCAATGTTTACTTGGTCGATTTTAATTACAAACGTAATTATTGTATTCGCATTCCCAGTATTAACTGTAGCGCTTGCTCTTATGATGTTAGACCGTCAATTCGGTACTAAATTCTTTGCAATGCAAGACGGCGGTATGGATATGCTTTGGGCCAACCTATTCTGGGTTTGGGGACATCCTGAAGTTTATATCGTTATTCTACCTGCTTTCGGTATTTTCTCAGAAATCATTGCAACATTTGCGCGTAAAAACTTGTACGGCTATAAATCAATGGTTATGAGTATGGTTGTCATTTCTTTACTATCATTCGTAGTTTGGGCCCACCACTTCTATACAATGGGTCACGGGGTAATGGTAAACAGCGTATTCTCTATTACAACAATGGCAATCGCCGTTCCAACCGGTGTTAAAATATTTAACTGGCTACTGACGATGAGGAACGGGAAAATTCAATTTACAACACCGATGCTTTATGCTCTTGGCTTTATTCCAATCTTCACAATTGGTGGGGTTACAGGGGTAATGCTAGCGATGGCAAGTGCTGACTATCAATATCATAATACGATGTTCTTAGTTGCCCACTTCCACTACGTTTTAATTCCAGGTACAGTATTCGGTGTACTTGCAGGTTACCACTACTGGTGGCCAAAAATGTTCGGTTTCCGTTTAAATGAAAAATTAGGGAAAACTGCGTTCTGGTTCATTGCAATCAGCTTCAACGTAACATTCTTCCCACTATTCATTTTAGGTTTAGATGGTTATGCTCGTCGTATGTACACTTACTCAGAATCAACAGGCTATGGACCATTGAACATGTTATCATTCGTTGGTGCTTTAGGACTTGCAGTCGGCTTTGCGCTGATCGTTTACAATATCTACTACAGCTGGAAACATATGCCTCGTGATGAAAAGGCAGATGTATGGGAAGGTCGTACACTTGAATGGGCTACTCATTCTCCAGTACCAGAATACAACTTTGCAGTTGTTCCAACTGTTACTCGCTTAGATGAGTTCTGGTTCGCGAAAAAAGAAGGTCGCGATATTACAGCAGGTAAAATTGAAAAAATTCACATGCCAAATAATACAGGCACACCTTTCTGGATGAGTGGATTCTTCTTCCTTGCAGCATTCTTCGCTGTATTCAATCTATGGGTGCCAGCCATCATTAGTATGCTTGGTGTATTTGGCTTCATGATCCATCGTTCTTTCGAAAAAGACCATGGTCGTTATATTTCAGTTGAGGAAGTCATGGCAACTGAGAAAAGCTTGAGAGGTGATAAATAATATGAAAATCGATTCTTCACTTCCATTAGAATATAGTACAGAGGAAAATCGCCTAAAAATCTTTGGTTTCTGGATTTTCCTTGGCGCCGAGATCGTGTTATTTGCCACATTGTTTACTGTGTATTTCACACTTCACACACGGACAGGTAGTGGCCCGAATGGTGCTGAAATCTTTGAGTTAACACCAGTTTTATGGGAAACATTCTTATTATTATCAAGTAGTTTCACAATTGGTCTGGGTGTTCATGCAATGCGTATTGGTCGTAAAAAGGCAATGATGACTTTCTTCATCATTACCCTTTTACTCGGCTTAGGTTTCTTAGCTATTGAGATTGATGAGTTCATCACTTATGTACATGAAGGTGCGACAATTCAAACAAGCGCATTCCTGTCATCATTAATGACATTACTTGGAACACACGGTGCCCACGTAACATTTGGTTTCTTCTGGGGCCTAGCTATCATTATCCAAGTAGCTAAACGTGGTTTAAATCCACAAACAGCGAACAAAGCGTTTATCTTCTCATTGTACTGGCATTTCCTAGACGTTGTTTGGATTTTCATCTTCAGCTTCGTCTATTTGAAAGGACTGATTAGCTGATGAAGGAATTATTCCCAAAACAACATGTCATGGGCTTCGGCTTCTCACTATTACTGACACTTGTCGCTTTAGCCGTTGTAACCTTTGATATGAGTTATAAAGTGGCATTTGCTATTTTACTTGTCACTGCCCTTGCACAAGCAACCGTACAGTTAGTGTTATTCATGCACATCGGTGAATCTGAAGATAAGAAAACGTTATATACAACGATTTTATATTCAGTATTCGTAGGTGTTGTAACAATCATTGGTACATTGTTCGCCATGATCTGGGGTTACTAAGCAATTACATGTAGATATTTTCGAGCTTATTGAAAAGCTCCTCAAAAAGCTGTCACCTACTTTCGTATTAAACGATTGGTTGGTGACAGCTTTTTTATTAATTTTCATGCTTCTTTCTGGTCATTATTGCAAGATTATTGTTTTTTTACTAAGTATTTAGATACATTTTATAGAATAACGAAACTTTTCCTTTTCTTGGGCGTATATTAGTAGATAGTGTTTTTTACCAAGAATAGGAGATGAAAGTAATGAAGAAGATTTTTAAAGTACTAGCAGTTGGAACACTAGCATTGACGCTTGCTGCTTGTAATTCAAGTGCCACACCTACGAAAGACACAACTAAAACTAGCAACCTCACTTTAGAACAAGTGTATGACAAGGCAGTGGATCGTCAGTCTGACATTAAAAGTGCTAGTGCCAATATGGATATGACACAGGTAACGAAGGTTGGATCTGGTGAAGAGGCGATGGAGTTCTCTATTAACTCTAAAATGGAAATGGACATTATCGTCGACCCACTAGCAATGCATTTATCAGGCTCTATGTCGATGCCAGATATGATGAGTGAAGGCCAAGAAACAACGGACATGCCTATTGAAATGTATATGAAAAAAGACGCTGGCCTTTTCATGAAAGATGTGACTACAGACAGCTGGTTAAAGCTTCCTGATGAGAACTTTGATGCTATTTTAGATCAAACGGCTGCTTCTGCTGACGCTAAAGAACAGTTAGAACAACTTAAAAAGTTTATTAATGATTTTACATTTGAACAAACCGATAAAGAATATGTCCTTACATTAGAAGCAAAAGGTGATAAATTTAAAGAGCTAATTGATTCTGAGATTAATAAATCAATAGAGGACATGGGATTAGAAGAAAACCCTATGGATCAATTAACAATCGAAAAAATCAACTATGTGCTACACATTGATAAAGAGACTTTCGATACGAAAAAAATGGATATGAATTTTGATTTAAAAATGGCAGTAGAAGGCGATGAATTGTTAATGAATACAAAATCAGTCGTTACTTATACTGATTTCAATCATCTTAAAACAATTGATATTCCTCAAAGCATTGTAGATAACGCACAAACAATCGAATAATAAACAAACCTGCTTGTCATCTATCTACAAGCAGGTTTGTTTTGTCTTTATCCATATAAATATGACGAAGATTTCCGTAAAATTATCGAACGATTAATACATCACAATGAGCATGACGTACTACTTTTTCTGCTACAGACCCTAGCATCATTTTTTCCATTCGATTTAACCCGGTTGCCCCACATACGATCAAATCAACATTCGTAAGCTGTGTCAAGATCCCCTTTGGCGAACCCGTTTCTACTACAGATTCTACACTTTGAACACCTGTCTGAACCACTTGCTTTTCTAAGCTTTCCATTTTGCTCTTGTTTTCTTTCTTCAATTCTTCCGCATATTTTAAATCATATGCTGACACCGCTCCAAAAGATTTTGTATCAATCACATTCACTAATTGCAAAGTAGCATTGTGTTGCATTGCTACTTGACTCGCTCTTTCTAAAGCCTTCAATGATTGTTCTGAGAAATCAATTGCTACTGCGATTTTAAAATAATTAGCCATATTTAGTCCTCTCCATTCATCATGCCATTCCATGTTTTCACAAATATTATATCATAACGGTATTCTGTATAGTTTATCGTCATCGGGTTGAGGATTGCCGCGTCCATCCGTATTATTACTAATAAAGTATAAGTAGCTACCATCCATAAAAACATCTCGTATTCTTCCAAATTCCGATAGTAGCATATCTTGTTTTTTCATGTTTACATCAAATGTTAGCACCGCAGTCCCCCTTAGTGCTGCAGCATATAAATGATCATCTACTACAGTAATACCAGATGGCGCCCACGTTTTCGTCGAGCCTGAGGTAAATAGTGGCGTGACCATATGTTGCTGTTTGTCTGTTCCCTCCATAAGTGGCCAACCATAATTCTTCCCTTTTTCAATCATGTTGATTTCGTCATTGGCCGCATTGCCATGTTCGCTTGCGTACATCGTACCATCCGTTGCCCATGCTAATCCCTGCGGATTTCGATGCCCATAGCTATACACATAAGAACGAGGAAAAGGATTATCATTCGGTATGGAACCGTCCAAATTGAGTCGTAAAATCTTTCCTTCCAATGCATCTAAATCCTGTGCTAAAGATGGCTGAGTGGCATCTCCGACAGTAACATACAATTTCCTATCGGGACCTATTTTTAAACGTCCGCCATGATGATATGTACCGCTCTGTATTCGATCAATTAAGAGATCTGTTTCCTGCCACTTATTATCGATTAGCGTTAATGTTACAACCCGATTAAATTGTGCTGATCCCTCTTCATACGTATAGTAAGCATAAGCAATATGGGTTGTCGTAAAATCAGGAGATAACACAAATCCTAGGAGGCCAGCTTCAGGAGCTGTCGATAATTCCTTCTTTAATAGGACCTGTTGTCTTGCAACTTCACCTTCCATGATCTTCACAATATTGCCTGGTCTTTCTGTTACATATAATGCTGTATCGCTTTTTTCAATCGACCAAGGTGTTCGTAATTGCTTCGCTATTATTTCAACGTTTGGAATGACTTTTGAGGGTTCTTCTTGTTTTACCATCCTCTCATTCTTCTCCTTGGTAGAAGTACAAGCCGCACACATAAAAATGGCTAGCAGCAAAATGGGAATCATTCGCTTCATCTTGTCTCCTCCTTTTTTGAAAATAGAAAAAGACGTCGGCCCTAGACGTCTCTTTTACTTATTTTTATACTTTCAAACATAATTATTTCACCAAATGTTTTTGTGTGCTCTAGTACTTTAAGATAAGCTTCTTTTCGATGGATGAGTCGTTCTTGTCGTAATTTTTGATAGGAATAATAAAAATCATCTATTGTTATTTTATCCATAAACTCACCTCTTATAGTAGTGTATGCTAACACTATTATAAGGTTGGTAAATTCTTACGACAATTCTATTTTCTATTTTTGATTATAAGTTCCCAAAAATCCAAGGATAAAAGACATACGATTTCTCGAAAGAATATACATATTTATCTAATTAGTTGATAAAAAAAGGAAATACTTTTTCTTCTACAACTTGTTCACCCGCCTGTATCCATCTACTTTTATCATGAATATGCCCATCCTTATCAAGCGGCGTCTGGAACTGACTAGCTCCTGTAGCATCCAGTAAAGAGCCTTCATCATAATCTAAACCAACGTTAGCAACATGTTTAATAACAAACGGCTTTTGAAATCGAATTTGGGCATCTTCATTATCTAATTCCCCAACTGTTACGATAAAGGGCACGCGCAAATAGATCGTTTCGCCGCCACCTCTCCATAGTACCGCGTCAAAGCTCCCTTTATGATACTCCCAATTCCCACCAATTGTAAAACCGCGATCAATAATATGATCTCGCAAATAACCATAGCCTATCTCTTTTCCAACTATTTTTGAATCAAACTGTAGCAATTTGAAACCTCCTCCTTTCACTTAATAAAAGTCTATCCTAAAAAGAGGAATTACAAACTATTTCTCGCATTCAGCAAAAAAATCCCGAAGCCCTAAACTAACAAGGTATCGAGATTTTCGTCAATATTTATAAAGGAACTGACACTGTTCGATTTAAAACATATTTAGCGGCTTCTACATATTCTGTAACAGTTCTTAGGCTAACCGTGGCAGTTGGCACTAAGCTTTCAAAGCCATGATAGCATCCTGGATATAAATGAAACTCAACATCAACACCTGCCTGACAGAGCTTCGTTACATATTGTAACGTTTCATCACGGAACGGATCTAGCTGACCTACACATGTGTAAGTAAAGGGAAGCCCCGTTAAGTCATCGGCTCTTGCAGCAGCAGCGTATGGTGGCACATTGTCACTACCGTTTTCTCCATTTAAATACATTTCCCATCCCTTTTGATTAAGGGAATGGTTCCAGATCATATGACCAGTAATTTCTAAGGCGGATGGTGTATTATTCCGATCATCTATCATTGGATATAAAGGCATTTGGAAGCTAAGCTTTGGATAATTGCGATCACGTGCTAGCAATGCAAGAGCAGCGGTTAGCCCACCCCCAGCACTTGCCCCGGCTATCCCTATACGTTGATTATCAATCCTTAGTGCATCTGCATGATCTGCCACCCATTTTAACGCAGTATAACAATCTTCGAGTGGTACTGGGTAAGGATACTCAGGTGCAAGTCTGTAGTCTACTGATACAACGACGCACTTTGCATCTGTAACGAAGCGCTGACAAAGCAAATCATCGCCCTCTGGAGCTCCTAAAACATAGCCACCTCCATGAATCCACACCAATGCTGGGTAAATTTCACTTTGGTCTTTTGGCTGGTAGATTCTAATGCGCAGTGCAACACCCTCTTCAGGTCCTTGAATCATTTTATTAGTAACTATAATCTGCTCGTCTATTGTTGCTGGTACAGCTACAGCTGCCATCCCATCTCTTGTAGCTTGTACATTGTCTAAGTTTAAAGGTGGAAAAACAGCTAATAATTCTTTTAGTTCCGGATCAATACGATGTTCCATTAAGCTTCATCCTCTCTTTAATCGATTCTTTACGATGTAAGTCCGCCATCAATCGTCACAACTGCACCATTCATATAGGAAGACTCCTGCGAAATTAAGAAAGCGATTACATTTGCGATTTCAGTAGGGTTTGCTAATCTTCTTAGAGGGCCATTCTCCTCAGGGCCTGTTTCAAGTCCCTTTGTCATGTTGGTCCTAACACCACCGGGGCATATAGCATTTACGCGGACGCCGCTAGGTCCATATTCTATAGCAGCCGTTTTAGTTAGCCCGATGACACCATGCTTGCTTGCCGAATAGCCTCCCATATAGGGCTGCCCTTGTATTCCAGCAGCTGAGGCGGTATTCACGATGACACCTGATTGTTGTTGTTCCATCTCTTTTAGCACATACTTTAAACCTAAAAATGCCCCTTTCAGATTGACCGAGATTACACGATCAAACATCTCCTCATCTAAATCACCTAACAATGTGGGTGGACTTAAAATGCCCGCATTGTTAATGAAAGCATCAATTCGACCAAAAGCCTGCTTGGCAGCATCCACATACTTCCTTACATCTTGACTGTTGGAAACATCTGCTTGGACAAAAATGGCCTGCTGCTGATGCTCTTTCACAGCTTTTAAAGTGTCCTGACCACTCCTTTCATCAAAATCTACTAATATTAATGCCTTGTTTTTTGTCGCTAGTAGTTTAGCTGTTTCTCTACCTATTCCGCTTCCCGCACCAGTAATAATCACTACTTGCTGCTCCATATTATTTATGCTCCTTCCTCAGACACTATGATATAGATTTTAATTTTAATAGCTGAAAGCCTTCATAATTATTTTGGGCAACTTCCTGACAGCGTTTTGTGTAATAATCGAAGCCACCTAGATAGATTAAGAAGCTACGTGGTTTCCCTGCAATATTTGCGCCTGTATACCACGAATCGCCTTTTACATATAATGTTTCATTCGCAATCTCTCGACAATGTTTACTCCATGCCTGCTCTGCCTCCGCATTTGTCTCCATGACATCGATATCATGTTCACGTAAATAATCGATGCATTGTGCTATCCATTCTACATGTTGCTCTATAGCGATTGGCATATTTACAAGGACAGAAGGACTTTCTGGACCTGTAATCATAAATAGATTTGGAAAGCTGGCTGTAGCTAGTCCAAGATAGGTTTGAACAGATGCACCATTTTCCCATTTGTCTTTTAATGTCACGCCATTCCTTCCGCGAATATCTATTTTAAATAAGGGACCCGTCATGCCGTCATAGCCCGTTGCAAATATGATAATATCTAACTCGAAATGATCGCTAGCTGTTTGGACCCCTGTTTCAGTAATCTCTAAGATGGGCGATTCCTTTACATCCACCAATAAAACATTATCTCTGTTATAGGTTTCAAAATAATCGCTATCTAAAACTTGTCTTTTTGTACCATACATATACTTGGGACATAACTTCTCTGCAACGGTCGGATCTTGAACAGTTTCGCGTATTTTAGAACGAATAAATGCTGCCGCCTTTTCATTCGACTGTTCATTTGTTAATAAATCCTTGTAAGTCGATGCAAAGGCAAAACCACCCTGTGCCCATGCTTCCTCAAAAACTTCCTGTCTATGATGATCACTATCCTCAATGGCAGATGGGTGGTTATAGGCAAAAGGGGTGCCTGAAACAGAATTCCTCATTGCATGCTTTAGATTTTTGAAATTCCCCTTAGTCTCTCGTATAAAGTCTTCATCATACAGATGATTACGAGCAGGAATTGTATACTGTGGTGTTCGTTGAAAGACGGTTAAATGCTTGGCTTCTTTAGCAATTACCGGAATGGCTTGAATACCACTGGAGCCCGTTCCAATAATCCCTACTCTTTTGCCTGTGAAATCTACCTTTTCATGTGGCCAATGCCCGGTATGGTACCATTTTCCACTAAACTGATCTAACCCTTGAAACTTAGGAACATTCGCTGCAGAAAGGCAGCCTATCCCTGTAATAAAATACTTCGCTAAAACTTGATGCCCATCATTTAGATGAACCAGCCATTTATGCTGTTCCTCATCAAAATGTGCAGCCTTGACGCGTGTGTTGAATTGAATATTGGATCGTAATTTTAAACGATCTGCCACATAGTTTAAATACCGTAATATTTCTTCTTGCTCAGGAAATCTAGATGTCCACGTCCATTCTTCATATAATTCTTTAGAGAAAGTATAATTATAATAAATACTTTCAATGTCACATCTAGCACCAGGATATCGATTCCAATACCAAACGCCTCCTACACCATCACCAGTTTCATAGACGATCGTTGAAAATCCTTTACTCTTTAATTGATGTAACATATATAAGCCTGCAAATCCTGCGCCTAGAATAACTGCATCTACCTCTTTAATTGGTTGATTTTTCACATCATTCCCCCTCATCTAATAAATTCTCAAGTGAACATTAAGAAAAAAATAGCTTTTCTTAACATAAATGCTACAACTTACAGAAAATATTGAAAATTCCTTATTTTAAGCGTAGTATATACTTAAAAAAGGGGATAGGTCATGTCCAATCTCTATACCATTCAAAAACGTTTCGACACTGTGCAAAACTATTCCAATCACGAAGAGTTGTTGATTCACATTTTGCAGGTATATCTAGATTCTTTTCCGATTAAGGATGCTTATTTATTAAGGTATTCACCGATAGGCTTTGTCGCTGAAGGTATTATTTTTTTAAATGAAGAAGGTGGCAGTCATATCGGAGAAATTCGTGAGGAAATACGAAGCTTCCCTATTATTTATTCAGCTATCGTTGAGAAAAAAGCTAAATTTTGTACGGGTATGGACTATTTAAAAAACATTAGTATTAAATATTCCATCTCCTCTCAAAACAACGCTTTTTTAATTGTTCCTATCTTTATTGGACATTATGTGTTTGGTTATATTTGCAGTACACAAATAGATATGGATAAAATAACTGAAAAGCTACTAGATGACTTTACAGCCTTTGGCAATGTGATTGGTCAGCTCATCATTCAAGCTAGAGACCATAAAAAGGGAAGTATACTTAGTAAGAGAGAATTAGAGGTCATGAGACAAATTGCTTTAGGAGATAGTACGAAGGAAATGGCCGATTTTATGAATTTAAGTGAATTAACGATCAATCAATACGTAAAATCCGCCATCAAAAAGTTACAGGCCAAAAATCGCACTCATGCCATCAGTATTTTATATCAAGAGGGAGTTATTTAATAGGGGGAACAGACCACTCCCCCTTTAGCCTATCGAATTAGGCATCTGAATCGAAAATAAGCTAATATCACATTAGTTACATTCATTCCCAATATGCTTTCATTAAATCCGTTGACCATGCTGGCTGTTTAATAATTCCTTTCGGTAGGAATTCTTTCATCACTGGCTTCATGTCTATAATAGGCGTCCCATCAATGGCATCAAGTCCTTTTACAATCAAAGCCCTCTGTTTGACCTCTACCAATTCAACCATCGTAATGCCTATTTTATTAGGTCTATTTTTCCCTCTTTGTGCGAAAATGCCGACCTTTGGATAGTTTTGATTATTTCTTGGATGCCTTGCTTCATACTGAATTTGTTCGTCTGAAACCTGATCAAAATAAAAAATGATCTCTATATGAGAAAAATCTTCTAATCCTTTCAACGACTCTTCATGCAAATTTTCTGAGAGTTCAATGGTTGAAATAATTTCTCCCCAATGATCATCTTTTATTGTTTTCCGGCTATTGCTAACTGTAGCAACTGGTTGAATCATATATTGCATTCCATCATCCCCATTCCCTAATTCCAGTATATAGGAATAAATAAAAAAAAGGTGATTAACGTATTAATCACCCGACGTTCCATAATCCTTGATGGTTACGTTCACTTCACATTTTATAGGTACCTCACTAAATATCTCATCCCAATCTTTTTTTATCTTGTCCCATTCTTTCGGATACTTAATTCTTAATTTATTGCCGAATCCTGAAACATCTGTTTGATATTCCTGTTGAAGCTTTTCCGACGTTTTCATGACTAATCGTTCAATTTCTTGCTCGATTGTTTTCTCTGCTTTTTTTAAAAATTTATTATTAAATGCTTTATCTGACAGTACCCAATGTTCAGCAATTCTTCCTTCAGATTGAATTTTTACTGTAAAAGAAATATGGTCACCCTCTACTTTTGGTACAATCTTACTTTTCATAGACATGATTTCATAAACGATAGGTGAGCTCGAGTCTTCATCAAAACTCTTTACTAAACCTCCTTCACCTTTCCCTGTGATCCATGAAATACCCTCTAAGTCACTTTCATTCAGAAAACCTCGAAGCTTTTTAGTTTTCCCATCAATGACAGCAGCGCCTACAAATTTTACTTCTCCATCTTCTGAAATAACGTTTTGTAATAAAAAGCTTGAATCCGAATATAATTTTCCTTCTAATTTCGCAATGGTCATAGGTGGCAAAATTTTAGTTGTTCTTTCATGCCCCTCCATCATCTCAACTAATTGAAAGGCAGGGATTTTCGTTGGCTCATTCGTTTCAAGTGTATCACTTGCCCGCCCCTGAGCAATAAGAAGAAGTCCGCTTGGTCGTATTTCGAGCTCTCTTAGAAAAAAGTCCAACAATTGTTGCAGGTTAATGGTGCTAGCAAGTTCATCGCCAATAATGGTGACCTTGGAATGCTCCGCAAATGAATGTTTGTCTGACTTTAATAGCATATTTCGTAAAGTAGGTAAAACAACATCCCCTGTTTCAGAAACATTTTTATATGCCTTTTCTCGTAATGTTCCATCTTTCATTCCAGTAACAGTTGTCTCAGAAGTGACCAATTGATTCGTAACGGTAAGCAATGTTCTATTAGCATATTTAGCCTCTGTTTGTTCCTCAGTGGTAGCCTCTCCTGTTGCTAAATCTAATGAGGTACCAACAATCAATCCTAAATCCTCAATCTCTTTACTACTCCAGCAGCCAGTAAGTAGGAGAGATACCATTACCATAAGAGAAATACGCAAATATTGATAGAGTCTCATCATGTTTTATCGCCTTTCAGTTTTGATATAAGGAGTAAGGTTATGGGTAGTACACCAAATAAAAATAACGCAGCATGACCAATTTTATCGCCAAACTTAAACAAGTCATTAATATTTTTAGGTGTCATCGCGATAATATAAATAATCGGCAATAACCCATATAGAAAAGGGTGCATGCTTTTCTTAAAAAGCTGAGATAATCCTAGAGCGGCAGCATAATAGGTAATGGTGAAGGTAGCAAAGATTTGCATAATCCATATAACAAGTAAAAATGATTCAAAGCGCTCAAAAATTAATCCTGGAATTTCAAAACTCCGCATGAGTTCGATTGTTGGCCATGTTCTTGTCATGACCCCTTCGATGGAAAGAGCGCCTATCACCATTACAACTGTAATAACATAAAAAAGTAATGGAATCGCTATGCCCACTAAGACGACTTTGACTGCTTTCTTTTTATCAGATGGGTACATAAATGCCACTAAGAGCAGCATAATCTCTGGGCCTAGAAACGCTAAAGTCGCCGTTTTGATTCCTTTCAATATCGGAACGACTCCCATCCCTAAAACAGGTCGAAGATGATCGATTTCAAAGATTCCTAAGCTTAAAAAAGCGACAAGTAAAAAGATCACAAAGGTAATGGGAAATATAATTTCGAATAAACGACCGATTGAATTAATCCCACCACTCACCAAATAGAGCCCCACCCATAAGAAAGGCAAAATAATAGCCCATGTGGGTGTTCCCTCCAATAAAAAGAGGGAGGTTACTTCAGCCATGATTCGAACCTCAAATGCAGAAATCGTAAAGAAATAAGTAATGACAAGCGCGCTAATCAACCAGCCTAGCCATTTCCCAACAATATCTTGATTGTATTGATAAAATGTCTTATCTGGATATTGTTGACTTAGCTTGACGATAATCACACCTGCAATCATGGCGACAAGACCGCCTAAAAAAACACTAATCCATACATCTGGTGTTTTCACCTTCTCTACCGAGGCACGAGGCAAGGTGAGAATGCCAGTTGCAAGAATATAATTAATAATTATGACTATTGTTTGGGACGTCGTAATTTTATCTTTTGGACTGGTGATCATGGCTACTATTTTCCTTTCCTCGTATTTCCCCTTTACGAACAGAATCTTTTGGCTGTAATAATTTTGGTCGGCGTTTCATCATCATTAATGGCATACGTACCATAAAATCTTTCCAATCCCCTGCTCTATATGGGACAGTCGGACTAACATAAGGAACACCAAAACTCTTCAGCTTCACTAAATGACTGCACAGGAACAGGAAAAATAAAATGACCCCGTAAAGACCAAATATTGCAGCGAAAAACATGGCCACAAATCGGAGCATTCGTAATGTAATCCCAGCGTTATATTGAGGGATGGCAAAGGATGAAATAGCGGTTAAAGCAACGACGATCACCATAATCGGACTTACAATTCCAGCTTGGACGGCGGCTTCTCCAATAACAAGACCTCCGACGATCCCCATTGTAGGACCTATCGGTTTGGGCAAGCGAAGTCCAGCTTCTCGTAAAATTTCGATTGCTACCTCCATAATAAGCGCCTCGATTAACGCAGGAAATGGAACTCCTTCCCTTGTGGACATCATGGACAGTGCTAGCTTAGTTGGGATTAATCCCTGATGGAACGACACAAAAGCAATATACATGGATGGACCAAAAAGAGTAATCCCAGCTGCTAAGTATCGTAGAAGACGGATAAGCGAACTAGCAAACCATCGTTCATAATAATCTTCCGGCGATTGTAGTAGCATATTAATGGTAACTGGTACAATTAAAGCAAATGGTGTGCCATCTAATATAATGGCAACTCGCCCCTCCATTAATGCCCCATACACTCGATCAGGACGCTCTGTGTTCTGCACTTGTGTAAAGGGGCTCAGAAAATTATCTTCAATTAATTGCTCTATATAGCCCGATTCTAATAGGTTATCAAGATCGATTGTTTGTATCCGTTTTTTTACCTCCTCCACCAACTCTGGATCTACTATCTCATCCATATAGGCAATGACTAGCTCCTTTTTTACCCTCTCCCCTACCGCCATCTGAATGATAGATAATTGCTGATTTTCACCTTGCTGTCTTAGAAGAGCTGTATTGTCACTTAATCTTTCTGTAAAGCCTACTCTTGGCCCTCTAACTACCGCTTCTGAAATAGGCTCTTCAATATTTCGCGTCTTGCCATTTATCGTACAAAGTAATAAAGCATTAGGCATACCATCTACAAATAAAGCTGTATATCCTGTTAGTACTTTACTTATTGTTCCTTGCATCGTTGATTCTTCTAGGACATCACCGATAGGTATATTATTTTTCATGAGGTTCTGTATATTTCCTTTTTCTGTTAAATCAGAGGTGGATATGTCCGAAAAACGCTCCATAATCGAAGTCAAAATATGCTCTTCGATTTGCATTTTATCTGCCAGTCCTTCCAGAAAAACGATGGCCGCACGAATATCAGTATTTCCTATGTGAAACTCTCTAAAGTGGGCATCCCAATTATGCCCAATTTCTTTTTTTATTCGTTCAAAATCTTTGTTAAAATCACCTGTTAGCGGGTCGACTGTTTCTTGACTAAATGGCTGATCTGCTTCCTTTTGGTTCGTGTATTCCTTCATATCGATCTTGCCATTCTTCTTTTTTTCAAGTATTAAACCATTAAATAATTTGAAAATCAAAAATGGAATAATGAATGCTAAAAAACCCTGCATAAAAACTTGCCAATGTGGTATGTAGGATATTATCCTTTCCTCCCACATAATGATCACCCTCTTTAATACAATCGAACATAGAATTACTACATGTTTTTATCATTATCTAAGCAGTCCTATTTTAAACTTCTAAACGTCAACATCTTTCCATGACAAAGTGCTCGCATTGAGGCGTGTTTTTAGCTTAATGATTAAATTCATGGGCTTTCCTCAGCCCTTTATATCCCCTTTTATTTATCCGAATCATTGAAATCTATAAAATAAGATATGGTATACTAGCTACTATGAAAAATTAGAAGGTGACATATATGCTAGAAGTTAATGAAAGTAAATTAGCACACTATAGTATCCATTTTTTGAGCGAGTCGACACTTCTTTTAGGAGAAGAGGAATTTACACAGCCGGAGCTCATGCTAGAGGCTGCCTTTACACAGCTTGCATTTAGTAAAATAGAGCTGGAGCAGCAATATGAATTTTTCCATGAAACAGATATAGCGCTGAATGAAGTTTTTGCCTATTCCCAAAAAATATTTGAGCAGGACAGTAGCTTTCTTGAACAATCTCAAAATATGGCGAAGCACTTACATAGTGTATCCCAGCACCCAAATATTAAAAGCGGAGAGCTATTTATCGGCTTGTTTGAAAATTGTTTTCTATTAAATGAGGTTAAAAAGGTCATTGCCATTGTTAAAATTGATGAAAAAGAAATGTTTTTAGATGTCAAAAATGACAATAATAAAATGATCATTCACGGTGTGGATGGCATTAATGTGAAAAAAATTAATAATATGGCGATCATCGTAGATATGGGACAAGAGCAACCCCCTGCTGTATTTATAAAGACGAAGCGAAAAGAGGATATTGTCTATTGGCAGGAACGATTTTTAAAAATTAAAGCAGCAGATGAGCATTACCATAAAACTGATTTAGCGCTTAATGAATGCAAGAAGTATATTTTAAAAGAAGAGAATTACTCGAACACAGAGAAGCTAGGCTTTTTAAATAAAACGTTAGATTATTTTAGAAATGAAGAGGAATTTCAAGTTGACCATTATATTGACACTGTATTTGAGCAAGCGGATGCTACCCAAAAGGATATCCTCGTCAATTCAGTCAAACCTTATGAAACCGTTATTTCTGACAGCGCACTAGAAAAAGCTGAAAAGAAATATAAACGCAAAATAAAGCTTGATTCCAATATTGAAATTCAAGTCAATATTCAGCATATCGATCAAATAGACGAGCTGATTGAAGTTGGCTATGATGAGGCAACAAATCGAAAATTTTATAAAATTTATTTCCAGGATGAAATATAAATAAGGGATGCCTTTCGAGAAGTTCACACACGATGGTTGTAGTGCTATCGCTTGACCGAGTAATGAGAATCAATGGCTTACCCTTATTTCATTATAAAAAAGGCATTCCCTTAAAAAGGGATGCCTTTTTTGCCTTAGAAACCACCGCCATATTCTTTTTAAATTTTTCTTAAAGAAGATAAAACTTTTTCCTTTGGTAAAACGTCTAATAATTGGTAACAGAAGTTAACCTAAAGGAGAATGGATAAAAATGAAAAAACCTTTTAAGAAAACTTGGATTTTAGCTTCCGCATTAACACTAGGAATGGCCGTAATGACCCCGCTTCAAGCTGGTGCAACATCAGTGGATACAACTAAACAAGTCACTATACAAGTAGAACAAAAGATAAAAGGTACCATTAAGTACTTTGATGGCGATGGCCTTTCTATTAAAGGAGCTGACGGCAAAAATTATTTTATTGGCTTACACAAATTCTCTGACAAGCAAATCGAACAATTGAAGCTAGTAGAAGGACAGGAAATCGCTGTTGAAGGAAGTATTGTAGAAGATTACTCAGATTTCTATACTTTTGATGTGTATAAAAAAAGCTTACCTAAAGAAGTCACAAAAGAAGAATTAGTTCAATTAGAAAAGCTCTTCACTGACATGAAAAAAGCAGAAAAAGAAGAGAATTATGAAGAAATGGACCGAGTTTATGAGGCCATGAATAAAATTACAAGACTTTATGAATTGGCAAATTGGCAGCCTGAGCCTTTTGAAGAATTCATTAATGAAGCTGCTTTTGCTGAGCAAAACATCGTCATCAAAAAACAAGATAAAGAACAGCTTAAAGCACTTTATGATGATTGGGTAAAATTCACTAAAGAAGATAAATCAGATGAGGCACAAGAAAAAATAGATAAAATCTTTACTATTTTAGAGGCATACTTCCAAGAGCTATATCCTCCACTAACGTTTGAGCAGTATATGACTGATATGGATTTAGACATAACAAAAGAGGATCTCGTAAAGCTAAAGGCGATTTATGAGGAGGCTCAAAAAGCTGATAAAGATAAAAACGAAGAGCTTTCCATCAAGCTATGGGATCAATTCTACGAAGTCATTAATTCATATTATAAGCCAGTTTCCTTTGAAGAATATATGTCAGATATCGAATTTGACATTAGCGAATCGGATTACACAAAATTAAAACAGCTCTATGAGGAAGCAAATGCCTTAGATCAAAAAGGTGAAGATGAAAAGGCTGCTGCCCAATGGGAAGCCTTTTATAAAATTTTAGATCCCTATTATTTGGCAAATAGAGACATTCTGATTTCGGCATCGAAATTAATCATTCACGGGAATGACTTACTTCCAGAACAAACAAAATAATATTATTAGGGCTCTCCTATTTACTATAGGAGTAGCCCTTTTCTCTTATATGACAAAATTGTCATGTATTCTATGGAATAGTCATGTTAATCGATAGTTTGACCATAAATTGCTTGATATAGTAATCCTTGTTGTAACAAGCAATTTATATGTTAAGGAGAAATGAGCATGACACTATTTATTAAAAAATCTGTGATGATTGCTGTAATGCTAGTATTTTGTACGATGTTACCACAATTCGCACATGCAACATCCAAAGAAAAAATCCGTAAAATTGAACACTTTATTGAGGAACAACAAGCTCTTAGTAAAATCCCTGGCCTTTCAGTAATTATTGTTGATAAGGGGGTAACCGTTTATCAAAAAGGATTTGGGTATGCAGATACGAAGTCAAAGACACCCGTCACTTCAGATACTCTTTTTGAGCTAGGCTCGACATCTAAAGCCTTTACTGGCCTTGCCATTCTCCAATTGGAAAAAAAGGGAGTACTGAAACGTTCAGATGATATTCAAACATATATCCCATGGCTAACGTTAACCTATAATGGAAAAAAAGAAGTTATAACGATTCAGCAATTACTGTCGCATACAAGTGGGATTCCTTCTAATTCCATAGTTCAAATTCCAGAAAGCACTGACAAAAACGCCCTTGAACAAACGGTCAAAACATTACTACATCAAACATTAAATCGAAAACCAGGAAGCTCTTTTGAATATGCAACGATTAATTACGATGTGTTAGGACTACTCATTGAACAAGTATCCAAAATGCCCTATGATCAATACGTCAAACATAAAATTTTAGAACCTATCGGTATGTATGAATCGTTTGTAGGAATTCATCAAGTAGAATCCCCTCATATGGCTTCGGGTTATAAAATAGGGCTTATGAAAGAGCGACCTTTTACAGCCCCTATCTACCGAGGAAATATCCCTGCTGGCTATATCATCAGTAACGCAAATGATATTGCAAAATGGTTGAAATTACAGTTAGGCAATAGTGACATTTATTCGATTGACGCTAACACCATTAAAGAATCCCATACCCCTGACCACTCTGTAGAACCTTTTGATACAAATACTTTTTATGCTACTGGTTGGGCAGTGGTTGACAATGAAAACAAGCCCTACATTTACCATGCTGGAGAAAATCCGACGTTTACATCGTATTTCATGATGCAGCCTGATGAGCAAATAGGGGTTGCAATTTTAGCCAATATGAATACAAGCTCGACAACTGCTATCGGCCAAGGAATCATGGATTTGTGGGAAGGTAAAACAACAGCTCCCCAACATGCTAATAGCTATCAAAAGCTAGATAAAATCGTCACGATAATAAGTATCATTATAATAGGAATCTGCCTAATCCTTTGCTATCTTTTAATCAAAACGGCCAACAATATTTATAAAAAAAGACGCCAATTGACTAAGCTAACTAACAAGAAAATAATTTTATTAATGGTCCATTCATTACTCGTTGCCATCCTGATAACAGCGATTTTTATGGCACCAGAAGTATTACTTGGCGGTTTAAATTGGACCTTTATTAAGGTGTGGGCACCGACCTCTATATTGGTATTATTTGATAGCATTATAATGGCTTGTATTCTATATTTAACATGGGGGATTATACTCATTATGACAAAAAGGAAAGTGCTAGATTAATTGTCTATGGAATGTTGGACTATATACCACAAGCTTTTGCTAGGATATTCTAAAACAGAAAGGTTAGTGAGTAAATGTTATTAAAAGATGTTGAAAAGGTCCATAAACAAAGGATGAATTTCATAGGATTTTCTACGAAGGCCAGTCTAAACGAGGACATTCAATTAAACATTGTAAAAAATCTACGAGAACAAGTTTTAATTCAACTTCCTTTCATCAAAAATAGGATAGATAATAGCATTTTTCTTATCCAAGTATATGATGAAGAAGAATGGACACCTGACACCCCTTATACACATATCGTAGCAGTGGAAGTAAGTGATTTTTCATTTGTACCAAACGCTATGATTACACATACCATTCCTAACGGTGGATTTTTAGTATTTAAGCACCAAGGACCTGAGGAAAATATCGATAATACCTATATGGCTATGAATGATTGGTTGGAAGACCATAACTATGTAACCCCGCGACCATTTGATATCGAACAATGGGATGATCTAGCAGCTATGAACAATCATAATCATATTATTAAACTTTATATACCATTATAATCTCCTTAATCCCATGGATTAAATAAATAGCCAGTTACTCGAATAGTCATGAGTAACTGGCTATTTTAAAATAATGAAACGCTACAAAAAATGAAACTAAATCCAATCTTGAACGTAAATTTATTTAATAAAAGTTATATGATTCGACTGAATTTTGGGAAACGGGGTTTGTTTTATGATTGAATGGTGGCAAAGTAAGAAAAGAAAAACGAGAAAAAGCAAAGAACATAATAAGTACTCCCTATTAGAATTACTTCTAGATGTGCTTTGTTGGATACCAGAGCTGATTTTATTGCCATTCAGATTAATTTTTTGGTTGTTTAGAGGTGTCGGTAGATTAATTGCAGATCTATCTTAATGTCGTGAACCACTATCAATGAAAATTAACGCTGAACATTCATAGCGCTTTGTTATTTTCCCCATGGCTGTTCACCATATCTTTTAAGCTTCACCACTTCACCATCGTTATTGATTAAACGATTATATACATAATTAATTTTATATTCATTATACTTTTCTAATTGTATTTTTTCGTAAAAGTTCTTTGATAAAATCAGCTCTCGGTCATCAATTAACAAATAATATTGGCCGTTCTTTTCGACAATATTTTGTTCTTCAAGTAGATAGGTGCTTTCAACTTGTACATGATTAATAGAATAAAAACCGGCTACAAATAAGCCTACAAATGCAAATAATAAAAATATCACAAATAGCCTAGTTTTACTCATGTCCTCACCCCATTAAACTTAGTTTTCATACGATACTTATAGTCATTACGTAAAACCTAGAGCAATTCAAATAATCCATCCGGAACTAAATTACATTTATTATTTGAAAAGTCACTAATGGGCTTCCACAGCAATTTAAAGCGTATGCCATTATCTTCTAGCCCCCAAAAAGAAGCTTTTTCATAAAAGGACATGTCAATAAATTCTGCTTCATGGACAAACACTATTTCATGCCCATTATCACCATTATATGTAAATATATTCTCGATTGTACCTACATGCTTTAAGTTAGTAATATTCGCTTCGATTTCTTCCAATATTTCTCGCCTTACCGCTTTCGAACTCGTTTCACCAAATTCAATTTTTCCGCCTATTGGTCGATAATAAAATGTCCCCTTTACTTCATCAAAGCCTTCACAGACAAGTATTGCATCTGCTTTTCTAAATACACAAATAGCTTTCACTATAATTTGCTCTTTATCCATTTTTTCCTCCAAATCCTTTTTTATCTGTGTCATAGGTGCATTTTTTATTATAACAATTCGCCTATCGTAATCAAAAGTCTTTTATGCGAATGTTTTGTACAGATATAGCTCGTATTGATGTATTGTTTTCAGGCCAGTCATTAACATGATAAACTAGTAAGAAGTATACTAGGAAGGAGATGGAACGTGAATGATGGATGCTAAGACTATTTTGTTAGATCAACTTCTAGCAAATGCAAATGATCGTAGCTGGTATATGTCATTTCATGAAGTAGTTGAAGGACTTTCTGAGGAAGTTGCATTTTGGAAACCCGATGAATCCAGTCATAGTATCGCTGAAATTGTCCAACATCTCATTTATTGGAATGAAACTTGGCAAATCAGATATAAGGAAAATCATGTCCAAGCCATTCCACAAGTTAAAAGCAATGATGATACCTTTCTTCTTAGAGATGAGGTCACTTTCTTGGAGCTAAAGGATAAATTGTTAAAAACGCTACTTCAGTGGCAGGAACTTCTTGAAGAGGAGCAACTACTATCTGATGTAAATGGTTTTCCAGTGAAGGCCGAATGGTGGGCTATCATCTCCAATGCCACCACTCATAATGCCTACCATATTGGACAATTAGCATATATTCGTAAGATGAAAAGATAGTATTTATTAGATTATATTTTGGCACCCATTCTGTAAAGAATACGGAACGAATTGCATAAAAATAAACCTCACCCTAAAGAGAGAGGTTTATCACTGATCTATTCAGCCATTCAAAGACAATTGCCTCTCATCTGAGTGGCTTTTTATTTTGGGTCTGCTTGAAGTGCATCTACCGAATCCACGAATGCTGAGGGAAGACCTCGTCTAATTAGGTTTGCAGAAACTGGCTTTTTCCCAATCTCCCTAGCCCAAATTGATAATTGTCCTATATGGTGAATTTCATGTGCAATAGTATGGCGAACGATTTCACCCCATGTATGCGTCTCGATTGTTCCATCCTCTAATGGAAGATGAAGTAAACGCTCTTCCATACTAGCATCCCATTTGTTTACAAAGCTTGCTACTTCTAAATGAAACTCATCTGTTAATTTCCGAACTTTTTCAAGGCTTTTATAGTCATCAAAATTCTCCTGAAAATCATCTTTACCTTGTAGCACACGTATCCAACTCCACTCTACATCCACTATGTGGAAGAGTGTATGTAGTATATTACCCATACCACCTGTTCTATTTTCTAAAAGTTCTTCTTCACTCAACTCTTCACACCAACGGAACCAATCTTCTCTTACCACCCAATTATATTTAAACAATAATTGCAAAAAAATCCCCCTCTTGAAAATAAAATAATAGCCCTTTATTACTTCTTCATATATGAATAGTTTTCCTCCATTTTCTCACAATTTTCGCGTTATTATTGCAAATACTCGCTATTTGCATTAAACTTACAGAATCTTTCCTACAAAAAAATAAAAAGCCTTACAACCTTAGTGGCTGTAAGGTTTACCTTAATTATTTTACTTCGTGCTGAATCATCAGGTATAAAAAAACAGGTCAAGCTAATGGTAAGGTATCCTGAGCACTCAAACATACTCTCCTTGATACCTTACTCATTTTCTTAACCTGCCTAGCAAAGGATTACCATTAATTCGATTCTACATCGTCTTCTTTGGAGTAATTATATTGAGATGGATCAACTGGCGTATACCCTGTTGGCTTATAGAATCTCAATAAGTCACCATTCACGACTTTATCAGATAGTTGCAATTTAAGATCTACTTCATTCTTAATTGTTTTCGCAGACTCTAATTGACTATCATCTAGTGGTAAACCTGTTTCATTATCATAAAATTTTTCATTCACTGAATAGATTTTTGGGCTGACAAAATCGCCATTTCTAAATGGCACAATTTCATGGTGCTCTTCTGACAATAGGTCAGATCCAAATTGAACAAATTGTTGCGTATCAATTCCTAGTAAATGTAATAACGTTGGAAGAAGGTCTGTTTGCCCACCATACGTATGGTTAGTACCACCCTCCATACCCGGAACATGGATGAATAATGGAACGCGTTGTAAATTAGCACTTTCATATGGTGTAATATCTTTTCCAATTACTTGACTCATGGCTGCGTTATGATTATCTGAAATACCATAATGGTCGCCATATAGAACAATCATCGAATGATCATATAAACCTGATTCTTTTAATTGTTGGAAAACTTGTTCGATTGCTTCATCTGCATAACGAGCAGTTTGGAAATAATTATCAACACTTGCATCGCCTGTATTTGCTTTATCGATTGTTACTAAGTCTTGATTCATTTTATATGGGTAGTGATTCCCAACCGTAATTAATTTTGTATAAAACGGTTGTGGTAAAGAACTTAAAAGATTTTGCGATTGTTCAAAGAAGGGTTTATCTAATAATCCATACTCAGCCATGTCACCTGAAGTCCCCGTATTATAATAACTAGCATCATAGAACTTATCAAAACCAAAGGATTTATAAATCACGTTTCTGTTCCAGAAGCTTCCGTTATTGCCATGGAATACAGCCGATGTATAACCATAATCTTTTAAAATACTAGGAGCTGCCTGGTACGTATTTTGTGCTTTTGTAATATAAGCAGAACCTTGCGGTAACCCAAATAAAGAATTTTCTAGCATAAATTCTGCATCGGACGTTTTACCTTGTCCAGTTTGATGGAAGAAATTATCAAAATACAATGTATTTTTATCTTTTGCTAATGAGTTTAGAAATGGTGTAACTTCTTCACCGTTTAATTGATAGTCGATAAGAAAGTTTTGGAATGATTCTAAATGTAAATAGATCACGTTCATTCCTTTTGCTTTACCAAAATAATCAGCATTAGGCTTTGCGTAGTTGGCTTTAGTATAGTTAATCACTTCTGTAATATCACTACTATCCGCTAAAGCTCTTTGTGAAGATGCTTTCATCGTTTCTACTGAATCATAGATCGTATAGTTATACATTCCTAAATATTTCACAATATAGTTTCTATCAAAACCTCTTGTTAATAGCTGTGGACGATTAGCCTCAGCTAACCCTAAATTAAGAATTGAAATAGCTAATGCACATGTAATGATCGCCATTGCCTTTTTATAGCCAAAACGTTTTGTATCTTTTTGAATTCTTTTTGAGAATCGTAGGTAGAACATTACGAATACATCAACGAAGAACAAGATATCATATGGTTTTAATAAAGAAAGAACACTACCACCTAAATCACCAAAGTTCTGCGTTTGAGAAAGTGTTGGCAATGTAATGAAATCACTAAAAAATCGGTAATAAACAATATTAGCATACAAAAGAATGGACATCAGCGTGTACACTACAACAAGTGATGTATATTTTCGTTTTCCTCTAAAGATAAATGAAAATCCTAAAAATAGCATGGCTGAGCCAAGTGGATTTAATAGTAAAAGGAATTGTTGAATTACTCCTTCTACACCTAGGTCAAATTGTGTTTGTTGAGAGATGTATGTTTTAATCCATAACATTAAAACAGCTACTACATATATTCCAAAAAAGTTATTCAATAGGTCGTCTTTTTTACTTAATAAATTTCTCATTTCTTGCACCTACCTTGTACTTATTGAATTTAATCTTGATGTCTATTAACTTATATTATAAGTATTGCATTGCATTTAAAATAATGTTACGCCACGATAGCTTTTTTCGCGACCAATGTATAGTACTCCCCATTTAGACTTCTGTCAAGTTGTTAGGCATCATAATAGACAATTCGTATAATCATTACTAATTAACACAAATGTTGGCATAAAAACATCCGGTAAATGTTAGTTTATTAACTAGCATTTACCGGATATTTTAAGTAATGATTCTACCTTTTCTATTTCCGTTAAATTCATCCATTTTTAATAAACATACTTTTATTCGATAACATTCATTTCTAATTTTTTCTGTACAGCCTTAATCATTCGTGCCGACCCATAACAAATTTCTCCGTTTTTCATTAATATTTCTTTCTTTTTAAAATCCACTTCCTGAATATTGTCGATATTTACTACAAAGGAATTATGGCAACGAATGAAACTTTCATACTCTTTTTCTACGTCTTTCAGTTTCCCGTAAAACTCCACTTGACGATTATCCAAATGTAAAACAACTTTATGTAATGGAGAGGATTCAAAAAACATAATTTCATCAAAATTAACACTAATAATTTTATCTGCAATTCTTTGAACGAATTTTTTATTGGATGTCTTATTCGTCACTTGCTTTCTTTCATTTGTCACCTTTAAACAGCTAATAACCTTACTTTGTATTGAATCAACATCATCTTTAATAATAAAATCCATCGCTGCTACTTTATAAATGAAATTTAAATAAGTAAGTTCTGAGTGCGTTGTGACAAAAACAATATCGCCTATTGGATCCACTTTTCTGATTTCCGCGCCAAGTGTGATACCATTCATCTCATGATTCAGGTCAATATCAAGAAAATATAAACCAGATCGTTTACTCTCATTTATATAGTGTAATAATTCTTCTGGATCCGCGGTCGTTAGGACCAGTTGCATATCCAGATTTTCAATCATTATATAATTTGAAACATATCTGGCTATCTTCTCTCTTTGTTCCTTTTGATCTTCGCAGATAAAAACATCAATCATCTCAATCCCTCACTTTAAAATTACAATTTCCTGCTTAAAAAAACCATCCTCGATAACTGTATCCAACTGTGTCATATTTTCTTGATCAACCATCTTCTTCAGGCTGTTCAGCCCCAGCCCTCGATTTTCACCTTTTGTCGAGAATCCTTTTTCGAAATATTGAAAAAGTTTATGTCCGGTATCACTAAACGTATTCCAAACTACAAAGGACACGGATTGTTCGAGCTCAACAAACCCCACTCGTATGATACCCTTCTCCACCTCTTCAGCTGCTTCAATGGCATTGTCTAAAATAATTCCAATACAGCGGCACAATAGTACACTGTCCATATTCAAATAATGAATTTCGTTAGGGCATTCAAAAACCACATCTATCCCCTTTTCTTGTGCTGTAATCAGTTTGGAGGAAACCAAACCTTTTACTTCTGGAATTTTAATTTCAGACAATCCTCTCATTTTAAAATCATTATCACGAATCTCTTGACTGACACGCATAATATTATCATTAAAATAGCTCTCTAAAGCATTCATATCACGATTGTTAATATATTCGGACATAGAAGATAGGATATTGATGTAATCATGGCGAAAAGTTCGCATTTCATAATAGTTTTTTTCCAGCTGTTCCGTGTACATTTGTATACTGTTTAGCTCTATTTCCTTCTCCCTCATCTCTAACTGCTTTCTGAAGGTATATACTAGGAACGACAAACTGACAGCAAAAATGACGAAATAAATAAATAAGTACAGCGTATTCATCAATACTAGCGTATTTTGATTTCCTGTTAATCGTACATAAACAATCATTGTAAAATAAATTGTATATGTAAAAAGACCCAAGAAAGCTAAAATTCGTTTTGTAATCCTATCTTCTGCATCCTTCTCAAAAACTCTGAAAGTAATTTTTTTCCAAAGATTTATAAATATAATACCAATGATGAGTGTGATAAATTGATGTAGTAATACGGCTGAAAAAATGAGTTCGTTTGTTGCTGAGGAGATTGTATCAATATCTAAAACTTTTCCCAAAATGAAAGTTGTTATATGATCAATGAGGATCATACCGATCATTATTGTTGATGCGTAGTACAGTGCAGGTATCCACTTTAGATATGTATACTTAAACATACCAAGAACAAACGCAAATATTAAGAGCGAACCAAAAATATCTAGATACGGATATAGCCCGCCCATTATTAGACTAAACAGTATAACTGCAATAATATTTTCCTTTCGAATAAAACGTTTCCCTATGACAAAAGCTACTAAAATACACTGAATGGCGACTTGAACTATAGCTAATAGAATCACACGCTAATCCTCATCTCTCTATAGGAATCTAGTATGAATATTATACTATAGAAAACCAAATTAGCAAAATTTAGAATTTTTAGCGAAAACCTAGTATTTCACATATAATTTACTTTTTGAGTTCTTCTGGAATTGTTGGTTCAAATGAATACAATACACAGAAATTATGAACACTTAACCCGCCTACTGCAACAAACAGTTTTGTTAGACCTTCTGCAAACATATTTTGAATTTTCTTCATTTTCTTCTTCCTCCCTTATTTTTTCAATAATTTATATGTTAATGGAAGAATACAGCATACAGCTAGTAGACTTCCAAAAAATACTTGATTGATGACTAGTTGTGAGCTTGTACTAACCATTACTGCTACACAAATCGAATAGCCAATAATGGCTCTGTTTCTCAGTTTTACTCTCAACGCTTTATCATTAACACGGTTCTTTTCTGTATCTTGAGGGGCATATTTATAAAGACAGATATATACAGCTAGAATACCTATCCAAAACATCGATTCTGATATTGAAATATCTCGTATGATGATCGGTAGTATTCCGAAAAGGAAAATGCTTATCAACGTGCAGGTACTGCTTTTTTGAGCATGAATACCTCTAGCATAGACCCGTACTAATAAATAAGCACTGTGAAAAATAAATGTTAGCCAAACTGAATGCAGTAAAAATGCTGTCAAGTATACAGGAACGGCCTTCCCAAGATTAATGAGGCAGACTTCAATACCCAATTTACACTTCAATTCTTGAATTCTGGTCAGTTCTTGTCTTTCTTTTAATTTCCTAACCATATATTCTGCCAACACGTCTTCCCTAAATCCCTTTAGCAGTATTTCCATTTTTATCCCCTCCTTGTTTTTCTTTACAATAATAGTATATCTTGCTCTTCTATCATTTTTTTTAATATTTAGTAACTTACTACTCTGATTACATATATGCAAAAAAAAAAGAGGAAAATACACAGTTACGAGTATTTTCCTTACAATTATGAAATTTTTCATACGACAAACTCAACCAAATATTTGGGATACAGCGTAACCGCTTCACTATATCCTTGAAGGTCCATTCGATTAATACAGACTTTGTTTCTAGTGGGGAAAAACTCATTTTGTCGCATTTTATTATATAAATTAAATAACTGAATAAATAGAATTCTTTCCAAGAAGAAACACATCAACAACTCTTCATGATGCATGATGGCTGCATTCAGCTCACCTTCTGTTGAAAACTTAGGAATTTCAAACTTCGTTGTATTGATTAATGGACCAATCTCTAAACTATTTTCCTGACAGCTCAATGCCAGTATATACTTTGCAAAAGATTCAACTTGATTGATTTCTGCGATTTTCTTTTGTGTTCCAATTAGCAAATCAATATTGTCCTGTGGGTTTTCATCATAGATCGTTTGTACAAACGGTGATTTTTCCAGAAACTCTTGAACATTTGGGAATTTATCTTCTAACATGACTTGAATGTTAAAGATTTTCCCTGTATCAATAATTTTTTCTGCAAAAATCAAGTACTCTACAATAGCTTCTGTAGAAATGAAATAAGGGGTAAAAAATTCTGTATAGCTTCTCACTAGATTCAATAGATCTCTGGATTTTTGTTTTTCATAGGAGATAAACAATGTAGGGTCCTTTTCCAAAAGCTGATTTCCAAGCTTATTTTCTGAGCAGTCCATTGTTTCATCGATTCCATGATAAATAATCTCTTTTAATCTATTAAACTCGATATCTTTAACTTTAAAGGCCATGACTGTTTCTAATGTTATACAATCCTGGATCATAAAGAAATCGTTCATTTTTTTTACTTGATATTTCAATTTTAAGCAATACATATTCAACCTCCACTCCTTTCTATCCTATAAGAAATGCATACAAGGATGTTTGGTTATCACTCAAAAGTTTTGATAACTCAATATCATAAAAACCGCCCAATGGTACACTTTCCAACCCTAAGTAATTCGCTACCAACTGAATATTTTGTCCAATATGTCCGGCCTCCTGTTGAACCAATTTATAGGAGATATCTGTATACTTTCCTGAGATTCCTGACATATCACAGCTCAAAGCAACTGCGAACTGAGCGGTATTTGCCAAATACTTTTGGATAAACGCTTTACTCATTTCATCCCACGGCACGTATTGTTTAACTAATAATTTTTGAGTATCACTATTCAGCAGCATAATATTCCCCTGCTCTATCAAATCAACGTCTACCAATTGCTCGTTGAATAAAAAATAAATATTAACATAGTACTGTGCCCCCCCAGAAGGGTATGTACGGTTTTCTTTTTCACCACCAATCATGGCCAATTGAGTAAATTGTGCCATTACCTTTTTATCGACCTTCACATTCGTCTTGAATGGTTCCCTTGCCGAATATCTCGTCCCTAATGTTTTTTCAAATATATTATTATCGTCAATCGTATAATCTAAATCAATTAACGGATAATTGCCATTTCCCTGCAACTCTCTCGGTCTATGCGCATATACTTGAGTATTGGTGAATTCAGGTTCATTGATTGACATCATATGATAATCAATGAATTTTTTCTCTATATTCCTCTCTCCTTTAAAGTTCCACACATTCATTTCCTCCTTTTTAAGAAATCACCCAGCTTTAAGAAAAGCATCTGAAAAAATGAATTCATATTCCGGAGATACCCCTAATCGATTATTCAACATATGAAGATGAGAAATGACAATATAAAAGGCGTACTTTGGCTCCATTGTCGTTTGACATAACTTTATTTGAGCAAGCATAGATTTAAAAACCTTAAGATAGGGCTGATAGAATTCAATGGCAAGTTCTCCATTTTTCAATTGATCGATTCTGTTGTTAATCACTTTATATATTTGCTCTGGGGTCTTATTTTGAGAAAATTGAGTCCATATTTCACGATACGCATGAAACATTGTCTCATGCTTCTCAATATATCCTAATTCTTGAGCAATTTTTGTACAGTTATACATGAGGTCAATGGCTAACACATAACGCTGAGTTCGATTAAGCTTTTGAATAATTTGTCCAGCAAATTTTGAAGAGTGGACAAATAGTTCTTCAGACAACGCCATTGCTGCCTCCCCCCCATAACGGTTTAGCTCTGGTACATACTCGATCGCCTGAATTGAAAAGTTCGGATACGGAGCAGTTGGTACAATGCCTTCTGTCTGAATGATCGCCTCATCATAGGAAATAGCTTGAAATGAGTGACTACTATGCTTTAGATGAAAGCTCTCCAATAAGTGCTCCAATTCTTTTTCAATTTTTTCTGCTGCGTCTTGTGCTGTTTGGTATCTCAATCGGATATGGGGACCACCATCCCAATAACGAATGAAAAAATATCGAACTTTTTCTCTATCTAAATATGGCAACAAACACTCTTTTAAAAATTCTTCAATTAAGACATAATCATGAATGAATAAATGTTTAGATACCCACATAAGGTCCTCCTTTATTTTAGAAATATACTGTGACTTGTGTTCCAGCTCTTAAAAAGATTTAACGAGTAGCCAAGTTGTTCATTGTTCTCTAGTTTGAATTTTTCTTTTATTATTTTGTCATTATAATTTTTAATCCCTCGAGCAGCCAATCCATACTTCGCAGCAATAATAGATAAATGCTGTGCAAAATGACCCATCCTTAAAAAAATATCATCATAATCCTGACCTGATTTCTCAAAGGTAAAAAATAGCCAATAATACATGCCTTCCAAATTAGTGAAATCTTGATATTCTTGCAACATCTTCGTATACATAAGTTTACCTTTCGGTTGAATAAATTCACACGTTTCTCCAATCCGATAAAAACCACTTTTGACATCAGTAATATTATCTATAAACGTCCACAAGCCTATTCCAGGATAGTCCTGCACAGCTACTTGGAACTCCTGCAGTATTCGATGGTGTGTATTAACTGACATCAACTTTTTAACTACTGCATCGCCTTTAATATTTTGCTCCGATACTCTTCTCCTGAAAAATTCTGTCTCCGGTTGCGCTTTTATATCTGTTGTACTCAAATGATATTCTTGGTCTAAAGCTATTTCCAATACAAGCGGAATTGTGACAAATTCAACAGGCTTTTCAAGCGATGCTGTTGTTAGTTTACGGTGACGAATTTGATGACCATTTAAAACATAGTCAAGATTATAAAGATAATGACCTGTATTCAATAAACTTAGCATTAAAGAAAACTCACCATAATATTTTTGGAGCTGACGATTGTCATTTACGATGACGAGATAGTCTCTTTCAGCATTCAATCCTTTAAAATATTCTTGGTGATATACATAAACTTTGTCTGTTAATGCTTTGTATACAAACATATGCGTTTTATGAACAAATACCAATTTAAGACTATCTATATTTCTAGCTTTGGGAGAAAAAGAATGGAAATAGTATTTGCTGAAAAAATCTATCCGCTGAATCATCTCTAAATAATAATAGAGATCGTAAATAATGGAACTCCAGCCATCACTTTTACCAAGCTCCTTCAAAAATTTCATGTCAATCACATCTAAATGATTATTAAACAGTGGTTCTTCATCAACATGTGCAACAGACAATGATTGCTTATAGCGATCCTCTCCGAATCGATCTAAATATTGTTGATCAATCATCCTTATTCCCTCCCGTTCAATTATGGAAATGGATGGGGTGTTTTCTCTATCCAGTCTTTATCTAGCTTCCCTGTCTTCTTAAACTGAATAGCCTTTTCAATTCGTTGACTGACAACTCGTCTATTTTGATGCCCAAAAGTCATCGTCAGCATGCCAGGCACTATATATTTCACATTTACAAATCCTGCAGAAAATAAATTCGGATTTTCTGTCATAGCCCGATACGCTTTACCAGATATATCGACCAATTGGCCTTCAAGCGTTCGAACAACCTCGGAAAATTTCCCTTGATATATTGTATACCCTGCCTCCAATTGCTCGTAGGAAGACACCATTTCGGTATTCAATGCAAACGAAAATGCATATTTCATCTCCTTGTTTGAGTAAAGTAGCAAGTGGTCTTCCAACTTGTGCACCGATTGAGGATTGTCCAACAATTGTCGTTTCCTTGTCTGATATTCCTTATTATTGAAGACATTTGTAAAAACAGTAATCGCAGTTGTAGCTTCAATCAACGCTCGCTCGATTGACTCTTCCAAGTCAAAGGAAGCCGCCGCAGCCGTGTAGAAGGCCATTTCATTTTCCTTAGGCTCCTCTTTTTCTAATAAAACCCAGATTGTCGGAATTTTCACTTCCATCGATATATCAAACAAATGTACACGGATGTTTTTTTGCTTTAAAGAGTCCAAATAAGCCTGAATTTTTTTAGATTGAATGCTAGATTCATCAATTCTGACAGGTGGAATCTGTCCATACCAAGTAGCTAAAAAAGCATCGCGTTCAATCAGCTCTAGCATCGCGTGTAGGCTGGCCTCTGCTTCTGTTGAACCGAGAGCACTGCCATTAGAGCTTTCGTAAATATATCTTTTTTCATTAGAAACAACATGAGAGTTGTAATAAATTAGCTGCTCGGGAATTAGAACATCTCTTTCACTATGCAATGCCCAAACTTTTTCATAATTCAGTGGCTGATCTTCCGAGTAATTTTCTGGATTGCCATAATTGCATTGTGCCATCACTTCACTCAGTGTGAGATCAATCACTTCAGAATCTTTTTCCCGCATTGCCCTTTGTTGCTTTTTATAAGGAAACGCTGTGGCATAGCGCTCCAATGATTCCAAAATAGAAATATATTTTGACTTTTCATACGTCCCTGTCCGACCATAGGAAAGCATTGATATTCCCTTATACAATACTTCTGTCTGAACCATTGGTGTTCCATAAGAATCGCCGGAGCGAGCCAATGCATTTACAATCGACGATGGATGCGCATAGATTAATTTTTTATTTCTTTCAATCTTTTCTCTTACTTGTTCAAAGCTCAATTGTCGATTATCTTTTGCATTGAATAGAGTATCCAATTCCTGAGGTCGATTTGAACCCGTATCTACATTACACTGACAATCTCCTCGCTTGAAGGTTGCTTTCGCTTGGATTTCCAATGTATCTCGGTTTATTTCATAGAGGAACGGTTCGCTATTTGTTTGGAGCTTTTGCACAAGTGTATCAATTATTTCTGATTCTAATCGATTTGGCTGGTCTTCTTGCCAACCAAAATATTGTTGATAGCTTTTCAGTTCTTTTGTTCGCTCCTTAAAGCAATCTAGGCAAAAGAATGAATCATTCTTTGATGAATGAATAAAAATATACTTTTGGTTTGTCAGAATCGTAGCAATGTTTGTTTGTATGGTCATCACTCCACCTCCAAAAGTTCATATTCAAAACCATGATCATTGAGTATTTTCCCTACAGTAGTCTGCTGACCATTTACTAAATTTTCTTGATTAGAGTTGTCCCAATTTACAGAACTGACTTCTTTTAGATGGAGCTCATTTAAATCTACGGATTGGAAGAATGATTCCTTAATAGATACATCATTCATATGCATACTAATCCAAGTCAGTAAAACTGTTATCAACTGAGCTGCTGTTTTTACAGGGAGCTGAAAAATGAATGCCTCCGATTTATCATTTACAGCATACAAGTAATACCCCCCTCTACTACATGCCTGGAGGTAGAAATTGGTAGATAACTTTTCTTGATTCATTAAACTACTAATAAGTTCTGATTCCTCCAGCTCATTCAGATCTAATCTGTACAGTTTCCCTGTTTTATGATGTTGGGTACTATAGATGACTTTTCCCTGCTGCTTCAATAGAAGATCCTTTGAATAACTATTTTTTAATATTTCGATAAATGCTGCCTCTGAGAGAAACTGTGCGAGCCTTTCATAAGAAATATCTGCAAAGAAGTAATTTTCATCGTCTTCTGTTTGTACAGTAATAATCTGTAACGGTGATTGGTTGTAAGTAAAATACGCTCTATTTTTATTAAAAGATACTATCTTTGAATCATATTTTTTTACAAAAGTTTCGAGTGAATTATAATTCTTGATAGCATCTTGAGGCGTTCTTCCTGAAATTTGATAATCCACCTTTTCAATTCCATCAAATGCCAATTTCCTTTCAACTTCCATGAGGGAATTAATACTGAATACAGGGGCCTCTTTCCCAATGATAGATATAATGGCGCCATAATAAAGGAAACCTGCTAGAAGCTTCTCTGAAATATCCTCAGCTGACACAGCCTCAAAATTCGGATGATTTCTTGTGGAAACCCATATTTTATCTTCTTTTTTCCCAATATAATAATGTGAAGCGATTTTCCCGTCTGCCAAAACTTCAATATTTTCTACTTCTACAATTTCATGTTGAATATGATTTTCTGCCAATAATTCACTGAGATAAATTGCACCAAAATAAGATGCGGGAATGTTCACACAAATTCCCTCAATGTCTCTCAGACCTTTTTCTACTGATAGACATTGCTCTTCAACCCACGGCAAATAGAGACTGTTTTTGTGAAGATCATAAACTTTTGGATCAATTAAATAAAAAACATGTTTTTCTATAAGAAATTGAATGAGTTTTGTGTAGCGGTTAAACTCTTCAAAAAGTGCTGTTTCTTCACTTCCCTGATAGGCCTTACTAATCAGGGAAGTGATTTCATCATATTCTGAAATACTTAGTTTTAATTTTATTAATTCGTTTGATCCATATATAAATAGGTCGGGTTCATTATAGTGATATCGAATATTTCTTCGAGCCTTTATTAGCATATTACTCACTCCTTCTTATTGTTGAACTTAATGACAACTAATGAAATAATCAGAAGGGCCGATGTGTACCCGATGGAAATCAGCATATCTTGATTGAGTTCAAATGTCTGATTCCAAATTGAGATATAAATATTATTTAAATGATAGAATGGGTTTACATAAGATACATACTTCACAAAATTCGGAAGACTTTCCACCGGAACAGAGAAGCCCCCAGTAAACATAACAATTTGGAACAATACAATAGACAAAATAAGTGCTGTTTTTACTTCCTTAAAGTTTGAATAAATTGCGTGAGAATAAACCAACATCACCGCATTAATTAGTAATAAGCTTACATATGACATCAAAAAATTAACAATTGAAAGCTGCAAATCATAAACTAGTAAGCCAATCAAAGTGATTAAGAAAAATCCTGCTGTAGCTATAATAAATGACTTAGCAATACTGGACATGAGAAGAATTTTATCAGTGATCGGCGTAATGAAAAGTCTTTTTTCAATACCAGCTGCACGATTCATTACCTGATCAAAACCAAAGGCAAAAAATACGACTGAAAAACTAATGAGGACAATAAACGAAGGTGTATACATTTGAACATAGTTCATTCCTCCGCTATAGGTTGCATTACTGAACATTTGTCCCATTAAAATATATGTGACAGGCGGTACAACAACCGTAAAGACTAAATAAAATAACTCTCTAAAGAACATTTTTAAGTCATATTTAATTTGTGTTAATAACATATTTGCTCCCCCTTATTTGGCAATTTTATCGAGATAAAAGCTATTAATAGATTTATGACCGGATTTCAGAATATTTTCTGGTGTATCGAATACTTCGGTTACACCCTCATTAATGAAAAGAACTTTATCACAATAGAGTTCGATTTCATCCATATAATGAGTCGATAAAATGACTGTACTGTCATTTTTCTTAATATATCCTGTAATACTTTCCCATAATATATTTCGCATATGAGGGTCCAGTCCGGTAGTCGGTTCATCCAAAATAATCAAACGTGGTTTAGAAGAAAAAGCGATTGCTAGACTCACCTTTTGCTTCCAGCCCCCAGATAAATTATCGAAGAATGTATTTAAATGCTCCTGCAATTCAAACTCCTCAATAATTTCATTCAGATCTACTTTGCTACCATAATAGGATCTAAAAAGATCTAGTAATTCTTTTACTTTTAATTTTTTATAAAACTGTGTAGGTTGCAATACTGCGGATATATTGCTTTTAATTTTTCCAAGCTGAGCTTGATCAATTTCTTTTAAATTATTACCAAAGACAACAACCTTCCCGTCATTAAAATCTTTAATGGTCATTAAAATTTCTAAGAATGTTGATTTCCCAGCTCCATTTTTACCGATAACACCAATAATCTCACCTTTTTCAGCAATAAAATCTATTCCTTTTAGAACAGCCTTTTTTCCATAATTCTTTGTTAGTTTTTCTACCTTTACATTAAAATTCTGCATCGTTCACCCTCCTAATTGTCAATCGTATATTCCACAACATATTCCCTAAGCTCATTATTAAATTCAGGTAACACCTCTTCGATAAAGAACGTAGGATCTTCACTTTCTTCATTAGTAATTTCATTCATAAAATGTTTGAATAGTATGGGTACTGTAATATCAATAAACAATGGCTTCATCGCAGAAATTTCTTCACCCATACGGTATTTCTTTAAAAAGAAAGTTTCAGGTAAATCCCTGTCTTGAAAATAGTTATTTATTAATGAATACAGCTCTACTTCATTTGCCGCATCCTTGCTTATACGCTCAATATCCTCGTGTTTGATATTCCACTTCTTTCTGTACATCACAATATTTTCAAAACTAATTCTTGGCATATCACTTCTTTTTTTCAAAAAGTAATTTATATCAAAGTTAATTCTTCCGCTTTGAAACAGAAGTAGCAATACAGATAAAACACCTGGTAGAAACACTGGCACTAATGACGATTTATAGGCGACCCTTGCTTCATTTTTCTGATGGTCGAGCACTTTCAATTTTTTCGTTTTCTCATCGTATTTAACCGAAAAATCTGATATATGAGGATACCCAACATCATGGAATCTCTGATTTCCAAACTCTAAATTTAATTTTTGTTTATAATTTCTATCATGAATACCGCCATTAAATCCAAACAGCTCTGTCACTTCATAATAATTTTTATCATAATAATTTTTCCCTATATATTCTTGATACTGTGAATCATTATTCAAATCCTCAAAGAAGTCTTTAAACCTGGATAAAAATTTCTCCTGACCGTCATAAATATCGTTTAAAATTACTTTCTCCTGAAAAAGCTGATAAAAGAATGTCATACTAAATTCATTGCCGTATTTAATATACGTAGGAATTTTTTTAGAGAAGGGCTTGATTAGTTCCTGAAAATCTATTTCTACATCTTGATTTTCATCTAAGTATTGGGAAAAGAATGCTTTAAATTCGTCTCTAAGATCATCCAAAATCTTTACTTCAGGTGCAATCGCGTCATCATAGCGGTAATCCATGTCTTGGAAATAAGGGAAGAAGTATCTCAATTTTTCGAAGAATACATTGTTTAATAAATTGCTGTCAGATAAACTTATCTCCGAGTGCCCATATATTTTTTTATAAAGCGCAGCAACTTCGTATTGCACACGAATATTCACATCAAACAACAGTAAAAATGCCGTAATTTCTTCAAAAAAATGATTAGAAAATTTATTGTCAATATCTTTAAGGCTGCTCTTATTACTTTGAGCATCAAACAAGATATCTTCATATAGAATCTCCGTACCAAAATTCGGAATAGTTTCACTCAAATTTTTAATAATATCCTCAATCTTTTTCCAAAGAACTAACCGCCCATTTGTATCTGCCTGCTCGAATTCCTTTTGCAATTCATTAATGAATTGCAGCTGGCGTGATAGCTCTTCGCAAATATCATGGTCTTTTAAATAGGAAATCATTTCTTCTACAAGATTTCTTTTAGCATTTACTGAAATTTTTTGTACTACGATTTTCGTGGTAACAAGCTTTTTAAATACATCCAACTCATGCCCCGAATAAAGATCATGTTCACTTAGAAATTGAGCAAATTCTTTATAATACATAGTTTGCCCTTGTTTTTTCTTTAGAAATTGAATTACTTCTTCCGCAATCCCCATCTCAACCAGCTTATCTCTTGTTTCATATATTTTCTTAGATTGCGGTACATTCTCTTGCGTGACAAAAAAGATTTTAGAATTCCTTTGCCCAAATTTAGAAACATGGACTGGAATTTTTTCTAATGTATCATTGTTCGTACGAATAACTTCCAAAAATATTCTAAAAAGTAGCGCATGGTTTAATTCGATATTTGCCTTCTTTTTGATTAAAAATCGATTACCAGAAGAGCCTGTTTGCGTAAGATAAGAAAACGGACTAGTCTTCATAGAGCTGCGCATTAACAAGTTGATAATAAAATTGTCCAACTTTTTTTCTTTTTTATTATGTGTTTGGACAGGTTTGGATAAATATTTTTCAATGTTCTTATAAATAGTTTGATTAAAAAATAAAACGGTCTTTTGCAGCTGCTCATCTGCTATTTCTCGTTGCAGAATCTCTCTTGACTTCAATACAGCTTCCTCATACCTTTGTTGCAGTGCTTCTTGATACAACTCTAATTGATCTAAAAGCTCTACTAGTCGATTCAATAAAATTGGCCCTGAGTATTTCCTTAAACGAATGCTACGCAAATTATGAACATCCCGTTTCAGATTCAATAGCTTCGGATCCTTTTGTAGAGAGAACTCTTCTTCAATTTGACTGACTACCATTTCTTTCTCTCTTTCAACTTTTGCATGAACATTGTCAATCGCTTCTTTAGCAGACTGAATTTCCTTCGCTTTTTCTCTCATTTCAAAGTACCACTGATCAGAAGTATTGGTTCCTCGATAAATACTAAATGGATTTTGAGTAACGATTATAGTCAAGTCCTAACTCCTCCCTCCAAGTCATCCCTTTTTTACTTTCCACAATTCTGTAAGCCATATAAATATACTTTTGCTTCTTCAAAGCACTTATATTAAAGTAAGGTAATAGTAAATACAGCAGATTTACGGTAAATCTATAAGCCGTTGCCTCAGGATTTTCCATAAAGTTATTTTCCTTTGAATAGGCAACAAAATTCCTATGAAATTCATTTTTAAAATTCTTCTCTAATTCCTCAATAGTACGAGTCAATTCCGCTTTATAGTGATCGTCTAACAATTCATCCACCTGACTTAAACAACTTCCATAGAACTCTGTAAAATAGTTAAACCATCTATTGATTATTGGAGAATGTGCTTTCTCTGCAGCTTCTAAACCTGATTGTTTTTCTAAATAAAATGTCTCAAATAACTTTTCGGTATATGGTTTCTCTTGCTTGGCAGAAAGCTCAAAGAAGCCCTGAACATGCGAGACAAACGAAAAATAACCTTTATTATTATTCTTTTCATGATAGACATCTGAAATTCTCGAAAAAATAAGGGGAAACAGCTCCTCAACGCTAATGTTCTGTGCTTCTATATAGTTTCGAGTATCCAATAGCAATGGGTAATGTCTGAATCGTTCGTTCATATATAAATTCGTTAATCGTTCATTATGAACAGGCAAATTATAAGGATATATGTCCATTTCCCCGTGTTCTCGAATAGCTCGTTCATTTTTCTTATTTTCTAAATTTGATAGCAATCGGAAGCTTTGCTCATATTTTTTCTTCACTTGATCAATATATGATTTATCCAATGGCTGTTCTTCGATTAGCTGGCGCACTCTTTTTTTCAAAGTGTCATATTCAGATTGTGAAATTTTATTTTTTGTAATCAACTGAATATGAGGTCCCCCCTCCCAGCCTTTTGACACAAAATATTGATGTTTATCCCACAACTCATCAATAAGTAATAGCAATGATTGTTCTAATGAACTGTCATAGTTATAAATACAGGTTTGATACATGGCAACACACCCTTATGTATTTTTTCTTTAACAAGACAATGTTTGATTCTAAAAATTCATTTGTTCAATTCTTCATGGTTTAGCATCTTCAAATAAAGAGAATTGGGCGGTTGTCACAATATGTTGTTTCAACCGCTCCATTTTTTAAGTCATTAACAAGAACCACAGCATGATGTTGAGCCGCATGTAGATGATGCTGAACAACTTGTAGAGCCACTGCTTGCAGTTGTTTCTGGAATCGCAGACACCTCGTCTAAATCTAGTAATTCCACTTCTAAATCAAATTCTTTTGTAGTTACTTCCTGCGTATGCATCTCTTTTTTCATCCCTTGTTCCTCCCCATTAATAGTAATTAATTGTTTATACTATTTTTCGAAACCGACTCTACCTCTTCCAAACATTTATTAACAAGAACCACAGCATGATGTTGAACCACATGTTGATGATGCCGAACAACTTGTTGAGCCACTGCTTGCTGTAGTTTCTGGGATCGCTGACACTTCATCCAAATCTAATAATTCCACTTCTAAATCAAATTCTTTTGCATTTACTGTTTGAGTAGTCATCTCTTTTTTCATCTTTAGTTCCTCCTATAAATAATGATTATTTGGTTTCTACAATAAAAACTTAAATTTGTCCAAGTGAATTATTAACAAGAACCACAGCATGATGTTGAACCACATGTTGATGAAGCTGAACAACTTGTTGAGCCACTGCTTGCTGTTGTTTCTGGAATCGCTGACACTTCATCCAAATCTAATAATTCTACTTCTAAATCGAATTCATTTGCACTCAGTTCTTTTTTTCTTAAGTCTTTTTCCATTTTTCTTTTCTCCTTTCATTTATTTACATACACACTATAACTCGAGAATTCTACGGTTATTCATTCCTTTCATACAAACTGCTCCTCTATACTTAGGTGTCCTTGTTAGCTAAATTAGGTGTGCAATTTTCTATCTTAACTGTCAATAAAATTTGTTATTTTCCTGATTGATGGCAATATAAACATGATTGATTTGAATGAAAAAGAACCGCTTAAGCATTTTTCTCAAGCGTTTTTTTCCATTCTATAGGAGATAACAGTCAACCATTCTCGCTAGATGAATTTTTACCAAACTCCAACATTTGTAAAAATGGTATACTAGAACCATTTAATGGTTAATAAAAAAATTAGAAAAGAGGGTAGATTTAATGAAACATATATATGCTTTTGAAAGTAAAGAGGATTTCTCCATATTTTAGGGGATCATCGAGAGACTTACGCAAAATTTATTAAAATTCCAACACGCATTATAACAAAATCATGCTTTGAGGGATTTACCAAAAGGTATAGGTTGGACATCCGAAGAATTAGCTACAGCTATATTTTCTCAAATACCTATACCTGCCTTTACAAACAAGGATACGATTTATATTTCTCCTGACTTATCAGGTTGGAGGAAATTATTAGTTAGCCAGTTAGAAGGTCATGAGAATGATCACCCAAGTCTAAAAGAGTTTTATGAAAATATGTCGGAAAATCAATTATTAACGATATTAGGGCATCAATTAACTCATCATTCAAATTTATTCGTTGATGAGTTCGATGATGAGAGAAAGGACAGCATATGGTTCGAAGAAGGAATGTGTGATTATTTAGCAAGGAAATATTTATTGAATAGCGTTGAATTTAATAAAATTACTGAAATAGAATCAAAAATGATAGAAATATTTAAAACCAAATACGGCAATCATTCCTTGGATGAGTTTGGAAAATTTAGTTATCAGGGAGGTTTAACGAGTATAATGTTTGATTATTGGCTTAGTTTTATGGCTGTCAAGTATTTAATAGAGGTACGTGCAAATCATAATGTGATGGTAGTTTTTGATGAATACCATAAATGGGATAAGGAAGGTAGGAAATTGCCATTAACGCAGTATTTTAACATAGATTCCTTATTCGACTAACGTGTATGATGAAGTTCATACACGCCAGTCCTTTTGGTATAGGGGATTTCTGTCTTACATTGGCTCAAGGTTTTACCTTAGTTACTGATAGATTAACCATAAAAAAGTTCAGCCAGAAAATTCTGGCTGAACAATATCTTATGAGGGACCCCATTTAAATTACCATTTCACATTGTTTTTATGATTTTTTAAATAAACATATTCTGAATTATTAAGGGCTTTCCAACTACTCACAAAATTCAAAAGCAGCATGAAAACTCCAAATAGTACAAATCCGACCATATAATGACCTGAGAAAAATAAAACAAACGCTGCAACTAATAATGCTATCATCAATATGATAGCTAAAACTTGCCATTTCCCGTACTTCTTTTCATCCACACACTCCACCTCCTAATAATTGAATATTTTGTATATTTAATTATGTATTATTTTACAATTTTTTGATATTTTACACAAACTTCATGGAGGTAGCCTCTTTAAAGGATTCGCCTACTATTGAAACTTACTTCTGACACAATATCTTATTTATCAAATAATAATGAATTCTAGAAAACCAGTAATATAGGACTTCTATTTCAAGCTTTTTCTTCTATCTTATGGGGTCTCAATGTCACTAAATTTCCATTTCCACACCAGATTAACATATATTGTGTTACAATCGCTATACAGAAATATTTAAAACCTTGTAGAAGAAGGAATGAGAATTCTATGAAAATGTTAAGAACGATTTGGGGTATATTATTGTGCATATATGGAGTCGCTTTATATCTAAAATATTTCCAAATTGTCAGTGAAGGATGGAAAATAGTCCTTACTCTATTATCAGGGAGTTTATGTATTTTAGGAATTATATTAATGTTTAAAGCAATACAAAAGAAAGAATGATCGTTACTACAGCTTATCAGAGAATCAAAATTGTAGTTGTTAAAAATAACTACTTTATTTTCACGAATAGATTTACAACACCCATCAAACTACTTACTCATTTCTTTAAAGGCTAATGCTGCACTCCCTAAACCATGTAAAAAAACTATCGTAGGATTCTCAGCACTTCCCCAAGTAAAAACATTATCGTTATTCATCTAAATCAATTCTCCCATACTTGACTACTTATAATATTCCATAAATAGAAATAATATATCTTTATTGTAAAGTAACCGCCTTACACTTTTATAACAAGTTTTACTAAATTTGGGTTTATAAGTAAGGTGACCCTGGCCCTATCCACAGCTGGTGTATCCGCATTGAATTGCTATTCTAATTGTTGCCATTATCCCACATCTTTTCGAGATAATAAAAAGCATCCTATTTTTAATTAAAGGATGCTTTAATAAATTATCGTATATTTATTTGGACTTTATCTTCTTCTTTCTCCATGAAGATACTTATACTTTCTGAAGCCTCCACTACATTATCCGGCATTTCGATAGCAACAAACCCTTTAGCAGTTGATAAAGGGCGCACATTTTCGTGATGTAAATCACCATCCATTAAAGTTAAAGAAATTTCATAATCATATTTGTCGTTAAAAACAGCTTTTATAGACGCTCCATCCCTTGGTTTCATTAACTGATCAGCTTCTGTTCCATTGTTAATAACGTTAAAATTCAGTATTAAAAACTTGTTTCCTTCATTAGCTTCAGTTGAAACCGATTCTCTTATAATAGTCTTGTTAAATTCAAACGACTCCAAAGTAACTTCCCAATCTTCTAATTTAAAAGTTTCACCAATTTGTTTAAGTTCGAATTCTTCATTTTTTTGTTCTTCCTTTGATTCTTCTTCAATCTTTTCGTCTATTTTATCTTTACTTGTTTCATTTGCTAATGAGTTACTTGTAGGATTACTTCCACACCCAGCTAAAAACAGACAGAACATAAATAGATAAATAAATGTTCTTTTCATTAAAATCGCTCCTATACATAAATATACATAATATAGTGAGATTTCACTATACTCTTAAGTTTAAAATAGAATAAACACCCATTAGGTGCTCTTCAACTTACTTGTTGGCATTTTCATTTAAAGCCTCTGGATAAACCATAGTATCATATACTTTTCCATTTGATTCATCTTTAAAATTTATTGTGACATTATAATCTTCTACGTCCGCACCGTTAAATAATTGATAGTACATACCTGCTAAAGCTAGCCCAAAAGACGCTATTGCATCGAAACTCCCCTCATACTTTTCTTTATTTACTGTGAGTGTAAACTCAGAAAATGATTTGTTATAAGCTACATCATTTATAGAAGCAAAATCTTCGCTTGTTTTAAGTTCTTCTACACTTTTTACAATTCTTTCTTTTAAATCCTTCATCATTTCTTTGTGCTTGGATTTTGACATTTTATAAGTTAAAGAACCATCATCATTCTTAATGACGTCCTTAATTCCACTATTTTTTGCCTCAGAAATAATAGTATCTACGTCTTGCCCCATGTATAATGTAGCTGGTATTGTGACTTCAACATTTAAAAGACCTTTATCAACTTTTAATGGCTCTTCGGATGCTTTATCAGCACCATCTGTTTTCTTACCACTTTCATCACTCTGGTTACAAGCTATTAATAAAATACTTAGTAGCAATGTAAGTGGTATAATAAGAATTTTTTTCATTTTTTTCAATCTCCCTTCTTCACAAATATACATGGATAATGAAGGAATTTCTAATACTATTTTCATATTTATACATTTGTTTAAATCCACAATAACAAATACCTTCAATGATCGACCAACTTCAATAAATCAATGATGGGAGCGTTAGAAGAAAAAAAACCGATTTACCTAGAATTCTGCTACTTATGAAGGTGAGCACCTGAAAGTTCAAACTCACTTGGGATGTTAAAATTAGGACAACAATGAATATCTATGGCATTTATATGAAACATATCACGGACCTTGTTCACACTTTGGGCACCATTTATAAACTAAACAATTTGAATTAAAACAAAAAGCCTTACAACCGTTGTGGCTGTAAGGCTTTGTATGACGTCCCAGGAGGGATTCGAACCCCCGACCGACGGCTTAGAAGGCCGTTGCTCTATCCTGCTGAGCTACTGAGACATGATGTCGTTTCTTATGTATTCCATAGGAAGGACAATACTTATTATATGTATTATATGGCGTAATGTCAACATTAATTTTACTATGTAGGCAAGGTTTCCCTCATCTATGTTTTATCATATGTTTTCACCATATAGATTATACCATTTTTTTGCCTTATCGATAGGTCGAACATGAAAATTTTTGTTAAAATATTGGCTAGAAATCAATGGGAGGTATGTAGATGTTTAAGGATGCTGTTGTAGTTGTTACTGGTGGTGCACAAGGAATAGGCAAGGGCATTGTGTTAGCGTATGCACGACAGGGTGCGAAGGTGGTTATTGCTGATATCAATAAGGGATTAGGTCAGCAATTAGAGACGGATTTGGTCGATCAGGGCTTCTCTGTCATCTTTGTTCATACGGATGTGGCGAAGGAACAGGATATTGTTTCATTGATGCGACGAGCGGTCGCACAATATGGGTCGATTCATATATTCATTAATAATGCTGGAAAGTTTCAACATACATCCCCTTATGATATTACGTGGGAGGAGTGGAACGATCTCTTGCAAACGAATTTAACAAGTGCCTTTTTCTGTGCAAGGGAGGCTGCGAAAGTGATGAGGCACAATGCCAAAGGAGGCTCGATTGTATGTCTAGCCTCTACACGGGCTGAAATGTCTGAACCTTTTACTGAAGCCTATACCGCTACAAAAGGTGGGATTGTGGCATTGACTCATGCTTTAGCACGATCGTTTGGTCCTGATCAGATCACTGTGAATTGTATTTCGCCTGGGTGGATTGAGACTGGCAATTATGAGGAACTTCGTCCGATTGACCATGCGCAGCATTTATCAGGGAGAGTGGGTGTGCCAGAGGATATTGCTCAAGCATGTCTTTATTTAACAAATCCGTTGAATGATTTTGTTACGGGCATTAACTTAACGGTCGACGGTGGGATGACGAAGAAAATGATGTACGAGGATTGATGCTAGATCTCTTCCCTTGGCCTTCTTTGCTTTCATACATAGAGCTACCTGGGAGTATGCTAGTGTAGGAAAAAGAATGAAAAGGAGTGAGGTTTTGCACCCTTATTCAAATGGGTTTTCATTAAGCCAATTGTATCAATCCCCCTCTACGCAATACACAGCACCGATTCGTCATTTTTTACGTTCAGCTGATAATCGACGCTGTATTAGTAAAGCAGAGGCGGATTATATGGCGATGAATCGGCTACTGTGGATGGAGCATGTAAATTGGACACGGATGACGATTATTAGCATCGTTTTCAATTTGCCCGATTTACCCTTTGTACAGCAGCGTTTGTTACGAAATGCAACCGATTTAGGGAATTGCCTCCGTCCCTTTTATGGTGACTCTATAGCAGATCGATATGCAGCTTTAATTAAAGAGCATCTTGTGATTGCAGCTCAGTTAGTGACTGCTGCTACTAAAGGAGATACAGCGACGGCTGAGGCAAAAGAGAGAGATTGGTATCGTAATGCTGACGATATTGCACAATTTTTGCATACGATCAATCCTTATTTAAGTATGGAGGCCGTACAAAAGATGTTTTATATGCATTTGGCTTTAACAAAGAATGAAGCTGTGACCATGATTCAAAAAGATTATCAAGCTGACGTGGACATATTTGATGAAATTGAGGCTGAGGCACTTGCCATGTCAGATATGATTGCCGGCGCTATTGTCATGCAATTTTGTTATCTCTTTTAAAATAAAAACAGTTTTTTTCTCTCACTTACAAAAAACAAGGTCTATTTTTGTATAGATCTTGTTTTCCGTTGCTCAATCACTGGAGGAAAAACTTTTGCCTCTTTTGTCTTTGCATAATGTGCAATGGGTCGTGTCCCTTGAAAGGTTCCCTTCATAAAAGAAGCTAACGTATTGCTTTGAATCTTTACTTCGGCTTGTTGTAAGTCCCACGGTGTATGTTGAATATCAATACGAAATAATGTATCGTTCCATTTTGCCCATGAATGGTAACGTTCTACAAGCCATTGGTCAAAATTAGTTTGAGTGTTGTTCCCTATTGTATAGGACACCCTCAATCTTTCATCCAATGTTTTATAATAGCTCGTATAGGTGTTGTCATTATCCCTTTGCTTTCCTTCAATTTTTGAGTATCGATAGGGTAAGCTGACTAATGCCGTTATTTTTGAGAAGACATAATTAGTCACATCTAAATGAAAAAAATAGATTCCTTTCTTGCCCTCAAATTCTACATATGTTCGTACATTCAATTGTAAGGAAGTATTCAAGCCAGGAATGGGTGGTAGAAATCGCATGCGATGCCTATGGACTTTAAAAAGTACCGCACTTACCCAGGCATCTTCTGCGAATAGATCTAGCGTCAGTTCTGGAGGTATATGTTTTTCTAATTCTGGGGGTGATACTGGCCAATGTAAAAATAGGACATCCTGCCATGTCTGTGCTATCATCCACATAGTAAAACTCCTTTCTATGCCCATTTTTTCCTAGAAAGGAGTTATTCAAACAATATAGCTATTTTTGAATCTGCTCAGCCGCTTCTATTTCTACATAGCGATAATATAAATTTCGTAATTCAGATTCTTTAAATAACCCTAGATGACTTTTAAGTTGTGGATGTACTAAAATGCCATGTGTTCGTAGCTCTTTTACAAACCAACCTTTTGAATATTTATGCACCGAATCCATTCTCCTTTACCTTTATTCATACATAGGGTATGCGTTTGGTTTGTGTAGGGTGCCATTGCACAATAAAAAAACGAGAGGAGCCATTCCTCTCGTTGTCTACTTATGTGCCACAAAAAGTTCGATAAGGTTGATTAGACGGTTCTGGTAATGAAGCATATTCCTGTTGTTCATGCGTGTGGGCAAAGGGCTGTGCCAGAGCTGTCACTAATTTATTCATCACACTATAGTCTCCCCGCTCTACAGCCGCTTCCAATGCCTCCTCCACCCTGTGATTACGTGGAATAATGGCGGGATTATGCTGACGCATCAATTGTTGTGACGTGTCTTTTGTTTGTGACTGTCTTGCTAATCGTGCAAGCCATTTTTGATGCCAGTCTTTAAATGCTGACGACTTCCATAACGAGGTTTTATCGATTTGGTCAAAGCTTAGGGCGATGAACGTATTAGTATAATCCGCTCTGTCCTGTTGCATGAGCTGTAAAAGTTCTTCTATAAGCTTCATATCCTCTTGCTCTTCATCGAATAACCCTAATTTTGCTCGCATTCCTTTCAGCCAGTTTTGAGCGTACAGCTTAGGATATTGTTCTAAGGTAGCTTGAGCAAGTTCAATGGCTTGCTCTTGATTTTCATGAATTAAGGGAAGTAACGCCTCTGCCAAGCGTGTTAAGTTCCAACCACCAATGTTTGGCTGGTTACCATACGCATAACGCCCTTGTCGATCAATTGAACTGAACACTGTCGCTGGGTCATAGGCATCCATAAAGGCACACGGTCCATAATCAATGGTTTCCCCACTGATGGTCATATTATCAGTATTCATGACCCCATGAATGAAGCCCACTAACTGCCACTTTGCTATAAGTGATGCTTGTTTTTTAATGACTTCCTGCAATAAATAAAGATAGCGATTCGTGTCACCGTGTTGATTTGGGTAATGCCGTTCTATGGCATAATGTGCTAAAATCTGGAGTTCCTCATCTGTACCCCATTGTGCGGCATATTGAAAGGTCCCTACCCGTAAATGACTGCTGGCAACTCTCGTAAGGATAGCGCCAGGTAGATCAGTTTCACGGATAATCGTTTCACCTGTACTCACTACCGCTAAACTTCGGGAAGTGGGAATCCCCAACGCAAACATCGCTTCACTAATGATGTACTCCCTAAGCATAGGCCCCAATGCGGCTCTTCCGTCTCCACCACGAGAATAAGGTGTTCTGCCAGACCCTTTTAGTGCGATATCCATGCGTTCATTTAAGGGTGTTATTTGCTCGCCATATAAAAGAGCCCGTCCATCACCTAACATATTAAAATGTCCAAACTGGTGTCCTGCATAAGCCTGCGCAATAGGAATACTACCATCAGGGGCTTTATTACCAGCTAATTCGGCTATGCCCTCTTCACTTTTTAAAGCTTGACTATTTAATCCTAGTGACGCAACTACCGCTTCATTTAACAGGACTAATTCGGGTGAACGAACAGGGTTTAACGTCATACCGGAATAAAAAATACTTGGTAGTTGAACATAGCTATTGTCCATTTGCCAGCCAATTGTCTTTTCCATATTTTCTCCTTTGTTACCTTTTCTATTTATTTTTTCTATTTCAACATCATTCATTCCTAGTCAATTTTACCACCCCATATAAAAATCCGCTTACTTGAAGAGTAATGCGGATTTTTAAGTCGTATTAATTTCGTTGGAAAGTATGACTTGACATACATTGTTGATCATCCGTCCAAAATTCCACTGTAAAAGTCGAATCTTCTATTTCTAGCACGGCAAAGCTTTTTTCTTTGCGACCCCGTGGCTTTAATAAGCTTCCTGGATTGATAAATAAAACATGATCCATCATTTCAGCCCCGAGAATATGAGAGTGACCAAAACAAACAATTTGGGCATTCAATTCTTTTGCCCGATAGGTTAAGGACAGCATGGAACTTTTCACATTAAATAAATGACCATGAGTCACCAAGATTCTTACGCCATCGACTGTAAAAATTTCTTCCTCAGGAAAAGCTTCCTCCCGATCACAGTTCCCTCGTACTTTTTTCATTCCTTTTAATGCATCATGTACATAAGGAAGCTCACTATCACCACAATGTATGCAAACATCTATTTCAGGATAAAAATTTCTAACCTTGTCGATCACCTGACTGTCGCCATGTGTATCGCTCATGATAAGTATTTTCATGAATACCACCTCTTATTTAATAAGATTCGGCAATTGCTCCTTCAACTTACGAATAGCATTACCTCGGTGAGAAATAGCACCTTTTTCTTCTGGCGAAAGCTCAGCCATCATACGATTTAGACTTGGAACAAAGAAGATTGGATCATAGCCAAAGCCATTCGTACCACGTTTCTCATGTGCAATCACGCCCTCACAAGTACCAAATACAGTCGTCGTTTCAAAATCTGGACCTGCAATAGCAATACAGCAGCAGAATCGAGCGGTACGTTTGCCATCTTCAACACCTTGTAGGTTTTCTAGCAGCTTCACCATATTAGCTTCATCATCATGATCACCAGCATAACGTGCAGAGTAGACCCCTGGCTCACCATTTAATGCATCTACTGCTAAACCACTATCATCAGCAATCACAATGGTACCAAGATTTTTCGCTAGGGCTTCTGCCTTTAAGATTGCATTTTCTTCAAATGTTGTACCTGTTTCTTCTATTTCCATGTCTGGTGCTACTTCAAACATTGTGACAACTTCATAACCAAGTGGGCCAAATAATGCTTCGAAATCTTTGGCTTTTCCTTTATTTTTTGTTGCGATCACTACCTGTTTCATATTATTTCCCTCCGACCATGTTTGCTTGTTCGGCAAGCGCTGTTTTTTGGAGCTCAACTAATTGCTGGATGCCTTTTTCACCTAGTGCTAATAAATCATTCAATTCTTCACGAGAGAATGTTGCTTCCTCGCCAGTACCTTGTAATTCCACAAAGCGACCTGCACCTGTCATAACAATATTCATATCAACAGCAGCAGCCACATCTTCTACATAATTTAAATCTAAAACAGCACCCTGTTCTTCCACAATCCCTACACTAGTTGCCGCTAAAAAATCGGTTACAGGAAACTTGACGAACGGCTTTTCTTCCGCAAATTTAGCAATTGCCTGTGTCATCGCAACAAATGCTCCCGTAATAGAGGCTGTACGAGTGCCACCATCTGCTTGAATCACATCACAATCGATCCATACCGTACGCTCTCCAAGAGCCTCTAAATCGACCACAGCACGTAATGCACGCCCAATTAGGCGTTGAATCTCCATTGTACGTCCATTGACCTTCCCACGAGATGATTCACGCGGTGTACGTTGAGCTGTTGCACGAGGTAGCATCGAATATTCAGCTGTGATCCAGCCTTTCCCTTGCCCGCGTAAAAAGCCAGGCACTTTGTCTTCGATTGTTGCTGTACAAATTACTTTTGTATTTCCTACTTGAATTAAGACCGAGCCCTCTGGGTGTAATAAATACTCCCCATCCATTTTTACAGGTCGCAGTTCATCTGCCATTCTTCCATCAAATCTTGTCATATTTATTGTTCCTCCTAAAAACTTTCGCGCCCTCATCTTATCATAATTTATTTCTTCAAAAAAGTACTCAATGATTATGTAAAATGCTGAAAACGGCAAAAATCAGCCTAGCCCATTGCTAAGCTGATTTTTTATTTTAATGTAATGCGTTTTATGTCGAGAGTACCTTGCTCCAACCAATTTTCAGCGATTGAACGGAAAATTGGAACAGAACCAGTTGCAAAAAATTTATGAGCAGGCACTGTATTTGCATTTGCTAAAGTGCCATTATAAGCTAGCATTTCTTGAACATCCTTTGCTGTTTCTTCCGCAGAAGATAAAACATTCACTTCATCTCCTACGACAGCTTCAATTTGTTTTTGTAGAATAGGGTAATGTGTACACCCTAAAATAACCGTATCAAATTGTTGATTTTTCAACGGCTTTAAGCCTTCTGCTATTAACTTCGTCGCAAATTCACCTTTATATTCGCCACTTTCTACAAGTGGAACGAAAGTTGGACAGGCTAGTGGAATAATATGTGTTGACGTATTAAGTGACAGTAAGGCCTCTTCATATGCACCACTTTTAATTGTTCCTTCTGTTGCAAGCACAACGACTTCATGTCGCTTCGTTTTCTTTACAGCTGCACGTGCGCCAGCATTTATAACGCCTAGTACCGGAAAAGGCATATTTCTTTGTAAACTTTCGAGTGCTACTGCAGTCGCTGTATTACAAGCAATAACGAGCATCTTAACATTCATTTTTTCTAGCGCTTTCGCCATTTGCCAAGTGAAGTTCCGTACTTCCTGACGGCTTCTTGGACCATATGGACATCTTGCTGTATCGCCAATATAATAAATCGTTTCGTTTGGCAATCGCTTCATAATTTCTTTTGCTACGGTTAACCCGCCTACTCCTGAATCAATAACGCCTATCGGGGCATTCATACTTTCCGCCTCAATCCTGTTTCATGTGTACATGTAGTTTTTCTAGGTAGCTTGATAATTGCGCGACTTCTTGCTCATCAAAACCTACAAGCATCTCTTGCAAATATTGCTGTCTTTTTTCTATAACCTCTTGAATAATACGTTCGCCCTTTTCGAGAAGATGAACAACAACGACACGGCGGTCATTTTCATCACGCATACGCTTGACTAATTCATTTTTCTCCATCCGGTCCACTAAATCTGTTGTCGTGCTAAAAGCTAAATATAAACGGTTTGATAATTCGCCAATTGTAATATCACCAAGCTCTTCTAACCACTGTAATGCAACAAATTGTGGCGGCGTAATCGCATAGTCGGAAACAATTTCTCTTCCCTTTTGCTTCACGATGGCCGCTATATAGCGTAATTCCTTTTCAACCGTTGCAACGGTTTCAGGTGAGTGTTTTGTTACTTCATCCGACATATAACTATTTCACTCCTAAAAATACGTTGAATAGTTCTATTTTGTCGTTTTTTTCACGAAATAGCAAGTGTCCATTAGTCTAATTTAAATTCTTCTAAGCGTAACAGCTCAATTAACGCCTGAGATCGATTTGTTACACCTAGCTTTTGAATTGTATTGGAAATGTGATTTCGCACTGTTTTTTCACTAATACCAAGCTGCTCTGCAATATCTCTCGTTGTTTTTTCAGCTAATAAAAGCGCAAATATTTCACGTTCTCGGTTCGTTAATAGAGAACGATGATGAGAGCCATTCATTCAGTTACACCCTCCTCCCCCGCACGTATTGTAACTTATGTTAAGGGGCTTGAAGCGGTGACGGCTATTTGCATGATTATTACATGTTTCCTTAAAAATTTCGGAAATTGCTTCGACATTTTCATAAATTTTATGTAAAACATAATTCCTACTATTCTCATAATTATTTATGCAATAGCCCTACTCACTTAATGAGGGATAATTTCCAAACTAATCAAGTGTGCTCTTTCTTCTTTAGAAATCGGTACACTTTTACCTGTTCGAGGGTCCATTTGCACAATTGTTCCTCGACCTGTGAAGCACACTTCATCCCTTTGATTTTTTGCTAAATAATGAATATCCATTGATGAACTTCCAACTTTCGCTATTTTAGTGTAAATTCGTAGCACGTCATCAAAGAAAACCTGCTTTACATAATCACATTGTAAATCTGCTACAATCGGTATACTCTTTACATTCTCATCAGCTACAGATGGCATTAAAATACCTACATGTCGGAAATAATCAATTCTTGCCTGTTCAAAATATGTAAAGCTTACCGTATTATTCATATGTCCATACATATCTGTTTCTGAAAATCGTACTCGTGCCTCACTATAAAAGGAAAAACCCTTTTCCCACTCTTGGAAGTCTTCAATATAACTTGCTTTCATATTAGCACCATCCCCCTTTAATTAATTGGCCATCTTTTTTAGTTTGGTTCAGACAGCCCATAAATAATGAATACATATTCATTATAAAAGAAAATGCTATATTATCATAGGAAAAACCAAAATTCCCTTATTTTATTGCTACATCTCTTTTCTTTCTATAGTATGGTTTTTCCTTGAACTATGCTAACTATGTTTATATCACAATAAAAAACTCCCTCACACTAAGTGTAAGGGAGTCAGCTTGTCCGATTAGTCTACGAAGTGGTCGGAACCGAAGAAGTTACGGAACATTTGCACTGTAGTAGCACGGTTTAATGAAGCGATTGATGTTGTTAAAGGAATACCTTTTGGACATGCAGCAACACAGTTTTGAGAGTTACCACAGTTTGCAAGGCCACCATCGCCCATAATAGCATTTAAACGTTCATCTTTAATCATTGCACCAGTTGGGTGAGTGTTGAAAAGACGTACTTGTGATAATGGAGCTGGCCCGATGAATGAAGCTTTTTCAGACACGTTTGGACATGCTTCCATACATACACCACAAGTCATACATTTAGATAATTCATAAGCCCATTGACGTTTACCTTCTGGCATACGTGGACCTTCACCTAAATCATAAGTACCATCGATCGGTACCCATGCTTTCACTTTTTTAAGCGCGTTGAACATACGTTCACGGTCAACTTGTAAGTCACGAATAACAGGGAATGTTTTCATTGGCTCTAATTTAATTGGCTCAGTCAATTGGTCAACAAGTGTTGAACATGATTGACGTGGACGGCCATTAATAACCATTGAACATGCACCACAAACTTCTTCTAAACAGTTCATATCCCATGATACTGGCGAAGTATTTTCACCATTTTCTGTAACAGGATTTTTTTGAATTTCCATTAAAATAGAAATTACGTTCATACCATGACGGTAAGGCACTTGGAATTTTTGCCAGTAGCTATTTCCGCCCTGTGTATCTTGACGTAAGATTTCAACTTTAACCATTCTTCCAGTATTAGCTGCGATTTGCATTACTTTTAGTCTCCTTTCGCAGAGTAGTCGCGTTTACGTGGTGGGATTAAAGAAACGTCGACTTCTTGGTACGTGATGATTGGATTACCAGTAGTTGGGTCAAACTTCGCCATTGTTGTTTTCAAGAATTGCTCGTCATCACGGTTAGGGAAATCAGGTTTATAGTGCGCACCACGAGATTCATTACGTAATAATGCACCTTTTGTCATTACTTTCGCAAGTACTAACATATTTTTAAGCTGACGTGTAAAGTGAGCGCCTTGATTACTCCATTTTTGCGTATCGTTGATGTTGATGTTGTTCCAACGCTCAGTAAGGTCATCAAGTTTTTTCAATGTATCTTCAAGCTGATCATTGTAACGTACTACAGTCATTGTAGCAGTCATCATTTCACCAAGCTCTTTATGCAGTAAGTAAGCGTTTTCTGTGCCTTCCATTTTCATGATAGCATCCCATTTTGCTTGTTCTTCTGTTACGCGAGCATCGTAAATCTCTTGTGGAATATCTTCTGCATGCTTTTTAAGATGTTTTACATAATCTACTGCGTTTGGTCCTGCAACCATACCGCCATAGATAGCAGATAATAATGAGTTCGCACCAAGACGGTTTGCGCCGTGTTGAGAGTAATCACATTCACCTGCTGCAAATAGACCAGGAATTTCAGTCATTTGGTTGTAGTCAACCCATAATCCACCCATTGAATAGTGAACTGCTGGGAAAATTTTCATAGGTAATTTACGTGGGTCATCTCCTACGAATTTTTCGTAGATTTCGATGATTCCACCAAGTTTAACGTCCAACTCATGTGGATCTTTATGAGAAAGATCTAGGTATACCATGTTCTCGCCATTGATACCAAGTTTTTGGTTTACACAAACGTCGAAAATTTCACGTGTTGCAATATCACGTGGCACTAAGTTACCGTAAGCTGGGTATTTTTCTTCTAAGAAGTACCAAGGTTTACCGTCTTTATAAGTCCAAATACGACCACCTTCACCACGAGCTGATTCTGACATTAGACGGTTTTTGTCATCTCCAGGAATCGCTGTAGGGTGAATTTGGATGAACTCACCATTCGCATATGAAGCACCTTGTTGGTAAACGATAGAAGCAGCAGAACCTGTGTTAATAACAGAGTTTGTTGTTTTACCGAAAATAATACCAGGGCCACCAGTCGCCATAATAACAGCGTCTGCACGGAATGATTTAATTTCTTCTGTACGCATATCTTGCGCTACGATACCACGGCACACGCCGTCTTCATCGATAATAACACCAAGGAATTCCCAGTGCTCATATTTATTTACTAAACCAGCTACTTCATGAGAACGAACTTGCTCATCAAGCGCATATAGTAATTGTTGACCAGTTGTTGCACCAGAGAAAGCTGTACGGTGCATTAAAGTACCGCCAAAACGACGGAAATCTAATAATCCTTCTGGTGTACGGTTGAACATAACACCCATACGGTCCATTAAATGGATAATGCCAGGTGCTGCATCACACATACCCTTAACTGGTGGTTGGTTCGCTAAGAAGTCCCCACCATATACTGTATCATCAAAGTGGATCCATGGAGAATCCCCTTCACCTTTTGTATTTACTGCACCATTAATTCCGCCCTGCGCACAAACAGAGTGTGAGCGTTTTACAGGAACTAATGAGAATAAATCAACTTCAGTACCAACTTCAGCTGCTTTAATCGTTGCCATCAGACCGGCAAGACCACCGCCGACAACAATTACTTTGCTTTTCGCCATGATTATTTCTCACTCCTCTTAAAAAATTGCAATGATTGCATGTGCTCTATCGTAGCTCTATTGAATTATACGAAAGCTAAAATAGCAGCCACACCAACTACACTTAGAATTACGAAAATGATGTTTGTTACGTAAGTAGCAATCTTTTGAGACTGAGGAGATTGTACAATACCCCAGCTTACTAGGAATGCCCATAAACCGTTAGATAAGTGGAAAGTTGCTGATAAAATACCAACAATGTAGAACCCAAGCATGAATGGATTAGCAACAATATTCGCCATCATGTCGTAATCAACGTGTGTTCCAAGTGCTTTTTGAATACGAGTTTGGAAAATATGCCATGCAATGAAAATCACTAGGAATACACCAGTGAAACGTTGTAATGAGAACATCCAGTTACGGTATGTGCTGAAACGTCCTGTGTTTGGTGAAGCAGTGAATGCAATGAACACTCCATAAAATGCATGGAACATCAATGGAATATAGATGACAATCCATTCAACTAGGATAAGGAATGGAATCTTTTCCATTACTGCGGTAGCATCGTTATAACTATCTGCCCCGCCTGTTGCTGTAAAGTTAATGAACAGGTGCATCGTTAAAAACAGACCTACTGGAATGATCCCAAGTAGAGAATGTAAGCGACGCCATAAAAACTCTCGATCTTTCGACAAGACTGTTACCCCCCTTAGTACTTAAAATAGCACAACAAAAGAAGTCATCATTTTGTAAATGATACTTCATTGACTGTGTATTTCATCATGGTACAATATTATGACATGTTTATTGTACTCTCAAGAGCTACGAGCGTCAAGGCAACTCGGAGTTTTTCATAGAGCTTATTAAAGAACTAATCTAGTGCATAATGCGTCGTTTTTTCTCGAAAAATCTACCATTACTTTATTAACGTTAAATTATAAGAAAATTCTAAGAAAGAAGGATAACAATGTTAAACACTCCATCTCCTACAATCTCATCCTTTGGTTATGAGATCATTCGCGATCATATTCTATCTTCTATACTCGGTAAACATGAGGATGATGTCCTTTATTGGGCAGGTAAAGAGCTTGCGCGCAAGTTTCCATGTAAAAGTCAAGACGAACTAATCGCATTTTTCGCAGATGCCTGTTGGGGTACATTAGAGCTAATGAAAGAATCGAAGGACGGACGTATTTTCCAGTTGACAAACGACCCTGAAATCTTGCAAATCAAACAACGCAGCTTCAGACTTGAAGCAGGATTTATAGCTGAACAGATTCAGCTAGCTAAAGGCTATTTAACAGAATGTTATGATGAAAAACGTGAAAAGCAACATTACGTTATGTTTACAGTCAAATGGGACGTGAAGGAACGAATTATGCATACGATTCCAACAGAGTAACAAAAAAGGATTGTCTCCCCATTCCATAAACGGGGTGACAATCCTTCCTTTTATTTCGGACAATTACAGAAAATGCTGTTTCTTCTATTATTATATGTAAAGAGCCTGCTCTAAATTAAATTCATCATGCAATGCATTTGCTGCACGAATCATTTCATCCTGTGGTACTACAACAGACACTTTAATTTCTGAGGTGCTCACCATCTTCACAGGGATATTCTCACGACGTAAACGATCGAACATGCGAGCAGCGACACCTGGATTCGAGACCATACCGGAGCCAACTATCGAAACTTTCGCCAATCCAATTTCGAAATCAGCAAAGCTAAAGCCAAGTGATACTTTACTATCCTCTAAAACACGTAAAGCTTCTGCAAATTCTTCTTTCAAAATCGAAAAGGACACAGTTGGTTTTAATCCATCAATGATTGCTTGAACAATGATATCCACGTTGATGCGATTTTCAGCAAGAGTTGAAAATATATCCGCTAATGAAGCATGTGAATAAGCATCATACCCAATTGTTAAACGAATAACATCTGATTCAAAGGCAACACCACGCACAACTAAATTTTTCTCCATCTCTACTTCCTCCTTCAATAAAGTACCTACTGACTCCACTAAACTAGAGCGTATGATCACTGGCATTTGGAACTTTTTAGCTAACTCCACTGCACGTGGATGAATGATGTGTGATCCTAAATGTGCTATCTCTAACATTTCATCATAGGAAATTTCCTGTAGTTTTTGTGCTTTTACAACAAAGCGTGGATCTGCTGTATACACACCATCAACATTCGTGTAAATGTCTATCCGTTCAGCATCTAATGCAACAGCAAGTGCAACGGCTGTCGTTTCGGTTCCACCTTTCCCAAGCGTTGTTATATTTTGGTCATTGTCAATGCCTTGATCTCCAGCAATAACGACGATTTGTCCTTGCAGCAAATGTTCATCAATACGGCTAACATCGATATGATTGATCCTTGCATGACTATGCATATGATCCGTGGAAATGCCAGCCTGCCAGCCTGTTAGTGACACCGCATTATAGCCAGCTTCTTGTATTGCAATGGCAAATACGGAGCTTGATAACTGAGAGCATGAAGATACAACTGCATCTAATTCACGTTTTGACACATCATCCGTGAAATGAAGTACGCTCATTTTCACATCCTGTATCGTTTGTCTCATCGCACCAACTACTACTACCACATCGAATCCTCTATCTCTTTCAGCAATTGCTTTTCGTGCAGCCTCTTGAATTTGTTCGGGCGATGCTAAAGCAGCCCCTCCAAATTTCATTACTATTCTAGACATTTCTTTTGTTCTCCTTTCCAGTCATGTAATTCACCTAAAATGAGGTGTAAAACAGCCTCTAGAAAACTAAAAAGGCAGCCTTCACAAAACGTGAAAGCTGCCTATAACATGTACAATAACGAAACTTGCGCATGTGTGATAGCTCTCCGAAACGTTTAGAATCGACAGTCTTACATTTTTTAAATGCAAAACCAGTACAACAGCGGAAACAACAATGCTGTACTTCGGCAAGGTCCCCTTTCACGCAATGTCTTAGGATTTGTTCATCCTCTTTTGCGCTACTTTTGAATCTTGCACCTCTATCATCACCTTAAAAGTGATTATATTAAATTTTTCCGCCCTCATATAGCAAGTGGGCTAATAACATTGGATCACAATGTTATTTACAACCTTAGCATATGTCTATTCCTTTGACAATGTCTCCTGCTGAAAATAGGCATAAATATGATTTGCTAAATTAGCTGGCATCCCAGCTTCCTGTAAAGCTAGCTCACTAGCCTCCCGTATTTTCTTCACGGAACCAAAGTGTTTCAGTAACTGCTGTTTTCGTTTTGGACCGACACCTTCGATTTGATCCAGAACAGACTGTATAGCATGCTTTTCATGCTGTTGACGCAAGAAGGTAATCGCAAAACGATGGACTTCATCTTGTATTCGTTGTAATAAATAAAAACCGTCACTTGTACGTTTTAAGGCAATGACCTCTGGCGGATCACCAAACAATAGCTGGGATGTATTATGCTTGTCATCCTTTGCTAAACCAGCAATAGGTATAACTAGTCCTAATTCATCCTCTAATACTTCACGCGCAACTTCCATTTGACCTTTACCACCATCAATTAGCACTAAATCTGGTAATGGAAGACCTTCCTTCAAAACACGAATATAGCGTCGACGGATTACCTCTTGCATAGCACCATAATCATCATGCTTGGCTGCTGTACGGGTTTTATATTTGCGATATTCCTTTTTGGCGGGTTTGCCATCAATAAAAACAACCATTGCAGATACGGCGTCTGTTCCATGCATATGACTATTATCAAAAGCTTCAATTCGTAATGGTGTCGTTATGCCCATTGCATCACCAAGTGCCTCGCATGCACCAATAGTACGTTCTTCCTGTCGTTCAATAAGTTGGAATTTAGCGGACACTGCAATTTCAGCATTTTTCGTCGCTAAATCTACCAACTCCTTTTTTTGACCTCGTTTTGGCGTAAGAACTTTGATACCTAACAATTCCGTTAAAATGGCACCATCAATTGCTTGTGGAATAAAAACTTCTTTTGGCTTAATATGTTCTGGTTTTTCATAAAACCGTCCCACAAATGTTAGGAACTCTTCCTCTGCGTCTTGATAGATCGGGAAAATAGAAACATCTCGCTCGATCAGTTTACCTTGCCGAACGAAGAAAACCTGAACACACATCCATCCTTTTTCCACAGCATAGCCAAAGATATCACGGTTAGTAGTGTCACTTGATACTATTTTTTGTTTCTGCATAACTGTATCAATATGGGCGATTTGATCACGAAACTCCTTAGCTCGTTCAAACTCTAAGTTTTGGGCAGCCGCAAGCATTTTTATTTCAAGCTCCTTTTTGACTGCCTCCACACCGCCGTTAAGAAACTTCGTCATATCCTCAATCATTTCCTGGTAAACATGACCATCAATTTGTTTCACACAAGGTGCTATACATTGACCCATATGATAATACAAACAAACTTTTGAAGGTAGCTGCACACATTTTCGTAGTGGATATAAACGGTCCAACAGCTTCTTTGTTTCACTTGCCGCATAGGCATTGGGATACGGTCCAAAATATTTAGCCTTATCCTTTTTTACTTTACGTGTCGTAATTAGACGAGGATGTTTTTCATTCGTAATTTTTAAATATGGATACGTCTTATCATCTGTTAACATGACATTGTATTTTGGATCATGCAGTTTGATGAGATTCAGCTCTAAAATGAGTGCTTCAATATTCGATGATGTCACGATATACTCAAAATCTTCTATTTCGCTTACAAGTCTTTGCGTTTTACCTTCATGTGTTCCTGTAAAATAAGAACGAACACGATTTTTCAGTACCTTCGCTTTACCGACATATATAATTGTCCCCTGTCGATCTTTCATCAAATAGCAGCCAGGCTGGTCTGGTAGAATATCCAGTTTACGCTTGATTAAATCGTTCATTACCTACCTGCCCCCTACGTAAGATTCCCCTCAATGAATCATTTTTATCTTTCCTTATTATATAACGAAAAAAAGCCGAACACATCAATTGTGATCTGACCCAAAAAAGTTAGACATATTTAGTTAAGCAACTGCTAAGACCTGAGTTCGGTACTCCACCGGGCTTAGGTCTTTTAATTTTTCTTTCATTCGTTTGTGATTGTAGTAGTGAATATAGTCATTGAGCTCCTGTTCAAAATGTGCCATAGATTCAAATTCTTGTAGATACAGGAGTTCAGATTTTAATAAGCCAAAGAAATTTTCGATGACTGCGTTGTCCAAACAATTACCCTTACGGGACATACTCTGCGTAATACCATGTTGCTTTAATGTTTGTTGATACTTTTTCATTTGATAATGCCAACCTTGATCTGAATGAAGAATAACTTGATCACTTGATTCAAGGCGCTCCAATGCTTGTTCTAACATATTATGGACTAGTTTATACACTGGACGCTTCATAACCGAGTATGCAATGATTTCGCCATTACATAGATCAAGGACGGGTGATAAATAGCGTTTCTCACCAAATAGATGGAACTCTGTCACGTCTGTTACCCATTTCTCGTTCATTTT
>NZ_PYWL01000036.1 GCF_003049525.1 Lysinibacillus fusiformis | reverse complement strand
CTCGCTTCCTCTTTACTCCATAGCTTTAGGCGGATATTAGGATCAAACGATACAAGGACGCCATTCTGCTTTGCTAGAACGATTGCATGCTTGATTAACTCAATATTTTTCGCTTGGTCGACTGCAGGAAAGACACCCGTAATATGCAGGACTCTTGCATTCTTAATATAATCTTCATTCAAAGATTCAATCGTTAAGGCAGTTGTTGGAGAGTTGGAACGATAATAGAAGGTTCGTCCATTTCCATCTTCCATGATTTCTTTAAAATTCAGTGAGGTTGGATAGCCATCAACCATTTCTAATTGCGATACATCGATCCCTTCACCACGTACAAAATTATATATATATCTGCCAAATTCATCATTGCCTAAACGGCTGATCCATCCAGTTTTTAACCCTAAACGAGAGCAACCAATTGCTACGTTCAGTTCTGCCCCGCCAACTTTCCTTTCAAATGAGGGCACATATCGCATTGGTCCTGTTGAAGCAGGATGAAACGTGACCATTGCATCTCCTATAGTAATAACATCATTCATAGCACAAACAC
>NZ_PYWL01000035.1 GCF_003049525.1 Lysinibacillus fusiformis | reverse complement strand
TTGAGCGGGTTCCTATGTATCGGTAATTCATATTCTGCCATTTACACAAACCTCCTAACTATAGCGGATCAAGATCTATTAGTGGATTTTTACCAAAATAAGTCCTTGTAACCTTTTAATCTAGCAAGTCCTTCAACAAAGTAATAATCTCCATAGATTAGAGGATTATTGGTGAATTTACCTTCAGGGTAATGACTTGTTCCGTGTAAGATTAGCCCCTCTTCAGAACCTTCCCAATCACCATAATTTCTGTATAAAGATTCGAGGATTTTCTCTCCAGTTCTTTGATAAACAGGTGACTCTAATGCAGTAACTTGTTCGGCAAGTAAAAGAAGACCGCATGCCGCAATGGAACCAGCGGAAGAATCTTTTAGGGCAGGAACATCTTCCGGAATACGAAAATCCCAATTCGGAACAAAATCGTCTGACAAATGAGAAATAAAGAAATGAGCTGCTTTTTTTGACGCCTCTAAGTATTTTTCTTCTCCTGTATAGCAATAGGATAAAGCGAGACCATATATTGCCCAGGCATTCCCTCTGGACCAGGCTGAATAAGGAG
>NZ_PYWL01000034.1 GCF_003049525.1 Lysinibacillus fusiformis | reverse complement strand
TCATCAACGTTCGTCTCACTCAAATTTACAATTATTTGGGCAGAAGAAAGTTTTAACTCTGATTATCCATATTTTATTACAGTTATTTTATTTATATTATTATGCTTTTATGGTTCCCTAAAAGGGATCAAAACTATTGCTATCCTGTCATTGATTATTTGTTCACTATACATTTTTTTATTTGTACTCCTCAATTTAGGGAACTCAATGAACAATGAATACGAACTATTATTACCAGTAAATACAAGTAATAATCCGTCCATTTTATGGGGAATATTATACATATGTATTGGTATTTTAGAAATGGGCTTTATTTTAATCGTTTTAAATAGTTATGTAAAAGAGCAAATGAAAAGGACAGGAATACTCGTTTTCTCTATTATGTTTGTCTTATTAGTTTTTATCGCTATTGTGACTACTGTATCTGAATTTGGCATTTATCTCACTAAAAAAATGCTCTTTCCTATAAACGAGCAATGGAGAGTTTTGTCATTTGGTAAGTACTTTACAAGATTAGATTCTTTATCTGTTCTCCAAATATTATCAATGGCTTTTATTCGTATATGTTTATTTATGTATATTGTGTC
>NZ_PYWL01000033.1 GCF_003049525.1 Lysinibacillus fusiformis | reverse complement strand
AGCGCCAGTAGCCCCAGTAGTTCCAGTTACACCCGTAGCTCCGGTAACACCAGTAGAGCCTGTAGCTCCGGTAACACCAGTAGAGCCTGTAGTTCCAGTAGAACCGGTAGCCCCAGTTACACCCGTAGCGCCAGTTACACCAGTGGTTCCAGTTACACCCGTAGCGCCAGTTACACCAGTGGTTCCAGTTACACCCGTAGCGCCAGTTACACCAGTGGTTCCAGTTACACCCGTAGCGCCAGTAGAACCAATAGTTCCAGTAGAACCGGCAGCCCCAGTAGCCCCAGTAGTTCCAGTTATACCTGTAGCACCAGTAGAACCGGTAGCTCCAGTTATACCCGTAGCTCCGGTAACACCAGTAGAGCCTGTAGCTCCGGTAACACCAGTAGAGCCTGTAGCTCCGATATCACCAGTAGCCCCAGTTACACCAGTGGTTCCAGTTACACCTGTAGCGCCAGTAGCGCCAGTAGCCCCAGTAGTTCCAGTTACACCCGCAGCTCCGGTAACACCAGTAGAGCCTGTAGTTCCAGTAGAACCGGTAGCGCCAGTAGTTCCGGTATCACCAGTAGAACCAGTGGTTCCAGTTACACCCGTAGCGCCAGT
>NZ_PYWL01000032.1 GCF_003049525.1 Lysinibacillus fusiformis | reverse complement strand
ACTGGCGCTACTGGCGCTACTGGTGTAACTGGGGCTACCGGTTCTACTGGAACTACTGGCTCTACTGGTGTTACCGGAGCTACGGGTGTAACTGGAACTACTGGCTCTACTGGGGCTACTGGGGCTGCCGGTTCTACTGGAACTACAGGCTCTACTGGTGTTACCGGAGCTACGGGTGTAACTGGAACTACTGGCGCTACTGGTGATATCGGAGCTACAGGCTCTACTGGCGTTACCGGAGCTGCGGGTGTAACTGGAACTACTGGCGCTACTGGTGTAACTGGAACCACTGGTGTAACTGGGGCTACTGGTGATATCGGAGCTACAGGCTCCACTGGTGTTACTGGGGCTACTGGCGCTACTGGCGCTACCGGTTCTACTGGAGCTACCGGTTCTACTGGAACTACTGGGGCTACTGGCGCTACTGGGGCTACTGGCGCTACTGGCGCTACTGGTGATATCGGAGCTACAGGCTCTACTGGCGCTACCGGTTCTACTGGCGCTACTGGCGCTACTGGCGCTACTGGCGCTACTGGTGTAACTGGGGCTACTGGTGTTACCGGAGCTACGGGTGTAACTGGAACTACTGGCGCTACTGGTTCTACTGGTGATATCGGAGCTACAGGCTCTACTGGTGTTACCGGAACTACTGGAACTACTGG
>NZ_PYWL01000031.1 GCF_003049525.1 Lysinibacillus fusiformis | reverse complement strand
TTGAAACCGAATAGGAGAGCAACATTTCAAATAATGTTCCTTGTTATAATTCTCTATGTAATATAACTATGTTTGAACAAGGAGATGGAAGCATGAGTAAGTTAACAGGCAAAATCGCTTTAGTTACAGGATCAAGTCGAGGAATTGGCCGCAGTATTGCATTGCGTCTGGCTCAAGAGGGGGCCTTTGTTGTCGTTCATTACGGGAAAAGACGTAATGAGGCAGAAGCAGTTGTTCACCAGATCAAACAAAGCGGAAGAAATGCTTGCGCGATTGGTGCTGACCTTAGTACTCTAGATGGTATTCAAGATTTATTTACTACTTTGGATGATACAATTCGGGAGTATATGGGCGGTAGTGGATTCGATATTCTTGTCAACAATGCTGGAATTGGTCAAATTATCAGTTTAGATGAGACGACGGAAGAATCATTTGACGAGGTAATGAACATTAATGTTAAAGCACCACTTTTTGTTACTCAGCAAGCTTTGCCACGTTTAAAAGATGGAGGGCGTATTATTAATATTTCATCCTTTGTGACACGTGCAGCTTCGCCAAGTGTCTTCACGTACAGTATGTCCAAAGGTGCTATCGACACATTTACACGTCTTCTAGCCAAGGAACTAGGGAGCCGTAATATTACGGTAAACGCCATCCAGCCTGGAATTATTAATACAGAAA
>NZ_PYWL01000030.1 GCF_003049525.1 Lysinibacillus fusiformis | reverse complement strand
CTGGACGCTTCATAACCGAGTATGCAATGATTTCGCCATTACATAGATCAAGGACGGGTGATAAATAGCGTTTCTCACCAAATAGATGGAACTCTGTCACGTCTGTTACCCATTTCTCGTTCATTTTTTCCGCTGTAAAATCGCGTTGTAATATGTTTGGGGCAATTTTTCCGACGTTACCTTTATACGAACGATATTTCTTCATGCGGACTTCACACTTTATGCCAATGGCATTCATCAAGCAGTTAATCGTTTTCGGATCATGATGAATACCAAATTTTTTTAGTTCTTTGGTGATCCGACGATAACCATAACGTCCCTTATGTTCATGATAAATGGACTGAATTGCGACTTTCACATCAGCGTATTTATCATGACGATTCAAACGCTTTTCCCAGTAATAATACGTACTACGTGGAATATCAGCGACTTTGATTAATTCCACTACTTCATAGATTTCCTTTAGTTCATAAATTACTTGCGCTTTGATTTGATTGGTAATTTTTCTTGCATTTGAACTAAAGTATTCAACTTTTTTAAGTACACATTCTCCATTTCTAATTGTTTGATTCGTGCTTCTAACGCCTCAACAGATCCTTCAGCTGGTGTTGATTTCGTTGTTCTTTTTGTCTCTTTTTTCATAGATAGATGCCCCTTTTTCTTAGAAACAAGAGCATCATAACCACCACCTTCAAACTTCAACTTCCAATTCCGAATCATGCCAGGAGATGAAATATTGAATAGTGCAGCTGTGTCTCTCGAAGATGTACCTGTCTCGTTCATATAATTAAGTACATTCATTTTATAGTCAGCTGAATAGTTTGTATAGGACTTTAAGAAAGTCTCTACGCCATTTTTTTGATAACGGCGAACCCATTC
>NZ_PYWL01000029.1 GCF_003049525.1 Lysinibacillus fusiformis | reverse complement strand
TGAACTGAACCCCGAATAGTGGACACTTTAAAAAGTGACCCTATTCGGGGTTTTTTGTTCATTTCACAAAAAAATCTCGTTATACTAAATATACGAAATTAAGAACGGGAGAAATTAGCATGAGTAAAATCATTTTTAACGAACATCAGATACGACAAATAGAAGCGAATCGATTTGTAGCATCTGTATCAGATCGTTCTATTCAATATACAGCGGAATATAAAATCTTTGCGGTCAAAGAAAATCTAGCTGGTAAGGGACCTGTACAAATCTTTAAAGAAAACGGGTTTGATTTAGAAGTGATTGGTGTGGAAAAAGCAAGGTCATCGATTAAACGCTGGAGAGCATCTTTTAAAACTCATGGAGAACAAGCATTTTCAGAGGAAAGACGCGGAAAAGGAGGTTCTGGTCGACCAAAAAAAGAACACATGTCAGCTGAAAAGAAATTAGAAAAAGCAGAGGCACGTATTCGTTTACTTGAAGCTGAATTAACACTGTTAAAAAAGCTAGACGAGATGGAAAGGCAGGCAAAGAAACGGCTATTTTAATACCAAGGGAAAAGTATCAAGCAATTAATGATACCGTTCGGCTGTATCAGTTGAAAAATATGACACGTTATTTATGTGATTTGGCAAATGTAAGCCCCAGTGGTTATTATAAATGGCTCCAAAATAGTGAGAAACAAGCGATGCGAGAAGAAGCAGATTTTCAGGACTACGTCCTACTAAAAACGATTTATGATGCGTCAAAAGGAAAAGTTGGTTATCGGGGTCTTTACATGGCACTAGAAGAACTACTTGAAATCCCGATGAATCATAAAAAAATTCTACGATTAATGCGTAAATTCAATCTATATTCGAAAGTAAGACGTGCAAACCCTTATCGAAATCTTGCCAAAGCTACAGAAATCCATCGTCAAGTACCTAATCATCTAAATCGTAATTTTCATCAAACAGAGCCAGGCAAAGTGTTTTTAACAGATATTACGTATTTACAATATCGTGGCGGACAAACAGCGTATCTATCGTGTATAAAGGATGTTGCAACACGAGAAATCGTTGCATATGAGGTATCGACAAATTTACGCATGGAGTTTGTTTATCGTACGCTAAAAAAATTAGAAGAGCATATCAATGACAATTTACATCCTGAAGCGATGATTCATTCAGATCAAGGTTTCCATTATACACACCCAGCATTTCAAAAATGCGTCAAAGAAATGGGATTACTTCAGTCAATGTCTCGCCGAGGAAACTGCCTAGATAATTCGCCAATGGAGTCATTCTTTGGGCATTTTAAAGATGAAATAGAATATAAAGAAGCTGGAAGCTTATCAGAATTAAAATATATGATAGATGATTATATGGAGCACTACAACAATACAAGAAAGCAATGGACGTTAAAAAAAATGACTCCGGCAGCATACCGAAGTCATTTAATCGCTGTTTAATGTAGCAAATGGTCTTTTATTAAA
>NZ_PYWL01000002.1 GCF_003049525.1 Lysinibacillus fusiformis | reverse complement strand
TTCCTATAAACGAGCAATGGAGAGTTTTGTCATTTGGTAAGTACTTTACAAGATTAGATTCTTTATCTGTTCTCCAAATATTATCAATGGCTTTTATTCGTATATGTTTATTTATGTATATTGTGTCGTCCTTCTTTCAAAATCGAAAATTCGTATTAATTGTTGGTTATTTATGCTTAACAATAGGATTATTAATCCCTTGGTCTGTTTCTGATTTTTTGTCATTTATAAAAAGCGCTTATCTCCTTTTTATTTTTTTATTTTTATTCTTTTTTATGATTGTTTTCTATGTAGTAGAAAAAAAGCAAAAGGGAGTTCATCATATTGACTGAAAATAAGGATTTTTTTTATAAAGAATTTGACCACCAATCAGATATAACGGTAAGTAGTAAATTCTATATGTTCAATAATGAAAAACATGAAGTTATATTTGTCTATTGCCATAGTTTAGTTGATAGTGTACTTTTTTTGAATTCATTATTACCAAATATTAGATTCCTTGCTGAACACGGACATTTACATGATGTTGAAATTATAAACCGTTATATAGAAGTACAGGAGATCAAAGAGTACCGAACAAAGACAGATGAAATTAATAGCAAAATTTTCTCAGGTTTTTTATATTATTTCCATGTTCCATCAAATAGCTTATATTCAACCAATTTAGCTAAACTTCCTGAACGATCCATTGAAGAATCAAATATGGAAGTCTCATTAAGAGGACCCAGAGATGGGTTTGTTGAAAATATAGATACAAATGTTTCTTTAATAAGAATGAGATTAAAAAGTAAAAATTTATCAAGTGACGATTTTACAATTGGCGACACCAGTAAAACAAAAGTTTTATTGCTCTACATTGAAAACTATATTGATCAAAATACTTTAAAGAATGTACAAAGCAAACTAAATAAAATAAAAGTAGATAATATTGCAAGTAGTTATCATATTGAAGAATTACTTTATGATAAGTTGACACTCTTCCCCCTACTGGATTATTCAGGAAGGCCAGATTTTGTAGTAAGTTCCCTCAATAAAGGCCGTTTTGTCATATTGGTAGATGGAAGTCCAAGCTGTTTAATTGGACCCGTAAATTTATTACTTATTTTGAAAGTACCTGAAGATGATCAAATGAATTTTTTATTTGTGAGTTTTTCCCGAATTTTAAGGGTTACCTCTTTATTAACAAGTATATTTTTACCTGGGTTTTGGATTGCATTAACTGTCCATCAACTTAACCAGCTACCCTTTCCCTTACTAGTCTCAATATCTGCTTCTAAAATTGGACTACCCGTGTCTTCTTCGTTCGAAATTCTTATTATGCTCATTTTTTTTGACCTCTTTCGAGAAGCGGGCATACGCTTACCTAAAGCTGTAGGTCAAACTATTGCAGTTTTAGGAGGCTTAATAGTTGGGGATGCTGCTATAAGAGCAGGATTTACATCACCATCAACTTTAGTAATTGGGGCACTTACCGTTATATCTAGCTATACATTAATTAATCAAAATATATTAGGAAATGTATTTTTAATAAGAGTTGCTGTATTAATAATTGCCTCCTTTTTTGGAATGTATGGCTTTGTTTTAAGTGTGTTATTTTTCCTAACATATATCTCGTCATTAGAAAGTTTCGGGCAGCCTTACCTTTCTACATTTTATAAAGTAAGTATTCCTGATCTTATAAAAAGTTTTCTTAAAATGCCATTTAGAATTAAAACAAAAGAATGACTGTTTTTTTCAGCAGAAGGGAGCTTATAAATGACCTATTACTATACTTCCACATTCAAAATAACATTCATTTTGCCTTTATTATTTGTTCTAGGTGGCTGTTTAGGTACGAAGGAAATACAAAGTGAAGTTTATATTACCGCTCTTGGTATAGATTATTCAAATGATATGTATCATGTATATTTTCAAGCTTTCGGATTTACCAATGTTGCGGGCTCAGATCCTGGCATTGCATCTGAGCCTGCTCCAATTGTTGTTGGACATGGAGAAGGTGAAACCATTCAGGGAGCAATCGATGATATAGAAAAGAATTCTGTTAACCCTTTGTATTATGGTCATATACAAACTTTCTTTATTTCCAAAAATATATTGGATGGTCATTTGGATGAATTTTTCGATTTTTTTAGTAGGGATTATTATCTACGTTATAATACTTTAGCTTATGGATATGAAGAAGATGATATTAAAGAGATAATGAATGTACATGGTCTCTTTTACAAACCGCCAATATTAACATTTCCTTATGATCCAAATGAACAATTATTCTTCAATTCATTCATCTCAACCAGTACTGTACAAGACATGATTAAAAGATATTATGAACCAGTTGGATCAATTATGGTTCCTACAATAAAAATTAGTGAAGATTATTGGATGGAGGATAATAAATCTAAAAATATTTTAAAAATAAGTGGTGCTTATTTTCTTTCACGACAAAAATTCAATGGTTGGATAAAGGAAGAAGAACTTTCAGGGCTAGATTGGTTTAATAAGGATTTTAATAACATGAAATTATCTATAAAAGATAAATCAGTTTCGATGTTTATTGATAATATAAAATATCATATAGAAACTGTGGATGATACAATTCCAAAATATATTATAAATTTAGAAATAAAAGCCTCAATCACAGAAAATCCAAAAAATATTAGCAATAAAACAATTGAAAAAGAGATTAAAAATATGATATTAATGCAGTTTCAAAGTACCTTTACTAAAGGGCTGGAAATAAAATCCGATATATTCAATCTTTCGGAAAAGGCTTATCGCTTCAAGCCCCAAACATGGACTGTAGATAAATTAAATTCCATTACTGAACATTCAATTAAAAAATTTAATATTCATGTTTTCATCAAGGATGAAGGAGCTAAAAAGTAAGAAGGTCCCTCTTCACTTTGTTGAGCAAATGATACTATCCCTATTAGTCAATCAGTATGATAACTTTAACTTAAATGGGGCTTTAAAAAATGCATATATTGGAACTTACTCTTGTTTTTGAGACGTTAATTTTGTATGGACAGTAAATGATTTTTTAGACATGAAAAAATCTCCCAATTGATAGACAGAAATCTGTCTACCTAACGGGGAGGATATCAGAATTCATGACACAAACCACGTAAAGCATTTTTATATTTCCACTATCTACTTGAAAGGGAGGACTTCATTATGAATTCTAGAACTTCCTCACCTCGTACAATTTCACGAACATTTCTTTGGTTTCCGTAATCATGAGCCTTGCTTCTTTAGTAACATCGTAACCTTACTGTAATGCTATACTCAGTTTTCATTCCATTTCCCCTTCTGCCTTTTTCTGTGGTCATTATACTAGAATTCCCTGAGTACTACTGTATGGAACTTCGTTTTGTTTAGGAAACTCATCCATTCTAATTCAGGCTTAAATGATCTGCTGAATCAAGATTGCTGTTTATATGTCCTCTCCGTTACAGCTTACTTATATAATCGTCAATACCAAGATAAAAGTCCCTCAGTTGATCTAGTCCTTCTTCAAAAGCAGGTAGAAGGGTAATTAGTACATTAGAGATTTAGTTACATGTTTGTCGGGGACAGGCGGTTGCCCCTACTTTACATTTTTAATGTTGCAATTATATATAGACATGAACTTGTAGATACTTAGGCCTAAAGCCTTTTTAATCATTAAAGATTGCTTACCTAGCAACTACATGGATACAAAGATGTCTTATTATAGTGATTTAAAGTTTACACAAAAATGCTTCAAAGTGTATGAACTATCTTGTCTTAGAAATGTTCAGACAACAAAAATCTAATAGTTATTGTTGTGGAAAACTTTTATTTATTTGCTAATTATAGAATTTTTTGTGACAAAAAGAAGTCTCTTGACCTCTTAAAAGTAAAGAAAATAATAAGAATCTTCATAGTTGCATAATTTGCTATCTTATATACATAGATCCAGATGTGTTAATATACTTATTTTATAATATTTAGCTAAAAAAATACCATATTTGTTTATTTTTGTAATTGCAGGTATTATATTCTCGTAGTAAAAAGAATTTAAAAGGAGAAGATATGAATGAGAAAGAATAAAAAAATAGTACAGAAAACATTAACTATAGCTGCTATTGCATCTTTGGGGACAACACTTGCTATATCATCACCGAGTTTGGCTAGTGCAGATCAAATTAATACTTCTGAGAATAATTTGCAAAGGGAAGTCAAAGCTCATACGATATTAGATTGGAAAGATCCAATTTTTAATGCTACGGAAATTGTTGGGAAAAACCTTCTTGTTCCAGGGATATATTTGTTTACAAACTCAACATATCATCATATGGGATATTATGGTGTTAAATATGAACAATTTTCAGTAGAGGCAGATGGTTCCCCTAGCCACACTAATTCAACAAGTATATTTGTTGGTAAGACAACTTTAACTAATATAACAGATCAAGAACAAACGCTATCTACAAATAGTTTCTCAAAAATGATTTCAAATTCTGTTTCTAATTCAACTACACATGGTTTTAAATTTGGAACCAAAGCTAGTGCGAAATTTCAAATTCCATTTGTAGGAGAAACGGGTATAGAATTATCTGCTGAATATAATTTTTCAGATACATCTAGTACAACAAACACGGAAAGTTATACGTATATCGCAAGTCCACAGAACATCAAAGTTCCAGCACATTCAACTGTAGAAGTTCTTGTAAATTTAAATACTGTTAAAGCAAAAGGAAATGTAAAACTCCTAACTAAAGTGTCAGGTCGTGATCAGGGGGTTTTTGTTTTTGATCCTCAAACAGGAGATATAAGTAAATCATATTACTATGATTTACATTTCAATCAAATCGTAGAAAAAGCTTCAAAATTTGAAAAGCTTCACAATATCTCATCTAATTCAGATGGAAATACAGTAAATATAATAGGTTCTGGTAAATACGAAGCAGAATATGGAACAGAGTTTAGTGTAACTGTAAGACCTGTGGATAATAAAGGAAGATCAATAAACGGTGGTTACACATTTAATGTAAAACCAGAAAAAATTATAAAGGTAGAATGATGGTATATCTTAAATGTTAAATAGAAAAGCCAGAGACTTGTATTCTACTCCAAAACTTAATAGAAGCGTGTATCCCTCTAATTGTAATGCCTCTTGTCTTAATTCAGCAAGCTGAAGTGAAGCCCTCATATTAGGAAACAGGACCCTAAAAGTCAGACAAAAAATCTAACTTTTAGGGTCCTTTACAATTTAAGTGATAAAGTCTACCAACCATACTTTTGCCCACTCTATTAGTCAACAATCAAACATTTAAATATGTTTAGCCTTGTTTTCACCTTTTTTATAGTTTTAGTAGTTATAAATACCGATTCTTTACACCCTTTCCCCTCCCGACAGAAAGCAACCGATTAAAAGTTCCATGGACCCAATCCCTTTAAATTTTTCATCTAAGCTTTCACTTGTGAAACATGTCGAATCTCGTATTTTAACTAAAAATTAATAAATAACTTTTCTATAAATTAATTTCTTTAATTATTGGGTATAGGAATAATATTTTTATTTCAATGAAGAGTTTCACTTGCACAGTGTGGAAATATTGCCAATGTAGTATAATTATCATTTATAGTGACCCAGAAATGAGGTAACTTGTGTACCGTCACTTCAATGTAGAGTAAATTCTGATGCGAATAAATAGCTAGTACATCTAACAGGAGAGCCTTTAAAGTTTTGATAATGAAAGTGCTGCTGAATCTAGTGGCATCATTATCGTTGGTATTAAGGTGTGTTCCATTTGTGGCCTCTACTGGATTGCCCTGAGTGTGACTACTAGAAAATTTACACACAGGTGAACAGATACATGGATAATTGCCTCGGGCATGTCTAATACCTATATCTTTTTCGCATAACTACTATTTTCTTATGCAAACGCAGTCCTCATACTATTAGGTTAGACTTTCACCCAGCACGCATTTCTCCCTTTTGAAATAAGCTTAATTTCACCTATTAATTGTAAATCAGTTAAAGCTCTACTAATTGTACTTTCAGCTATATCAGGATAAATACTTCGAATATAATCTTTTGTAAAAGGTTGTTCTTGATTTAGAACAAAATTTCGGATTCTCTCAATCTTAGTCTGACTACTTAAAGAATCCTGTACTCTATTATGTAGATTTTTATAAGCAGTTAAAATAATATTTAAAAATATTTTTAGCCAAAAGCTAATGTTATGCTCATTACAGTACCAATTCGCCGATGATTTATAAACTGCTTCATAGTATTCTGACTCTCTTTTCTTTATATATTCATCTAAACAAACATATTTTACAAATGTATGGCCGCTTCTTATTAGTAATAATTGCATTAACATTAGAGTTAGCCTCCCATTACCTTGACTAAAAGGAATTATGCAATACAGATTAAATATAAAATGAGCTATCAATATTATAGTAGGCAATTCTTTTTTACAATTTAATAAATTATACTGTTTGCACAATTGTTCTACAGACATTTGAATATTTTCAGGTGGAAGAGGACGGTAAACATTTATGTGCATACCTTTCTCTGGTATTCCTGGGATAGAGAATGGTTTTTGGCGCCATTTTGCACTGTCAGAGGTAATAAAATGAATTAATTGAAAATGTAATTCTTGAATAGTATCTGGACTAATAGGGAAATTGTTAGATTTTTCACGCACAAGCGTCAGAGTTTCATAATAACAAAATATCGCATCTTCTGAGATGGATTGGGGTATTATATCTTCTAAAATAAATTGTTTTAATCGTTTATTGGAAACTTGTATATCCTCATATATAGAAACATAGTTTTTTAAGTATTGTATTGTCACAGCATTTTCCAAACGAGTGAAAATATCGGATCTTTGCTCTTGATAAGCAACTAACTTTCCTTTATATTCACTAATTTCACTAACTAAGTTTATTACTTGTTTCTCACTACTATATTTATACTGATCTTCGAAAAAATTTCTCATTTTACCCTCCATTTTAAAAATTACTTTCCTTTCCTATAGTACAAATACAAATATATATAATTATTATCTTCTCCATAAATAAAACTCTGTAATATTTAATTCACTATCTAAATGTAGAAATATAAGATAAATCCTACATAATTAAAATCGGTAAATTCTTTTTAATATTAAATTGTAAATTTAAACTTTGCATAACAAAAAACTAATATAGAATTAGTAGTTGAATTAAATAGGGTTCCAAGTGGTTTGGAAATTAGGGGTTTAGCAGAGTTAGGATATCTTAATATAGTATAATTATCATTTAAAGGACCCAGAAAGGTGTATTAACTTGTGTACCATCACTACGATGTGCTAATATTTATTTTTTTGTCTAGCGTAAGTTAATTTTATAATAATTGGTATTTTTAGTTAGTTACATGAGTCTTTGTATTATAAGTGAAACCTACTTAACGTTAAAGTATTAAGATGTAAATCCCAATCCAAAATCTTCACCCACTGTAGTATATAGCCCTCCACTTATACATATTTGGAAAATTTGGGTGAAACCTTTTTACAGGGCACAATTGTGCTTCCTATGATTTTTATTGATTTAGTCCTAAATGTCGATGTTGTCTAATATTGGCGTTGTGGTAGGGGTTTAATCCCGATTGTAAATTAATATATTAGGGTTGTTATCAATAGTCGAAGTGTTATACGAGCGGAGAAATCGTTATTGTATGGATGTATAGCTGATATCTACTTCTGATTCAGAATTTCACATTACAAAATAATAGGTATTATTAGTTCTTTATAAGTTGACAAGAATGTCCAGACATTTTATAAAGAATTTCTTATTTAGATTATCCGTAGATTCATTTCCACTTACATTCTAGCATCTTTAATATCAAGAGTTTTAGAACAAAAAAATGGGCAATTCCTCAAATTCAGTATAATGGTAGCGTCTAAACTAAAACCGTACTGAATGAGGTGAATGCCCTATAAATTTCGATGTTATCAAACACAAATAATAGAACTAAGAATAAATAAGCACTGTATTACAATGTTTTTTAGTTTATAGGAATTATTTTTGTTTCGACTAATGCCTTAGTACTTGGTGCTGTTACATCATATATTTTGACAATTAATTCAGAGCCATGTTCAATCTTAAAATTCCCTGTTCCTTTTGCACGTACTCTTTTAGAGTCATTTGTAGATTTAATTAATCCATATTTATTTGTTGCCATATCTAATACGGAGCCAATACTATAAATCGTTCCATCATTTAACAACCTTACACTAGTAAAAACATCAGCGTAAATTTCTACAGTACCTGAAGTTGACTTCTTTTCAAAATATACTTCAGCTTTGTATATTTTATTTGGTGGAACTTTAACAGCTTGTGAATTGGCAGTGATGGTAGTTGTTGTACTAATTGTATCAGTAATTGTACTGGACAAATTAAATTCAAGGGTTGCAGATACTTCACCCTCTGCTACAAAAGGAATACCAACTTTGCCTTTTGTAGTAATGGCTGATTTAAATCCACTTTGTATGGAAGTGGATGTACTTTTGGTAATTGATTCACTAAAAGAAGTAGTATTAAATGTCTGTTCTAACTCTGAATTATTTACAAAAGTATTTTCTCCTATAAATATAGGTACCACATTTGTAACATTATTTTGTTTGAAATTTATTCCAGAGTATTCAATATCTTCACCGAATACAGGAGTACGAAGATATGGTCTAAAACCAGCTATGGGTGGAATCGAAGCTATCATGTTATCAATTGTGTCATCAATATTTTGAATCACTCCTTGTTGACCTGTGTTTTCCATATTTAGAATATTATTTTTATGCTCTTGAACTTCAGCAGCATTGACAATATTAGGAATAAGACCACTACCTAATAAAGTAACAATTATTAATCCACTAGATACATATTTTCTTTTCATTCTAGAATCACATCCTAATAATTTATTTATTAATAGGTTATGAGATTTCACATTATTTTACAACTTGTCCATAAATATACTCGAAAGAGGCTCATAATATGGTTATTTTCTTACTTTTTCATACTTTTTATTATAAATAATATTGAAATAAACGTGATAATACTTAATTAGAGAAGTAAGAAAATAAAATTCTTCATCAAATGACACATTTTTTTATGTAATTATGAAGTTTTTAATGGAGTAACTTTGATGTTAAGCAATCTGGGACCCGATGGGTTAATGATTTGCAGTAAGCATGGAAGGTCACTGAAGAGTTCAGGAGTAACGTACACTTTAATACCTCCAATAAGATTACACTATATTACATAATTGAGAATATACAGTGATCTAACAAAGTACCTACTAGTTTCATTTCGAGAAAAAGATTATTGAATATTGAAGACACACTCGAAATTTACTCAAACTCTATGAGTGATATTTGAATGTCTATCCTTAGACTAAATAGTCGTGTTTTCTCAGGATATAATTCTTATTTTAAAGTCTCTCATTCTTAGATTTAGTTTAGCTAGAATCTCTATGATTTCTGTTGTTGCTTGCAATATGGCTTCATTGGTCAAATGATGCTTTCAGGATTTGATTTGTTGGAGCCATCCATATATCAAAGGTATAATGCAAAAACAGATTCGCTATAAAAGGGCTTGAACTCTATTACATAAACAAAATACCAACAATGATTTCCCTTCAGTTTTATTGGATTTGGATAGGCTACTACCAACAACCCGATTCAACCGTTGATGATATATGTTTTCAAGTTCTGTTTTTGTATAAGTCTATTTATCTTTTTGATATATTTTTCCATAAAGGAGATACCAACTATCTTAAATAGTTAATCCTGTTCAAATGTAACATTATCGAGTGGGGTATCTACAAAAAATAAAGTGAAACATCTTTTGGCAACTGTGAATTTCCTGCATGAAAATACTGAGAAACATTAAACTCTTGAATCATATCAGATTGAGAAATGTTAATAATGATACGATCAATAGAAGCAGACTGTAGGTAATGTTCCAATCTAGAAAATACCACAGATCCCTTTCAATATTGTCATAGTCAAGTGAGATATCGTTAAATAAATGTATTCCTGAAGGGAATTTAGTACCTGCCACTTTGACTAATCCATCATTTGGACCTGAAAGATATAGACAACCTATCCAGAGTGTAGATAGAATTGGTCCTGTATTAATACCAGCAATTGTATATTAGTTGTTGCTTACGTTGAAGTGATTGTATATTAGTGTGCGAAAGCGTTCCATTTCCCCAACTTGAAGAGAATATGTTCCATCATCTTTTTCACCGAGTAAAGCAGTCAGCCAACTTCAGATCAACTTTATGCAAGGTCAACTAACTATGATCCATAATTTAGAAGGTATCTATCTCTATACACGTACGAATGAGCAGCATTAAAAACTAATGCTGCTTGAGTATTCAGTTCACTCTTGTTTTTTAACAATTGTTTTTCTATAAAATTGAATAACCTCCACACTTTCTCTTCTGATGAACCCCTGACTGAACAACTTGCTCATTTTCACTCTTTGCCATGTGGATGAAATCAAAAAAATAAGCCTAATGAAGTATCTTTCTAATGTTTAGTTTATAATTTGGAAAAAATTAACAAATAATTAGTGTTAAAATGTGAATTTTAATTGTAAATTTTTATTTAAAATGGTTATTAATTATATATCATCGCCATCGAAGTACCTATCGAAGTGATGGCTATCAATGCTAGAGTCTTTTTTTCATATTTATTCCAATTTTTTACCAAAATATCACATGTGACATCTTCACACAAATCTACAAAAAAACTAAACCTATTATCAGGAAAGCACGATTTCCAAAACTATATTAATAAAAAGTCGCACAATCTATCAAATCTCAAATTAGTATTGACTGTCCGGTTCCATAAATTTCCATCAACAAGAGGTAGAAGTTGTAATCTATGTGAATCTAAGAAATTGATAACTGGAGATCAAAAAATAAAATAGTTTGTATTGTTTAAAATAAAATGATAGTTTAGCAACAGAGGCAAAAGAGGACTTGATTGACTTATTTGGCTTTTAAATCGGTACTTGAGAACTATATAACGTATTACAACACGAAACGAATTAAGGCAAAATTAAAACTGAGTCCGGTACAATATCGAACTCAGTTTACCCAAGCTGCCTTAATGAAATAACCGTGTCTAACTTTTAGGGTGCAGTACATTTAAGAAGAGACTTAATTGATCTTATTAAGGTATTACATACATTACTGTTACTGCTGCTCCAAATGGAAGCGCCCCATCACCAGTGACAATTCTTACAGATAGTAAGTCGCATTTATTTATAGCATAGTTAGCTGCTGTTGAACCACAACAATTAGGAGTTGCATCATTATTAGGACCAGTTACAGAAGCAATAACACCTGTTGAAATCGGGTCAGTAAAACCACAACTTCTACTTATAACTACTTCAGCTGTTACTGTATCAGCTGCTGTTAATGTATTATCACGTACATTTAAAACTAATCCAGTTATAATTGCATTTTCTGGTATAACAACCGTATTCCTTGGGAATAAAGCAGACGCGGTACCTAATCCTAAATATTGACCATTACCTATTGATTCATCTGATGCTAAATATATTTCACACACTCTAGCGTTATTAATTGGTGGTGGTGGAATTACCCCATTCATATCTGGTATACATGGTGCTTTGAATCTGAAGAAACACTGATTTTTTTCACAACTGCACAAATTGTTGACATGATGGTGATTCCAAGCCTTATTACAATTTCTACATCCCATTTTTACAATCCCTCCCTGTTTTTACTACACTATTCAAAGAAGGGCAATAGAAATAGACAATTATACTATATATTCTAAATTAGTTATTTTATTAATATAAAAAACCAAAGACCCCATTAAAGTGGTCTTTGTATAAGGGGTTTAAAAATGTGTTCCAATAACTCTAGTGGTTGCTCATGCCACTTCTTTATCCTATTCCTTGCAAGACATTTCTCATAGGTAAATGCCTATTCACTCATTCATATTTTTATCTCCTTAGCACCTTTTATTGCTTGCGTGAAGTTGAAATAAAAAGGTTGTCTACTAATTATTTATGTAGACAACCTTTTACTCTTATTTTGCAAATGAAACAAAATCAATAAAGCCTTTTTCATTCAATTTAACAACTGCATTATAGGTATTTTTATCAGCTTTTTTTATACCCCTGACTGTAGTTTCTTTCCCATCCAATAATTCCTTAATATTTGTTTTCGTCAATTTTTTCTTACGGAAATTATCAGATAAGGTAAACTTACACCCAGGGTATTTTGAACATCCAAAGAAACCTTTTTTCTCTATAATTCCATTACCGCATTTCGGACATTCCCCGACAAATTGAGCATTTTGTTGTTCTTCAGCTGCTAGCGGAATTTTTCCTATCTCAATTTTTTGAGGGGCATCTTCAATAATACCAACTATAAAATTTTTAATATTTTGCAGAAATTCATCCTGAGAACCTTGACCTTCGCCAATCTTTTTTAGTTTACTTTCCCACTTGGCAGTCATTATAGGACTTGAAAGTAAAGTACCTTTAATCGATTCACACAAAATTTCCCCTTTATTAGTTACTGATACAATATTTTTCTTCACTTCAATGTAGCCATTTTCCTTAATTTTATCTATGATTCCAGAACGAGTAGCATCAGTACCCAATCCCTCTACCTCATTTAAGATCTCTTTATCCGTTTCATTATCAACTGTTTTTCCAGCTGTTTTCATAATTCCAATTAAATCCCCCTCTGTATAGGGCTTAGGGGGCGTTGTATGCCCTTCTTTGCTTTGAAGGATACTTAATACTCCTTCATCTTTTGAGACGCTAGGAAGTACCTTATTGCTGTCATTTTTCACATGTTCTTCATCATCTGAATGTACAAATAAAGATTTCCAGCCTTTTTCAATTTCTACCTTTCCAACAGTTTCAAATTTTATATCATTTACAGCTGTGACAATTTTCGTTTCCTCATACAAATAGTCACTATGGAACATAGCAAGTGTGTTACGCAAAACTTCATCATAAATATCTTTTTCTTCAACGGTTAAACTGTTTAATGTATTAGCACTAGGTATTGTCTTAGTCGGTATGATAGCATAGTGCTCTTGAACTTTTGCTCCATCTACATATCGTTTATCAGCAATTTTATTAGGGGTAAAATCAACATTTATTAACTGCATATATTTTTCAACATTGTTAGCCAAATAAACAAATTCATTTTCAGTAATGAAATTTATACTTGTACGAGGATAAGTGACAAGTTTTTTCTCATACAAAGACTGCATTATTTCTAACACTTTTGAAGGGCTGTACTTCCATTTTTTATTGGCCAACTTCTGTAATGTTGATAAAGAGTGCAGTCTTGGTGATTTTGTATGTTTCTCTTTCGTCTCTAATTCTAAAACTTTACCTGTAACTTCTTTATCTAATACCAGGCTTTTTTCTTCTAAAAGTGAAGTTAATTCCTTTAGTGTTTCTGTCTTAATCCTGGCCTTACCTGAATATGGACCTTTTGTTGATTTAAAATGGCCAACTAATTCAAAAAATGGCTTAGATACAAAGTTTTCAATATCTTTTTGGTGCTGGTAGATCAAATAAACTAATGGGGATTGAACACGGCCTATGCTTAAACTTGCATTAAGACCTTTATTTTGTAAAAGCAAACTATACAAAGGACTAGCGTTCATGCCTACAAGCCAATCTGATATTTGACGAGTTTTTGCTTCTTTGTACATCAATAAATCTTTTTCGTTCGATTGTAACGATTGAAAGCCTTTTACAATTGCGTCTACTTCTAGAGAGGTAATCCAGAGCCGTTTAATCGTTTTATTTTTGGCACCGGTCATGTTAAATGTTGAATAGAATATATTACTGCCTTCCCGATCTACGTCACATGCATTTATCACTACATCAGCGTTATTAATTAACTTCTTTACTGCATTAAATTGATTTATTTTACCCTGGGAAACTTTATATTCAAATACGTCTGGAAAGATCGGTAAATTTTTAATATCCCATTTTTTCCATTCCTCTTTATATTCACCAGGCATTTTTAATCCCACTAAATGCCCAATACCCCATGTAATAGTTGCACCGTGTGGAAACGTGCTGCAGGGCTTTAATTCAATATGTGTTTTTTCCCTTTTTGCTACCTCAAAAGCCTCGGCATAAGCTTTCGCTTGTGGGGGTTTTTCTGCTAAAATAACTGTTTTCATTTTAATGACCACCTTTTTATTTAGATTCATTTTTTCCTTTTGGAACAACTTCTCTAACTTGAATTCGATAGAATTAGGCAAATAATCTTTCATAAATTTTTCATAATCCTTACCACAATTTGACTCTCTTGCTGAATACAAATCGACTCGTGTAATTAGATTCTTTTCATCTTCAGAGACTTTAAAAGACGTACCCAGTTTCCATACATGTTTTTTTGAACAACTCGAAAGAGCATTTTCCTGATATTCTTGTGTTTTATCTCGAACACCAAAAAATCTCTCCATAATTTTAACTAAGTGCTGTTTATCTATAAAATCCGAAAAATCCACTAATTCTTCATATTTAAAGTTAATAGCAGCTATGGTTTTAACGAACAATTCAAGTCCCATGCTCGTTTCTACAAAAACAGAATTTTTATTTTCTTTTTCGCTGCTATAGTGTGTTGAAATCTCGTAAATCATTTCATACTCCTCCCTTAACCAATCAAATTATGCTGTTTCAAATTTTTACGAAGAATTAATTTCTGTACTACGAATAGGACAATATTTAAAGTAAGGTAAATTACAATTATTAATGTTGTACGTTCCTCGTTTCCTAAAAACGATAACCCTAACAATGTATAAAAAGATAAACCACGGACGAAGTATTCTAATAAGGTTTTAGACATACGCAACGCAAATTTAAAACCTAGTGACACTGCTAAGGAGATCGTAAATAAAGTACTCATAAGACCCTCGACAATTTCACGTTCTTTCCCACCATTATCACTAATAATAGTTGTTAAAACACACATTCCATCGATACTCAAATAAAGCATTGCTAATATCAAGAACCACTCATTCAACTTCTTCAGGGGGGTTAAAATTGCCATGTTACTTTCTCGCTCCTTTTTGATAAGAAAAAGGACTCACCATTTTTGGTGAATCCTTAACTTTGATAAATTTTAAAATCTTGCCTGCGTTAACAAAAAGCTTTAACACTAACGTTCATAAAATCCATTACCTTGATTTCTGATTGTTTTTTGCGCTTTCATTGATTTATTTTCTTGCTGCAGATAATCACTAATATCAAAATCAGAAGGAACATTCACAAGATTCCTTAAAGATATACCGCTATCTACTAGCCATTTGAACTCCTCTTCAATGTTGTAGTTGTTATCTTTCGCTATATATTCATCAACTTCTATTACCGCAATCATTTTTATTTTTTCAGTCATACACATATCTCCCTCTATAAAATGAAATAGTCGTTTAACTGCTATGACTCACCAATTTTGATGAGTCCTGATCACTATAAAATTAAATATTTCTTTTCACTTTTTTAGAACAAAATTTCAACTGGTTTTAAACCTAACTTTTGCCTATTTTCGTTTACTCGTTCTCTCCCCCCTTCACAGTATTCTGAACCCAACTCAAAACCAATCCAGGAACGTTTTATATTGTCACACGCTATAGCTGTAGTAAATGCTCCCATGCAGTTATCTAACACTGTGTCACCTGGATTCGTGTAAGTTAGGATAAGATACTCAAATAGTGATAATGGTTTTTGTGTCGGGTGCCAAGTTTTGCTGTCACGTGGAAATCAACAACAGACTTAGGGAAATTCTTCTTTTTAACAACATATGGTTTATTGGTAAGGGTTTCATTACTTTTCCCTAGAACCTGCATCTTAGGTGAATTTCTTATAACTACTTTAGGCTTAACAAATTCAACACCTTGTGGGTTGTATGTCGGCAGCTTTTTATAAAAGATACATACATTTTCGTGATTTTTAAGTGGCATCTTATTAGCATTTTGGAATCCTGTTGTGTGCTTCCCTTTCTTCCAAATCCATTCATATCTGAACATTTTGAGATTGGACATAATTAATTTACTAGTGAATGGCTGGCTTGCTGTTAATACAATTGCTCCGTTGTCTTTAATTATTCTTTGATACTGTCCCCACAGTAGATCAAAGGGAATGATTGTGTCCCACTTACAATTTGTAGTTCCGTAGGGAAGATCACAAAGAATCATATCAACTGATTTATCAGGTATATACTGCATACCCTCTAGGCAGTCCATATTGTAAATAGTATTTTTGTTAATGTTCATATCTTTTTTCCTCCCGACATATTATAATAAAATCAGGAGAACAAGCGTTCTCTTACATAATTTTCAAGAGGCTTGAAGGTGCAAGCCTCTTTTTAATTTTTTCAATAAAAATAACGCTAGTCGATTGACTGCGCTTCCTTAACGTACATATTCGAGATTTTTTCTCTTTGATTTTGTATTTATAGCTTGTTGCTTTTCATGTGTATACAAAGCAAGCTCCCTTAAAATTTCGTGATGTTGCATATCAGTAAGTTTATTTTCTGCAATTAGTTGTTCATACGGACTCTTGTACTCTCCATTCCCTATATCTAATCGATCTGGATTAATTAAATCGACTGTATCTCCGTTTGGAATCAATACATGGTATCGAGTTTCGAGATAACTATAGGCCTTTTCTTTATCAAAAAATACTTCCTTTTCAAGCTTGGCCATACGATCATTTCCTTCAGCAAATCCCATTAATTCATTAGACATTAGTTCACTTTCAGACCATTGGATTAGAATCTTCGGATTAGTCATTTCTTGTTGATTAATGAGCGCAAAATTATCTTTAAACGTATCATTAAACAACTGGATAAAATCCTTATTTACTTGCTCAAAGGTAAGTAAATTTTCACTGACATTTCTAAGTTGATCCAATTCCTGCTTAAATGCTGGATGTTGCAATTGCTCGACTTTATTAGTGATTATGTCATGAATGATTTCTTTTAAGTCCTCAGTCTCAATTGTACGCAAGCTGGCATTCGATAAAGCCCCGTACTCCATCAATAGCAGCTGCGTTGGCTGCATTAATTCGTTCTCTTTTGAACGTTGAATTTCTGAAAAATGATTATCGATTGTTTCAATAAATTCACTCGCTGCTGTCCTCACTCCATTCAGTAACATTTCTTTATCTTTTAATTCTTTCCCTTGTTGTGTCCATCCGGCCAAATAAGAAAGGCTAAAATTTTCGGTGTCTATTCCGTATCGGCTGGCCACGACATACGATACCATCTCTGCTTGGAATTCACGTTCTGCTTTAGTAAAGCTATCTCGAACATCAGGTGTATGCAGTCTAGCGTGTGCTAATTCATGAAGTAACGTTGTGACATTCTCATAGGCAGTATTTCTTGGGTTAAGGGCAATTATTTTTTCGTTTGGAAAAGCAACACCTTTCGCCACTCCTAATTCACGCGGAGGTATTGGTAATATTTCAAATCCGACATTTTCAGAGACTTTATGTAACGCTACTAACATTTCATCTTCATTATCTATGACTCCATCCTGATAGTACTGGCCAAATATTTCAGAGACAGGCATCCCTTTCTCTCTTGCATCTGTTTGGGTATATTCAAATACGTGCCCAATATCGAAAAATAGCTTTTTTTTAGTCTCTAATTTCCCATTTTCAATTTGTATTTTTTCTCTTGGATCAGCGTATTGAAGTTGTATCCACTCTCCATCACGATTAAAATATGTGACCGGTGTAGGTACAAATATTTTAATTCCCTTTTCACCTTTTTTAACAGAAACACCCTTGTCCTTCCAAAACTTAAATGAACCAACAGCACTAGCACCCATGAACTGACTTTGAATCAAAGTCGCATTACGCAAGGAATAATTATAGAAAATTGACATAAAAGCTAGATGTTCTTTTAGAGCTTCCTCAGATACAAAATAGGAGCTAAGTTGATTGGTCATTTTCTCTGACAATTCTTCTATTTCTTTTTGCTTTTCTTCTGCTGTTTTTGCTGTATATTTCTTACGTGCAGTCACCATAATATCTACTCCTTTATAAATCTTCTGGTACTAAATGGGCGTCAGTTAATTCCTGTCGTTCTGCTTCAGGAAAATATTCAAGCAACGAGGTATCCATAACAATTTCATGACTCTCTTGATTGTATGGCACAATGAATGTCCCTTGTTGAATTGCCCCAAAGATAAATTGTCGATTTTCCTCAGTTAGCTTCACAGTTTCTTCTATAGTATTTATTCGAAGCGTAACATGTTGTTCTTTTAACTCTTTGATAAATGCATATACAATGTTGTTCATTTTTCCCCATCCTTTTTATCCAAGTTATTTTCAATGCACGACATACACTTTGCCCCATGATAGGGTTCTTTTACTACATCAAGAACTTTATTGCATAGTTCACACTTAACTTGATAGATCATTCAGCAACCTCCTTTAACGATCATAGCCATCTAACATGCGGTCAAATTCATCCAAATTTCGTTCCTTTTTAAAGTCGTGGTACGTTTTTCGTAATCGATAATTCAAGTTGTTTAATGCATGATTTAACCGTTTAGAAACCTGTAAATTTTGACGATACATAGGAGCTTGATACTTCCTTTGAGATTTAGATAGTTCATACAAACGATGATCAGCTTCTTTTTGATAATCGCGCATTTCAGTTAAAACGGCATTTCCCATACGTTTTTTCAAATCATCTAGTTTGGTCTGCTTATAGTTTTGATACTTGCTGCCCTCACCGTACTTTTCCCTCATAACTTCAACTTCTTCATCCAGAAGTATATCAAGCTCTTTCATTTCATTTTTATAGTAACGTTCTAAATAAATATCAACGATTTGATCAATATACGGTCTTGCCTCATCGATAGACTGATAGCCGTACCTCCATTGAGAACGATCTGAAGGTAATTGTTGAAGTGCTTTTCGAAATATTTTTTTTGTTTGGCGGTGTGTAGATAAATCGATTCCCTTTTCTTTTTTTAAATTCACACTACCCCGAATCAAATCGGTAACAAGATTAAGTTCTTTTGTGCGATCCATTATAAGGTTGGCCACTTTCGACTTCATTTTATCCAGTGAACTTTGTTTACGTTTGGCCCGAACTTGCTCTTCCCATTTACCAGTTTCCAAATTCTTTGTCCACTTTTTAACCCGTGTAGGTATTGGCTCTACTGTAGCAATATGAACATGAAGATTATCCGTGTTGTAATGGATAGCTGCAGACCATACCGCACTATCCATCATATTTTCTGCTTTTAACATTTCGTTTACTGCAGCGCGCACAGTATTTTTCATTTGGACTTCATTAACTTGTCCACTTTCATCCATTAGTCCATACTTTTGTAGCCAGGTGTTATCGAAACTAATCACGTCTTGCCAAAGTGGTGAACCATTTTCTTGTGCCTGTTGAAACAAATCTTTTAATGAGTTTTTTTGTTCCGCATTGATAATATCTTCAGTAGAAGAAAACAAAGCACCTTGCTTTTTTTCATCTCCCATATAGTCCATATACTGATAAAAAACAGAGAAAGAATCATTTTCTTCAAAAACAATCTTCTCGTTTACTTTCGCAGCATCGCGATCAATATAACTAATAAAATCCTGATACTCATCGCTTGATGGCATTACAAATCGACTTTTTAAAATAACACCAGGAGAACTATTCATATTAATCTCCTTCTATCCGTTAAGAATCTTGATTATCTGACAAAGCTCTTTTTGTCTCTCGATCTATTTTCTTTTGACGATTATGAGCAATACGATCCTTAATTACTTCCTCAGCTTCTTCAAAAGGCACTGTTTTATATTTATCTGTAGAACCTAATTGTTTTGCATCTGTCATAATAAAATAGTGATTCCAAAATTCAAGCATCATTTGAGTATTACGATCAATAACATTACCTGTTACACGTACTCGCTTTAAGTCGTCTGTAAGTGGCTCCAATATGCTTTGTAAATGTTTTTGCATCATTGCTTCTACTTCTGTTAAAAGTGCTTGATTTTGAGAAGTTTCATGAGCAAAAAGAGTCTCAATTAGGTACTCTATAACACCACCAAGTGTTAAATTTTTATCAGTTGCTAACTGTTCAAGTTTTAGTATTGTAGAATCCGTTAACCAGAAGTTTTTTTTCTTTTTCGTACCTGTCACTTCACTTCACTCCCTTACCTATTAATTCTGTCAGCTGTTGATTTATTTCTTCTGCATCACTATCTAATAGTAAGTACAGCATGGATTCAATTCGCGATACACTTTTATATAGTTCACTTTGTTGTAGTAAATATTGTTCCATTTGTTTTTGAGAAGCCATTACAACTTTTTCAAAGCGATCCCGTTCTTCTATGAACGCATCGTAGTAGGCAACTCGTTCAAGCAATGATTTTAAATAAACCTGGCGTGACACCTTTTCTTTTTTAGCAGCTTCTTCTATTTTGCTTATTGCTAAATCATCGACATCTCGAACTAATATATCCCCCATTATTCGTTCACCTCTTGCTCAATAACTTTTTGCACTTCGCGATTTAATACACCCTCAATTGAAGTAATTTTCTTCAGCAACTCTTCATTCGATTTTGCAAATGTCGCAAACACCTCTATATGCATCCCCAACATTTCTTCAAAGCGATTTTTTTCTTCTTGAAATAAATTTGGAGTCGTTATTCGTTCCAAATGAAGATTGATAAAAGCATTTTGTGTCATCTTCTTTTTTTTGGCCATGCTTGCTATTTTTTTCTTGATTGCTGGATCGACACGTGCTTTTATTTCAGCCATTGTACGATCTCTCCTTTACTTCAAAATCACCAGGGCACAGAGAGTTTCGCCTCTAAAAGAGGCGAAACTGAAAATAACCTGCAAACCGCAGGCTATTGAGAGAAAGAGCATAAGGGAAATCTGCTATCACATGGCGTGATAGACTAGGCAGAGCCTAGTATTTCGGTGTCCCCATAAAAAAGTTGGATTCTTCCTGTTTTCTTCCCCTTATCTCCTTTTTTCTAAATAAAATTTGTTACGTTCTTCCTGTTTTCTTCCTACGCTTTTTCACTAAAATCTAGCTATTTACCACTCATAATAACCAGGTTACGTCTAGACTGATTCATCTTCAGCAGCATCTTTTTTCATTCCACCGGAGCGAATCATTTCAATTTTTTCTTGCAACTTCTTTTTCTTATTTTGCATTTCAAGTAACCTATTTTTATATTCTTCTTTTTTCTCATTTACGTTTTCAATAGCTGTTTTTTTCTTTACAAGCTGGAGACGTACCTCTTGTTTTTCATCCTCCGTCTTATACACTAGTTCACTTTCAAGTTGCTTCATTTCATTTTGAATCGATGCAATAATGTCATCTTGTAATGGAATCTGTTCCTTTTCCAACGTATTAATCTTTTTAACAATCTGTTCAATTTCAAGTGCAATAAACTCTTCTTCATAAACGACTTGTGCCATTTCTTTCAAGTTTTTATCTGCACTTATTTTTCGATAATCACCAACAATAATTTTTTCTTTGGGCTGTGGCAAATCTAAAGTAGACGAAGAATCAACTGCTCCTTTTTCAGCGAATAACTTGTCTCTTGCCTCACTTTCTAGTATCTTCTGATCACGAATTTCCTTTACAAACAAACCAATAACCGTATAGTTTTGAGGCACTTCTGAAATATGAAGAACGAATTGATTATCTTTTTGGTAGATAATTTTCACAGGGTAGGACTCCAATGTTTTAGACGCTTTGGCCGCAAAGGCAAATGTAGGTCTAACGTTATCTGAACCTGTGTGCCGTGTTTCCAGAAAAACTTCCATGAACCCTTTTTCAGGGTTAAAATGCCACTTTTTTAAAATTAATGTGGTTTGTTCTAAACCTAATATGTCTTTATTAAAAGGGCTTTGTTTAATAGGATTATCATCATACATCCACAATTTCGATGTAAAAATAATCAAAAAACTAATGATCACAAACACCATCAAAGTTACATAAAACTTATTTTCTCTGCCTTTATTTATTTTTAGTTTCACAAGTTAACGCCCTCCTTTATTCAGAGAAATCGGCCACTCTTCCATAGCCCACAATGACTGAACCCCAATAACCAGTTAACGCGTCATCATAACGTACTCCATCATTTTGTGAGTTAAACATTTTTCCGGAACCTACATACATCCCAACGTGTGTAACTGGTGCGTAATTAGCACTTTTAAAGAAAATTAAGTCGCCTGGTTGCAATTGGTCCCGTGTAATTGGTTGAGCAAATTGGTATTGTGTATAGGCTGTACGTGGCAGCTTGATACCAACTTTGGCGTATGACCATTGCATTAATCCGGAACAATCAAAGCCCATATTTGGATTGTAGCCACTCCAAACATAGGACCAACCTTCATACTTTAACATCTCGTTTAAAATCGTTTTAAAAGCATCATTTCCAACAATTTGTGAACCCATAGGAGAACAATTCATAGTTAAGCCACCCAATTCACTAGCAAATTTAGTGACCGTTGGAACCCAATGTGCATTCAATCCGTTCGGATCATTTGCTGCCCCGATGGGTGCATAAACGCTTCCTAATGATTCAATTGTTGAGAGTCCGTCATCGATAATTCGACGCTTTAAATTCGCCATTGTGTATGACAAACCTTCCTCTAAAGAGGAAAAATGCATTAACTTAGACCAACCTGTGGCCGGGTCCATGATGCCTCCTGGATTGTTTTTATTCACCACCGCATTCGATGTCCCTCGACCTGTTTCGTGAAAAGCAATGGCTGCAGCCAAGACAGGATCAATACCATTTAGTCGTGCAAGTTCAATAAATAAATCACCTTTTCCAGTAAAAGCACCTGCATTTGAAAAGGCAGCATTCCAACTAGCTTCATCGATTTCTCCAGTCACGGAACAAGAGGATAAACCATTTCCTCCTATCGGTGTACGGTTGCTACCTGAGCCTCCAACGGCACCAATAATGATGATGATCGCCAGCAAAATGACACCTACAATTGCAAAGAATGAAAGCCCTAACGAGCCTCCAATCCATAGCAAAACCTTCTTACCTACCTGCTTTCCAATAAAATTTATTAGTTGCTTCATACACGACTCAACTCTTTTACAACCCACTCTCCAGACTCTGAAAGTGTTAAAGTTAACTTGTACATATTGGACTGTTCTCTAACTTTCTTGCCTGCAGACAGCACATCCCATGTTGCATAGATCATAAATCGTATATCTCGATCTCCTGATGCCTCTGTAGAAGATACTTCCTGTGACTGTACCTTTCTTGTTAGCTGATCCTTCGGAGCCAGTACTTCATTTTCCACGACAATTAAAAATGGAGCTGTAGAAATTTCCTTCCACATCTCCATGTCTGTATCATTTTCTAGCCAAGATTGCATGACCTTTTCTGCTATCTTCTTCGCTTTTTGCACCTTTTCTTCACCGAATTTTGTCTCGTATTCTGCGTTATAATCAATTTCGGTATTTCCCACAGGTACTTGTTGGTCTTTAATGATTTCGTCCTCTGAATTTGGTTTCTCTTCCTCTATAGGATCTGTGTAGCTATATTCTTTTTCTCCATCAAATCCAGTATTATTTTTATCTTTCCCATCATAAAAGAACATTTTTATCATGAATGCTAACATGACTAAACCAATGAATACGACCAAAATGAATTTCGACTTTGTTGAACGTTCCACATTACATACCTCCTCTAAAGATAGCTAATTCTTCCTCAGATGCTTCTACTGAAAACATCAAGTTGCCAACACCGCTAATCGACAATAAACAATCTCCTTGTTGTAATTGAGGTATTTGAGCCAACTCACTTTCGCTTATTTGTCCTTCAAAAATAGTCCGCATGGCATCTAATGTATTTGAATCTTGCTGCATAATAAATTTGTATTGTGTTAGTTCAAATAAGGTACGAATCTTCGACACAACTTCTGAATCCGCATGCTCTGGCACAACATCGCGAATGGATTGTGTTGCAAATACCAATCCACCAAGATATTTACGAGCTTCCCGTTCGAATTCTATTAAGTAATCAACGGCCAGCACATTTTCTGCATTGACTATGCGGTGAGACTCGTCTATAAAGATTACAAATCGTAAGGCATCATCTTCATTAAAATTAGGGTCTTCATAGATAGCCTTTAATTGGGGAGCTCCAATTTGAATAAGGTTATCCCAAATCAGTGAAAGTGCGCTGAACATTTGTGCATTAAATATATTCTTTGATAATCTTGTGAGATTTCTAATAGAGAACATAATGATTTGTTCGTCCGTAAATGCTGGTAACGTGGTATGGCCGTTAAATAAATGGCCATATGTGTTCACCAAGTTATCGATGACTAATTCAATTTTTTCTAATCGATTAGCCCGTGCAATAGATAATTCTGGTCGAATGATACGTCTTTCAGCATTTTCGTATAACTCATCACGAACGTGGACTAAGAAATCACTGAAAATTGGGTACTCTTCATTTTTCAATTGTGTCACGCCTGTTGTTTCAATAAGATCTTCAAACCCGAGAGAATGATAAAATTCTCGAGTTATTTTCTTAAATTCTTCCATTTCTTCTGTCGAAGGGTTGACCGTTAAAAATTGATAAAACGTAGCTAATTTTGAAAGATGTTGCATAAAACTTAATTTTTCGCTTTTTTGATCCGAGCCATCTCTTACACGATAAATGTGCAAAGGATTGATAATACCTTGCGAACCGTCAAGACTAATTAATTGGCCGTTCTGTGTTTTGACTGTTGTTTCAAATTCACCTGTTACATCAAATCCCCGAATAAAGTTCCCTCGACAGGAATTGTCTGTAAAAAGCTTTTTTAGCAATGTTGACTTACCAGCTCCCATTGTCCCAACCGCAACAGCATTATAGTATCGACGTTTTTTATCCCTATGGAACAAATCGTAAATGACGTTACCACCACTAAATGTTGTGCCTAAATAACTTCCTGTTGGATCGTTAAGCTCTGAAAAATGAAAAGGCAAACCTGCAGCTAATGAAAGCGCTGGTATGCCTTTACTTTCTCTTTTATTTGGAAACGTTTGTTGTTCTTCGTAAGGCACAAAAAGGGACTGCCATTCCCAACTACTTTCATTAAGAAACACAGTTCCCTTAAACCCATACGATATTAAATCCGTCTCAACTGTTTGTACTTTTTGTTCCAATTCATGCATTGTTTTGGCATGTACAAATAAGCGAATATCGACAAGCTTTACGACCTCACCCATCTGCGAAATCCCCTGGTAAAGACTCTCTAACTCTTGATAACTATTTTGAGCATCCATTTTTTCAGACTGTTGCTTACCACTTGAATAACGTACTGTCTGCTCTACCATGCTTTTGTTAATGGCACTAACGGTTTCATCTTTAGGCATTGTTGCAATATCCATTGTTGAAATGACATCACGCATGGAAAATATTTTTTCTAACCATAGTTTTGATACAGCCGTTGGATAGTCCCATATATGAATACAGGCCTCATAACCGTCTCCCTTTTGGATATATTTATCTTTAAATAAAATGCCACCCTGGGGCTGTATGGCAGCTAAAAAAGTGGGGTTATGCTCTTTTTCTCGCTTCGATTTATCCGGCTGCTTAAACTTCATAACCGAGTCTAATAACTTCATCGTTCATCATCCCCCTCCTATACTTATAATTTTGAGTTTTGATTGGACATCATAAATAAAATGTCTTGTTTCTTTTCATTTGATAAAGTTTGCAAAGGGAATGATTGTCTCATCCCTCTCACTACTTGCTTTTTTTCATCCTCTAAAGTCTGAGAAGATTCAGCATATACGAACAAGAAAAATTCACGATTTGTACGCTCACGCGCTATAAATTCTAACTCAAATAATTTCCGGTTGATAAAGCGTATCCGTAATGGATCTGTCGTTCTTTCCTTTTTTCTCTCCCAATAAAGCCTTTGCTTTTCTGTATTGGCTGGAAAGTTTAACCCGACAACTTTATGTTGAGACGCAGAACTACGTAAAAGCGAGCTTTTTCTAAAAGTTTTATTGTTATATCGGTATCCGTTAGTGAATGCAAATCATTTGGCGAAATTTGAAAGATATCCATAAAGTAGCCTTTTTTCATCACAATGTACTCTTCAGTGATATCTAGAAATGGCATAATCATGGGGGTTTTCCGTAAAACATGTGATTTTCTTTCAACCTTTTTCCTTGTCGTTTTATTCTTTTGAAAATAAGGAAACTTTTTTAAGAAGCTCTTTTTAGATGCTTTTTCCTCCGTATAAGTAGGGACAATAATAGGCTTGATTTTCTCTTTAGTCACGATGATCCCCCTCTCCATATAAATAATCATTCATAATTTTTTTGACATCTACTGCATGATAGGTGTATTTATTTCGCTTGAAATATAAATACAATGACATGTAGTTTTTGAGTCGCGGATTATTTCTGGAAGGCAACACCATCCAAAACAATGTACCACTTGCAATTAATATATAAGGAATAAACAAAATACCGTGTACTAAATCTTTTAATACGGTGAAAAAAAGAAAAAAGCTAACCAATAAAATGATTAACTCCTTTACTTCTAAGCCGACAATTTTAGGCTTTGCTTTGATTTCTTTTGGAATATCATACATTATTCTTGGTCACTCCCTTGTTTTTTTCCTTTTCCTACTTTTCCTATATTATTGGACATACGACGAATATTTTGACCGAGTGTAAATCCACTATTACCAGCACGAGTCACACGTTCTTTAAATTGTTGTACAGAAGGATTTCCGCCAAGAATTGTATTTGTATGCACGGTCTGTTTATGGCCATAAGTTTTAGGATTAATAGTAGAAGACTTTTGATTAGGTTGCATAGTACTACCTTGACCTCCTCCAGTCGAAACTACTGGCCCTTGCTGCACACTTCCTGAATTCGATGGTTGAGTCACTATTGGTGTACTTGGCTGTGGTGCAACCCCTACGGATGGGATTGCTTCACTTACTTGATGTACATTTGCCCCTGTTGGAACATTTCCTGCACCGGATGGCGTTGTCACTCCTGATGTACTTGGCTGTGGTGCAACCCCTACAGATGGGATTGCTTCACTTGCTTGACGTACGTTCGGCCCTGCTGGAACATTTCCTGTACCCGATTGCGTTGTCACTCCTGATGTACTTGGTGCAATTCCTACGGATGGGATTGCTCCACTAAATGGAATTGGCTCATGTTCTTGTCGCTGAATTGAACCCTGGTGTATGTCACCATCTGGACCAGTTACACCTTGCATTGAGGAATCAACATTAGGACTTCCTGATATAGGTTGACTTTCTTGACGTTGCATAGCACCTTGTTGCGAAACATCACTTGTATTTGTTCCTGGTTTAGCAGCTGCTGTTGATACTGGCTTTGGTTGGATTGATGAACTTCCTTTTTCCTTCCCACCTTGACTTGGTATTTGACCAGGTTGAACATTTCCTATACTTCCTGGCATATCCACCTGGTTACTGTTATCACTAGACGGGATTGGCTCATAATCTTGGGAGGTTGCAGCTATCTGATCATATGCACTCATTCCATCACTTTCACCTGATGACGGGATAGGTTCTGATGTACCTCCCATAGTAGAATTTGAATGCTGCTCATCTGATTTCGGTATGGCTTTTACATCGCCACTACCTGGTATCGCTGGCACAGAAGTACGTTTTCCTGCCTCAGATGGTGTTTCTGTACGCATTCCTTCAACAGCTCTCTTCGCCATGTTTGCTCCACCAGCTACAGTAGCAGCACCTTTTCCTGCCACATTTTTAAGAGCCTGTGCGCCAGCTGTCAATGCTTTACCTCCGGCATATGCACCCATCATTGCTTGCCATCCATTGCGTAAGCCTGCATCGATACCAAGCATACGTTGAACAATGTCTGGAGCATCAATCAATGCCCAAGCCCCTGCAATCATGAGCAAAATCACACCAAACATACCAATCTCCACCTTTAATCCGTTTGCCCAATTCACGAACAAAACGAACAATTGCAGGAGCCCGGTCATAACAAAGATCACCGCAAAGGTATTGACCATTTCCACCAGTACCTTTTTCGTACGTTGCCCACCTGTAAGATCACTTGCTGCAATGAACATACCAAAAATTTGATGGAAAGCGAGGTCAAAAATAGAACGGCCGATTTTAAGAACAGTAATACCTAAAGCAATTGATGTTACCAGTAAGGACACTATCAAAGACAGCCAATTGACATGATAACGATAATAAGTTTCCCTACCTATCTTAGTCATAGGAACTGCATTTTTTTCTAAGTCCTCTACTTGATAACCGTCCCCAACACCTGTAGACACAGATTTTGTTTTCAAAACCTCTTTTGTTTCGTCACTTAATTGCTTTACCCAATCTTCTTTAAAAATCCATCCATCATCTTCATGAAAGTCTAATTTCTGCAAGAAAGGGATATGCAAGGCTGAAGAATCAGAAAAACGATTCGCGTAAGTATAATCTGTAGTTCCTATCGAACTATCTGCTTTATTAGCTGGCCGTGGAGGTGAACTTTCGTCCCCACGTGTACTACTCGAAAATTGAAAATCATGTTCCGCATAGTATAGGACGTCAGCCACATTACTTTTAATCATATTACTAGAGAGTGTTTCATTTTCAGGATTCATTTGCTCAATCCCGACACCAACTATCTTTTGCGTATTCGACATTAAATCTGGAATGATGACGATAAAGCATAAAGCCATCACAATATTAAGGAGAACTTCATTACGTTTCTCGATTTTATTGAACATAAATTGAAAGCCCAGGACTACTAGAGCAATAAAAAAGACGATCCATATCAGCGGTCGCGCCTTATCCATGAATTCTCCCATTGCGCCCGTAGAATAAAAGTCGTTCAGTGTGATAATTTTAGTCGCTATACCTTCTAACAATTGATTTAGCCAGCTTAAAGTGTAGACAATGCCACTTCCAAGTGCCCTAAACACATCTTGCCAAAGAAAGCCATCACTCACATGCAAGATGGATTCAAGTATCTTATGTTTCTCGATAATTTCATTATCGTCCATATCGAATCCTCCCTTCTTATTTTCTACATATAAAAAGGACTCACCATTTTTGGTGAATCCTTATTAAACAGTTGTCTTTAATTTGCGCCTCTAATTTCCCTCACTTTATTAGGGAAAGTCCGATCCACAAAACGGAAGTTATGAATTTTATTATTAGAATGTTGTCGCTCTGCAGCTGCAAGTGCTTTTACTTGTTCATGCGTCAACTCCACAGTCTCATATTCTGTCACAGGGAACCTGGACTCTGGCTGCTCGATAATCCAGGCATCATCATACCCTGAACCGAATAAGAAATGTTCAAAGCTAAAGGATTGATCAAATGTAAAGCTCAAATCACTTAGACCCATATCCACTAACTCTAATTGATTTTTGTATGTTTCTTTTGGTAGCAATTCAGAATTCGGTGTAACTGGTAAAGAATAACGTTGTAAGTGAGGAAAATCCTCTTCAGATTTCGTAAAGACCCAATCATCCTCAAAAGGCACACCCTTTGTATATTGAACAAACTCGGCTTCCCCTTTAGCTGTACCTTCTTGTACTACTTGCGAGAAACTTGGTAGGGCTTGATCATTCTTAATAGCTTGCTTCACTTTCTCTGCATAATTATAGCCTGACATAAAGCCTGTTCCGGAGGCTGTGAAAAACATATCAGAAATAAATTCACTCTCAAATTGACGTTGTTCTGCTTTCATTCCCTTATCCGTTAGTACTTTCTGTTGCAGCTGTACGCCATCCGCAAATTCAGCTTGTAAGCTCTCATCTAACTCAGCTGCTTGATAGGTACCTGAGCTTTGCGTTTTCTTCAGTGGGTAAAAATCACCGTCTTTATGTTTGCCTGAAGGTAGTTCCACGCTATACATAAATTTACCTGGTGTCATAGGTAACGTAGTTTGTGTTTTTAACTTTACCTCATCCTGCCACTCGTTCCCTTCAGCTCGACTATATTGTTCATAATAGGCTTTTGATTCTTTTAATGGGCCATACTTATCTTCTCTGCCAACGACCCATTTTTTCACTAAAACATCATCTAATTTGTCCGATTTTTCAGCTTTTCCTTGCTGGTGATCAACAGGAATAGAACCATTCAACTCAAATTTTTGAACGGCCCGCCAATCGGGACGATCATCCCAATGACACCTTTGTTCTTCTCCTGCCCCTGTGCAAACCCAACCAATCTTTTTATTGGTGTACTCATATTCAAAGGCATACTGCATGTCCTTATTTTGTACTTGTTTCGCATTGATATAAAATTCAATAGGTCCTTCTTGTTCAACATGTTTGGTGTCGAGGTCTACTGTATGCTTAATATTTCGAACCGCAACATGCTTATCATATTCTCCTTTAAAGCTACTGTAGACAGCTACTTCGCTTAATCCATTTTTATCTTTTCTTTCTAATTCCCAATAAGCTCTCCCTAGCCCTGTCCCTTGTTTATCTCCAGGCTCTTCCCACTCCACATCAAAGGTTGCCGTGACAAAGAAATCATTATTTCGATAAAAATAAGCTTTTTCCCCGTTCTGGCAATGTTGCCCTGTATAAGTAGAGTCTTTATAGTAAATCGAATAGCGACCTGTCGTACCATTCACTCGTTTGTTATATTCACCAATGTCACCTGTAAGGAAACGAGCAGGAACCGGAGTTGTATCGTCATAATAGAATAAAGCACCAGCTGCTTCAGCTAAATCATACATGTCTTGTCCAAACTGTTGCACGATTTCTTTTTTGACTTCAGCAGGCTGATGGGGAACATGGCTATCTTCTGTGCTGTAGTCTTCCTTTTGTCTCCATCCCGATACCGTATGGACATCCCAAATAGGGTCTCCATAATAATCATAACCAGCAATGTAATCTGTATCTGTTCTTACGCATTCATATTTAATAGCTCCCCACCCTGTACGTTGTGGATGACTTTTACCTTTACTATCCACCATCTGATGAATTTCTTCAGGATCGGTAGGTTCTACACCAAACCCTTCTCCAACCGTATCAGGAAATTTCACAGTAAGCGTTATGGTATCTTTAATAGGCACATTGGTAGCAGCATTGGCTACATCAATTGTTTGAATACCGTTAAAGTTAAAGTTTGAAAACAATAGAACCCCCAAACAAATAATATAAATTGTCCGTTTTAGCATAATCCTTTCACCCTTTCACCATACAAAAAAGACCTTTCAAAATGAAAAGGTCTTTTAATATAACTTTTTTACTTGCTTTGATCGGTTCCAGATTCATAAATCATTCCGTTCTGGTAATTAAAGTACATTGCGAACGTTCCACCATCATAAACCTCTCCCGTTTTGATCACTTGATTAATAATTGCGACATATTCCTCGTAAGTTACACCTGCATATTCGGAATTAAAACGTAGTTTTTCTTCAAATGTAAACGAAGAAGAATCCCAAGATTTTTCCTCTATATTAAAGCTTCCCTTGCCTCTATGTCCATTTTCTATGATAAGATTTTTAAAAATCTCTGCATTTTTCTTCTCATGTTCACCTGCTACATATCCAGCCGGACGAGGAATTTTTGTTTTAATATCCTGATAGCTCCAATCGCTGTACTTAACTGGACTCTTACTTGTTGGTTTAGGATCTGGTTTTGGTTCTGGTTCTGGCGTCGGAATTGGTTTTGCCACAAAATCAGCATCTATATTCATAGCTCGGTGCATGAATAGTACATAATGAACACGCGTCAAAGAACCGTTTAATTTAAACGTGTAGTCCTCATAACCTGTCGTTACGCCATTCGAATATAGTGCTTTCACGTATTCCTCGTACTTCGATCCTTTTACATCTCCAAACAGATAATCAGCCTTCACTTCAAGATTGAAAGCGACAGCAATAATCTTCGCCATTTCACCGCGAGTTAGGGCTTTATTTGGATTCACATTGCCCTGGTTATCCATTTCTAAAAGGCCTGCTTCTACTAAGCTCTTGATGTCATCATAAAAAGGACTGTCTGTACGTAAATCCTTTGGCTGCTTAAATTCCTTTGTTTTTTCAAGCGTTAAACCATTGATTTTAAGCGCACGGCTAACTAAAGCCGCAGCGTGTTGACGGCTGATTGTTGTATCCGGACGGAAAGTGCCATCTTCATAGCCTTGAATGATCCCAGTATCGCGCATTTCATGGATAATTTTATAGTACGGAGAATTTACTTTTACATCTTTGAATGGATTATTGGCCAATACTACAGATCCTTTTGTTTCTGCAGCCTCAGCATAATGATTTGGAATAGGTGCCACCATCACCGGAATAGCAATAGCAGCTGCTATTGTCGCCATAAATAATTTGTTTCTCATAACATTTTCCTCCTTCAACAAATGGTATTTTTTTGCTTAATTTATATTTCAAACGATTAACTATTAAATAGGAAGTTTCTATAACTATATTATACCATATCTGTTAAAATAAGCAATTGATTTCCATGAAAAAAGACTCACCATTTTTTGGCGAATCCCTGATTTAACGATCTAGATTATGTCTTTCATTCTTACCTTTCATTCGCTGCACTTGTAGTTTAAATCCCTTATCAAACGAGTGGATTATTTCTTTGTTAGGTTCATGATTGGCAATACATTTACAGATTACTTCACTTAATTTCGTGTCATCAAATTTAGATAAAATGGTAGCTCTTGTATACTCTTCTTTTTCAATTTCGCCCCAATTTAACTCAAAACCATTTTTCATTGCCAGAAGTCGAATAAACTCGGTTTGAGTTCGTCCATTGCCTTCTCTAAACGGGTGTAATACATTAATTTCTGCCATGAAATAAGCAGCACGGTTGCAAAACTCGGCCATTGAGAGACCTTCTAAAAAATTCTCATTCTTTAATTCCTTGAATAACGTTTTTCCTTGATCGTCAATATACAATGAATTAGCAAATTGAAAATGATCTTTCGATATATTTTCATCCCGTATATCTCCGGCAAAGTCATAAATATCTTGAAAAATGTATCTATGGATAGATTTCAAATGAGAAAAATCAAAAGTCCCATACAGTGGCTCTTCTCGCAACTCTTTTAAACGTTTCCCGACATAGAGTGCTTCTAGTTGATCCAATTTTTGTTGGTCATGAATATTGAATTTATTAATTAAAACGATTGAATTAGGGTAACAATATTTAGATTGATTGAACTTTTCCATTGTCCAATATCTCCATTGCCATTTCATGCATCTGAGGAGTTGTAATCTCTCCTTTAGCCTCCATTAGAATTAATTGTTCAAACTCTGGCGTTAATTCTAAACCTTCGAACGCTAGAACAGCTTTTACTTCTTCCATATTTTCTTCATGCGTTTTTTTTCTCATAATTTTGGCTACTTAGACTTGTGAGTTCAGTCACAAGAGGACACAGCCTGCCTCCCTTCAAAATGTATTCTTCATTTTTTCTGTAGACTATTTTCCACTACTTCTTTAAACCACTTATCAATAGTTTCCCTTTTCCAACCTTTTGTACTACCGATACGAACATCATGTGGGGGAAATTGATTTCTTTTGATTAGAACAGCGATTTTACGTTGATCGCCCCATCCAACTTTTTCAGTCATTCTTCCAATATCAGTTTGACTCAAATATACCTTCTCCAAATAACATCCCTTCCTTAACTTTCTAAATCTGAATACCAAGTTAACAAGAAGGACTATTGAAGCTATTGTTACATGCCTTTAAATGCTTCTATAACCTCTTTACGTGTAATTTGGGAATTACCATACTTAGAATTATGATTTTCCCACTTGCTAGTATAATTATAACACATTTTGTTGTTAATCACAACAATTTAGAGATGGTTATTCCTGACATCCTTCCTTTCTGTAATTACATTGCTCTACAAATTTAACGATCTGATGACATTGAAAAATAACCAAACTTAACAAAAACAAAAAGCCAATAACAGCTGCAACTATTGTTCCCTTCTGATAATAAGTCAAACTTAGATACAACAAAGCTGCATGTGCTAAATTTATGATCACATTAAATAGTACTAAGGATGTTTTTTCTGGAACGCTCATTTTGTCACCTCATATAGGAGCTACTATTAGTAGCCCTTCTTTTTACAAAAAGGACTCACCATTTTTGGCGAATCCTCTAATATGATGAACACTCTAATAACGAATCGATATATCCATGCTTCTTTTTTGTAAAAAGTAGAGGTTCAAGTAAGCAAACAATTGTGTTAGTAGTAACACACCTATACCAGCAAAGCCAACGTTTAAAAACGTGTCCCATAGTTCCCCAACGATAAAACGCAGCATTAATGAAATACCCATCACCATGCCCAATAACATGTATACAGCCATCGCAAAACCTTTACGTTTACGGTATAATTCGTCACGTTTCTTTAGCTCAAATATCATGTTTTTATGTATTTGGCTAAATAAGTCATCCGGATTACCACCATGTTCATATTTAATTTTTAAATTTTGATGAAACTGATCTAAGGTTGGAAAATCATATTTTTCAAACTGATTTGTATTCAACTTGGCCTCTTTTTCTAGTTGCTGAATACTGACTTCAATAGCTTTTTGTATGTCCGGATGAACTGTTGCTTTTGTTTCTTTAAATGCATGGGGCACATTTTCACCTGTTTGAAGAAAGAAGATCATGTTCGTTACATACTTTAGGAGCTCGCTTAAATGCATTTGATATTTCTTTAATTGACGATTTTGTAAGGTAAAGGCAAAAAAGAAAAAGAGAGCACCTATACAACCAACAATAATACTAACGGTGCGATCTTTTGAAATGAGATAGAAAAACTGATAATTTGCCAAGAACCATATAAGTAAATAAAGCACGATTTCCCAACCAAAGAATAGGGCACGTGCTTCTTTTAAAACTTGTCTCATTTATTTCCCTCCTTTTTCTTCATAAACATGATTACCTACCGCACCCTCCTGAGTAAACATGGGAATAAGGCGAGGAAGGATATTCATGGCTCCTTTCCCGTGAACTGTTGTAATAATCACATGATTTGTTTTGGCACTATCTAAAACATCAGCTGATACCTCTCCACGTGTCTCTGCAATAATTGGCCAATCCGGATTATTACACAAAGCTGCTTTAGCCTCATCAGCGCCATGGAATAGGGCCTGAGCTTCTTTTAAACCTTGTCTCATTCATTTTACTCCTTTTCTTTCTTTACCTTGAAAATATCCGGCACTAAATGAATTAATCCTTTATCCTCTAATTCTGCTAATGTTTTATCTGATAAAGGATGGTAACGTTTTTCAATACGATAATTCCCTGTTTCCGCATCTCTTATCTTCACTTCCCTGTAGACATAGTTTCCTACTGCACCCTTCTGAGTAAAATCCGTATACTCAACTAATTCCTTTAGTCGTCTTTCAGTTTTGCCTTGTATACGTTCAGCCTGTAGATAGACACCCCATCTCAAAAACTCGACAAGTTCATTTCCAATTAATTGATCGTCAATAATCGCATAGGCTGGTGATTGACGAATCATGGGAATAAAACGAGAAGGGATATTCATGGCTCCTTTCGCGTGGAGAGTTGTAATAATCGCATGATCTGTTTTCGCACTATCTAAAACATCAGCTGATACTTCTCCGCGTGTCTCTGCAATGATTGTCCAATCTGGATTGTTACGTAAAGCTGCTTTAACCCCATCAGCCATTTCAAATAAACCAGGTACAGTTTTCCAACTAGTAATATCTTTCTCTGGATAGAGTGTTTTAATATGACTATCACGCGTATCTTCAATAAGCGTAATGTTGGCATCATCTGCTGTATAGCCTACCAATAATTTTTGAAATTCTGTTTTACCAGACCCTGTTCGTCCTGCAATGACAATATTGCTTTCGGCTAACATAAGCACCTTAAATAATTGCTCGATGTCTTCATGATCACCTGTAATGACATTAGCTATTGATTCAATCGCTAGACGTGGACGAGAAATACGAACAGCTAATGTCGTTCCTTCTGGACTAATTCTTCGATGTGTTGCACTAATACGCAAAATGCCAATCTCTGTATCAAGTTGTGGCTCTGTATGAGTAAATGTGTATTTTTGAACATCTGCGATCTGCTTAACTAACGTTTTCACTTCATCTTCAGATGGCTGATCTTCTGCTAAATAACGTCCCTCCTCGTTGTCCTGGATGCGTAATTGTGTACCATTAAATTTAATATCTGTAATACTGCTGATTTGTAGATATGGCCCTAGAAAACTATTCTCTAATATTTCATTTATCCTTTTTTCTTGAAGTTCAAGATCATTCATGCTAATTTACCTCCTCTTTTTCAATACCTGCTAAATAATTGTGACTTTCTGTTATGCATGATTCATTTTCAAGACATTTTTGTAAACCTTTAAGCAATAATTGCGCTTCTTCTATTGAGAGTGAAACACCTTTACCTGCTTTTTCTTTAAAAGGGGACCACCAACGAATATCGATAGTCGTTGGTTTGTGAAACCAACTTACTTTTGTTAATTCCCTGGTCCAACCTGTATCAGCAGTCCGTAAAAGTGCTACATCTTCAATAATTTCAAATGTTTCTTTAGCCAATTCACCATCCTCCTTTGCCGTATATTTTTATAATTTTTTATTTAGGCATGGTATTTAATGCATCTGTCACATTCGTCATGTAATGCATGAAAATGACACCAGCAAATCCAATCACTAAAAAAAGCGATATAAGGATCGGAAGTAAACCAAACTTATCGCTTGCATTCATCTTATGTTGAATCAATTCATCGACCTTATTTTCCTGAAGGTTTTGGATATATCGCTCTAATTCCTGTATGGACTCCTTTTCTACGCCTTGTTCACTAAATTGGTAAATCATGTTCATAACCATGTAAGCCTCACTAGAACCTATATAATTTGCAAATGCTAAATAAGCATTTCGATCATTACCTTTCTCGATTTTTTGTATAAGTTTGATCAATTCTTTATCTAATGGATCAGGCGTATAATTTAATGTTGTTTTCAATGTTTGATAGACATTTCCTGAACTAGGCAATAATGCTATGAAACTTTGCAGGAACTGCGGAAACAAAAAGGAATTCTTTACATCAATATTGTTTTTGGTTGATAGCAATTTTAAATAGGCAAATTTCCACCCTAGATAAAAGGCAGCAGGCAAACCAATTAACCATATTGGCATTTTAATGATCATTATGACCATTGCATAAAGCATGGTTACAACCACAGCATATAAAATCCGATGGATTAGAAATTTCTTCTTGTCTTTTCTAAAGAACTCCAAATGAGCGTCAAGTAACCGTTCTTTTAACAACTCGTTGAACATCTTCTAATACCTCCTATAAAAGATTTTTCTATTTTAATGCTAAGATAGACTTGTTTTTATCAAAGTCCTTTGCTAAATACTCATGACGAAATTTGGCTGCAGTAATACCTCTATTAAAAATCGGTTTAAGCCCTTTGTTGGTCCGAACAACCACTGACTCACCATCTTTTAAGTACATTAAATCTTCAGGTATTAATAAGGATTGTTCTTTTTTACCACTTTGACTTCCTATAATTGTTTTCATCCCAATGAAAGCTGAAAGTTGATCTGCTGTCGTTTTATCCTTAATTCCTATATAAATTTGGTTGGAACAGTTACCAATAATCGTATCTGCAGCATCTCTATACAAACCCTTTAATTGAGAAATTATTTGAAAGATCAAATGGAATCTGAATCCTTTACTTGCACTCACCGCGATCATCTCAGCCATACCTTCAATTGGTGGCATATTACCTAAATCATCTAATAAAAAATGGACTAGGCGTTTCGTTTTACCACCAGGGCTCATTATTGCTTTCTCCACATTGACACGATATAGATGACTCAAAAACTTACTCGCTAACATACGACTTGACCAATCAGATGAAACCACAAAAATAGCAATTGGTTTATCTCCAAATCCTATATCAGTTAAATCTAAAGCCATTTCTGTACATTGTTGACTCACATTAAAAACATAAACATCATAACCCCGAGCAACTAAAGTTTCATAACTGGCAGCCGCAAGTTCTCCTCTCGCATCATTGATGACTAAGGATGGCTTATTTTTAGCACGACTTTGTACATCAATCATTGGAAATAAAAAGGTTTCCCCTTTGCCTGAGCGTTCCGATCCAATAACTAACGTATGAACTGGCCTAGTATCAATCAGTAGTCGGTAAGAACGAAATTTTTCTTGCAAGGCAGAAATAATTACACCACCATCGCCATCAAATTCTTTGGAGGTAGCCGGAATGATTTGATATTGTTTTTTTAATTCTTGTACCTGTTCAAACATGCTTTTATTCGCTTCCTTCCATAATCAATTTTTGCATTGTAGTTAACTTTTCATCCTGAGTTCCTACCTTTTCAATCTGCATAGTTTTTTCACGTTGTTCTTGAAGAATATCTGTCCATTCTCTCAAAATTTTATTAGGTAAATATTTTTTTAAATCTGGAAAAATTCTCCGTTCAACAACAACCGAATCAATACTTGATCCATAGGTAAGGTAACTAAAGAACTGTAAAAATGACCATGTTGGAATTTCATCTACATAATCATCATTTGTTCGTAAAACTTGATACAAGGTACTTGTCAATTTAGAAAATTCAGCTGCACTCATTGCTAAAGACATGCATACATAAAGATCCCTTTCACTTTTAGAAGTAAAGACCATATCTGACATTTTTAAATTGTGGTACTGATTAGACATGATTGGCAGTGATAATATGGATTTACTATTATCAAAATCCTCTGCTAGATACTCCCAACGGAACTTAGCAGCTGTAACTCCCGTATTAAAAATTGGCTTAGGCACAATTTTCTTTCGCTCATTATCTTGACGTTTATTGGCGCGAACAACTACTGATTCTCCCTCTTTTAACTGCATTAATTCATCAGGCATGAGTAAGGCGCGTTCTTTCACAGATTCGCTATGCGATTTATCTGTAGACAATAGTTTCCCACTACGACTTACATCTGTAATAGTTTTTGTCCCAATGAGTGCGGAGAACTGTTCTGCTGTCGCTTTATCTTTCGTTAAAATATATATTTGGTTAGAGCAGTTACCAATGATTGTATCTGCGTCATCACCATATAAGGATTTCATTTGAGAATAGGCTTGTATAATTAAATGGAACCTAAACCCTCGGCCAGCTCCTACAGTAACCATGCCGTCCATACCATCCACGACTGGCATATTCCCGAATTCATCCAGTAAAGCATGGACATGGCGTTTCATTTTTCCACTAGGGCTCATCGTAGCCTTTTCAGCATTTACTCGATACAATTGGCTCACAAAAATACTGGCTAAAACGTGGTTTGATTTATCATAGTCAGGCGTTACCATAAAGACAGCAATAGGTTTGTCACCAAATCCGATTTCTGTTAAATCTAAACTGTTGTAACTTGTTAATTTCGCATTAGGCTCTAATGTGAAAATTTGCAATTTATCCATCGCTGAAGAGAAAATTCCTGCACGTGTATTTCCAGCAGCAAAGTTACTTGTGGCATACATCATTCGAGCCGGATTGATTTCATCTCTTGCTTGGAAAAATTGGTCTAATGCGTTATCCCCTTCCTCACTGTTATCACTTCCAAGTGTCGAAAGGAAATTGGCCACAGAATATAAATTAATGGTATCCTCTTTACCTGTAAGGAGGGCATCTTCGGTCAAGGCTAAAATGATTGCAGTAACCAAAGATTGAGCTGAGTTGGACCAAAACTTATCTTTTGCTGATGGATCATTGTACAACATGAACCCTACGCTATTTGCATACTGTTGGGCCAAACTCGTATTTCCTGATTTCCACGCATCGATAACAACTTGCAATGGATTAAATCCCATTCCCATATATTGTTGAATTAAGTTAAATACATGTACTTCATAACCACGAGCTATTAGCGTGTCATAACTAGCTGCAGCAAGCTCCCCCTTTGGATCGTTGACAACTAATGAAGGCTTATTTTTGGCTCTGCTTAGTACATCTATTTCAGGAAAAACAAAAGTTTCCCCTTTACCTGATCTCGTAATCCCAATAACCATCGTATGAATAGGTCCCTCATCGATTAATAGACGGTACGGACGCCCTTTTTCCTGTAACGCTGAAATAATTACGCCACCATCACCGTCATATTCTTTTTCTGCTGCAGGGATAATTTTGTATTGCTTCTTTAATTCGCGTGGTTGTTCGAATTCACTTGTGCCATGCTGGCCTTTATTCAAATCAACAAAATTCAACCGAATTCTATAGATAAATTTCACAAATCCTATAGTGCTTAGAATCGCAAATCCAATATAAAAAGGAATCCAGTTCGATTGAAATTCTAAAAAACTTCGCCAATCGATTGAAAAGGATACACTCTTTGGATCTGCCAGGAATTGCTGAAACGATGCTAGTAATGATTGAAGGAATGCCAGCACAAAATTTGAAACAAAAAACATGATTGACCAAAAAACAATTGAGAAAACAAGAAGCCCTCTAGGTTGCGCTAAGCGTTGTAAATATTTTGTTTCATTCATAGACCTAACTCCTTTCTTTAAATTTCCAACAAAAAACACGTCCTGGATGTAGTAATTACATCTGAACGTGTTTGGTTTCATGTTCCACTCTTTGAGGGACAATATCTTCATAATTCGTATTTGTATAAGCCAGAGCAGCCACACATACAAAAAACAATAACCACAGTACATTTTTGAGATACTTTTTCATAGGCCTCACCTTACTTGTATTAGAAATTCAATTTTTTCCTGTAGAACGCTTCATAATCACGACTTTATCCTGACCCTGTAACGTTTTCTTACCACGCACATTTTGATAATCGTAATTATATTCTATGACAATTTCTTCTCCAAACTTGACAAGCCCTGGCTTGGAGAAAGTCACCGTTAAATCCTTTTTCTTTAAGCGTTTAGTTACTTGTGTAACATGCTCAGACACACCGCCCTCTTCTTTAACAAGCTCTGTGACCTCTTCAGTCATCTTCAAAAAAGCATGTTGTTGGAAAGCATCGATAGACATCATGAGAAGAAAAGGAAAAACCACAGCTGCAAACAACGCTGTGGCCAGAATGGCACCTTTTAAATTTGACATATAATATTTCTCACTCCCTTCTTGTGAATTGCTAACCACTTGGCCAAAGCTTATGGTCCTAGCACTTAAAGGTAGAAATTTTTTGTCCTTAATTACTCATATACTCAAAGTCTAGTTGATATTGATAGTAGTTATTGTAAGTACGTGTGTCTTTTTCTGGTCTTGTTACATTGCCCTGGTAAAGAGATACTTCTGGACGCTGAACAGTACCACTATATAACAATTTTCCAACAACAAAATATTCCGTTCCCGAAGCTTGCAAATACATCCAATCTTCTTCTAGATATATTCCTTCTTCTGGATACATTTCTTTACTACATGGTGATTTAAGATTTACCTTTTGACCTGTGTTGTCTAATAAACCATACTCATCAACATAGTCTGGGTTATTCATAACGGTATTGTAGTCCATTTCTATCTTCTCAAAAGTACCACCATATTTTTCTCCTATATAGCCCTCATACCCTTCTGAATCAGAATACTTTGTATAACGATTTAAGCTAGCTGAATAACCTTCTTTTTCCCACTGCCCATTATGACAAGCGTATCCCATTCTTCCATATAAAGGTTGTTCATAATCAACAATTTTCTTTGATGAAGCTGGTATTTTATCATAAAGTTGTAATGTTCCTCGGTAACCATCTTTATTGTAATCAAGAGCTTTTTGTTCAGTAACAAACTTCGTATCAGCAGGAATATATTCCCCACCTGTTTGAACTTTTTTTGAAACGTTTCCTTTAGAAACCTTCACTGTAACTTCCTCACCGTTAACACGAACAATTTCAGTATCTCCAGTATTTGAAGTAACACGTAGTAAATTATTTAACCCAGGTATCCTAATCGTGTATTCTCCATTAGCATTCAACGATTCAGGTGTTGTCGCAGTGTATGTTTGAGGTAACTTCGGTGGGGTAGTACTTCCACCGCCTGCTACTATACGTTTGGCAATCACTACTTTATTTTGTGTATCTAACTTTTGTTTCCCACGTACATTTTCGTATTCATATTGATAACGAATAACAATCTCTTCCCCAAATTGAACTAAACTAGGTTTTGAAAAGGTCACTATGTAGCCTTTGCCTTTTAGGTTATTCGCTACCTGTTGTACTCGATCAGAAACTCCGCCTTCTTGTCTAAGAAGCTCTGCCATTTTTTCGGTTGTACTCAAATAAGCACGCTGTTGCAAGGAATCGATTCCAAAGCTTAATAAGAAAGGAAACACTACACCAACCCAAAGTGCCATCGCTAAAATTGCACCTTTAAGATTTGACATGCTTGTGTTTCACCACCCTTTCCTTAAAATAAAAGGCACTCACCAAATTTGGCGAGTACCTACTCTAATTCATTCAGTGTTAAGTGTCGTTCAGCAGTTCCCTTTACTTTACCTTTTTGATCAATATATCGAATTCGATACTGGATACCACGAATATCTTTATCAATGGTTGTTGCTTTTCCTCCAGCGTCTACAAATACATAACTCACTTGAAGCTTGTAGGTAAGATTCTTTTGAGTTGCCGCGATTTCAGCAAGTAAATTTTCTACTAATTCCTTTTTGTCCACATACAAAGCATCCTTTTCTGATTGTCCCCGTTCATTTAGGTCCGTACGAATAGCACCTATATGAGCCGTTTCCAATAACACTTCTGTTTCAGCCATTGTACGTGTCGTTATGTTCTGTATTGATGCCCCGTAAGCAATGTAACCTACGAATGCTACAAACGCTAATAGTGGTACAAACCATTTCAAAAAAGTCGTCATTAAAACAAAATCTCCTTTCTTGTGTCTTATCGTTCATATGGAACTTTCCGCATTTGATTTTCTTTTTTGAAAAGTTGCTGATTAACAGATTTCTCAAAAGACTTGTGATCATCCAGAGAAAAACTTATTGGCGATAAGGCATCATCAGGATATTCAAAAACTTTGTACTCTAAATTCATTTTTTCTAAAAATACGATCATTTTATTTGTTTCTTCGTGGCCAGCTAATGTATGTGGCATAGCCAAAACAAATGTTTTGTCTCGGAGTTCCCTGTTTAACATTAATTTCTGAATAGGCTCTTTAAAATCAGCTTTGTCCTCTCCCTGTAAAACCATTACACCACATTCTGAATTAACACTTCGGAACGATAAGGCATCTAATCTGGAATCGCATATTACCACATGTTGCATGGACTTTTTAATATCAATATAATTTCTGCTGTTTGTATCAAATTTTTTATCGAAAAACTGAAAATAACGATGGAATTTCTCTTTCTCCTTTACTAAAAAATCATTACCGTCTTTACATGTTTCAGGGTATATAAAAATTTGATAATCAGCTTGAATTTCTTCGAGACAACCGACTATTTCCTTTGAAGCTTTATAGCCAGCTATATCATCATCCATAGCAACAAGAAATCGTTTATTTTGAAACTTATCCGAATGTTCTTTGATATAGTTGCAAAGAGTCCTGTATTTTCGAGAACCTGTTAAGGCCATAACTCCAACCGTTTCATCGATTTCGCGGAAAGATAAACTATCCAAAATAGCTTCTCCAATAACAATCGTCTTTGCCTCTTCAGGAATGTCCACAAAAAAATCCCTCGCATCATTTGAGGGATTCACAACTAATTGTATTTCTTTTGGTTCGATACTGGTGTTTATGGATGAGCGTAATAAAATACGATCTATACGGCCATCCTCACCAAATAACGGAAGCACTAGGTTTCTTTGACACATCCAATGATTATTTGCATAATCTTTCGGCAATAATCCATTCGCATATTCAAACATAAATTTTACGCCTTCTGGATTGGAAAAATCGGCAATAAACGGGGTAGTAGTTGACCGAGAAAGACCACGATAGCCGTTGTCTAATGTACCACTTTCCATATTGTGAATAACATGATTCATTAGTTTTGTAAATTCGTCCAGCTGTTTAACTTGTTTAACACTAAGTCCCTTACTTTTTTCTTGTTCAGTAGAATAACAGACTTCAGCCTCTTTTTCCTCATAAGTTAAAATAAAACGCTCACCACAACTATTTTCTCGATTGCATTGAATAAAATTCATATTGTTTTTATAAATAAACGCTTCCTGGTGCTCGCACTCAGGACACGTACAAATGAAATATCTGCCTCGATCCTTTGCATTTAACTCGGCCAACATCTCATTTATATCTTGATAAAGTAACTTATTGTGGCTCATCCTCCTTCACCTCATCCCCCTGTAATTGCTTTTCAATATCCAACTTATATTGTTGTAGAATCGGACTTAGAACAAGAAACTCAATCATTTCATCATTAGCAAGTGAGAAACCTTGTGATAAAATAGCATCATATTTATCTTTTAAAGCCTTTACCAGTGTCAAATGGATTTCATAAGCTTCAGCAAAACTATTTTGTTCTACAAAAGTTGAAAAAAGAACCAGCTGTACGGTCTGGTACAGTTTAAAATTGGGACATAAAGCCTCAATACGGTGCTTACCTACAGACTGAAAACTTGCACCAGCATATTGAGTAAATTGTTTGAAGGTTATTTCATCTTGTAATAACAAATTTACTTTTTCCTCTAACAATTTTTGCTGTTGAAGAAAGTCTGTTTGTTCACCTTCCAGAGTATTTTGAGCATCCAGGATTAATTTTTCTAATGCAGTTTTTATAGCTGCCATCATTTGCTCTAATTCAGCATAAAAACCTGTTTTAACAAGTGGCTGCATCGTTCCATATACTTGATTTAGTTGTGAACCATCCAAATAAATAGGGAAAGGTTCAAAAGCAGAAACACCAAATAGTTGGTCGTATCGAATCGCAAATGTCGCATATTCTTTATTGATAAAAAACTGCTTTTCTTCTTCAACATACTCCTTCAGCGTGTTGACATACTTATGACGCATATCTTCTTCCCAACTATCAAACGTTAGAATAGTATGCTCCAGCTGTTTTTGAAGGCTTTCTTTTTTATCGAAATGAACTTGGCTTATGACTAAACATTGGCCATCAATCCAAAACTCAAAAGATTTAGTAGAGTCAGTTCTTTTTTCTTTTGCAAGCCTGTCACGAATCCTATTTATAATTTCTTCTGCTTCAGTAAAAAAATAGTTTCGCTCTTCATCTATTTCTCTAAAGTAATCACCGTCATCCTTGAAACGAATTAATAATTTACGCAACACATTGTTTTCTCCTTTCTCTTCCTTTCCCTATGAAAAAATCCAATTAGAATCCTGCTACTTTTCCTGTCATCCAAGCCACGAAAGATGCAGCAAGATAAACAATGCCGAATCCGATAAATACGTTCATCATCCAGGATTGTGCGCTTTCTTTCTTTTGTGGATCTTTTGCAAACATCCAGACAAGCCCAATGATAATTAAAATCAAACCAGCTACTGCAGGAGCAAACTTTTGTACATCAGTTGCAATCTCATTAATCAGCGTAATGGCATTATCCATACGTTATACCTCCCTTTCTTTAGCTAGAGAAGCTATAATTCCTTTGTTTTCTAAATTAAATTTGATTATTTGAGCTTGATGCTGCTGATGAAGCCAATCAAAATAAGACTGTTCTTGTGCTTCAAATATTTGTTTTACCAGGGCCTCCATATCAGCAAATCCTTCTGGTTTAGCCTTGCTCTGACGCCTTTTTTCTGCTTGTGACAATTTTCCATTCTCCTTTCGGTAAAATAAAAAAGCAGAAGATGATTATCTTCTGCTCTACACGGCTAAAACTAGGGTTCTATTAAACTCCAATTCCTCTAAATACGTTGTCTACCATCTTTGTCCAACCAGCTCCGATTTTCGCCATTAACGGATCGATTACGCCAGTTGCAAATGCGATCATTCCACCGAATAAAACTAGTACAATGATAGCTAGAGTGATCTCTGCTTTGTAGTTATTCAAATACTATACCTCCCTTCATTTAGAACAAAAAAAGAAGAGTCCCAAACGTTCTCTTCATAAAAAGCAATTATTTTTAAACGCCAATTCCGCTAAATACGTTGTCTACCATCTTCGTCCAACCAGCACCGATTTTCGCCATTAACGGATCGATTACGCCAGTTGCAAATGCGATCATTCCACCGAATAAAACTAGAACGATGATAGCTAGTGTGATCTCTGCTTTGTAGTTATTCAAAATTCTTCACCCCCTTTTAAGACAATAAAAAAAGAGTGGCCAACGCCCTCTTATAAATTCATCAATATTTAGTTCCGGCCCCAAGCTGCCTGTCGAACATTATTAAAACAATAAAAGGCTTTATTTTTTAAATGGATTAGAACCGTCTTTAAAGATCCCTTTTTCCATCACATCAGCATGATTATATTTACTGTCAAAAATAAAAAGGACTCACCTAATTTGGCGAATCCTTATCGTTCATGTGCTTGTGCAGCCATAGCTTTGTTTTGCTTCCTATCAAGTTGTACCGGCTCATGCTCATATAATTTCTGATCGATGGCATTTGTAAAGTCCTTTAAGCGTTCATTCATGTAAAGAATGGTCTGTTTCACCGTTGACTTAGCTGTGTCTTTTACTTCTACGATATTATCTCGAACATCATTGCGTAGCCCAGTTACTTTGTCATCCAGTTTTTGTTTGGAGGTTACAGTCCGTTCAATAATGGAGTCTTTAAAATGCTGGCGACATTCCTTTAAAAGATTCTTCATTTCATCACAATAGTCAGCGAATGTCCTTTTCTTTGATTGCTGTTCCATAGATTCGGCCAAATGTCCAAGACCTTTTTCAATTCGATTAAAATGAACGCTTATTAATTGTTCCACTTCTTTCTTAGTTAAGAAAGATTGATCATTTTCATCACCAACTAACTGCGTTTCAATGACTTCCTGTAATTCTGTACTGTGTTGAGTCATTTCAATTTTCAAGTCGTTTGTGAATGTATCCTTCGCCTGTTGTCGTTTTTGATACTGTAGGTACATGTCTTCATTAGTTAAATTAGGGTTAAGTCCTTCATATGAAAAACCGTGTTCTTCAGCAAGATCCTTCACATATTTTTCAGCGCGCCAAAGCTGTTTATATGACTTTAATAAGAAAGGTTGATGCTCGTCCCTTCCTTCACGCCCTTTATAGCTTACAGCTGCATCTACATGCCATTTTCCAGCATCACCGTACATGCTCAAATTAACTTTGGGTTTATTTCCATATACTTCTTGCCTACTTTCCACAAAAGACAACACATCTGAAATGTCCACGGGTTCAAGATCATACCCATAATTTTGTTGTTTGGAACGTTCTGTCATCCCCATTTCCTCCCATCTACTTAAAATATTTCAAAAGTAAAAGGACCCTTCCTATTTAATAGGAAAGATCCCTTATGTATCCTGAGAAAAGTTTTTTTCTCCTGGACATAATCTTCTGATACTAATACTTTACCACGGATTTTCACAAAAAAAGTCTCAAAAAAGTATCGAAAAAGTCTCAAAAAAGTATCGAAAAAGTATCGCTTGCTGTAGGCATCTGTAGCTTTTGAATAAAGTTCGATTAAAAGTAAGTTGCAAACGCTGATTTTATACAGAAAGAATCCAACTGTTTTGAAACAAAGTTTAATCAAAACAGTTGGTTCTTTATTTATCTAGTTTGGTTTTTATAATAAAGATTGATTATTTCTGGTTGCGAATCTTCAATTACAGCAACCGATTGTGGAAGATAATAAGCACATGTCACACGAATCCCTTTTGGGGCATATTCTAAAGCTAATGTTTCAGTCATTAACTTAATGCCCCCTTTACATGAACACTGGACATATTGATCACGGTCCCTTTAATATCATGTTCGACGAAGTATTTAATCGCTTCTCTACTCCCTAAAAATGCACCTGTTATATTGGTATTGATTACTTTATTATATCATCGATCGGCATTTCATGTGAGGGTACTGAATTTTCAATACCAGCGTTATTAATCATCACATCAAGGGTTCCAAATTTTTCACAGCAGTCTGTATTAGGTTGATGACATCCTCTTCAACTCACACATCTCCTTTTACAGCTATGTCCCCCACCCGCTTTGGATCATTTCTCATATCACTGTTGCATGATTTCAGCGAATGAGGTAGCATAATTTAGACATTCTTCGCTCTTGCACAACCGAAGAATTATTCTTTTTTAGGAGAGTGGAAACGATGCCTACGATATTGGTTGCTGACGACGATGCGAACATTCGCAAACTCGTTGGTTTATTTTTGCGTAACAACGGATTTACTACCATCAACGCTGCAGACGGAAAGGAAGCCCTGGCTATCTATACCTCCACGTCAGTCGATTTGGTCATTCTTGATATTATGATGCCAGTCATGGACGGTTGGACATTATGCGAGGAACTTCGAAGAGCCAATCCGGATCTTCCGTTACTAATCCTGACGGCAAGAAGCGAAACCTGGGAGAAAGTACGAGCTTTTCAGCTCGGAACAGATGACTATATGACGAAGCCATTCGATCCGCTTGAGTTGATGGCTCGCGTCAAGGCACTGTTGAAACGATACCGTATAGGTTTAACGCAGACCATCCAGTTAGGAAACGTTATTCTGAACCGGCAGACTTATAAGGTCCAGTGGGGTAAAGAGTCGTTCACCTTGCCGCTTAAGGAGTTCGAATTATTGTATAAACTTGCTGGATTACCGGGACAAGTCTATACGCGGGAGCAATTAATCGATCAAGTCTGGGGAATTAATTATACTGGCGATGATCGAACGATAGACGTGCATATTAAACGTCTACGCGAACGTTTCGCCGACTTCTCCGATTTTCGAATCGAAACGGTGCGGGGACTGGGCTACCGGCTAGAGGTGCAGGAGTGACCGGCTCCCTATATGCACGTGTAGTCCTGACCTTTCTGCTCTCCGTGATCGGGGGCACAATCCTTTCTTTTCTTGCTACAACCTGGATATTTCAAGATAAATTAAACGAAAACTTGCAAAGCAACTTGCTTGACTTTGGCCAAGATATCGTCCGTATCTACGAGACCTTGCCGTTACGCGAAGCAGAAATATTTATAAGTGAAATGGAACAACTCAACTCCTACTACATTCGAATCTATGAAGCAACGGATCAGTTTCAATCCTATGGAGAACTTAAAGGACAACATCCTTTCCTAGTGACTACAGAACAAGTGAAGAAAGTGCTGGATGGAGGAAGGGTCCAAGTTAATGGAATCGATACGATCTTCTTGGGATTGCCAATAAAAACTGAAATGGGGAGCAAGGCAATGTTTGTAGAGCCCCTCACTTCCTCTTCCACCTCATTTCTCATCAAGTTTGTTGTAACCTTTTTGATTTGTTCGTTGTTAGCAGGAAGCCTATTGATACTAATTGCGGCTATTTTTCTGGTGAGACCGATCAAAAAGTTGACAGAAGCGACCCGCCTTATAGCTGCTGGAGATTTCAACGTAAAGCTTAATATTAAACAAAAGGGTGAGATAGGTACTTTGGCTCGCAGCTTCGAAGAAATGATGCACGATCTACAGCAGCTTGAGCAGATGCGCAGGGAATTCGTAGCAAACGTGTCCCATGAAGTTCAGTCTCCACTTACTTCCATTTCAGGTTTTGCTATAGCGCTCAAGCAGGTAGACATATCGGATGACGAACGAAGCTCATATCTCGACATTATCATCACTGAAACTGCACGAATGTCCAAAATAAGTGATAGTCTGCTAAAGCTGAGTTTGCTTGAATCTCAGTCATTGCAAATGCGACTTGCCACGCTAAGTCTGGATGAACAGATTAGACGAGTAATCGTCGCTATTCAACCCCAATGGTCAGCCCGCAACATTCAGTTCCATCTAGATTTGCAACCCACCAAAATAATGGCCGATCATGACCAGTTAAATCAGGTGTGGATCAATATCCTCGGCAATGCCATCAAATTTTCCAAAGATGGTGCCCGAATTAACGTCAAGATTAAACAGAATATAAAGAACGTGACGATCCGTATATCGGATTCGGGTATCGGTATCCTGCCGGAAGACCAAAAGCGTATATTTGACCGATTCTTTAAAGCTGATCGTTCCCACAGCCAGATATATGAAGGCAGCGGTATGGGACTGGCTATTGTAAAGCAGATTGTCTCACTTCATCAAGGGGACATCTTGGTTGAGAGCGAATACGGGCGAGGAACGACCTTCATCGTCATCTTGCCAATCACAACACGAACAGGGTGATTGGAGTCCATGCCTTCTCTAGGCTATGCAACCATGTATAAACCTTCTTGAGCGTGATAATGTAAACTTTTTTGGCCTGTTCATCCTCCGTTCATACTCTAGTAATTAGGGGGACATCTTGGTTGTTTATACTGTCTTTAGTGCCCCTGTTAAGGTGGCCAAGCACAATAATGAAGACAGGAGTAGATGCAACAGTGAAACCAAGAGAGGTAACAAAAATGAAGATGAGTGTGAGGACAGCAATAAAAAAAAATACTATAGCTGCTGTGACTGTCATGCTGACGATACTTGCTCCAATGTCTGCAATGGCTGCACCGGCTGCCATAGATAACAACAGTAGCCTTACGTATGAGACAACAAAGAAAACCGTAATCGAAAAAGCCAAATTACTGACCGAGACGTATGATACGACGAGTCTGCAATATGCGCTCATTGATGGTGGCGAGATTGTGGTGTCCGGTCAAACGGGGAAGAACGATCTAAACGACAAGGTACCTCTTACTACGAACACGATCTATGGCATTGGTTCAACCAGTAAAATGATGCTTACAGCCTCTGTAATGAAGCTGGTTGACGAAGGTAAGATCGATTTGGATGTGCCTATAGTGAACTATATGCCAGATTTTACAATGAAAGATAACCGATACAAACAGATTACACCCCGTATGTTGCTGAATCATTCGGCCGGGCTTCTCGGAACCTCTGTTGGTAGTGCTATCCTGTATAGGGATAATGATACCTATGCACATGATACCTTTTTGGATCAATTGGCGACCCAGAATCTGATGGCAGAGCCAGGTGCGTATTCGGTGTACTCTAATGATGGATTTACATTAGCTGAAATTCTGGTTGAGAGAGTCACTGATATGAGCTTTACAGCATTTATACACAAATATTTTACAGAGCCTTTGGATATGAACCATACCAAAACACCACAGGATCTTGTTAATCCGGCAGAAATGGCGGGAATCTATTCCCCTTTTTATGAGGGACAACTTCCAAAAGAGAATTATAATATCATTGCATCAGGAGGCATCTATTCCACGGCTCAAGATCTGGTGAAATTTTCGCAAATTTTCACAGGAGAGGTCAAAGGGATTCTTTCCAACAAGTCGGTAGAAGCCATGGAGCAAAAAGAATACCGAAGAGGCATGTGGCCAGAGGATAGTGATTCTTCTATGTCTTACGGATTAGGGTGGGATAGTGTGGACTTGTTCCCATTCAGTGACTACGGCATCAAGGCTGTTACGAAAGGTGGAGATACGTTATCTTATCATTCTTCACTCGTCGTACTTCCGGAATACAACATGGCTGCAGCTGTGATCTCTTCAGGCGGAGCAAGCATAACCAATCAATTCATTGCGTGTGAGTTATTACTTAGTGCACTTGAAGAAAAGGGCATGATTAAAGAACGGAAACCGGAAAAATCATTTGGTGTTCCTATGAAGGCTGATATGCCTAAAGAAATCTCCAAGTTTGCAGGGAATTATGGTGGCAATAATTCAGTTACGAAGATCAAAATAAATAAAACAGGACAAATGACGCTCTCCTCTCTCACGGCTCCAAGTAATCCGGTTCAAGAATTCACCTATACATCAGATGGTACTTTTGTGAGTGATGATGGTACAGAAAAGTTGAAATTCGTTGTGGAGAAAAATGGGAATACCTACCTGTGGTCTCGATCTTATATCTCCGTTCCAGGACTCGGACAGGTGGCTCTCTCAGAATATAATGCGGAGAAGCTCAAAGCCAATACATTACCCAAGGAGATTAACGCTGCATGGGCAAAGCGTGATGGTGAAAAATATTATCTGGTGAATGTGAAATACACATCAATGTTTTATCTTAATGCTACATCGATCCTACCTATTCAGTTGAATAAAGAGAATCCAGGGTATATGTTCAATAATAAAATTATTGGAGCAGGCGAAGCAGCCAATCAATTGCAGATTCCGGGCACTGCCGGACGAGAACCGATGGACATTCATTTCTCCAAAAAGAACGGAGGAGAGTATCTTACATTTTCAGGTTATGTATTCGCCAGTGAGGAATTGGTAAAACCAATCTATTCCGGTAAACAATCCGCAACAACCATTCAAGCAGATGGACATGCCAAATGGTTTTCGGTACCCGCTACTGCGAAAGGAAAAGTCATGACAGTGAAGTTACCTGCAAATGGAGCCTTTGCTGTCTATGACCAGACCGGAATTTGTATTAATCACAGCGTGGTCAGCGGTAAGAATGATGTTGTTTTACCAGAAAACGGCCGTATTGTATTTGCAGGTGAGGCTGGTTCCTCATTTGAAATTTCATTAAAAAAGTAAAATGAATAGAGTTTCAAACGGCTGTACAACAAACGAACTCAACAGGAGAGAACCATCATGATGAAAAAAATATTAATCATTTTGCTCAAAATATTCGGAGCCATAGTTGTCGCTTTTGCATTATTTATTGCTACTGTCTTTATTGTAAATGTATTTAGCAGCAAATCGGAGGAAGGGAAAATAAAACCTTATGGTCAGTTTGTAGCGGTTGACGGGAAAAACATGAATGTGTTAATTCAAGGAAAAGGCGAAGAAACGGTCGTATTACTTCCCGGATATGGAACACCAGCTCCAGCCCTTGATTTTAAACCGCTAATCGATGAGCTATCACCATTTTACAAAGTCGTCGTCATTGAGCCTTTCGGTTATGGACTAAGTGACGTAACTGAAAAAGAGCGTACCACTGAAAATATGGTTAGTGAAGTTCATGAAGCGTTACAGCAGCTTAATATTCATCGTTACACGCTCATGGGTCACTCCATTTCAGGAATTTACGGACTGGACTATGTGAACAAATATCCAAACGAAGTAAGTGCCTTTGTCGGGATTGATAGCAGCGTTCCAACGCAGGGAGGTAATGATGATCCATTTCCAACTGAAACGTACAAATTGCTTAATAAATCAGGATTCTACCGATTGTTAATGAAACTGGCCCCTGATCAACTGATTGCACCCGACGTTGATGATGAAACCAGAGAACAAATTAGAATACTTTCACTCAAAAATACGTTTAATCCGAACAACCTGAATGAAGGCGAAAACTTCGGTCCTAATTTCAAAGCAGCTGAAAACTTGTCCTTCCCCAAAGATCTTCCTGTGATTTTCTTCTTACAAGCGAATGATACCGAAACGAAAGACTGGATACCCTTGCATGAAGAGCAAGTTAAAGATTCAGTGCATGGAAAAGTGATGACTTTAGAGGGAGAACATTATTTGCACCATACCCGATCCAAAGAAATCGCTGAAAATTTCAGGAGATTTATGAAAGAAGTAAAATAAAAGTTATCAATCACTATCAAAAGAGACACGTCGTCCATAGATTTGGATGAGGTGTTCTTTTTTTATTTAGATTACAGGACACTAGGTAAGACAGCACCAGTAACAAAGCAGCCAGTAAAGATATTGCGTTAAAGTCGATTTTCGCTCAACTAACTTGTATAATAAAGTATTTAGTTCATTGTTCGTGTTATTCCTCCTATTTTGCAAAATGGAAAATGCATTCTCAGCTTGCTGAACAACAGGATAGTCAATCGTTGTCAAATCAAGCAAGTGAGCGACTTCCGTATTATCAAAACCAATAATCCCCAAATCTCCCGGAATGGAAAAACCTAACCGACGCAAACTATCATGAATAAAATTTAGTAACATACTATATTTTCACCCGTAAATTGTATAATTAATGATAATAAAGTTATTGAATTTTGATTAATAAAAGCTAAGAGATTACTACATCCCCTACGCAGCAAGGCTCTTTATAGTTGTTTCAAATTACATCCATCTGTTTATGTAATACTAAAAAATGAATAATAAAGTTGTTTACTTCTTATTTAACTAACGCATCTGTTAGTGTTCTACTTTTATTCAGGGTATGCAGACCGTGAAAAGGGATTGTCTGCAAGTGAAAATACACTCTATGAGTTAGCCTCGGTCAGTAAAGCGTCGTAAATCCCCTTGTTTCATACCGAGCCAAAAGCTCTAGTTTACGAAAAACCAAAACAGATGCCATAGATGCTTATCATTTAGGTGAACTATATTATAATGAGGATTTAGAACCTCAGAAAAAGCGCGGTATTCAGCTGTTAAATCTTCGACATCTCACAAGACAACATGAAAATATGACAGGAATTATGGTTCAAACAAAGCTACAGTTTCAAGCTGTATTAGATCAAGTTTTCCCTGAGTATAGAGGAGTTTTTGGTGATTTGTACGCTGAGATTTCATTAAGGACTTTACAGTCCTTCCCTACATCTGAATCAGTACTAGAGGCAGGTTTTGAAGAAATCGCACAATTCATTGATACACATTGCAAAGCACGTTCGTTTAATTGGGCGCTCGAAAGATTGGAAAAATTAATCGGAGCTGCAGAACTCAATCCATTTCAATCAACTCTTTATCAAAGTCTTTTAGTCAGTTTGAATATGTATAATGATTTACTTCAAGTGTACCACCAACAACTTTCTACGTTGGAGCGTGAGATTGATCAATTGGCAGCACTACTCGAAGAAGAATATGAATTAATCCAATCACTTCCCGGTGTAGGTGAAAAAATCGCGGCCACGATACTTTCAGAAATTGGAGAAATTGAGCGGTTTAATTATCCCACAAAGTTAGTAGCCTTTGCGGGTCTAGAGCCCAGTGTGTTTGAATCAGGTCGCTTCAAAGGAACGAAAAATCACATTACCAAACGCGGTTCAGCTAGGCTTCTCCATATGCTTTATACAGCCGTTCGCTGTTCCATTCGAGATAGCCGTAAAAAGAAAACAACAGATGAAACTATTGCCCGAAATAAACGATTACGAGCTTTCTACGATTTAAAACGTGAGGAAGGAAAGCCGTATAAAGTAGCCATTATTGCTTGTGCTAATAAGCTTTTACACTGGATTTATGCGATTTTAAAAACGAAAACACCATTCCAAGAAACTATGATCAACCTTTGTAGCGATGTAGTAAAACAATTAGAAAAAATACTAAAAACTAATGGTATTGGTTTACCTCTTGCTTCACTTGAAAGACCTGTACCAGATATCCCTCCATGAGCAACGTTTAAGGATCCAAAAATCAGCGCTGCGCTTAACCGCCAACCTAGTTACTGGATTAGTTGCATGTAGTCAAGCAAGAGGGACTTCTACTCGATAAGATATCGCATTAATGTATGGTCAATTTCATGTAGCAAAAACTCAAATCGGCGCTAAACTACTACGTTTGAACAAAAATAAAGATTGGTTAGTTTCCGAATTAATTTACATTATTAAACCTGACAAACCGGATCCAGAAGCAGCCCGAACTCAACCAGTAAGCACATCCCTTGTTTTGCGTAGCTTTTTCCTTGCCCTTGCATTATAGTAAGTAATGACTATCGTTCCTTCTGCGATTGCTAGAATGACAGAAGTACAGTTAATAGCTGAAACTCCCCCTCCTATACTTGATCCCAGAAACAAACAAAAGGTATATCCCGCCATAGCGTATGCTTGATTTTCTTGATTTCGATAACCAATTTCTTGAATGAGAAACGGTAAAAGATATGAAATAGCAAAAGAGATTAAAAAAATCGATATATATAATGCTGTAGAGCTAGAAAACAAGATAAGTAAAAATCCAAATTGAATTAAAGCTGTAACGAAATAGATTTTATTTTTAAATACCTTCGGGCAAAGAGATGACCATACAAATGGTAGTAACATTCCCACTAAGCTAATAACTTGAAGGCTTAAACGTGAAACTTGCAGTTCCCTTTCCATCAACAACTCATTCGTTACATGCGTACCCACCACAAAGTAGAAAAAAGGCAGAAAGGTTATGCCAAATAACATTCGGTTATCGGTTTTTAACAAAATATTCAATAGAAACTTAGCCTCAAAGGTCACTTTCACATGAACATTTTCCCCCTCATCAGAAGGCAGCATACCCATAAAACATACGACTAAACCTCCCATCACTACACCAAAAACGATGAATAATTGAGAGAGTGTAACATATTGAATCGCTATGTGAGCTATTAGTTGCCCAAGAATCGCACTTGATGTAAAGATCGCACTCAAAAAAGTGAGCTTTTTTACACGAAACAGCTTTAGACTATAATTCAGTGCAATGGGCGTAAAGGTTGCACAGACAAGTCCTTGTAAACCTCTTAAAAGACAAAACCAAGAGTAACTTTCGACCCATCCAATTCCTAAAGTAAGTACAGACGCTAAAGATAGGCCAATGAGTAATATTTTCCGTTTACCGAATTTCTTAATCATCATTGCCCATATGAGAAAGCCTAGTGCATAAAATAACGAAAAGATACTACTTCCTAAAAACAAGATTCTACTCTGTATATGAAACGTTTGCTGGATCGGACTTGATAAAGGAATGAGCAAAAAATTTTGCGAGATGATGATGATTCCTGTGACTGAAAATAATAAAAGCAAAATAGAAAGTCGCCCTTTATTTAGCTCCTTTGGATTTTCTCTTTCTCGTATAAATGCTCTTATCATTCAGATAGAAATCCTTCTTGCCAAGATGGATAGACTAAAGTCCACCCTCCTTCTAGCTTTGCCTTCCTATTTGAAGCCCCCCTTTCCCATCCTGCTTTTCCACTTTGATAGATTGGTATTGGCGCTTGTAAGTGATGAGCGTATTTCGTTCCCCAATCTCTACCTGTTGCTGGAGTATCATCGACAATATTGTAAATACCCTCTTTCCAATCCAATGCTTGGACGGTTGCATGAACAGCATCTTCAATATGAATAAAAGAGGTCACCCCGTCATTTACAATGGCTTTCCCACTAATAAATTGCTGTGCCATCATTCCATCTGGTGCATACCAAGTACCTGGCCCATATAAGACACCATATCTTAATATAATGGCATTAGACATTTCTTGAACCGCATTCTCTAGAGCAACAATTCCATCAATGGTCATTTTCCTCTTCCCTATTGCTTGGACATCTAGAGAATCCTTTTCCGTTGCGATTGTTGTACCTGGTTCATAAGCCCATGCAATGCTTTGAGCAATGAACCTTCTCACATTTACTTCTTTTGCTGCCTCTGCCACATGACGTGTTCCAATCGTTCGTGCCATTGCATTTTCTTCTACACTTAAATTACTAAGTGCCGTTACTTGATGAATGATTGCATCCGGCTGAAATTGTTGAAACACTTTTTGAACCTGTTCTTTTTCAAAAATATTTGCCACAAATGGGATTGCCCCCAGTTGTTGTAATAGACTAGCTTTTTCCTGACTTTTCGTCATACCTCCAACCTCATATCCTTTAGCAACTAGCACTGGAATAAGGATTCTCCCAATGACACCTGATGCACCTGTAATTAAGATTCTCATCTTGATTTCTCCTTTTTTCATAGACATTGACTTCCCACTATTTCCCGCAGGAGTCAAGTGTCCTCAGCTCCAATCAACTCAGATGTTAAAGTGAAATTACACTAAAAAAACAACAATATGCTTTAACAGAGCCTTTTCATAATTAAATGCAACTTAATTGTATGGAAAACTGTTTCCATGTACAATATCTATAATTCCTATCTGTACCGGTAAAGGAGAATATCTATGCAAAAATATCAACAAATTATGTCAGATTTAATTTCTCAAATGGAAAATGAGTTCATAACAGTTGGGACAAAATTACCCTCCATTCGAGAATTGAAAAATCAATATGGATGTAGTACAGAAACGGTCTTGAAAGCACTTCATGAACTGAAATACCAACACCGTATTTTTTCTGTTCCAAAAAAAGGTTTCTATGTACTTTCCGCACCCAATCATCTCTCATCAACGGGAACAACGATGATTGATTTAGCTACTGCCACCCCCGAACACTCTATGTTCCCATACACAGAATTTCAGCATTGTTTAAATCAAGCAATCGAAATCCAACAAAGTGGGCTTTTCTCATACGGAATGACAGTAAATGGGCTTCCCTCATTAGTCCAAGAAATCAAAAAAAAACTTGAGGATTATCAAATTTTCGCAAATGAAAGTGAAATTGTTATCACTACAGGAACTCAACAAGCACTCTATATTTTGGCTCAAATCTCGTTTCCCAATCAAAGTGATACCATACTAATTGAACAACCAACCTACCATTTATTTAATCAATTAGTTGAAACAACAGGATTGAAGTGCATGGGTATTAGACGTGACAAAAATGGAATCGATTTAAACGATTTAGAGCAGATTTTTGCAAAATACCAAATTAAATTTTTCTACACCATCCCTAGATTCCATAACCCTCTAGGGACTTCCTATACGAAAAAGGAGAAGCTAGCCATTTTGGACTTAGCCCAAAAATACAATGTATATATTGTAGAAGATGATTATTTAGCAGATTTCGAGGTGGATAAAAAAGTGGATCCCATGTTTGCTTATGATATTAATGAGAGGGTCATATATGTCAAAAGCTTTTCAAAAATTATTTTTCCTGGCTTACGTATAGGGGTTATTGTGCTTCCTTCGAAAATTCTCCATCCTTTTAAATCGTTAAAAAGGGTGATTGATTACGATACAAACCTTGTCACACAAGGGGCTTTAGAACTTTATTTAAAGAGTGGGATGTTTGATAGTCATAGCGCAAAACTGTCATTGAGATATGCTGAAAAATCAAATATCCTTCATCAAGAAATCGACCTTCAACTTAAAATTTGTCCAGTATCGATTGACTATGTGAAACCCACTTCGCTCGATACAAAAACACATCTTTCTTTACCACGAAGGATAAATGCAATGGAATTAATCAGACATATGAAAATTGAAAAGGTTTTATTAAGGGAAATCGGTGAGAATTATTTATCGAATTTTCCAAAAGAAAATATTCTAAAAATTGATGTAAGAAATACAAATAAACAAGATATTCAAACAGGAATTCAAAAATTATTTCAAATGATTGGTCGAATGGGGTAATACTACCCCTGTTCTTTTCTATATACAATGATGGTTTTTTCATAAAAAATCTTTAATAATTAAAAATAACCCTAAAAGTAGTATTAAGAAATACCAGAAACCCATTTTCCCAGGCCTTTTTATAACAAGACATAAACGTTTATTGGAAGATTCTTACTGACTTTTATCTTACCTAAGGCAGCTTATTAATTTTTGTTATGAAAAGGTTGATCAAAATGGGTTTTATTTCTTAACGAATGCTCTCTCCTCTACTTTGTTACTTTTCTCATGATTATCTCGATGGGACCTCTATTATATTTTCGTCTCCATAACACAGAGAATAGCATACTGCCGACAAAAAAAAGACACGAGAATAGTAGGGAAAAAGCTATCGTTTGATGCTCAAGCCGGTTTAACACAATTAAAATACCAATTCCAATAAAGACGTGGCTTACATAATGAGTCAATGTCAATTGACCTGTATGTATCATGGCGCGGATTAGTCCATTTTCAGCAAATCTTTCCGTAATATAAATGGAACCAACAATAACAATAAGTGCCGTTGCTGTATTGGAAACGATGTAAAAGACATTCGGAGGGATTGGTCCTGTTTCAAAGAGAAACCACGCGCTATCTGCATCCAGAACGGACTTGGTTGTTACATTCATCAATATTTCAGACATGATTTCTGTTAAAACCGTTATAGAAAAGCCAGCAATTAGCAATTTTTTTCTTACGGTATCATTTGTTAAATCTAATCTACCTAAAATTAGCCCTATGAAAAAGAAACCAACCCAAGGAAGTACAGGATGATAACCATTGAAAAACAAGTTTCTCAGAAACCCTTCAACTGTCCAAAAATCAAGATATGTCAATAAGAATTGTTCAGGGTCCCATCCTGCCATATAATTAAAGATTATTTGAAACGTTTGTGCTGTAACTAACACAACACTTGTTAATAGGATGATTGTTTTGTTTGATGACACGAAAAAAAATGAGGCGATGAGCATATATACACCATAATAATGTAATATGTCTCCTGACCAGCCTACAGCATACAAAATCATGCCTAACACAAACAGAAAAAGGGATCGTTTCCGTAAATTCCTATTATTTTGTTTTATCAGTATTTGGGATTCCGTGGTTCTTGCCTTGGCTGTCATTAAAGAGATTCCTATCCCAGCCAATATTACAAATATGGCGGAAGCGCGTCCTTGAAAGAGGCTTTGAACCCATATCAACCATGTAGGGCCATTCCCATCTGCGCCCGTAATGACGCCAAAATTTACGACTAACATACCAAACATGGCTACAGCTCGAGCAAAATCAAGTCCTTCTATACGTTTACTAACATGCCTCTTCGTCATAGCGGTTGTTCTCTCAATACACTTTCTACAGCTTCTTTCCATATTCCTTTGTAATCTAATTTGCTGCCAGTTAACATGAAATTCCCTATATTATCGATGACCATTGTAAGCATATGGGCTTTTAATTCAATATCCGTATCACTTATCGCTTCAATTTCTACAGCATAGATAAATAAATCGTGATAGCTCTTTAAATAACCTGCTTGAACATCCAGAAGCCTCGTCATATATTTCTCATCCCGTGAAGCTAACAACATGTATTGATTAAAAATTTTATTGAAATGCGTATCCGATTTTTGCTCGTCAATCGATTGGTAACCAATTTCCAAAAGCTTTTGTTTGAGATTTATTTTTGTAATATCACTGTAATCAAAAGTGTTTCCTAACTCAATCTCCTTGCAAATTTCATCAAATAAATACTCAATTAATTCATCCTTGGATTTAAAGTAATAGTAGATAGCAGGTTTAGATATTCCAACCTCCGTCGCAATCATTGACAAACTCGTTTTATCAAAGCCTGTTTCAGAAAACATAACATATGCTGTTTCTAAAATTTTTTTAAATGTTTCTTCGCGATTACGCATAGTATACCTCCAGAAATTTTTATTTACCTACCGGTAAGTAGATAATATCGTAAATTATTTTTTAAATCAAGTACTATTTAGGTTATTCCTAAAAACCTGTGTGAACGCAAAAAAACTGTACAGACTCACCTTCAGTTTGCACTGGTTTTTTGGAGAAAATGACATCGTCGACGGAAACTTCTAATAATTGGAATTATTCTTCTTGTTGAACTAAACTGCATCGTTAGCTCAATAAGAAAAAAGAGCTGCCTATGCAACTCAATGATCTTCAAGCAAAGGACCCATTAGTTGAACAAGCACCTTCACTTCTATTACAAATTATGTTCGAAATGCGCAACTAACTTTAATAAATTATTTCCATAATCTATTTAATAATATATAGTTAGGTTGTATTAATATAAGGTTTAGGTTTTTTAAAATATCGCTAAACCCAACAATTAAATACCTCACTATTACAATTTGGAGGGAGATTACCAAATGGAAAAGATAAAGAACGAACAAATTGAAATTGAAATAGCGCCCCTCAAAGCTGAAGATCGCAGTCGATGGAATGTCTTGGCACGGAGCTATAAAGCATTTTACGAAACGGAGCTCCCAGACAAGAGTTACGATGAAGTCTGGGAGTGCTTGCTAAACGACCAAAAAATTTTCGGTTTAGGAGCATACCTTCAAGGAAACTTGGTCGGCTTCACTCACTTCCTATTCCATCGCACAATCTGGATGGAAAAAGCATGTTACTTACAAGACCTCTTCGTAGATGAAACTGCTCGCGGGCATGGTGTTGCTCGCGCACTCATTGAGCAGGTAGCTCAAATTGCTCGTGAACATGACTCTACTAAACTTTACTGGCAAACTCGTTATGACAATACTACCGCTCGAGCTCTTTACGATAAGATTGCGCATCACAAAGGTTTCATACGTTACGATTATCCGCTAAATTAGAACAAGCTTGGTATCCGGCTTCCATAGGTAAGCGGATACCTTTAACAATGCTTCGCTTTTCGTGTCAAATTCGACATAAAACCACCCCGTAAATGTTAGTTTGGTGTCTAACATTTACGGGGCAGTTCATTTATTAAGATAAGGTATTTAGGTTTATCTTTTTATTAAACTGGGCATTTTGGAAATTTTACATATAGCGCGATTCAATCTCCTATTTCTTCTATTTTCATATCCTCTACATTCTTATATCTTGGTATATTCATGTTAAAATTCATTTGCACAGTACACCTTTCTATTACTTGTTTCTCGACAATTCAAGTAATATATTAAACGGTGATACTGTGCTTTTTTATGCATGAAATTGTGTGAATACCACAACAAAAAAATAGAACCTCTCTAAAAATGTCACAAATGATGTGGCTATTTCGTTTTAAGGTAAAGGAGGAATAAAAGATGAAACATATTGTCGTATTGGGTGGAGGATTCGCAGGAATCAATTTGGTAAATGGACTAATAAAAGAGTTTGGTCATTCAATTGGAAAAGATGTGAAAATAACGTTAGTAGATAAAAACTCGTTTCATTTTCGAAAAGTGTTATTGTTTAAAATGATTATTGAGGACGCCAATTTAAAAGTTCCTTTAACAAGGTATTGTACAAATGGTGTGGAATATTTAAAGGGAGAAGTTACTGCATTTCATCACACCAAGAAAACAATTACGCTTAAAATGGAGAATGAACAAAACAACACCCTACAATATGACTATCTTGTGGTAGCACTGGGTAGTGTTGTTCAGGAGGTCTCTAGTAAACTAGGCGGGATCACATTAAGTAGTATAAAGGCCTCTCTAGATATCAGACAAAAATTACAATCACTCATACTACAAGCTAAAGCTGAAGAAAATAAAGAAGTGAGGAAAGGTTTATTGTGCGTTGCTATTATCGGTGGAGGCATTACAGGTATTGAAACAGCTGCAGAACTAACTGCTTGGTTAAAAAAAGAAGTGCAAGAAGCAGGGCTCCATTCTAATGAGGTAGAGGTCACCTTGTTTGATTCAAAGGAGCATTTATTGAGAGGGGTTCCAGTAAAGGTAAGTGAAAAACTAGTAAAAGAACTGAATAGACTAGGGATTACTATTCGTGCTAAAACGAAAGTGAAGCAGTTTGAAGATGGTCAAATCCTGTGCGCTGATGGCACTAATAAAGTAGGAGAGTGTATTTGGACGCCAGGTGTTAAAGTAAATCCATTCATTCAAACACTCCAATTTCCTTTGACTAAAGAGCATCAAATACTCTTCTCAATTTCTTCAGGGTCTGAATTCGGTTTAGGTATCTCAAATATTATTTCTGTACAAATGAATTTATTTCTTCTTCCAAAGACATCATTGCGTTTTTGTGGTGAAGAAGGTTCTAATAGTACTTTCTTTCCTGAATTCTTTTAACGAAAAATGTTTTAACAATTATTTCTTCAATTTCTTTATTCATTTAACCCCCCACAATTTTTATTTAACGTTAAATACCCACCCATTGTGAGTACAACCTCTTCAACTAAACTGCACCGTTAGCTTAAGTACATTGTTTCACAAACTCACATCTAGATTAACATAAAATCCTATTTTTAATTTAGAAGTGTTATTCAACTAAATGACGCTTTAATGAAAACGAGCGCTGATCCTTATTACAGAATCGCACCCGATTGTTGAAGAACTTTACACCTTAATCCCTCGTTACTTGATAAGGTTTTACTATTAAAGCAACTTCTCTCGGTTTAACATCAATAGACGATAACCTTTTTATATCTATCCACAACTTTTATTTATTTTCCATTTCCCTGAAATGGCAGATAACATTAACCATGGCTCTATTACCATATTGATTAAAACATGAGCTATAATTGGTGCAAGGGTGCTCCTTCCAGTATAAATATAGAGCATAGCAAGAAGACAACCTAAGATCGTAGTTGAAAGAATTGCTGGAAGTGCAATTTTTATATCGCCTCGCAATAATACCCATGCACCATGAACAATCCCAAACGTAATTCCTGAGATTAACACTTGTGAAAGATATGGAAATCTAATAGATAATAGATAATCCATGAGCAAATGTCTAAATACAATCTCTTCTACTATTCCACTTACAATAGCAGCCCATATACCAATTAATTTAAGCCAAGAAAATGTTAATAAATTTCTTTTCACATAAGGTATTGCAATCATTGTATAGGAAATATACCCTATAACAATTAATAAAGTGAAAACCCACATAGGTAAATTCAGTAACATTTCCGGTGAAAATCCCAATCCATTCTCAATAAACCTCTTAGGATTATTTATATACCAATAAATAACACTTATTGTAAGCATACTTGATATGCTTACTAATATCCCTCCCGTCTTAATTCGGTCTTTTAGCGTTGTAATCTCGTTCATACTAGCTGCCTCCTTGAGTTATATTTTTAAATTACTTTTGTTAAAGCCAAATATAACGACATCAAAGTTTAGCAACAATACTTTACGAGTAACATGTCTTTATTGTTAGGTGAAATGCTTTTTATTACATATAACCTGCATTATTCGAATCGTAATTTATGCTATATTTTAGGGAGAGGTGATAGAGATGAAGATAGAAATAAAAATTGATACACAAATCGATGAACCATATATAACAATCTGCGTGTCCAAATTAACACCAGCTATTCAGGCTGCAATCTCACTCTTACAACAAGAAAATAAACAAATTTTAACAGGGACTGCAAACAATAAAGTACATATTATCGAACCTCATACTGTAATTGTTATTAGAACAGAAGGAAAAGAATTAGTACTATATAGCGACGATGGTAATCGTGTTATTATGAGTAAACCTTTATATGAGTTAGAACAGCAGCTAGGTGATGATTTTATCCGGATTTCTAAATCAGCAATAATTAATCCTAGAAAAATCAGAAATATTGAAGCATCCTTTAATGGAACAATGGAAATTGAGCTTATTTTAGGAATAAAAGAAGTGATTTCTCGTAATTATAAAAAAACTTTTAAAGAGCGTTTGGGGGTATAGTTACATGAACATTTACAAGAGTTTAGGATACGGTATAAGTATTGGATGTACAGTGTTTGTTATTGTTAATCTTATTGGATATTGGTTTAAAGGAGATTTATTTTTAGATGCTGTTATGGCTACTTTTCCTCAACAAGTATTAGGATCAATTATTGTTGGAATTGCATGTATACTCCCTTCTTACATCTATAGAATAGATCGTTTAACATTCTTACAACAAAGTGCTTGTCATTTTTTTATAGCTATAGGTACCTTTATAGTTGTTGCCTTTTCTTTAAAATGGATTCCTACATTTTCGATAACACTAACTATCCTGTTGTTGCTATTCAATGTATTAATTTTTGCATTTGTTTGGCTGTTATTTTATTTTTATAGTCAAACAGAAGTAAAAAAAATGAAGAAAAAAATTATAGAGCATACAGACAGTAGTAATAATCAATAGATTCTTTGATAGAATTTCAATAATTCAAGAGGCTAGTCAACCAAAATAAGCCTCTTTTACAATTATCACTGCCGTATGAACAAAGATTCTTCAACTAAATTGCTCCGTTAATTTAAGTACTTCTCTTCACAATCGCCATGTCCAATTTAATTATCGTATTTTATTCAATTAATTGGCATTTTCCACGAATAAAGACGCTTTCCTTATTACAGAAAAGCGTCCGATTGTGGAACAAAAAGTAATTCTGCCTTTTGCTTATTAAACTAAAGCCCCCTTTAATTTCAAACTGACTTAATTTATCATGAAATTTTTAAGAATTTACCTATCACCATTATCATCAGGTGGTGATGGGGGCAATACTAATGGAGGATGCCATCTTTCAGCTGCCTCTTCAAACGGATTTCTAAGCCTATTTGAATACTCTGTTCCATTCGCTCTAGTCAGTATTTCTAATAATTCTCTTGAAATAGTGAAACTATAATTGCTTCGGCTTATTGGCACGTTGATCAGCTGCCTTCCTTTAATTAAAATTTAGATAAAAAGAAATTTATTCCAATTCAGCAATTACAGTATACTCAATATCCCCATAGAATTTTTCATCATCATTTGCACCGTTAGCAATTATTTGAACTTCCACCCAAGATTTATCTTGTTGCATTGGTCCTCCTAATGCTCTAATATTTAATTCTTTCATAGGTGAATCACTTCTAAACGAAAACCCGCACAAAGATACATATGCAGCTTTTACATTTCCAGAAAACTGTATTGTATCTTTGTATAAATATCTCCCAGGCTGCTGTGCATGATTAATTTTATTCCTTTGAAGCGCACCTATAAACCTAAACTCTATAGCCATTTATATACCAACTCCTTCTTTGTACATATTGAATTTAGGTTGTGAATATTCCAAGATTTAATGCAATATTATTGGGACTTTAAAGAATTCTAAATTTCAGATTGCATATGTTCTTTCTTAATTAATCTCTATAAAAATTTCAATTTGAGTAAGTATTCAATTTTCCATGATATTCTTATTCAATTAAATGGCCCGATTGCTGAATAAGGAAAAGTCCTGCATATAAAAGGATTTTTGATCAAACTTTTATAAATTATCATTCTAAGATCTAAAAAACAGTTCATCTTTTTTATAAACGGTATAACTTTTTTATAAATGGTACAACTTTCTTACAAACGGTATAACTTTTTTATAAATGGTACAACTTTCTTACAAACGGTTAAACTTTGTTTTAAAGATACACCCGTCCTACCCTATATACTTCCGGGACCGTTTATCGTTGCACAAAAAAAACACACTCCTGGCATTAGCCTGACTTGGTTCAGCTGATGCTCGGGGCGTGATTGATTTAAAAGACTTCACAAAAAAGTGAAAAAGTTTGTTGTAACTCTTCAGCTTTCTTACTTCTATTTTGCTCATAATAAGGATTCACATAGAAAATACAATTTTCTATATTTGATGATTCATATTCATCCATGACCAAAATACCTTTATCTTCCTTTTTCTTTAAAGCCAATAATACATCAATATAAATAAACCGTCCTTTGCATTGTAGCTTCGGACAGACGTTTATCAAACCCAAAATCATTGGCAATAATAAGACTGATGGCTATGGCACTATGTTGTCAGTTTAATACAAGTGAATATGCTACTTCATCGAAGGTCGGATCATAGCCGAGCTGCGCTTTTACTGACTCAATTTGGCATCAATTGTTCTATTGTCTCAAAATATACTTGATTTTAGTGTTATGTTTAATTAATTTATATTACTTATAAGAAAAGATATGCATTGATTATAACTTAATTTTTTCATTCTTTCTTTGATAGAAAGAAAAACATAACCAATCCATGCATCATCATAATGATGAGGAAAATATAATAGAAAAAAAACCTAGAGAAAAAACAATACATAGTAATCAATATAGTACTCATATATTAATAGAGAGCAACTAATAAGCCGACGAAGCGAGTGTTTGCAAGGTTTTCACGACTTATTAGATTCCGCAAATGGTTTATCCGCTAAAAATGACGAAAAGAAATGGTTCATACACACAACCATTTCAACTATCCTCAATATAGGTAACCCACGAAAAAAGTCATCCACATAATTAAATGGATTTAGTTTTCAAAATCCCACTATTCCACAGCTTGAATTAGATTAAAAATCCATAAATAAGGCAGCACCCAAACTTTTTCCTGGTGCTACCAACAAATTATTCTATTTTTTTAATTATTTAAGCTGGACATTGTACATGTGCATGTATTTCCTCATGACAAATAGCCCTTTCTGAATGATTTTTTCAGAAAAGGCACTTATTGAAACTGCTCAGGAACATCCCAATTTGCGTCTTTGTATGAACTAGCAATGAGATAGCGTAATGGCTGCTCTTCTTGCAAAATACGTTTTGTCTGAAGCCTTAAAGTTTTACGGAAAAATGCCCCAAGCACTTTAACATTGCTAGTTTGGCGTTCAAGCTCTCGTACACTAACGCTTAAAATATCGGCCATGACAGCTTTCACCGTTGACATAGCTTTTTCATTCGCCTCAACAGCATAATACATTGGTGTAATGACTTCTTGCTTGCAAGCAAACTGGATGTCTTGCAATTCATCTTTTGTATAGCGAACACTACTCGATCTCAATAGTGAAGACAATGTATTGTGAGCTGATGCCTGGAATTGGTCAAACTCCGGATCTTGTTTTCTTTCTCTGAAAGCTGTTTCTGTAAATTTCAATTCATACAAATCATCTAGTTCCTGTTTAACTTGAATCAAACTATTCTGGTCATAGAATACACGTTGCAACCATTTGTTAAATATCTTCTTAGACTGCTGGAATTTTTTAAACAACGTGGTTTTCTTGCGTTTTAACCATGTACTACGCTTACGCGAATACTCCCTATAAAGACCATTTATAAGGTCGAGTAACCCTAATAAACCGCGTACATCGCGCGCTTTAATGAAACCTCTTAAAAAGTTACTACTAAAAATAACTTTTGGTACATAGAAGTAACCAGGTATCTTAGGATCTTTTGCAGTAGGCACATAAGCAGCCACTATTGGAAGTTGAATATATGTACGACCATTTATTCGGTCAATGTTTATTAAACCAATGTCAAAAAGACGATGATAACCATTATGTATCGAACTATAGGGAAGATTACGTTTTTCGCATTCTTCCTTTAAATTTAAATCTTGCTCCAGAATAAGGCCCACTTCATCACAAAGTGAGCGTAATAATAAGTATGTAACTAAAGAAGAAGCAGTCATTTTTTTCTTCGGATCATGCACATATTCAAACTCGTACTTGTTTAAACACTCTAATTCTTTGTCAAAAAATTGAATACCATCAACTACTTTTACATTCATCTTCCTGCTCCTCCTTTCGTTGTTCTTAGTCATTAAGCATGGTTATTTTGTTTTTGCATAATTATTAATCTCACGTAGTTTAGTCCATTCATCCATAAACAGAACTTCCTTAAAATTTCCATTCCCTTTAGTTTGCAATTTTATTTTTTCATTGCTATTTAAGTTAACATGGTCATAATCCCAACCACTTACCTTAATGCCGTAGTATTTCTCGTCCACAATACTTTCGAACATTAAGTACAGGCGTCCATGTTGGCTATATTTCTCTATATATACTAAGTCTTTCTCGATAAAAGGCTCATTTTTTAAGTAATCATACTCGAATAGCAAGAAAGCCATATACACTACTAAAGGTATAAAAATTATTAAAATTATATATTTAGAAAGTCTATCTCTATGATTTACAGGGCATTATATACAAATCCTCCTACTGTATAAAATCTCAAAAATGATGCTTTTCACGCATTAATTAACTTAGCTTAGATACCACAAATGTTTCTATTGAATCAAAGTAGTATATTGTAATTACTCCACCTATAAATACTATCCAAGTCATAATTGAAAAAGTAATTATCTCTGATTATCTTTTTTGAGGCATTGGCAATCTAAATATAAAAAATATTATCGTTACAATTAGCATAATAAAAATCACGATAGGAAAGAAAATTGCATACAATTCAGCTTGGCACCTTTCATCGTATTAACTGAAAATTATCCTCAAATTGTTCAGTAATTATTTGAATCGTCAATTAATAAAATCCTTGTTGTAAAAAGACCTTTCAGTTCCATCACTTATACGAAAAATTCGTTTTCCTCCGTTAGTGGTTGATTCAATATCGATTTCTAATACATTTTCTATTACTTCTTGCTTTTGCATTGAGCGTCTACCGTTCCCTACTAAGTTCGTTACTATTACACCTACTAATTCCATTCAGTCTACTTCCCTTCTGCACATTTTTTATCTATAATTTTAAAAAACCCTTTTTTAAATATACATATTAAAGAAAGAGAGGATGTTTCTTCTTGCAGTTTCCATATCGTAATGATCTTAGAAAAATTTTAATACCCTACCTAAACAATCTTGATGAGGAATTTTGGTTTAAGAAATCAGCTTACTATCCAAATAATCTAGCTTGGATTATTTCTCATATATCAAGTAGCGAAGACTATTGGGTTAATGAAATCGGACTAAAAAAGAGTTGTATTTTAAATCTAAATAATGATAGTTCACCTAAAGAAATATTAGATAGCTATATTCAAATCAGAAATTATTCAGATGACATCCTACACACATTAGAAGATTCACAACTTAATAAATTAGTTGAAGTTCCTAAATTTTCTGATGGATGGACGCCTCCTTCAATACCTACACTTAATTGGTTGTTTAATCATGTTTACACGCATGAAGCATACCATGTTGGACAAATCTCCGTTATAGCAAGTATTAATGGATTTCAAAAGCCATTATTTTAGTTAAGCCACCAGGGGGAAATTCTCCCCCTCTTTACTGCACACTTTCTTTCTATTGTGCTGTTATTCTTCTTTATGTTCCGCCTCATACACCTCTATCGAGATAGGTTGTATATGACATTCAGATGTCATTGCTTGTTCAGCTACAAAAGGTACTAGTCTAAGTTGTGCTTCATTATATTTTGTCGTTGCATATTCTTCAGTAACGCCTATCTTGATTTTCACAAATGCAGGTGCAGCATTCCCTTCTGCATCATGAGCTAATTTGGCTGCTGGTGATACTTTATAAGCAAATTCTGTATTCATCAGTATTCCTCCTTTTGAACCTTCTAAAGGGTTATAATAGGATGTAGTGGCAGAGGAAAGATCAATAGTGGCCACTTTGTTAAAAGAATTGATAAAAATTTGTTTGTATGTTTCTATTTTTTTGTCGTTTTCTTCTTTAAATTCTTGCCACTCAGAATATTCCCCAACAGCATCTGTGACAGATTCAGCCACCATATATTCATCTGTACCAAATAAAAACTCATATGCTGCTATGAACCCTATTTTTTTAATGTTTCTTCACTTAACATCATTAGAACCTCCTTTAAATTCATTAGTTAAAAACTCAATGAGGAACACTAAATAATCTAATGTTCCCTGTTCAGCTTTTAATCTTTTAAATAAACTTCAGTCCATTCCTGAGCAATTTCTGCTTCTCTTGTTTTAATGGCATGGATACGGGCATCTTCATCCCTTTCTATGCTCTCAGCTATTTCCTTCGCTATTTCTTTTGCTCTTAAAGCTGCATGTTCAACCATTGCTAATTCAACTTTTTTTTGATTTTTGATGATTTCACAGATATGCTCAATTTCTATTTCGTAATGCTTAACGGTCTTTTCCGTAATTGGATAATTATGTTCCTCTAGAAAAGAACCCTCTATTTTATCTAGATCTTGTTCTCTCAAAATGAAATCTCTGTTTTCTAAAAACTCTTTAATTGTATTTAATTTTTTAAGTACCGGTATTTTTTTAAAAGAATGATGTTTAGCTATAAGTTCTAACCTATAAGGAAATACAACACCTATAAATAAAAGTGATACATCAAGAATAAATAAACCCATTACATAATTACGGATACTGATAGGTGCTTCACCTTTTATCACTTCTATTAAGGTTATAAATAAGGTACCCACCCCACCTATAAGTAAGAATAAGTGAAAACAAACTGGTATTAATATAGTTGAAACTATCTCTCCCAAACGACTATTGTATTGGTATAGCCACCTTTTAGTACCCCATTTCAACGTTTTCCCCTCCTTGATGAAATAATTTTTTTGATTTTTTTATTCAATCATTTCTCGTCCACTTTCAAACTTTTTCCCATCGTTGTAGCCATTCCGCCAAGCTACATCATCACCAGCTTTCTTTGGTGAAGGTATATTAAGAGAAGTTAAAGAAAGCAAATTATAATATTGAATTACTAATGGATCTTGGACAACTATAAGCTCCAATGATTCTGATTTGTTTTGTTCTAAGAATTTTCGATTTAATCCTGCAAGATAGCCCTCAATATAATCATTTTTGAATTGATGTTTTCTTTTCCATTTTCTTTTGATTTCTGGCCTTAGTAAAAAAGCTTTAGAATGGTAATGAATAGATGCCCTAGCAAAGTTGTAAATCATTACAGCAATCTGTACATCTTCTTCTAAACCAACAAAACGAATTTCTGCTTGATAAGAATCTATTGTATTTCTGTAGTAGCTGCATCTAAAATGCCGGCCAATAATTTGGGCCAATCTTCTATGCCACCAAATTAATTTATTTCTGTAAACTCTTTCATTAACTACAGTTTTATTATTTACATGACTAGAAATAAGTTCTGATTCCTGAATATTGTGTTTCAACATAAGCTTTCTTGCCTGTAACATAGCCGTTTGTGACTCTTCATCCGTAGCATCTTTTGCTAAAGTGAGTAGTTTTTGAATTTTGATTTTAATAGATTCGCTCAACTTCATTAGAACCTCCTTTTATATTTAAAAACCTAATGAGGAACACTAAATAATTTAATGTCCCCTGTTCAGCTTTTAATCTTTCAAATTGTTAATTCATGCGCTCGCATAATTTGCACCTGTCCAGCAAAGTTGACCCTATATTGATTTTTAGGTAAAATCTCCTCAATCTCCCCTGGCTTCTTTAAAACAATTGGGCAGTAAGCTTCTAAATACGTATATGCCTCATAATCACTTTCTGGTGTAATGGCAACATGTACCTTGTCACCGACAATAAATGTTGGTTGATCTTTTTCATCTTTTTCTAATACATCGTATATTGTGACTTGTCCTAATGCTTCCATTGCTTCAAAATGTGTCATTACGTCACCTCACCTCATTAATCCAAAGATATTTCGATAAAGTTCTCTTTGTGCTAAATAGTGATTGTGTCGTAATTTTTTTTGATGATTTTGTAGTATCGATACCATTTCTTCTTGGAAGGTTAATACTCTAGGAAACAGGTTATTTTGATTCTTTGGAGCAGGGAGAAATAGTTGTAATTCTCTACAGCCTGTCCCCATTTCTCCACTGACACAAAGATTGAATGGAATTGGCACAATATTTAAAGAGTCAAAAAACGTTTTTCTCAAATGAAAGGCTGCACCTTTCCCCACTTTTCCAATGACAAGGGCATTGGAAGTTCTATCAAAAGCATCCACAAAAAGTATCTGTCCGTTTTCATCTACTGAGTTCATTTGTTTTCCCCCTTTGCTTTTATGTCATAAAGTGTTATTTAAAATGCAGTTCACAAAAATATAAAGTATATGAATTTCCATAAAGTCCAAAGGATCTTCTTCTTTCTTATGAAGAAGTAGGTAGTCTGATAAATAAGCAAGTGACTGATAGTAATTACGGTCTGTCATAGCACTTAGAGATCGTTGCAAATCGTCAGACCGTTCAAAGTCTTTGAATACATTAAGAGATGGCAAAACAGCCGACTCAAATTGAATAATCGATATTTCAATTTATTGCGTCATAATAGAAAAAATATGGGTAAAGACCTCCTGATTGGTAGAAACCCCTGTCAAATTTCCCATTAATAAATCGCTGTACTCGCTACGAGTAATAAGATAAATTTTTTGTGACCTTTCTAAGTACGATTTTATGTACGTTACATCAGCTATTGAGGGGTGGTAGATTCTCTCATCACCTAAACACTGATACGTCATAATAGGATTTTCTGGTATTGGACTACGAAAAAATCGTTGAAACATTGCTACTCTCCTTTTGATACTGCATTACTGAAGTATTTGAGGTACCTCACTTCTACATATTTTCTTCCTCAAAATAATCAAATTCATCAATTGTATACCATTTATTATCGATTTTTATTTTTTAAAATGGTATTTTAGATAAAGGAAAAGATATGGTTGAATCTTCTTTTACAGCAAGATCTTCTAACAGCGTATTTTCTTCTATGTTCCAATGGTTATACTCATAGGAGTTAATCATCATTTTGTAATAAACCTTATTGGTATCGTCTGCAAGAATTGATGCTTCATCATCCTGTTTTGCTACTTGAAGAAAAGTTACTGATATTTTTTCTTCTTTATCTTCTTTCTCTTCACATCCACTAAGGAAAAATAGAGATGATAACCCCAAAATTATTAGGCTTGCTTTTATTTTCATATACTCCACCCTTTATAAATGTGTACTTGTCATCAATACTCACTTCGGATAATCGAATCATCAGCAAGTTGAAGTCCTAACCAATAAAGTGCATCTTTTTTTAAACGATAATAGACAGAGCGACTTAAGCTCAGTTCTGCGTAGACAAAGTCATCATTTAGATATTTACCATCAGAGCTTTTTGATAAATATTTAATCTGAATAAGCTTACGATGTAATTCTGGCAGACACTCTAAGTTCGAATGAAAAGCTTCAATCCATTCAGTTGCTGAAGCTCTTTTGATTGCTGCCGATTCGGTAGAGCTATGAAAACCTCCAGAATCACCCGGTGTATCGCTCCAGCGACTAGTCATGCTAGGTAAATGGCTAGCATTAGCTTGTAACGCCATTTCAAAATACTTCTGAAAACATTTATCAAGTACCCATTTAATTAACTCTTCTTTATCTTCTCGATTAGCCATTTCAGCAGTTACAACCCTCCTTAAAAATTAGTAGTAAGTGGAATACTTAAAACTAAGCTTTATAGTTCCTCACTCGTTTATGATGTGTCTAGCACACTACCAATCTTTAAAACATGCATCAAATAAGGATTGTCCATACCTTGATAAACTACTATGCTTAATAGCTGCTGTTTGCTGTATGACTTTTGTCAAATCCCCATGTCTTCTACGTTTGGAAACGACAAAACCCACCTTATGGACCATTCCATCTGAAAATGTCATTGTCACTAATGAAACGAGCGTACCTTTTTTTGATTCGGGCATATATTTAACTCTCCCAACTTTTTACTTTTTATATTAAATATAAATAAAAACAACAGATTAAAATTATGAGAAAACACAATACATCTAACAATTCCTCACACCTTCCCATTGTTAAGGCGCAGTAATAACCTGTGCTCTACCAGAACTACGTTCGACTATTACCCATTCAACATTCGTTTTTTTGCTGAGTAGCCAATCATTCGGATCTAACCCCAATGATTGAAGATGCTGACGTTGCGAGACTGTTAATTTTTTACCATTCTTCATTGGACACCCCCCTTTTATTCGGTATATTCAATATCCTGAATCTCTTTAATTTTTTGGGGACTCCCCAATTTTGGTGGTTCCCAATTATGAATAATTGCCAATGCTTCAGCAAATGAGCTCCTTGGAATATCTTTATAGGACAACACTTGAAATTGTTCCCTCAGAGTCTTATATAAAGTAGAAAAATATTTTCTCTTAGCAAGTGGTGATAGATTTGGATAAAGAATAGATATTCTCTCTTTTACAGCACTACTTATAGCTTGCTGTTCAATAAAGAGCAAAGTATTTTGTCGATTAGCTAGTAATTGATGTGTGTGATTAAATGCGGCTATGTAAAGTTCTTTGAATTGCATTGCCTTTTCACCTGTATAACCCATAGCCAAAATAACAAATCCATCAAATGTTAAGACATACATAGGCATTTTTCGCCCTTGACCATTTAGATAATCCGCCTCACCAATATTGGTGAGGCGAAAGGCTTCTGAACACTTTAAGTTACGAATATCGCGTAAAACCTTGTCATGCCCTTTTTGAAAAACATCTGCAATGATCCGACTATCTGTAAAAGCTTTATTATCACTCACATAAACAATCCCTTGTTGCCCTTCCAGCAATTGTTGTAAAGTCAAAATCAACGCTCCTTTCTATGGACAAGTTTGTTCTATTTGTCTGCAATCTACATTCCACATTTCGATTCCATCGATTGTGACTTTATAATGTTCAGTAACCCAATTTTTAGTATCTACAAACCACGGCTGTTGCTGGTCCTTTGTTGTAATGGCATTAAAAGCCTCTTTTGTGAGCAAAACATTGCCAATTGTATTATGTTGATCTTTAGAAATACTGATAATGCCTACTTTTAGTGCTTCCGTCTGTAGATCCTGTTGCAACCTCACAAAACGTGGATTGAGATTGAAATAATAGACGTCTTGATTGGTCCTAAAATGATCCTCGAAATCCTGCTGTACATGTAAAACTCCTTGGATGAAGGCTTTAATTTCTACTAACCTCGTATTCATTTCTTCACCTACTTTCAAAATTTTTGTTATGTGAGACTCGCATCATTGAACTCACAAGAACACTCCTTATGAGTTCTGAGATGGGAATGATACAAAAAAACAGTAAGGCACTTTTATTTGTTACAGAAATCAGTTTCATAAATGCTAATAATTACTTCAAACAATTCCTCTTCCAAGTTTCTGTACGCCACCAAGCTGTATATTTGAATTTTTATTACCAACCATTTGTAATTTCTCGAACAACTTCAAATGCCTCTTGATACGGCCACCAACGTTTGCGATGCTTTTTAATCTCAATGGCTCGCATACGCGCATCACGTACAATCTCATTTTCTAAAAATCTTGGTGACATATTCGTTAGCTCTGACATCTTTTGCAAATCTATTAACCATAATACTTCTCGTATCTCTTCATCAAGCCATTTCTCTATATATTTTCGAATGGCTTGTTTGTCAAGTGATACTTCAATACTTGTTGGTATCATATTCTCCCCCCTAATCACACAGTTAATTGTCTTCATCCCGCTAATCTTCCATGCCTTCCTGTTCTATGTATCCCACCATTGATTCCTTATTTATACTTGAAACTCTTGTGTTTCAACAGCTTTGCCTACTTGAATACCAGCCTGAATGCCTGCTTCATAACCCTTAATATAATTTTCAATTGAACGCTGTTGTTCTTCTGTTAAATTGCCTAATAAACGCACCATACGTTCAAAAGAAGGTTTAGCTTCAACATTTAAAATCAAATCGACCATCAATCTCACCACCCATTTTTATGACTTTGTATTTTTATATTATTACAAAGTGTTTATTTAATCAATATATTAACTTATAAATTATTGCATTGTCATAAAATAAAAGTTATTCTTTATTTTAAAGGAGGGTGTATACCGTGAATGAAAGGTTAAAATTTTTAAGAAAAACACTAAAATTAAATCAACAAGAATTTAGTGACAAAATTGGTGTTTCTCAATCTGCTCTAACATTGATGGAAAATGGTAAACGAACAATTAGAGATATTTATGTTACACAAATGTGTCATATATTTAATGTGAACGAAACCTGGTTACGAACTGGTCAAGGTGAAATGTTCATGGCATCAAATACATTTTCATTAGATGAACAGGCAAAAAAAAGTAATCTCACTGACTTAGAAATCAGAATTATGCAAAGTTATATGAATTTAGATCGTAATATACGTGAAAAATTAATGGCAGAACTTGAAGCTATTTTTAAACCTAATCATGATGAAACTGTAGCTACTATTGAAGATAATATTGATCCTGAAATTGAAACTGAAGTGGCAGCCTTTCGTAAAGAACTAGAGGCTGAGAAAAGGGGGGAAACATTATTAGCATCACAAAAGCCAGAAAGAAGAGAATCCAGTTAGAAATCAATAAAAAATAAAGGGACTCGCCATTTTTGGCGAATCCCTACATTTTTAACATATCTGAGGTATTTTGACTTACTGACAGAAAAGAAACAAGAAGAAGTTCGTAATGAATTAAATTTGTAAAACAAATTGATTATTTATTACGTTTATTTTTATAACGACACCTTTGTATTGTTAATAATTATTAACTAAATACATGGCCCCCAAAATAAACGAAAAAAATTGACGACATTCAAAATATTATAGACAAAGCAAACGAAATAGTAGATGATTTTGAATACCAAGATTGATTAACTTACCTATTCCTGTACACACGCCGCCAAGCCATGAAAGGAATGGTTAAAGTGAAGTTATATAAATCTGCAAAAGAACCAGAAATATATCACTACATCAATGCAAAAGAAGAAAAGCTGTGGATGTTTCGGCATAAGTATTATGATTCTAATGGGAAACGAAAAGAGAAGAAAAAAAGTGGTTTTACATCAGAAAAAGCAGCATTGAAAGCCCTATTGGAAGTAAAGGCTTCAACCCTGCGTGGTGAAACAAAACTTATAGAAAATGATAACCTAACTGTAACTCAATGGCTAGATATTTGGTTTGAATCCAATAAACAAAAATGGAAACTTGCAACGATAACACAACGTGAAATCATTTTAAGGCTTAATATAAAACCGTTAATTGGTCATTATAAATTACAAAAGCTAGACAGATTAACATACCAAAAAAGTTTAATTAATGCCTTAGAAGAGAAATATGAACCTAGCTCAATTCGACTAATTCACTCAATCTTTTTAATCGCTATTAATGCTGCAGTTGATGAAGAGATAGTTCTTCGAAACAAATTTAGAGGGGTAAGCTTGCCCTCTACTCGAAACAAAGAGAAAGAGATAACAGTTCTAACATCTGATCAACTAAGTACAATGCTAGCATACACAAAAGAGCATGAAGATGAAACTTACTATTCAATTTTACTGTTACTTTCATTTACAGGAATGCGAAAAGGTGAAGCATTAGGCCTCCAATGGGGAGATATTGACTTTGAAGCGCAAACAATTAGTATTAACCGAAATCGAACTAAATTCGGAACAGGGACCACTAAAACAAAAAATAGTGAACGCAAAATCAAAGTTGGTAAAAATGTAATTGAACAGTTAAATAGTTATCAAAAAGTAATCAAAGAAAAATTACTAACTTTCGGAAAAAAACTAGAAGACAAAATTTTTGTATTTCACTCTTTGGAAAGTATGATACCAATGCCATTAACAACGTTACACAAAGGATTTAAGAGAATTGTTCAACGTGCTGGGTTAAAAGAATGTACAATACATTCTCTTAGACACTCACATGCAACTATATTAATGAATGACGGTGTGCCCGTCAAAGCTATTGCTGAACGATTAGGTAACACACCAGAAATGATTCATACAACTTACGGTCATGTATTGAGAGAAATGGAAGATAAAATTATAGACACTTTTGACCGTGCTATAGAAATTGGGGCTAAAAATGGGGCTAATCTCTAAGAGACAGCCCCAAAACCCTTATATATCATGACAACCACTTCGGTGGTGTGTTTTTTTCCCAGTAAATATCGCCTAGATTATAGTGTGCCATGAAGTCGTCCTCGACGCTGTGATAGTGGAAGTTGTAATAATAGCCTTCCTGAGGTCTTTTTTCAGTACGTACATGGAAGCGGATGACATCTGATCCTGTATCGTTATTGATTACATTGAAAATTTTCTCACCATAATTACCACTTGGCTTTTCAGAGATGGTTAAAGATGCTAAGGATTGCTCGTCCAAACTAGCGACAGTCATGGCAATCGCCTCCTCCATTTTTGGGAAGATGATGTTGTCAAATTCATGGCTAATTTTAGGACCAATTTTAGTACCAAACTTTATGTATGATTGCTCTCTCGCTGCATCCATAAGCAAGGCATTATAATCAATTTCTTCCTCTTGGATATGAACCTGCTCGTCACTACTATAATCAGGCTCAGCAGCTAGAGCTGTGCTTGTCCCCGATGCAGGACCGATAGATGCACGATTCGAAGGATTTTGATCGAATGCTTCCCATATTTCATGCGTTGGCGTAATTAAACCAAATGTTAAAAACGCAACCATTATGACAATACTTTTTTTAACCCACGTTTTCATTTAGTATCACCTACTCTTTATGTACAAATTGGTAATTCTCCTATTATTATATACGTTCTCGCCATTAAAAGGTTTCATATTTCTATAATTCATTGTACAATATTTATGAATAATGTGTCGGTTTTTTAAAGGAGGTACAAAGCATGAGCATCGTAATGGGTATTGGACTTTTATTAATGTTAGGTTACTTATCATCTTTATGTTTCACGGACTAATTTTTTTATTTTGTAATAAGCACTTTATTAAGCCCTCAGAAGCCTGTTATATGCAGTCTTTTGGGGTTTTTCATTTTTCTTTACAATGCATATTAACGCAAAATAATGTACAAAGTTGGGGCTAATATTATTAATAATTCTTGGCGGCGTGTAAGCAAAATTTTTAATTTAGTAATACGTATTAACTCAAAGTGGATATAGAAAACATGAAAGCATTTGTTATGGTGGCGGAGTTAAGAAGCATTTCAGGAGCTGCAATTGAACTAAATCACCTTCAACCCAATATGACTGCAAAAATAAAAAAGATTGAATCACATTATCACCAAGAACTGTTTATCAGAAATTCAAAGGGAGTAAAATTAACAAGATATGGAGAAAAATTATAGCATCAATATAAAAAAACACTTTTTCTTTGGGATGAAACAGAGAATTAGATGAAAAAGAATGAGGAAAAACTTTGCTCTTTTTAACTGAAGTAATCTTACTTATAACTTAGGGTAGTAAGCTAAACTGTTTCTAAACATAAACAAACACCCCATACATGAGGTGTTTGCGTCTATCTTTTATTATTTTGAAAGCTGTTCTTTCCCATCTTCATCGATCATATAAGAGTGAGCATTCGCTGCTTCTTCAATTTCCTTGAATGCCCAATGTGTTGCTTTGACATCTGGGAAGCTTGGTTTTGTGACGCCGTGTAATGGACCTCGTTCAAACATGCGGTTCATCATCACGACAGCTTGTGCACGTGTTAAAGCTGCATTTGGTACGAAGCTTCCGTTCTCAAGACCGTTGATGATACCTGCAGCGCGGTTTGCTTCAATAATCCACTGCGCCCAGTGGCCTTTAGTATCCTTGAACGTAATCGCTACTCCTTCTTCTACAAAAAGTTTCTTATAGTTGGCTACGACTGCTGCCATTTCTGCACGTGTAATGTTCGCATTTGCATGGAAGTTACCGTGTTGATCACCATGCATAATGCCTTGTTCTTTGACAAAGGCAATCGCTCCTGCAGCACTATGATCTTTGGCTACATCTTTAAATGGTGCCTTGCTCACTGTTTGTCCTTCTTTATAGCCTAAAATACGAGCCATCATGATGGCTACTTGTGCACGTGTTACATTCTTATCAGGACCAAATGTGCCATTTGGGAATCCTTTAATATATGCCTCGTGCTTATTTACCTCTGGCTTTTCAAATTGAATAATTGTAAACGTACTGAACTTATCTACAGTGAAACGTAGGCCAAGTTCACCTTTTGCCATTGTCACGACTTCAGGGAAGACCACTTTTTTCTCGCCATCCGAGTGTTCAATAAACACTACTAGTTGCTCTAAGAATGTTTGACGTGCTGCTGCCTCTGTTGGCACCTTTACATCTCTTAGTGGTAGTGTTACTTGTACTGGACGATTTGGCATATTCGTTTCAATGGTCATTGGACGAGCTACCACACGCACATCGTTGCTTTGTAGTGTCTCACGGACAACTTTCTCCACTCTAGCGCGTTCTTCAATCGCTTGACGCTCGCTTTCCTTCTTCACTGGTACTAAACGGAAGTAGAAGTTGTCGTCAATGCCTTCCATAGAGCTATGTGGAATCGCAATTTGACCATTTTCTGTTGAAATTTCTAGTGATAAACCATTGTCACGTAACGTTTGTAGAGATTGTTTTGATACTTCTATCGTCACTTTATCCACTTCATCATTCACATCAGGAATGACGATACGTGCAATGTTATTGCCAGTTTGTTTTGCTTTTTCTACAGCTTCTAATGCTTGCATAGGTATTAAGTTCACAAAGTCTGTTACTTCACCATTCGCATGCTTAGTGCGTTCAATTTCCACTGTTGTTTTTTCAAGTGGATTGTCACCAACAATTTCTAATGCCACTTGGATTTTCGTTGTTGTCGTGCTTAGATTAGTTGTTGGAGGGCTTGTATTTGGCGTCCATGTACCACCGCCACTACTTGATTTTTCAACTGTAAAATTAATTGTATATGTTTTTGTTGTAATCCTATCTTCTGCTGTGACAACAATTGTTGTTGTACCTGGTAAACTTGTTGCATTCGTCACAACAGCACTCGCTTTATCCTTATCTGTAACAGTCGCAATTACTTTCGGAACCGTAGTAGTGTGTACCGGTAATTCTACGTTGTATATTTCCCTTTCTGATGCAAACTCTGATACAGTTGTGGCGTTAACAGTTAGATCACTTAATGTTGCATTATTACTTACAGTTGGTTTTATATTTTTAACCGTAAAATTAATTGTATATGTTTTTGTTGTAATCCCATCTTCTGCTGTGACAACAATTGTTGTTGTACCTGGTAAACTTGTTGCATTCGTCACAACAGCACTCGCTTTATCTTTATCTGTAACAGTCGCAATTACTTTCGGAACCGTAGTAGTATGTGCTGGTAATTCTACGTTGTATATTTCCCTTTCTGATGCAAACTCTGATACAGTTGTGTCGTTAACTGTTAAGTCACTTAATGTTGCATTATTGCTTACAGTTGGTGTTGAATTATTTTCAACATCCTCTAAAGTCTGTTCAATATTGCTATCTAAACTATAAAAATACTCAACTGTTTTAGATTCACCAGGTATCATCTTACCAACAGCAAAAGTTAAACCAACCCATGAATCATTTGTTGTTTCGGCTACTTTACCGCCATCATTAAATGCTGTTGGATCAAATGGGTTGGAACTATTAATAGATGCGCGTGATTTTGAATCTGTAGACATTAATATCAATGCATTCCCAGTAATAGGACCTTTCGATAATACAACAGATTTACCATCATACGGATAGTTAAATGGAACCGAATTGATAGTATCAAATATATCATTTTTATCCGCGTCAATATCAGGATCTACAGAACGCATATAACGTACATCTAAAAGTTCTCTATCTGTCATATTCGTCATTTTAACTGTGGCTTTAAAGAATTTATCATTTGCTTTAAATGAAACAGTTTGTTCTATTTTTAATGCACCATCAGACGTTACCCCACTCGTTTTTGCTACTAAATTATCTTCTGTCGATAAATCTTCATTAGTGCTCATTAGAATCTCCTTAGATCCTAAAGCATTTGCATTTAAAAATACTTTTGTGCTATCATCACTTTCTTTATAACCTACATAAAATCCTTCGTATGGACTTCCAGGTAAGAAATAATCGCCACTGCTCATTGCTTCCCCACTATCAAAGCCATCAGAATCCACTGTAAATCCTAAATTTGGACGTCCAGTAGGATGGAAGCCTATTGGGGCTGCACTTTCCGTTCCAAACGAACCACCTTTTGAAATCCCCATCTCAATATATTTTCCTCCAAGGAAGATCTCATCACCAATTTTTTCATGTCTTGCATAGGAAACATTTTGTGATGCTTTTGTTTCTTCTGGTTGTGATTCTTCTGGTGCTAAAGTCTCTTCGGTTTGTGATTCTTCCGGCGTTATCGTCTCTTCAGTTTGTGATTCTTCTGCTCCTACAGAATATACAGGAAACAAGCTAAGTAAAAGCATACAAATTGTCATTATCAATAATTCTTTTCTTTTTTTCATTTCTTTCTCTCCTTTTCGAATATAGAATAAAAATTAATAGGATAATGTCCGGTTTTGCATTTTATATAATGAGCTAACCAAAAGTATTTACATACTTTTTAAACTCTTCTAGTCCAACTACTAAACGCAGATTCATTACATAGTTATTATAAAAAAACACACTCTCAAATAACTCTCAAATAAAAATAAAAACTCTTCTTATTTAGATAGAAGAGTTTTAATAATCTTTAATAGTCAGTTGTTTTTTGAATAAGCCCATAAATAGCCCTTTGTTTCTAAAAGAACCACTTTTTCATTGGTAGCTGGCAGTCGTAAAATTGCATCATTGGCTTTCAGCTCATAGCCATTATTTATGCGTTCAATTTGGATTGATAAATTATGCTCCGTAAATAGCTGGCGCATTCGGTAGATGGTATTATATAAATTCGCGAGAGCTCTCTTTTCTACATGATTTGTCCAAATATCATCTATTATTTGATATTTTGAAACGATTTTTCCTTCATGGACTAACAAATAATAAAACAGTTCCTCTGTTACTTTTGTTGGCCATTTTAGAGATTGACCATTGATCCGAACCTCTGAGTCTCCATACAGTCGTACCTCTAGTCTTGAGAGATTTCGTTGTTTTTTTATCCCATAGTATTTAGAAAGACGTTCATCTAATCCATGTACCATATTTGGCGACATCGGTTTTAACACATAGTCTAACGCTTGAACTCTAAAAGCCTCTGCAGCATATTGGGAATATGCTGTGGAAAAAATTATTGGCACATCAATTCCCTCTTCAACCAGTTTTTTTGCAAGATCTAATCCAGTCATTTTTGGCATTTCAATATCTAGTAAAAATGCATCTGCTTGAATTTTTGTTAGCTCTAATGCCGCCTCAACTGGCGATGTAAAACTAGCAATCACATGAAAAAGATTGTCTTTTTCTAAAATCCGCTTATGCAAGTCTAAAATTGGTTGTTCGTCCTCAACCATCACAATTTTCCACATAGCTACTCTCCCTTATTCGGTAAATTTAATAGTATAGTTGTTCCTTCATTCACTTCTGAAGTCATTGTTAAGGTTGCTTGCTGTATCTCCCGAACACGGCGAAGAACATTACTAAAGCCAATCCCGCTACTGCTTACAATTTTCCCTTCCATTAGCATCTCGATCTGCACTTTCGTCATGCCAACTCCATTATCGATTACTTTAATCTGCAGCATTTGGGGTAACTTTTGAATGACAATTCCCACACGCCCCTCGCCCTGCTTTTCAAAAATGCCATGACGTATTGCATTTTCGACTAATGGCTGAATCAGTAAGCTTGGCAATTCTACTTTAGACATATCTAATTCTTCATCGATATCAATTTGGACAGTTAGTCTTTCGCCAAATCGTGCTTGTTCTATCTCAACATATGCCTTAATAATTTCTAATTCTTTTTCTAAAGTAGCCTGTACATTTTCCTTACTCGAACCAAAAATAGAACGTAGATAAGTAGAAAGCATCGTCAAGAGGTGACCTGCCTTTTCACCATCTGTATAACAAAAAGAAATAATACTGCTAAGTGCGTTATATAAAAAATGTGGTTTTATTTGAGCTTGTAAAAAGGCCATTTCGTTCGCCACTGCTTTGTTCATTGCCTCCTTTGTTAAGGCAATAGCAGATAGTCGCGCTAAAATCGTTTCCCTAGTTGCTGGTTTTCGAACATAATCATTTGCTCCTGCGTCTAAAACATGTGTAATATTTGTAGGATATTCATCTGCGACAAGCATAATAATCGGCAATTCAAAATAGCTATATTTCTCTCTAATAATTCTTGTTAATGCTAGCCCATCTGTGTGTGGCATTACTTCATCCATTAATAAGAAATCAGGCTTATAATCTTCTAATTTTGCCAGAGTTTTTTTTGCATTATGTGCCAGTTGAATCGAATAATGACTACTTAGCAAAGTTTGTAGCACCTCAGCATGAATCAAATCATCCTCTACAATGAGCAATTTCGGTAAATGCTTATCATCTATAGGACTGCTCATATGAAGAGTTGCGGCAATCTGCATCTCATGTTGCTCTTCATATTTTGAAAATGGGATTGTTATCGTGTAACGAATACCACTATTAAAAATTCCCACTTCATAAGTACCCCCCATTTGTTCAATAATGGTTTGCCCTATGGATTGTCCTGTTTCATCAGCTGCTATTAAAGTTGTCACTTCTGTCCCGTGCCCTTCTATAGTAATGCGAACATCTTTTTCAAGGTGGATTACAGAAATAATCACTTTTCCATCTATTGCTCGATCAATCACTGTCTCAAAAACTCGGTACATAATTTGGGATAATTTTTGCTCATTTGCTTTTACCTCTATTGCTCGATCAATTTGCATGAAAAGCTTAATGTTTTTCTTTTCAATTATTAAAGAATGCATTGTAATTACATGCTGAAGAATCATTTGCAAATTTACAGATGCTACAGCAATTTGAAATTCTTCAAAGCGTATTCTGGTAAAGTCCTTTAAATCACTTACTAAATAAAGTAAGCGTTCCAGCTGCTGTTCAAGTAATTGCTTTTCTGCTGATGACTGGTTCTTTGCTAATGTTCTCGTTACATTTAGTGCATGATATAGTGGCTGCTCAAGCTCATTTGTCGTCACTTCTAAGAAAGAGTCCTTTCCAATTATCGCCTTTTCAAGTCGTTCGCTAAACATTTCTGCCTCCGTCGTTCTATTCATTAAACGCATAGCAAGGAACACATTCATACCTATAATAAATAGAACAATACCCATGCGATTAAAAACATTACGTCCAGAAAAAAATAGTTGATCAAAAGTACCACTGAGACTAAACATAAAGATTGAAGATAAAATTAGAATTAACGTAGCCAACTCATTTTTCGGTGCCCTTGTTTTTTTCGAAATATAGAGAAAGAAAAAGCGAACGATTAAAATAAATGCAAGGAAATTCATATAGCTGAAGAAATAATATTGTAAACTAGATAATGCTCTTGCTGGAAATAATAAAATAGCTACACTGTAGACAATCAGTGGTAAAGACAACATAAAAACAGTCCGATGCTTAAGCACGGCATCTACTGTATAATACACAAAATAAATAAGCATAAGGCCATTAAAAAATGTTATAAAATCTTGTAATCTAAAATAAAATTCAAATGATAAATGAGGAAAATGGCGCAATAATATGCGCTCACCACGAGTCAGCACAAGAAATACTAATGATAAAAAGTAAAGCGCACTAAAAAAAAATGCCTTATCTTTTGTTCTAAGTAAAAATAAACTAAAATGAAAATTAGAAAAAATAAGTAGGATAATAATGACAGACCATTCTAAATTTATATCTTTTATAACGTCACTTTTCATAGATTCTGCTATTCCCATATCAATCGGAAAAATAATACCCTGTCTAGCATTATAAAAATCTGATACTTGAATCGTTAGAATTAACGTTTTTGTTTCAGGTGTAAAATATATTTCATAAGTAGGATTACTCGGTTTTACCTGTTCTTTCTTTGTTCCTAATGTACCATTAGCAGCTAGCTCCTCACCATTAACGTACAAACGATGAGCAGACCAAATATTTCTAACCCTTAGTCCAATCTCTTCAAAATGGGCAGGCAATTCAATCTTAAGCTGATATGTTCCAAATTGTACTTCCTCTTTCCAAGGTCCTGGTACAAATTGTATCGCTGAATCTTCTTGATAAGCTTCGGCTGGACTGAATTCACCAGGGATAAATTTCCACTCCCCAGAAAGTGCCACAATTTGCTCATCTAATGTAATCGATGTTAAATCTAGTACACCGTTCTCAGCTTTAAGCTTTGTTTTTCTTGTATCTTGATCATTAAATAACATATAGAATAAAATCGAAATTGATAGTACTATACAGATCCAACTCGTTAGCTTCTTCCACATGTGTACTCACCTCTTCACCATCATACAGTACAAAACTCTCGTAATTCTATCAAATTTGAGATGTTATAGACATTAGAAAGACAAATATCGCACCATATTAGGGCGATATGATAAAGCATATATTGCAAATTTGTCAAAGTCTGATGTAAATACAATTTCTACGCCTGGTAATAGTACTCGGTGTAAATTTGGAATAATCATTTTTCAGCTATGTTGTTCAACAAACGCGCCCGATTGTTGAATAACTATTTTTGATTATTAATAGCGTTTTCTCATGTATTTCTATATCAATTTTAGGTAGTATAAATACTAACAATTTTCTCGTTTAATAAATTTTTTTTGCTTTTTTAAACCAATTTTTATTGTGAACGGACTACATTCACGTTTAAAACATTGGATAAATCGTTTTAAAGGTGTTGATTCTAAATACTGTTTCATTGAACTCTTATACAATCCTTCACTTATTAAATAGATATGATTTGTCATTTGGACTATAGGGGTATCTACATTATATTTTGAAAAGACATGATAAAAGAGACATTTCCAAAATCGAAAATGTCTCTTTTCTAAATGTTTGATATTTATATATCACAGACGTTCTTTAGCTACACTTTTATTTTGTTTTGGTAGCTTCAATAATCCATTTAGCTAAGTTGTCTATTTGCCCTTCTACAGCAATCGGGTCTCGAAACCATGACTGACTTTCGTTCCACAAGTATACTTTTCCATCTCGAATTGCAGGTAAGTTACCCCAAATCGGATCAGCCTGCAGTTCCTCTAACGTCGATTTAGTTGTTAAAACCAAATAATCACCTGTATACTCAGGAAGCATTTCTAACGAAAACTCATAAAATGATTCTGCTAGCATGTGTTCTGGCACAGTTGAAGGTGGAGTTGCACCTAATATTTCATACATAATTCGACCGCCACGCCCAGATTTCGGTCCAAATAAGAATACTTTTCCATCGTATTCCTGCATGACAGACACTGTTTCTCCCTCATTAAGTACATGTTGAACTTCTTCACGTAATTTATTTGTGTGACGTTCAAAATTGGTAATCCATTTTTCAGCGACATCCTTTTTATCTAATAAATCACCGAAATAACGTATTTCCTCCTGAATCGTTTCAAAGCTATTGTAAGGCATAGCAACAGTTGGCGCAATCAGCGAATATTTTTCTACTGCTTCTTCTTGGTTCAGTTGGGTAATGATTAAATCTGGTTTCAATTGAACCAGTGCTTCTAGCGAATCTCCCACATCTGTCACACCGTCAAGCATCCCTTCTATGTATGGACTATCCATTAAAAAGGAAACAGAGGCAACTGGTTGGACGTCAAGTGCCAACACGGTTCCTAAATAGGCAGGTGCCGCTACACGTTGTGGTTGGGCAGGCACTTTCACATCTCCGAGTGCCGTTGTCATTGTTCGCATTTGGATGCTGGCAGGTGCTTCAGACTTACTTTGATTCGATTCAGTTGAGTCACTATTTTCGTTTGCCCCTTCTGATGATGTCCCACATCCCGATGTGACCATAGTTAGACACAATAGTGCCATTGCTAACAGATTTTTCTTTCTAATTGCCATATCATTTCCTCCATCCAGCATTAATTGATAATGAATATCACTATCAATTAAATGATACATTGCTGGATGTGGAGCAACAATGGACAATTTTGTCCAATTCATTGTATCTTTTGAACCTATATCCTGATATTGCTTGCGGTATTCCCCTGGTGTTATACCTGTTTGCTTCTTAAACATACGGTTAAAATAGATAGTGTCAGGATAACCAACATAAGCAGCAACTTCCTGTAGTGTCGCTTCGGTATCACACAGTAACCTTCGCGCTAAGTCTATACGTAAGCGTATCGTATAATCAAGTGGACTGCATCCCATCTGTTCTTTGAATTTCCTCGAAATGTATTGCGGAGTGTAATTCATTTGCTGGGCCAGCTGCTCCATGGAAATCATGCCACAATAATTTTTTGCGATATAGCGGACAACTTGTTCGGTTAGCGATGGGGCATGTACATGCTCCATCCGCTCCTGTAACGCTGCATGTACGAAACGGATGAAATCCCCTTTGGCCTTCAGTCTCATCAATTCGTGGTCATTCTTTAGATTATTCTCTTTGTCTACCTGTTTATTGTTAATTTGTTGCCAGTCTGCAAACATAGATTCTAGCATCTCCAACATAAAAAGTGGTTCGGAGGGGGACACTGCCCAGCTTTTCATAAATGGATTGTCTGTTTGCATCATCATATGAAACTCTCGCAATGCGGAAGCAGGTAAAGAAGCATTATATAAAATCATATAGAGATCAAGAAAATCAGTAGTTTGAACCGTTAGCCGCTGCCCCTTACCAATATGTAGTAAATGAAACCTTTCGGATAGCCACACTTCATCATTTACCCACAGTTCAGCATGTCCATTTGCAACAAACATAAACATGCTTGCTGGTGTTACATAATCATAAATCACATCGCCTCGCCCTATTCGTTTAATTCGAACGTCCAGTACACGAATGACAACTTGATTCCACAATTGAATTTGTTCACCTATATTCATAATAAAACCATGTAACGAATACTATCTACCCAGTCCATTAGATTGCTCCTTCCTATGCTATTACAATTTAATCAGTTATGATAATCATTTTGATTTTCGTTTCAAGATATGTCAAGAACAGTACATTAAAGTGTTGGATGTAATTTATTATGGTTTCAAAAAAACTTCTACGCCCCTTTATATTTATTTTACCGCAGCAGTAAAATACTGCTCCACCAAGTGTGCTGTCTCTATTTTTCAAAAAACGCACTTACTTATGGTACGGTTCACCACTATTAATGCGAGATTACCTCCTCCACAATCTGGCCCTTTAATTAAAACGAGCGCTAATTCTTGTTACAGAAACGCGCCCGATTGTTGAAGATCGTTATTGAACTAAGCACCCGTTAGTTGAATAAGGCTTTTATTATAGAAATATTTTGGATAAAATACTATATTTCAGGATTTTTTCTTTTGTAATTTCTTTTTTCCTTATAAAGATAACCTCTGCAAAGAAATAATTTTAATGACATCGTGAATATCCTTGATACATTTTCTGTTCAAGGGCTATTTGATATACGTATTGCTTTCAAGATCATCTTTAATGACCTCAGTAGGAATTATGAACTCCAAAGCGCCCATTGCCCCTGGTGCTACTTCGTATTTGTCAAAGCAAATGACCAACTTGCCCTCGTTATTGATGTAGAAACTTTGATTTCTATCAATTTTTACAAATGATACCTCTTCAGGCTTTTCAATAATTCCCGCTACCCAGTAGTAATTACTGCTATCTTTCTTATAATTTGCGATCATTTGATCAATGATATTGTTGCTGATGTTATAAATGTAGTTTTCATCTTTGAAAAGACTTGGTAATGAAATTAATAGTTCGTTCTTTTTATCTATCGTATCGAATTGTCTTGCGGAATAACCATTTGATGTGCTGATTTCATAACGCTCGATAGCAAGGATTTGATCGTTGTCGGTTTTCACTTCATAACCTCCTTCGACTCCAATATGCCCTCCGCCCACGCTCTCAACATATTTCATATCTTCCTTGAAGGCTTCAAATTGTGCTTGGGCTTCAACCATATATTTTTTATTCAAGCTTGCTTCAAATTCAGTGTTCTCCAATCCTTGTAAAGCCGGTACTTTGATATCTGCTTTATATGTTTTATCTTCTTCTTTAAATTCGTGGAAGGAAACAACTTTTGCTAGACTGCCAATGACAGGCACGTCTTTTAAGGAAGCCGCAAAAGGTTCACTCGTGTTCACACCTATTACAAAAAATAGTGCAGCTGCCGCTACGCCTGCAGTAAGTTTTTTAGGCATTTTTTTATGATTTTTCTTGTTCTTCATTTGCTGATTCATTCCTTGTTTTATTGCTTGCCTAACAACAAAATCTAATTCTTCTGGAATAGGAATATTGTCATATTCTTTTTTCATTTCCATTAAATTATCATCCATTATTTATTTACCTCCTCAATTATATCGATGCGCAATATTTGTAACGCTTTGTACAACCTTGTTTTAACTGTACTAACTTTTTCGTTTAAGATCTCAGCAATATCATCTAGTTTTAAGTCTTCAAAGTATCGAAGTATAACCACGCTACGGTACTGCTCGGGTAGTGCATTGATTGCTGTATTTAAATCAACATTTTCATATTTATCTACCACTCCTGTATCTAAGTTAGATAGTATCTCGTCATCTATAACAATAAGTTTTTTCCGTTTCCGAAGCAGGTCAAGGGCTGTATTCACGACAATTCTATAGAACCAGGTTCTTATATACTCAGGATTTTTTAAAGAATTCATATTAGAGAACGCTTTATTAATGGCATCATGCACCACATCAAGTGCATCGTCCCTATTTTGCACATACTGGTAAGCCAGTCTGTAGTACTTCTCTTTATTCTGCATCAGAAAATCTGCGATGTTTGTTCCTAAATCTGTTTTATTCATCTTTTACAACCTCTCCTTAAGGTAAAAAATTCATTATAAGCGCACTCTATTGATTTTGACGTACAACTAACTTAAAAAGTTTTTCTAACACAAATTAAAATATAACCATTCAAATATTCTTCTTTTACTACGTTACAGATTATTATTTATGAATCTCCAAAGAATAAAAAAGGTAGCAACATTTACTGCTGCTACCTAGATACTTAAGTATATATCAATAACAAAAAGTCGTTCTTCTTCAACTATTCTGCGCCGTTAGTTTAAGTGAGAAACTTCACAATCTTACTCTATAAATCAACAATAAAATCCAATTTTATTGAAAACGTTCCTCAACAATCTGGCCCTTACTTTATATTATTTGAATTCAAATGCCTGAACGTCCTTTTAATGATTTTTTCCAACTTCTTAATTCAGCAATTGCAATTGTTTTTTATATAACGACAGATAGAATGGCTCTCACAAATATCAATCCCAGTAGATAAATGTGGTCCCAGTTGTTCAAGTTCTCGTCTTTACATTATTTATTAACCACACAGATTGTAAGTTTTTATTTTACTGTTATTACACCTTCTTTGCTAATTAATTCTAATTTGTTTGAGGCTTCTCCAATCTTTCCTTTTTTTAATTTATCTGTATGTTTTTCTTTCTGATAACCTTCTAAATTTACGCTTATGTCGGAAGATTCACTGTTCGCTGTAAGCTCTAATGATTTGGGTGTTTCTTTGTATGCTATTGTAATATCTCCCTTAACCGAATATATTCAGTTACTGTCATGCCAATAGTGGATTGGAATATTCGATGAAAGTGATACTTTGAAAAATTTGATTGTGCTGCAATATTTTCCAAGGGTAGTGGTTCATGTAGGTTTTCTTCCACATACAAAATAATTTTCTTAATTATAATTTCATGGTTATACAACGAAGGCACCTCCTTTAAATATAGGATATCAAAGTTCTTCATTCGCTTTTTGATATATCTTGCGAAGTAATCGCTGCATCCTAAAAATCATTAAAAAGAGGTTGATGTAATGTCAGCCTCTTTTTATATCTGCAACAATAGGGTCCTTTAAAAGAAAAAGACGCGTTCTTAAATAAACGCGCCCTATTACGGAAGATTAGCTAATTATATAAATGTCCTTTCAGTAAAGTTACACAGTCCCCAATTAACTCAACTTTTTCTCCTTTTTTCTTTAGTTTTATTTCACCCCCGCGCTCTGAATCCTGATATGCTGTAAATTCTTTCTTATTTAAGAGACCACTCCAATATGAAGCTAATGCGCAGTGTGCAGAGCCTGTAACGTAATCTTCGTTAATTCCTATCTTTGGAGCAAAATACCTTGATACAAAGTCATACTTATCTGATCCACGACTAGTAATAATTATACCTGGACCCTCTAGTTCTCGAATTGCATCCAAATTAGGCATTACGTTATGAACCATATCATGGTTTTCCAGTTCTAAAATGTACCGATCTTCTGCCCAAGCAGCATTTTTTATGTGGAAATCAATAACACGTTTTAATTTCTCAGTCACTTCTGTTTGAGTTGATTCTTTTAAATTAAACTTCAGAATTATTTGTTGTTCAGATAGCTCAGTTTGAAGAAGTCCTGATTGAGTATAAAAGTTAATTGTTGACTCTGATGAAGAAAAACCCTCACTCCATAAAATATGAGCAGCTCCTAATGTACCATGCCCACATAAATCAATCTCTTTAGTCGGTGTGAACCATCTAAGTTGATAGTTATTTCCATTTTCCTTTGAAATAAAAGCTGTAATAGGTTGATTGAGTTCTTTTGCTAAGTATTTCATCCACTCTTCTGATCTTTTCTCTCTTAAGAAAACTATTGCTGCAGGATTTCCCTTAAATTTTTCTTTTGTAAAAGCATTGATAAAATAAAATTGGCTATTCATATGCCGCCCCATCCCTAAATTTAATAGCTTCATATTCTTATCTATATTTTAACATAAATATCCATTTTTCTTTAAAGGTATTGTTAAATTAAATGGCCAGTTTGTGGAACAATAAAAAATCCTGCATACCAACACAGGATTTTACTTAAAACTATTTATTAACGTCATGACTTTTTTTCAAATCTACATCCAATTCTAATTGCCTTTTAATTGAGTAAATAGTGTTTCTAGAAAGAAGCAGACTCTCATAAAAGAGCCTGCCTTCCCTGTTTTGTAAAATTAAGCAGCTGTACGTACGTTTGAAGCTTGAGGTCCACGTTGACCTTCCTCCACATCAAAAGTCACTGCTTGACCTTCTTTTAAGGTTTTGTAACCTTCGCCTTGAATCGCTGAGAAATGAACGAATACGTCGTCTCCACCTTCACGTTCGATGAATCCGAAGCCTTTTTCGCCATTAAACCATTTTACATTACCTTTTTCCATTTGTTTTGCCTCCTAGTATGTAAACACACACAATGTAATACTATCCATGCTCTCAGTGATCATCAAGATGAAAAGTTACAAATCCTTTACATCGAACAAAAATAATTCTTTTTAAGAAGAATATTTTTTAAATAAAATGTAAATACATAGAAAAATCCACTGATATGTAGATGTAAAAAATTCTTAAAGTATAGAGGTGAGATTGATTGTTTTTTCTTCTAGAAAAAATGACTTAAATAATATATTGTATACCTAAAATAATGAAACCCCTACCTCTCTTTCATCCTTATGGCTCCTTGTCCGTGCCAGTGTGAATCAGGATTGCAAAAATCAGGTGACTATTTTATAAAGTTATTTTTTAAAACTTCAAACCTTCGTAAAAGAAATTTAAATAATAAAAATTGATGAAATTGTAGAACAAAAGAGGTTAATGCTCTAAAGGTGAGTGGGAGAAGTTGAATGTCTTTAAAATGATTTACTTTTAATAATAAACATATTCCCTAAAAATTCAGAATATTTAAGCAAAACGTAATACATTATCTTAAATTAACCTTAACAGAAACTTTTTATTTGATTTACAGTAATCCCTTTAATTAATACTAGTTCACTAATCAAAAATTCATGTGCGTTATCTAACATTTTTTTTTCGCTTGAATTAAGTCCTTGTTCTTTCTTCATACGAATTAAATCACGTACAACTTCAGTACATTCTTGTATTTTACCCGTATTTATTTTGTCCGTGTTCACTTTATACCTTTGTTTCCAAGGCAGTAATCTATCTGATTCTCCATGTTGAAAAATGTTTATGATGTGTTTTAATGCAATTATGTCAGTAACAGGGCGTATACTAGAACTCAATATTTTACCTGTAGGAATCATGATTTGCATATTACCGATTAACATTTTTATGACATAATACTGTTGCTTTTCCCCTGAGATTTCCTTTTCTTCTATAGCTTTAATTATACCTACTCCGTGCATTGGATAAACAATGTTATCGCCAATTTCGAACAAATAATCCACCTCCAATATGGTAATCTTCTTAACCTTAACATATAAATTGTTTATTATCAAATTTTTTAATAATATCATAAATATATTTTATTTGTCAAATACTTTTTATTTAAAAATCAGAAAGAGGACTCTGTATCCCTTTAACTGTTAGTTCAAGAAGAATATTATTAAATTCATTTTTCAAACCAAACTACAGTACTTTTTAGCGGAAAATTATCGTATGAGAGGATAGACGACACTCAATTATACGAGGTTAAATAATATAATTACAATAGAACGTACACGTGATGATATTGGTACGCGTACCCCGAAAACTAAAAATAGTTATCGAAGAATTTTGGTGGATGATCTTGTAATTGATCAATTAAAAAAATACCAAGTATGGTGTAAACAAATTTTATTGAAACATGGCAAACAATTTGACATTCAGTTATTTGTATTTATAAATAAATTCAATAACCTATTGCATGGCCATTCATAAAATATTTAGAGATACGATTTTAAAAGCTGGTTTCCATGTAATGAAAGAGTTAGAAGAACAAGCAGTGGAAGTTTTCAGTAGAAGTTTGGAATGCGGAACTGGGGCTAGCAGTGGGGCTAATTAATGTAAAAGTCCGTGTAAACGTTGATAAATCAATATTTTTGCCATTTATTTAATGTTTCACGGACTAATTTTTTTTATTTTGTAATATGTACCCTACAATGCCCTCAAAAGCCTGTTATACGCAGTCTTTTGTTGGGGTTTTTCATTTTTCTTTACAATGTATATTAACGCAAAATACATTGGCTCGATATCTGAATGTACTCTTTCTACAAAAGCATCATCTTCAAATATTTTTTTAGAATATTAATAATTTGGAGAGCAAAGCGACAACTAATATAGCTGCATATTTTTCTAGGCTAAATATTTGTAAAGTTCGTAGAAATCACCTACCAAATCAAAAACAAAGTTTTTTGGGAGTGTGAGTACACTCCCGTTGTTTGCGCTTCTCTTTCTTTTACCTTTATCTTTTCATTGTTTTATTTACAATTCTTAAAGCCTTCATTGTAAACCATTTTTAGGAATTGTAAACGTTCTTTACTCTCCAACCTATTTAACAGTCTACGCCATTCTTTAAAGGCATCCCCAGCTGTTGTTAATGTATCAAGAAAGTCTTCATCCAATCCTTCGTTTTTCAAATTTTCTTTGATTATAATAGTCATATCTGAAAATATAAGTGTATCGCCTTCTTCAGCAAATGCAACGTAATTAGGTGTTACACGCATAGCTTGCTTGAACGTTGGTCGTTCCATTGTTGGATGGGGCTTATCAAAACTACATATTAACTGTTCACCTGTTGAGTAGACGTGCACATATATAACGTTATAATCAATTTGATGTTTTTTAGCCTCTTTCTTCTCTTCAGTCATAACTTATACCAACCTATCTTTTACGCATCTTCTAAAGATTTTTAAATAACATTAGCAAGTTCGGCGCCAATCTTTTTTGGGGATTTCTCCAGATTCTAGAGCTTTTTTCTCCAAATCCGTTTTCGGTAGAAGATTCTTTTTTTACACATTTTGTCTCACTTCTAAAGTAGTTGTTGAGATATTTACACGTTGTTTTTATATGCCACTTCAAATATTTTACATTAACTCATCTGAAATCTCTAACCTTGTATCATCATTTACAATGTAGTACCAAATACCATCTATTGTCTTTCCCTCACCCTTGATCTCTATTTGCTTTATTATTTGAGCAGCAGATTTATATGCTTTTTGAATATCAATTAGTTGTTCTAGTTTTAAGTTTGTTTGTACATTTTTTTCTAATATTTTTAATATTATCGGATATTTTACCAATGAAGAAAATTCAGTACCCTTTTCAATAATTTTACTTATCACTTCTCTTTGCCTTGTTTGCCTACCGAAATCTCCAAGAGGATCTTCTTTCCGCATTCGAACATATTTAAGAGCAACATGACCATTTATTTGTTGTTTTCCCTCAGGTATAAACACATCTTCAAGAGTGAAAGCAAATTTATTATTTACTGTCACTCCACCAACCGCATCAACAATATCCCTAAAACCTTCCATATTAACCTTAATGTAATAGTCAATAGGAATATTTAAAAATTGTTCAACAGCCTGGACTGTTCCTTCCACTCCACCATAAGCATAAGCCGCATTTATTTTACTATAAGAATTTTTCATAGGATTATAAACTCTCGTATCACGTGGAATGCTTACCATTGTTGATATTTCTGATTTAGGATTAACAGTAACTACTATCATAGAATCAGAACGACCAACATCATTTGGTCGCTCATCCACCCCTAGTAGTAAAAATGAGAGGGGTTTTAAATTTTCTATATTAGTTTTATTTTGCTGTTGTTTATCATTATCCTTGTCTTTATTCAAAGGTTTATAAATATGGTCAACTGATTGTGCTACAGTTCTATAGATCCCATAACTAACAAAACCAGCAAAAATAATAAATAGAGTTAGCACAAGTATTATTATCTTTCTGATATTCAATTTTTTCTTCTCTTTTAATTTATACATATACTTCACTGTCCTTACTATTTACTTAGTGTAAGTAATCTTTGAAAACATACATCATTAATTATTTTCATTTATTGTTTCTAGAATCAAAGAAGCATAGAATTCAGCACCTTCTGGTTTCAAATGTACTCCATCCTGATAAAAGTAATTTTCTTTTCCTTCACTAGCTGCATACCAATCAATAATAGTTGCGTTTTTAAACTCAGGAGCAACCTCTGAAATCGTATTGTTTACAGTTTCCTCCCATTCTTTAGGGACACGTGTATTTATAAGGTAAATTTGCTTATCGCTAAGTAAGGAAAGTAAATTACGTAATTGGTTTGAAGTAAAGGGGCCATTTGTCCCAAGCTCTATAACAATTTTCCCACCTAATTTCCCTTCTGTTTGTAGCTGTTTAATAGTTTCTTCCCCCTGTATCATTTGACGACCAACTTTTCCATCAACTAAGATTCCTGGAAGTAACTCTTCTAAATAAGGAGCGACACCAACAATGACCGAATCCCCAATAACAGTAACCCCTGTCACATCTTGAGTATTAACATTTTTTGAAACTTCCGTCTTCCCCTCCACTTCCACCTTGTCATGAATCTCCTCAATGTGAGTTGCTTTTACTTCTTCTATGGATTTATTTGTCGGAACGGTTTTATTCATACCATAACTAACAATGCCAATGGAAATGAGCAATAGTGCTAGTACAAGGATTAGTTTCTTTTTACCTTTTGTTTGTTTCTTCTCTTTTAATTTATACATAATACTTTCCTCTCTTAATGTGAATATAATTTAAAAACTCTCCTAAATATTTTCCTTAACTGCTTCTAGTATTATAGAAGCATAGTATTCTGCACCTTTTGGTTTCAAATGCACTCCATCCTCATAAAAATAATTTTCTTTTCCTTCACTAGCTGCATACCAATCGATAATAGTCGTGTTTTGGAACTCAATAGCAACCTCTGAAATCACTTTGTTCACATTATCCTGCCAATCTTTAGGGACACGTGTATTTACAATAAAAACTTGCTTATCATGAAGTGATGAAAGTAAATTACGTAATTGATTTGAATTAAAGGGACCATTTGTTCCCAGCTCAATAATAATCTTTTCGCCTAATCTCCCTTCTGTTTGTAGCTGTTTGATAATTTCTTCCACTTGACTCATTTGACGACTAACTTTTCCATCAATCAAGATTCCCGGAAGTAACTCTTCCAGATAAGGAGCAACACCAACAATAACCGAATCCCCTATGACTGTAATCCCAGCCCCATCCTGATAAACAAAATTTTTTGAAACATTCTTTTCTTCCTTAGTGTCAATTTTTTCCTCTACATAAAGTATTTCCTCTTCATTAGCCGTGGCTTTAGATTCAATTTGGGTGATATACACTCTAAATATAATAAGAAAAAATAAGCTATAAAGAATGCTTGCCAAGTATATCGCACGCATATAATATCTTCTTAAGCGCCATTTGCTACGTGGATTTTCTTTAGAATTTCTTCGCCTAAAGGGTTCCTCTATATACTTGTAAGATAAAGATGCCAAAATAAAGCTAAAAACTAGTTGAATTGTGATGTGTGTAATACTAAATTCTTTGTTGGTTGTATTTGATAAAATAATGATTGGAAAATGCCATAAGTATAAGCTATATGACCTAACCCCTATCCAGCGTAAAGGTTTACATCCCAACATTGTTCCAATAATGCTTGCAGGATGTGCAAGGACCGCAACTAAAATTGCAGTAATAAAACTTAAAAATACAAATCCCCATGGATAAAGTGATTCATTAAATTTGTTGGTACAAACCATTAATATGAGAGTTATTAATAAACTTACTACTCCTATTACGTCTAAAATTAGTCGTGCTTGATATGGAACTTGATCTCTTTGTTTTAATTGTTTACTTGGCCAAATAAAAGCCAGAGTTGCACCAATAAGTAAGCCAAATGCTCTAGTATCAGTACCATAGTAAACTCTACTTGGATCAGTGCCAGGTTCATAAATCCATCCCATTGATATAGCTGATAAAGCTGCAGCTATTAAAATCCATTTGATAAGATCGCTTCTTCGTTTAACTATTGTTAATCCGATAACTAGAAAAAGTGGCCAAATAAAGTAAAATTGTTCTTCTATGGAGAGAGACCACAAATGTCCAATAGGTGAAGGAGGACCGAAACTTTCAAAATAAGAAACTTTGTTAAAAATTAACCACCAATTATTCACATAAAATAAAGCTGATACAAAATGACCCTTTAATGAAAGTAATCTATCTAAATCAAATATTAAAAGCCATGTTCCTACACAGAATAGCATCCATAGCATAGCTGGAAGGAGCCTCCTAAATCTTCGTATCCAGAAATTTAGCAGATTAAATCTTTGTTTCCCTTTCCACTCGTTGATAATTTGATCAGTAATGAGATAACCAGAGATAACAAAAAAAATCCCTACCCCAAGGAGACCTCCTTGTGCCCACTTAAGGTTTAAATGATATGCTATGACTGCAAGAACTGATATAGCTCTAAGACCATCAAGACCTGGCATATAGTGTTTATTTTTTTGATTTTGGATTTTATTCATGTTGTTACTTCAGTCCTTACTCTATTTATTGAAGGTTGAACAGTGGCATCAAAATCCTTTTTGCTCTCATTCAAACGCCACATCTTTAATATAAGGTTTGAATATCGCAGAAGTTTAACATACTTGTAAACAAATTGTCACAACAATAAAAAAGCTAAATTTGATATATGTGAAACTAAAATGGAAGTTTAAAATTTTGTGTTATCATACGAACACACTAAAATTTGTCGTACAAAGAATTTTGTGATGAAATGTATTACATAGATTTAGTTTGCTTTTTATTTATCGAGTTTTTATATTAAAAGCGATGGGACAGTCTTGTTTAAAAAGACTGTCCCATCGCTTTATTTTAAATGTATGATTTTTTTTGAGGTGTATTTTTAATTTCTATTTCATGTATATTGCTATACCTTTTAATAAACCTTTATTTGTGGCAATAAATACTATATTTTTTCTTTCAAGTGATTGCTAATGCACCTTTCGGTTTGATTGCGTAGGGTAAAAAAACTATCAAAATGTCGCAAGGATGCCTCTAGTGGACCTTTAGGAAGGCAAGATAATAACCACCCTACCACCAATGCTATTATAACGATTAACATGTCTCCAAATGGTATTTCACCTAGACTAAAATTACCGCCAGCTAGTTGAATACCCCATACCACAACAAACTGAATTGCATACATCGTCAACGCCATACGTCCAACTAAGGCGAAAGGAATCACTAATTTAGAAATTTTTTTGGATATGATACAAACTATTCCAAGAGCAAAAAATGCTGCCCCAAGACCCATCAACGTCTGGAAAGAGGATGCACTATGTGAACTTGTTAAAAGTAGACTGTGCCACATTGGTGGTTCCACATTATATGGCCAGATTGCGTACGGGTCTAGTTCAATACTGTTTACCCCTTGAACACTTATAAGCCAATTTTCAAAGGTTTGACTTAAATCAGGAAGTACAAATTTAGACAACATAATACTAATTATAAGCATAATTGAACCACTACCTGCCAATGAAAGAGCAGTATGTGTACTAGTAAGATCAAGACGACCAATAGCCATTCCTGCCACAAAAACAGAGGAAAGTGCTAAAGCTGACATTGGACCCCCGGCAATATCATACAGAAGAAAAGCTTCAGAAAACAAACTTCCTCCAAGTACCATTACTGGTGGTCCTAACAAGATTAAACAAATTGCTGTTGTAACAAGCACACGAGTCGAACGATACACCAGGGGTAAAGCAAGTACAAAAAGCGCTGCATAAGCGGGTAATATCACCCCAAACGGTGTATTTAACATAATGAGAGTATACCCAATAAGATCGATAAAAACCGCCCGTGCTAGCATGCGTGACCTAAAAGCAGTTTTTTCTATACCTTTATCCCTCATTCCCTGTGCCATGAGAGAATAAGAAATACCACCACAAAGTACAAATAGTAAAGTTGTATTTCCTGAAACGATTGCTGCATTCTTTTCATTCAAAGCAAAGTGTTGCACATACATTCCTAAGACTGCCAATCCACGCGCAACATCAAGAGCGACCAAACGACCGAGACCACCTGAGCTCCTTTTAGAACCATCAGGAGTTTCATTTTCGATTAACAATAAACATTCCTCCTTTTCCATATTGGGGCTATAACCATAGCCAAATATAACTCTCAATTGTCTCTAAAGATTAATCAATATGTAAACAAAATGTCACAAAACAACTTTGTATTGGCTTTCTTTGAAAGCTTCTTGTATCATCTAGACACTGGATAATACTAAATTTGATATGGGACTATACTTAAATAGATATAAAAAAAGGTGGACATTTACATGGACAAAACTAAAATTCTCATAATAGAAGATGACGAACCAATTGCTGATTTGCTGTCATATGGTTTAATGATGGAAGGTTTTCATACACGCATTGAAACAACAGGATCTTCTGGATTAAGTGCAATAGCAATATACAAGCCTAATCTACTTTTACTTGACTGGATGCTTCCCGATTGTAGCGGGTTGGATATTTGTAAACAAGTAACAACCACTTACAATATTCCCATTTTGATGATAACTGCTAAATCTGATATTACCGATAAAGTAATTGGGCTAGAATATGGAGCAGATGACTATATCACAAAGCCGTTTGATTTGCGTGAGGTAGTTGCTAGGATTAGAACAATTTTTAGAAGATTAGATCAAACGAATAGCTTGGAAAAGCAAGAAAAAAGTCAAGATATTAGATTTAAAAATATTTTAATTCTACCAGAAGAAAGGCTGGTAATAAAAGATGATATAAATATAGAGCTTACTCCCAAGGAATATGATTTATTAATGACTCTAATAGGACAAAAGGGTAAAATCTTTACTCGATCAGAGTTGCTCGATTTGGTATGGGGGTATGATTTTGTTGGTGATACACGTACTGTTGATACTCATATTCAGCGTCTTAGAAAAAAACTTGATGCAGGAGACATTATTACCACAGTATTTGGAATTGGCTATAAATTTGAAAAGCAGGTGAAGTAAAGGATGCTAAGAACTATTAAAGCAAAATTTATTTTTGGTTTTTTCGCCATCTTTTTTTTATCTTTTCTAGTACTTAATTACACTGTAAAAGAAGTAACTTGGACTAATAACGAGAAGATTATAACTTCTGATTTAGTTGAGTTAAAAAAAAACAGTAATGTGTATGTTCGCCAATCTTTTTTAATTAATCATTATAAAAATAACAAGCTTTATTTTGGTGAAATGGCAGAAGAAATGGTACACGACTTAAACTTTTCTACAGGTAGTAATGTAAGTGTTTATAGTTTAGATGGTTCGTTATTATATTCTTCTGATAAAAAATCCTTTTTAGAAAAAATAGATACTGATCTTCAACAAGCTATTAAGGGAAAAACTGCTTATCATATCTCCTACTATCAAAATAAAGCCAAGGTTCTTTTCTCTTACCCTGTTGTAATTGATGGATCAGAGGTTGGAATTTTACGTTTTTCGAAAGATTTTAGCCTTCTTTATAATCAAAGTAAAAGGATTTTAGATATTATTTTTTATATAGCCGTGGTTATTTTTACTGTAGCATTTCTTTTTTCATATATTCTTTCAAGACATATCACTATTCCCCTCGTTGAATTAACACATGCATCTAATCAGGTTAAAAAAGGAAATCTTAATGTTAATATTCATTTTAAAAGAAAAGATGAAATAGGTGAATTGGCAATGAATTTCAATGATATGATCAAACGAATTAATAGTCAAATATCTACAATAGAAAGTGACCGTGATCGTTTAAAAGAGTTAAACAAGAAGGAAAAGCTATTTTTTGACAATATTACTCATGAGCTTAAAACTCCTCTTACTTCCATTCTCGGATATGCAGAAATTATAGAGCAAAAAGGAGAATCTGATAGAAGTTTTTTTAAAAAAGGTATGAAACACATTATTGAGGAAAGTCGGAGACTCCACAATATGGTAGTTAAACTTCTTGAAATATCTAAAGGCACAACGAGAGAATATCCATTCGAAAAAGTAGATACTAGTGAAATTTTAAAAGATGTTTGTGATTCTATGTCGTTTCGAGCTGAACGTTACAAAAAAAGTATAAATAGCGACATTCAAGAGGATTTGTATGTTTATGGTGATGACAATCGAATTCGCCAACTTTTTATTAACCTATTAGATAATGCTATAAAATACAGTTCACCTTTTTCACAAATAAATATTAGTGCAGAACTTGTAAAAGAAAAAATAATTTTAAAATTCATGAATCCTAGTAATCACATTGAACAGGAACAATTCACCAACCTATTTCAACCCTTTTTTTCAATAAATCAAGAAAAAGCAGAGGAAGGAAGTGTAGGATTAGGTCTAAGTATTGCAAAATCTATTGTAGAGGATCATAAAGGGATTATACGTATCTTTAATGAAAATCAAAATACCATAGTATATGTAGAAATGATATACATGAAGGATGAAAATTTATTATGAAGAAAAAACATTGGTTACATTGGTCAGCCGTACTATTTTCCCTTACCTTAATTATGACAGGTTGTAATATAGGAAAGCGTACAGAAACCATTATAATTTCAGACAATTCGGAGCAGCCTCCCATGGATCAGATGAATAAATCTTTTAAAGTTAAATCCATTTATCGTCTTCCACCGGCTAGTAAATTACTGGGTTGGTCTGATAATAAATCAGTCATTGGAATCTTTAAAGAAGAAGGATTATCTCATCTACAACGATTATCTTCCCCATATGAAAAACCTGAAGTTTTGCAGAAAATGAATAACAACATTTTTAACTTATATATGTCACCAGATGGTAAAATGATTGCTCAAACTAGATTGTCATCATATGGTCCTTCATTAAAGCTTATCTCTGTAAAAGATGGAAAAGAAAAAATTGAGATTCCACTTAAGTCTAACCAGAATATCTACCTCCAAGATATAGCATGGTCTAACAACAGCAGATTTCTATGTTTTCTTAGCTCTAGCTCAATGATTGATGAACCAACAACTATTGGTGTATTTGATATAGTTTTAAACAGCCTTCAAACATACGAATTAGTTGAACTCAAAGATAAGGGAACTTTCGTAGGGGTAAATATCTCAGATGATGGAAAAAATTTGTTATTTACTATAATTCCGCCATCTAAACCTTCTAATGATAGTAGTCTTATTTTCGTGACGATAAACAGTAATAAAATAGAAACTAAGTACACACATCAAACAAATGGAAGTAAAACTACTTGGTTAAATAATTATCAATTTGTATTCCTTGGTAAAGATGAAACATTATACGAATATGATAGCCGTAATGGTGATCTTGCCATCTTATTAGAAAAAGTAAGTATATATGAATTTTCAAATGATCAAAAGAAAATCGCCTATTCTCTAAGTGATGAAGATAATGTTTATATAGGAAGATTTCAAGGTAAAAATATACTCAATGTAGAAACCATTTATCAAGGGTTAACACCCTATGAACTCTATTGGAGCCTTGATAATCAAAGCTTACTTTTACAAGGTAGAAAAATTTCTCAAATTCTTCAAACAGAAGAACAAGTATTTATTATTGATTTTTAGTTAAATGTATTAAAAATACTAAACCTTTAACTGTAGAAGAATTTAAAGGGTTAATGAATTATTAATACCGAATATACATTTTCAATGATCATCGTATACTCATCAAACTTTTTGCATAACCTATTTTTTGTACAATTAAGGTAAGAAATATGTATGGGAGACTTATTCACACTCAGTATTGTGAAATGATTGGCTATTCTTTATAGTTGAACTTCCACAAAATTTGAAGAAACATTTCTTACATGGTAGTAGGAACAAAACGAGGACAATCAAATAAACAGATTAGAACAATCAATCTTGTTTTGAATTAAAAATTGAAGATGAAAAATTAATTAATTATAAATGTTAAAAAAGGTTCATTTGATTCATGCCAGAGAGAACTAAATGATATCAAATGAACCAAAAAAACAATCAATGTTGGAATCTCGTACTAAGTATTGATATTGCAACATTGTTTTTGGTTTTTCTCATACAATATGATTGTATTTTTCCACTTGCTTATTATCCTTCCTTTGCCCGTTCTGCAAACAACTTTCTTCCTAATCCTGTAATGACACAAATCATTTCCAAAATCTCCTTCCCCTTAGGCATTTTCGGTAATTTCTAACTGCTATCTTGCAATACACGTCATATAAAATGATATTTTAATTTAAAAATAAAGCCTTTGAAACGGAAGTCCCCTCTTTAGGTTTTATAGTAACTTGTTGTAAAGGATAGCTGTTGCTATCCCTGCTTCTTCTGCGACTGTTTTAAAGCTATGAACGAAGAAATTAAAAAGTTAAAAGAAGAAAAAAGAATCTCATTATTCCATTAGTTGAGATGCAAGAATTGACGGCTATGATCGTCAATTCTTTCATAAGTTTCCGTTCCTAGTAAATAACATTCGATAACATTAATTTTTATCTTCTAGTGTAAATTTAACGATATAAAATCTGCCCCCTAAATGTTAGTTACTGTCTAACAATTGGAGGTCGGTTCATCCTTTCCAATGATTCTACAGAAAGAATAGCGTATTATTTCATTTTAGGGAGTATTTTGTTTTGATAGCTTGATAGCAATGTGGCGGTACCCTAACCTTATAATTGACTTTACTCATCAAAAGTTTCAACTAAATTTTGCATCTCATCAATTAACAACTTTACGGAAATAGAAGCCTTTTTAATTGAGGGTACTGCTAGAGCAATTTCTCTGCTATATTTAGGTTCTAAATTTTTTATGCAAAGGTCATCTGGTAAATGCACTATGGTAAGCTTATGAACGATTGCTATTCCTAGTCCTTCTTGGATCATCTCCAACATTGTATTTATATGGGAAACAGTAAATTCCGCCTTTAACTTGACTTTACTCTTTTTAAATATACTGATAATTGGTAGTTCAAATCCTCCTCTGCATAATATGATTGGTTTATTATCCAAATCATTAATATGAATAAACTCTTTATCGGACAACGGGTGAGTCTTTGATAAAACGACAACCATCTTGTCCGTGGCAATTGGTATAACATCCATCTCTTTTCTGGGAAGGGTGATGAATCCTACATCGATGACTCTAGTAGATAGCCATGTTTCGATTTCATCTAAAGTGCCTTCGTAAATGACAATCTTTAAAGAAGGATATTTTTGTTGAAAAATCTTTATGATTTTAGTCAAAAACTTAGAAGCACTCGAAAAGCTTCCAATTCGTATAGTTCCAACCTCAAATCCCTTTTCCGCAGCTACTTCCTGCTCAATTTTGTCTACATGATTCAACACTTCCTTAATATGGAATAATATACGTTCTCCTACATCTGTTAGAATTAATCCCTTTTTTCGATCCCTCAACAGTATGGTAACTCCTAATTCTGCTTCTAAACTCAATATGGCATGACTAACAGCTGGCTGAGTCATATGTAAAGTATGCGCTGCTTTTGTAAAACTCCCCGTGTCTATTGCTGTAGCTAACACCTGTAATTGTGATATCGTCATCATAAGTAAATACTTATACCTCCTATTAAAATAATTGATTTTATTTATACTATATAAGTATAGTATCATAAATGATGTAATCATACCAAGGAGGCGTTATGTTAAATGAACAACCATATAAAAGTGAAAAACTTTTTTCTTCTTACTTTTCTAGTCATCATATGGGGGATACATTGGCCACTGGCTAAATTTTCCTTAAATTATTCATCTCCCCTATTATTTTCTGGACTGCGATTATTTATAGGGGGACTTATCTTACTTATAATTGCTATTCCAAGATATAAAATGCTTCGTTTTAAAGAAACATGGCCTATTTACTTTGTATCAGCATTCTTCAATATTATTTTATTTTACGGTCTACAAACAGTTGGTTTAAATTACTTACCTGCAGGACTTTTTACATCAATTGTTTATCTCCAACCAGTTTTAATGGGTATATTCTCATGGATTTGGCTTGGGGAATCCATGCATTTTCTTAAATTTGCTGGGTTAATTTTAGGTTTTGCAGGTGTGGGTGTCATTTGTTTAGGAGGATTAGCAGGACATATTTCGATTATCGGCGTTCTTCTTGCTTTATGTACTGCTGTTAGTTGGGCGTTCGGTACAGTGTTTATGAAAAGAACAGCTCAAAAAGTTGATGGAACTTGGCTAACTACACTTCATATTATAATTGGGGGACTGTTCCTACTTGCGTTAGGAACGGGAACGGAAAGTTGGTCTTCTATATCATGGAACATACAGTTTACTCTATCCTTATTATTTATTTCTATATTTGTAATTGCATTTGGTTGGCTTGCTTTCTTTACATTAGTTAGTTCCGGGGAGGCAAGCAAAGTATCAACATATACTTTTTTAATCCCTGTTATCTCTATTTTAGTGAGTTCTTTCTTTCTACATGAAGCAGTTACAATTAATCTTTTCGTAGGAATGATCATAGTCGTACTTAGTATTGTGCTTGTTAATATAAAGCCTAAAGAGAAGACTTCTGTTTCATCAGCATAAATATCATTTTAAGAATATAAAGAGGTATTGCTTTGAAATAAAGTTAACAAAAACAACTTGCACAATCCCTTATTTAATAATAAAAAAGAAGAATCCCTTTTGAAAAAAGTTTGATCAAAAGAGATTTTTCTTTAGCAGTTTTAAGTTAGGCTTTTATAAAAAAGTTTGATTATTTTCTACCTGTGTTGCTCCACAATCCGCCCCATTATTGTAGATCCTAATGCCCCTGAAAGTTTAGGAACGATTAAAAATGCAAATTTACGTAAATAGATTGACTATTGATACACGTTTTATTCAGATAGCATATAGTTTTTTCAGCAAAATCTTGAAAAGTATTATTGTAGCTATGTTTATATACCTTTGTATAAAAAACTGTTTAAACAATGTCCATTAGAAAAATCACGAAACGTTGATATACCAGCGTCCGTGACTTTTTAGTGTCGGCCCAAGCTTTGATTTAGGAAACAATTTTAAATTTGCTTTGTAAAAACTACTTAATCTTTTTCCACATGCACTCGCTTCACAAAGAATGATAAAATAAGTCCGATGATTGAAAGGCCAACGATAAAGATGTACGCATGCTTTGTTCCTTCCGCCATTAATTCACCTGGTGTAGCGTTTGGAAATTTCTCCATATGCAATGTTTGGCCATTTACCAATAATGTAATTGCCAACGCTGTTCCGATACCACCAGCAATTTGTTGTAATGTACTCATGACTGCGGCTCCATCACCATATAATTTGCGTGGTAATTGGTTTAATCCATTTGTTTGCGCAGGCATAATAATCATTGAAACACCGATGAAAAAGATGGTATGTGCCAAAATTACTTGCCAAATTGGTGTATCTACAGAAATCGTAAAGACAAAAAGTAAGCTTGAAATAACCGCTAAAAGATACCCAAGTGGCAAAAATTTCTTTGCGCCATATTTATCAAATAACTTTCCTACAAAAGGAGAACAAAAAGCATTCATTGCACTACCAGGTAAAAGAATCATCCCAGCTACTGTGGCACTAAATAGTAAAGATGCTTTAAGATACATTGGTAATAGAATGGCTGATGATAATATGAGGAGCATGCCGCTGAATAATAACAGCGTTCCTAATGTAAACATAGGAAATTTAAACACTCTCAAGTTAATCATTGGTTGTTTCATTTTCATTTGACGAATACTAAATAATATAATGGATACCGCACCTACAATAAAAGGCATATATACCGAAACAGAGTTAAATGATTTCTCCGCAATATTACTTAAACTATACATTAAACCGCCAAATCCAAGCGTGGATAACAGGACAGAAAACAAATCAATCGCAGGTTTTGTAATAGTTGATACGTTATCAATCTGTTTAAGCCCGATAATTACTAAAGCTACATAAAAGATAAGACTAATCCAGAAAATATAAGCCCAATTCAACGAATCAACAATAAGACCAGCTAAAACAGGACCAACTGCAGGTGCTGTTGTAATGACAAGTCCCATTAATCCCATCACAGCTCCACGTTTATAGATCGGAAAAATTAGTAAAATTACATTCATCATTAATGGTAAAATAATTCCCGTTCCAAGAGCTTGAACGATACGACCAACTAGTAAAACTGCAAAACTAGGTGCTGCTGCAGCTAAAATGGTTCCTACAATAGAGAAGATTAACGAACCGACTACTAGTTGTTTTGTTGTAAACCATTGAATGAGTAGTGATGAAACAGGTACGAGAATACCAATTGTTAATAGATAGCCCGTCGTAAGCCACTGGGCAGTCGCTGCTGACACACTAAAATCTGACATAATGTTAGTCAGTGCCATATTCAAGGCCGTCTCACTAAATAGCCCGATAAATGCAGCAAACATTAGTACAAAAGCCATACCTTTAGGGCTACGTACTGGTACAACTTGATTGGATGAAGACATAAATTACTTCCTTTCTTCCCTAGCAATAATTAGACCGGTCTATATAAATTTACGATGAATAAGTCCCTTTTTACTGGGACAGTAGTAAAGGGATCATCTTGTTAACATGATGTAATGGCTCACACGATTTTTTTGTAAAACATAACGTAACGCCCCCTTCAATTAAGGCACTAATTGTTTCACTAATTAAATACGCGCGATCTTCGTTATAGCCACTTATTCTTAATTTATCGTAATAAAGATTTTCCCACATTGTAAAGGTTTCTTCACAAGCCTGTCGTAGATTCTCATTGACAAATACGGTTTCCATCGCGAGCAATCCGAGTGGGACGTTTTTAAATTGTGTTTTGCGTTCTATGTCTCTAAAATGTTCAGCAATATTTCCGATATGATATTGAAATGCTTCGACTGGGTCATCGTAAACGGCTAAATTTTCTTTGATAGCTGTTGAAATCGTCTTTGCAGATAAATTAATCGCTTCAATTGCTAATTGCTCCTTACCATTAGGGAAATGATAATATAACGAACCTTTAGGCGCTCCGCTCTCTTTAAGTATTTCACTTAACCCCGTAGCGTGATAACCTTTCAAATGAAAAAGCAAGGTTGCTGCTTCTAAGATTTTCTCTCGGGATGTTTCTTTACTAGACATATATCTTGCCTCCTTCAAAATTATAACGAACGGTCTAGATAATTGTAAATACATTTTTTTATGTTGTCAATCTAAAATCTTTACTTTTTCACTACGTAAACGATTATCAAAATTTAGAACGCTTAGTTTAAAATGGTTGTCTGTAAATATGGTTCAAAATAGCTTCTTTGTCGTTATGTTCGTATTTTAGATTCTTCCTAAAAAACAGCGCCCCCAACTATTAGCATATAACTAACAATTGGGGGCGCTGATTGATTCCCATATTCTCTTTCCTATTTACTTTGCACTTTATAAACTTTACTATCAGGCTGTCTGTTCATTGCCTGTTGTAAAAATTGAGTTGCGGTAAATAATTTGTCTTCATCAATAGTTGTTTGAATGCCTAAGCGATGTAGGAAATTCACTAAATCATTCGTTGAGACATTGCCGCTTGCACCTGGGGCATAAGGGCACCCACCCAAGCCACCAATAGCACTGTCGTATTTAGTGATTCCGAGTTCAAGAGCAGTAAATATATTGGCTAAAGCGCGGCCATACGTATCATGAAAATGAAGGGCAAACAGATTACTGTCGTATTGCGTGAGCAGCTCTGTTAAAATAGCCTTCACCTGTACAGGGTCTGCTACACCGATTGTATCGCCCAGCGAAATCTCAGAAACGCCCATTTCTATATAGGCATCAATTATTCTCTTGACGGTTTGAATTTTTACCTCGTCCCCAAACGGACTGCCAAATACAGTTGAAATATAGCCTCTTAACGCTATACCTTCACGATTTGCTGCTTCAGCTACAGCCTTTAGGTTATGCAAAGATTGGTCTATGGAAGCATTCAAATTACTTTGATTATGCTCCTCAGAGGCAGAAATAAATAATGCAATTTCATCAACTTTTTGTTGAATGGCCCCTTCTATCCCTTTTAAGTTAGGGACAAGCGCTGCATACGTTATTTTTTCATTACGTGTGATTTTCTCGAACACTTCATGATGATCGGCCAAGGCTGGTATCCATTTTGGACTAACGAACGAGGATACTTCGATATGGCGGACACCTGTTTCACTGATTAAGTTAATCCATTGTACTTTCAAATCAGTAGGAATAAATAAATTCTCATTTTGTAAGCCGTCACGCGGGCCGACCTCTCTTATTTCCACTTTTTTTGGTAAAGTCATAAAGATACACCTCCTTTAACTAAATGCCGAATAGCTGCAGCATAATCCAGCTTGATGCGTAGAATACCATGAATTGCACGCCGGCACCTACACCTAAAATACGATTTAATAAACCACCAACCGTTGCGACTGTAAATGTTAGAACTACCCCTAACAATTGTGCCTCGTTATAGGCAAGCAAGAATGCTAATCCTATGAACATGGCTACGATTGCTTCCTGGCTAATATATTTTAATACTAATACAGACGCTTTACGTGCATAATTCATCGCAAACGGATAAGCAATTAAAGCCGCCACACTAATACCAATTAACCCGAAAATGAAAAAGTCCCATGAAGACATTAATGTGTGTAGGTTGTTTACCGGATCCACAGTAAAAATCGGTGGTGCATTAAATAAAGGTGATGCTGGTCCAAGTGCTACTGGGCTTAACGGAATACCGAATGCAATTAATGGAATAATAGCTTCAGCGATATATGTCGATTCCGTTACTCCATTCATGACAGTAAGACTCGTTGTTGATTTTTTATAGGCACCTTTTGTGCGAGAGCCTACAATTTCTCCCATTAAAGACGTCATCCCTACAGGACTAAAGACAAATGTTAAGGAAGAAAGAAACGTTGTAATGCTCGTGAAAATCGTCTGTCTTTTCGATAAAATTTTAAATGGATTCGGAAAATATCCTTTCCATGATTTCGTTTCAGGTGCAAGATTATATTGATTTTGCTTACTGCGCGTTAAATCATTTTTAGCAACAGGAGATGCTGCCATTAGAATATTACTAAACATTGGCCCAATGGCGATCCCTAAAAAGAATGTAATACTTAAATGTTTATCAAGCATTGCAAAGCTAACGCTATCTAGAGCCTTAATGAAAAACGCAAATGGAATAATGATTAAAAGACTTGCCCATTTCCCTTTTGAAAAGAACGCGATTAAAATAGCGGCAAGTGTAAAAATAATGCCTGACGAAGATTTAAAGAAGTCGGCAAATTGACCTAAAAACTGACCTAATAGGACGGCAGTTGGTAAGGCGATAAATGCACCGATGACACCGCCTGAAATCATTTTACGTAGTGCAACATGCGGCATGCCTAAACGGCGTAATGTATTTGCATGGTCGATTAACGGTACAGCCGTTGTGTCACCAGGAATACCTAATAACGCAGTTGGTACAGCATGTGTTAAATGCTTAGCTAACACCCCCGCCATGAAGAATGCGAACACACCTTCAGGAGGCGCTCCCAGTAAAATAACTAGCAATGTAATGGGTACCATAATTGCAGTTTCATCTGTACCTGAGATAAGACCAATGACAGTGAAGATAGCTGCACCTAGAAGAGCAAATAGCAGAGCAATTAAATATATACTCATTTTTTATCCGCTCCCTTCAAGCCTTGTAAGCTAGAAAGAATACCAAATTCCTCGAGCTCTTTTTTTGTCACAGGGTCTTCCTCAATTAAGCGTATTTCCTCATCGATATCAATTTGTAAATCTTCAAACGCTTCCTTTAAAGAATGACTAGATGTTTCATCCTCTACTAAAATACGCTTTGGTTTAAATAGAATGGTATTGATAACGACAACTATTAGAATACCTGCAATTCCTGTTAATAGTGAGTAGGAGTTAATCATTTGAGGGTCTGCAAACTTCGGAAATACCCACTGGCCTAATTGATAGCCCAAAAAGCTGGCTGCAACGCTTAAAATAATTGAAATGATTAACTGATTACCAGAAACCGTGTCACCTAGAATTTCGATAAACTTTTTTTCATCTACATTTTTTTGCTCATTATATGGAGTATTCGCCAAGTTACTCACCTCGCAGAGAATTTGTAATCTCTAAAACACGATCATAACGGAAATCTTTCTCTTCAACTGCCTGCTGCACAACACGGTCAATAATATCGCCTGTTGCTCCAGCCATTACAGCCAAGTTTTTGGCATGCAGACGCATATGACCTGATTGAATACCTTCTGCGGAAAGTGCTCGTAAGCTCGCTAGGTTTTCTACTAATCCTACCGCGGCAATATAGCTGGCTAGTTCCTCTGCAGATTGCACATCCATAATTTTTAGCGCGGCTTTTGCAACAGGATGAGTCTTTGTAGCCCCTCCCACAATACCAACAGCTAACGGTAATTCCAATGTACCAACAAGATTGCCTGCTTTATTCAGCTCCCAAGTCGTTAAAGAACGATATCTGCCAGAACGGGCAGCATAGGCATGAGCGCCTGCCTCAACAGCACGTGTATCGTTACCCGATGCTAATACTGCAGCAGTAATACCATTCATAACTCCTTTATTATGGGTAGCAGCACGGTACGGATCAGAATCTGCAAATTCGTAAGCACTTACAATATTTTTCGCGATCGCTATCCCCCCGAGCATTTCTGTCGAGAATTCACCACGAGCACGAACAATACGCTTATCTGCTAAATTTGAAATTATTCTGAGCACAACTCGTCCATTTGTAATCCGTTCGATTAATGGTGACACAGATTCTGCCATCGTATTTACAGCATTTGCCCCCATCGCATCCTTCGTATCTACGATTAAATGCACAACAACCATTGTTTCTTTTGCTGTGTCGATTAAGTGCACCTCTACATCCTTTACTCCGCCGCCCAGCTTTACTAACGTCGGATCTTTTGCATTACAGTGTTCGATGATTTCATCTTTATGTTCAAAAATTTTCGCCCTTGCTGCATGAGGGTCATCAATATTTAATACTTGAATCTGTCCGCGCATAACTGTTCCTGAGCTGGAAGTAAAAATTCCGCCTAACTCATATGCTGCACGTGCAGCATTACTAGCTGCAGCAATCACAGACGGTTCTTCCGTAGCCATTGGAATAAATACCTCTTTACCATTTACTTTAAAATTGGCTGCTACCCCTAAAGGAATTGAAATGTGTCCAATAACATTTTCAACCATTGCATCTGCAAGCTCTAATGAAATTCCACTGTTTAAAGCTTCAACTTCCTCGTTTGTTAACTTTGATTTTTCAGCGATTAACTTAACTCGCTCTTCCACTGAAAGTAAATAAAATCCTTTAATTCGTGAAGTCATCCCCATACCCCCAAAAATATAAAAAGTGTAATACAATTCAACTAAGTTGAATAGCATTACACCAATTGTAAATTGTCTGAATAGTATTGTAAACAAGAAAATTGTATTTTCGATCATATTTACGTTTAAAAGATAGATTTAATCCTCCACATAAATTGTTAATACTTTTGAGTTTTCCGAAGAGTTGTTAATAAAGATATGTTCTTTTTTTCCTGAAAAATACGCCGAGTCACCTTCTTCTAAATGGTAAAACTTATTATCGTATTTCAAGATGATACTACCTGAAATGATGTAAATGAATTCATCATTTTCATGTGTATAAAGGGCTAAATTTTCTGCCCCATTATGTACAGTGACAATTGAAGGATTGATATTGCTCATATAGCTCTTATTCGCTAACAGCTCGTATTGATAACCGAGCTGATTCGTTTCAACCGTCTCATTGCGCTCTTTTTTCGAAACAATAGAAATGCCATCAAATTGATCCTGGATAACAAACCAAGCCATAGGCACATCAAATATTTCCGCAATTTTGGACAATGTCACCAGGCTTGGTGTCGCTTTGCCATTTTCTATTTTTGAAATATGACTTTTCGTTAAATTGATCTGCGAAGCTAAATCATCCTGAGACATTTTATTTTTCTTTCGCATCTGCTTTATTTTTACTCCAACTTCTAGTAAGTTCATTCATTCCAGTCCCTTCGATCAGTTAGGCTTTTTACATAACTATACTATATTTTTAAATGTAGGATAGAAAATACGGAAAGTAGCTATTTGAGGTCTTGAAATGATGAGGGTGTGTAATGTTGTTCACTACACACCCTTTACTATGTTTTATGAGATAGATTTATTAGCAGTCTGTCCATGCATTGCGCCCTGTTTTGTGAATCAGCTAAACAACGTAAAAGTTTGTAAAAAGAACCCAAAAAGAACGGAGTCATAGCCATGATGAAATATCGGCAATTTTCCTATCTATTAGGCATCTTTACCAAGTACCTCTGCCAAAAGCGGGATAGAGGAAGAGGAACCTTTTCTAGATACTGCAAGGGAAGCAGCCTTTGAGGCTATATTTAGTGCGGATGTAATGTCTGCTTTTTGAGAAATCATACTAAGGAAATAGCCTAAAAAAGTATCCCCTGCTGCCGTCGTATCCTTCACTTTGACTTTATAGATTTCTTGCTTGTGTTCTTGAATTTTGTCTCTATACACGACGCCATTTGTACCTAAGGTCAACACAATTTTTAAATTACTATTGTTTGATAGTAAATGATCGAGTATTTTGTTAGGTGATGTTTCTCCACTAATGGCTTGTCCCTCGATCTCATTTAGTAGTAAAAAATCAATTTTCGAAAGGTCTAAATCCTTCATCGTATCACTTATTGGAGAAGGATTTAACGCAATGGTTAAACCCTTCCTATATGCCGCATTGATTAGATAATCTAGACTGATTATTTCGTTTTGAAGAACGAGGAAATCATCCGCATTGAAGTCCTCTAGCACTTGATCAATTTGTTCGACCGTTATTTCTTTATTCGCTCCACCATAAAGGAAGATACAATTCTCACCTGTCGGCGTCACTTGAATAATGGCATGCCCTGTAATCAAACCATCCTCAACTATTCCCTCAACATTAATTCCTTCTGCGGTTAATTTTTGTTTGAGAAATAGACCATCTTTGCCAATTTTACCTGCATGAAACACTTGAGCGCCCGATTTTGAAAGAGCTATGGATTGGTTTAATCCTTTTCCACCGGGATATTGTTCAAAGCTGTCCGAAGATAATGTTTCACCTTCTTTCACAAAGTGAGGTAATGTATAAACCTTATCAATATTTAATGATCCGAAATTCAAAAATTTCATCTACCCACCCCATTCAATTAACTTATCAATAATTCTATTAGACGTTTCTTGAATAATGCATTGTCAATAGTCTTACAAACTGTGGCATTAGGCGTGTGCCCGGCAAATCCATCCGAAATGGCAAGTTTACTACCGTCATTTAAGATTACTTGACCATAGGCAGCAGCTTCTGTTGTACACACATAGCAATAGCATAATTTGTCCTCCACAACGATTTCATTCCATAATACAACACCCATTGCAACGGCATCTGGTAAATCAACAATATGTTCATTACTTCTTTCTAAATTATACGCAAGCAAGGAACGGTTACATTGAACAGAGAACATAGCCTCTTCTTTACCGCTTGCTAGTAATACATCCATATCTTCCTTATTCCATGCTGCTTCGCCTAAACATACATCAAATCCAATGATGGTAGTAGGTATACCCGAATTAAGCATAATACTATAGGCCTCTGCATCTACATACACATTAAATTCAGCAACAGGTGTTGTATTTCCAGGACCAAAGCCAGAAGTACCCATTGTGTAAATATGCTTGACCTTTTTCATTGTCTCTGGTGCTTTTAATAGAGCAAGTGCAATATTTGTAACGGGACCAATCGTTACAATTTCGATTTCATCAGGGTTATTTTCAATCAATTCAAGAATCGCATCTACGGCATGCTTGCTTTCTGGCAAAAGTGTAGGATGTATTAACTGACAATCGCCCATTCCATCTTCACCATGAACATTCACAGCTGTAACTAAATCCCGCATAAGTGGCTTGGCTGCTCCAACATAAAGCGGTGGCTTTTGACCATTCGCGACCTCAATGGTCATTAGTGCATTTTTTGTCGCTAATTCAATCGGGACATTGCCACAAACAGTGGTGATCGCCTCTACTTTTAGATTAGTTGATTTTAATGCCATCATTAAGGCTACTGCATCATCACTTCCAGTATCTGTATCAATAATTAATTTCCTCATAACAAGACCTCCCATTCATATTTGCTCTGATTATATAATTCAATCTACAATGAAAATAGGTCAAATGACCAAAACTAAAAAGATGGTGAACATATGGATTTTCAAGCTATTGTGAATGATGCACCAGCGCCTATTAAGAAAGAATTTATTTATAGAAAACATACAAAAGGCAGCCCTATCATTCACCCGCATGAACAAAATAATTATCTTTATATCCTAACTACAGGAACGGCAGAAGTGTATAGACAATCCTATGAGGGAGCGATGCTGTCGCTTTATATTTATGATGCATATAGTTGTTTTGGGGAAATAGAAATTTTTAATGAAAAGATGAAAACACTCGGTGTAATCGCGAAACAAAATTGTGAAACGATAGCTATCCATAAAACAAAGGTGTATGAATGGATGAAAATCGATTTTAATTTTAATGTTTATATCGTGAAACAACTTGCCTCCAAGTTAACATTAAGCTCAGATACTACAGCAAAATTATCATTGCTAACTGTTAAAGACCGTATTTTATTAAGCATACATAATCACTATAAAATCGGTGATTTAGACCATCTTACAAAGCAAATTTTATCAAGCGAGGTCTGTGCCCCTATTAGAAGCCTAAATCGTTCAATCAGTCAGTGCATCAATGAGGGCCTTATACATTATAAAAATAAAAAATTCTCTATTCATTCATTAGAAGAACTAGAAAAACACCTTAATCATTTTTTATAAAGTTTTCGATTTGTTTTCATTTGGCAACAGTAGATTATTCCAGCACATAAAAAAGTCAGTTTCCTGTGCGCTCAGGATACCGACTTTTTTTTGCTTCATCTAATTTGGTCCATTACCTAAGGAAACATGTATTAACCGTCCTTACTACATTCTTAGAGCCTCTTCACCCCTACTAATTCCTGTCGGTTAAATTCCATTTTGTATATATCGGGCTTGGTTGTTTGTAGCAAAAAATCTAAATTGTACGCTTCATGATAGTATCCCATCATCAAGGTCATGACTAATGCGTGAGTTCCTATTACTACTTTTTGCCCCTCATAGGTATTTAATAGCTCTTTTAAAACTTTAACAGCTCTTTTTTGACACTCGTTATTCGATTCTCCACCCTCTAATGCTAAATTGGGGTCCAAGAAGGATTTCTCTAATAGCGGAAATAACTCATTATCAGGTAATCGCTTTTCTTCTGATGAAAAAATTCGCTCTTTTAATTCTTCACAAACGATAACTTCTTGACTCAGTTGTTTAGCTAATGGCTCAACAGTTAAAATGGACCGAGTATATGGACTGGATATTATAGTATCAATTCCCTCACCCCTTAACACATCAGCTATACTTTGAGCACTTAATTGGCCGTTCACAGTTAACCCTCTTGTTCGGTCAATTCCCTCATACGGAGATTCACCGTGCCTCACCATATAAATAAACGTCGTTTTCCCCTTAACAAATGCCACTAATCACTCACCTCATGTATTATTTAGCAGGAACAATCTATTAGAGTAGGTATTTCAATGAAATTCCCAAAAATATATGGTTTATCCTTTTTTATGATCCATTTTATAGAACGAATCTGGATGAAATGAGTTTCAAGAAATGTAATTTAACACCAAATCAATCACCCTGCACTGATAATTCGATAAAGAAAAAAGAGTTGCCTATAAGACTCAAATATTCTCATTCAAAATTAAAGAGCATCATTCTTTTTCAGGAATGATGCTCTTTTAAACCAAATCTACTTATGTTCAAATGTCTTACTAAGTATAATTGACAACTGTTAAATGACGCTCCAACGGCGTGTTTACATATATCCTAGCTTGTTAAGAAGACGGTTCATTATTATTGCCATTTCAGCACGGGTTGCAGTTTGATGTGGTTTAAAATCACCTTCATTATCACCTATCATAATACCGTTGGAAATGATTTTTTGCACTGCCTCAGTAGCCCAATTGGATACTTCTTTTGAATCATTGAGAGATATCGAATAGTTTACAGAAGCATTTGAAGAAGTGCTGCTACCGTATTCAAGTACTCTCGAAAGGATGACCGCAAGTTCTTCCCTTGAAACATATTCATTCGGTCGGAAACTACCGTCCTCATACCCATTCACAAATCCGGCTTCTATTGCAGAGGAAACCTCCTCTTCATACCATTGACCAGAAATATCAGATAATGCTGCAGGATGCGCCGGCTCTGGGATGCCTATTGCCCTGACCAATAGTGCTGCTGTCTCCGCACGCGTTAAGTGGGCATTCGGGTCAAAGATTCCCTGTCCTTTTCCCTCAAAGATAAGCATTGAAGCCAACTTTTCCGCTTCTTTTTTGGCCCAATGTCTTTTCATATCAGCAAAAGTTTGTTGGTTACCAATATTTAAGTACAAGCCATCACTGCTGACGGGAAGCAACGCATAGACTTGGCCTCCGATATTTTCATAACGGACCGGAACATATTTCTGTTGCTTAAGCTGCTCGTTCCATACCGTTACAATCGTATCTGGAGGGTTCTCGGAAACGACAATGCGTCTTTCAACCTTACTACCTAATTGTTTGATAGCAATACCGGCTTCGTCTCCAATACTCATAATAATTTCAAATTGAATAGGGCCAGACAATAATTTTGCATCTCGAGATTTTAGATCATTTAATAAATTAACTGGAGCTTCCGTCTCTCCAACGTAAATTGAAAAGTTGATTTTATCGCTATTTTTCCCTACAAATTGGTTCTTTGCAGAAGCAATCAATTCAGAGACAGGCAGTTTCATTATCCCACCGGCCGCTGTTATTTGAAACGCAAACGAAGGATTCAACTTGAGTAATTTGTGTGCCGTTTCTCCGCTCACCTCGAAATATCCCTTTGCTGTCTTCTTATCGAGCTCAATAAAGCCAGATTTCACTTGAGACTGGGTAAGGTTCATTCTTTCCTTTTGATTATTTTGGTCAATGAAATCAATGTGAAATTCCGATTGTAGCTGTTCAGATTCCTTAGTAGGTTCCTTAATTGGTTCTTTAATAGGTTCTTTCGGCTCCTCAACATTTGTATTATTCCTTAAAACAATCAAATGAAACTGTCGACTCTCTGATTCCAGCCCTTTTGTTACCGTAGCTGTGAGGGTAACTGTTTGGTTTCCAGATGATGGCTGAGAAACTGAACCGTCAGCAGGATTAATCAGTTCTGCCCGACTAGAAGTCCATGTAATGGAAGAACCATTCTTCCCTGTAGCTGGAAGACTCAACCGATTTCGTACGTGCTTTTCGTCATCACCAGCTGTGTAACCAATCGCAAGTAGCTTTATGTCTCGAGCCACTGCCTCTTTATCCATCATATCGGTAGCTAAAATCGTTAGGTTATATCGGATTTTATAAGTCGTCTGATTCGCATCAACCTCTGCCTCTAGCGTTATGGCTGAGTCGCCAGCTGGGTAAGCCGGCCGCTGCACGGCTCCGGTTGTTGCATTAAGTAAGCTGTTGTCCGAAGACGTCCAGCGAATCGGACGCCCTGCATCATCTGCACTTGGTAACCCAACATTTGACTTCACTGCATTGGACGTTTCTCCTATGGCGAACACTGGCTTTGGAGCAGCATAAACGGTTAGCTGGCCTAAGTCTTTTATAACCTCGTAATTGGATAAACGGTTCAATGGATCAAGAAGCTGTGCAGTAATATCATAAACACCTTCAGCGCTATCTTCCCTCGCTAGTGAATCATACTTTGCCGTAATGGAGTCATCGGCAACTGCGCCTGTAAGATTGCCAGTGAATGGAGGATTTGCTTTACCTGCCCAGCGTGATATCGAATCCGATGCAACATGAAGCTCAGCTTTCTTAACTGTTAGCACTCCCTCCTCAATAACAACTTGGTAATTATTCAGCTTGCCTTCGGGATCAGCTAAGGACGGAATGATTGTATACGATCCCACTGGGCTTGATTCGGTTGCTGCTGTCGAATAGGACGCTAGAATTTCATCTCCATTCACAATTCCAGTAATTGAACCACTCAAAGACGGATTGCTTTGTCCATATGCCCGGGATTGATTGGCAACCATGACGGTTAAAGACGCTGGTATTACAGTTAAAGTTCCTGGCGAATAAGTGATTGTGTACTTCGTTGATGCCAAACCACTGGCTGTTATATTATAAATGCCGATTGGGCTTGAAGTAACAGCTGCTGTCGAATACACTGGTTGCCCGATCGAAGCAGCTGTGTCCCATGCCATCAGGCCGTTATAGTTCAGTGTGAAATTGTTATTAGTTGTTCCATATTGTCTCGTCACATTGTTAGGCGTTACAGTAAGCGGGGCTTTGTTGACCGTAAGTGTTGTTGTCTGTTCTGCCGCAGGGTAAGGATACGAAGCTTCTGTCGATACTTTCAATTCATAGCTTCCCGCAGCTTGTCTAAGTGAATAGGAGCCGGAACCAATACCTGCTGAATTGGTTGTAATAAAACCTATGGAACTTCCATTAATGGAGACATTAATTCTCTTTCCTACGATAGGCCCATCAGGTGTTGTCAGCATTGCCGAAATAACTACCGTTTGGCCGTATGTACCATTCAAAGGAGACACTGCGAGCGTAGTTGTATAATCCCTTGGTGATTGTCCGACATAGGTGTTAAAGCCGAAGTCATAATTTGTCCAATTGTTTTCCGTATAGGCTTGTCCCCCTCCATATACGTTGGAAGTATAAACCTTCCAAGCCGTTTGCGGCGTATCGCCGATTGAGGAAGTTAACAGCATCGTATATTGCTGTCCCGCTTGTACCTGCGTAGGCTGATCGAAAAATACGCTCACCCAGCCCCCTGGATTGTAAGGGATATCAATGCTCCTAAATGTCGCAGTTGCCAAAGCAGCTCCGGAAACACTTTCACCATCATAAATACTAAGTGTAAAAACAATACCTGAGCTTCCGTAATCTACCATATACAGATCAATTTTATTCAAATAACCGGACAAGCCTGCCGTAAAGCTTTGACCTTTTCCGTGCGCTCGAAAGATTCCACCCGGGTCCCCCGCTCCGGATGTTTGGTCAAGCGTATCAGCAGCCGATGCAGATCGAAGACCATTAATTGTTTCTGGAATGACTATATCTTCCGCTTGTCCTGTATAGTCAGTTATCATGACATCCGAATCAATAGGTGTCACAACAAAATCATCATCGTTTGTATCATTTGCATTGGCAGATATATCCACCCAAGATAAACTAAATAATAATAAAATCATGAAGATGTTACTTATTTTTTTCAAATATAAACGCCCTCCTTTACGTGATTTGCCGCTTTTCTCTATGTATCATTATAGAAATACATACATTTTCACTATACTATAGAAAAAAAAAGAGTAATACTGAATAATGTTAATGATTAGCAAATTAACATTCAAAATTAATAGATTTTTGTATAGCATCTAATGTAAAGCGGACTGTCAGTAATAATCCGTAACTTAAAACCCTAAAATGCTTCATTCACACGACCACTTCAACTACTCTCAAAACAAGAAACCTACGAGAATAGTCATCCGCGAACCTATAAAAAAGGTAGCACCTGAAATTTTTCCTGATGCTACCGACAAATTATCATATTTCTATAGTAGTTTTTCAAGCGGGACTTAGTACAGATTCATATATTTTCTCATGGCAAAAAGCTCTTTTTAATGATTTTTACACATAATTTGTTGAAAGTGCTCTATGCACGTCTTTTGTACAACTAGCGATAAGATAGCGCAACGACTGCTCCCCAGCAAAATGCGTTTTGATCATCTCCCTTTTCCAGTTATACGAAATCAAATTATGAAAAACCCCGCGAACTTTTTATTGTTCGCAGGGTTTCTATCGTTATTGCCAAGCTTGCTCCGTACCATTCCACTGTTTAAAAAACTCTTCATCTGCCAATAGGACTTCATATATTGGGTTGAAAAATTGTTTAACAATTCCTTTTTCTAGTATAGGCGTTGACTCCCATGTCAGGTGACGTTGGTCAGACAATTCCTCAAGATAAGCCTGTAATTTACGACCCTCTATGTTTTGTGTTTGTAATACCCTCTCAATATCTTCTACTATTTTTGAAGTCATAGAGGGATATTGGAAAATGTCAAGCAAGGCTTGGGCAACTACAAATTCGACTGAAGAGGTAGAGAGCTCCGCTGGCTTCAAGTCTAGCATCGACGGGAAAGTATAGGTCGTTGGTGCTATTCGATTTTCTATAAAGGTTATTTTAACTTCTATGTATGTAGTGATTGTGTCCAATGTTGCTGGTATTTTTAATTGAATACTCGTATCCGTTATTATACTTTCGATGTCATTTTCTAAAAATTGAACGCCGTCCTCCTGTATTTCGAACGAACAAATTTCTGTAAATGCCTGTTGGACTATGTCGTGTTGATACGCGCTTTTTCGTGCTGTGAGTGTTAGTTCATTCGGTGGCATCCCTACTCCTTCAGCTAATGTAAAGAAGAAAAGATCCCCTTCTATGTAAAATTGATCATAATGGGATGATGTTGATAAACGGTAGAGAAGTCTTTCCTGACAATAAAATGCTACTAGTTGCTCAATGCTTACTTTCTTCATTTCTGCTATTTTTGTTAATTGCGTAATTACATCTGCTGTTATTGTATTGATTTTCTCCATAAACTTCCCTCACCTTTTTGATTTTTCAGATTTTTAACTATAGAATTTAGACTTTTACTAAAATTCTTGCTTTTATTATTACTTATTTTACTAGCATAGTAAACGGTAATGTATACCAGCATAATTTTGGCAACAAAAAAACTGCCAGCAACTCATGCGACAGCGTCCAACAATTAGACAAGGGGCAGCCTCGCTCATGCGAAACTACCCCTTTAGTATTTATAGGTAACATTTTCGTAAATTGTAAAAGTCTCAACCCAATCATCTGGGGAATATTATCTTGAAACAATAGTTGTTTCATCACCGCGGTAAAATTCCACTGTGTGCTCTCTAACTTAAGCAACGCAAACCCTACCATCTTTTGCGTCCTTGCAGCCCCAAAGCATGCGCCAGTGTGAATAAGTATCTACAAAAACAAAAAGCAGAATGCCAGATTACTGAAATATGCCACCTAAAATAGCACATCTTCAATTATAGCACTCTACATTAAAAATGTAAAGAACTAATTATAAAATCTCTCAAACACCAACCAAATTATCGTTCAAAAATAAATAGAGTTACCAAATGGAATGTCATTCTTTTCTCGAATAGATTAAGGCACCACCTGATCCCATCATCATTAAATGTTTACCAGAAGGAGAAAATCCACATTTTATAGCACCATCCAAACGCTGTATATCAATAGCTGTAGCATTACTTAAATAGCTATAACGGGGTGTAAATAGATAATCGAGGACTACTGTTGCCCGTGGCCACCATGGGTAAATGACTTCAACCTGCCAGCCATCTAATGTCACATGTATCCCATCCCCCGCTTCCAAGCCAAAAATGGAGGTAGGTTTCTTTGATAACGGATAGTGAAAGGTTAAGCGGTCCTCACTGACACAGTCCTCCGTCCATTCCGCATCTCGTTCACGATGAAGACAAAGACCCGTTATCGGTTCAGTGATACTATAGCCCGACCCACTTATGAGAATGATATTTTCATCTTGATCCCAACCACAGGCTAGTACACCATTGGCAGAAATTATCGTTTCATGCTCCCACGGACTCGGAGGTTTTGTAGCTTTCAATGATTGTGCTTTGGCTAATAAATCTAGTTCAAAAGGGGTTCTAATTTCGCTATTCGTCATATGGATTTGGAGCCTCCTTATTATTTCCCTATAATTAAATAGAGGCCTGTCTTAAAACAAGCCCCTATACTTCGAGAACACCATAATGAAACTTAGCTGTCACTCGCTCATATTGCTGAAAATGATACTTCGTAAACCATTCTGATCTAAAATGAGCCTTCAGCACTACACGCTTTTTCGCGACCCTCTTCGCTTCTTGCACCCATTCATCGGTTAAAGTAACATGCTCACCCGCTAAGCGCAATGCCTCGAAATTATTGGACTCTTCAATAGTTTCCTCGAACATTGGATCCATATAAACGACATCAAACGCATTCGCTGGCAATGTTTTTAAATAACGAACTGCCTCGGACTGAACGACCTTAATTTGTCGCATACAAGCCGTTAACGGTAGCTCTGTTGTATCATAATTTTGCATTCCCTGCCCGACAATAAGGGCGACATTTGGATTTGCTTCTAGGCCTACAATACGCCCCTTTTCCCCAACAGTATAAGCGGCTAACATCGCATCGGCCGCTAGTCCAAGCGTACAATCTAGCACTGTATCTCCTAGCTGTAGCTGTGCGGCTTCTAAAAATGGCTCTGCCTCACCTCGAGCAATCCGTTTTAAGCGAAATGCTGCAGAATTAGGATGGAAGAAAAACGGCTCCTCTGCCCCAAAAGCATAATAATCATAGCGATTTTTCCCCGCCACTATAATATTTGCCTGAAACGCCTGTGACATCTTCCGAACAGAGCGCTTTTTCCTCGGCTCAAATGCAGCCCCTAATGTTTGACACGCAAAAGCAGCGAGCGCCATCGATTCATCGTCTGGTCTGCCCGCTGTTGTTACAATCGTATTTATTGCTCGCATGTTTGTTCTAACACGCCAGTTAAATGGGAAACAATTTGCTCCACAGGGAAGCCTTCAATTTGTTCACGTGGAATAAAGTAAGCCAATTCTCCATCCTTTAAAATCGCCATGGAAGGTGAGCTTGGTGGTACTTCATCAAAATAACCGCGCATCGCTGCAGTCGCCTCTGGGTCCTGCCCCGCAAACACTGTCACAAGATGATCCGGCTTCACTGCCGCAATCGCCTCACGCGCTGCTGGACGAGCAAGCCCTGCCGCACAGCCACACACCGAGTTAATGACTACTAACGAAGTCCCCTTCGTCTCTGCCATAAATTCATTTACCGCATCAGCCGTCGTCAGCTCCGTAAACCCAGCTCCCACTAGCTCCTCACGCATTGGTTTCACAACCTGCTTCATATATTCATCATAAGCGTTCATGCTTTTACCCTCTTTCATATGTATTCGCAAACCTTATTATAGCAAGGTTTTGTGTGAATGTACAAAGACATGCTTTTTCGATTTTGGTGTAACGAGAGGAGCATATTTAATTATATTAGCCCACCCTCAAACTTTCAGTAAACATCGCAAGGCACAGGGTCAATTTTTTCACTAGTATGTAAGGTTTTCTATTAAGCACCTGAACATTGTATGTTTTTAGTTAATTTTGTAGAATGAATGAAAGGGAGGCGAACTAACTTGGAATTCACAACAGAAAGATTAATGATTAGACCTTTTAAGAATACCGATTTACAGGATGTATTTGCTATTTATAATAATGAAGATACTTGTAAGTTCCTATTACATAATCAATGGACTCATGAAAATATGGAGGAAAAATTCAATAAGAAACTAGCGAATGATTTACTCTCTCAAGAGTCAATGTTAAGTCTGGCAGTTGTCTATAAGAATAAAGTCATTGGTGATTTGTCTGTATGGTATACAGATATGAAAGACACTGTTGAAATTGGATATAGCTTTTCTAATGAAGTGGCTGGGAAAGGTTTGGCAACCGAAGCAGTAAGTAGTTTAGTAGTTCAATTATTTGATGTTTTTAACGTACATCGTCTACAAGCTAAGCTGGATGCACGGAATATTGCTTCACAAAAATTATGTGAACGAATAGGCATGAGAAAAGAAGCCCATTTCACACAAGATTTTTGGAATAAAAATGAATGGACCGATAGCATTGTGTACGGCATGTTAGCCTCTGATTTGAAGAAATAGAATTAGTTATTTACTGTGCTAACGGAGGGCTCATACTTTACCCTTTACTATTGTTTAGCCCTCCAGTTAGATACATATTAACAAGCATCCAAATTATCATAAGAGGATGCTTACTAAAAAAGTTTATTCAGCTTTGAGCTTCGAAGTCTTCATCCAATTAACGCTTTACTGAATAGTATAGTGTCATCCCCTAAGCAAATACATTGACCCTCCTCCCTTAACTTTTACTATTTATTTTGTAATCTGAAATAAAGAAAAAGAGTGAAAGCCCTAGTAAAATAATGGGGAGGAAAAAGAGTCCTGCATCATATTTGACGGAATGCTCCATTTTTATGCCAAACAAATAGATGAATAACGTAAATGAAAAACATAATGATAGTGTCCCTGCTAAACTTTTCATTTAAATCCTCCTTATGTCAATCAGATATAATAAAACATGAATAAATCCATGACCCACTTCTAGTTATTTTCGTTTCACAGCCCCTTCGATTTCAGCTATCCACTCTTTTCCACCATAATGACAAAGGTGGTTTCCGTACCTTTCCTATCAAACATCTTCATTTTTTAAGAGATAAATAAAGTTTAAACTAAGCACGGCTCAATCTACGTCAGCTAGATGTATTTCTCACTATAAATTTGGATACAGATTCCACGTATGAGTGGAAAAATCAGACATTGAGTTGTTCATAACAAACGTCCGACATCCGATTTAAGCATGCTATAAAAATTTTTCGCCATACCTGATCGTACCGAAAATTCATTATGCCCCATTTCAATTTCGTGAAAAATATATCTTTAATAGGTGGGCTTGAATTCTTTTAAATGATGCTGACTTGTCTGGCTTCTGGCGTAATTATGTAACTGCCACCTTACGCACATATAGAATCTTGGAGATAAAACGTTGTATCCCAGTTTAGACACCGTTTCATCGCCCCCATTGATTATTTACGGCACATTCTATAGTATACTTATAATCACTTAATATTCCATTATTAGGTTAAATAAAAGCCATATGCTTCCTTTTGGCATTCTTCATCAGCTTGTATTTTAGTGGTTCCCCAAATAGAATATAGTCCCATAAAAAATGAAAGAGGTGGTTAATCATTAGTGAGCATGACTATAAAAAGTATAAAATTTATCCAAAATCAGAAAGATATACGGCTGTGTTTTTATTGGCTACTGTAATGGTTTGGGGAATTTATGATCGGATTACGACAGGGGAGATTGGGGCTCCGTGGTATATAATCATTTCCACTTCTGTATTTAATGCCATCCTTAGAACCTATTATGCAAGAAAAGAAAAAAGGCGAAAAATGAATATGTAATGATGGTCCAAATGGATGTAGTCCCTATCCAAAGCAGGTGCTCGTGCGCTTGCATTTTTTGATCGTCGATTTTTCATACAGCTTACAAATGTATGTTAATCACTTAGTCTCCGTTAAAAATACCCACACCCTTCCTCTTCATAATTCAAAAAATCATCTGTTTCCCTTTGGATCCATTGCAATTTCTCCTTCATGAATTAAACTTTTAATTTTTTTCTGATGTGTCCTATGACATTTATCGCTAATCATCTGGTTAGGCATACATATTATAAATTATCGAAAGGAGGTTTATCATTATGTCTGGATACTATGGTGGTAACGGTGGAGGCTACGGGAATGGTACAGGGTTTGCACTTCTCGTTGTTCTATTCATACTTCTCATAATCGTTGGAGCTGCTTTCCTGTATAATTCATATTAATATCTTTAATAGGGATCAGCCTATTAATCCGTCCCGTGAAAACAATAAATCCTCCAATACTGGTAATAACAATAATCCATACACCTATCTATTTTATGAGTCACTTTCCGGTGACTCTTTTATTTTTTTCTGCCCCACTACTAAACTAAACGCCATGAAAAAGGCCACTCCGACATGGGATGTGGCCTTCGACATAAAATTAATCAAATTGTATAGTCTGTTGCACGATGGATACCTTATAAACGTCTTTCGTATTTATTAATATCGATTTAAAATGTTCTGTTTCCGTAAAGGTATACCATGGTTTCTCGTTGAACCCATTAAAAACTTCTTCTGTAAAAGTTTCTTGTCCAATATTAGTTTTAATTTTATATTCTTCTTCGCGATTTTCGTTAAAGTGGAACTTCACTGTATATTCATAATCCATGAACCAACACCCCCCATCTATCTTTATCATGGGATAAATAGTGTGGAAGTAATCAAAAAAAATATAAATGTAATAAAACCCCATGCCATTGAAGGGCTCTTATGTAATCCATAGAAAAAAAACCAGGTACTCATTATAAATGAGCGCCTGGTTTTATTATTACCCGATAATGGGTATTGAAAGCATGCAAATATTAAAGTTTTACGATGTTTGCAGCTTGTGGTCCACGTTGACCATCTTCGATTGTGAATTCTACTTTTTGGCCTTCTTCAAGTGATTTGAAACCTTCACCTTGGATAGCTGAGAAGTGTGCGAAAACGTCTTGTCCGCCTTCTACTTCGATGAATCCAAAACCTTTTTCTGAGTTAAACCATTTTACTGTACCTTGTGTCATTTAAATGACCTCCATTAATTGTATTAAATAAAATCTTACATCGTTAAAGAAAAAATTCACATATTGCAAAAAGTATCAAAAAAACACGATTACTCTTTGTAATATGTGAATTCATTGTTTCTTTAGCACCGATTTTATTAATATCATTGTATAATAAAAAATCACATTTGTCTAGTACTAAGTAAAAAAATCCAAAAACAATTATTTGCTCGTTATATGTTTGCGTGTATTTCTAAAAAAACTCAGGTAATCAAGTCAATTGATTACCTAGAGAAAATTGTTTTTTCATGATTATTTTCCACTTAAACCTTTAGTGACCCTCGAAAACCTCTAGCTGCATAATAAGAATCTGCCCCATTATGATAGAGGAAGATTGTGTCGTAGCGACGATCACAGAAGATAGCCCCGCCCAGTTTACGGATTTTTTCAGGGGTTTGAATCCAGCTTGACGTTTTTAAATCGAATTTACCTAGTTGCTGTAACTCTCGATATTGTTCTTCCGTTAAAAGCTCAATCCCCATTTCTGCTGCCATATCCATTGCGGTCGTTTCGGGTTTATGATTTTTTCTTGCTTCCCATGCCTCTCGGTCATAACAAACACTTCTGCGACCTTTTGGACTTTCTGCCGAACAATCATAAAACATATATTCATCCGAATTTGGATGATAGTGAACGACATCTGGTTCTCCGCCAGTTGCTTCCATTTCATGGAGCGACCACAGTTTGTCTACATTCGCTTCCAGCTTAGCCTGTATATTTGTCCACTGAAGGCCTTCGTGGCGATTCATATTTTTCTCAAATCGAGCTTGCAATGTTTGCAATAGTTCCTCGCGTTGTTCAACTGATAGTTCTTTATTTGTCATTTTAGTTTTCTCCCTCACGCTTAAATGATAGTCCCTCTTCTTCCAATAAAGCTCTCATCATAGGGATTGACGCTGGTCCAATTCCATGAATTTTTAATACATCTTTTTCGGTGTATTTGGATAGTTCATGCAAGGTATCAATCCCCTCGTGAATTAAAGCATTTCTTGCAGGAGAACTCAGTTTTGAAAGGAAACCACTCGTAGGCTTATTTTCTTTATCGCAGGTCGGGCAGCTTGGACAATCTGTGCTTTTGTAAAAACGATGTCCTTTTTCGCAAAACCTTAAACGTTTTTCTGCTTTCACTATCATCCCTCCAACATACATGCTATTAGTTTATAGTATCATAATTCACTTGTCGGAATGATAAGAAGAACTGTATCAAAACTTGTTCGATTTAAAACGTTTGTAATTGATTATCTGTTAAATTTTGTACGCCCATATATTGAACTTTTGGTTCTCCATCCACATATTTAACCACCGCATATCTTTGTATATCTGGCTTTAGCCATACCCGAGCATCCATTGGCCAACTTGCAATGTCCTTCTTAAACATTTCCTCAGAAGTGACCGTCACATCTTTTGTTAAGGAATAATCTAAGCTATTAAATTCAGAGTCAAGAAATGTTACATAATATACATCATTTGATACTTTATAGACATCCTGATAATTACGATGAATGGAATCGAAATAAAAGCCAGTTGGATAGATATAAAACTTACCTAACTCATAGGTTACAATGTCTTGGCTATCTCTCGATGGAAAATTCATACTATCTATAGCAAGTTCAACACCGAATGCTTCTTTATATTTCGCTTGAACGATAGCTCCATCGAAAACCATTTCGCCATTTTCCGAATACTCATGATCAATATTGTACTTCTGGACAACGTCTAACACTAAAGACATAACGATTTGCGGATCATGATGATTAATGCGTCTCATACTACTAAATTCATCTAATGCATCAACAATTTCTTTCTTTTTATCCTTCTCAAGTAATTCATCTTTGCCCACAATATTATTTACACTCGGCGAAAGAGTTGCAAGGGTTTTTCCAACAATAGTGGCTGGACTTGAAGCATCAAAACCGTAATTTTTCTCAGCAAAATTACTAATCAGTATGGGACGTTCTTCTCCATCATATCGTGCAAACTCTTCTTCGAACGTCATTCGATCTGTTTCCTCATCATTTAATGTATAAAATAGATCGCCTTCATTATTATGACCGAAATTACCGGACGCTACTAATTCCATCTCTGATTTTTTGGGGTCCTTTGCGTAAACCCATATGTTGTTATTAGCAATACCTTGACTCATTTGATAGGAAAACATTTTAAGGAAGGTACGACCATCCTTCCCCTTTACTAAAGAAACATTCATGTCACAAGCGGAACATACTAATTTATCAATTTCACTTGAAAAAGATAGCAACGCATCTTCTCCATTAGCATTTCCCGTCCAAATTTCTTGTATGTAATTATCTTTATTACGATGAGGATAGGCGGATAATGGGTAGTCAATTCCTTTCATGAATGTATAAACCTCGTTAACACCATCATTATCAAAATCGACTAATTCCGCATATAAAACTCCTCTATCATGCTCATTTTCTGCAAAAGTATGCATGTCATATGTATAACCTAATGTTTCAACTGCTTCAGATAGTTTTTCGTATAATTGACGATTGACCACTTGCCTCTCTTGATCGTTTGTTACTATTTTTTCAGCATCCTCAGCTTTAGCAGTAGGTGTCTCCTTTACTCCGTTAGAACATCCATACATCAGTACAACTAAAAATAATAATAATAAATAACTTTTTTTCATTTAAAGCTACAACCTTTCAATACCTTAATAATATCTATGTCAATTTCCTATATTTACAACTTTATACCAATATTGCTAAGCTGTATCTAATAAAATTTTGATTTTACTTAAACACTTTAAGAAAAAAAGGATGTTTATAAAAAAGAAATTATTATGGTACACAATGTATATCCGTTCCTAGTAGCAAAATAAATTGATGACAATTAAATTCCTTCTGATTCTTCTATATATGTACCGGTTATTTTCGAAAAGTAATGCCCCCTTGTCATTCAAAAAAATTTGGCGCCATTTGCAAGTTGGTAGTCAGTGTTTGCTAGTTACATGGCGTGATGAAAAAGATACTATATATACTGTTCCGTTTAAACGCACCTTCTTAAAGACAATAAATGAATAAAGGAGCCTAATACATTGACGTTACATACCTCTACTCGTATTAAAATGCCGTTAGGATTTTGGGAGGGGCTCCGTCAATTAGGGATAGCCCCCCACGATGTCATCCGAAAAGCACAATTACCTATCACTTTGATGACTGAACCAACTGTTTCGCTAGCACAATATTACGCGATTTGGCAGGCATATGCCGATCACATTGACGATATGGCTAAAGGAATCATCCAACTGGCAACTAGCTTTGATAGCAAGCATTACCCACCAACAGTCTTGGCAGCTTACCATGCTCGTGATTTCCGTGATGCTCTCAAGAGAATGGCACGCTACAAACAATTGTGCCCGCCTGAGAGCCTCCGTATTACTGAAGAGGGAGAGAATTGTACAATCGAGCTGCAATGGTCAGATAGGGAGCAGTCGGGTCCGCCGATGCTTGTTGGCATCACACTGGCATTTCTTCTTGAGCTTGGACGGCGAGGAACGGATAGTCCCTTGACAGCAAAATGCGTTGAATTTTCACATTCAATGGGTGATATACAAACGCTTGAAGCCTATTTCGGTTGTTGTATCCAGATAGGTACAAAATGGAACCGGTTGACGTTACATCGAGAGGATTTAGACCACCCCTTCTCTTCATATAATTTGGAGCTATTAGAGATGCTGACTCCGCTTCTAGATCAATCGTTGAGCGAGCACCAACAAAGCCATTCGCTTACCGAGACGGTCAAGTGGATGATGAAACGTAGCTTAATGGGAGGACGCCCAGACATTCAGACGGTTGCTAGCGAATTAGGGATGAGCGACCGTACTTTACAGCGTCGGCTTTCAGACGAATGTACGAGCTTTAAGCATCTGTTAACTAAAGTAAGACATGAGCAGGCACAGGTATATTTAGCAGACCCCACTCTTGATATTAAAGAGGTTGCCTTCTTAATTGGCTATGAAGATCAAAACTCGTTCTACCGCGCCTTCCGCCTTTGGGAAGGTGATACACCAGCAAATTGGCGTACTAAACATATAGAAAGAAATGTTTAAATTACTATAATAATAAAGGAGAAATAGCGTATGGATATGGGATTGAACAATAAAACAGCTTTAGTTACTGGATCAACGAGAGGTATAGGGAAAGCCATTGCTTTTGAGCTAGCCAAGGAAGGTGTTCATGTACTCATTAATGGGCGAAATTATAATGAGGTAGAACGCATTGTAAATGAAATAAAGTCAGCTTACCCATCTACGTCTCCTCAAAATGCCACAGCCGATCTTGCAGATACCCAGCAAAGAGAAGCTTTATTCGAAAAGTATCCCCATATAGATATACTCGTGAACAATATGGGTATTTATGAAATGATGTCCTATGAAGAAGTTGACGATGAGATATGGGAAAAATACTTCCGTACGAATGTTCTGGCGGCTAATGGTTTATGTAAATTTTACTTACCTACAATGCTAGAAAATGAGTTCGGCCGCATTATTTTTATCGCGAGTGAAGAGGCCATTATGCCTTCTGGGCAAATGCCTCAATATTGTATGACAAAAACGATGCTCCTCTCTTTGTCGAAAAGCCTATCTCAATTAACAAAAGGAACAGAGGTTACCGTCAATACAATTATGCCTGGCCCAACACTTTCTGAGAATGTGTATGCAATCATTGATAGTATGTATACTAATCAAGAGATGAGCTTTACCGAGAAAGAGCACAAATTTATGACTACAAACCTCCCTCAATCGGAAATACAAAGGTTTATCAAACCCATTGAAATCGGGAGAATCACTACCTTTATTTGTAGTCCCTATGCTTCCGCCTTTAAAGGCTCTCCGATTCGTATGGATGGAGGTATGGTACCGACTATCTTTTAATATGTAGAGCTCAAAAACGTATAGCCGATGTCACCACTACGGCGAGTCGAGCTGCCTACCTTATGTGTCGCCGCCCTTTAACTTATGCTATAAAAGCCATCAAGAGTGTGAACTCTCGATGGCTTTGTCAACCGTTTGGCCAGCATATTTCTATACTGTTATTTGCCTTCTATCAATTCATTACTGTACATGAACGGTATATGTTCCGTTCTCATTTTCAAATTTATAAACATATAAATAATACTTTCCAGGCTTTGCATTCAATTTACCGTTTATCATGTTTCCGTCTTCCTGTCCAAAAGACGCATAATTTTGGCTATCTGATTCATGATAAAGCACCCATGTCATGCCAATTTGGTTTTCATTTAAAACAGATATATCTATTTCTTTAGGAGATGTAACATTGAATTCGTATACATCCGTATGATCATCCTCCATTAAACTACCGCTTAGTGGTGTATGAAATGGAAGCATAGTGGCTTCTTCTGGACGATTGTTTGGTTCTATCTCCGTTTTTGTACTATTTTGTACTTGAACGGTATATGTTCCATTTTCATCATCAAACTTATAAACGTATAAATAGTACTTTCCTGGTTTCGCATTGTACTTACCTTTTATTGTCTGTCCATCTTCCTGTCCATACGCTACATAGTTTTCCTTATCAGATTCATGATAAAGCACCCATGTCATGCCAATTTGATTTTCATTTACGACAGAAATATCTATTTCTTCTAGCGATGTAATGTCAAATTGATAGACATTTGTATCGTTTTCTATCAAACTACCTTTTATTGGTTTATTAAATGGAATGGTCATCGCATGTTCTTGCCCTGTTTGTCCTCCTTTCTGTACAGTGGCAGTTGTTTGCCCTTTACTTTCTTGTCCCTTATTATTTTTCACGGTTAACGTCACTTTGTAAGTTCCTTCATTTTCGTATACATGAGTAGGATTTGCTGCTTCACTTGTTGCACCATCACCAAAATCCCAAAGATAAGAAACTATTTCTCCATCCGTATCCTTTGACCCATCACTGTTAAATTGAATTTTTTCATTGATCATGCCAGTATATGGACCATTTACCTGTACAATTGGTGCTTGCGTTTCTCCGTCATCAGTGGAAACACCGTGGAAGACTACATCATACTCGAACTGGTTTGCCGCATTTACACGATAGTTGACAAAGTACGCAGTCATTGTTTTATAGCCGCTCCACTCTTTTTGAGACAGTTGCTCCAGCATTTGGTTTACTTGCTTACTCATCGTTTTCCAATCTTGAGATTCACCCTGTGTTGCACTACCTACATATGTTCCCTCGAGTGTAAACGTATTAAAAAATTGAGACTGGTGTTTCGTCATATTTGCATCTTTCACATGTGCAATATCGACAATTTCTTGCTGTACTTCGTTTAACGCTTTTGGTTCATGCGGCATTAAATAATCCTCTGCTACTTGTGGTACTTCGTATGTTTCTTGGTTATCGATCAATTGCTGCATATACGCTTGATATTCCATATTCAGCTGTGAATCTTTACTTAAAGTGTCACGATAGGCATCATAATTTTTCACATCGTTCGCGCGAATTAAATCTTGAATTCTATCAAACATATCGAATTGATGAGTATACATATAAGACTGTAAAGCAAATGAATAATTGTAAAAATCCCAGGAACCATATGTCGCAAACATTGTTTGTTCAGCTGTATAGCGTTGTGATGGATCATGTGACAATCCACTAATAATGCTCTTACGAGGCACAACGTCATTTGTACGTGTTGACCCTGCAAAAAATTCTGCATTCCCTTCCTGGAACCATGTTAGTCGCTCATTTTGATACATATCACCCGTCCCGAATAGACCAGGCACCTCAAATCTACCTTGTAAAAAGTGCGTATATTCATGACGGAACAGCTCTTCTAAGCTATAAATACTTTGCTCAGGTGTACGTTCATATGTAAAGAATGTTCCAGTCTCTTCAATATAAATACCACCATTATTTGTTTCATATCCGTACAATTGTCGGTTTAATCGGTACTGATCGGGAGAGTTATAAATGACAACGGTTAAGATATCGTCAGCATTACCAGGCTCTAGTGCTTGATCATTCCCGATTACACGATGATATTGTGCCTTTACCTCTTTTGCAGCCCAGTATAATCTTTGAATTTTATCTTCCGTTACTTGATCTCCCGTTTTGAATACAATTGATCCATCATCAAATGTATATGTTTTCGGTAGATACTGTTTTTTTCCTTCTTCACGTACTTTTTGTAAATCAACCGTATTTCCGTTTAAGTCACGTCCACCATAATTTGTCGTAATTTGCTCTACTGCCACAAAATAAGCTTCACTTAAATAGGGATACATATGCATCGCTTGTGAAACGACTTCTAAACCCTTATTCGGATTGCTATGGAACTGCCCTAAACGCCCTGCATAATAAATGCCATTATTAATTAACCAACTATTGCTATCCGTCACATTATGTATTAGGGCAATGTTATTAACTTCCTCTATGAAGCTATCAATCTTCCCATACCACATCGTTGTATTGGCCTCTTTACGAGTGTCATATAAATAAGACTGCAAATCATAATCAATGCCGTGTATTATATCGTAAATAGCTTGTCCTTTTGAATTCTCACTTTCATAGGTAGAAAGATTTTCATTATATTGTTTTAAAATGTTCGTAGCATGTTGAACGGTTTCCACATCACTAGAAGCATTACCTATTAATTTTCCATAGGCAGATACAACTTTATCTTGCTCATCTGTACCAAGTTTAAAGTTTGGATTTTTGGCTATTTCATTTAATGCTGGTAAACACTTATCTTGGAAACTTCTCTCATTTAAATAACCTAGTTCATTATTATAAAACGCTACATAAAAAGCAGAACGCAGTACCTCAACAAATGTTTCGATCCCCTTTGAATCATCCTTCGTAAACGAACTTCCTCTATTACCTAATTCATTGATGATTACTTGCATGCGCTCTTCATTTTGATAAAAAGCTTTTGTGTCATCATTGAATTGGAATAAGTCTGTAATTTGGTACCAACGGATACTGCCAAGCGTATGGATGAGCTCACGATTGCTCATATTATTAAGCTCTGCCATCGAGTACTGCTCCTGCAATTGCTGTGTATCCATCTGTTCCATAATTGGTGCTGGACGTTGTGAAAAATCTCCCATTTCTAAACGTTCTTCATAGGATAATGTTTCTTCAGCCATTGTCGAATGCACCATTTCATCTTTCGACATTTCTATGCCAATGGGTTTCATTTGTAATACATTATACGGCGTTTTTTCTGCTGCCGATGCTTCCGCCTGTAATCCACCTAACGAAATGGCCATTGTACTAACCCCAATTAACAACTGATTGAATGTAAATTTTTTCTTCATTCTATATCCTCCTATAGTCCTATGTAGATTTTTTGGCAATATAGTTATTATTTGGTACTATATTACCTATATTAAAATAACATATTATGTAAAAATATCAACATTAAATGTTATATTTAGGAATATTTTCTTCCATATTTTGAACACTAAGACACATTTAGATCGTTCCCTTATTAAAAAAAGAACCCGAGATGCGGATTCTTTTTAGAAAGGAGCGACCATACAAGGAGTGAGAATACCCCTCTTTTCCTTTTGTCTCACTAGACAAACAAAGAAATTTCCCTCTATTTATGATATTCTTGAAAATAAATAAGCTAGTATAGGGTAAATACCATTTCTCTTCCCTCCCCTCCGCATATTATAGGTTGTAGAAAGGAGGGATTTTCAATGGGATACGGATACGGCGGAAATGTAGGTAATATGAACAACGGCGGTTGTTATTATGGCGGCGACAATGGCGGCAGCTACAACGGTTCAGCTTTTGTATTAATCGTTGTTCTTTTCATTCTTTTAATTATCGTTGGCGCTAGTTTTATGAGTGGTGGATACTAATACATCCCTTTAGCACCTAAAAAAATCCCTTCAATATAATGAAAGGGTCACTTAAACCAGCCTAGTGATCCTTTTGCTTTTCAGAAAGGAGCGATTCGTTTTTTTGCAGCATGATAAACCGAACATCTTTATGAGAATAATAAAAGGGGGCATTGGCTCTGCATTACTAACGATGGGTCTCTTGTTCATCGTAATCACGGTAGACGACAAGCAATTTCTCCAAAATGTAGTAGTAAGAATTATCGGTGTCAGCAGTGTTTTTATAGGCACCCACTTATTACATAAACAGTTTCACCCTTATTCATACAAAAAACCAGGCACGCCTAAATAATCGGTGCCTGGTTTAATTTTTTTCATTTATCTAAATCTGTTTTTTATGGTGGGATCGTTACGAAGGTCTATAAAACCAAGTTATCTTATCATATAAATAGTAATGTTAAGCGAAAAGCGTTTAACAAGGCATCTCCTGATTTGTTACTATGGGGTACTCTCCATGAGTGCCCCTCCCACTTTTCGGTCATTGAATAGGCAATTCCATTCCATTCGTTTAACAGTTTTCCATATGATTGGTTGTGAAGCCATGTTAGCTTTTTTAGCAAATGCATTGAATGGTTCTACCACTTTACATACAACAAAAATCGATCGCAAAATGGAAAGACTACGACAGAATGATTGGTTTGAGGAAATAGACCAAGGTGATCGGTACCACAGATTATTTTTTGCCAATCGTCACGTCAGAAAATATCTTCAACATAATAGACGAGTCAATCAGATGATGAAGAAAAAAGAGCGCAAGCCAAATTTATAGATTTTTTACATAAACAATTGAAAAATCGGCCTCTAGGTGGTAGAAATAACTTCCAACAGAACGTATATTCGTGTATAATTTTATTATACTTGCGAATGGAGGAAGAATATGAACGCAATTGATCTACTTGTATTAAATTTCGAGGAGGTGCGTAGACGTAGTATTAAGCTATGGACATCTATCCCTCAAGAAAAGTTACTTTGGAAGCCCGATCCTGAGGCAATGTCTTGCATCGAGATGATACGACATGTGCTTGAAAGTGAACATTATTACTACCAGGCAATAAAAAATAAAGGTAGTCTAGCTAATTATGAATCCCCATTTGAAAACCAGCCTTACACCACTGTTGAAGCAGAACTATTATTAGCAGAGCCTTATCGACTTGAATTTATGGAAACGGTTCAATCATTCGCGAATGAGGATTTAACAAGTATTCAAATTGACCGCTCAGATGTAGGATACATAAGAGATTTGGGAGATATGTTGCTGAGGGTTGCCTACCATGAGTCAGTTCATACGGGGCAATTATTGGATTATTTACGATCAGCGAACGTAATGATTCCGAAAATTTGGGATTAATGATGAAAGGTGTATCACTAGTAGATACACCTTTTTTCTAAATGATGGTTAAAATATCCGTTGGTTCCTGTAAAACATAATCTGCCTCTTCATACCCCTTAGTCGTTTTGGCCCCCCACAGGGCAAGGGCAAATTTCACTCCTGCTTGTTTTGCACATTGCAGATCATATATCGAATCCCCAATATAAATAGCGTCTTCAGGGGCTACTTGCAATAATTCCAGACAGGTTATAAGAGGCTCTGGGTGAGGTTTATGTTGCACCGTATCACTGGCACTAATAATTTGCGTGAAATAATTACTTAACTTAAAAGGATCAAACTCATCTGTTACTTCTTGTCTTGTTTTCGATGTAACAATGCCGAGCTGTAATGGTTTACTTGCTAAAGATTGGATGACTGCTTCCATATTGGAAAAGACCGAAACCTCCTGTGAAAAATCAAGTACAGCTGCAGACCATTTTTGATGAACCGTCTCTAGATCATCAACGTTTAGCTGTCGTAATGTGTCCTTCCCTGGAATACCTAAGGCAAACCGTAATTCATCCAAAGCATACTCTTTTTCTGTTTCCTCACGCAATGTCCTTTGCAGCGACTGTAAAATCGCTTGTTCTGTATCCAAAATTGTCCCATCTACATCAAAAATAATCGCCTGTAGCATGACCATTCCGCCTTCCCTATACATGATTGCTGTTTACAAACATACATAATTGATGGTACTTGTCCTCATCATAATCTTTCTGACCACGTATATACTTCTCTTTTAAATTATAAAAACAAATGTCAAGATATTCCCTATTATGATGCTGCTTGAAAGGTGTTTTTGCCTCGACTGCCCCCAACGCCTCAAAGTATTTATTCATCTTTTCAAATGTTCTAATTTGATATCCACGCTTCTTCATTTCAGCAATGACCATTTCCGTATAAATAAACAAGTCGTCTTTAGGATATTCGTATATATAATTAATGAGTATATGCTTATCTTCCTTGGCAAATATACTGTTTAATTCTCGCCATTGAGAAAGTAGCTGCCCTTTTGGTAGGAAGGCTATTAAATCTACATGCCATAATCTCATACTCTCTCCCCTTTCTATTATTCATCCAATCATGTAAAATATTCCATATTAGTAAAACACAAACGGAGGTATATTACTATGGAAATAAAAATTGCCACACTTGATGCCATTCCACAAATAGAGGTGTTATACCAAGAGCTCTTTTTAGAAATGTCCATTCTACAACCTAAATATATCAGACCTACTAAACAAGATGTTAATTTTATTCGTTTTACAATTATCGAGGATGATTCCGATATTTTAATCGCTGAAAAAGATCAAGAAATCGTAGGGTTTTTATTACTAAAGGAAATGACGACCCCTCGTTATACATGCATGGTTGAATACAAATACGCTTTTATTATTGATGTCATTGTTGGAAAGCGATATCAAAGTAAAGGAATCGGAACGGCCCTACTGCTAGAAGCGAAAAAATGGGCTGATACTCGCAAATTGGATTATTTGGAGTTGAACGTTCTGTCTGGAAATAAAGGAGCTATCGCTTTATATGAAAAACTTGGGTTTCAGGATATGAACCATACGATGCGCTTTGAGTTGTAGAGAACTCTCTCTCAAGCAATGAAAAACTTGCACACAGCCCTTCTGATGCATATAATCAAAAAGTCGCCTATACGAAAGGGCGACTTTTTTGATGTTTATTTCGTTTTATGGCATCGGCTCATACATATTTTCGCTCAAAGAACCTATTACCCATTGATTATTTCTCTTCGTGATTAAAATCTGCTGAGAAACGTACTTAGATTGATTAGGTAAACTCTCGCTACGATAGATATACATATTTGTTTCTTTTGGATAATAATAATTATAACTTGTTGTATATGGAGACAAATCTGTATAGGTTACATTTCTCATAATAATTAAATTAATCATTTCATCAGTAAAGTACGGCTGTAAGTATTGTCTTTTTTGAGCAACATTCGACAAATTTTTCACTTTGTTAATCGCTTCATCTAGAAGCTTATAGCCATCTCGATAAAACAGTGGTTGTGCATAAACAACGAACCTATTTTCCTCTGAATAGGAACTAGCCATCCGAGCTTTTTATCCCAATACGTATTTTCGGAGCTGACTTCAGCCAATATCACTTGTCTATATTAATTCACTTTCTTTCAGTAAGTCATAAATAATTGTATCTTTTGTTTTGTGAATTCCTAATTTACCAATTTGTTTTAAAATAAATGGCGCATCAATATCTGTTAATTTTTTGCCATCTAATAAGCGAGCAGTTGAAGCTAATAATGTGCGAACATCAAAAGAAGATGCGAATACTTCTGGAACTCCACGATCAATATTTAATAATTGATAGACTGCCTCCATCGCAGTTCTTACTGAATATTCAGTAGTAAAAACGGTATCTCTTACAGTTTCACTAAAGTTGCCAATGAAGGCTAAATTAGCAGACCCTTCTGGCACAACTAATGGACGATCCCCCATGGCTCTTGGCATGAAATAAGAGGTGATGTAAGGCATATAGCATGGAATCGTGTTACAAGAATTTTGTGCGATGTCTGGAATTTCATCAACCGGTACACCCATATGGTACAACCACTCTTGTGCTATCTCAATACCTGAACATTCGGTAATGCTTTTTTTAATAAAATCACCTGGTTTATTTGATAGTAAACCATAAATCCAAACGACTAATTGGTCTTTTGGTTGATGTTTAAAATGAGGTTGTCGGTTTAACGTATAGCTTAGCATCCAATTAGAATCTGTAGCTGTGACAATACCTCCTGTTACTACTTTGCCTGCATACGGGTCCCTTTTACTAATTTTTTCAATATAAGGAGCCACACGATCGTCTAAAGTCGTTAGAGTGGCGGAAACAAACCAGCTTTCTTTTGGAAGATTATCACAGAACTTTTCTGGTCGTCCAAAGTCAGTATCTTGGGCAGCGATGTTTTTCCACAGTGACCAGCTTCCACCTAATTCTTTATTGACAGGGGCTGGGGTATAATTATCCCCGTATGTTGTACTCTCCGTAATACTACCATTTGTCACAAATACCAATTCATTTTCTGTTAGCTCAATATTCTCTTTCACACCATTTTTTCTTAAAACTAATGTATGAGCTACTTTTTTGTCGCCCACTTTATCGACCAAAACATTCTCTACTACCGTATTATATTGAAAATCAACATCATGACCTTCTAAATATTTTATCATCGGTAGCACTAACGATTCATATTGGTTATATTTTGTAAATTTCAATGCTGATAGATCTGGTAATCCACCAATATGGTGAATGAAACGCATAATATAACGGCGCATTTCCATTGCAGAATGCCATTTTTCAAACGCAAACATAGTGGACCAATACAGCCAAAAGTTCGATTCAAAAAATTCCTCTGAGAAAACATCTGTAATTTTTTTATCCTCTAACTTTTCCTCAGGTGTAAAGAATAATTTAATCATTTCCTCAGATGACTGATCCGATAAAGTAAACTTGCCATCATCTTCAAGTCTTTGACCTCTATCTTTTATTAAACGACATTTTGAATAATTGGGGTCCTCTTTGTTTAACCAATAAAATTCATCTAACACAGAAGCATTGTCTACCTCTAAGGAAGGAATGGAACGGAATAAATCCCATAAGCATTCAAAATGATCTTCCATTTCTCGACCACCGCGAATAATAAATCCTCTCGTCGGATTAAGTATGCCATCAAGACTGCCTCCTGAAATATCTAGCTCTTCCAGAATATGAATGTTCTCACCTTTCATTTGGCCATCACGAATTAAAAAACATGCTGCTGACAGCGAGGCTAGGCCCGAACCAATGAGATAAGCAGATTTTCCATCTACTCCCTCCGGTTTTTTAGGACGTGCGAAAGCTTCATAGTTACCATTGCTGTAATACATATTACCGCCTCCATATTTATTATTCTAATATAGAATAACATGAATTACCACAGAAATGGTAAAACGAGCGAATGATTAACAAAATATTCAAATTCAGAAGAAAGCACTCCATTCGAAGTCCCCTATAATTGGACATAACAATCGTTTGTATTTTTATAAGTGGATGATGAAGTATAAAAAATCACGATCAGCGCCTAGATCAATGCCTTGAAAAGGAAAATAAAATACAATAATTGGATGTAAAAATTGCATAAATATTATATCGAAAAATTATTTGTCACATAAATTTTGATTCTCCATAGCTAAAACTTCCTTTTACGTTTACCAAATTTTTCATTACCTCTTTTAAAATTACCTGTCATTTTCGCTAATAATAATTGAACTTCTATTGTCTGTTGTTCCGCTTCATGGATTTTTGCTAAAAGATGCTCTGCCTCTTTTTCCTTAACCACTTTAATTTGTTTCCCCTCGTAATAAATAGCGACAGTCCCTTTTTTGGTAATTTGATACGTAAATGGCTCCTCGCTTAATCGATTTCGTTTATCAATTCCACTCACTTTGTTCAACTCCCGCCCTCTTTATTGTCCACATCAATAAAATATTTTTCACGTCTTGTTATATACCACATCACCAACATCTGTATGTTTCTACGGTTCTGCAGTAATACTAATAAATATTAGATTAGGTAGTAATGAAAGGGTAAAAGATGATTTTACATTTATTTTTAGTTTTTCTAATTCCTTGGACGATTTGTCTCATGCATCTATACAAAAAAGATAAAATATTGCTTTTTTTAGTGGCTCCATTTTTTAGCGTCGTGGCTTATCTCATGAATGCTCTCGGCTTTTATTTCGATTTTTGGGAGGTGCTACCTTTTCCCCAACAAAAAAGTTTCGCTGCACTACCTTTTGATGTAGGCATATATCCTGTCTTATCCTGCTACTGTATCTATTTCATAAAAAAAGTGAACAAACCTTTTTTGGTTCTTCTATTAATGACTTTGCTCACCACTTTTTTAGAAGGGATATTTGTTTTCTTTGATAGGGTCATCTACCAAAACGGATGGAATATTTATTTTACCTTTTTCTCCTATTTGCTCCCTTATTTATTTTTGTATGGATATTATAGATTTTTACTGAAAATACGCGTTCTCCAATAACTATTTTTATGCTTAAAAAAATAATTTTTCTTCAATATAGTTTTAATTTCTACTGAAGAGGCAATCAACTAGATATACTAAGTGAACTCATCATATATATAGTAGTAGTTAAGCTAAACTAGTTTAACAACCTCCTGATTTGTTACTTAGGGTCACTTCTAACCAAAGTGACCCTTCATATGTTTAATAGGGCTTACATAAGTTATTAGGAAGATTTAGTAAACATAAAATTTACCATATATTGAAACATTACCCTCCCTATTTTCGTTTTCAAATTATAAAGGAGGAACTGTTCCATGATGAGTATGCTAAATGTGGGAAGCCTAGTCCTTGGATTAATAGCCATATTGTTACCCATTGCTAGTCTTTCAGCTACTTCGAAACAAATCCAACATTATAGATTAACGATAAGCATATTAAGTCTAAGTGCTTGTGCTATTTCGATTAGTTTCCAATTATTTTACAATTTCTATCTTGTGAAGATTGAGGATTGGAGTGCCCTTATGGATATTACAAGAAGTTCCGTACTGGCTGTCCTATTCTTATTAGTAAGTACGATTCTATTAAATATCCTCATTCTTATTTTTAAACGAAATAAAGTATAAAACCGAAACATGTAGTAACTCTGTTATGGGCTACTACGTATTTAGTATGATTTTCCCTCTCGACTTTTCTAACATTCAAATAGTTTTTATAAAAGGAGGTGGGTGCATGTCAAAAATACCCGTTTATATAAAGCTGCTCATTGGGATTGGGATGATTATTATCCTTACCTCACTGTTTCTGTTAAAGGATCATCCCTATTATTTATGGTTAAGATGGATAGGCAATATTTTATTGATCGTCGGGATTGTACGGATTCCTTTTACAAAGGAAACTGATAAAAAACAAGTCAATATTTGATAAATCCGTTAGACTTTCAGGTAAATTTTCACATCAATAAATCCTTTTATTTTTAAGTCATTTCCTTTATTATCAATAAGGGCACCCTAAAATAGAGAGAAAGAGGTGCTGACATGTTTGGTATTATTAATTATGAAATGTTTTTATTAACAGGGATTTTATTAAATCTAGTTCCTGGTGCAGACACAATGTATATTATTGGGCGAAGTATTGCCCAAGGGAAAAGAGCGGGTGTATATTCTGTTTTTGGAATTATTACTGGCTCCCTAATTCATACGTTATTGGTTTCTTTTGGTCTATCACTCATCCTGACAAAATCAATTGTATTATTTACAATCATTAAGGTAATGGGTGTTATATACCTTGCTTATTTAGGGATAAAGATGATACGCGATCAGTCAACGATCGATTTTGAGGCATCTACAGGGACACTAAACTTAAGAAAAATTTATATACAGGGCCTATTTACAAGTTTGACGAATCCAAAGGTTTCCTTATTTTTCATTGCGTTTCTCCCGCAATTTATTGATGTTCACGCATCTGGGCCCATTCCATTCCTCCTTTTAGGCCTTACTTTTACAGCAACTGGACTTGTCTGGTGTTTAGTTGTTGCGTACTTCACCTCGTATATGACGACAAAATTACGAGGCAATCAAAAGTTTGGACGCCTTCTAAATAAGGCGACAGGAATACTATTTATTTATATGGGCTTCCAATTACTGCAAACATAAGCTCCACACTAATACAGAATTTCACAACTATGCCCCCCACGAACAGCTCCTTTCATTTTGAAGGGGCTGTTCGACTATAATTTAGACAAATATCAAAAGAAATGATGCACATGAGACAAGAAAATTGAAATTTATAAAGTTTACTTAAAAATTCTGTGTTGATAGGCAGAATCTTTTCTTCTACAATCAGGCTAGATTGTTGAAGAACATTCTTTTAAGAAAAATTTTCAAAGGGAGTGTAAAATTGGACCTATTACTTTGGATAACTATTGGTTTCATAATAATTGGATTTGTAGTTCTCACTTCTATGAAAAAAGGGATGGAAAGTAAGGTCACTTTTATAAAAGCAAATAGGGAAAACGAGGAAAATTCGTTAAAAGCTAATTCCGTCATTTGGTGGATATGGAGTTCCACTGCTTGGGGGATAGTGAGTATGTTTCTTGTTGTTTGGTGTCTTCATAATCATTTTAGATGAACCGCAGCGTAAGATAAGAAAAAGCCATTCTCTCTACAAGCGGAGAGAATGACTTTCCTTCATAAATCGCAATACTACAGATTACAGTTTTGCCCAACGTTCCTCTAACCAGTTCATAAATTGTTCACCTTTGTCGCCTTCATACGCATCAAAGACATCTAAACGCATACGTTTTAGTTTATCCGCAAAGTCTGCCACTGTATGGTCCTTCGGCAAGCTCTTTTTAACACGCAGGAAAATTTTATCTGTTCCTTTGATAATATCAAAACGTGCAGGAGATGGCTTCTCTACGTCCTCGCCAAGCGCCGCAAGTGCTTCATATGCTGCTACCTGCACCTTGTAGACAGTATCATGCTGCATACGATTTATTAATAAATCTATGATATTGTCATGTTGATAAGCCGATAACTTTTCGACTGCATCTAAACGCTCTCGCCAGCTAGATGTATAATTGGCCTGTTTTTTTAATGTTTCATACTGCTCAGGTAATGCTGTTTCAAACTGTTTCAAATAATTGCACCTCTTTTTTTAACTAGAGGAAAAATGATTTCTTTTTCTTCTGCTTCACTTATTATACGTTGTCTTGGTGAAAATAGCGATAATTCGTTAGTAAGGACACATACAGAAAGCTACATTAAGGTGAACCGTATTATAGGGTGCAATCGTTAAACAAGAAATATACTAATCATCTCCCCTAATCGGGCGAGATTCTGTAATAAGGATTAGCGCTCGTTTTCATTTGACCGAGTGCTATCGGACCTTCTGCTTTTTTATTTACCTATCCCCCTATTCTTCTTGTTATTATTAACATAAAGTTATAAAATCAGATGAAAAAGAAGGTCTTTTGATGTTAGAAAAATTAAATGTATTTCTCCAAAAATACATTGCGATCTTGACACCATTAAGTTTAATTTTAGGTGTATTATTAGAAAGCATAGGACAAAGCTTATTATTCCTCGTATCATGGCTATTTGCATTCATGACATTTTCAGGAAGCTTACATATGAAATTTAAAGATGTAAAAATCTTTGTGAAGCATCCTGGACTTATTATCTTCTCCATTATTTTTCTTCACCTATTCATGCCGTTATGGGCGTATTTCTTATCTACTGTTATCTTTGACGACCATTTGTTAACGGTCGGATTTGTTTTAGCGGTTGCACTTCCAACAGGCGTTACAAGTGTTATTTGGATCAATATTTGCAAAGGAAACTTACCGCTAGGCTTATCGATCATTTTAATCGATACGCTACTTTCTCCATTTATTCTCCCTTTCATTCTCTTCTTGGTGTCGGGTGAAAAAATTGAACTAGACGTTCTATCGCTTATACTTAGCTTACTCTTAATGATTGTCTTACCGACGATTGTAGGTATATTGGTAAATGAATGGTCAAAGGGAGAAATACCAAAGAAAATTGGAAAGAAGCTTGCGCCTTTTTCAAAGCTATGTTTATTTGCCGTTATTTTAATTAATAGCAGTGCGATTGCCCCATACTTGAAAGATTTTAATCTACACCTATTATTCGTTATATTATTAGTGTTTCTGCTTGCTGTTTCAGGCTATGTTTTCGCCTTTATCATTGGTCGTTATCTGCTAAAAGACTATTCACATATGGCTACCTTTGTCTATACTGGAGGGATGAGAAATATTGCCGTTGGGGTCATTGTGGCCACAACATACTTCCCAGGTAAAGTAGCAATGCCTGTCGTGTTTGGGATGTTATTTCAACAAGTGCTTGCTTCAATCTTTAGTAAAATGGTGATAAAAAGAACCGCTGTGATGGCTGACAATCAAGTTTCACATTAGGTGGGGTTTTCATGAAAAAAGTCATGATCCCTGTTTTTTCTGTTTATGGGATAGGAGCTATTTTAGTTTTATTGATGCCACTCCTCCTTTATTGTTTTTTATCGTGTATCGAGCTTCATTCGCCAATCTAATGTTTAGGGAGGATGTTATGACTGTTAAAAATAGGAATTTCATTTGTTTCATTAGTGGCTTAGCATTATTTTTAGTAGGAGCCTATAAAATCTTTACCGATCACTTGGAAGCTATGTCCCTACTGGTAGCTTATATAATCTTCGTTTGTGGATTCATAGGGTCTGTTTTTAGTATTGTATCGTTATTTAGAACAGCTCGAAATTAGCGTAGCTACTCAATTGGAATAGCTTCTATGAAATTATAGACTTTTCCTTTATACTGATAAAAATATATGAATAGGATGGTGTGATCTAAATGATGTATGCTCCATTATTTGAACAGGACGTTCCAGCACTTCTTCTTCCTTAACGGTAGAAGCACTTTTTCTCCGTTAAGGACATAGGTAACTATGAAAACGGAGGAAAAAACATGAGAAATAAACTAATCGGCGCCTTCTTTTTATCGCTTGCGGCGAGCATTTGGGGCGCTATGTATGTAGTTGTCAAAGTTGTGGTGGAGGTCGTGCCACCGTTAGAGCTTGTTTGGATTCGTTATGTAATTGCCGTCTTGGCACTTGGTTTGATTGGCATTATAACGAAACAATCTTGGAAAATCGCCAAAAAGGATTGGCTCCTTATTTTTCTTGTCGGTCTCATAGGCAATACGATTTCGATTGTTACTCAAGAAATAGGTACCATGCTTTCCACTGCACAAATGGGTGCAATTATTACGGCTACAACACCTGCTTTTATGGTTGTCTTTGCACGTGTCATTTTGAAGGAAGACATAACCTTAAAAAAATGCTTGTCTATTATCCTAGCAACGATTGGTGTCGGTGTCATTGTAGGCCATGGCGGAATTGATAGTACCCAACAATTAGGTGGACTCTACTTATTGCTCGCTGCCTTAACATGGGCATTGATGTCTGTTCTAGTAAAAAAAGTTCCAAGTCATTACTCTCAAATTGTGGTGACAACCTATTCTTCCTTCATTGCCGTCATCCTACTGACGCCATTTGTCATTCCAAGGTTAAAAGAGATGAATTTATCCATTGTTGTGCAGCCAACAATTTCAGGTGGCTTGCTCTATTTAGGTATTGTTTCAACTGCTGGTGGTTTTTTATTGTGGAATAAAGGGCTTCAACTAATGAATGCTTCTAGTGGGGGCTTATTTTTCTTCTTTCAGCCCGTTGTTGGTACATTTTTAGGCTGGCTCCTTTTAGGGGAGACGATTGGTCTTTCATTTTGGTTGGGCTCGCTTTTCATTTTTAGCGGTGTATTTATGGTCATTCGAGAAGAGTAAAAGAATGTGCGTTTCTATCTTGTATAGAGGCGCACTTTTTTAAATCCAGCTACTGGCGGTTATGCCGTTGTGTGTAGTCATGTTCCTACAGCTCGCCTCATATATTGCAACAGTTTAAAGGAGCTGATGATTTGATTACCCTTTTAGAATCCATAAAGGAACTATCATTTCTAGTTATACTTATTTCTAGTATGGTGTATTGCAGACATCTTAAATTAACAAAATGGAAAAGAAAACTGACGATTGGTGAATGGACAATGTATATCGTTACTTCCACCGCACTTTCTGTTTATGCCGTACTTTATTTTGCTTTTCTATTGGGAACAAAATAGATGAAAAAATAAAATGTTTCAACCTTAAAAACTATATAATTAGGTGGAAGACTTCATTTTAGGAGGGTTATTTTATGTTTCAAACAGTAGAGCATTTTTTACAATCTTGGACATTTGAAGCTACTGCTACGCAAAATTTACTCCACCAGCTTACCGATGAATCGCTTCATCAAGCAATAACGGCTGAACATTGGACTTTAGGACGTATCGCTTGGCATACTGTCACAGCTATTCGAATTATTTCCGTCAATACCGATCTAACCTTCGAGGCACCAGCAGAGGATTATCCTGTTCCCACTTCAGCTCAATTGATTGCAGATAGTTATCATCAAGCGAGTAATTCCTTTATTGAAGCAGTAAAAACACAATGGACAGACCAGACCATGAATGAAATGATTGAATTTATTGGTCAATCCATCCCTAACGGCTCTCTTTTATTATTTTTATTGCAACATCAAAGTCATCATCGTGGACAAATGACTGTGCTCATGCGACAAGCCGGCTTACCTGTTCCAGGCATTTACGGTCCTGCCAAAGAGGAATGGGCACAGTTCGGGTTGCAAACCCCCAAAATGTAATTGAAGCTAGACAAACAACATTCAAAGTGAGGTTGCCCATTGAAGGACAACCTCTTTTTTGAGAGCTTATTTAAGAGTAGCTAACCAATTATTTGTGTCTGCAATGGTTGGGTTTGCTAAATAATGGCCACCTTCAATTTGCATTGTTTGACCTGTCATAAATTTTGATTCGTCCGAGGCTAAAAATACCACTGCGTGACCGATATCATCTGCTTCACCATGGTATGGTAGGGCATTAAATTTAGAATAGATCGCTAGCATTTCATCTGGCATATTATTTTTTGCTGCTGGTGTTAAAATGAGACCTGGTGCGACCGCATTACAGCGAATTTTATCTTTCCCATATTGAGTGGCAATGTTTTTAGTCATATTTACCACTCCTGCCTTTGTAGCACCATAGGCTGTTCGGATTTGGTCACTAGCGAATGCAGCCATGGAAGCTGTGTTAATTATGGAGCCCCCACCTGCCTTTTGCATATGTGGAATCGCAAAACGACTTCCAAGTAAAATGGATTTTAAATTCACATTGACTAAACGATCCCATTCATCTAAGTCGATATTCACAACATCTAAATCCTTCTGCAAGTTTGTTAAACCAACATTGTTAAACAATACGGTTAATGTACCGTATTGTTCCACCGTGAAGTTCACTGCCGCTTCAATTGAAGAAGCATCCCCTGCATCAAGGAAAATCGCTGAAGCCTCGTAACCTTCTTTCACTAAAGAATGTGCTGCTTCTTGAGCACCCTCTATATTGAAATCAGCAATAACCACTTTTGCGCCTTCCTTGGCTAATAAGGTTGCTGCTGATAAACCAATTCCTGATGCGCCACCTGTTACTAATGCTACTTTATTTTGTACACGATTCATATTTAATTCCTCCTTATAACAAAAAAGAGCAACCCACTCTTTCTTTTCGGTTAATAGTTTAACATTAAACTATTTATTTTTAAACTAAAAAGACTAGCTCATTGATTACCTGCGCCATCTTTTTTTATGTTATATTTACATATATTACATAAAGAGGTGTTTATATGGAAAATAATAAAATGAATTGTAAAGCATGTGGAAACGATGCCTTTGCCTCAGGACAAATTGGCAGTTTCACGAGTGAAGGAAATATACGGCCGTTCGGTTCAATTATGGCTACTGGATCTCCACTTATTTTAACGTTTTGCACAAAATGTGGGGAAGCTGCATCCATTAAAGTAGCTAAGCCGGAGAAATTTAAGTAAGATAGCGAGTATGCGAAAGATAAATAACGAGGTATATGCCTCCTCGATAGATAGTTAATGGTGGAAGATTGATGGCGTGTGACAATGCAAACACTTCAATCCTCCCCCTTTCTATGCAAGAAATAATTAATTATGCTATAATACATTGGAAAACCTCAAAGGGTCAACCAATTCTTGGCTGTAGCGAATAACCTCGCTACAGCTTTTTTATATGATCGTTTACTTATTTATTAACACAACTAAAAAAATAAAACGAGAGCATCCTTTCAAAAGAAGTGAAAATTGCTCCCGTTTTTATGTTTCCTTATTATTTTTCTTCCCCCATTGGTACGGCTTTTTCGACCAATTCCACAGCAAAATAAAGAGATATATGATGACCATCGTAATTATCATCATTGTCACGTTTTCGCCCCATGTAATAGATGCTTGTTTCCTCCATTGATTGATCGTTCTTACGATGAAGTAGGTAATTGGATAAATGAAATAACTTAATTGAGCCCGTTTCATGATTCAAACATTGACGTAAGCTTCATGATAGTTTTCCAATTACGAACCGTTGCGGGCATCTCGAGCTTGGGCAATTGTTGGCTAAGTTTGGCGTTGCGGATGCTCTTGTGAAATAAAAGATAAACCTCTCTGCCAATGATGACGCAACGCTCTTGATCATTTTCATATGATAAGTACTTACGACGATTTTCTTCTGTTGGGGTAGCAGGTAAAAAGGCAACATGTAGGCTTTCCCCAACTGCTGTGGCACTTGCTTCAGCGATGTCTTGCTGAGAAAATGGGCAATTGTCGACGATATGCTGAAGTTCCTCAGCGGTTCTAATGATGACTGTACTTGTCATTTCAAAATTCATTTGGATTGTTTCATGAATTTGCTTCTGCAAAACTTTCTCTAATTCGGTCGATTCAAAAAGGATATTTCCACTTTGAATATAGGTACGAATGTTTTGCAATCCTAGCGGTATAAGAGCTTCCCTTAAGTCAGCCATTTTTATTTTATTATGTCCACCTACATTAATCCCTCTTAGTAATGCTACGTAGTTCATCCTACACTCCCACCTTTCTCTACTCTCATTATAGCCATAATTATGGAATAATAGGGAAAAACTGCACCTTGGGAGTCCAAGTGCAGTTTAATCCTTATGCTAAACGCTCAATGTCCTTTATTAAACGCTCCACATTTTCTTTTTTTGTCGCCCAGCTTGTACAAAAGCGAACAACTGTATGTGTTTCATCGAATGTTTCCCAAACGGAGAATGAATATTTTTCGCCTAATGTCTTTAGTAAATCATTCGGCAAAATTGGGAATTGCTGATTGGTTTTCGAATCATAGCGTAATGCAAAGCCTTTATTGATAAATGCCTGTTGAATGAGCATGGCCATCTCTACCGCATGTTGGGCAATATCCAAATAAAGATGGTTCTCCAATAATGTTTCAAACTGAAGACCTAGTAATCTACCTTTTGCCAGTAGCCCACCTCTTTGTTTGATCATATAGCGAAAATCTCGTTGATAGGCAGGATTCACGATTACGACCGCTTCGCCAAATAATGCCCCCATTTTTGTACCACCTATATAAAATACATCGCAAAGCTGAGCGATATCTGCTAAAGATAAATCATTATCCTGTGCTACTAAACCATAGCCTAAACGAACGCCATCTAGAAACAATGGCAATCCACAATCCCTGCAAACTTTACTTAATGCGGTTAATTCAGCTTTACTATATGTTGTTCCATTTTCTGTTGGATGAGATATGTACACTAAGCCCGGCTGTACCATATGTTCATGTGTGCTGTCTTGCCAGTGTGCGTCATAGCATGCTTTAACCTGTGCGGCTGTTAGTTTGCCATCATCACTAGGCAAAGTAAGCACTTTATGACCGGTCGCTTCAATTGCCCCCGTCTCATGGACAGCAATATGGCCTGTAGTTGCAGCAATAACGCCTTGATGAGGACGTAGGATGGAGGCGATTACAGTTGTATTCGTCTGCGTGCCACCAACTAAAAAATGAACGTCTGCCTGCTCAGCCGCTATCGCTTTTTTGATATACGCTCTAGCTTTTTCAGAATGCTCATCCATCCCATAACCTGGTGATTGCTCTTCATTGGTTTCCACTAATTTTTGCAAAATTTGCGGATGGGCACCTTCTGCATAATCATTTTCAAATCGTATCATATCTTTTCCCTCCAAATTCTCTCTGTATCTATCCCTTATTTTACAACCTTATGATGGTAATAATCTATGGTTAGTTAGTCGGAAGGAATTATTTAGCTTTGGAGGCTGCTAACAGAAAGTTGATCCACATTCAACCACAAGGAAAAACTACGGGCATAGATAATAAGAAGTAGTTCAGGACAATCGCTCTCAGCTTAACATATTGCTGTATATTCGCTATGCTCATTCCACCTCTATATCATCATTTTATTCATAATTTCTATTTGTTTAACTGTAAACTAACTGGTATACTTATTGTATCAATGCGCAGTAATGGGGCGAATTTATATCAAATATTGCCCTCACGCATAGTGTACAAGCCGACTTGTTTCACAAATCTCTGCCATCTGAAAATATTGAAAATGGAGAGGATAAGTATGTACAAAGAAGATCGGCTACCACAAAACGCAAAAGAGGGTATTTTATTTTTATTGATTATTTCAGTTATTTCTGTCAATACCATTGCACCCATTATTGTTGGGCTAGAGCGAGGTTTCAGTATAGCTGTATATATGGAGACACTAAAAATTATTCCTATTATGTGGGTCATTGTCATTTTATTAGTGAGAGCTGTTGCGGGTCCCTTAGTTGGAAAAATAATGTCTGTTATAATAGGCCCAACAGATGGGTTCAATGCACGCGTGCTATTGGATACATTATTAAATGTAACGGTATTGTCTATTTTTTTATCAATCATTGGTCCTTGGGTAGGCACCAAGCAAATTAGCTTAGAGCCTTTTCAACAATTTCTTCACATTTGGCCAAGGAATTTTGCTGTGGCCTTTTGGATTGAACTTTTATTAGCACAGCCTATTGCTCGACTTGCGATGAAAAAACTACACCAAAGACAGTCCATTCAAGCACATCAATTATAAATATGAATTTGCCTAATGATATTTGTGTATCATTAGGCTTTTTTAATGCTCTTCCATTCAACTCATTGATCAGTCCCCTGAAGGACCGCATGACGAATCAGGAGTTGTTGAACTATTGTCAGCACAATGATGGTTCTCCTGAATAGTAGTATGTGCATGATGCCCATGTAAATCGTTTGTTGAATGTAGTTCATGTATTTGCTCATTGGATTCGTTAGATTTTTTGCTAACATTACTGATGATGCTGACGACTACGATGATGCCAATAAATATAATAAAAAATTCCATTTTTACCACACCCCCCTCTTCCATTATAAAGATTATAACATTGCGTTGATAAAAAAATGATAGTTCTTAACATATGTAAAATTCCCCATTACCTCTTAAGAGGAAAGGTCGTTTTAGGAACCATTCTGAATGAATGGCTCTCTATTATTTTATGTGACGATTTAGTTCAACTTCTCTGGCTTTCGTCTATTTATGGTGAAATGACGGACAAAAATAATACCACAATCGAATGGATTGTGGTGTGTGAATTATGATTGAGATTTACGTGATGATGATTCGTTCGAACAATGAGTATCGTTTGAATTTTTCTTTTGTTCTTTTGTTAACGCATTATCTTCACGCACATCTAAATCATCTGGACTTAAATCTGTCGCTAATTCCGCCAACTCTGACTGACGTTTATATTGCTTGCCCTTTGTCAAAATGATCACCTCCAAGTAGTATTACATTGCCCTAATTGGTTTGATCTCATTCTTGGAAAGGTATGAAATAATCATTTGTAGCTATGCTAATTGAGGTACTGGCTGGTTCAAAAGATGGTGATATGCCTGTAAATCTTGCTCATATATTTTTTTATAGGTCGCTAGGCTATGTTGCCTTATATAATCAAATTCCTTATCACATACGAAGTGATGTTTACAATTGAGAGCCCAAGCATTTTCCCATGCTGTTTGCTCAAATTGAATATTCATGTCATGTTCTTCCAGCAACATAGATAACAGATGCTCATGAAGATAAATTTCCTGTAAGCTATGTTGTTTTTTCATTGTAAAAATTTCGATAGTACGTGGAAGCGAGGATTGTAATGCTTCACGATCCACCGCATGACCCAGTTCATGTAAGGTCATTGTTTTTACATACACTTCTAGTGATGGTGGATATTGCAACTCATTCTTTGCCTCAATTAAACGTTCAGCATCAAAGCCCACATAATCCCCAATAAAGTTATAACTCATATTTACGCCTGAGTGGTCCTGCTTTATGGTCATCGTCATGCCAACAGCCTGCACAACGGAGTTGATGATTTCATATAGTTCTTTCTCTTTAAGTTGTTTTGTCATGAACCGTCCTCATTTCCTCTGCAAACATTCTCATGTAACTATAATAGAAGCGGATTAAATATATACTACAAATCATATAAATTCAACCAATTCATCCTGTACATATAGAGGAAATGCTCAACAAAAAAAGGCGCTTGTAGTAAAAACTACAAACGCCTCGTGTGTGAAGGGTTTTATTTTATTTAACGAAATTAGCGATTATTGTTACTTCGGCGATTTTGGTTACTGTTGGTGTTGGTACTACGCTGTTTGCTGCGAGCCTCGCCGCCTTTGCGACCTATTTCTTCATAAAATTCCTCGCCGTGGTTGTCAGCTGTAGCTTCTCCACCCTTTTGACCAATCTCTTGATAAAATTCATGTCCATGATTTTTAGACGTAGCCTCGCCGCCCTTACGTCCTATTTCTTCATAAAAATCACGATCATGATTTTTGGAGGTAGCTTCTCCGCCTTTACGTCCCGCTTCTTCGACAGTCATGTTTTCATTGTTGTTTCTGTTGCGATTGTTTTGCTTGTTAGCCATTTTCTATTCCTCCTAATTATTTTTTGAGCTATTGACTAGCTCGCTATTTATATTCCCAGCTCTACCCTATCTAAACATCCTTTTTCAAAACAATGATTTTTCTATAGTTGTAGAACCTCTCAATGCTAGCGCTCATCAGGCTTTGAGCAAGCATATAAATTTAGCCATTCCAATATAATACTAATCTATAACATTGTAATTTTTTGAAGGAAGGGTGATGTGAAAATGACGATTTTGACAAAGCCATCTATTGGCTTAACACAATTTACGGACTTCACAATGAAGGGAAGTGCCGCCAAGACGAAGTTTGTGAAAGATATTAAATATCAGGGTGATTATCATCCAATTAAGGATTATTGGAAAGCGTTACGCGAGGGGTTAAAAAAATACCATGAGCATCATTTTAATGACTCCTACCTTCTCGATATTATAGACAATGCCCTCCCTGCTCGGCAGAAAAATTATCAAGAAGCGATTAAAGCTTATTTAAAATTTTTTAAAAACAAAAATGTGCAGTGGTTTGAACCAGGTAAATCTAATTGGGTTTGTGGTGACTTAATCGTGCGTTCAAACCCAGAACTTGGTTTAATCATCGATGACATCCCCTACCTTATAAAATTATATTTCAAAGGAAAAAATGAACGCATTGATAAACATAAATGTCGATCTGCCCTGACACTTCTAAAGGATTCCCACTATTCCGTTGAACATCCCGATTCTGTTAAGCATGCCATTTTAAATGTTCAAAAAGGTCGCTTAATTTCTGAGGATGAATCGACCGAGTATCACCAACTAGCTCTTGAAGCGGATGCAGCACAATTTATGTTTATTTGGAATAGGCTTTAAATCCATTCAACTATATTTGAATAGGGTATTTTTTATTCTAATCGCGCGGAAAGCATAAGCAGCATCTCCTTCTCCAGACAAACTAGTTCAACCATGACAAAAGGACATTCCATATAGGATAATAAGGGATGGCGTTGAAATTAGATAAAAAGGAAGTGCTTCTATGAATGCAGAAATGGTCATGCAGGAGCTGGAGAAGCTAGGCAAAGAACGTACGAAGAAAATGTATATGTCGAATGGGGCACATGAGCCGGTTTTTGGCGTGGCAACTGGAGCGATGAAGCCGATTGCTAAAAAAATTAAAATCGATCAGGCTTTAGCAGATGAGCTTTATGCTACTGGCAACTATGATGCGATGTACTTTGCGGGTATCATTGCAGATCCAAAAACGATGACGGCGGCTGATTTTGATCGATGGATGGATTCTGCCTATTTTTATATGCTATCTGATTATGTAGTGGCAGTCACTTTAGCGGAATCCCCTATTGCACAAGAGGTAGCAGATGCATGGATTGCAAGTGGTGAGGAACTGAAAATGTCAGCGGGCTGGAGCTGCTATTGCTGGCTTTTAGGAAATCGCAAAGATAGCGAGTTTTCTGAGGGCAAATTAGCGAGGATGCTAGATGTTGTGAATAATACGATTCATACTGCACCCGAACGAACAAAATCTGCGATGAATAATTTTCTTTACACAGTCGCGATTTCCTATGTACCCCTTCACGAAAAGGCAGTGGCAACAGCACAGGCAGTTGGTCCTGTGGAAATGAAGCGTGACAATAAAAAAAGCACGACATTGAATGCGTATGAAAACATTCAAAAGGAACTCGATCGAGGGAAGCTTGGTTTTAAACGGAAATATGTAAGATGTTAATGAATCATACTAAAAGGCATTGATCCAATATGGATGAGTGCTTTTTTAAATAAAAAAATGGATTATGGATAAATTTATTTTAGAATCTTTACCGCTGTCCTCCATCGCCTCTTACAAAAAATAGAGAAGTTAAAATGAACTAACTTTGTTTAAATCAAGTTGGCACTAATAATTGATCTGTTAGCACCTTCCATTTTGTGTTGTTTTTTAATACTAATTTACTATAAAAACATTCCAAATTTTACTTTTATATAGTATAATAATTACATATTTTGATAATAGGAGGATACATATGAAAAAACTGGTCTTGTTTTTAGCGATGGTTACACTATTCTTCACTACTACCTCGATTGCTGATGCGCATCCAGGGCGTCTCGATAGCAATGGTGGGCATAATTGTTCTGATAAGTCAAAGGCAAAAGGTCTTTGTACAGGCTATCATTATCATAATGGGAATAGCGGCGGTGGTTCTTCCTCAGGTGGTCAAAGCAACTATACGCAGCCGACAACAGCAATACAAGCACCGGCATTGACAAAAGTAGCCGTTTATTTGAATAATGAAAAACAAAGCTATACGCCGAGCGCCTACATGAAAAATGGCACAACATTGGTACCGATGAAACATATTTTTGAAGCACTTGGTGCAACAGTTTCTTATGATAGTGCTACTAAAAAAGTAACTGCGACGAAGGTCAGCAAGAAAATTGTCATCGGCGTAGGTAACAAAACTGCTTATGTAGATGCAAATGGAACGACATCTACCATTAACCTTAGTCACCCTGCTGAAGTTTATCAAGGAACAACAATGGTACCTTTACGTTTTGTAAGTCAAGCTCTTGGCGCAGAGGTAACATTTGATGAAGCCAAATTAACGGTCTATATTACAACAAAATAATGGACAAGCAAAAAGCAGCTTCCCCTGAAGGATGCTGCTTTTTTAGTGTTGATTTAACTCGAACTGATATTTTTTATTAATTTTATTAGCAATTTTCTCTAAAAATGCAGCAACTGTCATATTTTCTACTTCATTTGTATACCATGCCAGTTTAGCACCATAATTTTTCTTATTATAATTTACTTCTAATGGCCAGAAGTTTTTAGTCTTATAAGTATAATCAAATTTGACATATAATTGCTTTCCCTCTGGACACTCCATGACTACGTTATATAACGGATTTTTTCGTTCCTGCTCAAATTTTACTTTTCTTATTTTTGTTAACATCCTAACCCCCGCCTCTCTTCTATTTATTTCGACAAAAGTTCTAAAAATCTAAAAAAAAGATAAAGCACGCTGTTTCAACGAACTTTATCCTCTCTATATTATAGCATAGTTATTTATTATCGACAAATTTATCGTAATATCGTTTGAGCATAGTAGCCATTTGCTCCCGCGTGAGAACGCCTGCTGGATTCATATTTTTACTACCATCTCCTCGGATAATACCTTCTTGAATGGCCCAATCCCATGCTTCTTTGTAAGATGCGCCTACTTCTCGGTCGGATTGTAAACTGGCTTTAGTAGCTAATAAGCTTTTTAAAGCCTCTATTTCCTGCTTCAACTCATTATATTGTGACACGGTTAACTCCTCCTCCAGGCCATTTTTTATATCTTGTTGGAACTGTGCTTCGGTAACACCCATACTCATTAAATAGGCAAACGGATCTTTGTGTGTGGTGCCGCCCAAATTATCGGCAATCCATCGATGGGATTTAATGCCGTTGCCAGTACCATCTAAAATAGTTGGTACCCCTGCTTCTATAGCCATTTTGCGCAATAACCAAATATAAGCCGCATAATCCTTTTTAAATTGTTCCTTATCGGAAGTCCGCGCTAGCTCTACTTGAGCATAGCTATACGGATTCCCTTTTGGTCCACAACCATATTGGACGCGGTTAACGGGTGCTATTTGCACAATGCGTCCACCTCCTCCTACCCAGTGAGAAACGAAGGCATTGTCTTTATTTCTATTCATATAGGCAATTTCATTTTCTAATGCGTTTGGACCTGTGTTTGTGCTGTTACCTGATTCATGTGCTACCACGTATTTGATGGCGGTGAGCGGCTGATTCGGTAAACCTGACATTATTTGCATTTCAATAACATAACTCATTATGCACCACCCTTTCCTATCATTTTTTTGCGAATGACAACCATGTTATTCATTAGTTATGTCGATTTTAGGGGAGAATCAACAACTAGTTATAGTGCGATATTCTAACTATTTGCCATGGTTGACTGATGGGGCTGAATGGGTGACTGCTCTATTTCACCTTTTTTGCTGCTACACATGTCAAGCTAATGACCGTGAATGATTGAAGAGAATAACATTCACTTATTCTAGTAAATGCAAGCTACACCATTTTTTCTAGTTATTTGTGCTCATGACTATTATTTAAAATGATGAATAAATGATCATTTCACTTCAACAGGTACATTGACAAAGGACAGCTCCATATAGTATTTTGTATCTTCTAAACTGATGGAAGGAGAGAGATAAAATGGTTGTAGAAAATATCATGAATCGATTAACTAGCTTACAAGGTTACACTGCTATTAATAAAATCGACAAAGGTTATTCCTCTGATACCAAATATGTTGTAACAGTTGATGATACACCTTATTTTGTACGGCTATCCGATCTCGCACACCACGACAAAAGGTGGATTGAGTTTACTTTGCTGCAGGACTTAGAGCTACAGGGAGTTCAAACACATAAGGCCATTGAATATATGGTCCTCCCTGACAACGATCTTTCAACGATGGTTATGAGCTATTTAATAGGCACCCCTGCGGATGAAATCATTCCTCACCTTTCGGACACAGAGCAGTTCCATCTCGGTCTTGCGGCTGGGAAAGAATTAAGAAAAATTCATCAGGTGAAAGCTCCAAAAACTGTCCAATGGGAGACGTTACAAAAAGAGAAATTTACCAATTATTTACAAGCCTATCAACAGGATTCTTATCAAATTCCGCAAGAAGCTAAATTATTGAGCTTTATCGAAGAACATTGGCCGCTATTAAGACAACGTCCTATTACGCTGCTTCATGATGATTACCATCTTGGTCACATTATTTGTCACCAAAACAGCTTCAATGGGGTTATTGATTTCAATGGCTATGATGCCGGCGATCCCTATCATGATTTTTATAATCTAGCCCTGTTTAGTAGACGGCATAGCGTCCCCTATTGCGTCGGGCAAATAAATGGGTATTTCACACAGCCACCAGATGATCAGTTTTGGCGCCTTTATGCCTTATATGCCGCGATGAATGTCATTGCAACTATTGCTTGGACACGCCAATATGATCCGCAATCGTTTGACGATGCATTAGCCAGAATTCAGCTAATTTTGGAGGATCATGCTTACTTTTCATCTGTGAAGCCTTTATGGTATGCCGAAAATTAGGACGTTTAACCACTTTCGAGCAGCGCTAATATTTTTTGTCGTTCTGCTTCAAAATTAATGGTTGGCTGCTGTGGCCGTTCCTCTTCATGACGATGATGAAACCACTGCGGAATAATCTCTTGACGTCTATTGGCTGGAATGTCCGTCACTTTTATCTTCTTGGCCTGAAAGCGCCTTTGATCTGAAGCAATATCTGCCATGGTCTTTAGTTGTTTATGATGCCAATTTCGCAATATCTTCTCAACATACCGCCAGCGCAATACATTGTGTTCTACAGCTAGCTTCATCGCATGAATGACGATTTCCTCTGAAAAAATGGTAAGCCAGGAATGAATTTTTGCCGTTATATACGCCGACAGTGAGCCAAAGCCTTGTTGTTCGTAAAAGTAGTCGGCTGTATGTGATTGTTGATCATCATCTTTATTTTTTAGTAATTGGTTATTTAGTAATTTATTATTTAGTTGTGTGGGCTTTTCCGTTTGTGGTGCGTCCGTTGACGGATAACCCGTTGACGGCCGGGCAGCACGTTTTGATACTTCAAAAACGACAAATTCCACCTTGCTGAATTTCCCATCCTTTGTTCGCTCCTGCACCTTTTGAAGATAACCTGCCAAAATCAGTTCATTGATAATGCTAGCAGTTGCTTCACGTCCGCATTTACTACGTGTCGCTAAATCAGTCAGACAAAAATCCCAATCATCTGGTAATGACAGCATATAGGCAAGTAAACCCTTTGCCTTCCAACTTAATTGATCATCATTTAAAAAGCCCTTGTCCAATACGACAAAATTTTCGTTCTTTACTACTCTGTAGATCATAGCTACCCCTCTCCCCTACAATTAATCTCTGTACTATCTATATAAACGGGCATGCTGTAAAAGGGGACAATTTTTCTAATTCACTAAAATTTGTGGTCGTTTTCAGAGAATGGCCTTCTGCATACATATACAGCAAAAAAGACACTTACCATTTAGTAAGTGCCTCTGCTAGGCTAACTGCCCATTTTGCGGCCTTGTTTATTCGTACAGTTCTTTATAAATAATAACTTTTAATGCAGCTATTTCTTCATCTGATAATTTTCCTTCTACCTGTTGCAATGCTTCTTCCTTTGTCATGGAGCCATCTTGTAATTTCACACGAATATCATTGAGCTCTGTAATGCCAACCTTTTGAATGATTACTTTCGTAGCATCTTCTTTTGATGTAAACGGTAACGTACTACTATCAACCGTTTTCGCCTCTTCCATATAGGCTTTTAACTCCGGATCATTTTCAATCGTATTTTTTATTTCTTCCATTTGTCCACTATTCTCTAATTCTGTTGAAAGTGTATTGACAATTTTTTCGGACGCAAATTTCGTGCCAAAATGTAATACACCATAGCCAACTATACCAATGAGAATAATAAAAACAACTAACCATTTAATGAATCTCAAAATCGCTTCACTCCTTTATCCACGTTCATCATACTATATGGAGTGGGGTATTGAGAAACAATTCTCCCTAGAAATTATGTAAAAAAACCCCATTCAACGATGAGGCTTTTATTTGACGTATTTCAAATACTTGCGGACAAATTCTACAATATAAAGTACTTCTTCATCCGTCATGCCTACAAGATTGCAAACACGTTGCAGTCTAGCGGGTGAAGTTAATTGTTGGCGAACTTGATGGATATACATGTATTTGCATTTACGCGGATTGACCTTATCCCGTATTTGCTTGTATCGAAGATATGCATAGCGTGCAAAGGCATTAAGCATCTCCCGCTCCTGCTCATCACGTTCCTTTTTTCTAGCAGCTTCATCAATTATATCCGTTTCAAACGTCCGTGTACCATCTGTTAATTGCATAGTACCACCTCTCTATTGCAAATGTACTTTTACTTATTAAATGCAACAAAAAAAGCCACACCTAGGGTAGATGTGACACTTTTATTGATTATCTATGTAAAGATTATTAAGAGCGCTTTCTTTTTTGATCTCGTTTCTTCAAAATATAGCGTGTAATCCCAAGAGTGATAACAATTTCATTTATTAATAAAAATTGAAAACCATTGGGTGTTGCGTTTCGCCAATCATAGATGCCCCAAATGATGAGTGTGAAGAGAACAACTGCAAGTGTATATCTAGATGCTTCTGAATAATAATCTTTTTCTTTATCCAAGGTACACATCATCCTTTCAATTGAGCTGGTATGATCACATATAATACGCAAAGATAGCGACAATAATATTTGGTAATGCTAACAATAAAGCATTATTCATCATATGATTGCGTTCGTCCCTATCTTCTTTTGTTGCTGTTGCAAAATTAGCCCGCATTCTATCCCCACTCCCCATCGAACCCGACACTAACAGAGCGAATATTATGAATATTCCACCTACCAATCCAGAAAGTAAATGCGCTTTTTCTGTACCCCATATTAGGATTGAAAATACTACACCTAGGATGGACAATATTGTTCCGATGCCTACATATTTCATTTCCGCCCCCCTTTACTTTAGTATACGATTGAGACTTCATTTTCGTTTCAATAAATCCAAAATTTTCATATTTACTACATCAACTATATAATATAAAGAGGAATTTGCTTTATTTTGTAAATTATTGTAATGTACGAAGTCGTCTTGTTGTTTTCTACTAAGCCCACTTTGTAGAGGGAGAAAAAATTTCTGTAGTAATAGTTCGCTTATGTATATCGGCTTCTTCCCCATTATTGCTTGCAGCTATTTGTGATAAATGACATAGATTTTACAAAGATTAAGAAAGGTGTAGATACGATTGAAAAAAGAAATTGGTACATTGCTATTGTTAAGTACAGTTATATTTTCAGGATGCCAATCAGATCAAAAAGATGATCCAACAGAAGAACGAATTTCGAAGGAAGCCCACAGCCCAACACATATAGATGCCACATTAATTGGGGCCTCTGACCATAATGAAGTAAAACTGTATAAGAATGGAGAGAGCGTAAAGCTAGAGATTAATGGGAAGGTGAAGGACTTTAATTGGAACAACCCTGGTGATACAGGAACCGAGCCACAAGTGTTTTACATAGATATGACGGAGGATGGCAAAGAAGAAGCTGTTATCATCATTCAAACTGGCAGAGGAACTGGGCTAGATAATTATGATATTCATATAGTAGATCAGGACTTACAAGAAATAAAGGTCCCTCATTATGAGGAAATTGTTGCTCAACATATTGAGTCAAACGTTGTGAAAAAGGATCATGAAACATTAACGATTACGGGCCAAGCACTGGGCAAGGAATATCACTTGGACTATCATGTCGATCCAGAGCTAGAATTACAGCAGGATGAACTAGGTTTTGGTGGGATAACGATTTACTATTTAGAAAATCAAAAGATAAAATTGACCCTTGCGGCTAGTGTCTTTCCTATAAATGTGGCTGATTTCCACATTACCTATAAATTCGATCATACGAAGAACGAATTTATGGTCGATCAAATAAAAGTAGCACCTATTCAACAATAAATGACAGTTGTATATTTTCAACCTATTATTTATTCGTATAGGATACGCTGCAAACGTTCATAGTAAGTATGGTATGAAACTTATACCGAATCATACGACGGAGGGATCAATTTTATGAATAATGTTCGTGAAGGTTTAATCCCAACTATTCTCGGGTCGGCTGTCACAGCGGCAGGATATGCCATGAAGCAAAAGCATGGCTCTAATAAAATGGTGGCCAACACCATTTTTGGCTTTGGTTTAGCTCATATTGTGTTAGGAGCTATTGACCTGGTAGAGCATCGTCGTTAAGAAAAGAAGGGCACTCTATGTGCTCTTCTTTTTTATTTTGAATAATTTCCCACATAATGTTAGCATGATAATATAGTTGACATGAAGGAGAGTTGAATAATGGCCACATTTGAAGATTTTACAGCGCTTGATCTACGAGTTGGTACGGTCTTGGAAGCACAGGAGCTACCAAAAGCACGTGTTCCAGCAATAAAAATGAACATCGATTTTGGTGAAGAGCTCGGTATTAAACAGTCTTCCGCCCAAATTACAAAACGTTATACGCCAGAGGAAATGGTCGGAAAGCAAGTCGTAGCAATTGTTAATTTCCCCCCACGCCGCGTTGCCGGTTTTAAGTCAGAGGTGTTAGTCATTGGTGGAGTGCCAGGTGAGGGAGACGTCATCCTGTTAACACCTGATCAGCATGTACCCAATGGAACAAAAATACATTAAAGAGCCATGCATTATGCAAGAGGCTCTTTTTTGTGAATGGGTATCCATATTTCACTTGTAAAGGTTGGTGATGAAAAATCGGTGCTCGCAAGACTGACAATTTCAGGGCCAGCAACCTGTTCATAGCTGGAAGATGGAAACCACTCAGCATAAATGCGGCCCCACGTCTCCTGAAGTGTTTGCGGGAAAGGTCCGACCACTGTAAAGGCAGCCCATGTATTCGCTGGGACAGCAAGTTGGCAAAAGCGCCCAGGGATTGTTGCTGTAGTAGCCACGCCAATATAATGATCGAGTTCTCCCTTTTGCTCCATTCGCCCCTCTGAAAAATTTGTAGAAGCTTGGATGATGCCCTTAGGTTCCACATTAGACAGCTTTTTAAGTTGCTCAATATCTGTGGTTGTTAGGGATTGCGCCAATTTCACAATGTCCGGATTTTCTCCCTGAAAAATAATCGGTACGCGTTTCATCAAACCAACGATGCGAAAAGCTTCCTTTTGCTCGAGTCGGTAATTCATTTCAATTCCTCCTTGGATGGTCAATTGGAAGGTCATCCGTGGAAAAGCTTTGAATGTTTGGCCAGTTTGCCTCGCCTCAGAAGGTTTAATCCCATGTAAGTGCTGAAAGGCTCTTGTAAAAGCATCTGCTGAGCTATAACCATACATAACTGCTATATCGAGGATTCTCAAAGAGGCGTTCGACAATTCAAGAGCGGCCAGTGTCAAACGTCTCCGACGAATGTATTCGGAGAGCGAGATGCCTGCGAGAAATGAAAACATTCGTTTAAAGTGATACTCAGAACAATACGCTCTACTTGCCACTTCCTTCATATCAATGTCATTGGTCAAATTGGCCTCAATATAGGCAATCGCTTCATTCAGTCGTGTGCATGAATCCACTTGAATAACCTCCCTTTTCACAACAATAGCAAGAATAGAATTGAGTCATCCGACATATTGTGCCCGATTTAGTCGCCATTCAAAAAAATAATCTATCGAACAGGCAGATAACTAACTTTCGAAGTTACTTTCACATACATATAATAGTGTAAAGCTAATTTTAGCCTTACACCTCCTGACTTGATACTTAGGGTCACTGCTCGCACAGTGGCCCTATGAATAAGAAGGATTAAGCATAGCTTGTATTCCATTTTTTGGAGCAAAAAATGTGTTACTGCTTTCCATTTCTGAAAAAACTCCATCCTTTTGGACAAGCTTTTGCTCTATCATAACGTCTTCTATGTAGTAGTTTGATCATCAAGAACGTATAAGAAATGACCAAGAACTAAAATTCTTGGTCATTATTATGTTAGCGGTAGGTTGAATGGCTAGGTCCAAATAAGTCTTCGTCTGAATGACGCACCAGCGAGAAATGGTCAACATTGTAATGACCGTGTAATATGTCATTATGATGTGCGATCATGGCTTCTGGTACTAAATGCTTGGAGCCGTTCGTCGAATGTCCATCAGCGACAACTGTGACATCGAAGCCGTGAACAGTGGCTGATCTGACGGCAGTATCCACACAATGCTCGGTTTTACACCCCATCATTACCAAATGCTGCACGTCATGATCCTTTAAATACTCCAGCAGCCCAGTTTTGTAGAATGCATTGGTAGCGAGTTTGTCAAAAAAGACAGCTGATATTGGAACATGGATTTTTTTATGTACTTGAAAGCCATCTCCCTCTCCACCAGCCACATCTTGATCACGAACAAAAATAATTTGAACATTTTCCTCGATAGCCTTTTTAATTACCTTATTGATGGTCTCTAGTAATTCTTCTTTGCGATAAACAGCTTGTTCCTCCTGATTACCTTCTATCAGTTCTTGCTGTGCATCAATCACAACTAACGCTTGTTTCAAACGCATCTCTCCTTTTTCAGTTACTAACCATACTTTACCATAAAGGAGGACTAATCTTTATTATTTTTTTACCTTAGAAACGGTTATGCCATCCCCAATAGGTAAAAGAATTGACTCCAATTGTGGGTGGTTCGCCACCAGACGATTAAATTTCTTCATGATGGCTGTATATCGTTTTGGTGTCACTTCTGGGTCTGCAACACTACCCGCTGCTAATACATTATCCGTGACAATTAATGCATCAGTATTTGCTAGTTTTATACAATATGCTAAATAATGCTCGTAATTTTCCTTATCCGCGTCAATAAAGAAAAAATCAAAGCGTTTTCCATCAGCTACAAGCTTTTCAAGGCTTTCAAGGGCAGGCCCAGTGAGATAGGTCACTTGTTCAGCAAAGCCTGCATTGGCAAGATTTTGTGCAGCTAACTGTGCATATTTTTCCTCTAATTCTAGTGAGGTTAATGCGCCCTCATCTGCCATTCCTCTCGCTAGACAGATGCCACTATAACCACCTAATGCACCGATTTCTAAAATATCCTGAGCCCCTGTAAGCGATACGAGCATCGTCAATAGCTTTCCTGATGAAGGAGAAACAGAAATGGCTGGCATACCTTGTTCCGTAATGGAAGCTATGACATTCTCAAGAATGGGGTCCTGCTGGGCAAATACCGTATCAATATAGTTATTCACTTTTTTCATGCACAGAATCTCCTTCTTCTATCTGTGAATGATCAACTGCAGTTTCTACTGTTTCGCTTTCATGTATATCAAACAGCTGGCTAAATTCTTGGATCACCATATCAATGGCCTTTAACTCACCTACTAAAATTTGCTGAATGGATTGAAACTCGGGCTTTTCTAATTGCTGTTTAATCGTTGCACGTTTCACATTTAACGTTTCTAAAAAGGCAATGGCTCTCCCTCTTCGGAACGTTTTTGCTCCACGTGATGCCGTTCCCTCCATTCCTCTGTGACGACCACCTCGATGATGACCTTCCTTCATATGCTCTCTAAAACCTGAACCTCTCATTCATTAAACACTCCTTTTGTATACAAACGTATACGTTGATTTAAACTTATTGTATACAAGTGTATACAATAAGTCAATTAACATATTGCTTTCATCGTTCAACATATACTAGGGATACCGATTACTTTTGAAATGGAGGTACGTGTATTGAAAAGAGTCATAAAATATGTTTTGGCGATTGGCACATTATTGATACTGTCAGGCATATTTTTAATTGGTGCGCAATCTCACTATAATCAGAAGGAAATTAAAATTGCGAGTAAACTTTGTCTTGAAAATGGCGGACATCCTAAAATCATTCGTGATTATTTGGCCCTTAACTACTCCTTTTCATGTCAAAAGGATTGAGGTTTTACATAAGATAGATACTCCAGTCATTTTTAACTATCGTTCGGACAAAAGGCTAGCTGGAAAATATACTTTCCATATATGTATAGAATTATGAAATCCCTCGGTCATAAAAAGATAGAAACGACTATCATTTATATGGAGAAGGTGTTGGAGACAGAACAGCATGCTATTCATGAATGGGAAGCGGAGAATTTTAGTGGTTATATCTAAAAATTTTAGATTTGGTTGTTGTTTGTTTGATTAACTAATTTTTCAATAATTAGAGTAAAAAAAAATAGTTGCTCCTATTTCTACATCTATGGAGGTATTCCCGCAGTTCCATCATAGTATATTGTTATTGTTGCCTGTCTTAAGTTTTGTAATTATTTGTAATTCGTTTGCAAAATATATAGGATTTGAAATTATTTAATTCAAAGGAAATCCACTACTTTCTAAATTAATTTTGTGATTTCCATACACCTGCAAATAACATTTTATAGCATGCACGCAATAAAGAAATATATACAACAAATACATCAATTTAGAATTTTAGAAATTAACAGATTATTTATTTCAAATTAATTCTCTAGTATGGCACAATACTTCAAAATTTTAAATGAACAGCAAAAATACAGTCTGATAATAGATAAAGAAGCTTCCCTTAAATGTCTATCTCTAAGTCTGAGAGAAACTTAGGAATCCTTTTACCTAGAATATAACTTACTTCATATGACTATAAGCTATTGCATGATGTGTTCAAATTGTTCAGTACTATTTTGCTCCTTGCAAGGCTATATTCGGTTCCCAGAATTTACTGGTATCACTTAACTAAAATATTGATAAAATGAATTGAATTCTTTCTTTTTCGGAGGCAATATGACTGAAATAATAAAGCAGCCTATAACCATTTCGCTTTCACAACTGGCAAATAATCCCTTTTATACTAGTAGTAATTCTTTCAATTGTAGTATTATTTCAAGCTAGAAATGATAAAGGCTCAACAGCAATATATTTATATATAACGGTTTTATATATATTCATTTATCTACTAGTTGGTTATTTTTACATATCGAATTGATACATTGTTACTGCACAAAATCTTTCAAGTATGCAAAACCACTTTTAAAGAGAGTTTACTAAAAAAACACAACTCCTATTATAGGATTTGGCCGAATGTGAAAGATCAAAAGCATATTTCTACTTAAACTAAAGCTCTCCTTTAGTTTAAGTAACTTTTTCACATACTTTATTATTTAGCTAAATTAAATAGTTTATATAATAAAAAAACAATACTTTGTTAGCAGCCTTTGAAAAAGAGATCTATCCAGGAGAATTACTTCCTTTCTTTTCATCTTTACTTATTACTTCGGCTGTTAGTATGAACTAGCCTGCTAAATAATCTTATAATTAATTGCCCTAGAATATAAATAATTGAAACAAATACAATGGCGGCATCTCTGCCAAAAGGTTTAAACCAACCTCCATCATCATCTATGAAAAAATAGCCAAATATCAAAGAAATAACGGTCATAATAAAATTCAAGCCAATGAACAAAGGCAATTTAATGTTTCTCGATGAAATACCTACAACAATTATGAACACTAGAAATACCTGAAACAAAAAATCAGCTTGTTGCCTAGCAAGATGACAATTAAATTCGTAAAAATGAAATAAGAAAGGAACTGGAAATAAAGACAAAATACTTTTAATAAACCTCTTCAATTTATATATACTCCCATATTATATTGATAACGAAAACCACCCATAAGTGTAATTTTACACTATCGGACATTTTTTTCAATATGTTGTAGTTTTATTTTTTCCAAGGCTACATATACGGTATATAGGACATTCCTGAAGGTTGAACGTTGCATAATGCCAAGGTACGGTGTACACAAAGTTTGTCGTTAACAATAAGCTTAAAAAGAAAAGGCATTACCATGAGTATGTCCTGTAAAGGTACACTCGCTGATAATGCACTTATCGAACAAAAATTTTTCATTAAGAACAACCAAATACTAATTATTTGTAGCCTCTTTTTCTTCTTCTTTTATAAATTCTTCTGTGTTGTTTATGTCTTCCGAATTCAAATCTTCTGCTGATAAGGTTGAACTAGTATTATAACTCGCTGTTTTAAATCCAAAATTTATAGCATGTTGATAATTTTCTGATGTCCCAAAAAAGATATCAAACCAATTAGGAGTTACATTTTTTACTCACTTAACATCTCCCATATCGTAAACTTGGAAAGTACTTCTTAAACGAGCGTCAGGGAATGGTAATCCGGCCTGTGTTGTAATTATTGTTCCAGCAGGAAATTTTGTACCCGATAATGCATTCCCACACACTTTAGGGCGAACTGCAGCAGTACTATACATAACTGGAACAGTACCATGATAAGTCAGACTACCCTGATCGGCTACATATGCGGTAACTGATTGATTTACATATGTTGCTGCTAAAGTACTTTCTGAAAGTATAGATGCTCCTAAAATAAATAACATTCCTAAAATTATAGGAATCTTTTTCATATTTGATTCCTCCTGTAAAGGTTTATTTTTTTTCAATTCCTCCTAAATACTCTCCGTTTTTAGGATTGAAATAGATTTCTGCTCTCTTGCCTGTTTTTTGACCTCCCACCCCCAAAAATACATTTTTCTCATCTCTTATTAGACGGAAATGATAACCATTCAAAAAATTATCATTTCCTGGTTCTAATTTAAATTCAGATATGGCTTTTTTTACAACCTCGTTACTATCTACTTTTATATCTTCATCTTTAATAGGCAGTTGTTCATCACTATCTATTACATCGTAACTTTTCAGTTTCCCCTTTTCGATAACAAATATGATACTTAGTCTTTTGTTAGGTAAGGTAATATACCCTTGCCAATTTCCTTTTTTTCCATCTGAACCATTTATTTTGCCATCATTCACACTATTCATAAAAATAAGTTCCGAATTTTTATCGTATTCTTTTGCTATGTCCATCCCTATGTCATATGCTTCTAATAAAGTTATTTCCTTATTGGGTAGTGATTCAAAAGAATCCACTTTATAAGAACCTTTCTCTAGTTCAGTTGCAAATAGTTTGTCCCTTATTGTTAATGCTCCGATAATTGATAGTAAGATTATTAGTAAAAGACCTGGAATAATTTTATATTTCACGGATACCCACCTTCACTTTTACTACTTTTAATTGCTATAGTATTTAACATATGATGGAAATTACTATATTATACTTAAAGATAGATAATATATTATTAATTTATATATTTTTATTAACAACCTACTAGATTTGAACAAGCTTAGTATAGCCATATAAATTGTAGTTTAAAAAAAGAATGATTATTTATAATAAAGTTGGATTAAAAATTCTGTGGGCATTGTTTTTGTTCTATAATTCAGAACTTTCCATAAAGAAAGACGCTTTCCTTATTTCAGAAAGTACCCGATTTTTTAATAAACTTATCCACTTATATTTAATTCTCAATGATGCAATATTTAGTTGCATAGATTGAATAAAAATGTTATGGATGTTTAATATTGAATGATATGATATTTGTAGATAGGTGGAGAGTAGGATATGAAAACTAACGACATCGTAATAAGCAAAGTAATTAAATGGTTGAAAGCTGAGGATAAATCATATCAATGGCTAGCTGAACAATTAGGAGTAAGTAAATCACTTGTAGGACTTATGTTAAAAGGAGAACGTACTTTAAAATCAGATCGCATTGAACACTTTGCCAAGATAATGGGGATCACGACAAAAGAATTGGTTCATTCAGATACAATAACGGAAGGCCAATTAACTGTTAACTTGCTAGGTGAATTATCTAATCGTCACTCTAAGAGAGAATTGGATTATTTATTGTTTGCCATCAATGATTATCTTGGATTAAAAGAGCAGGTCCAGTAGCTATCGAGATTAGGGGGACATTCAAGTGGCTATCGTTTTTTGGTAAGATGCTAGTTATAACTGACATAATTCATAGTTCTTCAACCAAAATAAAATAAGGATTCTAATTTGAATAGAGACCCTTTTTCTGGTTGTCACACTATGAGTATGATGCTGTAACCCGTCACACTCAACACCCCCTATCCTCGTAGGTTTTTGGTTGAATCGGCTACACTAAGTTGGACATAAAAAATAAGGGCTAGTACACTTAGACTACCAACTTAAAGGAGCGTGCTACTATGTCACGTCAACGTCGAACTTTTACATCTGAATTTAAATTGCAATTAGTAAAACTTTATGAAAATGGAAAATCCCGTGCAGATATTGCCAGAGAGTACGATATAACGCCTTCGGCTTTAGACCGTTGGATTAAAAACCATCAAGAAACCGGTTCATTCGCTGCCAAAGATAATCCCTCTGAAGAAGATAACGAACTAGCTCGATTACGCAAAGAAAATCAACGTTTACTGATGGAGAATGATATTTTAAAGCAAGCAGCGCTGATCATGGGACGAAAATAGATGTGATTCGAAATAACGCTCACAAATATTCAGTATCAGCAATGTGTGACGTCCTTAATATTCCGAAAAGTACGTATTACTATCATGCCGAAGTTTGTGGCAAACGTGCGCTAAAAACTGAAGATAATGAGATTTCCAAAGAGATTGCTCGTATTTTCAAAGAAAGCCGTAATAATTATGGTACGCGTAAAATCAAGAAAGAACTAAGTAAATTACCAGAGCCAAAACACGTATCACGTCGTCGAATTGGTCGTTTAATGAAAGGTCTTGGACTAGTATCAAACTATACAGTAGCACAGTATAAGGTGCATAACTCAACATGTAATGAAGGGCCGATAAAAAATGAATTACAGCGCCAATTTGAGCAAAAAGAGCCGTTGGCTGTCATCGTGAGTGATTTAACATATGTCCGTGTCGGAACAAAATGGCATTATGTATGCTTATTTGTCGACCTTTTCAATCGTGAAATCATTGGCCGTAGTACTGGTGCAAATAAGACAGCAGAGCTGGTTTATCAAGCACTAGTAAGTATTAGAGGTAACTTGAACGACATACAAATGTTTCATACAGACCGAGGAAAAGAGTTTGATAATAAGCTCATTTCAAAAGCCCTAGAAACATTTGGAATCCAGCGATCCCTGAGCATGAAGGGATGCCCTTATGATAACGCCGTGGCTGAGGCGATGTTTAAGGTATTTAAAACCGAATTCGCTAACGGAGCACATTTCTCTACTCTTGAACAGCTCGCTCTTGAACTTGATGATTATGTTCATTGGTTCAATAACATTCGAATTCACGGGACACTAGGCTATTTACCCCAGTGGAATTCAAGCAACAGACCTTATAATTTTTGTGCAGTTTAGTGTTGACATACCAAACAATGCAACTTAAATGCAAAATCTAAACCTATAATTTTAAAAATATAAATAGTAAAGGGCTGCCACAAATAATCAGCTTTCACTGACTTTTTGGACAACCCTACTTTTTTTATTTTAATTGCATTGTTGTAATGCAAGTGCCATCGCTTTCATAAGTAGAAAATGACGATTTTACAGTTTTGCCTTTGTGCTCCATTTTTATGTTATACGTTTGGTCACGAGGTAGCCATAAATCAATAAATCCATTAGCTAGAGTTTTCATGGTTTCGTTCACTAGCACATTACCTTTTGAGTCTTCAATATAGACAGCTATATCCTTATTAGCCAGCTCTCCTTGGCAACCCGTCAAGCTATGGTTAGTACAAGGGTGAGTTTCATTTATGTAAGGAGCTACAGAAACAAAAAATTCGTCTTCTGGCAAAGCATATGCTGACTCAATTCCTTCTTTATCAGTTACAATCAGCTGGTTTGATGTGATTGAAGCAGATTCGTCTTTTGTTTTGTTCCCGCTATATTCATTCACCAACTCCTTAATATTTTGCATCTCCACTTCTTTTCTAGGGTTATCGTCATTAGTACTCTCTCCATTGCAAGCACCTAGGACAATCGTAGTAAGCAAAGTTACAGCAAAAGCTTTTAATTTCATTTTATTCACCTCTAATTTCCTCATTCTTTCTACTTTGTAAAACGCTGACGACTTATACTATAAACTATAAATAAGAAGAAATTGTGCAGAGGAAAAATAGATTAATGACAAACAGATTTTATTTATTTGAGTATTGGAGACTCAAATCCATTCCAATGAAACAAACGTGACAATGTTGCTGATATATAATTGATTTTTAAAAGTTACAGCAAAAAAATTCTGAATATTTAATATTATAATCCTTTCATTGTTTATAAAGAGTATCTCATGATCATTTCCATTCAAACTCCAATGTTTTTAGTTTTGACTCAAATTCAAAGCCCAATTTTTTTGCTAAACGTTTAGATTCAAGGTTTGTTTCCATCGTTGACCATTGGGGTATTAGTCCATTTTTTATACAATCATCTAAATATGCAGAACACACTAAAGTGGCTAATCCTTTATTCATGTGTTTCTCGTCGTATGTTTCAACACTAATTTCATGTTTATTCTCGTGTACACAGCAAGAAAAACATGCACTTACTATTTTATTATCCCTTATGATACAATATCCCAGTCCATGAGTATTAAAGTCTTCAATTGAATACCAAACCTCTTCTACTACTTCAGAAAGAATCCCATCTGGATCGTTCTTAATGACTTCGGTATCAATTTTTTTTATAAGATAATTATCCGGTAAAGGTTTGTATTGCTCTTTTAAAGAAACGAAAGCCTCAGGATTGAATTGATAATACAGCTCATAATCTGGTTCGTATTCTTTATCATCAATAACATTCTCTAATACTTGTTCCCATATCTCATCTTTTATGACTGCAATAAACCAGGTTCCACCACACGATTCATAAGTATCCATTTTTAATTCATTATCAAGAAAATCACGTAAAGAATCAATAAACTGTTGATTAGTCGCATTCCCAATAAAAATACTGCTTATTCCTGTTACATCTATTAGTGCTGTATTGGGTTCTTGCGGATTGTCTACATAAATTGTCCCTCTGTTCATACCATTAATTATGGAATTTAATGTTAAATCATTCTTCTGATCAGGTGTTTGTAGTAACCTTTTTATTTTATAATAGTCTCTTTTATCCAATTTATAAATCATAAAACAGCTCAGCTCCTTTCATAATCTAGATAAAATATTTGTTTGTATTTAAATTCCTATAGTTTTTTTAAGAAAAAAATGCTTTATACAGGCGCTATGAAATGACGTAGCGATGGTACATTTTAACTTGAGTGAATGTCTACTTCTCCCTAGAAAAATCCCCTATGCCTACTGATTTTATTTTTTTATCTGTACTAAAGAAATATAGGGTAAAATCCTTAAATTAAGTCCTTCTAACTCTTTTCATTCTAAAAGTTCGGATGTACTATTTAATATTTATTACCATTTTATAACTTTTTATGAAGTAAAGCTAATAACTGCACGTTTTGATTCACCAATAAATGAGGGAACCTTTTCCAGTATTGATTACTTCGGGGCAGGACTATTCTTTACTATGAATGATGCAAACCCAGAATAAAAAAGACGTCAGGTAGACGCCTTTAATGTTTGATCGATATCCTCAATCAACCTATCCACTTGTTCCTTTGTTATCTTTATGACATATAACTCTGTCTTTTCGATTCCATCTTGAATGGCTAGGTGTTCAGGATATTGATAGTTGTTTGATATCTCTTTGTCCATACAATCACCTCTTCAATGATATATATTCGACATAAAGTATAGCAAACCTTCTATAAAAAGGAAAATTCCCAATACTTTCTCACCCTATAAGCATAAGTTTCCACTATTCCTATTAAAACCCAGTCAATTGAAAGAACCAATTCCTTAACGGGGCTATTACTTATCCAATTTTGCCGTTTTTTTAAGATAGAACACCCCAATAGACATAAGGATAATGCCATATACTTTCACCATCCTGTTTCGAATGGCTGTATCCATCGTTGTATTTAGCAGGGCAAGCCCAAAAAATGTAATGAGCAGGCCAATGAGCGTATGAATGATTCTCATTTTTCTACTCTCCTTTTAATAGGCGATCCCTACTCGACTTTTAACGAATTCCTTACTGAAGATTTGTTGGTAGGCAAAGTAGGCTGTATCGGCTACTGATATTTCACTACCGCCTTCAGGTAAAAAATTGCGCTCCACTCGATAGGTTCCTGTAAATGATCCATCTGGTAAATAGGTTGGACAAACAATCGTCCAATCGACATTGGAAACGCGTAATTGTTCAAAAACGTACTGATGCTCCTTAGCAGCAAACGTAGATTTACGTTTGGATTCCGTTGATTGATATCGAAGAATCGTAGGTGACACTCGACTTTGTAAAATACCCGCAGTGCCAATCGTAATAATTCTCTTTATCTTTTGTTGCTCCATCACCTCAAGTATGAGCGAAATACTAGTAGATAAAGTATCATTCCCATCTGTATTTAATGCACTTACTACTACATCCACATTCACCATAGCCTGTTCGAGATCTTTCTTATTTAAGACATTTCCCTGAAAGATATGTAAGTTCTTATTGTCTAGCTGTAATTTATGGGGATCACGGACAAATGTCGTTACTTCGAGTTGATCTTTTAACGCGAACTCAACAATTTGTCTTCCCACACGTCCTGTTGCACCCAAAACTAATATTTTCATAGACCTTCACCTCTACATTCCATTATAACATGCCCCCTCTATGCAAAAGAGACACATGCAATATGTGTCTCCCGCTTTCCTTATTTTGTTTCTAATAGCTGAACATTCACTATAAATGCTCCCATATTCTCTTCTTTGGCCAGCTCATGGATAATCGTTTGAATCTCACTTTCTGTGCTTTTTTCTATTTCATTACCATCGTGTAATTGGATGGTGATGATTTGATGGTTAGGAAAATCTACCATATAGCCTACCGTACTATCTGGTGAATATCCTGCCTTTCGTACCGCTTGTATGATCTTTTGTGTAAAATTAGTCTCTTGTAATTTTTCACTAAACTCTTCCGCATAGGTCGGAGAAGGAGAGAAACTTACGGCTATTGGTGAAGGCTGTTTTTCTACAATCAGCCATGATATCACTACTATAGCGAACATCAGTAAAAAGAAACCTTGTAGTATTCTCTTCATACACTCGCTCCCTTTCACCTTCATATTAACAGGCAGAAATCTAGTATTACCCCCTAAAAACGGTTAGTTATGTACGACAAAGTTTCCATTTTTCTATTCAAAGGGCAAATTACCAAGAACTCTATTTGATTTGTTCATAGATTAGAGGTGTAAGGGTTGCGCGACCAATACTAAAAATTAACCATAAGGGAGATTAAAAGATGCAAGATTGTAGATTTAATCATTATATGAACTGGGGTCAACAAAAAGACGAATCGAAAAAATGCTGTGAGAAAAAATGTAAGCATACGTGTAAATGCGAACACAAAGATGAAAAATGCCCTGAGAAAGATTGCTGTTCCAAAAACGAATGTAAAGGCTGTATTTGCCATCAATTAAAATGCCTGCCTATTGGCACACTTGTAGACGTCGTGTTAGTAGGTGGTTTTAGCTTAGCTGATGTCTTTTTCATTAGCCTAGATCCTAAAACATGCTGTGCTACATTCTTAGAAGTAGCAGATGTAGGAGCATCTCCGATTATCATAGATTGCCAACAAATTATTGTCATACGAAGAAGCACAATTGCTTAAAGAATTCTGGAATTGATATTTTCAGATATATGTAAACAGACTATTTATTTGATCTTCTGCCAGGTTAAATCCTGGCAGAATTTATAGTCTTATTCATTAATAATTACTTTGACAATGGGCTCCAGTTTGCCTCGGTACACATCGCCCAAATAATCCACTTCCACTACGACTGCTCTCGGCTCAAAACGCTGGATACACTCAATCAAACGTTTGGTGTTCATTTTTTTCATACGTTGGAAGAGTTTACGAATATCTGACCGAATGCTCCATTCCCGTTGCGGGCAAGAGACCGTAAACGTCGATAAAATAAATGCTACATTTTGTAAAATACCTTCCACTCCCGTAGCTTTTCCATTCACATTACTTAATGCCGTTACTTGATGTGTCATGCTATCAACCTTTCTTCTACGTTCATACTGAAGTTTGTTCTCTTGAAAAAGAGCACTTTGTTATTTATGCTTGTTAGTCAATATTTATGAACGTTACTTTGTTTGTACCCCATAAACTTTTGGATTAAACAAATACTTAGCTGATAGGTATGCTTTAAAGTTTAGCGAGTAAATGCATAATAGAGAACGTAGAGCCAGCTAAAGCAGCCATGAATGATTGCCCATATGATGGAATGATGGACACTCCATGAAATTGTGATCGCTAAAACAGAACCAAAGCCTATACCATTCTTGACGACTGTTTTGTGCTCCATTTTCTTCACCTTCTTTACTTTTTTCATCTCCCCTTCTTGCCGTCTCACCTTATTCCCCTCCTCTATATCTTTGGTTTATGTAACAGCTAACAAGGGCATCCTGAGAAAAAAGGATGTGTGTTGATGAACGTATTCATACTAGTTACCATCATTGTCATACCTGCTCTCATGGTCTATCTTCAGCAAAAAAGTGATAAAATGCGCCTTGTTTTCAATGCATTAGGTGTCGTATCTGCCATTCTTTTTGGCTATATTGCCGCTACTTCTATAACGCAGATTATTCTGGAGGATGTGGTCTTTATGACAACGATTCATGCTGTTTTCCTAAATCCCATTTTTCTACTGACAGGCGCGTATCTAGGTTTATTTTTCATTCAATACATGATCGATATTACAATCCATTTTAGGGCTAAGCGTTAACGATATTAATAAAAATCACAATAGACGCGCCATGTCTGTGCTGTTGGATTATAAAAGAAATAAAAATTGCCATTATCCACAATATTCAGTTGTGCCTTGGCATCTGAGGCAATTTGGAAGACAAAAGGTGTATCTTCACCAAAATCATAGCCACTTTGACAAAAGGTCGGGTAGCCGCCAATTTTGTGTTGCGGATACATCTCTTCAAGGATGTCTTCAAAATAATTAAGGCCGTCTTCATGCTCCAATCTTAGTATGTCCTCTTCTATTTGTGCAGGAATACCCCCGCCATCCCATACTGGATAATCATTGTGAATATGCTCTACCTGCAGAGGAAAGGCTCGAATACGGTCGTGCTGCCAGTCCCGCTGTACTAGGTTTTCTAAGGTGGTGTAGGCTCTTATTTCAAAATAGATGCTCAAATCATCCTCCATAAGATGATCGAAAATATTCTCATGGACAAATAGAGTTACCAATTGAAACGGCTGTAAAGCTTGAGGTACATAGGGCAAATCTTTCAAAAATAATGTAGCGAGCGGTTGAAAATCGGAAGGTCGATCCTCCTCTAGTAAAGACCATCCAACATAGCCAATCCAACTTTCTAAAAGCTCATGGGTTGGACGGAAGCCACCCGTCTGGAATATTGTCGCTTGCTTGGCTAGCTGAGATTGGATATGTTTAATGCTCATGCGCAAGCCCCTGTTGTCGACAGCAGCAATCCGTTATATGATCATTGACCATACCGACAGCCTGCATAAATGAATAACAAATCGTACTACCCACAAATTTAAAGCCGTCCTTCTTCAATTGCTTACTCATCCGATCACTGCGATCTGTTGTCACTGGTACCTCTGCCATAGATGGCCATTCATTTATGATTGGTTGATGATCGACAAACCCCCAAATATATTCAGAAAACGAGTCATATTTTTCTTGTATTTGTAGAAATGCTTTCGCATTCGTCACAACGCTAGCTATTTTTAATTTATTGCGCACAATCCGTGTGTCTTGCTGTAATTCCAAAAGCTTGTCCTCTGAATAAAGGATAATTTTTTTAGCATCGAAATGATCAAATGCCTCTCGATAGCCCTCTCGCTTTTGTAAAATCGTCCACCAGCTAAGTCCTGCCTGTGCTCCCTCTAAACAAAGCATCTCGAATAAATGCTGATCATCATAGACGGGTACTCCCCATTCTTTATCATGGTAATCTACATATAACGGCTGATCTAGCTTGACCCATGAACATCTTTTCACCGTATAACCTCCCACGTTTATGTATTATTTAATGGCCGTAATACATAGCCATCCTTTACTTGTTTTTTCACTTATATATACCGTTTGGAAACCGGTTTGTTTCAATAATTCTTTCATAGCTGCGGGTGTTTGGAAAGCCTCCATATGGTAATTCATTTTGTAGTACTCGGCGATGACAATAAATTTTCCTCCATTTTTCAATACCCTCCATACTTCCCCAACATCATGTTCCAATGATGGCCAAAAATAATGGGTTTGAAAAGCTGTAATGGCATCAAAAAATTGGTCCTCATATGGTATTTGAGACACACTTGCCTCCTTAACAATCATACTGCCACTTGCGACATTCGCTTCATTCATTTTGATGGATTCCTTTACGGCTTGTGCAGAAATATCGATCCCATAAATTATACCATTGGGATTCAATTTCGATAAATTTCTGAGTGTTTTCCCTCCGCCACAGCCAATATCTAACACACGGTCCCCATCATTGATGGCACCTTGCCGGATAAACCAGCTATTCATGCCACGATGAGTGATATTCATGATACGTAGCATCCATGAACCCATCCATCCTTTTGGATTTTTTGCCTGTTCAATTAACGATTGTAATAATGACATATCGGTTCCCCTCTCATCAAAATCGATGTGGATTTTATCCTTTTTTTACATGTATACCCTGTATATAATAATAGAAAGCACATCAACGACAGAAACTCTTACTAGTTTGTACGTGCAAAAATGATTTTTGTTTCGTTTTCGAATGAATAGGATGGAGGGACTTTGAATGATTCAACAAGCAGAGCAACAGGATGCCCTGGCAGCTGCCACATTAGCTTTATTGCTGTGGCCTAGTCATACAGTAGAGGAATTTACTGAAAGCATGACACATTTATTGAAGGATGACCATGCAGTCATTTTCTTAGCCTACGACCATGACAAGGCGATTGGCTTTGCCCAATGTCAGCTGAGAACAGATTATGTAGAGGGTACGGACTCTAGTCCAGTCGGCTATTTAGAAGGATTATTCGTCATGGATAACTATCGACAGCAAGGCTATGCTAGACAGCTTGTAGCACATTGTGAACAATGGGCCAAGCATATGGGATGCTCAGAATTTGCAAGCGATTGTGAATGGGACAATACCGAAAGTTTACAAGTACATTTACAGCTTGGTTTTACGGAAGCGAATCGAATCATTTGTTTTACAAAAAAATTATAAAAAATGTGATAAAAAAATCACAAGTGCTTCGAATCCTGCACTTGTGATTTTTTGCATCTATATATATAGGTTAATTTAAATATGTATGGTTAGAAATATTACGTTCGCGCTCATCGATAATTAAATGGATCAATAATGCAAGCTGTTGTTCTATTCGCATATTGTTTAGATGTAAGATATCAGCAATCGCACTTTTATGCTTCTCTGCTAATTCAATTTCCTCTAACTTTAAAAGAATTTCCTCTTTTGTCAGCCCAAACATCTCTTATCACCCCCACTCCTTTTTTATTATTATTTTAAACAAATTAAACACACTTCACAAATAACATATAATCATCTTATATATGAACCATTTTTACTAATTATAGGCTAATTCACCGAAACTAATCAATCTATTATCTAAAATTTCTTAATATTTTTTTTACATCAATTCCAAACTTTATTATTCAAAAAATAACATTTACAAGAAAATATACCATTTTACTTCTTTTTTTTTGGAAAATTGCAGTAATTGAAAAGAAGTTGTCTATACCATTATAAAAATAATCAGTCAGTTTGTCGAATAATAGAGTTTTCGCTGCCTATTTATCTCATCGTTTTTAACCCAAACATATTACTTTACCCATAAATATAAAGTTGAAACCTTCTGATGCCTACCGCAAAAAAAGTAATTTCAAAATTGAAACTACTTGTCTTAGTTGTATAATCGGTTATTAAATTATTTTTTTAATATCATTTTTCAGCATTTTTATATGGTTCTCATCATTTGTTTGAACCCTCTCTATTTGTGATACTCTTGATGTCGTGTCTTGTTGCCAAGTTGTTGTCTGAACATGCTTTTGCACATATAACTGACTGTTTTCCTGTACCACCGCAGGAGCTTTCACTGCACTTAAATCTGTATCACGTATTTCTAATAAAGATTGATTGGACAAAGCTAAAAATGGGCGTGCTGCTTCGCCTACTTGACAATGTTCAATACGTCCCATTGAACGATCAGACCATATCATCGCATACGTGCTATCCTGACAGTCATTGAAATGGCTGTTGGCTACTTCAAAAATGGCATCGATACATGTAATCCCGTTGCCTTTCATTTGTTCAAACGTACAATGCTGTGTAAACAAACGGGCATTGTTCAAATATACATGTTGCTTTTCCAGCTCTCGAATGTTTGTATGGTGAAGCATAATTTTGGCATGATCATTGCCATAAATACCACCTGATTGCCCAAATTGAATAATCGTTTGATGGAGCTGTAGCCCACTTGCATCCACAATGATATGAAATTGCTGATGGTTTTGGATTTGACATTCGGTCATCGAAACATCAGCTTCATCTACGATGGTCATACCAACAGCCATTCCATTACGTACATGACATTTGCGAAACTCTGCCTTGCTATTCTCTATCAGCATTTGTGCTTTCACATGACGATTAAACTGACAATCGTAGAATTGAGCTTCTGTTTTTTCTCCCAGGTACAGCCCGAGTCCTTGGCCATCTGAAAATATAGAATCAGATACCATTACCTCACTACGGTGGACGATCATATTCGTGTCATGATGATTCTTGATTTCACAGCCATCCATACGTAAAAACGTATCATCAAATAGCTGTATACCAACCCCCTGTCCTTGGTGAATAAGGCAATTGGTGATTGCCAGCTCACTAGACGCCGCTACAATTTGCTCCTTTTCATGACCATGAACTTCACAATCCTCCATGACCATCTTCACATGACGAATCGCAAAAATACCATGTTTCTTCCCTTCGAGCAGCAGACAATTGCTTAATGTCATCTCGCAGTTTTGCGCAATAATTTGAGCTTTCACATGATGCTCAAGTGTTGTATCAACGAGAATAACACTGGAACCATTAGCAACACGTAGACCAAAATGATTGAGCGGTGTAGCAAGCACAGCACAATTTTTCATCAGCAAACTACCATAGCTTACCATAATCTGCGTGCGAATCAATTGCTCCTCAATAATACAATTTTCTAACTGTAAATCTCCTTTTACATAAAGTCCCTGCCCTTGGCGAAAACGTAAATTACGCATATCTACATGGGTCTGGTAGCGAATAAAAACACCACCTTTAATTGTAACATTGCCAACTCCATACAATGTCAGCCGCTTGGAAATATCCAAGCTCTCCTCATAAATACCATCTCGAATTTCTATCATATCCCCAGGCATAGCCTCTTCAATTGCCTGCCCAATGCTTTGGTACCGATGCATAATACTTCTCTTTACTACAAGCGTTGCCATTTACACACTCCTCAGCCTAAAAATGATCGTATCCTATTTATATACCGAACAGGCTTGTGGTTATTCAATTTTGTGTAAAATTACTGGATTATGCATGTATTCGTTTGTGAGGAATGAAGATTTTATGACGGTTCATGGCCGTCCTGACACGCCTCCATGTATACGTATATGAGGTGAATCAAAAAAAAACCAACAAAGGATGATTCCATCTTTGTTGGTTCTTATTACTCTCAATTATTTTTTTCTTTTCACAAAAACAAAGGCAAAAATAGCCGCGAGCACGACTAGGATAGCAATGATCCACACTGTGCTTGAGTTAGATGATGTTGTTTCATCAGTTTGCTGCTCTTCTCTTGGTGTGGCATTCGAAGACTGTACTTCTTTCGTGTCATCTGCTGCTACCTGAGCAGAGCTGATTTGCACATATTGAAGTGTGGCTGTATTGGATGCCGGTGCATCATGGCCGTCTCCATGACCTTCTTCATGATCACCATGTCCTTCTTGATTGTCATCATGTCCATGATGGTGATCTCCAGCTGTCGTAAAAATAGAACGTTCTAGCTGTTGACCTACCCAGCTTTTAGCATCCGTTGATTCTGCAAAAATGCGAGGGTGTCCTGACAGCATATACGTTTTACCGTTGATGATAATGCCCGTTTCATCACCTGTCACGACATCTTCAATAGTGCCAGTTGGACCTTCGGCAAAGCCACCCATTTGAAGAAGCGTATGACCGCCCATATCAACATCTAGGTGTTCCGTTAAGAAGGTAATATACTCCTCTTTCGTCATTGTCGCATCTGGGTTCTCTACTTCAAGTTTATGATGAAAAAGTGCTGTATTTATTTCCTTGTATGTAAGGTCGCCCTCTAAAGAAGAAATGTATTCTTCTTTTTGTGCTGCTTGTGCTAATTCATCCACTGTTGCTCCTTCAAGTCCAAAGAAGCCACCTACCCAGCTTGCAAAATCTTTGCGTGATAAGTTGTCAGTTGGGTTTAAGGCCATATCTTTGCCATTATACCCAAGGAGCCCAATACTATGTAACACCATTATGTCCTTAATAGTTGAAGTTGTTTCAGGGACATCCGTAAATAGTGTACTTTTATCCATCGTATGGGCGTAGGCAGCAGGTGCCATGAATAAAGTACTCATTAGTAATAAAAGTAAATATTTTCTCAAAATGATTCCACCTTCCAATACATTAGTATACAGCGTAAATGTGATGGAAGTTTGAAATTAACGGGTCAAATCGTTACAGTTTAAATCGGCGTATTAAACTATTTAATTGCTCGGCCATCTCTGCTAGATGCTCAGCACTATGTTTAATTTCTTCCATAGAGCTAGCGGACTGTTCAATTGTGGCAGAGGTCTCCTGTATGCCTGCCGCTGACTGCTCAGAAATAGCTGCCATTTCATCTATGGACTTATTAATCGTGACAGTATTGTGAACGACATCATCTAGCCCAGAGGACATCCCCTCAATATTTGTAGCAATGGCCTCAATTGCGTCGGCAATATGATGGAACGTTACATTGGTCGTTGTAATTTGCAATGCCCCTTTCTCCACTTCACTATAGCCCTGCTCAAGAGAAGCGGTCACTCTATTGGAACCATCCTGAATGTTACGGACGATACCTGTAATATCTTCCACAGAATATGACACTTGCTTGGCTAATTTTCGGACCTCATTGGCCACTACGGCAAATCCTTTGCCTTGTTCCCCCGCTCTGGCTGCTTCAATTGCTGCGTTCAATGCTAGTAAATTTGTTTGTGCCGCAATGGTTTGAATGACCGTGACAAGCTTTGAGATTTCTTGTGTTTGCTTGCTTAATCCATCAACCTGATCTACTGCATCCTTCACAATATCTTGAATGGCTCCCATCTGCTTAGTAGAGGAGGACATTAAGTCCCGTCCCTCCCTTGTTAAAACTATAACATCCTGAGAATAGTGCTGAACGTCTTTATTGCTTTGATGAACAGAGGTTACTTTTCCTGCAAAGTCATTCATGGAAGTCGCAACATCTGTCGTGTGGCTGGCTAGCTCATCCGTCCCACTTGCAATTTCTGTCATCGTATGGGCGATTTGGTCTGTCCCCGTCTTTACTTCTGATGTTGATTGCAATAGCTCCTCACTATGGGCCGCTACGTCATTCGATACCGTTTGAATATGCTTCAATAAGCGATTCAAAATATCCGCCATCGTATTGGTTGCCTCCATTAGCTGGCCCACTTCGTCTTTCGATTGAATTTTTAAAGGAGGACCGCTTAAATCCCCATTCGTCATTCGTTGCATTCGCTCCGTTAATGTCATAATAGGTCTTGATATACCGCGGGCACTCAATAGCTCAACAATAATCGCTATGACAAAAATGAGTATACCTACGACGATGCCAATAAGCTGCTTATTCTCCCCAGCAACTATCATGTCAGCGCCTACCTCATTGATCGCTTGCTTGCGTTGCTCTGCTAAACCTTCATAGCCTTCACGAATGGTTGTGGCTGTTGCATCCATTTTTGTGATGTTTTGAATCGCGAGCTCCGCATTACCTTGATCATAAACAGCAAATACTTGTTGTTCAATATAGCGATTCCATTCCTTCGCCATTTCTGCAAGTTTGCTGAAATCTTCAGAGCTTGTCATGGCTAATCGTTGTTTTTCGTTGCTCGCTGCACGCGCTACATTATCTTGAAAAATAGCTTTATACTTTTCATCGCCAGACAATACATAGCCTCTAGCAGCAGCTATTCTTACATCGATGGTTTGCGCTTGTCCGTAATCTGTCGTTAATAGCTGTAATTCTTGCTCAACAATTTGTTCTGTTGCATGGTTACTTTGCTTAATAGCAAAATAGTTGTACACGATATATAACGCCATGATCGTAATAACAATGCTAAAGGAAAAAACAATTCTTCTACTAATCGTTTTGAATGACATGTGCAAAAACCCCTTATTTTCCGAATCTATTCCATAAAAAGTAATCTACCATTTTCAAAGAAAGATTGGTGGCTTTAGGAATTTTTGCTATATTTCCAGAAATAACTTGGTCAATTTTGTGTATTTTATAGCATCTTCCATCATGAGTAATTTGCCCTAATCAATCCCAAGCATGAAACATGACGTCACCAATAGTTTCACTTTTGAAATAGGCAATGTTCTTCCACTCCATTGCAGATAAACTATGCAAGGCTCGGTCTTTTTCCAGTAACGTATTTAGCGTTGCTGCTTCCAAACATTTTCGCATTGGAAAATATTTGTGTAGCTGTGGTCTCGATAAAAAGGCAAAGCTAAGCTCTTCATCCAATTTTGCAAAGGCAATATACGGCATCCAGCGATGGTGAAGAATGGTCACCATTTCCCCATCTATTTCCACTAGTGCTTGCATATAGACAAAATGCGGTCGATCGATAAAATGTCGTACTTTCGCTCGCTGTTCACTTGTTGCTAAATGGTACACCATCGATTGAAACATGCGCACATCTTGTTCGATTAAATGGTCAGCATCAAAACCAGTAATTCCTTTTGTTAATCGCATCCAATCACTCCTTCATGTTTGTCACTCTATGGACCTTCTATTTTAACTAGTCCTATTCCTTCCAAATCGTTCAAATTAATTAATTTACTCAAAATAGCAATCGTAAAGTGAATGTGATAAGCAAGATATAATAGAAAGCGGTATTTCTTTGCGATAGATTGGTTGTTTTACTTGGCAAGTAGCTAGATAGGAAATAAATGTATTTATTGTGTATAATTAACATACAACAAAAGTGAGGTGAGGATTTGTCAAATCTTCAATTTTTAATGTTGATGTTTATTTTATTGATAGTGATTGTTAGTTTAATTAAAAATAAAAACGCACCCCGGTTTGCTGGGGTGCGTCTACATAATTTTAGCCTACTACTTCTTGGTATTCAGGATGCTTTTCAAACTCAGCTTTTGCGAAGGGACATAATGGGATAACTAGTAACTTTTCTTTTTTCGCATAGGCAACAGCCGCTTTAACTAATTGCTGTCCAATATTTTGACCTCTAAGATGCTCGCCTACATGTGTATGATCGAGAATGATTCGACTTTCCCCTACACGAACGAAATGCACCTCTGCCTCACTATTTTCCTCGTTTCCGATATAAAAGGATTGGTTACCTTGTTTAATTTCCATGGCATAATGCTCCTTTTAAATTTTGTATTTTAATGCGCCACTTGGACATCGATTGATAACTTCTGCTACATGTTTGGCCGCTGCTTCATCTGGTGCGATCCATGGCTTTGCTTTGACATTAAACACCTCTGGCAAGCCCTTTACACATTCAGCCGCATGTTGACACATGTCCTTATCGAAATAAACGGTTATCTCTTCTCCTCTATATTCACGGTACCCCATACCTAACACGTCCCTCATTGTAAGATTATTATTCTATTGGTGTTAATTTTTCTTCAATTTCCTGCCGCCGTTCTTCTAAAAATGGTGGTAAATCTAAATGTGTTCCTAAATCCTCCACAGCCGTATCCATGGTAAAGCCTGGTCCATCTGTCGCTAGTTCAACTATTATGCCGTGTGTTTCTTTCATATAAATACTTGAAAAATAGTATCGATCCGCTTTTTTTATAATAGGAAAACCAAAGTCTTTTATTCGCTGTTCCCATTGTTCAAGCTCTTCCTTATCGTTCACGCGGATAGCTAAATGGTGAACACTACCTCTTCCTGGTTTTTCTTTAGGACCCTCTTGCTCGACAATGATAATCTGTCCTTGCAATTGGTCTTCCTCCACTTGAAAAACAGCTTCAGTTTCAGTTTTTGATCGTTCTTTGTAGCCAAATAATTGTACGATGGTTTTCGCAGCATTCTCTAAAGAGCTTACAGTTAATTCCACTGGGCCCATTCCTAAAATTTGATGAGCCATCTCTACGGATGAATCTTGCCACTTTGTCCATTCTTGTGGAATAGGCTTGTCCTGATTATTTAATAACACTAGACGTAGACCGTCTGGGTCCTCAAAATAGATCGCATCCGTGTCACCATATGTTGTGATCTCGCTGTGCTCCATCTGAAATTCATCCAATCGATTTTCCCAGTACATTAAGCTGTCGAAAGAAGGAATGAGTAAACCAATTCTTGTAATCGCATCAGCGCCGCGATGTGTACGCCCGGCGTGCGCTAATTCAAAAAATGTTAAGCCTGTACCAGGACTACCTGTCAAATCACCGTAAAATAAATGATACATACTGGGATCATCTTGGTTAACTGTCTTTTTCACGCGGCGAAGTCCTAAAATATGATGGTAAAACTGATGATTTTCATGAGCATTTTTCGTAATCATTGAAATATGATGGTGTCCTGTGATCTTTAACATCGAATATTCTCCTATCCGCTATGCTTTTAAAAGAAGACTTGTTCAACTGCGAAAACATGCTTGTGTTTGTCTTAAGAACTATGACGAAATCATTATCTCGAATTAATATATCTCTAATTCGAGATAATGATAACACGATTTTTTATAGGTAGTCAATACCCTTTGATCGTCAGTTCTTCACTTTAAAAATTGCATGATTTCCTGAAGGATTTCATCTTGCTCCCGACCTAATGTCATTAAATGCTTGGAGTTTTCAAAGCCTCTTTTAAGCTTCTGAATAGAATGAACTCGCTGATAAATAGTGTCGGCACTATGCTCGTATAAGTCCTCGTCTCTTTTGCCGTAGAAAATAGCAATTGGCATCGTGATCTTCTCAAGCTGTTGCATCGTTTCTTTAATAAATCGCTGAAATCCAATCATCGCGTCCAATGGCATATCGTTAAACGGCTTCATTTCATGTGTAATTTGCTGCTCTGATTTACCCTCGATATGTTTAAAATTATAAGCGTAGTCAATGATTCTTTGTTTTAGCTGTGCTGGTTCCTTATCAATTGGTACCGATAACACAATGATTTGCTCTAGCTTTTCTAATTGGGCAAGCTTTAATGTAAAAATACCACCAATGGATAAGCCAATAACGGAAATTTTTTGATAGCCTTCATTCAGCAAAAATTGGTGCGCCTTCACCACATCTTGCCACCAGTCCTCAACTTTGTACTGTAATAACGGTTCTGGCTTATGACCGTGTCCTCTATAAAGAGGTACATAACAGGTATAGCCCTCTTCGTGGAGCTTCGTCGCCACTTTCTTCATATCTCTTGTATGGCTTGTAAAGGAATGTAAAAGCAATATTGCATGCTCATTCCCTTTCAAGTATATTTCTTTAGCCGGTAAAATAGTTAGCACCATATCAGAACCTTTCTTCACGTTCATCATAATAGAAGGTAGCCATATTTAAGGCTACCTTCTTGTTGTATTTATAGCATAATCGAATTACATATGCCACTGACCACAGCGACATATAATGCCAAATTTTTATTGCTGTTACGCTCCCACAAATAATACAGCCTGTCCAATCGCAATAAAAAAGGCCTCATGCTGTATAGGACTGTTGTCTTCAATTTCTAGTGTAATGTCAAAATGAGTTTCGCAAAAAGTCGCTTGCCAACGCGCTATCGGCTCCTCATTCCATGTAAAGATCGACCAGTCTTCCATTTCTTTGCTGAGCTTAATTTGCTGCTCTCCATCTGTTATAAGTAAATCAGGAATCATAATTTGCCAGCCATCATAGGCAATCATATAGTCTTTCCCTGTCACTAAATCCTTGCCTCGAAAATGCACGCGACCACGACGAGATACTTTTTTACAAGTAAATAAAGGTTGGCCAGCATGATCATGGACGTCAAAACGAACAAAATAACGAAAATCCATCGTCTTATCGAATGCTTTTTTAAGAGCATTCGAATAAACACGTTGAACCGTTGATGATGTCTCTCCTGATTCATTTAAAATAGAGACCACCTCGGTAGAATCTATTTCCATTGGCTGTTTATATGTATAGGTTTTCAAACGACTCGCTCCTTCAAAACAATTGCTTCCTTTAAACTAACATAAAATATGCGCCCAATTCAAAGAATGTAAACGCCAGATGGTGCGATATCATAAATTTGTCTTACTCAAGCTTACAAGCTTAATGTGCAAATGCTTAGCATCATTTTTTTACATACAAAAAGGAGACTACTTCTTTACTAGTAGCCTCCCACATTTTCTTTATTTATCTAATTTAAATGTAATGTCTCCAACGCCGATTTCTGATTTGATGTCCAGCACAACATCTGCCTTATCATATGCTTCATTGACATAGACACCTTGGCCCTTTGAAATGAGACCCTCGATATTGGATGAACCTATGCCCTTTTCGGTTGTTAATTTGACACCAACCTTTGAAGGTACAATAATCGTCGTTTGACCTACCCCAGTTTCAATATTCGCTTTAAAGCTTTTTTTCCAATCACCGCCTAAATTGACTGTGAGATCACCGACACCCGCTTCTATATCTAGTTTTTCTAGCTGCAGTCCCTGTAAATCAAGATTGGCTAAGGAAGCACCTGTTTCTACCGTCAAATCCATCGGAATATCATCATTTAATTGGATTGCCCATGTGTTTTTAATATTGGAGATGCCAAGCTTCGTCGAGCCTTTATGTTTAATTTCAACTTCTCCTGTATCGCCGCTTACATCATAGGTAACTTGGGGGGCTAGCTTTTTAATATTATAGTCCGCCTTGCCCTCAACCCACTCCTTGGCACCACCAGTTAGATTCATTTCGCCGACACCTAAATCAATATCTACTTCTAGCGTCTTCGCTTTATCCTTTTCTACTAAGATGGTTTCTTCTTGCATTTTGTTTGGCATAAACGAAAAGCACCCCGACAAGACGAATACTGATGTGCCCATCACGACACCTAATCCAACTAATTTTTTCAATTTAATTTCCTCCCGCTATATATTCTACCAATAATTTCATTATATAGGAGTGGATAATAGAAAATACGACCCTGCGTTTGAAATTTATCTAAGACCTGAGACGTAGTAGCTACGATTGGCGTGGAAGATCCTCACCCTCTAGCAATGCTTTTAAATTAGCAAGGGACGCATCATAGCCCTGCATATTGAAGCTAACCGTTGTGCCGTTGTCCTGTTCTGCTAAAGACATCGCGATTACCGTTTCTGGAACTTCCAAGTAAAATGAAAAAATCTCATGTTTTTGGACCTGCTGGATCGTTAACTGCATTGGCAGTGGATCTGCTAGCTGATTATGGTCATTAGGCATTAAAGTAAAGGTCATCATTTCCCCTTCAGCCAGTTTAGGAATGTCCCAAGTAGAGCCTGGCGCATACCATTGTGAAAGGGATTGCTCCTCTGTTATCGCTTGCCACACATTTTCAATTGCCGCCTGAATCCAAATTGAACTACTCATCCGCAACACCCTCATTTCCTATTTTTTCATTATTTTACCGAACTTTCAGAAGAGAAGCTACGATTGGTTGTTCTCGATAAATAAAATGCTCCTACAATGACCATCATTGCTACTATATCCAAGGCCATTTGATGACTTGAAAGAATGGTAACGAGTAAACCGTAGATAGACGGAGCTAAAACAATAAAGAATTGATTGATCGTTAAAGCCGCACTAACAGTCAGTCCCACAGATTGAGGATCAGACTGCTCCGTTACACTGGCTATATATAAGGAATACCAGCCTAGTGCGAAAAAGCCCATTACACCACAAAATAACATCATTATGCTATTAGCATGTAAAACAACAGGCATACAAGCGACCATCACAAATGTGGCAAGCATAACGATTATTAGTAAGTGCTCGCGCTTCTGAGCAAAGTATCGGTCACTCAGCCAAGCAAGACCAATTCTTCCTACCATCCCTCCAAGCAAGACCAAACTCAAATACTTCCCTGCTGCTGTTAAAGAATAGCCGCCTTCCTGATGTAAATAACTCATCAAATGGGCGATGAGGATCATCTGTAAGGACATCATCACAATGCCCACAAAAAAAATCGGATAGAGTGCTCGATTGTCTTTAATAGCCTTCATCTTTTCTTTAAACGGTATTGGTGCTGCTGCCGTATTTTGCTGTTTTGGCTCCTGATACATCAATAAAAATAGTAAACCGCCACCGATTGCTACGAAACCTTGTGCCCCATGCACAGCCGTCAGATGGGAGTGATGATATAAATAGGTAAGAATGAAGGAAGCGAGAGCCCCACCGATTGGAATACCTGTTTGGCGAATTCCGATTGCTAAACCCCGATGCTTGTCTGGAAACCATTTCACGATGGCCGTACTACCTCCCGTTTGAGCACTACCGTACCAAAAGCCAACAACTATTAATACGACTAGCAATGTCGTATAATGATTCACAGGAATTAAGAGGAACGTACAGAGGCCAAGAAAAATAGAGCCCCATCCAATAATTTGTTTTTCTCCCTTTTTATCCATGAGATAGCCAAAGAAAAGCATCGAGAATATCGGTCCAATATTCACGGCAGAAACAATTAATCCTGTTTGGAATGACGTTAAGTGCCATTCCATTTGATAAAAGGAAGCAACTGGCCCCATCCCGTATGTGACAAAGGTGGAAGCTGTTTGCGAAAGCGTAGCCACCAGTAAAATGATCCATTTATAATATGTATGCATATAAACCCTCCAGAGCTATATACCGCACTATTTATACGGTACATTTAGATATCTTGAGTTTACGTTGACAGCTTGCTTACGTAAAATGGAGGAAAATGATAGCGGCTATCAAAAAATTTAATAGGTGTGTGACGAATAACATGAACATTGAAGAAATTGCCATCAAAATTGAGCTTTTAGAAAGGCAAAATTTAAGTAAATCAGCCGAAATCACCAACTATACACAGTCGGCCTTAACTTCGAAGGTAAAGAAGATGGAAAGTGAAATTGGACAGGAAGTCTTTAAACGAACACCTCAGGGCTTAAAGCTAACAGAGGTAGGTGACCACTATTTACAATTTTTAAAGCAGGTTGCCCAACAATATGAGGCATTTTTACATACCGTAGGATTCACGCAAGCCCATATTCAATTTGGAACCTCCCATACGACAATTAAAATATATGGTGCGTCTATCATGAATGCGCTACAAACTAGTCATAGTCCTATCGATGTGGATTTCACGGTCGAATCGAGTACATCGTTAAATCACAAAGTCCATCTGGCGGAATTAGACTGTGCATTAACGAGTAATCCAATAAAGCATTATGCCGATTTACACTATGATTTAATGACAACCGAAACATTTGAAGTCATCTCGAGCCCTGCACATGTCATCGATTTTGACAGGCAAACACCTGTGACACTCCTAGTTTTAAGTAAGGGCTGTATGTATTCGAAGGCATTAGCCGAATGGCTTACTCACAAGAAAGTCCCTTTTACAATGAAGGAAATTAAATCCGTAAGTAGTATTCTTGATTTTCTAGAAATCGAGCATACATTGGCAGTGTTAAATACGAAGTTACTGGCACTCTACCCTTGTCCTGACCTGCATTTTTATGAAATGGAGACACTTAACAAGGTCATCGAGACTGTCTTTATTTATAAAAAGGAAAACCATAAGCAGTCTTCTATACTGCAATTAAAGCAAGTAATAGAATCCTTGCTTGAAAGGAATGAGCAGGGTGATCATTAGCTCAGGTTGCTCTTTATGCGAATATTTTAAAAAGCCTATATTATTCACGCAAGCTGCACTATAATAGGTTTGATATTATTAAATACATAGGAGTACATCATGTTTTATTACATCTCATTGTTTTTGGCAGTATTTGCTTTATCTACATCAGCTATTTTTGTTAAGCTTGCGGATGCCCCGCCGGCTATTACGGCTTTTTATCGACTATTTTTTGCAATGCTCGTGCTCCTTCCCTTTTTATTAGCACAAAAGGGACTACGACAAGAGCTAGCTAACCTGTCTAAAAAACAGTGGGGACTGGGCATTTTATCAGGTCTATTTCTGTCCTGTCATTATGTTTTATGGTTCGAATCATTAAACTACACATCCGTGGCCAGTTCAACGGTTATCGTCACGCTACAGCCGTTATTCTCTTTAATAGGTAGCTATTTTTTATTTAAAGAGCGCTTTTCCAAAGGGGCTATTGTTGGCTGTTTGGTAGCGATCATCGGCTGTTTCATTATCGGCTGGCAGGATTTTCAAATTAGTGGACAGGCTCTTTATGGCGATATTCTGGCATTTATCGCAGCAGGCATTATTACAGCCTACTTTTTTATTGGGCAATCTGTACGGAAGGATTTATCACTTATTACCTATTCGATTATCGGATATGGCAGTAGCTCAATCTTCTTAGCCATTTACGCCCTCTTTATGCAGGAATCGTTTTTCGACTATCCCGCATCCACATGGTGGTCCCTATTAGGACTAGCTGTGATTGCAACCATTTTTGGGCAAACGATCTTTAATTGGCTATTAAAATGGTTAAGTACAACCGTCATCTCTATGAGTATTTTAGGAGAAACAATTGGCACATGTATTTTAGCTTATTTTATTTTAGATGAAATGATTTCCGTTCAACAAGGGATTGGCATAATGGTCATTTTACTAGGACTTGCCCTCTTTTTACTCCAACAACGTAAATCGGCATAATAAAAAACAACGGCTAAAAATGCCGTTGTTTTTTTATGGCTGAGTAAAGCGAAAGGTCGTACCATCCTTGCTGGATTGTAAAGAGGCTTCCATATTTATTGTTCTAGCAATATCGTGGATAATTTTCAGTCCAAGTCCACTATGTTCGATATCTGAATCAAAGCCGATGCCGTCATCACACATCCATACCTCTCCCTCTTTAATCGTCACCACTAGTTTAGATGCTTGGGCATGCTTTAATGTATTTTGAAAGACATTATCAAATAAACGTTGTAACCATAATTCATTACTTGTCCAAATTACCTCTGCATCTATTGGATGAAAATGGAGTGCAATATTTTGCATGTGGTATAAATAACTCCATTTCTTGATCATCGTTTCTAATAGAAACGCTAGATGAACTTCCTCCTGAACGACAAAGGCATTATCGCTCGTATCAAAAGACTGGTATTGCAATTCATTCGTTAAATTCGCGATATAGTGAATTTGTGCATTTAATGATTCCACCAATTTTGGTTGCTCTTGTAGTTGATCTTCTAAATAAAACAATTGCAAACGTATCGCTGTCAGTGGTGTATGGATATCATGTCTTAATTTTTGAAGCAGCTCTTTTTGGAGCTCCTGCTGTTGAGCTAACTCTAATTCCCGATAAGTCGTGCGCTCAATTAAAAGATTCACCGATTGAATTAATTGCCCTATTTCATCCTCGCTGCTTACCGTTAACGTATCGGGTATCCGTTCATTACTCGCTAGTTCCCGTATTGTTTGATTGAGCATTGTAATTCTAGTCAATAATGAATGGATGGATGTGGAAAATAGTAAGGCAAGAATCCCTAAAGACAGCACAAAGGCAAGCAGCATAACAGGATATGCAAAGGATTCATGGAACGGGATGCCATTATTTTTCGTTTTAAAAACCTTGTCATATAGTATGGACATGAACACACTAATACCTAATAATACGATGGGCACACTCCCAATCGCTACCAACAAGAGTGTTCTATATTTAGTTTTTAATGTCATTTCTTTATATGGGTATTTAGACGATACCCCTCTCCATATATATTTTGTAAAATAATGCCTGTTGAATCGTCCAGCTTTGTCCGAATCTTCTTCATGTAGACATTGAGAATATTATGGTTGCGATCATCTAACGGCCATAAATAATCAAAAAAGTGGTCCTTTGTTAAAACTCTGTCACGGTTGTCAAATAAATAAAAGAAAATTTTTCGTTCTATAGCCGTCAATGAAATTTCGTTTTGAAGATGGTGATGAAATACTTTACGATGCTCTCCGTCAATGAATAAATGCTGTATTTGCGTAAACGTTCCATATTGTTGCACTAGCATTTTTTGGATTCTTAACAATAGCTCTCGTGGATCAAACGGCTTTGTCAAATAGTCTTCTCCAACTGTTAAACCTTCTAGCTTGCTTTCAATATCACTACGAGCTGATAGAAAAATGATGGGTATATTTAAGCCTAATTGTTTAATGTTTTTGCTTAATTGATAGCCATCCTCTCCTGGTAGCATAATATCCATAATGACTACATCTACTTCCTGAATGAGCCTCATTATATCTCGGCCATCTGTTTTCCATATGGCTTCATAGCCTTCTCGTTGCATTATCTTTTGAAGTAAATCACCAATCATGGGATCATCTTCTACAATTAAAATTCTAAATCCTTTCATGTTAACGACCTCTCTCATCAGCATTCGTTTTCATAAACTCTATCGCTAGTTGATAGATTTCCTCGGGTTGATAAAGATATATACTATGAGTGCCACTGACCTCTTTCACTTCTGCATGGGTGAATTGCTTCGCAAAGTCTGCGTAATCCTGACGATTTTGCGCTGTATATTTTGAATGTACATTCTCCTTCGCAATAGCATCAACTATTAAAATGGGAATGTCTTGCGGCAATGAAAGCTGTTCTGATTGTAAACTATTTTCATAGACGTGTAACAGCTCATTTTTCATATCTTCATTAAAAAATTGCTTAAAGGACAACGCCTGATAGATTTCCTTTTCCTCCGTCGTTAAAAAGGACATGTTCAGAACTTGCGGATTATACACCTGTGAGGGTACTAGGCGGTGTAAACCTACCTTAGTAGCTAGACTCATCCCCTTCACCATCCATCTATCGAAGTTACCCATCTTATGCTTTACATACTGACTAGGCAGGCCAATATCTAGAGCGATAATTCCCTTTACTTCTTCTGGGTATTTTTGTGCCCAGTAAATCGCTTCAAGTCCTGAAATAGAATGAGGGACAAGAATATAGGGTGGCTGAAGCCCACTTGCCAGAAGTGCCTCCCTTGTTTGCATAAGGATGGTATCAATATCTCGTTCATCATGGGCGATCTCACTAAAGCCATAGCCTGCGCGGTCCACTACTGCAATTTGATGGTGCTGCGAAAACTTACTATAAAGCCCCTTTAGCTCATAAACAGGAGCCGCAATGCCTGATCCTGCCATAAAAACATATGTATCCTCCCCATCCCCCTCCTGATAGACATTCATGCGTTGACCATGAACGTTTACCATCATGCCATTATTGTGTAAAATGGCCTCCTCTTTTTGGATTAAACTATAGTGGTATATACTGACTGCTACGATACTGAGCGTTACGATGACCCCCAAATAAATAAACATTTTCTTTATGATTTTTTTCATACGCCTCTCCTCTCCGTTGATACTTGTAAGGATACATGTGAAAAATTAATAACTAATTAATTTTCGAAGAAATGTTTACAAGATGCGTTGAGATGCTTGTCAATGAACAAAAAAAGCTGCCTACATCATGTGGCAGCATTTTTAGAGTCATTCATTTGGATAGGTTTTCTGTAAAAAGACGATAGACTGTTGAATTAGAGCCTTTAAAATATCTTCCTCGACATCAGCCAGTTTATTAATATAAACACAGGCTTTCCCTGTTGTGTGTTTCCCAAATTGCTGTAATAGCTGTTCTCGCTCACTATCACCTGGTGCAAAGTATAAACTAATTTTTGCCTTGCGAGGGGAGAATCCGACAAGTGGAGCATCGCCTTCATGGCCCGTTTGATATTTGTAATGATAATGACCAAACCCAATAATACTAGGACCCCACATTTTTGCCTCATAGCCTGAGACCTCTGTAAAAATGTCCAATAGTCGATAGGCATCTTCCCGCTTTTTTGGATGATCCACACTTTCAATAAATTCAATGACACTTGCATCGGTTTCTTTCGTCTTTAATTCATACATGTGTATCCCTCGCCTTCACAAAATCGGATTGTTCATTCCTATTATTCCCTATTCCGCCTGCTCTAACAAAAGTTTTTGTTGGAGTTGACGATACATCCCTTGTTGTTCCATCAGCTCTTGATGATTGCCTTGTTCAATAATTTCACCCTGTTGTATAACGAGTATTTGGTCTGCATTCTCGATGGTTTTCAAACGATGGGCGATAACAAAGCTTGTGCGACCCTGCATTAAATGCTGTAAACCTTTTTGAATATCGACTTCCGTTTGCGTATCCACACTGGAAGTCGCTTCATCTAAAATTAAAATATCCGCGTTCTCCAAAATGGCACGAGCAATAGCAATGAGCTGTCGTTGTCCCTGACTTAAATTAGCACCACCCGCTTGAACAGGCGTATCGTATTGTGCAGGTAAATATTTTATAAAATGATGGGCATTCGCAATTTTTGCCGCTTCCACAACCTCTTCATCCGTCGCATCCAGCTTTCCAAAGCGAATGTTTTCACGAATAGTGCCAGAGAACAAATAGGTATCCTGTAAAACCACACCTACCCGTTGGCGAATTGTAGACATTTTATACTGTTCAATATGGTGCCCATCAATTAAAATTTCACCCTGATCCACGTCATAAAACCGTGTTAGTAAATTAATAATGGTTGTTTTCCCTGAGCCAGTAGGACCAACAAGAGCTATCGTTTCCCCTGCCTTTGCCTGGAAGTTTATGTTTTGAAGAACTGGCTTCCCTTGCTCATAGCTAAACGATACTTGCTTGAAAACGACGTCGCCTTTTAAGGAAGGTGCCTCAATAGCCTGTGGTCGATCAGCTACCTCTGACGGTTCATCTATTATTTCAAATACACGCTCTGCTCCTGCAATGGCAGACTGAAAGGTGTTTAACAGATTAGATAATTGATTGAGCGGGCGGAAAAATTGCCGTGTATAGGTGACAAATGCAGCGATAATACCAACCGTCACTAAACCTTTTACTGCTAAAAGAGCTCCTGTCCCGATGACTATCGCTAGGCCAAGGTTATTCATAAAGTTATTGATAGGTCCTAATAAACCTGACGTAATCTCTGCGCGTTGTGCGGAGTTTCTCAAGTTTTCATTTTGCTGATGGAACGTGTCGATGGATTGCTGTTCCTTGCCAAAAAGCGTGAGTACCTCTGCACCTGTAATCATTTCCTCAATATAGCCATTCAGCTTACCAAGATCTCGTTGACGAGCCGCATAATTTTTACTGCTGCGTTTGATAATTTGCTTAGTAGTGAAAACAATTAGCGGAATAATGATCAAGGTCACAATCGCTAATGGCCAGCTTAATGTGAACATGGCAATACTAACACCAACGACTGTTAAGATGGACGATACAATTTGCGTCACACTTTGAGCAAGCGCTGTATTTAAATTATCGATATCGTTAGTGACACGACTCATTAAATCCCCGAGCGCACGCTGATCAAAAAATCTTAATGTGAGCGTTTGTAGTTTTTGAAACAGTTCCAGACGCAACGTCCGAATCGTTTTCATCGCCACATGAATCATGACATAGGTTTGCAGCCAGGTCAGAATAGACGCTACCGTAAAAATCACGGCTAATAGGATTCCTAGTCGAATTGTCCCGTCAATATCTTTTTTCATAATGTAATCGTCAATGATATGGCCTATCATATAAGGCCCGGCTAAGCTTAAAAACGTAGAAGCGATGACCAAGATGATGGAAAAATACAGCCCTATTTTTTGCTGTTTGACATAGTGCCAAACTCTTGTCAGTGTTGCCTTTTGATTTTTCGCCTTTTCAGCTGGCCCTCCCATACGAGGTCCACGTCCAAAATTCATTTGCTTTGGTTGATTTTGACTCATCCTTCTTCACCAGCCTTTTGCTGTGACGCGTAAATTGCTTGGTAATGTACATTGTTTTGAAGTAGCTGTTGATGGGTTCCTTGCCCAACAATCTCGCCATCCTCTAGGACAAGAATGACATCTGCCTGCTGTATCGAGGCAATTTTCGAAGCTACCATCAATGTCGTCGTGTCTTGATAATGGGCGGCAATGGCCTGCTGCACATGTTTTTCTGACGCACTATCAAGGGCTGAGGTCGTGTCATCCAGCACGAGAATAGCTGGCTTTCGAACGAATGCCCGACTTAAAGCCAAGCGTTGCTTTTGCCCACCAGAGAGATTTGTAGCCCCCTGTGACAGCTCATGTGCTAAGCCCTTATCAAGCCGCTCCACAAATTCACTAGCACAGGCAGCGTCCAATGCCTGTTGTATTTCCTCTGCCGTTGCGTGTTCATTACCAAGGCGAATATTTTTTTCAATCGCTCCAGAAAACAATAAGGCCTTTTGTGAGGTAAATCCGATATGGTCCCGTAACGTGGCTAAAGAGTACGTTGAAAGCGGTTTGCCATCCAAGTAAATGGCGCCACCTGTTGGATCGAAAAGGCGAGGTAATAGCTTTACAAGTGTTGATTTACCGCTACCCGTTTTTCCAATGATGCCCACTGTTTGCCCTGGCTTCACAGAAAACGAAATGTTTTTAAGAACATCCTCCGCCGTTTCATAATAACGATAACTCACCTGATCAAATTCAATAGCTCCTTTTATAGCATCTGTCCATGCATGTTCTGCTTCCTTAACGGCAATGTCCTTGTTTAAGACATCCACAATTCGTTCTCCCGAAGGCAATGCACGCGCAATTTGCATCAGCACCATACTAGAAGACATTAAACCATTTAAGATAATGGTTAAGTAGTTAATAAATGCGAGAATAATTCCAACCTTTAATGTCCCTGCCTCGACCTTAATAGCTCCAAGCCAAAGCGCCGCAACTATCCCTAGGTTAATCACGAACATCGTAAATGGCACAAGCACCCCTATAATTTGTTCTGCAGTGATGAAGCGTTTTGTCAGCCCATCATTCAGCTCACCAAATTGGGATACCTGTTGGGTTTCACGGCGAAAGGCTTTAACGACACGGATACCCGCTAAATTTTCCTGTAGCTTCGTATTCACTGCATCAATAGCCTCTTGGACGCGACGATAGAGCAGCCCCGAATACTTCGTGAAAAAATACATAGCCACAATCAAAATCGGCACAATGATAAGAAGTATTGAAAAAAGCTCCCGTGCGGTTACAAAGACGATAATGACTGCCCCGATAAAGAGTAGCGGCCCACGCACAAAAATACGTAGTGTCATCATAAACGCGCGTTGAATACTTTCCACATCACTCGTTAAAATAGTAATTAACTTACCTGTCGTAAAGTCATCCCGCTCCTTAGCTGAATAAGTCATCATTTTCTCATAGAGAGCCTGTCGAACATCCGAAGCAAAATGAATCGCTGCCTTCGAGCTGTAATAAGAGCAGCCAATCCCACCAACAAGCCCAATCACCGCACTTGCTAGCATCCATACAAACATGCTTAGCACATAAGCATGATCCCCATTGGCAATCCCTGTATCAATCATATGCTGCATAATCGTCGGCTGAATTAAATCCATTGTCACCTCCAGCACCATGAGAAGAGGCGCTATTAAGGTGAAAAATTTATAGGGCTCCAAATACTGCCCTAACTGTTTTATTGCCTGCATACATTCGTCTCCGTTCTATTTAAATCCCATTCGTTCCTCATTATAACTGAAAACTATTCCCATTTGGCACTATTTTTTCGAGACTCGTAATATTTGAGATTTAACTAATTGAGGAGATATCGTCGAGCTTATGGCTGACATCCATCCAAATAAAAAACCCCCATGCCTATACAAAGGGCACTGAAAAAGTCCATATCTTTTTTTCATTTGGCACTGTGACTCTACTGTTGTTTTCCGAAGCATTCCGCTCGCTTTCCGCGGGCGAGCGCCGAGTCTCCTCCTACGCTTCGCTTCGTGCGGGGTCTCGTCTGTCTCGCTTTCCCGCAGGAGTCGAGCGATGCTTCTCCAAACAACGCAATGTATCATTCTATTATTTTAGTCACACTTTCCTTTATAATAAAAGAATGAATATGTAGGTGGTGCCCCAATGATTTCAAATCAGGAAACCAATGGACGTAATGCCATTCCTCCAATTCGCATGTTTAAGTACTTATTATTAAAAGTGATGAATGATGTATCAGACGTCGACCTAGTAGAGCGCTCAAAGTATGATATGTCATTCAACTATTTCTTGGATATGGCAACAGAAGATCCAGTGAGACAGAAATAAGGCACTTCCTGTTCAAAATTGAACAAGAAATGCCTTATTTTTATTTGAAAAAGTTCGCTTTTATGAAAACATAAGTTTTTCAGTGCCCTCGTCTATTCATGGAGGTCGCTTTAAATGATTCTTGTACCGCTCGTTGGATTATTTTCAAGGCAGTCTTTTTGCTCTAAACATACCCTATTGCATGGGCTTATCCGTAGTTTTTCAAAATTTCTTTGGAAAAATTGGTGGGCCAACTGCTCTTTCTCGGGATGAACACCAAGTAAAATAACTGTACTTGGTCCGGCTGATTTGGTCATATGATGAGAACACTCCACTACTTGCTCGCCAAAAAGGCGCACACATTCACCTTGAAGTCCCTTTGATCCGACAGGCCACACTTGCTGAACGATTTCCGCCAGCCATGCCTGATAAACAGGTTGCAACTGCGCCACATCATCAGGCTGTGCTAATAGTTCCTCGCCAACAAGTGGTAAGCCGTATGTGTACCAACTAAGCTGTTCAGGGTCCCATGCTTTTCGCTGTTGTATTTCCCCAAGCATAGTAATTGCTAGACCTGACTGTAATGTTGGCATATTGGATTCCGAACTACCAGCAATAGCTGGACAGGATAGTCCCGTTTCCTCGAACACTTGCTGAATGCCACTTTCATAGCGTGACCATGCCGCATCCCCTGAAAAATTAGCAAGTAGAATTTGAACAGGAAGTGCCTGTGCAGCCAGCTGTTCTAGAAATGTCACACGAGCTGTCATATAGGCTGTCAATTGATCGGATGCCGGCACAATATCTTGTGGCTTTTCCCCGATGGCTGCCGCATTATCCATTGTCGCAATTAATCCGCCCACTTTCATAGCATTTCTCACTAAACTCGACCTGCCTTACGCACAAAAACTTTTGACAGAATGGGCATGACTACCGCGACAATCATTAAATTAATAGCGGTTGCTATGAAAATACTCGCTAAAGCACCCCAGAAAAAGGCAGGACTGATAATAAAATAAAATGGCAGTGGTGCTACGATGCCGTTTAATATGAGGGCAACTGGCCATTTCCATACATGCATGCCTTTTTTATGCATGACCCCAAAAATCCAGACAACGATAAACATTTCTATAGCAATAATTACATGGAGTGGGCCAAGTGGGAAGCCAGCAGTTAATGCGCTAATAAAATGACCAATGAGACCAGCTACCCCAGCTAATAATGGCGATAAAAAGACCACACCTAAAAAGGCAGGTGCTGAATCAAGAGCTGCCGTTGAAATAAAAGCGGGTACTTTAATGGCGGCTCCTACAGCACAAATGGCCGCTACCATAGCCGTTAGTATCCATTTCATTAATTTTTGTCGATCCATTGCATTTCCTCTTTTCCGTTAGTATGTTGACCTCACTTGAGTTGCTCGCCAATCCCGTACCAAATACGCACAACTTGCTCCGCTTCAGCAAATAATGCTTGGTATAGGCGGCCACATGTATCACGTAATAAACGTGCTTGTTTTTCCATCGGTACAACACCGCGGCCCATATCTGTCACAATAAGTGCCAGCGAACAATGTTGGGCAAGGGCTGATAACTTAGTGAGGGCGGATTGTACGACCAGCTCATCTTCCTCAAGGTTTTGTGTCATAAGCCATTTCTCCATATGTTGAATGACTAGGATTTCACAGGCTGGTGCAACATCCGGTAGTTCGCCATCGATAAGTACCACCTCGTGTTGTTCATATAAACGCATTACATAATCGGTTTTTCCGCTATAGGCGCCTCCGATAAAAACATGCATCTAGCTCCCTCCTCCCAAGCCTTTCTAGTAAATGTTAAATTAAATTGATGATCATGTGGCACTTGGTATGACCAAAACGGCTGCTCTATTGGCGCATAGGCAACGAGTAAGGCACGAATCACCCCGCCATGAACGACTAAAACATAGCAATCCTCATTCTTTGGTAAATGGTTGAAGCCTTCTACCACTCTTGCCACAAAATCATCAAAAGCCTCGCCTTGTGGCGGTGGCGAATGAATAGGGTCATCCAACCATGCACGGTAACGAGCATCCTTCTTTAACTCCTCATAGGTTTTCCCCTCAAATTCACCAAAATTGGATTCACGAAACCGTTCATCTGCTTCATAGCTAGCATTCGGAAAATAATGGGCGGCTGTGACTCGACAGCGTTGTAAATCGCTGCCATATACCTTTTCGACACCTGCATCCACTACAGAGAGCTTGGAGATATCAGCTAATGGTGCGTCCGTCCACCCCAAATAACGCTTTTCTAAATTGGCCTTTGTGGGCGCATGCCGCATTAAGCACACAGTAACAATGTCACCCATAGAACAACCTCCACCCCTTCAATCGATGCACCTAGTAGATCACCCGAGACACCGCCAAAATTACGCAATGTAAATTGTCGAAAAATAACGAGCGCAAATGCTAAAACGATCACTAATAGTATTGGTAGCATCGAGAACTTTGTGATGATCAGCACAACCGGCATGACCAATAAAAGAGACAGTAGCATCATTATTTTTAATAATTTCACGTTGATATGCGACTGAAAGAAATAGGCAAGGCCTTTTTCCTTTGAACAGTTAAGTGACATAAAATAAAAGCTCATGCCGACCCTTGTTAAAAAAGGAATGAATACGACCATCCATAGTGCAAATTTATTTTGCACAAAAAGCTCATGTAAAACGACAAATTTCCCAAATAACAAAAAAAGTATTGATAGCACTCCGAAAGCACCAACCCGAGGATCATCTAAAATCTCAAGTCGTTTGTCCCGATCGCGATAAGAAAAATATGCATCTCCCATATCAATAAAGCCATCCAAATGTAAACCGCCTGTCCATAAAGCAAACAGCCCGATAACGATAAAGGCAAGCATGACCTCGCTACTAGCCGTCCATTGTGTAAGGCAGTAAAGAACTCCGGCTACAGTTGTGCCCATCAATGCCCCTAGCCATGGCAAGCAAGCAAACATCCCTGTAATCGTTGACCTTGTTAAAGGTAATTCCTTATGTACGGGCAAAACCGTAAAAAATTGAAATGCCAACAGCAGGCTATGCCAAAAACTTTTCATCGTCTTGCCTTCCTTCTCGATTATTTCCATCTCTTTACGATACCATAATTCATTTCATACGCCACTTGGGCCGACGCTACGAACCATTGGTGGAGCTGTCCTAATGTTCTTCGATACAGCTCCACCTCTTCGTTCTGATAAGGTGGCTCATCAAACAGCTCATTCGACACCACTAATAATGTCACGTTCTTCGTTTGCAGGGATTGAATGGCCTGTTTAACAGTTCGAAGCTTAGATGCTAAACAGCCAGGCTTCGTTACACAGGGTGCTCCACAATCATAACCTTCATAAAAAGCATTCGTCAGCCAAGTAGTGACGCAATCCCATAGCACTACATCCCCATCCTTGAGTGTCTCAAATACGGGTGCGATGTCATAAGGGGCCTCCACTGTTAACCATTTTATTGGCTGGGCTAGTCGATCAGCTTGATGACGATCAATTCGCTTCTCCATTTCATCATCCAAAGCAATACCAGAAGCTATATATATTAAACGTTTTTCTATATTAGGCTGTGCTTGGAAGTGCTGTATGGCGGCTTGTTCTGCAAAATGAGATTTGCCACTACGCACACCACCAGTAATAAAAATGAGGGGCATTCGTAATACCTCCTATTGTAAATGATGTAGAGTACCAATCTCTTGGATTACCCACTGCTGTCCCTGACGTTCAATCACGGTGACACTTGTCCCATGAATATAAGGAGCTGTCCAAAGCTCACTAATATTGCGTTGTAAAATAGCATTAATCATGCATTTAATCGTCACCGCATGGGAAACGATCAAAATAGGCTCATCACGATGTTGCTCCGCTATTTTTTTCAACGTATACATCGCTCTTTCTGTGACAGCGCCAAAACTTTCCGTATGGGTTGCGATAAATTGCGCAGGGTATTTCGTATACAATTCATAATCAAGCCCATTTGTCATCAAAATGTCCTCAATTCGCTTACCTTGCCAATTCCCTAAAAAAATTTCCCGTAAATTATCCTCATAGTAAACCGGTAATTGGCGATGAGCCGTCAGAATATCCATCGTCTCCTTCGCACGACCACTTGAACTACAATAAGCTGCCGCAAATGGGATTAACTGTAGTTGCTGCTGTAATTTAGCAGCCGCTTCCCTACCATTGTCCGTTAACGGAGAGTCCAACCATCCTTGTAGTCTTTGCTCCTGATTCCATTGTGTTTCCCCATGTCTTACTAGATAAAAAGTTGTCACTTTTCTCTCCCCTTATTTGCGTTAAACCACGCCTGCAGACAATTATGTAAATACGTCATGGCCGCAATATCTTTAATCCCAATACGAAACCATTCGCCCTGTAACCCTTTAAAGTTTTTCGTATGACGCAGGACAACTCCTTGTGCTAAACAATACGTAAAAAAGGCATCCGACTGCTGTTCCTTTGGCAAGGAAAAGCACACGTAATTCGTCACACTATTAGTGACAACACAGCCGTTTTCTTGTAAATAACGATGCAACTGCTCTCTTTGCGTTGTCGCATAGGCAATTGCCTGCTGACTATATTGCTGCTCATCCAAACAGCCTGCACCAATGACCAGTGCAAAGGCATTTAAATTCCAATGGGGCAGCATGTCCTTTAGCTCACTGACAATAGAGGCATGAGCAACTAAATAGCCAAGACGTAAGCCAGGTATTGCGTACATTTTAGTCATCGAACGCACAACGAGGACATGTGAATTTTCCATACTTTCATGCATGAGAGAATTCGCCTCATCGACCCAATCCATAAAGGCTTCATCGATGACAAGCTCACATTTGACAGCACGACCATGCTCTAATAACGCTAGTAAAACTTCCTTTTTGGGCAATACACCTGTTGGATTATTCGGTGTACAAATATAAAGTGCATCCGCTTCCACCATTTCTTGTTTAAGTCGTTCCATTGGCAATGTGTATTGGATAAAGTCCGTCACCAAAACCGGAATAATAATAGCTCCTGCGGCTAGCAATGTTCGCTCATATTCTGAAAAAGTAGGATGGACGACAATAACGCGCTTTTGCGCATAACGTCTCGCAATAACACTAAAGAGCTCTGACGCCCCGTTGCCTAGTAAAACCATATCCTTCGCCACTTGATGAAAAGCAGCAACCTTTGATAGAAAAGGCTCTCCATCTGGATCTGGATAGCGTTGAATGAGCGGGTAAAATGTACGCCAACGTGCCTCGACAAAGGATGGTGGTCCTGCCGCATTGACATTTTCACTAAAATCATATACCTCTTCAGGCATCGTTAAACCTAATTGCTGATAAACATTTTGCGGATTTGCTCCGTGATTAGGTAATAGCATAAATGAACACCTCCACTGCTAACATGACAAGCGTAAAGAGCACCATGGCAATACGCATATGAATAATAGATGCCATTATATGTTCCTTTGTTAACGGAACTAATTTTTCTCCCATAATCGCCCGATGCGAAACAACGCCTTGATAAGTATTTTTCCCACCTAGTTGGACGCCAAGCTGCACTGCTGTTGCGGCCTCTAAATAACCACTATTTGGACTAGGATGCTTTTTAGCGTCTTGCGCCCAACGCTTTAATCGTTGTCCAAATGAGTAACTCGTTTCATTTTTTGTACCTAGCACGATAAGAAAGCCCGTAATACGACTTGGAATAAAATTCAGGACATCATCAAGTTTGGCAGAAAACATGCCAAAATCTTTGTATGTTTCATTTTTATAGCCGACCATGGAATCTAACGTATTGACAGCCTTGTAGCCCCATAAACCGATAGCACCAAATAAAAAGGCATAAAATAGTGGGGCGGTCACTCCATCACTTGTATTTTCTGAAACGGTCTCTACTACACCACGCACAATCTCATCTTCCCCCAGCTTTTCTGTATCACGCCCAACAATCCATGATAACTTGACGCGCGCTTCCGCAAAATCACCTTTTACAAGGGGCTCATAAACTGCCAGTGCCGCCTCCTTTAAGCTACGTTGTGCAAGCCCAATACCTATTAGAAGCCCTTCGACTAAAACACCAAAAATCAAGCTTACCTGATAGCTGAGTAGTAAAATAAGTGTGACCACAAACATCGTTGTCCCTACAACGGCAAGTGCCATCACCATACCACGCAGTTTCCGCCATTTGCCTTGATTCCATAAAGCTGTTTGTGATTGAATCAGCTTGCCAATCCATCGCACAGGATGCGGAAGCTTCGGAGGGTCTCCTACTAAAGTATCGAATATAATTCCTATGATACAGGCAATCACTATGGCAATCATAACGCCTTCTCCTCTTTATCCTTTTTGTATTTACGAATAGCCTCACGCATCGTTTCATAGACACCGTAGCCAATGACCTTGCCTAGCATTGTGATAGGACCGGCATATTGATGGTAGTCCCCTTCTTCTGTAGCAGCAATGAGTAAGCTATCAGTGGATGTTCCGGTTGCTTGCGTGCCTGTTGTAGGATCAGTTATACCTTCATCCGCTAACGCCTTCACCTTCGCCTCCGTTGTCGAAATCATAGCCTGAAATAACGCTTCATCAGACAATCTCCCGTTAATAAGCACCCATGTATTAATCGTTCCTGCATGGTATTGCTCCGCACGATGAAAAGCACGTGTAATATCTACGGCATTGCCTAGACCCGCAGTAATCATAATGACTAGATGAATACCTTCATATGTAAAATCACGAATGGTCGCAAATTTGGCTTGGACTGCCGTCATCATCGCCACTGTGTTATCGACTGGAAAATCATGCGCCTGCAAAAAATGCTGTAAATCACGATGTGGCTGTCGATCATCATACGTAATGGGCACAGTCCGATTCATCAGATGAGTAAAATAACCAAAGCCTGGATTATGCATAGCAGAAGATACAACCTTCATAGGTGAAACCGCTTGAAGTGCTACATATTGGTCAGAAATTTGAATATGATCCTTTGAAAGTATGGGCATTCAATCGCCTCCTGACGATAAATAGATTATGAACATAAAAAAACAAATTCTTACAAAGAAGAATTTGTACTGTCGATTCTTTATTAAAATTTGAACCTTCTGAACGTTTGTACAGAATAACAACTTCATAATACTCAAATTATTTATTTTCTTTGAAATTGTATCATAAGTTTGCCTGTTGCCACAATTCCATTTTGACGTGTTGTTACTGCTTTTGTTTAAGATTTTTAAAGCGGATTACGGAGCCAATGATGATAAAGACCCAACCAATAGCTATGTAAACTACTTTCATTGTTTTTGTCGATGACGGTAAAATATCCATAATCGTTAAACAGACAAAAAGTATCCCAACAACCGAAAAAAGCATACCAATCGTTAAATTCTTCACGAAAAACCCTCCCAACTATGTATGCCCTCGATTTTACCGTATTCTTAGCAAAAAGAAAACACTAATCCAAGTATGGAACCCTTGGATTAGTGATAATTGTGTCATTAAGCTTTCGCATGGGCAAAAAATTCTTCATATAACGCCTGTAAAATGCGGTTTTCAAATTCCTGAAGTACTCCAAAAACGAGACTTACTTCAGAAGAGCCTTGATTGATCATTTCAATGTTTGCGCCGGTTCTTGAAATCGCTGTAGCAGCACGCGCAGCTAGACCTGTGTTATGGCGCATACCTTCACCAACAATCACGATCATCGAAAAACCATGACGCATTTCTACATATTCAGCATGTAGCTCTTCTTTCACTCGACTAATAATACGCTCTTCATTATCAGGTGATATCTGATTCGAACGCATAATGACTGAAATATCGTCTAAGCCAGAAGGTGTGTGTTCATAAGAAATATTTTCATCTTCTAAAATTTGTAGTAGCTTTCGTCCAAAGCCTACTTCACGATTCATCAAATATTTAGAGACATATAAAGTTGAAAAACCACTGTCTGCCGAGATACCTGTAACGGGACGACCTGTTGCAGGACGACTTGGTACGATACGAGTACCTGGGGCTGATGGATTATTTGTATTTTTTATGTTAACGGGCACCCCAATCTTGTAGACAGGCATTAATGCTTCATCATGGAACACTGAAAAGCCTGCATATGATAATTCGCGCATTTCGCGATACGTAATTTCTTTAATTTCCACTGGATCATTGACAACCTTCGGATTCGCGGAGAACACACAATCCACATCCGTAAAGTTTTCATATAACTCCGCTTCAACAGCTGCTGCTAAAATGGAGCCAGTAATATCAGAGCCTCCGCGGTCAAATGTCCGCAATACGCCCGCTTTAGTGTAACCGAAGAACCCTGGGAACACAATAATTTCTTTTGTGTGTTTTAAAGGGGCTAAATTAGCATACGCTTCGGGTAAAGCAAATGTTCGTTCAGGTAAATCATTGACCACTAATCCATCCTTAGGACTTACATAGCGTGCGGGCATTCCAATTGCATTAAAATAAGCGGCAATAAGCTTGGCGTTATTATCTTCACCTGCTGCTTTAATGCTATCAATGAATAATTCCACGTTTGTTTTGTCACCTTGTACACGTTCACGTAAATCTTCCGCAATCACGTCACAAATGGCATCATCTAACCCTAAACCATCTGCAATTGCTCGAAAACGATCGACTACAATATGCAATTTGTCTTCGGTATCTTCATGTTGTAACGCGGCAGTTGCTAATTGTATTAATAGATCGGTTACTTTTATATCGTCACCAGATCGTTTACCTGGTGCTGAAACGGCAACGATTTTACGTGCCGGATTAGATTTCACAATATTTGCTACTTTTTGAATTTGTTCTGCGTTTGCTACAGATGTTCCACCAAATTTACACACGATCATATCTATCAAATCCTAACTTTTTCAAATTAATTGTATTCCTCCAAAAAACAATTGACTGTACACAGTGTACAAATTATCGATTCCTACGTCAATACAATTTAAAAAATTCGCGCAATTTACTGAGAAATATGGACAATTTTCGTACTGTTTGATTTATTATACGGATTTCGTATGAAATAGTTAAGGTTTTTATGAATTTTTTTTCGTGATATTCACAGATTCGTGAAATTTTCCGTTTTGACTTTCTTCTATATAAAGAGGAAAACGCTTACTCCCCACTATGATATGCACAAACATCCTCGGTGTTTGTGCTAATTTGCAGGCGAAAGGAGGGTTTTGAGTAGGAGGACGAATGCTTCTGGACAGGTTTTTTTCTAGAAAATAGCTACATCACTTTTTTGCCAGTATGTAAAACTTCATGACGAGTATGCTTGAACTGTGGATGACTTTATCCATCTCTCCCTCACATGCAAAAAAACTAGGATCACATGTAATTAGTGAAACCTAGTTTTTCCAAGCTATTTTCGTTTAAATTGCCGTCCAGCCGCCGTCAATGACTAATTCTGCGCCTGTCATAAAGCGTGATTCGTCAGAGGCAAGGAAGACTACTCCATAGGCTACGTCCTCTGGTGAACCAAAGTACGGTAGCTGTGTATAGGTTTTGTAGAAAGGTAAAGCGCCCCCTTCTTCCATCGTTGGCGCTGTCATAGGCGTAACGATGATGCCTGGGTGAACAGAATTTACACGAATATGATCTTTCCCATACTCTACCGCAGCCGATTTAGATAACACCCGAAGTGCTCCTTTTGCTGCTGTATAAGGACTTGTCCCTGCCATTCCCACGATTCCACCAATGGAAGAAATATTGACAATAGATCCGCCACCAGCCTTTTGCATTTCTGGAATCACATATTTCATACCAATGATACAGCCATTTAAGTTAATATCCATCACTTTATTCCATTCGTCCATTTCCATGTTGGCAATCGTTTTTGGTGATGAAATTCCTGCATTGTTGACTAGTACATCGACTTTACCATATGCCTTCACTGCCTCTGCAATTACGGCTTTCCACTCGTCCTCAGACGTTACATTATGTGAAAGACCAATAATATCTCCACCATTTTCTTTAATTTCTTTCACTAAGTTATTCAATGGCTCGATTTGCACATCTGTTGCAATCACCTTTGCCCCTTCTTGTGCAAATAGCTTTGCCTCAGAAGCTCCCATGCCCATCGCTGCTCCCGTAATAATCGCTACTTTCCCATTTAAACGTCCCATCTATAAAACTCCCTTTCTATTATCAATCCATTTCCTCCGAGCAAATGTCACCAGATGTTTTCAATCCGCTACAGAAGCTAGAGGCTTCATTTTGCTTCAGCAGATGTTTGAACACCCTCTAAAAAGAGCATCACAAGCATACATCCTCCCCCATAGAAAAGGGACATTTCCGTATGTTTGATATAAAATTGCTGAATCAAATAAATGAATAATTCGTGAAAACATTAACAACTAGTTGTATTATCGACACCGTGTCGTTAATATAATTATAACTGTCTGTTCAAAAAGGGCAAACAACATAAGAGCATGAATTGATGTATTGACAACATGTAAGGCTACTATGTTGTGTAAACGATAAATTTAATACAAGGAGCTTAAAAATGTCGAAAAAGATGGACCCTCGTGTCATAAGAACGCGCCAACTATTAAGAGATGCATTAGTGGAGTTAATAGATGAACAAGGCTATGAGAAGATTACTGTGCAAGATATTACTCAACGGGCAACCTTGAACCGTGCCACTTTCTATTTACATTACCGTGACAAATTAGATTTACTGTACCAGAGCTCTGAGGAAATCTTACATGAATTAGTAGGAAGTATTCACCCAACGTTTGAAGAGAAGAGAGATTTTGATTTATTGCCTCATTATGATCAGCCTCATGAGACATTTATGCATTTGTTTGAACAAATTGCGCTGAATAGTAAGCTTTACAAAGTCTACCTCACAGAAAAAGATATCCCTTATTTTTCTGCAGGCTTAAAAAAGATAATTATCGATTTTGTATCAAGTGGTATTCAATTGATGGAGCCTGATGATCAAAAATTAACCGTACCGCGTGAGATGGCTATCCGTTTTTATGCCGCTGCCTTTCTTGAGGTGATCGTCTGGTGGTTAGAAAATGATATGCCCTATACGCCAAAATTTATGGCGACTCAGTTAATGCGTATTACCATTAAAGGACCCTACTTGGATAACCCCTTTCAGCAATCTTAAAAGCTGACATTTCCTATATGCCAGCTTTATTGGTTCACTACGTATTTTTTTGCCTGTACATGTCTTATGCATTGGATGGAGATTTACAAACAACGGACCATACCTGTTCAAATAATGCTTGATGGTCACTGTTGCTCCATCTTTCAGCAAAATACGGGTTGTGGAAGTACGTAAATGCTGTCATAAGGGGTTATTTTGGCTGTACCTCAGCGGATAGGTTTCTCAAAATTCCAGTTCGTATAAATGACAGCCGCCGTTACTGGCTCTGTAGTCTTATCTTCCGTGAAACCGCCTATTAGATTACCTACTCTAAATGTCGGCTCAAAAAATTGTTCTTCCTTAGGGGGTGCGGTTGGACCATCTATCCCCAATTTCGTCTCATCTGTAACGACTACTTTCATGCCGTTATCCAACGTAAAGCTCAGTCCATCTTCTCCAACTTCTGTGATCACTCCTTCGATATTGACTACTGCACTTGCCGCAGGAGCTGAATGATCCACCATAATTCTATCTGTTAAATCGATTGTTGTGTCATTGTTTACATTGACTAAAGAAGCGACTACCGCTATTACTGCACAGGCAACTAAACTTCCCACACTTATTCGTACTTTTTTCATAAAGACCCTCTTTTCTTTTTGTTGAAATTCCATCATCTCGTTTTCCATCTTTATCTTAAATTCTTCGGAAGCATGAATCTGCTTCATCACGTTTTTATAAGCATTCATCAGACCGTACTCCCTTCTTCTAATATGATTTTCAATTTCATTCGTGCCCGTCTTAGCTTTGAGCCGATCGTGTTGACGTTCATTCCTAATAGATTGGCGATTTCTGCAGTTGTATAGCCTTCATAATAATGTAAATAAACAATGACTCTCTCTTTTGGATTCAGCTCAAAAATTTCCGTAAGCACCATTTGCTCCTCTTTGGCGATAAAGGACATTTCTTCGGTAATTGGTACCGTCTTCTTCACAAGGGCAGACTTAAAGTAATCCTTACATTTATTGAAAGTTACTTTGATGAGCCAAGCCTTTAAATGATCTTCATGATCGAAGGGCTTTTTCTGTTTCATAAGAGTCATATAAACCTCTTGGACAATATCCTCCGCCTCAGACATATTTTTTGTCTGATGCACAGCAATACGGATTAAGGTGTCACTATATGTTTGAACAATCTCTTGAACACATAAGCCAGCAAACTTTTTCATATTTCCTATCGAGCCTCCTTCTTTTCATAATACGATTCATCTTTTAAAATTCGTGCAATAGGCCATTTTTTTACTGGTATGAATTATTGGTGACAGTCCAAAACGAAAAAAGAAGGGAAAATAAATCCCCCTCTCCTTAAATTTTCATAACAGATTTCATCACCATCTCAGGAAGGATTTCATAATAAATATCAAATAGATCGACAAAATGTTTGGTATAACCGTTATACTGAATATTAATTTATAATGATATGACAAGAGTTGGAATGATTAGTTACAGGAGAATGATAGATGAAAATAGTAATTGCAGAAAAACCAGATCAGGCTGCCAAGTTAGCTGCTCCCTTTTCTTTTACTAAAAAGACAGGATACTTTGAAGTCAAAGCCAACTCATATTTTCCCAATGGAGCCATTATTACTTGGGCAATTGGGCATTTATGTGAATTAAAAACACCAGAAGAATATGATCCAACATGGAAAAAGTGGAAATTAGAAACATTACCCATTATTCCCGATCGATTTGAATATAAAGTTTCTAAATCTAAGTATAAACAATTTACTATCATAAAAAATCTAGTTAAAAGACCAGACATTCAAGAAATTATAATCGGTGGAGACGCCGGGCGTGAAGGAGAATTAATCATTCGTACCATTTTAAGGGTATGTGGTGTAAACAAACCGATGAAACGATTATGGATATCGTCCTTAACGGAAAACTCGGTCAAAAATGGCTTCTCAAATTTACTGCCCGAAGCGAAAACGAAGGATATTTATTACGAAGCATTAAGTCGTTCCTGCGCAGATTGGTTAATTGGCATGAATACGTCGAGATTATATACGGTCCTACTTAAGAAAAACGGTGTCAAAGATGTCTTTTCCATTGGCAGAGTTCAGACCCCAACCCTTGCGTTAATTGTTCATAGGGAACATGAAATCGCGAATTTCAAATCAGAACCTTTTTGGGAAGTCGAAGCAGTCTTTCATTTCGCAGGTAAAATGCTAAAAGCAAAATGGCATAAAAATAATATGTCAAGAGTATCGGAGGAAAAACAAGCGATAGCCATTGCTAATTTCTGTCTACATAAAAATGTAGAAATAACGAAAATAAATAAAGAGACGAAGGAATACGCACCGCCTCTGTTATTTAATTTGTCCGCGTTACAGGCTACAGCAAATAAGTCTTATAAGTTTTCGCCACAAAAAACTCTTGATATTTTACAAAAGCTTTATGTAAAAGGTTTAGTTTCATACCCAAGATCAGATTCGCAATTTTTAACAAGTGAAGAAGCCAAAACACTACCAACTATATTAAACAATTTTAGCAAAATAGATAAATATAAAAACCTTCTTCCTCCCCCAACAAACTCAATTATGCATAACAAAAGATATGTTAACGAGAAGAAGGTTACGGACCACCATGCAATCATTGTGACAGATCAAGTACCTAACCTGGCTAAGCTAAGCATGGAAGAAGAGAAAATTTACGATTTAGTAGCGAGACAAGTCATTGCAGCACATTATAACCATGCCATTTTTGCTTACACAACCATTCATTCGCTTGTCGATAAACGAGCTGAGTTCATTTCGAAGGGGAAGGAGCAAATCGAGGAGGGTTGGCGTAAAGTCATTTATCTATCTAAAGAAAATGCATCTCAAGAGGAAGAAGAAATGCTTCCGCTTCTTCATGAAAATGAGCTCGGGACTGTGGCTCAAGCTACCGTTAAAAAAGGGGCAACACAGCCACCTAATAGATATACAGAAGGTCATTTAATTACATTAATGAAAACAGCCGGTAAACACCTAGATGATGCTGAGTTAGAAAAGGTTTTATCTAAAACGGAAGGATTAGGAACTGAAGCAACACGAGCCGGCATTATTGGTACACTCAAAGACAGAAACTATATTGAAATAAAGAAAAATCAAGTATTTGCTACATCTAAAGGTATGTTATTAATTGAAGCATTAGGTGAAAACAGCCTACTGACATCACCCTCGATGACCGCAAAATGGGAGCAGCGACTATCTGAAATTGGTGAAGGACATGCTTCTCCTCAAGCATTTATGGAGCAAGTAAAAAAGCTCACCTATAAATTGATTACAGATGCGCATGAACGTGAAAAAGTATGGGCATTCGATCAAAAGGAAGTCAACAAAATCAGTGCCAATAATCCTTATCAAAAGAAATATAAAAAAGAAAAAACTGTTGTCGGAAAGTGTATTCTTTGCGATGGCTCTATCCTAGATCATGGTACTTTTTACGGCTGTTCAAACTATAAAACTGCCAACTGTAAAATCTCAGTTTCAAAGAAAATTCTCAGTAAAACCATTTCACAGACAAATGTAAGAAAGCTACTTGCCACTGGTGAAACAGACATGATCAAAGGGTTTAAAAAGGGACAAAAAACCTTCAATGCGCATCTTATTTGGGATGAAAAAGAACATAAGGTACATTTTAAATTCCCTCAATAATTAGGGCATTTTAGGTGGTACACATCAAAGGGCGATACATAGATACCGCCCTTTTGGTCCCACTTCCTCATAAGAAATAGTTTAAAGCATTGCTCCCAGAAGTAATTAACGCTAATAAACCTGCAACCATCACCCATATTGCATATCGGTTTTCTTCTTGCTTTCTCTTCCCTATCCAAAATAATATGAAGCTGATGCATAATAAAACAACCCCTATTATTGCACCTGTAATAATCCCTATCATCATGCCCATTTCCTATAGCCTCCTTATCTTCTCACCAATCTTTCAATCTATTTTCATTGTAGCTGTCAATCATCACTTTTTTCTTTCTCATTCCTTACATATTCATTAAGTATTAAATACTTCTATGTTCAATCGTACACCGCCATCATAAAAACACCTTAATAGGTAAACTATCAAGGTGTGTCTCGTCTTAAAGCCTTCATTATTTTTATAGTTAATCGATCAAAATACAATACCGATAATGATTGCCGATAAAACACTGACTAGTGAAGCGCCATAGAGCAATTTTAATCCAAAGCGCGCAACCACATTGCCTTGCTTTTCATGTAGCCCTTTTACGGCACCTACGATAGTCCCAATGGAGCCAAAGTTTGCAAAGGATATAAGGAATACAGATACAATGGCTGCCGTACGTTCACTAAAGCTATCTTGGATTTTAACGAAGTCCAGCATAGCAACAAATTCATTGGCCACAAGCTTTGTCGCCATAATACTACCCGCATTAACCGCTTCATGCCAAGGTACACCCATAAGAAAGGCAATTGGCGCAAAAACATACCCTAAGATACCTTGGAACGAGATGCCGAATATGCCATTAAACAGACCATTAATAAGGGCAATTAACCCAACGAAGCCTACTAACATAACGCCAACTATAATGGCTACTTTAAAACCATCCATAATGTATTCGCCTAGCATTTCAAAAAATGTTTGCTTTTCGCCTTCTTGCACTTCGATTATATCTTCCTCCGCCTTCACTTCATACGGGTTAATGATAGAGGCGACAATAAAACCACCGAATAAGTTTAATAATAAGGCGGCGACTACATACTTGGGCTCTAGCATCGTCATATAGGAACCAACAATTGACATCGATACAGTTGACATCGCAGAAGCACATAATGTATAGAGACGGTGCTTCGGTAAAAATCCAATTTGGTTTTTCACCGAGATGAATACTTCATTTTGTCCTACTATAGCTGCAGCGACCGCATTATAAGATTCTAGTTTTCCCATTCCATTGATTTTACTTAGTAATAGACCAATATACTTGATAATAAACGGAAGGATTTTATAATGTTGCAATATTCCGATTATTGCGGACATAAAAACAATGGGCATTAACACATACAGGAAAAAAGTATGCGCTCCTTCATTAGCTATCCCACCGAATACAAAATTGGTCCCTTCGTTTGCATACTCTAGTAATTTGGCAAAACTATCAGCAAATCCTTTAATTAATAATTCTCCGATACTTGTTTTAATCAGAAGAAATCCTAGTATAAGCTGGATGACAATCATCACAATGATTGGACGATACTTAATCTTTTTCTTATTATTACTCGCAACCCATGCTAAAAATAAAACTAACAGTAAACCTACTATAGAAATTAAATAATGCATCTATTCCCCTCCGTAACTTTCCACGTGTACCATCAACATTTAACGAATCCTAGCTTGTCCACTGGATCAGCCTAGACGTTTTTCGGGCGTTAAATTAGCTAAATCTACCATAGCAATGGAGCTACCATTTTCAATACCCTCCACTGCTATCCAGACAAAATGACATTCATCACTTTCTTGCTGTCCTTCTACCCATTTACACGGCACTATTCATCGATAATGGTAGTCAAAGCAACGTCCACCATTTCATAAAAGGACTTTTCGCTTTCCTCATGTGTTAAGCATTCATTTGTGAGTAATTGACTCCCTACCGTCAAAATGGATAATGCCTTTACCCCATATTTAGCAGCTAGCGTATAGAGCGCTGTGCTCTCCATTTCTACCCCTAGCACACCGAATTCCATAAACTTGTGAAGCCTGTCTAATGTTTCACGATAAAATTCATCCGAGTTATATATATTGCCTACAAAGACATTTCCTTTTTTACCTTGTGCCTGCTGATACGCCTTCATTAATAAAGAAAAATCTGCTGTAGGCGCATAATTATTGCCTAAGAAAATTTTCTCCGTCAAATTACTGTCTGAGGATACTGCTTGGGCGAGGATGATATCACGGATATTAATTTCCTTTTGCATCGCACCACATGTGCCGATACGAATCATTTGCTTCACGCCATAATCGTTTACCAGTTCAGTACCATAAATACTCATCGACGGATTGCCCATCCCTGTCCCTTGAACAGATATCGGCACACCTTTGTACATCCCCGTGTAGCCATACATCCCTCTTACTTCGTTATAGCAAAATGCATTTTCTAAAAAATGTTCCGCTACAAACCTTGCACGTAAAGGATCACCAGGAAGTAATACCCTTTCAGCTATTTCTCCCTTTTTTGCACTTAAATGCCTACTCATTTCTATTCCTCCAAGTCATAAAATTTATCTACAATCCATTAGGTAACCGTTTTCATTTACCATCAAAAAATACCCATAGCTATTTCCAAACCGACTCCTCTTAAAAGGAATCCGTCCAGAAACTACTATGAGTATAAGATTTTTTTACGATGATCAACTAGACCAGATTATTACGTTGTGTACGGAAAATATTTGACCAAATTACTGAAGTAATTCTTTCCGTATGTTATCTAAATCTCTTTTGGAAGGAATCGTTGAAATAATGACAACTGGCACAGTCTTTAGGTCAACAGGGAAATTACTAATAACAAAATCAATCTGTTGCTGCTGGACCATTTCGTCAGTAAGTCCTTTCAAAATGGACGTATTAATAATCAGTTGATCCCCTATTTCATTTTTTATTAGATTCGCTATATAATGGCGGATTGAAAACTCCTCACCAATGACCAAAAAAGCACTTTTACTTTTATAATTAAGGCCAGAACGAACAAGTAATGTTAATTTTGTTAGATGATAGTCATTATATCGAACAGAAGGATAGATTAATTGCCACTTGTGCAGACACGTCTCCATATCTTGATAAATTTGCTGACACTCATGGTGAACATACGCGGTTAAATTACTTTTTGAAATCATCATCCATTCAGGAATGGCATTATCGATTAAAAGCTTGTCAAGGAACTCATATACTTCCAAAATAAATCGCTCATTCCTATTTAAATTCGGGTAAGCCTCTGCCAATAAAGCTAATAGCTGCTGGCCCATTTGATCTTCTTCTCTATTCTTGTATAATTCGATTTCTTTCTGTGGTGTCATCTCTGACCCTTCATAATAATGATATTGGCTTAGACTAAATAGCGCTTGCAGGAAAAACAATTCATTATTTGGCAATTCCATTGAAAATCTTTCTTCCAGTGTCTTCGCAAGTTTTTTTACGGGCCCATAGAAAATACCTTTTTCCCACAGGTAATGACCGTCATTCATTTTTACGTAGTTCTCTTTTTTTATTCGTTCCAGAACAATTGCTACTAAAAAGGATAATTTCCTTTTGGAATTGATGAAATAAACAATATTTTTTTCATTCTCTATAGTTGTGATTAATTGATGAATAACATCAAAGTCACTATTCGTAAATGGCCACCCCGTAAACTCGTAAGCATCCCCATAAAATTTCCAATAAAAATAGCGGATATTCAATTCATTTCCCTTTACTGCTGGCGTCGAGTATGAAATTCGTAATTGATATGGCTTTAAATCATCATTATTTAATTGCATAATCAATTTCTTCAAAGAGGAAGTGCTCATAAACATGGCTTCCGCAAGCTCCTCCATTGAGCAGTGATCCTCATTTGTAAACAATACATCCATAAGTTGATAAAAGGTTGTTTGCCTGAACATGCTGGCAATCACTTCACTAACCGTTGTACTGCGCCCATCACGTTGTAGAAAAATGCCCTTTCCTCTAGACACTTCAATGGTCATCGTTGATGGCAATTGCGAACTAATCTCCTCCACTAACTTTCGTATCGTTTTATCAGAAATATGTAAACTTTGTTCAACCTCTGCTAAGGTAAACCATCTTTGCTCAGCATCTAGCAAAGTTAATAATTGGCTAGCTAATTTGAATTCCTTATCCATGCCTTCACCCTTCTCTATCATTCACAAAAAAGGACATACATATCGATATGTATATCCCTTTCTCTTTTATTTCATATACGTATTTAATAATTGGTCCATACGAGCATTGAGCTTCTTCAGATCCACTGCTGATACCGGATGATTCACAAGCTGATATTTTTCTTTCAGCTGAATGATTCGACGGACACTGTCATTAATTTGCTGCTCTGAGATTTTTCCGTTCTTTACGGCTGCCTTCAATGCATCTATGGCCGTTGTGACATTGGCGAATTCATGGGCAATTAAAATAATATCATTTCCCGCCTTCACAGAATCTACAGTAGCTTGCCCGATACTAAAATGATTCGTAATGGCTTTCATCGTCATATCGTCGGTCATTACAACCCCATCAAAGCCAAGCTGATTTCTTAATAGCCCAGTAATAATTTCCTTCGACATCGATGAAGGGAATTGTTGATCGATTTTAGGTAATAAAATATGGCCGACCATCACCACATCAACACCCTTATCAATGGCCACTTTAAATGGAATAAGCTCCAGCTTATTTAAATCGTCAAGACTTTTCGACACTTTAGGAAGCTCTAAGTGAGAATCTACTGATGTATCACCATGACCAGGGAAATGCTTGATGACCGGAATCACCTGCTGACTTTCTAAACCTTGCATGGTCTGAATACCTAATTGACTAACGATATCAGGCTTATTAGAAAACGAACGATCCCCAATAATCGGATTGTTCGGATTGCTGTTCACATCCATGACAGGGGCAAAGTCTAGGTTGAAGCCAAATGCCTTTAATTGTTCCCCTAACAATTTTCCAATCTCATAGGAGAATTGTGGTTGATTGATTTGCCCAATCTTTTGGTTCGTCGGGAAATTTTTTAACGGCCCCGGTAATCTGACTACTTTCCCCCCTTCTTGGTCAGTTCCCAAGAATAGTGGCAGTCGATTAGTCCCATTCGCTGTCATCAAATCATTCATCAGTGAGACCGTTTGCTGTGGTGTTTCAAGATTATTGGCATAAAGAATCAATCCTCCAATCTTGTAATCACGAATCAAACTTTTAGTCTCTTGCTGAAGGGATGTGCCTGAAACACCCGCAAACATCATTTGACCAAGCTTTTCATCCAATGTCATCTGGTTGATCGTCTCTGCTATCTCATCCGTTATTTCTGTATAGACAGAGATGTGATGAACAGCAGGATTGGCCTCATTGTCAGTCGGCTTTGGCAAAATCCACTTTAGTTGATAGTTGGCGTTCACTTGATACACCAAAATAATTTGATCGGTCTTTGTATCCTGATAATAGCGGACCTCATCCGGCTCGCCTAACTTATTTTTAATATCTGCTAAATGAATATTCCTTATATTTGCTTTAAACGAACGGATATCGAAAGCTTTTGTACGTTGAAAGCCAATCGTTATCTCTTGTTGAAGAAAATCTTCGTATTGTGCATTAGCGGTCTCCATTACTTGCTGAGGGTCCCCCCATTGCTGATGAACCGTACGACTATCTGATTCCCCTGCGGTAAATGGCACATCAGGTACTTTCCCTTCTCCCGCTAGGTTGACAATTTCCTGAATGACTACGTCAAGATTTCCGGTATCGCCGCCCTCAGTAGCAGTATCGCTATGCTCTTGGACTGGGGGTGACTCCGAATTTCTAGTCGTTTGTGTGGCTGGTCTCATCTTCATACCGATAAAAAAGAGCAAACCCATTAAAATCAGCACAAGAAATACGAGAAAGCCACGTCTTCTTTTATGCATGAAAAAACCTCCTCAATCCAACCATTAGTAGTAGCATATCATTCTACCAGCTAACGTTATCATATCTAACGAATGAATTCAAAATATGTGAAATCAACAGAAACAACTCTCTCTTTAGAAAATATTATCGTAAGCTAGCAAAAATGCGGAGGAAGATGTTAAAATATTCTCATAAAGGGGGAGGAAAGGTATGGGGAAATTAAGTAAAAGGAATATATTGTGGATTGTACCCATCGGTATTTTAGGGGTGTTTTGGTACTTCTATGGTCCACAAAAGGATATTACAGACAATGAATATATTACATATGTAAAAAACTATTCTTATGAAAATAGTACAAAAACATTAGAAAATGGCTTTGCTGCTGCCTGCGAAAATCCGTATTGGGTTTATTTTGAAACACAGAAAAGACAGGATGTAGTCGAGTTCGAAGGAGATTGCTCCATTGATAATAAAGTTACAAAGGTCAATATGCAATTCCTTGTGGACAATGACAGGACAAAAGTTCAATCAGGTGCGATGTTAGTAGATAGTAAAATGCAGGAAGAAACGGATCGAGACCAGTTTTTACTAGCATTGGTCAAATAATTAGCGAATACCCTCATAATTACAACTATGAGGGTGTTTATCATATATCGGTGGATCTTGCGTCAGAAAACATAATCCAGAATGGGCTAACTATAACAAAAATTTTCAAGTTCATTTCAAATTTATTTTTGTGTATAGATTCTGTCGTTTAAATGGATAGTGGTTATTTGACAACAGTTGTAATAACCATTTTCTCGTTTGTTCATGGGTTTTATATTCTTGAAAAAAATGATGATAGTTTGCTATTTGGCCTTCCAAAAATTCATATTGATTATAGTATTCAAAAAAAGACTTATATAGCATATCAATTTGTCCCTCTGGAATTTGATTTATTACATCGCCTAAAACATAACTTAACGTTCCTGATATGTTCACACAGTAGTAACGAAAATCTTCATAGAAATCTACCACATCAGGTAAATTCAAAAATTCTGTTCGATAATCCTCACATATTTTATTAATATCCTTAGTAGGAAATGGCTTTTTTAATTCATTTTCCAATTCAGCTAGTTTTTTTATTATATTATCCATATTTCGGCCCCTATAAGTGTGTCATTTAACAAATTTATTTTTTAGTCAAAGCACAAACGTTCTTAAGCTTCTTTTGGGAAGGTTCTTGAAATGCTTGCCGCACTAAAGCAGCAATTCGTTAAATAAGTAAATTTGTTTTGCGTAGGATTCCCAATCTTTATTATCAGTATTTATTTCAATTGTAGGAATGATTGAATTTGCTGCTTGACTCCTATACGCTGGTTGTTGTTCTAATAATAATTCACATGCCAATTTCATTTCTTTTGAGGTTTTCCCCTCCCATTCATGAGGATTTCTTCTACATATTATTCTTTGCTCTAAATTCTCTGGTGACACAGTTAATAAAGTACATCTCGCCCGCATTTCAAGTAACTGGGCTTCTAATTCCTTAATTTCATCTGATATTGAATGAGAAAATGCAACCCGATGATTTAAATGAAACCTTTCAAATATAAAGAATAAGCCTTTTGAACGTTGGGTTTGTCCAACTATCCTGCTCCGCTACTTTTAGTAGAAAAAACTCTACTCCATATGGAAGTAAAGCCCCCATAAATCAATTCGCTAATAGATATTTATTAGAAGTTATTAACCATTACATTTAAAAAACTAAACATATTCGGTAATATAAAAATCAAAAATAGCCCTGTAAATGAGAAGGTTATAAATCTTTTCCTATCTATGCCAACTCTTAATTCCCAGAGTCCCAAACAAACTAAATACAAACCTATCAACATACTAACCATTGGTAATAGTACTAAATAAATATTCATATCATTTTCTCCTTTTTTATATGTAGCTCTTCTAACTGACATAGTCCGTTTACTCTAATACGGTCAAAATGAGTATAAGTTCCAATTATAAGTAAATTATCCATTCAAAAAAATAAAAACTCCGCCTTATAGAAGAGACGAAGTTTAAATTCATGGTACTACTCTAAATAGCTTTAGAAAGTTCATTTTGCAGGATTATTATTATCCTCCCTGATAACGATAGCTACTGTTACCTCCTACATTATTCCATACAAATATTCATTGTCGAGTTGGGATATCTTAGGTCTATTTGTTTACTAACTAATATCCGTTCCCTTGCCCTATTAAAGTAGTAGTCTAAGAAACATCACTGATTTCGAGGGAGTCTATTTATCACATACCTAAGCTTACAAATCTATTGGCTTGCCGCCTGTCACCCCATATATCTGACCGGTGATATAGCTTCCTTCATCCGAGGCCAGAAGAACATAAACGGGTGCAAGCTCTACTGGCTGTCCCGCACGGCCGAGAGGAGTATTTTGACCAAACTCAGGTATTTCTCCTTCTAATTTCCCGTTATCCAACTGAAGCGGCGTCCAAATCGGGCCAGGTGCGACACCATTGACACGGACACCTTTAGAAGCAAAGTACGAGGACAGGGATACCATAAAGTTGCTTATCGCACCTTTTGTAGCGGCATAATCCATGAGAGATGAGGATGGATCGAAAGATTGAACTGATGTGGTGGTAATAATTGCACTTCCTGGCTTCAGATGCTCTTCAGCAGCTTTGACGGTCTCGAACATGCTGATGATGTTTACTTTGAAAGTGTCTTGCACTTGGTTGATTGTTAGGTCACTTAGAGATGGCTGTGCGATTTGTTGCGCAGCATTTAATACCAGCAGGTCCAATCCACCAAAGGCTTCCACTGTTTTTGTAACAATCTCTGTCGCAGTACCATCTTCCCGTAAATCATATGGTAGCAGTAGTGCTTTTCTGCCTTCTTTTTCAATTAATGTTTTGACTTCGTTGGCATCTTCCTCTTCGCCCGGGAAGAATTGAATGGCCACATTCGCCCCTTCGCGTGCGTAGGCAATAGCAGCGGCACGACCAATCCCAGAATCGCCTCCGGTAATTAAGGCATTGCGCCCTTCCAGACGATTGTATCCTTTATATGATTCTTCTCCACAGTCAGGTTTGGGGCTCATTTCATTCTGTAGCGCTGGAGTGTTCTGTTCTTGATCTGGGAATTTTCCCGTATGATATTTCTTACGTGGGGTCGGTTAGATGTGGGTTTGCCATTATCAATCATCTCCTATATTAATTATTTTAAAAACACTTTGTGAGCTTGCACTAATTAAATGCGGTTACATTTTTTGAATACCCTGTGATCATTTACTCTAAACAGCTACAGTCATTTACTCTTTTCCTACAAAAGAAAAAACACCCCATGTAAGCGAGCAAACTAGTCCGATTTTGAAATGGATAGTTCGAACACTTACACTGAGTGTTTTAAGTACCTCTATATAGGTAGTAGAGGGAAAGATATTTAATATTGTTTTGTATGTTTAACTAGCTGTTCATACTTAAACTTGTAACGCCTCAATCGTTTGGGCTACTTGTTCTTCTGTTAAATTATGACGCACGATGTAGCGGTTGCGCTCATGCTTTGTACATTCAATTGTACAGCCACCTAAATGCTTGGCTTCATTTTCTTCAGATGCGATAATTTGTTTGTTACATTCAGGATTTGCACAGTTAATGTAACGTTCACAAGGCTCTCCGTCATAATGATCCCGACCGATAATCACATGCTCTACTTGATTGATGGGCACCGTTAAGCGCTCATCAAATACATACATTTGTCCGTCCCATAATTGGCCTTTCGCAACAGGGTCTTTTCCGTATGTTGCAACACCGCCATGTAATTGACCGACATCACCAAAGCCTTCACGTTTCATCCAACCTGAAAACTTCTCACAACGAATGCCACCCGTGCAATATGTTAACACATTTTTCCCTTCGAATAACTCGCGGTTCTCACGTACCCATTCCGGTGTATCCCGGAAGTTTTTTACATCTGGTCGAATCGCACCACGAAAATGGCCGACATCGAATTCATATGTGTTACGCACATCTAATACGACTGTATTTTCATCCTGCATTTCTGCAAGGAATTGTTCTGGTGACAGGTAGCGACCTGTTAATTCATGCGGGTTTACGTCTTCTTCTAAGCCTAAGTTTACTAACTCAGGTCGAGGGCGTACGTGCATTTTTTTGAAGGCATGATCATCCGCCGCATCAATTTTGAAGACAATACCTTCAAATAATGGGTCAGCTTGCATGTTTGCCATGTATTGCTCTGTTTGCTCAATCGTACCTGAAACAGTACCGTTAATGCCTTCATTGGCTACTAAAATACGACCTTTTAAACCGATCTCTTTACACATTTCTAAGTGCGTTGCTGAAAACACAGCTGGATCTTCAATCTTTGTGTAATGGTAATATAATAAAACTTGATAATTCATTGTTTTCCACCTATCATTTCAATATTTGCAGGATATTCCTGATAGTGTCTTTTACGACCTATTAACAATAAAGGAAAATCACTTAAAATGCTATCGGTAATTAGACTGAAATAGTTATAAATATTGTTAATAAATTTGTGAATTGGTCAGCGAACCTTTTTATCAAGAAGTGTTATTGCACAATCTAGCCTGCTTCATAAAGAAAAGATGCTTTCTTATTTCAAAGCATCCGATTGGGGTATAACTATTAAATTTGGTGAGGAGTCGAGAAGCCTCATTACTTTCAGTAAGCTAAGGTTATTTACTTTTCTAAATGCTTTATCGCCAACATCGAGTGATCCTGAATGATGCCTGTATCTACAAAGCCAAAGGAAGCATATAATGTTTTAGCTTTGGCATTGCTTGTATGATAAAAGAGAGTTACATACTTCGCTTCCCCATATGGCATCTGTTCAATTTCCATCAACATTTTTTCAAAGGCAAGTTTGCCATATCCTTTCCTTTGATACCTTTTGTCAATCATCATATGCCATATAAAATAGCTCTTCTTTCCGTAATAATCTTCATTTTCAAATGATTCATGATCTAACGTATCATAAATATACATCATAAACCCAACCACAACTTCATCGAGATAAATGGCAACGGGAGTCGCTGGTATCCCGTCTGTATTCAACATATGAGCATCTGCAAAACTTTTGAGATTCGTAGTTTCTAAAAAGTCCTTCTGTTTTTCTTCAACCTCAAGTGCTATGACTTCTTCTATGTTTTCACCGGTTATTTTTCGTAATTCAATCATTCTTATTTCCCCTTCTTTACATTTTCTCTGTTTTCCTAAAGATAAATTGATCATCAGGATTCCAAATATGCAAGTCGTCAGCAACATAACCACGTAGCCATAGTACGCCGGCAATTTTTCTAAGGTAAAATCCTTTAGGAAAATCATCATCATCACGTATTATCTCTGATGCTATTGTGATGGATCCAGAAGGAGCTTGATGTTGTTGTAGAGAATTCCCTAAATCTCCCTCAGCTTGGTCTAAATATTCAAGTCTTACGTAAGGTCCAACCTCAAGTGGACATAATTCCAAACCAAGTTTATTCGCTTGTTTTATAAGCTGAGGCATAGTAGCTCCATCAGGAAAACCAAGATTCCTAACAGCCAGTTCAACAGTATTTAGGCTGTACTTTGTTTCAGAAGTAATAAATTGATCATCAGATAATAATTGCTCACCATAATGATTCATCGAGATTGAATGTTCTTGTAACTTTTGAATAAGCTGCCATTTTGTTAGTCCACCAATTTCTATTGATTTAACAATAACAGGGCAATCAGGATAAATGCCCATTTGTATCCCTCCTAACATAATAAAAAAAATAACACACCCTAATTATACATATAATGGAAAATGAATAAAAGCTACCATTGACGTTCAAATCCTTTTCCTCTGCTGTTATAGCTTAAGTATATTTGTTCACGGAATCTTTTATATACAGTCTAATCGGTATGAAGAAAAGCACAGTTCTTGTTGCAGAATTGCGCCCTATTCTTGAATAAGGTACAATCCCTAAATAGAATAGTACCCAATTATAGAATAACAACTTACATTGTTTTCTAGTTGTTCATTAGTATTCCATTAGTTATTAATGCCACTCTACATAATTAAAAACTAAAAAAATGTTTTATTCATTCAATTTAGTGGAATAGATTGAATGTGAACATATTTAGGAGGGATAAATAATGACAGTCAAATTGACAGTAGAAAACGTAGTACAGGCGAAACAAGAAGTGGAGAAATTAGAAGCGCAAGGATATCTTCGAGATAACATTTACATCTTTGCGCACTATGAAGAACGTGAAGATGATATTAACGAAGCACTCGGGACAGAAGAAGCTGGCATTGGCGAGCAAGGGTTCCTGACTTTTATGAAGAATCTGGTGAATTCCCGTGGAGATGAACTCCGCAATGAGTTAGCTTCTGTCGGATTAAGTGAATCGGAAGCTGCTCAATTCGAAAAAGAACTGGATACAGGTAAATTGGTCATAGTTGCCAATAAGTAAAAACAAACCCGGGAATCCCATCCCGGGTTTGTTTTTCATTTTACAAGTCCTCCTCGTATTCCGTGAACTCTGTATTCCAGATAGCCTTTCAACCAAGTCAGTAAAAAAACCATCCTTCTTTATTGTCAATGATCTGCTCGAGGAAATTTTCATCTTCTTCATTAAAGAGTCTTCTTCAACAATATGACCCTTTAAAAGGAAAAAACGCGTTCCTAAATAAACGCGCCCGATCGTATTATAAGGTCAGCCAGAAAATATTTCTGGTTGACCATTTTTTTGTTGAAGATCGTTATTGAACTAAAGCACCCTGTTGAAAAAAGAGCTGCATACGCAACTCAATGATTTTTAACTAATCAATAACATATATTTACCCCTAGAATATATGTCAATTCATGCATTGATTTGTTATTTATAGTTTTCAAGATAGTTTCCTTTTTCAAAAATTTCTTTTGCACTTAGCGCTGTCCATTCCTCTGGGGTTACATTTGGGTGCAAATCAAGATAGGATTTTACCATTTTATAGCCCTCACTGTAACCATAACGATTAGGAAGGCCATTACCTCCCAGAATAATTTCTCCCTTATAATTGTTGTATGGTACTATATTATTCCGCATGTTCTTTCATTAATTTATCAAGTGCTTTACCATAAGCATCTTTGTTTTCCTTACTTAACTCATATAGTGCACTTTTCCAATTTTCCCTATCTACACCTGATAAATGTGGAGTACTTTTTAGTACAGCTTCTTGCATATTCGGTTTATCCTCTTTATTAGCGTCTTTAATAAGCTTTGTTGCTTTTCTTGCATCTGTTACCCCTACTTGTATGTCTTTGTGAATGTCTTTGTATTTATCAGGAACTTTTATATATTCCATATTGTCTAAAATCTTATCCATCTTGATTGCTGTTTCTAAAATATCTTTTTCTTTGTCTTTGTCTTCCATAGCTTTCATCGAGTTTACTATGAATAAATCCTTCATGTATTGAAACTCTACTAATTGTTCACAAATATAATAGGGATACTGTTTCTCTGATATTACTGTTTTCATTGTTGATTTGCTTAACTGCTCAGTCTTAGGAGTAGACTCTTTCATTGCACAAATTGGATAAAGTGATTCCAGCTATTGAAGGCCTCGGGTTTCAAGGTCCAGACTATACTAATAAGTAGATCGGCATACTCTTTTCGGATGAAACGAAAAAGCATGCTCTTTATTTATATACTGCTACTCCAATTGAAATGGCTACCTTTTAAAAAATGAATTGGACCGTTTCTTTGAGCTGCAAAATTTAATAAAACAAAGTGGCGCTCCCATTACCTATGTGGTCGTCGAAGACATGCGGGAACCTGCCGATAGCAGCTCCATTTTGTTCTATATGAAAGATGTACAAAGTACTAACACGAAAGAAGATTTCTTGTTACAGTTAAAAAAAGCTAACCACGGTTTGAAGTGAGGTAAATACTATTTTACAACAGTCCTTTTCAGAAAAAGATATTAACAACCACATACGATTGTTTACTAAATAGACATACTCACGAAATGCATTACCTAAGTTTCTTCTAAGAAGTTACTTGGTAATGCATTTTATCAAACGTTGGTTAGCTTAGTATGTAAGCTAGACTGTCCTTTAAACATAATTATCTAGGCCGGTCCATAAGACTATTTCTTGGGTGGTATTGCTCCACAATATGGCCCTTTAATGAAAACGAGCGCTGATTCTTGTGACAGAATCGCGCCCTTATATGGAAGACTTGATTTCAAGATAATACAATTACAATTTCCATTGTTCCCCTGTTACTTAAAAAGGGGTTGGGGTTGGTTTAAAAAGTTAGCGTAATCTATTTTAAGTGACAAGGTCATCTACCCGTCTGGTAAACGAGACCTATGGCTCCAGAATCAAATGTCTTGTTTTCGATAAGTTTAAGATTGACCTTCTCCTTGAGACCTTGGAATAACGGCAACCCGCTGCCGACCAGGACGGGAGAAACCGTAATTTTATATTCATCAATTAAATCAAGCTGCATAAGGTAGTGTGCGAATCTAGGACTTCCTAGGATGACCATGTCCTTGCCTTGCTCCTGTTTGAGGTTCTTGATCTCTTCCTCGACATCTTCTTTCACCAGTCTGGAATTGTTCCATTCGACTTTCTCCAGCGTCGTGGAAAAAACGATTTTGGCTGTCTTTTCGATCCACTCGGCATGATTCCGTTCGTACTGCGAAGCTGATGGGTTCGAAGGCACAGATGGCCAGTAACTGTGCATCATCTGATAAGTCCCACGTCCCCAAATGACAGTGTCGGCAGTACTCAGAATCTCTTTCGCGTGTTTCTCCAAATCAGAATCGTAGGAAACCCAGCCAATGTCCATTTCACCGTTTGGCCCTTCTACAAAACCGTCAAGCGATGCGTGCAGAAATAGAACAAGTTTTCTCATTTTCAGTTCTCCTTTGTTCATGAGGGATGTCTCATTATACTTTGCAGTTTTCATTAATGTTATGTGCAGAGTCAAGTATAGCACACATAAGAATCAATAATTTCTTCTAGATTGCAAAATTTCTTTATTAAACAATTTGGCCCTATAATAAAAAAACACCCATTTCTACATGAGTGTCTTAATTGAATGAAAGTTCTTTAAACGTATATACTGGGACAACGCCTTAATCCTTTAACTGATAGAAAACCTGTTTAATTTTGCCTCAGTGCCAAGTATTGCAGTATTAAGCTCATTCTCCTGGCTATCTTGTCTCCTTCTGAAATAGAGACTGCGTAAAAAATTCTTGCTGTTCACACGAGCAATCACCTGACTGCGACTTCTCGGCAAATCGCAGCATTGCGCTAAGCAGCTAATCCAATCAGCAATTTCTTGATGTGGAAGTAACTCTTTGTCAATCATCGTATCCACGATATTGACCAACCGCTCATCATCCTCATCACTAAAAATATGTATTCCATTATGTAGCATGCCAGAAATAGCGACAAGAACCTCACGTAACATTGCAATGCTGCTCTCCTCGCACTGCACCAACTCAACAAAAACATCTGCACCGTGAGACGCGCTGTGAGCCCAGCCTCCTACTGAAAGGTAACCTCGCAGATCCTTCTCCTCATTGTAATAACGGAGCATTGCTTGCATTAATTGCTCAATTTCTTCTTGATTTAAAAATGGATTCTGTCTGTGGCGTTGTATAATCAAAGCGATAGGCAAAGCAGAAAACGTCCTTGTAAAGACTGACTGATCATCCTTGCTGCCAATATTATAGAACAAATGGTTCTCATCCGTCAGAACAGTTAAGAGACTACGCAACTCCTCTTCACTGAACCTATTCTCTTCCTTAATCCACATATAAAACATCGGATATATCAAGTTATCCCGCAATTCTGGCTGAGGATCGCCGATATATTGAAGTAACAAAGGTAAGAAATCTTGATGCTGCTCACCTTCGCCTAACTGATACTCATTCTCCTCAATTCTTTGCAAATCCTTCATAAGTTTCATCCTTATTTCGCTCACTTTCCCATCTCCTTTAACATTAATAAAATCTCTTCTATTACAATATCAGGCTCATCATGATGTATATAATGTCCACTACGACTAGCAATCCGGAACTTACTTGACGTTGACAGCCATTGGAATTCTGCTTGTAGACTTTGTTCAATTTCTAATATTTCTTGTGAGGGCCATCCATCTTCATTATTATCGGGTAAACCTCTTGTAATAATTGAGAGAGGAATGTCACTTTGTTTTGAATAATCAACAATTTGCTTATAACTCTGTATTTTATCAATTTTCTCACTATTCAACATAGGATTCTTGAAATATTCCCTATTTCCTGCAAGTAGATTTTCTGGTAGAACCTTTTCATAGGCAAGTTCTTTATATTCCGGTGCAGCGTCAACCAAAACCATACCACAGATGTCCAGCGGATAAAGACTAGTATACAATCTGGCGACCAATCCACCAAAGGAATGGCCTACTAATATATAAGGCTTCTCCACGTCAAGCGCTAGCACCAATGCGGAGAGCTCCTCAACAAGATCACAGCAAGTTCGCGGGACAGCTACGTCTTGACTCCTGCCAATACCCGCCCTGTCATAGGACAAGGTTGACGTTTCATCCGATATTCGGTCTTGGACCTTTTTCCATGTTTCATGGCTATCGCCTAACCCTGCAATAAAGATTACGCTGGGTGTATTTTTACGATATTTATTGAACAGTATACGCCTATCATAGAAATTGATTATCTTTTCATGTTGTATCGTCACTTTTAATCACCTATTTCTACAATATAAAAAAAGGGCCGTTTATGCAACTCAGTAATAATTTGCTAAAGTTCTCCGTTAGTTAAAGTGAGATCTTCACAATCTTATTCTATATTTCAACAATAATAACCATTTTATGTAAAATGTTCCTCAACAATCTGGCCCGTTTGTTGAATAAACAACTTTATTGTTATTTAAAATCTCCATAGAGATTATAATTCGGCTATCTATATCAAAATGAAACAATTCAATAATTAGTATTGGCATAGATGACAGACAAATAATTTTTGGAACAAGGGAGTTGCTTGGCTGTCTTAGGAATAATTCGTTAGCTATCAAAAGTAACAACTCTGAGAAAAATAATAAGAGTTTCAAAACAGGAATTTACATTTACTATACTTGTAAAAAATGAGTAAAATTATATTGTAAATAGAATTATGTAACTATTTTTGGGAGGTACATTAATAAAAGGGAAAATTGACAATGACTAATTATAAAAAAATATTTATTTCTGGGCTTACAGCTTTCACAATTCTTAAAAATAGAATAAAGTTACATTTCAATTGAAATGCCTAATTAATTGAAGAAGATCATACGAACATTGTAATCCCTTATATGCCCAAAGCGTCGTTTGGTACGTGTCATAAAAAATGTTATTCAATAATCTGGCCCTTTATAAAAAACACTTTCCTTATTCAAGGAAAGCACCCGATTGTTGAGAGTTGTAGCCTTTTGACATTCTTTATAAACTCTTTATTATCAATTATTGCTACCTCTACAAACCTATTCATCCACATCACAATCCCAACGACGAAGAATCACCTTCTAAATTGAGTTAGTATTAAAATAATGAAAACTAGCGTCAATCCGATAATACTGATGAAAGATGCCACTTTTATATAACGAATAGCACCATCTGCTATTTGTGGTTCTTCTTTGTACATCCATCGCTTTCCCCATAATAAGCTTTCTTGAGGGTAGAAATAGCTCCAAATTAATACTCCATATAATGGCATCGCTAAAATAATGACTACGATTGTATCAAACATTTTTAGCATCACCCCCAAAAATCGTTACATATCAATCCCTATTTGAAGTATTCATTTGTATTCCATGAAACATCCAATAGATGAACAAACTTTTCTTTCGATTTCTCACTGATTCTAATTTAATTGAAGTTATTGTGGCTGTTCTTTTTTAACAAAGAATAGATAAACGTATCATATGCCTTTTCCTTTTGCACCATATAGTCTCTTAGAATTCCCTCTTGCTGAAACCCTAGCTTTAGCAGTAGCTGATTGGATGCTTCGTTTTCTACATACACGACAGCTCCAATACGTTGTAAATTCATGTGTTCAAAGCCATAGTTGATTACTTGCTGGATTGCTTCTTTTGTGTACCCCTTACGCCAGTAATCTGGATGGATTTCATAGCCGATTTCCGCTCGTTTATGGGGAGCAGACCATAAATGATAGCCAATCGTACCCATGACCTCTCCTGTTTCTTTAAGCTCAATACCCCACCGTATACCTCTTTTTTCCTCGTAGTTTTTGTCAAAATGCTTGATTAACTGTTCAGCCTGTTGTTTTTCTATAAAAGGTTCCTGCCCATAATAGCGTGTGACCTCCTCATTTGAAAGGCAATGAAAAATTGCAGCTATATCAGCCTGCGTCAGTTCTCTTAACTTAAGTCGGTCCGTTTCTAACATTGGAAACATCGGTCTTCCCCCTTCATCATTTCTTATCCTTAACCATCAAGCATAATGGCGTCTTGCTCACTGGTCATGATGTGCTTTCCCATCTCATCTACCTATTGGAGAAAACATATTTATTCCATCTTATGAAATTTCCATTTTCTGTACAAGTTATTTCTCTTAAATTTTAATAGAAATAGCAATTATTACTATATAAAAATTATAAAATAGTTTATAATAGAAAGCTGACTATGCACTCCTACTTAAAGCATATAAAGGTGATTTCAACATGCTATCTTATGAACGTATTCTAATAATGGTCCCGCCGGTTCCCTAGCTACGCTTTCTACTTGTAACGAACAAAGTAGAATTTGCTTGTAGGAGGGCAATATGTTGAAAAAACAGGCAGTACCATCTTTATTGTTAATGATTGTTCTTGTGGCGTTCCCACAAATTAGTGAAACCATTTATACACCATCTCTACCGGACATTGCAGATGCACTTGGTGTATCCAATAGCTCTGTCCAATTAACCTTAAGCATCTATTTTATTGGATTTGCATTAGGTGTTTTTTGCTGGGGATGGATTTCTGATATTATTGGTCGTAGACCTGCCATGTTAGGCGGTTTAGTTTTTTATGGAGTAGGGAGCGCATTATGTTTTTATGCGGACACTATCTCCATTCTAATCATCAGTCGTTTTATTCAAGCATTCGGTGCTGCTACTGGCTCTATTATTACGCAAACCATTTTGCGCGAAAGTGTAACCGGTAATAAACGACATGGTATGTTCGCACAAATTTCCGCAGTCATTGCGTTTACTCCTGCGGTAGGACCTTTAATTGGAGGCTGGGTGGATCAAGCACTCGGCTTTCGGGCAGTATTTTTTGTCCTTGTGGTCATGAGTATAGGGTTGTTCATCTATGCCTATGCCAGACTACCTGAAACAACGCAACCAGCTACTAGGCAAAGAATAGCGATTTGGCCAGTCGTCAAACGCATTTTTGCTTCACCGACCGTTCTTGTCTATGGTTTGCTCATTGGGGGCATTAACGGTGTGCTATTTAGCTATTATGCGGAGGCACCTTTTATTTTCATTGGTCACTTTCAGATGACGCCTGGACTCTATGGATTTCTTGGCATCATCGTAGCATTGGCCTCGATTTTAGGAGCGATGATCTCTAAGCGACTTATCGCCACGCATCCACCTCAACAAATTATTTATATAGGTTGTTCCGTGATGTTGATGGGCGCCTTCCTTTTAATGATTGTCTGTACTTTACCATTGCCTATTAGTATGCTAGCCATGAGCATCATGGTTACCATTTTTATCTTGCTGTTAGGCTCGGGCATTGCCCTTCCTAATTGTTTAAGTCTAGCATTGGTAGACTTTCAGGACGTCATTGGGACAGCAGGTGCCATCTTTAGTCTCGGCTATTACTTGCTTGTCAGTGTAATCACATCTGGTATGAGTTTGCTTCACAATGAATCCTTGCTGACGATGCCTCTTTATTTCTTGGTGTTAACGATCATGATGTGGTTTAGTGCAAAAAAATATATTCGATAATGGATGCTAGCGGGCATCTTATCTAATTAAACAAAAATGCCACCCTGTTTGCTGAGGGTGGCTTCTTCTTTTATTGAAAATAGTGTTCCACCACTTCCTGTGCGGATTGAAACACTTTATTACTTTGTGTTTTATAAAGGAATTTAGGATTCGTACAGGCTTTCTCCAGACTTTTAGCTTGCTTTAGCTTATCCGTCATTTGCTCAATAATATCCGTATAGCCATCTAGCTGATTTGAAATTTTAGGCAGCATAATAGGTGAGATGTCTAACACAATTGACACCTGATCCTCTGCGTAGCTATTTAAATTGATAAAAAAGCATTGTTCCAAATGCTTAGAATGTTTATCGACATTAATGACCGCCTTTTGAAAATGGGCAACTAGGCCTGTAGAAGTTTGTGTAATGTTAAAGCCTTGCTCTGTCAAATGTTGTTCAATGAGCTGTAGAAACTGATCGACCTCAGCATCTAGTTTCGGCGTGACCGTTGATTGGATTAAATCATCACAATTTTGATAAATTGTATCAATTTCAGTCTGTTTTTCAACAAGTATTTTAAAATTGGACATTGAATACACGCTTCATCTCCCCTTTTTATTAAGGTAGACATTCATGAAGCGTTTTAGTCATAATCATAAAAAATTAACAAACCTAGGGAGGTTCCTATGATAAGAAACTCTGTCAAAGCCATCATCCTCGTGGATGGTGAAATATTGCTGATCAAAAATAAAATTACAGAGGAATATTTTTATATTTGTCCTGGAGGCGGACAGGAGCATGGTGAAACATTTCATGCGACACTTCAACGAGAATGCCTTGAGGAAATTGGTGCTTCTGTCCATATTGGAAAACTTCTTTTTATCCGCGAATATATTGGAAAAAATCATGAGCATGCTGCCTTTGACGCAGATGTTCATCAAGTAGAGTATTATTTTCTATGTCAGCTCCATGAACAATTGCACCAACCCTCTAATCCAGATAGTCACCAAATTGGGACTGAATGGGTCTCAGTGGCAAGGCTCCATGAGTTCCAACTTTATCCGAAAGCATTAATTCCACAACTTCAGCGATATGTGCAAGGGCTAGAAACAACTATTTATTTAGGTGATATCAATTAGCAAAGGCTGCCTATTTTTATAGACAGCCTTCTTCAGCCTCAAATGGTTTTACCATCGTATAATAGCTACTGCCAGGCGGATAATCTTTTATTTCTCCCACCATTTGATAGCCTCTTTCCTCATAAAACGTACGAGCTTGGAACGAATAGGTGGTAAGCAACGCCTTGTTAGCGCCCATTTCCTGTGCAGCTATTTCGGCTTGTGCCAGTAATTTACTGCCCAAGCCTTTTCCTCGATACTCTTCTTGAAACCAAAATTTATGTATTTCCATCCATCCCCAATACACTTCTGCGGTCAAACCCCCAACCCATTGCTGGTGTTGATCAGTAACGATCAAATGGAGAGGACGAACGGCTCCCTTCTGCCTACTTTCTCGATGATGAAGAGAATGCTCGTTATTAAAGCTACGAATTTTTTCACTTAAAAAATTCGCAAAATCATCATGCTGTTCATATAAAATTGAAATATGCGTATCGATATGGGGTTCCTCCTAATCCTGATAACGCTTCAAAAGTTTGTCTTGATGCGCCACGAAAATTTCCTCAAGTGGTATATCATATTGATTGGCAATGACAATAATATTCCCTATAACATCACCTAGCTCTTCCATAAGCTCTTGCTTATTTTCCTCATAGGATTGTGTTATTTCATCAGGTCGATCTCGGCCAATTTCTAATGCTCGTATAGCTCTAGCAACCTCGCCTGTTTCTTCTGCTAAAAAGCCAATTCGTGTAAATATGTTGAGCTCTGACCACCCACGGCTTTCATAGTAGTCCTTCACCCAATGTTGGAACTCATTTAATTCCATTTTTGCTCTTCCTCCATTTCTTTCCTATTCAAATTAAATTATACTATAAAAGAATCTCATCAGATATGGAGGAATCAATAATGAACAGTATCGCAGTATTTTGCGGATCTAGTATCGGCGCTTCAGACGCCTATCGTGAAGGCGCAATTCAACTTGGGAAAGAGCTAGCCAAACGTCAAATTACCCTTATTTATGGTGGGGCAAGCGTTGGCATTATGGCAACAGTAGCCGATACTGTGCTACAAGAAGGTGGAAAAGTTATTGGCGTGATTCCAACCTTGTTAGAGGCGCGTGAAATTGCGCATCAGCAGTTAACAGAACTGATCGTTGTCAATACGATGCATGAACGCAAAAGTAAAATGATGGAACTAGCAGATGGCTTTATTGCCCTACCTGGTGGTCCTGGTACATTAGAGGAATTTTTCGAAGTGTTTACTTGGAATCAAATCGGCCTCATCCAAAAACCTTGTGCCATTTTCAATATTGAACAGTATTTCGATTTATTAATTTCATTTTTTGATCATATGCAACAGGAACAATTTTTAAAAGCACAATTTCGAGAAGCATTAATCGTTGACGCAGATGCGGTAGCGCTTTTAGATAAATGTCAAAGCTTTGTTCCTCCAGCTATAAAAACCTACGAGCTAAGCAAATAATCAGTTGGTAAGGTTAGTCATAGTCATACTCGACTGATCTTACCACCGCTTCTTTTTATCTCGTCGCATCTCGTTTTTTTACCACAAGTACAGCTACCAATACCATGATGAGCTTCACCACAATTATGATTATATACAAGCTAAATGATAATATGGCTGGTAGTAAAACAAGCCACCATGACCAAGCAATAATATCCGTTAGCTTTAATAGGACCAAAACAACAGTTAATACTTCTACAATGCCCATCTCTTCACCACCTTTGTCTGTAGACTATGTACCTACGTATAGGGAAATAATAAAGGTAAATCATACAACAGTAGAAAGTTCAATGTATCCTATTTCTGCAAAAAGTGAGTTTGCACCTTTAATAAAAGCAGAATTTGCTTTTCCAGCCGAAGCTTAAAGATGTTGAATTGTTAACAGACGAATCATTAGCAACCATTATGAAGAGAGGATTTCTCTTTAGAATGGTTTTTTACTTTTTCAGTCATTAGCCACCTTCAAAAAAATAATATGAATAATGCGCAACATGAAATGGCACATTACTTGTAGGAGGTGGACAAATTATGTCGAGAATTATTGGTGTTGAAGAATCATTATCTAATATTGAAGAGGCTTTAAAAGCGAAAGGCTATGAAGTCATCCAGCTTCGCAATGAAGAGGATGCCAAAAAATGTGATGCCTGCATCATTACGGGTCAGGACAGAGACGTCATGGGGATTAGTGACCCAGTTATAGAAGGTCCTGTCATTGATGCGAATGGGCTTTCAGCTAACGACGTCGTTCAACGTGTCGAAAAATATTTTCATTAATCATGAAGTGCTGTCGCGAAAATATGGCGAGCAGCACTTTCTTATTGGTTCTCCTTACATACTTATAATATCTACTTATAATACACCTAATAGTTGTACAAAATAAATAATAGGAACTTTAAAAAGTAGGGAGATATATGAGCCAAAAAAATATCATGCTTGTAATTTTAATGCTTACAACTACACTCCTCATGTCAGGCTGTTGGGATGTAACAGAACCCCAACGGATGTATTATGTGCAAGGTGTTGGTGTTGATTATAAGGATAATGAATATATAGCGTACATCCAACTTATGAACTTTGCCAATGTAGCAAAAACAGAACAATCGAATCCACAAGCTGCACCAACTGAAGTCGGGAAAGCTACAGGAAAAACAATTGAAGAAGCAATCTATAAATTGTATCGTTCAATGGACCAAGAAGTCTTTTGGGGACATATGACCTATCTCCTTTTCTCAGAAAAAGCGATGGAAAGTGAGCATGCTATTCCCATTATCGACACGTTTCTACGCTTTCGAGAAACAAGATATCATATTTGGGTCTATTGTACACAAGACCCCATCGAGGAAGTTTTATTAGTATCTCCTATTCTTGAAAAATCACCGACTGCGACCAAGCTGAGTAATCCTAAAAATACTTCGAGACAAGAATCATTTGTAGAGCCGGTGAACTTGAGACAGCTAGTCATTGGTTTAAATGAGCCGAATCATGAAATGAAGGTCCCATTCATTTCCATCAATCAAGACTGGGAAACAGCCAAGGAATCTCGCACTGAAACTGTTTTTGCAGGTGTCGGTATCCTGTCAAAGAACACCTTTAAAGGCTTTATTAAAGGCAATACAGCACGAGGAATTGAATGGATGAATAATGAAACGAAGCAAGGAGAAATCACGATCAAATTAAACAATACGGAGGAGCGCGACTACTTAACTGTTGATATTAAAAAATTAGATGTCAATGTCAAACCAATTGTTGAAAACAATCAAGTAAAATTTGAAGTGTATTTAAAATTTAACACCATTTTGAATGGCTTTAAAGGAAAAGTGACAGCGAGCCAGGTCAGAAAAAAAGTAGAAAGTGAAGTCAAAAAGGAAATTATGGCTACGTTCCAGGAAGGTTTAAACATGGATGCGGATGTCTATCGATTGTCAGAATATCTCTATCGCGATAATGTAAAGGTATGGAAAAACATACAGAAGGATGGCAAAATCCCTTTAACCAAGGATTCCATTAGTAAAATCGATATTCATATTAACAAAGTAAGCCCTGGGCGAAAATCATTTGAAGAAACAATTACCGAATAATAAAAACGACCACCCCTATTAGGAGTGGTCTCTTGTTTATGATAATACTTGATGAAGCTGATCAAGGACAGCTCCTCTACTTATTCCTCCGTGATAGCATACAACCGTTTCGATATCGAGGTCTAGGTATTTCTGTAAAGACTCCTGAGCTTCCGCTAAATCTAATACAGACGGTTCATGGATACCCGCAATATGGCCTTCTACACTGTATAGGGAGTCACCGGCAATTAATATTTTGCTTTGTGTCAAATAAAGACTGAGATGGCCTGGCGTATGTCCAGGTGTATGGATGATTTGAATGCCTCCGCAAAAAGGCAATTCTTCACCATCACTCAAGGTCACATCCACTCGTCCCTTTGGTGGATTTTCTAAATGCGCATCTTTTAATAATGGTAGCTCCCCTTGAATATACGGTTGCTCCAGTGCATGCGCATATACTCGTATATGCTGTCCACATGTCTGTATTAATTCCGGCAAGCACCCAATATGATCCACATCCTGATGCGTGAGAATGACCGCACTTAGCTGGTCCAAAGAAACACCAACCTGTGCCATCGCCTCTCGCAATTCCTCCATTTGTCCAGGAAAACCTGTGTCTATTAACACAGCCATATCTTGATTCCACAAAAGCGTTGGATGAATAATGAATCCTTGATAGCTCAGTTTCAGTACCTTTACACCTTTTGATATTTCTATAGCATTTGCCCCCTTTGCCAAACATGAAAAGATAATGGTGATCCTCTTTTAGTTTCTGCTTTCAGCCTAAAATTTCCTGCCATCCCTATCATGGACTTAAAATTTTATTGGCTACATATGATTATTTTTTCTCGTTCTCTTAGCATCTTTATAAACAAACAGAGCAACAAGAAGAAAGCTTATACTAACAACACGGAAAATCATCTCTAAACTAATCCATTCAGCTAAAAGCCCTAAGGTGAATGCGCTAATGCCAACTCCAATATCAAAACTAGAAAGAAATGTGGCATTCGCTGCACCACTTTTTGCCTCACTTACTTTTTGAACTGTCCATGTTTGTAAACAAGGCATAACGGTTCCATAGCCCGCTCCGAATAGGATAGCTGCGATAATAAGCATCCCATTATTTGTCGCGTAGGATAACACAATCAATGATAAAAAACCTAGCACTGCTGACACAATGATAATCGACCACGGCCCCGTTTTATCAAACCATTTTCCTGTAAATGGACGTAGTAAAGTGGAAACCATCGCATTGATTAGGAAAAATAAAAAAATTTGATCTAACCCTCTTTGTTCGCCATATAGCACAAGGAAGGTAATAATTGCACCAAAGCCAAGCGTTGTCATAACAGTCAGTAATGCTTGAAACCATACTTCTCGTTCGAAAATCGCTTCTATAAATCGAAATGGCTGCTTCTCATGTTTAACCGGTTCAGCAGAATAAACAAATTGAAGAGCTATCACTGCCAAAAGGCAAAGAATGACGGAAGAATAGATTAATAGTTGGAAAGAAAAAGAATGATAGATTAGGATGCCTAAGCTAGGGGCAATGATAGCTCCCACTGTTGTTGAAATAGAAAAATAGCCTATCCCTTCACCTAATCTTGTTTTTGGAATTAAATCCACCGCCATTGTACTATTCGCAGTTGTTGACACTCCCCATGTTACTCCATGGAAAAACCGTAATAGTAGGAAGAGCCAGATTGTGCTCAAAAAGGGATACATAATTGTAATCATTAATAACATAACCCCCGCACCAATTGCTAAACCTTTTCTATTGTTATCGACTAAATAATAGCCTACAAAAGGTCTAATGATAATAGCCCCTATTGTAAATACTGTAGTAACCAACCCTACCTGAAAAGGAGAAGCATGTATGCTAATTAAATAGGCTGGTAAAATAGGTAGTAACATTTCAAATCCTATAAAAGTTAAAAAGTTACTAATAAATAAAAAAAGAAATGCTGAAGTAAAAATTCTTTGTTTTTGCATGTTAAAATTCCTCGCTTCTAATTAATCTTTTTTAAATTAGAAGCGCTTGGCACACTGAAACATTCCTAAATTGCCTTAACTTTTTAAGCAATCGTCTCACCCTTTCAAAAGCTTTATTTTTAATAATTCTTCTTTAACAACACAAAAAGACGCCAGCTAACCGGCGTCATAACATGTATACAGTATTTAAAAAGAACAATCATAAAGGATCTTCTTTATCTATTAAATACACAGGCAAAAAGCTTTCGGTTGCTGAATTCTATATGAAGTTTTTCTAAAAAACGACAGACTGGTCCCGTTGAATTGAAATCAGCTAATTGTAAAAATGTTTTAACTTCAATTGCAGCCATTCTGAAAACAGTTTCCATCACTTTTTGCCTCCTCTCGAAATATCAATACAATATAATTTAATACAAAATAATCAAAAAAGCAAATTCAGTTTTCCGCTCTCACATTCTTTTAGGGCTACTTGATACAACCTTATCATGTGAAGTTAGGTGAATTGTCCTTTATCTGTGTACAATATACCCTACCTTACGTGGTGCCACTACGTTTTGCTTTTCAACACTTTTCATACGATCATCTGGCGTTTTTTTCATAGGAGTTATCAAAAGTTCAAACATGGTTAATTGTTTATCCATTTTCATCCCCCTTTATGATTCTTAAAAGGTATTGTACACTCTATTGGCTGCTTATCTTATATATGTTTAATAACTAGATTTTATACTAGAGGAAAAAATAGAGACATCTTTATACCTAGTACTTTCATTTGAATAAGAAAAAGCAACCTGTATCTCGACTGAATAAAAGGAATATACCCGTTCATTACTCTAGTAAGTAAAATAGCGGAAGTAACATGAACCCTACTAGCAAAAGCACTGGAATCAAGGAAACAATTAAAGCCAATATTCTTAGCTTCCCCTTTTGACTAAAAAGAGCAGCTAGAAATGACCACAATATCCCCTATTTCAGAGGTTCCATTCACTACAATGGGGGTAATAAAAGCAAAGACCATGAACAAAGAAAATAATAACAATGAAATCATACTCAAATATTTTCTCAACACAATTACTTCACCCCTCCTGGTTTTTTCTTCCATTATTTTAACATAAAACATTTCATATCTTATGCAACTAAACGGCTCAGAAGTTCAATAAAAAAAGAGCTGCGAATGCAACTCATAAGCTACTACCTTCACTTCAACTGTTTTAAAGCTCTCCTTCTTGAATACCTTTTTATAAAATTCGTGCAGTCTCCCCGTCGATTATTTTAATATGTATAAACGACGAACCGCCTCCTTGAATATGATTGGGCACGTCAGATAAATCAAGTAATTCCTTTATATGAATGAACTTTTTACGATTAGGCTCAATCTTCACATAATAAGGGCCAGCTACATTCATCAGAGACGCGATACGCTGTCCGTTATCCGTTAAATGATCATCTAAAAACTCTAGCTCAAATGACACCGCTTCATTACTTCGATTTTGTAATTCAAGATGACATTCTCCTTGTAATACATCTTTGCTTACTACATCAAATTGGCATTCGCCATTCTCAGTATAAGAAATCGCCATAATGCCACGAGCGAATGTCTCTTGATAGATGGTCATCAGAAGAATGGGTAATAAGGCAAAGGTGATTAGCACTACACCCATTGATAGGAGGTGAAATTTTTTCAGACCCTTGACAAGAAAAATCAAAGCAAGGATAAAGAGAGCTGAACCAAGTAACCCAAGCAGCACATAGCCCTCATCAGTGAGGATTGGGAACGACATAAAGGAAACTCGTGCATTCACCATTTGATAGTTAGGAAATGGGAAAAATAAACACATACAAATTCCTAAAAGGATGATGGACGTAACAAGCGCCCCTTTATTTCTTATCATATTCTCCCTCCTCTAGTAGAAATTCAAATAGGCGATGCTCCATTTCTACTTTTGCGCACATAATTCTCTAAAATTACATCCACGACAATGCCATTTTTCTTGTGTTTGTTCGAAATCTTCCAAGTCCACAGGCTCGTTAGAAAAAATATCAGCTTGATACTTTTTCATTTCTAACACACTATACTGAAATGTATGTAAAATATTTTCCATATCGAAATCGGTGAAGCTATATTTCTTCCGTTTTCCGGTTAGTAAATATTCATTATAGACCTCGATTTGCTCAAGTGGCACCCGATATTTTTGCTGGACATAATAGGCATAGAGGGCTAATTGCTGGCGATCATCATCTGACTCGCCCCCCGTCTTCCAGTCCACAATTACCCATTTATCTGTTAGTTCATTAAAGTAATGAAAATCCATTACAACGAACACTTGGATATCATTGATTTTCATTGAGCGAAACTGTTCGGGCTCTCCAATTCGCAAAGAGCCTCTTTGTGACGTAATTTGTTGAAATGTTTCACTCCTCAAAAAATGCTCAAAAACAAGCTTAATTCGTTCTTTATAGTCCTGTACTAGATCGGTAGGAAGTTTGCCAGTATAGTAAATTTCCTGCATCATATAGTATTTATTTGGTTTTTGCCTCCATGATTCAAGATGGCGAGTAGAATCAATAAAAGCCGCATTCAGCTGTCCTCGAGCCCAATGAATCAGCTCCTCTAATGTGGGAGGCTTCCCTGTTTGTAAATAATCATTAATAGCCTGTTCAATAAAACGGTGAACAATTTGCCCAAATAAAATAGGCATGGGTTGAAGTTTTTTTAAACGATACACAAGTTGATGATAAGGCTCCACATTGTAGCTTAGCCATCCGTTATGGGAAAAATAATATTCATAGCCATATTTACGGGCACAGCTTGTTAGCGTTTTATGACGTGATAATGACCATGAAAACGTAGGGTACGGTGTAATTTCAAACACGACAATCGCCTCCTATAGCTGCTGGATAAAATCATAGACAAGCTGTACAATCAGAACAATGGTTACAATACGAAGTAGCAGTTTGACTTGATTTGCGTTCACCTTTCTTGCTAAAACAATACCAATTTGCGCACCAATCGTAGACCCTACCATTAAAATCAATGTCAGTGGCCATTCAATTTTCCCCGTAGCAATATAGGTAATCGCTGCTCCTGAGCACATGGCGAATACCCCTACCCTTGAGAGTCCTACTGCTTTAATATAAGATATTTTCTCATGCGCATATGTATAAAGGGCTAGTGTACTACTGCCAGGCCCAAACATACCATCATAAAAACCAACTCCAAGGAGGATTGGACCATTTTTTCGATTCATAATAAAGAGTTCCTTATCGCCAAAATCTGCCCCACCCATAAAGGACATCATTAACGCAAATCCTAGTAAAATGATGGCAATAAACGTCAATGCTTGACTACTCATAAATGAAGCAAAAAGTCCACCCAATGTTCCACCAATTAGGGATACCAATAAGACCGGTCTCATTTCTGACCATGCTAATTCCTTACGTTTATAAATCGTATAAAAGCTCGAAAATGCACTTACCATATTGGATACTTTATTAGCCCCAATTGCTGAATGGACAGGCACCCCCATTAACATCATCGTTGGCAAGGTGATTAAACCACCGCCACCCACTAACGTTCCAATGACATTCCCAATGATGCCAATGAATAAAAATAACAAGTATTCCATCATATCCTTCTTTCTCTCTCACAAAAGCAATCATTCTATGATACAGTATAACAGATTGTAATTTTGAATGATGATGGAAATGAGGGGCAAGGATGCAGACACAACAAAAAACACCAACACCACGCTTTTGTCACCAGCTGACGGTCATCGTGGCCACCATTTTTTTAGCTGGCTTCACAGCTACACTAATTCAATATCGAAAGCTTCCTGCAACGATTCCCGTTTTACAAAGCTTTACAAGTGACCATGCACAGTTTGGGCCAAAAATTGCTATTTTTTATTTACCATTTATCGCACTCATGCTATTTTTACTTTTACACTATTTAGAGATGAAAGCAGCCTATCCTATGATGAGAAAAAATAAACCGCCGCTGTCCCATAGCCAGCGTCAAAATGGCATCATGACATTTTGTCTCATAAAAAATAGTATTTTACTGTACTTTACTTACTCCCTTTTCAACGACCTTACGATTGCATTGGGACGCGTTCGCATTTTACAACAATGGCATGCATATCTTTTTCTTTTCTTGCTCTGTGGTATTTTCAGTATGGGGATCGTACGAGGCATTTTATTGAATAAAAAGCGTTAAAAAAGACGTATTAAAGAGTTGCTCTTTAATACGTCTTACAAACATGAAACGACTATATAGATTGCATAAATAGAATAAGTTGATCCTCTTGTGTGCAATCCACGGCTACTTTATTGCGTGACTGGTGACCACATTTTGTACATTGATGTACAAGTTGATACCCTTTTTTAGATGAATAATCAATAGTAATAGGTTTCATTAACCCTTTACATGGATTGGCTCTATCACCAGGTACAATATCTAGTTGCTTTGAATATAAACAATGTGGGCAATGATTGCGGAAACTGCCATTGTTTAATGGTGTCACGTCTAACCCACATTGTTCACAATGAAATGCTGTATTTTTAGTTTTTCTACTCAATTGTTCTTCCTCCAAGACGAATTTTTCATCTTTAGAGAAAGGGTTCCGTTTTGTTTTTCTATATAAATAGTATTAGGCTTTGATCATGATTTAACCCATTCACCGTTTTGCTCTACAAAACGATTACTTCTAATTCCACCTTCAAAAGAGCCTATTTCATCTCTTTATCCGAACCACGATTGACTTTAGGAAATTGTATCAATCACTGTAAGACGGACCTCTCCACCTTCCACTAGTCGGTGCTCATTGATCATCACTAACTTAGGCATTCGTCCCCTTATGAACAATTGTAGGAAATCTATTTACCTTCAAATGAACGACTCCTCATAAGTTTCATGTTTTGTTTAGTAAACCAAATAGTTATTCACGATCCAATTCTCTTTCCATTTGTCTAAAATTATGTATTAAACCATACTTTTGTACACCACGCGCTTGTTCGATGCTAGCATCAGCCCATTGGCGAAATAATTCTTGATTTTTTTGACTATGGGCGTATACCGCCTCTACAGCGGGTTGCATCCAAGGCTGTGTCAGCTTGTCGCTTCTCATAGCAGCCGTTCGACCTTCCATCGCTGCAATATAGCATAGGGCATAGCTTGACAATGGCTCCTTGTTAATTTGCTGGGCAGCAGCCTTTGCCGCTCCAAGATTTTTCTCCATAATTGCTTTCGTAAATAGATAATTATATTTGATGGCTGGTTGCTTATAATGGTGGATGATGACATCGATAGCACGAATCTGTTCATCTACCGTCCCATAAGCGGATGCATAGAGAGCCGCAAATATTGGTTCTTTTTGACGGCGCTTCACCCATTTATCTACAAGTTCCATATTGTTTGATCGATATAAAATATGTACATGACGGTAAATAATAGCTACCACGAACACTGCAATTATACCGAGTGAAAAGGATAGCCGAACACCTGATAAAGATAGCACCATAGCCAGCAAAATAATGGCTAAATAAATGACTGTTAATTGAACAATTTTCATAATGCCTCCTACTGCAATTTCCTGCGCATTTTACGTGAAAAGATGAAACCCGCTCCTATAAAGAAGACAAGTGCCATTACTTTCATGATAGGAATGATAAAAAGCTTACTGATGAGGAAAACAACGACTATATAATAGACCACCATTGCCAGTAAAAATAATGTCAGCTTATTCACGAGGCTCCCTACTTTCCTTTAATGCCGCCTCAATCGCAGCAAGCGCTTTTGGTCCCATTCCATGTAAATGAGCTAAAGTGGAAAGGTCAACGTTTTCCAGCTGTTTCAATTGTGTATAGCCTGCTGCCTGTAATGCACGAATTGCAGGTTTGGCTACTCCCTTTGGCCATTCTGTCATGTTTGCACTTCCCTTCAAGAAAAATCTTCTCTGCCCTATTATGCAAGTGACGGCAAAGAAATGCAAATAAGTCAAAAAGATAGAATTTGAAACATGGATAAGCAAGCAGTCATTAAATTAGTCAAACTATGAATACTCCAGCTCGTCATGATGGAGCCCCCGCTAACTCGCTCATTCATCCATCCCATCACATAGCCTGCTAGCCCCGTAGATAGTACAACTAACAAGATGATTGGAAATGGTAATACCGTCCATAACATAGCCCCATGGATACAGCCAAAAACGAGGCTTTGTAGCAAATTTCCGACCTGGAAACCAAATGACTTTGCCAGCCTTTTCAGTAAAAAGCCACGGAACAAAATCTCCTCTGATAAGCCGGTCTGAATCATAGCATACAGAAGAGCGGGTATGACCCCCGCTAAGCCAAGACCAGTAAATTGATTGGACGCTAATATGGAACCATCCATGTAAAAAAAGACGAGAGCGAAATTAGGCACCACTAATACGACAATAGCAAGCATATAAAACATGGCATATTTCCCCTTATCGACAATAACTGGCCTATGAAATCCTAACCATTCGAGGAATAGTTGTTTCTTTTTAGCTGTAAAACTCCACCAAACAAACGGTATGACTGAAAATAACACCACTTGCACAATTGCATTAATCATATTTCCCCCCCTATTCATTACGTTAAGTGTAGAAGAAAGACCTATTAAATTCAATAACAATTTAATGATAATCGTTAAATTATTAATCCTTTAAATTAAATATTAATCGTTTTACTTTAATTATAATAGGGTAAGATTTCATTATTGTGCTTCGGTTAAATTTCATATATACTCAATTACAGACAAACAAGGTCTTTAATATACGCAATATACATTGGAGGTAATGACTATGAAGACACATTTATTAGAGAAGGCTCGCATTTATGAACAAAGTACTCGTATCTCTGTACCAACTTATGACACTCTGTTCGCCATGGCACAAGCCTATTTCCGAGCTCATTTAGGTGAGCAAGAAACTTCCCTGCTAGTTGTAGGAGCTGGGGGCGGTAATGAGCTGTCCGCATGGGGACCCTCTAATCCAAGCTGGACATTTACAGGTATAGACCCGTCTGAAGAGATGCTGCAAATTGCTCAGTATAAAGCACAGCAATTAGCTATTGAAAGCCGAGTTCAGCTTCTCCAAGGAACCATTGATACCTTGCCCTCCTCTCCATTAACCTATGATGCGGCTAGCTGTATCCTTGTGCTGCATTTTATGGAAGATAGACAGCAAAAACTTAACTTACTGCACAATATTCATGAGCAATTAAAGCCTGGCAAACCTTTTGTCCTTGCTTGTGCCTACGGTGATCGTAATAGTGACGAACTGCAAGATCGCATTAAAATCTGGCAAAGCTTCTTTTTAGAGGCAGGATATAAAAAAGCAAAAGTTGAAGATATGGGACAAGTCATTATGAATATCTCTTTCCTATCCGATCAAGACATTCAAGAATTATTGAAGGAGGCTGGATTTAAGCAGATTACGCGCTTTTTCAGTTCAGGTCTTTTTGCTGGCTGGATGAGTCACGCCTAACCGTAAGACCCCGCCATTTAGCTCAAATGGGGGGTCTTTCAACAGGTGGATTATAGATTTCATACAAATAAAGGCTTATAAAAACTACAGCCCTGTTTTTCACCAATAAATACTGTAATAATAAACATGATCATCTATGGTCATCCCTACTTTTTCATAGAGCTTTTGTGCATTGACATTGTCCTTTGCTGTTTCGAGCATCATGTAACGAGCGTTCTCCTGCTGGCAATAGACGTAGCATTGATCGATTAATGCTTTGGCCACCCCTTGTTTTCTGGCATGCCCAGCCACAAATAAATCATTTAAAATAAACGCCCTTTTCATAGATACGGATGAAAAGATAGGAAATAACTGCGCAAAGCCTACTGCTTCCCCATCTAAATATGCGAGAAACATAATGGATTGCTCCTTTTCCACACGTTCTTGGATAAACTGCTCGGCTTGTATTAAATCAGTCGCTTGTCCATAAAACTCACGATAGGCATTAAATAACGGGACCACTTCCCCAATTGTTGCCTGTGTCACAGTACAAATATTCATATTCCACTCCCCCATTTCAATTTATTTGTCATTCTAGTATGATGGTAGTAGATTATCTGACATTTCAAAAGAGACAGTATCAAACATTTCAACATGTCGAAGAGGTGCGTTATGGACGATTTCATCTTTTTATTAACCGACAAAGAGGCCAAATATAAACAAATCTATCAGCAAATGAAAACCCTCATTATGGAGGGCACATTGCAAAAAAATGATTCTCTGCCTTCTATTCGGAAGCTGGCAGAAACATTGCAGGTGAGCCGCAATACGACCTTAACGGCCTATGATCAGCTTGTGGCTGAGGGGTACATTCGTGGTGAAGGTCGGAAAGGGTATTTTGTGAATGCGCTGGAGCAAGTTTTCTTTCACGAGCAGCCACAGCCCATTCGATCGAAGCCACTAAAGGATACTACAGCATTCCTTGTAAACTTCAAAGCAGGGGCTGTCGATCAACAGCACTTTCCCATCAAGACGTGGCGTCAAATCGCCAATCAGGTTTTACAGGATTCCACTTGCTATCAATATGGTGAACTGTTTGGAGAACCTATGCTAAAAGAGCAGCTTGCCCAATATTTACTGCAGGCAAGAGGCCTATATACCAATAATGAAAATATCATTATTGGGAGTAGTACACAGCAAATGCTTCTGTATCTTGGGTTTTTATTGAAGGAAAATTTCCCTAGCATATTGCTGGAGGACCCAGGCTATGATGGGGCTCGAGAGGCATTTCAATTACATAACTTTGACATTGAGGCCTTACCTGTTTTCGAAGCAGGTGCACAGCTTGATATTTTAACAACTTGTCGCTCACGGCTATTGTATGTCACACCATCACACCATTTTCCATATGGTGCCTCCATGAACATTCAACAGCGGCAAGCACTAATACGATGGGCTCAAAAAGTGAATGGCTATATTCTTGAGGATGATTATGATGGTGAATTTCGTTATACACAACAGCCATTCCCTGCTCTTGCCTCTATCGATCCCTCTCGGGTCATTTATTTAGGCACATTTTCGAAATCCTTTTTACCAGGCATACGAATAAGCTATATGGTGTTACCAGATGCCCTTATGCAGCCTTATAAAGAAAAATTTGCTCATTTTGAACAAAATGCATCCACCCTACATCAACGCACAATGGCTCATTTTATGGCCCAAGGCGAATGGACCCGCCATATTAAAAGAATGCGCCTAACCTATAAACAAAAAATGCATTGCCTTGTGCAGGAGCTACAACAACAATTTGGGGAGCAAATCACGGTTTTAGGTGAACAATCAGGACTCTATATTTTGGTGAAAATAAAGTCATCCCTCTCGGAACAACAGCTAATCCAACAAGCTGAGGCCCACGGGGTAAAAGTTTATCCAACCAGCCCGTTTTTTCTCCATCAAGCCCGGATAGAACCGATGCTACAGCTAGGCTTTAGCACATTAACAATGGAAGAAATTAAATTAGGTGTCCAATTACTTAAAAAAGCATGGTCCTCATAAATAACACCAAGTTCGTACATTGTGTTCAATAAAAAAGGACCATCAAAATCGATGGTCCTACTTCTTCTTTAATTTTATGGTTTCAAAACATTTCTAACAAACAATTGCTTATTTTTGTGTGCGATTACACTGACTGTCGCCAGTAATAGCCCCGAAATCACGAAAACCATTCTAATTCCTACTAAATCTGCTATTACCCCCATAACGAGAGAGCCAATGCCGAAAATTCCAGTTCCGATAGCACCTAATGAGGTATAAACAGTTGACAACTGTTCTTTTGATACACTGGTTTGTATTACAGTTTGTTGAGGAATTTGTTTAATTTGTCCAAAAAGCCCTACACAAAATGATAAAAGTAAGGAAATCATCGGAATGCTATTTATGCTAAATACTATTGTAAATATGAAACTTGCAAAGGAGCCGACAAAAATATAGGTTCCTATTTTCTTTTCTACAACAGAAGAAAATTTTATACAATAAGCACTTCCTAAAATCAGACCTAAAAAGTTGGCTCCATTAATAAAGCCCCACCACTTTTCATCAACGTTCAACGCGTCGTTGACAAACACATATAAAATAGCGGCTATCCAAACTGTTGCAGCGATGGTATCTAAAAATTCTATCCAAGCAATCCTTTTTAAAACTGGCGTATTTGATAAAGTTTGCCAACCCTCTTTCATCTTTTCTAGTTTCCCTTTTGTCTCCGTCGATTCATGGCTGTTTACATTTTCTAAAAGGCTAAGTAATAGACTTGCCAATACAAATAGACATCCAACTAACCAAATCAGTTGCTGAGAGCTCATAATCAGTAATAATGAACTTCCTACGAACCACATACCTGCTTGAATGACCTGCGTAATAGTTTGGGAAATTCCATTAGCTTGAAGTAGCTGTTCAGGTTTAACGTAGTGTGGAGTCAATGTCTGTCTTATTGGATTTGCACATCCATCAAAAAAAGCAATAAACCCTATTATTAAAAAGATAAAATAATAATTAGCTGCTGATAATCCCATTACCAGAAACCCTAGAATAAAGAGTAAAATGGTTTTTGCGATTTGTGACCCAGCAAGTAACCATTTAAGATTTAGTTTCTCCACTAAAAGAGGTGTCAGCATACTGGATATGAACATAGAGGAAGCAATCGTAAATGGCACAAACGATGCTGAAATTGCAGAATCCGTCAACAAAAAAATCGTACTTATAACACTGACTATATATAATACATCGCCTATATTAGCGAGTGATTGACCTAATAGTAATAAAGAAAAATTTCTATTCAATTTCATTATATATCCCCCGATATTTCATTTGAATTTTGGCTTCATGGGGAAAATTAGATTGGACTATTCATTAAACTTTGACTCCTTTCATCTAGCGGATAAATCTGGGGGATATCGATTTATCACAAGTTTTTTATCATCCATACAAATTTAATTGAATTATAGCATTGTTTGTTTTAATATTACACATCCACAGTAAATTATTACCATACCCTAAGTTTATTCCATAACTAATCCTTCTTAAGCTAAGCCGATTCATTGTTCAATATAAAAAAAGAGCTGTGTAAACAGCTCTCAGACTATAGACAAACTCGATGAATTTTGAGTTTGTCTATAGTCTTTTTTCTTTTACAATGAAATAAAGTAAAGCCGTTGATTTCCACTACGGGCGGACGCTTTCCGCGGGCGGGGTCAAGCTGCTTCCCTCGCTGCGCTCAGTCCAGGATCTCGACTTTCCCGCTTTTCCCGCAGGAGTCGCCGCCCTTTGTTCCAATCAACTTCTACATAAAGAGCTCCTTATTCATCTATTGATAAAAAGTAAACTTTTGAGGTGATCAACCATGATGACGTTTATAATATTCCATTCTTCATCTGCAATTGCTTTGTTTGATAGCTTATGATAGTCGTAGGTGATTAAAGCCTTCCATAAAGCCCAACCCCTAGCTCTATTCCCGACTAATAAATCCATTTCTATTCCCCTTCTATATCCATGTTTGTCTATGTATATAAAGTTACTCCCTTGTTCAAATATGCAGTGTCTTGATGATCATTAAAAGCTGAACTAATGTAAAAATTAGTTCAGCTCCAAAACTGTTTCCACGCGCTTAGAAATAATCAATGAATGTCGGTATGCCTACAGGTAATACGTCCTCTAGTAAGGCAATTTCCTCCGCACGTCCCTGTAACCGTTCAATTTTCTCTAAATACCTTGGGCGTTTATAGCCTAGCAGCATAGTGGCCAAGGTTTGCACCGTTAAATGGACAGCATTATCATTTAATGTCTCGCTCACCTTTTGGACAGACAGCTTACCATCCACCATTTTGATGATGAATGTACCATTATTCCAAGCGACAATCCGATCCGTTACGGCTAGCTGAAGCTCAAAGTTTTGACTGACAAATGGATAGCGTAATAAAAACTCTTTAACATCAACAATTCTCGCCATAAAATAAGGAGAGACCTTTTGAATAATCTCACTATCCTCTAATAGAAATGCTACAGCTTCATTACCTGTCGTTTTCCCATAGACATTATAAATCATGGAACTATGGGCAGAGACAAAATTCCATAACCCTTTACGTGCTTCTTCCTGTAAATAGACGATTTCATCAATATAATAATTTTCCTCCATAATACGATAAAACATGTAGCCCTGCGCCACATCTCCTTCATCGTAGTAGACGGCAGCCTGAAGGTTAACATCACTGTCAATGAATTTCTCTTCCCAGAAATCCTCCTGAAATTTCTCATTCCATGCAATACTATTTCGCACCATTACACCATGTGTTTTTTCGGCATATCGGGCGTAGATATCCACAACATCCTGATGTTTCGGATCAACACGCCGAATTTTCCCATTGAGTCCGGAATAATGCGGAAGCTGTGTATCCTTCACCTGAAATTCTACGATATCACTCATAATTTCCCATCCCTTTTTTCGGTAATAAGGAATTGAATATGGGAATAAATAGGATATACATTGTCCCTCGTTGCGCATACTTTGTAGGCTTTCAATAATCAAGCTTTCCATCAAGCCATGGCCCGAATACTCTGGGTAGGTGCCAACTGCTGTAATCCCCCCCATTTCATAAATCTTCCCATGGACATTGACCTCAAAAGGCAAACTTAAAATTTGCGATACTAAATGTGAGCCATCAAACCATCCGATAGCATGTCCCTCATTAAATTGTCTACTTTTTGCATTCACAAAACGACGGTCCTTATGAATAGACATCGACATTTGAAAGACATAATTCAATAAATCAATGGATTGTGCCATTTCATCCAATCGAATTTCTCGCATGACTAAGCCTTTTCGTTGATTCATGATTCCCTCTCCTCATCAAATAACTCACTTAAAATTGTTTGTGGTGCATCTAAAAACCGCTTGGTGACAATGTAATGAATGGAATCCTTATAGCGGATCGTTTCAATTTCTCCATTGTCAAAGCTATAAATCGTTGCATTTGGATAACCGAGTAAAATAGGTGAATGTGTAGCAATAATAAATTGTGCCTCATGCTCAAGGTCCTTCATAATTTTTAACAAGCTTAACTGCCTTGTTGGAGACAATGCTGCCTCAGGCTCATCCAATAAATAAATGGCTTTACCTTTAAAGCGATTCATAAATAAAGCAAGAAAAGACTCCCCATGGGATTGGTGATGTAGAGATTTTCCACCAAAAGCGTTATATCTCCTTGGATCTTCTATCAAATCAATATGACTGGCAAATTGATAAAATGTTTCGGATCGAAGAAAAAAACCATTTGAAATTTTCGGCATCCACGACAAACGGATATATTCACCCAGTGAAGATTCTGCCTTATGTACTTCATACAGATTTTGGCGGCCACCACCTGCCGTATTAAAATCGCACCGATCTGCAATAGCTTCCAGTAATGTTGATTTTCCCGAACCATTTTCCCCAACGAAGAATGTCACATTTGTCGGAAACTCCAACTCCTGTAAATCCTGCAAGCTCGGGATATTAAAAGGATACATTTGTTTATTAGGAATAGTGTCCTGTAGCACTTTACATGATTTTAAATACATTTCATTTCCTCCTTTCTCTTATTATAACGAACAACTCCTCTGCTGAAACGTCATCGCACTACCTCTTTTACGAAAAAGAATTAAGAATAGTCAAACAAATCATAAAGTCATTATTTTTTCAATGAAAGTTCACAGCAGGAGTAGTGTAAAATCGAGTGCTAGTAGTCCCACTCAATACCACCATTGTGTAATAGATATTTCCCGAGAAATAAATAAAAAACATGTCGAAAGTTGCAATTTTATTCCGTAAAATTATGTCATATTTTTGATTTCCATAAAATTAAGTGGCAGCACGATTTTCGTATGAATGATATTTTTCAATTGTGAAGATTATAATTTCCCAGCAATATTCAAAGGAGTTCTATGATTATGCCCAATATAATCAGCATTCTTACAGGTAAGGTCCCTTACATGCAGTTTGAGTAACAATTTTTCTCCGTGCACCTATTTCCACCCATAAAAGTTCTATAAACTAGGCTCCCCTCATAAATTGAGTAACAATCAAATGTTAGAAGGTGAAGAACAATGTTTGTTACTCATTATTATGAAAATAAAACGTCCGTCTTAAGTCAATTGCTCGTCAAGCTCCCTGCCATCGAAGAGGATATTCGAATTAAAGGGCGTAAAGCCAAAGTAACGGAAGTGCTTCAAATTGACGACAACCACTATCATGTGAAGATTATTTTTGAAAAAATCCCTAAAAAGCAACCTCTTAAAGATTTAGGAAAGAAAAAGAGATAATCCATAACGTTTATTTCCACCAAATTCGGGAATATTCATACTACTATTGCGAATTATTCTCACCTCATTATTTCTTCAAAGAAATTGGTTGACATTTTAATTGATAACAATTATCATTATCAATAGATTATTTCTTTTCTCCAAATTGCTTATTTCAGAATCCCCCTCTTTTTTGAATAAGCATGTATCAAACGGATATTCTTACATCAGACTAAGAGTATCCGTTTTTATCTGTATATATGGAGGATTTTTACATACTAAAGGAGCTGTTTGACATGGATTATCGTATTGAAAAAGACACTATGGGTGAAATTAAAGTACCTGCTGATAAAATTTGGGGTGCGCAAACACAGCGCAGTAAAGAAAATTTCCAAATTGGTACGGAACATATGCCAATTGAGCTTGTGCAGGCCATGGCTATTTTAAAGAAAAGTGCAGCAATCGCGAACAACAAACTAGATAAGCTTTCAGCTATTAAAGCGAATGCAATCGTACAGGCTGCAGATGAAGTTTTAAATGGACAATGGGACGATCAATTCCCATTAGTTGTTTGGCAAACTGGTAGTGGTACACAATCAAACATGAACGTTAATGAGGTCATTGCACACCGTGCGAACCAACTATTACAGGATGCTGGCGAGGCAGACCGCATTCATCCAAATGATGATGTCAATAAATCACAAAGCTCGAATGATACATTCCCTACTGCATTGCATATTGCGGCAGTTTTAAAAGTGGAAGATTACTTATTACCACGACTTCGTTTATTAAAATCGACTTTGGAAGACAAAGCAGCTCAATTTAAAGATATTATAAAAATTGGCCGTACGCATTTACAGGATGCAACACCTCTTACATTAGGTCAGGAAATTAGTGGCTGGGCAGCCATGCTAGCAAAATCAGAGCACATGATTCTTCAAAATATCGACTATATGAAAGAGCTTGCGATTGGTGGAACAGCGGTTGGTACTGGTATCAATGCTCACCCAGAATTTGGGGATCATGTAGCAGCGGAAATTAGTGAGCTAACAGGTAAACCATTCACCTCTGCTGCGAATAAATTCCATGCCTTAACAAGCCATGATGAAGCCGTTGTTGCGCATGGTGCTCTTAAAGCTTTAGCGGCTGATTTAATGAAAATTGCTAATGACGTTCGTTGGCTTGCAAGTGGGCCTCGCTCAGGGATTGGTGAAATCACAATTCCAGAAAATGAACCAGGCTCTTCTATCATGCCAGGTAAAGTAAACCCTACCCAAAGTGAAGCGATGACAATGGTAGTTACACAAGTAGTAGGTAATGACGCGACGATTGCTTTCGCAGCATCTCAAGGGAATTTTGAACTAAACGTCTTTAAGCCAGTAATTATTTATAACTTCTTACAATCAACTCGCCTATTAGCAGATACAATGAAATCATTTAATGATCATTGTGCAATTGGCATTGAGCCAAATAAAGAAGTGCTTGATCATAACTTACAAAACTCATTAATGCTTGTAACAGCATTAAATCCATATATCGGCTATGAAAACGCAGCAAAAATTGCGAAAAAAGCTCATAAAGAAGGCACGACGTTAAAAGCAGCAGCTATCGCAAGTGGTCTGCTTACAGAAGAACAATTCGATGAATATGTAGATCCAGCTACAATGATTTATCCGAACGTGAAATGATTTAAGTGTAACAAAATAGGTAAAAGGATTGGGGTTATGTCCCCAATCCTTTTATTTTTCATGAACGTTGATTATGATTTTTCAATATTGATTAGAGAATAAATATATGTATCATATGGCACATTATTTTGATGCATATATTTCTTTAGTAAGCCTTCTTTTTCGAAGCCTACTTTTGTTAATAGCTTGTTAGAAGCATCATTTTCTGTGAAAACGATGGCTCCTATCCGCAATAACGCCATCTCTTGAAAGCCAAACGAAATTACTTGGTCCAATGCCTCTCGTGCATAGCCTTTTCCCCAGCTGTCAGGGAAAAGGGCATAACTGATTTCAGCTTTCTTATGCTCTGTTGACCATTCTTGAAATCCAATAGTACCTATTAGGCCTTCTCTCCCCTTTAGTTCTATCCCCCATTTAATACCTTGTTGTTCCTCATAGTTTTTTGAAAAGCGATTAATGATTTGTTTAACTTGCTCTAAACTAGTTAATGGATTTTGACCGTAATGACGTAATACGTCAGGGTTAGAAAAGCAATTTAAAATAGCTTGTGCGTCATTTTCTGTAATTTCTCGTAATACTAATCGATCCGTATTTAAAGTAGGGAACATGTGGCCACCTCTTTCAAGTATGATATATCTTCCATATTTTATATGAATAGAGCGAAAATTGCTTCATTTATTTTTTAGTAACACTATTATTTAAGTTTAATTTTTTGAATTTCAGCAACAAATATAGACTCTTCCGTTATTTTCACATATTGATAGGTGGATTCTTTCAAATAGCCTTCTTTGTTTAAATACTCTTTTAGGTCTGACTTTCTCTCAAATATTTTTTCGTTCATCTGTTGCTCGTAATCCTGCTCATCATTTCCTTTAGTAATGGTCATCAAATAAATTTTCGTCATGTCCTTTTCCCCCCTTGGTTCATGCCATATTGATGCTTATCATAAAAAAACCCTGTCAGTGGACAGGGCGTCAGCAACGAAGCTGTTGATATCGTAAAAATATAAGTATTGATGGACGTACGACTAAACTCTTTATGAACATGACCATTTCGTCCAGTATTTTCTTTTGAAATGGCTGAATGGTCATCGGCTTGAAACGACGGGTTGTCCGTTTCTTTTTATTTGGCTTGCTACCGTAATATGTTCACGGTAATAGCCGTTGCTTTGATCGTTTGATGTTGCGGTGGTGTTTTGGGTTCCATATACAATGTTGTGTAATACGCATCCGCAATAACAATCAAGTAAATAATTAAAAGTAATCGTTTTGTTCAATGGCTCAAAAATTTCAGTTCTCCCTTTTCAAATCTAATCTGTTTCTACTAATTCATACGAACAGAGATGAAAAAGGTTTCAACTATTTTTAGGGAGACAAATATGCCTCCCCTTTCCCCCTATACTGCTGCCACCATCATTTTCCCAACGATCGATATCCCAATGATCCTGATCTTTTTCTCTGCTTCTCGGAACGAATGCCAACTCCCTCACCCTTTTCAAACGTTCTTATCTAGTTTATGAAAAGATAAGGGTTTTCGTTCATCGTAAAATAGGCTTAATTTTAAACCCTAAGGCAATCGCCGCTCCGATACAACTGGATAGACAGCCCACAATCAAATAAATGCTTACTGTAGATTCACCAATCAAAACAGAGGCAATGCCGCCAATAACAGGAAATAATGCGACCATATAGCCACTTTTGGCTCCTCCAATCCTTTCGACTAGCTTTAAATAAAATAGCCAGGCCAGAAACGAGGCAATAACTGTTAAATACAGCAATGCCGATAGATACGTAATGGATGTCGGAATCATCATTTTTTGTCCTTCCATCCAAACAATTCCACACATGACCACACTACCTACAGCAAAACCAATCGCATTGGCATATATCGGGTCAATTTGGCGCTTCGCATTTCTGGCAGAACTAGCATCACCGATTGCTGTCAATAGTGTTCCTAAAAACGCAATCAGAATCCCTTTGAAATCAGCGAATCCTGAGAAACTATGTAAAGTTGGATAGATTAATACACCCACTCCCATAACGCCTAAAATACCGCCAAGAAGAACACGGCGATGTAACGGCTCTTTCAGAAAAATTCGTAAAGCAATAGGCGTTAATATCACTTTTAATGAAAAAATTAACGTGACCATGGCTGCTGAGCTGAGCATCGTCGCGTAATACAAACATAAATAACTGAATGCAAAATTACACACTCCAAAAACAATGATAAAGGGGATATCCTGCTTTTGTGGTTTACCCTGTGGTTTCATGAACCAAGCAAGTATTAAAAATAACAGAGCTGTTATGACTAAACGATAGGTTAACGATAATTCTAAACTAACGGGGGTCCCTTGTATTTTTACAGCAATAAAGTTAAGACCCCAAACGATTAAACAAAATATATACATAAAATTCGTCATACTGTAAATTCCTTCAACTTCCCTATACCTTCCATCTGCCCATCATGATAGTGTGATAGTATTGTCCATCTGAGAGGCGCTTATCATGTTTTAAAATACCTTCTACCTCAAAGCCACATTTTTGATAGAGCTGAACGGCCTTATCATTGGATTCTAACACTTCTAATGCCATTTTCTGAATACCATTAGCATCTGCCCAGTCGATCGATACTTGCATCAGGGCTTTACCAATGCCATAGCCCCAAAAATCCTTCCTGACACCGACACCAAAAATAACCTTATGGGCAAGCCTTATCAATGTAGAACCCTCACATCTTGAGTATCCTACAAGTTGATCATCAACGACTGCTACTAAACATAGATTTTTAGGGCTTGCTAGGTCATTGGAAATGAGCTGCTCGAATCCTACTCGATCAATGAACCCCTCCCCTTGTGCTCGGTCAAAGTTTTCCGTTTCACCATCTAATTGTAAACGTAAATCTGACAAGGCTTGGGCATCGTCCGGTTCGGCACAACGGACCGTATAGCACAACTCTTTATATTGATAGTTTTTTTTTGTTAATCAGCATGCTGGAACTCCGCAACTGGCTGAATTCGTACAAATCGATTGTGCCAGATACATTCATGGTGCTGAATGATTTGTGGTGCTGCAAGAACATCATTAGATAATGTACTGTGGGCATCCTCCACTAAAATATTGTGATGATAGCCATGACTGAAAGCACTACGAATCGTTGTATCAAGGCAAAACTCCGTTTGTGCACCAGCAAATATTAATTGCTCAATATGTTGCTCCTGCAAGTATTGGGCAAGCTCAGTTTGAAAAAAGGCATCCCATGTTGGTTTTTGAATCACCTTATCCTCCGCTTGTTGATGAAGACCATGATATAGCTCCCATCCAGGCTGACCGTAAGCGAAGTCTACATCCTCGGCATCAGTATGCTGAATAAAAATAATAGGTACTTCATTGTGGCGCGCCCATGCAATTAACGAATTAATATTGTTGATGACCATTTCGTCATTCCATAGATTCTGTTGGCTGTCTAAAAAGAAGGCTTCTTGTATATCGATAATGATTAGAGCTTGTTTCATAGGATTCTCCTTTATTTGCGACTTTTTCTTAATTATTGTACTGAATTTTTTATTGGAAGAAAATATAAAAAAAGAAGTACCTAGCGATTTGCTAGATACTTCAACCTCTTTATTTCATTAATTCTTCAACAAACTCAACCGGCACATATGTTTTACCACTCTCTAATAAAGCAGGTGCTACGTCAAATTGGCGAATCGCTTTATTATAGCCATATTCTTTTTGACCACGAGTAATTGTGTAGGAAACAGCACCTTTAGAAATAATTGCACCTTTAGGCGTTACTTCTACTTCAAAGCCAAGCTTTTCTACGATTAATCGTAGAGGAACCATTTTTGTCCCTTCTACTTCATAAAAATCTTTTTGAATAATCTCTTCAATGGCTCCATTATCTGGTGTTGGTTCAGGCGTTGGCACTGGGTCCACTTCAACTGGCTCTTCCTTCTCAATATTATCTAACACGATAACCTTTGAAGGTGGTGTTTGGGCAGGAATACTCATTGTTGCGATTGTATAGAACACTACTAAGTGCTGCTCTTCTAAATCACTAGCTTTTAGCTCTTTGCCAGAAACACTTTCAATTTTTGTATCTTCCCCCACATTTAATTTCAAATAATTGTCAGTATCGATTAAGTTTTTATCGAAGTAATCGACTTCCACACTGCCCATATTATCTTTTTCTACAATAATTACTTCTGGGTTATACTGTGGTGGATAAATAGCAAGCATAGGCTTTTTCGCATAAGAGTAAGCTGACACCTTATCCCCTTTTTGAAGCTTCACTTCTTTCCCCATATTGTCGAATACTAATGAATCTTTATCGACAACCACAATATTCGTCTGTTCACCTTCTACCACCGTATAGTAGGTTGCGTTGTCACGGACATCAACGTTTTCAACTTTTCCAGTTACTTTAACAAAAACTGGCTGAGCTTGTTGCTCGTTAGTTTCTGAAGTATTCACAACAGCCTCAACCTCGCTCGCTGATGCAGTTGGAACGCCCATTGCGCTCCCTACTAATAATGCTGTCATAGCAAATGGTACGACCTTCTTCATTTTCATACAAAAAGCATCTCCTTCATTTCACGAATTCATAGAAGTAGTCGTCCTCATATGAAAAAGGTTACAATATGACCAAATTTTTTTGAAAGCAGTCATTATACAGGTATCACATTCCTTATTAAAATATAAATTTCAATCGGTTTAGGATGCGTTGCAAGAAGTATTGATGTTCGCTTTGTTTTGTCCTTAAATCGTGGGCAACATCAGGATGATCGGTAATGACGCCGCTCACATTTTTCTCGATAAAGGTTTGTAACGAACGGTCATCATTCAGCGTCCACACGAATAAATCCATCGGGTTCTGCTTCAGCTCCTCAATAAGCTGCTCTGTTACCCATGACTCCTCTAAGGCAATGAAATCCACACCTTCTTCCATTGGACCGATATTAAGCGCGTAGACAATACCCACTCTTAGATTCGGTACTAATTTTTTTAATTGGGTCATTTTCTGTCCATCTGTAGATTGCACATAATACGAATCCAGGACCTTGTATTTTCGTAGCTTTTCCACTAATTTGGGTAACACATCTTCCGTTTCCTTGCCATGTACCTTTAACTCAATGAGTAACGCAACATCTAAAGCTTTAGCAATTTCGATACAATCCTCTAAAGAGGCAATTTTATCACTATAGCCATTTTGATGAATCGTTAACGTTTTTAATTCACTTAAGGTCATATTAGCAATGACCCCGTTTTTACCTGCCAATCGCCGCAATGTACGGTCATGGAATACGACAAATTCACCATCCACTGTTTGCTGAATATCAATTTCAATGAGGTCTGCACCGGCATTAGCCGCGCTCACTAGCCCGCTAATCGTATTTTCAACATTGCCAGCCACATAGCCTCGATGGGCAATAATTTTTGTATCGGGTGCATAGACACTTTTCTCTAAAGAATTGATATTGATCATACTTAATACTACAAACACAACAAAGCTAATGAGCAGTAAAGGTTTATAACGTCGTTTCCTATGCTTACCCGATTTGTTGATTTTCCCTATAACCGATGTATTGTAAGTAATGGCAACCATGACTTGTGAAAACATAGCCTGTAATAAACTAAAGAGCACCACAAAGACCATTTCTAAAAAGGCGAGCGTTAACCCCGCTGTCACCAATGCGGCATTTGGTAGCAAGCGTTCCATTAAATAAAGTGGAACCGTGCTAATTACCGTTATACTGAGCATGACGAATAGATGCCCTGTTAAAAGCATGACCAATAAGGCTAAAAGCTCCAATAAACCTCTTTTGGAAAATCGCCAGCTTTGCTTGAATGAACGTAAAATAGAAATGTTTGGCTGAATCGTAAAAATAGGTAACGTTAAAATACTCCGAATGCCGATCATTACTAAAATACTTGCCACTGCGGTATATGCTAACCTACCTGTTCGACTACTCATGATTTCTTCTGTTAAAAAATTTGGAAGTGAGATGGATTGGGTTAAGGTGAGTGGTAGCATGAAAGAAGCGAGTGGCATTAATAGAGCAAGATAGACGATTAAAAATAGTACTTGGACACTAAAAAAATAAACAACCTTACGATTCAGTTGTTGCCATATAGAAAAAAATCGATAGCGCATTCCTCTTTGTTGATGAAAGGCCATTAAAAATAAAAAGCCCATTTCATAATAAACAAATAATAAGAACAACAAGATTAATAGACAAATCATCATAATGACAAAGGGATGGGCCACAAAGCTTTGCCAATTTTGCTCGGTAATATGTGTATATCCTGTTACTCTGAGCATGAGCTTTAACATCGTAGAGCTTACAGGGATCATTAATAAAAACTGAAAGATTCTAATTAATGCGAAAACCTGTACATAGTCAAATCGATATATATAAATATTATAAACAGCCTGTCGCATTACTTGTCCTGCCTTGTGCACATAATCACCCCTGTTACAGTTAAAATCGCTCTCTTCTAACGTATGTTTTGACCGCCACGGCACAGTACTCAAAGCAATAAAATAGCAATATGTTCAAGTATCCTATGCAGCTTGGAGAGAAAAGATTTGTGTATTTATCGTGACGTTCTCCATTTTCTTGAAACTTTTCTCGAAGCTATCCTGTATATAACTAGATACCCCGTAGCGAAAGGAGCGCAAACATGAAATTCGACATTGGCGATATGATTAGTACAACGGTTCTTCTATGCCTGTTTTTAGCTATCTTTTTCGGCATGATTCGTATGATCAAAAAAATGAAAGCAACAATACCTGTGCCTCCTCCACCAACCATGCAACAGCAAGTAGAGGACTTAACAAAACGAGTGACAAGCTTAGAACACCAAGTAAATAATTTTACAAATAGGAAATAACTAAAAAAATCGCTGCAAGGTTACCCTTCAGCGATTTTCATATACAATCTTACCATCTACCACAGTACAAAATACTTCAATGTGAGGTAGTTGCTCTATAGCCACAGTGAAAATATCCTCTTTTAAAATCGTAAAATCGGCTGTATAGCCTTCTGCAATTTTACCACGACTGTGCTGCTGTCCAATGATTTCAGCCGCTCCCCCTGTATACAAATGGACCGCTTCGAAACGAGAAATTTTCTCCTTAGGATTATAGCCATCATGTTTTTCTCCCACATTACATCTTGTGACAGCAGCATAGATTCCGATTAATGGATTCGGTACTTCAATCGGCGCGTCACTACCACCAGCCACCACAAGTCCACGGTCAAGAAGTGACTTTAAAGGATGTAAGCCTTGAGCGCGCTCCTCTCCAAGCTTTAATAGCTCGGCGTCATACTCCCCCTGTACAAATTGCGGCTGCATATCGATAGCAACAGGCAATTCAGCTAGTTTAGTTAATATGCCCTCATCGACCAAGCTACAATGGATTACCCGATCAAGCTGACCAGCCTGTGGTGGATGTGCCGTAAAAACATCTAAAATCAGTTCGATGGCTAAATCTCCGATTGCATGGACGGCGACAGTTTGTCCATATTGACGAGCTAGCTGCACATACTTCGTTAATTGCTCTGTCGTATGAATAAGCATTCCTGTATTGTCTGGATCATCATTGTATGGTTGACGTAGTGCTGCCGTTCTTCCGCCAAAGGCTCCATCAATAAAGATTTTCATGGCACCGAACTCCAAGAAAGGCGAGGAAGTAGTATCCAACTTTTCTACCTCCTTAAATACGGTATGATGCTGCAATAAATGAACTTTGAAAGATTGCTGAGATTCCACTATTTTACGGTAGGCTTGAATGGGTTGGCTTGGCGGTCCGTAATAGCTTAAATCTTCCGAATGACCTCCCACTAAACCATATGCTTGTAATGAGGCAACCGCTTTCACTAAAGCATCCTCTATATATACAGGTGTAATATGGGGCATCTGATTGACCACTAAATATAAAGCCGCATCCTTTAATACGCCCGTGAGCTGACCATCTATTTTTTCAACGATCCCCCCCTCTGGTGAAGGTGTAGCATTGGTAATCCCTGCAAAAGCAAGTGCCTTAGAATTAGCTAAAATTAAATGGTGACAGCTACGCTTGATGATTAAATAGGCTTCACCAAGCGCATCCAGCTCTGCTAAAGTTGGGAAAATGGGCTCTTCAAATTGGTTTTCATTTAATCCAATCGCTATGACCCATTCTTTGGGGGATGCCTTGGACATACGCTCTTGAAGCTTTTCAAGTAACGCCTCTTTACTCGTAATAGCCGATACATCAATATGCTTTAATTTTTCCCCGTAACCAATAATATGTAAATGACTATCTACAAAGCCTGGATACATGACATTGCCTTGTAAATGTCGAGTAGAAGTAGCTAATGGCGACAAGCTCTCCACTGAGCCTGTCGCCACAATTTTCCCATCTTCTTCAAGGACTGCTTCTACTGTTTCACCAACCTGAGCCATCGTGTAAATCTTTCCACCTGTCCATAATGTTGCCAAAACAATTCCCCCTATGTCCTATGCTATTGCTTCAATTAAATGTGCTCTTTCTAAGCGGCGACGGACAATCACACCAATCCATGCCGCCATTACCGCTTTGACAATCCCTACTACTATAAATGGTGCAGTACCACCCAAGAAGGCTGCTGTCCATGTATAATCTGCTACGATTTTTAACCATACCGTACCAAATGATAACGTAATAATCATGCCGATGATATTTGCAATAATCGCTTGGGTAAATGTAATACCAAATTTATCTAAGTATAAGCCCATAATAATCGCTGTGGCAAGGAATCCTACAATATATCCCCCTGTCGGACCAACTAAAATCCCTAGACCTCCAGACATTCCACTAAACACTGGTAAACCAGCTGCTCCTAGTAAAATATATAATAGAACAGATAATGTTCCTAATCTTGTCCCTAAAATAGTCACGACAATGCCGACTGCTAAAGTTTGTCCTGTAATTGGAATTAGAGGTAGTGGAATGGTCACCTGTGCCAAAACAGCAATAATCGCTGCTCCAAATGCCGCTAACACATATTGATATGTACTTCCTTTTTTCAATGTAAAAAGCCTCCCTTTGCTATACGTTAACTAACAATAAAAATAAGTTAACACAAATATAAAGCAAATGAAAACGCTTGTCAATGTATTTTGGTGTAAAAAAAAGAAATTGCTAGATAACTATCGCAATTTCTCTTCGCTATTATTATTACCATAAAGGTTCATTCATAGAATCCTTGTCTTGTAGCTTAAAGACATATGGCACGACTTGATAAAGAAAAATCAGCACCCCTACTAGAAAGAAAATAAAACCGATGAAGTAGTTATGGAACACATGTTGCAACATAATGAATAGTGGTATCGGCATTGAAAGCATGCCCCCTAATTGCATGGATTTTTTCGTACGATACTGTTTTTGTCCACAATGAGGGCACACAATTTCTCCATTTTTGCGATACAATTTGCGTGCCTCCTTTTCAGACCAGCTCTCCCCGCATTCTATACAAATAGGAAGTCCATATCCTTTTTTTAGTAATACACGCTTGACAATATAAGCAGCACCGATAAAAAAGCCCAACAACAAAATTCCTCGAACATAATCAGAATTGAATATTGTCCACCAGCTCCAGGCATCGGACTGTATAGTTGCTGCTTGGTGACCTGTGGAGCGCTGTTCCTTCTGCTCTGACAAAAGATAACTAAAACTAATGACCAATACAGTAAAGGTTGCTAGTACGACGCGGTACGTCCATTGATTACCTACTTTATGCTTTCCTTTCCGTCTAGCCTTTTCTGCGATTAATTGTTTACGCTTCTCAGAGAATTTTATATCTTGTAGTTCCTTTAATAGCTCTTCTTTAAATTGATTCATGACGTAGCACCTCCCAATCAAAGTCACCGATTGCTGTTGCCAGCTGTTTACGCGCTCGTTGTAGCCTTGTACGAATTGTCGCTTCTGGGCATCGGACAAGCTGTGCAATCTCTACAGTTGTCATCTCCTCAAAATAATACAAAATTAGAACCTCACGATAAGCGACCGATAACGTAAATAACGCCTCTGTCAGCTCTTGTTTGACCGACTTCTCGAGCACTTCCTTCTCTGGTGTAATCGCCGTTGTGCGGCCCGTAATCTTTTCAAATAATGTCAGGCGTTTACTTTTCCAGCTCCGTAAATAATCATGGCTCCGATTGACTGTCATTTTTACTAAATATGTACGCAATGATGCTTGCCGGCGAAACTGCTCCTGCTTTTGATAAAAAGCGATGAACACATCCTGCACAATATCTTCCGCTGTCGCTTTATTCTTCACATATAAATAGGCGACCTTTAGTAAGTAATCCCCATGCTCCTCGATCACTTGTTCAATATCCATCATTGCTCTCACCTACTTTCTATACTACTGACGGACGCTATTGCAAAAGCGATTCATTTTTTCTAAAAAAAATAAAAAATCCGCAACGGCTACTGCCAAGTCGTTGCGGATTTTTTGAATTCATCTATTAAATACCAATTTCTCGCATCGTCGTTGCAACTTTTGCCATTCGATCATTCAAATCTTTACCGATGAATGGTGGTAAACGCAATTCACTGATGATAGAACCATCACTCATAAAGAGAATACGCTCCGTTCGTGCAGCTATTTTCGGATCATGTGTCACAAGCATAACCGTTGTACCTTCTTGATTGATAGAGGCTAGAATATCCATAATTTCCTGAGCAGACGTTGAATTCAATGCGCCTGTTGGTTCATCACCAAAAATCATCGATGGACTACTAATTAAAGCACGGCAAATGCCTGCCCGCTGAAGCTGGCCACCTGAAACCTGCGTAATATCACGCTTTGCTAAGTCTGCAATCCCTACTTTTTTCATGATGCTTTGTGCTTTTTCCGTTAATGCATCCACATTTTTTCGCTGATCACGTACTGCAGGTAATACTATATTATCAAGGATATTTAAGCTTTTAAGAAAGGTTGGCTGTTGAAACACAAAGCCCATTCGCGTTCGGCGGAGCTCGGCTAGCTCCTTGTCATGGAGTGTTGCTACATCAACTCCATCAAAAGAAACCCGACCATGATCAATGCTATCCATACCACTAAGAGCATACAGTAAGGTTGATTTGCCGCAACCTGAGGGACCCATAATAGAAACGAACTCGCCTTCATATAAATCGATGGATACAGCCTTTAAAACCTCATGTCGTTCTGTTCCGACCTGAAATGACTTGACTATTTGTTCACCAGTCACAAGTTTTTTCATGTTCTACTCCTTTATATAATCCATTATTTTTAATTGTCCCGCCTTAACAGTCCCAATAAGCGTTGCTAGAAGTACGACGCATAGGAGGGCTAATGGGCAAAAAACATAGGCAGCTAGTGGATTAATTATAAAATTAAATGAAGCTGCACCAAAGGATGCAATGACCGTGGTCGTCAGAATTTCACCTAATGTGTTGGCGAGCAATGTCCCCACAAAAATAGCCAGTATTAAGACAACAACTGATCGTGCCGCATATTGTATGGAAATATCGACGTTTGTAAAGCCAATCGATTTCAAGATAGCGATGGGAGATCGATCCTTTGCGATCAGCATTTTCATAAACAACAGTGTCACCAGCACACACATAAAGAGAGCTACTATAAGTGCCGCACTCGATACTTGCTTCATAGAGCCGATGGTCGTTCCAAATGTTTGATAAATATATTCATCAATGCCTGAAACCTTGGCAAAATGGAAGCTATCTGTATACTCTGCAACCTTTTTTTCGACTTCCGATTGTTTCGATAGCGAACCATAGAAGACATTCCACATACTTTCTGTGGAATCATCAGAGAATGCTGCCTTCGCTGTTTTTCCACCATTTGTAATATCCGAATAGATGCCACTTACGGTTAGGGTTTTCGTTTCACCTTGGATGATAAGTAAAATGGTATCGCCCACTTTTTTTTGAAGCTCCTCCGCATTAAGAACAGAAAGTGCTATTTCATCCTGAGCTCTCGGCGCACTCCCTTGCGCATATTCTACTGGGAAAACGGTATGGTCGCCCAACTCAATTTTTAGACTTTCTTCCACCCCATTATTTGTAATGGTTGTAAACTTTTTCGTCGTCAAAACCGTATAATCTGTAATATCTTGATCACGCTCTAGCGTTTTGACCACAGTTGTTACATCCTGAACATGTTGACTGCCTTGCGAAATATCGATGCGGATGTCGCTATTGCCAATCCCCATATACGTAATAAAATTTTTGGAGGAAATGGTATGGTATAAATTTTGAGGCACAATGATAATAAAAGTTGCTACTATGAAGACAGTGAGCATTGTGGCATATAAACCTTTACGGGAAAGCACATCCTTCACGCCTAAAAAGAGATTGATTGGAAGGCTTTTATTGGAGCTAATATTTAGCCACTTCCCATGTTTTGCTTTACTTTGTATCACGCCAAATCGGATAGCCTGAACAGCCGAAAGCTTGCGAAACTGTTTCAACATTAATTGTACATAAATTAGGATAGAAGCAAATACTAGCACCAGACCGATAATGGTGAATAGCCAGACCAATGATGTATTGGCTGTATCCCCCATATATAGGCGGATATTGGCTAAAAGAATATCCCTCACCATAAAGGAAAGTATAAAGCCAAGCACACAGCCAATTGCCGCTATTACACCATATTTTGCAAAATACATTTTCTGAATATCTGAAACACGTATACCAATGGCCTTCATTACACCGATTTCACGATAATCCTCTTCCATTTTAGTTAGCAATGTAAAACGGATACACATAAATGCAATGACCACCACGAGTACGCTGATTAATAAAATAACAGCGATCATCAAACCATCCGATATGGCATTTAGCATTTTGAAGAGCGGCCATGTAATCGTTGGTCCGTTCGCTTCTAAATGTGCACGATGATAGTCCTCTTCAAAGCTTCTTAAATCAGCCAAATCTTTCAAACGAAACTCTATTAAATATTCAATAGTGCCGGCTGCCTGAATCGCTGCATAATCCTCTTCACTCACGAGGAATCGCTTGGATGATGCTAACATGGAATTCATTTGCGAATCCCGTAAAAAACCTGCAACCGTAAATGGCTTATTATGGACCATCACTGTATCACCTAGCTTGGCTGTGCCGTCCTTCATATAGCCTACAGGTACATAAATGTCTCCGTTATCCGCTTCAATTACATGGCCATCAAGGTCTAGTAAAAAATCAAACTTCTCACTTTGCGTAGTCAGCCCATTGTCCTGAACATTTTGTGCAAGTGTGTTGCCTGCAATGTTGATCTTGGTACCATCTACATTGAGAAATTCGTTGATCTGAAATTCATCCACCAGCTCATTTCGCTCGGCAAAGTCAATGAGATGCGCTTGATCGATAGTACCCGAATGCATCTGTAGAAAATGTGGTGTTTCCGCTTGCTTTAATAATGTATCAATAGAAGTTGATAAATGAACAATAAGAACGGCCGAAAGCGTAACAAGCATAGCCGCACCTGCTACAAACAGTGTTGTCAAACATGTAATCAGCTTACTATTCGCTATATCATTCCGTACAATTTTGAAATACATAGGTCACCCCTTTGTCAGTTTTAAGACCCTAAGTACAATTATTTCGTCCCGTCTTCCCCTTCATGACCAAACATTTTCATCATGTACAACAAACTACCGCTTTCCACGCCAAGCATTCGCTCCACATTGAAGATAAATGCTGGGACACGAGCAGCCCGCTCTTCATCTGACAACAACACCAAATCATCATCAAAAACGGTATTTGTATATGCGACAATCATCTCCATGCATTCGTATGGGTAGGGTGTATGATAAATCCCTTGTTCAATACCCTCACGGATGATACTCGTCAATAATGGCGGTACATGATTCATGACCACCTGCTGTATTTTTCGATGCATTAATGCATTTTGCGGCTTATGAATATGGTCCATAATTTCCTGACCATTTTCATTCTGCATATTTAATGCCATCACAGCCCTCAATATGCGCTCATTCACCGCAATGCTACTATCCCGTGCCACTGCCCTTGCCCTCGTTAACATCGTTTCCGTATAACGTTCGATGAGGGCATCCATAATATCTTCCTTGGATTTAAAATGATAATAAAGAGTACCGCGTGCAATTCCTACTTTTTCAAGAATATTATTTGTGCTAGTGCCATCAAATCCCTTCTGCGTAAACAGTTCATCTGCTGCATCTAAAATTTCATTTCTGCGTTCTTCTGCCTTTTTCATTTCCCTCATCTTAACAACCCCTTATAATCGACCGACTGACTGTCGAATTATCTTAGCTTTATCGTAGCACAACTATATTCCATATGGCAATATTTTCTACAGTCTTTTTTCAATAAAAAAAGCTACCTCGTTCCAATTAAATACGGATGACCCGCCAAGAAAAAACGACAAAAGCCATCGAGCGTGCTCGACGGCTTTTACCTACAGTCTTTATTCTTCGTTCCTTTTATATTCTAAAATATCCCCTGGCTGACATTCTAACGCCTCACAAATCGCCTCTAACGTTGAAAAGCGAATCGCTTTCGCCTTACCATTTTTCAATATAGAAAGATTCGCCATCGTTATGCCAACCTTCTCTGAAAGTTCTGTTACACTCATTTTCCGTTTTGCCAACATGACATCAATATTGATAATCATCGCCATAGTATTCACCTCAAACCGTTAAATCATTTTCTGATTTGATATCGATGGCATTTTTTAGAAGCTTTTGAAGAACAGCAGCAAAAACTGCAACTACAAAAGAAGCACCAATAATGACCATTCCAATAAGTATAAGACCTGGGGCATCGTCTACTTCCGCAGCATAGTATATCAGTGGCATGCCAACCACGTAAACACTACTAATGACAATTGCACAATATTTAATTTTAATTAAAGCTTTCACTGATAGCTCTGAAAATGCAATGTTTTGATCAATATAGCTTAGCAGCTTGATCGTCGTATATAGAGCAACAAAATAAGCAATTGCCGTTGCATAGACGCCAAGTAATGCAGTAATTGTTAAGACCGGTGAATGCTGAGCTGTATCTAAAGCAACACGTGGCACCACCCATATACATAAGGCAAAAACCGGCAACCCCATTAGAAAAACAGCAATCTTTAAAAAGAGTGTTTCCCGTTTCATATTACGCACCTCTTTTATTTAATATCCTGTTCAATTTACCATATAATTTATCGTTTTTCAATAAATTTTTATCTAATTTCATGGTATTAATAATATCCATTATTTGGTTTATTTTTCTTTTTATTGTGCTATAATCGTTTTTATCATTGTTGAAGGGGGTATTTCAATGAATTACCAAGCTGCAAAAAAAACAATAGAAACAGAGCGTCTCATGCTCCGACTATTCACAGAAGCGGATGCACCTGAAGTAAGTGCATTGTGTAATAATTTTGCTCTATATAAAAGCACGTTAAATTTACCTTATCCCTATACCTTAGACTGTGCATTGTCATGGATTTCCAATCATCAACAAAATTTTGAGCAAGAGCAGCTCTATGAATTTGCCATAACGGACAAACAAAGTGGGCAATTATACGGGGCCATTGGACTGTCGAATCGTCAGCAACACCAAAATGGAGAAATGGCTTATTGGATTGGTGAGCCGTATTGGGGAATTGGCTATGGAACAGAAGCTGCCCGTGCCATCATTGAATTTGCTTGTAAGGAAAAACAGTATCATCGTGTTTATGCGCAGTATTTTCTTTCCAATCCTGCCTCTGGCAAAATCATGGAGAAGTGTGGCATGCAGTATGAGGGAACGTTAAAGGATCATGTTTTTAAAAACGGTACTTTTGAGGATATCATATTTTACGGCATTATTAATCCTTACCGTAGCTTGTAAACGTACATGAAAGAGGCACCTCCTATAAAGTTATGCCTCTTTCTCTTTAAATACCATTTCCCACATCACAATAATGGTTATAGTGTGTAATTTGGTTGCGTCCATTACGCTTCGACTTGTAAAGCGCTTCATCCGCATGTTGGATAAGCTCTTCCACTATCTTTATCTTGCCAAAATCATTAGTACTAACACCAATACTAAATTCCAATTGAACTGTTTCACCATTCACCGTAAGTGACAAAGCCGTTAAGGTTTGATAAAGATTGTCGGCCAATGTTTGCACCGTTTCTCCCTCTTTTACTTGACTGAGGATTATAAACTCATCTCCACCAAAACGTGCGACAATCGATTCAAAGGGTTGAAAATAATCTTGCAATGTTTTGGCGGTATTCGTTAATGCATCGTCTCCAAATAGATGACCATTCATATCATTAATTTCTTTAAAATGGTCTAAATCCACCATCATTAACGCTAATTGCTGATTACCTTCAGCTGCTTTTTCGAGCATCCTCTTTGCATTTTCATCAAAATAGCGTCGATTGTAAATATTCGTCAGCGGATCGAAATAAGCATTTTTTTCAAATTGCTTCTTATGATCGTTATACTCCATTTCAAATAATACATGAGAGTAATTTTCACGTTGAATTTCTAACAAAATATTAATATATTCTTTCTGAACAGCACATAAAACAATTTTATTGCCCTGATCCTCTATAAGCTTCACTAATGAATTATAGATAATTTGAAGCAAAGACAGATCATTGTTTTGCAAAGCATAATGTTTAGTCTTTTGATATAAATCAATAGCTTCACTTACACGTCCCTGTCGTTCACAGAGAATGGCATAGGCATTGAAAACCTCTAATTGTACTTTTGAATAGGGTGGGTTATGAATCGTGGCTAGTAGTTCTTGTAATAGTACATTGGCCTCATCAAACTCATCCAGCCATATAAGTGATACGGCTAGGTTTGTTTTTGGATACATAATTCCTGTATAAGGCTCTTTATGCTGCACTTCAAACGCATTCGAGTAATAAAGACTTTTTAAGGCGAATTCCTTGGCTGTACGATAATTGCCCATCGATATTTCCAAATCGCTTAGATTATTATAAATTTTCCCCAAGCTCTCCACATGTTGAATAGATTCAGCAATTTTTAAGCCCTTTAGCATCAGCTCTTCAGATTTCTTTAAGTGACCAAATGTCCCCCAATAAATCGCGGCTATATTATAATACTGAATGAGGTCAATATCATTGCCATGTTGAAAAGTTAGCTCACGATATTGTTCAAGTACACTAATCGATAGCTGTAAATCACCTGTTTGAAAATAACTGGCACAGCTATAGCGTAATAAAAGGATTGCCTTATCATACATTCCAAGCTTAATGGCACTTTCGATTGCGGCACTACTTATTTCTATATATTCTAAAAAACGATCCGCGTTATATAATTCATTGAGCGTAATCCATAATTCTTCAAATTCTTGTACGTTCATACCGCTCCCCCTTATCTTCAACCTTACTTCTTTAATACTACCTGCATGAATAAAATATTACAATTCTTTGGACTCATTTATTTTTACAAAATTAAGCAATTAATACTAGACAAACAAATTATTGTGTATATTATCCTATGTTTCTAATTTTATATTTTAATGGTAAATTTAACATAGTACTTTCACTATAATTTTCTCGCTAACAAAAAACAAGCCTCTTTCACAGAGACTTGTTAAGATTCTTCTATACCTAATAATTCTTTTAATTTCTTGGCCTTTTCGGAGCTTAATTTGATTTCTCCACTCCCTATCTTTTGGAGGTAAAGTGAACCTCCATAGCCTTTCCATATTTCAATACGCACCCCTTCCACCTGAAGGGAGTAATCAGGGGGCCTTCGCATATAGTCAGCCATCTGCCAGGGCATATCCTGCAAGAATTCAGCTACTTCTTGTTCATTTTGCAGATTTAGCTCTACAGTGACATCAGGCTCTAATACCTCCACATCGTTTAATAAGCCATATATCCTGACAACCCCATTTTCCTCTATGCTACCCGTTTCAGTCGAATGAAGGGTAATATAGTCCCCTTGTTCTACAGGAAAATCGGCTAATACAGGGTACCAGTCAGCTTGCTCATACTTTTCCTCCAGCTGTTCTTCTGTCATATGATCGAAATCTTTTGGAATAATACCCTCGATAAATAAAAAGGCATTTGACTCAACCTTTGCAACGGTTCCCACTAAAGAGGTGCCAGATGTACTAGGAGGGTTCACGATGTTATTTTCCTTTTGAAAGGCCGTCGCCTGTTCAGCAAAATTCATTTGGAAATACCGAATAGCCTCAATATCTGCTACGCCTTTATAGGCATAAAAAGTTGGATATTTTTCCTTATACATCGCGTAGAGCTTCGTTCTAGCTGTATACATTGGCAGGAGAGGTTCCATATAAACATCCACATATTTACTCGGTTCTACACCTCGAAAAAAGGCTTTATTTTTAGGTGATTGCTGTAGCATTTCCATTTGCTCAACGAAGTTTTTCCTCTCCGTCTCAAGTTCATCCTTCGTATAGGTAATTCCTAATGACTCTGCAAAAAAATATGCGGCAACAAGCTTCTCATACGAACGATAAGCCTCTTCTTTATAATATTCCTTGTTTTGATTGGGCCACATCATTTGTGTTATACGCTCAAAATGATCTAGCTGTGTTTCATGAAACCATATAGTCGTCTGGGTCGTTTCCTTCCCTAACAGCTGTACCAATATAAAACCTGCCACACATAGGGTGAGCACGACCGATAAAAGTGTGAATCGATAAGGCTTCTTGTTGGAATTCTTAGAATGTAGCACATGTTGTTTAACACGTTCTTTGCTACTCGTCATATCCCCCGATACTTTCACCAATTCTTTGTGTACTTTATTCATCCTTTAGCACCTCCCATTCGTCCTGTTTTAGATAGGACCTTAATGCCTCTCTTGCCCGTCTCAGCCTTGTTTTCACCGTATTATCTGAAACCCCTAATAATCGGGCAATGTCATGTATTTTCATTTCTTCAAAATAATAAAGAACAATCGGCTCTCGATACAGAAGTGATAGCTTTAATATTGCCGCTCCCACAGAGGATCGCTCCTCCGCCACGACTAGCTCATCACGCTGTTTATTCCACTTCATAGGAAATACTTTTTCTTGTACAAGTAGTTTTTTATAATGCCAGCTTTTTAAATAATCCTTGCTTTGATTAATCGTTAAAGTGGATAAGAAAGCGCGTAGCTGCCCACGTTCCTCATAATTACACTGAGAGAATTTAATAAAAACCTCCTGTACAATATCCTCCGCCGTTTGCCGGTTCTTTACGTAAAAATAAGCGAGACGCAATAAATGCTCTCCATGTTCATCAATGATTTGTTCAAGTATGCCACCCACCTACCCTCTTACACAATAAACGATTCCCAATGAATCTCCGTTTCAAATTTTTTCTAAAAGTGTATTGACCTTGGAGCATACTCCAATGTTAGGATGATTGTAGGAGGTGCTCATATGAAAATTAAACAATTTGCCGAGAAGTTTCAATTATCCACCGATACAGTCCGTTATTACGAAAAAGAAGGACTCTTACATCCACAGAAATTAAACAATGGTTACCGTGTGTATGATGGCACATGTGAACAGACCATGAAATTTATTCTCGTCCTACGCCAGCTCGGCTTTACCTTACAAGAAATCAACTATTTACTGACACTCGAAAAAAAACCTATATCCACAGAGTGTAATGAAGAAACGGTACAACTATTTTCTGCAAAGATTGCCCATATTGAACAGCTCATGCACTTTTATCAGCATGCACGACAATCGCTACAGCTAACTAAAATATTAATGGCTGATGGACAATTTAAAAACAATCAAGAAAAAATTAATTCACTTATTGAAGATATGTACCAAAATTTACAGGAAGGTCGTGGTTACAATGAAACTACGTAAAATTATCTCTCTAGAATATGTCATCGCCTTTATCTTGACGGTCTTTTTCTATGCGCACTTAGATTTTTCATGGCTATCATTTATTTTATTTTTATTGCTGCCTGATATAACTATGGCCGGTTATATAATCAATTTAAAAATGGGTGCCCTTTGCTATAATACGGGGCATAGCTTCTTCATACCCGCTATCCTTCTCGTAATTGGCTATACGCTCTCCATCCCAACACTACTGATGGTTGCCTTGATTTGGCTGGCACATATTTTCTTAGATCGAGCACTCGGTTATGGCTTAAAATATGATGAAGCCTTTACGAAAACACATTTACAGCAGATAGCATAATGAACAAAATGAAGTATTAAAAATAGGAGCTTGGGTATCCACGCTCCTTAAGGGATCTATACATGTTCATTTACTTGAATGTCCTGCCAACCGTTTACATCACATTGGCCATACTCATTTTCACCGACTACAACCACAGTACCGTCAGATTGAAGGCCAAGTGTATGAGCGCATCCCGCCGCAATTGCCACAATATCTCGCCAGCCACTCACTTGACATTGGCCATGCTTATTCGAGCCTGCAGCCATCACCGTCCCGTCAGCCTTAAGCCCAATGGTATGATAACTACCCGCTGCAATTGCCACAATACCTTGCCAGTTCATAACTTCACATTGTTCATGTTTATTCGAGCCTACAGCTATCACCCTGCCATCCCGCTGTAGACCAATTGTATGTAGATAGCCTGCAGAGACTTCCACAATATGACTCCAGTCGTTGACATCGCATTGACGATATCGATTATTCCCCACTGCCACTACCGTTCCATTAGCACGAAGACCGATTGTATGCCAGTCACCTGCCGCGACCGCTACCATATCCCTCCAACCACTTATATTGCATTCCCCCTCCTTATTTTTCCCCACTGCCACCACAGTCCCATCTGCTGTAAGCCCAATGGTATGGCACCAACCCGCAGCCACTGCCACAATATTGCGCCAGTCACTGACATTACACTGATCATGCTTATTCCAGCCGACCGCTACCACCGTTCCATTCACGCGAAGACCAATTGTATGCGTGTTCCCCGTGTTCCTCGCCATATGAACATTACCAGCCCTAACCGCTACAATATCCCGCCAGCCGCTTACCTGACATTGACCATATCGATTATCACCTGTAGCCACCACAGTCCCATCCTCTCTAAGCCCAACCGAATGGCGGCACCCCGCCGTAATCGTATCTTTCGGCCACCTTTTCACCTTTAGCACTGCTTCGTTCGATGCCATAAAATCCATATTTCACCTCCAAGTGTATATGTAATTCGATTGTTTATTATGTAAAATGAATAATCATTGACCCATCATTTGTACGCGTATATTTCTATTATCACTTATCACAAAACATAATCACATTATAAAGAGCTGGAACAATCCATGCGAGTGCTAAACTTATCACTGCAGCCCATTTAGTTTTCCTCATTTTCCTTTTTTAGATAAAAACGTTAACATAAAATAGAAGTAAAGAACCATAAAAAAGGGCAATCACTTGAGCATGACCATGAATAAATGTAATCTACGATAAAACTTCCTTTTAAAAACCTTTTTACTTAAATATTGTAATAGATAACGTAATCGTACTATAAAAAGCAGGATCCTCAACCGAGATCCTGCTTCTAAACTTTTTATATTAATCGTTTTAAAAGTGATTCATAAAGCCCTACCATCAATAATCCAATCAATATCGGAATAAGTGAAGTAAAGCTGAAATAAAAACCGACTTCATCATATCGGCCCGTAAAATGAAATTGTAGCCAAGAAACTTGATAGGTATCGCCTACCCCGTATAAAAAAATAGTAGTAAATAAAAACAATGCAAGACTCTTCAACCCCTGTGCCCTTTTCATAGCATCACCTCATTGAACAAATTCCATTTGTTGTGCATAGCTTACAAGATCCTCAATCGTTAACTCTGGATTTTCGCCAACGATACTATACTGGTAGCCGTTTTCTTGCCAAGCAATCGAGCGGAAATTTTTATCATCCATAACCGTTCCTTTTTGTCCTCGAATATCCATCTCTTTTTCATTTAAGATGGGACCAATTTCACTCATACTCTCATCCGCTTTAAAAATAGTGATGAAAAAAGCTGGCTGCCCATCTAATCCAAAGTCAAAGGAATATTCTGGTCGATCCTCTAATCCTTTAACCATTGAAATTTTATCTATAGAAAGGCCATTTTCTTGCGGAACCATTAAAAACTTTTCTAGTTGTTGCTTTGCTTCGTCCAATGAAATTAATTCTGAAGTATCTTCACCGCTAATTTCTTGGATCGTTACATCCTCTGGTAGATCAAGTATAAATTGTTGATCATCTATTTTTTCATCAACAATTATTTTTGAGTATTCAGTGATCATCGCAAGACAAGCCGCTGGTAAACCGAACATCATAATTGGGAAGAATCCAGCTTGGAAATGTCCAGCTGTTGGATCACCTGCTAAGAAACGATTAATATCCCCTTTCACAATTTCTCCCGCGGCATTCGTAAATTCACCGAAGTCGAACCAAATAACCGTATTGATTACATGGTGAAGACCAACTGGTATTAATAGACGGTTGAAGAAACCATACATCCCAACACCAAGTGATCCTGCACCGATCATCCAATTGCCGACAGCATCAATACCGCCCTGAATTGGTCCCCAAACGATCGCTAAAATACTCGCTAAAATCGCCATGGTGATGGACGTAATTATTGGTACAAACCGCCGTCCACCAAAGAATGATAACCATTCTGGAAATTTCACATTATAATATTTGTTATACAGTAACCCTGCCGTAATACCAGCAATAATACCGCCAAATACACCCATATTTAATTCTTCATTAACCGTCCCTAAAACGGCTATTAATACGAGGTGAGCAATCGCACCCGCAAGAGCGGCTCCCCCACTGCTATCATGTGCTAACCCCATCGCAATACCAATCGCAAAAATAATAGGTAAATTGCCTAGTATAGCATTTCCAGAAGCGGCCATAATACTAGCAATATACTGAATGGCTTCATTCGGTACTGCTCCAAGCATATCCCCAGAACCTAAACGCAAAAGCAAGGCTGCTGCCGGTAATGTCGCGATTGGAAACATAAGTGACTTACCGATTTTTTGTAAGAAAGCAAACATTCTTTTTCCCCCTTTGGTATAGTTGTCTAGACCACTTTTATGAAAAAAAAAGCGTTTTCATTAAGTTGCTATTATTATAGGCGCAATTTGAAAAAAAATAAATACTTTTTTAATAATTCATGATATAAAAAAAAACCGTACCCCAATAAAGCATTAGGGCACAGTTCTTATTTAAATTATGCAGTAACATCTCGTTTCATAAAGGATGTATAACTAATCACTAGGAAAATTACGGCGTAAATAGCTAATACAGTTAGCGAGAATGGCATTGTCATATCTGGAACCATTAAAATATCTTTTTCATATTGAGTTAAATCTGAATGTGTTAGCCAAATGTATTTTACGATATCGTATCTACTTAAGAACATGACTATCATGCCACCTGTAAATGAAAGGAACATTGTTAAGCCGATTGCTAATGAGCTAGAACGGAACACTGAACCAACTAAAAAGGCAAATAATGTAGACATGACAAAATCACCTCCAGATAGTAGGTAATGATAAGCTAAATCACTCCATACTGCCTTTTCAGCCACCTGACCATTGACAATTTCTAATTCCACACCTGAGCCTATACCAAATAATACCAAACCTACAATTGCACTCACGACTACGTTTACAGCCACTAAAAACAAACCGAATAAGAAGGTCGTCAATAGTTTAGACGTTAACACTTTCGCACGGGACATCGGGCGAGTCAACAGCATTTTTATGGTACCTGTTGAAAATTCACTGGAGACAATACTTGCGGCTGTAATCACCGTAAATAAAGTGACAAGTGTTAGCATATTGCTTGTAAAGGACATAAAGCTTGCAAGGCTGTTATCTTTTTGACTCGGCGCATCATGGGCTAAACGGTACTCCGAAATAGCAATTTGCTCTTCAAAAAATGCTTTGTCTTCCTCGGATATATCCTCCTCAGCTAGCATTGCCTTATTATTTTGGATAGACTGCTGCTCTATCTCCTGCCATGATCCCTCATCTGACGATTTACCCTCATAATATTTCATGATGCCACCAGGAACTAGAATGACAAGGACAAGCATAGCGACCATTGCCCACGTCCCTTTTTTATGCCATAATTTCATCCATTCATTTTGAATTAGCTTCAGCAATTTGTCCGCCTCCAGTCATTTCTAAGAATTGATCCTCTAATGTTTTCTGATGTGGCTGTACGGCAAATAGCTGCATACCTGCTTGCACAAGCCCTAACGTCAATGCAGGAACATCTTCTTTCTTCAATTCAATTACATAGCCTTGATTCACTGCCTCAAACTTGTAATCATGTTGTGCCAGATGGGCAGAAACCTGCTCTTGTGGCTGTGCTTCCACATAGTAGAACGACGTACTTTCATTGTGAATTTCACGAATGTCTATCAGTTTCCCATTTTGTATTACGGCTACTCGATCACACATTAATTCAATTTCAGATAATAAGTGACTGGATACAAAAACAGAAACATTATCTTCTGCCGCAATTTTGCGAAGGTACATACGGAATTCCCGAATACCAGCAGGGTCTAAACCATTCGTTGGTTCATCTAATATTAGAAATTTTGGTCGATGTAATAGCGCCTGAGCAAGCCCTAGTCGTTGACGCATACCAAGAGAATACGTTGCAACCTTCTCATGGATACGATTTTCTAGACCCACCTGTTTAACGACTTCCATGATTCGTTCTTTTGTAACATTTTTATGCATCCGTGCAAAATGCAATAAATTTTTATAGCCCGACATAAATTTATACATTTCTGGATTTTCGACAATCACACCGACCTTGCTAATCGCTTCCTCATAATGCTCCTGTAGAGAAAGCCCATCAATGATTACCTTGCCCTCTGTTGGATGCATGAGACCTGTCATCATACGAATTGTCGTTGTTTTCCCTGCTCCATTGGGTCCTAAAAAACCTGTAATTTGTCCTGGATATAAATCAATGTTTAATTGTTGTATTAATTTCTTTCCACGAATGGTCTTCGATAGATTTTGCAATTGAACAATTGGTTCTGTCATATTTATTCACCCTTTCTTTTTTGTTACGGCTAAGCCTTTATCGTTAAAAGCTATTGCGGTCTGTGTCATTAGTAGAAGGACGATAAAAACCTTTCATCCACTCAACCGCATCTTTATTGGTCACATCACGTAATGTCTCTACATCTTCATAAGCTGTGATAGAGCCCGCTTTTAATAAAATTATTTGATCTAAAATAGGTTCAACCTCATATAATTCATGTGTAGACAGCAAAATGGTTTGATTTTCAATGTCCGTAAATTGAATTAAACCTTTAATGAGCTGCTCTCGCACAATAGGATCTAGCCCAGCAAATGGCTCATCCATTAAATAATAAGGAACTTCTCGGCCCAGTGTAGCAGCCATTTTCATACGACCACGATTCCCTTTTGATAATTGACGTAGCTTCGTATTTTTATCCACCTGTAAAAATTCTGCTACGATACAAGCCTTGTCATAGGAAAAGTCTTCAAATTGAGAGGCGTAGTGCTGAAAAAGCTGTTCACCCGTATAATAATCAAAAAACAAATCTGTATCTGGTAAGTAAGCAATTTGGTCCGCACTCCGTCGGGAAATGGGTTGACCATTCAATACTACTTCACCAGTTGAAGATCGTAGTAAGCCCGCTAAAACTTTGAGAAGTGTAGATTTACCACTACCATTTTCCCCAACTAGCCCAATTATCTGTCCAATAGGAAAGGAAAAGGATATATCCTGTAAAATGGGCTTATTCTTATACTGAAAAGAGACATTCGATAGCTGTAACATTCCTTCACCTCACGCTTTATTTTTTAAAACAATGAGCATTTCTTCTTTAGAAAATCCCAATGCCTCGATGGATGTTAAAAAACTTTCGGCTAACTTATTTTTCATATCATCCCGTAACACTTCAATGCGTTCCTCATTGGTCGTAATAAATGTGCCCTGTCCTCGTTTGGTTTCCGTTATATTCATTGCCTCTAACTCCTTATAGACTCGTTGCACCGTGTTAACATTGACACCCGTTTCGACTGCATATTCTCGAACAGAGGGCAGTCGATCCCCGAGCAATATGTGCCCCTTCAAAATGTCCCCGCATATCCGATCGACAAGCTGACTATAAATCGGTTTATCACGTGAAAAATCCATCGTCATCGTAATACCACCTTTTCAAGCCACTTGGATGCCGCTAAAAAGAGCAGCACGATGAGTAATATAGAAGCAACTTCTTCCACAACATAAATAGAGCCTAGCCTCCATTCCATCGTTGTCGCCGCTCTTACTTTGGGTAGAAATGGTTCTAATTTGCTTAACGAAATGGCGCCACGTTGGAAAACCGTTTCATAAAACGGACTCTCCGTTATTCGTACCCAAGCAGATGTTGTTAAGCCAAAAGCCACCATCGTCAACACAATGGAAAAACGCCCAATTACATGCTTCAATTGCAAGTAAAAAGCTAAAAAGAACAACAGTAAAACAAATAGCATAAATTGGAAAATAGTTAATCCAATAACGATTATTACTAAAACAAAAATGATTTGTCCAATATTTGCAATAAACTCTTCTTTTAGATGAAAGAGGGCAAAACTCACAAAGAGCGTATTAAAAAGCGCATACCCTATTAGTGAACAGGTTATCTTTGCTCCAATAAGCTTTGTGATGGAACTAGTGGAATGGAGCCAACTTTCCTTAGCTTTAATATCCAAACGCATACTCGCTAAAAATTGTAAGACGGAATAAAATCCACCTATAAAAAGGACGAGAAGTGTAAAGGCAAATGCAAGCTGATTTTCTTGAGCAAAGAGATCAACAAATTGATGCAATACATAGGGAACGATCCAGGAAAGCATAATGCCCGAAAATATTCCCATCAAAAACCATGAGCGATAAAGTACCCATTCTTTTTTTAAAAGTCCTACAAAACTTTTCATGCTCAGCACCTCGTGTCATAGTGTACTAGTCAGATATTACACTATGACTTCTTGATTTTCAAGTGCCAAATACAAGAAAAAGGAAGATAGAGCCTCATTTGATTAGAATGAAACCTTTAACCTGTATAGCATAGGGACTTCACGCATCAATTTAGTAAAATCACAATACATTGAGAGCACACAAAGACGAAGAAAAGGTGATAGTGGAATGGAAAAAAGGGTGCTATTTGATTTTGACATTGAGTTCACAAATGGAGGGGGCATTCAAGGACAAAAATTCCGCCTTGATATTGAAGGAGATGACATATCTGACGAAGAGTTAGCTCAATATATTGTAGAAGATATGAGGTTGCTAATGGTTGACAAAGTAAGCATTCTTAACAAGAAAATTATTAATGAAAAACATAAACGACAAGATTAGTCCAACTCAGACCTCTTAATGCATTAAAAAAGAAGAGCCCTCTTTAGGACTCTTCTTCACTAAACCATTTTCCCTACTACTTTTACTTTTAATCTTGTTGCGTTTTCTGGATGATAGGCTAATGGCGTTTCTTCCACTTCAACCAATTCAATGGTATCCGCAAGGGCACCTGCTAATACAGCTTGTTTCACTGCTTTATGTTGTGCATCCTTTAGAGATTCCTCTCGAGGTTCTTTGGAATAAATATAAATTTGCTCGTATTGTCCACTAATTTGTGCAATGGATGCTCCAATGGCATTTGCTACACCACCATATTCCGATTTGGCAATCGTTGAAACACCTTGAATTTTTTCTGGCACAATAATACTACCCCCGCCCACTAAAACAAGCGATACATCCTCTGACGATGTTTTCATTTTATCAATGGCCTGTTCTAGTAACGAGGAAATTTCTTCTTGAACGGCTTTAGCAAATGCTTCATCAATATGTGCCACTAAATTTGGATCTCCTACTTCTGCAAGACCTAAACGGACGGCAATATCTGTTGTTGTCATCGTCGACCCACCAAATACTAATGCCTCTTCACTAATTTTATAGCCAACACTATCTGGTCCAACGGTAATTTTATTATCCTTCACTCGAACAATACTACCACCACCTAGTCCGACTGAAATAATGTCAGGCATTCTAAAGTTAGTGCGGATATCCCCTACTTCCACCGCTACTGAAGATTCTCGGGGGAATCCATCTTGTAACACACCAATATCCGAAGTCGTACCGCCTACATCTAATACCATTGTATTTTGAATTTGTGATAAATACGAAGCACCTCGAATACTATTTGTAGGCCCACAAGCTATCGTCAAGATTGGAAATTGCTTCGCATAGTCGATGGACATTAATGTACCGTCATTTTGACAGAGGTACACTTCTACATTAAAAATGCCTTCCGCTTGAAGGGCTTGAATAAAACCCTGTGTTGTCGCCTCAATGACCTTGCATAGAGCTGCGTTTAGAATCGTTGCATTTTCACGCTCAATTAAGCCTACAGAGCCAATTAACGATGAGCAAGAAACCGGGAAATCTTCACCATAGATCGCTTGAATCCAATTACGAACCTGCAATTCTTGATCATTTTTAATAGATGAAAAGACACCTACAATGGCAATTGATTCTACTTGGTCACGCCATTCTTCTAAGAGCTTTGTAATCTCTTCCTGATCAAGCACACTCAATAACTGGCCATCGTATTCATAGCCTCCATGTGCGATCGCATAATTTCCTGATAATTTTTCAATCATATCGGATGGCCAAGCTGTATAAGGTAGCACCGATGCTGTAGCTGGATAACCCAGTCGAATCACACCAACCCTTGCTAGCTTCTTACGTTCAACGATGGCATTTGTACATTGAGTAGTCCCTAGCATGGCATGTGTAATTTTCGTTTTATCAATGTTTGCACCCTGTAATAATTGCTGTAACGATTGTTCGATACCTGTTTTAATATCTAAACTTGTCGGTGACTTCACACTATAAACAAGCTGACTATTATGATCTAAAAGTATGGCATCTGTATTTGTTCCGCCTACGTCAATTCCGATTTTATACATGTTCAGCTACCCCCTTTTTCACCAATTCTTCAATTGGCACGAAATCATAATCATAGCCAAAGTATTTTGGTCCTGCTGTTTCTATCCCTTTTGCTGTGCGCCATTTTTCATGTGATGGTAAACCAATGACACGCACACGTTTACCGTATTTTAAACTTTCTGTCGTCACAGGCAATAGTGTTTCATAATCGACTAAACAAATCAGGTCAGGTGTCATCGCCACAACTTGATCGTTCTTCTCTGCCAGTAAGTTTTCATTTTGGAAATGCACCTTCATTTGATCCTCTTTATAGCCATCAATTCCTTCAAGAAGCATTTTCCCTAAGTTAAAGCCGCCCTTCGTTTCACGAATCACATCAACAATTTTCCCTTGAAATAGCTCGTACCCTGCAATAAGCTTTAAAAGTCTTGCTAGCTTATCGTTTACCTCTTGATCTTTAGAAGCAATAATTTCACCGATTTTTTCAGAAAGTGTCACAATATGATGCACACCACTTTTTTTAATTTGAGCTCCAGTTGTTGGATACAAGCTCACTAAAGAGCTCGCTCCCATCTCAACAGTTGCCGAGCGGGCGATACGCTCTGTCCATTTATTATCAATCGTTTCAAAAATGCCGATATTACCCTTTTCATCTGTGATGGCCATAGGGGTTGCCGAAATACCATCTAGATTAAACGTCACCATTTGCAACTCTGGGAATGCGCGCCCCATACCATCGCAATCAATTAAAGGTAAACCTAGCTGAGCAGCCACCACAATCGGAATCATCGAATTGACCCCACCCGCTTCCATCGGGTATGTACCAGCAATTTTATCCTTCCCTAAATATTGCGCAAGCTTTTGGAAAACTTTTACGAACTCGTCGCCACGAGGAAATTTTTCAACTAAAACCGATGGTGCTCCCATCATAGCTGCGGGAATGAAAAAATCCTCATCCTCAATTTCATCCACGGAATACAACCGAACAGGGCCATTTTTTTCAATAGCAGAAAGTGCCATTAATTTCCCGATATACGGATCTCCGCCACCACCTGTTCCTAAAAATGCTGCACCTATAGCTATATGTTCAATAGCCGCTTGATCTAAATATCTCATCTATGTTCCTCCAATATGACAGTTTTTTGTACGGATACACGATACCCAATATAATAAATAGCAAATGAAATAATAATGCCGATCATCGGTTGATTAGGTAATGTCGGCAATTCAGGAAATAAAGAGAATACGACGGGCATACAGGCAATCACTGCCCCAATTAGCCAAGAAAACACCCCTAAGCGATTAACGCCTTCCACCTCAACCCAGCTATCTTTACGACCTTTATGGATGACCCAATAGGAAGCAATCATGACTCCTGCAACAGGTGGAATCATCGCGGATAGAATCGACATAATCGGTGTGAAGTAATTTAAAATCCCTATGACTGCTAAAATCGTACCAATTGTTCCAGCAACAAAAATTGCGATTCTCTCTTTGTTTTTTGCTACGTCAAATACATTAATTAAGGCAATACCGCCTGAAATCGCATTGACCAAATTGGTTTTCCAAGTAGCTAAAATCAAGCCAACCCCGCCGATAAATGGTGTAGCAATATGCAAAAAGACTGCGGTAATGTCACTTGTTTGATAAGCAATTGTTAAAATAGCGCCTACGCCAATCATTAGCACTCCAGCAGGAATAATACCTAACGTAGCAGCCTTGAAAACATCCGAACGTTTTTTGGAAAATTGAAAAAATCACCCGCTATAACTGCCCCTAATGCGAATGAACCAATTGTCACTGCTAAACCATCCATAAAACTCATATTTCCTTGTGGTTGGTAAGCACGTATGAACTCCAGCTGATCCCCTGTTAACGTTTGGACTAAACCATATACGCAAATAATGACTAATAATGGGACAGCAATATAGCTTAATGTACGTAATACTTTGATGCCATAAATAGCAGATACAACCATGACCATACCGCTTATGAACGAAGCTAGAGGAACTGGTATATTCAAGTGATAGATTGCTAGCAAATTCGCTAAGGCAACCCCGCAAACATTAGCCTGAATACCAAACCACCCTAAGCAAGCAATAGCTAGGATAATAGATAAAATAGTACGAGAGCCTTTTTTACCGAACACTTGCCCAGCGACATGGACAGTCGGCTTACCTAAATCACTACTTTGCATTCCTTGTAATATCATAATGAATACGACGATCGCGTAGCCTACAAACGCTACAGCCAATGCCTTCGATAAACTCATACTTGTAATGAGTGCATTTCCTACCAATAAACTAGGAATACATATCATGGCACCAGCCCAAATAATCCCTAAGCTATACCACGATTGAACATTGTTGTCATTTCTCAAGCGACTCCCTCCTTATTCTTGGGTGTGGATTAATGTTTTTAATTATAAAGAAAGCATAAAAGGGAGTCTTTTGCGTAAATAAAAAAAATAATCTGAAATTTTGTTCAAAATAACAAAATTCCAGATTATTCTAATCATTAATTAATCGAAAAAGCATGCAAGCCATATACACATCATAAAATTCAGCGTAAATGGTCACATCTGTGCCAATCAGCTCACTAATTTTTTTGATACGATATTTCACCGTATTTTTATGAATATAAAGTAGTTCCGCACAGCGCTCCACACTTGCATTCGCATCCAATAAAAAGGTAATCAATGTCTGTAATGTATCATGATCATGTAAAATAGGGTCAATGACTGATAAATATTCCTCAATCATTTCTTCCCCCTGCTTACTTATATCAATAGCTCGTTTCATGGAACGAACCTCGGCTGCCGTAAACAATTTTCGCATGGGGTATATCGTGTTGGCTTTATCACCTACCTGATTGACCAACTGATACATTTGACGAACAGCCTTTGTGTTTTTCATTTTTGGAGCATAGACGATTTCTGCAATTTGCCCAGCATAATTGGTAGTTTCATTATATTCGACAGTAATTTCCAACTCATGGTGTTTGTACAAGCAATTCCCGAGTAGCACAATCATACAATGGTCAATACATTGAATGACTCTTGTTTGATAGTATTTAGACAGCTGCTCTTCTAACTCATTTCGAACCTTTTTTTCATCCGCTAAATCATGCATATAAACTAACCACATCATTTGAATAGCAGAAACATCAATATGGAGGAGATTGGCTAATCTTCTCATTTTTTCACTTTCATCATTAATGATTGCTTTGACTAAGGCATATTCGCTGACCTCATCATGCTTGTCTCCCCATAAATTAATTGCGACTTGGACAACCTCACTCACCTTTTCAATTGTCTTGGCAGGTAAATCGGTATTTTCCTTTATAAGGAATAAAAAGAGAGGCTCCCCATTTTTTTGATGCACTCTTTTATAGTCAATCACACATGAGATATCACTTCGTTTTAACTCGAATTTACCTGTTTCACGATAAACTTGTGATTGTGAGCATTCATGCACAGCGTGGACCACATCTAATGATGAATTTCTTGGCCACATGACTTGATTGATAATATCCAAATGACTATTTGTTAACAGAATATTGGCTTTCAAGCGATCTGATAGCATTTTCAATGTAATTTCGACACTTCTTAAATGCTCAGGCAATAAGGATACCTTCTCTAATGTTTCCTTAACGAAGTGGTCATTGACACCCTGATTACTAACAATCGCTTCCATAACTTCATAAATAACCTCATTATAACGGAGAGAATAATCATTCTTTGGCATACAGATGATAATAAACCCTTGAGATTCGGCTAAGGCAAGCACTTCCTCAGGTATATGTGGCAACACAATACCAACATAATATAAGATAAGGCCCAGCTCTCCTAAATCGTGTAAATGCTGAATTGTTTCACATTGCTGTTCCACACTATCTCGAATGGAATAAAAGGAGCTAATCACCAGTTCTTCTGCATACCATTCCTCTTGCACACGATTGATAATTTTCGAATAAAAATCAACATTCGATACTTCTAAAACGGATAAAGAAGAGACCGTGCGATGCAGATTATCTCGACCTGTTAAAACCTCTGCCCCGCGAAAGGATGGCAATTGCAATAAATCTTTTACCGTTACCCCCATGTTCAACCACCACTACTTTTCTAAATTTTCTATACAACGTCTTGTGAAGAAGAATACCATAATCGCACCTGTCTTTCAAAATATGGTTGTATTCATATTTCATAAGCTAGCATGTACATGCTAAAATAATAGCTAAGTTTATGAGGTAAGAGAGGGAAAAAGAGGATGTCAAATCTAACAAATAGAGACTCATCGTTTGGCACGACAATCCGAGAAATCTTACAGGCAGATTGCCAAAGCTGTTTTGGGTTATGTTGTACAGCATTAAATATAGTGGCTTCTAGTGATTTTGCCATGGATAAACCAGCAGGCAAGCCATGCTCCAATTTAAAGGAGGACTATAGCTGTCAAATTCATAGCAAGCTAAGAAAAAGTGGCTATAAAGGCTGTACTGTTTTTGATTGCTTAGGGGCCGGTCAGCAAGTTTCCCAAGTGACATTTAAAGGGCAAGATTGGCGCCAATCACGAGAACATGCTGAGAAGATGTTTCAAGTGTTTCCAATTATGGAGCAGCTATATGAAATGATTGCGTATGTAGCTGAAGCTCTCTCCTATCCTGTTGACGATACGCTCCATGAACAGCTCCTCGTTCAATTAGAGCAGCTACAGCAGGCAACGGAGCTTGACGCTAATAGCCTATTGGCGCTGGACATAATTGCTATTCGTATGCCAGTAAACGCACTTCTTTTAAAAACAAGCGAACAAATGCGGCAACAGCTAGTAAAGGGGAAAACTTCTCCCAAATTAAATCAGCGTGGTGCTGATTGGATGGGTAAAAATTTCAAGGGGAAAGATTTGCGAGCTACTGATTTAAGAGGTAGCTATTTAATTGCTGCCAATTTACAAGGAGCCAATTTACAAGGGGTAGATTTCATTGGGGCTGATATGCGTGATACCAATTTACGCGGCGCAGATCTATCGACAAGTTTATTTTTAACACAAATGCAAATCAATGCCGCACAAGGTGACAGCACTACTAAACTACCTTCTTATATTAAACGTCCAGCTCACTGGCAGTAAAAAAGGATGCCTCTCTAAAGAGACATCCCTTTCCGGCCATAAGCGTTTGCTAAAGACACTTAGGCTTGCTTCTTTTTATAAATAATGGTTGCCACGATCAATGCTAGTAATATCGCTTGGCCAATCATCGTTTCTACGGTTGGATAGAAACCAATCATGCTTATGACAGGTAAGCCATCAACAATCGTTGTAGAAATCTTATTAGTTAGCTGCAATGTATGCAGACTGACACCGATAATTTTAAAGGCTAATATATAAATAAGCCATGTCGCTACGGCAAAGAATTTATGAATAGGCATTTTGCCACTTGCCTTAAACAACACAACGGCAAGCACGGCAAGGATAATGAGCGCCACGACAATCCCTAGGATAAATTGAGAAGTCGCCATTTTCGGTGCAATACCCGCATAAAAGACAAGCGTTTCTGCCCCTTCTCGGAAAACGGATAAGAAGCTAATCGCTGCCATCGCAAAAATAGAGCCACTTGAAATGGCATTGCCCATTTGCTTCGAAATATAGCGATTCCAACTGACCACACTCGATTTACTATGCAGCCAGATACCTACACCAATCATCATTGCTGCAGCCAGTAAGCCTACATAGCCTTCCATTAATTCACGATTCGTATCAATTGTAGCCGAATTTAAAATCGTTGACATAAGAACTGCGGCAACAGCTGATAACAGAACGCCCACAAACGCTCCGATATAAATCCATTTACGCATTTTCTTCTGCCCTGATTTATTAAGAAATGACACAAGAGCTAATATAATGAGTAAAGCCTCTAGCCCTTCTCGAAGTAATATTAACGCGGCATCCCAAACTGTATAATCTGAATCACCTTGAATTAACTCAATTTCCGTACGGAAGGTATTTAATTTTTTCGTAATAGCCTCTTGATCGACAGAGGATTTTAATAAATCACTCGCGATGATGGGCATATCACTTTCAATTTTTGTATAGAGGCTACCATTACGAGTTGAGATTTCTATTTCAACTCGTGGCCAAATCGTAATAAATTCTCGAACCTTATTAGAGGCTGCCTTATAATCACCATCATCTACATAGTCCAACGCCTCATCAATATAAGCAATTAATGTAGCTAACGAATAGTCCCCTTCTACCGCTTCAGCCGTTTCTTTACCCGCTACAAAATCTACAATCGTTTGTTGTAAATCTGCAAATTGAGTTTTCATTAATGCGATATCCGGCTCTTCCGCAGAAATAGAGATTCGTAGAAATGCCATCTGTGTTTCGATTTGCCCATACATGGCAATACTTTGCTCACGTACAGGTCGCTCACTTTTATTCCACTTAAGATTAAAATCCTTGTAGGCTTCATCAATAGCCTGAACATCACCACTAGCTAAAGCATTTTCAAAGTCTGCCAAAATTGGCTTCATCTTTTGCCCAAACTCTGCTCGCTGTGCAGCCTCATCCACTGGGTTTTCCAGTTTTTCTAGCGCACGTAGTGCATTCGACAATGCTGACAACGCCTCTAAACGGTCATCCTTTGACTTGGCCTCTGTTGCTTGCGCAAGGATCTCATCAACCTTTGCTTTCGCCTCTTTTTGTTCAGAAGAAACCTTAGCCCAGTCTGTGGCAAACTGTTCAATCGCCTGTTTCGCCTCTGCCTCTTTATCCTGCTTCGTATTCATCAATGCATCACTAATCGCAATATATAAAGGACTATACGATTGCGCAGCTTGCACAGGTAAAGCTAAAGTCAGAACTAAAGCAATCACCATACTACAGCGCGTTAAAAAGTGCTTCACCTAAATAACTCCCCTTTTGTACACCAGGGAAGCAAGCAAACACTGCACTGCCTCGATGGGTAATATACTCATTCATTTTATCCATACGCCCTAAGCTATTTTGTATCGTTGTAAATTGGGCTGGGTCCTTTTGAAATGAAATAAAGATAAGCCCCGCATCATGAGTACCTGTATTCGACATCACACCTGATGCATAGGAATAGGATCTACGTAAAATACGAGCTCCTGATTTACGGGCTAAATGAACATGTGATGTATCAGGCATAATATAATTCCCTTTATCATCCTTCGCCTCTACATCAAAATCATCAAATTCCTTTGTCTTACCCATCGGTGCCCCACTATCACGGTAACGTCCAAATGTAGCTTCTTGATCTTTTAAAGATGTACGATCCCATGTTTCAAGATGCATTTGCACTTTACGTGCAACTAAATAAGAGCCGCCTTTTAGCCAGCCTTTATCCACCCAAACAACCTTTTTTAAATCCTTTTCATCTGTAATGGATGGATTCACTGTGCCGTCCTTGAATGCAAAAAGATTTCTGGGGGTCCCACCACCTGCTGGAAACGAGTTAAAGCCAGACTGTGACCATTTAATCTCCACTTTCCCAGATGCTGCACGCACTAAATTACGGACCGCATGGAATGCCACCTGCGGATCATCTGCACAAGCCTGAATACACAAATCACCACCTGTATATTCTTTCAGTAGCTGATCCTTTGGGAAATGTGGTAAATCCTTTAACTCCGCTGGCTTTAAATGCTGCATACCAAGCTTATCGAATAAGGAAGCACCCACACCAATAGTAATTGATAAATTGGCAGCATCTAAGCCCTCTGCCTCACCGGTATCACCAGTCGGTACTCTCGTATTCGACGAAATATCAGCCATTAATTCACCATTCATTAAACGTACAACAAGAGGTGTCCATTGCTGGAATAACTCTTGCAATTCCTTCTTCGATGTCACTAACACATTTAAAGAAGCAAAATAAATATTCGTTTGTACAGGTGTTACAATACCTGACTGATGGTTGCCGTAGAAATTGACCTTATTGCTTGCCGTAGTACTGTCAGCCACAGGCTCAAAAACATCATAGCCCATTGCTTTCATTACACCACCTAAACCAGAGGCACCAATGGCAACACCTGCCACCCCAATGCCTGTCAGTTTCAACATATCACGTCTAGAGATTTTTTTATTCATCCATTTTTCTTCATTTGATGCTGTCATTTATGTTCACTCCAAAATGATTCCCATTTGACTTAATGGTTCTCCAAGCTGATTCACCGCTGCCGCAAGCGCTTTTGTGTTGTCCTCTGTTAATTCCTCATAGGATATATAACCACCATCGGCAGTTGCATGCTGTGCTAATAAATCGTCCACCGCTTTGAATTTTTCATCAAGTGCTGTGACTAATTTTGAATCTTTCGCTTCTAATTTTGAACGTAAAATTTCAAAGATTTTTTCAGCACCTTCAATGTTCGCTTTAAAATCATACAGGTCTGTATGGGAGTAAATTTCTTCCTCACCCGTAATTTTAGATGTGGACACTTCATTTAATAAATCAACTGCACCTGTAATCATTAAATCCGGAGTCACTTCAACTGTTTGTACAAGGGCATGTAATTCCTTCGCATCTGCAAGTAGCTGGTCAGCCACAGCCTCATAGCCTTTTGTTGTATTTTCTTCCCATAGCGCATACTCAAGCTTATGATAGCCTGACCATTCTTCTTCGCCTTTTCCTTCTTCCTGTATATCAGCTAAACGACCATCAATACGTGGATCAAGGTCGCCAAAGCTTTCCGCAATTGGTTCAGAACGTTCAAAATACATTCGCGCTGGTGCATAGGCAGCTTTTGCTCCTTCAATATCGCCAGCCTTAACAAGATTCACAAATTTCTCTGTTTCTAGTAAAAATTGATCCATTTGCTCTAAAGCAAATTGTTGATAGTCTGATAGTTCAGAAGATAAATCAACCTCTTGTGCAGCTTTGTCTGTTTGCTCTGTTTCAGGCTTATCTTCTTTTTTTGTATCTTCTGTATTACCACAGCCAGCCATTAGAATGCCTCCTGCTACTAATACTGACAATAATGATTTATTTTTCATACTTCGTACCTACTCCCGATTTTGTTTTATATTGTGATGATAATGATTATCATCCTCTAATGCAAGATAATTTTTTTGAAAAAGAAAAAAACGTCATTTTTAAGTTGTTTTCTAAGAACAACTAGAAAAAAGACGTTTTTTCCACAATATAATGATTCTAATCTACGAAATTTTTGATTGTTTCCATTTTTCATGTTTACCATGTAAGAAATAATAAAGCACAATTGATAATAAAATGACAAAGACCATCGCAAAGAATATGGCTCTGTAGCCCGCAGATGGAACAAATAATCCTAAGAAATATGGCCCTACACCTAATCCTAAATCATAAAAAATGAAGTAAGTAGATGTCGCAAGTCCTAAACGTTCATTCGGAGTTACTTTAATAGCAATAGCCTGTGCAACAGAGTTGAAGTTACCATAGCCAATACCGATACAAGCAGCAGCAATTAAAAAAGCAATCGTTGTTGACGCTGAACTAAATGCATACATACCAATAGCAAAAATCACCAAACATGGATAAATGATAATATTAGCGCCTCTTGTATCCAGTAATTTTCCTGTAAATGGACGTGTAGCTAAAATGACAATCGCATAGATAATGAAGAAATAACTACCTGCTGATACTAAATCAAGCTCCTTCGCATAAAACGTCATAAAGGACATGACGCCTGAATACGCAAAACCGATGACCAGTGCAACAAAAGCAATCGGTACAGCTCGCAATTCAATGAAGTTTGTCACCTTAAAGCCAGCCTTCGTTGCCGCATCCTTCGCCTTCTTCGGTGCATCTGGCACTGTTACGATAAAATACATGAAAAAGCAAATAATAGCTAAAACTGAATCTACAGCAAAAATCATGCGGTAATCCTCAAACAGCTGCGTTAATAAAATACCGACAAATGGTCCAATAGCTGTGGCCAAAATCGCACTTAAGCTATAATAACCAATTCCTTCACCGCGTCGCTCAGGAGGTAAAATCTGTGCAATAATCGTCCCCGTCGCTGTACTTGCCACCCCTAGGGCAATCCCCTGTACTAAACGATTTAGCATAAGTAAAGGTAAATTCCCTGCTATAAAATAGGACATCGTTGACAGCATAAATAAAAGCAATCCACAAAATAATGTTTTCTTACTGCCCCAATCCCCAATAATACGGCCCGTTCCAAGACGCCCTAATAATGTCCCGATAATAAAAATACTCGATACAAGACCCGCTGTACTTGTAGACGCATTAAAATGCTCCACTGCATAAGCAGCAATCGTAACCATTAATAAATAAAAGATTAACGTAATGGTAAAATTAATGAGTGAGACAATTAAAAAATCCTTTGTCCATAGTTTCTTTCTTGTTGTTCCTTCCACGTTACTCGCTCTCCTATTGATTAATATTCATACAAATTCTTTCAAAAACCTGTGTCGCTATTTCAATATCTCGCTGAGGTACACCTGCCAGTGCATGCTCAAAAAATGGCTTCAAGTGCGCTTTAATCTCCTGCACAAGCTTCTCCCCATACGCCGATAAATGGACAAGCTTTTCCCGCTTATCCTTGCCCGCCATCGTTTCCACATAGCCAAGCTCCACAAGTTTATGTACAAGCTTCGTCACACTCGGCTTCTCAATAGACATAAAATTCGCGATATCCACAAAGGAATGCGGACCTTTATCCTTTAAAAAACGAAGAACTGCCCACTGTGAGCTATATAACTGATACGGTTCAAGTTGCACATTCAGCTTATTGATAAATGGTCTATACATTAAACGATACTGATTAAAAAACTCCTGCTCACTTGTCACAAGATCACTTCCTCTTTATAATAGTTAGCCTAGCTAACTATATACCTAAAATCTTTATTTGTCTAGTTGGGATTTCTAGTATATAAAATAAGGGTATTTTGGTTAAATTCGTTATTTTTTATGTAACACTTGATGAAGTGGTGAATTTCTTTGGAAGGAGAAGGAGAAATAATGAAAAAGGGTATAATTTCAGGCATGGTATTTATGTCACTTTTATTAGTCGGCTGTAATGGAGAAGAGAAAGGATGGACAAGGAGTAGAAAGTGAGCAGGAGTATCCGTCACTTTTCCTTTTCTATCCGTCACTCTTTGCGATTCCCTCATTTCGCCTCTCCACCCGCGCCTTCTTCATGCGTATCCATCACTTTTCACTCTCTATCCGTCACTTTTTCCGTTTTATCCGTCACTTTCCTCCCTCTATCCGTCACTCTTGATGTTCCGCTCACTTTGCCTCACCATCTCCCCACAAAAAAACTACAATTCAGTCTGGCTAAATTGTAGTTCGTTTCTATTCCATGATTCAATACTGTCTATGTTTCTTTGTTCTGTCTGCTTTTAATGGGAGCTGCTGTAGTAGCTTGTAGGCGACGTTTGGGGAATCGATGGCAAAGAATTCGCGGAAGCTTTTATTGGTGAGCTTTGGACCTACTAATAATCGATAATCTTCGAGGGCTTTTTTCAATGCATCCTGGTCGACCCATTTACAGCGAGGGCAATGCCATTTTTTATAATGGTAGTTCATTGGCTGACCATTCGCACAATGGGGACATAGAACCCCCTTTACCATCTCCTCAAGAGGCACCTTCACCTCTCTTTTTATTGTGCTATGCAGGGACATAAGGTGCATAGCACATCGAAAGAGATTTTCAGTCTCTACTGGTTGATGCCGGTCGAACCATTTTTGTAAATGTGTACGTAATCCGGTTACATGAAATATTGGCTGTCCATGAAAACCTTCTGATAAAATTCCATTTTTTGTTACTAGCACGACTGCATGCAAAACAGGCAATTGAAATTTTTCTTGATGTAACAGTTTTTTCATCCATCCTACATGTCGTTCAAGTTGAAGAAATGGGTCAGTCATTCCCTCTACCTTGCCTTCTGAGGTCATCCGTGTCAATTGTGCAAAGGCGGTATCATATGAGAGAACGCCTGTTATATTTTTGATTTCTACAATCAGTAAAAAGTGTCGACATAGAAAAATGGTGTCCATTTGGTGAGTAGAGCCGAAGTTATTCATCGTTTGAAAATCATGGAGAAAATAATAGGGGGTAGGTAGGTCTATCTCAAGCCATTCTGCATCCACACGCTGTTCGCCTGCGTGTCCAGCCTTTAAACGTCTTTAGTTTTCATCATAATTCGAGTACTCCCGGTGAGAGTTTGAGAGTCTTCAAACAATGGCTTCTAGTGTCTTCTGTGTTTCCAATGTTCGACGTGCTAATAGAATCATTTATTCACCTTCTGTCTTGATTATATAAAAAAAGAACCTCAACAAATGAGGTTCCTAAAAACTTGCCATATACATTTAGTAAAATAAATCTTTCATTCATTTCAGTAGTTCAAAAGCCTTTGCTTTCGTGCATCCATTTACTCGTGCTATCACTTTTCTATACATTCTTCCGTAATAAATATAAAAAGTAAGGTGCCCCGATAAAGGCAACAATGATACCCGCTGGTACAGTTGCAGTAGCAATGGCAACACGACCAATAGTATCGGACAGCATTAATAGACTTGCGCCAATGAATAATGTCAATGGTAAAAAGAATTGGTAGCGTGGTCCGACAAGCTGTTTGGCAATATGAGGTGCCATCAACCCTATAAAGGCAATACCACCTGTTACAGAAACTGCTGCTGCTGCTAGTGCCACAGCGACGATTAATAAGCGTAACCGTTCGCGCCCGATATTCATCCCAAGACCTACAGCTGTTTGCTCCGTCATCGCCAAGACATTTAGGACATTGGATTTATAGAAAATATACGGAATCCCCACGACAAGCCAAGGCACTAAAGCCCAGAAAAATGGCCAATCCGTACCCCAAACACTACCTGCAAGCCATTGGGCAATAAATTGCACATCACTTCGCTCTGCTGAGGAAATTAATACCATCATTACGCCAGATAAAGCAGAGGCTACCCCTACCCCAATTAAAATCAGTTGGACGGGTTGCACTCCTTTATTGCGTTGATAAGAGAAAAAGTAAATGCAAAGGGCAGTGAAAAGCGCACTACAAAATCCTACAACTGGCAATATATAAGCAAAGTGTGGAAGATCTCCATTTACAAGTAAATAAAAGACTGTAATCCCGACACCTGCCCCTGCATTAATACCAATGATCCCCGGATCTGCTAAATCATTGCGTGTAACCCCTTGTAGGACTGCACCTGCTAAAGCTAATGCCATCCCAGCCGCTGCTAATACCAACATTCTTGGTAAGCGAACTGAGAATAATACGAAGGATTCTTTAAAACTACCATCGCCTAGCAAGGTTGGGAGAATGCGATCAAACGAAACAGAGGCAGGTCCTAAAGAAATGCCTAAAACAAAAATGAATAACGTGACGATAAGCCAAGTAAAAAACCATTTTCGCTGTTTTTTGCGACCTTCTTTAAACAAATTGGCGTCCTCCCTTCCGTACTAATAGTAGGAAGAATGGTAGACCAAGAATCGAAACAATCGCTACAACCGGCGTTTCAAATGGTGCATTAATCATACGTCCTGCAAAATCAGCGGTCACCATAAACCAGCCGCCAATAATTGCGCTCATCGGTAAGACAAAACGATAGTCTGTCCCTACAAATGCGCGAACAATATGCGGAACCATTAAGCCAACAAATGCTAGATTCCCAACAAGAGCTACGGCAGAGCCTGCTAAAATAACGACAGCAAACATCATAATACCTTTAATCAAAGTTGTGTTTTGCCCAACACCTACCGCTACTTCTTCATTTAAACTTAAAATCGTTAATTGACGACTAAAAGCAAATGACAATAGGAGACCAATGACAATGACCGGAACGATCAATAACGCCTGCCATGTCGTGCCAATGAATCCGCCACTTGTCCACATCGAAACATCCTTGGAAATTTGAAATAAAATGCCCGTGCCTTCAGCAACCGCTTGTAATAAAGCAGTAACTGCTGCACCAGCTAAAACAAGTCTCAATGGAGAGAAACCTTTCTTAGTAGAGGCACCGATCCCATAAACGATCATCATACCAATTCCAGCCCCAATAAAGCAGGCTAAAATTAACGTATAATAGGAAAATTTCGGGATAAACGCCATCGTTAAAGCAAGGGCAGCATTTGCCCCTGCTGTTAAACCAAGTAGCCCTGGATCAGCTAATGGATTGCGTGTAACCCCCTGCATAATCGCTCCCGCAACTGCGAGTGCACTGCCAACAAAAATGGCAGCAATGATACGAGGAAATCGAATTTCACGTAAAATCGTGTAATGCTTACCACCACTTTGTCCGACAATTGCTTGATAGACATCTTGAATGCTCGTATTCGCTGCACCTAAGCACAGCGAGATACTAGCCGTGCCGATTAATACGATCAATGCAAGCAATACCTGAAGCCAAAATGGTAACTGTCGAAACTTTGTCATTTGCCTTCGCTACTCTCTACTAATTATTGTAAAAATTTTTCTTCAAAGAACTTTAGTTGATGTTCTAAAGTGATCGGGTCATTGAAATAAAAGGCATTTGCATTCACTTCAAATAAATGACCATTTTTCACTGCTTCTAAATCTTTAAACCATGCTGCATCTGTAAATGAGTTATCTTGGTCTTGGAACATACTGAAAATCACATAATCCCCTGCATAATCCCCTAAAACTTCTTGAGAAATTGCATAGTAGCCAGGCTCTAAAGCTGTTTCTTTAACTTTTTCAGGCATTTTCAAGCCCATTTCTTGATATAAAATCTCTGTTCCACGACCCCAGTTATCGCCATAAATATAAAATTGTTTATTAAAGTTTTCCGCCACTGTTACAGTTGCATCTTCACCGATTTTTTCTTTAATTTTTTCACCTGATTCTGCTGCACGTGCTTTAAAATCTTCTACCCATGCTGTTGCTTCTTTTTCTTTATTGACAACTTTACCGATTTCAATAAATTGTTGTAAATAATCTACTTTCCCATACGTAAATAATACAGTTGGTGCAATTTCTGATAATTTATCAGCATTTTCAATACCATTTAAACCAATGATTAAGTCTGGCTCTAGCTCAAGAATTTTTTCAACATCTGTATTTTCTACAACTACTGCATCTTTAATAGCATCTTCAAAGTTTGGATTTTTTGCTGCCCATGCATCTACACCGACAACATCAACATCAAGCTGTAATAAATCCCCTACAAAAGAAGATAATACGACTACACGTTTAGGGTTTGCCGGTACTTCAATAGGACCTGCTTCTGATTGATAAGTAATTGTCTCAGCTGAAGTTGCTTCTTTCGAGCCTTCATCAGCCTTTTCTGTTTTCTCTTCTTTATTGCCGCACGCCGCAAGTACGAGTACAAGCATCATAAACATTGGTAATAACCACTTCTTCATTGTCTTTCATTCTCCTTTAAACGGTTTGTAATAAGTTATATGTAATGCACATTGGTTTGTTCGTTCGTGGATCTTGACCAATTACAGCATCAATATTAAACACTTTTTTTAATACTTCTGGAACCATGACTTCTTCAGCTGTTCCAAATTTCACAAGCTCTCCTTGTGACAGTGCCACAATATAATCAGAAAAACGTGCAGCTTGATTTAAATCATGGAGGACCATAACAATCGTGCGCCCTTGTTCTTCATTGAGCTTATAAAGTAACTCTAGAACCTCTAATTGATGTGCCATGTCTAAATAGGTTGTCGGCTCATCTAAAAATATAATGTCGGTTTCTTGAGCTAAAGACATTGCAATCCACACTCGTTGACGCTGTCCACCTGATAAAGCATCTACAGATTGTAAGCGGAAGTCTTCTGTTTTTGTCACCTGTAAAGCCCAGTCAATGACCTCTTTATCTTTCTGTGATAAATTGCCAAAGCCCTTTTGATAGGGAAATCGACCGTAGGATACAAGCTCTTCCACTGTTAAACCATGTGCACTTTCTGGGCTTTGCGGTAAAATAGCCAGTTCTTTCGCCAATTCTTTCGTGTTCATCTTGGAAATATTTTGACCATCCAGAATGACCTGTCCACTCTCGTGCTTTAAAATACGTGTAATGGCCTTTAATAAGGTAGACTTTCCGCAACCATTTGATCCAATGATCGTTGTGATTTTGCCATCTGGAATTTGCAGCGATAAGTCATGCACAATCGTTTTATTCTCATAACCAACACGAATCGATTCTACTTCTAAACGCAATTCGGACCCTCTCTTTCTTTTTACTTCATTCCATGCTATTATAGGCACTGTTAAAAATGATAATCATTATCACTAAAATTAGTCTAATTTTATGATAAGATTTTGTCAATTACTTTTTTACTATTAATTAAGGATGTGGCAATAAAAATGCAACATGTGTATGATGTGACAATTATTGGCGGAGGCCCTGCTGGCTTGTATAGCGCCTTTTATAGTGGTTTACGAGGATTAAAAACAAAATTAATAGAGAGCCAATCTCAACTTGGTGGAAAAGTATTACTTTATCCTGAAAAGCTTATTTGGGATATAGGAGGTCACCCCCCTATTTTAGGCGAGAAATTTGTTAAACAATTGATCCAGCAAGCTAAAACATTTGACCCTACGATCCTAACAAACACAAAAGTAGATTTTATTGAACAACAAGAAAATCTATTTATTGTACATACAGCAACTGGTGAAAGGCATTATTCAAAAACAGTTCTACTAGCGGTTGGTGGAGGGATTATTAATCCTCAGAAACTAACGCTGGAAGGTGCTGAGAAATATGAAATGTCCAATTTACACTATACCGTTCAATCCTACAAACGTTTTGTAAATAGGGATATCCTTATCTCTGGTGGCGGCAATGCGGCCATTGATTGGGCTGTCGAACTGAGCCCTATCGCTAAAAGTGTGACAGTGGTTTACCGTAAAGAAACATTATCAGCGCATGAGGCAACCGTAAAAGAAGCTATTGATGCTGGCGTCCTTATTGAATGTAATACGACGATTACAAAGCTTTTAGCAAATGACGATAAAACGGCTATTCAATTAGTGAGATGTGAAAACTCAAAAACAAAGGAAAGCTACACTCGTCAAATTGATGAGGTCATCATTAGTCATGGCTATAATTGTGAAGCGTCCCTCACGTTTGATGAAGCGATTTCGATTCCTAAAAAGGATGATTATTATTTTGAAGGCAAAGCAACAGGTGAAACCGTACAGCCTGGTATTTTTGCGGCAGGAGATATTTTATCATTTGAAGGAAAAATTAATTTGCTACTTGGGACATTCCAAGATGCAGCCAATGCGGTCAACTCTATTAAAACTTATTTAGAGCCAACTGCTTATCGCCATGGAATGGTGTCCTCTCATAATGAACTATTTAAAGAGAAAAACCGCTCCATTATCGAAAAGGAACTTGTCCCATCCCATTAATCATAATAGAAACCCTCTTAAAGAAAGCATTCTTAAGAGGGTTTCTTTCTTTTATCTGAATAAACTTAATAGTGCCCCCATCTGTCTTAACATATTTACGCCATTCGTAATCGTTCCAGCATGACCCATAATTGTATTTAGATGATCTGGCAACCTCCCTCCTATTCTAGGACCTTGAAATTGCTGATTGGGTGGATAGTTAGGTTGCATCGCTCTACCTCGAAATGGAGGACCAAAAGTTCCCATATTGTTTGAAGGATAGACTCCTCTTCTATAATTCGGCTGAAAATGTGGCATTTATACACCTCCTATCTAAAAGCTCTTCCCTAGTATATGTGCGTCTTTTATGAAGGAATTAGACGTATGAAGAAGTATCAAAAATTATCTATTTTTGTCCTATAAAAAATAGGGATTTCTAGCTTTTTACCATATGTAAGGGAACCATACTAGTTTTCTTTTCATACTATATAAAAAAGAAGGTGGTTTTCATTCAAAATTCTAATTATCTCCAATTTTTAGCGAAATTTGGTGTGGGTGGTGCCCATCCTGGGGGCATTAATCTATCAAAGGAAATCATGAAGAATGAGCGTATTCTACCAGCCTCACATATTTTAGATGTTGGCTGTGGAACAGGACAAACAGCTGCCTATTTGGCTTCCCATTATGCAGCCCACGTAACGGGTATCGATATCAATCCCATCATGATAGAAAAGGCGCGTCACCGCATGAAAAAAGCACATGTATCAGTCAATATTATTCAAGGCTCGATTGAGGAAACATCATTACCCAATGAAGCATTTGACTTTGTCCTTGCTGAATCAGTTCTTGCCTTTGTAAATAAACAACGTGCATTGCAAGAGATTTTCCGTTTATTGAAAAAAGGTGGACGCTTAATTGCCATTGAATTTACCGTCCCTATGCTCCTTTCCACACAGCAGGCAGACGACATCCAACAATTTTACGGATTTGATAAGCTCCTCACGAAAAAGGATTGGGTTGCTTTATTCCAAGAGACAGGGTTTCAAGATATTCGCATACAAAAAAACAAGGATATCTTATCCAAGCCAGAATTCCACATTTCTAAGGATATCGAATCCACCTTGTATGATGTCATGGATCAGCATATGAGGATGAACGAAAAATACGATACTATTTTAGATTATCGCATCTATATATGTACAAAATAATCTTTTAGCCAGCATACAAAGCGTTGCTGGTTTTTTGTTATGACACCTGTCATATAGTTTCTTTGACTCGTGTGAATAGGTTTTCCCTTCCTGTTTTTCTTATCATGAATATAAGAAAAACAAAGAAAGAGTGATAGAACAATGCAAACACAACAAAGGCTTCCCTTTATCGATATGCTAAGAGGCTTCGCTGTCTTAGGAACGCTCGGAACAAATATTTGGATTTTTGCTTATCTCGGTGATTTATCGTATATCACAACGAGTAATTATACTGGTTGGTGGTCTTTCAATGATTTTTCACGAATGTTAGTGCTATTTTTCGTCAATGGAAAGCTCCTAGGATTATTAACGATTATGTTTGGAGTAGGTTTACAGCTAAAATACCAGCAAGCACTTCGTAAAGGAAATGCTTGGCCAGGCATGTATCTATGGACGATTGTCTTTTTAGGGTTGGAGGGACTGCTTCATTACACACTTGTCATGGAATATGATATTTTAATGAGCTACGCCGTTACGGCTTTTATCGTGGCTATTGTAATTAGATTAGGCGACAAAGTGATGACATGGGCTTTCTATCTTTTTGGTAGCTTTCATGTCCTCCTCATTCTCTTTATTTTTGTCATTTCCTTGCTTGCTGGTAGCGTTTCCCTAAATGGTATGGAAACTGTTTCAGCCATCTATGAAAATGGTACATGGCTGGAGCAAGTACAGCATCGCCTAACAAACTTTTTATTTTATCGGACAGAAGCTATTTTTATTATCCCTATGAATGTTTTTTTATTTATTCTTGGCGTCAAGTTCATGCGCAATGAGGTTTTTTCACCAACGAATAAAGGTCATCAAGCTCGGCAAAAGCTGTTTACAATCGGTGTATTCATTGGAATTCCATTAAATTTGCTAATTTTTATTCCAGGGGGGCTTTTTGATTTACCTGTTCGTTATTTATGTGCTCCGATTCTATCGATTGGCTATATTGGAATTTTAGGTAAACTGGTAGAATATAAGAGGCTAGATTGGCTTTGGCAACGATTTGCCAATGTCGGCAAAATGTCATTAAGCTGTTATGTGCTGCAAAATGTGCTGGCGTCTATTATTTTTTACGGCTGGGGACTTGGCTTAGGTGGTCATGTAAATAGCATTCTTATCATAAGTATTTGGATTGCCCTTTCTTGCCTACAGCTAGTCCTAGCAACATTTTGGCAGCAGCAGTTCCATATTGGCCCGATGGAATGGGTACGTAAAAAAACGATTCACGCGCTGACAAAGAATAAGCAACAGAGGATGGTGTAAGCCATAAAAATATATCCCAGAGAACAAGTTAAACATTATTTAATTATCGATGTTGTATCTATAATTGTATTAGTAGCCATGGTGTTATGGTCTCAATCCGCTCTCCCTTTCATAGCTAAATTAGCTATTTTATTCTTGTACCTAGGTGCCTTCTATATGGCTTTATGGAATCGAGATTGGAAGCTACTACTTGCCTCAATTGTAGGCTTCCTTCTTATTACCATCCTTGCTATTTACGAGGACATCTTCATGCTTATTTTCGGATTTACCTTTGCCGATTTATTAGGAAGAGCGAAATCAAAATGGCATATTGCTAGTGGAATTTTAGGGATGGCTGTCATGTTTTTAATCGTTTTCTTGGCGACCACAAATTCCCTAGCACTTGTTGATTCACAGGTACTAGTACCCATGATGATCATTCAATTGGTATTCCCTATCCTCATTTATTTTGTAGAAAAATCGAAAAATCTACAAAACGAATTGACAGATGTTAATACCCAGCTTGTTCAGCAGGAGGAAAGACAGCGCATTGCTAGAGATCTTCATGACACCATTGGTCACACCCTGACGATGATTAAAGTGAAAACAGAATTGACTACTAAACTTATCGACCGGGATCCTTCCAGTGTCAAACAAGAATTAAACGACATATTAGCTACAACGCGTACAGCCCTAAAGCAAGTACGTGAGCTTGTTTCGGATATGAATTTCGTGTCTCTACAAACGGAGCTGCACCACTGCCAGCAGCTATTACAAAGTGCCAATATTAAGACCACCATTCACAATCACTGTCCAAAAATTGTTCTTTCAAGTGTTGAGGAAACAATGCTAGCTTTATGTGTACGTGAGGCTACTACTAATATGCTAAAGCATAGTCATGCTCAGAACTGCCATATGCAAATCCACTGTCGAACTAGACAATATACCATTGCTATTCAAGATGATGGGATTGGTTTGGAACAAAAGGGACTGGGCAATGGCATGAACTCGATGAAAGAAAGAATGCGTGTTCTGCAAGGGGATGCCCTGTTTGAAGACAATACAAAGACAGGCACAAAGGTGATATTGAGCATACCCATTCAAGATGGAAAGGAGCCCCCGTCATGATACGAGTTTTACTAGCAGAGGACCAACAAATGTTACGTGGTGCCTTAACATCCCTTTTGTCATTCGAACCCGATATTGAAGTAATCGCTGAAGTTTCTGATGGTCAAAAAGCATGGGACTACATTCAGCAGGAATTACCCGATGTTTGCCTTGTAGATATTGAAATGCCCCATCTCTCAGGGTTAGAACTTGCAGAAAAAATTAAAGTGGCCAATTTGCCCTGCAAAGTGATGATTGTCACAACGTTTGCACGCCCAGGCTATTTACAAAAAGCAATGGATTGTGAAGTACACGGCTACTTACTGAAAGATGAACCGATTGATTATTTAATCGCTACGATTCGCAAGATTATGCAGGGTGAAAAGGTGGTCAGTAAAGATTTAGCCGCTACTTTATTTATGAAGGAGCAAAATCCTTTAAATGAGCGAGAAATTGCCGTGCTACAACTAGTGAAGGAAGGCTTAACCACTCACGAAATCAGTAAACAATTATTTTTAACTAAAGGTACCATTCGTAATTATTTATCAACGACTATACAGAAACTACAAGTAGAATCAAGACAGCAAGCTGCTCAAATAGCGAGTGATAAAGGCTGGCTATAAATCAAAAAATCTCGCCACCACTGTGACGAGATTTTTTTATAGGAGAACGTATGACTGTTTATTTACCTTGTAGAACTACATTTGTCGCAGTAGCCCAATTATTTAATGGCATTACTGTATAGCTTACACCAGCTTTTAATGTGCCACCATTCGCAATATCAAAGATCCCTACTGCCCCTTTACGTGATGAATATCGATATTGAGCTTGTAATGTGCTGCCATCATTACCACGAAGTTCGACACTTCGGCCAGCTAATAAATCCGATTGGGGATCATTTGTTAATTGTAATTCAAATGATTGACTATCGATAGCATTAGCTGATTGCAATGTAAATGGTGCCTTTTTATTGGCAACAAAGCTCTTTTCATCAATTTCTGCCCATTGAGAATACACTCGGTATGTGACACCTTGTTTTAAAGTTTGACCTGCTGGTAATCTAAATTGAGGTGCTTGTTTACCATCAGCTGCTTGTGTGAAAGGCACATAATTAGCAACAAACTCCTCCCCTTCACTTGTTTTCACTGTCACATAGCGATCGCGTAAAGAAGAAATAACATCAAATCGCTTCCCACTTGCATCACGATTTTGACGATTTATGCTAAATGCAAGATCTCCACGTCCTCCACGGTAAGCCTCAATGATATTGGCATAATCCACCACACCATCCTCTTGGAATGACTCCAATGTAAAAGTATCATCAGTTACTTGCGTCACATTTCGTACAAGTACTTTTTCATCTGTCCCTTCAAAGACTCTATTACGTTGTTCTTTATAGCTCAATCTGTAGATGAAATCATCTTCCTGGAACGTAACAGGTACAATATATGTACTCGTAGAATCGGTCATTAATCGTGGAACATTGACAATCTCTAAATTTCCATTAAAATTAAAATCTTTTTTAATTGCCTCTAAATTGTTTGGATCAATATCGGCTGCTGCTAAAGGTTGGGTAAATGTAACTTGTAATGTCATTGTGTTGATTGGCTTAACTTTAGTAATTCTCGCCACCTGCTCATTGTTCGCAGCTGCTACTACTTTCTGACCTGCTGCATCTGCATTTAACGGCTCACTAAATGTAACTAGACCTGCTGATAATACCGATAAAGCTAGTACTGCTGGGACAATACGTTTTCTCAATTTCATCTTACAAACTCCCCTTTTGGTTTAATTTGGTTTACAATATTTATCATAAAGTCCATATCTAAACTGCCAATAAATAAAATATTAAAAAAGAATTAAAAAATAGAGAAATATATTTAAGATTAGAGTTGACGATAGAAAAGAGCCATCGAGAGTGAACTTCTCGACGGCTCTTATTCAGGACGACTATTAGATGAATGACTTTAGGGAGAAATGAGAAATATAGTGCTTTATGCAGAAAAGTGCTTGGAACGAAGAGCGACGACTCCTGTACCGGCTTTATTTGGCTCCTGCGGCAATAAGGATTTCTTCAATCTCCTTAAACCCTTTCTGTTTCGCGTGCTGTAAGGGTGACACATTATTTTTATCTGGAATATTGACGTCAGCACCATAATCAACCAACAGTTGAATGGCCGTTTGCTGTGTCGGATTGCCGTTATTTAATACAATCGCTTCCATTAATGCCGTCCATCCCAAATGATTGACATGATTCACATCGATATTAGTGGTAGTTAATAATTCCTCAATGACATCAATATAGCCGTGCTCAGCTGCAGGAATTAATGCCGTTCCCCCATAGCGATTTACAATTGTAGGATCGGCACCTGCTTGAATCGTTAGCTTTAATATATCCAAATAGCCTTCCGCACCAGCATATAAGAAAGGCGTGTTTTTCATATCATCCTGGATGTTTACATCGGCACCTGCATCGATTAGTAATTTCGCTACTTCCACATCCTGATTATAAGTAGCAATCATTAATGCTGTTCGATTATTTGAGTCCTGCGCATTAATATCTACTTTTTCATTGATAACCCTTTTAAGCGATTCTATATTTCTATTTTCTACCGCTTGAAACAATTGACTAGCCAAATCTGTTGCCACCTCCTCATTTCCATCTTTATTAAGCTTTATGGCCTCCGTATCATTTGGGGCACATCCCTGCAGTAAAAATGATAAAGCGATCGTGACCGCTTGCATTTTTTTCATTTACCATGCACCTTCCTCACTAGGTAATTTCGTTGTTATATTCTTAGTTTACAAGTCATTGCTAAATTGCCTATTAACCATTTCTTAAAAAAGTCTAAAATTTCAATAAAAAAACCTCGTCAAGACGACGAGGCGTTGATCTTATACATTTAGGCGGTAACCTGCACCCCATACGGTTTCCAAAAACTTGGGCTGTGCAGGATCACGTTCAATTTTTTCACGAAGCTTTCGTATATGCACAGTAACGGTGGAAACATCTGCAGCGGATTCATAGCCCCAGTTTCGCTCATATAATTGTTCTTTACTTAATACTTGATTTGGATGTTTGACAAAAAATACAAGCAAATCGAATTCCTTAGTTGTAAAGGCCACTTCTTCACCATTCACAAATACCTTACGAGCGGATGTATCGATCGTAATACCATGGATAGACAACATATTATTCGTTGGCTGGTTAGACGCTAAACGCTCATATCTTGATAAATGCGCCTTGACCCTTGCCACAAGCTCACTTGGACTAAAGGGCTTGGTAATATAATCATCTGCTCCTAAACCAAGCCCTCGGATTTTATCTATATCCTCTTTTTTTGCCGACACAAATAAGATGGGAATATTGTTCACTGCTCGAATTTGTTTACAAATTTCAAAGCCATTCATTCCTGGAAGCATAATATCTAAAATAATTAAATCATAATCTCCATGAAGTGCCTGCTTCAGCCCCTCATCGCCATTATGTTGTATATCTACCATAAAATCATTAATTTCTAAATAATCACGTTGGAGCTCTGCTATGCTCACTTCATCTTCAATTAATAGTATTTTTTTCATGATCTTTCCTCATTTCCTCATCCTTTTTCAATGAAATGAAAATGCTCGTTCCCTTTGTCAATTCGCTCTTTGCCCAAATATCGCCGCCCATTTCAAGGACGATTTGTTTTGCAATCGCTAACCCAAGACCGCTACCACCTGTTTGCGAATTTCGAGAAGGCTCCGCACGATAAAACCGGTCAAATATATGTGGTAATGCTGTAGGATCAATACCCGCACCATTATCCGTAACTTGAATGATGGCATCATCTACTCGTTCATGCAGGGAAATAATAATTTGCTTATAGGGTTTATCCATATATTTTTCACTATTGCTCAATAAATTAGATAAGACACGTCTTAACTTATCCCTGTCTGCCATAGCAAAAAGCGGTGAGCCTGCTGATATATATTGTAAATGAATATCTCTGGCAATAAAGTCAAAACTAGCATCCTCCACATAATCATGCATATATTGTTGAAGATTCACACTGTCCATTTGGAACGGAACCTTTTTCAAATCCAATTTGGAAAATAAGAATAATTCATCAATTAATACGTCCATATCCTTAGCTTTCGTATAGATCGTCGTTAAATATTTATCCATTTTCTCTTCGGTATTCGCTACACCATCTTTAATACCTTCTACATAGCCAATAATAGAGGTCATCGGTGTTTTTAAATCATGGGAGATATTCGATAAAAGTTCTTTCCGATTCTCTTCATATTGAAGCTGAATTTGTACAGACTCCTTGAGCTTGACTCTCATTTCCTCAAACGATCGATTGAGCTGACCTATTTCATCATTAGAACGAGATGATATTTCAAAATCTAAATCACCCGATTTAATTCGTTGAGCCCCTTCTTTTAAGGCTGTGATAGGGTTAATGATACTTCTAGACACTAAATAATTTAATAAACCAATAATCATTAGAAATAATACAAATAAAATACCTAATAAAATAGGTAATAATTCTCGCGTTATTTCCGCATGTGAACTTACCTCTCTTAAAACAAAGATACTCCCCTCCGTTTTGTCAGGGAAATAAAAATCAAACTTCACATACGTATAAAACGCTTGATTGATCATGATTGTGTCACGTGAATTAATATTGGTCGCCTCAAAACCTGGTAAACTTTGCAGTAATAATTGTTGATGCTCTTGCTGTGTGGCATAAACAATTTGATGGTCTTTCCGCACTACAATCTCAATGGAAGGAGCATTGATCGTTTGTAGCTGTTCAATATCTAAAAGCTGCTGGGGATTATTTTTAGCCAATAATTTCAAATCTAAAAAAGCATTTTCCTCTACTGTTGTTAAAGGCTTTTGGACATATGACTTTTTATAAAAATGCTCAATTGCTTTAACATCACCTGTGATCGCAAAGGCAAAAAGAAAAACAGCTGCAAGTAAAAGCGTGATTGCAATAATAATAACGCCTACATAAGATAGCAAAAACCTCGTTTTAATCGACATCTAAATTCCCCCAATTAGCTGAAACTAATAGCAATGTACCATACAAATCTTAAAACTTTATAAAATCGCGCTGAAAAATCTATAAATAATTTTTAGCATCAACATAGTATTCGGCTTACACCATATGAAATAATCAACACAAAAAAAGATACGACACCTTTTGGTTGTGCCGTATCCATTATCGTTATTTAGTTTCTTCTGCTCTTAGTTTCTTTTTAGTTTGCCATCCTAAAATGAAATATTCAATCAACACCACTGCGATCAATGAGGCACCGAATAATGGCATGATAATCCCTAAAATAATAAGGAAGATGACGAAAGGAAGTGAGATTTTATGTGAAATTTGTGGTGGAGCAGACAGCTCACCTTTTTTCCTACGTAAAATCCAAGTGCGAATTCCCCATACAATTACTGCTAAAAAGGCTAAACATACGAGTAAGTTTAACAGCTTATTTGGCCAGCCAAACAAATGTCCTTCATGTAAAGGAATGCCCCATGTAAAGAACTTCGCCAGCATACCATAATCCTTGTAGTTAACCTGATCAATAAACTTGCCGCTATATTGATCAAAATACATCGTTGCTTCGTCTGTAGGCTTGACATCAAGTCCTGTTACACCTGAATTACTAGCCTTTGCCACTGTATAAACGCCTTCTTCGTTTGACGGATAAATAATCGAATACGGTTTGGCGATATTCATGGCCGTGATTTCTTTTTCAAGATTAGCAATCGTCATTTGGTTGTCGTTTGTATAACGGACAGACCCACCACCGTGATGCTGTGCATGTTCTCCCTCAGATGTTGGAGCCTCTAATTGACGAGTTGCCCACGGAATCTCAGACACATCTGATGTTGGTGGCTTTTGCTGTAATAATGGGTAGCCGAAAGTTGGACTTTCTGACGCTATATTGGCCAGTATTGAACCTTGAAAAGCCGACCATAAAAGCCCTGTAGAAATAAACATCACCATTGGAATAGTAATGATGGTCCCAACAAGCGCATGGTATCTCTTACTTTTTTGTCGTTTATTTTCCGACTTGCGCTTTTTCAATAAATCGCCTTTAAATGTCATATAAAGTCCGGATAGCAATAAAAAGATCGTCCAGCATGCCGCAAGTTCTACTAAATAATTGACAAATGTACCACCAATAAATAGAGAGCTATGGGTATTTCTCATAATATTAGAAAATGTATAATTGGCATCCTGACTACCAACCATTTGATTTTGATCATCTAAAAATACATATTTCTGTTCATTGCCATTTGATAAAGTTAAACGTGTATTATAAGGCTCTTCCAACATAATCACTTTTGTCGTGGAGTATCCTGCAAATGCTGCCTCTGCTTTTTCCACTGCTTCATCAATAGTTAAGACCTCTTCTTTATGGCTATCGCCAAAAAAATAATCATCATATAAACGATTTTCTACATCTGTAAAAAACAAATAACCGATCCCACTTAATGTGAGAGATAGCAGTAATGGCGTAATACACAGAGCTGCGAAAAAATGCAAACGCCAAAACCTTGAATAAAGCAGATTTTTCATTTTTAATCTCCAATCTATTTGATCAAATACACCTCACCGTAATTGCCGCTGTTGTTAGGCTGCGACCAGATTTTGAAGAGGAGCTTGGCCGGAAAGTTCATCTTCAAAATCTGTGATATCCGCTTGAGGCATTATCTTGATTCAGTAGGCGTTTGAACACTCAATTAGCATGCATCCCCCTATGAAGGAGGAACCTTCTGTATTACAAACATTTGCTGAATGAAGATAAATATCAAATTTATTATATAAAGTAAAAGTGAAATATGAATGAAGTCCTAAAGGCAGTTTTATGACAAACAAATGTATTCCTAGTGGTATTATGCTATTTATCAATAAAAAAATCATAGCCAAACAAGTAATGATACAAATTTGGCTACGAATTAGGGTAAATTTATAAACTCATATTCACAAGGATTTTACATTGGCTACGATCTTTCATTAGTGCTTCAAATCCTTTTTCAACGATATCCTCTAAAGCAATTTGGCTTGTAATCACTGCCTGCCCATCGATTACCTCACGTGCTAGTAATCGAATGACCTCTGGGAAAATATTCACGTAAGCGAATGAACCGCTAATTTTCACTTCAGGTGAAACTACCGCATTCGGATTGAATTCAACTGGTTTTTCCCAAACACTGACGATTTTAAATTCACCACCCGGATGAACAGCACTTACGCCGCTTGAGAAAGTTGCTTGTACACCTGCTGCGTCATATGCAACATCCACACCGCCATTTGTTTTTTCACGAATAAAGGCAACAGCATCTGTGTCGATTGGATTAACGACATAGGTTGCGCCTAGCTCCAATGCTTTTTGGCGTCGTTCATCAGAAACCTCTACTACAAAGATTTCACTTGCTCCTGCTGCTTTCACAGCTTGCAAAATTAATAAGCCAATGGGACCTGCACCAAAAATAGCGGCTGTATCTCCTAGCTTTAATTGACTTTGACGAACAGCATGAACAGCTACGGCTGTAGGTTCAACAAGTGCGCCTAGCTCTAAGCTCATACCTTCAGGGAGATGATAAATATTTTCCTCACGAACAACAGCATATTCTGCAAAACCACCTGAAATCGTATAGCCATATGACTGGCCGCTTTTACATAAGTTTGAATAGCCACGTTTACAGTTCGCACATTTTCCACATGGGATAGGTGGTTCCACTGCCACACGATCTCCCACTTTGGTGTGAGTGACACCCTCTGCCACCTCCACCACTACTCCCGAAAATTCATGTCCTAATATTGGCTGTGTACGGAAGGCATAAGCACCTCCTACATACTCATGTAAATCACTGCCACATATCCCTGCAAATGCGATTTTTACTTTCACCATTCCATTTTTTAGTACAGGTAGTTCGGCTTCCTCTACGCGAATATCTTTCATGCCATAAAATTTTGCTGCTTTCATTGCGATTACCTTCTTTTTTAATAGTTTGTTTGTAGACCATTTAACACGAAATCGACTGCAAGATCTGCAATTTGTTCAGGTGTTAATGGCAATGCGGATCGATTTAAAAATGGATTATTGAGTGAGTACATTAATGTCCCCATGATGAAGTTAAGAGCAATATCAATGGAATCAAAATGAATTGATCGTTGCTCTAAACAAGCTTGTAAAATTGTCCGAAGCTGCTCCCAGGAAGGTAGAAATACGTCCTTCAGCATCTCTAATCGTGGACTATTCATCACAATTTCTTGCTGTAAAATATCAATTAATTCATGCTCATGTATGCGATAAAGGACAAAGTTTCTGCAAAAGCTACGAAGTGCTTCTAGTGAATTATTGACATCATAATGCGCATTCATAAAAGTATGGCGGAGTGGCTCGAATAGTGCATTAAAAACATTTTCTTTGCCACCGAAATGATAGGAAACAAGGGCGAGTGATACATTTGCTTCATCACAAATTTGTCTCACCGTCGTTCCATCGTATCCTCTTGAAGAAAACAATAATTTTGCCGCCTGTAAAATTTGATCTTTTACCTCTTTATTTTTTTCTTTTAGTATTAAATCTTTTTTATCGACAGGTCTCACCTCTTTTTTTGAACAAATGTTCAAAACGATTGTTCAGTAGAATCTTACGCCTCCTACAAAATGTTGTCAACAAATGCGCAATAAAAAAGGCTACCCCATAAAGAAGTAGCCCTTCAAACTTTCACTATCCAATTAATTCCTTCATCACATTTGCATACGCTGCTAAAATAGATTGCTCATGTGCCGTATCATGCCCAACATATTGTTCAACAAGCTCCTTCAAAGGCTTTGGCTCTTGCATAATTTCAAATTTAAATAAACTTTCATAGTACTCAACAACTTGTGGATTCATGTGGACCACTCCTTTAATAATTTACATAAAAAAGACATCTTTCCCTCATTAGAAAGATGTCTTTTATGACAAATACACGACATAATACGATGTTTGCCATATGGAAAAAAGCTTTCTATTATTCATAGAAGCTACCTTGTTAGCAATCATCATACTATGAGCATGCAGGAGAATTTCTCTAGTCACACTCAACACCCCCTATCCGCGTAGGTTTTTTGGCTGTACTGGATAAAGGCAGGTCTCCTGGCTTATGTTCATCACACCTTTCACCTTCCCATTACAAGGCGTAACAGTGGTCTCTTGAAATGTGCTCCCATTTACAGTTGCGGGACAGCGTCGGATTTTCACCGATCTTCCCTTTTAAACAAACCCAATTCGGTTTGTACCTCTATCCTATTATTCCGTTTTTATTATTATACCATAAGGTTTGTTCGATCTTAATAGATTCAAAAAAACTATAGTTTATTCACCCATTCAGCTATTTCCACCATATTTTTAGCATTGCACACCCTATTTAAAGTGAATATTGCAAAAACTAATTAAATTAGTTAAAATAAAAATAAGATTAGCTTATAGGAGGTATTATAAGAATGAAGGTTTCGACTATTAACACCGTATATCAATTGTCATTTATGCCGAGAATATTTCCTGTTAATTGTTATTTTGTAGAAGAGCAACATGAGCTAACACTGATTGATGCCGCATTACCATATAGTGCAAAAAGTATTATAGATGTAGCTAAAACTATAGGAAAACCAATAACGAAGATCATTATTACCCATGCACATAATGATCATCTAGGAGCGTTAGATACATTAAAAGAAGAAATACCTGATTGTCAGGTGTACATCTCTTCAAGGGATGCCCTCTTATTGGAGGGGAATAAAACTTTGCTTCCTAATGAAAAGGCTGTACCGATTAAGGGAGGGCTTCCTAAAAACATTAAAACGAAACCAGACCTATTACTGGAAGAAGGTGCACGGGTTGGTTCATTAGAAGTGATTGCAACCCCAGGTCACACTCCTGGTTCTATTACTCTTTTCGACACACGCAATAGAAGTTTAATTGCTGGAGACGCCCTTATAACAAGAGGAAAGCTTGTCGTATCAGGTATGATGAATCCATTATTTCCGTTTCCTGCCCTTGCTACATGGGATAAAAGCACAGCACTTGAAAGCGCAAAAAAATTAAGTAAATTAAATCCAAGCCTACTAGCTGTCGGACATGGAAAGATGTTAATGCAGCCACAGAAGCTTTTGGAAATAGCTATTGCAGAAGCAGAAAGAAGTTTACTAAGACAATAGGAGATGAGGAAATGTCTCGTCGTATGAAATTAGATTTATCTATTATTGTACAAAAGGCAATAGAATTAGTTGATGAACACGGATTAGACCAACTGTCAATTGGGCTATTAGCAGAGAAATTGGAAGTGCGACCGCCTTCCCTATATAACCATCTTGATGGATTACCTGAATTGAAGCAAAAGTTAGCCATTCAAGGCGTCAAGAGCCTGCAAGCATCTATGCTTCAAGCAGCAGCGGGACGCTCAGGCGATGATGCCATCCGTGCAATTAGTAAAGCTTATATTCAATTTGTTCGAGAGCACCCTGGCTTATATGATGCTAGCACTCGCTTTCCAGATGCTAATGATCTAGATTTGCAGCAGGCTCAAGAATCTATCGTACAGCTTGTACTTCGTGTATTAGAAACCTATCATTTGCAAGATGAAATGGCGATTCATATGGTCAGAGGACTACGCAGTATTCTTCATGGATTCACCTCTATTGAACAATTAGGGGGATTCGGGATGCCTCTTGATAGAAATAAAAGCTTTTCCATCTTACTAAACACTTTTATAGAAGGTATTCATGCAGTTATGCTCAATCAGCCTGAAACGTAGATGTTGACACACCACCCTAATTTGTAAATATTTAGTGATTAATCTATAATTAGCTATAAATATAATGGGAGGTAAAACTATGATTATTGCTTTACATCATGTGCAAATTACTATTCCAAAAGGTTCAGAGGAGCAAGGGAAAGATTTTTATTGCGGTGTCTTAGGTCTAAAAGAAATAGAAAAACCCCATTCTCTTAAAGGTAGAGGCGGGTTTTGGTTACAGCTTGGTCACCAAGAGGTACATGTAGGAACAGAGGATGGCTTTGATCGATTGTCGACAAAGGCTCATATTGCGTATCAAGTTGAAGATATTGATTATTGGAAGACGAAACTAGCCAAACATCAAATCGAAATAGTAGAATCTGTACCTATCCCAAGTTATGAGCGTTTTGAATTCCGAGATCCATTTGGTAATCGACTAGAAATCATACAGGCAATTGCCTAAACTGTCCTATTTGAGGGCAGTTTTTTTAAATGAAACCCGCACATATTACAGTTTACTGAAACATTTGTAATATAACTGTAAATTCCTTCGATAAAGCCATTTATAGCAGGCGTTGAGGCACTCCCCACTTCTCCCTGGCAACATTTACCGTCAAGAAGCCCTATATTTTCATGCTACGATTATTTCCAGGCAAGACGATACAGGAGAAATCCTACTAGAAGCTTCAGGAGGTAATATACAACATGAATAAACGATTTTTATCTACAACACTTGCATTAACAATTGGATTTAGCTCATTCGGATTAGTCCAAACAGCGATGCAGCCAATTCAAGTAGAGGCAGCTACAACAAATGCACAAAACAACGCTCAGGCAGTTGCCGCTAAAGCCGATCAATTGATTCAAACTGGTAAAAGCTTAATGGGTCAATCGACATATAGCAATACGGTTTACAAGCCTACATATCCTTATAAATTTTCTTGTGCTTCATTTTTAATGTATATCTTCGAGAAAAATGGTGTAGATCTTGGGACGTATAATGAAAACTATATGATACAACAAGGCACATATGTAGCGCGAAACCAATTACAAAAAGGTGATTTACTATTCTTTAAGAGTAAAAAAACAGGCACGGATCCCGATCATGTAGGTATGTATATTGGTAACAATAAAATGATCCACATGGCTGATTCCAAGCAAAATATCGTAATCTCAGATTTAAATAGTAAACCATATTATACTGAAAACTATGTATCCGCACGACGCGTTTTACCTACCCTACTATCTGCCAACCCAGCAACAAAAGGCGATAAAATTGTAGAGAATGCGCTAACGTATAAAAATAAAGCAACGATTAGTTCTTCAACGAATGAATCGAGCCTACGCTTTACAGCTCCAGCATTTGTCGATTTCGTCTATCGTAAAAGCGGTGTGACACTAGGCGCAAAAACGTTAACTGATTTAATGAACCAAGGATCAACAGTAGCACGTGCAAACTTGAAAAAGGGTGATTTAGTATTCTTTAATAGTGTGGCAGGCTCAAAAAATCCTTCAATTGTTGGGATTTATGCTGGTGATCACCGTATTATCATCCCTAATTCCGATGGTGTAATGACGAGAGTTTTATTAGTTGATTACTATAAAGAACACTATATTACAGCTAAGCGGGTTTTCTCTGACACCCCCTCGGTAAGTGCACCTTCAGCGAATACGTCTGCCGATAAGATTATTGCTACAGCTTCAGGTTTAACTAGCAAAGCAAAATTTGGCTATACGTATAATGAGAGTGCACTAACTTTCACAAGTGCGGGATTTACGTACTATGTATTTAACAAGAACGGCATTGATTTAAAGGATAAACTAGCGAGCAAACAGGCTTTAGTTGGTACAAAAGTACTCAAGTCTCAGCTTCAAAAAGGTGATTTATTGTTCTTCTCAACGAATGATGGAGGAGCAAATATTACACAAACAGGTATCTATTTAGGAAATAATCAATATATTAGTATGACTACAAACAATGTTGTCAAACAAAATTTAAGTTCCACTTGGGCGCAAAAGAATTATGTTACAGCTCGACGTGTGATAAAATAACAAAGCTTTAAATGGTAGGGTGTCTCAATATTGGAGACACCCTTTTTAGTTAGGATAGATTTTTAAGATTGTTGGCAAATTCAATCATGGATCTACTCGACATCGGTCCTTTTATGAGAACAATCGTGTCCGCGTCAAGCTTTGGTTTCAATATTTCTAATACACCTGTTACATCTTTAAACGTATGAACCTCTGCTTTAGTTCCATCTTTTTTTGCTTGGTCAGCAATTGCCTCTGCCCTTTTGCCGATCGTAATTAATGTATCTATCTGTCTTTCAGCTACTTTGGAGCCAATTTCCCGATGATATTTTTCTTCAAAATTTCCTAATCGCTTTATATCCCCTAGCACAAGAATAACTTTTTTCTCTTTTCCTACTGTATCTAACACTTTCAAGGCTGCTTCGACAGAAGTCGGATTATTGGTCCACGTATCATCAATAATCGTACTGTCACCTATCCCTTTCGTAAATTCTAAATGTCTCGCCATCTGTTTAAAGGTTCTTAACCCTGCAATGGCTTGACGTATGGAAAGTCCCATTTCGCTACAGGCAGCAATGGCGGCTAACGCATTATATACTTGATGCTCACCGTAACCAGGTACAAACACATTATACTTAGTGTCTGCTACTTCTAGCACGAATTTCATGCCTGTATGAGCAAATTCTATAGCGGAAGCTTTGTAATCAGCCGAATCCTGTAAGCCAAATCTAATAATTTTCCCTTTAAATTTTTGTAATGATATTTTTTCGATATTGGTATCATCTGCATTAATTAGTAGTGTACCATCTGCTCGAATTCCCTCGACTATCTCTGCTTTTGCTTTAATATAACCTTCAAGATTGAGACAGCCATCTAAATGGTGAACACCAATATTTGTAATAATGCCGATAGTTGGTTGATAGATCATGCATTGATGTTTTATATTACCTGTATTCCCTAAGCCTAGTTCAAAAATGGCTGCCTGTGTTTTATCATCAACACCCGTCAAATAGGGCAATGATTGCCTTGGCTCATTTTTACTACTAACAGATGCTTGCACTTGCCAATGTTTACTAGCGATATGTTTTAGCATCTCTTTTGTTGTCGTTTTACCACAGGTTCCTGTCAATGCCACTACCGGAATTTGAAAAAGGCCTCGATAATATTCAATAAATGTCCAGTATGCCTGTGCAACGCTTTTGACGTGTAAAACCGTTGTATTATCTAACGCATTTTTCAACTCAGTAGCCGGTTTATCAGAAATGACAAGGGAGGGCCCCTTTCTATCAATCTCTTGCCAATTGATTTTATCACTTCGACTAACAAACATAAGTGTGTGATTGTGAATTAAATCATGTCGATTATAGTAGATTGCATGCTTCACAGACCATTGATCTGATCCATGGATAATTTTCCCCTGTAGGACGCTTCTAATTTTTTGCACACTAATGGATTGCAAGTATACTACGCCTCCTTTCTTTATCAATCTTGTACAGACCTATTAATTCTCTTGATCAAGAATGCTACATTTCTGATCAATTACTATACGTTATTAGATTGGCATTCTATATGACACAGTTAATATCCTATAAATGAAGAAGTGAGCTAAATTGTGGGAGGTGGCGGTTTAAATTTAAGCTCAGCTGCTAATTTGGAAACCTGTTCACTATACATATCACCCTTTATAAGGACTATCGTATTTTCATCTACAATCTTCTGCAACAATGGATAAACAAGCGTGCTATTTTTATAGGTATAAACAGGAGCGTTAAACCCTAAATTCACAGCATGATCAGCCATGATTCGCGCGTGCTCTCCAATAGTAATGAGCACATCCACACCAATACGGTGAATTAATTCACCCGCCTGCTCATGAATAATATAGCCCCATGAACCCAAATCGGTAATCGTGCCAATAACAGCAATTTTTTTCTTGCCTTCTCCGAGATCATTCAACACTTTTAAGCCTGCCTCTAAGGAAGTTGTAGTAATACTCCATGTATCATCTAAAAGCATGGAATGATTAATGCCCTCAAAGAGCTGTAATTGCTTTTTCAATTGACGGAAAGATTGGAGTTGATTGGCTGCCACCGGAATGGGTACCCCTATTTCATAAGCCGCTGCAATGGCAGCAAGGGCGTTGTACACTTGATGTTGGCCAAACCCTGGTACAAATATGTCATAGATTTTTCTATTATGGTGCAGCTTAAAGTTCATACCCTTTTGATAATATTGGATATGGCTTGCACGAAAATGACAAGAATCATGGATGCCTACCTTCAATACGCGCCCATTAAACTTAGAGATATCTAGTTTTTTAGTATTCATATCCTCACCGTTTATGATGAGGGTCCCTTTTGGCTGAATGATGTCTAGCATTTCTCCCTTCGCCTGAATATAGCCTTCAAGCGTCTTACAATAATTCAAATGATGGGCACCAATATTAGTAATAATCCCAATAGTCGGCTTAAAATATTTTCCTGCATTCGTGACATCCCCCGGTGAGCCAACAGCTGTTTCAAATACAGCTGCCTCAGTGTCATCTTCAATATTCAGTAAATATTGCAATGATGCCGTTCTTGAGTTACTACTTAATGTCGTTGCTGTCACTTGTCGATCAGCAGAAAGAATATGTTTAATCATCTCTTTCGTTGTTGTTTTGCCTGAAGTACCCGTAATCGCAACAATCGGGATATGAAACTGATTGCGATAAAAATGAACAAATCTCCAATATGCCTCATCTACATTCGCAACCTGTATGATGATGATTTGGGTTGGAATGTCATTTGGCCGATATGCTCTGTCGGTCACTATTACAAGAGGAGAAAGTGGCTCAAGACTTTTCCAATTAACAATACGTTTACTTGTAAAAAGGGCTGTATTGGGCTTTTTCACTTGTTTTAATCGATAAGCACCATGCTGTATTAGCATTTCCTCAGACCCTTGCACTAAATAACCCGCCGTAATCATTGCTAAATTTTTCACCGAAAGAGGCTTCATATCTTTTCTCCCTCCTTTCTTTTCTAGTATATGTAACCTCTTAAAAGTTGCTTGGATGTAGACAAGATACACAACTAGAAGAAAACTATTTCGTTGCATATATATAAAGGTGATTAAGTATCTAAGTACCAATAGAAGGAGTGATATACCTGAAAGCGATTGTATTTATCGGTACAAACAAATCCGGGTCTAGTCGTGAAGCAACAAGAGCAGCTGAAAGATTAGGCTATTTCACAATACTTTTCACCAATAATGAAAAACAACTTCAGCAGCGCCGATCTTACCCCGATATTCATAGAATGATACTCATTGATACTTTGAATATCGAGAGAATGAAAGAGGAAATTGATAAACTAGGAAAAACCGGATTAGAGATAAAAAGTATCGTTAGTTTTGTTGATCCATTTGTCCATGTTGCTTCCATGCTATGTGATGAATTTTGTCATAACTATACATCCTCCTCCGCCATTGAAATTATGGAGGATAAAGAAAAGACTAGAAATTATTTAAAAAACCAACCATACTCACCAAAATTTTCACTCATGAAGCCTAATGAACCCATTGCGAAAAATTTAACATTTCCATTAATCGTGAAATCACCAAAGTCAACAGGTTCAAAAGATGTACTATTAGCAACAGATGCCGACCAGCTGAATAACCACCTCAAAGCATTGCGCAGTAAAAACCCCTATGAAACGATTATGATTGAAGAATATTTGGAAGGCCCTCAATATTTAGTGGAGGCGGTCGTATATCAACGTCAATCACATGTCATTGGCATTATTGAGCAGGAAATTACCCAAGGAAAACGGTTTATCATAACAGGCTATGGAGTATTAGTGAAAGCTCCTTTGGATATTCAGGCAGGCATTGAGGAAGTTCTTCAATCCATCGTCAAAGCTTTTGATATTGAAAATGGCGCTCTTCATTTGGAACTCCGCCTGACAAAAAACGGCTGGAAGCTCATTGAGATTAACCCAAGGATTTCTGGAGGTGCTATGAACAATATGCTTCAAGCGGCTCTCGGATTTAGTTTAGTGGAAGAAACACTAAAGCTCCTTCTTGGTGAAGAGCCTAATCTTAAGCCTAGACATAAAAAGTTTGTTTACACAAAATATGTCATTGTGGAAAGCAAAGGAATATTAGAAAAAGTGATTGGCAGAACAAGAGCGACGAATTCAACTGGAGTAGTTGAGGTTTATGTTAAGCCAAGGAAAGGTACTTTATTAACCCCTCCTTTATCAATGGGTCACCGTTATGCCTATGTCATTGCACAAGGTTCAACCCTATCAGAAGCTCGGACTCATGCAACAACTGCCGCCAAAGAAATTAAATTTATTTTAAGAGTATGAAAAAAAATCCCGAATAATTGCCGCTTGCCAGTGGACAGTTACTCGGGTTTTTATATTCATTCAGTTACCTTGAAGTCATTGATTATTCTTCTTTTAATGTTTGGTCCAAATATTTCACCGTTTCAAACATATTCGTTTTACTAGCACCCTTGACGAGAATCGTATCATGAGGTTTGATGAGTTTATCTAGCAGTGCATGCAAGGCATCTTTATTAATAAAATGGTGTACCCTAGCTGGGTCCATACCCATTTCAATCGCTGCATTGCTCATTTCATCTGTCCTAAATCCATAGGTAATGAATTCATCAATGCCTTCCTCGTAAATATACTCGCCAACCTTCCGATATTCTTCTTCCCTCAACACGCCAAGCTCACGCATTTGTCCAATAATCGCCACTTTACGTTTCTTAGCAATATTCGTCAATACATCAATAGCTGCTCGGACTCCTTGTGGATGGGAGTGAACCGTATCATCTATAACCGTAATATCATCGCGCAAGTTATAAATCGTTAAGCGTCTTGGTGGCTTTTTAAAGTTGAGCCCCGCCTGAATATCCAATGGACTAAACCCTAAATAATCTGCTACTGCTACAGCATTAAGGGCATTGTAAACATGATGCTCTCCCAGAATAGGAATATACAATTCTATTTCTTGCCCATGCAGCTTCATTTTAAAGGACATGCCAATATCCTTATACTGAAGATCATATGCTCGGTAATCAGCATCTCTTTTTATACCTACCGTTAGCATTTTCCCTTTAAATTGCTGTGTCTCTAAAAATCTTGAATTATCATCATCTTTATTCAATATTAATAGCCCTTGTTGATCCATCCCATGAATCAATTCAGATTTCGCCTTTGCAACGCCTCTTACATCCCCATCAAAGTTACCTACATGGGCTAAACCAATATTCGTCACAATACTAATATTCGGTTGAATGATGCTACAGTGATTCGTAATAATACCTGGATAGGCCATGCCATACTCTAATACGACAGCCTGATGGGAATCATTAATTTCTTCCTTATGCTTTTTTGTATGCTCTGTCGTATTCCAATAATCCTTTGATTCAAACACATTCCATTGTTTTGATAAAATCGAACCGACAAATGCTTTGGTTGTTGTTTTTCCCGCACTTCCCGTAATCGCAATAATAGGAAGGTTCTTTTTGATCTCCACTGGATTGCTTTTCTGTTGTACAATCTCCTTTTTGACCTCCACTGGATTGCTTTTCTGTTGAACCATTTTCTTTTTTACACGTTTTGGATTTTTTGCAAGATACATCGCATAGCGGATGGAATTAATCACGACATCTAATTCTAAATAAAAAGCAGGAGGACAGCCTGGGCGCCAATTTACCTCATACATCCAAATTTTTTGTTGTTGATCTAAACCGACATCAATGCCAATTTCATCAATGACTTCCCCAAATTTCTCCATTTGTATGTCATCTAGATGATGAGCCAGTGCTAAAGAGAAATGCTCGAGCATTCGCCGAATGTTGTAGGCTTCTTCCTTGAACTCTTGCTCTAAAAATGGATCTAAGTAATTGGTGAATCCGCCATTGTTAATATTCGGGATGATAGAGCCATTTGGAGCAATCCGAGGATAAACAGTCGTCACCACCCATTTACCTTCCCCATTCTTTTGGACATGCAGACGGAAATCATATACTTGGCCTGCCTTTGTAATCGATTGAATATAAGGCTGCATAATAAAAGTACCAGACGCTAGCTGCTCTTTTAACAAAGCATCTAATTGAGGCTTTGAATAGATTGTGTTCGTACTATCCTTTTTAACCTCAAAATTCTTCGGTCCCGCCTTCGTAATAAAATAAATTCCTTTTCCTTTACGTCCATCAATCGGCTTAAAGACAACCCTTTTATAATAATTAATGAACTTATGAAATACATCAGCATCCTTGACAATTTCAGAAGGAATCAAATACTGTTCGAATTCCTTGGCTTCCTTTAATCGCTTCATTACATTCCATTTATTCCCTATCGAATACGTCGTAAAGGGAATCTCTTCTTTTAAGCGATCAATAATCTCCTTGGACACAGATAGCTTTTCGGGACTCCCCGCATTATAAATAACATCTGGAAAAGGCATTGTTTTCTCCTGCCACTGCCCATCCTCATAAACCTTAGCTCGAATGGAACGTTTTGCAAAATCAACACTTTTAGGTGTAAAATAGAAAAACTGTGCCCCTTCTGCCTTTGCAACTGCTGCATACGCATAAGACTTGAGAACTGTCGTTGGATCAAGCCGATGATGCAGCATACCAATAATCGTCATAGCTAAACTTCCTTTCATTAAATTCTCTCTCTATTACATTCACACTTAATCCCTTTCATATAGACAGATGCTCTAGCTCTAGTAGTTTAATATGAGGCTACCATTTAGGCTCTATGATAAATTTCCCTTTTAGCATATCTGGCTTTAATAGTTGTATCGCTGAAATGCCACTAAGTTCAATGGATTTTTCTGTACTCGTTTTTTCTAGCCTCACAACATCTGCAAGGAAATTTGTATCGTTCCCCTCATAGTCAAAGGCGCGCAGCAATGACACCGTGCCACGATATCGATCCTTATCGACATCCTCTATACGGAAAAATTCCGTTTCAAAATTCTTTACCGTATCCATTAACCTTAAATGAGCGCCACTATTGGTAATTAAAAAAAACGGAATCGTATCACTCCCAACTATTTTGACAAGCAGCTGACCGAAATATTTAGAATGAAAATCCATCATAATATCCTGAAGATCCTTCAAATCGCATAAAGCTTCGCATAAAAAATGATTTCTTTTTTTCTCACTATTCAAATTGTAGCCCCCTTTCTAGTCTGAATAAGTATCTTGGTCCCCGTAAGTTGCCCTCTCGTTATAATATGTAGCGATCAATAATATGACGACCTTTTCACAAAGAAACTAAAAAAACCTCTACCATTCGAAATGAATGGTTAGAGGTTCGAAGCATTTCATTATTTGACAAAGCATGCCAGTAGACCTTCTAAATCATATTGTTCCAAGGTATCTATTGTATGATGACCTGTAGCAAAAGGTAATTGCTTGGTGATGGTATTGGGAACAACTACCGTATGAAGCCCTGCTGCCAAAGCTGCACGTGCTCCATTCGGCGAATCCTCCATAGCGATCGCTTCACTAGCACTTACTCCTAACTGTTCAAGCGCCTGCAAATACAGCTCAGGATCAGGCTTAACATTTGTCACCGTATCAGCCGTACAATAACAATCAAAAAACTCGCGTATCCCTAGTGCCTCCACAAACCGATCAATCCATTGACGACTTGAGCTACTAGCAATACCCATTTTTAAACCCGCTTCCTTTGCTTGCTGCAAAAGATTTAAAATACCAGGTCGTATCACTTCCAATTCCATCAGCTCCGCATGCTTTGCTTGAATAGATGTACGAAATGCCTCCACATCCAAACCCATGTGATGATGTGTCACGAGATAAGTATAAGGATTAAAATCTTGAAGATTTGTCCCAAGGCATTTTGCATAAGTCTCTAACGATAATTCCACACCATATGATGCATAAGCATCCTTAAAAACCGTATACCAAGCTGTTTCTGTATCAATAATCGTCCCATCAAAATCAAAAATAATAGCCTTCATTAACATCCTCCTCCCCTAAACAGGTAATCTGCTATTCTCGCAGGCTTTCTGGCAAAGTGCCTGCTCTATCCGGCACTTTGACTGCTCTATCCCTCACTTTGCCAGTTCTATCCGGCACTTTGCCAGTTCTATCCGGCACTTTGCCTGCTCTATCCCTCACTTTGCCAGTTCTATCCGGCACTTGGCCAGTTCTATCCGGCACTTTGCCTGCTCTATCCGTCACTTTACCTGCTCTTTCCCTCTATTCCTGCAGGCTATCACGCTCTTCCACTTTGCTATCGGCCTCTCTGCCATTTCGATCTCCTTGATTCAGCAAAATCACGCCGCCTATTATGAGGGCGATCCCAAGTGCAGAGTAGAGGTTAAACAAATCGTTCCAAATGACAATGCCTACAATCACCGTCAAGGCGGTACCGACACCTGACCAGATGGCATAGGCTAGGCTTAATGGCAAGGTTTTCAAGCATAGGGATAGGCTGTAGAATGATATTCCATAGCCAAGTGCCACCGCTACAGATGGTCCTGGAACAGTAAATCCATCCGATAGCTTCAGCATAGTTGTCGCAAAAACCTCACTAATAATCGAAAGTGTTAAAAATAAATAGCCTTTCATGGCGTTTGCCTCCTAATGACCACCCGCAAGATTGAGCACCACGACACCTACAATAATACAAAGAATCCCTAGTACCTTCTTACGATTGAATATTTCCTTATATAGCACAACCCCTACAATGGCTGTTAGTGCTGTGCCTAACCCTGCCCATATTGCATAGGCGGTGCCAATGGGTATGGTTTTTAAGGTTAAGGCTAAACAATAAAAGGCCGTTCCATAGCCGACCACCACACCGAGAGATGGCCAAATACGGGAGAAGCCTTCGGTGCGCTTGAGCATGGAGCTAGCAAAAACTTCTGCTACAATGGCGATGAATAAAAAACTGAAAACCTTCATTTAAGAAAAACCCTTTCTTGCTACTATGTTTAGATGACGAAAATTAATCTTCATCCTCGACATACTCTAATATATCTCCTGGCTGGCAGCCCAAAGCCTTACAGATGGCATTTAAGGTAGAGAAACGCACGGCTCTTACCTTGCCTGTTTTTAAATTTGAAAGATTGACGATCGACACATCAACCTTCTCTGCAAGCTCACTTAGCTGCATTTTACGATCCGCTAGCATCCGGTCTAAGCGAATAATTATAGTCATATTTTCACTTCCTAAGCTGTTGCATCATATTCATCTTGGAGAAAAGCACCGTAACGGAAAATACGAGCAATGGTCCAAATCACCAAGCCACAAAGTAATAGTGTCCAATTAATGCCTGTGAAATGATAGCTGATCCCTGTAATAAAATCTGTCTTTACCAATAGTGATTCAAGCTTAAATGGTTGCATCATTAGATAGACGATATATGTACGGAATGCACTCACAGTTAAGCTCAAGACTATCACACAATACGCAATTCTTTCTATTTTTTTACTATTATCTAGTGAAAATATGATCCCTTTTGATAAATTATTTAAAATATTCCTTACTTGAACAACCATCAAAAATAAAATAGTTATGTATATTGTAGCAGTTAATACTAATTTCACGACATCTATTTTGGAGTAGTGCATATCTTGAACTGTCTGCTCGGACAGCAGCATTTCCAGCCCCTCAAAATGGATGGAAGCTGTCACACTTGCCTTGGCTAACCAACCATTTACATCATTTTCTGACACAATCATTACGCCAACCAAAATAACTGCCATTAACGCCATGCCCAAAATCATAAGAACCATGATGATTGTAAAAATCGTACGAAGCCCCTTTGTCAACAATTGAAATTCTTTACTTTGAATCGTTTTCTCCATTGTCAGCATCCCCTTCCCTCTATTTCATTATACAGTTTCTATTATCTCTATCCATAATAAATTAACGTTTATCATTAAATTATTTATGATAGAAATAAAACCCTCTTGCATACTAATGCTCGAGGGTCCTATCGTTTATTTCAGTAAGCCGGCATTTACTAGATACTCATTGGCTACTTCTGCTGCTAGCTTTCCTTCTACATTCACTTGATAATTCATTTCTCGCATTTCATCATCTGAAATTTGATCAGCCAGTTTATTTAAAGATGTTTCAATCTCTGGATACTTGATCAGTGTTTCTTGCCGTAATAACGGAGCTCCTTGATAAGGGGGGAACAGCGCTTGATCATCCTCTAATACGTGGAGCCTATATTGACGAATTTCACTATCCGTTGAATAAGCATCGAGTAGGTTGATATCTCCCGATTCAATCGCTTGATAGCGTAGCTTAGGCTCCATAGTTGCAATAGAGGGAAACGCAATATCATAGCGCTTTTGAATACCAACATAGCCATCTTCACGATCATTAAATTCTAATGTAAACCCTGCCTTAACAGCTTGTTCTATCGATTTAAGGTCCGAAATAGTTTGGAGCTGATACGTTTCAGCCAAATCCTCCGATACTGCTAACGCATACGTATTGTTATAGTTCATTGGGCTAAGCATAACCATATCAAATTGCTTTAGCATCCCATCTTTCGCCTGCTGATAGACATCTGCCTCACTGTTATTAATGGCTTCCTGCTTTAAAAACTCCGAGATGGCTGTGCCTGTAAATTCTGGGTATACATCAATACTGCCAGACTTCAACGCATTAAATACAAATGAAGTTTTTCCAAGTCCTGGCTTTAATTGCACCGTTAAGTCTGTATCCTGCTCAATTAATAACTTATACATATTGATGAGAATTTCAGGCTCCGCTCCGAGTTTTCCAGCGATAACAATTTCATCTTGGTCTTTGTTATTGAGAAGCGGAATGCAGATCATCATCAAAGCCGCAATACTGACGATACTTACAGTTATTACTGTTTTTCTGAATGATAGCGATTCAAGCTTTTTCAGTAAAACATCGAAGATCAATGCTAATATCGCAGCGGGCACAGCCCCTAAAATAATGAGTGCGGTATTATTACGATCAATGCCTAGTAAAATAATATCCCCTAAACCACCTGCTCCAATTAAAGCAGCTAATGTGGCTGTTCCAACAATTAACACCATCGCTGTTCGAATACCAGCCATGATGACTGGCAAAGCAAGAGGCAATTCAACCTTCAATAAACGTTTAGGCGTGTTCATGCCCATTGCCAAAGCTGCCTCCTTCAATGAAGGGTCCACTTCCTTAATGCCTGTATAAGTATTTCGGAGAATCGGTAACAGTGCATAGACTACTAAGGCAATGATGGCAGGAACTTTCCCAATCCCGAATAATGGAATTAATAACCCAAGTAACGCTAAAGATGGAATCGTTTGTAGCACGGCACTCATACCAATTATCGTTTCTGCTATTTTCTTTTTATTGGTTAAATAGATACCTAGAGGAATGGCAATAATGATAGCAAAAAAAAGAGCTATGAAGGAGATTTGTATGTGTTCGAGTAAGGCTGACAGAAGCTGTCCCTTTCGTTCCTGAAACATTGCTACAAAATTAGTCATGGGCTCGACCTCTTTCCTGGAAATCCTTTGCTACATATTGCAGTATAGTTGTTCGAGTCACCATACCAATCATCTCTCCATCCTCTTCCACGCCAAGAACGCTATGCTCTGTCAGTTTTTCAAGAATCGTTGTGATCGGCTCATTGATAGCAATAGTATCCCCTAGCTCACCAACACTTACGATTGGTTGCATAACCGTCCGAATATCAAACCTATTGTGAACTGGATTTACCCCTATAAATTGTTGGACAAAATCATTCACTGGATTTTCTACAATTTCCTGAGGAGATCCAACTTGAACAATTTCTCCATCTTTCATGACACATAGTCGATCACCTAGCTTCAATGCCTCCTGCATATCATGCGAGACAAAGACGATGGTTTTTTGAATCTTACGCTGCATATCCAGTAGATCATCCTGTAACTTCGTACGACTAATGGGATCTAATGCACTGAAAGGTTCATCCATCAAAATAATTTCTGGATCAGCCGCCAATGCCCGAAGAACGCCCACTCTTTGCTGCTCCCCTCCAGATAACTCCTTTGGCTTGCGCTGACGATACTTTTCAGGCTCAAGCCCTACCAATTCCAAAAGCTCCTCTACTCGCTTTTGAATTTTTGTTTTACTCCATTTTTTTAATTCTGGAACAATCGCAATATTCTCTTCAATGGTCATATGCGGAAAAAGAGCAATTTGTTGTAACACATAGCCAATACTCCAGCGTAACTCGTGAATATTATAATCACTAACTCTTTTTCCATTTATCCAAATAGTGCCTTCCGTCAATGGAATTAATCGGTTAATCATCTTCAATAAAGTAGTTTTGCCACATCCACTCGGGCCGATAATAACAAAGAATTCACCTTTTTTAATCTCCACATTGAGGGCTTTGACAGCCACATGGTCGTTACTATACATTTTTGAGACATTATCAAATGTTATCATCTGCCAGCTCCTTATAATTCGCTAATGACATAGTAAATTCATATTCGTCTATATATTTCACAAATAATAGCCCTTCCAAACATCTTTTCGAAAGCTAGTTGGTTACCCTCACCTCCAACTTCTCAGCAATTGGTAACAATGGTCATAAAACCTCTTTAAGATTTATCATAGCATTTTATTCCCAATTGCACATAACTCTACCAATCTACTAAATTGACTGTTAATTCCTCCGTATGAGAAGATAAAAAAAACGGCAATTGGGAGGTAGTGAACTATGAAGAATGTCTTTCAATTTATACCTATTAACAAACTGGCTGATAAGTTTCCCGAAAACTCTTGGTGGGCAAGCCATTACACGGATTTTAGTGAGAACGACCTTGTTGCGTACTATGAGGGAGATTTGAAGCTTCCTTTTCTTGATTTGGATTGGGACATTCCTTTCCCACAGCAAGACAATGTGATCATTATTTTTATTGATGGTCATTTGACGGTAGATCATTTATACAATGCAGAAACGGATGGTGCAATAGGACTGATGGTAATGGGCAATTTGACAGCTAAAAATATAGCTGTAGGTGGTCAGGAAATCTATGTTCACGGACATCTGACAGTAGAGGATATTTTGTGTGGCTCCTATAATCATGGGGAAACGATTGTCAATGGTCATCTTCAGGCAAACGTATTAGTTCAAGACGATGAGTATCGCTTTAACGTTCATGGACAGAAGTCACTGCAATGTATCGTCAACATTTGGCACGGAGATGGCGTTTTTCAGGAACTCCCTATCCGTATACAAGATGTGTTAATTGACGAGGTTTTTTATGATATGGATGAAGAAGAGATTGAATTTTCATTCGTCACATTGGTGAGTATCCTTAAAGAAGGACGCTCCTCACTGACTAATTTACAGGAAATCCCCCACATCAAGAAGGCAACTCATGTATATTTTACGGACCATCACATCGATGTGGAAAATATACTAAAGCTAACAAAGTGTATTTTGATGACTGGAGACAAGCCTTATTTTGACCTTGAGGAACATGGTGTGCATTTCACTGTTCAGCAAGCGCATATCGATGATGACGGAGACAAGACGAATGATAGCATTTATATGAAAACCTCCCAGTATCATTATTTTATTTGGCTCAATGAAGATCAAACCGTCTCCCTATTGAGAAAATCATTCGATGAAGGAGATGAATGGTGGGACATTACGGATTTACCTCAGGAGCATTTAGTGGATATTCAGGATCACTGGATTATGTTATTAACTTATGTAAATGTCGCTACCCTTTATGTGCCTAAAATCGAGGTTCAATATGTAGAACGAATTTTACAACATCCAGAAATTCAAGGGCTTGACGAGGATGACGATGGTTTCTGGGACGGTTCTAAATATTATAGTTTCCGTCAGGCCTATACGGATGAAGATGGTGATTTTATTCATGCTCGTATTGAAATTAAGACGCCTGATGAAGCGTATTATTTTTATTCATTAGAAAATCCATCCTATGTTTCTCGACACTACCAACCACCTAACCATTTTGGTCGCCAAGAGATAGCTTTTTTAAATACTAGACGCTGGGAGGCTTCCGAACAATATTTTGAGAGATTTAAACAATTTATGTCTCAAAATTTTAAGATAGACATTTTAGCGGAATGACATGGAACTATTTAACGTTCGCAACGTTCTATTAATGATACAAGCTATTTATATATACAGTTCTTTATTTCTCTTTCACTCTTTGTCATAATAAGAGATAGCTAATCTTTTAATAGAAGGGAGGGAGATGTGGTCACTACCAACATCAAGCCTACCATGAAATACGTAGTTAATTTTTTAAAAGGACTTATGATTGCTGTCGTTGTTATTTGTATTTCATTTTTTATGGTGACACAGTTGTTTAATACGACAGAAAAAGAAGAGCCTGTCGTCATTGATGATCGCCCGAGTGCGGAAGAATTTATCGGCGAAATCGCTGAAACTGCACGAAATCTTGGTGCCAATAATGACTTATATGCATCCGTGATGATTGCACAAGCTATTCTAGAAAGCGAGAGCGGACAAAGTGGTCTTGGCTCTGCCCCCAACTATAATCTGTTTGGCATGAAAGGCAGCTATCAAAATAATTCCGTAAAACTCGAAACGTCAGAGGATGATGGATCAGGTAATTTGTCGACCATTATGGCTGATTTCCGCAAATACCCTTCCTATGAGGCTTCTATGCAGGACTATGTAAAGCTAATGCGCAATGGTGTTTCGTGGAACAAGGAATTTTATGCAGGTGTTTTCAAGAGTAACACCAAATCCTATTCAGATGCGACAAAGTTTTTAACAGGCTCCTATGCCACTGATTCAAAATATAACGAAAAATTAAATTCACTTATCGCTCAATACGACCTACAACAATATGACAGCCCCGTAAAGAATAAGAAAACGATAACGGTCACGGATGGTGACTCTATAGTAGATATCGCCGAGGTCTATAATGTCAACGTGACTTCTATTAAACAGTGGAATCAGTTGCGTTCAGATCGACTTGAGGCTGGTATGCAATTAAATATTTATCACTATTAGTCGAAAATCTCCATGCTCAGAAATTGTGCATGGAGATTTTTTGTGCGAAACCATTCTTTTTTTCAAACGTCCTTATGTAAAAATGAGGCAAGGCAAGGAAAGGATAGGAATATAGTGACTCGTACACAACTGCTCAGCCTGATCATCATCAATCTAGTACTATTGCCAATCATTCAGCTTAGCTATAATTTATTATTTATGACTCAAATAGCTGAAAGTTTGTTTCAAATATTCCTGTTCCCACTATTCATTATTGTCTTGAACCTGTTCCTTTGTTGCTGGCGATTAAAAATATCATTTTATATCCATTGGATCTTTATTTATGTAGGACAGGGTACTGCATTAGCCTGTTATTTCGTGTGGCATTATAGTCAATTAACGCCCTTCCCACATATGCCTCTCGGTGAAGCAGCCTTTGATTTATACATGGTCACTTTTTTAATCGGGTTATGGCAGCTGGTCGCATTATTTATCATCAATATCTGTACATTTGTCGTTTATTTATTTTGGCAAACCATCCAAAATAATGACCATAAAAAAAAGCTTTATAGGATTTGACCTCATAAAGCAAGACAATAAATATGCACTGAATTGATTAGCTGGTGTATGACGGTTTCTATTTCAAACACACGCGTATCCTAACGCCCCTGTATGATTCTTTACTTGAAGCGCGTTTTTTTCCGTACATTGACCCAAAATTCCTCTCGACATATTTTTTGAAATTCTGCTTGTTTATCCTTCAAGCCTGTAATTGACGAGTGCTAATTCTTCTCTTAAAACGAAACGTAATAATTGATGTTAATCTTGCCCCAACTGTTGCTTTGAAATAAAGTTTGAGCAAAAATACCTCGAAAACCCTTATTTTCTGTTAAATTAAGAAGAATCCCTTTTGAAAAAAGATTGATCAAAACGGATTCTTCCTCTGTGAAGTATTGTTTCATTTTTATAAAAAAATTTGAGCATTTTCTGTGATCTAATCTTTAACAAATACCTATCCCTTTTCCTCTCTTAAAATGCAGGTATCGGTTTAGTAGCCTTTTGAAATTTTGAAAATGATGATTTATGAAATTGATTCAGTTAATTTTAAACATAATAAAAAAGCACTCTCTCAAGAATGCTTTATAAGTCGGAATATATTGTGGTATGCCTTTATATCTATCTCAAAATATTGCTGATACCGGTTGAAATAAACTTTCTTTAACTAGCTTGATTTTTAGGATGATTTTTACGATGAAGCTCAGTAAGATCTTTTATATAATATAATGAATAGTCATCGTTAATATCCACTTCGAAAAAGTAATAATTTTTAGTTTCTATATCTTTAACTTCTATTTCAAACAAACCCATTCCTCTCAAGTAATCGATTTCTTCTGATTTTAAATTTTCTCTAGCAATGCCATAGTTAGTCTCAATATAGTTTTCCACATAGTTGTATACGATAGCGTTTCGAGATTTAGAATTAAAATAATTGTAATTAACAAACATAACTACTATACAAAATAATAAATTAAAGATAATTATTTTTTTCATTTCCCTCTCCTTCCGCCCTATCAAGTATCAAGACTATATTTATTAATAATTACAATTTTTCAAACTATAAAAATTCGATTTTAGTGTCTTTACCTACCAATTTAACAATAAAGAAAATTTATAATAATACAATTAATTATTAATTGAAAAACTCACCATCGATATAATTGCAGAGTTAACGTTATAGTTTATATCACGTATAGTACTGTTAGGAGCTAACGTTTGAACTCTTAACATTGTACCTGTGGAAGCGTAGATATATCCAAGTCCAGGTGTCCAGTGATAATCATATGCATAATCTGCATTAGGTTCAAAAAGAGTAAAGTATTTATCAAATTTTACTGCAAGCGGTCTATTATTATCTATTTCAGTCTTATATGAGAAAAAATTATTAAAACTACTTGATGAAGCTGAATATCCTCTTGCAATCGCTTCATTTTCTAGACCTGAACGCACACCTTTTACACTCATACCATAGAAAGTGCCTCCACGATTAGCATACATGCTATTAATAATGCTCCTTTAGCAAATCAACACCACCTACTCCCCATTTGTCCTTTGAGTTTAGTATAGCTGCTTTATTGAAGTCAAAAAGAGAAGCCTATCGATTTGGCTTCTCCGGAAATAAAGAACCTACTTCTGTTAGGGTTGTGGCTAAATCATGGCGATAGAGTGCATGCTGTTTATCTAAGCTATTAATGGTCACTTCATTACCACCAAGTGAAGAATGGACATATAGATTATCGCCCATATATAAAGCGATATGGCCTGGGAAATAGAGCAAATCACCTTTTTGCCTATCCTCTTTTTCTATTTTCACAATAGGAAAGCCCTCTACCATTTTAGCATCCCGAAAAATAGTAACCCCATTTAACATATAGGCCATTGAACATAAACCGGAGCAATCAATGCCTAATGGTGATTTGCCACCCCAGCGATAAGGTGTAGCTAAATAGCTTAGCGCTGTTTGGACTACGTTTTCTCGAAAGGAATGCTCGGTTATTTGAGTTTGAGATGGCTTTTCCTGTAGCCATTTTGTGCGAACATAGCCTATTTTTCCCGACACTAATTGTATAGCAGACCACTCTTCCGGTACGTCCTCTTGCGTAACAACGCCTATACTAGAACCTTTCACAAGAGTCATCAGCTTTGTGCTTTGGATACGAGGCTGCTGTAAAACATCTGCAAAGCTTTGAATAATGATAGGCTGTGCTTCGCTGTGCCATTTAGCAGCCGTTTCTTCATCCAGTAGCAAATCAGCCTTCTGACAATATCCTTTATAACGATAAGCAGTTTGAACATATACCCAATCCTCATGACAGTCTGTCAGAATATCTACTGTCATGCCATAAAGTACCTCATCTATTAATTCAGAAGTTTCATCAGGCTTGGCATGCAAATTGGCAATCATGGCTGTTACGATAGACTTCATTGCTGTTCCTCCTTCTGCTCCATCATATGGTCATAAACAACCTTTGAAAGACGACCAATCAATTGGCGAGCCAGATCATTATCCGTTACATTTGTTATGAAAATACCAATCAGATAATCAAACGAGCTACCGTAGACAATTCCTACATCATGATCGACTGTGTCAAGCCCACCTGTTTTATGGGCCAGTTTTACATCATCCACGAGGTAACGCTTTAAGCCTTCATATACGCGCTGTCTACTTAAAATGTCGATGACCAGCTCATTGTAAGGTGATGCTAGTAAATCCTGTTGATATATTCGTGTAAAAAGATGGGCCATGTCCCGTGCAGACGTAAAGTTGTCAATCCCCATTGCAAGTCGCTCGACATCCATCATTTTTCGCTGTAGCAACGTTTCCTGTAAGCCTATTTGACGGAAATAATCATTTAAAAAATCCATTCCCACTACATCAATTAGGACGTTTGTTGCTGTATTGTCACTCGTTATAATCATCCATACTAGTAGCTCGTAAACTGTGCTTTGCGTCAGACGTTGCTCACTTATTACACTAAAATCTACCCAATCAGTAGGAGTGATTGTTAAGGCTGAATGAAGGGATATGTTGTGTTTCCCGGTATACGCTAAAACAGCTAGAAGAATCGGCACTTTTATAATACTAGCGCTAGAAAATGACTCCTCTAGTTGATGACTAAATAGGAATTGCTCGGTTTTTGGATCTTTAACAAAGAGATGTACCTTATAGGGAGTTTTTTGGATGAGATTTTGGATTTGATTCTCCATTAGACACCTACCTAACAACACGAATTCGGTGATTATCTGCATCCATTGTAATGGTTCTTCCTAAAGGCAGTGACATCGTTGGTAAACAATGTCCACACGTGATCCCTGAAATAATAGGTTTGTTAAAAGGCACTAGAATTTCCTCGAAGATCGTTTGTAGCGATAAACTTTGCTCGGGCTTTTGTGGATTTTCAGGTCCACAATTTGTCCATGCTCCCAATAAGATACCTGCTACGTCATCTAATTTCCCCGCCAGTTTTAATTGCGTTAACATCCGGTCAACTCGTTGCTCACTTTCATCAATATCTTCTAAAAATAGGATTTTTCCTTTTGTATCAATTTCATAGGGTGTACCAAGTGATGCAGTCACTAATGTTAAATTGCCCCCAATAAGTGTACCTGTAGCACTACCAGCTACGAGCTTGGACATTGGTTGGTCTACAGGATTTTCTAAGTCATACTCCTCTACCCCTACCGCCATTATTTGCTGGCAGAAGGATTGCCATGTGTAATCGTCCATCTCCTGCCTAATAAATTCAGTCGATGGCATTGGTGTATGGTACGTAACAAAGCCACTAAGCTGGTTGAAGGCTATATGTAGAGCAGTCACATCACTATAGCCTACAAAGACTTTAGGATTCGCCTTAATTACCTCAAAATCTAAAAGCGGTAAAATTTTCGTAGCCCCATAGCCACCGCGAACACAAAAAATACCGTCAATCGTTGGATCTTGAAACATTCGATGAACATCCGCTGCCCGCTGATCATCAGTGCCTGCTAAATAACCATGTCGCGCGTGACACGTCTCTCCTACAACCACCTTCAACCCAAGCTTTTCAATACTAGCTATAGCTGGCTGTAATCTATCGGGTGGAGTAGCTCCTGAAGCACTTATTAGACCAATTGTGTCACCTTTTTTCAATGCCTTTGGACAAATCATTCATTTACCTCCCGTTTCAATGAAGTACGATAAACCGTTAGCTCTTCTTCATTAGCTAAAATAAAATGGCCATCCTCAATTTCCACAAATGACGGAGGACTGTCCGCATAACGATGTTGTGCTGGATCATATATCTCAACAACTTTCTTTCGCTCCTTATAAGGATTTGGCTCCGGTACAGCTGATAACAAAGCTCTCGTATACGGATGAAGCGGACGGGTGAAAAGCTGTTCTGTTTCAGCTAGCTCGACAATTTTTCCTTGAAAAATGACGGCCGTCCGATCCGTGATAAAACGGACAACGGATAGATCATGGGCAATAAATAAAAAGGTTAAATGATTTTTTCGTTGAAGATTAGCTAATAAATTCAACACCTGTGCCCGAATGGATACGTCTAAGGCGGATATTGGCTCATCAGCAATAATAAATTCTGGCTCCATCACTAAAGCACGAGCAATGCCAATACGCTGGCGTTGACCACCTGAAAACTCATGAGGAAATCGATTCGAAAATTCCGGAAGTAGACCAACATTTACTAATGCCTTGCGTACCTTTTCTTGCCGTTCCGCTTCATCTTTATATTTTTTGGAAGGGTATAATCCTTCCGCCACTATATAATCAACCTTGGCACGTTCATTGAGCGACGCCATCGGGTCCTGAAAAATCATTTGGATTTTCTGTGTAATTTCCCTATCCCAATCTTTTGGAATTTTCCCATGAATAGTTTTGCCATGATACAAAATTTGTCCTTCGGTGACCTCGTTGATGCGCATAATAGAACGACCAATCGTTGTTTTCCCTGATCCCGATTCACCTACTAAGCCAAATGTTTCGCCTTTAAAAATATGAAAACTGACATCATCAATGGCCGTAAATTTATGCTTCCCCTTACCAAAATCAACGGTTAATTTTTTCACTTCCAGTACTATTTCTTTTTCACTCACTAGCATACTGCCTCCCCTCTGCAAAAAAAGCTTGTAAGGCAGCAGGAGGTTCTACCTTTGGAGCAAGCGGATCTAATAACCATGTTCGTGCATAATGCGTGTCACTAACCTGAAAAAAAGGTGGGCGCTCGATAAAATCGATTTTCAGTGCATATTGATTGCGCGGCGCAAAGGCATCCCCCTTTATTTCCTGAAAAAGATTGGGTGGCGACCCTTTGATCGAATACAACGCTTCTCCCTTAGAGCCGAGCTGCGGCAGGGAGGAAATAAGGGCCCATGTATATGGATGCTTACTATTAAAGAAAATTTCATGAGTTTTCCCAACCTCAATTACATCACCCGCGTACATGACCGCAATACGGTCAGCCACCTTGGCGACCACACCTAAATCATGCGTAATATAGACGATCGTTAAGCCATACTTAAGTTGAAGATTTTTTAATAGCTGTAAAATTTGTGCCTGTATCGTTACATCTAGAGCGGTTGTTGGTTCATCACATATTAAAATATTTGGCTTACAGGCAATCGCAATCGCAATGACAATACGTTGGCGCATACCTCCTGAAAATTCATGAGGATATTGCTTATAGCGTTTTTTCACATCATGTATTCCAACATCTGTAAGTAGTTTTAATGTTTCTTCATAAGCCTCCTTCCCCTTTAAGTCCTGATGCAACACCACACATTCCTCAATTTGCTTACCAATCGTTTTAAGTGGATTTAAAGATGTCATCGGGTCCTGCGTCACCATGGCTATTTCCTTCCCTCGTATATGGAGCCATTCTTGCTCTGTCGTAAATTGTCCTAGATCCTGTGCTTGGTAAATGATTCTGCCCTGCTTAATGCTGCCATTTTTGTCGAGCAAGCCCATAATAGACTTCATTAGCACAGATTTGCCCGAACCAGATTCTCCAACAATCGCTAGACTTTCCCCTTTATATAAATCAAGAGAAATATCTCGAATTGCAGTTAAAACACGACCACGTAATGTGAATTGAATAATTAGATTTTGGATAACTAATAGGCGTGATTTTTTAGATGTCACTGATTTCATCTCCTTATACATGGTTTTTTGGATCTGCTGCATCTGCAAAGGAATTACCAATTATATAAAATGCAATAGTAATGACACTTAACACAATACTCGGGAAAATCAGCTGATATCGTAAGTCTGGCGACATCATGAGCACACGCCCTTCATTGATTAAATTACCTAAGGACGGTTCACTAATTGGTAGCCCTAAGCCAATATACGTTAAAAATACTTCTGCCCCTATAGCAAAGGGAATAGCTAGACTCATACGTAACATAATGACAGAAATTAAATAGGGTAATAGATTTTTTACAATAATACGGTAATCAGGTGTCCCTAAACATTTAGAGGCTAGGTTGTATTCACGGTCCCGCAAAATAACAATTTGATTGCGAATAAACCTAGCCATTTCCACCCACCCCGTTATACACATGGCGATAATAATCGTTGATATACTTGGTCGCAAAATATAAGACATTAAAATGAGTACAATGGTTGTTGGAATATTATCAACAACGTTATACAGCTGTGTAATAGGTACCTCTAGCTTTCGCGAAAAGCCCCATAGTGTACCAACTGTAATCCCAACCACAGCTTCTACTAAGGCGACTACACAGCCAATAAATAAGGATGTCCTTGTCCCCGCCCAAATTCGTGACCATAAATCCTGCCCAATTGAGTTTGTACCAAACCAAAATTCAGCATTGGGGGTAATATTACGTGCCTGCATCCCTGTTTGCTCATCTAGGTAAATTTCCGTTGGTGATTTTTGTGCTGGTAAATACGGCTGAAGGATCGTAAAGCCAACAATAATAAGCACGCCTACTAATAAAAAAACAGCTAGTCTATTTTTCAAAAAGGATTGCCATGTGGAACGCCAATATGAGTAATTAGAATGGCCTGTTTCTTCTGCTTGTCGCGCATCGACTTCCGCAAATTCAAACAATGTTTCCCGTGATTTATTAGAAATATTATGAATTTCATTCGAATACATGCCCATTAACGTACTCCCCCTCCTTTGCCGAGTTTAATCCGAGGATCAACAAGTGCCATGGCAATATCCCCTAAAATAAGTCCGATAATACCAAGGGAGGAGAACACCAGCACTAAGCCTTGAACAATCGTATTATCCTGTCGTTGAATCGCATCAACGAGTAAGCCCCCCATCCCTGGAATGGAATACAAAGATTCGATATAAATGGAGCCTGTAATGGTGAACAAAATGGTTGCAGGTAAATATTGCGCCATTGGGATAAAGGCATTTCGCAAAACGTGCTTGAACATTAATGTTCGTTCCTTTACTCCTTTAGCCCTCGCTAGTTTAATATAGTCCTTGTTCAATTCGTCCACCATATAACGCCTCATCCACATCGCGTAGGAGGCTGTAGGAGCCAACGCCATAGAAGTTAGTGGGAGAATCCATGTAATCGGTCTATACTCATCAAAGAGCATCGGTAATTGAAAGAGATCAGTAATATACATTTGTATCACTAAATAATAAACGGCTGCAGGTACAGCAACGACAAAAACAATATAGCCTGTCCCAAGTCGATCGAGCCAACGCCCCTTACGATAGGCCATCATAATACCTAGCGGCACACCAATTAGGAGTGACAGGACAACGGCCCCTAATCCAAAGAGTAGTGAATACATAATTTTGTCCGCAATAATCGTTGTAACAGGTACATCTGTACGATAGGTCACCGATTTCCCGAGATCCCCTTGTAATAATTTCGTGTAAAAGTTTCCTAGCTGAATAAGCAATGGATCACGTAATCCTAAATTCGTTAAATAAATTTCTTGCTGAGCAGGTGACATTTTATCGGCTGCCGCACCTAAATATCCTTCCTCCGGCATTAATCGTAATAATGAAAAAACAATTGTTATAATAATAAAAAGGGTTAACACAGATTGTAAGAGTCGTTTTCCTATATATTGCAACATCGCGCCATCCTCCCATGTCAAAAAGACTAAAGGAGATGCCGACTGTTCCTTTCGGTATCTCCTTTTTTATCTACGATCCCCTACTACTTTTTAGCATTCGCTAAAGCGTCAGCACACTCTTGTTCCCACTGAGCAAGCGCTTTCTTAAATTCATCATTACTCATTGGCTTTTCCAATACTTGCTGACCTTTAAATTTCTCGGCAGTTACACCAAATGGTGAATACTGTGCCTCGAAAGGATTTAATTTGGATGCAACATAGCCACTACCTCCAACGGAATATGGAATCACTAAGGCTTCTTCAATTAAAAAGGCCTCTGCCTTCGCAAACAGCTCATACCGTTTTGCCACATCAATCGTTACCTTTGCTTCATCCACAAGGTTTTGATACGTCGTTTTTCCATTGGCTTCTGTGTAACCCTCAGCTAATTCAGGTTTATTATAAGTACCGTCCACTGTAAATGGATCTGTATACGTGGATGGATCTGCATAATCTGGCCCCCAGTTAGCTTCTAAAAGTGCAAATTTCCCAGGACGACGCACCTCAGATAAAAAGCCTGTCGCTGGACCTGCCTCTACAATAATGTCGACATAATCTGTCCCCAGTAATTTTTCAATTTGCTGCTCCACTACTTGGGAACGATTTGCCCAGTCTGGACTACCCGCATTATATGGCAATAACACTTTTACAGGGAATGTAGCTTTACCCGCTAATGCCACTTTTGCTTTTTCTTTGAATTCAAGTGCTAGTTCTTTATTAAAGGAATCCTCATTGGAAATAGTTGCAAATGGCGTTAATTGTGTGTAATCTACCCCTGCAACATCTACAAAGTTTTTGGGGGTAATCGTGTTGCTCAGCAAATCGGCTGGATTATAAGGCTCCACCGTTAACATGGCGGAAACACGGTCCAGTGCATGGAATATTGATTTTCGGAAATCTTTGTTGTTGACGGCGATCTTCCAGTTATCTGGTTCATATTCTGCGTCAAATTGTGGGTTAAAGTTGAGAGCGTAGAAGTAGGTATAGAAGTTATTTTGTGTTTGACGAACTTGAGATTTTTTCTTATCATCCTTAAACCATTCATCAATAATGGAAGTAGGAATACTAGCGGAATCAATTTCTCCACGTAAAAACAGTTCGGGTGCTACCGTTGCAGCTTCTTTATTATATTTATAGCGGATACGATCAATCAGTACTTTGTCTTGATCCCAATACGTATTGTTTTTTACAAGAACACGCTCATTTTGCGGCTCAAATTTATCTAAAATATAAGCGCCATTATAAAGGAAATTTTCACGTGTTGTTCCAAAGTCCGCCCCTTTTTCTGCAATGAACTTACCATTCACTGGGAAGAAACAAACGTAGTTTAACATAGAAAGAAAATAAGGTGTCGAAGCTTCTAAAGTATATTCTACTGTATGTTCATCCAACGCCTTTATGCCTACCTGCTTGAAATCTGTCATTTCACCGTTATAGAATGCCTCTCCATTTTTGACAACTGTCGCAATCCAGGCTGTCGAGGATTCATTTTTGGCATCAAGGACATACTGCAAGCCGTCCACAAAATCCTGTGCAACTACATCCGCATATTCCCTCCCTTCATGTGTCACCCATTTGGCATCATCACGTAACTTGAAGGTCCATACGGTTGCATCTTCATTTGCCGACCATTCTTTCGCTAATCCCGGCTGGACTACCCCGTATTTATCATACTCAATAAGACCATCTACCATATTCGCCGCCACCGCAAACTCATTCGTTTCAGACGTTTTTAAGTAATTTAATGTTTTAATTTCCCCTGAATATACCACACGATATTCTGATGCTTTTTCACCCGATTTTTCATCATTGCAGGCTACACAAAACAATACGACCAAACATACGAAAAGCCACCAATATTTTCTCACATGCATCCCCCTAGTCATCTTTTTATAATGAAAATCCTATTGGAAGGACCGATGTCATGACCTTCAATAGGATTTTTCAAACATAAGCTAGGTCCCTCTATATGGACCCTCTCTCTATATACGAATCCAAAATTACTTATTCCACATGACAACAGCGTGTCCTATTGGCACACACACTCTAAGCAAAAGCTCATCCACACAGTCAAGTTAAAAATTGTAAAATACGTAATACTTCATAAAAATCGTCTGTGACGAATTCTACTGTATTATGTGGTTTAAATGTGGCATTTGGATAAAAGGAATTACGATAGGCACGTGTATGATCTCGATAGATGATTTCTACCATAAAGCGTTCTGGTAATGGTACCTGAATATGTTGACGTGGCACCTTCATCGAGGAAGCTACCAGTCGCTTGGTTTCCATAATCGTTAGCTTCGGGCTGACACTAATAGTTGCATTCCCTATTCCTTCTTTGGTCGCGAAGGTCACAATGTTTTCATTAACGGCATGAATTTCTTCAGTCAAGCCAACATCACCACTGACAAATGAAACAGGAACACCATGTAATGCTGCTGCATACGTATTAATTAAAAATTCACTCGCATACTCACCATTTATTTTGACATCCGCATACGTGCAAAGCGTATGGGATAGCGGATTACGCTCGCTTCCCCCCTTACTGTGATAGCCAATAAAAATCGCACGATCAAAGCTTTGATCGAGACCTGCTACCATACACATCGGATCGTAAGTCCAGCCACGGATTACCTTACAGTTGATAGGTAAATTCGAAATATCGAGATTGCGTGCTGAATCGTGCGCATCCTTCAATAGTATTTCTGTTGCTCCACCCGCTATCGCCCCTTCAATGGCCGCTTCTACTTCTCGAGTCATTTGTTGTTGAAAGAATTGATAGTCAGGTGCGTTTAACTCTGTTTCACTCCATGTAGTTGTACCCGTAATGCCTTCTATATCGGCGCTAATATAAACTTTCATTGATATCGAATCTCCTTTATTTCATGATCACGTATCGTTACCTGAATGGCTCCATAACAGGCTGTTTTAGCTTGCACTCGTCTCGCCCACTCCATATTATGGAAATCGTAATGCCACCATTCCTCTCCATAATTACTAAAGCCTACTTGTGTCATACAGTTGTATAATAAACGTCGATGTTGACAAGCCTCTGGATTCTCGTTTAGGTTATGTTCAAAATAACGTGTAGCTGATTTTTCATTCATTTCATCAAAGGCTGTACCGAGATTCAAAGCTTTCCCTTGTCTATCAGCAAGCGTTAGATCAATAGCACCACCTGTTAAATGGGGTGCCAAATGAGCAGCATCTGCGCTTGGCATTGCGACATACTTTTTGGTTGCCTGCAGTAATTCCTGTTCTGTGGCGTGAGGCATAATGCGCGCCAATTGCAGTGAAAAATAGTTAAATAAATACTGTTGAACTTGGAATGGGCGATAGCCGTCATAGAGGAGCAGGCTATACTCCTTCGGTAATAGTGTCAAAGCATGCTGCAAGCGTTCAACTACACCAGCACGTACATAAATGGCTCGTAAACTATTAGGAATCTTTTGCTGATAGTAGATAGGTTCTATAAAAATTCTTTTATATGCAGCAGTAATCTGTATTAGAGGCTCTTGGCTTTCGCTAACAGATGGGCTCTCAGGAGAGTTTCCATTCGAAGCCGTTCCAATCGGTTGAAAGAGGTTTACAATACTAGAACACCTCCGTTTAATTATTAGATAATTCAGTTTTTTAAAATGAATAGTATCATATCTCTCTATTATTGACTAGATAAAAATACAATTATTACAAATTAATGGCTATTTTCTTATAATGATTCATAATCCAGCAAAAAATCGTCGAAAAATCTCCTTTATCCTCTAGTTAAGAATTTATTCATCTCATGACCCACACATGCTAAAAAAATGTGGAATCTTATGTACTTACGCAAAAAAAGGTTATCGAAACATTATCTATGTCTCAATAACCTTTTCGCTATGCCTTTTGAAATGAGTAGGCTTCTACTTGATGTCCGTTGCGACCAATTGTTGTTTGTGCCTGAGCTAGTGAATTGAGAATGGCTTCCTCAGTTGCCTCTGCCGCAGCTACAAATAACTGATTCATAACGGGATGATCCTCACGGAGCTGTATTCTTGTTTCTACAAGCTGTTCAGACATATGCGGGATGTTATGTGCAGTTGTAAAGCCTATCACAATGTCTCCACTGCCATGTGAGTAATGACTACCTGTCCGACCTAAACCTATCCCACAGCGTTTAATGACTCTCTTCAATTGACGACTGCTAAGTGGAGCATCTGTAGCAAGGACTATCATAATCGACCCATCTGTAGGAGCTAGAGTCGAGGCACATTGGTTTGCGGGAGCAACATAACGTTCCGCTAAAAATTCCGAACTATGACCAAAATTACTAAGTACCATGCAGCCCACCGTATAGCTAATTTCATTTTTATCGACTTTGACAATACGAGAAGAGGAACCAATTCCCCCTTTATAGCCAAAGCACATCATCCCTTTTCCAGCACCAATCGCTCCTTCCTGTGCTGTATTCGGAGAGGCATTATGAATGGCTTCTACCGCATGCTCAGCTGTTACTGAACATGCTCGGATGGAATTTAAATAACTATCATTGCATTCGCCCACAACTAGATTGATGGTGCCAGTCGTATGCCCAATGTCCTGATTCATGTCGAGCATATATCGCAATGTTCCCTGCGTAACTGCTGGTACCCCAAATGTATTCGTGAGCATTATCGGTGATTCGATCACACCTAGCTCATTCACCTGTACGAGTCCAGTTGTTTTGCCGAAGCCATTTAACACATAGCTAGCCGCTGTAACTTTATGCTGAAATAAATTCTCCCCATGCGGTAAAATAGCTGTGACTCCTGTACAGGCGTAACCACCTTCATGATCTAATGACTCATCCAATGTGACATGTCCTACTCGTACCCCTGCAACATCGGTAATACAATTTTTCTGCCCAACCGGTAATGTACCCACTTCAATGCCGAATTGTCTTACCTTTCCCTGCATATTACGTTTCCTCCTGAATCGCCATTGACACAGCTGCCTGTGCATGAATTGCCGTTGTATCAAATACTGGAACATCGATATCCTGCTGTTGTATAAGTAAGCCAATTTCGGTACAGCCAAGAATTACTCCTTGCGCTCCTGCCTGCACAAGGTCATTAATCACTTGGATATAATAGGACTTTGAATTTGGTACAATGCTCCCCAAACATAATTCCTCATAAATGATCCGGTTTACTTCCATACGTGAGTGGTAATCTGGCACAATAACCTCTATTCCATACCCCTCTACCCTCGACTTATAAAATTCCTGTTCCATTGTGTACATAGTTCCAAGGAGCGCTATTTTTTGTAGTCCAGCCTCTTTTATTTGGTTAGCTGTGGCATCTGCAATATGTAAAATAGGGATGGTGATGGCCTCCTCAATAACCGCTACGACCTTATGCATCGTATTTGTACAAATAACGATAAAATCTGCACCTGCCTGTTCAAGTGACTGTGCGGCTTGAGCTAGCACGAAGCCAGCTTTGTCCCATTGTCCCCTCGCTTGAAAATGCTCAATTTGCTGGAAATCAACACTATACAAAATACATGTTGCAGAATGAAGGCCCCCAAGCTTTTGTTTGATCTGTTCATTTAGAAGCTTATAATATTCGGCTGAGGATTCCCAGCTCATCCCACCAATCAATCCGATTGTTTTCATCTTCCAATCTCCCTCCTTTATTCTATTATTATACGCGTTTGCAAAATAAAAATAAGAGAATTTTCGGAATTTACCACTCTTATAGGAAAACTCAAAACTTTATTATAATTTATTATATTAGAAAGGTTGATTTTTCATAAAAAAACAGTGTAGACTAAAGCGTACTGTGAAAGGAGGAATAACTTATGGAATGGATTTCAAATATTGTTGATAGTGGAAATAATATTTTATGGACATATATCCTGATTATCTTATTATTAGCTGCTGGACTATATTTTTCATTTGGTACAAAATTTGTACAAATTCGTCTTTTTCCTGAAATGTTTCGTCTGATTGTCGAAAAAAGGGAGGGAGACTCAGGGGTTTCGCCATTCCAAGCCTTTACGATTAGTGCCGCTTCACGTGTAGGCACTGGGAACATTACAGGTGTTGCCTTAGCCATTGGTGTCGGTGGACCAGGTGCAGTATTTTGGATGTGGATTATTGCTATATTAGGAATGGCAACAGCCTTCATTGAAAGTACTTTAGCACAGGTCTATAAAGTAAAGGATGGCGATACGTTCCGAGGTGGACCTGCCTATTACATGGAAAAAGCGTTAGGTCAAAGAAAACTAGGTATCATTTTTAGTATTCTATTAACACTAAGTTTTGGATTTATATTTAATGCAGTGCAGTCTAACACAATTGCTACTTCGGTTGGGGAAGCATTTGATATAAGTCCAAAGCTCATTGGAGGCTTACTTGTAGCACTAACAGCATTAATTATTTTTGGTGGTGTACAAAGAATTGTCAAGGTAACGCAAGTCCTTGTACCGGTTATGGCCATCTTCTATTTACTTGTAGCCCTTTTTGTTGTGGTGACAAATTTATCAGAAATACCAAATGTTTTTAAATTAATTTTCACACATGCATTTGGTCTACAAGAAGCTGCTGGTGGAGCAATTGGAGTCGCTATTATGCAAGGGGTACGTCGTGGTTTATTTTCAAATGAAGCTGGGATGGGTAGTGTGCCAAATGCTGCGGCGACTGCTAATACCTCACATCCTGCTAAGCAAGGGCTTGTACAAAGCTTAGGCGTCTTTTTCGATACGATTATGATTTGTACAGCAACAGCCTTTATCATTATTTTAGCTGGTTTATATGATAAAGGTGAAAGTAATGGTATTATTTTGACGCAAAATTCCCTAGCTGTACATGTTGGGGATTGGGCTCCTTATTTTATTGCCATTTCCATTATCTTCTTTGCTTTCAGTTCGATCATCGGTAACTATTACTATGGTGAATCTAATATCGAATTTATAAATGCCCATAAGGGTTGGATGATTATGTATCGCATACTAGTACTAGTCATGGTTATGTTCGGCTCTGTAGCACAAGTTCAACTTGTATGGAATTTAGCAGATTTATTTATGGGGCTTATGGCTTTCATCAATATTGCTATCATCATGATTCTTGGTAAAATTGCCTTCCTTGTATTAGATGATTTTACAGGCCAACGCAAAGCAGGTAAAAATCCTGTCTTTTATGCCAAATCAATTCCGACATTAAAAAATACTGATTGTTGGGAAGAAGATCGATAAAATAGGAACGCCCCTCCATTGTAATGAATGGAGGGGCGTTTTTTTTAATATTTGAACTGACTAATTAGTTGTTTTAATTCATCTGCCATATGTGCAAGTGCTTGTGCCGAGGCATTGATTTCTTCCATTGATGCTAACTGTTCCTCTGTTGAGGCTGCAACATCTTCAGAAGCGGCAGCATTCCCTTTGGCTGAGAAGGCTAAATCTTCCGTCACCGCTGCTACCTCTTGCACACCAGCAGACATTTGCTCGGAGGCAGAAGAAACCTCTTCCATTTTTGGCGTAATTTCATTCATACTTGTCCTAATTACTTGGAATTTCGTAATGGCTTCATCAGAAATATGTAAACCACTTTGAACATCCTCCGTTACCTTAGCCATAATACTTACAGATTGCTCTGTTTCTTGTTGAATCCCACGTATTAGATCAAATATTTGTTTAGCCGATTCCTGTGATTGCTCGGCTAGCTTACGGACTTCGTCTGCGACAACCGCAAAGCCTTTTCCATGCTCCCCTGCTCTTGCTGCTTCAATAGCGGCATTTAAAGCCAGTAAATTAGTTTGATCCGCAATGCTTGTAATAACATCTAAAATGGATGTAATTTGCTGTGAACGCTCATGTAAGGTTTGAATTTTAGCATTGGAATCAGCAACAGATAAATGAATAGACTGCATTTGATCCTTTGTATTTTGGACAGCTTGTCCGCCCTCATCTGCTTGTAATGTCGCATGCTGTGAAAGGTCCGTCACAGCGGAAGAAATTTCAGCAATATGAAGAATGGCTGTTGAAAGCTCATGTAATGATTCTGCATTTTTATTGGCACTAATAGTCTGACCATCTGCACTTGACGCAACATCTTGAATAGAAATAGCGACTTTTTCGGTTGCTATACTTGTTTGATTCGCATTAGCTGTTAGCTCTTCAGCAGACGATGCCACTTCCTCTGCATTTTGTTCAATTTTTTGAATAAGCGTCCGCAAACTTTCCTGCATATCGTTAAAGGCTTGTCCTAATTGTCCAATTTCATCCTTCGAAGTTATTGTAACAGTCTCTGTCAGATCACCTTTACTGATCGTAACGGCACTATCTTTTAATGCTTTAATTGGTTTAATGACAGCCTTCATCACGAAGTAGAAGATTATAGAACTAATCACGACAGCTGCAAGCAGAACTATGATGGTATGAGTTAAAATCGATGAAGCCGATTCATCAATTTCCTTAGAAAAGATCGTACCTGTAATTTTCCAATTGGTTACCTCATTCGTCGTATAGAACAAAATACGATCATCGCCGTTAAAGACGTATTCATAGGTGCCAGAGGGACTTTCGTACATTTTATCTAGGAAACTTTCTTTTAGCTTGCCACCCGCTTCTAATGTAGGATGTGAAATGACCAGATTGTCTTCCCCAAAAATAGAGGGATACCCATTTTTCCCAATTCGAATGGAATCTGCAATTTTTTGAAGGTTTGTTAACTTAATATCAATAGCAACAACCCCTGACCGGTCCTTGATCTGTTTAGCAACCGTTACAACCATATCACCAGTTCCCGCATCTTTATAAGGGTTAGTAATTAACGTTTCACCTTTTAAAGCAGTCGCTTGTTTATACCAATCTCGATCTAATGGATTATAGTCCGCATCATTCAATTTTGGTACCTGAGAAAACGAACCATCATTTGTTCCAACATAAATACTTAAAACGTCTGGATTAAGCTGTCCATATTGCTTAAACTTCGATTCGATAGAAGCTTGTGATTGCTTAACTTGTTGTGCATCTATTTCACTACTAAACACTTGAATGTCATTCATCTTATCAGTAATAGTTTGATCGATAAGCTTATTTAAAATGCCCACACTTTCATTGGCACTAAATAAGATTTCTTCTTCTATCGAATCTTTAGCTGATAAATAAGATAAACTACCTACAGATATAACAGGGATTAGTAATACTAGTGCAAATAGCGTATAAAGCTTGCCCTTAAAACTGCTAAATATTTTCTTCATATATTATTCTCCTTTTGTTTCTTGAAGTGAAAAATATCACTTGTCAGCCTGATATTTGCTACAACCATTCCCACTCTGTATCTGTTTTACATCTCTCCCATAGCTTTTATCGGATGAAATATTATTTTTCAAACATATTTATGATTTTTCTATTATTCAGTCTTTACAGATAACTATAAATCCCTGTAATTGTCAGGAAGAACAAACTATTAGCCCATCACTTCCTAATCATGACTATATGAAAAATGGCAACTATTGATCCCGATTCTAAAGGAATTTGAACTTGCTGAAATGATTGGAAAGTAAAAATAAAGAGGTTGTCCAATGATCTATTTGACCATTAGACACCTCCTTTATCATGACCTTAATATTTAAATGTTTGTATGGATTCCTGTAGATCTATCGCCATTTTCGCTAAATGGGTGGAAGCTGCCGCTACTTCCTCCATCGCCGCATTTTGCTCTTCCGAAGAAGCGGCAACGCTTTGCACATGACGGCTTGATTTCATAGATACTTCACCTATGTAATTGATCTCTTGGACCAGCTTTTCAATATCTTGATGGATAGTACGAATGGCTGCGGTAACTAATTCCGTTTGTGCTTGTACATCCGTAATGGCATCATCAATTTGTATAAAATTATCTCTTGCCACATTGACCTTATCACGACCTACATGCACCGAATCATTGCTATTGACCATATCTTCTTCAATTATTCTTGTACTGTCAGTAATCTGTGCTACTACTTTTTCAATTTCCACTGCTGCAAGATTCGACTCATCTGCTAGTTTGCGTACTTCCTCAGCGACAACGGCAAACCCTTTCCCATGCTCACCGCTCCGGGCTGCTTCGATGGAGGCATTGATAGCAAGCAAATTGGTCTGTGTCGCAATACTTTTAATGACGTTCACAGCGGCTACAATGGCTGCTGAATTATCATCTAAATCTTGGACGCGCGTATTTAATTCACTCGTGTTGGCTGAAATTTCATCCATCTGTACCGTGGCAACATGGACAGAAGAACGACCTAAACTCGCCATATTTTTCGTTTCGACGGTTGCATCATTAACGTTTTGAATGCTAGTGGAAATATCATTCATTTTCTTCAAAATATGGGCCGATAAATTTCGTACATCGCCTGTTAACGTATCCTGCTCATCAATTCCTTGTGCAATGTCTTGAATTGATTCAGTGACGACTTCCGTTGCCTGTGTAACCTCCAAGCTACTAGCCGTTAGCTGCTCAGAGGTAGCGGCTACTTGCTCAGAGGAATCTCCTACTTGCTTCATCATTTGACGAAGTTTTTCTGACATGCTATTGAATGACTCGGCTAGATGTGCAAATTCGTCCTTTGTTTTGAATTGTAGATGAGCATGTAAATTCCCCTCTGAGAATGTATCCATTTCTCTGACTGTTAGCTGAATGTTTTTAGCAACTCTTCTACCAAATACAGTAGCAATAATGATGCTAATGAGGAGAGAAATTGCCGCCAATATCATTATTTCAATACCACTTCTTTCCCCTTTTTCCTTTGTCGCCTCAATATGTGCTAGCATGTCTTCCTGTTGTGCAGTAGCCATTGTCTTACCAAAGACTACAAGCTTCAAAGAGCCATCCCCTAAAATCGGCAAGGCTACTTGCTGAGCCTGTTCTATTTCGCCACGTTTATAAAGCGGAATAATCTGTCCATCTATCGCCTTTTCCCAATCATCAAGCTGTTGTAAAAATTGCTCAAAATCTTGATTGCGAGCGCCTATTTCTTGGAGGCGATTAATGGATGTATGTAAGGTATTGCGAATTTCATGATGATTGTTCAACATTTCTTCCTTACCATATAATATAAATCCTCGAATAGCTGCATTTGCACGCACTGTTTGGAACGAGATATCTTGATATAGATGGATTAATTCCGTATTGTCTTCGATTTCAGCTAGTGTCTTATTATTATTTGTTAAGAAATACATCGCAATGGCTGTAATCATTAATAAGAAGGCTAGCACTATACCAAAAGCCATTTGTAGTTTACGTTCCACAGTTAATCTCATATGATTCCCTCAATTCTACTGTAATCACCATAGAGTATATCCTATCTAAATCTATTATCCTATAGAATATGTACCTTTCCTCACAAAACATCGCTAAAATTTAACAATAATGCAAACTCCACCTGAAAACTATTGACAATAATATCCACTATTTTGCTAGTTAAAATAGGAAATAATCCATTGAAAGCCATGGAGATAAAACGAAAAGATCGGGACAAGCAGGACCATTTTCATGAAAAGCTCTCTTTTTTCAACATATTCTCGAATACCTGAAGTAAGCATCATGACACTTAATAATAATAAGCTATGCTGAGCCCCATATATTTGCATCGAAATGGTGATGATTAATGGCAGGATGATAGGAAAAAGAAAATCAGCTGAAAGTCGCTTCCCTTTCTGTTTAATTAATTTTGTCGAAGTTGTTTTCGATGTACCTCCTATTAATTTCTTTGCAAGCAGATAAGCTAAACTAAAAAATAAAACGGTATAAATAATAAATAAAAACAACGGCATTCGGCTTTCTTCATTCAACCAACGAAAATAATCTACCACTTCTGCTGTTGGCAGTTGATAATACTGCATCGTTTTTTGGTCCATGAGAAATAATTCTTCATCCTCCACCATTACCTTGACGGCCATTTCCTTTCCATTATCAAAACGTATATATAAATCACTTGTTGGGGTAGGTTGGGCGGGTCGACTGATAGGGACTTTTTTAGTTCGTAAAGCTTGTAGAAGGTGTTCTGTATCTTGTACCTCATAACGGTTAAGGTAGAACACATGCTTTAATGGATATAAATATTGCTCCTTGCCATCACTTCCAGACATATACCATGCCTGTTGGATAGTTTGAAATTGACTATAAGAAAGAGATACTAGTTCGTCTCTTTGCCTCTCATTGTCCAAAAACAGTAAGAGGGTGATAAGGCTAAGCGTCATGCCAAGTAGTAATGTAAGTAAATGTCCAATCCGTTTCATAGCTAAAACTCCTTTAACCTTTACATATATAGTAATTATTGTAATATACAGTTTACCCATCCAATAGGTTTCATCTATACTAAAGGAAGGAGGTGGAACGGCAAATGAGCAAGCCAGAATTATACGTTAATGTAGTAGTAGGACCTAATTGTGATTTCGAATCAATGGCCATCCGTGCTGCACTTGAATCCTTTGGTGCAAGGGTAACCCTTCATTTAATTGGTAGACCCAATGATTTGATTGATGTTTTATCAGGCGTTGATCTACATGGCAAGATGGATTATCTAATTTTGAACTTTCACGGAGATGAAGGACGGTTTTGTCTGCCTGAGCTAGGGGAGGATGTTTATGAAGTTAATGAACCAAAGAGTATATACTTTGGTCCATTGGATGTACAAACTTATAGCCGCCTCCAAGGTGTAAAGGTTATTGCAGCAGGCTGTACATTAGGGTGCGAACAGCTGGCAACAGCATTTTTGCAAAGTGGCTGCCACTCCTATTTAGCACCAGATGACTATATCGATGGTAACGCCAATCTTATGTTTCTAATTCGCTTTTTCTATGAGATCATCTCTCATCATAAAAATCAGCAGGAAGCATTTGAACTAGCTCAAGCCATTGATTCGGAGACTGCGATGTACAAGCTTTATTTGTCATAAAAAAGATCGTAGCAACTACTAATTGCTACGATTTCTCTTATTTTTCATGGCTATTTTCAAGCATGGCCTTGTTAAACGCTTGCGACTGTCCTCTCGCTATACTTAACGTTTGCCACTCAGCTCCCTTTACTTGCTTCGCGATATAAATCATTTGACCAATATGCTGTGAATAATGAGCCATTTGCCTTTCTATCGCATCAATTACCGCTAGCTTTTCCCCTCTGATTGTAACATGCCCCTGCAAATCGGATTCTTTAATACTCGCCAAAGCATCTAAAAATACTTGCCAGCCCTCTTCCCAAACTGCGAGAATGGCTTCTTTTGTAGACAGACTATTAATAAACTCATCATCCCGATTTCGTGTAGTTTTCTCACCATCTGTCGTTAAAAAATCAGTCCAGCGCGAAAGCATATTACCACTAACATGTTTAACAATGACCGCGACACTATTGGATTCTTCATTATATGCCCAGTGCAACTCAGCCCCTTCTAGTTGGGCCAGTGCCCCATCCCCTAGCTCTTTCACATTGTTAAACCTTTTTTGGATGACCTGTAAATATGTTTGTGCAATCGTCATAAACGCACCCCCATCCCCTCTTTTTTATTATTATAAATGGAAAATCTTACTGTTTACCAGCTAATAGTCGTCATATAATTAAAACCGTCTCAAAAATTCGAGACGGTTGCTAATTATAAATTTTCATCAACATATGTTTCAATATCAGAAGCTATTGTATCAATTGGTACATCTTCAATATTTTCAGCGAAGCCATTATACATTTTAACGATTGTTCCATCTTTATCGACTAGGAAAAATTGATTACCATGGATAACTTGATCACTATTAGGATCGTTTTTCACTAAAATTTTCGTATTTTTAACCGCAAACTGTTCAATATATTTTTGTGAATAACCTGTAAGAAGATTCCATTTAGAATCATCTGGCACATTATATTTACTAATATAGTTGGCTAATACTTCTGGCGTATCAACATCTGGATCTACGGAAAAGGCGACGATATTATAATCCTCTACTCCTTTTTTCTGTAGCTTTTCTTGGACTTGTGCCATATTCAAGGACATTGGTGGGCAAATCGATACACAATTCGTGAAAATATACATACCAATCCATGGCTTGCCTTTTAAACTTTCAAGTGAAACCGTCTCTCCACGTTGATTGACATGTTCAAAATCAGGTATTTCCAAACTATAATCTGCTTTAAATTTGGAATTCCCACAGGCACCTAGAACAGTCGCACAGGCTAAAAGCAATACTAGCCCAATTAGTTTATGTTTCATGTTAACACTCTCCCTAACCTACACTACCATCATCCTAACTTAGGCTGTAAGCGTTGACAAGAACTTCTAGGTGACAGCTTTCGTACATATTTGTGAAATTAATTTCATTTTAAGGAAACAAGTGCCTCATGTATTGCATCTAGCTTTACCTCGACACGGTGTAATAAATAAAAGGACACTATTATCGGGAAACCAATATCTGAAATCATGCTTAACCACTGTTCCATCGTTATGCCCCCTTTCACTTAGGTAAAAATGGCCTTTGCATTTTTCTTAGCAAAGACCATTTTTGCATTATTCTGTTGCTACATCAAATTCTATTACTTTTCGTTCTACAATACGAGCGCCTTTAATAGCTGCTAAGGCGCCAGCTTGTCCTGAAAATACATTTTTAGTCACTATAGTTTGCATGACCTTTTGAATGTCTGTTGCGGTAATAGCAGGCTTCGGTGCATCAATCGTCAGCGTAGATGTTTTACCATCCGCTGTCACAAATTGTAACTCTAAAACTTGTGCCATCTTCTGATCCCCCCTTAAGATAATTCGCTGGTTTCTTGCTTTTCAATACTAACCACGGCTAGTGATGAAAGACTGGCCATCGCATGCGCGACAGCTACTAAATCGTCCTCATTATGTGTCTTAGCGAGATTTCGATACGATTTAGTAATGTATGTTGGCTCGTTTTGATCATTGTAGCCTTCCACATATTTAAGTCTTAGGGTAGCATGTAAAAAATTTACATTCGCCATCCATCCTCACCTCCCTTCAAACACTATATAAAGACGAATTGCTAAAAAAGGGACATTATAGGATGAATTTTCTTTCGGAAGCTTTTATAATAGAATCAGAGAAGGCAAAGAGGTGAACGATTTGTTACAAGGTTGGTTTTTATGGTTTATTTTATTTTGGGTAGTTGTCCTCATTTCATTGATGGCGATTGGCGGCTTTTTCATGTTCCGCAAGTTTTTAAAAGCACTCCCAAAGCAGGATGGAAAGTCTGATTTAGATTGGCAGGAATTTTATTTAGATAAAACAATCCATTTATGGGGACAAGCTGAAAAAGAGTTACTCTATGAGCTTGTAAGCCCTGTCCCAGAGCTCTTTAGACAAGTAGCAAAGGAGAAAATTGCAGGAAAAATTGGCGAGCTCGCTTTAGAGGAAAAAGCACCTGCTATTAATAATGACCTCATAATTCGCGGCTACATCCAAGCAACACCGAAACGCGATCACAAATTTTTACGCAAAAAATTAGAGCAAATGCAAATTGACATCGCCCCCTACGAACATTTATTTGAATAAAGAAAGCTACGCTGCACATACGCTTGTGCAGCGTTTTTTTTGGGGTTTAACGGGGTTGTTTACTTCGTTTTCTATGTTACTTTTTTAGCGGGGCATCCTTATTTGCGGTTTTATTCGGTATTTTTACGATTGTATCCGTCACTTTCGGCGCTCTATCCGTCACTTTTGCGATTCTATCCGTCACTTTCGCGGTTTTATCCGTCACTTCGCTGGTTTTATCAGTCAACTTTTACCGAGGCAGCCTCATTTGGTGCCCTATCCGCCATTTTTCCCACTCTATCCGTCACTTTCGCGGTTCTATCCGGCACTTCTCTTGTTTTATCCGCCACTTTTGCCTATGCAGCCACCTTTGGAGCTCTATCCATCACTTTTCTTCGTTTTATCCACCACTTCTGCCGAAACAGCCTCCTTTCTCGTGCACCAACCACAAATCCACCCCACCACCCAACTCAAGAGCATAAAAAAACTACACTAGTTTGAGTACTAGTGTAGTTGGGGAATCGTTCTTTTGATTTTTTTAAACTGGATTAGCATGGCGATTCGCCAAGGTACTAACATGGCGAAGGCTAGGATCCAGAACATGCCAGCTAATTCGCCGACATCGATGGAGTTGCTTAAAATCATTTTGGCCACTACTCGGAATATTAATAAACCAAATAATATAAAAACGAATGCTTTTGAACGTTTTAAATAAATATCTCGACCCTTCACTTCGAATTTGGAAGTGGCAATTAAAATGGTCGAGAACACCATTCCTACAGCGGCTGCTTCTAATATTTGCATGGGTGGCACTCGGAATTGTTCAAATAAAAACATGAGTGCACCAGAAGACATCGCGATTGGCGGAATAATAATTTTCTTCTCATTTGTTGGCATTTTGGAAGCTCTCATACGTATGACCATGACAAAGCTACCCATAAGAATGGCCATAATGGTTGACCCAATAACATAATAGTGAGAAGGGATATTGCTTAACATAAAAGATCCTCCTCTAATGTCAAATTAGCAATTTTGTCCAAGTAATTGGTCAGCGACGGCTCTTAATCTTTCTGGCTCAAAGGGCTTGGTAATAAAATCTTTTGCCCCACTTTCAATCGCTTCTACAATTAACTTTTGTTGGCCTAATGCTGTTACCATAATTATTTTTGCATTTGGAAACTCTGGGATAATTTTTTTTACTGCCGCAATACCAGTCATAACGGGCATCGTTACATCCATTGTTACTAAATCTGGTTGTAACTCTCGATACATAGCCACAGCTTCTTTACCATTTGCTGCCTTACCTACTACCTCGTAACCCCATTCTGAAAACATATTACTGATTGCAACACGCATAAATAGCGTATCATCCACTACTAAAACTGTAGGCACATGTTCATCTCCCTCCACGTTAAAGTACGGTATGCCTCTTTAGTGTATCAAATTAAAAGCCTGTAAATCCACCGAAAATTGGCTGTAATATACGAGTAATATACGTTAATCCATCAAAGAATAACAAAATACCCACGGCAATCATTATATAACCACCGATTTTCACGATTTTTTGGCTGTGTGTGCGAATCCATGTCATACGTGAAATAAAGAATGATAACACAAAGAATGGAATCGCGAACCCTAAATAATAGGCGAACATATAGCTAAAGCCCGCTCCTGGGTTTGTACTAGCCAACATTATAATAGAAGCTAAAATTGGTCCTGTACATGGTGTCCATCCTGCCGCAAAGGCAATACCAATTAAAACGGATCCCAAATAGCCAGATGGTCGATTTTTAAATTGAAACTTTCGATCCTTCATGAGGAAATCAATTTGTAGTAATCCTACAATCATTAAACCAAATACTACGATTAAAATGGCACCAACCTGACGTAGTAAAGTTTGATAGTTCAGGAAAAACTCTGCCGCATATGAGGCACTTAGTCCAATTATGATAAAAATAATTGAAAATCCTAGTAAAAAGAATAGTGTGTGGAAAATGGCACGCTTTTGTAGCATCCCTTTTTCTGATTTTAGCTCATCTAATGTCATACCAGTTATGTACGATAAAAATGCTGGATACAATGGGAGGGTACATGGTGAAATAAAACTTAAAAACCCTGCACCAAAAGCTAAAAATACGTTAATATCTGATCCCATATTTTCGATCGCTCCTTACAGTTACTGCATCCATCGTACCAAAAAACATGATAAATTGCGCCCTTCCTGATTGTGAACGTTTCATGGCAAAATGATGAGATTTCTGAAAAGTCCTTCCCATACATGTAGAACACCTAATAAGCTACTTCTGCATTATGCGCCCCTGTTGATTTTCTGTCAACAAAATTCGCCATTATTCTACAACATCAAATAGGTTGGCAAATCTCATTTAAATCAGCTCTACACCCATTTTTTATAGACCATATATGGTTAATTAGTGAGTGATTCACTAATCTTCATGTATACTATTCATAACAAACGTGCATTTGATTGAAAAAAAGAGGTGTAGCTCCTTGGAATTAAGAAAAATTAAACCTAAAAAAATCTATGAAGAAGTGTCCGAAATTTTGCATGAGAAAATAAGAGCGGGTGTTTTAAAGCCTGGTGACCGACTGGACTCGGTGGAACAGCTTGCTGAACAATTACAAGTTAGCCGATCTGCTGTGCGAGAGGCGCTGTCTGCTTTAAAGGCAATGGGATTGATTGAAATCAAACAAGGCTCTGGGACTTTTGTCAAAAGTGTGCCTCCAAATAGACTGGATTTTCCATTATCTACAGCCATGTTATCGAATAAACTTGATATTGCCCGTTTATTAGAGGTGCGCAAGATCATTGAAGTAGGAGCAGCCGCAAGTGCAGCCATCAACCGTACGGAACAGGATATTCAAGCAATGGTTCAAATTTTAGAGGACATGAAGCAAGCCCATGGAGATGGTGAACTTGGTGAAAAGGTGGATTATCAATTTCATGTGGCGATTGCGACTGCCTCCCAAAATCCCCTACTTGCTACCATTCTAGATCAAATTTCTGGCCTGATGATTGATACGATGAAAGAAACACGCCGCATTTGGTTGTACTCTAAAAAAACAACAAGCGAGCAACTATATGAGGAACATATGAATATCTTCCTTGCTATTCAGCAGCAAAATGAAGAATTGGCTAAGCAGGCGATGACCTTTCATTTAAGCAATGTTGAAAAGGTTCTATTGCAGTATTTTGAAACAACCGACTCTCATCCACTTTAAAACAGCCTAGCTCTCGACTAGGTTGTTTTATTTTTTCTGAAAATTCTATCAAAACATCTTCTTTCTTAGAAAAATTTGTAGTATGATTCATATAGCTATAAGTCATCTGATGACCTGTTGTTTATAAAAAGGAGCGATGCATATGAAAGTAACTCTCTTTGCTACTTGCCTAGTGGATTTGTTTCAGGGAGATGTAGGGAAAGCCGTAGTGGAAGTATTAGAAAGACTTGGCTGTGAAATTGATTTTCCTGAGGAACAAATATGCTGTGGACAGCCCGCTTATAACAGTGGCTATGTGAAAGAATCAAAAAATGCGATGAAAAGAATGATCGGTGCCTTCGAGCATGCCGAATACGTCGTCTCCCCCTCTGGTTCTTGTGCTTATATGTTTAAGGAATATCCAGAGGTTTTTAAGGGGGATCCTCTATGGGAATCAAAAGCAAAGGCATTGGCAGCCAAAACATATGAGTTTACTGAATTTATTGTCAACGTATTAAAGATAGAGGATGTTGGAGCACATTTAGAGGGCAAAGCTACTTACCATACTTCCTGCCATATGACTCGCCTCCTCGGTGTGACTGAGGCTCCATTGAAGTTATTACAAAACGTCGATGGTTTACAGTATGTGGAGCTTCACGGAAAAGATAGGTGCTGCGGGTTTGGTGGCACATTCTCTGTCAAAATGGGCAATATTTCTAGCGAAATGGTTCATGAAAAGGTCCACCATGTAGAGGAGACAGGGGCGGACTATTTAATTGGAGCAGATGCTGGCTGTTTAATCAATATTGGTGGTCGTATTCATCGCCAAGGTAAACCGATTAAAGTGATGCATATTGCAGAGGTTTTAAATTGTCGATAAGAGGGGGAAACATTAATGGCCATGAAAACTAGTAATGATCGCTTTTCGGACCGTGTCACAAAAGAGCTTGACAATCCATTTATGCGGAGTGCTGTTTCTAATGCTCAGGACCGCTTTCAAACTCGTCGTCTACAGCAAACTCTAGAACTTGGAGATTGGGAAGAATGGCGTTCACATGGAGAGGAAATACGTAAACATGTTTTAGAAAACCTAGATTATTATCTACACCAATTAAGTGAAAATTTTGCCAAAAGAGGTGGCCATGTTTTCTTTGCTCAAACTGCTCAAGAAGCGACAGCCTATATTCAAGGTATTGCGAAAAAGAAAAATGCCGCTAAAATTGTTAAGTCAAAATCGATGGTAACCGAGGAAATTAACCTTAATGCTGCTTTAGAGGAACTAGGCTGTGAAGTGATAGAAACGGACTTAGGTGAATACATTTTGCAGGTTGCAGATCACGAGCCTCCATCCCATATTGTGGCTCCTGCTCTGCATAAAAACAAAGAGCAAATTCGAGATGTGTTTAAAGAAAAACAAGGTTACGCTCAATCGGAAAAGCCGGAGGAGCTTGCTCTTTATGTGCGTGATAAACTACGCGATGAATATTTAACTGCTGATATCGGTATAACAGGCTGTAATTTTGCCATTGCTGAAAGTGGATCGATTACTCTAGTCACCAATGAAGGTAATGCTGATTTAGTTACGGCTCTACCAAAAACTCAAGTCACTGTTATGGGAATGGAAAGAATTGTTCCTACCTTTGAAGAAATGGAAGTTCTTGTTAGCTTATTAACACGTAGTGCTGTAGGTCAAAAGCTAACAAGCTATATTACTACGCTTACAGGAATTAAAGAAGAGGGTGATTCAGATGGACCTGAGGAATTCCATTTAGTCATAGTGGATAATGGTCGCTCTGCCATACTTGGTGGCGAATTTCAGCCTATCTTACAATGCATTCGCTGTGCCGCCTGTGTCAACGCTTGCCCTGTTTATCGTCATGTCGGTGGGCATACGTATGGCTCTATCTATTCGGGCCCTGTTGGTGTGGTGCTCTCTCCGTTATTAGGAGGCTATGATGATTTTAAAGAGCTCCCCTATGCTTCAACGCTATGTGGTGCCTGTACGGATGCTTGCCCTGTAAAAATTCCTTTACATCAGCTTATTCATAGACATCGTCAGGTCATTGTTGAAAATGAAGGCAAAGCACCCGTTTCCGAAAAGCTATTAATGAAGGCATTTGGCTTAGGGGCTTCTTCCCCTACTTTGTATAAAATGGCTACAAAAATGGCCGCTCCTGCAATGTCTCCATTTACGAAAGACCATACGATTACTAAAGGGCTAGGTCCTTTAAAAGCATGGACTGAAGCACGGGATTTCCCTGCACCGAATAAAAACAGTTTCCGAGATTGGATGAAGCATCGAACAAAAGGAGATGAGGAATCATGACTGGTACCATTCAGCATCGAGAGAATTTTTTAGCAAACATTGCACAGCAGTTAGGGCGTTCACCTATTACAACGCTCCCCCGCCCCACTTGGCAGCATCAACCTCAAAACCGTACATTAAAAGATGCCACAAGAGACGAATTACTAGAGATTTTCACGAAACAATGCGCCAATATTCATACGAATATCGTGATTTCTAATTGTGCGAAGCTTTCTCAAGATCTACAATCTGTGGTGGACCATTATGGCGGACAATCCGTCATTACTTCTAAGGATGAACGATTTCAAGATTACGGACTATCTAAATTAATGACAGAAAAATGGCCACAGTCTAATATTCAATATTATGAATGGAATTCACAGCAACCAGAGGAAAATATTCAACAGGCTGAAAAAGCAAATATCGGTTTGACCATTAGCGAAATGACGCTAGCTGAGTCAGGGACGGCTATCCTTTTTAGCAGTAAAGATCAAGGAAGAAGTATTAGCTTCTTACCTAAACAATCAATTATTTTGATCCCGAAAAGTACAATGGTTCCACGTATGACACAAGCAGCACAGTGGATTCGTGAAAAAATCAAAAATGGAGAAAAAATTCCTTCTTGTATTAACTTTATTACAGGTCCTAGTAACTCGGCAGATATCGAAATGATCCTAATTGTTGGTGTACATGGCCCCGTTCAAGCCACCTATATCGTCATCGAGGATCGCTAAGCTCATAAAAACAGGAAAGCTGTTGAGATCTGCTACTTCTGGCGGTTGCAGTACTCTTATAAAAAGAAAACAGCAAAAGCTATCGTGACGTCACGATAGCTTTTGTCTACAGTCATAAGCATGCAATTATGTTGTTGAATGAGGCACACTTTTTGTGATGACTTCTTTTTCATAATACTCCGGATGTGCTTCTTTTAAGATAGAAGTACGTAGCATCACAAGTGAAATGATAATGATAATGACGCTTGTAACAGGCAATATGATCATGGCTGGTATAGCATCGTATAATACTCCATACACAACCATACCAATAGGCATCATGGACATTGCCATTGTTTCCATCAGTCCGAAAACGCGTCCACGGAATTCTTCCGAGATGTTTTTTTGCATATAGACCCCTATTGGCATATTAATACCCATTTCGAAAATGGCGAAAATAAAGTAAATGATTAAATAAAAACTAACAATTGCGATATAGGAAAAATTCGTGACTAATGGAATGACGGCTAAGGCAAGACTACCTGCCAACAGCAATAAGCTTATTTTTGAGAAACGTAATGGCGCTTTGACTTCTGGTCTTGTCGCAAAATAAAGGGAAGCGATAAGCATACCCGCTGCACCTGATGCCTGAATAAAACCAAAATGCGTTGATTCTACTTTTAGCAATTCAATGATAATAAATGTTCCGCCAACAGCGATAGCGGAAAAGAATAGATTAATCCATAATGCCACCCACATGATTGTTTTTATGACCTTACGCTGTTTTATATAATAGAAGCCGCCTTTAAGCCCTTCCCATACTTTTTCCTTCTTTACATCTTCTCCTCTTGTACTATAGAGTTTAAAATCCATTGTTGCCTCTAAGCAAAACGCTATGATATACGCTCCGATATTTACCATTAAAAATACGTCAATATTGAAAAATCCATACATCATACCACCAATGACGGGTCCCCCAATGGCAGCCACGGACATCGATAATTGATTAAATGACATCGCGCGCTGTAAACGTTCTGGATTAACAAGTGTAGCAATTGCAGATGAAAACGTAACCCCTGAAAATGCTGAACATATCGTATTAAAAACAGTAGCTATGTAAATAGCATAAACAGACATCCCTACCGTTTCTGTATAAATCAGTAATCCCCCTACGGTCAAAATGGTCCCTGCCTGCGCTAATAAAATTGTTCGTTTTTTTGAAAAATTATCCGCTACATAACCAGCCAATGGTGCTACGAGAGCACGAGGTAACACAGAACAAATCATATTGGTCGCAAAGCTCATGGCAGACCCTGTCATGGCTAATATATACAAGCTAAAACCAAACGCCATGACATTTGCCCCTAGCATGGCAATCATTTTACTCGCTGTAAATGTCCATAAATGATAGGTCGCTTTTTTTAATTTTTCCGCTTCATTCATCTTAAAACCCCTCCATTTTTTAACTAAATTAAAAAGTTTAATTTTATTAAACAAAATATACCACAGCTCCCCCTTTTCATGCAAGAAAAAGTTTAATATAATTAAACAAAAGGAGGCGAGGCAGTGAACTCTCTAGGTGCACGAATTCGTAAATTAAGGAAAGAAAAAAAATTAACATTAGAGGCGCTTGCCGGTGATCGTCTAACAAAAGGAATGCTGAGTCAAATAGAAAATGAAAAGGCCAAGCCCTCTATGGAAAGCCTTGACTATATTGCTGAACGGTTAGGTGTCAAGGCTAGTGAATTACTCGAAGAAGTAACACCTTCATCCATTCGTTCACTTTTAGAGCAGGTCGAAATTTTATTTGCAGAGGTAAAATGGGGAGATATAGTTCGTCATCAAGAAATTGTTGATTTGATAAAACCATCAGTAGAGGGCCTTCCTGACAGCTACGAAGCAGGCCGTTTATTGTATATATATGCTGTCACGCAGTATGAAGTAGGATTAGCTTCATGGGAAACATCCCTCCTGCAAGCCCGCACTATCTTTAAGGAAATTAATTTACTTAGCCATTGGTTCAAAACTTTCATCCTGCAAATGAACGTATTGGCGGAAAAACGTCAATATGACTTGGCCTATGCCTGTATTTTACAGGCGCAAGAAATGATTGAACAAGAGGATTATCAGTTTGATTCTCGTGATGCTTTATTAATGGCTTATTATACAAGCATTTTACAGCTTGCCATCGGAGAACATGAAGAAGGGAAAAAATTAATAAACGAAACCATTACGAATGCTCATAAAAACCAACTGTTTTATCAAATCGATGATATGTATCGTATCGGTGCTTATTGCGCGATGATTGACCATGACTTTGAACAAGCTGAGCATATGTTTATGAAGCTGGAGCAATATCGGGCATTTGCCGAACGCGCACTAGTAGATGCTTTCATCTATATTTTACGGGCACATTATTATAATAATTACATGTTTAATTATGAGCAGGCGTTAATAGAAATTGAGAGCTTTAATGAGCTCAAGCATGAGGATTTAGAAATTTTGGATTCAAACTATTATTATGCGGAAAAAGGAAAGTCCTTATATTTACTCGGTCGTTATGAGGAGGCTAGGGCTGTATTTGAGCATTTTCAAAAAGCACCTAATTTTATCAGCCATCCATATGATATTTTAGGTTTAAATGAATGCTTTTCCTATAAGGCCCTTTGCTATGCACATTTTGGGGAACTGACAACCGCCTATGACATCGCAAAAATGGCATACAACGATTCACTAGATTTAGTTGACTTACCTTATAAACGCAAAATCGAAGAAGTCTATATGACGATTAAGGCACAAATTGATTCTACTTCTTAATATGAAAGGGATTGCACCGCTTCGTGCAATCCCTTGTTTTTACTTTTGCTGATCTTCTTTTATTTGCTTATGAATTTTGCGTAATGCTTTTTTGGACCCCCGCTCAATATCATGCTGAAGCTTACGTTCTTGATAGTCGACAAATAAGGTCTCAAGATCATAGCCTTCAGGGTATAATTCGGTTGCCGGTAGCTCTAATGCAAGTCGTTTCACATGAACCTCTAGCATTTGACCCTTATAGTACACAGTGACATTATAGAACTGATTCATCTCTTGATAAACAAGCCCGACATCATCATGATCCAATAATTTCACACGGTCCCCTTTGGCAAATTTAACGATTGCTGCCCTGCCAGCTTTCTCTACTTTCGGCTTACGAATTTTACTATCCTGCACCCGAGTCAGCTGATAATCCTTATTATTCATATAATCCTGTGCTCGTTGCAAAACCTCTGCACGGACATTCATTTTTTTAGAAATCCAAAGAGCATTACTCTCTCCAGACGTGCCAATCATCAACTGATACAAAGGCTCTAATGTTTCACTATTAAATCGCATAGCCGCATTCATAAAGTCTGGATGCATCTCTGAAAATCGTTTAATTTCTCCGTAATGTGTTGTCGCTACTGTCATACAGCCCATTTGATAGAACTCTTCCAAAATCGCAATAGCCAGTGCCGCACCTTCATTCGGCTCAGTACCACTGCCGATCTCATCAAATAATAATAGTGTATGGTTATTGGATGCTCTCATAATGTCGGAGAGATTTTTCATATGTGATGAAAACGTACTTAGCGCATTTTCCATACTTTGATTGTCACCTATATCGACAAAGATATGATCGAATATAGCCAATTCAGTGCCCTCATCTGCCACGATATGAAAGCCGGACATTGTCGCCAATGTTAATAAGCCAATTGTTTTCAACACGACCGTTTTCCCGCCTGCGTTTGGTCCAGTAATAATTAGACTCCTATAATCTTTTCCAATCGTAAATTGAAGTGGCACAGCATTCCCTGATAATAAAGGATGTCTACCATTGATTACTTGGATGAAGCCATAATCATTGAGGCGTGGCTCCATACCGCCAATTTGTTTACTAAATTTTGCTTTAGCAAAAACCATATCATATTGGCTAATCAACTCCATATTAATATGGAGGGCGTGAAGATGATCCATTAAAAGCCCCGATAAAGATGCTAAAATCTGATACTCCTCCACCGCCTCTTCAGCCTTTAAAGTAGCTAATTCTCCATTTAATTTAGCGACCACACTTGGCTCCATAAAAACAGTTGCACCCTTTGAGGAGATTTCCACTATCGTACCTTGTACATGGTTTTTATAGGAAGCCTTAATTGGAATCGTATAGCGTTCATCCTTTTGACTAATAAAGAACTCTTGTATATACGTTTTATTGGCACTGTTGTTCAAGAATTTTGTTAAGCGGTCTTTTATTTTTTCCTCTGTCGTTTCGATATGATGACGAATCCGCTTCAATTCTCGACTAGCAGCTGAATCAACGCGATTAGCTTTTATAGCAAAATTAATTTCTTCTTCCACACTTTTAAATTCAGCCATCGAATTCGCGTAAGATGAAAGAACTGGCGCAAAAAATTCCTTATCCAACATGAATTTTTTAATGTTACGACAGCCTCGTAAAAAGTCTGACATGCTGATGAGCTCACTGGGGTCCAAGATCATCCCTTTTGCCAGTTTGGTCATGATATGCTCAATATTGGATACGCCTAAAAATGGGACATGACCCTCCGCATCTACGATTACCCGTGCCTCAGTTGTTTCATTCAAGCGAGTTTTTACAACTGCTAAGTTTGAGCTTGGCATTAATTTATCTAATAACTGTTTGCCCAATCCACTTACACAATAGGATTTAACGATATCTTTTAATTCTTGGTATTGTAACTTCTCTAGCGTAGTAAAATTCATTTGTATATGCTCCTCATTCTGATATTTATCATTCATGAAGATACCTACCCAATATTAGATAGCAATGAAGTGTTAAATAAACTAAAAAAAGCTGTGAGGAATCCCCACAGCTCTATCTTCAAAAGGCGAGTGTTCATAGCACTACAAATAAAACCTCATTTTCAGAAGTTTCATCCATATATGCACCGCTTGATAAAGTATTGTAGGCATCTACATAGGTTTTGAAATAAATCCATGACCAAATAAGGGGTCTGTTCATGACATATATCCCCCTGTCGCCATATCATTTATTTCATTTAATTTTTACCTAGTTAGAACCTACCGCACTCACAAAAAGCACCTCTCAATTTTTATCATTGTTATCTAATTATTGACATCATCTTACTATATGTTGACTAAATTGTAAAGGTACGCTCTCCATGTAGTCCATTGAATAAAAAAAGACTTGTAGAATATTCTACAAGTCTACTGATTTATGATGAGCTTTTCTTGTTTCTATAATCTTGGAACCTGAGAATAGTAATAATGCTCCCCAAATGATGCTAAATGCTAAAAGCTCTATCTGACTAAATGGCTCTTTATACAGTACGATACCTAAAATCAATACAATAGTTGGTGAAACATATTGAATAAAGCCCAATAAATACAATGGAATATTTTGTGCACCTTTTGCAAATAGGATGAGTGGTACAGCTGTTACTAAACCACTGAAAATCATCAAAATATCTGTTTTTACATCAACATGTAAAAACGAAGCTTGATGGGTTGTAAATAGATACACATAATAGCCTAAAGCAAATGGTAGGATTAATAATGTTTCAATAGCTAATCCTCTCGTCGCATCCAGTGTAATTTTCTTTTTCAATACGCCGTATATCGCAAAAGATAGCGCAATCAATAGTGCTACCCATGGTACAGAGCCATAATTGATCGTTAAAATAATAACAGCCATAAAGGCAATTCCTGTCGCTACCCATTGTGCGCGACTCAATGATTCTTTAAAGAAAATTACTCCAAAAATAACAGATATGAGCGGATTAATATAATAGCCTAAGCTTGTCTCAATTAAATGGTTATGGGTTACTGCCCAAATATACAAGTACCAGTTCATTGAAATGACGAAGGAGGCACCCGCAAGCTGCCAGAAATGCTTTTGATGTGACCATAAATATTTTAAGTCCGCGATAAGGTCTTTACGCATTCGAAATACGATGACAGCCAGTACAGTAAAGACAAACGACCAAATCACTCGGGATAATAAAATCTCCATGCTTGGTACATGTTCAAGTAGTTTCCAATAGAGAGGAAAGGCACCCCAAAAGGCATAGGCAAAAAATGCCGCCAAAACCCCTTTTTTCTCATTTGACATTGCCACTAACGCTCCCTACTCATAGTGAAATCAATTGCGACCTCACATAATATTAAACTAGTTAAAGAATAGACTCATTATAGAGCTTTGAGTGGCAGCTGTAAATGCCAAATTTCTAGACGCCTTAGATCACCGTCCATCCTTCTGCTCTGATTCTAGCTCGGAGATATATTTACGCACTGTACTATAGCTAATATCTGGATTGATTTGGCGTTTGATGCGTATATGGATTTCCTTTATACCAACCCCTTGCTCTCGCATATTTCGAATCATCGACTTAAGAGGTCCCGTTAATGACTCTCTCGACAAGGACGTATATTTACTCAGTTCAATTAATAGCTCCGTATTTTGTTGTCGGAGCACCTGCATTTCCTCTACCACGCAATTATATTCCGTTACTTTTTTTTGCAGGACTATGTTTTGCTGCTTAGATTTTTGCAAGTCCTCTGTAAGTGCTGCATTTTGTTTTTTTAATGTCTTTCGTTCTTGTTCTATACCATTTTGCTTATGATCTAAATCTGTATGCCTCGCACTGTACACTTTTTCCTTATGCAATAACTCTAAATAACGGCTTTGTGGAATAAGCATTAAAGTTTCAGCTGCGTTAAGAGCAAGCGTTCCATCTTCAAAAGGCTCATACGACAATGTAGAGGATTTTATTTTATTGGTCATCATTTCACTCCTCCACGAATGATTTCATGTAATCGTATTGCTTTGTATAACATCTGTTCGCTTCCTTTTTCATTTGATAATCATTCTCATTTAATTTTATCATAATCAGTATTTTCCTTTTTGTCAAAGAACATTTAACGCAAACAAAATAAATAAAGCTTCTTGCAGAAATTTCTACAAGAAGCTTCGATTATTACATTTTTTTCAATTTTTCATATTCTAATTGCAAACGTTCAATACGTTTACGACCTTCTTCACGACTTCTCGCTGTTTCAGCTTGAATTTGCTTCGTTTCTTGAATACCAGACATAATCGTTTGCCATGTTGTTTCAATTGTTTCAATTTTTATGCTCGGGCTACCTGCTGCTCGTGCTATATTAACGCTGTTTTTACTAATGTTTTCAGCATTGCGCACAAGCATTTCATTCGTACGGCGATCTAGCTCAATCATAGAATCGGAAATCAGCTTTTGGCGCTTTAAAGTAACGGCATGAATTAAACCTTGTTTGAAAATAGGGATTGTCGTCACAAAGGCTGAGTTAATCTTCGCAATTAAATGGTTATTACCTTGCTGCATTAAACGTATTTGAGGTGCAGATTGGAATGATACTTGCTGCGCCATTTCTAAATCATAGCGACGTTGCTCTAATAATTCCACTGCACGTAGCATTGTTTCATATTCCATTGCCGCTAATTGATCGCCCGTCTGAGCCTTTTGTTCAAGGGCCGGTAATGTTGAACGAACATCTTCTATCTTTACTTCAATCGCAGCGACAAACTTACTTAAAGATTGGAAGTAATTTAAATTTTGATCGTATAGATTTTCAAGGTCAATTGTATTTCGCTTCATTTCACCTTCATATTTTTGAATTTCGCGGTAAATGACATCTACTTCCTTATTCATGCTGTCATATTTAGATAGAAACTTTTCCAATTGCTCTTTTCCTTTATTAAAGAGCTTGGAAATAAAGCCACCTTTTTTCTCCTCCGAGAAATCTTGAGGATCAAATTTATCCATAATTTTATTGAGATTATTTAAAAGGACACTCGATTCTTCTAGTTTGCTGGACTTCATAGTAGCCAGCATTTTATCAGAAAAAGTAGAAATGCCACTTGCTGTTTCTTTCCCAAGCTCTAGCATGGCAATTTGATCTTTAACATCAATTCGTTTAGCAAGTGCATGAACCTCTGGATCTTTCTTTAACATAAGCTGGTTTTGCGCAATTTGTGAAAGCTCTTGCTCAGATACAAGTACTGGCTTTTGTTCAGGCTCTTGTTGCATAAGCGGATTAGGTTGTAATAAAGGATTTTCAGTAGCGAATGGGTCCTTGGATTTTAAAAGATCATTGTTGAATTCAGACATACGTTTTACCCCCTGCAATTTATCTCTACAATTTACTTACGATTACTTTGGAAAAAGGTTTCATTTCCGATAGAAAGACAAAACCAATTTCAAGCTCTTTATTAAATTATAGCTTCTTTCTAAACAAAATTCGACTGATTACGCAAATTCCTTTACATTGTTTTCTAACGTTGGCATGAAACAACCAAAAAGCAGCTACATCATCGTGTAGCTGCTTATCATTTAAGTGGTAACCTTTAAAACTGTTTTAATTTTTTGAATGACCCCGCCTGAGCTATATGTCAGTACACTACGTTTATAGAACGATAAGCTAAATAGGTACACGACTATAATCGTTGCGATTAAAATACCTAAAGATAGTAATGGAACTAACCCTCCGATATCTGTAGCACCTATCCTCATAGGCATGATCATTCCTGATGTTAATGGAATATACGAGAATATTTTAATGATGATTGTATCTGGATTACCCATCCCTGTTAGCATCACATAGAAGCCGATAATCGTAATAATCATGGCAGGCATTAATACCTGACCTGCTTCTTCTACTTTCGATACTAATGAGCCAAATAATGCGCCAATGATAAGATACAGGACAACCGTTAGCAATAGGAATACAATGGCATAGATAACATAGCCAACAGACAATTCTTTGACAATGCTAGCAGCCGCATCCCAAACGATACCGCCTTTTACGAGCTTAGCATAAATCAGGAATACTGCTGCAAGAATGCCCATCTGCGTTAAAGCAAGCAGTAATACACCTGCAATTTTTGCTTTAAAATGAGTAGTTGGTTTGACACTTACTAAAAGCATTTCCATTGCTCTTGAGCCCTTTTCAGAGGCAATTTCAGTCGTAATCATAGATAGGAATGTAGAAATAAAGAAATAAATTAAAATTCCAACTGCATAGGAAACAACTAAACCTGATTGCTTTTCTTCTTCACTTTTTCCACCCGTTGATTCCTCATTTAAGTTTTTAGTGGAAATCGTAGTTTGAGCGGCCATAATTTGTGCTGCCTGTTCAGGTGAAAGCGATAATTGCTGTACGGCATAGTGCTGACCAGCATATTGTAATAAGGATGACAATGACGATTGATCGTTTAATTTCAGGGGTGTAAACGTAGCAATTTCTGCTTGTAGCTGACCACCTTGATCGTTAATCGTCACAATGGCATCTAGTTTGCCGTCCTTCACTTTTTTTTCAAGTGTCGGTCTATCCTTTTCATCTTGGATAAAAGCCATATCCCCATTGGAAACAAAGATACCACTTAAATCAGCAGATGTCTCATTAATAATGGCAATTTGCTGTGCTTCATCATCACCTGTAAATAGCTCTTTAATTTCGGACCAGAAAACAGCTACAGACATTACAAGTACATATAAACATGTCATTAAAATAAAGGATTTTGATTTTATTTTTGATTTATATAATTGTTTCATCAATAAATTAAACTTCGACAACATTGCCACCTACCTTATCTTTAAAGATTTCATCTAATGATAAATAATCCAGGCTGAATTTTTCAATATACTTCCCATTGGAAAGCTGCTCAAAAATACTTTGGGCAAAGCTTTCATCCACTAATGTTAAAACTGTTTGTTCCTTCTCAACACGTACATCCTTGACGCCTTCTAACGCCAATAGCTGTGTTGTTGACCAATCTGTCCGTACTGCCAGTTTTGTTTTGCCATATTGTTTCTTTAAATCTAGTAGACTACCAGAAAATAATGAAACACCTCTTTTTAATAGGCATAAGTGATCACAAAGTTCCTCCACATTATCCATTTGGTGACTAGAGAACAAAATTGTTGTACCCTGTTCCTTTAAAAGTAGAATGGCATCCTTCAGTAAGTCCTTATTAACCGGATCCAATCCACTAAACGGTTCATCCAAAATTAAAAATTCAGGTTTATGGATAAAGCTGGCGATAAGCTGTACTTTTTGCTGGTTCCCCTTTGATAGTGTTTCAGCCTTATCTTTTCGTTTTTCTTCCAGCTCAAAACGTTGAATCCAAAAATCAATTTCCTTTTTCAGCTCGGCTTTTTTCATCCCACGTAGCTCACCAAAAAAGTACAACTGCTCCTCTACTTTCATCGTCGGGAAAATACCACGTTCCTCAGGTAAATATCCTAGGACGTCTCTGTTAATCGCATTAACTGGCTGACCATTCCATGTAATTGTACCTGCCGTTGTCTCCTGTAAATCTAAAATCATACGGAATGTAGTTGTTTTCCCCGCACCATTTTGGCCAATCAAACCAAAGATTTCACCTTTTTCAATTGTAAAATTCAATCCATCTACAGCCGTAAAATCCTTGTACTTCTTCGTGACATGCTGTAACTGTAAAGTCATGTTGTCACCCTCCTTATCCTTCGAATATATGTAAATTTTCTTTCAATCTTTTTTTACGGTTTTCATTTTTAAATATAGAGATACACACCATTATGGATACGATAAAATTTAAACATCCTACACTAGTGTTGACGATTGTTACAGAAGGTCCCCAAGCTCCCATCGAAAAATTATAAAGCCCAGCCACTATATTGAATAGCAACAGTACTATAAAAATACGATTCATCGACTTTATATAGCTAATTTTAGAGGTAGTATCTGAGAATAATTCAAATGGCCCTTCTGCCTTTGGTTTTCGATAATACGCCCAAACACCGAATTTGTGCACACATTCTATATTCATCTCCTCTAGAAACTCAAAATAGTCCTTCGATTTGCTATTCACTAATTCATTCCGATAAATATATTGTTGTGGTGTTCCTTTTTCAAAAATAAAATAACCTACAACTGCTTTTTTTAAATTCCACCCCCGGTCTGCCATTTCATTGACCCACCGTTCTTCCTTTTCATAATCTATAAAAAAACGGTATATTCTTTTTTCCATCCTTTCACCCCTACTAGATTTATTGTTATTTTCTGATTTCCCAGAAAATAATAGACGTCCACTAATCTGAAAATATATTTAACTCCTTTTTCAATCGATTGCGGACTCGTCTAAGCCTATATAATGGGAAAGAGAATAAGATGACTATAATTAGATTTAAGCTATGTAAAATAAACCCTATCCAATTCGTCATTTCGTGAGAAAAATCGCCGATCAAGCCTGAAATACCAAAATATAAATTAAGTAGAATAAGAGGGAAAAAGAGTGCCATCTTTTTTGACAGACTTCCTATTTTAGTTTTTTTATCCGTATAAAGCTCAAACGGACCTCCCTGGGAAGCCTTTCTAAAAAACACAAAATTACCAGAGCGATCAACTTGTTCAATGCCTGAACTTTTTAAAAATGCTAGATAGTCCTCTTCGTAGTGAGTTCCAAATCGCTCTAATTCATCATGGCGATAAATATAGCTGCCTGCTTCTCCACGCTCAAACGTAAAACGAATCCATGTAAACTTTTTCAGATGCCAGCCCTGGCAAGCCATGTTATTGACCCACTTTTCAATTGCATATGGATTAATCATCAAACGATATTTATGCATATTATTCAACTCCTCTCGTTATACGGATACCATTGTCAAAAAGTTCCCTTAATCTCAAAATTTCATATTCAACTAACTTATCCCCAGTTTCTGTAATTACATATTCTTTCTTGCGACCATCCTCATCGAGCGCCTCAATCCAGCCTCGTTCAAGTAAAGTTTTAATGGCCCCATAAATGGTACCTGCGCCTAAGCGTACTCGCCCACTACTCATTTCCTCTACTAATTGCATGATGCCATAACCATGTCTAGGCTCATACAATGCTAATAAAATATAATATACGCCTTCAGTTAACGGCGGATGCTCCTGTGTCATACAATCCTCCTTTATATCGTCCACCAATATATCGTCAGCCGATACATCTAAACTATATCAGCCGTCGATATAGTTGTCAATGTTCTTATTGCTAATTATTTCCTTGAAACAAATAATTTTGTTGCAGAGAATTATGCACTATGCTAGCATGTAAGTGATTACTTGCATGAAAGGAAGTTTATGATTGACAACAAAGGGAACCGCAGAACGAATCATCGAAGCTGCTCTACAATTGATTAGTGAAAAGGGCTATACTGCCGCCACAACGAAAACGATTGCTGAATTAGCCGGCGTCAATGAAGTTACACTTTTCCGCCATTTTGGCAATAAGCGTGGCCTCTTGAAAGCCATAGTCGAACAATTTTCGTATTATCCCCTTTTACAACAGGAGATCCATCAAAACGTTACGTGGGATTTAGAAAAAGATTTATTAAACTTCTCATTAAAGCATTTTGATTTTTTAATGTCGATTAAAGATTTGGTGATGATTGGCTTTAAGGAGTCCATTCAGTTTCCTGAAATTAGTGAGGAAATTGCAAATATTCCTCTTCTAATCAAAAAGGAATTATGCCAATACTTCCAAGAAATGAAACAACGAGGGAAGATAAGAGAGGTTGATTTTGAAGCTGCAGCGTTATCACTAATTGCTCTTAACTTTGGTCATTTTATGTCACGTGCACGTCTTGGTACTATGGTGTCTGACATACCAACCGAAGAACTATTACAGACAAGTGTTGCTATTTTTTCTAGGGGACTCGTTTCCTAGAAAAAATTTTTCCTTTCAATGCAAGTAAGTACTTACTTTATTAAGGGGGATTAAAAATGAGAGGTTTACAAACTTTATTGAGAATTCGAGAAACATATATTGGCATTGTTGCTGCAATTGCCTTTCAATTAATTTTCTTTACAATTTGGATGACAGCCTATGACGGCGTCAATGAGCGAGCTGATCAATTATCGATAGGCTTGTTGACGGAAGATACAGAAATGGGGTCGCAAATAGTAAAGGACATGAAGGACAACATTCCATTTACGCTAAAAGAGTATTCCTCTAGGAAGGATGCCGAGCAAGCACTCAATGAACGCCAGATTAATATGATTATGCAAATTCCAGCTAATTTTACGAAGCAGCTTCGGACAGGAGAAAAAGCTGAAATCATTTATTCGATTAATCAGGCCAATGCTAGTGTTGCGAAAAACATGATGGATGGTGTAGCTAAGCAATTAACAGAAGAAATGAACCAAATGCTCTACCCATTACAACAAAATCAGGCGATCGAGGTTTTTTCCCAACAATTTGCCCAGCTTCCATTTGAGCAAAATACCTCACAGCAAATAAACGCATCTGTCCAAACAACCGTGATGACAGTTAAAGATCATGCCGTCAATGCGACCATCGTTAAAACGAATGATGTAGAGGGATTTGCAGCAAACTTTGTCCCACTAATGGTCATCATCTCCTCCTTTGTAGGGGCTATGGTGATGATTATGCAACATCAGCAAGCCGCACAAATGGTACAAAGTAGTGTTTCAAAATGGCAATTATTCCTTGCACGCCAGCTGCTCAATGTTGGAGTCGCTCTCACTTTACCATTCCTTACAATCGGCTTAATGCATCTATTTACTATTTCCAGTAATGAAAGCTTTCTATCCATCTATTTCTTCCAATCTGTGCTGTTTCTAGCTTTCCTTTGCCTAGCACAAGTTTTCGTCATTCTCTTTGGAAATATCGGCATGGTCTTCAATATTTGTGCTCTATCTCTCCAATTAGTAACCTCTGGAGTACTCGTTCCGAAAACCATGCTTTCTGAAGGCTACCAGCAATTAGCTGCCATGCTCCCCGCTACTTACGGTGCCGATGGCTATTACACTATTATTTTCGGAGGAAGTGCCGCTAATTTACTACAAAACAGTAGCTCCTTAGCCATCATCATCCTAGTCACTCTGGCAATCGCTACAGTAACCGTAGCAATCAAGCCCGCTCCTGCTCTTACCTCTAGTTAGTTGTATGCTATAGCCCCTTGCTCTGTTCATTTCTGGATGGACGGGGTGGGGCTATCCGTTAGTTTGAGTGAGCTATCCACTACTTTGAGCGTTTTTTCCATCCCTTTGAGCGTTCTATCCGCCACTTTCTCCGCTCTATCCGTCACTTTCAATGTTCTATCCGTCACTTCGGCCGTTCTATCCACCGATTTCTTCATTTCGCTTCATTTCAAGCGTCCCATCTCCTCTTTTTACGCTCTATCCTCCACTACGGACATTTTTCAAAATAGTGGCGAGTTGCTGATTTAAGACGCTTACGCTGTCGCTAAAGTCCCCACGGTACCATTGGATAATGAGTCCGATAATCGCGTTTGCTTGGTAGGCGCTATAATAATCAATCGAAATTGATTCTGTCATTTGATGCTCGTGATGTAAGGTAATGTCTCTCTTTAGCAATGAGTAAATTCCGTCAAACAGCATGTAATAATATGTCAATGGGACATTTTTGGAAAACACAATCCGATAAAACATTTTAAAGCGTTCAATATGATGAAAAATACGAATCGTGTTCGGATCTAGTTGATGTGTATCCAATGTTGTCACGGCACGATAAGGTTCTTCGTAGGATTGGTATAAATCCTCCATAATCTCTTGAAAGTATTCTTCAAAGAGTCCTTCCTTTTGCTCGTAATGCAAATAGAAGGTTCCTCTATTCACCTTGGCCTCTCTACATATTTCTGCAATGGATATTTGCTCCAAAGGCTTTTGACTAAGCAGTGTCAATAAGGCGGCGTGTAAAGCTTGCTTTGTTTTAATAATACGTAAATCTGTTGTAGACAATTTTTTCAGCTCCTTAGTAAACAGTTTTTCCAAAAGTGTTGATTACTCAACACATCCGGATATTTTGCATATTGAAATCGCTTTCATATTTATTATATGATTTTAATGAACAGATGTTCAATATCTATCGAAAAATAGTATGAGGAGGTCTTTGAGATGAGATTAGAAGGTAAAGTAGCAATTGTGACAGGTGCAGCTTCAGGGATGGGGAAAGCTATAGCAGAAGGTTATGCAAAAGAAGGTGCTAAGGTTGTCGTTTCAGATTTAAATTTAGATGGTGCCCAAGCGGTTGTGGAAGGCATTCAAGCGGCTGGGGGTACAGCGTTTGCCATTCAAACAAATGTCGCATCAACAGAAGACTTACAACGTTTATTTGATGAAACAAAAAGTAACTATGGACAATTAGATATTTTAGTCAATAATGCAGGTATCATGGATGGTATGGAGCCAGTTGGAGAAATCTCTGATGATCGTTGGGATAAAGTATTCGCGGTGAATACAACAGCTGTGATGCGCTCAATGCGTATGGCCACAGACATTTTCCTTGCTCAAGGACATGGTGTCTTTGTCAATAATATTTCTGCTGGTGGCTTATACGGTGCACGTGCAGGAGCTGCATACACTGCGTCTAAACATGCCGTTGTTGGATTAACTAAAAATACAGCCTTTATGTATGCTGATAAAAATATTCGCTGTAATGGTATTGCGCCAGGGGCAGTTATGACGAATATCGCCTCTTCCATGACAAATATGAGTCAAACAGGTGCAGCACGCCAATCACTTGGTTTATCGATTAATCCTCGTGCTGGTCAACCTGAGGAAATTGCTCAGTTAGCTATTTTCCTTGGCTCAGACGAAGCGAGCTTTGTGAACGGACAAGTCATTGCTGTCGATGGTGGATGGACTGCTTACTAATATCGTAAAAAAACAGCACGCACAGATTTCATTTTCTGTGCGTGCTTACTTTTAATTATAGTACTTTTTAGATGGAATTAGAGCTCCAAGTATTGCTCCAATAACCGCAGGCAATATCCACCCTAACCCTATATCATAAAACGGTAAGATGGAAGAATAAGCCTTCTCTACAACATCAAATACATGTAATTGCGCTTCAGGCACACTTACTACTAAGGCTTTATAGCCGTCTATTACGCTAATGAAAAATGTGAAAATCATCGCGATGGCATACACCGTTTGCTTATTGTGAAAGAACGATGAGCTAAGAGCCAGTAATATTAAAACAATCGCAAGTGGATATAGGAACATAAGAACTGGGATGGCGAACTGTATAATATTGTTTAATCCGAAGTTGGCAATGATGAAGGATACAACACACAATAAAAATACAAACCATTTATAGCTAATCTTCGGAAACACTTCGTGGAAAAATTCACTACATGAAGTGATTAAGCCGATACTTGTCTTTAAACAAGCGAGCACAATGATAACGGCTAATAAAATAGCACCGAATGAACCGAAATAATGGTCTGCCACTGAGGCAAAAATTAAACCCCCATTATCAAAGGTACCTACAGCTGAAATACTAGAAGCACCCATATACGTAATCAGGCCATAAATAAGCATCATAAGGGCCATTGCAAATATACCTGACGTCCATGTCGCCTTCGCTATTTCCTTCCGATCTGAAATACCTGCACTTTTAATTGCATTAATGACCACAATCCCGAAGGCAAGGGAAGCTAAAGCATCCATCGTATTATAGCCCTCTTTAAAGCCTGTCATAAAGGCAGCATCTATATAATCGCCCATCGGTTGTTGAAAATCCCCCATCGGCTTGACGATACTCGTAATAATTAAAATGAATAACACAATTAAAAAGGCTGGTGTTAAATATTTACCAATGTAATCCATAATTTTTGCTGGATTTAACGAGAAGTAAAAAACGATGGCGAAAAAAATGAAGCTAAACACGGCAAGCAATAATGTAACATGCTGTGCTTGAATATATGGCTCAAAGCCCACTACAAAAGGTACGGTCGCTGTACGTGGAATGGCAAAAAACGGGCCAATTGTTAAGTAAAGGGCCAATGAAAAGACAATACCGAAGACGGGATGAACACGGCTCGCTAGATCGCGTAAGCCATTACTACCTGATAAACCAATCGCTAAAATTCCGAGGAATGGTAGACCGATAGCTGTGACTAAAAATCCGATTAATCCAAGCCAAAAATGGGTCCCTGCTAATTGACCTAATTGGATTGGAAAGATAAGATTCCCTGCTCCAAAATACAGCCCAAATAACATAGTACCGATGACTGCATAGGTTGAGAAAGGTATTTTTTGTTGCATAATTGATGTGCTCCTTAGAAGTTTTTAACTATAGCAAATTATTTTAATCGAATGATTTTTCATTACAATTCAATTATGTTATCAAGCATTTATTATAATTACAATAGTTTTTTCGAATAACATTATGAATATAGAATGTTATTGCATAAAAAAAGAGCTGTCCTCTGACAGCCCTTCCTTAATTTGCAACTGACCATTCAATATGATCTAAAAATTTATAAACATCTTCATATACTTTGTCACGTTCTTTATCTAACGTAATAATATGACCTGAATTTTCATACCAAATGATTTCTTTGTCATCTGTTTCTACAGTATTTAATATAAACGGTGCACTTTCCTGATAAAGCTCATCGTCTAATGACCCTTGTAGAACTAATGTCGGAGCTTTAATTGTTGATAAATCATCACGTGTTTCAGTCGTTAAACGTGTTACACCATCTAATGAATCTTTTGGTGAAATACGTAATTCATGTAATTCTGAAATAATTTGATCTTTTGATTTATTTTCAAAATGTTTATATAAACGAGCATAGTGGTACAAACGTGTAAATAAGCCTTTTGAATTATCACGTGTAATTGGTGCACACATCGCTACACATGCTTTTACTGGAAATGTCTCTGCTACTTTCAATGAGAAAACACCACCTAGTGAAATGCCAACAACTGCAATTTCTTCATAGCCTTTACTTTGAAGGAAGTTATAGCCTTCAACAACATCGTTCCACCAGTCTTCTGGTTTTGTTTCTAATAATGCTTCTGGTTCTACTCCGTGACCACTATAAATAGGTGCATGAACGGTATAACCTCGTTGAGATAAAAATTCTCCTAGCTTTTTCACATCTTTTGTGCTACCTGTGAATCCATGCAATAATAGTACGGCTTTTTTGCCTCCCTCAATTGTTAGAGGTTGCGGCTTTGTTAACTTCATTTTAGGATATCCCCTTCACGGAAATTATTAATTGTGTATTTTATGTGTCTATCTTAACACCCTTTATTCATAATGTACAATTTATAGTTTTTATCAAATCAATGTGTCTCATGCATGAATGATGTCAACTTAACACCTGTACAATCACACTTTCTGCTACTTAACTTTTCCATTCTTCTAATTAAAGGCAACGTCTTTTTAAAAAGTTTTTGCCACCTATACTTCCTCTCTGTTTCCCGTTATAATGCAGTTAACTTAAAAATTACGAGAATAGAGGTGAAAAAATGGAGTGGCAACAATTAGAATATTTTGTAACCGTTGCAAAGTTAGAACATATGACACGTGCTTCAGAAGCATTGGCAATCTCACAGCCAGCTCTAAGTCGATCAATATCAAAGCTGGAAGAAGAACTAGGTGTACCGCTTTTTGATAGGCAGGGACGTTCCATTATGCTCAATCGCTATGGTGAACTTTTTTTATATCGTGTGCAACGAATGCGGAAAGAATATGAGAAAGCTGTCTTAGAATTACAAGAGCTTAATAATCCGGAGCTTGGGGATGTGTCACTCGGTTTTTTACACACTCTTGGGACTAGTATTGTGCCGGACTTAATTCGTGCTTTTCGTCAGAAGCACCCCCATATCCGTTTTCATTTCACCCAAAATTACTCACATTCTCAATTAAAACAATTGCTTGCTGGAGAGTTAGACCTCTGCTTACTAGCTGCGATTGATACAGAGCCTCCCGTTAGCTGGAAGGAACTATGGCGAGATGAGTTATTTATTATGGTTCCAATTGATCATCCTCTTGCTCATCGCAAAAGCATAAAAATGAAAGAATTGGAGCATGAGAACTTCGTGCTGATGAAAAAAGGGTACGCCCTCCGCCGCTCAGCTGATCGCTTGTTACATGCTGCGGGCATTAAGCCTAAAATTTCTTATGAAGGTGATGAGGTTTCTACCATTGCAGGTTTTGTTGGTGCAGGTCTCGGTGTTTCATTGCTACCTGATGATGAGGATTTGAATCCGAAAAAAATCGTCAAAATCCATGTGGAGGATATGGTTTGTGAACGTATTATTGGCATGGCCTGGATAGACAATCGTTATTTGTCACCATCTGCTCGCCAATTTCAACAATTTGTCTTTGATTTTTATGATAAAAAAATATCTCCTCCCGCTCAGGAAAACTAAAGCGGTAGGTTGCCCCATGCAGCCTACCGCTTTTTATTATACGTCTATATACTTTACTCTACAGGAATGAAAATCTGATAAATCTCCTTCTATCTGAAACAAGCCTTGCTCAATCATAATCATTATGCGTTTCATAATGAATTCATCACTCATATAATCATCCAAGGCAATGTGAATAGTACTGATCATAGGCATAAGTAAAAGCCATTCTTCTTTCTGTTGTGCATGCATATTCTTCACAGCGGCAATAATGTGCGCATCCAAAGTATCTTCCTCTACATGTACAATGCCCTCTTTCCACAATCTGAGGGGACTTGAATGTTCTTTAAGGTTTTCCCATTCCTTAGCAAGCTGTTGACATTCCTGAACTGAAAATCGTTTAGCATAGGGACGAAGCTTCATGAGCATGTCTGAGGAAAGCTCTCCTGTATGGCGAATATCGAGATGTGGTTGAATTTGCTTCAGGCCATCTGTGGCGTCAATCCCATAAACCATACTACATTTATGAATAAACTCACTCATGACATAGCGCAAACCAATCTGTTCATGTGTATTTTGACTATACCAAACCCAAACATCCACATCACAGGGCAGCTCGGCAATTTTTTTCTTCCAGCTTTCATACATATCTACGTATAATTGCTGATCTTCATTATCTTTTATAATATGAGTGTTTAACCATACTATGCGCTCTTCTAAGCTGTGAAGAGGTCCAATAGAGAAATCATCATGGACACTTAAAACGGATTCATTACGTTGCAAAAGATGTTGGCGTATAGCAAGCTTCATGGAACCCTGAGTTGCTAAGCTAAAGGTTATATGTAAAATAGCCATGTGAATTCCTCCTAATGTTTGCTAATGGCAATCTGTATCCCGATCAATGTAAAGAGGATACCTTCAATACTAAACAAAAAAATATTATTCATGCTTGTACTAAAAATACTATACCCAAAATAAGCATTTGAAACGCCATATGTTCAAGTGATGAATTGACAACTGTGATCACTACACAAGGGATTAAAGATTGTTCAATACTATCCCTTTTCTATATTATAAAAAAATAAGATTGGGAGGTAAATGACTCTATGCATCTTGGAACCTCCAATAATGCCCTTCCTTCACTACTTTTAACAAACTATTTTCATTATACTACATGCCTTACTTTACTTTAGATGTAAGTTTATGACTTTATTAAAATTTTTTCGTGAATGTCCGTTTCACAATTAATGCTCGTTTAAGCAATACTTTTCTCCTTTATTACATTATAATAGAAGAAACTCATCATAAAATAGACAACTTCAATAAGAGGTGATTATTAGATGGCAGTTAGTGATATTGTTTCACAGTACGAAGATGAGCACGGTCAGGTTTACTATAAAATGAAGTCCCATGACATTCAAGTAAAAGCTACACAAAATACAGGCTTAGCTCCTGTTATCACCTACTGGATGAATGACAAAGATATTACCGACTCTATTAGAAATTTACGTTTTAGTCCGCGTCCCCCATCAAGCTATATTCAGGATTATGAAGAATTTCAAGCAATGCTTTATTCGAAAGAGCAGCGTGCCATTAACATGCTTTATGAACAAATGAGCATAAAGCCAAAAAACATGTCCTCAGGAAAACAAGTACTATGGAGCTTCTTTGTGATTATGCTAGCAATGCTCCCCCTTTTCATCGCCATTTGGTGGTTTAAATAAAAATATCATGCCCTTTCTATCTTTTTTTCTTAATTTATCAAAACTTTCAAGTAATTTTCCCAATCATCTTGACAGGCATTTGGAAGTAGTGCATCCTTTACTCAATAGTTGAAAAAATTTATGATGAAAAAACGAACAAAGACCAGTAATTAGTAACTGCTTGAGCAGAGAGCGATGTCCATCGGCTGCAAGACATTGTGCAAGTAAGACTAATGAACCTACTTTGTCTATCGTCCTAGCTAAACTAGGCGCAGTCTCTAGCGTTATGAGGAAAGTGGAATGTCGCACGATATTCAATGTAGGTGGTACCACGGAAAGCAACCCTTTTCGTCCTAATTTTTTTAGGATGAAAGGGTTTTTATTTTGACAATTGGAGGTCGTTTGGTGGAAAAAAAGAGAATTGTCATCAAGATTGGGAGTAGCTCCTTAACAAATGCAAAAGGCGAAATCGATAAAGTTCGCTTAATGGATCATGTTCAGGCAATCGCGGAGTTGAAGAACCAGGGACATGACGTATTACTTGTATCATCAGGTGCAGTAGCAGCAGGCTTTAAACAGCTTGGCTACCCAGCTCGTCCTGTTACGGTAAAGGGCAAACAGGCGGCGGCGGCAGTTGGGCAAAGCTTGCTTATTCAAACGTACAGTGCCTTATTTAGTATTTATGATATAATGCCTGCTCAAATTTTACTGACGCGTACCGATTTTTCTAAAAAGGAATGCTATAAAAATGCCTATGCTACTTTCGAGGAATTGCTTGAACGCTCGATGCTACCTATTATTAATGAAAATGATACCGTTTCTATAAGTGAGTTAACCTTTGGCGACAATGATATGCTGTCTGCGCTTGTTAGTGGACTTGTACATGCAGATCAACTCATCATTTTAACAGATGTTAATGGCTTATATAACGCCAACCCTAGCAAAAACCCTCAGGCGGAACGCATCGATTACTTAACATCCATTACAGATGACCTGTTAAACTTTGCAGACGGTACAGGTTCCAAGGTGGGTACAGGTGGCATGGCATCTAAGCTATTGGCTGCCCGCACAGCTTTACAGGCAGGAGTTAAAGTTTTTATTGGAACAGGAAGTGGCGCTCAAAAGCTTGTTGATATTTTAGCAGGGCGTGGTGATGGCACGTATGTTGGACATGATGACCTAGCCGTGTTAAAGAATCATAAACAGTGGATTGCACTTACGGAAGTTTCTGGTAAAATTTTTATAGATAGTGGTGCTGAACAAGCACTTATGGTCAATGGTAAAAGCTTGTTACCTGCTGGTGTTTATCAGGTTGAAGGTGATTTTAACAATGGGGATGTAGTTGAAGTGTATAGTGAACAAGGTCTACTTGGACGTGGTGAAGTGCTGTATTCCTCACAAGAATTGATGTCCGCTATGGGCAAACGGTCAAATGCATTTTCGAAATGCCCGATCGAGGTTATTCATAGAGATAAATGGCTGAAAATTCAAACTAAATAAGGAGGTCTAAACATGATAAGTGAAATTCAAAAAAAAGGCCAACGTGCCAAAGCCGCTAGCTATATATTAAATATTAAAACGACTTGTGAGAAAAATGAAGCTCTAACTAAAATTGCCGAACAGCTATTGATGGACCAACATGACATCATTGCAGAAAATGCAAAAGACCTTGTCAATGGAGAACAACAAGGGATGTCTGCTTCTACATTGGACCGTATCATGCTCAATGAGGAACGCATTATGGCGATGGTCGATGCCATTCATTTACTTGTCTCTCTCAAAGACCCAGTTGGCACAGTCATCGAACGTATAGATAAAGATAATGGTCTCCACATCGAAAAGCGCATGGTACCACTTGGGGTCATAGGAATGATCTATGAAGCAAGACCGAATGTTACGGTGGATGCCGCGACACTGTCCCTAAAAACAGGCAATGCCGTGATTTTACGAGGGAGCTCATCTGCTACGTTTTCAAATAGTGCCCTTGTAGCAAGTATTCGTTGTGCATTGGCAAAAACGTCTCTACCGACAGATGCTGTCCAACTAATCGAGGATACGAGCCGAGAAACAGCTAAAGAATTATTTCATTTAAACGAGTTCTTGGATGTATTAATACCTCGAGGCGGCAAGGCTCTTATAGACTTAGTCGTCCGAGAAGCTTCTGTCCCTGTATTAGAAACAGGTGCAGGAAACTGTCATATTTATGTGGACGAAATGGCGGATTACATAAAGGCAGAAAAAATTTGTTTGAATGCAAAAACACAGCGTCCCTCTGTTTGTAATGCTGCAGAAAGCTTATTAATTCACCCAGTATGGTTTAAAACATATGGCACGCAGCTTCTATCATCGCTCCATAAAGCAGGTGTTACTATTATTGGTGACGAGCGAGTATGCGAGGCATTTTCAGGAGCCCTTCTAGCGACTGAGGATGACTATGCGACTGAGTTCCTTGATTTAAAAATAAGTGTTAAATTAGTTGAAAATGTTTACGAGGCCATTGAGCATATTCATCATTTTGGGACCAATCATTCTGAAGCGATTGTTACGGAAGATCCATTAGTGGCGGAAACGTTTTTAAACAGCGTTGATGCAGCGGCAGTTTATCATAACGCTTCTACCCGCTTCACGGATGGTTTTGAATTTGGCTATGGAGCAGAAATTGGTATTAGTACGCAAAAGCTACACGCGCGTGGCCCAATGGGATTACCTGCCCTCACCTCTACAAAATATTTTATATATGGTAGTGGGCAAATTCGCGAATAATGCTATAGCAAGATAAATGCTGGTAGGGATTTACCCTACTAGCTTTCATTTTCACATTTACAAATAAAAAATAGAAAGAAGGTTTTGTATGAACATCTCAGCCATTATTAAACTAACCGTATCGATGGCACTTTTTGGCTCCATCGGTTTTTTCACCGTTCATACGGGAGTTCCTGCAACAGAGCTTGTCTTTGTTAGATGTATTTGCGCAACCCTCTTTCTAGGAGTATTGTGGCTCATCACAGGTGGACATAAAACGGAGAAATGGGAAAAGAAAGAAATTATTCAAACGATTATTTGTGGCGTTTTCCTAGTGCTAAATTGGGTATTTTTATTTAAAGCCTTTGAGGAAATGTCCATTTCAATTGCGATTTCTATCTATAATTTAGCCCCTATCTTTGTTTTAATTTTAGGCGCTATCTTTTTAAAAGAAAAAATGACCATTCGAGCACTCGTAGCAACCATTACTTGCTTTATCGGTAGTATTTTTATTATGGGTCTTCAAAATTTTGTATCTTTCTCTGAATTTATGCAATCAGGATTTGTTTGGGCCTTACTGTCAGCGGTGTTTTATGCCCTTACTATGCTAACAAGCAAGACCATTACAAACCTTAGCTCTTACGCCTTAACATATATACAAACAACGGTTGGCATTGTGATGCTACTGCCTTTCATCGATTTCTCACTCTTTGAAGGTTTAACCACAACCAATTGGTTCTATATTTTAGGCACAGGATTTATTCATACTGGATTTGTTTATTATTTATTTTTTGATAGTATCCGCAGTCTTTCTACCATTCTAGTTTCCGTACTAGTATTCGTCGACCCAGTTGTCGCGATTTTACTCGATATGCTGCTGCTTGATTTTATGCCGAACTTTATGCAAACTTTGGGCATTCTATTCATCTTCGGCGGGATTTTCTATACGATCTATACACCGAAGAAAAAACGGCTACCACAGGAGGTATCCTAATGGGCAAACTCTTTACAATTGGCGAATTATTAATAGATTTTACGCCAACCCAGCAGCATGGTGACCTAGCCCTTATTGAGCATTTTACGAAGCATGCTGGTGGAGCCCCTGCAAATGTAGCAGCAGTGTGTGCCAAGCTTGGTCAACAGGCTGCCCTCCTAACACAAGTAGGGCAGGATGCGTTTGGTGATTTTCTGAAGAAGACCTTGCAGCTAGTAGGTGTGGATACACAATATATTCGTCAAACGACTGAGGGAGAAACAAGCCTTGCTTTTGTAGCACTCTCTGAAACTGGGGAGCGTGATTTTCAATTTTACCGACGTCATGCTGCAGATCTATTGTATAAACAAGAGTATCTCCCCTCACAACTATTAACAGACAAAGATATCATTCATTTTTGTTCTGTTAATCTTGTGGAAAGTCCGATGAAGTCTGCCCATTTAGCTTTTATTGAGCAGGCACATCAAGCAGGCAGCATCGTTTCCTTTGATCCGAATGTCCGCTTGCCTTTATGGCAGGATGAGACGGTATGTCGAGAAACGATTCTAGCTTTTTTACCAAAAGCCCATATTGTAAAGCTCTCCAATGAAGAACTGTTATTTCTCACAGCCGTTGAAGATGAAATGTCGGCTGTGCACACATTATTTCAGGGACATCTAGAGACGATTATCATTACACATGGAGCAGAAGGCGCAACATTATATACAAAGAAATATCATAGTAAGGTCAATGCTGAGAACGTACAAGCAGTTGATACGACTGGTGCTGGGGACGCTTTTATTGGGGCGATATTAAGTCAATTCCTGCAACATCAACTATCTGTGGATCATTTGGTGGCCTATTGTGAACAGCATGCGATATCCCTGCTTTCGTTTGCAAACCGCTATGCAGGAATCACAACAATGAAGCACGGGGCAATCCCCTCATATCCTGAACAATTATTGGAATGAATCTAGCATCATTCGAAACTTTTTATCCTTATTTTCCGTATGTACTGATGAGAAATCAATGGAAGGAGGACCTGCATGGAATCAATAACAAAAAAACGAGCCCTTGCTTTTTTAATGGATACTGCTATTTCAACAGCTGTCACATTAGGCGTAGAGTATTTTCTACGAAAGAAAGTGAAAAATGAGGTGGTTCATGCACTCGTTACACCGACCGCCATGTTATGGGCATTAGAGTATGCACAGCTTCGTAAAAATGGACAAACCATTGGCTACAAGGCTATGGGACTTGTACTCGAACATGAAGAGGGTCATACATTATCAGACCGTCAAATTATTAAACGCATGGCTTATCGTGACACAATCAGTTCATTTCACTATTTAAAAAATCGCCAAGCTTTCGAGCAACAGCAAGGTCAATGCCTTCCCCATGACAGCTTTGCGGGTACGGTTGTGAAAGAAAAATCAACGAATAGCTGAAATTAGTGGTAGATATGCAACACAATGACGTATGGAGCATGATGGATCATCGAACACATATCCAACTTTCATAGGTTAACAATAAAATACCTCCTCCCAAGGTCAAGAGGAGGAGGTATTATTTAATGACAATTAACTTCATGCTTTCTTCAATAAAGAGTACGTGGACATTTTACCAACTTTTCAATCCCTAGCACATTTACCAATATTTCTTCATTAAAATATGGGGAATGCCGCAATCCATAAACTCTTCCCCTTCACGCTTATAGCCTAATTTTTCATAAAAACCTTCTGCATACGATTGAGCATTTAATTTAGCTTTTGTCAGACCATTATCGCGGGCAATTTGCTCTAACCCAATAATGATTTCTTTGCCAAGACCAAATTTACGGAACTCTTCTACTATACAAATACGCTCCAATTTACCATAGCCCTCGACTACACGGAGTCTACCCGTTCCTACTGGCTGCTCCTTATAGTACACAAGAATATGATCACATGGTGCTTGCAGTGAATCAAATTCATCATACTCTTCTACCTCAGGTACTTGTTGCTCTTCAATAAAAACTTTTCGTCTAAAATCAAATGCTAATTGTAAGTCTGCTTCAGTTGTTACTTTTTTTATGCTCATGAATACTCCTCCTAGTTTCACTTCAATCATCCTCTTCTCCAGATGCATTTTTCGCCTGAAGATGATACTATTAGTATAGAACTATTTTTATTGCAAATACAATAAAAATCTAAGGAGGATAGAAAATGAAAGAAATCTTACGTGAAATTGGTGCGATCGCACGGGCATTAGACTCGATTAGTAATATAGAATTTAAGGAATTGGATTTAACGAAGGGTCAATATTTATATGTAATCCGAATTTGCGAAAATCCTGGGATCATTCAAGAAAAAGTCGCAGAGCTATTGAAGGTGGATCGCACAACCGCTTCTCGGGCCATTCAAAAATTAGAAACAAAAGGCTTTATTGAAAAAAGAAGTGATCAAGGAAATAAGAAAAATAAATTACTTTTCCCAACTAATAAGAGCTTAGACATCTATCCATTTTTAAAACGGGAGGGCGAGTACTCCAACGAACGAGCACTTGATGGTTTTTCTAGCGAAGAAGTCGATAGCATTCACCATTTACTCACGCGCGTCCTACAAAATATTGAAATTGATTGGGAAGCTGTAAAAAAAGGACAGAAGCGACACTATTAAAGGCGATTCCTGATTTATCCCGATCTGGAATCGCCTTGTACTAGACATGGGTCGCAAATACTCTTTTTAAAACAGCTACCATAAAATCAAGATCTTCATCGGTACAGCAAAGTGGTGGACTTAACGTAATGATATTATTATAGCCCTCCACTGTATCGCCATTTTTCCCAATAATTAAGCCATTCGCTTTACAAGCAGCTATGATGCTTGCCACACGTTCTTCTTTAGCAGGTTTTTGTGAGACTTTATCTTCAACAAGCTCGATACCAACGAGCAACCCAAGTCCCCGAATATCACCAACATAGGGCAGTTCTAATAAGTCTTGTAAGTCATGGAGTAATTGAATTCCCAAATCTTTTGCTCGTTGTACAAGTCCCTCTTCCTCAATGATCTTAATATTTTCTAATGCTACTGCACAGGCTGCTGGGTTACCACCAAACGTATTAATATGTCGAAAATGACTATAGCCATCTGATACTTTAAATTTTTCATAAATATCTTTTCTTACTGCTGTAATTGATAATGGTAAATAGGCGCTAGTGAGTCCCTTTGCCATCGTAATAACATCTGGGCGAATACCAAAATGCTGATGGCCAAATAGCTTGCCTGTTCGCCCAAAACCACAAATAACTTCATCGATAATGAGTAATACCCCATATTTTCTACAAATGCGCTCTACTTCTTGAACATATGTTGGTTGTGGAATTAAAACACCACCACCTGTTATGAATGGCTCCATAATAACTGCCGCAATTGTTTCTTTTTGCTCCCAAATAATTTTTTCCTCGATGTCACGTGCTCTTGCTAAATTATATGCTTCAATAGATTGTCCTTTTGGACGGCGATATGGATCGGGTGGGGCAACATGCAGGAAGCCTGGTGTTAAGGGTTCATATTTATATTTACGTAATGCCTGGCCTGTAGCAGCTAAAGCTCCAAGCGAGCTACCATGGTAGGCACGATAACGAGCAATCATTTTATAGCGGGTCCCTTCCCCGTTTTGTTGATGGTATTGTCGTATAACCTTGAACGCTACTTCATTTGCATCAGAACCACTATTCGAATAAAACATCATATAGTCATCCTCTAATAAGCTGTTGATTTTTTCAGCTAATCTAATAGCAGGTTCATGACTTTGTGTTAAAGGAGCATAGCATAGTTTTTTTAATTGCTCATAAGCGACCTTAGCAAGTCGCTCACGTCCATAGCCTACATTGACCGCCCATAAGCCCGACATGCCATCTAAAAATCGGTTGCCTAAACTGTCTGTTATCCAGGCACCTTCTCCCTGTTCAATAATGACGGGTGTATGGTCGTTATAAATGGACATATGGTGCCAAACGTTTTCACGATCTTTTTGCTGTAAGGTATGGGTGAACTGATCACTTCGTTCCATATCATGACCTCCAATCGTGTATCCTAGATGTCTTTTTTGTCTTTCGTCAATTTCTACTATTACGCTCATTCGTGTTGAAATTTTCTGACTTCTCAAACATAATAAAAAATAGACATTGTACATTCGAAGGGCAGGTGCTAATTTATGTCGAAACATCCTCTACTCGTACGTGATGTCCTGAAGCGCAAATATTTTGAATCGGCGAAGCTTATAGCAGGACACCATGGCCTTGAACGCCAAGTTCAGTGGACACATATTTTAGAAATTAAAGATTTTGATACATTAATTAATGGTGGTGAGCTCATTTTAACTACCGGTGTCGGATTACAGTTAGAGCGCGAAACACAAATTGCCTACTTACAAAACCTTATTCGGAATGAAGCAGCAGGGCTTTGTATTGAAATTGGAGACTATTTTGATCATGTACCCGTCGAGCTGATTGCCATGGCGAATGCGCATCATTTCCCAATCATTGTCTTTGAAGAAATAGTACGCTTTATCGATATTACACAAGATTTACATACGTACATAATTAACCAACATCAACAGGCACTTACACAGCTCGATACCCTTTCCAAAACATTTATGGAATTATCGTTAATGCCAAATGGTATTTTAAAAATTTTACAAGTCCTTCATCAAGATACCGAGGCACCATTTTTATTTGTCTCTGAAGATACCAAAAGCTTTTATTATCCAGTCGAAGCCAAAAAGTACTTACGTATGATGGAAGAACATTGTCAGCAGTTAGAACTACAGGAGCCCTTGCATCTTTTATCAATTGACAAGGATCATTTTGTCATTATCCCCGTAAATGGCCTTGGGCAAGTTTGGGGCTATTTATGTATGCATTCTGGACTGCCAAAACCGAGTGATTATACCTTATTAAACTTGGAACGTGCTACGATGTCGATTGCCCATATTTTAATGCGAAATCGCATGCTACAGGAACGTCAGCAAAGCCGTGAGGATGAATTTATTCTTGCGTTAATTCAAGGCCAGCCTGTCGATATCCAATACTATCAAAGCTATTTACCGATTGAAAGTCGTAATTTATTTTACCGTGTCGTCGTGTTCAATCTACATGACGAAGCCAAAGTGGTACCAGAGGAAGAGTGGCAGGAAATTCAATTACAAAATGCCATGTATGTCCGCTCCATCTTAAAGAAGCTAGGATTCTTCCCTACCGTTTCAGTACGACAGCATGAAATTATTATTTTAGCTTTCTATATTGCTGCAGATTATATGAAGGATAATCGAGATTCCTTCGATCAAGCGATAGCACAAATTGTTGCTAGAAAAGCATCGCAATTTTTTGAACAGCTCACCCTTACTTGCGGGATTAGCAATGTTTATCAAACGATAGAAAGTGTCCATCTTGGCTATAAGGAGGCTAAATCGGTTATCCAAATGCAGCATCATCAATTGACTAGCTCCATTTATTATAAGGATTTAGGTGTCTTCCGGTTATTACTACAGCAGGAGCAGACCGCCCTCTTACAATTTGTGAAAGATTATTTACAAGAACTATTATTGCTGGATCAAAAAAATGGTCATGATTTATTCCAAACATTAGCTGTTTACTTAGCTTGCAATGGAGCTAAAAATGATACGGCTGAGCAATTGTTTATCGTCCGTCAAACGCTCTATAAACGAATTGAACGACTAGAAAGTATATTCGGTGCTGATTTTTTACAAGCGCCACATCGACTAAACATTGAAATCGCAGTCAAGGCCTATGAGCTTTTGCAAAAAACAGCACCTGATTTATTACGATTTTGAACGCGGGTCCATAAAATCACGTAAGGCATTACTAAGCATATATAAACCAAGAACAAGAATCGTAATGGCTCCTCCAGGCGCATACGTATACCAAGGGGCACCGATTAAATAAGCCTGTGAATCTTTTAACATTCTGCCCCAGCTAGGGTTTGGTGGCTGAACACCAAGCCCTAAATAGCTTAGTGCTGCCTCTGCTAGCATGGCAGTTGCGAATGTGACCGTCGCCGCGACAATAATTTGCGATGATATATTAGGTAAAATATGACGAAACATGATGCTATGAGGCTTGACGCCAATTAATTTCGCTGCCAATACATACTCCGAGTCACGTTGTTGGACAAAGCCGCTTCGCGCAATTCGGGCAATAGCAGGAATGGCGATAATGCCCAATGCTACGGCCGTATTGACAATCCCTGGGCCAAATACAGCTACTAGCATTAACGCTAAAATAATGCCCGGAAATGCCATTAAAGCGTCCATTGTTCGCATAAATATTTCATCAATCCAGCCGCCAACATAGCCTGCAATTCCACCTATGGTAATCCCAAAAAACGTCCCAATTCCTACAGTTAATAATCCAACAGCGAAAGCAGTTTGTGTCCCCTTCATAATTCGGCTAAAAATATCACGCCCGAATTCATCTGTCCCAAAAAGATAAGCACCACCTGGCCCACGCAATTTCTCAGGTATGTTCATGGCGTTGACATCATGAGGTGTATAAAAAAAGCTGACCAACATGACGAGCAAAAAGCCGACAATGACGAGGAGACCAATGGATAAATTCAGTTTTTTAGTATAACGTTGTAGCTGTTTCATTGTATCCACCTCTTAGCGTAATCGGATTCTAGGATCTAATACAGAATATAAAATATCGACAATAAAATTTATCATAACTACAGCAACCGTAATATACATGACAATCCCCTGTACAAGTGGAAAATCACGGTTACTAATAGCCGTTATGAGAAGCTGTCCAATACCCGGCAAAGAAAATACTTGCTCCACAATAATTGTCCCCGCTACAACTTCCGCCATAATTAGGCCAAATACGGTTAAAATCGGAATCATGGAATTTTTCAATACATGCTTATACATGACATTGTGTTCAGACATTCCTTTACTGCGAATTGTGCGTACATAGTCGAGCTGAACCTGCTCTAAAATAGCTGTACGCACATATCGGAAGTTCACAGCAATTTGTGGTATCGCAATGGTTAGGGCTGGGAGAAGGAGCGTACTGAGCGCCCCTGCAACACTTTGTGTCCATGGAATATAACCACTAATTTTAAAGAAGCTAAACTGTAAGCCAACGTAAAGAATAAGCATCATCCCTAGCCAAAAGGATGGTACAGCCATCCCAATTTGTGTCACAGTCGATAATGACACATCACTTATTTTATTTTGTCTTCTTGCCGCAAACATCCCTAAAGGTAAGGAAATGAATAAAACAATGAGCAAGGTTATCCCCGCCAACGACATAGTGACAGGAAGTCGATCAAATAATAAATCTTTTACAGGCATTGAAAACCGAATGGAATCGCCTAGCTGACCTGTCAATAAGCCCTTCATCCAATCCACATATTGTTCATAAAGAGGACGATCTAAGCCGAGTTCAGATCGTAAATTTTCAATTTGTGTGGGATCCGCTTCTGTCCCTAACATCGTTCGCACCGGATCTCCAGGTAATATTTGAAAAACACCAAATGTGATGATGGATACTAGCAGGATGGTTGTTATTAACAGGATGATTCGACGTAAAATATACATCATGAGCACTCATCCCTTCCTAGTTTGAAAATTGAACCTCTGACATATCATGGAACCAGAATGGATAGCTCTTAAGCCCCGTCACTTGTTTGTCAGCACCCCAAACAATTTGGTAATCAGCAATATAAACCGCAGTAGCCTGCTCAGCTAAAATTTCCTGTGCTCGATGATAGTACTCAATTTGTTTGGCTTGGTCTGTTTCCTTTAGCACATCCGTCATAATTTTGTCATACTCGTCATTTTTAAATAGGAAGAAGTTTTCACTATCATTTGTAGAAATATAATCATTTAACACCTCGTAGGCTGATGCACGACCTGTTAAATCAATCGTTGTCATTTCATAGTCACGGCCAAAATAAACACGGTCTAGCCAAATCCCCCACTCCACAACCTCAATCTCTACATCAATGCCAATCTCTTGCAAATTAGCAACTGCAATTTGCGCAATATTCGAATACATATCATTGTGGGAAGATACCGTAATTTTTGTTTTGAACCCATCCGGATAACCGGCCTCTGCCAATAATGCCTTCGCTTTTTCTATATCGCGTTTATACATACTTTCTAAGCCCTTCTTTTGGAAATCGCCCATCGCTGGACTCATATTAGAACCAAGTGGGACAGCATAGCCCGCAAATACCGAATCAATAATATCGGATTTACTAATCGCGTAGTTAATAGCTTGTCTAACTTTTACGTTATCGAATGGAGCCTTTGTTTCATTAAATGTGATGATTAAAGAAGAGTTATTATTTTGATGCGTTAAATTGTAGCCCCCTTCAACCTCACTCACACGATGCCATGGTACACTTGTTAGATCAACCTCATTTGCCATCAAGCTCATAATCGCTGCTTGATCATCTGATTGGAAGGTAAACGTAACTTTATTCAAATAAGGTAAGCCTTCCTGCCAGTAGTTATCATTTTTCTTAAGTTCTAAATTTGTCCCTGGCGCGTATTTCACAAAGGCAAAAGGACCTGTTCCGATTGGATTCTCATTATGCTTCCCATCATTACTTTTAGGAATAATAGCTGATTGTCTTGCCGTTAATGAATACAGGAAGTTAGAATTAGGCTCCTTTAATTTAATCACAAATGTGCTGGCATCTGGTGCCTCAGTTGATGCCACGTTATCGAAGTTATTGGACATTTTTTCCCCACCGTTTTTCCCCATTAAACGGTCAAAGGAATATTGAATATCGTCCATCGTTAAGTCATCACCATTATGGAATTTCACTCCTTGGCGAATTTTGAAAGTATACGTTAAACCATCCTCTGAAACTTCATAGCTCTCTGCAAGTCCTTCTTTTAAAGAACCATTTGTTTCTGGCGCCATTAGCCCTTCAAATAAATTCATAATCATTTGATACGAAATGGATGCCGTTGCCTTATGTGGATCTAAAAAATCGGGATCATCATTTACACGCACAACAATTTCCTGCGGCACATCTGCTGTAGTTTGTCCATTAGGACTATTAGAGCTCGTTGAAACTTTCTCTCCATCACTAGAACATGCACTTATGATGAATACCATCATGAACATTAAGAGTATTACCCCACTGTTTTTCAAATTCATTGTCGTTCCCCCTTCTCCTAAGTGCTTATCTTTTGAATGCTTGTATAGCTTTCCACCCCTGCCAATTTATCTGCCGCTTGAATACCAGCAAGAATAGCTTCCTCCATCACCTTAGTCGCTAAATGTCCCAAGTAATCTAGCGCAAATGTCCGCTCTCCAGTACCTAGCACAAAAATAGTATCGCCATCAAGCATCGTATGGACAGGATAAATCGTTCGGGCAAGAGCGTTTTGCGTAAGCTGGGCAATCTTTTTTGCTTCTGCCTTCGTTAATTTTGCATTCAACGCTACTACGCCAATGGTTGTATTCGTGCCAGCAAGTGCCTCTGATTGTGCATGCTGTTCGAGATAGGCACAGCAATCCAACCACTGTCCTGTTTGAGGATTTCTCGCTCCCGCTAAAATTTGCCGTGTATTAGGATTCTTGACATCACCTACTGCGTTAACAGCCACAATAGCCCCAGCAATGAGCCCATCCTTGCCCGCAATTGATGCACTACCAAGTCCACCCTTCATGGCAAAGTCTGGTCCTGCCAGTTTACCTACCGTTGCCCCATAGCCCGCGCCAATATTGCCATTTTGAAATGAACCTACTTGGGCCGCTTGGGCCGCTTCATAGCCCATTTGTGCTGTAGGTCGAGCTTGAGGATCGCCAATAAATAAGTCAAAGAGGACGGCACTTGGCACAATCGGAATTCTGGCAACACCTGCATCAACCCCAATCCCTTGCTCCTCTAAAAATTGCATGACTCCTGTGGCAGCATCTAATCCAAAGGCACTGCCCCCTGACAGACAAATACCATGCACACGATCAATTTCATTGATGGGATCTAATGCATCCGTTTCACGAGTACCTGGTGCAGACCCTCGAACATCTACCCCACACACTGCCCCGCCTTCCATTAATAGAGCCGTACAGCCTGTAATCCCCTCTTCATTTTCACGATGCCCCACCTTGATACCAGGAACATCGGTAATATTGCCAAACATATCAACCCCTCCACTCCCAAATAAATTAAATATTCAGATTATTTATCATATAAAAAGCAAGCGACTCGCTGATTTGCATTTTCCTCTTGAAGCTTAGGCCTCTCCTGCCGACATCTTTCCATGACATGTGAACAACGCGTATGAAAAACACAGCCAACAGGTGGATTGATCGGGCTAGGTAGTTCACCTTGTAAAAGTACTTCTTGCTTTGACTCATCAAAATTGACGACTGGAATAGCAGATAGCAATGCTTGTGTATAAGGATGCAATGGATGAGCGTATAGCTCCTTTTTCGTTCCTATTTCCACAACCCGTCCTAAGTACAACACCGCCACACGGTCACTTATATGCTTCACAACGCTTAAATCGTGGGAAATGAATAAATAAGTTAACTGAAATTCATCCTGTAAATCCATCATTAAGTTAAGGACTTGTGATTGCACAGACACATCCAATGCAGATACTGGCTCATCCGCAATAATGAATTCTGGATGAATGGCAAGAGCTCTTGCAATCCCAATCCTTTGTCGCTGACCTCCTGAAAATTCATGAGGAAATTTTTGCATGGCATCCTCAGGAAGTCCAACCTTTTGTAGCAATTCCTTCACGCGTTCTTTTCGCTGTTCCTTCGTCAATGTTAATTGTAATTTCATCGGTTCCTCAATAATCGCTCCAATGCGCATTCTAGGATTTAGTGAGGCAAAGGGGTCTTGAAAAATCATTTGCATTTGATTGCGATACGATTGAAGCTTATTGCCTTTTAAATGCTGGATCGGTTGTCCTTTATATAATACTTCTCCGGCTGTTGGTTCAACGAGCTTCAAAATCGTTCGTCCAAATGTAGATTTTCCTGAGCCAGATTCGCCTACAATGCCTAGCGTCTCTCCCCGATAAATTTCAATGGAAATATCATCAACCGCTTTGACCATCTTTTTCTCTTCTTTCATAGACTTGCGCTTCACAGGAAAGTAAGCTTTTAAATGATTAATTTCCAGCAAAACTTCTTTCTCCGTCATGTGCCAGCTCCCCCTTCTCTGTGAATAAATGACAGCGCACTTTATGGGTCTCTTGAATATAGTGTATGGTCGGACTATCCTGATGGCATTGCGCCATAGCATGCGGGCATCGGGGTGCAAAGCGACAACCCTTTGGTAATGCATATGCGGGTGGCACAGTACCAGGAATAGATGGCAGTCTTTTCACCTCTGTTTCAAGACTCGGCATTGTTTTTAGCAGCGCTGCTGTATAAGGGTGCTGAGGATTTAAAAAAAGCTCTCTTACAGGGGCCTCCTCCACTATTTGCCCGGCATACATAACCATGACACGGTCCGCTGTTTCTGCGACAACACTCATATCATGGGTAATGAATAAAATCGCTGATTGATGTTCTTCCTTCATTTTCATCATCAGCTTTAAAATTTGCGCCTGTACGGTTACATCTAATGCTGTAGTCGGCTCATCCGCAATTAATAGCTGGGGATTATTTGACATCGCAATGGCAATCATGACACGTTGCCTCATTCCCCCTGATAATTGGTGAGGATATTCGGCGATTACCTTCTCCGCGTTGGCAATCCCCACCTCCTTTAATAATTGTAATGCTTTTTGCCAAGCATCTTTTTTTGAAACCTTTTGATGTCTACGAATGCCTTCGATCATTTGATTGCCGATCGTAAATACCGGGTCTAATGAAGTCATAGGCTCTTGAAAAATCATACTAATTTCATTGCCACGAATATGGCTCATCTCTTTATTTTTATAGGCTAATAGATTTTTGCCGTTAAAGTTGATAGTTCCTGCTGTAATTTCCCCAGGAGGGATTGGCAGTAAACGCATAATTGCTAAGGAGGTAATACTTTTGCCACTGCCCGATTCTCCCACTAATGCAACCGTTTCTCCCTTATGAATGGTAAAGCTCACATCGTCTACCACTTTTGCCTCTTTGCCATTCTTCAAATGGAATCGAATCGATAATTGATTGACCTCTAAGAGCACTTGTTTATCTTTTGCATGTTCCATAGGCGTCCCTCCCTGTCAGCGTTGAATAGGTGGTGCATAGCGTATGGCAATATTTTTCATTTGCGTATAGTTCCGCAGAGCAACAAAGCCCTTCTCTCGACCAATCCCACTTTTTTTATAGCCTCCGAACGGCATTTGAATACCACCGGCTGCCCCATAATTATTAATAAATACTTGTCCTGCTTGTACACGACTCGCCACATAATGAGCTGTATCGATATTCTGTGACCAAACACCCGCTACTAAGCCATAATCTGTGCTATTGGCAAGAGTAATGGCTTCCCCCACGCTCGTAAATGTTAAAACCGTCAGCACGGGTCCAAAAATTTCCTCCTGCGCTAAAGGATCATTCGGCTGTACACCATCTAGTATAGTTGGCTGCACATAGAAGCCATTTTCATACCCTTCCATCATCAACGGCTCTCCACCAGTGATGACATAGCCATCTTTCTTTGCTTGCTGTAATAATGTAGTAATTTTTGTATACTGACGTTCATTGAGTAACGGCCCCATATCCATGTCCGCCTCACCTGGCCCCACCTGTATCGCTTGAAATTTTTGTACTAATTGTGGGAGAAATGTATCTTTTATACTTTCTTCAATGAGTAGTCGAGCCCCAGCAGAACATGTTTGCCCTGAATTTTGAATAATAGCCCGCACTACCCCATCCAATGCTTGCTCTATATTGGCATCTGCAAAAACAATATTGGGTGATTTTCCACCAAGCTCTAATGTTACAGGGACAACATTTTCCGCTGCTGCCTTCATCACTGCAACCCCAGTAGGGACCGACCCCGTAAAGGTAATATGATTAATATCAGGATGTGATGTTAAATACGGACCCACATCTCTTCCTAAGCCAGTAATATGTTGAAAGATCCCTTTTGGCAGTTTTTCTGCAAGCCACTCCGTGATGGCATGTGTTGTTAGTGGCGTATCTTCCGCACTTTTCACAATAACTGCATTGCCTGTAGCAATGGCCGCAGCGACACTTCGTGCTGTTATTTGAATCGGATAGTTCCATGGCACGATATGTACAGTAATACCAACGGGTTCGAGCACTACTGCATTCAATAGGCCATCCTCAATTGGAATCGTATCCCCCATCACCTTATCAGCCGCTCCACCGTAAAATTCAAAATACCGAGCCGCCGCTTCAATATCTGCCCTTGCTTGCGTTAAAGGTTTACCTACGTCCCGGCATTCTAGTAGACTCCATTCCTCGGCATGCTGACGAATATAATGAGCGAAGTCGATTAATAACTGGCCTCGTTCAAAAGCCTTCCATTGACGCCATTCATCACTTTCAAAGGCTCTCCTTGCTGATCGCACCGCTTCTTCTACATGCGCTTGACTCGCATTACTAATTTGCGCAATGATTTCTCCCGTTGATGGATTGCCCACATCTAGCAATGCTTCTGCATCACCATAAATCCATTCCCCATTAATTAACATAGGAATAATTCTCATCGTATCCCTCCTATAATCCACGACCACCATCTACATGTAAGGTCGTCCCCGTGACCATGCTAGCTGCATCAGACAATAAATAACTAACGGCTCCTGCTATATCAGAAGGCTTCACCAATCGTCCTAATGGGACAGATTGCACAAACACACTTTGCTTTGTTTGCTCAACATCGGCGCCCTGTGCGGCAAATTGCCCAAGCATTTGTGTATCGGCAGGCCCAGGATGAATCGTATTAACTCGAATTTGGTTTGGTGCCAGCTCAATCGCTAGCCCTCTCGTAAAGCTTTCCGCTGCACCCTTCGATGCAATATAGGCTTGTAAGCCAGGTCTAGGGCGAACTGCTGATATGGAAGCAATCGTAACAATAGACCCCTTTTGCTGTTTTTTCATAAAGGGGACAACAGCTTTTGCTGTAATAAATAAACTTTTTACATTGACATCCATTAAGCGATTCCACTCGTCCATCGTTACTTGTTCAATTGGCGTTGCTGCCTGTGCAATCCCAAGTGCATTGACAAGCCCATCAATTCTCCCGTACTTATCAACAATTTGCTGGAAGATGTCATTCACTCGCTCCTCCTGCAATACATTGACTTCTAAGCATTGCAGGGAATCATGTGTTAAATTGGACAGCGCCTTTACAGATACATCAAGCCCTATAACCAGATTACCTTGCTTAAGCTGTTCTTCCATAATGGCTTTTCCCATTCCGCCACCTGCACCTGTCACAACAATCACCTTAGGCTCAGTTGTCATACTATACACCCCCTGCTGTTAAAGTCATATGAATGATTTCCTGACAAATCGCATCGCCCATTTGTGCTGTTGTTGCTTGTCCACCAATATCAGCTGTTTTCACGACGCCTTCTTCTAGCACTTTACTAATAGCTTGGACAATCAAATGTTCTAAATCCTTTCTGCCTTGATGTCCTAGCAGTAAGGCGAGCGACCATATTTGAGCGATTGGATTGGCAATTCCCTTGCCTGCTATATCTGGCGCTGAACCATGCACAGGCTCAAACATTGATGGAAATGTCTTCTCTGGATTTAAGTTGGCTGAAGGAGATAAGCCCAGCCCCCCAACAATGGCAGAGCCTAAATCAGATAAAATATCGCCAAATAAATTGGAAGCCACAACGACTTCAAATTCCTGTGGTCGTTCGACAAAATAAGCAACTAATGCATCGATATAAATGGCTTCAAGCTGTAGTTCTGGTGCAATTTGTGTCACTGTTTTTCTTGTATGCTCATCCCAAAATTTCATGGAATGAATAATCGCATTAGATTTTGTCGCACTTGTCAGCTTGGTTTTCCCATGCTGCTGAGCATATTCACAGGCTGCTCGAACAATTTTTTCAATCCCAATACGCGTCATAATCGTATTTTGAATCGTCATTTCTTGTGGCTGCTGTTGATATAGTCGACCCCCACTATCCGAATATTCCCCCTCAGCATTTTCACGGAAAATGACAAAATCAATATCGTTCCCGCCAGCCAGAGGTGAGGAAATCCCTGGCAATGACTTAATAGGACGGAAATTCACATACTGCTGGAAATTTTTCCGAATCGGCATAATGAGTTCCCATACCGTGACATCATCTGGTACGCGAGCATCACCAATAGCTCCAAATAATATCGCATCATATTTTTGTAGTGTCTCCAGTGCATCCTCTGGCATCATGCGACCGTGTGCTAAATAATAATCAGAGCTCCACGGAAAAACCATCGTTGTAATTTGTAAGGATGAATCCCGTTCTTGCACACATTTTACAACCTTTAATGCTTCCTGCATCACTTCTTTTCCAATGCCATCCCCTGGTATAACCGCCATTTTTATTGTTGTCATTGTGCATCACCAGCCAAAAATTTTAATGCCGCTAAACGATAAATAGCTGTTGTTTCCGCCAATTCTTCAATATCTACATATTCATTGATTTGATGAGGAATTTCACGATCTCCTGCACCAACCGTCACTATTGGAATACCATGGACGTGAAGAAACGTACCATCTGTTGCACCAGGAACACCGTTATACTTAGGTTCCTTTTCTGTCACCTCTGCCACTGCCTCGTATATGGCCTGTACAACAGCTTCCTCCTTAGCCGTTGCTGTAGCAGGTCGATTATCAAGGATCGTTAGTTCCACATTAAAATCTGGATCATCTGCCTGTAAGCGTTTAATAATTGCGTCGATTTTTCCTAGTAATTCATCATGATCTTGGGCAGGAACTGTACGAATATCAAGCGTCGTCATACAGTGATCAGGAATGACATTGATTTGTGCATCTCCTTTAACAGGCGCACGTAATATCGTTGGCGTAATAGATGGCCAATTCAGCATCGGGTCACGGCCTAACCGAGCCTGCTCCTCTTTTTCTAGTTTCTCCAGCTCTACAATCAATCGTGCCATTCGCCAGTTTGGATTAATGCCACTCCACGAGATCGCGCCATGTGCCATCTTACCGAAAATATCAACCTGTAAACGAATGGCCCCACGCTGTGCAATACATACATTGTTTTCCTGTGGCTCGCAAATAATAGCCCCATCTACTCCGTCTGCCCAGCCGTTTTTAATAAAATGCTTAATGCCTAGCATGAGCCCCTCTTCATCACAAGGGATACATAAAATAATCTTGCCTGTAAATTCTTCCTGATCTAGTAATAATGATTGACAGGCAGTAATCATACAAGCGAGATTGCCCTTCGTATCATTTGTTCCCCTACCATACATACGTCCTTCAACAATCTCTGCTCCAAATGGATCGTATGCCCATGCATCACGATTACCCTCCGTCACAACATCTGTATGCCCCTCAAAAAGTAATGTTTTCCCAGGCTTGCCCGAATCAATAATACCAATAACATTCGGTCGTCCTGGCACAACCTCCTCAACATGTGTCTCTATGCCAATATCCCGTAAATACGCCGCAACAACGTGTGCCACCTCTTCTTCATTACCCTTTGGATCATTCTCACGGTAAACGCTTTCAATTCGTACTAGCTTTTGTGTTAACGCGATGACCGCCTCCCGATCTCGCACGTACGATTTGGTTGTTTTTAAACTAGTTATTGTCATGCAAAGGACCTCCTATTTTAGGGAATATTCTGAATTTATGTTATTTTAACATTGACCCTTCTCTATGAAACTAGACAATATGTTAATGATTCATAGAATGACCTTAACTTTTTGTTTAGCAATAAATCGCTAAAAAACAACTTTTTTTCTACTTTACACCTATTTTTGATGATCCAAAGAAGATGCATCTATGATAATCAGGATATTGAGTATCTTCATTTCCTTGGAAAAAAAACTCTCCCCACAAAATAAAAAAACCAGCTGCTGCTGGTTTATTTCTTACATAACTATTGCTGGCGAGATTCGGTCATTTGCTTCCAAACGGAGCCTTTTGCCTCTTCACCTTGCTCGATACGGGCAATCGCCATTTTCACTTGTAGCTTCACTTCGAATTCTTTATCATCTGCGGCCGCTTTTAATACTGGTAATGATTGTTCTGTACCAGCCTCATATAAATACATCGCTGCACGCCAGCGTACCAATTTGTTCTTATCTTGTAGGGCTTGCTGCATGGCGCTTTCAAATTCTACAAAGCCAAGGTCACTCATGCAGTCGCCTGCTGTACGTCGCACGGCAGCACTTTTATCCTGAAGGGCTCTTTCTAAATACGGAACTACCGTAACATCTTCAACCATCCCTAAATATACAGTTGCTAGACGACGAATCGACATTTGCTCATCCTGTAAAGCTACATCTAAAAGTGGTAAATCATCCAGCTCCGGATCAGCCATTTGGTCTAATAACTGGAAGCGTTTCTCCCATTCCGGTTGTTGGAACTGCTCCACCGTTATTTTCAGCTTATTTGATTGAACGATAGCTTTTTCATCGTCATTATTAAGCGCAGCAACAATTTCTGCTAATCGTTCTACAGAATATGTGACATCAATTTCCTGTTTGACCGCTTCTGCGATTTCTTCTAATTCGCCATAGCGCACACCATAATCAATCCATTTACGCTGGAAAATATAGTTTTCATCTACTGCTGATTCAATAATTTGATTAAAAGCATCGACAAAACGATCACCACAGCTCACACGATGTTCACGTTGGTTATCAAACACTTTTACTTGTAGTGGTACTTGCTTATAGAACTGAACATGGACATAAACTTCCCCGTAAAACTCATTAGCTACTATTGTTTCATCTTGCGTTTCAACGTCTTCACCTAATACTTGACGGATACTTGCTAAAATACCTTCCCATGCATATTTGGCATTACGCTCCACCGCAAAGAAATCAGCTACATGATAAACGCCCTTTATCCCCTCAATGGCTAAAATAGCTGCTGCTTCGCCAGTTGCTTCATCTTTATTATCCTTTGTAAAATTATAGCTTTTCCCGAACGGTAGCTCTGTATCAACAACAATCTTCATAGAATTGGGACTTGGTGTCGGTTCAATTGTAATAATCTTCATGTCTATCGCTCCTTATCCATTAACAATTTCATCTAAATAAGACCATCTTTCAATCAGATGTTCATACTGTGCATTGAGCTCATCAAGCTGAGCTGTTAATTCCTGTAGTTTTGTAAAATCTGAACCAGTATTAGCGATTCCCTCTTCAGTCTCCATAATAGCTGTTTCTGTTTTTTCAATATCATCTGCAATCGTTTCCCATTCTTTTTGCTCTTTAAACGATAGCTTTTTCTTATCAGATTTTGGTTTTTCGGACTTCGGCTTTTCAGCCTTCGGTGCCTCAACTTTCGCAGTAGCCGTATGCTCACGCTTCTCCAAATACTCACTATACAGATCCAGCGTTTCCTCTACCTGCCCTTTTCCATCCAAGATCCATAGCTTTTTCGCAATACGATCTAGGAAAAAACGGTCATGGGAAATCGTGATGACTACGCCTGGGAAATGCTCAATGAAATCCTCTAGCACGCCCAAAGTTTCAATATCTAAATCATTGGTTGGCTCGTCTAATAATAAAACATTAGGCTGCTCCATTAATAAACGTAATAAATGAAGGCGCTTGCGCTCACCGCCTGATAATTTACCAATCGGTGTACCGTGAGCATGTAATGGGAATAAAAAGCGCTCTAGCATCTGAGCCGCTGAATAGCGGACACCCTCTGCATCTGTAATGTCATTCGAAGCCTCACGTATATATTCAATCATACGCTCATTTTCATTCATTTTCGGTAAAGTTTGCTTGAAATGAGCTAGCTTTACTGTTGATCCAACAAGAATTTCACCTTGGTCTGGTGAAAGCTCTCCTGCTAGCATGTTCAATAAAGTAGATTTTCCTACACCATTCGCGCCGATTATGCCAATACGGTCCCCTTGCTGGAGTAAAAATGAAAAGTTATCTAAAATCTTTTGCTGGCCAAATGCTTTCGAAATACTTTCAGCCTCTAGCACTTTACGCCCTAAACGTGTTGTAGCAAGTCCTATTTCCAATGAAACGTCCTCAGATCTACGCTCTAAATTATCCTCCAACTTTTCAAAGCGTTGGATACGCGCTTTTTGTTTAGTGGAGCGTGCCTTCGCACCGCGACGAATCCATTTCAACTCTGAACGATAACGGTTGCGATCCTTCTGAGCAGAAGCCGCCTTCATTTCCTCACGGATGGCTCGGGCCTCTAAAAAATCACCATAATTTCCTGTATGACGATACAGGGTTTGATCGGCTAGTTCGTAAATATGTGTCGATAATTCATCCAAGAAATAACGATCATGGGTAATAAAAATAACTGCGCCCTTTAGTCGTAGCACCATCTCTTGAAGCCACTCTGTTGCTTGCACATCCAAATGGTTGGTCGGCTCATCTAATAGGTAGAGGTCTGCTGGTTCAATTAATACTTTAGCCAATGCTACTCGTTTTTGCTGACCGCCTGAGAGCGTTAGCACTTCTTTATCAAATGTTTCAATGCCAAGCTTTGTTAAGGCTGTTTTTGCAAGCGCGTTGACATCCCATGCCTGCTCTTCATCCATACGCTGCTGCAAGCCAAATAAAGTCTTTTGCAAACTTTCAGATGTAGGATTTACTGCTAGTTCAGCCACTGTTTCCTCATATTGACGATTCAGTTGTAAAACCGGTGAGTCACCAGCAAAGACTGCTTGTAAAACCGTTTCTCCTGATTGGAATGTCGGTTCCTGTGGTAAATATGCGACACGGTATTTATTGGGGCGATCCATTGTGAGGGTATCCGCTTCGATATCCTCTGCTAAGATCGATAACAGGGTTGATTTCCCCGTACCATTAATACCGATTAGGCCTGCTCGCTCACCCTCATAAATGGTAAATTCAATATTTTCAAAAAGCGTTTTATCGCCAACAGTTTTTGTTAAATTTTGTACAATTAAATGACTCATTCCACTATTCCATCTCTTTCATGTTAGGTATTGTTCATGCCCTCACTACTTTTATGTAGACGATTATTGATATCCAATATTCATCATAACATCAATTGACATGTAAACAAAGAACAACAAACTATCAATGGTTTGTCCTATCAATGTTCCTATTCTCCTGTAAATACGTGTGCATTATCTGACAAAGTTTCATGACTCCTTGCTCTAGTTCATGTGGTTCTGGATAGGAATAACTAATTCTCATATGGTGATATTGAGGCTCTCCCGGATAACAAGCAGAGCTGGGTAAAAAAGTAATATGGGCTTGCTGCGCTTTAAACAACAGTTCATCTGTATTGCCATTACTAGGCAGAGACACCCAAATATTTAACCCTCCTTTTGGTTCCATCCACGTAACGCCTTGTGGTGCATATTTGTTCAATATTGCAATCGTCTGATCTCTTCTTACTTCAAGCGCAATGCGTAATTTTTCTAAATGGACATGCATGCGTTCTGATCGTAAAAAAGGAATCAATGCCTTTTGTGTTAATAGTGGATTGCCCGAATCGGCAAAGGATTTGGCTGATAGGAGCCTTTGATGGACAGTGCCATTCGAGATGATGGCTCCAATTCTACAACTAGGTGCTAACGATTTGCTAAATCCTTTTAAATAAATAACATGACCACTTTCATCTAACGCTTTAAGAGTAGGTGGCGGTGGATTATCGTCAAAATAAATTTCATTCCATGAATCATCCTCTACAATAAGAAAGCCGTATTGTTGGGCAAGGTCTAGTAACTCTCTTCGTCTAGTTTCGCTTAAAACAGTTCCTGTAGGATTCTGAAATGTTGGGTTTGTATAGATCAGTTTTGGTTGTTTGCTTAAACATAATGTCGCTAGAATAGTTGTCTGCATACCTTCTGCATCTACTGGAATCGGAATAATATGGGCTCCACGATTTCTAAAGACATCGATTGCTGCTGTATAGGTAGGAGCTTCGGTAATGACAATGTCTCCTGGTCCAATAAATGTTCTAGCCACTACATCAATTCCTTGTTGAACACCATTTGTCACAATAATTTCTTGAGGTGTTGTTTCAATGTCACCATACTTTTGGACATAGTCCCGAATTGCCTTTCGTACATCTTCATCACCTTGTACAGCCCCATAGCGCGTAACAATCTGAGGATCCGCGAGTAAAATTGCCACGATTTCATTCGTCAAATAAACTGAGGGTAATAACCCCGGATGGATGGTTGCACTTGAAAATTTCAGCGCATACTCTGTTCCTTTATTTAACATGGATTGTGAACGTTGAATGTAGTCGGGGATCGCTAATTGCCAATTGTAATTACGTTGGCTCACATGGATGCTCCCCAGTTCATTTTTACGCACGAATGCCCCCTTGCCATGTACCACTTGAATATACCCATTTCTTTCTAACAATGCATAAGCCTTGCTAATCGTTACAGGGCTCACTTGATTTTCTTTAGAAAAGCTCCGAATAGAAGGTAATTGACTCCCCTCCTGTAGAAAACCTGATCGTATTTTTTCTGTCATAATATTTGAAATCTGATGGATTAAGGTTTGATCTGATTGACGGTTTAGCTTTATTTTCATTGACCCTCCAACTGTTATAGTCATAATTTGACTGTTATATATATCACTATATAGTGTAGAGGCAGAAATAGCTAAATTTAAAATGAAGGGAAATGATGATCCATGACGAACATGAAGCAAGATCAGGAAAATATTGAAACGATTTTAACGGATGTTGTGCACCATGCTGCCAAGTTTTTTACCAGTCTTGAAGAAAGAGCCGTAACAAGTCAAGCTTATAACGTACCAGCTTCAACACTTCCTGAAGTAGGACATGGCGCTCAGTCGATACTTCAATACTTTTCACAGCATTATGCTGAAGGCTTAAGCGCCAGTGCAGGTTCAAGATATTTAGGGTTTGTTACAGGTGGGGCTACGCCTGCTTCGATTGTTGGAGATTGGTTAGTCAGTATTTACGATCAAAATCTATCCAATACGCAAGATTCTGTAGCAGGCTCAATGGAATTAGCGACGATTGATATGTTAAAGGATTTATTGCTAGTGAGTGAGGATTTTCAGGGAACATTTGTCAGCGGGGCTACGATGGCTAATTTCGTAGGACTTGCACAAGCAAGAGAGTGGGTGGCGCAATACTATGGGAAAAGCACTGCGATGGATGGGTTATATGATATCCCACCTATAAAGATTGTCAGTGGTACGCCACATTCAAGTATTGTCAAAGCAACTTCTATGCTTGGCATTGGGAGAAAGTCTATTCATCTTATTCCATGTCAGGAACAGCGTGAAGCGATCGATATCGCAAAATTACAACAATTCCTTGAGGACAATCAACAAGAACCCTGTGTTGTCGTAGCAAATGCGGGAACCGTCAATACGGTTGATTTTGACGATTTACTAGCAATTGGCAAGCTCAAAAAGCGCTATAATTTCTGGCTTCATGTAGATGCGGCTTTTGGAGGCTTTGCTGCTTGTTCACAAAAGTATCATCACTTAGTCGAGGGCATTAACCATGCTGATTCTATTACGATTGACGCACATAAATGGCTGAATGTCCCTTATGATGCGGCTATGCAATTCACCCGACATCAATCGTTACAAGTAGCTGTATTTCAAAATAATGCTGCCTACCTTGGTAGCTCGCTTGAGAATCCGAATTTTAGTGATCTTACCCCTGAAAATTCACGACGATTCCGGGCGTTGCCTGCTTGGTTCTCCCTACAAGCTTATGGTAAAAAAGGCTATCAACAGTTAATCGAACAAAATATACTGCTAGCTCAGCAGCTTGGTCAAAAAATAGAGCAAAGTGACCAATTTACTTTGCTAGCCCCTGTTCGTTTAAATGTTGTGTGCTTTGCCATAAATCATGAGGCACTAACAGCCGAAATGAGCAAACAATTTTTGACGACATTAAATCAACAAGGCAAAGTGTTCATGACACCAACTGTTTACCAAGGTGTGCCAGCTATACGTGCGGCTTTCAGCAATTGGCGTACAACCACAGAAGATCTAACTATTATTTGGGAAGCACTAACGACAGCCATACAATCCTTTTTCCGCGAGTCCCTCTAATCGATGATATCCAAATGAATAACAAGGGCGAATGCACAAATATATTTGTAAAAATTTATTACGATTTACCAGCTATGAAATCGCACAATATGGGAGTACTGCATATTTCATTTAAAAAAACTTCAAATTACAATAAAATGATTATGTCAAACAAATATGCAAATAAAACAACACAAACCGCCTTCAATTGAAAGGCGGTTCGTGTTGTTTTATTGACCTATTTCATGTTGTAATTGCTGTAAAAAGCTTTCCATAAATTGATGACGTTCAAGTGCCATTTGCTTGCCCTTTTCCGTTACCATTAAATCCTTTAGGAGCAATAGCTTTTCGTAAAAGTGAGTGACAGATGACGTATTTTTTTGACGATATTCTGATTCCGACATATTTGTGCGTGCTTCTTCATCCTTATCATAAAGCTTGCGGTCTTTCGCACCACCATATGCAAATGTTCGAGCGATGCCAATGGCTCCAATTGCATCTAAACGGTCTGCATCGCGAACGATTTTCGCTTCCATGGATGTAGCCTCTAGCTCATTTCCACCATTAAACGATACTTGTGCAATACAATCTCGAATATGTTGCTTTTTTTCCTCGCTAACAGGGAGCTCTGCAATAAGCTGTTCCTCCTGTTCCTTACTATCGGTATACTTTTTGTCGCTCACATCATGCAGCAGCACTGCAATTTTAACAACTTCTGCATCTGCTGCTGGCTCTGTATGTAAGATCGCTAGTGCATTTTGATAGACACGCTCAATATGTTGGAAATCATGGCTAGCGTCAAACTGTTCATAAATTTCTCGTACTTTACTCATTAAATCATCCATAGTTCAAACTCATTCCCTTCCTACACGATTATACTGTATTTATAGCCCTCACGAAAAATAAAAAATCAATACCTTTTCAATTGACTAATTTTTCAGAATATTATAAGATAAACTTGCAGAACAAACAATTTGTTCTGTACCTCATATTTTTCAGCTATGTACAAACAGCTATGTGTTTGACAGAATGAATATCAACTTCAGCGGGCTTACAATTGAATAGTATGTTTGCAAGATGACATAAGTAAAGAAAACCAATCATCAAACAAATAAAAGTGAACACTTTCCCTTAGAAATTCTTTGTTTAACCCGCATAGCATGATGTACAGCCGAAAATTGTGAACAACAAGTTAGTTGTTTTTACGACCAAAAGGTTATTATTAAATGGAAGCCATGTGTAATTGTTTTTCGTTATTGGTTGTTACCTTCTTCAAGTTGTATGAACGTAGCTCCTCCCTTTAATGAAAATCGTACACGATGATGACTGCCAGTTTATGAAACCACGTGAATGAGTCGTACAAACACAATGAAAATTCATGTAAGCCAAAATTGTTAGAAGTTATAAAGGAAGTAGGAACGATCGTGATAAAATGTAATACCTTCCCGCTGAAGGACGAATAAAAGCTGCCCATCTTACAGTCATGTAGATGATGGCAGCTTTTATTAGTTTATTTGCTAGTTAACAGTAGATCCTACAACACGCCCTTGATGACCTCATCAATTTCTTTTAATAGCTCTTGATTTTGCATCGTTGAACTTAATTTTAAATGAGATTGATCAACATGGATGACCGCCACATGCATTCCTTCTTTTATGCTCGCACTTGGAACTGGCAGCATCTTTTCCGTATCAAATGTCATGATAAGATCTGGAAATTTCGATTGTAGCTGTCCTTCTTTCGATAACGTCATATATTCATTCCAGAACGTCAAATCGTAATCGCCAACGGATAATTTCCCTACGTCAAAGCCATTTTCCTTCGTTAATGAATAATGTTGGACCTTACCGGTTACGATATGCACCCCATTCAATTGCTGCAAAATATGGGTCAATTTATCGTCAAAGGTTTGTCCATTGAGGAAACGATAGCCAAGCTCAATAGCCATTGTAATGGCATTCGGTGCCCCATGTTTCTGTAAATAATCTATCGTCACAGGATTCCTCGTCACACCTACTAACCCTCCTGCTAAAATAGACGCTTGTCGTGCCGTTTTAGCCGTGTTTTGTAGTGGACCTTCCACAAATCCTTGGACCGCAAAGTCATCTTTGCCACCTGCGTAAAATTGTACTGATTGATAGTCTTCCTGTTCATGAAGATTTAAGGAACCCATAATACCCGTTGGATGTGCCCGCCCATTACAAGGAGCATCTACGACAGGCACTTTTAATAAAACTGACTGCAACCAGCCATTAATCGTTGTGATGGCACCATTTTCATTGGTAATGATGCCTTTTAAACGGTGATTGGTATGTGTGTTCATATTGCGATAGCTCCAGCAAAGCTGCTCGTTCGAAATATATTGATCGGCTGCTGAAGGTGCGCCTACCATTGCGACGCACGCCACTAAATCTTGGCCATCTAATTCTGTCAGATCGACTAATTGAGGATCCCCGGCTGCAAAAATTTCCTCCAACAGTTTGAGTCCTTCCTCTAGGAGGCCACCTCCGCCTCCGCCAAGGATTGCACCTCCATACACAGCAGCAATTCCATCCTCATACGTTAATACTTTTGCCATCGAGCATTACTCCTTTCTATTTCCCTATTTTTAGAATAGAAGAGAAGAAGCTGTATAAAGCATCCCCAGCAATAACACCTGCTGCAAAGACAGTCATTTCAGATTCTCTCTTACCTTTCGTCACGTATGTGAAAATAACACGAAGTAAGATACCTGCTAATACCGCCCATCCAGCAATCGGATTGATCAGTAATAAACCTGTAGCAAAAAGAATACCCATTTGTCGTTTCGAGCCACCAATCAATTGGATCAATGCCCCTGGAATTGCCCAAATCATTAATTGTTTCGCTACATCCCCTGTAACACCAGATTGAATAGTTGCCGCATAAACATGGTTAACAGGGGCTACTAAATCTTGTGCAAAATAGGATTTGTAGGATAGTAAAACAACAATAGCAGAAATCGAGAACGCCAACATACCAGCGATCATTTGCTGTTTACGCCCTTCTTTTTCTAGTGCCGGATCACTACCATTTCCACGCAGAATAAAACCAGTTTTTAAATCATAGCCCATATCCGCAAATGCAACCCCTGTAGCTGCACTATAACCTGCTAACAAAGCAAGAGCTGGTGCAGGGAAGCCTATTAAAATACCAACAATCAATGTAATAAATGCCACTGCAAACGCTGGGAACCAACCCGCATGCATGGCCGCAATACCAACGATCAACTCATGGACAAATGCTGCGATTGTGGCAAAGAGAATAAATCCTATTAACATCCCAAATGACATATGTGTGATAATGCCGCCTAAAACAGCTATTAATAAGGCAATGGCTAAATAAGCAATAAACCCAACACCAAAGGCTTGGCGAATTTCTTTTGCATCTTTCGAATAGATTAACTCTTCTGACTTTTTAATCGATTTTTTATTTAGTAAAGCAAAGGCTACTTGGAAAAGTGCCACAATCCCAGCACCAATCATAACCCCATGCGGGATATAATAAGCATTTAAGTCAACATTAAATAATTGAACCGAATAGCCTCTTAGTAAAAGCCCAATCCCAAACATCGTAAGCGCCCAAATATTACCGATAAACGCTACCCCAAAAGCTGACATTGGAATTTTTAGAACTGATCCCACGATACCGATTAATACACCACCAACTAATACTTTGGCATTTTTACCGCCTTTATCGCCAGCCTTAATTGCTTCAGCTGTCGCAATCCCTGGTGGCCAAGTACCTGCTGCTGGGAAAATTTTTGTATCGAAAAATTTATATAATAATAAAGCATCCACAAACATCGCTAAAATAACACCGATAAACAACGGTAATACTAAATTTTCATAGCCCAAAACGTATGGAATACCAATTGGCAACATTAAGCTACTCGCTGCACTAAATGTTGCGGCTGAAATGGCCGTTTGGATTATATTTTGTCTATGCACCGATTTAAATGCAATGAGCTTGCCAATTGGAATTCTTCCTAGAATCATCGCAAATATTGCCCCTACGATAGATGTATTGGCAGAAATTCCTAAAGTCGTAATCAGCTGTATCCCGATAATGGCCCCAATGACTGATGTTAAAATAATCATTAGTAGCGTTACAGGCTCCAAAGCCCGTGGGTGTAATACTTTATTATTCATACTGTCAGCTCCCCTATTGCTGTTATAGTTTTGAAATATGCGATTGTATCTGATGAACTACTTTCACTAACTGGTCAAGCATATATTTCTCCCTTTGATCATCTATATCGTATACTAACCCAGAAATTGTAAGAGATGCGATGATTTCTTTTTTATAGTTGAATAACGGTACACTGATGCCAAAAGCGTGTTCATTGTATTCACCAACGGTTACACACCATTTATTTTGGCGTATACTTTGTAGCTCTTCCCTTAATGTCTCAAGAAATTCATTATGCTCCTCTTTCGATTGCTTGCTTTGAAAAAATGCTATTAATTCAAGCTGTCTATCCTCTTCTAAAAAGGCGAACATGACTTTACAGGAAGCACCGATGTAAAGGGGTGTCTTTGTTCCTAAAGACACCGCATACTTTACATTTTTATTACTTTCGGCAATTTTTGTTGTGACACCATATTCATTGTCCATATAAGTGAGAAACACCGATTCGTTTATTTCACTTGCAAGATTTTGCATTAATTCATAAATAGTCGAGTGTGGGTCCATTGTATGTGAGAGCACATCATAAAAAAGGAACATTTTGTAGCCTAATTTATACTTTTTCGTGCCTTCATCCTGAATTAAATAACCCGTTTCTGTAAATGTATGAATGGCTCTTTGTACGACACTTGTCGGCATTTTCATCATGCGCGAAATTTCACGAACACCTAATGCATTTTCTGTCGTCGCAAAACACTCTAGTATATCTAATGAGTTTTTTAATGTCTTGACAGTCATTCATTTCTCCCTTTAAGCGTTTTGATAACCGTAATGCTTTTTTGCTACTTCTACAGAAATATATTCATTTAACACATCACGCTCTATAGCCTCTTTACTTCTTTCAAGTGGATTACCATAGCCACCACCTGTTGCTGTAACTAGCTCAATACGATCGCCTTTTTGCAATTCATAATTGGCTAGTACGCCAACTGGTCCAATTGTGGAACCATCCTTTTTATGAACGATTAAATAGTTATGAGACCCTTCGCCTCCTCCACTTAAACCGAATGGAGCGAATTGGTGTCTCCCTAAGTTGACTGAAACCTTTTGACCATCATTATTGATGGTATATACACGACGTACACCTAAGCCACCTCTAAACTGGCCTGTACCTGCACCGTCACAGTTTAAGCTATATTCATCAATTTGAATGCCATATTTCGTTTCGGCAATTTCCACAGGTAGATTATAAGTTTCACCATCTCCCATACAATATTGCCCGCTTTGACCATCTTCATCATTCGATGCTCCCCAACCACCAACAGATGGTTCAACGATAAGGAATGACTCATCATTTTCAGGATTTTTACCTGTCAGAATAAATGTACAAACGGATTGTAAGTGTCCTGCTGATAATCTTTCTGGTAAATGTGGCGCAAGTGCTTTCCAAATTAAATCTGCTGCCCCAATACGTGCCTCAAAGTTCATGGATACTGGATGTGGGCGCTTAGCAGAGACAATGGAATTTTCATCCGTTAAAATAGTTAAGCGTTTAAAGACTCCCTCATTAATGACATCAATATCACCTAGTAATGCTAGGAACATGACACGCACACTTGCCATTAAACCAAATTTGGAACAGTTTACTGGCACATTCACCGCTGGGTGGGAGCCTCTAAAATCACAAATAAATTCTTCATTACTAATCGTTACTTTCACTTTAATCGGGTATGGTCCGCCCTTTAATGGATCTCCCTCAATAAAGTCCTCCGCGTAAAACTCACCTTTTGGCAAATGCTGAAGCTCTAGCTCTACAATTTTTTCACCCTTGTCCAATAGTTTTTGAATGGACAAGCTCACCGATTCAGCACCAAACTTCTGACAAAGCTCTGTAATTCGCCTTTCGCCTGTTTTTAAGGCCGCTACTTGTGCAAACATATCGCCGATAGATAGCTCTGGCAAACGAACATTCATCGAGATAATCTCATAAATGGCTTCGTTCAATTCACCTTTATGATAAAGTTTAACACCTGGCAGTTGTAGACCTTCCTGATAGATTTCATTAGAATTACTTGTAAATGAACCAGGATCCATGCCCCCAACTTCTGTCCAGTGTGCTTTATTGGCAGAGTAAGCAATGATTTCACCATTATAAAAAATCGGAAGCACTAAGCCAACATCGGATAAATGCGAGCCTCCCCCTACATACGGGTCATTAATAATAATGACATCGCCCTCATGTAACTTTTGTCCATGATCGAATTTTTCAATTACTCGCTGCACCATTGGACTTAGCATACCAATAAAGCTTGTAACACCATTTCCTTGGCTAATTAAGTTACCCTGTGCATCTGTTAAACCGCAGGCATAGTCTAATACTTCATAGATGACGGGACTCATAGAAGAGCGTGCTAGAGCGACAAACATTTCATCCCCTATGGCTAGCAATGAATCCTGAATAATCTCTACAGCAAAAACGTCTTTTTTCATGATTTATTTCCCCTCCATCTCTACAATCAAATTTCCATATTTATCAATTTCTATGGATTGCTTCTCATTGATTACGACTGTAGATGTTGGGTTTTCAACGATAGCAGGACCTGCAATGACATACCCAGGAGCAAGCTTTTGCTGGTCATAAACATTGACTTCAACCCAACCCTTTTCTTTCACATATAAGTTGCGCTTTGTTTTGATACATGTTGACACATCAATATGAGAGAAATCTAATTCTTTAAATTGAACAGCCTCATCTTTTCCATAGATGGTAATGTGTAGATTTACTAATTCAATTGGAGTAGTTGGCAAATCGAATGAAAATTCTTGTTTATGTTTTACATGGAACGCTTCAGCCAATTGAAGAAGCCCTTCATCATCAATCGTGATATTCGATGCGTTCAATTTGACTGCATGCTCTTGGCCTTTATAACGTAAATCATAATTAATTTCGAAATAATAATGCTCTTTCGATAAAGGTGCGTCAGCATAGGCACTTTCAATAGCTTGATCAATATTCGCTTGAATTTCCGCAAGATGCGTGTGATCAAAGCCCATTAAACTTGTTTGGATATAGTCTTGTCGATATTCTGTCATCATCATTCCTAATGCTGAAAAGACAGAAGAGCCATAAGGTATAATGACCTTTTTCATGCCTAATTCCTCTGCTAAATTAATAGCGTGTAGTGGACCACCACCGCCAAAGGCAACCATTGTAAAGTCTTCTGGATCATAGCCTTTACGAATGGAAATGAGCTTCAACGCATTTAACATATTGGAATTCGCAATATCTAATATACCTTGCGCTGCTTCTTCCGCTGAAACATTAAATGGTTTCGCAATCGCTTCAACAAGTGCTTCCTCTACTTTGTCGATAGAAATTGGATTATCGAAGTTTGCTAATGATAATCTTCCTAAATAAACATTAGCATCCGTAATCGTTGGCTGTGTATTGCCTAGCCCATAGGCTACTGGACCTGGGTTTGCCCCAGCAGAATCCGGACCAACCTTTAAGGAACCGAACTGATCCACACGAGCGATAGAGCCCCCACCATTGCCGATTTCAACAATATCTACAACTGGAGTTTTAATTGGATAGCCAGCAAATTTTTCATTTCTTTCAATATAGTAATCTGTCGTAACGTTTACTTTGCCATCTGTAATAAGTGAGCATTTCGCTGTCGTACCACCCACATCAAAGGCAATAATATTGGACTCATTTAGAAGCTCACCTAATTTTGCTGCCCCAAACATTCCTGCTACAGGGCCAGACTCGACTAGATTGATTGGTAACTCCATAGCTTTATCAAAGCTTGTTGTCCCACCATTTGATTGCATAATTTTTAAATGATCCGTAATACCAACTGTGCTCAATTTTTCTTTTAAGCTTTTTAAATAAGCGTGAGCAATGGGCTTCACATATGAATTTAAAACCGTTGTATTTGTTCTTTCATATTCACGATATTCCTTAATCGTTTCGCTTGAAAGTGTAATATACACCTCGGGCCAAATTTTTACTATTTCTTCTTTTAATTGCTGCTCATGAATGGGATTTTTATAGCCATGAATAAGCGAAATGGCAATTGCCTCTACACCTGATTCCTTAAATTGACGAACAATCTCTCCAACTTCGTTCCTATTAAGCGCTTTCATAATATTTCCTTTAAAATCAATGCGTTCATCGATTTCTTGTCGTAAATAACGCTCTACAAATGGCTCTGGCTTTTTATATTTAAAATTATATAAGTCTGGTCGGTTACCTCGTGCAATTTCTAAAATATCACGGAAGCCTTTTGTTGTAATTAATCCGACTTTGCCACCTTTTCTCTCTGTTAATGTATTAATAATTACCGTAGAACCATGAATAAACGATTCCATGAGAGAATCCTCTGTTACATGTCGTCCTAATACGTTTAATATCCCATCCTCAAAATGCCCTGGCGTCGTATGCCCTTTGTCAAAATGAAGATTTCCTTTCTCATCTGTATAAACTAGGTCGGTAAAAGTACCGCCAATATCTGTTGCGATTTTCAAGACTCCATCCCTCCGTGTTCCTATAATCGGAACAGTGTTCCGAATTAGAATTAAGTAAATTATATTTAAAATAAAAAGAAAATTCAATGTATTTTTTAAATAAAAATTCATTTGACAATTGCTTCTCTTTGTAAAAATTCGCTTTTTCCTTCCAATAACAGAGAACTATTGATAAAAAATACCAAACACATTTATATAAGGAAGCTCCTCGAGTTTTTAATCGCATGAAAAAAAATCCTAGTTTTTCAACTAGAATCGTAAATTTTCTAAAAAAAAATGGCGATGATGAATGTTTCGACAGGTTATCAAGTATAGAAGGAAGATATCAGAATCCTTTTTAGTGGCATTTGAGGAAGGATATGTTAAAATGACTAGGCTTTTAAATCAGCTAATAAATAAAAAAAGCTGCACCTCTGTTAAAGGGCAGCTTTTCAACATTTATTTAGAACAATCCTACCGCATGTCCGTCATTATCGACATTCATGCGTAAAGCTGCAGGAGCTTTTGGTAGTCCTGGCATTGTCATAATATCGCCTGTCAGACAAACTAAGAAACCAGCACCAAGCTTTGGAATCACCTCACGAATTGTGACCGTGAAGCCTTCTGGACGTCCAAGTAAGCTAGGCTGATCGGATAAAGAGTATTGCGTTTTCGCCATACAAATCGGTAGAGAATCCCAGCCAAATTTTTCAATTTGAGCCATTTGTTTTTTAGCTTGGTCTGTGAATTGAACATCTTTTCCACCATATACCTTTTGTACAATGGTACGCACTTTTTCTTCAATGGACTCTGTTACATCGTATAATGGTGAGAAGTTGTTTTCTTCTTCCAACACAGCTAGTACTTGTTCAGCTAAGGCTACTCCACCTTTACCGCCCTCTTCCCAGACATTTGTTCGGGCAATACGTACATGATTTTCTTGGCACCAGTTTAGAACTGCCTCTAGCTCTGCCTCTGTGTCTGTAATGAAACGATTTAATGCAATAATCGGTTCAACACCAAATGTACGTACCGTGTCGACGTGTTTAGCTAAATTTTCAATCCCTTGGAGCAGGGCTTCCACATTTTCACCGACAAGTGATGTTTTTGGAACACCACCATGCATTTTTAGTGCACGAATCGTTGCTACGATCACAACGGCACTTGGCTTAAAGCCTGCTTTACGAGCTTTAATGTTCATGAACTTTTCAGCACCTAAATCAGAGCCGAAGCCCGCTTCTGTCACCACAATATCAGCTAGCTTACGAGCAGTTTGTGTCGCCATAATGGAATTACAGCCATGGGCAATATTAGCAAATGGACCACCATGTATAATAGCTGGTGTCCCTTCTAATGTTTGTACTAAGTTTGGCTTAAAGGCATCCTTCAATAATAATGTTAAGGCACCCTCTACCTGTAAATCACGCACAAAAACAGGCTCGCGCTCAAATGTGTAGCCAATTACAATGCTAGCGATGCGCTCGCGTAAATCCTCAATGCTTGTTGCTAAACAGAACACTGCCATAATTTCGGAGGCAACCGTAATATCAAAGCCGTCTTCACGTGGCATGCCTTGAACAGGCCCTCCTAATCCGACAATCACTTTCCGTAATGAACGATCATTCAAGTCCATCACACGTTTCCAAATAATACGTCGTGGATCAATGTTTAAGACATTCCCTTGGTGGATATGATTATCAATAAATGCGGATAAAGCATTATTGGCTGTTGTTATCGCGTGAAGGTCACCAGTGAAGTGTAAGTTAATATCCTCCATTGGTACTACCTGTGCATAGCCTCCGCCTGTTGCGCCACCTTTTACGCCCATTACTGGACCAAGAGATGGTTCACGTAAAGCTACCATCACTTTCTTATTTAATTGATGAAGGGCATCAGCTAGTCCTACAGTCACAGTCGACTTCCCTTCACCTGCTGGGGTTGGACTAATAGCTGACACTAATACAACCTTTGCGTCCTCACCTTGAGCTGTAATTTTTAATGGGTCTATCTTCGCTTTGTAGCGGCCATACTGCTCAAGTGCATCCTCTGGAATACCTGCAGCATTGGCAATTTCCGTAATAGGTTTGATCACTGCTTGACTCGCGATTTCTAAATCTGTTAATGGTTGATTTTTCGTTGTCATTTGGCATCCTACTTTCTATGTTGTTCATTTCCATTATAGTCTTAATTGTGAAAAAAAAGAAAGTCAGATATGCTAGCATTCCGACAATCAATTGACATTTTTGTTCAATTCATGTATGTTCTAAGAGAAAATGCATTTTTTTCACATTTTCTCATTGATAGCACGACTTCTTTAACTTTATCTTACTTTCAAGCGCATTGGAGGCGAATGCTTATGCAACATGGGATCGTAAAGTGGTTCAATAATGAAAAGGGTTATGGCTTTATTGAATGTGATGATGGAGAAGATGTATTTGTACATTTTACGGGCATCCAGGAGGAAGGCTTCCGTACACTTGAAGAAGGTCAAAAGGTTTCATTTGATGTTGTGGAAGGCAATCGAGGCCCGCAAGCATCAAATGTTGTAAAATTATAAGCTAGAATATAGTAAGTGGATGAAGTATTTGAAAATGGCTCAATCCACTTTTTGCATGTTTGCACATAAAAATCCACTTCAACGATTGAAGTGGATTTTTAATTTATTTATTAATCCAATAAAAAGCACCTGGACACACTAATGTTTCCTTTGTTCGGTGTGGATCCTTTAATGTTACACCGATTGGCCCTTCTTTTAAATGACCGAGCGTCATGCTAGATGCTGAGGCTTCCTCATAAAAATCCAAGCGCATATTCGCTAGCTGTAGAGACATAAACTGCTCATGCTGCTCAAACTCGGGTAGTTGTAATACCTTCTGCCAAAGCTGCACCGTCTCCTCCACATCCTTGACAAAAAACTGAATGGATTCCATTGTAATGGCTTGTTTTTCATCAATCGCGCCACTAGCCTTTAATTGAGCCAAACGCTCCTCATCTCCATCTGCCCATTCAATTAAGAAAGGAAAATCCACTGAAAGGCCAGGTCTGCCAAAATGCAATAGCTTCCATTCGATTATCGTGCCGTCTGGTCTTGTGCGGCTACAAGCATCGGGACCATATACTTCATAGCCCAATGCACGCAATCGTTGACCATCGTCTTCAATATTTTTGGTGCGCAAGGCAATTCGTGAAAATCCTTGGCGCTCACGATCACGTTTAAACGTATAATGTAGGGAATATGGGTACAGGGCCGCTTGCTCAAATAAATCACGATCATAAATAGCGATTTGTTCAATATAGCTTAAGCCAAAATAACTTAGCGTATTGTAAGTCCCCCACATCGTGTGTTGACCACCGTTCACTGTATGGACATTTCGTTTATTGAAGAAAACCTTTATATTTTCCGGTGATTCTACTTGATGTACCAGATGATCAAAATATAAAGTCATGGCAATTCCCCTTTCTTTCCCCCATTAGCTTTACCTGGATGTGTAATTGATTTAATATTTACTTAAGAAAAGGAGTTACTATATGGTATGAAAAAAGTGCAATTTACCTACTAACTCCGTTAACTAATTTATTACTAACTATAAAGAGGTGATTTGAATGACAGATCATGTTGCTGCTTTTAAATTGGCATTAGGTAACTATCCTACAGGTGTAACAGTTGTTACAGCTTGTCATGAAACGAATCCAATTGGCTTAACCGTCAATTCTTTTGCATCTGTTTCTATTGATCCACTACTTATTTTATGGTCACTTGATAAAAAATCTCAGCTCCATCCTTACTTTATGAGTGCGGAAAAATTCGCTGTCAATATTTTAGCAAGTGATCAAGAGCAATTATGTACATTATTTGCAAGTAAAGTCCCAGATCGCTTTGCTCAAGCAAAATGGTCTACTTCTTCTTTAGGACTACCGATTTTACATGATACAGCAGCTATTTTACAATGTAAATCCTTTCAGCAAATAGATGCAGGTGATCATACTATTTTTATTGGCCAGGTGCTAGATATTACAAACTCTCAAAAGGAGCCCCTTCTCTATCATCGCCGTCATATCGGTCAGATTCCAAAAAGCTTCTATAGCTAATTGCCATAAAAAAAGGGCCACTTGTAAGCAACGGAAACCATGCTTATTGGTGGCCTTTTCACATCGTTCAACTGAAATGATCCTTTATTTCTTCTGAGGAAATCTCTGCTTTTCAAGCCTATTAATTTGAACAATTACACCATCCTGAATCGTAATATGCACTTCACCAAATTCAAGATTTTGAATGGCCTTTGCAATAGCCTCTAATTTCTTATCTTCTACCTTTGCCGACTGAGCCATACGATACACCCCTTCTTTTTCATCCTTGTTGTACAAAAGAGGCCAATGCATCAAACTGATTGATAGCCCCTCCTATCTCTCAGATACATCGGTTGGAAGTAGCACCTATGTTTCGGTTGCCGAGGCTTCATTGGGCCAAGTCCCTCCACCTATCTTGATAAGAGTACTGCGTTTCTTGAAAATAATTCTATAATTCTGTAATAAGATTGTCAATATAAAATATTAGAAAACCTAGCTGAATACTTTGTAATGATTATTTTAGATTAGAAAACTATCTATATCTAAAGTATTTTATGCCTAATCAACGAGAAATAGATGGCAATCCATTAATTTATTACGAACTCCATTTCCTCATCAAGAATTCAAGGGGACCTCGACGATGTTTAGCTCTCCACCAGACAGAAACAAGCACACATCCTACAAAGTAACAGCAGGCATATAGCATGGAAAAGGTAAGCGTCTGATTCTCCAACTTTTGGCAAACAATTAATATTCCAATCCCAATAAAAACATGGCCGACATAATGCGTTAAAGACAATTGTCCCGTAAAGATCAAAGCTTCAATTACTTTATTTTTACATGTCTCAACAAGATAGATGGAGCCCACGATAAGGACAATTGCCGACGCTGAGTTAGATAGAACATACATCATATTCGGTGGAATCGGTCCCGTATCAAATAAATACAATGCACTCTCTACATCTAATAAATGGATCGTTGTCATCTTAATAAATATCGTTGAAAAAGTCTCCGTCATTATGACTAGCAATAAGCCCATCACCAATAAGATTTTTCGTAATGAACGATTAGTTAAATCTAATGTGCCGATTACCATGCCAGTTAGAAAGAAACAAATCCAGGGAAATAGTGGATGATAGCCATTAAACATCAAATTTCTTATAAATCCTGCCGGTGTCCAAAAATCAAGATACTCTAGTAATACATATGTTGGATGCCACCCAGCGAAGTAATTAAATTGAATTTGGAGCCATTGTGAAAGGATGAGGATGACACCGATTATGAACATCATCATTTTCTTGGATTGGGCAATCAAACATGCGGCAACAAACATATACACGCCATAATAATGTAAGATATCTCCTGTCCAGCCTACTGCATATAGGACTATTCCTATCACGAATAACAAAAACGACCTCTTCCACAAAGTAAGTCGATTCTTACGAAGAAGTATTGGGTCCTTAGTCTCTCTAGCCTGACGAGTCATTAAAGCTGTTCCTATTCCTGCTAGCATGACAAATACGGCCGAGGCACGCCCCTCAAATAGATTTTGTAAGGCCATCAACCATGTTGAACCATTCGTTGTAGAACCCGTTATGACTCCAAAATTGACAATGAACATACCAAACATGGCGAGAGCTCTTGCAAAATCAAGACCTTCAATGCGCCGATTATCATCTCTTATTACCATCTTCGCCTCCTTGGATAACACTATGCACAGCCTCCTTCCAAATAGCTCTGTAGTCCAATTGGTTACCTGTTAACATGAAATTACCGATATTATCATAGACCAAGGCTAGCATCTGTGCCTTTGCTTCTATAGTGGGAGTATCCTCTAGAACCCCTAACTCCACGCCATATTGTAGGACTTCCACAAAGCTTGTTAAAAAGCTGGTTTCTAGCTCTACTAATTGTTTCTTATAGCTTTCATCGCGAGCTGCTAATAGTACATATTGGTTAAATATTTTATTAAAATAAGGATCCTTGCCCTGCGCCTCAATAGACTTATAGCCCAGCTCTAGTAATTCCTCTTTGAAATTAACGCGAGAAAGCTCTTTATAATCCACAGCGACATCCTGTTGAATTACTTTATACAGTTCATCAAATAAGTAAGTGATTAATTGATCCTTTGATTGAAAATAATAATAAATGGCTGGTTTTGATATACCGACCTCTGCAGCAATCATGGCTAAGCTTGTTTTTTCAAACCCTTTTTCTGCAAACATCACATAAGCAACTTCTATAATCTTTTGAAAAGTTTGTTCCTTATTCCCCATCATCATTCTCCTTTTTTACCGACCGTTAAGTAAATATTAAATGATACTCCTCTTTTAGACAAGAAAAAACTGTGTAGAAATATTTCTCTACACAGTTCATATTTATTGAAGTTGTAAATATATCATTAAAGCTTCGGCTGTTTTTTGCTTGCCCATTACTTTCATAGGCAGTCCATCAGCAGGTACAATCCAATGGGGCTCGTCCCCGCCATATAAAGATTGAGAGCTATTGGCTACCATCAATTGAGCATGAGCTGTTTCCATTCGCAGTCGTGCACGTGCTAATAAAAACTCCTCGTCATCGGTCGCTTCTAGCTTAAACCCTACTAGCGTCACATTCGGTTGCCAGCCTTTAATTTGCCCTAAGACTTTTGGCGCCTTTTTAAAATGAATAATAGGTGGCTCATCGGAAGGCATTTTCCCCGCTTCCTCCATCAAATTGCCTGATTGATCATATACTTTATCGATGACCCAATCGGAGCCAGCCGCAGCCATAATAACGATATCTACATGCTCTTGTTGGACAGCATAACGAACCTTTTCTCCTAAATCCTCAATACCTTCAAATCTAATCAATTTCATTTGATCGTGATTCACTGGAAGCTGTGCAAAATAACCATGCATATATACTACATTAGCACCAGCAGCGAGTGCCGCCTCCGCTAAATAACAGCCCATTGTCCCTTTTGATAAATTCGTATGCCCTCGTACACGATCCCATTTTTCAAGTGTTCCCCCACTTGTAATGAGTACGGTTTTACCTTGTAATGTCCCCATCCACTCACCTATTTTCTAAAATATATACACCTACTATTTTACCGTAATGCAAGGATAGGCTTCAATAGATTCCATCATAGTGCATTTTTTTGTTCCATTAACCATGCACTTAAAATTTCCGCAAATTTCTTCGTTACAGGTGATGCATTATGCTTCATCGCAATCCCAATCGTACGGTAGGCACCTTGCTTCAGAGGAATCGCTCTTAAGGTAGGCGGCAAAGTCTGAATGACCAATTGGGGTAAAATACTAATCCCAAGTTGATGAGAAATCATGGAAACAATGCCGACCTCCTCTGAAAGCTCAAAGCGAATATTGGGCTTCACATGATATTGTTCCAACAAAACTTTGACATCATTGGTCCCTTTATAGGAAGTCATAATAAAAGGCATATCTTCCAAATCAACAATATCGATCTCAGACTTATTAAATAGTGGACTTTGATCTGAAACGATACATAATAAAGGGTCCTGCTGTAATTCCGTATACTGATATTGCTCAGATTTTTGACCATTTAAAAAACCAGCCTCTATTTCCCCACTGAGTAGCCATTGTTCAATTTCATAATAATCACCCTCGCGTAATTCCACCTGTATTCCAGGAAACTGATTATCCATAATCCTAATAATTTCTGGCATCCAATTGGAAGATATACTTGAAATAACGCCAATACGCACGTTTCCTCTTGTTACTCCATGAATATGTGCTGCCTCTTGTTGCAATAATTCCTGTGCGTCTAAAACCTGACGCATCGCCCTTAGCATGGTTTGCCCCTCACTTGTCAGTGTGACACCCACTCTACTTCGATGTATGAGCGCAAATCCAAAATCTTTTTCTAAACTTGACACGGCGTGACTGACAGCAGACTGAGTTAGTCCGAGTGCATCTGCTGCTTTTGTAAAGCTTGCTACCTCTGCTACCTTTGTTAAAATCTCATATTTCACTAAGCTCATCAGCAATACCTCTACATACATGAATTTTTTTAATCCTAATCATTATAAACATTCGTTTTACTAATCTCAACACAAGATATATAGTAATTTTTAGTATAAAAACTGTTTTAGTACACAGATGGTAGGTGAACATAATGAGTATCCAAGGAAAAGCAAATGTATTGATGGTTATTGTCACAATGTTTTGGGGACTATCTTATACCTTTATGGTCATGGGGCTTGAAACATTGGCTGTTTATAATGTGGTGGCATTGCGTTGTATCATCGCATTTTTAGTAGCAGGGCTTATTTTTTATAAACGGATGATTAAGGTAAATGGTAAGACTTTAAAATATGCAGCTATCCAAGGATTTTTATTATTCATTGTGTTCGCATTAAGCTTATTTGGCTTACAGTCCACGTCAGTTTCAAATGCAGGCTTTATTTTAAGTCTAACGGTTGTATTAGTGCCGATTTTCAGTAGCTTTATTGATAAAAAATTACCTTCCAGAGCCGTCAGCTTTGCAATTATTTGTACGATGATTGGTATAACAGTATTAACGGCGCAAGGTTCATTCTCCTTCCATAAAGGAGATTTGTTAGTAGCAATCGCTGCTCTATGCTATTCTATTTATTTACTTTTAAACAGTTCATTTACACGGAATGTGGAATCTATTTCATACGGCATTTACCAATTAGGCTTCGCTGGCATTTATGCGCTAATCCTAACATTATTATTGGAAACACCGACGTTACCAAATAATACGACATCCTGGATTGCTATTTTAGGTCTTGGAATCATTTGTAGTGCGTTTTGCTTCGTTGGTCAAACTGTTGCACAACAGTATACTTCTGCTACACATACAGGTCTAATTTTTTCCCTAGAACCTATATTTGCAGCAATGTTTGCGATGATGTTCATCGGTGAAGGATTGACAGTGAAACTCGTTATTGGTGGTAGCTTTATTTTGATTGGTAATTTATTTGCTCAATTAGAGCATTTCCATGTATTGCGCTTTATTAAAAAAGATGCACCAGAAAAAGTAATTCATTAAAAAACAGAGTGATCCACAATGATCACTCTGTTCAAACTATGGGCAACAGCCATCGAGAAGTTCACTCTCGATGGCTGTTGTCATCCCTACAATCACCCATTTTTAGTAATACACTAGCTACTAGGGTGTACGCTTTCTGCGGGCGGGGTCGAGCTTTGCTTTACTTTATTTTATTTTATTGTCAAATTGTCAAAGAAAAAAGACTGTAGACAAACTCAAAATTCATTGAGAGTTTGTCTACAGTCTGAACAGAGTGATTCACAATAATCAAACTGTTTTCCTTTTATAAAAATCTTCTAAGTTGCTCAGCCTCATTCAGGCGTTCTTGTCTTAAACGCTCTTCCTGCTCAGCAGCTGTTTCCGGGTGTTGTGATTGTAGCGTATCATAATCATCATCCCGTTCTGCAAATAATACGATACTCCCCTGCTCTACAAGATGAGCATAGTAAGCGATTTGCCCCTCGGAAAGATTAAAGCGTTTTAATCCTTCTGTTACAGCAGAATCACCTGTAAACCAAGATTTAAATTGGTCCACCCAGTTACCAGCCTCATGTGTGTGGACATCATCATCCCATTTCACATCCTCCAACTGCTGGGAGTCTTTCGCAATAATATGGATATCCTCTTTATGGAAACCTTCTGTTCGCATATTTTCTAGAATATGAAGCATTTCGTCCCTTGTATGGGCCACCTCAATTTTTGGATTTTGTTCATTCATCATGTTCATGTTCATGTTCATGTTCAATTCCTCCTAATTTGTATGGCTTACTAAATAATTACCCTGACTATGGGGAAACAAACTCTTTTTGCCGCTTCGTTACCAAACTGTAATAAATGTTACTATGCTTTTATACAAGTCCTCTTTTTGTCATAAAGAGATAAAAAACCTAAAAAAAAAGCATCCCCAAATTGTCTGGGAATGCTTGTAAACCGTTTATTTGTCGAGGAAGGCTTTTAACATCCAAGTATGCTTTTCAAGGGATTGGTACATCGCATTCAGTAAATCCTCTGTACGGTCATCCCCTTCCTCTGCTGCTAGCTCCATTGTGGAATTCAACGCTTTCATAAGCTTTTGGAAATCCGAAATCGTCGTTGCTACCATTTCCTCCGTCGACTCATTTCCTGTTGCTTCCTCTACATAGGATAGCTCTAGATGTTCTTTTAAAGTCGCAACAGGCTTGCCATCCTTCGAAAGAATGCGTTCTGCAATTTCATCTAAATTCAACGTTGTTTCATTATACAATTCTTCAAATTTTGCATGCAGTGTAAAGAATGCGGGCCCTGTGACATACCAATGATAATTGTGCAGCTTTGTATAAAGTACTGACCATGTTGATACTAGCTTATTTAATTGTTTGTTTAAGTTTTGTGTCATAATTACTTCTCCTCCAATGTGTCAATTGTTCTAGCCTTTAGTATGCGTTACAAATGATGTTGGCTATACACATATTGTTCCCGTCTAGCAATATTTCAAACATACTCCTACTTACTGGATTAAAAAACAGGACTCTTTTCTTTAAGAATATTTCAACTATTCTATTAAATTATTTCACTTTCCGAAATAGTTTCGTTATAATGAAATCACTTATATGTAAAGGGGTGTTTATAAATGGAAGTTTTACCATTACGAAAAGATGTTGCAGTAGAAGAAACGTGGGATTTAACTGATTTACTGAAAAATGATGCAGATTTTGAACCTATTTTAGCGCAGCTTGTAGAGGAGGCTCTTAGCTTTGAACAAACGTATCAAGGCTCCATTACAGATGCGCAAAAAGTTATCGATGTATTAACGGCTTTCGAAAATTTGCAAAAAAGTATCGTTCCAATTGGTACGTATGCGAGCTTAAACCTACAGGTAGATCGAACAGATGATGTAGCCCAAATGCGTGCTGCAAAATTTGGTACAGCTATCGGTAAAATAAGCAGTGCCTTATCATTCGTACGGAGTGAATTACTTGCTTTGGATGAAGGGGTACTACAAGAAGCAGCAACATTAAGCCCTCTTTACAAACATTATTTAGAGGAATTATTAAAACGGAAACCTCATCAGCTACATCCAGAAGTTGAAAAAACGCTTGCTGCCTTTAGTTCTACTTTTGATGCGCCATACGAAACATATAATACGACGAAATTAGTAGATATGAATTTTGGTGAATTTGAAGCAGATGGTGAAAGGCATCCGTTAAGCTTTGTCCTTTATGAAAATAATTGGGAGTTTGAGGCCAATACAGAAGTGCGCCGTGCTGCCTTTAAAGCTTTTTCAAGCAAGTTGAGTGATTATCAACATACAACAGCACAAGTTTATAACACACATATTCAACAAGAAAAAACAATGGCGGATCTACGAGGCTTTGATTCCATTTTTGATTATTTACTATTCGATCAAGATGTCGATCGCTCCCTTTATAATCGCCAAATCGATTTGATTTCAAAAGAGCTTGCCCCACATATGCGTCGATATGCAAAATTAATTCAAAAAGCGAATGGCATTGAGCACATGACATTTGCAGATTTGAAAATCGCTTTAGATTCTGCCTATGATCCAAAATTATCGATGGACGAAGCGAAGGAATATGTTGATAAATCATTAGCGGTTATGGGTGAAGACTACAATCACCTAATGGACAGAGCCTTCAAGGAACGTTGGATCGACTTTGCACCAAATAAAGGGAAATCTACAGGGGCATTCTGTTCAAGTCCTTATGGTAGTCACCCATATATTTTAATGTCATGGAATGAACGTATGAATGAAGTCTTTACCCTCGTTCATGAGCTTGGTCATGCAGGACATTTTGCGAATACGTATGCGCATCAATCCTATTTTAACAGTCGCCCTTCCCTATACTTTATTGAAGCACCATCTACTATGAATGAAATGCTGCTAGCGAATTATTTATTAACGCATAATGAAGATGTGCGCTTTAAGCGTTGGGTGATTTCAAATATTGTTTCTAAAACGTATTATCATAACTTTGTCACACACTTACTTGAAGCCGCGTACCAACGAAAAGTATATGAATTGGTGGACGCTGGTGAGTCTGTCAATGCGAATATTTTAAACCAGTTAAAACGTTCGGTGCTAGAAGAATTCTGGGGTGATGCAGTGGATATTACGGAAGGTGCTGAACTGACGTGGATGCGTCAGCCTCATTATTATATGGGCCTTTACCCATACACTTATAGTGCGGGCTTAACTATTTCAACACAAGTATCTCAGCGCATTTTAAAAGAAGGTGATGCAGCTGTTGAAGAATGGTTAGCTGTCCTGCAGGCTGGTGGAACAAAATCCCCTGTGGAATTAGCACAAATGGCAGGCGTTGATATTACAACGGATCAACCACTTCGAGATACGATTGCCTATATTGGTCATTTGGTAGACGAGCTTGAGCGCCTCACACTGGAAATTGAGGCTGTGCAACAATCATAAAATTTCTAGAAAACGGTTCTGTGCTTGCAACGTACAGATCGTTTTCTTTTTTTAGTTCTAAGTGAAAACGTGCATACATATACTTGAATTAGGGCGTCCCTCCACACTTTTTAGATATTTCAAAATAGACAATCATTTTTCTTCATACAAAAGTACCGTTATTATTAATAGTACGCAAATTATTTAGCAATATACGATTAACAATTGTCAAAGGAAGTGTTCTAATTATGGTAAAACGTAATGATCCATGCCCATGCGGTAGCGGCAAAAAATATAAAAAATGTTGTGAAGGTAAACAACAAGTAACAGTGGAAACAGTACAAATCGAAGAATTAGAGCGTGTGCTACAAACATTTTACTTAGAGTATCCTGAGCGTAAAGATGTTCGTGCTTATATCGAGCATGTAGGCACATGGCAACCTAAATTAGAGAGCGTGCTACAGCGTGAGCTGATTGAAGCCATCGCTTTAGACGACTTTTTCTTCCATCAAGAGCCATCTATTTGGAAAAGTTATTTAAAGAAAACGAAGAAAAAAGCAGTTAGACCTTCTACAGTAAAAGTACTGGAAGACTGGTCTCACCCTACATTATTTATCGGTACGGTAACTGTTGTTGAGGAAAAATATTTTAAAGCTAGCCATTTACTTACAAATGAAGAGCTTTATATTCGTCGTGAAAATAATAAACCAATTCCGGAAGGCATGCATGTCTTTGCCTTTATTTTACCGGATGGAACGAAGAAATTGACACATTATTTAGCTGTGTCTACATTGATTTTCTTCCCTGAGGACCATTTAAAAGTATTTGAAGAATTCAAGAAAAACTTTGAAGCATCCGAGAAAAAGGTTGGAGCTTTCTTAAAAGAAGAACATCTTGCATTCTGGGAATTACTTGTCTCCAACGGCTATAAAGGGGAAGAATTCACTAATTTTGAAAGCACAGTCCTTACACAAGTAAAAGAATTCTTGGAGCAAAATGATCGTGAAACAGCTCCAATACTTGAGCTATTAGAGGACTATTTAATAGAAGGACAACCTACTGCGCGCAAAGAGGCGGCTATTGCTGCTGGTGCAATTCGTTATGGCCAGGAAAAAGAGCTCTTTGAATCTCTTTCTATGACGGTAAAAGAAATTGCCGCAACTTTTGATATTTCCGCTTCTTCACTTACAAAGTATTACCAAGATTTAACTAGCTATGTCGAAACAAAATAAAACCTAAAAAAGAAGCTACATTTATTAGCATTTGCTGATAAGTGTAGCTTTTTCTAAACGGTGCCTATTTATTTACTGTAAACTTTCAAAAGCTCTTCACCTAAAAACTGTAGCTTTTCTCCAATTGAACAAGCTTCAATACAGAAGCGATGAGCTCCTGGTTTACCACGTTCTTTACGTAATTGCTGAATGACTAAGCAATCTGCGCAATAGGTATCATGCAGTTCGTCTATATCCTTCATAACCGTCACTTTATCCATGTGAACTCTCGCTCCTTTCACGTCCAAAATTCACTTCCTACTATTATGAAGCGTTCATTTTGAACAAGCAACTATTTTGTTTATCCACTTCAGCAATTTTTTTCAAGCACATCACGACTAGCACATAGGTGTTTTACAGCGTATCCATGTTGTACAATTATATGGAAGTCAAATAGTAAAGTAGGGATGATATGTTAGAGGTTTATATAGATGCTGCTAGTGCAGGTAACCCTGGTCCAAGTGGCATTGGTATATTTATTAAAGGAGAGGGTCAACATATACAAATTAGTGAGTATATCGGGCTAACAAATAATCATATTGCTGAATTTACTGCTTTAGTCCGGGGACTCGAGGAAGCACAAAAGCTTAATTCTACACTTGTTTCCGTTCGCTCTGATTCTAAAATCGTTGTCGCTTCTATGGAAAAAGAATATGTGAAAAACGAGGAATTTAAACCTTTTCTGGAAAAAGCATTATGGCTCGCCAACACCTTCGATTTATTTTTTATTAAATGGGTGCCTGATTCTCAAAACAAAGCTGCTGATGCCTTGGCACGAAAAGCTATACAAAACAATAATCATTAACCAATGCATGCCACAGGACTGTTTACTATAACAGTCCCTTTTCTTTCCCCTTCTATTCAGATACTTACTATCTCCTGTTCCATTATTTTTATGAAATCAATTTTCTTACAAAGATCATACTAAATTAGCTATAAAATGCATAAAATTTTCTGATTAATCCAAAACGATATTGACATCCATTAGCCTCGGTGATATCCTTTAACACATTAGTAGTTTAGCAAACGAAAGCGATAGATTTATATAGGGGGAAATAAAGGATGAAACGTATAATCACTTTAGTTATGATGCTAACAACTGTAATTGTTTTAGCAGCATGTGGCACATCAAAAGAAAAATCAGCAGAGAAAGACCAATCTTCAGCTGATCAAGAAACCATCATTATTGGTATTGACGATAAATTTGCACCAATGGGCTTCCGTGATGATAAAAATGAAATCGTGGGATTCGATATTGATTTAGCACGTGCGGCAGCTGAGCATATGGGCGTAGAAGCTGAATTCCAACCAATCGACTGGAAAACGAAAGAGGCTGAATTACTCAGTGGACGTATTGATTTAATTTGGAACGGTTATACCATTACAGATGAGCGCAAAGAAAAAGTATTATTTACAAAGCCTTATCTTGAAAACTCTCAAGTGGTTATGACAAAAGCAGATTCTAAGATTATTAAATTAAATGATTTAGCAGGCAAAGAAGTAGGCATTCAATCTCTTTCTTCTGCTGCAGATGCATTAAATGGTAACCCTATCCATAAAGAAGTGAAAACCATTACAGAATTCTCGGATAACGTTTTAGCTTTATCAGACTTAAAAACAGGTCGTGTTGATGCCGTCGTAATTGATGCTGTTGTAGCAGAATATTACATGACACAAGAGCCTGATACATTTAAATTATTAGAGGAATCACTTGCTCCCGAACAATACGGTATTGGTGTAAAACCAGGGAACGAAGCATTATTGGAAAAACTGCAAGCTGCATTAGACAAAATGAATGAAGATGGTACAGCAGCTGACATTTCAACAAAATGGTTCGGTGAGGATAAAGTTTTAAAATAAGGACAGGATATTTATTGTAAGAGTTTCCTCTGCGAAACTCTTACTCTTTTTGGAGGGACATCACTATGGCAGATTACTGGCAAACTATGATATGGCCGATGCTAGAAGGCGCGAAAATGACAGTTATACTGTTTTTCATCGCCATTCTTATATCGATTCCATTTGGCTTTTTACTAACACTCGCAGTGAAAAGTCGTATTAAACCACTTTCTTGGCTTGCACATACGTATATTTATATCATGCGTGGTACGCCACTATTACTACAATTATTATTAATTTGCTTTGGTCTACCTATGCTGCCAGTAATCGGTGAATATTTAGTATTGGATCGTTTTGTAGCCGCATGTCTTGGCTTTATTTTAAATTACGCTGCCTACTTTGCTGAAATTTTTCGTGGTGGTTTACTCGCCATCGATAAAGGACAATATGAGGCAGCACAAGTACTCGGTTTATCAAAATGGCAAACAACAACACGTGTCATTTTGCCACAAATGTTTCGCGTAGCATTACCAGCTTTATCGAATGAATCGGTTACGCTAATTAAGGACACAGCCCTGCTCTATGCTGTAGCTGTTCCAGAATTGCTACATTTTGCACAAACAGCCGTCAATCGTGACTTTACGATTGTACCTTTCTTTATTGCTGGTGCTATTTATTTAATCATGACGCTGATCTTGACCGTATTCTTTAAATGGCTAGAAAAACGTTTTATATTTGAATAGAGGTGATCTATATGGCATTGATGGCAGTAACAAACTTAAAGAAATCTTTCAATCAAGTGGAGGTTCTTAAACAAATTTCATTTTCAGTGGAGAAGAACGATGTCATTGCGGTGATTGGTCCCTCTGGATCTGGTAAAAGTACAATGCTTCGAAGCTTAATTCATTTAGAAGAAATTGATGGTGGTAGTATTTTAGTAGATGGTGATTATCTTGTGCAGGACGGCGTTTATGCCAAGCCTCAGGAAATCAAAAACCTGACAGCTAAAATGGGGATGGTCTTTCAACATTTTAACCTATTCCCCCACTTAACAGTCCAGCAAAACCTTGAAATGGCCCCTCGCTTATTAAAACAAGAATCAGCTGAAGCCATTTCGAGCCGTTGTCTAGATTTATTGAAAAAAATTGGACTTTCCGAGAAGGCAAACGCCTATCCAGCTAATCTATCCGGTGGTCAAAAGCAACGAGTTGCAATTGCCCGTGCTTTAATGATGAACCCTCAAATTTTATTATTTGATGAGCCAACGTCTGCCTTAGATCCAGAGCTGACAGGAGAAGTATTAAAGGTCATGAAAAGCTTAGCTGAAGACCATATGACGATGATTGTCGTTACACATGAAATGGGCTTTGCGCGAGAAGTAGCCAATAAGGTTGTCTTTATGGATGATGGACAAATTATCGAATCCGACCACCCGGAAAACTTCTTTACGAACCCACAAAACGAACGGACAAAGGCATTTTTACAAAAGAACCTAAACTAAAAGGCGAGCAGACGTAACTGCTCTCCCTTTTTATTTATTATTCACAAAGCTGTCTCGTGCCAAGTTTAAAAAAGCATGGATGGCAGGCGAAATCCACTTTTCTTCATGCCAAAACATTTGGATGGCAAACGATGTGGCTGTCATATCCCATGGCAACGAGACTAGCTCCCCCCTACTCAATTCTGCTGTCACAGCCATTTCAGGTAAGATCGCGATGCCCATTCCGATTTTCGCACATTGTTTAATGGCCTCAGCACTGTTAAATTCCAATTCGGTAATTCCGCCCATACCCTTTTGTGAAAGACTCCGTTCAAAAAATGTGCGATAGGAACACCCCTTTTCCGTCAGCAAAAAGGTCTCCCCATTAAAATCTTCAATGTCCAATTCAGTACGTGAAGCTAAAGGATGATCGGGAGCTACCAAAATATAAAAGGGCTCATCCTGCATTTTTTCTCCGCAAAACCCCATCTCGCTTTTGTCCTCATCGAGCATAAAAATAATGTCCGCGTCCCCTTCTCGCAAACTCTGTTTCAAGTTCGAATGAGACAGCGGCCGAAATATGAGCCGAATTCCTGGATAACGTAAGCGAAACAGACGCAAAACAGCAGGCAGGCGGTACGTGCACAACGTTTCATCTGCGCTAATGACCAACGTCCCCGTCATTTCGCCCGATTGCTTAACGGCATGCTCTGCTTCTTCAATTTCATCCAATATACGGACTACATAATCTAGAAAACGTCTACCGGCATCGGTCAGAATTACTTTTTTCCCTAATCTATCCACCAGCTTAACACCGAGTTCTTCTTCTAATGCCTTCATTTGCATCGTAACCGTTGATGGAACATAGTTTTGCACTTCGGCAGTACGGCTAAAACTGAGGGTCGAAGCAAGTGTATAAAAGGTCTTTAATTGACGCAATTCCATAGTAAATTTCACCCCGTAATTCAAAAAAAATGAACATTTTATTCAAAAACGTTTCTTTGACTTAACAATAGCATTCTCGTAGAGTAATGACAAGAAAGGCCATTTAATCCATCTTTAATTACGAAAGGGAGTTTTTCACATGAGAGATTATGAACTTTATGAACTGGGAGACATTCAGCTACAATCAGGTGACATACTGCCAAATGCAGTTCTCGCCTATCAAACATACGGGACACTCAATGCAGAAAAGAATAATGTCATTGTTTATCCCACATGGTTTGCAGGCTTGCATACCGATAATGAATGGTTAATCGGAACTGGTAAGGCACTGGACCCAGAAAAGTATTTTATCATCATACCGAATATGCTTGGCAATGGATTATCCTCTTCTCCAAGTAATACACCAGCACCCTATCATCAAGCAAATTTCCCCCTCATTTCAATTTATGATAATGTGCGACTACAGCATCAATTGGTTACTCAAAAGTTTGGTATTACCAAAATAGCGCTCGTCGTTGGTTGGTCGTTAGGGGCTGTACAAACCTTTCAGTGGGGAGCAAGCTACCCTGATATGGTCGAACGAATCGCTCCATTCGGAGGGACTGCCATGACCAGACCACATGCCAAGGTTGTATTTGAAGGAATGATTGCTGCCCTTCAAGCTGATTCTAGCTGGAAAAATGGTTTTTACACCGAGCAACCTAAAGTAGGATTGGCTGCCATGGGACGTGTCTATGCAGCTTGGGGCTTCTCACAGGCTTATTATTTAGAACAGCTCTATCGGCAAGAAGGCTATGAAACGCTGGAGGAATATCTCGTAGATTACTGGGATCAAGTGTTTTTAAGCTTTGATGCCAATGATCTGATCTCCATGCTACGTACTGGCATTACGGGGAATATTAGTACCAATGCGATGTATGATGGTGATTTCGAGCTGGCATTAAGCAAGATTACAGCTCGTGCATTGGTCATGCCAGGAAGTACAGATCTTTTCTTTCCTCCAGAGGATAATAACTATGATGCACTACATATGCCAAATGCCCGCTTCCTCCCTATCGAATCGAAATGGGGACATTGTGCAGGGATTGGACAGCATGAGCCAGATTCTGAATTTATAGATCAAAACCTAAAAATGTTCCTGCTTGAATAAAAATTATTTTGCTCTTGACTTTCCCCTGCACGGGAAACTATATACTTCCATTATGATAGAGATTGGAGGTGATATTTTGTTTAAAATTAGTGTGTTTTCTAGGCTAAGCAAAGTATCCTTAAAAACATTGCGCTACTATGATCAAATCGGCCTATTAAAGCCAAGAAAGGTGGATCATGAAACTGGCTATCGTTACTATTCCGCAGACCAGCTACTTGAAATCAATCGTATTTTTATTTATAAGGAATTAGGATTCACTTTGCCACAAATCATTCATTTGCTCCATGAGGATATTACATTCAAGGATATTCAAGGGATGTTTAAGCTAAAAAAAAGTGAAATCCAACGCATTATTGATATGGAACAAGCCAAGCTTGCTCGGATTGAGGAACGTATGCAGCTTTTAGAAAGTGAGGGGCAAGTAGAAACCGTACAAGAAATCAGGATCAAGGCTGAAGATACCCAGCAGTTCCTTTCTTTGAAGGCGCACGGAAGAGAAGAAGACATTCCGGATCTATTTCGGACATTTAATCACATATTACTAAAGGAAACTCGCCAATTGACTCAAAGTCCTCAGGTCGTTTTATGGAAAGAAATAGAGGACCCAGAAGATGAGTTCGAATTTGAAGTCGGTTATTTTTTAAGCCGGGAGCTTCCATCGTATCCAGATACATTTCAATTACGAACACTTCCCTCTGAGCCGATGATGGCAACCTTGACCTTTCGCTCGGATTCTCATTTTGCTAGTACAGCCTGTGTAGACTTAGCTAAATGGATTGAAAAAAACAACTTTCAGATTAAAGAAAACGAACCTGGTAGGGAAATATATTTACCTACCTCACAGGGTGCGCAATTAATGGAAATACAGATTCCCATTATAGAGAGAAACTAAAAAGGCGGAGGGAATTGTGTTGAAAAATAATATGATTATCTATATTTTAGCATTTGTTGTTTTCCTTATCGGAACTGTTGAGTACATTATTACAGGAGTAATTGAAATGATTGCCGTAGACTTTGGAGTAACCGTTTCGGAAGCTGGGTTATTGGTGACAGTATTTGCCCTCGCTGCGGCCATTATCGCGCCCATTCTAATCGCCCTCACGATCAATATGGACCGTAAAAAGCTACTCATTATAACTATAGGTGTGTTTATTGTCAGCAACGTACTAATGTTTATAAGTCCTGCTTATGAAGCAGCACTGTGGATACGAATTATGCAAGGGGTTAGCGGAGGAATTGCTACAGTGGTAGCCATGGCAGTAGCTACACGACTAGTTGAAGAAGAAAAAAGAGGCCGTGCAATCGGGATTATTTTGATGGGTCTAAGTAGCTCACTCGTGCTTGGTGTTCCGATCGGTACCTTTTTTAGTGAAATGTTTGGATGGAGAGTTTTGTTTATTTTGATCGGTTTATTAACGATTCTCCCATGGCTAACTGTTTATAAAAGGGTTCCAGCAATCAAAGAAGAAGAAACTGTTACCCTTAGAATGCAGCTCTCTATTTTAAAAGACCCAAAAATTCTCACTGCCCTGGCTATTACTATATTTTATATCGGTGGATACGCTACTCTATTCACGTATATTACGCCCTTCTTGCAAGCCACATCCACCCTTTCCATAACTGAAATTAGTGGCATTCTATTTCTAGCAGGAATTTGTAGCTTCATGGGATCAAGAATGGGCGGACAATTAGCAGATACAAAAGGTTCGAAATTCACCATTTATTTCGGACTGTTCTTACAGGGAGTAACCTTACTTTTATTCACGCTAGCGGGCTTCCATCTCTTTGTGTTGATCTTAGTTCTCATGATATTGATGCTAGCAACATGGAGTATTTCCCCTGCTCAGCAGTTATTTTTGGTCACCTTGGTACCTCGAAATCCAGATATTGCCCTAAGCATCAATACGTCCTTTATTCAATTTGGTTTTGCGCTAGGCTCTGGATTAGGCGGGCTTGTCATCAGCCATACCTCCGTCCTAAATTTGAATTGGGTAGGATTGGGTGCAGTAATCATTGCTTTATGTCTTGCCATCATGCTATTCAGAACATGGAATAATGGAATTGAAACCTCCATTGTGCCTAAAGAAAAATATTAATTAACCCTGATATGCTAGATAAAAATAGGTTGTTTTTTACATAATGACAATACCTTCCATTATTGATACAATTTAATAATACTTTTAATTAAAGGGGAATTCATTATGAAGAAAAAACTCATTTTTAGCACGGCACTATTATTAAGTCTTGGCTTAGCTGGATGTGGAGAGACCGCTACAAAGGATGAATCAACAAATGATTCTAAACTAGAAGCATCCGCACCAGCTGCAAAAGAAGAAGGTAAATTGACAGAAGAAAAATTCAAACAAATTAAAGATGGCATGACATACGAAGAAGTTGTAAAAATTGTTGGTGCCGAGGGCAATATTATGTCTGAAACAGGCTCAGCTGGTGAACCTCACCACACTGTTATGTACGAATTTGAAACAGATGGCGTCATGTCATCTTCTACAATGATGTTCCAAGGTGGTAAGTTAATCAATAAAGCACAATTCGGTGTTGAAACGTCTGATATCCAAATTACTCTTGACCAATTTAACAAGCTAGAAAATGGAATGACAAAAGAACAAGTATTCGATATCCTTGGTGGCGAAGGTGCGGTTCTTTCTGAATCAGGGGATATCGTTATGTATACTTATAATGGTAAATCCTTAGGTGCCAATGCCTCGTTAATGTTTCAAGGTGGTAAATTAATGAACAAAACTCAATTAGGATTAGAATAAAATCAAACCAGGTACTCATTTGAGTATCTGGTTATTTGGTTTTCTCCCTTCTTATTTAAACCATTTGTTCTCCGATTAGATCAAACTTCAGCAGGTCATTGTCTCCCCCCATCTAGCCCTAAATCATCAGAAAAAAACCATGTTCATCCCATTGTAAAAAGTCTTTGTATTGTTATTTTATTGACATCTAACTGTAATAATATGATGTTAAAATCAATTTCGTATTAAATTTTAACATTATAGGAGGAAAGAAAGCATGAAGAGCAGTAAAAAGTATAGATGGGGCATGAAATTAGCGGCATTGGCATTAAGCGCATCCGTACTTTTTTCAACAGTAGAATCAGCATCAGCTGCGACCTATACCGTTCAATCTGGTGATTCCTTATGGAAGATTGCCAATCATCACGGTGTATCCTATCAAACATTGATGAACTTAAATCATTTATCGTCTTCCAATATTTATGTTGGACAAAAATTAACGATCCATCAACAACTGTCTACCACACCGAACGCGTCGTCCAAATTACTTCAGGTCGCCAAGCAACAATTAGGTGTCAAATATACATTTGGTGGGGTAAAACCGAGCACAGGCTTTGACTGCTCAGGCTATATCACCTATGTCCTTAATCAAGCTGGTAAGTCAACACCACGTAAAACGGCAGCTGGATTTTATCAGTCCGCTAAAAAAGTAAGTTCACCTCAAGTCGGAGATATCGTGTTTTTTGCTAATACATATAAAGCAGGAATTTCTCATGCCGGCATCTATATTGGCAATAATCAAATGATCAATGCTAGTAATGGGGGCGTTACTATTGCTAATATAAATAACGCCTATTGGAAAAAACATTTCGTTGGCTATGGTCGTTTATAATAAAAGCAAAAAACAGTTGGGTGTGTCCCAACTGTTTTACTATATATTCACTACTTTTTTCGGCTTTATCTTTGCAAGACGTAGGAGATAAATGATAAAGACCACTCCTAATAATCCGGCTCCTGATAAGTAAACAGAAGCATACCCTGCCTGTACGGCTACCATTCCTAATACATAAGAACCTAGGGCAATTCCAAGATCAAACATCGTGAAATAGGTTGCTGTTGCGTAACCGCTTCGTTGGATGGCTGTTGATTGAACGGCTAAAGCTTGTAAGCTAGTTGTTACTGCTCCGTAGCCAAAGCCTACAAAAATAGCTGCACTCAAAAATAAGATAGGTCCTTCAACGAAGGCTAACATGATAAGTCCGATAGCAAAAGAGATAATACCAGGAAGTATGACAAATTGAGGCCCCTTTGTATCATAAAGTTTACCTGTATATGGACGTGTAATTAACATAGCTGCTGCAAACACGGCATAAAAAAGACTGGCAACCGCCATTAAATCTTTCTGCTGTGCATAAACCGATAAAAATGATAAAACACTTGCATAGGAAAATGCTACTAAACTAGCGATGGCTGCAACGGGCAAAGCCTTACGCTCAAATAAATCGTGGAAGGTGAACGTTAATTTCCCTTTATGTGTTGGCTGCGGTAAATCGTCGGTATTAACCGTTAATGCTAAAATGCCCCCAGCTAATATACAAATACTCATGATAATAAATAACACGTTAAAAGTGCTATATTGAATTAATAAGAGGCCGATAAATGGCCCAATGACAACAGCTAGATTGGTAGACATCGTGAAATAACCTAAGCCTGCCCCTTTTCGCTTAGCTGGTACAATATCTGCAGCTAATGATCCTGCGGCTGTTGTAATAATACTAAAGAAAATCCCCTGAATAAAACGAAGACCAAGTAAAAGTCCAAATGGATGTATGAATAAATATAAAACAGTACAAATAAAATAGCCGGCTATGGATAGCACTAGCAATTTTTTCTTTCCAAACACATCTAATAATTTACCTGAAAATGGACGCACAATAATCGCTGAAAGTAAAAAACCTGACAATAATAAGCCAGCTTCCTTATCCGTTTGGTGTAGTTCACCGATGGCATAAAGCGGCAAAGTCGTAACTAGCCCATAGAAAACAAAAAAGACTGAGATATTTGTTAAAAAGAGACTAATGAACCGCTTTGTCCATATTTGTGTATTTTCCTCTTGCTGCATGTCAATCAACCTTTCATTTTTTCCAGTAATATCATAAACTGCTGCTGTTCCTCAGCCGTCAGTGATCCTACCATTTCTTCCTCAAACGCTAAAATCGTTTCTGTAATGGCTGGTAAGCGCTCATTGGCCTGTGCAGTTAAGGTTACAATTTTTTCACGCTTATCCTCCCCGTCTAATCGTTCCACCCAGCCTAAAGTTTCTAATCGTGTGATAGCTCTTGTAATGCTTGGTGCCTCTACATTTAAATATTTCCATATTTGCGTTAAGGTCATAGGCCCGTTTTTATGTAAACAATATAAAATGGTCCACTGTGAGCTATATAAATGATGCTGCTTCAAAACTTCATTTAAGCAGTTCGTTAAATACCGGCTTTTTTGGAATAAAGCATGGAATATTGGATTCATCTGGTCTACCTCCTAAAATTATTTACCTAGCTAAATAAACTATACGCTTCATTTTTTTCTTTGTAAAGTAACTAATTTGGCAAAGGTCGTTCTATGTTTGCAGGAAATTTTTTGCATATGTCGAATTAAGCAAGGAGATTCACAATGAAAAGGAGATGGAATCATGGGGAAAAAGGTTTTAATACTAGCAGGAGATGCAGTAGAAGCTTTAGAGATTTTTTATCCTTATTATCGTTGTCTTGAGGCAGGTTTTGATGTCACAATTGCTGCACCATCCGCAAAGAAATTACAAACTGTCTTACATGACTTTGTAGAGGGCGTCGATACGTATATTGAACGTCCTGCCTATGGCTTAGAGGCACATGCTTCTTTTGCAGATATTGATCCATCACAATTTGATGGATTAATAATTCCAGGTGGTAGGGCGCCAGAATATATTCGTTTAAATGAGCATGTACCAACACTTGTTAGCCATTTCTTTGAAACCAATAAACCGATTGCCGCTGTTTGTCACGCAGCACAAATTTTTGCAACCATCCCCGATATACTAAAAGGGCGCGAACTAACAGCCTATATTGCCTGCAAGCCTGAAGTCCAAATAGCAGGAGCCACTTACATTGATGCCAATCTTCACACAGATGGAAACTTAATAAGCGGACATGCGTGGCCAGATTTACCAGGGCTTATGCGTGAATTTATTCAAAAATTAGAGGGATAAGCATTGAGGATGCCTAAACATAGGCATCCCCTTTTTTATGACTGGCTTTCCTGTAATTCAATTTTTTCTACTTCTTGCGTTGAGGTAAGATAGCTAATTCTTACATGAACTCCAAATTCTTTGTCAGGTTGCTTCAGCCAAAGCTTAAATTTTTCAATGGTTGACGCCCCATGTACTTCCTTGCCCTCATGTAAATAATCCACAATCTTGGCATGAGGATACTTCCCCTTCACTTCTTCTACCGCCATCTTTCCCCACTTCGCATAGGCAGGTGTTTCTTGCTGTGCCAAAACCATCTCAGGGATATGTAATGGCACGGCAAACAGAAGTCCAAGCATTACATACACTTTTTTCACAGAAAACCCTCCTCATTAGACGGTATAGAATGATGAACCAAGTAAAAAATAAGAGCTCCACAAGCTTTTACTTATGGAGCTGAAGTGTTTATTGTTTTGGCTGTTGAGGATTATTATGAATGACTTGGTTGAACTCTGCTGAGTATTCTTCCCGATCATTCTTTTTATGTGTATCCTCTTTCTTTTTCTTTTTAAAGCTTGTTTTTCTTTTCTTCGCCATTGCTTACACCTCCAAATAATAATTAGCTTTTTTTATTGGATTGTTGATTTTTATCATGATTCGTTTTATTGTTTTTATTTTTGGCCTTCGCATCAAATTCTGCCGCGAACTCCTCATTCAAGTTGTCATTCGGGTTGTTATTATTACTATTACTTCTATCGAGGTCTTTGCTTTTGTAGGTGCCAAAAGGATTATGCGTTCTGGCATTCATTGTTTTTTTGCTGTTTTTATTATTTCGGTTGCCCACAGATATCACCTCCTACCTATAATTTGCTCATGTACTACCGTTTATATGAGGTCTTTTTTTCGGGCATTTTTGTAAAAAAAAAAATGAACACCACTAACTCCCGTTAGTCATGTTCATTCTTATCTGTCTTTAAACAATTGTATATTCCGTTATATTCAATAATGCTCCCACAGCTCCAGAAAAGCCATGATCATTAATAAAGACAGGTGTATGCTTTTTCGTGCGTGTATAATTGGCAATTACGCGGGTAAGATGCTCATTATTGCTGAGAGTCGATCCAATATAGACGATATGCTGTGTATTTTTTTCCTCGGCATATTGAATACTTAATGTTGTAATCACTTCGCCAACGAGTCCCTGTACAGTGGCAATAATATCCTCAGCAGGATGCTTCAATGATTGTGTAATGCCCACTTTACCAAAATTACTAGCAGTTAAATGACCATCAATCGGTGTGTCCATTCCTTGGTAAATGTCCTTGACCAATAAATCGATACTTTCTCGATTACCGTTAGCAGCCATTTCACGAATTTCATTATAGTCTGTAATGCCTGTTGTAAGCGCTGACAATCCTATTAATGTACCGCCACCAACGCCTGTCCCACCAACGCGTATATGTGTATTATCTTCCATATAATGTATAGAAGTTCCTGTTCCGATATTAGTAATCATACTACGTTCAAACAAGTAGCCTTCTTTATTTAATAAAAAACGAACACCTTTTAATGTAGCTTCAAATTCTACTATATAATGAATCGATTTCATCGTTTTAATGACATCAAGTAATTGTTCTGTACGTCCCCCCGTCACACCAATATCCTCAATATCTGGATGATCAATAATCCAATTTTTCACAGACAGCAAATCATTTGACGGGAAGGTTGTTAGAATAAGTTCATTGTCTTCATCTAAATAAGCAACCTTTGTCAATGTGCCACCTGCATCAATACCTATAGCCTTTGGCATACTATTCTCCTTTGTGTTTATTACGTAATCTCATCTACCTAATGACCATTACGCTAGTAGTCAGGCAACTATTTAAGTTTCATGCCTTCATTGGTGTCAAGGATTTTGCAAGGAGTTTTTTGTGTGCCAAAATCCTGACTAACTAGTTATTATACGAAACCATAATGCTTCGTACAGTCCCCCAAATCTTGTAATGACATTTTCGCCCTTTCTAAACTTTAACGCTGTTGAAATGATTGTGCAATAACTTCATAAACAATCATGAAAAAAACACGAAAATTATCAAAATTTTTCTAATCAACAGCGGGATCTTGACGAATTATAATACTTTAACATCATTCTACTAAAAAAACAAAAAAAGTGAAAATGCACTGCTTGAACACAGGCATTTCCACTTTCTTATCCTTTACTATTAATTAACGAGCTGAATAACCACCATCAATAACTAACTCAGCACCTGTAATATAAGAGGCTTCATCGGATGCTAAAAATAAGATTGCATTCGCCACTTCTTCTGGTTGACCAAGACGTCCCATTGGCGTAGTTTTTACTAACATATCCATAGCTTCTTTTGCTTCCGATAATTTTGCTGTCATCGGTGTTTCAATAACACCTGGGAATACCGTATTGACACGGACATTGAAAGCACCAAGCTCGGAAGCTGCTGCACGAGCGATCGCACGTAAAGAACCTTTAGATGCCGTATATGCATTGAAGCCTGCACCAATAATCGCCGTGTAAGATGATGTATTAACGATTGAGCCCTTTCCTGCTTCCTTCATATATTTAGCTGCATATTTTATGCCAAGGAATGGACCAAAAGCATTGATATTATGCATGATTGTCCAGTCCGCTTGTGTAATTTCATCTGGACCTTTTTCGGAAGAAATACCAGCATTGTTAATTAAAATATCAATACGGCCATATTTTTCGACAATCGCTTTTGTCACTTCTGCCCAGTTTTCGTCAGAAGAAACATCTAATTTCATACCCTCTACATTTTCTAGCTCTGAAATTTTCGCTAGGTTCTCCTCGTTAATATCCGCTGCAATGACTGTAGCCCCTTCTTGTGCAAACAATTTTGCCATCGCTGCCCCCATTCCAGATGCTCCACCTGTAATCATTGCGATTTTATTATTTAAACGTCCCATTACTTTATACTTCCTCTCACTTGAAATTTGTCTGTCGTACTAGTATAAACCGACACTTTTAGACCACAATAAAAGTATATGTCTAAATAGTTTACTATTAAACTATATCATTTTTAGTAACCGTTTTCAAAGAATATCTCCATAATCATGAACAATCTGTTTTATCTTTCCCCATTTTTACGATACGATATACTATAGATGTGGAACCATTTGAACGGAGGAATACAAGTGAAAGATCAAAAAAGACTTTATAAAGAGGCGATGCAAGTTTTAAAAGACACAAGTCGCACTTTTTATATACCTATCACTTTCTTAAAAAATGATTTAAAGGTATCGGTAGCAGCTGCCTATTTAGCAATGCGCGCCATTGATGAAATAGAAGATCATGAACAGCTTTCCAATGATGTAAAGTTTGATTTATTATCAGCAACTAGTGACCTTTTAAAGGACACATTTAATGATGAGTCATATCAAGAATTGTTAGCGCCTTATGCGGCACAGTTACCTGAGGTAACCCTCCGCTTAGCAGATTGGCTAACATTCTGCCCTGAGGAATCACGAAAAATTGTCCAAGCCTCTACAAGTGAAATGGCCTTTGGTATGGCGAAGTGGTCTAAAGCTAATTGGCAGGTGCATACACGCGAGGATTTAGATGATTATACATACTACGTAGCAGGGCTTGTTGGGACAATGCTGTCTGAGCTTTGGGCGTGGGGTGCAGACATTCAAACAGATCGAGATTTAGCAATTGGCTATGGTCGAGGTCTCCAGGCTGTCAATATTTTACGCAATCAGCATGAGGATATGGATGAGCGTGGCGTAAGTTTCGTTCCTGACGGCTGGACACGCGAGGACTTATTTGCTTATGCAGAGGAAAATCTCGCAAAAGCTGATCTTTATATGAAAGATATTAATAAACGCACCGTATTATTATTTTGTCGATTACCACTTGCATTAGCGCATAAAACATTGAAAGCCATGCAAGATGGTCGTGAAAAAATTACACGAACAGAGGTTGAACAAACGGTCGAAGAGGTACAGGCTGACTGATGAGTGGCCTGCATTTCTAGCATAACCCAATAAGATGCACAACCTATAAAACCCCTGCATGAGAATTTTCTCGTACAGGGGTTCCTTTTTGAGCAGCACTTATTATAAAGGTTTGCGTTACGCAAAGGTCAATCGCTAGTTTCAGATATTTTTTAATGAAAAACCTTCATAAAAATTATGGACAATCCCCCATTGTTTTAGCATACTTTCAAAGCTTCAACTCACAAAAAAAACAAAGCAGCTTACAAAAAAATACTCCCCATAGATAAACAGATGTTTTTGTCTGCCTACCTAATGGGGAGCATCTTACACTCTTAGGGGTTTCTTTGCTTAAATAGTAGCAAGAAGCTGCACAATAATTTCATAGCTAAAAAAGACTGAGAGCATTGTTAGCAATGTAAACACTACTTTTTCAACTTTACTACCTGTTTTTGTAGTAAGTGGTAGACGCACCGAAATGGATACTGGGAAAAATAGTTTAACACCCTTTTTGGTCCCCATATCCAGTAAAACATGACTTGCCATCCCTAATAAAATACCTATTGTAATGGATTTATACGGTATAAATGTATGTAGTAGCATCCCCATCAAAAATAAAAACAGTAAACTATGTGTAAAGGAACGATGTCCAAACAACGAATTAACCATTTTTGAAATGATGGGAAGCTTCCTTCCGATTTTGCTACCACCATGGCAAATATCTGGAAGTAATGCACCGATAACGCCTGCCCCTACCAAAACAAGCGGATTATCATTAGAAATTTGTGCAAAGGCTAGACTTGCTGTAATGCCCCCAACAATATGGGTATTCCCTTGCATAAATTACTTCCACCCTTCTTACGCATTTTGCGAACCTTCTTAATGTAACATACATATGCCCAAAAGGGAACATACATTCCGAACGTACGATCTAAAATATTTTCATCCAATAATTGTATAGCCATAAAATATATGGTTAAAAATAAGAATGGAGGTTATTTATGAAAGCGTATAGAGGACTACTACTTATTATATTGGCGATGGGAAGTAGCGCATGCCTTTGGTATTTTGCTACACCGCTGACACCCATTCATCCACTGAACAAGCTTGCCCATATTATTGGAGGCTTAGCGATTACAGGACTCTTCCTTGTGTTTCTTTTCTCTACAAGAATGAAAATATTAGAGCGCTGGTTCCATGGGCTAGAGCGCCTAAATTTTTATCATAAAGTTTTGGCCATGCTTTCACTTGCGTTCATCATTATCCATGGACAATTGCAAAAAATGGTTCCCGATGAAGATCTGCCACAAACATCTTTTCGTGAATGGGCGAAAGAGCTTGGTGAGTTCGCACAATATGGCTTTATTATTCTGATCGCCCTCGCATTCCTAGCAAAATTTTTAAAATATGAGCATTGGCGTTGGCTACACCGCTTATTGCTGCTTCCTTATACATTGGGCATTTACCATACTTATTTTTCGAGCGAATATGATTTATTACAGCCTTCAGCATTAGGTATTTTCACAGCTCTTACGACAACCATTGGATTTATGTCTGCCCTGTATATGATGACCATGTATCAAGATATGTTCTTCCCGTATAACGGAACTATTTCCAACATTCAAAAATTGAATGCCCATGTTATCGAATTAGAGCTAACCCTCACGAAAAAACTTCATTACCGCCCTGGACAATTTCTCTTTCTAAAAATCTTTCAGGAAGGCATTGAAAAAGCACCACACCCCTTCTCTATTTCTGGTGGGGATGGAATAACAATTAGGGTGACAATCAAAGCTGTCGGCGATTTTACAAAGCAGGTCTACAATGAAATACAAGTGGATACCCCTGTTGCCATTGATGGTCCTTTTGGTCATCTTGACTTTGCCAAAGGAGCCAATCAACAACTTTGGATTGCTGGGGGCATTGGCATTACGCCATTTATCGCCTATTTGCAAACAAAGCCAACTAAGAAAATCGATTTATATTATTCCTTTCATGGTGTAGATAATATTGTTTATAAAGATTTTTTACTGGACTATGCGCAATCCAATGAGCAATTTACGGTCACTTTTATAGATACATCTCAGGTGGACAGACTTTCTTTTGACCAGCTGACCATACCAGCTCATACAAGTATTTATCTATGTGGACCCGAAAAAATGATGAAGCACTTCAAATCGTCCGCTCCTACTAGCCATATAGAATGGGAGGCATTTAAATTAAGATAGTGAGGGTTGCCCTTCAGACTGTAGACAAGCTCAAAAAAGTTGAGTGGATCTATAGTCTTTTTTAGCGATTATCACTACGGCTGGACAGTTTCGAGCTACATCCCTCCCATCAGAAAATATCCCCTCTATCCACGACCTCAACTACCACTTTTCCCACAGGATTCGCCGTCCTTCGTTCCAATACATATTTTCTAAGACCAAAGATAGATTCTATCAAAAGCATGAAAAATACAGTTGTTGCTTCTTGCAAATTTTGAGCTTGATGCGTCATGACATTTAGGCGATCACCACCTCATCGAAAATCCTATATTCAAGACTCTTTAATTCGAGCAATTTACTTGGAATTTGAAATCATTTATCGTATAGTAAAAACGCATCTTATAATGAAGGAGTCAAAATAAATGACAGTGACAAAAAGCAATTTAAATAAAGTTATGCATGACCGTAAATCTGTTCGTAAATACGACGAAAATTATAAAATTCCTCAAGAACAACTAGAGGAACTACTAGTAGAAGCCACTTCTGCACCATCTTCAAGTAACTTACAGCCATGGCGCTTTATAGTCATTCAAGATGAGGCAATGAAAAAAGAGTTGCGTGCCATTGCTAACAATCAAGAGCAAGTGGAAACTTCCTCAGCTGTTATTGCTGTCCTAGGCGATACAAAAATGTACGAAAATGCTGAATCGATCTTTACAAAAAATTTCGATCTTGGTTATATTAATGAAGCAACAAAGGATTTAATGATTAATAATTCAATGAACTTATATTCTCAGCTTCCTCAGGAGGTTTTAAAGAATATCGTTACATTTGATGCTGGACTCATTTCCATGCAGATCATGCTTTTAGCAAAAGACATGGGCTATGATACAGTACCAATGGGCGGCTTCAATAAAGAAGCCTTCACCAAACATTTTGAATTAGCCGATCATATCGTACCCGTTATTTTAATTGCGATTGGTAAAGCAGCAGCCCCTGCCTATAATTCTTCACGTATTGAGCTAGAGCATATCGCCAAATTCATGTAATACATGTAAAATTGTTGTCACCTTTCTATATGGGAAGGTGACTTTTTTCTGAATAAAATGGCATGTCAGATACCACTACAAACATAGGATAGTAATGTTTGTAAGCAGTACAAGGTGAAAAACTTTAAAAATGATTCTCCTAAACTAGCATATTCATTTTCCCAAGGATATTTTTTGCATTTCTTTCATTCATTACTCAAAAAATCATCATAAAAGAATGAATAAAAAATTTCTTTCTAGTACATTTGTGCCGTTTCTACTAAAAATTACATATAAATGGTTGTAGATTAAACATAATAGGATTGGTATCATTAGGAGGTATTTTCTTAAGAAGGGAGGTTTTTCTGATGGACTATAATTATTATAACTCTGATTTGGATGCAGCCATGGGAGGCTTATTTATTATCGTAATTTTAGCATCTCTAGTTCTTGGGCTAATCGCCTACATTATTAGTGCACTCATTTATTTTATGACATCTAAAACAAATGGTTTTGGAGATGTAGCCTATATTGCTTGGATTCCTATCATTAATGTATACAGCCTTTTCCTACTGACTGCCGGTGGAGATAATCGAGAATCGATTCGTGCAACAGCTCTAAAAAATACCCTTATTTATGCAGGCTTGTTTATCGTTTCGTTTATACCAGTTATCGGTTTACTCGCATCTATAGGTATGGTGGGCTTTACATTGTATTTCACATATCGCCTATTCTATCGCTGGTGTGGTGAAACTGGTAAGGCTGTACTTTACACGATTCTAATGGTTATTACAGGCGGGTTGTTCTTTGCTATTTACGGTTTAATGCGAATGAACAGACCATTCGCTGTCTAGTTCACTATCCTAAAACCTCTTTAAGTCTTCAGACTAAAGAGGTTTTTTGGCATATTTTCACATAATAATCCCACATAGATTTAGGAATACCTTTTAATGCTAGGGTGCCATTATAGATTAAATATCGAATTCTATATTCTAAATAAAAGATGTTTGGCGATTCATCCATTCTAGCAAGTAGCTCTAAAAGAAATGTTCCAGTTTGAATAAAATCCACATGTCCCTGTTCCTGATGCATTTCTTTTAGCCTCTTCACGATGAGAGAGTCATAAAAATTTTCAGACACCTCTTGAATATGCTGTTGCTCCCATTGACGAAGCACTGCCGTTGATTCTGCCAGACCTTCCCATTGCTGTAGAAATTTTAGACGTTCTTTTACTGATAATCTCTTTTTTTCATACAGATTTGGATTCCACTGACGTTCGATCACTTGCTGTCCATTTGTATGTATAAGAAATATTTCATTGTGTTGATCACGCAATAAATAGAGGAAAAACCGAAGCCCACATTGTTCTTCTATATTGTCCCCACACCAAATATAGATAGGTAGGTGACTCGGAATATCCCGTATCTCTCGAATTGCCTCTTTTAATTTATTATGACCAACAAAGTTATCCACCTCATCATTACTATTTTCCATTAACCACTTTTGGCGGCATGCTTGTCCTCTTTCTTCATCAAGCTTCCACAGCGGTCCGATAGACAAATCCTCTGGAAAGCCAATGACATATTTAGGCGGAGCAAGTGCCACTCGTAAGGAGCCTGCTGCAATTCTGAGCAAACAATATGTACAACTTGGGCAGTTGTTGTCATCATACTCTTTCTTTGAAGCTGAATATAATCATTAATGGTGTCTACCAAATGACTAAGGTGTTCCGCCGCAACCCAAAAAGACCATCCCTCTTTAGGATCACTTTGTTCATGCCGAAATGTTGTAAATGGCTCTGATGGCAGAAGCTCATACCCCTCCCATTCTCCCTTTTCCACGACATTTGCTAATGTGATGTAATCGAGTGTTTGAATTTTATATACAAGCACCTGATTGCGTTCGTACAAAAAATAGATAAATGGATAGTGCTTCATTGTTTCCATATTCTTGGTCTCCTTTTCAATTTATAGAATCATGACAATCTCTTCCATTATTTATTAAAAAAGCAGCTAGCCTATACAAGAAGTATGTTATTATTATAGTTAGAAAATTTTGAATTTCTGTCAAGTAAAGGGGATTGATAATATGTATGAAAATATTTTAAGACATCCGGGACCAACACCGATTCCAAAGAGAGTTCAATTGGCAATGAATCGAGATATTTTTAGTCATCGGAGTCAAGAATTTGTGGAATTATACCGGGAGACGATTGAAGCCGTAAAGCCTGTCTTTGGCACGACACAGGACATTTTACTCTTGCCATCAGGCGGGACAGCTGCACTTGAAGCTGCGGCAGTCAATACGGTTGCGGCCGGTGAAGAAGTTGTGGTCATTACTGTTGGGGCATTCGGTGACTATTTCGTTTCCATTTGTGAGCAATATGGCTTCCATGTACATAAGCTCGAAAAAGAATGGGGACAAGCTTGCACTCCTGAGGAGCTACGAGCATTTTTACAGCCATTACAAAATATTAAAGCGGTTTTCGTCACATATAACGAAACATCTACAGGCATTTTAAATCCAGTCGCTGAATTAGCACAAGTGATTCATGACGAAACTGATGCTCTCGTTATCGTGGATGGCGTAAGCTGCATCGGTGGCGCGCCTGCTGAAATGGATGCTTGGGGTATTGATATTCTCGTGACAGGCTCGCAAAAAGCGATGATGCTTCCGCCTGGACTCTCTCTTGTTAGTGTGAGCGAAAAAGCTTGGCAAGTCATTGAAGACAATCAAACGCCAGCATATTATTTAAATCTATTAAGTTATCGTAGTTGGGCAGAAAAGGGGATGACGCCAAATACTCCTGCTATCACGCTTATTGATGGCCTGCATGAGGTTTGTCAGCTAATTGAACAGGAAGGCGGCTTCTCACAGACCATTGCCCGTCACGAGCTGATGAAAAACATGGTACGTAGTGCTATGAAAGCTTTACACCTCGAGCTCTTAACTGAAAATCAATACGCCTCCCCTACCATTACGGCTATTAAGGCACCAAAGGGGGTTGAGCTTGGTGAATTTTTATCGCACCTTAAGCAGCAATATCACTTAGATTTTGCAGGTGGTCTTGGTCATCTACAAGGTAAAATTTTCAGATTCGGCCATATGGGCTATTGCTTCCCAAGTGATATACTACAAGCCGTATCCTTATTGGAGGCGGGGCTCCAAGACTTCGCTTATGACTTCCAGCCAGGCGCAGGCGTCCTTGCAGCTCAAGAAGTATATTTAGCAGCTCAACGTAAAGCATTGCAACGTTAATAATAAGAAAACAAGTGAAGAATTTTTCTTCACCTGTTTTTGCGCTTTCGAATAACTTGATTGGGGCAAGACTTTCCCTGTTCGAACAAAAAGTATCATCATTTTCAAACTAAATCTCTGCTCTTAGCCAAATACGTAGCACGCATGCTGTCTGGGACCATACTGCCACCTGTTGCCCACACAAGATGGGTTGCCTGCGCCATATGCTTTGTTAGTCCGCGCTGAGCTAAATAGTGTTGACCTTTTTGGGACAAGCGAATAGCGCCAAACATTCCTGCATGTGCAGATGGCTCTAAAAATAGTTTTTCGCTATCGATAGCTAAACCTAAAGAGGTAAACAACTCTTCATCTGTCACTGTATAGCAGCCACTTATATACGTCTCCATTACTTTTCCTACAAACTTGGAGGCGCGACCCACTGCAAGACCATCTGCTTCGGTTTTATTATCTAATTCTATATCCTCTACACTGATAGCATCATGAAGTCCAGTCATTAAGCCTAGCGTCATACAAGGTGAGGCAACAGGTTCTGCGAAGAAAATATGCACATGTTCGCCAAATATTTCTCGTAATCCGTAGGCAACACCGCCTGGTCCTCCCCCTACCCCACACGGTAAATACACAAACAATGGATGTGTGACACTGACTGGTATGTTCATGTTTTCTAATTGCCCTTTTAAACGCAATGCTGCGACTGCATAGCCTGCAAATAGATCCTTTGAATTTTCATCATCAATGAAATGACATATAGGATCTAATTCTGCTTCTTGACGCCCCTGTTCAACGGCAACACTGTAATCAGCCTCATATTCAACTACCGTGGCACCTTTCTCCCTAAGTAAAGCTTTTTTCCATTCCTTGGCATCACTCGACATATGTACAACGACATTAAAGCCGAGCTTCTTGCCTATAATGCCGATACTTAAACCTAAATTTCCAGTAGAGCCAACCGCAATGGTATATTGCTGAAAGAAGGACTGAAACTCCGCTGATGCTAGTCGTTCATAATCATCTGTTACTTGAAGCTTCCCACTTGCTAATGCCAGCCTTTCAGCATGCTTTAAGACCTCATAAATGCCTCCCCGTGCTTTGATGGAGCCTGAGATAGGTAAAGCATGATCCGATTTTAAAAGCAACTGACCTTCTATCAACACGCCATATTTATTTTCAAGCGCACTTTTCATAGCAGGAATTTCTAGAATGTCTGATTCAATTAATCCATTACTTTCCTCAAGCTCAGGGAATGCCACTTTTAAATATGAAGAAAAGCGTTGTAACGTTTCCTCTGCCTCCTTTACTTCTTGCATAGTAAAAAGCGATGTTTCCGGCTGTTTCACCCAATTTGTATTTTCCCAAAGTACAGTATTTTTAGCAGCCATCGATTTTAACAGTGGAAATTGCTCTAAAAGATCATGCTTACGTTCATTTTTCACCTGTAGAGTCCTCCATTTTTTGTGCAAAAATCGCTCGTTCACAAATTTGTCGAAATTTCATTTCAAACGAAATATTGTTTTCTTGTGTCCTTTTTTTAGGGCCCTTGGTGCGTCCACCTGCTCGACGAATTTTTTGACCGACATGGCGCATATCGAGCAGGCGTTCGATATTTTCATTAGACATTTCTCGTCCATTTTGATCAATTGGATACCCTCCTCTTGCTAAAACCATTGCCGCTAGCCCATAATCCTGTGTTATGACAATATCGTGTTTTGAAAGCGCGTTCACTAGCGTAAAATCAACCGAATCAGGACCTTTCGGTACCATAATTGTTATTACATTATCACGTTCTACACGATGGGATGTATCGCAAAATAAGATAGTTTCAATCTCAAACTCAGATGATACAGATAGCGCCAAATCCACTACTGGACAGGCATCAGCGTCTATAAGAACCTTCACAATAAGGCATCATTCCTTTCTCATAATTAGATGAATACTATCACCTAACATTATTTTAAAATATCATTTTCCCGACCCCTCTTGCTCAATTTTTCACAAACTAAAAAAGTATTTTATTGAATAGTTTGAAAAATAAATATACGATACACCTATCAACTAAATGGGGGTTTTTACTATGACAATCACAACTGTTAGCAATGAACAATTAGCTAAAGAATACGTAGATGGCGTATTCAAGCAACTTAAACAACAGAACTGTCATCAAGCGGAGTTTCTACAAGCAGCTGAAGAAATTTTCATTTCATTAGTACCTGTATTCGTCCAACATCCTGAATATATTAAGGCCAATATTTTATCTCGTATTGTTGAGCCTGATCGCATCATTTCTTTCCGTGTCGCTTGGCAAGACGATACGAACCAAGTGCAAGTAAATCGCGGGTATCGTGTACAATATAGCAATGTCATGGGGCCTTATAAAGGCGGCCTACGCTTCCACCCTTCGGTAAATGAATCCATCATTAAATTCCTAGGCTTTGAACAAATCTTTAAAAATGCTTTAACAGGGCAACCAATCGGTGGTGGTAAAGGTGGGTCTAACTTTGATCCGAAAGGTAAGTCAGATTCAGAAATCATGCGTTTCTGCCAAGCCTTCATGACTGAATTATACCGTCATATTGGTCCAGATGTCGATGTTCCTGCTGGTGATATTGGTGTAGGTGCTCGTGAAGTAGGTTATTTATGGGGGCAATATAAACGTCTAACTAAAGCTAGTGAATCAGGTGTATTAACTGGGAAAATCCCTGGCTATGGTGGGTCCTTAGCACGTAAAGAGGCAACGGGTTATGGTACAGTTTATTTCGTCAATGAGATGTTAAAAGATGCGAACGATTCATTTGAAGGAAAAACAGTGGTTGTTTCTGGTTCTGGAAATGTTTCAACGTATGCGATTGAGAAAGCACAACAATATGGCGCAAAAGTAGTTGCTTGCTCTGATTCCGCAGGCTATATTTATGACCCAGAAGGCTTAGATTTAGATGTCATTAAAGAAATTAAAGAAGTTAAAGGTGATCGTATTTCAACTTACGTAAGTTACCGACCAAATGCTACTTTTACAAATGGCTGCACTGGCATTTGGACGATTCCTTGTGACATCGCTCTACCATGTGCTACTCAAAACGAAATTAATGGTGAGTCAGCTCGTACATTAATTTCAAATGGGGTCAAAGCAATTGGCGAAGGTGCCAACATGCCTTCTGATCTTGAAGCAATTAATGAATTCTTAAATGCTGGTGTATTGTTCGGACCAGCAAAAGCAGCGAATGCTGGAGGAGTTGCTGTATCTGCTCTTGAAATGGCACAAGATTCAAGTCGCGTATTTTGGTCATTTGAAGAAGTAGATGCGAAACTTCATCAAATTATGAAAGATATTTATTCAGATAGTAAAGCTGCTGCTGAAAAATACGGCTTCCCTGGCAACTTAGTTATGGGAGCAAACATCGCTGGCTTTATTAAAGTGGCAGATGGAATGCTGGCTGAAGGCATTTATTAATTATTAATAACTGTCCTAGCTATCTAGCATAAATCCTCCAGCGAACTTACGAAGCATTTCAAAACACAAGGTGATGACGATTATTCGTTATCACCTTGTGTTTTTATTGTAAATTAGCAATAAACGATAGAAACAAACACACAAAACGAACATTTTTAATATTAAACATTTAAAATATTCGTGTTATAATTTTAGAGTACTATGAATATTGGAGGTTTTTTTGTGGAATTAATGTATACAGGGAAAACGAAGAATGTGTTCAAATTAGAAGATGGTCATTATTTATTAAAATTTAAAGACGATGTAACAGGTGAAAACGGCGTGTTCGACCCAGGCGCTAATACGGTTGGCTTAACAATTGATGGTGCTGGCTTAGCGGGTTTACGCTTAACTTCTTATTTCTATTCTAAATTAAATGAACAAGGTGTTCCTACTCACTATGTAGATGCCAACTTTGATGATGCAACAATGACTGTAAAGCCTGCAACAGTTTTCGGAAACGGTTTGGAAGTAATATGCCGCTTTAAGGCTGTTGGTTCCTTCTTGCGACGCTACGGTGCCTATGTGAAGGAAGGCCAAGATCTTGATGCCTTTGTGGAAGTTACCATTAAAGATGATGATCGCCAAGATCCTCCGATCTCTGAAGATGCATTAGCTATGTTAAACCTGTTAACACACGAAGAATATGCCATTTTAAAACAACGTACAATTGAAATTTCTAAATTTGTTGGAACTGAGCTTGCTAAAAAGGGCTTAACGCTTTATGATATTAAATTGGAGTTTGGCCGTGATGCCCAAACTAACGAAATTTTATTAATCGATGAAATTTCTGGTGGTAATATGCGTGCTTACAAAGGTGAGCAATACATTGAACCATTAGAGCTTGAAAAAATGATGTTAAGTCACTAATAAGAGCCGCCTTTGTGCGGCTCTTTTGTTATGAAAATAACTTATTTTTACTTTCTACGAAACTTTTCACTGTATCACTCGTATACTAACTATGCGTAACATGCAATTATTCTATTATTTTGGAGGTAGTTTGATGGAAAACTTTAATGACACACAGAAAGAAGAAAGGCCAAAGGTGAATCCGTTTATATCCGTTTGGTTACATCCAAAGCAAACCGCTCGCTATATGATTAACGAAAAATCAATCGGCTTTGCTATTTTGATTATGTCCATCGGTTATATCGGTTCTATCATGTCAGGGCTGACGGATTCGGAGTTTTTCACTGACCTTTCCCCTTGGTTATTGGCTTTACTGTGTGTAATCTTTGCTCCAATCGCTGGTATTATCGGGACAGCTATATCTGCTCTAATCACATGGCTATTTGGTAAACTATTTAAGGGTACTGGCACGTATTCAGACTTATTTAAAGGGCTGAGCCTTACAGCTGTACCATTTATAGTGCTTATTCCATTTTATTTAATATGGTTATTCACTTCACCAGAATCTTTACTAGATCCAAACTTTATGGGCTCACTTCCATGGATTTTTTGGCCAGCTATTTTAGCTTCTATTGTTGTAACTATTTGGTCTTTCGTCATTTCAGTCGGTGTGGTAGCAGAAGCACACCAAATCTCTAATTGGATGGCCTTTTTCACTATCTTTATTCCTGGAATTATTTTATTCATCTTGTTCTTCGTTCTTTTCTTCATTATTCTCGTTGGGATTATTGGTGTTGGCATGATGTAAAAAAATCTCCCCTCTCATTTAAGAGAGGGGGAGATTTTTTTATAGTTTAAATTGGGCAATCAATGTCTTTAATTCTAAAGCTAATGTTGATAATTGGGCTGATTTCCCCGCCATAACCTCCATTGAGCTACTTGTCTGTTCTGTTGTCGCCGTCGTTTGCTCCACACCTGCCGCAGATTCTTCTGCGACCGCAGCGATTTCTTGAATAGCGCTATTCATTTTTTGACCATCTTCAGTTACTTTTGATAAATTGCTGGAAATCAATTGAACACTTTCCACTACATCATTAATAGAATTACTAATCGTCGAAAACGTTTCACTCGTAGCTTTAATTTGATTGGTACCCTCTTTTACTTCCTGATAGCCATCCTCTAATGAGCTCGTAACGACATCAAAATCTTGCTGAATATTTGTGACAATCGATGTAATATCATTGACAGAAAAGGCTACTTGTTCTGCAAGCTTACGTACTTCATCCGCAACTACCGCAAATCCTTTGCCATGTTCCCCAGCTCTAGCAGCTTCAATCGCGGCATTTAAAGCTAATAAATTCGTTTGATCGGCAATATCTTTAATGACCACCACCAATTTTGAAATTTCCTGTGCTTGGGCATCTAAATTTTTTACTTTCTCTACGGCATTTTGTACTATGCCATCAATCTTACTCATTTGAGAATTCGAAGATGTCATGAGCTGACTTCCTTCATTGGTTAAGCCTAATACTTCAACAGAAGATTGATGAATATGCTCCCCATGCTGATTTGTTTCACGTAAATCAGCAGTAAAACGTTCCATCAAGGACGTTAATTCGTTAGAATGATGCGCTTGTCCCTCTGCACCAGATGCTAATTCATTCATCGTAATTGCTACTTGCTCAGCACCCATATTCACTTCATTAGCTGATTGTGATAGCTCCTTACTGGATGTATTAATTAAATCAGACGCTTGAGCAATATTGTGTATCATGTCCTTCAATTTAGCTTGCATTTGATTCATAGCGTTTGCCAGTTTGCCAATTTCATCTTTTGAGCGAATCGACATATTTTCTTGCGTCAAATCACCCTCCGCAAATCGCTCCATCGCTTGGACCACTCGGTTTATTGGCTTAGCCATACTACTCGCGTATTGCCAAATTACAAATAGCCCGATCATAATAGCCACGCCAATCACAACAAGCGTTAATTTCAAAATACTCTCCGCGGGCTTATTAAAGTCTGCTAAATACGTACTGGCACCAATGACCCATCCCCAATACGGATCCGTTTCTGCATAGACCCCTTTTTCTTCTAGTTGATCAGAATTTGGTAATGGCCACGAATACGAGGCAAATCCACCACCTTCATTCCCCTTCGCAATGATTTCCTGCATATACTTAACCCCATTGTCATCTTGCTCATCCCAGACATTATTTCCCTCGATATTTGGATGCGCAATAGAGTTCCCCTTTTGGTCCACAACAAAAATATAACCACTCTCACCTAGTTTAATATTTTTATTAATAGGTCGCTTTCCATCACTATCCATTTCACCTAAAATAGCGACCTTCACTTTCTCTTGCGCTTCATCTAAAGATAAATTGCCTGCCTCTACCTCTTGATTAAATTGTTCAATCATGGCAATGGTCATTTCCACACTGTTTCTTAAATTTTCTTTTCCCACCGACTCTAAATTTGATTTACTTTGTTGATAGCTTAGATAGCCTAAGGTAATAAGGGGAATCATTAAAAGCAATAAAGAGAAAGCAATCAGCTTGGCTTTAATGGACCGGAATTGAACGAATGTTTTCATGTATTTTATCTCCTCTTTTATAGACTAAAGACCCATTTTTCTTTAAAAATATTACAACATTATGTATTTATACTTTACAATCAATTGCACAATTTATTACCTTGTACTCACCAATTTTATTACATAAAAAACTAAACAACAACATTTTTCGAGCAAATTCGATAAAAAATGTAGAAAAGCATATCTTTGCTTTTCTACATCTGCTGTATTTCAATATCTTTTATTTGTTAAACTGATAGCGCAGTAGTTTGTTGGAATAGTTCCGACACGCCAGATTCGACCGCTGCTCCGCTAACTGCACGAGAGACAATTGCAACGACACGCTCATCCAAAGATTTCGGAACAATATATTCCTCCGCGAGCTCCTCGTCACTCACAAGAGAAGCAATTGCTTCCACTGCAGCAAGCTTCATAGTTTCATTGATATCCGTCGCACGTACATCTAATGCACCACGGAAAATGCCAGGAAAGGCAAGGACATTGTTAATTTGATTTGGATAATCCGAACGACCTGTACCCATAACTCGCACTCCCCACGCCTTAGCATTTTCATACGTAATTTCTGGATTTGGGTTAGCTAATGCAAAGACCACCGGGTTTTCATTCATAGATGCAATATGCGCCTCTGATAATAGATTAGCTACCGAAACACCGATAAAGACATCTGCCCCAACGAGCGCGTCACTCAACGTACCATGTATTTTCTCTGGATTTGTTAAATGAGCAACCGCCTCTTTAATCGGATTCATCCCTTCTTTACGTCCCTCATAAATAATACCTTTTGTATCACACATAAAAATATTTTTATAGCCCATTTGCACAAGAATTCGCAAAATAGCGATCCCTGCTGCACCCGCGCCATTGATGACAACCTTCATTGTGGCAATATCCTTTTGCACAATACGATTGGCATTAATCATAGCGGCACCTACTACAATTGCTGTCCCATGCTGATCATCATGGAATACCGGGATATCACATTCCTGACGTAGCCGATCCTCAATTTCAAAACATCTAGGTGCTGAAATATCCTCTAAATTTACCGCCCCAAACGTAGGGGCAAGCGCCTTCACAATGCTGACGATTTCATCCGTACTTTTTGTATCTAAACATATTGGAAAAGCATCAACATTGGCAAAACGCTTTAACAAAATCGCTTTCCCTTCCATAACTGGTAATGCAGCTTTAGGCCCTATATCGCCCAATCCTAAAACTGCTGTACCATCTGATACAACTGCCACCATATTCCCCTTCATTGTATAGTCATAAACTAACGATGGATTTCTTTCAATTTCCACACACGGTGCGGCCACTCCAGGTGAATAAGCAAGACTTAGATCATAAGAATCCTGTACCGGTACTTTTGAAATCACCTCTAATTTACCACTATAGTGTGCATGCATTTCTAATGCTTTCTTCATGACATCCATTCCATCCCATCCTTTTCCCTTTGTTTTTCATTATATTTTAGAATCATATTACTTTGTGAAAATATAGTCAATGAATTTTCTGTCAATTTATTTTTTCTTTCGAAAATGCATTGTTACAAGACTTCTTATACATTTTTCTGTCAAATTAAGTTTTTCACAATCAATTATTTTGAAATAATTAACATCCTATAATGAGTAGTGGAAAATGTACAACTATCGCCTTTCAAGCTGTTCAATATTTCACATAGTATTTTTCTTGTGTAAATGAGAATTTTTTCACAAACTTATGTAAGCGTATCCATTGAGCCAATTGAGTTTGTCACAATTTATCCACATTTTTTCACAAAGTTTTTTATTATTGGTGTTACAGCTTTTAAGCCCAACAAAAAAGAGCCCTATTGCAAGGACTCCTGTGTAAAGTGACGGATAAAAGCATTGATTATATGTTTAGAGGACCATTGATCGCCAGACACTTTAACAATGGGATATTCTCGAGGGAAAATACTGGACGTCATCTCCTCTACTGAATAACCTTGTTGAAACAAGTGACGAACCTTCTCTTCCATTTCTTCAATATACGCTATTTTTTCTAGTATTCTATTTCGTCCATTGGCTAAATAGCCTGCATGACAACAATAAATTTCTTTAAAGTCATAGTCTAATAATTTCTTTAAGGAAGCTAAGGTATGTACAATATTTTCTTCATCGAGTACTACCTTGGTTTTCGTTTGAATGTATAAATCTCCCGTGAACATAGCACCTGTTTGGCGATTATAGAAAGCTAGGTGATCTGTCGTATGTCCAGGTGTTTCAATAACATCCCAGATAGCTGTTTTCGTCTGCAATGTAGTCCCTATCGGCTGCGCTAGAAAAGCCGGCCGCTCCCCCCATAATGCTTGACGATACAAAGGATAATCCCCATCCTGCGTACAAGTCTGAAGAGACTTACCATGAAGATAAATAGGTACATCCCTTTGTTGCTGAAGCCACGCGGCATTACCCGCATGATCCTCATGCGCATGAGTTAAGGCAATTTGCTCCATTGGCAAGTCTTTAAAGAAAGATTGAAACTCCTGTGCCAGCGAATTAGAGCCTGTATCAATTAATAAACCATCTACAAAAAAACTATACACACTCATACCAAAGCCCTGAATTGCTACCTTTCCAAGTGCACATTGTACATCACCGTGGTGTTGAACAACTATGCTCGTCTCACGTTTAAACATCCACTTTCCCCCTTTTAAAAGAGTGTAGCATAAAATGAATGGTGAGTCATTTTGACTTTTTTGGCTCTATCCGTCGGTTTTGGCTTTCTATCCGCTAGTTTCAGCTTTCTATCCGCCACTTTTGGCATCCTATACGTCACTTTCTTCTTTCTATCCATCACTTCCCCCACTTCTATCCATCACTTTCCCCCGGACCCGATCCACCTCTCCAAAAAAACGCTCACCTAAGTGAGCGTTTTTGCTGTGATCCTTATTCATTTGTACCTTTTTCAACATCGTATTGTGTAATCCAATCACTAAAGCTACCTACATATAATTGGATGTTTTCATAGCCTTCATCCGCTAATACGGCATAGAGTGGGGATGCGGTTACACCACTGCCACAGTAGACAACTACATGTTCATCTGGAGCCACTTTTTGACGCAATGCATCATTGGCCTGCAACTGACCGTCCTTCTTTAATTGCTCCCAGTCAAAGTTTTTCGCGGTTGGTATGTGGCCCGCTACTTTATCTAATGGCTCAACTTCCCCACGGTAACGCTCAGCCGCACGAGCATCTAGTAAAGTCGCTTTGACTTCACCGTCCACAATTGCCTTTACCGCTTGGCGTGGAGCATAAAGCTCATCCTTCCAGACAAAATCAATAAAGGTTGGTGGGTATTTAACAACATCTTTTGTAAATGGTATTTTCATTTCCAATGCAGATGCGCCCCCATTAACAATGACCACATTTGGGAAACCAGCATACGTCAGCATCCACCAAGCACGTGGAGCGAATGGTGCTGCTCCTTGATCATAGATAACGATTTGATCTTCATAACGTAAGCCTAATTCTTGAAATATCGACGTCAGTTTTTCTTTGTTCGGCATTGGGTGACGACCGTCTTTACTGTCCATATCAGATAGCTGCTGCTCTAAATCAATATAGATTGCTCCTATTGCATGACCTTCTTCAAATGCTTTTTTTCCAGCTTCTTTGTCTTGTAAATCAAAACGAGCATCGATAAAACGGACACCATCAAACTGAATTTCATCCACTGATTTGAACACTTTTCCCATAGGAATCACCTCATGCGTATTGTAATTGTGCGTAAATCGCTTTCCAAGAAGCTAAACGGCTTTCTTCTTGAAGCGCCAATCTTTCTGTTTCTATTTGCTCAAGCGCTTGATGATAAATATATAAACGTAATTTTTCTGCTTCCTCTGCAATAAATGTAATCGCCCATGTCATGAGAGAAACTTTCTGTGCATCTAAATAATCCTGTGCATCTGGTTTTGTCAATGTTTCTAATGCCTCGCTCAGCTTCACTTTTTCATTCTTCTCAAAGAAAGCTTTTTGATTGCGGAAGTGAGATTTTACGCTCGCATATTTCGAAATCTCACCAAATGGACCTTCAAAATCAAGTAAATTTGGCTCAGAAGATTCAAATGCTAAGAACGAGAAGCTACGGTTAAGCTCTTTTAGCTCACGTACTTCATCTTTAAAGCGATGCTGCATTTTCTTGCTAATAAACTGTGATAAACGGAAGTTTGTAACACGCATTTCCTGTGTAAAGTCGAAACGTAAGCTTTGCATTACTTCCTTCAATGCATGCTCCAATGCCTGCTGTGCTGGCATTGCCGCAAATGTTGAAGGATTATACCCTTCCTTAAAGAATTCAGGGTAACGATAGTAGACACGCTGTAGAACATAATAGAGAAGCTCATCAAGCTCTTGCTTTGTCTCACTTTCCAGCATACTTGTATTCAGCACACTAAACTTCGATTGAACATGCTTTTCAAGTACTGTTAATTCCTCTAAACGCTCATCCTTACGTTTTAGGTTTTCCTCTGTTTGCGCAATTAAGTCCGCTAAACGTTGCTCTGTTTTATCAACTTCCTCCGCAAGAGCCTGCACTGCTAATGCACTCAATTCATCATTTAAGAATGTATGGAAGTCATTTTCAAACGGTGGCATACCAGATACTAAGTCTGAACCTTCTACCTTTTCATTTAACGCTAGAAGACTTGATACACCATACAGTCGTGGGAATCGAATTCCAAAACGCTGTAATTCTTGACGAACATAGCCTTTTACATCTTCCTGCTCCTCATCTGTTGTCGCTAAATCAATTGCATTTACAATAAAGAACATTTTATCCAGTTCAAATGCATCTTTTACACGACCAAGCTGAATTAAAAACTCACGGTCAGCTTTGGCAAATGCATGATTATAATACGTAATAAATAGAATGGCATCCGCATTCCGAATATATTCAAAAGCTACACCTGTATGTCGAGCATTAATGGAGTCTGCTCCTGGCGTATCCACCAATGTAACGCCCATGCGTGTTAATGGACTATCATAATAGAAGTCGATATTGTCTACAAAGCATGATTTATTTTCTTGTGCAACAAATTTTTCAAATTCAACGCGATCCACTCGGATAATAGTTCCAAGCTCAGACTTGAATGATGGATACCCCTCTTTATAGGCACGAATAAATGATTTGTGCACATTTAAACGCTCATCTGTCAACTGGACAGCAAGCCCTTCGTCAGCACGATTATACGCTTCCTCCAATGAGTGGACAGATAAGCCAATCGCTGCATACGACCCTTGAATATCCTCTAACATTTGTTCAGCTGTTTTAAGCTGGACATCGGCCGTTTCATGAGGATGCTCTGGTGTAACTGGACGAATTTTATTGATAGCTGCGGTTGTTGGGTTTGGCGATACAGGTAATACCTTCGCTCCCATCAATGCATTCGAGAAGGATGATTTTCCAGCACTAAAAGCCCCAAACAAAGCAATCGTAAAGTCTTTTTTCTGTAGGCGTTCTACTTTATTTTCTAGATATTGAGCAACTTCAGCAAAACCTTGTACTTCTTTTACAGCATTGGCGGTATGCAGAGCACGATTAATCACACCATCGATTGGCAGACTCGTCGCACTAACAGTTTGCTGCGCTTCTTCCTGCTGAATGACTTGTTCTTTTGGTTGTAGCATGGACTCATCAAACAAACGAATCTCTGCTAAATCCTGTTTAAAGGAATTTTCCCAATTTGTTAGCTGCTCATTCGCAACCTTGCGGATTTCATTGCTCGCTTGATGCATAATGGTCGCACTATATTGTTGGTAGCCTTCGATTTCAAGTACAGCCTTAATAGCATCCACTTTATCCTGCATGCCTGCCATCTTTAACTTCGAAGGAGCCGCTGTTTCAGTTGCCACCGCTTCTAATGTTGTCGCTTGTGCTTTTTTCCAGCTATCTGTTTCCTGAATAAAATAGCGCTTTGTTGCCTCTGCCACACGGTTGGCAAAGTTTAATACTGCGTCACCTGTTAACAATGCTCCTGTTTGAACTTGCTGTTCAATTAATGCAAAAGGCAAATCAAATGGATAAGCATCAATAGCTGACGCACGTTCTTCATTTAAGGCACCGACGTCCTTCAATGCATTTTTCATAAGACCCTTTAAATGCCCTGTAATTTGCGCATGGACAACATTTTGATAGGCACTATAAGCATCTTCTTTACGACGGTTACGCTCTTCCTCTGTTTTTTTCTTCGCAGTAAAGAGCCCTCCTACCTTAAAGCCCTCCTGCATACTTTCTAAATAAAGACGTAAGCGATCACGTAAGTCAGCTGGCATAATGGCAGCATTGGCAAGCAATTCTTTTCGCTGCTCCTCAAATGTTTCGTTCCACGCCTCGACAGAGAACAGCTCTACCTGACGATTTAACTTGTTGTATTGCTCTAAAATATCTTGGTGGTTTGCCCAGTCATCTGCACTTAAAATCTCTTCATCTAACGCTAGACGATCCTCTTTTTCTTCTATTAAATAATTGTCATGCTCGCTTTGTAATAAACGCAATGTATTTGTTGCTGTTTGGACAAGCTGATCCTGCCAATCGTTCATACTATCCATCACAATTTTCTTGACGGCTTCAAAATCGTTATGTGGGTGGTCAGGCTCTCTCAATGATGTGAAAAATACACCTTTCGGCACAACGCCCCACGCCGCAAAGGAATTATGAACAGTTGCTTTAAACTCTTCAAAGCTCAACTCATTTTCTTTATGCTTATCAATCATATTAACAATCAAATAAACATTTGGATTATATTTCATTAATTGCTTCGTGAATTGAAAATTCAACTCCGATTGCACATGGTTGTAGTCCATTGTATAGAATACGATATCGGCAATATGGAGTGCAGATTCCGTCGACATACGGTGTGCATCATCTGTGGAGTCTACTCCAGGTGTATCCATCACGGTAACGCCAAACGGTAGTGTTGACGCACTATGACCAATTTCAATTTGAGATACCAAATCCCCATTTTTACTAAGCTCTTTGACCGTTTTAAAATCATAGCCTGCCTCAAATTTAACAGGCTTTTCATTGTGCATATAAACAATCGCAAAGTCTTCCTCTGATTTATGCACTTTAACAATATTTGCACTTGTTGGAATCGGACTTGATGCTAATAAATTCTCGCCAGACAGCGCATTAATCATACTCGACTTCCCGGCTGAGAAATGGCCTGCAAACCCAATCACATACTCTTTTTGCTGAATTTTACGAGCAAAAAGTGATGTTTTATCCATGCGCTCCGTATCACCATTATGCTGATATATTATGTATTGCAAAGCGGCTTGCTTTAGTAGCCCCTCCAATTGTTGATCAAAATCTTTCATGAAACCAGTAACCCCTTTTTCGTTAATTATTCATAATTAGTATTCTACCTTATTCAACTAGCAAAGTATAACACTAATTTACGGTAAAAAGCATGTATGCCAACGCTTCTATCCAACTAGTATTTATGAAAAAAGCATGGTTGTCTGAAATAATCTTTATCGAATGATAGATGCTCAACTAGATTGAATTTTATTTTCTTCATATTTTATAGTAACTGAATTCGGGGCAAAGGTTAAATTTATAAGAATGGAGTGTGATAACACATGGTCAACCCTAAGCATGGTCAAATAAGTAATAAAAGCTGTGATTGTAGCAATGAGGATCGATTTATTTGGCCCCGTATAAAAGCCTCTTATGGTCCAATCGTCCCTCCCACCGAAGTTGTCCCAGAAGGAGTAGTCATTCCAACGATTAACAGATATTTTTACATTTTAACAAGCGATCTTGATTTAACAAACGGAGCAATCCTACCCGCTACTCTCTTTTGGAATGATCAGACAGATCCCATTACTGAATTCGTGATTTTTTCACCAAATGGCTATGTCAATTTGTATATTAATGCTGTTATGCAAGAGGGCGGTATTTATACACTATCAAACACGGCCTTAACCATTACTCCTTACGATGGCACATTATTTAGAGGAACGCCCATCATAATTGAATCATTAGGCTTCACCATAAAATAAAGACCATAATGGGCGTAAATGAATGGCATTTCTATAGTCAATTATTTTTTGTAAGGAACGGGTATTTCTAACAGATAGCTGTTAAAAGTTTGTTTCTTAGTTAGGACAGCTGAAAAAAACCGAAAGCTCCAATCCATCATCTATTAGATTTGGGTTGAAGCTTTTTTTACGTGACTATCACAAAAGGGTTTTAGGGAATGAGTATGATTATAGGGGAAACAGCAATTCATATTTGTCGGAACGCTGCAAACAGTAGATTTTCTTATAACGTTCACTGATGCAATGAACTAGTTGCATGATTGTCTTATTATGCGAAATTAAATATCCTACACATTAAAAAGCACCAATACATGTAAAAAAACTACGAATGTATCGGTGCTTCTGTATTCTTATTACTATATTGTCACTTTTACTTTTATTTCTTATATATTAGGTTGCCTGTTACTTGGTTTATAATGGAGAGTTTCTCTACTTTTGAGGTTTCTTGAAAGTTACTTTACAGGTTTACTTGCTGGCCCACTCACTTTATTTTTATCATCCTTCAACCCTAGCGCTTCATCAAGTTGCTTCATCGCTTCTTCTTTCGTTAGTGTACCCGCTTCTACTTGGTCAAAAATGGTTTGCACCTTTTCTTTTGAAATTTCATTAGCATTCGATGGTTTACTTGTAGGTTTTTTATCTCCGTTCAACCCTAGCACTTCATCAAGTTGCTTCATCGCTTCTTCTTTCGTTAGTGTACCCGCTTCTACTTGGTCAAAAATGGCTTGCATCTTTTCTTTTGAGATTTCTTTAGCGTTCGATGGTTTACTTGTAGGTTTTTTATCTCCGTTCAACCCTAGCACTTCATCAAGTTGCTTCATCGCTTCTTCTTTCGTTAGTGTTCCCGCTTCTACTTGGTCAAAAATGGCTTGCATCTTCTCTTTTGAAATTTCATTAGCGTTCGTTGGTTTACCTGTAGGTTTTTTATCTCCATCCAGCCCTAGCACTTCATCAAGTTGCTTCATGGATTCTTCTTTCGTTAGTGTACCCGCTTCTACTTGATCAAAAATGGCTTGAACCTTTTCTTTTGAGATTTCATCAACGTTCGATGGTTTACTTGCAGGACCACTCACTTTATTTTTATCTCCCTTAATGCCTAGCGCAGCATCAAGTTGCTTCATAGATTCTTTTTTTGTTAGTGTACCCGCTTCTGCTTGATCAAAAATGGCTTGCACCTTTTCTTTTGAAATTTCATCAAAGTTCGTTGGTTTACTTACTTGACCTACCACATATTCACTTTTCTCACTCACTTGAGTTGGTGCCTCTGCTGCAAATGCAGACCCCATCGTGGATAGTGCGAATACGGCACCTAAAGTAGTAGCAGCTAATCTCTTTTTCTTTTTCATGTTTTTATTCTCCTTTTAAGATGTATTTTGTCTTACAGGTTTTATAATAGAGGCAGTATCTGTAGTTCATATGGTAATAGGGTGGAGAATTTCTAGAGATTTCCTGGAGATTATCTGGAGTTCCCTTCTTTCTTATTGTTCACCTTCACCACAACTAATAGAAAAGGTTTTATACAGCAAAAAACGCCCCCCATCAGGGGATTGCGTTTTTTTGCTGTCGTTTTATTTTTCTAAATATCCCCTTCATGTCGACAGGGTATTCTTTTGTTGTCGTACTATACTTAGTCTAGCAATTGTCATTCATAAATTTCGTCAATTCATTTATTGTTAGTGGTTTTGATATGTAATAGCCTTGTATTGAATCGTATTGGGCTTCAGATAAGGTATTAAGCTGCTCAACATTGTCTACACCTTCTATTATTACTTCTAAATCTATGGCCTTGATAATATTTGTCAGCAGCTCCATTACCTTTTTATTTGATTTCCCACTAATAAACAACCTATCTAGTTTCACTCCATCAAGGGGCAGTAAGGACATATATTGAAAATTCGAGTTTCCAGAACCAGAGCCGAAACCATCAATAAATATAATATGACCTCGATCACGTATAATTTTTAGATTTTCACTAGCTTCTATCCCCATTATAGTTTCCTCAGTTATTTCAAAAGCAATTCGGTTATTGTTAGTAATACCAATTTCATCTAGATGTTCGATTAACCAAGTAATATCTTTGATTAATGGCGCTGATAAATTAATAGAAACATAAACGACTTCATTATATCTACTCAATAAATCAACAGCTTTTTTGATAATATTCTTGGTTAATTCTATTAAACTTTCTATATTTAAAATTGGAATACATATACCCGGAGAGATAGAACCCATCTCTTCCCACCGCCATTTACTTAGTGCTTCAAAGGATAATTGCCTATTATGGTGTAATATCGGTTGGAAGACTATTTCAAACTCTTCAGTTACTAAACCTTTCTGTGAATTACACTCTTTTAGTTCATCGCTAGTTATGTTTTGCAAATAGACTTGTCTAACGTAATTTAACGCAGGAAGTTTTCTATCTTGGACATATAGATAGTGTATCTTTAAATATTCAATATTTGATAGTTCTTGACTAATTAAACGAGCTTGGGACTGAGCATGACAGACTAATAGAAATTCCTTATCAAATACTCTATACCATTCCACTTTTGGTTGATACAAAGTTAGCTTTCTCCTAACCACATCTATACATTTAGAAAGGTCCAAGTCATGCCAACTGATAATCGTAATGTATACTATTGTGAAAGATTTTTTATGTTCAATACTTTCTAATACAGATTTTCGATTTGATTCAAATAATGTCATACCGGTCTCCATCCTAATTCCTCCAATAGGGTCGTTTCAACCTCCATCTTTTATCAAAAAATTACTATTATATTATTTTATAAAGCTAATCTGTAGTCCATATGAATGTCGTGTGAAGTTTATGTGGAATATCAATGGATACCATTTTGAACTCTATTAAAAATAGCTAACAAATTTACGTGTTCATAAATTTGTTAGCTCAATATTCTTTTTACCATAAGAATATGTCTCTACTTTTATAAACCTTACCAAATATAATGATTCATTCGTTGGTTTTAAAGTTTGATACTAGATTTTGAAGCTCCTGAGACATCTCTGCTAAAGAACGAGAAGCAAATGTCATCTCAATCATAGTAGCAGACTGTTCTTCCGCTGCTGCAACAACCTGTTGTGTGTAACTCGATGACTGATCGGTAACATCTTTGGTTTTCAGTATTTCATTTACTAAAATCTCTGTATTAGCATTAATTTCTTGAATTTCCGTAGAGACAGATGAAAGTTTATTGTTAATCATGTCTACATCAGCTGCTATTTCATCAAATGTTTTCCCAGCGTTTGCAACATAACGTATACCCGTTTCAACTACACTTTTTCCTTCATTGACAATTTGTACTGTATTTTGTGTATGAAGTTGTATTTCACCTATTAGAGTAGAAATATTATTAGCTGCATTTCCTGATTCCTCTGCTAGTTTTCTAACTTCATCAGCTACAACAGCAAAACCTTTCCCTTGCTCCCCTGCGCGCGCGGCTTCAATCGCTGCATTTAAAGCAAGTAAATTGGTTTGTGCTGCAATGCTAGTAATGACATTAATAATTTCACCAATCTCTTGTGATTTACTTTCGAGCAATAGCATGGCTTTATTTGTCATTAAGTTCTGTTTATTTATTTGATTCATTTGTTCAACGGACTGTGTAATCACTTCATTACCAGAAAGAGAGACTTTAGAGGTTTCAATGGATAGGTCATTTAATTCTTTAATATTTTTCGTAATTGCTGTAAGACTCGATGATATCTCTGTAACGGAATGATTTGCTTCTTTCATTCCAACCAGTTGCTTTTCTTGTCCTGTAGAAATTTGCTGAATAGCCTTCGTAATTTCATCTGAAGCCGTGCTTGTCTGTTCACTACTCGCAGTAAGTTGTTCAGATGTAGCCGCAACTTGTTCGGCTGAGTTCGAAACGGTTTCAATCATTCCTCTTAAATTTGTAGTCATCGTATTTATTCCTGTTGCTAATATACCTAACTCATCCTTATTTTTAACGTTTAAATACGTAAAGGTTAAATGTTGATTGGCGATCTTTTCAACTCTGTCAGTAATCATTTGAACTGGAATGGCTAAATGTCTGGAAAATAAAAATATAACGATTACACCTATTAAAATACTGATACTAAGAGTAGTGATAATCGTGTATTGAATTAAATGAATGCCATGATTAAATGAAGCCATGAAGCTACTAGCGCTTACCACCCAACCCCAGTTCGGATCAATAGCAGAGTAGGCTATTTTATCCTCTTCTGCATCAGGGTCGTTGGGCATTGCTCTAGCGTAATATGTAAAATCCCCGCCATTTTGTGCTGCGTTTATCATATTTTGTACCATATAAACCCCATGACTATCGACACTTTCCCACGCATTTTCTCCTTCTGAGAATGGATGAGCGATCCTCTCTCCATCCGCTCCGTAAATGGCAAAATAGCCGTCCTCACCTAAATCAACATTTGTCGTTATTTCACGGGTACCATCAGTTCGTAAATCCCCAATTAAATTTTGTTTTACTTTCTCTTGGGCTTCTTCTAAAGTTATTTCACCAATTTGAACGGCATAATTCATTGAATCAATTAATTGAAGTGCCATTTCTACATTATTTTTTAGCATCCTCTCTCCCAAATCATCCAAGTGCTTGTTAGCAGAATTATAACTGCTCACGCCTATAATTAAACCTGGAATTAATAATAGGCTCAATGAAATAATAATTAACTTTGTTCTTATCTTCATTTTCAGTCGATCTCCTATCTAATATAAGACTCAATAAATCTAATTACTTTATTGAGTCATCTGTGTATGCTTTTGAGACGCCAATCTTCGTACCATTTATTTAATTTGAGGAAATGTAACTAAAAATCGAATGCCATTTTCAACATTATTAAAAGAATAATTTATAGAGAGTGATGTAAATATTTGCTTGACGATATATAAGCCTAATCCACTCCCACCCGTGTTCCTATTTCTTGATTTTTCGAGTCTATAAAAAGGCTGAAATAATTGTTGTAGTTCCTCTGCTTTAATTTGTACACCGGTATTAATGACTTGGATTTGAATTTGATTTTCTTTGGAATCCTCCGTCAATTCTAAATAGACTGTTTCTCCTTGTGGTGAATACATAATTCCATTATGGATAATATTTTTAAATGCTTTTTCTAGTAAATCATTATCTGAAAATACGTAAAGATTCGGGGGAATTTTATTTATAACAGTAATCTCCTTTTGAGATGCAAAAAAAACGAGGTCTTTCATTATCGTCTCAATTAAATTTGAGAGATTTGTTTCTTTCATTTGGATTTTAAATATATTTTGTTCTAGTTTGGACATACTCAAAATTTCACGGACAAGTTGTTCCATGCCCTCTATAATTTTATGGTTTTTTTCTAAATAGAAGTCACGATTTTCATAAGGTCCGATATTATAAATCATGCCTTCTATATATCCCTTCATTACAGTGAGTGGAGTTTTTAACTCATGTGCAACTGTAGCAAAAAATTCCCTCCGTTTTGTTTCGATTTTTCTTTCTCTTTCAATATCATCTTTTAATTGTTCATTGGCTATTCGTAAATCATCCATTGTTTTTTGCAAATTATTCGACATCTCATTTAAACTATTAGATAGCTCCTCCAACTCATCATTAGAACGAACTACTATATTTTCTGAAAAATCGAGATTTGCCATCTTTTGTGCACGTTCATTTATATAGAGAAGTGGTTTTGTAATGAACCTTGAATATAAATAGGCACTGCCCAAGCCAATACAAACAACAATGATACTTATATAAGGAAGAAAACGTACTAAAACCTGAGAGGCCTCATCGATGGGTTGAAATGTCGCGAATACAGTAACCATTAAATTACGTTCATTCAGAAATTGTATGGGCAAGGAATGATTAAAGGCATTAACATTTTCTTCATTTTGTGATGTTTTTCCGGTAATAATGGATGATTGCGTATTTCCTTGAAAATTAAAAGAAGGCGAATAGATAATATTTCCGTTCTTTTCTTGTAGGTAAATGATTGCATTATTTTCTTTGGAGTACTCATCCAAAAGCTCTTTAGCTTCTCTTACTGTTAAACTCTTAGATTTATGAATTATTTCTGCTATGCCGGATTGAAGCTGATTTGTTTTATATTGCTCGTAGAATGTTGGAAGGAAGAAGTATAAAGTTAAATAAATTAAGACCGCAAACGATAGCAATATAAGTGAAGTAATCATAAAGAGCTTATAGGTTATTTTTTTCATCTTCATGAAGTTTACAATCCTATTCATCGATTTTGTATCCGATACCCTTTACAGTTTTAATATAGGGTAAATTTAATTTTTTTCTTAAGTTTTTTATATGAGTATCAATCATCCGTGTTTCTCCCGAATAATCGTATCCCCAAACTTTTTCTACTATGATCTCTCTAGTGAGCACTTTTTTTTCATTATGGAGTAGTAGTTGTAAAATTTCGAATTCTTTTGTAGTTAAAGGTATTTCCTCCTTATTTACATAAGCTTTATACCCGTCACAGTCGACATTCAGTTCATTAAAATTTAAATGATTACCCCAATTTTTATGATTGCTTCTTCTAAGAACCGCTTGTACTCGTCTGATCAGCACATGAAATGAAAACGGCTTAGTAATATAATCATCAATGCCAAGATCAAAGCCTTTCATTTGATCTTGTTCTTCTTCTAACGCAGTTAAAAATATAATGGGTATATTAGATTGATTGCGTAGCATTTTGGCCACTTCAAATCCATTGAGATTCGGCATCATAACATCAAGGAGAATTAAATCAAATGATTGTGTATTTAATCTTTTTATTCCCTCTACTCCATCAGATGCCACCTCAATCGTATAATTTTGTGTCATCAAAAACTGCTTAATTAATTCTTGAATTTCTAAATCGTCTTCTACTACTAAAATATTATAGTTCATTAAGATATCCCCCCCTAGTTAGCCATTATAACCACGCAATCTGTAGTTTATGTGAAGATACCTACATTATTTCCTAAAAAATTTTATATGAATCCTACGATCAAAGTCATACATCCATATCATAAGAACAACATAACCTTCAGGTACAAAAATCCCCAAAGATTCATAGGTTAAATTTACAAATCTTTGGAGGTTTTATGTTGTTTTTTACGATAATTATGAAAGAAAATTAATACGGAGATGTTGAACCTTGTATACTTTCTTCTGAATGAGGTGTGGATGGATCCCACTGCTCAGGCATTTGTCCACCAGATTTTGATGTGAACTCCTCCCATTGTTCTGGGGTCAGTTTACCTCTCGGTTTTGGAGATTCCGAATCCCCCTGAGCCGGATTCATTTCATCTAAATACGAATTATAACCCTGATACATATTGCTTTCATTGTCACCTAAGTCACCATTGAAGGCCACTAAGTTAGTAAGCATTCCTATAGCTATACCAATAGAGACTAAGCCTAATGAGGTTACTATTTTTGTCCACATTTATACCACTCCCATTCTTGGATTAGCTAAGTTACTTATTCAGATTTTCACAAACTAAATTGCGTTTCTTAAGGTAAATAATCTTATCAGATTGTTTGGCTACTTCTTGTGAATGCGTCACAACAATAATACATTTATTTTCTTGATGGGCTAATTCCTGAAATAGTTCAACGATTTCAGCCGAGGTTTTCTCATCTAAATTACCCGTCGGCTCATCCGCAATTAATAAATCCACATCACTAGATAATGCTCGAGCAATAGCTACACGTTGTTGTTGACCACCACTAAGCTGTAAAACCTTTCTTTTTGCTTCTATTTCGGTCAAGCCTACCATTTCTAATAATTCGAGAGCTCTTTTCTTTTTATCTTTTACTTTAACCCCTGTAATTTCCATTGCTGTTACTACATTTTGAAGGGCCGTCATGTACGTTATCAGATTATAGGATTGAAAAATAACCGAAACAAATTTATTTCTATATTTATCCAAACCAATTTTTCTTATATCTTTTCCCTTATAGAGCACATGTCCTTCCTTCGGGTTATCTAAGCCACTTGCCAAACTAAGTGCTGTTGTTTTTCCTGAGCCTGAAGGACCTAAAACGCTATAGAAACAGCCTTGCTCAAACGTAAAATTCACATTCTCTAGTAAAGTATTCTTCCTGTTATTACTTACATAATAATAATATAGGTTTTTAAATTGTAATATTGTGTCCATATGGGACTCCTCCTACTCATCTTTTAATAGTATTTCTTTTGGATTTAAGCGAAGAATGGATAGTGCTGGAAGAAGCGTCGATAATATGGCAATTAACAGTCCTAATCCACCTAACTTCAACACATCTTGTGAAGTTATACTTACATCAATATCATCGATAGGCTCCACATCATTATCTTGCTTATTCATCATGCCAAATGAGAATCCTAAATTATTAGATTCTTGTTGATTTTCTTGAGAGGCAATAACCTCTTGCTGTAATAAACTATCTCCCATTTTTTGAGACACTGTCTCACCTGTAATTGTAGAAATACCAAATGCTAGTAAGGCTATACATAATACTTCTACTAATAGTTGGCCAATTAATTTTCTCTTTTTCTCACCGATTGCTAAGAGTATGCCTAATTCTTTACGTCGCTCTTTTATGGTTAACATAATAATAAGAGCTAAAATAATTGATCCTGTAATAGATACTAAATAGACCATCCATTTTGAAGTAGCAGCAATATTCTCAATAGGACCAACCATTTTCTGATATAAAGCATCATGTGCATCTAACTTGAACAAATCAAAATCGATATTGCTTTTCTTTGCGTCGGTTTTGAAATCTGCTATATTTTCTGGATCATTTAAGTAGTAGATAGCTTCATTAATGACTGAATTTTTTTCACCGCTCTCTTTCGTCGAGTCATAATTTGTGTATAGTTTGTTAGATGGATGCATCATAGCTGGTAAATTTTCCTCGAAGTCAGTTATACCAGAATTTTTATATACTCCTATTATTTCCAACTCTACTTCAGTCGTCCCTTCCATTGATTGGACCTTTATCATATCGCCAACTTGAAGCTCGTTTTGTTCTGCTAATCGCTTTTCAACTAGCACTACTTTCCTATTCTTATCCTCAGGTGTAATTGAACGACCTTCCATTATTTCATGTGTTCCATCCGTAAATTCTTGCAATAATTCAGAACTTCTCACACCTTGAAGAAACGTATTAGGCATTTTCATATTTCCAGAGACACTACTACCAACTGCACCGCTTACCCCATCATCACCTTCAGCATCGTTAATAGGTGTGTAATCATCTGCTACAACCATGTCACTTTTAAGATAGTTATAGTCTATTACATATGGTGATTTAGCTAACCGATCTGCATCATCTGCAAAAAGCTCAGGGTGTTGTATTTTTCCGTTTGGATTTTCTTGTCGCTGCTTTGCCACGTTTTCCATAAGCTTTTCTTCATCCATTCGAAGACTTACGTCTACACCTAATGTTTGTCTAGCATGGTCATTCGCCTTCTGTGACACATTTTGTATGGCGAAGCCGGCTAATACTAAATTGGAAACTACTAAAAATACTGTAAATAATATAATCGATTTCCCTTTCCTTGCCTTAACACTTAAAAATGCACGTTTGATAAAATTCATTTCCTTACCTCCTTGGTAGTTCAAATATATTTGAACTATCTGGAGTTAATATGGAGTGCGTGAAAACTTTATCTAGAGAATTAAGGGGGTTTATGTGAGTCATTTACTAAATTCTCAAACATGAGCTGCTAAACACGAAGTAACATACCCAGTTCTACTGTTAAGTCAAAGTAGGTCAACAAGAAAGGAATGCAGCAGATGAAGGCTACACATATAACATAATTCCAACAATTGAAAGCGAGAATTAAGTTTAATCTTATAAAGTCTTTAGACAATACTAATCTAGTAGACTTAAAAAACACCTTTACGTTGATTGATTATGGTTAAAACCATTTATCGACGAAAGGTGTTTTCTATGTTAACTTACACTAAATATTGTGATAAAGTTTAGGCTAAATTTTCATTATCCTTAAAGTAATTTTTCATTTTCACTGTATCAAAACGGCCTTCCCATTTCGCCATTACTAATGACGCTAATGAGTTACCAATTACGTTAACAACTGTACGTCCCATATCCAGGATACGGTCAATACCAGCGATAAATGCTAGACCTTCTAACGGAATGCCGACAGTACCCAAAGTGGCAAGAAGTACTACGAAAGATACCCCTGGAACCCCTGCAATCCCTTTCGATGTAACCATCAATACAAGCATTAACGTAATTTGTTCACCAATGCTTAGGTGAATACCGTACATTTGCGCAATAAATAATGCAGCGATCGCTTGGTACAGCGTTGAGCCGTCTAAGTTAAAGGAGTAACCGGTCGGGATAACAAAGGATACAATATCCTTTGGAGCCCCTAATTTCTCCATTTTCAACATAATTCGTGGCAACACAGCCTCTGAACTTGCTGTTGAGAATGCTAAAATGAGCTCATCTTTCAGTACTTTAATTAAAAATAATATATTGACACCTACGAATTTTGCAACAAGTGCAAGAATCACAAATATAAAGAATAGCATTGTAGCGTAAACAAGGATAGCCAGCTTAGCTAAAGGTATTAGAGAGGCGAATCCATATTTGGAAACGGTTACACCAATTAAACCAAATACCCCGAGTGGCGCAAATTTCATCACAAGGTTAGTTACCCAGAACATCGCATCTGCTACCCCTTGGAAGAAGTCTAAAACTGGTTTACCTCGATCGCCAATGGCCGCAACACCTAAACCAAAAATAACAGCAAAGAATATGATCGCAAGCATATCGCCTTCACCCATTGACTGAATGATATTGGTCGGTACGATGCCTACAATAATATCAAACGGTCCTTCATGCTGTACTTCTTCTGTAGTTGACACGTATTTTGAAATATCTCCTTGAGATAGCTCGTTCATGTTTAAACCTGCGCCAGGCTGGAAAATATTCGCGGAAAGTAATCCAACTACGATAGCTACTGTTGTAATAATTTCAAAATAAATAATGGATTTCCCGCCTAATCGTCCAAGCTGTTTCATGTCTCCAGTACCAGCAACACCTACGATTAACGTCGAAATAATAATCGGCACAACAATCATCTTAATTAAATGCAGGAAAATATCCCCTAATGGTTGTAAGTAGGTTTCAATTTTGGGGTTGCCATAAAAAATACCACCAACAATAATCCCTAAAATCAAACCGATTAAAATTTGACTGGCTAAACTAATTTTAAATTTCTTTTTCAATTCTTCGTACCTCCTCATATTATTTTTTTGGGGCTTGCCTAATAATAAGAGATACTTATAGAATCCGACAAAATCCGATGAAAAAACTTTTGTTTTTTTAGAAAAGTCAGAATATAAAGCTTGTTCGCTTCTTACAATTAAGTGCATTCTACCTTTATTTATCAGGCATTCACCGCAATTTGAAAACATTCCAAAACGCTAATAAGCCTTCAACTAATCAAATGTAAGCATGCTACCGTTATTACTTCCATTTGGCAGCATTTCATTGCCGAGTGTTGACAATTTGTCAACATCATTATACACTTCTGTTCAACAGTTATTTTTAATGAAGAAGGGAGAATCGAATATGACGGAAATGAAAGAAAATACGACTTTAGGTTTATTGTTGAAAGAGCTATTGAAAGAACGTTCATTATCTATGCGAAAGTTTAGTGAACTAACAGGAATCGATACGGCTACGATTTCACGGATTATTAATCATAAACGAAAAGCTACACCACAACATGTAGAAAAATTCGCTGAATGTCTTGGTGTTCCTTTTATTCAGCTATTTGAAGCAGCGGGATATCCTATGGAACAAAGACAAGAAGAGTCACAATCAGATATTCATACCTCAGTTGATGCCATACAAACCTTTCTTAAGGCATCAAATGTATACGACAACCAGTTTTCAGTGCAAGATGTTGAAAAAAAATTAGACGATTATGGACTATTTTCTCAAACGGAGGAAGGCAAACATACCATTCATACGAGTTTTAATGAAAAGATTCAAAAAGTAGGTAGTGTTGGACCATTTATAAATAAGCTAAAAGAGTTATATGAAAAATTTACAACAGATAAAGGTACACTATTTGAATTAACAATAATCGGAAGTACATTATTATATTTTATTATTCCTGTAGATGTAATTCCGGATTATGTATTTCCTATTGGATATTTAGATGATGCAATAGCTGTACAACTTACCGGAAAATCTTTGTTGAAAAATAACGGATAGGTGGATTTATTAATTTATGGAAAGTAGTAAAACAAGCCGTAAATGGCTAAAAAATTCATGTTTCATATTCGCATCAATGATTATAATAGGGGTTGTTTATTGGTTTTATCAGTACAATAGTGGGTTGGCCATGGCAGAAGACGACAGTAAAAATGAAGCTGAGGCTGAAGAAACTTTTGAGCCCTTCCAAGGCGCAGACCTACAATTTGGTGAGATTAATGTCCTCTTGATAGGTAGTGATACTAGAGGCGAAGAAGGTAGATCGGATGCCTTAATGATTGGACACTATAATCAAACGACGAATCAAGTAAAAATCGTTTCTATTATGAGAGATACGTATGTTGACATCCCAGATTACGGAAAGAATAAAATAAACGCTGCATTTGCTTTTGGAGGTCCAGAACTTGTTAGGAAGACCATTAAACAAAACTTTGATATTGATGTAAATTACTATGCTATCGTTGATTTTGAAGGATTCCCTAAAATTGTTGATCTTCTAGCACCCAATGGGATTGATGTGGACATCCCTTATGAAATGTCATATGGCATTGGCATGACATTATTTCCTGGAGAACAAACTTTACATGGTGATCAGTTATTAGCTTATGTACGATTCCGTCACGATCGTTTAAGTGATTTCGGACGAGTGGAACGCCAGCAGGAAATTATGACAAAGGTTAAAGATCAGATTAGCTTTCAAAGCTTAATGAATTTACCAAAAATATTAGGTGTTGCAGAGGCATACATCGATACGAACGTTGACAAAAAAACAATACTTGCAATTGGAAAAGGTTTAATGGATGGACACTCTAATGGGGTAGATACTTTACGGATTCCTGTTGCCAGTTCTTTTGAAAACAAACATGTAAATGTAGGTGCAGTTCTAGATATTGATTTAGAAAAAAATAAACATGAATTAGAAAAGTTTTTATCCTCCGAGGATGATGTGCAAGTGTCTAAACTAGAAGGAGTTTCCTCTTAAAGAAAATATGACAATAGATTATCAGCTTTTTAAATTACTTAACCAGTTTGCAGGACAATACCCTATTTTTGATCAACTTGTCCTCTTGTTTTCAAAATATGGCCCTATCCTATTTGGATTATTATTGATATGGCTATGGTTTTCAAACTCTCAAAATCAGCATGAAAATAGAAAAATAGTATTATACGCCGTAACGATTGCTATTCTTACACTTGGTATCGATAAAATAATAGAGATGGTGTATTTTCGACCACGTCCATTCGTCAATCATAGCGTAATATTATTACTTGAAAAATCAAATCTAGACCCATCATTTCCAAGTAATCATGCGGCAGGTGCATTTGCCTTAGCATTTGCTTTGTTTTGGAAACGAAGAAAAATTGGAGCTGTCCTCATCTTGCTGGCCTGCTTTATGGCATTTTCGAGAATTTTTATCGGTGTACACTACCCTTTAGATGTGTTAGCAGGTGCTTGTATCGGATTAGGGGTAACTTACATAGTGATGCGGCTAATTGGTCTTATTGAGGACGCCAAGAATCACAGAAAAATGTATGTAAAATAAAAATGCTCTTCCAATCAAAAAAGTTCGCCCTTTATGCGAACTTTTTTGTGTTTCAATCCATTATGCTGAAGCCATCTACTTTATTGTTGATGTAGTTGCCTCCTAAGAGCAGCAATCTTTTTAGCAAAGTCCAAGGTATGTGGACCATCTCCATGAATACATAAGGTGTGCGCCGCTACTTTTATTTTTTGAGACTCTATAGACAATACTTCATTTGCCGTTAAAATACCTTTGACATGCTCCAGCATTTCTTCTTCAGTTTGTATTAAGGCATTCGGTTCCTGTCTGCTCACTAATGTGCCATTAGAGTGATAACGGCGATCAGAAAAAACCTCCTCATATACTTGAAGACCCTTATCCCTTGCGATTTCTGCCATTTGGCTACCCGCTAAACAATATAAAATAAGCTGAGGATGAAGATCATACACCGCATGAACAATGGCTGAAGCTTTCTCCTTATCATTTGCACTTTGATTATATAGTGCTCCGTGGGGCTTGATATGATGTACTGTCCCTTTTTCGATATGGACATACGCTTGCAGTGCCCCTACCTGATAGACAATCATATCGTAAATTTCTGCTGGGCTAAACGCCATATCCCTTCGCCCGAATCCTTCACGATCAGGATACCCAGGGTGTGCACCAATATGAACATTTTTGCGAATTGCATTCCGAACTGTTTGGTGCATAATGGAATGATCACCCGCATGGTAGCCACACGCAATATTGATTGATGTCACATAATCTAGTATCTCTTCATCTCTTCCGGTCAAAAACGCTTCATAGCTTTCTCCTAGATCACAATTAATATCCATTCGTATCACATTTCCTCCAGTGCAAAATGTATTGTGCTAAACATACGCATTTGGGCTACTTTATGTAAATCATCTTCATGTACAGTGGCCATAATAGGATAGCCTCCTACTGTTTGAGCATCGGCCATTAAGATGATGGGATTCCCATTTTGAGGCACTTGAATTGAGCCAAACTGTGTCGCTTCAGATAGAATTTCCTTCATTTCTTTTAACTGTAAAACAGGGCCTTTTAAATAATAGCCCATTCGATTACCACCGCTAAACTGGAAAGGATTTTGCAAAAATTGTTGCTGACTCTCTCCTGTAAATAAATGAAAATGAGGACCCTTAAAAATTCTAACAGTAATCGTATTGTCAAAAGTCGGACGATACGGAGCATAAAGACCTCTATTATATTTTAATGGCGAGGCTATTTGTCCATATAAAATACTTCCTTTTGCATGGACCATACCTAGATTCCCCTGAGAGAGGTATGAGGTACTGCCAAGCTGCAATTTTGAAGTAAACCCTCCCAGCGGTGTCAAGTAAATGATAGAGCCTTGACTCACACTCTTAATCGTTAACCTATCACCCTTTGTTAAATGGAATGTTTTCCACATTTCAATGGCTGCATCATTGATCATGCATACCCCATGACCGCCTGTTAAAACATAGACCCCATCAGCCATTGCCTCAAATTCAAAACCACCCACGAACATTTCGAAAGAAGTTTGGTTATGATGATTTTGTAAAATTAGCTGGGCCGCTTGAAATGAAACATAATCCATTGGTCCAGATAACGGAATACCAAATGCCCGATAGCCAAACCTTCCTTTATCTTGTAAGCTACCATAAACCCCTTGTTTTGTTATGAGCAGAAGTGGCTTCAATCGCTACACTCCTTTGCTTTTCATTTCCCAATATTGTTGCTTAGTTATTTCATAAAACTGAACTTCATCACCAAGTTCAAATAGGAATGGCTCTTTACCATTGACATTAAAAAGCTCTAATGGCGTCCTTCCAATAATATTCCAGCCACCAGGTGAATCGACAGGATAGATCCCTGTTTGTCCACCTCCAACCCCAACAGAACTTGCAGACACCGACGCTCTCGGCTTCTCTAAACGAGGCACAAATAATTTAGAATCAAGTTCTCCAAGATACGGAAAGCCTGGCAAAAAGCCAATTAAATAAACGTAATAGCTTTTGGACATGTGTAACATTTTCATGTCCTCAAATGTTAGACCCGTATAGTCCATCACTCGTTGCCTATCTAAGGCAAATTCTTCATCATAGCAAACTGGGATTTTTAATAGTCTATTCGTTCTGTCATCAATGACTGTGGATGCTTGACTGTCCAGCCATTGCCTTCTTAAAAGGTCTACATCTATTCGTTGTTTCACATATGCTGTAACTGTATGATAGCTTGCAACACACTCGACAAGATTGTGTCGTAGTTGTTTTTTCAGAAATCGATTAAATGCTTGTACTGCAGAAAAGTTTGGGTGGGATATTTCTTCCTTAAAGGAAAAGCGAATCGTATTCTTGCTAATCCACATTGAATAAGGAAATTCAATGATTACCTGCACGTATTGTCTCCTCAATGCAAAGCTTCACAGCAGCGATTAAATCACGAATATGCCAGCCTGGAATTTTGCCATGTTGGATGGCCAATTCAAAGGAAGCAGGTATATGTATAAAGCCAGCACGTACCCCTTCATGTTGCTGCGCATACACAAGCCCCTCATACATAATGTTATTGCATAAGTAAGTACCTGCTGTATTAGAGATTTCAGCCGGATAGCCCTCTGCTTGTAAGCGATTAACCATCTGGCGAATTGGTAAATTCGTCAGATAGGCATCTGCCCCCTCCTCTTGAATGCTCTCATCAACAGGTGTGTAGCCGTTATTATCGGGCTCCCCATCTTTCACATTAATAGCAATTCGCTCAGGCGTTAGTTTATAACGACCCCCTGCGAGCCCTAAAGAAATAATGATTTGCGGTTGTATTTCCTCTATATATCGCTTTAGCTGCTCGGCAGATTGTTGAAAATCTACAGATAAAATTCTTCCTATAATATGATAGTCTTCTATCTTTTCGCCATCTAAGTTTTCTACAATTTGCATAGTTGGATTGAGCTTATAATCTAAAAATGGCTCAAATCCCGTTAATAATATGTTTGTCATGTGTTAGTCACCTAATTTCTATCGGACGTTTTTTTATGTAGCGTCCAGATTGTTTTTGTTTATTTACAGGAGTAGCTAGTGCAGCTTCTAAAATTGCCTGATTAAATAATTGATGGGCTGCCATACACGATAGTAATTCCTCACCATAAACGATTTCATCTGCAACTTCCGAAATGATATCTAAAGCGACCCACTGTGGATAACGTAAAATACTAACTGATGAATACGTAGGTGTTACTTCCATACTACGATAAAAGTTAATATTCCCCATTTCCTCAATCGGGTATTTATCTGGATCCCACGTTGTTCCATATTTATAGTATCGATCTCGCCAATACGCATTTTCTTGAGCAAACGTAGATCCATCAAACATCCTATTAACTCTTTCCGCTACTAGGTCCAGATTTTTGGCCTGAATTTCCTTCGTATCATCATCTGCATAACGACCAATCCCATAAATTTTGGCACTTGGAACCGTATAAGAAACTGGGAAAATAGGTGGGCAGGCGTAACCTGCGAACGGTTGAACCCACTCACGAGCTGGTATTCCATGGTCATCAATAACAATATCTGGAGCCCATTTTTTTAAGATAAGTGGTAATACATTTGCCTCACCGAACACACTTTTTCGGAATTTCACATGGGCAAATTCTAATCCCACCGCATTAAATCTTGCAGCATGATGCTTCCACTTCGGATGCTCCTTTGTCAAACATTCCATGATTTCATAGCCATCAGGGTTCGCTAAAGGGATAATAATGACATTCATTTTTTTTAATATTTCTGGTTGCTGACAAATAATATCTTCCATTAGCGCCAAAATCGCAGGAGTGCTAGATACTTCATTTGGATGATGGCCAGCTTCAAAAACAATCGTATGTTTTTCATCTGATTTTTTTAGCCCTGAATAATATTCACTCGTAATAGGTTCCGTCACCTCTAAAAATGGAATGACAGTACCTTTATAAGATATATCTCCATAATTCAATTTGACCTCTGAGTATTGTTTACAACGCTCTACTAATGGAATTATATTTTTCATGTTGTGTTTTAAAAAGGTTTTTGCCTTAGTGACCTTCAGTTCATTACCGATAGACATTTCTACAGTGTCAAACTGTCCTTCTTGATTAAACAAGATTCGTTTTGTAACGGGTTCCGTCATCGGTTTGTCATTCCACTGGTAAACCTTTATGGCACTTTTAATAGGCTTATACAAATCTTGTTCTATATGAATATAAGGAATAACACCACCTGGAGCTTTGTAAGGCTGATTAACTAACTGGCGACCAAGCTCATGAAAATAGTCTAAAGTATTAAAGTATAAATCCTCGTATAACGCCTCAAACGATGAGTTTGCTTCTTGCTGGACGCCTATTTCTTCTTCGATTCCAGAAGAAGTAAAGTCGATTTCAATTCGATCGAATAATGGAAATAGCTGAGCTTGATCAACGTTATGGGTATCTATTTTTAACTTTTTCACCATTCGTGGCAATAATTCCTTCATATAGTATTTATAGAAACGTTCACGATCAGAAAATATGATGTTCTCCTGCACTCGCTCTGTCTTGTTGAATAATCTATACCCAGCGGTAGTTGGATAAGCTTTTTTCTGACCATCAACATAATCCACTTCACTAATAGGTGGAGTGAGCTCAGCTATTAACTGATCATCTACAAATACTCTATACACATGTTGTTGCGTGCTGGAAAGCTCAAATTGCACATGCTCCTTAGGTATGCCATATTGCATTTCAATCATTTCATCCACAGGGTATAGCTCCATAATCCAGCGATTATGTTGCTCTAAGCCGTTTACACTTACCCCATCCTTACATACTATTTTTACATGTTCAAAGCGCCCCTCGACAGATGGAAGTACTTCCTCTAATATCCAGTATAACCCTGTTTTAAAGGCAGCGCGAACTTTAATGGTTGTCAAATTTGAAAATTTTTCATATAAATCTAGCTTAAATTGATCACGATTTTTTTTAGTGGCCGTCATATAAATTTCAGCCTCTAACGCTTTATCTTGTTCTTCTTCTAATGCTTTTATCATGTACGAAGCTTCAGATTCATCGCTCCATTTTTCGTCCATTAAAATCGCCGCTTCATTCATTTGTTTTTCGTTTAACTCCCAAACTCCAAGCAGTCCACCCTCAGACACATGCTTTGCTGTTGCAATGGAATGGATAACGGTCGGTAGGCTTTCTTTCGTACCACAGATTTGAATGGCATTTTTGGCGGTCAATTCCATATAACTTTCGTTTTCGTGCTTGAATGAAATAGTTACATGTCGCTCTTCTGATGTTATAGCTGGTAATGAAATAGATGTGGCATATAGGCCTAAACGCAATGCTAGATAGCAAGTCTCTTTTAATAGAGCATTTGTCTTTAATTCTTCTTGTATATTCATTTTCACACTTACATGTTGCTGGGGATGTGCCTCATCCTTTTCACCCGTGCCATAGGCTGACCAAAGATGACTTAAATTTTCATAATCCGTTAAAGGGCTGTCCGTTTGGGTGTCGACCATTCCTTCACTGGCTATTGCACTTAACCATGTAGAAAGTGCTAATTCACTCTCATAATAAATGATCCATGTTGAGTCATCTTGTGAAATAAATGTGCTAGTATGCTGTAAAAACTTCATTGTATAGGACTGATTGGCTGGCTGAAATAAATCAAAGTCTACTTCATTTGCTTCAAAGCCTAAACGTAAGCAAAAATCAATTAATCCTAATGGAGCTAAATCTTTAGGTAAATCTATAAATAAAGAAGGCTTTTTTTTCGTTTCATTCTTTTGAAATAAACTAGAAAAAATTATAGAGTTCATCATATCACCTAAACTTTCATATTTGGATCTAAGCGATCTCGCAACCAATCTCCCAATAAATTAAAGCCTAAAACAGTTAACATAATGGCCACCCCTGGGAAAACAGATATCCACCAAGCTGAGGTCATATAATTTCGACTATCTGCTAACATTCCTCCCCATGAAGGTACTGTAGGCTCCACACCTAACCCTAAAAATGTTAAAGAGGCCTCCAATAAAATAAACTCTGCAATACACATCGTTGCTAACACTAAAATGGAGGAGGCAACATTAGGAAGTATATGCTTAATGATTATTTTGAAATGTGTCCCACCAATTGCCTTTGCTGCTTGGATATACTCTTGTTCCTTTAAAGCCAAAATCTCTCCTCGAATTAATCTCGCAAAACTAACCCAATATGTAAGTCCTAGGATAATAATAATTTTTTCAATACCTGTTCCAAAAACACTCATGATGACGATGGCTAGTAAAATAAACGGTAGCCCCATTTGAACTTCAGCTAGCCGCATAATTAAATCATCCATCCATTTCCCAAAGTAACCTGAAACAATTCCTAGAAATGTACCAAGCACTAATGAAATGATTACGCCACAAATGCCGACTAATAGAGATATACGTGCTCCGTAAATAATTCTACTTAGCAAATCACGCCCAACCTGATCTCCTCCGAGTAAGTATTCGGATTTACCAGTATCATCTAGCCATTTGGGTAGGTCAAGCCGATGCCCTAAGCTAGCCGTCCCCGGATCATAGGGAGCAATATATGGCGCAAATATAGCACATAGTATCGTAGTGACAACCAATAATAAGCCTATGATGCCTGTTGGATTGTTCTTCATGAATTTCAGAACTGTTACTATTTTATTGGCTTTTTTTATTTCGATTGCTTCTGTTCCCATTATTTGAGTCATTATTGCTCACCTCTTCCAGTTCTAATTTTCGGGTTAATCAATGAGTAGCATAAATCAACGATTAGATTTACTAAAATCATAATCAATGCTAAAAGTATGATTCCTCCCTGGACCACAGGATAGTCTCGTTGATTAATAGAATCAACAATCAACCTTCCAATTCCTGGCCAAGAAAAGACTTGCTCGACAATAACCGCACCTCCTAAAAGCCCCCCAAACTGTAAACCAACAAATGTTACAGTTGGCAATAAGGCATTGCGGAAAGCATGTTTAATGATAACTAGCCATTCTCTTATACCTTTCGCCCGTGCAGTTGTGACGTATTGCATTTTAAGTACTTCCAGCATAGACGTACGAATTAATCGAACTAAAATACCAGATAAGATAAGCCCTAAGGCAACGGACGGCAAAACTAATGAGCTAAATCCATCAAATCCGGATACTGGTAGCCATTTTAGTTGAACAGCAAAAATTAAAATTAGCATGAACGCCAACCAAAAATTAGGGAAGGAAATACCTAACAAAGAAAAAATACGACTAAACACATCAATGGATTTTCCTTTATAAATGGCTGATAAAATACCTAGCGGAACAGCTATTAACAATGCCACTGCCATTCCACCTAAAGCAAGCGCAATTGTCGGCCACGCTCGTTCGAGTAACATCTCTAAAACAGGGCTATTGGAACGATAGGACGTACCAAAATCAAGTGTTACTAAATCCTTCATAAATATGATGTATTGCTCCCAAACAGGCTTATCTAAACCGAGTTTGGCTGTCAGTTCTTCTACTGCCTGCTGTGAAGGTTCACCAGCCCCAAACATTATACTTACGGGGTCACCTGTTAAACGAATGGAGAAAAATATAATTAATGAAACCGCAATGATCACCAGCACGGTATGCGACAAACGTCGTAGAATATAGGAAAGCATAATTCCATCCTCCTAATGTGAAGTGAAAGAGATAGTATGCTAACATACTATCTCTTAATTTTTTACTTACTCGACAGTGACACCTGCAAAATTAAAGCGGCCATCATGTGGTGGTTGGAAGCCTTTTATTCGTTTATTCACTGCGTATATTTCAACTTCAGAATATAAGTTGACTTCAGTTGCATCTTCATATAATACTTCTGTAAGCTCTTTAAAGACCTTTTGTCTTTCGTCATTATCAATAGTGGCACGCTCTGCTGCTAATAATTGTTCTACTTTGTCATTTTTATAGGATGGGTTCCAGAATTCTCCCTCGTGATACATTAAATAAGCGGTATTATCAAAGTCCAGCGTCCAGCCACCCCAACCATTTTTATACATATGGCCAGCTTTTCCTTGAGGAATTAACTCTGATTGGAATGTCGTATTTTCCACACTATTAATCGATACTTTAATTCCAACTTCCTCTAAGTAAAACGCTACTGCTTGTGCAATCTCTTTAAATGTTCCATCTGTACCTGGAATAAAGAAATCTAATGTAGTACCTTCAGGAACTTTCGCTTCAGCCAGCAATTCTTTTGCCTTTTCAGGATCATATGGATATGGCTCTAAATCGTTATTATAGCCAAATGATAAATCACTTTGGAATGAGCTTATCAGATTCCCATAGCCACCTAAAATTTCTTTTACAATCGTTTCTTTATCGATAGCATAGTTAATAGCTTGACGAACACGTACATCATCAACTGGCTTTTGCGCCGTATCAAAACGAATTGAATAAGCTGTAGGTGTAGACACTTCCATTAATTCAATAAAGTCAGTTCCTTCTGCTGTTGCAGCTTGAGAAACTTCCAAACGTGTCATAATATCAATATTGCCTGTTTGTAATTCTGCAAGTGCTGTTGCTGTTTCTGGAATTACTTTAAATGTAACTTTATCTAGTTTAATAGCATCTTTATTCCAATAATCTTCATTACGTTCAATTATCTTGTTTATCTCGTTGATAATCTGTCATTTTAAACGGACCTGTACCAACAGGTTTCATATCAAAATTCTCTGCTCCCTGTTCTTGAATATATTTAGGTGGTACGATTACGGCACCATAACCTGATAGTTTTGTAAGTAATACTGGATCTATAGAATTTAAGTGCATCGTTACTTCATATTCACCCGTTACTTCAACATGATCAATGGAAGTGTAATTTGAATATTGAGGACCTTTTTGACCTTCATCACCTAGCAGACGATCAAAAGTAAATTTAACGGCCTCCGCATTAAATGGTTCACCATTATGGAAGGTAACGCCTTGGCGTAATTGGAAGACAATTGTTTTTTCATCTTTATATTCCCAAGATTCCGCTAATCCAGGTTGAATTTCTAAATCTAAAGAACGACTAACTAATCCTTCAAATACTGATGTTGCTACGGTACTCCAAGACAGTAAAAATGTATCAATCGGGTCCCAGTTTTGAGGATCTCCTGCCACACGGACAACTAATTCATTACCCCTTGTGAGCGCAGCGTTTTCTCCAGAAGATTTGCTACTATTTTTACTATCCTCTTTTGTTGATGTACCGCCACTACATGCTGACAAAATAATCATCATGCAAACTAGTAATAGCGCTAGCCATTTTTGTTTCTTCATTATTGTTCATCCCCTTTTATGTTTGTGCTATTTATACGCCATAAGGATATGGCATCGAATAACCTAGTTCAGCCGAAATTAACGCAGCAGTTTCCCACAGTCCCTCTAAAAACATATTAATTTTTTCTTGTGGTAGTAGTGATTCTATACCAGCAATACTAATGGAGTACTCTACTTTTCGATCACTATTAAAAATTGGCACCGCTATTGATACAGTTCCTTCTTCTAGTTCTGACACGCTGTAGGCATAGCCATTTGTCTTACCAAATTCAATTAGTTCATGAATTTCTTTATCCGTATGAGGGGTTCCACTCGCATATTTTTTTCGAGGTTTATGAAGAACCTCGTTAATTTTCTCTTCACATTGAAAAGATAAAAGAATACGTGAGCAAGCGCCTGCGTAAAGAGGTGCTCTTCTTCCGACTCTTGTATATAATAGAACCGGCTTTAGACTTTCTATTTTTTCTATATAAAGGCCGTCCGTTTCATCCAATACTACTAATTGAACAGCCAAATCAAATTTCTGTTGTAACATTTTCATATATGGAATGGCTAACGAACGAATCTCTATGGAATTAGCAGCTATTGCCCCCAATTCAATTAGTTTATTCCCTAGTAAATAATGATCACTTAAAACTACCTGTCCACCACTTTGAACATATGGCCGTTTTAATACGCCTAAATCCGTAAATGTTTTTAGAAATCTATGTAAGGTCGGTTTAGGAATATCGGTTTCTATAGCTAGTTCGTCTAACCGCCAAGAAGGTTTTTCTTCCGTAAATAACGTTAAAATATTGATCCCTTTTTCCAATGTTTTGCTCATGTTAATCGCTCCATTTGTTCTTCATAAAGTAAACAAGAAACTTCATGTTGATCACTAATTTTTTTCAATTTCGGTGGTGTCACTTTACAAATCTCCATACAGCTTGGACACCGCGTATGGAAAGTGCATCCTGATGGCGGATTCGCTGGATTTGGCACATCTCCACTAAGGACAATTCGTTCTTTAACCGTTGAAGGATGAGACTTCGGTAATGCAGAAAGTAATGCTTTCGTGTAGGGATGCTTCGGATTATTAAACAATTCATGTTTGTCAGCTAATTCCACTATCTTCCCTAAGTACATCACCCCTATACGATCACAAAAATGATGCACGACACTTAAATCATGGGATATAAAAATATAGGTAAGATTCATATCCCTTTTTAAATCTTTCATTATATTTAGCACTTGAGACTGAATGGATACATCTAGTGCCGATACCGGTTCATCTGCAACAATCAATTTAGGATTTGATACAAGTGCCCTGGCAATTCCAATGCGCTGTCTTTGACCGCCTGAAAATTCATGTGGAAAACGTTCTAGTTGCTTTTCTGTAAGCCCAACTTGTTTGGCAACCTCAAAAACACGTTGTTTCCGTTCTTCCTTTGTACCGATTCCAAAATTCACTAAAGGTTCTTCAATTATTTTGAAAACCTTCATACGAGGATTAAGGGAAGAAAAAGGGTCCTGGAAAATGATTTGCATATCACGACGTTTTTGACGTACCTCTTTGGCGCTAAGTGTGGCTATATTTTCTCCATTCAGCAAAATTTCGCCCTCTGTAGGTGTTAGAAGCTGAATGAGTGTTTTGCCCATTGTGGATTTTCCACAACCTGATTCCCCTACTATTCCTAAAACCTCACCTTCGTTGACAAAAAATGAAACATCATCTACTGCTTTTAAATTTCCCGAACGTGATCCCTTCACTGGAAAATATTTTTTCAAGTGTTTAACCTCTAACAATGGACTGCTCATTTACAATTCCTCCTCCCACATCATCCTTTTCATATAACCAGCATCTAACCGTGCTACCAATGGACGTAGTAAATAACTCTGGTTTCTGTTTACATTTTTCAGTTGCAAATTCACATCGATCGAAAAATCTACAACCTGCTGGCATATCGGCTGGTGATGGCACCACACCCTCAATAGACGGAAGATACTCTTGCTCTGTCTCAATATCCGGCAATGAGTTTAGTAACCCTTTCGTATAGGGATGGAGCGGATGATCAAATAAGTCCAACACATTTGCTTCTTCAACTATTTCACCCGCATACATGACAATCACTTTCTCACAGATTTCAGCCACAACGCCAAGATCATGGGTAATTAAAATAATGGACATGTCCAGTTTTTCTTGTATGTCTTTCATTAGCTCTAGAATTTGTGCCTGAATAGTTACATCTAATGCAGTAGTAGGCTCGTCTGCGATTAATATTTCTGGTCCACAAGCCAATGCCATGGCAATCATCACCCGTTGTCTCATACCACCAGATAATTGGTGTGGATATTCATTCACCACTTTATCGGGACGAGGAATACCAACAAGGCGAAGCATATCAACCGCTCGCTCATGTGCCTCTTTTTTTGAAATTTTTTCATGACTATGAATCATTTCAATGATTTGGGAGCCTACCTTATACACTGGATTAAGGGAGCTCATCGGTTCCTGAAATATCATTGAAATTTTTTTCCCACGAATCTTTCGCCATTCCTTCTTCAATTTTTTAGGAATTTGTTTTTGATCTATGTAAATCTCTCCATTTTGCCATTCAACTCCAGAAGGCAATAACCCCATAAGAGATAAGGATGTCATACTTTTTCCACAACCAGATTCCCCTACAATCCCCAATGTTTTACCTTTTTCAAGTTGAAATGACACCCCATTCACAATGGAAATATCCTTTTTATTTTGCTGAATACCTATTTTCAAATCCTTTACTTCTAAAATATTCAATCCCATTTTTCCCCCTCCGTTCCATATTATGAAACGCGATTCCATTTTTTAAAATTTTATCAGAGGTTAACAGGTTATTTCAATAGTTTTCAGAAAAAAATAAAAATTCTATTTATTATAATTATTTCAGAAAAACAATTAATACTGTTTGTAAACCGCTAAGATATCTTTTTACCTTTCGAAAAATACAAAAAAGCATGGTCCCGAGTGCTCGGACCATGCTTCATGTTTTTTTCTTATATAATTTCTTATTTCAAATGTGCAGTCGCCTGTTTCATGACGTATTTCCCTACTCCAATATAGATGGCTACAGCTGTTCCAATCAATACGAATGTCATTGCTGACCGCTCCTTTTCATTTAATGTAGTGTTTTTCTCGTGTCTTTCAGACCAATTCATTGAATTTGAAAATCATTCTCACTAATATATTATAAATTTCCTGTTAATTCGTCAAGACATACTTTCATCTTACCCTTTTTACATGGTAAGATGTAGAAAAGTCGGAAAAAGGATGCGGTAATGATGAGTAATTCGAAGTACTTTCAAACTATTTTAAACGGGACTATTCACGCTTTAAAATCAATTCTACCTATGGATATAGAAGTAAAGTCGCCTAGTATTATTTCTGAACCCTTTCAACAGCAGCAAATGGGTGTATTAATTGGTTTAGTCGGAGATTTAAAGGGTCGTGTCATCATTGACTCCTCTCCTGAAGTGTTCAGTGGAATCGGTAGTACGATGTTCGGTATGCCGCTTGAAGGAGAAATGCTAGAATCCTTTACAGGGGAATTTGGTAACATGATTGCAGGAAATTTATGTACAGCTGTTGGGCAAGAAAGCTTAGAAATTGACATCACTCCGCCAACTGTGATGGTGGGCAATACAAAATTATATGGCTTTGAGAAGGCCTTTGCTCTCCCAGTTTCGGTCCCAAGCGTCGGTGCCCTAACAGTTCTATTAACAATTGAGGAAGAAGCGGAGTAGAAAGCTAGGTTTAAAGTCTATGCCAAATAAGACATTATATGCAAGAGCATACAGCATATATGTTTTAAATTTGCCATTCGCCTATATACATTGATCATACTTCCTTAACATCTATTGTTTTTATTAAAAAAAAGCTAAATATAACAATGAAACAAGCTATCTCGATGACTTTTGAGATAGCTTGTTTTTTTCTCCCCTACATTCTTCACACTTTCTTCACACAATTTGTCTAGAAGTGTGATTTTTTTCACATCAAATTGCATTGAATTTATATATGATGACTGTAAGAAACACCAACTATAAAAAGCGTAGGAGGAGCAAAAATGGCAAATAAAAAGAAGTCAGATGAGAATTTAAAAGGTTCACTCTATGCAGTTTTTGGAGTAGGTATCATCATTATTTTACTTTGGGTGTACTGCTTTGATTTGTTCATTGGACGGTTTTAATCTACGAGGAAGGGAAAGAAACATATGCACATACATAAGTATGAGAAGTATTGGCTTGTGTTCGGAGTTGCTACTTTAGTCGCATTCCTAATCATTCTCGGTATCGGAGCATTTCATCAAGGCTCCCATCCGAACAATGGTAAAAAAACACTAGATTACGAGAAAGTGAAAGAGACAGCACCTTTTGATAATCCAGGAGTCCATAAGGTAGAGGGCAAAGATTGGGATTATGAGGTAGTCGTAATAGCCTCTGCATTCAATTATAATCCTCCACAAATTGAGGTACCACTTGGTGCAAAGGTAAAATTCATCGCAACAAGCGAAGATGTCATGCACGGTTTTGAAGTTGCAGGTACGAATATCAACATGATGCTTGAGCCTGGTTATATTTCAGAATATGTAACAGTAGTAAACAAAGTAGGCGAGTTTTTAATCGTATGTAATGAATATTGTGGTACAGGACATACGATGATGCACTCTATGCTAAAGGTGGTGGATTCAAATGAGTCACACTAATTCAATGACAAAAGTAGATCGTCGCGATGCAAAGCTAGCAATGGCGCATATATATGTGGCATTTATCGCATTGCTATTAGGTGGTCTTGCAGGTTTATTACAAGTATTTGTACGTTCTGGTCAATTTACTTTACCAGCGGGCATTGGCTACTACCAAGTGTTAACCGTACACGGAGTATTACTCGGTCTTATTTTAACTACATTCTTTATTTACGGTTTCCAAATTGCCAGTGTCAGTCGTACTTCTGGTACATTTACTAACAGTCAACGCAGACTTGGTTGGATTGGCTTTTGGTTAATGACAATCGGTACAGCCGCTGCGGCAACAATGGTTTTATTGAATAAAGCAACTGTTCTTTATACGTTTTATGCACCGCTAAAGGCACACTGGATTTTCTATTTAGGCCTTACACTAGTCGTTGTTGGTTCTTGGGTGGGCGGCGCAGGTCAAATTTTACGCTATGCTCAATGGCGCAAAGAAAATAAAGGTAGCGGTCAGCCTAGCCCATTATTATCATTTATGGTAGTTGTAAATAATTTAATGTGGTTCGTTGCAACACTTGGTGTGGCAGCTTCAGTATTAATCCAACTGTTACCATGGTCATTAGGTTTAATTGAACGTGTCGATGTTGCCTTATCTCGTACCCTTTTCTGGTATTTCGGTCATGCACTTGTTTACTTCTGGCTATTACCTGCTTATATGGTTTGGTACGTGATTATTCCAAAGGTCATTGGCGGAAAAATTTTCTCCGATTCTTTAGCAAGACTTTCGTTTATGCTGTTCTTACTCTTCTCTATTCCTGTTGGGATTCACCATCAGTTAACAGAGCCTGGTATAGATAGTACATGGAAGTTCATTCAAGTTGTCTTAACATTTGCTGTAATCGTTCCATCTTTAATGACAGCCTTCTCGATGTTTGCCATGTTCGAATTACGTGGTCGAGAATTAGGTGGAAAAGGACTGTTCGGATGGTTCAAAAAATTACCTTGGAAAGATTCTCGTTTCTTCGTTCCATTTATCGGTATGGTGGCATTCATTCCTGGTGGTGCTGGCGGTATTGTCAATGCCTCCTATCAAATGAACCAATTAATCCATAACACTATTTGGGTGACTGGGCATTTCCATTTAACAATTGCAACCGCTGTTGTTCTAACATACTTTGGTGCGGCCTTCTGGTTAATTCCACATTTAACAGGACGTACTTTAACAAAGGCTTTAAACAATCTTAGTAATTTCGCTGGTATCTTATGGGCAGTCGGTATGACTATTATGTCTTCTGCTATGCATATTGCTGGTCTTATCGGTGCACCCCGTCGGTCAGATTACTCAGAATATGGTGGTGCTTCACAGGCATACGATTGGATTCCTTATCAAATTGCACAGGCTGTGGGAGGAACGATTCTTTTTATCGCCATCCTAATCATTATTTATATCGTCGTGAAATTAGCTTGGTTTGCTCCTAAGGGGGAAGAAGAGTTCCCTATTGGGGATGTACATGAGCTTAGTGGTCCGACACCGGCTATTTTAGAAAACTTTAAAGTGTGGCTTGTCATTTTAGTAGCCTTAATTTTATTCGCTTACACCGTGCCAATTTTCGATATTATTTCGAATTCACCGGCCGGCTCCAAAGGCTATCAATTGTGGTAAGTATTTAGAAAAAAAGCGATTTCTCATTATAGAGAAATCGCTTGTTTTTTTATGACTGATATAGCTTTGTATATTTTTCTTGTAAGTAGTTTGCAAGATACTTGGCATTTAAGCCTTCCCCTGTCGCCTCCTGTAGCAATTCAAATGGCTTTTTCAATGCTCCATATTGATGAACTTTATCTGTTAGCCACTCACGAATAGGTAGAAGCTCGCCCTTTTCTAATAACTCATCAAAATGAGGAATATCCTTATCCATCGCATGCTTCCATTGTGCTGCATAAATCATTCCTAACGCATAGGATGGGAAGTAACCGAACATGCCACCTGACCAATGCATGTCTTGTAGTACTCCCATTGCATCTGTCTCAGGGCGAATACCTAAATATTCCTCATATTTATCATTCCATACTTGTGGGAGATCCTTCGCTTGTAATTCCCCATTGAACAGATCACGTTCAATTTCATAGCGAATCATGATATGTAGTGGATACGTTAATTCATCCGCTTCAATACGAATAAAAGATGGTTCGACCATATTAATGGCACGTAAAAAATCGGCTAATGCAACATCACCAAATTGAGCTGGTGAGAAGTGTTGAATGCGCTCATAGTTATGCTCCCAGAACTTTTCATTTCTGCCAACAAAATTTTCATAAAATAATGATTGAGATTCATGAATCCCCATTGATGTACCTGTGGCTAATGGCAGACCTGCAAGTTTTTCATCAATGTTTTGCTCATACATCGCGTGACCGCATTCATGAATTGTACCAAAAATAGCTGAACGGAAGTCATTTTCATCATACTTAGTCGTAATACGAGCATCACCATAGTTTAAGCCAATCATAAATGGATGCACACTTTCATCTAAACGGCCAGCATCAAAGTCGTAACCAAGTTGAGCTAGCATCTCTAGTGATAGTTCACGCTGAGCTTCACGTGGAAAATGCTTAAATAACATGCTTGTGTCCGGTTTATTCGATGAATCAGCAATTTTTTGTACAAGTGTTATAATGGATTCTCGTAAATCACCAAATACATGGTCTAATACATCTGTCGTCATGTCTGGTTCATATAAATCGAGCAATGTATTATAGGGAGATCCATTTTTAATGCCCCAATATTGAATGAATTTTTTTTGCCATTGAATGATTTCCTCTAAAAATGGTAGGAATAGTTCAAAATTATTGCTTTCCTTTGCTTCTTCCCATGCCGTTTCCGCCTTTGATTGTAGAATTACAAATTGTTTATACTCTTCAGCAGGAATTTTTTTATTTTGATCGTAATTCTTTCTTACTTCTTCCACTAAACGAAGTGTCACATAATCAAGATCTGATTTTTGTGCCTCTAAGGCTAATAGTAGCTCACCTAATTCTTCACTCGTTTGCATATCAAATAAGGAGGCTGATAATGTACCTATTACCTCTGAACGTTGTGCTAACCCTTTTTTAGGTGCTCCCGTTCTCATATCCCAATAAATTACATTGAGTGCTTCCTCATAATGCTGCATCTTCTTAACATAGTCAGTAAATTGTTGAACAGTCATGCTTTCATCCTCCTTGTGCTATAAGTTTATCATATTTTCGAAAATTTTGTATATTGTGGGCCGTTTAGTAGTTTTACTCAGATTTTTCATTTTTCACTTTATCTATTATTTTTAAATACTGAGTATCTCCGAGCCCATATTGAGGAAAGAGGCGAAATAATTGTGTTAACAATTCCTGTGATGACTGATCAACATGTTTCATAATATAAGTAGAAATATCATTTTCTTCTTTTAAATAGTCAAAATATAATTGAATGCCCTGATACATTACTGGTAAAAGCGTTGCCTCTGGGATACGATGGCGGATCAAAACGTCTTGATAAATCTTTAAATAGTCTCCAAGCACGATCTCAATTTCATCCACATCATAGGTCGCTTCCTGTACCATATGGAAATAAACTTTGCCTTCGTATTTTTGCTGCTCCAGAAAAGCAAGTACAGTTAGCAAGTTCATTTGACAAAACATATCATCCCCAAACCATAAAACGATACATTGATAGTTTTTGGTCCACAATGACTTTAAAGGATTCACTGTTATACGCTCATAGTCCTGAACCGCTACTTGGTGTCCAGCGGCACGAATTTTGTTAAATTCTTCACCCAAAATAGGGCTTGCTGTTTGATTGGTACACATGGCTTCATTAAAAGGTACATAATCACTGTTCCCCATTAATTGCTGTTTCGAAAACTCCTCGTACATCATTTGACCATTTAAAACATTCAATATCGCTTGATCATATTGCGCATGTATTTTCTCTTGCAATGCTTCAATTTTTAGTTTTGAAGAAATATCCATTGTAAACCATCCTCTTTCATCCTTTAAATTCTTTTTTACAAATGTTTGCAAAGGTTGTGGGGACTTTCGGAATTCATGAGGGCTTAAACCAAAGACCTTTTTAAAGGCTCTAGAAAAGGATTCCTGTGTTGAAAAGCCATAATGTAAGGCAATATCGATCATTTTTTCTTCCGACTTTTTTAATGCTTCAGAGGCCAAATATACCTTGCGTAATGAAACATATTTTTTAATTGTGATCCCCGTTATTTGATGGAATTTAAACGAACAATAATACGAGGAATAGCCCATATCCTTCCCTAAATGTTCTAATGAAAAGCCTTCTAAGAGATGATCTTCAATCCAATCAATCATCTCCTGTATGATGTTATTCATCCTCATCCCTCCTCCTTTGATTATAGTAGAGGTGATAAGGTTTGTTATGATATAGGTTGTGATATTATTGCATTAATGCTGGAACAATATGTTCCTTGATAAACGACCATCTATCTGGAGCATTGACCATAAAGAGTGAAGAGATAGCAACTACTGTGTTCAGTGAAGGAATACAACAGATTATATTGCCGCCATCGCCAACTGCAGCATAAGAAAAGAAATCTTCCTCCTCTCGTAGCCACCATAAATAGCCATAATGATGTGAATTTCCCGCGATAGATTCTTGAATCCATGCTTTTGACAGGATTCTTTGGTGATTCCATAAACCCTTATTCATATATAAAGAGCCTATTCGGGCCATATCTCTTGTCGTCATTGTTAATCCCCAGCCGCCTGTAGAAAGCCCATTCGGATCATGCACCCATCCTTTCACGTTTTTTCCGAATAAATCGTCAAAACCATACCCAGTCATTGGATAATTCGGGATTTCTTTTATTCCTATCGGTTGAAATAAATATTCATTGGCAAATTCAAGGGCCGTCTTTCCTGTGCTCTGCGTCAGAATGGCAGAAAGTAAATGAGCTCCTGCTGAGGAATACTTAAAATGGCCGACTGCTCCTCCCTCCCCCATACTATTGAGGATATATTCCACCCAATCATCTTGCTGACATAAAATATCGAGTGGCTCATGCCAATCCTGAAACGGATAGGGAACTGTCATTGTTAAAAGATGTCGTATATTCATTTTTTGTTTAACGTCATCATCTGTTCGATACTCAGGAAAGAAGTCCAATACCCGTTGTTCGACACTCTTAATAAAACCTTTATCGATGGCAATGCCGATAAGTGCGGATAGTACACTCTTAGTGACCGATGCCACATGCTGTGCTTGCTCTGAGTCGTTCTTCTGAAAATAATTTTCATATGCTAGCTTGCCATTTCTGATAATTACAATACCTGTTATATTACGATACGCTTCCTTTATAAAGGATTCATTCAAGCTCAATCTATCTGATGCAGGTATATTCCAATTAACTCCCATCATTTCAACCTCCTTATTATTTTTTCTTGATTGGAAAATAAACTTCTGTTAGCCAGTCTTCCGTATGCTGCTCTTGATTGGGATCTGTTATATAAATTTCATAAGGAGAATCCACTAGCTCATAGCCCTCTTTTTTCACCCACTCTAGTAAATTGGCATAAATTGCAGATAACTCATTATAAGCGCCTTTTAACACGGATTTTGCACAAAGTCCTCCTGGAAAATCTCTTGTTCCGTTCACTGATTCTTTAATAGGAATAGCAAATTCAGTATCATTACCAAGAGGATCATATTCAGCACTATGATAAATCGTCATCGGCTTCCCAAGTAGGGTGTATTGCTCCTTAGCGATTTTCTCATAGAGTGTTTGGAAAAAATGGTGATATCCCTCTTTATAATCTTCACCAGTCAGCAACTGCCGTCTAGTCAGTATTGTCTGCTGCTTCGTCTCAACGAGTTTGATAGGTATATCATCCAGATAAGACATAATTGATACACCCTTCTTTATATGGAGTAAATCATGATTGATTTGCTTCACTGTAAAATCATAAGCCTTCATACGCTCCTGCAATTCCCTTTTCTTTTGTCTGAGGACACCATATAGTTTTTCTTCTTGCTCGTGTTCTTCCATCATTACGAGCGTTTTGATTTCCTCAAGCGATAATTGATAGGATTTTAAACGATTAATAAAGAGCATTTTTTTCAATTGTTTAATGGAATAATAGCGATAGCCGTTTTCTTCATTTATCTCCTCAGGATGAATTAAACCAATTTCACTGTAATAGCGGAGCGTTTTCGTTGATACACCACAAATTTTCGAAAATTCACCAATTGATATCACACCATCACTTCTCCCTTTCATTTATGTCTTATATCCGTTATACACTTTCCCCTTAGGGCAAAGTCAACTTCCTTTAACTTATTTGCATAAAAGCACTTTTTACAAAATAAAAAAACTGTAGCAAACGATGCGCTTGCTACAGCTCGTCCTCTCTTAATCAAAGAGAGGTATATATTTAGGAGAATTTTCACTAGCTTTCGAGTAATGTTCGGTTTCCAATCAAACATTTTTAGGAGCTGCCATTCATTTTCAATCGAAAGAAAGATGGGGATTCTTTCTATTCATCAAAGTAGAGTCTGTTTACTCTATGTTTTGGCAAATGGCAATTACTTGTTTAACAGCCTCCGCAGAATGCTGAAGCGCTGCTTGTTCTTCATTTGTTAGGTGCAATTCGATTACAGATTCGATACCATTGCCGCCTAAAATTGTTGGTACCCCTAGATACAGGTTTTGGTACCCATATTCACCTTCTAATAGGGCAATAGAAGGGACAATTTTTCGTTGATCTTTCATAATGATTTCGACCATTTGCGCGCATGCAGCAGCTGGTGCATAATACGCACTACCATTGCCTAATAAACCGACAATTTCACCGCCACCTTTACGTGTACGTTCGACGATTTGCTGGAGTCTATCCTGGGGGATGAGTTTTTCTAGCGGAATACCTCCTGCATAGGAATAACGGATTAATGGTACCATTTCATCACCATGTCCACCTAGCACAAAGCCAGAGACATCTTCAGGTGCAATTTGTAGCTCCTGTGCAACAAACGTGTTGAAGCGAGCTGTATCTAACACACCAGACTGACCAATGATACGATTTTTAGCAAAGCCTGTTTCCTTGTGACATACATACGTCATGGCATCAACCGGATTACTTAACACGAGGACAATACTATTTGGAGCATAGTGTTTTATTTGTCTTGAAACCTGTTGAATAATTTTAGCATTCGTTGTCACTAAATCATCACGGCTCATGCCTGGTTTTCGAGGGATTCCTGCTGTAATAACTACGATATCTGCACCAGCAATATCCTCATAATTACTCGTCCCTTTAATAGATACATTAAACTTTTCTATTGGGCCTGTCTGTAATAAATCCAATGCCTTCCCTTTAGTTGGGTTCTCAGCTTCGGGTATATCAACGAGCACGACATCGCCTAGTTCCTTTTGTGCTAAAAATAAACTCAATGTAGAACCAGTATGACCGGCACCAATCACAGCGATTTTATTTTTACGAAATGCCATTATGCTTCACCTCGATTATCTGTCGCTGGTGTTGCTTCGGTTGTTTTTTTAGCACGTGTTGATGTAGATGTAGAAGCCGGCTTTTTCTTCGGTGCCTCTGGTCCACTAATCATTTGGAATACCTCGTCATCAGGTCTTGGAATTACGTGAGCGCCTAATAATTCTCCAACACGCATAGCAGCCGCTTTTCCAGCTTCTACTGCTGCTTGTACAGAACCTACGTCACCTTTCACGACCACAGTCACAATGCCACCATCAACGAATTCCTGCTTGACGATTGTCACGTCAGAAGATTTAATCATCGCATCAGCCGCTTCATAAGAACCTACCAATCCTTTTGTTTCAATCATGCCAATTGCGCTACTCATTGTCCTCACCTCTCATCACTTCAGTAGAATCAATAATACCTATAACAACTGCATCGATTGGTAACGGATTTTCTTTCATAATATAGCGTGATGAACCGCCACTTGTTATTAGGACATCATCACCAATCCCTGCACCGATACGATCAGCTGCTACAATTTCAGTGCGAATCGGCTGTTGATTGGAGTCAATTGGTTGAATGATTAGTAGTTTTAAACCATTCAGCCCTTCCTCCTTACGTGTTGCCCATACACTGCCTATCACTCTTCCCATTTGCATGAACTTCACCCTCTTTATGTTACACAGATTAATTTGCTACTCAGAACGGATTGTTAACGTTTTATTTAACTCTCGCAGCTTATCATAGGCTAACGCCGTTACAATGGTTTTCTTTGGCACGACAATTTCTTGCGCATCTATTTCTAGCACTTCCAGTTGTGAAAGTAGCTTTTTGTCATAATGATAAATAGCTGGTTTTTCTACCTTTGCTACGACTGGAGACTGCTCTTTCACTGGAATCGGTTGCTCATTCACTTGATGCTGAACAATTTCTGCTACTGTTCCTTGCTGAATTAAACCTGCATTGGCTTCATCTGTATCAATATGCATCTCTAATCGATAACGCTCTGATACACGGATAACCACATTCGATAAAATAATTGGGCGAATACCTTCTACCTTGATTTGTACAGACTGTCCATCCATTACATTGAATTTCGCACTGTCTTCTGGGGACATATGAATGTGGGCTTGTGCAATAATGAGTCCTTCATTTAGCACGACACTCCCCTTTGGACCAATCAATGTAACTGGGCTAGAGCCTTGTATATCACCTGAAATTCTTAATGGTGGTTTTATCCCTAGTTTCATGGCATCTGTCCAGCTAACTTCCACTTGAGACAATGAACGAGCTGGACCCAGTATACGTACACGCTCAATCGATCCTTTTGGACCAGCAATGACTACGGTTTCCTCCGCAGCAAATTGCCCAGGTTGGGAAAGCTCAAACTTTGGTGTAAGCTGATAATTCTCACCAAAGAGCTGTTCCACTTCCGCTTGTGCAAGGTGGACATGGCGGGCGGATACACCAATTGGAATTTTACCGTCATGTGGAGGGGAAGATTGATTTTTTAAAACTTGCTGCAGAACTTCTTCAACAATTTTTTGCACTAATTTTTCTTGCATCTTGCCTCCTCCTTACGTTGTTACTTTTACTAAAGTTCCTTGTGCCTGTTGTTCAATAAAACCAGCGTTTGCTTCATCCGTATCAATGTGCATTTCCAAACTAAAATCATTGGAAACGCGTACAACTACACCACGGAATGTAACTGGGCGGTCACTGATTACTTCTACAGAAACCAATTCATTATTTTGGACTTCCAATGCTTTCGCGTCTTCCTCAGTCATATGAATATGTGCCTGTGCAATAATGACTCCTTGCTCAATGGTCAATTCATGATGTTGGCTACTAATTTTGATGCCTGCTGAATGGTCAATATCTCCTGACTGTCTCAGCGGAGGGGTTACCCCTAGTTTCATCGCATCTGTTCGGCTGACTTCCACTTGCGTAGCTGCTCTTACTGGACCAAGTACTCGGACATTATGGATAACGCCTTTCGGTCCCTCAATGGAGACACGCTCCTTTGCCGCAAATTGTCCAGGCTGTGATAAGTCAAAATCCTTTGTTAACGTTGCTTGTGGACCAAAAAGTGCTTGTAAGTCCGCTTCACTTAGATGAATATGACGAGCCGAAATGGCCACTGGAAATGTTTTTGTTGCTGTTGTCACGTTAGCCACCTCTATATTAAATGGATTGTTGTTACTTGATGACAGAAGGAGAGCTATCCTTTAGTTGGATCAGCTCTCATTGCTGATATATTAAGCTTCTGCTTTTGGTAAAATCATTTCTAATTCATGGTGTGGACGTGGGATTACATGAACTGATAAAAGTTCCCCTACACGTTGTGCTGCTGCTGCACCTGCATCTGTTGCTGCTTTTACAGCACCTACATCTCCACGAACAAGAACCGTTACGATACCGCCACCAACATGTACTTTACCTACTAAATTAACGCTTGCTGCTTTTACCATTGCGTCTCCTGCTTCGATTGCTCCTACTAAACCTTTTGTTTCTACCATTCCTAATGCTGTACTCATTTGTCATTCCTCCAAATTATTTATTTTGTAATGTGATTTGTTTTAATACTTGATCAACGATTTGTTGAACCATTGTTGTGTCTAAAGAAGGCTCCTGTGAGACAACCGACTCAACAACGGACTGTACTTCAAACTCTGGTTTTGGCACTTCTACATCCTTAATGCCATAAGCCATACGTTTAATGTTTAAAAGATGTCTTGCTGTAATGTTATCTGACGTAATATTGCCGCCAAATGTACCACAGCCTAATGTAAAGGATGGTGCTAATCCAGTTGTGCCACCTACTGCACCAATAGATGATAGTGTATTCACTACAATACGAGATACTGGTAATTCAACGGAGAATTGCTCTGCTAAAGCTGCATTTTCAGTATGAATCGAGCATGTATGTCCGCGTCCACCAATATTTAAAAGGTCAATCATCACTTGCTTAGCTTCTGTACTGTTTTCTACCGTATAGAGGGCAAAGATAGGTGATAATTTTTCAAGAGAAAACGGGATGTTTTTACCAATCATCGTTTCTAAGCCAACAAGTACTTTAGTATCCTCTGGTACAGTGATGCCTACAGAATCCGCTAAGCAGGTTGCTGATTTGCCGACGATTTGTGGATTCACCTTTCCAGGAACTGGTGAAATTAATTTTTCCATTTTAGCCTTTTCTTCAGCATTTAAAAGATAGGCACCGTTTTTCTTTAATTCTGTTTGTACCTGCTCTGCAATTGCTTTATCTACAATAATAGCTTGCTCTGTAGCGCAAATTGTGCCATTATCAAACGATTTACTGTGCACCAATTGACGTACAGACTTTTGAATATTTGCTGATTTTTCGATGTAAGCTGGGACATTCCCGGGTCCTACCCCATAAGCAGGTTTTCCTGAGCTATACGCCGCCTTCACTAATGCGCCGCCACCTGTCGCTAAAATCAAATGAATATCAGGATGCTTCATTAGCTGCTGTGTTGCCTCCATAGAAGACATTGTTAAACATTGTAGTAAACCTTCTGGTGCACCTGCTTGTTCAGCAGCTACTCGGCAAACGTCTAACGCCTCTTTTGTACATTTCACAGCATATGGGTGAGGACTTAGCACTAAGGCATTTCTCGTTTTTAAAGAAATTAATGTTTTAAAAATAGCTGTAGATGTTGGATTCGTCGTTGGCACAATTCCTGCAATAACCCCAAAAGGACTTGCAATCTCTGCCACTTTTTTCATACGATCATAGCCTACGATACCAACCGTTTTTAATTCTTTAATATCTTCATAGACATCTCGTGAAGCAACTTCGTTTTTCATTTTTTTATGATTAGGGATACCCATCCCTGTTTCTTGCACAGCCATTTTGGCTAAGCGATCCGCTTCCTTAAAGGCAGCATCCGCAACAGCTTTAACGATGCTGTCTACTTGTTGCTGTGAAAATTGCATATAGGCAGCTTGTGCTGTATTAGCATGTTTAACAGCATCTCTCATTTCTTGAATAGCTAATAAGTCTTTGTCTAATGTGGCCATAAAGCCGCCTCCTTTCTAAATCACTGGGTTTCTTGCTAAATTTTCAATGGCTTCCCTAAAAGCGTGTGCCGCAGCCTCACAGGAAGATTGGCTGCCACTTAATAAACCGCCACCAAAATTTGTTTCCGATGGAGGGCCAAAGAAAACCTTTAGCTCTACTTCTGCCGCCTTTAATGCTGCATCTAAACCAACAACTGCCTCCAATGGCGGTGCGATTAAATACGCAAGAGGTGTGCCAATCTTTACATCTGCTAGCTCGGCAAGATACGTCCCACAGCTTGCCACCGTATGGGCAAACAAAGCATGGTTGACATTGTTATTAATAGCTTCAAAGTACGTGTCAAACTCTATTTTCTGTTGAATGGCATCTAGACCACTACGGATTTCATCAGGTGAGCTTCCAGCAATAATGCCAATAACCTCCCCCGACAAGGGGCCAGATGAATGTGCCGCTCCTGCATAGAAACTTTTCGCATAGACAACATCAATATCTGCCTTCTTCGTTGCTTCATCTAATGCTACATATCCTACATCATCAATTGTGAGCGTCACGAGCCCAATACTATGATGGTGCGGCTTCAAATCTAGCTGCTCTGCTAATTCACTGTTAACTCTTGGAATAGTTTGCATCGCCAAAATTTGGGCCATTATTTTTTGAGGATTCATATTTCAGCCTCCTAACCTTCTTTTGCGACAAGCTCTACCCCACTTGCCTCGTAATGCAAGATTTTTTGTACGATTGTTCCAAGGTACGCGCCCGCCTCTAATGGTGGGATGCCTCCTTTATGGATATTAGATATGACCATACGCTCTGCTTCTACTGTGCCGATTCTAGGTTTATAGCATAAATAAGCACTCATCGATTCAGCTGATACTAGTCCAGGACGCTCACCAATTAAATAAACAATTACCTCCGCCTGTAACAACTCACCAATTTCATCCATGAGCGCCACTCGGCCTTTATCGATATAGAAGGTTGTGCCTATATCAATATTTAAATTGCTAAGACTTTGCTGAAGCGCTAAATAAACATCTTGTACATTTTCCTCAATCGCACTCGCACTTAAGCCATTCGAAATAATAATCTGTACTTTCGGCTGTTGCTTGCACTTTTGTTGAATTAATGACTTGGCTTCATCTGATAAACGACGACCTAAGTCAGGTCTTGTAATGTATTCCTCTTTATCTGTTACTTTCGTTGTCACTTGAAAGACATCAATTTTTTGTAAAAGATCTTCTGTCACTTCACCATACACAGCGTCCACTGCAGCGGCATGATCGAGACGGAACTTTAACCATGTTTTTGTTTTTGGTCTTGTGCCCGCTCTACCTACTCCAATCCGAGCTGGTGTATGTTTTTTAGCCGCCTGTATACTGTCCGTTAATGTGTCTGCCTCAAACTGAAAAGGCTTAATGGGTACAGCTACATTTAACGGTTGTTCAAAAGTTGCAGGAGCTATATGTGCCTGCTGAGGAGTTCCTTGCTGATACAGCTGAATTAATGGTTCACTTGTTGTAGACATAGGTTTTGCTAATTCTGTAGCACCTTTAGTTGCTGCTGTATCATAGAACTTAATAAGCGGCTCCTCTGTTCGTGTTGTGATTACCTCTGGAGCTTGCCCCTCAGTAGTTTTCTCCATCTTTTCCATGACAAGTTGTGTAATCATAGAGACTAATTGATCATTCACTCGACTCACCTACCTTTCAAAAATGGATAAATCGCCAGCCCTAGCTGAAAGTCGACCATTTTCATAAATGCCCATTTTCTCAAGCCACGCTAAATATTCTGGTGCTGGTTTTTTTCCAAATGTTTGTAGTAATGTAGCTACATCATGGAAGCTCATTGATTGATAGTTGAGCATGACATCATCACCCATTGGCGCCGCAATAATAAAGTTAACGCCAGCCGCTGTCAGTAACACACTTAAATCTTCCACATCATTTTGATCTGCCTTAATATGGTTTGTATAACAAATATCTACACCCATAGGGATACCATGCATTTTGCCCATGAAGTGATCCTCAAGACCCGCTCGTATTACTTGTTTATTGTTGTATAAATACTCTGGGCCGATAAAACCAACTACTGTATTAACGATATAAGGGTTGAAGTGTCGAGCAAATCCATAATTGCGAGATTCAAGTGTTACTTGGTCGATGCCCATATGAGCTTCTGCTGATAGTTCTGAACCTTGGCCTGTTTCAAAGTAGAATAGGTTCGGACCAGTACCCGTCCCCTGCTTTTTAATGAGCTCTTCTGCTTCTCGTATTAAATCTGCTGAAATCCCGAATGAACGGTTGGCAATTTCAGTGCCAGCAATACTTTGGAAAATCATATCAGCTGGTGCACCCTGTTTTATGGCCTTCATCTGTGTCGTAATATGGGCTAATACACAATTCTGCGTAGGAATTGACCAATCATTGATAAATTCTTTTGTAGCAGTTAATACCTTTTTGACACTTTCAACTGAATCATCCACAGGATTAATACCAATGACAGCGTCACCAATACCATAGGACAGACCTTCCTTTAGGGAAGCAATAATACCGTCGATATTGTCGGTTGGATGGTTTGGCTGTAAACGTGATGACAGCGTACCTTTTTGACCGATAGTAATATTACATGTCGATAAAATCTCTACTTTATTGGCTGCATGAACGAGATCTAGATTTGACATTAGCTTCGTGACAGCTGCAATAATTTCAGAGTTCATCCCTTTGCTTAAACGCTTTAACTCACGATCACCCGTATCATTCGATAAGATGTATTCGCGTAGCTGCTCAATGCTCCAGTTTTTTATTTCTCCATATATTTGCTCATTAATATCGCCCTCAATAATGCGTGAAACTTCATCATTTTCTTGCGGCACTAATGGATTTTCACGGATATCTTTCACTAGAAGCTCACTTAGTACTGCCTTCGCAGCTATACGTTGCTGAACGGTTTCAGCTGCAATTCCCGCTAGCTGATCACCTGATTTTTCTTCATTGGCCTTGGCCATGACATCTTTTAATGATTTAAAATTATATTTCTCTCCACCAAATATCACCGATAAATTCACATTCATCCTCCTTACTTTGAGTGGAAGGCAAGAGTTTTCACAACAACTGGAACAACGCCTGAAGGCAGAACCTCTCCAATGTCGATATAATCTCCCGTCTCCACTTTGATTTGATCGATGCAAATAATTGGGACTGTCGGATTAATTGCTTGTATGGTTTGTCCGATAATCTTTGCATAATCTGATTGAATGACTATGATAATTGGTATGTCCTTGGAGCATCTTGTTGCCAAATGTTGCAATAAGGCCTCACACAATGCATGTACATCCTGAAAGCTTAAATACGGCAATTCACTAAAATAGAGTGCAAATGGTGCACGATTATCCTGTATCGCAAATAAATCATCTGCTCGTTCCACCGCTGTTTTCACCGTGCTGTTATAGTCTATTGCTGTTTCATCCAGATGGCAGTTAAACACAGGAACATTTTTGAGTGGTAACACCTCGGCATCCACCTGGATGGTTGCCCCACTAATTTCCGTAGTTTGTGTACCTGCACCAGTGACGGTCGCACGAGCGGTTTCTTTAGGTTGGAACCATAAAAATGATTGCAGTTGCTCATGCTGAACGAGCATTTTCGCTAATCGTTCACCAATATCATCATATTGACGCTGAGTACATTCATTTTCATAAATACAAGAAGCTACTCCTCCAGAAAAGACGATGGCATCTACTGGTTTATGCCAGTTTGGCAAATGCCCAAGTAATAATGGATGCTTGTCATCCGTACACTGTCCCTTCAAAATTAAAGCAAGTGTACCGACCATTTCCTCTATACATTGCGTCACTCGAGCATCTTCTGCCGCATCACCGACGGATAACGGATTAGACCACTTTTCCATCAGTTCCATGAGTGGCGGAGAAATTGATTGAATCCTACCATTGTTAAATTCAATCAATCTACCACCAACATGTAAGGTACATGTCCCGATGACTTCTCCAAATTGCATAACAGCAATATTGGCAGTTCCACCACCAATATCAATATTGGCGATCACTTTTGAAGAGTTTTTTGATTGCTGTAAAGTACCTGACCCTTTGGCCGCAATAATGCCTTCTAAATCAGGACCAGCAGTAGCAACTAAAAAATGACCTGCGCCATCTGCAATGGTATGGACAACCTCTCTTGCGTTTTCCTTCGTGGCAGATTCGCCAGTTATAATAATTGCGCCCGTTGATATATCAGTTGGTACGATTTGAGCTAATTGGTACTGCTGAAAAATGAATTCTTCAATTTTTTTCATATCGATGATGTCTTTATTGATAAATGGTGTCTTGATGATGGGACTTTGATGTAACACCGTCTTTTCAATAATTTCAATCCTTGGCACATGGGTTACGCCAGCCACATTCTTTAACAAAAAACGACTAACTACCATTTTGGTCGTGCTTGTCCCAATATCAATGCCAGCACTATAAATTTTTTCAGTTTTCACCCTACACCACCCTCTCGCTACTGTGAGCAATACATGAGATATGGACTATCGCAATCCTTCACGAATTGTTGAATTTCTTCGTGTGTATGAAGCTGAATAAGTGGCGCAATCCATTCCACGCCAAGCTTTTTCCACGAAGAAGTTTTCACGATAGGGCCCTGTGTCATCACATTTTTTAATAAACCTGTCGCTCTTTCAACATCTGCATCAGGTGCATCAATTTTTGTAATGACACCGATTTGTATTTTCGGAATCCCTAAGCTAAATTGCGGAGGAAACACACTTCTTGAAGATGTGGCATCCTGCAAATAAATGACATGTGTTACTTCCAACGAAGTGGCCATAATGTTTCTGTAATACATGGGATTTTCAATATATTCACCGGGTGTATCGACAATCCAGTCTTCATAAACGAGTGCTTGTGTTTTATTGGCACTGCTTTCTTTGCCCAACAAAGTATTCATCAATGTTGACTTTCCTGCTTGCACACCGCCTATTATCATTACTCGATTTTTCATACGACACATCCTATGATTTTGTTATTCTTGATGGTGTATAGCCTAATACCTCGGATAAAAAACGATTAATTTCTAACATCGCCATTTCCACCTCTGATACACTACCGACAATAACGAGACTGCCTGTAAAACGGTCTAAAAATCCTAATCTAACATTGGCAGCTTTCGTCGCTAAATCCCCAGCGATGATAACCGTTTCACTTGGAGTACACGTCATAATACCTAGCGCACCCGATTCTTGAATACCCAGCTTTTGAAACATCTCGGGGTCAGGGTTCGCAATAAGGTGACTCAATGTTAGCTGTTTACCCGGCACAAACTCCTGAATAAATCGTTTCTTTTCTTCACTCACACATCATCACCTCACTTTTAATGGATTAAGATTTTTGATCTAAATATTCGCCTTCTTTTATAATGCCTGCTTTGCGATCTTCCATTTCTAACCTTAAGGCAGTCGGTACAGAAAGCTTATACGCTAAAATAATCGCAATCACACCCGCTAAAAACTTACCGGCAATAACAGGTAAAATAATCGTCGGCTGGAAATTAGCTGTAAATGATAAGTGATCGCCTAATAAAAATGCTGAACATACACCAAACGCAATATTAATAACTTTATCTTTTGGTGGCATATGACGAACAAGCGTGAACATCGCCAAGATATTAGCAATAGTTGCTAAAATTCCTGCACTCCCTACAGATGAAAGGCCCAATTTCTTACCAGCCGCTTCAAGTGGTTTCGATGCATATTTTCGAATTAAATAAACCATTGGGAATGCACCGGCTAGCATAATACCTATATAACCAGCTGTTTCTAATGCTCTGAATTGATCGATCTCATCAGCCATAATTGGATCGAAGCCCCATGCACCAAATATTTTTGTAAAAATACCTGTGAAAATTTCAACAATCGAGAACACTAATACCAATTTGATTCCGGCATCCATCACACGGCCGAATAACATGAAGCCTGCAATCATACCGTTTGGAATAAGCTTTAAGCCTAACGCGATTAATACAACAAAGATGAACAAAGGCAGTAAATTAATTAAAATTTGTAGAACAGAAATGGCAAATACATATGTAGGCGCCTCTGTTGTACTAATAACTTCACGCACTTCTGTGTTAAATAGCACAATCATAATCGATGAAATAAATGCACCAATCGGAATTGTTAATACGCCGGCCATAATACCAAGCGCCATATATTTATGATCACGCTTATCTAACATCGCAAGACCCATTGGAATCGAGAAGACAATAGTAGCACCTGACATAAATCCAACGACTAGAGCCATTACCCATCCCTCATATGACTCTTTTAAAGCATTGGCTAATTGGTAACCACCCATGTCCGAAGCTAAAATAGTCGTCGCTGCAATCGCAGGATCTGCACCAATTAACTCAAAAATCGGACTAATAAAATGACTAATAAACCATGTTAAGTAAGGTATAGCTGCCATGATCCCTGCTGCTGGGACGAAAATATGACCAACTGTATGGATACCATTCATAAACTCTTTACCAATTCCATACTCAGCATCTCGGATTGCTCCGATTGCCCCTAAAACAGCACAAATCATAATAATATAAACGATAATCGTTCCTATCATTGCCATCTTACTCATCACCCCTTTATGATTAATAAATTTATATAAAAAAAGGCACTTTAAAGAAGAAATCTCTTTAAAGCGCCTTTGCTTCAACTATTAACTTGTAAGTTTAAAATAATTTGCTCCGCAATATGCACCATTTCTTGCTGTGTTTGCATACTTTCATTGCGAATTTTGCGGTAAGCCTCGTCCTCGCTTATATTTTCAGCCTGCATAAGCAAGCCCTTCGCTCGTTCAATGACTTTTCTCTTATCTAATTGTGTTTGCTTATGTAAAATCTCCCCATTGAGACGGTTGAACTTATCAATTTGATGAAAAGCAACCTCTAACACAGGCAACACATTTTTTTCGGAAAACGGTTTCATAACATATCCTAATATATTATCCTGCTTCATGTATAGTAGCAATTCTTTTTCACTATATGCCGAGATGAAGAGAACAGGTATGCCAAGCTGTTGTTCAATAATTTTACTTGCCTTTAAACCATCTAGTTTAGGCATTTTTATATCCATTAAGATTAATTGTGGTTTATGCAAAAAGGCTAGCTCAATGGCGGTTTCACCATTATTAGCTTGTGCCACTACTTCGTAACCATTATCCTCTAGCATAAACTTCAAATCAATGGCAATCAATGATTCATCTTCGACAATCATAACTTTCCTAGTCATTTACGATAAATACCTCCTCACTTACAGGGAACTGAATTTGAGTATGTGTACCTTCTTCACTAGGGATAATTGAAAATGAGCCAGCTAAATCATATTCCACAAGCCTTGTGATAATTTCCATGCCAAATGATGCCTTCACTTCTTGCATTCCAACGCCGTTGTCGGAAATATGAAGTGAAATAGTTGAAGCTTCCTGCATGAAATGAATATCAATGGCTCCTTCATCACGACCAACAAAAGCATACTTTAATGCATTTTGTAGTAGCTCACAAATAATGAGTGCAAGGGATACTGCCTTTTTGGAATGGCAAAATACTTGCAAATGTTCGTGATGAAATGCTAGTTGAATAGTTGCTGTATTGGACGTGCCAATCATTTTATGTCCAATTTTTTTAGCCAATGCAATAACGTCTACTCTTTCTTCAGCGTTATCCTCATTTTCTAAAATAAGCTCATATACAGATGAGATGCTATATATTCGATTTAATGCCTCCTGAAAAGCACTTGCATTGACAGCCGACAATTCATTGCGCATTTGCAAGCGTAATAGGCTTGTCACTGTCTGAAGATTATTTTTCACACGATGGTGAATTTCTCGTATGGCAAATGTTTTCATCATCAGTTCATTTTCTTTCAGCTTTAGCTCTGTTAGATCATGAATAATGAGGAGTGTAACCTTGTCATTTTGACTACGAATTGGGATTTTCTTCACGATAAAGGATTTACGATCAATCGTAATCTCTAGGAAAAAGACATCGTCGCCTTTATCATAGACCTCCTGTAAAAACGGTAAGATTTTATCCAATGCAACATTGTCAAAGTTTTCCAATCCAGAAAGTTCTGAAATAAAATGATAGCCAGCAGGGTTACTATAGATAACTTTGTTTTCGTGATTCGTAAGAATAATTGACTCTACAAGTAAATCAGAAACAACTGGTATCGGTTGAGAATTAGGTTCTACAATATGTTCAATTAATGCAAAAGGCATATTTTGAAAATCATCTTTTGGTGTCGTTTGCATCTTCACCGTCTTTTCCTGAATCAATACAGCAATTACTTGCTGTTGTTCATTAAAGATCGGAATCACATTTTGTTCGACTGTAATGCCTTCTTGTGTAACGGCTCTGGAAATCGATGATTTTTCTTTTTGTTTAAACGCAGTAAATACGGCTGGTTCAAAACTTTCAAAAACGAATTTTCCAATAACCGATTTTTCGTATAAACCTTTTTCCTTGTTAGGGAATGCTTCTGCCACGACAATTGCATGTGATAAATTATCCATCATACAATCTATGAACATATAACAATCAGTGAGCTCAGCATAATACTTAAGCGTAGCTTCTATTTCTATTAACTTGTCAATATCCGTTGCCGAAAGATTGGTATAGTTTCTACACAATGATTGAATGTTCGACAGGTTAAAGCCCCCCATCACGGAATAATCAACAATCAGTTTGATTATTCTTAAAAATTCTTGTCATTATTATAAACCTTTTGTGAAATTATTTTCAATACAAAAAATATTATCTTTCATCAAAATTCATTGCATTACAAAGAACTATATAGCCTAAAAGAGAAATATTCAACATATTTTTGTTATTACATTATTTAACAAGGGGAAAATAGCTATTTCAATATAACAAAAAGAGAGCTTGCCGATTAAGCAAACTCTCTTAATTCTACTTTATTTCAGGTGCAACAGCTAATATATTTTCAAAGGCTGCGCGTTGTTTTTGTTCTTCTTCATTTAACAAAATATGAATATCACCATGATCGTTTGACGTCCTAATTAAGCGGCCCATTCCTTGCTGCAAGCGCAATTGCATAAATGGTAACTCCACTTCTTCAAATGGGTTTTCAGCAAACGTACGCTTCGCATCAAATAACGGATCCTGTGGAGGAAACGGTAAATCATAAATAATAACGCGTGTTAATGCTTCTTCAGGTAAATCTAAGCCTTCCCATAAATGATATGAGCATAATGTTTTAACGATTCCCTGCTGGAAATCACGAACAATGGCGGAGAGCTCTCGATCACCTTCAAAGGCAACATGCATGCGCTCCATTAATGGCAAATCGGCTTTAAATTTCAACATGGCTTGCTTGGATTTAAATAAAATTAATGTTTGCTCGCCATCACGTAGTAATTGCTGTACACGTGCGGTTTTAGCATGTTGATCAAGCTCATGTAAATAGATTTTCATTACTTCTTCATAATCAAATGGCGAAGGGACTGAAAATGATTGGGACTCTTTAATACCTAGACTATAGGCGATATACGAAAAGTCTTTATTAACGGATAAAGTAGCAGATGAAAAGACGATCGGAAGCTTTTTAGAGAATAGTTTTTCTGCTAAAACTTCTGTAATTAAACGAGGCATAATCACCAACGTTTCTTCTCCATCTGTTTCCTCCAGCCAATCCACTGCATCTCCTTGAGCTATGAAAATACGTAAGGAAGCCTCATATTGTTCTAAATATTCCTCTGCCATGTTTAACTCATATTCAGGAATCATATACATTTCAGATTCAAAAACAAATTCTTCCATCAATACTTCCACATCATGTATCAATTGTTTTCCATAAGCAAGCAATGTTTTGGATTTATTGATACGTTTACGATCCTCATCTGAAGCAACGATATCATCACGAAGCTGATCAAAAAATAACTCATGATCATCTTGCAATTTTTCCATAGCATACAAAGTTCGTTCTCGCACACCATCCACCATTAATCGCTCTAAAAGCTGAACAATCGTTGTTGCCTGTACTTTATAAGTCATTGCTTTTTGTGCAGCGTATTCCAACAGATGTCCTTCATCTAATACCATCATAGACACTTCTGGCAGTAAGGCAAGCTGTCCCTCACGTTCACGAGATTCCTTTGTAGCTAAATGCTCCATTAAGAAATCTTGCGAACAAATAACTAAATCCGTTGATTTACGGTAATGAGAACGATGCAATGTTTGCCCACAGCGATTACGTAGATCACATACAGAGCATTGCATAATCGAGTTGTAATTAACTTTTTGCCAATCCTCATCACTGACAGTTGGATAATTACTACGTTCTCCATATGGATGAATAGCAATCATTGAACCTTGGGCATACACACCATCCGGAATGGAGAAGGAAATATCATCAATCCATTCATCCGATTCAACTTTTTCTGCTTCCTCAAAGCGTTTTAAGCATAAATATTGATCCCGGGATTTGGCTAAACGAACATCAATTTCCAGACCAAGCGTTTTTTGTAGCTTATAGATGTCTCCGCCCTCTTTAACGAGCTGATCGATTAATGTTTCATCAGCACATGCAATAAGTGCCGGTTTCCCTGTATAGCGTGCATAAGAAATAGCTGGGAGTAAATAGGCGATTGTTTTCCCAGTTCCAACACCCGCTTCTGCAAAGAGTACGTTTTTTTCTTTTAGCGCTTGTTCTATTTGATAAGCCATAAAGATTTGCTCATCACGACATTCAAAGCCTTTTTCAGGCAATTCATCATAAAGGACGTCACCCATCCAGTCACCTAGTGAATCAAAAAATGATCGGTCCTTTGATAATGCAAATGGTAAAGATTTACGCAATTGATGTTCCCCCTCTTACTATCTGGTGCTATTATACGCGACGAAACGGAAGATAAGAAAAAATCTTATCTTCCGTTACTATTCGTTAATCTCTTTTAGACTTTTGTCCCCAGAACTGATAATAATTTGTTTCAATAAAACCATTAAATAATTTCCGTTTTTTCGTCGCTTGGCGTCCATATAATTCTTCAAAATTTTTCATGGAGGATAGCATATATACTGACCAAGTTGGATAGTTTTTCATAACTTGCCCTAAATCACGGATAACCTGTTCTACAACTTCAACATCACCAATACGTTCGCCGTATGGAGGGTTACCGATCATTACACCATCTGTTAACTGAGTCGTGAAATCACGTGCTTGCATTTGCTTAAACGTAATTAGCTCACCAAATCCTGCTTCTGTAGCATTTTCTTGTGCAATGCTTACCATGCGATGATCAATATCAGAACCTACAATTTCTAACGGCTGATCATAATTGGCCAAGCTTTCTGCTTCGTCTCGGACAGTGTCCCAGATTTGCGCTTTCATCCATGGCCAGTCTTCAGAAATAAACTCACGATTATAGCCTGGTGCTATATTTTGTCCAAACATGGCTGCCTCTAAAGCAATGGTTCCTGAACCACAGAATGGATCTACAAACGGACGATTTGGATTCCATTTTGAAACTTGTATAAGCGCCGCCGCTAAGGTTTCTTTTAACGGTGCCTCACCTTGTACTTGACGATAGCCACGTTTATGAAGACCTGCGCCTGATGTATCAATCGTTAGTGTCGCCACATCTTTTAAAATCGAAACCTCAATTTTGTAAGTAGCACCTGATTCATCTAAAAAGCCAAGTCGCTTATAATGCTGTTTCATTCGTTCAACAATTGCTTTTTTTGTGATAGCTTGGCAATCAGGTACACTAAATAATTTAGATTTAACCGACTTCCCTGAAACAGGAAAGGCAGCATCCACGGGTAAATATTTTTCCCACGGTAAAGCTTTTACACTTTCAAATAATTGTTCAAATGATTTTGCTGGGAATTGTCCAACGACAATTTTTACACGATCAGCTACTCTTAGCCACAAATTGGCACGTGCAATCGCTGTTTCATCACCCTGAAAATATACTTTACCATTGTCAACAGTTGTTTCATAACCAAGTGCTTTTACTTCTTGGGCTACAATTGCCTCTAAACCCATTGCTGACGTTGCTACTAATTGATAATTTGCCATAGATTATTTCCTTCCTTGATGCTCAATTTCCCAATATTCCATAAACTCCATTAGGTCGTTTAATGGTAATGGTTTGCTGTAATAATAGCCCTGAATAATATCACAGTTCATTTTACGTAGTATATCCACTTGTTGTGCCTGTTCTACACCTTCTGCCACAACTTTCATTTTTAGGCGATGGGACATTTGAATAATAGCATCTACAACTGCCTGTTTTTCATCGAGCGACCCAATATGTTGAATAAAGCTTCGATCGATTTTTAAACAATCTAGCGGAAAGCGAACTAAATAGCTCAGGGACGAATAGCCTGTCCCAAAATCATCTATGGAGATTTTAAAGCCTAATTGTTTCAAACGAACTAATTTGCTTACAGTTTCGTTAGCACTGTTCATGACTGTTCGTTCCGTCACTTCTATTTCAAAATTGTTTGCTGGCATATTATAGCGTTCTAATATTGCTTGGATCGATTCTAAAAAATTTTGCTGTTTAAAGTGAATACTTGATATATTAATGGCAACCGGTATTTTCCACCCGTATTGTTGCATTTGAATAACTGCCTCGCACGCCTTTTCCAGAATGACCTCACTTAGAGGAATGATTAATCCTGTTTCCTCAGCATAAGGGATAAACTCTCCAGGAGAGACAAAGCCTAGCCTTTCATTATTCCAACGGACCAATGCCTCTAATCCTTGAATTTGCTCATTGTCCATGTATATTTTCGGCTGGAAATGCAGCTCAAATTCACGATTGTCAATGGCTCTTCTTAACTCTGAATCTAGCAATAAGACACGCTGTGCATCTGTTTGCAGTTCATCAAAATAAAAAGAATAGCCATTCAAACCATTCTTTTTTGAATAGGTCATTGCTCTGTCAGCACAATTAATGAGTTCTTCCGTATTTTTCCCATCTACTGGATAGACACTTACGCCTATGCTTGTAGAAATAAACACTTCCTGGCCGTTTATCATCATTGGCTTTTCAATACTACTTATTATTTGTTCAGCAAATTGTGCAGCTTCTTTTACGTTTTTTACATTCGTTAATGTAATGACGAATTCATCTCCGCCATATCTTGCGATAATATCTTTGTTTTTCAGTAAATGTTTTAGTCGTTTGGCGACTTCTATTAAAATGGAATCTCCGACAGCATGACCTAAAGTATCATTAATTTGCTTAAATCTATCTAAATCTAAAAAATAGACCGCATGCTGCACTGAATGAGAAATAGCAGAAGTTGATTCTAAAAGATTATCCATTCTTTCGATATAAGCAAAACGATTGGATACTTCCGTTAGTGAATCAGTCAGTAAACGTTTTTCTAGTTCGTTTTCTACTATTTTTCTTTCAGACAAATCTGTGAAAATACCACAATAATTTGTAACCTCACCCTCATCGTTGGTTACACAAACAATTGTTAACCATTCAGGATATACGTCTCCAGTTTTACGACGATTCCATATTTCTCCTTGCCAAATTCCTTCTTGTCGTATCTGTTCCCACATTTCTAAATAGAACGGTAATTCATGTACACCTGATTGTAAAACGGCAGGTGTTTTTCCCACTACATCATCACGTTTATAACCTGTGACAAATTCAAAGGCAGGATTAACCATTACTATTTTTTTGTATTCATCAGTAATCATGATACCTTCAGATACATTTTCGAAGATTTTAAGTATTAAGGTAGTAGGATATTGAGAAATCAACTTCAATTTATCCATACTTTCCCAATTATTTACTCCGTTCATGTTCCGCCCCATCCTATCTCTCTATACTCCCCTTTAAAGGGCACTTACGTCAGGCCAACTCGTATGTAAATCAATGACACCCCATTTAGATGGTGTACAGTTTTTTTTGAGTAACTCGTAAGCTCGTCTTAAAAATCTGTGACATCCTTAGAGGTTTATACTTGATTCAGCAGTCGTCCTGTCGCCACCTGAATGGAAAGAAAATGTGCAAACTCTCACTACCTATAGAGGAGAGTCATGTGTATCTAACATTTTGCTAGGTATCCAAACTTTTGCTGAATCAAGATAATACACATTGATGCGATCACCGTTTTCAGATGTTGTGACTTAGAAGCGGTAGCGATAGAGGCTTGGCTAGCAAATAGCCGTTCTCAAACGTATCGCGCATACCAAGACTTGATTAACTAGGTTACTTTTTCCTCATAAACTCAAAAGAAAAGCTCTCCACCGAGTTGGAGAGCGCTTGTTATTTCGTAAATAAGCATCAAAAAAATTCCATAAGCCATGTTTTGTTCCTGAGTACTCAAACAGCTTGCGCCTCGTACGACCAGGTAGTAATCATCTATCTACAGAGCAAGCTCCGTCCCTCTATCCGTTCAATTCCTTCAAGAGAGTGCCCCTACCATAATTTGGGTTTCTCACTCGTGGGGTTTACCTCGTTCCACCTTGCATGTTTCCAAGCAAGCTTCGTCACTGTGGCACTTTCAGGAAGTGTCAACCATATCCAAGGACTTAGGTTTTCCTTCCGCCGTCAGCCTGAACAGCTGCCTTACCTTATTTTTTCAGTAAGCACGAACACTACGGACATCTCAGTACCGTGTGAGCATGGACTTTCCTCTACGACGTCTAGCGCCGCAGCGATTACCAGAATTTCATGATGATACGAAAGATTATACTAGAGTTTTATGTTAAATACAATATAATTGACTAAAATTATTCGTATAGCTTGCTACCAAATACATGTTTTTCTAAATTAGAAAGACGTTTTAAAATGTCAAAATTAGTTGTACCTGCTGCTGCCGCTGAAGCAACGGGTTGTCTCTTCGGTGTATTTTCAATTTCTTCTTTTAATTGTCTATTTTCTTCACGTAGTTGGGCCATCACTTTTTCAAACGTTTCATAGTCTTGAATAATTTCATCAAGGAATGAATCTACTTCTTCCACATTATAGCCTTTAAAGTTCTTTTTAAATTCCTTTTCAAGGATCATTTTTGACGTTAATTTAATGTCCATTCACATCGCCCTTCCTCACACTACATACACGAATACATTATAGCATACTTCAACACATTATATCGTCTGAAAACTCCAATTGTAAGGCTAAACTTGTCGTTTTATGCGATTACCTGGGAAATTATTTCTTATTTCCTAATCTGAGCAACCTCTTTTCCCAAGAAATTACCCATTTTTGTTTTTGTTCTGCTCTCCATTGCTCATTCTTTTGAATGAGATGTATGCCTTGTTGCGTATAATAAAGGGCCTGCTTATAATCTTTTATTTGGTGCTCATAAAGTATGGCTAGTTGCTCAAGGACATGCAACTTTGTTCTTGCTTCGACAAAATGGAGAGAGGCCACAAATGCATCGATGGCTTCACTATAGCGTTTACTCTTTTTATGCTGTAGTGCTAAATAATATTGAGCATTACCCGCTTCCAGTGCATCAAATTGTGTTGTCACCCTTTCTAACACCTTAACACTTTGTGTGCTTTCTTTTAAATCACCATACCATTTCCCAATATTGGTAAAGGTTTTTGCAGATTCTTCATATCCCTCTTCAAACAAGAGCTGAGTAGAATGACTATACAGTGTGATAAGAGACAGCAAATCCCACTCATTATGCAGCAAAACCTTCATAAGAGCATCTGGTACGCCACTTTTTACAGCATCTAAATAAATAATAGGGGCAAGATGACCAGGAATATCTCCCTTTCGAGAAAAACCAAGCTTCTCTTCCTCCACAGATTTTAATTTTAAGCGCTCCATATCATTTTTCCATAAACGCTTGGAACTATGCAATAAATCGATTTGTCGTTGTGATCTTAATTTGGGTAATGTTTTTTGATGCAGTGTCCAGCGCGTTTCAAGCTGCGGCCAATCAAAGCTTTTACCATTATAGGTGATGACTGTTGCTAATTTTTTCCACAGTTTTGATTCAAACAGAAACGCCGCCTCATGTGCAGGGTCTGCAAGAATATATTGAGTTAAACTAAAACATTCTTCGTCTACCTCTAAAAACCCAAGCAAAAAAATATGCGTGCCCACACCTTTTAAGCCTGTCGTTTCTGTATCAAAAAATAATACAGGTTCATGAAAATCCAGTGCATATGGATGATCAAACGAAGCATCCTGCCATTTTTTCAACGCATCAAAAAATGACTGTAGCTGATAATGACCATGCTGAAAAGAAAATGGATACTGTACATGGCGCTTAAACACAATACCAAAGTCATTTTCTACAACCGTAAGCCCAGCCTCTTCCCATCGCTCGGTATAGCTAGGCCTAGTTGGCTTTTGATAAGCTGGTTCCTCTACCCTTTGTGGAGTCGCCGCTGGTTTTTTACTAAGCATTTTTTTCATTTGTAGTATTTTATTTTCGTAAGACATGTATTTCACTCATTTTCTGCTTATAATATAAGACTCTCTTGCAAGATTACCATGATTGCTCGACTCATTCAAAATTTTCATCGCAGGAAATTCTTGTTTATAGAAACTCTATTTCTTGGATTGATGACCTTAAAAGTGTAAAGGACATGTGAGTATGTCTTTGCGGTTGCAATGGAAAAAGCACGCCCTGCCTGAGGAAGCGTAAAACAATTTGCAAAAAGAGCTGCAAAAAATAAAGCCCCGATTCAAACGTCTCTGGATTATTTTCGAGAAATTTCAATATTTTATTTAAAGAAACTACCCCGATATGCTTTTAGCTTAAAACTATTCATTAAACAATCCATTCTCAATAAAGATACGGCATTTCTTGATGTATGTCCCTTTTATGTCCTGGATACATAGAAAGCTCAAGCTATTGTCTATTGCCAGTGTACTATTGTAAGTATTTCCTATAAAATGAAATTACAAATAGAATGTGATAAAATTATGTTTTTTGGAGGAAATGCTTTGTTTAAAAATTTACGTGAAGAAATAAAAGAAGAATGGAAAAACACAACCGAGGATTTAGAAAAAGAAGTATTTAAAGTATGGCAATTAGACTATAAAGGCCATATTATTCGAATTGTAAATGCCGTGACTGAAGAAGTTCTTTCTATTAATAATGAAGTAGTAGATAAAAAAAGTAGAGATAGTATGTTCAAACAAATCTACCCTTATGTTACATTGACAGGTGAAATTACAGAAGCAAATGGCACAATCTCTACCGTAAAAGTAAAAATCGGTGGATTACTCAGTCTAAATATCGTCGTTAAAGTAAATGGTACTACATTACTGAACGAAAAACACAAAATATCTATTAAATAACTTTAGTTTAATAGAATACTACTGGACGTGAGTTAGAAAAACATACTATCATTAAACGTTAGATGAGCTACACACTATTAAATATGGAGGGCCTGAGGAAATAATTTAGTTATTCCTCAAGTCCTCTTTTTTCATGTTAATTAATTTGATTTAATCTTTGAAGAAGTATTATGACTCTCTTCTTGCCTTCCTGTAAACTGTCTTGGGCACCAATACATGATGGGCATCCAGATTCACAAGGACAATTTGAAACATGCTCCAACGTTTTCATTAATAGCTCCTCCCATAAGTCATAGACCTTTTCACTTAAACCAATCCCACCAGGGTATTTATCGTAAACAAAAAATGTGGGCAGCTCATTATGGGATGCTTTGACTTGTGGGACAACAGCTACATCACTGCTGTCACATTGAATAAATAAAGGGATAAAGGCATTCATGGCATAGGCTACTCCAATCATTGCCTCTGTCAATTCCGCCTCTGACCACTGTTCTGTTAGATGAAGTGCTAGCCATGATGCGCTTGTATGCATTTCATCTGGAGGTAAATGAATAGGCCCCGATCCTATATTATCATGCGTGCCAAAGCGAATTTTCTTGAAAATAGTTGCCTGTGCAACTAATCCTACATCCCCAAAGCTAATCGAACCGCCGTTATAAGTTCGGCTTCGATCTTCCTCTAATACCTTCATTTCAACGGCAAGATTAGCATCTGTATAATAATCGATGTCGACTTCACGGACATAAGCTTTCTTTTCTTCCCAGTCGAGCTTCTCTACTTGGAATTGAATCCCTTGATGTAAATAAATCGCTTCTTCATGTAATAGTGTCATGGCACTATGACGATCCATTTCTCCAATTACCTTTGTTTGGGCAGGAATAGACAGATCAATTATAACCACATTTTCCTGGGAAGCCGACCGTAAGCTAATATCATGTGCTGGGAAACGATCGCTCATCCAATGCCACTTATCGCTCGTCTTAAAGACAACGCCCTCTTCTGCTAAATAATCTAGCAATTCTTGTATATCATATTCACCATACGTATCTTCTATAGAAAAAGGTAATTCAAAAGCGGCACATTTTAAATGATCCATTAAAATTAACATATTTTCTGGATAAATACGTGCTTCCTCTGGTGCACTACCAAGTAAAAATAAAGGATGATTCACCACATACTGATCCAGTGCCGTCGATTGTGCAACATAAATAATTAAAGCCTCATCCTGTCGCCTTCCTGCACGTCCTGCTTGTTGCCAGGCACTTGCAATATTTCCTGGATAACCTGTCATAATACATGCTTGTAACTGGCCGATATCGACCCCTAATTCTAACGCATTGGTACTGACAACGGTTTGAATGGTTCCATCACGCAAGCCTTTTTCGATTACCCGACGTTCAGATGGTAAATACCCACCTCGGTAGCCACGCACGGATTCATCCAGCAGCTTATTGCGAGTGAGCTCCTTTAAATAAGTGACAATCATTTCAACCCGTACTCTGCTTTTAGCGAAAATGATTGATTGAATACCAGCTATATATAGCCGCTTTGCTAAATCACTTACCTCTAACACGGCACTTCTACGCACCCCAAAAGTTTTATGAATAATGGGCGGATTATAGAACAGAAATGTTTTCTTACCGATAGGTGCTCCAGAGTCCGCGATGAGCGCATGTGATTCATTTGTTAATAGCTCGGCCAGCTCCTTAGGATTTTTTATCGTTGCCGATGTGCAAATAAACACAGGTTTACTACCATAAAATTCACATATGCGTTTTAATCTACGAATAACATGGGCAACATGGGAACCAAATACCCCTTTATATGTATGCAATTCATCAATCACGATATACTGTAAATTTTCAAATAGCGATACCCATTTCGTATGATGTGGCAAAATTCCTGAATGAAGCATATCAGGATTTGTCATAACGATATGTCCTGCTTTGCGAACCTTCTGACGAATGCCTGGAGCCGTATCACCATCATAGGTATAACTTAAAATTTCCTCACCACTTTGTTCAATCAGTTCATTCAAGTCATTTTTTTGATCCTGCGCTAAAGCCTTTGTTGGGAATAAATAGATCGCACGTGCGTTTTTATCCTCTACTATTTTTTGCAACACCGGCAAATGATAGCAATATGATTTACCTGATGCGGTTGGTGTAACAGCCGTAAAAGATGTACCACTCTGTGCCAAATCAAAGGCCTCTCGCTGATGCGTATAAAGTTGCTCGATTCCCCTTGCCTGCAAAGCCTTCACTAAAGAAGGATGTAAATTTTCTGGGAAAGGAGCATAGCTAGCAGGTCGTCCTTCAAGTGTTTGCCAATGTAGAATACGTTCTTTTAATTCTTCATCATATCTCCACTCATGCAAAAGCTCACTAATCGTTCGTTTCTTCGATAGCATTTACTGCCTCCTCCTTTACCAGTCGTTCAAAGTTTTTCATTGTAAAGGAGGTAGAATGAATCGCATCTAAGAAGCGTTTTTTACTTGTTTCTTTATAAAAAGATTGCACAACAAATTGCTCCATCGATTCTACCGTTGAAGCAATTTGTTGTGTATGCATATATTTCGGTCGATTCTCTTGAATCCATTTATTGGCCTCTTGCTGCCATTCCTTCAACAGTTGATGAATTTTATCAGCGTGTGGTTTCACCTCTAGAAAAAAGTCAGGTGTACGGTCCTCCTCACGCATTTGCCAAAAACGTGAAACACATCGATCACATTCATCTATTAATTGGGATGTTAACTGAATAACTAACAATTTTTGCACCTCATCTCTCATCAATTACTCGTAAGCAAATATTTTTCGTAGCAAGTACATATATATGATGAGTATGTCTTGTCCATCATTTCAACTACGAAAATATGGCACCTCTTGATACCTTTACCTTCCCCTACTTGTTTTGTGGTAAATACTGTATCAATTTTAATGCTATAGAGTTAGTTCAATTGCTTATGAGATAAGTGTACCAAAGTCTATCATTTTTCACTACTAATAGGCGAACAAGCATTCTTTACTTGCCAGTTCTTTTCTGCTAAGCTTACTTTCTGGCTAACTGCTTTGAGCTGCAAAAAAAAGTGCATATTCTGAGCATTGTTCTCCAGCGACACTCTCGTGAAAAGTAATTGATTGACCAGATCTAACTGCGCAACTAATTGTTCTAACTTGTTCAAAATAACGCCCCCTTTGCTTTACTTAAAGTATTCCTCGCATGTATAGAATTACCTTCATGCGTGACAAAATAAGCGTAAGTTAGCTGAAAGAAGAAGATTTTCGATAAATTTTTATAAATGAACCTTCCAACTAAAAAAGCGTCCTGAATGAAAGGTGTAGATAATTCACCATTCTTCAACCGTTTCTATGTTTAAATTTATCAGTTATTTTGACGATTCAAGGAAGACAATTATTAGCTTTTTTTCGACGCAATTTGTTTATTCTTTGCATCCACTGTCTACTACTCTTGTAACAAAGACAACACGGATGGAGGTAGAGAAGAGCCATCAAATCATGGTAAACTAATATATAGGAAAGCAGTTTGATAAAGGGTGAGCTAAATGACAATTCGCTATCCAAATGGGAAATTGTATACCCCCCATACTTCTGTACAGAAAACAGAAAAAAAAAGTAAAAGTAAAGATTTGTCTTTTAGTAATCGTGGAAAGACACTAGAAGATGAAATTAATGAAGCAAACGACTATTATATTAAAAGGCGACTTGCTATCATTCATAAGAAACCTGTTCCTGTACAAATCGTCAAAGTAGAGTACCCTTCACGAAGCGCTGCTGTCATTCGTGAAGCATATTTTCGAACACCCTCTACAACCGACTACAATGGTGTTTGGAATGGGCATTATATTGATTTTGATGCAAAGGAAACTGCTTCCAAAACAAGTTTCCCTTTAAAAAATATTCATGAGCATCAAATGACCCATATGCAGCAAGTGACTGAACAAAATGGTGTGGCTTTTATTATCGTTCGCTTTTCAGCTTTTGAACGATATTTTATTGTGCCATATGAAGTTTTACAAAAGGCCTGGCAAGCAATGGAAAATGGCAATCGTAAATCCATACCCTTTTCAACGATTGAAGAAGAGGCGTATGAAATTCCCACTAGCTATTATCCACGGATCGATTATTTACCCATCATCCAACAACTGATCGTTGAAAAATGCTGCGGGTTTGAAAGTGAGGAGAAATAGTATGACTGAACGTCGTCGAACACGTGGAGAGCATCAAAAGGCTCTCGCTGAAAAAAATAAAAAAGGTAAGAAAACAACAACAAAGTCGTCTACACCCGCTAAAATGTGGATAAAACGTATTTTCTTAACGCTATTAGTCATCGGTGTGGTAGGCTTCATTGGAGGAGCAGGATTATTTGCTTACTATGCAAGCACAGCTCCTAAGCTTGATGAGGAATTATTGAAAGACCCTGTGTCTTCAGAATTCTACGATAAAAACGGTGAAATATTCGCAACAATCGGTGCTGAAAACCGTAAATATATAAAATATGAAGATATTCCCGAAGATATGGTGAACGCTATTCTTGCAACGGAAGATGTACGCTTTTTTAAACATCACGGCATGGACTTCTACCGTCTAGGTGGTGCTATACTTGCTAACTTCCGTGATGGCTTTGGTGCACAAGGTGCCTCTACCCTAACACAGCAAGTAGTGAAAAACTCATTCTTACAAAATGAAAAGAAATTAAAACGTAAAGCACAGGAAGCTTGGCTAGCGTTTCAATTAGAACGTAAATATTCAAAAGAAGAAATTTTTGAAATGTACTTCAATAAAATGCTAATGTCAGGCCGTATTTATGGCTTTGGTACAGCAGCCCAATATTTCTACGGAAAAGAATTAAAAGATTTAACATTAGATGAAGAAGCATTATTAGCAGGGCTCGTACAAAGACCAAATGCTTATAATCCATTGAAAAACCCTGACCTTGCCAAGCAACGTCGTAATACAGTTTTAGGATTAATGTATCAACACGGAAAAATTTCGAAAACAGAAATGGAAGAAGCTAAAAACGTTGATGTCCAAGCAGGTCTTGCTGACGATGCAACTCGTCAATCATTTGCTGGCTCTAAATACGATGCCTTCCTAGATGTCGTTATTAATGAATTAGAAAATAATGGCGATGGTTCTGCCATGGCAGAAGGGATTAAAGTTTATACAACACTTGATCCAAATGCCCAAAAAGTTGTTGAAAATGTGATGAACGATGACAGCAATTTCCCAACAGAAGATATTCAGTCAGGTGTAGCGGTCATTGATACGAAAACAGGAGCTATCCAAGCTGTTGGTGGCGGTCGACATTATGGTGCCGAACGTGGCTGGAACTATGCAGATGATTTAACAAAAAATCAACCTGGTTCTACAATGAAACCATTAGTGGACTACGGTCCAGCCATTGAATATTTAAAATGGTCTACTGGCCATACACTTGTAGATGAACCTATGAACTATTCCAATTCAAAGCAAACTATTACAAACTGGGATGGCAGATATATGGGTGCCATGACTGCTCGTAAGGCATTATATGCTTCACGAAACGTACCAGCTGTCAAAGCATTACAAGAAGTAGGTACTGAAAATGCGAAGGAATTTGTTGGACGTTTAGGGATTGAAACAGAAAACCTTTATGAATCAGACGCAATTGGTGGTGGAGCGATTACTATCTCACCTATTCAAATGGCGGCTTCCTATGCAGCATTCGGAAATAACGGCGTTTACACAGACCCACATGCTATTACAAAAATTGTTTACCGTGATGGGAAAACATCTAAAAATTATACACCTGAGCCTAATGTAGCGATGAGTGAAGCTACAGCTTATATGGTAACAGATATGCTACGTGATGTAGTTGGCAACAAACCTGACGCATCAGGTACAGCGGCTAATGTCCCTGGACTAGACATCGCAGGTAAAACAGGTACAACCAACTATTCAGCTGAAGATTTCAATAAATATAATTTACCGAACACAAGTGTGCCAGATTCATGGTTTGCTGGTTATACGACAAACTATTCCATCGCTATATGGAGTGGCTATGAAAAACACTTTGATCCAATTACAACGTGGGAAGAACGTCGTTTACCACAAAATCTATTCAAATCGATTATGCAAGACATTTCAGCAAACGTTGAAACAGAAAGCTTTAAAAAGCCAAGTACAGTTGTAGAAGCAACGATTGAAGTGGGCTCTAAGCCATTGAAATTGGCAAGTGACTTTACACCAAGCGAATTACGTCAAACAGAGCTATTCGTTCGTGGTACTGAGCCAACAGAAGTGTCGAATGTTTATGAAGCACCAGAATTGGCTACGCCATATAACGTATCTGCAAGCTTAGATTTAGGGGCACAGTCTATCAATATTTCTTGGGAACATGATGCCAGCTTGAATCCAGAAACAGATGAACCATTACCAACTTCATTTGAAGTAACTGCAACCCGTGATGACGGTAAAAAGTTTGACCTTGGTAAAACAGAGAGCAAAGGTTTATCAGTTGCCAATACGTTGGAAGATGGCAATTACACGATTTCAGTCGTAGCCATTGTGGATGGTACACGAAGCGAGCCTGGTACCACAACTTTCCAAATTACAAGTACAACTGAAGAAGAGGATGTAGAAACGGAAGAGCCGGAAGAGCCGAACATTGATTTACCAACAGATCCTGGTGAAGAAGACCAAGATAACGGTCATAATAATGGCAATGGTAACGGTAATGGCAACAACGCTGGTAATAACAATAATAATGGAAATGGGCATGGGAATAACGGCAACAACGGTGGAAACAATGGCGGTTCAGATGGAAGCCAGCAACCAACTCCTCCTACAGATCCTGTAGACCCAAATAATGAAGAACAAAGCTCAGAATAAACAAAAAGCCGAGAAGCATATAATGCTTCTCGGTTTTTTCTGTCGGCACAAGTATTTTATTCTGCCACTCTATTTTTTACTAGCTTGAATTCGTAAACGTGCTGTACGCTTTTTCGTTTCCTTAAATAATTCATCCAACTGACGGTAACAAGCATATTGCCCTGGCTTCGCTTTGATAAAGGAAAGTCTTTCAACCCCATTAATCGGCAGCACCTCATCTCCTGCCGCTTGTACAAGCTGTTCAAACAATTGGATTGCTTCTTCCATTAAGTCTTTTGCTGTACCATTTCTAGCATCATGGGCTTCGTGGATAGTTGCTTGAAGGGTTGTCCATTGGGCAAACCAAGCATCTACCTGATCTTTTGTGATCGCCTCTCTATTCATGCTTCCTTCACCAAGCCTTTCTTCAAACGCTTTTGACCTTCACGACAATCACTTAGTAAAGGACAGGTATGGCAGCCAGGATTTTGGGCCTTACAATGATAACGACCAAAGAAAATTAACTGATGATGCGTTTTTGACCACTTATCCATGGGCGTTTTTTTCATGATTGTTTCTTCCACTTCAAGTACGGAATCCTTCCATCTACATAGACCTAGACGTTTGGAAACACGCTCTACATGGGTATCAACTGCTAGCGCAGGAATATCAAAGGCTACTGATAGCACCACATTGGCTGTTTTGCGACCTACACCTGGCAATGTTACAAGTGCTTCTCGGGTTGCTGGTATTTCGCCATTATATTCATCTAGCAAACGTTGACATAAAGCCTGAATGTTCTTTGCTTTATTACGATATAAGCCAATAGAGCGAATATCCTGTTGTAATTCTTCCAACGGGACAGCCAAATAATCTTCAGGCGTTTTATATTTCTGAAATAATGTTTTGGTTACCTTATTAACAAGTACATCCGTACATTGTGCAGATAATAATGTCGCAATTGTGAGCTCAAAGGCATTGTCATGCACAAGCTCACAATGTGCATTAGGAAACATTCGATCCATTTCTTCTAGGCAATGCTCCCACTGTTTTTTTGTTAACAAACTGGATGCCCCCTATTCTCTCTCTTCTAACCAATTATAAAAAGGTACTTTGTTAGTCGGTTGCGTGTCTTGCTGAACTGTCCGTGCTGGAGTCCTGCTAAATGTTTGCTTCTCTCTGAACTGCTCACTTTGCTTTTGTGCCGCTTGAGGTGTCGTAATATTTTTCTTCTTCCACTCTAACAAAATACGATCAATATAGCGAATGCTCAGTTTCCCAGCAAAAACAGCTTCTTTCAATGCCTCTTTAATGAGTGTTGGACTATGCTTGTCCTCATCAAGCCAACACCCTATTTTTTCAAGCTCTAAAGGAGATAAAAGACGTCCCATTTCTTCTTCAAAGAGTCGGAAAATCTCTCCTTCTTCTTGTTGAAGTGTTGTAGCAGATTTTTGTTGCTCTTTCATCTCGATCATCTGCACAATTCGCTCCCAGAGTGGATAAACCGAATATTTTTCATAGAGCTTGCCACCTGTATCCACATCACGAGTAATTTCAAGGAAGCCCTTTTGCATTAATCGTTGTAAACGGGATGTTAGTTCATTTTCTGGCATTGTGAGACGATTCTTTAAATCATTTGGTGTAGGGAAGTCATAGCCTTCCATATGAAAGGCTAACAGGTGCATAACAATTAGCGCCTCTTCATCCTCTATATTTAACTCCTTATAAAACTGAAAAAAAAGCTGGGGAATGGGAATCATTCTCTGCTCAGTCCATGTACGGAGTCGATGATTATTTGCATTCATATTCCTCTAGACTCCTTCTTTAAGTAAGTAGAAAAGCCGCGTAGATATTTCACTACGCGACTTTTAAATTGATTTGCTTATGGATATAAGCGGTTCAGTAAACGTGGGAATGGAATTGTTTCACGAATATGTTCTGTGCCAGAAATCCATGCCACAGTTCGCTCTAATCCAAGTCCGAAGCCTGAATGTGGAACAGAACCATGTTTACGAAGCTCCAAATACCATGCATATGCATCTAATGATAGGTTATGTTCTTCAAGACGAGATTTTAATAAATCATAGTCATGGATACGCTCAGAACCACCAATAATTTCACCATAGCCTTCAGGTGCGATTAAATCAGCACATAATACAACGTCATCGCGATCTGGATGTGGTTGCATATAGAAAGGCTTAATGCCTACTGGGTAGCATGTAATGAATACTGGCTTGTCGAATGAATTGGCAATAGCCGTTTCATGAGGTGCACCAAAATCGTCGCCCCATTCGATATCGTCAAAACCTTGTTCATGTAAAAGCTTAATCGCGTCATCATATGAAATACGAGGGAATGGCGCTTTAATATTTTCAAGTTTCGATGTATCACGGTCAAGTCGCTCTAATTCTAATTTGCAGTTAGCCAGAACGGATTGTACAATATGCGTTACATATTGCTCCTGTACTTCTAGATTTTCTTCAAACTCTACAAAGGCCATCTCAGGCTCAATCATCCAGAACTCGATTAAGTGACGACGCGTTTTAGATTTTTCAGCACGGAAAGTTGGACCGAATGAAAATACTTTTCCTAGTGCCATAGCTGCGGCTTCCATATAAAGCTGCCCTGATTGAGAAAGGAATGCATCCTCATCAAAGTATTTCGTATGGAATAGCTCAGATGTACCTTCAGGTGAAGATCCTGTTAAAATCGGTGGGTCCATCTTTGTAAAGCCATTGTTGTTGAAAAATTCATAAGTAGCACGAATGATTTCATTACGGACCTTCATAATGGCATGTTGTTTACGAGAACGTAACCATAAATGACGGTTATCCATTAAAAATTCAGGACCGTGCTCCTTCGGTGTAATAGGGAAATCTGTTGCTGTATGTAGAACCTCAATTCCTGTTACAGCTAGCTCACAGCCAAAGCTTGAACGTTCGTCAGCTTTCACCTCTCCTGTAATATACATAGAAGTTTCTTGCGTTAGTCCTTTAGCTGTAGCAAAAATTTCTTCGCCCACTTCTTCTTTCACGACAACACCCTGAACAAAACCAGAGCCATCACGAAGTTGTAAGAAGGCGATTTTACCACTTGAACGTTTGTTAGCTAGCCAAGCGCCCATTTTGACTGTTTCACCGATATGCTGTGGCATATCTTTAATCATAATTTTTTTCATAGAAATCCTCCAAAGTCGTCTAGAGGGATTAGTCTTGCCATTTTGATTTTACAAATGTATCAATACGACGGACTGCCTCTTCTAGTAAGTCTAAAGATGTTGCATAAGATAATCGCATAGTAGTTGGTGCACCAAAGCCAGAGCCTGGAATTACAGCTACGTTTGCTTCTGTTAAAATATCCGCAGCGAATGCGTCTACTGAATCATAGCCAGTGTGAGCCATAGCTTCTGCTACATCTGGTAATAAGTAGAATGCACCCTGTGGTTTTAATACATGGAAGCCAGGAATTGCACTTACCTGTGGGTAAATTTTCTCAAGACGAGATTCGAATGCTTGGCGCATTTCCTCTACCGCGTCCTGTGGTCCATTATACGCCTCAACAGTTGCATATTGCGCAGTTGTAGTCGCATTAGATGTTGAATGTGATGCAAGGTCAGTCATTGCTTTCACTACGTCCGCATCACCCGCAGCATAACCAATACGCCAGCCTGTCATAGAGTGAGATTTTGCTACACCATTTACAACGATTGTACGTGCTTTCACTGCATCAGAAAGTTGTGCAATTGAAAAATGCTCAATACCATTGTATACAAGCTTCTCATAAATTTCATCTGACACGATTAAAATATCCTTTTCTTCTGCAACTGCAGCAAGTTCTGCAAGCTCTTCACGTGAATATATCATACCAGATGGGTTGCTAGGTGAGTTGATAATTACCGCTTTTGTTTTATCAGTCACAGCAGCTCTTAATTGATCAGCAGTAATTTTATAGTTTTGTTCACGTGTACCTTCAACATATACAGGTACTCCGCCCGCTAATTTAACTTGCTCAGGATAAGACACCCAATAAGGGATTGGAATAATAACTTCATCACCCTCGTTTAAAATAACTTGGAATAATGTGTATAAAATATGCTTTGCACCTACACCAACAATCACTTCATTTGGCTGATACGTAAGATTATTATCGCGCTGTAGTTTATCAATAATAGCTTTTTTTAGCACTGGAAGTCCGCCAGCAGGTGTATATTTTGTATACCCCTTTTCCATTGAATCAATGGCAGCATTTAAAATGTTTTGAGGTGTATTAAAGTCTGGTTCACCAGCTCCAAGGCCAATGACATCAATACCTTGCTCTTTTAATGCTTTTGCTTTCGCAGTAATAGCTAATGTTGAAGATGGTGTTAAAGTTTTTACACGTGTTGCTAATAAGTTTTTCATCCGGGATCTACTCCTCTTATAAATTCGTAATGCGCTTCCACCAGTCGCCATCCTTAAACATAATATAGACATAGTTGAGTTTGTCATGGTCGTTTAGGTATGTAATCTCCCAAACAGCGCCCGGCTCCTCATAGCCCAATTTCATGTGGAGGACCTTTTGTACATTTCCTTCATTTTTAAAAACCGATAATGCTTGCTTTTCCGTAATACCATCTTCTAATAACACTTCCTGAATGGAATCCTTGTCTAGATTCGTGGGAACAAAGACAGCCTTTTTATCACCGTATTCGTCTACCCCGAACACAGTAACATACGAATGTTTGCCATTATATGTGTAGGACTCCGATACAATTGCGAGGGCTTTGGCATCGAGTGCCAACTGTTCAGCCTGCTCTTCAATTGAACGGAACGGAGCCTCGGCTTTCCAGAGTACTAAAATGCTAATGACAAGTGACAACGAAACAATAAAGACAGAAATGAAAATTAACCAGTTTTTCATCTATTCACCTGTTGTTTCATATCGTGCCTTTTTGGCACAACACATAGCGGATGTTTGTGTGTGTTTTTAACTGCATAACAATTCATTTTGCATTCCATTTTGTCAACCTGCTTTCTTTCCTCATACCACAACATTATACAACAATTTTGTGCTGTCGTGTTTCTTAATTTCATATATTGTACGTTGCTAGAATAACGTTTTCAACTGATTGGTACAGTAATTTTCATTCCGTATCATTTTACCTCGTTCTAATTTGCGATGACGCTCCAATTTCTCTCAAGAATATTCCCTGAAACAGGAGAAAAATTCCTATTCAACACTGTAAATAGGAATCACTCAAATTATCATAGTTCATAGATGACATTGGTGGCACGGCCTTTATCTTTTGCCTCATACAAACAGCGATCAGCTTGATCAAATAAATCATTATAATGATAATTTTTTCGATCATTCATACAAGCTCCCATACTGACCTTTAATGGATAGCTTTTCTGGTCTTTTTCTAATGTTAACGTAAGCAAATGAGCGTGTGTATTTTGGACAAGTGCTTTCATGTAATCCTTTTGTGGATGGCGTATACAGATAATGAATTCATCCCCTCCATAACGGATAATTTTTACGTCTTCCTCCCGCAAAAACTCCCTCAAGCCATTAGCTAAAAGCTGTAAAACTCGATCGCCAAACAAATGTCCATGCGTATCATTAAATAATTTAAAATTATCAATATCAAGAACTGTAATACATACATAGGATTCCGCCATTTTGGCAGCATGTAACCATTCATCTAGCTCGTAATCTAGAAAGTGGCGATTCAAAACACCTGTTAATGGATCATAATGTGCTTTTCTTTCTAATCTCTCTTTTTGACGCTTAAATTCCAAATTCAACACTTGCTGTAGTAAATTATCAACGCTCATCTGTTCCGAAAGGTCAATATAATCTTTTTGGACATCAAAAATTTCATCTCGCCAATTCAATTGGTACAGGACATTTAACAATAAGCGCATCACTTTTTTCGTAATGGGCTTATCACCATAGGATTTGGCTAGATCTATTGCTTGTTGATAATATTGCACCGCTTCCTCAAGCTTGTGCTGCTTTTCATATAAAAAGCCATAGCCAAACAAAGCTGCTACTTTTTCAGGTTTATGTTGAGAAATTATGCTTGAAGTTAATGAGTCATCAAGCAATGCCTTTCCTGCTAAAAAATCCCCTTCCAAAATATACACATCTGCTAAATTATTATTGATGCGAATATCTAATAATCTTGCTAAATCTGGCTGTGTCTCATATAGCGTTTTATTATATTCTCTTGCTAACAACCCCGCTTGAAGGGCTTCCTTCGTAAAGCCCTTCTCTACCTCTATATAGCATAAATTATTATGACAACGAACAAGCATCATAAAATCTTGTAATTCTTGAGCATAAGCAATTGACTTTTTCGTCATCTCTGCTGTTTTTTCACGGATTCCTACCATATCGTATATTAACGACATAACCAAATAATAATGCATCAAATCTTTGCTAGTACCATATTTTTCACAAATAGCCTCATACTCGAAAATAAGGCTGACAATGGCTAGCGTATCGCCCAAAGAATGATGTACTAAAATTTTCTGATAGTACAAGTCCAATACATATTCATAGTTGTTTCCCTCTAAAGCTACTAAAAGACCCTGATCTGCCAGTTTCAGCGCATCTGTTAAATACCCCTTTATGCGCATTTCCATGATTGTCTTATTTAATTCCTCTAATGTTAACACCACTGTCTCACCACTTTTCCAAGCCCCTATTTAATCCTTCACTTTGTTCTGTAACAATTATAAGACATATCTATTTACTTCGGCCGACTTTTTAGCAATATACCAACTATTACCTCGATTTCAAAAAAACTTTTATAAGACAGCTATTGAATGTCCTTTTGTTTTCCCCTCCCATTAAATTTTTATACTATTACACATTTTTCTCCATTTTTGTCCCAGTCAACTGTTGTTTTTACCCATATGATGTGATAACTAGGCATGTTAAGTAATTGAAAAGGGATGTGATGTTTTGAGTTTACCAATTAACCCTTCTGATCCAGCTACCATTCCAAAATTTGTAGATGCTCTACAGAAGCCGGTGACAGCAAAACCAAAGTACTGTAGAGGACAAAAGAAACATGATTATTACGAGCTAGTCATGATGGAGGGCGAGCACCGCTTTCACAAGCATTTTCCTAATACATTAATATGGGGGTACAACGGACTTTATCCAGGACCAACTATAGAAGCGACGAAAGATAAACCGATTTACGTTAAATATAGAAATCAATTACCACTACAGCACTTTTTACCAGTGGATTTTACACTACATGCCGCCAACGATTCCCAAGAGGTAAGAACCGTCACTCACTTACATGGAGCTAATGTGGATTGGGAGAGCGACGGTCATCCAGAGGCATGGTACACAAGAGATTATCGACATACTGGTCCAAAATTTAATAAAGAAATCCATGAATATACGAACCACCAGCCTGGTACTACAATGTGGTACCATGACCATGCTATGGCTTTAACACGTTTAAATGTCTATGCAGGCTTGGCAGGTTTCTATTTACTAAGAGATGCCCTGGAGGAACGTTCCAATTTACCATGTGGAGAATACGAATATCCTATTTTAATTCAAGATAAATCATTTAATGAGGATGGCTCTTTATTTTATCCTGATGAACCACCATTCCCAGTTACTGTACATCCTTCGATTACCCCTGGCTTCGTAGGTAACACCATTGTAGTCAATGGAAAGCTTTGGCCCTTTTTAGATGTTGAGCCTCGTAAATATAGATTTCGGTTCCTGAATGGCTCCAATCGAAGAGGCTATGTCATCAGCTTGTCAAATGAGCAGACTATGATGCAAATAGGCACAGATGGCGGTTTTTTATCAGCGCCTCAAGCGATTCAATCTGTAGAGCTGCTACCTGCTGAACGCACAGATATCATCATCGATTTTTCAGCTTGCGAGGGACAGGAAATCACCTTACTCAACACAGATACAGATTTTATCGATGAGCATACGAACGTCATTATGCAATTTAAAGTATCACTTCCCTTAAAATATGAGGATACGAGTGAAATTCCCGAGAGACTGGCAGTCACAATGGATTTACATCCACATCATGCACATATCGATAGACAGTTACCTTTGACAGCAACAACAGATGAATTTGGAAGACCTATGCTGTTATTGAACAACCGAATGTACCACGACCCAGCGACAGAAAAACCTTCCTTAGATAGTATTGAAGTTTGGAGTTTTATTAATACTACGCCTTTTATACATCCTATTCATTTGCATCTCATTCAATTTAAAATTCTTGAACGTCGGCCATTTGATTTAGAACTCTATCAAAATGAAGGAATCGTATCGTTTACAGGACCACCAGAGGAGCCTCGGGACTATGAGCGTGGTTGGAAAGATACGGTCAAAGTGGATGCTGGCAAAGTTACGAAAATTATTATGCAATGGAAGGATCATGTGGGGAATTACATGTGGCATTGTCACTTCCTTGAGCACGAGGACCATGATATGATGCGACCTATTCTTGTAATGAAGGATGTCCACGCTGTTCAACAGCCGCATGCTGAAATAGAACAGCCTACCCATCATGAGGCTACTATTACTAGTACTACGACAGCCCCTACCCCTACGACAAATACTACTAGTACGACACATCATAATGAGTCACCCGCACCATTATTAAATGCTTCTCAAATTCCTTTCACGGAGGAAGAAGAAATTGTGGATTCACTAGCAGAGGAGACTACACATATAGGAAATAATGATCAACATAGGCCCATCCTGCTTTTCCCAACTCCATCTACACGCACTGATACAAATAGACCTAGACCTCGTAGACCTAGAAGATTTTAGCAAGCCAATCACACAAAGAAAACTACCGTTTAAGTGGTAGTTTTTTTGTGTTCAAGCATGTATACGCCATAATCTATGCGTGAGTAGCGCCAAAAGCAGCATCATAACACAAATCATTAAAATCGGTATAAAGAGGTTGGCACGAAAGATCTCGAACAACAGTCCATAGCCCATTTGCCCAAGAGGTGCCATGCATTGTGAAACAGCCATCATGATCGCCATGACTTTCCCTAAATTTTCATTGGGTGTTTCCTTTTGCACAAGTGTCATTACGTAGATTGAAATGATCGTCATCATCATCGCCATCACAAGCGCACAACCGGTAAATAATAAGTATGAAGCATAATAGCCTATTTGAAGCATGGGCTGAATGACAGCAATGGCCATAGGAATCACCAAAAAAGCAGTCACCAATACCCAAATATATAGCCTGTTAATTTGGAGCTTTTTTGCGAAATAGCCCATCGATAATGCACCAAGTATGGTTGCAAAATCAATAATGCCCATCCCTATTCCGTACAACGAATCACTTACTTCTAACGTGACACGAAGGACGATCGGTACTCCTACGATAAAGAGCGGCGTAAATAATAAATTTAATAAGGCGGCCAGTACCGTACATTTTAAAATAAAGGATTGCTTCACAACATATGTAAATCCTTCTTTTATATCCTTGAATAACGTCATAACTAATTGTCCATCATCATCTCGTTTTACAAATGGAATAGTCATATACATTTCTACGATGGCTGTAACGAAAAATAATAGACCACTTACAAGGACCAGAATTTTGATGCCTAGTAACCCATAAAGAATTCCACCTAGTACTGGTGCAGCAACACCAGCCAAAGCCTGCACCCCATTCACGATTCCATTTGCCTGCTCAAGATGCTGTTCTCTTACTAATAACGGAATACTAGCCATGACTGCAGGTGAATACATAGCGCTAATGATGGACAGGAGCACCATAACTACGCCTATCCCTAACACTGAATGATATTCAGTCCATAATGTGAGATAGAATATCAAGACAACGACACTATTAATAACATCAAATAACACCATTAAATGCCGTCGATTAAAACGATCGGCAAGGGCACCACCGAATGGCGTAAGAAGAATAGGTATGCTTGAAATGGCAAATAGCACGGCAAAAAGATCGGCCCTGCCCGTCATATCTAAAACAAAAAGTGATAGCGCAAACCTTAATAAGGCAGAACCTAAAATAGAAATAATCTGACCAAATACAAGAATTTTAAAATCTTTCGAAAATCCTTTTTCCTTTACGAATGTGTCCATGTACTGTCTCCCCTTTAATAGACCGACTGTCGGTCATTATTTTTGTATAAAAAAAGTGTAGCAATAAGTTTGGATGTTCGTTGTGACTAAAACTTATACCACACTCTTTAGACCGTCTGTCGGTTTATAATTAGTATATGGGAACTCCCCCAAAAAAGGAACTTATATTTTTAGGAAGTTTTCAAAATCCTTATTCTTTTAAATATGCTTTTATTTGTTCTATAAAAGCTGTGGTGGCGTGACTTACATAGCGATCCACTCGGTAAATAATTGACAAACTTCGACTAGGAATAGCGTCTGTTAGACGAATGATACGTAAATCTGAATCATTCATTTGCTGAATTAATGGATAGGGCTGCACCGTAGCTCCTATATTTGCGCGTACTAGATTCATAATTGACGTAACAGAGCTTGTTTCAAGAATAGTATGGAGCTGGAAACCATGCTTTTTCACTGTCTCTTCGACTATTTCTCTTCCTAAAAAGCCTTCAGGATACATGACCAATGGAAGGTCTTTTAATTCAGCAATAGTGACCGCTTCTCGATGCGCCCATGGATGCTCCTTTGAAACCGTTACAACGTACTCCTCCTTTCGTAAAGGAATAATGACTAAACGATCATGGGGCTCAACATTCGTCCCAATACCTATATCCACTTCATTTTCAAGAACTTGCCTCATAATATCGATAGAAGCAAGGATTGTAAGCTTTACCCTAGGGAATTTTTGATGAAAATCAATGACAAGTTGTGTAATTCGATAGTCTAAATCAGATGGCATAATACCAACACGTATTTGACCACCTTGAACCTCTTGTAAATCTTTAATAGCACCTTTGACATTTTGTAGTGTATTAAGCATTGCAGTAGCATAGGTAAACAATAAGGCACCAGCCTCCGTCACCACTATTTTTTTGCCAATACGATCAAATAACGGCATTCCTAGCTCATCCTCAAGCACCCGTATTTGCTGGCTTAACGTTGGTTGAGAAATACCTAGCTTTTCAGCCGCTTTTGTAAAATGTAGCTCCTCACAGACTGCCATAAAATAGTGTAGATGACGTATTTCCATATGAATCACAACCAATCATAGTTTGTATCTATCATTGTAATAGTAATAATAGTATTGTCCAATCATTTATGTTGTTATAGACTTCAACTTAGGATTTATTTATTCAAACTTACGGAGTTGATATAGCATGAAAATGAAGCAAACGATTTTACCTATCATGGCCATTATTTTGGCTTCTTTAAATTTAAGACCTGTCATTACTTCCGTTTCACCTTTGTTAGGAACTATCCGAGAATCATTGCATATGAGTGCGGCAAGCGCTAGTTTATTAACGTCATTAGCTGTCTTATGTATGGGGTTATTTGCACCGATCGCGCTCAAGCTCGCTAATCGTTGGAGTATTGAACGAGCGATTGCCTATTCCCTCATATTAATTGGGCTTGCAACCACTTCAAGGTACTTTGCTTACTCTGCCTGGGTCATGCACGTTACAGCCCTATTTGCGGGTATTGGTATTGCCATTGTTGGTCCATTACTATCAGGTTTTATTAAAGCAAAGTTTGCAAACCCTTCTCGTATCGTCGGTATTTATTCACTCGCTTTAGTTGTAGGGGCTGCCTTAGGTTCAGGTCTATCCATCCCATTAAGCACCATTTTTCATTCTTGGCAAATCTCTGCAGCTTCCTGGGCTTTACTTGCGATCATCGCTTTGTTTTTTTGGTGGAAGCCTATCGAGCGGAAAACACACTCGACAAGTACTACAGGTAATAAAAATACCATCTCTATCAAGCAAATTTTAACAAGTGAAAAAGCTTGGCTATTAACAGGTTTTTTTGGTTTAATGGCCTTCATGTTTTATACGATTATGGCCTGGTTACCACCAATAGCTGAGCAAATGGGCTATAGCAAACATGATGCCGGAATGATGCTCACCCTATTAACGGTTGCCCAAATGCCTGCAACGTTTTTAGTCCCTATTTTAAATAACCGCTTCCAGCATCGAGCTGTTTGGCTAGTAGCTTGTTCATTACTTGAATTAATCGGTTTATCAATGCTGCTATTTTCCATTAACCCTTGGCTAAGCAGTGTCCTTATTGGCATTGGGGCAGGTGGCTTATTCTCATTAGGATTAACTTTACCAATAGATGAAGCCGAAGATATCCAAGAAGCTAGTTTCTTAGCGGCTATGACCCAATCTGTCGGCTTCGTATTTGCTGCTCTTGGCCCCCTATTTGTGGGCCTTGTAAGAGATTACACAGGGAACTTTACAGCTGCCATTATAGGCATGATGATAATCGTAATCGTCATGATCATGATCCAATTAAAAATTGGTAATCAGAAGCCCCATGCTACCCATTAAATTCATACGAAAAAGACGACTACATAATTAAAAGTCGTCTTTCTTCGAATGACCTCATTTCCTTCATTCCTAGAATCTTGTCCAGTCATTTTAAGGTGTGTCGCTTTAGTATTCGTTCTTTTACCCGAGTTTCTACTGACGATTAGCTGTCACCGCATACGCATCAGCTTAGGAAATTAAATAGGTATTACATGCCTGAACGACAAACCATGCTCCCGCTATTGTCTATCACGCATCATGCTAGATAATTATAGCGGATCTTAAAACCGCTTCTTCTAAAACTTCTATGCCTAATAAAATATCTTCAAGGTCTGTATGTTCATCAGGATGGTGACTTAAGCCGTCCACTGATGGGATAAAAATAAGGCCAACTGGTCCGAGTCTAATCATGTTCATTGAATCGTGTCCCGCACCACTTTGCATATATTGATAGGAGAGATTTTTATCTATACAAATACTTTCCAACCCTTTCATTAGACTATGTGAAAGTAGGACAGGCTCCTCCGAGCTAATGACTTTATAGTCAATAGCAAGCAGTCGCTTTTGTTGGACATTTGCGATGGCAGTATAGAATTGCTGAAGAACTCGATCCCTTGATTGTACTGAGGAGGAACGAATGTCGACTGTAAGCTCCACCTGTCCTGGGACAACGTTCATGGATCCTGCAACAACGTCTAAAATACCTACTGTTGCCACTGTTCCAAACTCTTGCTCGGCTATCGCTGCTTTCTCCAATTCTAATGCCAATTCTGATGCCCCTAAAAGTGCGTCCTTCCTCATATTCATCGGTGTTGTACCTGAATGGGAGGCTTTCCCGTTTAATGTCATTAATAAACGGACTGGTGCCGCCACCCCCGTAACAATTCCAATTTTTTTCTCATAGCTAATTAGCATTGGACCTTGCTCAATATGTAACTCAAAAAAGGCATGGAAACCTTCCCCTGCTCTATTTGCCTGATCCACACTACTAAAATCTAGCCCACAGTGGGCAAAAGCCTGTTCCATGGAAATGCCATCGCGATCTACGAGATGACGATATTTTTCTTTATCTATAAGCCCTGCCATTGCTTTACTGCCGACCGTTGATACACCAAAACGAGAAGACTCCTCACAGGCAAATGCAATAATTTCAATTGGATGCTTGGTCACGATTGACTTCTCATTTAATCGTTTGATTACTTCTAGGGCTGCCGTTACGCCAACAACTCCATCATACTTTCCACCTTGATAAACTGTGTCTAAATGAGAGCCCATGACTACAGGCTGTAATCCTGGTACTTTACCTTCTCTTCGAGCAATAAGATTTCCACATGGGTCAATATGAATTTGAAGATGTTCATCTTTACATAAACGAATGAAGGCATGTAAACAAGCCTGCTCTTCATTTGTATAAGCAACTCTCGTAATTCCTTTCTCACCTGAATTATATTGATTCATTTTATTTAGTAATTGTTGATAACGTTCTTTGCCAACCATGTAAACAACTCCTTCTTAAGAATTACGAAGATGAAAATCAAACCAAATTTGCTTTTGCCCTGTATCTATTTTAATTGTACCAATTATTTCATGCTTATTGGATGAAAAGTAGAAAAGGGATTCTCGAAAACGAGATCCCTACTCTAATCTTGATCATAGGCTATTATTTGCTATTAGCCATTTTGTTATTGAAATGATGGAATAGTGCATCACATTCTTCTGGCGTCTCCATTTTATGCATGTTTAGCACACTTTTATCTTTTCCAGTTAAGTAATCACGTATATGCATATCAGAGAAGCCATGTACATGAGCATCTTCTGCTGTATTGCAATAATGCACTTCTTTAATTCCTGACCAAATGATTGCTGAAACACACATCGGACATGGTTCACATGTTGCGTAGATGACACAATCGGATAAATCCATTGTGCCAAGCTTTTTAGAAGCTTCGCGAATAGCTACTATTTCTGCATGTGCAGTTATGTCTGTATCACGCATCATCGTATTTCCGACAACAGCGATGATTTCATCACCTCTTACAATCGTTGCACCAAAAGGTCCACCAATATTTTGATCGATACCGTCTTTAGTTTTGTCAACTGCTAATTGAATATAATCCATACCGTGATTCCCCCTATGTTAATTTATAATATGAGTACCCGCCTGATTATTGATTGCCTCTTTTAGACTCTCAGGATTTGTAATAATAACTCGGTGACCACCATTTTCTAAGAAGCTCAAACTTGCTTCGATTTTTGGTAGCATACTTCCTGGTGGGAATTGATTGTCTAAAACATGTTTCTTTGTTTCTTCAATTGTAATTTCTTCAAGTGCTTGTTGTTCTGGCTTCCCAAAGTTAATGAATACTCGTGGAACGCCTGTTGTAATAATTAATGAATCCGCATTTACTTGAGCTGCTAACAGACTTGTTGCAAAGTCTTTGTCAATAACAGCATCTACACCTTCGTAGATATTGTTTTCTTTTCTAATCACTGGGATACCGCCTCCGCCTACCGCGATGACTACATAGTCATTGTCAATAAGTGATTTGATTGCATCCTTTTCCACAATATCAATTGGTAGTGGTGAAGGCACCACACGACGATAACCGCGTCCTGAATCTTCTATCATTTTCCAATCTGGATGTTCCACTAACATAGCGTCCGCTTGCTCTTTCGTAAAGAATGAACCTACTGGCTTAGTAGGATTAACAAAGTTCGGATCATTTTCATTGATTTCCACTTGTGTAATCACACTAACTACCTTTTTATTAATTTGACGCTTCGCCAGTTCATTGATTAGGGCTTGTTGAATTAAATAGCCAATTCCGCCTTGTGTATCGGCAACACAGTTCACTAAAGGTACCGCTGGCATGCCAGATATTTCATTAGCAATTTCACTTCTTTGTAGCGTAAAACCTACTTGAGGACCATTGCCATGAGTGACAACCACTTTATAGCCTTCTTGAATCATATCTGCAATATGTTCGACAGTTTGAGCAACAGCTTCCTGCTGGCTATGAATAGATTCACTACCGCTATCTTTTACTAACGAGTTGCCTCCGATTGCTACAATTACTAATTTACTCACAACTACACCCCTACTTCATTTTCCACATTATTTTGAATTTTTTGGTTATTAAATCGATATAACACTGTATATAAAATGAACGATACGATTAGTCCGCTAAAGAAGGCGAAATCATTTAGCTTCACTAGGAAAGGCACACCTTTAAGGAAAGCACCTGACATTGGTAGCATAAAACTAATCAATAGCACGACACATGCTACGATGTTATAGCCAGATTTATAAGCCCCATTGTTACCGTCTTCCACATAAATTGTAGATAACTCAATTCGACGTTTACGTTCGATATAAAAACTAGACAACATAATGCCTGCAATTGGACCAAACATAGAGCCGATAAAACTATAGAAGAAGAATAAAGTTTCTGTACTAGATACTAGTTTCCAAGGCAAAATCATTGTTCCAACAATGGCTGTTAAAATTCCTGCTGTTTTTACTGTAAATACTTTAGGGAATAACGTTGTCATTTGTAATCCTGATGGTAGTAAATTACCGAATACGACAAATGAAGTTGCCCCAACATTTAATGCTAAAATTAATACAATAACAGAAAATGGATTTTGGATTTTATCGATTGCATCGACAATATTAAAAATTGGTTGTCCGAATGCAATTTCTGTCCCAGCTATTAAACTAATACAAGTGATGGCAAATAGTAGATACGAACCGATCATGCCAATAGATAAACCATAGACCATAGCTTTTGGTGACTTAGCTCTATTTGTAAAATCTGCAATATTAACAATTGGACCAGCCCAATTGGATACCAATGCGCTGACACAAGCAATAAATACTAGCGGACTTTCCATTTTTGTTGCCGGTGTGTATTCTAAAATTGGACCGATACCACCAGCAATATTGATTGCCCAAATCGCTGCGCCAATGATGAAAATATAAACGATTGGTGAAGAATATTTCCCAAAAACAGTGAGCATATTCATACCGCCTAAAAATAGTAAAACTGTAACTACCCATAAAATACTATAAGAAATCATTGTCGGAACATCTAAGCCAAAAAGAGTAAAGTCCCCACCAATAGACATATAGTTCGGAATAAATCTAGTGAATAAAACATTTAGAGATTGAGCCCCCACTACTGTGGTTGTACCAAAGAAAACAACCCCAGCAATTAATCCACGACATAACGCTGGAATAATGGAACCCTTTACTCCGAATGTATCTCTCAATAATATGGCAAATGGTATACCATATTTAGAGGCAGAATATCCATTTAAGGCGTAGCCTGCAGAAACAATCACTGCTGATAGCATGATGGCTAAGAAAACTTGATTAACAGATAATCCCAAGATAAAAAATCCTGCAACCGTCATATAAGACATAATATTGTGAACTGCACCCATCCAAACTGTGATGTAGTTAGTGATTCCCCAGTCTCTTTCCTGAGGACCCTTTGGTAATAGTTCTTCCGAATAGCCTAGTGCTCTATAGTCTTGATAGGACTGTTCAATTTTTGCATGTTCCATCTAAAGCTCCTCCTACTTATAGGAAGCGGGCTTAAGCCCACTTCTCACTAATTGTGATTAATGCTTTCTCAAAAGCTTCCATTGGAGGGTGAGTAATACCGGCACCAATCATACCAATACCCGCGTCTTTGTGTGCGATCGCTGTATTAATAATTGGAAGAATGCCAGTTTGAATTACTTTACGGATATCAATACCAGTAGCAATTCCCATGAAGTTTAATAATGGAATAGTAATGTTTTGGTTTTCAGTTGTCGTAATTTCTTTCATTTGGCGTGAATAACCAATTGCCTCATCCACTGTTCCACCTACTAAAGCAACGATTGCTGGTGCAGTAGCCATAGCGAAACCACCGATACCGTATGTTTCAGTAATTGCACTATCTCCAATGTCTAGACCTGAATCTTCTGGCTTATAACCAGCAAACATTGGTCCGATAACCTGTTGTGCAGGGCCAGTGAACCATGTGTTACCTGCCATCCCACTAATACGAACACCAAATTCTACACCGTTACGTGCCATTGTTGTCACAACCGTACTGTGCTCAATACCGTGTGCAGCATCTAATGCACATTTACAACAAGCCATCCATGTAGGACCTGAGAAATACTCACTACTTGCTACAAAATCAAATACTTCACGTTTCTGTTCAACAGGGTAATCTGTTTCTAAAATATAAGGTGTTAAAGCTTGAATGAGTAAAGCAGTACCTGCATTGTTACGGTTATGACACTCATCCCCCATATGAAGTGCTTGTGCGAGCATTAAACGAAGGTCGATCCCCTCTTTATTGAGCTTCATAGCGTCACGTAAAATTGGTCCTAAAACATCGCGCATCCATACTAAACGATCAATAACGCTGTCATCGTTTGCACCCATACGTAAAACTTTAGCCATTTGCTCACTTAAGTTTGTAAATGCACGATTACCGTATGTTTTATTTTCAACAATGTGCACAAACATGGAGGCAGATGTAACACCAGCCATAGATCCTACAGCGTTATGCTCATGACATGGTGAGAATACAATCTCTCCTGATGCTGCAACTTCCGCCGCTTCCTCAAGATCCTTTGCCAAGCCTTCGAAAATGATAGCTCCCATAACGGCACCTTTCATTGGACCATTCATGTTTTCCCATGTAATTGGAGGGCCAGCGTGTAAAATTGTTTTCTTCGTCATGCCTGGTACTACATTAATTGCTTGGTCGAAACCAATTAGAACCGGTTGAGAGTTAACAATTTTTTCGACTGCAAGACGGTTTGCTGCTTCAATTTTTTCAGCCAATTCAGTTTTATCGATTTTGTTTAGTGCCGAGATTATTTCTGGTTTCCCTCCACCTGGTGGTGACCATTCTAAGTGTGTAGCACTCGCATTTTGCGCTAAAATATCATTGTTAAAAAGTTCAATACCTACGTTAATTACGTTGATTTTACTAGTAAAAAGTTCATTAATCTTACTCATGATGATCTCCTTTCAAAACCATTTCTCTAGCCAGTAAGCCTGCATTTGTACTGCTGCTTGCATGTGTCACACCTGCATGGACTAATTTTTTCACTTGCTCTTCTAAACTTGGTTTATCTAAATCTGTTCCTAGAACATATCCAATAATCTCTAAGTGTCTGCCTTCTTTTTCTGCCAATTGTTTAGCCTCAACAATAGCCGGAAGCATAACACCAACTGGATCTTCATGTGAACCGAAGCCTAAAACGAAGTCCATTACAATGACACCAACCGATGGATCTTTTGCTTCTTGTAAGAAACGCTCAATACGAGAAGATGGGTCAATCATTGGGTGCGGTTTACCGTTAGTAAAGTCATCATCCCCAAAGTCTATGAAAGTATGTTCCTGGCTCACATTAATATCTCTTAATAGGAAGTCAGGATTTTTTTGGATATTGCTATATACATGATCGAATTTTTCCATTGCTAGATACATAGATTCATCACAAAGCGTTCCACCACAGAATAATCCACGGATATATTTTTGCTCTGGTGATAATTTAGCACGAACTTCTTCAATTAATGGAAGGTTCAGTGCACGTTTGTTAATGCCTGCTTCATCAATACCAGCAAGTAATACCGCTTGTAACGCTGCTTCTTTAGACGTTTTAGCGAAATGTCCGCCAGCTGCTATTACTGCTTCTTCATTACCACCGATAAAGTAAACAACTACAGGTTTGCTACACTCTTTAATTTGTGCTAATACTTTTTTCTCTACGCTAGCTTCAGGTGGCTTTGATACTAGAACGATTACTTTTGTCGCTTCATCGGCATCAAGAGCTTGGATACCATCCAGCATCATAATTCCGCCTACTTCTTTACTTAAATCACGGCCACCCGTACCGATAAGTTGAGTAATCCCACCACCGAAGTCATGAATACGAACGCTCACCTCTTGGCTACCAGTACCAGATGCTGCAACGATACCGATACTGCCTTTTCTTACAGCGTTTGCAAAGGCAAGCCCTATATTACTGATGATTGCTGTACCACAGTCTGGACCCATCATTAATAAGCCTTTGTCATGTGCTAATGTTTTTAATTCCACTTCGTCTTCGACGCTTACATTATCGCTGAATAACATAACATGTAAGTCATTCTCAAGAGCCTTGCGTGCTTCACGAACCGCAAAAGCACCATTCACAGAAATGACAGCAAAGTTTGCATCTGGGATACCTTGTGCAGCCGAATCAATCGTTGCATATTTAATATCGCTTTTTACTTGTGCTGAATTTTTATTTGTAAATAATTCCTCTACCGCTAAGTAAGCGCTTTCTGTTTCATCCGCATTAGCAGTTTTTACAATAATCATTAAGTCCCCTGCTGTTGCTTCTTCTACTTCAGGAGTCATTAAACCAACGTTGCGAATAACTCCCTTGTTCATTTCTGTACCCATACCAATAATGGCTTGCTCGACGCCTTCAATTTGATTCGCTTTTGTTGAAAGTGACATCAATGATACTGAATCAAAATATGTGTTTCGCTTAATTACGACTTTAATACTCATTATTATCCTCCTAATTTTATATTGGCTTCAAAGCCACATATAAGCCCTAAGGCGATATCTGTACCTGATGAAGAGCCGATGGCAAGTACCTTTTTCAGTGCTTCGATCGCTTCACCTTCCGTGCCAGATAGCATGGCAGAGACAAATGCTTGAATAGATTCCCTAACCTGTCCATATGCAGCCTTGTTCAATGTTGTGTAACTAATATCATTGGTTAAAGGCTTCATCAATTTGATGACGCTTTCACACAATGGCTGATAAATAGAACACGGACTCTGTTCTAAATGGATGACCGTCAATAATCCAACTAAAAAGTCATCACCTGATGGCGTTAACCCTGGCCCCAAGCCCACTAAATCAAGTGCATACTGCTGAAAATTATCAAAACGGCGATTACATAATTCTTCATGGAGTAATGCTGTGCGCTCTTTTAGCAATCTCGAAGTTTCTGCCTCAAATGCACTAACTGGTGAATCACTGCGCTTCATCCCCCCACTTTTCCCATATATATCAATAAACTGTTTCACTTGAACGATATTCTGTTTTATCGTTGCCATGTCTAACGGGAAAATAGGTAGATGACACTGCCAAAGAGCGGCTGTTTCTATCGCAATTGTTAATTTATCTTCTATTAATAATTGGTGATGCTTCATCCTTACTTGGTCATCTTGGATTATGTGCAAATTGTCCAAAGTATCAAGATCAATGACAAGCGTATTAGGAGCATTATCCATAGCTTTCGTTGCAAGAGTAAAAATTTCATCATTTGCTGCACTGCGAATATTTAATGCATGCTTAAATACACTATGAACCGTTCCCGTAAACTCCGTCTCAACTAATTGCTGAAGGAAATAGTTATCACCAGATTTAGCGTGTATCATATGTACACCTCTTTAAGTCGTAGGATTGCTACTATTTTGCCCCAGCTTCTAGTAAAATGTTTTCAATAGCCGTAAATCCTTTTTCTCTAGCGATTGCTAGTGGAGTCACTCCATATTGATCGACTAATTGTGTGTCTGCACCATGCTCTACTAATAAACGAACAATTTCTTGTTGCTTCTCTCCACCATCATTCAAAAGGATTGCTTCAATTAATGGTGTCCAACCACAAATATTTGTATGATTAACATTAATATCTGTCGTTGTCACAAGCTCACGAACTACCTCAACAAATCCTTTCTCACTTGCTGGGTGAACACCTACTCCACCAAAACGTGTTAGACGTTCCAAATCTGTGTTTGCTTGGAGCATTATTTTCACAAGCTCTAATTTTCCATTAATACAGCCATATAAAAATGGATTTAAACAAATTTGATCTTGAAGGTTAATATCTGCCCCTTCTTGTATTAGAAATTTCACCGTTTCTAATTGATCGCTCATGGCAGCAAGTAAAATGGCTGTTCGCTTTTGCTTATTGCGAGCATTAATATCTACACCTTGTTGTAAAAAACGTTGCAAAGTATCTATATCTCCCGCTTCAGCTGCCGCTAAAAATTCTGAGATGATAATTGTATCTTCCAATTTCTTTCATTCCTCCATTTTCCCGACCTATTGTTCATTTCAACTAAAGGGAAATGAATCGCGAGAATGTTAGTTTTTTCACATTCCCGTCTTACATGCTTTATTTTATTCTCTTATGCCCTATATATCATTGTTTAGCAATACCAAAAAGAATGGAGATGATTTGGGCAATATGTACAATTTTTTGTGATAAGATTATGGCAAAGGAGTGAAATCATTTGCTAACAATTAAAGATTTATTAGAAATTAAGGCTTTGGAGGGAATTAAAATTGTTGCGGGAGAGCAAGGCATTCACAATAAAATATCACTTGTGAACATTATCGAGAATCCCGATGCATTTGATTGGCTAACACCGAATGAATTATTATTAACAACCGGTTATATCTTCCAAGATGATGAAGAACTACAAAATAAAATTATCCAAGAACTGTCCAAAGTCAATTGTGCGGGCCTCGTCATTAAAATGAGACGTTATCTCCAAAAAACACCTCAAAACATGATTGATATTGCCAATCAATATGGATTACCTTTATTGGAGTTACCTTATAACTACATCTTATCCAAGGTCATATCGATTATTAATGAAAAGGCATCTGGTCGCTATGACTTATTAAATCGAAAATCATTGGATATGCACAATACATTGTTTAAGGTGGCACTGGAAGGAGGAGGCATCGAATCGATTTCCTCAAAATTAGCGGAAACCATTAATAATCCTATTATCTTTTTAGATCAGGATTGGAATTTACTCCATTTCACTGATCTCGATGTCAATCCTGTCCCACTTGCCTATGGCATCGACCTAAAAAAAAATCGTCCGACTTTTTCAAAGGAATTTATCGATTCCATTCCTAAGGATCTCAATGAGATGCAAAAATTGATTACAAGAAATTATCATTTAGAGGATCTTACTGTAAAATGCAGAATTCTCCCTGTAGCAGTAGCCAATTATATTTACGGCTATATCGTCATTTGGCAAACCGTTCATGATCTCAATGAATTTGATTATATTGTTTTAGAGCAAGCCTCCACAATCGTGGCATTAGAGAGGATTAAACAGAAGGAAATTGAGGATGTCCGACTTAAAATCAAACAGGAGTTTTTTGATGATTTATTAACGGGAAAAATCACATCTAGCGAGACGCTTCAAACGCTCTGTGACCTTCATGGCTTAAATGTCCATTATAAATATTACTGTATTGTAATCTCTATGATCCGTGATAACCTGCAGGATCATCATGATTTAATTTCTCGAAAGTACGAATCCGATAATATTGCAAAAAAATGTATGAATTTAATCTATAAACACTCTAGTACCGTCAATGGTGAAATTACATGCCTTTATCGAAACCAGCAAATTATTGTGTTGGTGGGACAACAAGAAGGTAAGCAAGATATGACTGTTAATGAAACGAAACAGTATGCTGAGGAAATTCTGCAATTATTAAGTCAGTATCAAGCAGAAACTTCCTTTTTGATAGGTATTGGAAAAGAATATAAACAAATTCGTTACGTTCATAAAAGCTTTGCCGAGGCACACGAAGCTCTCCGTCTTATGCACCGATTCGAGGAAAGCGGAGCAGTGGCCCATTTTGCCGATCACTCCATCTATCACTTTTTAGATTCGAATATTAATGAGGTTCAATTAAAAGACTTTTTCTTAGAGAGCTTAGGGACTGTCTTTGAGCATGATTTATTACATGGGACGAGCTATTTAATTACATTGGAAAATTATTTTATTTATCATATGAATATTAGCGAAACCGCTAAGGAAATGTTTATTCATCGCAATACATTAATTTATCGTATCGAAAAAATTAAAGAGATTTTAAAGACCGATTTAAAAAGCTATGAAGAGCTATTACAAATACAATTAGCTCTAAGAATTTATCGACTACTCGGTAAGTCTTTATACCATGATGAGTTTGCTGACTAGTCCTATTTAAAAGGTGATGATGAATTGCACATCACCTTTTATTTCATTTCATATTCAGTTCATAAACACATGCTATAGTAAAAGCCATAGGAACGACATACGTTGTTTGACGATATTGAAGGAGGCTTATTTCTTTGCAAGAGACATCAAAAGAAACTACTAAAAAACCAGATTGGCGTCGTTTTATACAATTAGTAAAACGAGCTGAACCACCTATTTGGCTCCTAGTTATAGCTTTAATTATGAGTTTAGCAACTACGGGCGTAGGTTTTATCGTCCCATTATTTACAAAACAATTAGTGGACGGCTTTTCATTAGAATCGCTTAATTATTGGCAGATCATTTTGCTTGGTATTGCTTTTATCGCCCAAGCCATTGCAAGTGGATTATCTATCTATTATTTAAATCGTGTAGGTCAACATGTAGTAGCAAAATTACGTGATCAACTTTGGCGCAAGCTACTGCATTTACCCATCCCCTATTATGATGAAAACGATACAGGTGAAACATTAAGTCGTGTAACAAATGATACAGCGGTCGTAAAGGAGCTCATTACAGAGCATCTAGCAAACTGTTTATCGGGTGTTATTTCTATCATCGGTTCCATTATCATTCTCTTATTCCTAGATTGGAAAATGACATTAGTGATGTTAATCGCTGTCCCACTAGCGATGGTTATTTTAATGCTGCTAGGAAAACGCATGTTTGTGATTTCTAAAGGGATGCAAGACGAAACCGCTAAGTTTACTTCGGTATTAAACCAAGTTTTACCTGAAACACGTTTGGTTAAAGCTTCTAATGCGGAGCAAATAGAATATGAGCGTGGGAAAAAGGGCATTACGAACCTCTTTAACTTTGGCTTAAAAGAAGCTAAAATCCATGCGCTTATTTCACCCTTAATTTCATTCGTTCTAATGTCAGTTCTCGTCGCTATTATTGGCTATGGAGGCGTGCGCGTTTCCTCTGGTGAGCTGACAGCTGGTGATATGGTGGCATTTATTTTATATTTAATCCAAATCATCATGCCCATGACACAATTAACGATGTTCTTTACGCAACTTCAAAAAGCAATGGGTGCCACTGAACGCATTAGTGAATTACTGGACCACGAAGAGGAACATATTGAAGAAGGCATTACTGTTGAAAAAATAGATCAACCGATTTATGTTAACCATGTTGATTTTTCATATGGTGAGGAGCCGATTTTATCCGATATTAACTTCACAATAGAGCCAGGCAAAGTAACGGCCATTGTAGGTCCAAGTGGTGGCGGTAAAACAACCACATTCTCCCTGTTAGAACGATATTACCAGCCAACTAGCGGTAATATTACGCTAGGAGAAACGCCAATCGAGACATTTTCACTTCACTCATGGCGTAGTCAAATTGGCTATGTGGCTCAAGAAAGTGCCCTGCTGTCAGGAACAATTCGAGAAAATATTTGCTATGGTGTTGACCGTGAAGTGCAGGATGATGAGCTAGAAAGAGTAGCTAAAATGGCTTATGCTGATCAATTTATTAACGATCTTCCCGATAAGTTTGACACAGAAGTAGGCGAAAGAGGCATCAAGCTTTCAGGGGGGCAACGTCAGCGTATTTCTATTGCCAGAGCGCTACTACGGAATCCACAAATTTTAATGCTCGATGAAGCTACATCAAGTTTAGATAGTAAGTCAGAAATTTATGTACAAAAGGCGTTAGATAATTTAATGCAAGGTCGCACAACTTTAGTTATTGCTCACCGTCTTTCGACGGTAGTCGATGCCGATCAAATACTATTTGTAGAAAAAGGACATATTACAGGTTGTGGTACACATGAATCACTCTTTGAGACGCATGCCATGTATCGTGAGTTTGCCAAGCAGCAATTACGAATTAAAGAGGACTAACGAAGGGAATTGTTTAGATGACCAAACTATTAATGGTAGATGATGATGCCCATATTCGAGAATTAGTAAAAGTATTTCTACAAAATGAAGGTTTAGATGTTATTGAGGCGACGGACGGTGTCGATGCACTGTCCAAGTTAGCCTCTGAAAAGGTAGATATGGTGATTATGGATATCATGATGCCAAACATGGATGGGTGGGCTTTATGTGAGGAAATTCGCTCATACAACACAGATCTCCCTATTCTTATGCTTACTGCTAAAGGAGAAACCGCTCAAAAGGTCAAGGGTTTCCATTTAGGGACAGATGATTATTTGGTAAAACCTTTTGAACCTGCCGAGCTAATTGTGCGTGTTAAATCGATATTAAAAAGATATCGTATTGCTCTCTCTCAAGTAGTAGAAGCTGGCAATGTTAAACTCGATCGACATACACATGAAGTTGATCTGAACGGAGAAATCATTGTCCTTCGGTTAAAGGAATTCGAATTATTATTTACATTAGCGAGCTATGTGGGCAAAACATTTTCTCGTGAACAATTGATTGAAGAAATTTGGGGCTATGATTATGAAGGAGACGAACGCACAGTAGACGTCCATATTAAAAGAATACGTGAGCGTTTTCCTCAGGAGATTAGCGGCTTTGCCATCCGCACCATTCGTGGTCTTGGCTACCGCCTGGAACTAGCATTATGAGAAAACGAAAATTCTTTGTTAGAATTCTATTTGTTCTATTCCTCTTTCTCATTACGAATACACTATTTGCCTTTATTTCTTATCATGCAACAGGATGGCTATATGGTCAGTTAGGTACAGAACCCCATGATTTTTGGCAGCAATTAGGCACCGTCCTTGGTGTTTTTGTGCTCTTTGCCTGTTCGGCCGCTATTATCTTCTTAATTGGGCTCAATCGACAACGGAATTACTGGGACGCTATTGTTGAAGCATTAAGACAAATGGCAAAAGGGGATTTTAATATCCAATTAGATGTAAAAGGCAATAAGGAAGACCAATTTGGACAATTAATCCATGGCATCAATCATATGGCTGTTGAATTAGGAGAACTTGAAAGAATGCGACAGGAATTTATTTCAAACGTCTCCCATGAGATTCAATCGCCTTTAACATCTATTAATGGCTTTGCGAAGGCTCTTAAGAACATTCATCTACCTGAAGAAAAGCGTCAACATTACTTAGAAATTATTGAATTGGAAAGTAATCGGTTATCAAAGATTAGTGATAATTTGCTGAAGCTTACTTCCTTAGAATCACAGCATCATCCATTTGAAACGACAACCTATCGATTGGATAAACAATTGCGGAATGTCATTTTGGCTCTTGAACCAAATTGGGTAGCTAAACAACTAGATTTTGATCTCCATTTAGACAATATAACGATTACAGCAGATGAAGATTTACTGAATCAAGTTTGGATGAATTTGCTAACGAATAGCATTAAATTCACATCCGACAGAGGTGCAATCACTTTAACTATGACACAACATCTCGATACCATTACCATCATTGTGCAAGATACTGGTATTGGGCTATCCGAAGAGCAGCAAATGCATATATTTGAACGATTTTATAAGGCCGATCAATCACGGACTGCCGCAAATGGAGGAAGTGGTCTCGGTTTAGCCATCGTCAAAAAAATTATTGATATGCACCATGGAACTATCGCCGTCGAAAGCAAGCTTGGAAAATTTACAGCCTTTTTGATTACATTGCCCATCGATACTACAGAAACTCGTGCAAACGATTAAGGATGTCTGCACGAGTTTTTTTATTAGTAAGCAACCTTTCTAAAATACTGATAAACTTTGTTCAACTTTCGCTGTTGCTGCCCTTTTTTACTCTCCATGTTTCCAAACTCAAAAAACTTCACTTTCTTCATTCCTACAAAGCTAAATAACGCTCTTTTCATCAAAATTTTATGAGCATTATTCAGCCAAAGCAGTGGATATTTGGTCGGCCCTTTCATCGTTGACACACAAACAACTGACTTTCCTTTTAAGAGTCCCTCTGGAAATAATCCCTTTGTATCCCGATACGCAAAATTTGATGCAAACAGTTGATCAATATAGCCTAACAGCATAGCGGGCGGTCTCCCCCACCATATTGGATAGACAAATACAATTTGATCTGCCCATGTCAGCTGTTGACGGTACTTTTCCAATTGCGGATCACGATACATATCCCGACGTCGTTTATGCTCATGGAAAATTAAACGAGGATCGAATTCTTCTTCATATAAATCTAGTAGCTGTATCTCTTCAATGGCAGGATTCTCTTGACACCCCTTCACTACTTCCTGTAAAAATGCATAATTTAAGCTCTTATGGTTTGGATATGTATAGACAATTAACGTTTTCATACTACGCCTCCATTACTTATCATTTGATAACTAAATAATAATGGATTCGATTTTTGTTGTCAAATGATAATTGTTTTAAGACAAGTTATTTGTTATCTTGACAATAAGAGGTGATCCGATTGGATAAAAGCAGTTTATTTCATCAATTCGTAACGTTTACAGCTAATGTCCACCAAGTGACACACGAGCTAACACAAAACGTGACCGTTGCCAATATTACACCGCTTCAATATAAAATTCTTGAATATATTAAAGTAAGTCAGCCCGTCACGCCTACCGAAATAAGCGAATGCCAGCATATGTCCTTACCCAACACAAGTCGTGAATTACGAAAATTACAAGACCAAAACCTCATTGAAAAATGGAACGACACGGAGGACCGAAGAAAGCAGTATATTCGCTTGTCTATTGAGGGGGAAAAAATGATGGAGGCGGCCTTTGCATGCATCGAGGAACGCTTTCTACAGCTTATTCAGCATGCGACACAGGAGGATATAAAGGATATTCAACATGCCCTATCTATCCTTGAACAAAAGGTCTTTCAACAAAAAGATTAATATGTGCTGCTTCAATGGTTTTGATTTGTCAGCCATTGAAGCAGCACTGGTTTTCAAAACAATTGTGCTCTAAACAATTCAAATTAAGCAAAACTCTACCATTGATACCATTCATTGAGTGATTAATAATCGATCCATATACCCTTACATATTCATAATGATTTCGTAACCTATTGGCTTTTTCTTTAATAGAATAAAGGTGTATAGAAGGAGGAGACTCAAGTGGACGTAGGAGTATTTGATAGGAAGTGGATTGAGGAACATTTGGACACCCTTCCCATTTGGCAACAATCTGCCTACACGGATTTTGCCGCCACAATTGCCGATAAAGATAATACCTTTCCGTGTGTACCTGCAAGAATGGGGTTTTTATCGAACCATTTGCGCTATAGTTTTATCGGAGATCCACGGAAGGAGCCATCCATTCATGAGCTAGCACAATGTTTAAAGGAATTCGCAAAATCCTCCCAAACTTTTGGTAAATATACGACACTCACTGTTTTCTTTCATAGCCCTCAGGATATGCTCGCTCACTATAAAGTCGAGGATTATCAGCAATTATTTTGGACCATTCTTAACCAATTAACTAAAATCGATGATCTCGATTGGCCTGAAGAAATACCAACTGACCCTAACCACAATGAATGGGAGTTTTGTTTTAACGGGGAGCCCTATTTTATTTCCTGTGCAACACCCGCACATAAATTGCGCAGGAGTCGCCATTTTTCTACATTGCTGATGGCCATTCAACCACGCTGGATTTTTGAAGAAATAAACGACTCTACTGCATTTGGGCGAAAATTAAAAAAGCTCATCCGTCAACGCATTGCCCATTATGATGCACTCCCAGGGCATCCCGATTTAAAATGGTACGGACAAGAAAATAGTTATGAATGGAAGCAATATTTTTTAAGTGATGATAATCAAAGTCCATCCAAATGTCCGTTCTTACGGAGGCAACAAAACTAACATTCATTAGGCTTCCTTATGACTTTGCCTTTTCACAACAATCCAGGTTGCAATCCCTATTAGGACAATAAAGAGCAGGCTCACGAAAAAACCGAGTCTGCTTGTTTTTTCTCCTAACGTACCAGATACCGTAACAGCAATGAGCAGCATCCCCAACCCATTTTTCATATGCTCCCACTTAGATAACTCCATCAGCTTCATATATGTCACTAAAATAAAGAGCCAGTTATAAATCAACATTAAACCCGCTGCCGTCATCAAATATTCAAAGATTTTTTCTGGCATGAGAAAGCCAATAACAATGGTGATGACTAAGCCACAAGTTAAAAATATAAAGGCAGGAATAGGTACTTTCCTTTTCCCTTTCTTCGCTAATATTTTGGGTGCATCGTGATCCTCTGCAAGTGTAATAAGAATGGTAATCACCGCATAGAGAGAAGCGACCATTGTTGAAAAACCAGCAATGATTAAAACACCATTAAAAATATCCGCCACAAAGGGAATGTGATAACCTTGAAGGGCTGTAATAAAGGGACTCTCATCAATCGTAAAGTCTTTCCAAGAGACAAGCGCTAACGCAAGGGCAATAGCCATTAAAAAAATGATCGTAATAACAACTAACATTATTCTTCCTGCCTTTGGTGCTTCTTTTGGATTTTTCAAATCAATGACCATTAACCCCATTACTTCAATGCCTCCATAGGCGTAAAAGGCATACAATAGCCCGAGCCAAATTCCTTTTATACCTTGTGAGAAAAACTGTTCATAATTCGCATAGAGTGAATCCAATGTTGATGCTTGTGAGCCTTTCATGAGGATTACAACAGCTACAATAATAAACATTACAATTGCTGCCGCCTTTAATGCCCCAAAGATGTTTTGGAAGTTTTCAAAACCCTTCATGCCTGTTAGAATCACGACTAGCCCTATAGCAGCATAGATAGAGGCTGCAACCCATAATGGCAACGCCGGAAACCAAAACTTCGTAAAAATACCGAGTGCCATGAGCTGACTCCCCATAATAAGAATCTCAGAAATTAAATAGACCCAGCCATTACTAAATCCTGCCCACCTCCCAAATGCCTGTTTAGCATAAGTACGGAATGAGCCTTTATCAGGATTTTCAACAGACATTTTAACAAGTGCATCATAAACAATATACGTACAAATGGCCGCTAATAAAAAAGGAATTAAAACAGCCGGTCCACTTTTATGAATGGCCATACTTGTCCCAAGAAAGAAACCTGTTCCTAATGTGCAACCTATACCGAGAAGCGAAAGTTGCCACCAAGACAACCTGCCCTTACTTGTATTTGATGTCATGTAATCAACCCTTCACTACTTTCTGACTAAAGGCAATGTCATGCATCGAATGCCTCCCCCACCTTTTTCAAGCTCTGTGACGTCCACTTCTAGTAATTTCTTTTTGTGCAGTAATGGATGCTTTAATAACTGCTGCTTAGATGCCTGCTTACTGATTACTAATGTTTCTGGATCAAGATTAATCAAGTTAATGTCCGGAATGGTTTTATAGGTTTCGAGCCAGTAAACATCAAAGCCATGCCGCTTTAAAAATGGTTCTGGCATATCATAATAATTCCCTTGGGCTGTGAACACCTGTACAGGAAAATAACGCACAAAGCTTTTAGCAATCACTAAGTTATGATGTACAACATTACAATTCATATCTAAATGAAGCGTATCATTGCCCTTCGGTAAATCAATGACCGCAATTTCTGAAAATCCTTGTTGAAAAAAGCGCTCCTTCAAGCTTTCAATAGCCTCTATTGACGTTCTCATCCCTAGATTCATGAGGACTGCATCCTTATTTAATAGCATCACATCCCCACATTCAAGTGATTGAGAAGGCTGTTCTTTACGCATAAATTGTTCAGGAAACCACTTGGCTAAAATAGCATGGGCATGTGGATACTCTGGGCGCCTTAACGAGCTGCCTGCATTTCCAGGTAAAAGCTGCTGTCCCACAACACAGGCTAAATCGCGCACAAAATAACGATTAATGAGCTGCTCACTTAACAGCTGCTGATCATTTGATAATTCTTCGGCATAATCAATCACTCTTACCCCAGCTTTTTCAAGCGTTGTCTTCAATGCCAGGAAATTTTCCATAGCTTTATGATGGTTGACAGGCTCACTCCACCCAACCTGCTCAGCTATTTTTGAATCAGTTACATCTACTATCGAAGGTGCACAAAGCATGACCACCTTTAGTTCCTCATGCTCCGACCAACAATTTACTTGAAATGAGTCCATCCTTGTTCTCCCCTTCTGCTTGTCGTTCTCTGTTAGCGTTACCATTGAAAGGGGGATTATACAATAGGATTAGTCACAAACAATGCCATGAACCATATGTAGCTTAAATAAAAATTTAGAGAGAACGACAAAGGCTCTCTCTCATTACGTAAAATATTCTAATTTTGCTTGTGGGAAGAACTTTTTCATATAGCCATATAAATGTTCTTTAATATCTTCTTCCTCATCTTTTTGATAAATGTATTTACCTATTCCATATTTCCCCCATTTATACCTTCTCACGGTTTCGTCGAGTTCTAGCTTTGTCATAGGATAATTTTTTTCAATCACACGCTTAGCTGGCTTCGTAAAGCGATGCTGGATAAATTCAAACGTAATATCCTCACGCACATCCTTTGGTAATTCAGCATCTAACCGCTCAAACATTTGATAATAGCCCTCCTGCCATCCATCATGCAGATAAATGGGGGCGACGATGAAACCGAGCGGATAGCCAGCCCTTGCCACTTTCCCAGCTGCCTCAATTCTTTTTGCTAATGGAGAAGTTCCTGGCTCAAAATGTTTAATAACATAATCCGCATTGACGCTAAAACGGAATCTTGTCTTACCATTATGTTTAGCATCCAATAGGTGATCCACATGATGGAACTTCGTCACAAATCGTAATTGACCTAACTCACTTTGTCCAAAATGCTCAATAGCACGTTTCAATGTATGTGTGAGATGGTCAATCCCTACAATATCGGACGTACAGGATGCCTCAAAACGTGTGATGTCAGGAGCTCGTTCAGCCATATAATGATCCGCCTGCTCCAATATTTCATCCACATTGACATAAGTACGAATATAAGGCTTGCTCCCCATCGTTGTTTGTAAATAACAATAATGGCAATGGCCCATACAGCCAGTAGCAAATGGAATGGCATATTCAGCGGAGGGCTTGGATGTATCAAACTTTAACGTTTTCCGAATGCCTACTACCAAAGTAGATTTCGCTACGCGATACTTTTGAAAATCATTGTCTCCAGGAAGATTTCTTACTTGATTATGCGAAGTGGTATAACGTATTTCAATCCCCATTTGCTCAAACTTTTCTTTTAACTCCTGACCTAACGGATAGTGAAGCGCATCAGGCTCAAAATAGACGAGCTGAGGGATAAATGGCTTATTCATCATAATCCTCCCTTAATGAAAATACTGATGGTAGGCTTGCTCAGCCGCCATTTCGCTTGAAAAAATTAACATGTCTTGCGTTATCGGGTAATAGGTTTCAAATAGAAATACGGCTAGCTCTTCTGGTTGCTCTGGATGATAAACAACCGCGGCTTCCTGTATATTCGCTACATCCTGAATATGAGGATTCCGATAAAAAATATAAACGATATCTCCGACATTATATGGTTGTTGCATCTTTTCACCTTCCTCTGTCTTTCTGTTAGTGTGGCGAAATGGTTAGAGAAATATGTCATAAAAAATTTTTTATGTACTATACATAAATTTATGTGACCCTATCTTCAAATCTAGGAAAATAGGATAGTACAGAATTTTTTAACTATTTGGTATAATCAAGAAAAGGAGGAAGATATATGATCAAACAATCCATTATTGAAAATGTCCTTGAAGCCGCGCTAGCAACTGGTGGGGACTTTTCAGAAATTTTTATAGAGGATAAATATGTCAATGACTTTGTCTTACAAAGCGGCAAGATTGAACAAAGTATTACTGGGCGTGATTTTGGAATCGGCATCCGTATTTTTTCAGGACTTCAAAGCATTTATACGTATACCAATGATTTTTCTGAGGAAGGTTTACTTGCAGCGGCAGAACGTGCAGCCTTAGCCATCAAAGGCGGTGGATCGGGTACCATTCACCCTCTTCATAAAGAGATCATCACTCCTATTCATCAAATTCTTCACATGCCTCATACAGTGGAGCATGCAAGAAAAACAGCTGTTATGCGACAAGCAGATTCGATTGCCAGACAATATGACCCCCGAATTCACCAGGTAAAAGTTCGATATTTCGATGAACAACAAAACGTACTGATTGCAAATTCAGAAGGTAAATTTGTTGAGGATACGCGTGTTCACAGTAGACTTAGCATGCAAGCGACAGCTACAGAGGGTACTGAGGTACAAACGGGCTTCTATGGCCCAGGTGCACATGCAGGCTTTGAATTTATTGAAAAGCTAGACCTAAACCATTACGCAGGGGAAGCTGCACGTATCGCAGTCACAATGCTTCATGCAGATGAATGTCCAAGCGGTAAATTCCCAGTCATTATTGATAATGAATTCGGTGGCGTCATTTTCCATGAGGCTTGTGGACATGGCTTAGAAGCAACTGCTGTTGCCAAAAATAATTCTGTGTTCGCCAATCGTATCGGTGAAAGAGTCGCTCCTGAAATTGTTACATATATTGATGATGGTACACTTCCGAACGAGTGGGGCTCATTAAATATTGATGACGAGGGAGAAAAAACAAGGAAGAACATTTTAATTGAAAATGGTATTTTAAAGGGCTACTTAATTGATAAATTTAATGCTCGCCGTATGGATGCTCAGCCAACAGGCTCTTCTCGTCGACAATCCTATCGATTTAACCCTACATCACGTATGACAAATACGTATATCGCCCCAGGCTCATCTACGCCAGCCGATATTATCGCATCGACAGAGTATGGTATTTACGCAAAGTATATGGGAGGTGGACAAGTTTCCCCTTCTACTGGCGATTATAATTTTGCGGTAATGGAGGCCTATATCGTCAAAGACGGAAAAATCGAACGCCCTGTTCGTGGCGCTACACTCATTGGCAATGGCGCAAAAACATTGCAGCTTGTTGATCGAGTAGGTAATAATCTCGCTCATGGAGCAGGTATGTGTGGTTCTCTAAGTGGGAGTCTTCCTGTCAATGTAGGTCAGCCAATGATTCGCGTAAGTGAAATAACAGTTGGTGGAACGAAGGGGGAATAATGGATGAACATGGTTAAATACCAGGAAAAACTATTAGATAAGGCACAAGAAGCTGGTTTTATAGAAGCTGAGGTTTATTATGAACAAAATAAATCGATCAAATGCATGCTTTACAAGGGCGAGATTGATAGCTATGAAACGTCTGAGGACGGAGGTCTAAGCCTACGAGGACTTTACAACGGTAAAATGGGCTATTCCTATACGGAAAAGCTAGACGATGAGTCAATTCCCTTTTTAATTAATAGCGCTAAAGCCAATGCAAACATACTTGATGAGGATGAGGGCATAGCTATTTTTGATGGCAGCTCCGAATACCCATCTTATGACTATTACAATGAAAAATTAGAAACGATCGGAATTTCAGAAAAAATAGAGCTTCTTCGTTCCATCGAGGAAAAGATTCATGCCTACGATTCCCGCATTATTACTCTCGATTATTGTTTCATGGAAGAATTTACGGCTGAACGCTCATTAGTGAATAGTAAAAATCTTGCCTTATCCCATAAGGAGAACGGCTTCGTGATTTTCCTCTCCACAGTTGTAAAAGAAGGCGAAGAAATGAAAACAGGCAGTTATTTGAAAATGACACGTGATTTTCATTCTCTTCAGGCGGATGATATTGCAAAGGAAGCAGCAGAGGAAGCTCTTGCGAATTTAGGTGAAAAATCGATTCCAGGTGGTAAATATCCAATCATTCTTCGTTCTGATGCATCAGCCTCATTATTAGAAACGTTTATGCCGATATTGTCCGCTGAAAATGCTCAAAAAGATCAATCTCTATTAAAAGGAAAAGTCGGGCAAAAAGTGGCATCAGAAGCTGTTACATTGCTGAGTACTCCATTCCATCCTGCCGCATTGTCTGGAGCAAGCTTTGATGGTGAGGGTGTTGCAACTAAAGAGCAGGAAATTATTTTAGAGGGTACACTCCAAACGCTTCTGCATAATAGAAAAACGGCTAAAATAGATAACTGCGAAACAACCGGGCATGCCCATAAAGATTCCTACAAGGGAGCGTTAACGATTGCGCCTCAAATTTTATATATTTCAACTGGTGAGAAAACACTAGATGGGTTAATTCACTCGGTTAGGAATGGTGTATTGATTACTGAATTGTCTGGGCTTCACTCTGGTACGAATACGGTTTCAGGTGATTTTTCAGTTGCTGCAAAAGGATTTCATATTGAAAATGGTAAAATTGCCTCCCCAGTTAAGCAAATGACCATAGCCGGTAATTTTTTCGAATTCCTACATGATATTAAAGAAACTAGCTCCGAGCTTTACTTCCTGCCAAAAGGATATGGCTCCTCATCTTTACTTGTAAAGGAACTATCAGTAACAGTGGAATAACACCAAAAAGTAAGCCATTGTAATTTCTCGGCAATTCTTTTATCTATAGTCACCATCCTCTCATTCAGTGGAAGTGACTATGGGTAAGAGCGTTGCCTTCTTTATTTTATAAAGATCAGTGTAATCCTCTATTTTAGTAGATCCTCCTCCCCAGAAAATACCGCTACACAGCCACTAATGGTTAAATTTTCTTTTAGAGGTAAATTGGTGAAACTTTTAGACCTTTGATACGTTAAATTAGTTGTCATGCTGCGTCAGTCATATAGCATGAAGAAGGGTGGAATTTATGAAAAAAATATGGACTTTATTTTTCGCAGCAATGCTTATTGTACCGCTATTGCTGCAACCGGCAACCGCACAAGCGGCAAAAGCCATTACAATTACTGTGGACGGGGTTCAATTGAAGACCGATCAGCCGCCAGCGATGATTCAAGGGCGTGTTATGCTACCACTTAGAGCAATCTTTGAGGCATTGGGTGCTAGTGTAAATTGGGATTCAAGGAGTCAAACGGTAACAGGTTATAAAGGAGATACAACAGTAGTTCTCAAGATGAAATCGAAGGTAGCTACTATTAATGGCCAGTCAGTTACACTTGATGTACCAGCACAAATTTTAAGAGGCAGAACAATGGTACCAGTCCGCTTCGTAAGTGAAGCGCTTGGTCAGGAAGTTGACTGGAACTCAAGAAATCAGACCGTAACGATTATATCTGATGACACACCAAGCAATATTAGTATTTCTCCTGCGAGCAATGTATCGGTTCGCGATGTCAATGATCAGGGAGATGGGCGTGACATGGAGGTTAGCTTTTCCAGATCATCTACAGAATCATACGTCGATCATTATCGGGTAATGGTGTTGAAGGCTTCAAAGAGCTTTAATTTGGCATCTGCCTTGAAAGTCTCCCCTTCTAATTATTCAATGGTGTCTACATCAGGTTCGAACCGTGCTATTACTTTATCGCAGAATTCAAGAGATGTGGACGGGGACTATATTAGAAATGATCAGCCATATGTGGTTCGTATACTTGCTGTTGGGAAAGGTTCTTATTCTAGCGTTTTATCGAGTTCTTCTGCAAAAATTACCTTAACCAATTTGTCGTCTGTTACAGAGGTAACAAATGTGAAAATGAATGATATAAACGATTTTGGCGATGGACGCGATATCTCAGTTAGCTTCACTCGTCCGCAAAATGATAATAATATTTCCAATTATCGTGTGTTTATCGTAAAGACTAGGGATGCTAGCAATTTTAATCTTACCACTGCAAATAATTTATCAAGCAGCTACTACACAACAGTGAATAAATCGGGAAGTAACGGCAGTATTTTGACAGGAACTTTGTCTTCCACTGCACGTGATACTGCCGGTGATCTCATTAAAAACAACGTACCTTATACAGCGGTCGTTCTATCTGTAAGTAATACGAATTCATTAGGAAATAAGCTGTCAACTGGCTCATCATCAGTAACACTTAGTCAAAATACAATGTCTACACCAATTATTACACAAGTGAATGACGTCAATGACTTTGGGGATGGGCGAGATTTGAGAGTGAGTTTCAATAAAGTGTCCGATGAATCTACTATCAACGCTTACCGAATTTTTGTAGTAAGAGCTAACAACTATTCGAACTTTACATTGACGAAGGCGAACAGTTTATCTAGCACTTATTACACACAAGTAAATAAAACAGGCTACAATATTACTCAGGTGCTCTCTTCAGGGGCTAGAGATACTGACGGATATCCCATTCAAAATGGAGTTAACTATCGTGTGTTCGTTATGGCCGTAGCAAATAACTCAGCGAATAACATGCTGTCTTCAGTCTCCAATACGATTACGCTATTTAGCAGCAATGCAGGTGCAGTATCGAATCTTTATGCTAGCGATGTAAGTGATTATGGTAATGGACGTGACCTATTTGTCTCTTTCAATAAAGCTGTAGACGAGTCAATCATTAGTCACTATCGGATTCTAGTTGTACCAACAGCATATTACAATAGCTTCAGTCTGACGGAAGCAAGTAATGTATCCAGCAGCAATTACACGACTGTATACAAATCTGGAAAATCTACGTATGAGCAAACATTATCTGAAAATACTCGGGATGTGCGCGGTAATACGATCAAAGAAGGTACTAGCTACCGTATCTATGTTTTAACTGTCGCGAATGGCATAGGAAGCAATGCACTTTCTGCGCCGACGTCTACAATGACGTTAAATAAGAACTTTAATGTGCAAGCTGTAACCAATCTAAATGTCACAGATATAGACGATAATGGTGATGGCCGTGATGTGCAAGTAACATTTACGAAGCCCTCTAATGAATCAAATGTCAATCATTATCGAATTCTAATCGTACCGACAGCGTATTACAGCAGCTTTAATCTTTCACAAGCCAATAGTAGCAATTATTACATCACAGAAAGCAAAGGTGGGAATACCGCTACAACTAGAACGCTGGATGGGATTAGGGATGTGCGTGGTAATTATATTACGGAAGGAACTAGCTACCGCGTCTATGTACTGACTGTTTCCAATGGGAATTCTCCAAATACCTATGCCCTATCCTCCGCTTCGCCTGTAATAACACTTAGTAAAAGTAAAGCTGTTCAGGCGGTAAGTAATGTTACTGCAAGCGATATTGGTGATTTTGGAGATGGTCGAGATTTACAAATATCATTCTCGAAGCCTTCTGATGAATCGAATATAGGTAGTTACCGCATTCTTGTCGTACCCGCATCAAAAGCAAATGGCTTTGATGTGAACGCAGCTAGTAAAGTAGCTAATTTTACAGATATAAATAAAGGTCAATCTAGTATGAGTTTGGCAACTGATAGTAAAGATATAGATGGAAGACTTATCACGAATGGTGAAGAGTATCGTGTGTATGTATTGTCCGTAGGTAATGGAACTGCCAAGGCCATGTATACCTTATCCTACCCATCTTCTTCTATTACTTTAGTGGATCACTCAGCACCTGTAACGATGGAGAATGTGCAACTGAGTTTTAAAGAGGGTCCTAATAAATATTCCGATATTACAATTAGCTTCAAGGTCAATAACGGACAAAATGTAACGGAATATAGAGTGTTTATGCTACCTAAAAATGAAGCAGATAGCTTCAAAGATAGTGATGCCATTAACAATAATAATAGTACTAGAATTTATCAGAATGGTCTCCCCAATGTAAGTCAAAGTCTAAATATAGAGTTGGATGCATTTGGTAAACCACTCATCCCATCCACAGAATATGTGGCTAAGGTTTTAGCTGTGGGCAAAGGAAATTATATACTATCAAATACGTCCAATTCAGTGCAGCTTCTTGCAAAGCCTGATAATACTAGTGGTGAGACGTCCATAGACGCTCAAGTTAACCAATAGGATAAATAGAAGGGACTCCCAATGGTGCTTTATCGACCAATGGGAGTCCCTTCTTGCTGTATGGATCATGCTATAATCATTCAATTATTTAGACAAATCTATTTTTTTATTTAATAAGTAAATTGTCAGTCCACCAACAGTCATAGACAATAATTCTCCAATTCCCACTGTGAACCATGTAGCCCAAAAAGGAAGGTCATAAAGAATAGTTAATTGCCCAGCAACCGTAAACATAGATACAGCAAATATCAGGGCTGTCACTACCATTTTTCCAATATCATTAGCGATATGCTTTGTAATACTTCTACAAAGTAATAAGACTAGGAAGGTGGCAATCCCACCAATAGGCACATCTACTATCCATGTGGGCGACATGAAATTTGCAAGTATAACGCCTAACGTTACTGCTACTACATAGCGCTTATTGTACAAGGCCAGATAATTAAACATTTCTGACAAACGTAGTTGGACAGCGCCAAAGCTAATGACTGACAATAAAACAGTTACAGCAACATAGAGAGCTGCAACAAGAGCCATCTTTGTCAGCTCACTTACTGACAGACGGCTTGAATCTTTTACAATCGAAGTATTCAATTTTATTCTCCTTTGTAAAATAGCTAATCGCTATTTTAGTAATAACTACGACCAAAGGAAGAGAGCTTAGCGCCCTATATGAAGTGCCGTAGTGCAAGCAATTTTACTTACTTGCGTATTATAGCAGAAGAATAACTGAATGAACAATGCTACTTGGTCAACCAGCCGCCGTCGATTGGCAAGACAGTGCCATGCATATAATCTGCTGCTGAGCTTGCTAAAAATAAGGTTAAATTAGCCACCTCCTGAGGTTGTGCCCAGCGACCAGCAGGTGTTTCCTCTGCCACCCATTTCGCCATTTTCCCATCGCCTTCAAAATCTGCCTGATTCATCGGCGTTTGAATGGCTCCAGGTGCAATTGCATTAGCCCGTATTCCCGCTCTACAGTAATCTAAATCTAGTTGCTTCGTGTAGCCAACAATGGCATGCTTAGAAGCTGTGTAGGCCGCTCCTCCACCACCTGCAACAAGTCCAGCAATCGAAGCCATATTGACAATCGTACCAGCTCCACGTGCAACCATATGAGACAAGATTCTATTAGTCACAAAAAACGTTCCTTTGACATTCGTGTTCATAATTTTATCCCACAGTGCTTCGTCTGTATCTAGCGTTTTTGCAAAGCCGTCTAAAATGCCTGCTGTATTACATAAAATATCAATTTGTGTAAATGAAGAAATAGCAGCCTCGTATGACTGTTCCACATCTTGTTGGCTGCAAACACTTCCTACCATATAGGCAAAATGCTCTGGATATTGCTGCTGCAATTGGACTAACCCTCGTACCTCTATATCAAATCCAAATACATTCGCACCATTTTCTAAAAATGCAAGGGCTTGAGCATATCCAATGCCTGACGCTGCCCCCGTAATGAAAACAGTTTTATTTTTATATTCTTCAAACTTCATACCATGTCTCCTTACAAAAAGAAGCCACCTCAAAATTGAGATGACTTCTCATATTATTATTCAACGACAATCCAATCTTCTGCTAATAAATCACATACTGTAGGCGTGAACATTGTGTACCCTTCTCCGCGTACATTAATTAAAAAATAAGGATTCAAAGTCTCTCCATCGTGTTGGCTTTGACCAACTAGCTTCACATATAGTTCAGCACCGCCCCAGCCTGCACGAATACTTTTTTCTCCTGCTTTTAAGCGTGGTAATATTTCTTCAAACGTCATGTCCTTCATCCTCTATTCCCATTCATTATCGCATTAGTATACTGGATTTTCGTTAGGTTGACAACTATGGTTAGATTTGCTTTTCATCTGTACCTGCTCTGTCGTCACCTTTAGTCCATTTGCCACTAAATAGCTCGTTGCTGGGTTGCTTGCTCGGAAATTAACGGCGGTTATATTCACCTTCTGAGCTGTCACACTGGCTAAGAAGTGTGCTAGTAAATCGACTTTATACTCTTCTAATACTTCCAATTGATACAGAATGACCCGCTCTAACTCACCCTGTTTCCCCCACACTGTTTTATATAACATATAGCCGAGCACATCATTTGCTTCATTATAGAAAACTCTAGCTTCTCCCTGTTTAATGCTATGCCAGCTACATTGCCAAGGAACATCTTCCTGATAAAACGGCACATGAGGTAATTGTTCTGGGCGAATTATTTCAGTCCGAATAGCTGACGTATGTTCTATCTTCGCCTCATATTCCCCACTTAAAAACTGAAGATGATCAGTTATAACATAGCCATATCTTTCATACAAAGCAATTGCTACTGAGTTTTCCTTTATTGCTTCCAGTGTGGCAATTTCAACATTTTCCCGTTCATAGATAGCTAGAGTTTCCTCCATTAATAATCGTGAAACGCCTTTCCCACGATAAGTAGGCGAAATACCCGTGCCCCCATTCCATGCTATTTTCTTGCCACCCATGTGTCGAAAGCCGTTCATGACAATACCAATTGGTTCATGATCGTCAAAAGCGACAATGGAGTGCTCAACTGACAGCCCCTCCCCAACAAGCCGCTGTAAAAACATCTCTGCCGTCATGTCGATGGGCACAATGTATCCTTCAAAGCCTTTGTTCCACGCCCGTAATACTTCCTCTAATGTACATTGTGAAACTGTTTTAATATTCATCGTTTCCCTCATCTCAAATGGAATCTAATTTTGCTAAATCTTCTAATGTCAGTTTCCCCAAAATTTCATATCCTTGACCTAAGCCTTTGGGTTTTATAATAACCGTGCCCATATTCGGGATGACCCCTAGTCCCACATTTTTCGGAAAACTATGACCAATTATGACTCTATTGATTCCCTCTGGTGGTTTCATTTCCAACATAGATTGAAAAGCCATTAAAATTGAATTTTGTTGAACAGTCGAAAGATTTCCATCTAACATAAAAATCTCAAACAAAAAAGGGTCTATTTGTACCTGAACATTCGGAAAAGCCAACTGAGCTGTTTCAATCGTTCGACAAAAAGGACTTGCATTGATAGGCGCAAGGATGGGAATTTGCCAATAACGCAACATTTGGCCATAATATACAGCCTCATGACGGCCTTGTTCGGATAAATTTCTTTGATACTGACAACTTTGAAATAGACCATTTACTTGATCTACACCAACTGTTGCAGTCCCATGTCTTGCATATAAAATAAGTCCTCCCTCTTTTAATAATTTCAGGAGATCCTTTTCCAATTTTTTCATCCCCTTCATTTTATCACTTTATTCTTTGTAATGTATGTCTTACAAATAGAAAAAAGCTCCCTATTTTCACATGGAAATAAATGAACTGTCGATTTCTGCAGGAGTCGCCGATCCTCGTTCCTTTTAATTTTTATATAAAGTACTTTAACTACAAATAGGAGTGAAAAGATTATATATGACTGGGACCCACTCATTTTTTATGTGACCTTTGTTTTAGAAACTTTTTGAATTTTCCATGAGTATAGGAAATGAGACTTAAAATATGCTGTTTCACCTTTTTAGTTTACTTTCTTGTAAAGGATTATTAAACTAGTGTTTACGGTGTGTAATTTTAAAGTCATATTGATTTTGTGTTTTAATTTATGTAGGATAAACAAGCATTGTTTGGTTTACAAACAAAAAATAGAGTTAATTAATATTCTAGAATATTAATAGATGAGGAAGTCCCGAGTAATATGAAAAATCGAAAAATAAAGCTTATATTAATTCTATCCACCATTTTATTATGTTTGTTTACAAGTTTAAACATCATTACATCCTATGTAAAAATTAAAAAGACCGTTGAAGAATCAATTGCTAATCAAAGTCTAGAGGCTGCTAATTCCATTGCTGCTTCCATCGATACAATTGCTTATCAGCAATTTTTGAATAATCCGCAAAAAAATGATTATTATTGGGAAGTAAGAAGTTACTTAAATGATGCAAGGGTAAAGCTAGGTGCATTATTTGTTTATACATTGCAGGTGGATAATCCAAAAGTATCAAAAGCAATGGTGATGGGTCTGCCAAGTGAACTAAAAAAAGGATTTGAAATAGGTGAGGTTTGTACTGTTCCAGCTAAACAAGTAGAAAAAGCCTATCATGGTGAAACCTATGTCACAGAGGTAATCCATGATTCAGTCCATGGTTCTTATTTATCTGTTGGTGCGCCAATTAAAGATGATACAGGCCAAATAATCGGTTACCTAGGCATTGATATAAGTGCAGATACATTGAATGGTATTAAAGGCAAAGTGATTGAAGATAACCTATTTATTTTTATTTTCAATGGTGTATTTATTTTAATTGTTGCTGGTTCTTTTTTATTTTTACAAAGATGGTACCAAAAAGAGGTAGCGAAGGAAGTAGGCGCCACAGAAGACACTTACCAAGCAGAAATCAAAACATTGATTACTTCGGTGTCATCGTTACGTCATGATTTCACGAACCATATCCAAGTTTTACATGGCCTTTTACAATTAGAAAAAACGGATCAAGCAAAACAATATTTAGCATCACTGTCGAAAGAAGTACAAGCGATTAAATCATTAAAATTAAATATTGACCATCCAGGTTTATCCATATTATTACAAACGAAAAAGCTAACAGCACAGAATCATAATATTGATATGGATTTCACCATCTCTCAGGGCGATTTTAATAAAATTAAAACGACCGATTTAATCAAGATTCTATCGAACTTAATTGACAATGCGATTGATGCTGCGAATGAATTGCCTGAGGGGCAACGTAAAATTATGATTTGTTGTCAAGCTGATGAAGGACAATATGAATTTAAAATTACGAATACAGGACCGAATATTGTAGACGCAAACCAAATCTTTAAACAAGGATTCTCTACGAAGAAGCATGAAAATGGGAAAATTCGAGGGCAAGGACTATTTATTGTGAAAGAAATCATCCATAAATATCATGGAGATATTTCGATTGAATCATCGAAACATCTTGAAACGACTGCCATCGTCCATATTCCTTTCAAATAGCTACAAAATGTAGAGAGCTTTAGACAAAAACCATTGAGAAGATAATGACTCTCAATGGTTTTTGTTATTCTTTCTCTTTCATATGCGGAGAAATAGTCGTTCAGCACTACGGAGTTCTTAAAAGTGGATTAGAAACAGCTCATCTCCCGTAGTGGAATTAATTATAAAAAAAGACTATAGGCAAACTCCAATTTTTTTGAGCTTGTCTATAGTCTGATGTCAGGTAACGGTCATACCCCCTGATCTTTTTTTGATTTAATATTTGCCGTTCGTGTCCGGTCCTGTGGTTTTAGGAAGGACGGTCTTAGACTATAGCCCTTCGGCGATAAACGCAGTAAGGATTTTCCAATATTACCCTGTTCAAAATCTGCATTAAAATTAATATAGGGCACACCGAGTACACGCATATTTGCTGCATAGATAATAATGAAAAAGACCGAAATAAAAAATCCAAACAGACCCAAAAAGGCTGAAAATAAAATGATAATTAATCGAAAAATACTCATTGCTGTTACAAAGGCTTGATTGACGAGTGTAAATGCAGCAATGCTTGAAATCGCAATGATAACAATCATCGAAGGGCTTGTCACGCCAGCTTTAATTGCAGCATCTCCAATGATTAACCCTCCAACAACACTGATCGAGCCACTGATGGCACTAGGCAAGCGTAAGTTGGCCTCGCGGAACATTTCAAACATAAATAGCATCATCATGATTTCAAGTATCGTTGGAAACGGTAACCCCGTTCTTGATTCAACCACTGTCGCAAGTAGAAGATAGGGGAGCTGCTCTTGATGATACGTCGTTACGGCTAGCCAAAAACCAGGAAGTAACATACTAATCAGTATCCCAAAAATTCGGAGCACCCGTTCCATTGAACTGACAATGACCGGATATTCATTGTCCTCAGATGTTTTAAAGAGCAGCATAATATTGGCGGGAATAATCATGGCATAGGAAACGCCATCGATCATTATTAGTATTCTTCCTCTCATTAATGCTTGAAGAGCAAAATCTGGTCTTCCCGTATAATCATGTCTAGGTAGAACTTTAGCCGTCTGTTCAATTGCCTCCATCAGTAAATCACCATTGACGACAATATCTGTATCAATTTTTTGTAATTGTAATCGGATTTGTTCTAGCATATTTAAATTCACAATGTCTTCCATATATAAAACGGCTACCGTTGTTTTAGAGCGTTGACCGATTTCTAATGTTTCTACACTAAATGAATTCGTAGGTAAACGTTTTCGTAATAAAGCTATATTAATAAATACATCTTCAATAAAATCATCTCTTGGTCCTTTTACAACTAACTCAAGCGTTGTTTCCCCCGGCTCACGATTAGGTCTATTTGAAATATCACTGGAATAAATCAAATGATCTTCCTCAAAATATAATAAGACATGGCCTTTGTAGACTCTTGTAATCATATCCTCTTTCTTAGTGACCTTTTGTAAATAGGGCACATGAAGATGCTGTTCAATTAGCTCCTCTAACGTTTCATCAGAACCACAGTTAAATAAGGATTGAACACGTTCGACCACAACCGTTTGAAGGAGTTCTTCGTCTATCATAGCATCACAGGTTATCATATGGACTGTATGTTGCTGAAAATTATACTGTTGGAATATTATATCAGCAGAGCGTTGAAATAGTGATTTCAACATTTTCAAATTCATCATTTGTTCCATTGAAATACTTCTCATCTCCTACTGAGCCTGCTCAAATTTAGTACATTTATGAAAACTACGACATGTAATAAATATACTTAGGCATATTTTTCCCATGGACATAAAAATTATTCAAGAAACAAATACTGTGATAACCTATTCAGAATGTTCTTAGCCAATCATTTTTTGTAGATTAGCCATCTCAATTGCCGATATCGCGGAATCATAGCCTTTATTACCTGATTTCGTTCCCGCACGCTCAATCGCCTGTTCAATATTTTCTGTTGTAACAATACCGAAAATAACTGGTACATTGGTCGTTAAGGATACATTCGCAATTCCTTTTGCCGACTCATTACACACATAATCATAATGTGTTGTAGAACCACGAATAACAGTCCCTAAACCAATAATGGCATCATATTTCTTTGTCTCTGCTAATTGTTTCGCAATAAAAGGCACTTCAAAAGCTCCTGGCACCCATGCAACATCAATGGATGCTTCATCTACACCGTGTCTTTTTAATCCATCCATTGCACCATCTAATAATTTGCTTGTAATAAACTCATTGAATCGACCTACGACTACCGCAATTTTTAAATCCGTCCCAATTAATTGTGCTTCAAATGTTTGACCCATTTTTTAAAATCTCCCTCGTTATTAGTTTGTTGTAAATGATTGACTGCGATAAGCGGCTAACGCCTCAATGGAAATCATTTTTAATCCATGATGTGCTGCATACTTTGTCAATTCATCAAAGCGCATCATGTGACCATCGTCCCCCATAATTTCACAAATCACTCCAGCAGGAATACTGTGACAAAGCTTAGCTAAATCAATGCTCGCCTCCGTATGGCCCCTTCGCTCTAAGACACCATTATCCTTTGCGATTAGTGGAAAAATGTGTCCTGGTCGACGAAAATCAGTTTTTTTCGCCTGAGATCCCAACATCTTTTGTATGGTGAATGCCCGCTCAAAGGCACTAATCCCCGTTGTTGTGTCCATATGATCGATACTTATGGTAAATGCTGTTTGATGGTTATCCGTATTGTGCTGAACCATTGGGTGCAGATCTAACTGATGTGCTAGCTTCTGCGAAATCGGCGTACAAATTAGACCTTTTCCATAAGTCGCCATAAAGTTGATCGTTTCCGGAGTAATAAATTCAGCAAGCGCTAGAAGATCCCCCTCATTTTCCCGATCCTCATCATCCACTACGATGATTATTTTCCCTTGCTTTAAATCCTCTATGGCATCTTCAATTGCATGTAGCACTATTTTTCATCTCCTCATTATGTGATTTTAAAAACCATGTCGTGCTAAATAATCTCTTGTAATCATTGACTTGCCTTGCCCATTTTTCAATTCGTTTAAAATATATTTACCGACTAAATCTGTTTCAATATTGACGAAAGCGCCTACTTTTTTCATACCTAAAATCGTTTCCTTGTAAGTATGAGGAATCAGTGAAATCGTGACCTGATTCGTTTCAACATGAAAGATTGTTAAGCTTGTGCCATCAATCGTTACGGAGCCCTTCGGAATACAGAAACTTGTTAGTTCCTCAGACAATTCGATATCAATATAAACCGCGTTGGCCACCGGACGTTTTCGTAAAATCTTCCCAACACCATCGACATGACCAGCAACAAAGTGACCCCCAAATCGCCCATTAGCAGGCATCGCACGCTCCAAATTAACCGGATCCCCTATTGTCAGCTGATGTAAATTTGTAGCTTTGACGGTTTCAGGCATAACATCCATCGTAAGCTCTCGATTCGTAAAATGAGTAACCGTTAAACAAACACCATTGACCGCTATACTATCCCCTAACCCCACATCTTCAGCAACTTTCGATGATTGAACCGTAATTTTCATACTGTTCTTATTGATTTGCAAGGCTTTAATAGTGCCAATATCCTCCACAATACCTGTAAACATTTCTTCACCTGCTTTCACACTGATCTTACGTAGCTTCTATCCGTGGCTTTTGGGTTTCTATCCGTCACTCTTGAGCTTCTATCCGTCACTCTTGCCTTTCTATCCACCACTCTTGAGCTTCTATCCGTCTCCCTTCTTAAAGCTCATATAAAAAGAAAAACCCCTTTGACAAAGGGGTTTTGGGAGTATAAGACATCAATAAATAAGCCTATTTGGATATACATTTTTTCCATAGACTAGTATCTTATTTGTTCTTCTCCCATCCAGACTATCACTGTCGGTTTTGGATTTGCACCAAATCAGCTTGCGCTCACGGACTTTGAATTGCTTCATCACCGCCGATTGGGAATTTCACCCTACCCCGAAGAACATCTTCTATTCAATTGATTGGCTAAATAAAAAAACTTCCCAACATACTTGCGGGAAGTCGTGTCATAAATGCATAGTCAAATAGACCTTCTAAATTACATTGAATTTAAAAAGCTTGCACTTATACCCTTCTCCCATCCAGACTGTTACTGTCGGTTTTGGATTTGCACCAAATCAGCTTGCGCTCACGGACTTTGAATTACTTCATCACCGCCGATTGGGAATTTCACCCTACCCCGAAGGATCATTTTATTTAGCTAGTTCTTACGATAACACTATTTAATTATATTATCTATACTTCTGTCTGTAATTTTTAAAAAAGGGGCCACCTCTTGCTATAGAGGTAGCCCCTAAATCCTTTAATGGCTTATTTTTTGAACATAATCATCATAATTTCCTGAAAAGGCCGTCATCCCAGTTGGTGATAATTCAAGCAATTTATTTGCTAGCTTATTAAGGAAATAACGATCATGAGAAATGCATAATAAGGTGCCGTCAAATTGCAATAGCGCCTCCTCCAAAACTTCCTTGCTAAATAAATCAAGATGATTGGTCGGCTCATCCATAATAAGCACATTGGCTTTTTGCAAAATAAGCTTTGCTAACGCTACACGCGCTTTTTCCCCGCCGCTAAGGGAGGCTATCTTTTTAAAAACATCCTCTTTCGTAAATAAAAAATTACCGAGTACTGACCGTATTCTTGCCTCTTCCATCGAAGGGAAAGTACTCCAAACCTCTTGTAATACCGTATTATTAGGATGTAATGTCTCTTGCTCTTGATCATAATAGCCGATTGTCACACCATTTCCCCATGCGATAACGCCACGGTCCGGAGACAATTCATGTAATAACGCCTTCAAAAGCGTTGATTTCCCAACACCATTTGGACCTACTAATGCGACCCGATCTCCTCTATCCAAGGAAAACTCAATATCTTGCAATAATATTTTCTTGCTATCTTCTAGCTGATAGGAGAGCACTACATCTTTTACCTTCAACACTTCTTTATGAGATCTCTTATCTGTAGCAAATGTCATTTGTGCGTGTTTTAGATCCTTCTGAGGCTTTTCAAGACGATCTATTCGTTCGAGCTGCTTCCTTTTGTTCTTAGCGCTTTTCGAGGAAGTAGCCATCGTAATATTCCGCTCAATATAATCCTCCATTTTGGCGATTTGCTGCTGTTGCATCGTATATTTCTTTTCCATTAATTCGCGATTTTTCACCTTGCTTTCCACATACTTAGAATAGTTACCGCTGTATGTTGTTCCATGGGTGCGTTCAATCTCATAAATTTCATTGACAAGGGCATCTAAAAAATAACGATCGTGCGAAATAACAATAATAGCACCCTGATAGCCACGTAAATAGCTTTCAAGCCAGTTTAAAGTCGCAAAATCCAAATGGTTAGTCGGTTCATCTAACAGCAATAAATCCGGCTGCTCTAGTAAAATTTTAGCAAGTGCCAGTCTAGTTTTCTGTCCACCACTTAATGATTCGATAAGAGTGTTTGTCGGGATGCTACCAAAGCCCATTCCATTTAACATACTATTTATTTTTGCCTCGACATCATAGCCACCTTGCTGTGAAAACCAATCTGATTTGCTGGCATATATCTTCATTACCTGTTCCAGCTTTTCGGGGTTATTGATGCAGGAAGGCTCACCCATCTGCATTTCCAGCTCTCGAAGTTCCTTTTCAGCCTCTTGAAGCTCAGTAAATGCCCCAAGCATTTCAGTCCAAATCGTATGTTCTGGCTGTAACCCACTATCTTGTCGCAAATAACCTAGCTTCATTCCCTTGCCTATAAAAATGTCGCCTTCATCATAGGGAAGATCCCCTGTAATGATCTTTAGTAGCGTTGATTTTCCTGCCCCATTTACACCTATAAGTCCAATCCGATCGCCACGTTCCATTTTCATGGTTATCTTTGAAAGAATCGGATCTCCCAAGTAGCTCTTACTAATTCCATTTAATTGAAGTATCATTTTTTCAATCTCCTTATTTATTTTATCCATTACTACTAAGCGAATTGCTCAAGAAATAAATGGACATATAAGGTTACACATCACTTTTCACTCCTTTCAAACAAACACAAAAAAGGCGCCGTCATAAAACGGCACCTTACAAACATCCCTATGAGAAAAAGGGCATGTTAAATTTTATAATTAAACAAAAAAAGCGCCGTTACGAACCGGCGTCTAGCAATCTATACATCCCATTTAATTGGATGTCAATCAGTAAGAAATAAAGAAGGCAAAAAGCAACCGGAACCTGCATCGATATGAAATTTGCTTAAAAAAGGGCATACTTCTCCCTTAGCCAGCAAATCCCCACAAAGATTGTAAGATTTTACCTCTACTTCGGTTAAACCTTTCGCACAAACAGTTTCCATTACTTCGCCCTCCCTTCGAATTTATAGTATTAAATAATCTATCATATTTTTTTCTAGAATACAAATATCCTGCCGCTTTTTTATAGCATAAATGCCTTGGAATCTATCATTCCTATCGTTAAACTAGAGAATATATTGGAACTTACTATTCTTAAAATCGTTCCTGTACAAGTGACTATTTAGTCCACTAATTTGGAGGTCATTCCATTGCACTATTTTAAAAAAATAACTTATAAACAACGTATTTTCTATGCCTTGTTATTACTTGGCTGTGCCCTATCCATTTTTTTCGTTCACCATAATGAACAATTTTATGATCGACCTATTGCAGAAATTCTGAAAGTCAAAGTAACAGAATCTGAACCAATAACAGATATGTATGAGAATGAAGATATGTTGTATACACAGCAAATTAAAGCCGTACTTAAAAATGGGCAGCACAAAGGAAAAACGATTGATTTGACGAATGACTATTCTTCATCTGGAGCCTTTGATCAGGAATACAATGTTGGCAATGAAATCTTTGTCGCTATAGATGCACATTCAAAACAATCAGAGTTAACGGGCACCATTCTCGATTTGAAACGAGATCAAACAATTATGATGATCGCTTGGATTTTTATCCTTGTACTACTCATCATCGGTAAGAGACAAGGTTTATTTGCCATTATTAGCTTAGTCGTAAATGCCTGCATTTTAACATTGGCATTAGACCTTTACGTAAAGCATGGCAGCCTCAATTTATTATTCATAAGTGGGGTTTGTGTCCTATTATTTACCGTCATTTCCTTGTTACTGATTAGTGGTTTGAATACGAAAACATATGCAGCCATTATATCTACACTTTTAGGGACAATGATAGCCCTCATAATTAGCACTGCTGTGATGTGGTTGACGGGGGAAAATGGTCTACGCTATGAGGAAATGCAATTTTTAACACGTCCCTACCGAACTGTCTTTATGGCTGGTTTATTTATCGGTTCACTTGGGGCTGTTATGGATGTTGCCATTACGATGTCCTCTTCTATTTTCGCCCTATACGAACAGGATTCTCGTATTTCTTTACAAGCTTTGAAGGCATCTGGACAAGAAATTGGAAAAGACATTATGGGTACCATTACAAGCATTTTATTTTTCGCGTATATTTGTGGCTCCATACCAATGGTCATACTCTATTTGAAAAATTCTTCAACATTAGGACTAACACTATCCTTGAATCTTTCATTAGAGCTAGCTCGTGCACTTGCAGGAGGTATTGGAGTCGTCCTCACCATACCGATTAGTCAATACACCGCTATTTTTTTCATTAATCGAAAGCGGGTGAAGGAATGAATGTTATCGTTGTATTGGCAGGAATTTTATGTATATTAATGGTGGTAATTGGAGGAAAGCAAGGACTACGCTCGTTTCTTTCCTTATTTTTAAATTTCGGCGTGCTATTTGTGACTATTTTTCTTATGACAGACCCTAAAAATAGCCCTATTGTCCTGACGTTTATTGCGTGCACTGTTATCAGTTGCATTAGTTTGTTTTATATTAATAAAACGAATAGTAAAACCATTACAGCGTTTATTTCTACAATGGTAACGATTGTTGTTTTATTGCTTTTTATTACGTTTATAACGAAAAAGGCCATGATTCAAGGATTTGGGGAAGAATCAACGGAAGAATTAAGTATCTTTTCTCTCTATATCGGTGTTAATTTCGTGCAGATTGGTGCATCGGTCATTATTATGAGTACGATAGGTGCCATTATGGATGTTGCCATTTCCATTGCTACCTCTATGCATGAGATTTTTTATCGCAATCCTTCGATCAGTAGAAAGACACTTTTTACATCTGGAATAAGTATTGGAAGAGACATTTTAGGAACCGATACAAATACTTTATTTTTTGCTTTCTTTGGTGGCTATTTAAGTTTATTGATATGGTTTAAGGATCTCTCTTATTCGATTGGTGAAATCGTCAATTCCAAAGTCTTTAGTGCGGAAATGATGACGATTTTTTGCGCAGGCATCGGCATTGCCCTCATTATTCCTATCGCTTCCTCCGTCAATGCTTATTATTTAGTTAAAACACGAGAAAAAAAATAGAATAACACTCGCATAGATACCAGACCTATCACCTTAGCGTGATAGGTGCTGGAAATACGCTCCCCCATTAATTCCGGTCCAATTCCTATCATTTTTTCAATAGCTTTCAGCCCAAACATATCATCCTGCATTAGTAGTATGAATGATACAAACTATGTTACTACTTTAGTATCAGAGATATAGCTAAAAAAACATTCCAAATTTGAAATGGCCAAATGCTTTAAAGAAATCGGATATCAATTGACGCACACGTTACAGCAATGAAAAAATACAAAAAATATACCTTCTAACTATAGTTAGAACCTGTCTTGAACGTTAATTAGTCACAGCTTTCACCTTTAAGACTCTTCATTTTATTTCGTCTCACAAACAGCGGAATAGTAAAATATCCAAATTTCAGATTTAAAATCGTACAACACACAAAAAACGGCTTGCAAATTGAATAGGACTAAAATGAAACACTGTTATTTTCGTTATATAGCGTATTAGGTGTCTCAATTGATTTTTGTGACACCTTCTTTTGTTACATGATTTCCGTTGCAAACGCCGCATTTTCTGATAATATTTACCATATGATGATTACAGACCTTTTATTTTGATTGTTATTCCCTGTTTCATGACCCAATCAATTGCCCATTCCATGTAACATTTTTTTGCATAAAACGTCTATACAACTAGATGATAAAGGAGAAAGTTTGCCATGAAGCATATAATTTTTGATTTTGATGGAACGCTTGCGGATTCGACCGCCGTGTTTGCATCAGCATGGAATACGTTAGCACAAAAATATAAATTTAAAGGAATTGAATTGAAGGAAATTGATACATTAAAAAAATTATCGATTTCAGAACGTAGTAAATTATTTGACTTCCCCATGTATAAATTACCTATGATTTTACCGCAATTTTACAAATTATATCGCCAATCATTAAACGATGTTCATCTTTTTGAAGGGATGAAGGAAGTTTTGCTCGAAATTGATAAAAGAGGGTATAAGATTTTAATTATCTCTTCCAATTCGAAGGACAATATTTTAGAGTTTCTCAAAATGAATGGCATTCACTGTGTTGCAGATGTCCTTTGCTCCAATCGTATTTTTGGCAAGGATAAAGTCATGAAGAAGTTTTTAAAAGAATCGAATGTTTCAGCAACTGAAGTGGTATATATAGGGGATGAACAGAGGGATATTGTAGCATGTAAAAAAGCTGGAGTACCTATTATTTGGGTGGAATGGGGCTATGATGCAATTGAAGTTATACAAAATGAAGAGCCCGAATACAAAGTAACGACACCTGAGGAGATTTTAGAGATTATTTAGTAGAAGGATAATAGCCCTTTACTGGCTATTATCCTTTATATGTTTAAGCTTTGATTTCGCTAATATGCATTAACTTTTCAGCAGTATGATTTACTCCTTTATACGCATCGCTTAATTCATACATACTCGTGGCAAATTGCTGGGTAAAGGCAGCCACTTGATTAGCAGAAGCATTCACTTGATCAATCGATTGTTTAATGCTTTCTAATTGTTTCGTAATACTATTTGCACTTTCTGTACTGCTCTGGGACATTTTTTGTATTTCAGATGCGACAACTGCAAAACCACGACCATGCTCCCCCGAACGTGCCGCTTCAATCGATGCATTCAAGCCAAGAATTTTAGATTTCATCGCTAAGTCTTTTACTAATTGAACAATTACATTAATTTGTTCAATATCACCTGCCATTGATTCGGAGAAATTTGATAGTGCCCCTAAACGATTGGAAACATCTATACTGGCAGTAGCTAATCCTTCATTTGTGGCAGTCATTTCTTCTACCGCACTCGAAAGATCCGTCGCCAATAGACGCATATGATCCATTTTTTCATTAGAAATGATGGCACTTACTACACCTATAATTTGACCTCCATCAAAAATAGGCTGTGCCGAGGCGATATAGGCCATACCAAACCCCTCTGCTCCTCGTTCCTCTTTAACGAATCGACCTGAACTCAACGCGATTTCCGTTGCTGTTCCTCGATATTTATGTACTGGCTCACCTACACCTACTTTTAAGTCAACATGCTTCCCCGGTTTATAGGCAAGTACTTTTTCAGTGTCTGCCACTATGACACAAGCATCTTCTGGGTATGTTGCCTGATATAAATCCATCGTCTCTATGACGGCCATTAGTTTTGGATGCATTGTCTGTCCCCCTCCCCAAATATTTACTAACTATTCAATTTTAACTATATCATGACACTTATAAAAAGACACCAACGTCCTATGGTGTCTTTTCGTCGCATTAACCCTTTGTCAATATTTCTACATATTTTTCAGCAGTTCGTATGTCGATTGTCAAAAAATCTTTTCCATAGGTAGTTTGAATTACAAATGGAACATCACTAGTGTTCTGAAACCTAAAATCCAAGCTTCCATAGGCAACCGTCGCATCCCTTCCCTTTGGCACATATCCAATATCCAGAGAATGATGGTGACGTTCTACATACTTGACTTGTAGCTGATCCACTGCATTAAAGAGGGTCGAGGAAGTTTGACAAATACCCCCACCAATCCCCATTACCACTTTCTTATTAATAATTTCTGGTGCAGGCTGATAGCCATTTGCCTCATCTCGAGGTCCAACCATCGTATTAAATGAAAAATGGTCACCACTACCCACGATGACATTATTAATAGCCTTGGCAGAAAGCTCAATATTTTTATTTCTTCCCAAATCAGCGCTATTAAAATACGTCGTATAGGATGCTACAACGACCTCCTCTAAATAAGGAATGTCCTCAAATGAATATCCACTTTGCGTCAAATAAAGAGGTATCTCCACTTGACCACCAGTCGCAGAGGCATCCAGTATTCTCTCTACTAATTCACTTTCTTTTAAAATCATTTGCGGCCTTCCCTTGATTACTTTTCCTTCTTCATCCAATCGATCAAGCATCATTCGCTGGTCATAGCCCTCCATTTCATCCATCCCTCTTGCTAATTCCTTTGCTAACTGCTCGATATGCTGCTGATAGGCTTGCAAATTTGTCTCATAGCCACTATCCTTTGGTGAAATGGTTTCAATAATCTTCTTTGTTTTCGGATCTACAATCTCCACAAGAGCCGGCCCATTTTGTGGAACTTGCTCATAGGTAACTGGCTTTTTCATTTCTTCGACTGGCTGTTTTAATGGTTGATTTTCTTGCTCTAGACTTTGGTCGTTGTTCAAATTTTTTTGACAACCTACTAGTCCCACCATACATAAAACACAAAATGCGGAAACTAACTTCCTTTTCAACATATACACCTACCTCTATGGTCATACTACAGAGACATCTTATTCATATATTGCTTATAGTGTGTGGTTTTTGTAGATATTTATTTGTTTGCCTGACAAAATGAAACTTCCGGATCTGCTTACTCTTGACGATCACAGTTAATAAGGTAGGCTTTTTCTTATGTATCGCAGGGATAGCCTGGCACTAAGACAAGTTAGAAGTAAACGACTGCTACCCCAATATTTTGCTCTTTAATCATGCACAATTGACAGAACGTATCTTACTATTTTTTTCTTTGCAAAGTATTTGAGTACTACGAGTATTTTGTTGAAACCTTTGAGCTACCAGAACATTGGTGGATGAAATTAACTTGTCTTTATTACAGGCTATAGACAAATTACCCCTGTATCTATACCAGTCGGTCCATTAAACCCTGGGATTACATCCACTACCATATTGGTTGCTATATCTATGACAGACACTGTATTGTCCGTTTGATTTGTGACATATGCAAAAGTGCCATTTGGTAAGATCGTTACTTGGTCAGGTGAAGAACCAACAGGGATTGTTGCTATCACCATATTTGTCGTTGTACTGATGACAGATACGGTATCACTCCCTTTGTTGACGATATACAAAAGTGTTCCATCAGGTGTAATGGCTGATCCTACAGGTCCTGTTCCTACAGGGATTGTACCAACTACTATATTGGTTGCAACATTAATGATAGATACATTATCGCTATTTTCATTTGTAACATAAGCAAATTGTCCATTTAATGTGAAGACAATTGATCTTGGGCGAATTCCAACAGGGATAGTAGCAACCACCATATTGGTCGCTGTATTTATAACAGATACACTACCTGAATTTTCGTTTGCCACGTAAGCAAACGCACTATTCGGCGTAAAAGCAATACCTTGAGGTTGAAGCCCTACTGGAATTGTTGCTGTCACGGTATTTGTCGCTGTATCTATGACGGATACAGAGTTAGCGCCTAATCCGTGATTGGAAACATAGGCAAGGGCTCCATTTGGTGAAATCGCTACACCAAGAGGCTCACTTCCAACTGGAATCGTAGCGACTACCGTATTTGTCGCTGTATCAAATACAGTTACATTATTGGAGAAGAGCGCTGGCACATAACCAAACGCACCATTTGGTGTAATCGCTATTTCTAGTGGAGCCGTTCCTACTGGAATGGTAGCGACTATCGTATTGGTTGCTGTATCGATTACTGATACTCTGTTATCAGGAGTTGCTAGCTGTCCAGCGTCTGTTACATAGACGAGATAGTTACAAGTTGGTGGTACTGGTAAAAATGGGTGCTTACAACGACAAGGGCAACAAAAACCGCAGCAATGGCAATGACAACCTGGATTTGATTTAAACTTGATTTTAAAAAATCTTTGTTCTTTTCCCACACTGAACAACCTCCCAGACATATATGACTACTATATGCCCACAAAATTGAGTTTCTTGTATATTTACCTATTTGAACTTGTGTGAAATGTGTAGATTAGTTGTTTACATGAGATACAAGCACTTTTAGTTTTTTTGGGTGATGTAAGATAGACTTTGTACCATGTTGAAATGGATCATGAAAAAGAGGAAGAACGATGGCCTCAGTTTTGAATGTCCACTACCATTAGACACCAAAAAACAATGAAAGATGGAAATGATAGGACTATTAACATACGAAAAAATGATAATAGTTTAGTACAATGAAAATTATGGAACTTTTCTGAACTAAAGGAGGAAATTAAGGTGCCTCAAACATTATTATCTTCTAAAATAACAATGCCACATCATTCACCCACTTTAATAGAAAGAACTCAATTATTCGATTTATTCGATCAACATATACATGTTAAATTAACGATTTTACGAGCTCCAGCGGGTTATGGGAAAACCAGTATACTAACTAGCTGGTTGAAAAATAAAAAAGAAACCACTGCATGGGTTTCCCTAGATGCTGCTGATAATGATCCGATACGTTACTGGACATATATTTTACACGCTATTGCTAGGTCTTCTAAAAGTGAAATAGATCAGATTCTTGCACCGCTACTCAACTCGCAGGACCCTGCAACACTTGAATTTTTTATCTATTCTCTGTTAGAAGAAATGAATGCCATCCAACAGCCCATCTCGATTGTACTAGATGATTATCATGTCATAGAAAATCCAGTGATACATCAACTCATGACACAATTCGTAGAATATTTACCTAGTCATGCACATATCTATATGTCCTCTCGTTCCGTCCCTGCACTACCAATAGCTAAGTGGCGAGTTAAGCAGTGGATACATGAAATCCATTCGGGACATTTACGCTTTACGTTACAGGAGGTGAAGCGATTTTTTTCCTGCAAACATTTACCTGCTCTCAACCACCAACAGTTGCAAGCTATTTTAGATAAAACTGAAGGTTGGGTAGCCGGATTATTGTTAACTAGCTTTGCACATGACCCTGATATAGAAGCTTTGGAAGAAGCTGCACAGCCCTTTATTTCAGAATTTTTATGGCAAGAAATTATTCATAATCTACCTTCTGAAACACAACAATTTTTGCTGCGCACTTCCCTATTGCAGGAGCTGGACCCTGCTATTTGTGATCAATTGACCAAACAGACAAATAGTCTTGAACAATTGGAACATTTAGAAGCAAAAGGACTTTTCACCATTCGGTTGCAATCCAAACAGCCCATATTCCGTTACCATCATTTATTAGCGGAAGCATTGCAAATGGAATTAACAAGACAATTTTCGAAGCAGGACATACGTAATCTTGTTCTCGAAACATCTCAATTCATTTATGACCAAGGGGATTATATTTCTGCTATTGAATTAGCACTTAAACATGGACAATATGACCTAGCGACGCCATGGATGACCGATCATCTTGTTCAGCTTTTTTTATCAGGTCAAACAGCAACGTTTATGCGGTGGTTGCACCAGCTTCGTCGTGACCAATATAAAGTCTCTTATGAAATGCTAGTCATTGGCTTTTTGACATCGATTTCAACCACGGAAGTTGAAGCAGCGTCATCTCTTATGGAGGAACTTGAATTGCGGCAGCTGACTGAACAATGGATGGAGCAAGAGGAGCATGCGGCCATGACCTATATTTATGAAAGTGCAAAGGCTTTTGCTATCGTTGCCGCTGGTGGTGATTTACAGTTAGTGGAACAAATTATGAGAAAACAGCTCGCCAAAGGACATATCCCCTCTAGATGGGATCATGTGCCTATTCCCTATAATAGTTTTGAATATAAGCTTTTACGAACAAGCATTGGCTCAAAAGGAAAACTTCAAACAATGGAACAAGGAACAGTCATAAGTGAGCTTTTTCGAGAAACGTCTTTACAAACAGCTAATGTAACTGCTTTTAGCTATGGTGTTGCCGCCGAATCATTGTATGAACGCAACCTAATACCGTTTACCCATAAAGAAATCGAAATGGCACTTAAGCTTGGCCATCAGTTACAAGATCCTGGATTATGTATCCCCATGTATCTCCTGAAAGCAAAAATCTATATCCAGCAAAATCAAATAAGTTCAGCTGTTGCTATGCTGACCCAGCTATTAGAGGATGTGACGGAAAAGCACTGGCGTACATCTATACAAATTATGCAAGCCTACTGTCATATTATTGCAGGCGATAGTCATCAGGCTGAGTTGATCTTACAGTCTATCCAATCAAAGCAACCATTCTGGCTCTTAGTACATGCCCGTTTACTATTATTGAAGGAAAAGCCGAACGAAGCCTTAACGAGCTTAATTCAGATAAAAATGAAAGGTCAGCAGGAAGAGCAAATTGCTACAATTATTGAAGCCACAATTCTTGAAGCTATTTGTCAATACCGTCTAGGTCACCAAGAACTCGCCTTAGAAACTTTACACGAGGCTTTCGAACTCGCAGCACCCTTCTATTATGTTCGATCCTTTTTAGATGAAAAGGATTTAGAGCCGCTATTAGAAATTTATTTCGAACAGCTTCATCAACGATGGGAATCCATACCGACAGTTTATTTTAGTTACCTAAAAGAAGGGACCGCATTTCCTGCCAAAGCTCCATCAATGCTGACACAACGGGAAAAGGATATTTATGATTTGCTAGTAGATGGTATAACTAATCGTGAAATAGCTAAACGTCTGCATTTATCAGAAGGCACTGTTCGTGTTTATTTATCTACAATTTATAGTAAGCTAGGGGTTAACTCCCGAGCCAAGGCGATTGCCCTCAAAAAACATTAAAGCTCCTAAAAGGCACACTGATGCCTTTTGCTATAAAGATTCATTTATTTATAGTTGTACAAAATAATAATTTACCGCTCTTAGAAGATCTGGATATATTTAAATAAATTCCAAAAAAACTGCCCAAACTCAGTCTTACCTGATTGGGGCAGTTCTTCTTTTATTTTTGTATAAACATTTGCGTCCAGTAGTTGCCATCTGCTACATAACCTATACCGATATGTGTATAGGTTTTGTTGAGAATATTCGCACGGTGCCCTTCACTGTTCATCCAAGCTGTAACGACTTCTTGTGCAGAGCGTTGACCTTTGGCAATATTTTCACCGGCTGATCGATATGAAATACCGAAATTTTTCATCATCGTAAATGGCGTTCCATACGTTGGACTTGTATGGTCAAAGTATTTTTTATCATGCATATCTTGAGATTTGTATTTAGCTACTCTTGATAACTCCCAGTCGTCTTGTAATGCTGAGAGACCTGCTTTGGCGCGTTCCGCATTCACCAGTTTAATGACTTCTTGTTCAACGCTTGCTTGTTCCTTTACAGGGACATTTATTTTTTGTCCAGGATAAATTTGATTTGGATTGGCAAGCTGTGGGTTTACATCCATTAATTCTTGTACACCTGATTCCGTTTTCAATGCGATTTTCCAAAGAGTGTCACCAGATGAGACTGTATAGGATTCAGCCGCCATTGCCCCCACTGGTACTAATAATGAAGCTGCAATAACTGAAGCAAGTGCCGCTTTTTTTACTTTTTTCAACATGTCTATCATCCTTCCTGTTTGCTCTCCTTTTATGGTAAATAGTTTTTGAGCAATAATCATCACAAAATATTTGGAAGGATTTTTACAAATACATGACAGATGAACAACAAAAATTTACGAATCCCAATTTAACACCATTTATCATGATGCACCTTGTCATCAAGTTGCAATCTAATTGTCATTAACAAACATTACCAACTAAATTAGTCTTCCATATTTACTGAAGAAACCCTACTTCGCTACTAATTTCCTCTTCATTTGGTAAATTAATAGAATATAGAGACAGTCATAAAAAAAGGTAGCTATAGAAATAATGGTAATAAACGGCGTACGGAAATAAAGATAAAAGCCAACTGCAGCAAACAATGTTCCAATCATCTTACAGACAGCAATGCCCATGGATTGACCATCTAAATTCCCTCTTCGTAATAATAAACCGATAAATAATCCTGACATCATGAGGTTTTGCATAAACGCTGCGTACTTCCCTTCAAAATCCTGAAATTGATGAATAATCCCTAAAATCATTAACATGCTGAAAATTAAAGTGACCAAAAAAGAGGCATATAATAATTTTTTAGACAGGATTCTCCGATATTCTGGTGGTGCAAAACGTAAAAATTGCATCAGTATAACGACATCTAATATGAGCCAAGTGAGCGTAATCAATCGTTGAAGGTCATTTTGTGGGTAAAGAAAAGTAAAGATAAATTCCCATGCAATATTGGCACAAATAGCAACCATAGGCATGCCGTATTTTTTATCCTTCCACCCTTTGTAAATAACTAATATATATGTAATAATCCAGAAAAGGCCCATGCCTATTTGGCAAATTAATAAAATATCTAGTTGAGCCATTTTTTACTCTCTCCCTCCACATATGATTCCTCATACTATATGTGAAGAAATCTATTCATTATGTCTAAAAGTTTGCTAGTAGAGTAAGGGAAAGTAGTAACAAATATTCAAGGGAATGGAACCTATACATTCGTAGTGGAATCCTATATAGTAAAGCGGGGTGATTGAATGAAATCAAAAATATATGTAGATAATGATCAATTTATCGCTGGCACTACCTTAAAGGATACGATGGAATTAGAGCATAATAATATGGCGTTGCATGTTTGCGATCATATCCATGATGTCATTGACAATCGTCAACAATTAGCAACAGCATTGAACTGCGACCTACAAGATTTTATTTGTACGGAACAAACACATAGTGCCAACTTCCATCGAGTGACCTTAGCCGATAAAGGACGTGGCGCCGTGCAAATGGATACGGCTGTGAAAAACACAGATGCTCTTTATACAGTTGAGCCTAATTTATTATTATGTAGTTTTACGGCAGATTGCGTTCCTGTGATTTTTTATAATGTGGCCAATGGTTTAGTGGGCGTCATTCATTCAGGGTGGCAGGGCACTATTAAAGAAATTACTCCTAAACTGTTCCAGCATCTGTTGGAAGAAGAACAATGTCGACCAGAGGATTTTCACGTTCAAATTGGTATGGCATTAAGCCAGCAAAAATTTGAGGTAGATGCTGATGTGTATGAGAAGTTCCACAGCCTTGGTTATGCAGAGGAATTTATGTATTTGAATACCGAGACGAATAAATACCATATTGATAATCAAAAAACGGTGAAAAAACAATGTGAACTTGCTGGTATTCCATCTGAGCAAATCCAAGTTGATGCCACTTGTACATTCCTTAGCCCTGATGGCTTCTCCTATCGTCAGGACAAACAGGCAGGCAGACATTTAAGCTTTATTATGCGAAAATCTTAAACAAACGAAAAGGACAATCCACTTCAGCATAAGGATTGTCCTGTTTATTTTAATGTACCAGTACTAATAATTGACGTCTCAACATGTACCTCTGTTTGTAATTTACTTATGACTTCCCTCGTTTTTTTGGTCGTCCACTTTCCATGATAGTACATTCTAAATTTTTCACTTAACCCACTAGGATCGACATCCATATTTTTTAGTTTATCTAAAAACTTGGTAATATCCACTTCTAGCTGCTTATTTACATCCTTCTCTAACCGACTAATGCTTTCAATCGTATTCAACTCGTATTCTCTCGCCCCTTTGTATTCACTTAACGTTCCTTTAATTTGTAGGTGAATGATGAGCTTAGGTGAGTCAACATTTTTATTACTTTGCATTTTAATAGAGCTCTCAATTAAATCAATCATTAATTTTTCCTCCCCATATCCCTCATGTAGATCTAAATGGAGAGGTGCTAGACTTTTTCTTCCTAGTAATGCTTGAACAATGAGTGCCTCCTCTGGCTTAATCACTTCATGCATATGGTTCCCCTTAAAAACAGCAACACCTTTAATTTCAATCTTCTCATCGCGTTTTTCAAGATATGGAATAATCGTATCCGTCACAGGATTCGTTATTGTATACATAAAATCATGGATATTCGTATTCGGATTAAATGCTGTATTTATACTGGGTTCCAATAAATCATTAATGTAAATATTAATGTTTGGTTTATCCGGGTAATTTCCCTTTATAATGGCTTCTGCTTTGTCCTTCACAATAGCAATGAGGACTTTATTGCCCACCTCAGCATTTCTGTATAGATGCTGAATGACATTTTGTATCTCACCTTTTCGTGCAAAATCTTCATTAACCAACACAACTCGTAATTGGTTAAAGACAATTTTTTTATCCGAAAGCTTTTCGATTTCTACGATGCCATTCGATACAAGATCTGTAGACACCGAAAAAATTTGTGTGTTTTGTTGTGCCTCTGGTGAATATTGAGGAATAGCGACCGTTAATTTCATTTGATCTTCATCAATATAATCAAACGCCATTGTTCCAACCATCCCTATATCCTCTAAAGGTACCTTCAGCTCTTTTCTTGAACAACCAGCCAATAACAATAAAAGCGCAAGTGTGATACTTAGTAGAAGCTTTCTATTCATTGTTGCACCTTCTTTTTTCGAACTATATAGATCATGCTTAAGAAGATTGGCCAAATAATTAGCATATAACCAATGTAATTACTTGCTGTAAAAAGTTTCTCTTGGAATTCTCGAGAAAATGGCATTCTAATAATCAAAAAAATGATAGCAGCAATCACATATAATTGATAACTATTTTTCTTTTTAAACAGCGTATCCACGCCTAATTTAGCACACCATACATAGGCTGTGGCTGTCGATAATATTAAAAATACCCATAATGTTATACCGATAATATCGATTCGTTCCACGAAGGTAAGTTCGCCGGCTTTAAATAAATTCAAAACGGAAAACTCTACGTTTTTCAACTGCCATTCAGAATAATAGATGACGCTTACTACTGTCGTGAAAAAACAAAGGAAAATACTAATCCAAATACCAATCAATGAATGACGAAAGGCTTTTTTCTGATCGATAATATATGGAAAGTAAAACATAATTAATTCATAGCCAAGGACTGATAAATAGCCTTCTTTAAATGCATTAAAGAAATCTAGCCCACTAAAATTGAATAAAGGGAGTAAATGACTTACCTCCCCTTTTTCAATAGCCCACTGTGTAAAATAGAACATGCCGATTGTAATAAAAAAACTCATCATGCAAAATCTAGCAATGGATTTGATACCACCACTTACAATATATATCAGTAACAGTAAGAAACACAGCACAGGTAAAGTGATGGTTTGCTCTTGTAACGCTGTACTTTGTATGAGATGCATATAGTTGCTAATAATTCCTGCACTAAAGATAATAAATTGAATGACAAACAAGAGATTAAGGCTTTTCCCTAAAACTTTCCCGAAAAGAATTTCATTGATACGAAATAGATGTTCATTCGGGTATTTCGAGCAAAGCCAAATCATGGGCCAAAGAGTTAAGGTAGCAATAATACCGAACAATACGGGCATAAACCACTCGGTATAACCCATAGCACTTAATTTTTGCGGCAATGATAGTATTCCTGTCCCTACCATAATACTCTGGGCCAAAAAAATGACGTGATAGCGATTTAACATCTTTACGTTAGCTGCGCCCAAGTCTTTTACCTCATTTCTCCTCTGTCGGTTTTTTCTGAGCACTTGATATGCCTGATTTTTTCGTTAAATAGTTGATAGGAAATCTGATGACATTATCTAACAAATCTGTTGGATTTCTCGGTATACCTGGTGTCATATAATGAGTTCCTAATGATTTTAAACTTAGTAAATGATGAATTAACCAAGCAAAGGCAAGCATTTGCCCAAATAGACCAAATAACCCAGCGGATAAAATGAAAATATATCGCACAAATCGGCTAGCATTACTCATCAAGAAAATCGGTGGTAGGAAAGATAATAGTGCAGAAGTGGCCACCAACACAATGAGAATATTACTAAGTAATCCTGCCTGCACAGCCGCAGTCCCAATGACAATACCTCCTACGATACCGATTGTTTGTCCTACTTTTGCCGGCATTCGAGAACCCGCTTCCCGTAATACCTCTACAATCAATTCGATAAATAACACTTCGATAAGAGGTGGAAAAGGCACTTTACTTCTCGATTCTTGAAGATTTAACAAAAGCTCATATGGCAATATTTCTGGATGAAAGGTTAAGGCAGAAATATACATGGGCGTAATCATGATCGTTAAGAAAAAACCAAAGAAGCGCAGCATCCTTAGTAATGAGGCTGTTGTCCATCGGTTATAATAATCCTCAATCGACACGAACATTTCAAAAAACGAGGTCGGACAGACAATCGCTAATTGGCTATTATCCATAAACATGACAATCCGGCCGTCAATTAAGTATCGACAAATACTATCAGGGCGTACCGTCATATAATATTGGGGAAAAGGGGATAGCGGATTATCCTCAATTAATTGCTTCAACACCGAAATATCTGTAAATAAAGGGAATTCCACCTGATCAATACGATTCCTAAGATCGTCTAAGTTTTTATGGTTCACAATATTATCCATATACATAATGGAAATTTTAATATTAGCCTCAGAACCAACAATACGATTTTCATTTTTTAGCTGAGCGCTTTGAATTCGTCTTCTCACTAGAGAAATATTGGTCTCCAAAGATTCCGTAAATGCATCCTGAGGCCCTATAACGGTTGATTCTGTTTCAGTATTTGTAATGGCCCTTGTAGGTGCACTATACGTATCCATACTTAAAAGTGCATTGGTTTCATGAAAAAACAGCAGTGTTTGCCCAGAGTTCAATTTTTTAATGACGCCTTGTATATCTTTAGGGTCCACATATTGAGCCATTTGATGAATTTGTTTGATATTATTGGTTAACGGAATAGATACCATTGATTGTAACGTCATTTTTTCTATAAGAGAGGAAAAATATATAAGGGTAACATCCCCTTCTTCTGTTGCAATCATATTTAGCTTTACATCATCTACATCATTTATTTCCTTCTTTAATTTAGCAACAAGCTGTTCAGGTATTTCGTGCATTCCGTTCAACCCCTTTTATTTCAACGAATACCAGTCTCCACACGTAGTTTTTTATAGTTTGGCATGTTTACGAATGTTTATGTAAAAAATATGCTAGCAAAAATATGCAAAAAAGATGCCTCTCTTGTTAAGAGAAGCATCTTTTTGCTATTCGCCTTGATCCGTACTGTAGCGATTTTTGCCAATACCAAATGCATAATAGCTAATAGTTACAATTACTAAAAATACAATTCCTACGATTAATGATATACGCGTATCGTCATTAATCCACATGCCAACCAGCACCATCATTAAGAAGATAATTGTTAAATAATTCGTAATAGGGGCTAGTGGCATTTTAAACGGGTGATTCGCTAATTGTTCACCTTTTACTTTTCTAAATTTCATTTGGCTAATTAATATAATGAACCATGGTATCATTCCTGGTAAAACACTTGCACTGTACACATAGACAAATAAATTCTGTGGTGCAATATAGCTTAAAATGACACCAATCACTAAACCAATTAACACGCCAGCTGTACCAAATAAAGGTACACCATTTTTAGAAAGCTTCGCGAAAAATTTCGGTGCTTGTCCATTCATCGCAAGAGTATATAACATACGTCCTGCACTATAAATACCACTGTTACAGCCAGACATAGCAGCTGTAATAACGACAAAATTAATAATACCTGCAGCAGCTGTAATACCTACCTTGGCAAATGTCGCAACAAAGGGACTACCGATCGTACCCAATTCATCCCACGGATACACTGTCACAATGACAAAAATAGCTCCGATATAGAAAATTAAAATGCGCCAAATAATACTTTGAATAGCATTCGTAATTGTCTTTTGTGGATCTTTTGCTTCCCCTGCTGTAATACCAATAAGCTCTACACCTTGGTAGGCTGCAACTACTAACGATAATGCAAAGAAGAAGCCTGTCCAGCCACCAGTAAAGAAGCCACCATGACTCCATAGATTTGATAAGCCAATCGCAATACCATCATTACCAAAGCCAAAGAAGATCAGTCCAACCCCTGCTACAATCATTAATATAATGGTTACGATTTTAATCATGGCGAACCAAAATTCAAATTCACCAAAAGATTTAACTGAGATAAAGTTTGCCACACCTAATATGATCATTGCAATGAGACCCGGTATCCATGCTGGTAAATCAGGATACCAATACTGCATATACGTTCCCACGGCTATAATTTCAGACATCCCAACAATTACCCATTGGAACCAGTTGCTCCATGCTGTTAAATAGCCTGCTAAAGGGTGAATGTATTTATAGCCAAATGTTGCAAAAGAGCCTGTACTTGGCTCCATATAAAGCATCTCACCCATTGCTCTCATAATGAAAAATATAAAAATACCTGCAATTCCATAGGCAAGGAGTACTGAAGGTCCTGTCCATTGGATGGCACTTGCAGAACCCATAAATAAGCCCACACCAATCGTACCGCCTAGCGCGATCATTTGGATGTGACGTGCCTCTAATCCTCGTTGTAATTCTTTGTTGGCCACTCCATAACGCCTCTTTTCCTGTTGTTCTATCTACGTTGAATATACTTTAAAATCATAATCAATTTTTCTAAAAAAGACAATTGTATTTTTAGGAAAAACAAAAAATAATGTTTTTTTGATAGATTTAGCATATGGAGTAGCTCCCTTACTATTATTGTTCTAAAAATTCTAAATATATTAGTTTTTTCACTTTATTTCGACAAAAAGATTGACCTAATTATCAAAAAAGTATAATATTTTTACATATTTCTAAGAAAAAGAGGATTGAGCGTGAGTAAAATATTATTTAGAAGAAAGAAAATCGAGGAACTATTACAAAATAGCGGGACTATTCAACTAAAGAAAACGTTAGGTGCCTTTGATCTTATATTATTAGGAGTTGGTGCCATCGTCGGCACTGGTATTTTCATCTTGCCTGGAACGGTGGCAGCAACACATGCTGGGCCTGGGATCGTTTTTTCCTTTATTATCGCCGCCATTGTTTGCGCTTTTGCAGGCATGTGTTATTCCGAATTTGCATCAAGTGTCCCCGTAACTGGGAGCGCCTATACGTATGGCTATATTGTCTTTGGCGAGATTATCGCGTGGTTAGTAGGATGGGCTTTACTTTTGGAATATGGACTGGCTGTTGCCGCTGTTGCGACAGGTTGGTCATCTTACTTAACCTCACTTCTTGCCGGCTTTCATATCGTTTTGCCCCAAGCAATTTCAGGAGCCTTTAATCCTGCTGCTGGCACATATATGAATGTACCTGCGATTTTGATTATTTTTGCTACGGCATTTTTATTAACGCTTGGTATTAAAGAATCCACTCGATTCAATACTTGGATGGTTTTCTTGAAGGTCGCTGTCATCTTACTATTTATTGGCGTAGGGGTATTTTATGTAAAGCCTACTAACTGGGAGCCCTTTCTACCATTTGGCATAAGCGGCGTCTTCAGTGGAGCAGCACTTGTATTTTTTGCTTATTTAGGTTTTGATGCGGTATCTTCGGCTGCTGAGGAAGTTAAAAATCCACAGCGGAATATGCCCATTGGCATCATCGGTTCTTTACTTATTTGTACGGTGCTCTATGTTGTTGTATCAATGGTTTTAACAGGTATCGTTCCCTATCATGCGTTAAATGTAAGTGACCCTGTTAGCTATGTGATGCAGATGGTCCACCAAGATTGGATTGCGGGAATAATCTCATTAGGTGCCGTAGTTGGAATGATGACTGTTATATTAGTGATGTCTTACGGAGGAACACGACTACTGTACGCATTAGGCCGTGATGGTTTACTGCCAAAAAGTATGGCTGAGCTCAGTCCTAAATTTAAAACTCCCGTGAAAAACACATGGATTTTCGCAATATTAGTTGCCTTTTGTGCAGGATTTGTGCCACTTTCTAAGCTTGCCGAACTAGTCAATATGGGCACATTAGTCGCATTTACTATTGTATCCATCGGTGTGGTGTATTTACGTAAAAATAAAAATATCCCTTCTGGGGGCTTTAAAGTACCGTTTTTCCCAGTCCTACCGATTTTATCATTCCTATTATGTCTCTTTTTAATATCACAGCTTTCTGTCCTTACATGGGTTGCATGTGGTATTTGGTTCATCATCGGTTTGATTGTTTATTTGGTTTATGGTCGAAAGCATAGCGAAATGAATAAAGAATAAGAAAAAGGTGTCTCTCATAGGGACATCTTTTTTATTTTAATTGATGTCAATTCCCATAAAACTAAAGGCTTGCTCTGTTGTTACATAAAGAACTGGCAAACAAAAAACCTCTATCCATCCTTGGCGAATGAAATAGAGGTTACTTCGTTATTATAGTAAGGTTTGTTCCTGTAATTTTGCTGTGAAATACTTTCGTGCATCTGCCGTTAGAATTTGTAGTAAGGTCACTTCTTCCTGACGAGCAAATTCTACAAACATCCCACTTAAATTTTCGTAGACATATTTGATTTTAAAGCCGCTATCTAAATAAAGATCCACTTTTTGGATTTCCTCTTTGCTTTGTTGGAATTCAGACATGCCATCACCTCACCTTCATTTGAAAATGTCTTGATGTAGTGTCACTTATTCGGCACATTTTATTTCTAGCAGAGGGTCTGGTTGCTCCACTAGCTCATCTTCCTCTTGATCTGTCAGTGGCGCATGTGCTTGTTGGCCAAATAATTCATCCAAATTATGTCCGACTGTAATACCTAAATACTTCGCATCACTTGGATCTACTAGCTCTGCTTGAGGGTATTTTTTAAACCACCAATACTTCGCTAAGACATAATAGACAATTGCTCCTACAAAGAACCCTACTAAAGAAGAATAAGTTGAAAAAATATTGGCGATAGCACCACCGATTACCCAGGCCACTAACCCGGCGATATTAAAACCTTTATAGTATTTAAATTGCCCATCTAATTCATAGAGTTCCTTGACATGTACACGTCGTTTGCGAATGAGATAATAATCCGCAAATAAAATCCCTACAATCGCCGTTAATATTCCACCTATAATCAATAAAACATTGACCATTACATCAAATAAATTCCATGGTTGAGCAAGAATACCAATAATCCCCGCAATAACAACCCCTACCCAAAAAGGTACTTTGGGGCCACCGATATTTGAGAAAATAGTAGCTGCTGGTACGACATTAGCAGACGTATTCGTTGACCATTGTGCTAACACAATCATCAGCAAAAGGATACCTAAAATAAAACCACTCGCACTTTGTTGTAAAGCATTGATAGGGTCAGCAGATGCTACCGCCATATAACAAACTGCACCAATTGTAACAATAAATGTGTTCGTTATTGGCATAACAATTAATGAGCCCACGAGCTGTGTTTTATTCCGTTTGAACCAATTGCGTTCATTTTTAGGTGCTTTAAAAAAGCGAGATAATGATGGCATATCAGCTGCCAGTGTTGACCAAAAGCCCATGTTTGCCATGACCACTACCATAAAAGCTGTAAAGGCAGCAAAGCCCGTTGTTGGCGTTTCTACCCACGTCCATATATTTTTCCCTTGGGACGTAGCATTATCAGCTAATGTGTAATACATCCAGCAAGAAATCAAAATAATGACAGGCGCTGCTAGATCAGCGAAGCGCTCAATGGACTTAATGCCGAGTGATGTATTAAAGAGCTGAAGCGCCGCAAATACAAGGAAACAAATGAACCAATTATCAAAATCAAACAATAAATTTAAAATGCCGTTTATGGCTAATGCGCCAAAATACGTATTAAGACCAAACCAACATGCGGCTGTTATGCCCCTTACAAGAGAAGGAATATGAGTGCCAAATGTGCCGAATGGTGCACGCATATAAACAGGGAATGATAATCCATGCTCAATACCTATATCACCAATTAACGTCATAAAGACACCGATCAAACAGGAACCTACCAACGTAGCTAAAATAACCATAGGTAAGGATAAATTCATAATGGCTGAACCGCCAATTGCAAAAGCCGCTAAAACAATCGCCATCCCTATCCAAATCACCGCAAAACCAAATGTTCCAATATTTCTTTGTTGATGTGTCACTGGAAGTAAATCTGGGGATTTTAAATAATTCCCTTCACGTTCCATAAAGTTTCTCTCCTTTTTTTCTAATTTCCGTGACAACCTACTTGAAGTTTTTCCCTCCTCCATCGCCACTTGATGAAGGAAGGTGGAATTTCGATTTTATTCATTTATCTTCATTCAGTTGGTGTTCGATAGGCTATAGCTCATCCCTATAAATGTCTACTACTGAATAAAGATGAAAAGTCTTTATTTTGAGAGACTGCTAATGAGCGATTGGCGTTCATTCCATGTCATCGGTGGAACGGTTGATTTACGTTCAACCATAGAAATGGCACCATCTACTGGACAAACAATAGAGCATAGATTACAACCAACGCAGTCTTCTTCACGAACTTTTAGCAATGGACGTCCATTTTCTGTATAAAGATCAATACATTGATGTGACGTATCCTCGCAAGCAATATGACACTTGTTACAATTAATACAAACATCATTATTAATTTCTGCGACAATTTTATAATTTAAGTCTAAATCACCCCAGTTTGAATATCTTGAAACGGAGCGACCTACTAAGTCCATGACGGAAGCTAAACCTTTATCGTCTAAATAATTGTTCAACCCATCAATCATATCCTCCACAATACTAAAGCCATGGTGCATCGCTGCTGTACAAACTTGAACGCCTGTTGCACCCATTAATATAAATTCTGCGGCATCCTGCCAATTAGAAATTCCGCCAATGCCCGAAATCGGTACATTGACTAATGGATTACGAGCACATTCTGCTACCATATTGAGTGCAATCGGCTTTACAGCTGGACCACAATAGCCACCATGCGCCCCTTTACCAGCAACATGAGGAACTGTATTCCAAGTATCTAAATCTACACCTGCCAAACTATTGATCGTGTTTATCATACTTATGGCATCTGCTCCACCTCTTTTAGCTGCTTCTGCCGTAACTGTAATATCCGTAATGTTTGGTGTTAATTTCACAATAACAGGTGTACGTGCCGCTTCCTTTACCCAGTACGTTTGTTTTTCCACCAGTTCAGGGACTTGACCAGAGGCAGAACCCATGCCTCGCTCTGCCATCCCATGTGGACAACCAAAGTTAAGCTCAAGACCATCAACCCCCACATCTTCTACACGTTTTACGATTTCATGCCACTTTTCTTGCTTTGGCTCCACCATTAAAGAGGCTATAATCGCGTGATTAGGAAATTTCTTTTTTGTCTCATAAATTTCTTGTAAATTTACTTCTAACGGTCGATCTGTAATTAATTCAATATTATTGAAGCCCGCTACACGCTGGCCGTTAAAACTAACAGCCGCAAAACGGGAGGATACATTTAAAATTGGATCCCCCAATGTTTTCCATACAGCACCACCCCATCCTGCTTCAAATGCGCGTTGTACCTGATAACCAGAATTTGTAGGCGGTGCGGATGCCAACCAAAATGGATTCGGCGATTGGATGCCTGCTAAGTTAATGCGTAAGTCTGCCATGTAAGTTCCCCCTTTATGCAATCTCACTTGGTTTTCTTAAACGTTCGTGAATCTTGTATGCTGCATCTTTTCCTTGCTGTACAGCAGTCACCACCATCGCTTCTCCCTGTCCATTGCCAAAGACAACGTCTCCACATGCAAACACTTTGTCATTGGACGTTTGCATCGTCGTCTCATCTATATCAACAACGCCATTTGTATGGGCTAAACCAAATGCTTCAATTAATGAAACAAAACGAGTTTGCCCAATGGCTTTAATGACCGCATCCACTTCAATAATAAAATTAGAGCCCTGTAATTCCTCTGGTCTTTGTCGACCATCAGGCCCAGGTTCACCAAGCTTCATTTTCACGCATTCAATACCTGTTACCCTGCCATCCTCATTGCCAATAATCTTCTTTGGTGCTGTGAGCCATTTAAATTCCACACCATCCTGCTTCGCAAATTCATATTCAAATTGATAGGCAGTCATTTCTTTTTGCGTTCTTCGATAAAGTATTTGGACATTCTCTGCCCCTAAACGCACTGCACTTGTAGCACCGTCTATCGCTGTATTTCCGGCACCAATAACAGCAACACGTTTTCCTACAATCTCATTTGTAAGCGGCCCCATTTTTGTTTTTCTGACAAACTCAATAGCATCGTGGACACCATCTAAATCTTCTCCCTCAATGCCTAGATTGGGAACAGCCCCCATACCGACAGCTAAAATAACATGGTCATATTCTCCCAAAATTTCATCGGCAGTAATATCGACGCCAACCGTCATATTAGTTTGAATATCCACTCCAAGCTGTTCAATTTGCTCGACTTCCCAATCAACAACATCATTAGGTAATCGGAACGCTACAATACCAAAACTACCTAAGCCACCTGCCTTCGCTTCAGCCTCATAGATAGTTACTTGATAGCCAAAACGACTTAGTTCACGTGCAGCCGATAAACCAGCAGGACCAGCTCCAATAATGGCTACCTTATGACCATTACTTGGCCCCTGTTTAAATAGCTGAGCATTCGTTTCCATTGCCCAATCCGTTGCATAACGCTGTAACTCCCCAATTTTGATTGGCTTTGTTGAAGAATTTAAGACACACGCTCCTTCGCATAATTCTTCCGTTGGACAAACCCTTGCACAGCTTGCACCAATAGGATTTGCTTCTAATATAGTCGTAGCAGAGCCCTTCATATTACCAGATGCGATTTTTTTTATGAAATTTGGAATTTGAATACTTGTCGGACAAGCTTTAATACATGGTGCGTCATAACAATAAAGACAACGATTGGCTTCCTCAATAGCCTCATTCTTTGTCATCTTGTTTTTTAATTCCACAAAATTACGTTTAAGCTGCAAGGTCATCGCATTTTCTTGAATCGGAACCATTCCACATCCCCCTCATGTGTTCTTTTTTCCGTGCACCAATTACGAGACCGATTGTTTTGTTCTCCAGCCAAAACAATCGGTCCTAAACTGAAGGAAGCTAAATCTTCAAGGCTTCCGCAGCTACTGTTTTTAATGGACGTTTAATATATTGTCCGCTACCTAGTACACCAACAAATTCTTTATTTTTAATGACATATTCGCCACGTACTAGCACACTAACAGGCTCGCCAGTCACTTCCCATCCCTCATATGGGTTATAGTCGACGTTCATATGATGTGTTTTAGCCGAAATTTGGCGTTTTGCCTCTGGATCAAAAATAACGATATCTGCATCAGAGCCGATGGCGATTGTTCCCTTTTGCGGGAATAAACCAAATATTTTTGCAGCACTTGTTGAAATCATATCGACAAATTCATGAATCGAAATTCTACCTTTGGCAACGCCTTCAGAATATAAAATACTGAAACGATCCTCAATGAAAGGCCCTCCATTTGGAATTTTTGAGAAATCATTTAGGCCTAACTGTTTTTTACCCTTAAAGCTAAAGGAGCATTGGTCAGAGCCAATTGTCTGAAGCTGTTTCGCCTTTAGGGCATTCCATAAATGTTCTTGATGATATTTCGGGCGAAGAGGAGGTGACCAAACATACTTGGCTCCTTCAAAGCCTGGCTGGGCAAGAGCTGATTGATCAAGTGTTAAATAGGGTGGACATGTTTCACCATAGACGTCATAGCCCTTTTCACGAGCAGCAATAATTTCATCCACCGCTTCTTTACATGTTACATGCACTACATATAGCTTTGCTCCAGCAATATGCGCTAATTCGATGGCACGTTTTGTTGCCTCTCCCTCTAATTCAGCCGGACGTGTTAATGCATGATAAATCGGCTCCTTATGGCCTGCACGTCTTGCTTCCTCGACAAGTTCATCAATCACAGAGCCATTTTCACAATGGACCATCACCAATGCTCCAAGATCTTTGGCAATTTTAAACGCCTTAAAAAGTGTTCGATCTGAAGCCTGGAACTCTTTAGCATATGCCATAAAGACTTTGACAGAGGTAATTCCCTCTTGCTCTAAAATTTGAGGTAATTCGGCTTCGGTTTCAGGCGTTAAATCACCAATCATTAAATGGAAACCATAATCAATAGCAGACTTTCCTTTGGCTTTGTCATGCCATCTTTCTACGGCCGCTGACAATTTTTCTTCACCAGCTGTTAAACAAAAATCTAAAATAGTGGTTGTCCCACCAAAAGCCGCCGCAATCGTTCCTGACTTCCAATCATCATCTGTCACTGTATTATTGAATGGCATATCTAAATGCGTATGAGGATCAATCCCCCCTGGCAACACATATTTCCCAGTTGCATCAATGATTTCAGCGCCATCCTCACTTAAATTTTGCCCGATTTGCACAATCTTGCCATTATCTATTAAAATATCTGCCTCATATGCATCCGCAGCAGTTGCTACTCTTCCACCTTTAATCATTTTTTTCACTGTGCCCCTCACCCTTCATCACAAAATTAGAGAATACTTCATGTTTAATGCAATGTATAAGTTTCGCCCATACTAAATTTTGTTTGTAGCGTTAGAACCGTTTCTAGCAAAATATCTGCTCCCTTTGCACAATCCTCAAAGGTTGTTTTCTCTTCCTCACAATGACTCTTCCCTTGAATACTTGGAACAAAAATCATTGCCGATGGAACCATACTCGCCATATACTGGGCATCGTGTCCTGCTCCACTAAACATGCGATGTACAGTATAACCGAAGCTCTGACAGGCTCTTTCTACCTCATTACAAATAGCTGTATCAAAATACACGGTTTCCCTACCCCATAACTTTACTGGGTGGATATTACATCCTCCTGCAGTTTCGGGTAGCGCAAGAAGAATATCCTCAACTTGTTCCATCACCTCAGGATTTTGATGACGAGAATCAATCGTAAATGTCACCTGATTAGGGATGACTGTGTGAATATTTGGCGAAACATTCAGACGGCCAAATGTAAACACTAATTGCTCATCAATCTTTCCTAATTGCTCATGTAACTCAGTTATGATCGTTGAGGCAACAATCATTGGGTCTTTCCGCATTGTCATGGGAGTCGTACCAGCATGATTCGATTGCCCTGTAATTGTAATTTCGTAGCAAACCATGCCAAGCACACCTTCTACAACCCCAATTTCATGTTGTTTCGCTTCTAACACTGGCCCTTGCTCAATATGCAATTCGATATAAGCAAGTGCTTCCTTCAGACGATTGGCTTGCTCTCCCTCATACCCACTTGCTTGTAACGCTTCGTGGAAACGAACACCATTTTTATCTGTGGATTGTAGCATCTTTTCTTTGTCAAATTTCGAGGTGATAACCCCCGAACTCATCATTGCTGGGTCAAAACGAGCCCCTTCTTCATTCGTAAAATTGACAATCATGAGCGGAATATCCACTTCAATTTCATTTTCTTTAATCGTTCGTATTGCCTCGATAGCAGTTAATATGCCTAATACACCATCGAATCTTCCACCCTTTTCCACCGAATCTAAATGGGAACCCATAACGATTGGTGGCACATCCTTTTTCCCAGCAAGAGTCGCATAAATATTGCCCATATCATCCACATGAATATCCATACCTAAAGCTTCACAACACTCACAAAAATAGTTTCGTGCTAATACATCCTCATCCGAAAGAGACAAACGTGTGACGCCACCATTTTCAGTAGCCCCAAATTGACTAAATTGTTCAATTAACTCTCGCAATCGTCTACTATTACATTTATACATATGCAAGTCCTCTCTTTCACAGTAGTTATTAAACATTCTAAAATAGATAAAATTTGAGAGATATGGATAGAAAACTAAAAAAATATGTGCAACTGCACATCATATATGGTAAGTTATGTTCATAATTAAGGGGGGGGAATATGGGTACGATTCGTAAAATCGTGGAGGGAGTTCAATTCCCAATGCTCACATTAGTCGCTGGACATAGTGGTACGTATCGAAGAGTTACTGGTATTAATGTTGTTGAAAGCAATGATTTAATCATGTTTTGTAGACCCAATGAATTAGTCGTCACAACTGGTATTCATTTAAATGCAGATGTAAATTCATTAGAACAACTTGTGAAACAAGCCTACGCCAAAAAAGTAGCTGGTTTTATTATTAATACAGGTCCATTCATTCCTAATATTCCAGAGGCCGTCATCTCATTTGCCAATCAATATGATTTCCCTATTTTTCAAATGCCATGGAATTATCGAATTGCCGATCTATTAAAAACGACCTTTCAGTTTATCGCCAACCACCATCAGGAGCTATCCATGGAAGAAAAAGTTCTGTTCAATTTATTATTCCATTACAAACAAAACGCTAACAGCATGAAGGATCAACTAGCACAGCTTGGTTTTCCTCAAGGAAGAGAATTAGCCATCATTACTTGCACAACAGTCGGCACTCAAGCCTCCATTGATCGATATGAGGTATTGGTGCAGTTCGCTTTTCAAAATCGCTATCAACGCTTCTTAAAATTAAAACATAAAAACTACCTCATCTTTTTAATTGATAAAACACAGATCAATACACCAAATATACCCTTCTCAAAAATCGTTGAAGAAATCTATGAAAAAATTACGTTAAAAAATGGTTGCTTGGATATGATTATTGGAAAAGGCAACTATCATAAAGAGCTTGAAAATGTCCGAAAAAGCTATGATGAATCATTAACGGTCATTCATTTAGCGCAGCTCCACAACAATCGTTTTTTATATAAATATAAAGAAATAGGTGCCTATAAAATTATTATGGCTGTGCAAAATCAAGCACTCATGAAATCCTTCAGCCAGGATATTCTTGGTCATCTCTACCACTATGATGATGTGCACAACACAGATTATGTACCATTTTTACGCATTTTTCTTGAGGAAAACGGCAGTACAAGTAGGATTAGTGAGCGTCAGTTTATTCATCGCAACACGGTTCTTTATAAAATAAAAAAAATTGAAATGCTTTTAGATATGGACTTGAGTAATCCCTTTACTAAGACAAATTTGTATATTGCCTTTTTAATAGAGGATGTTTTAACACATTAATAATGGCTATGTAGTCATTTAATTATCAGAATTTTCTATCACAAAATATTCCTTCTAAAACTGGTAAGGCATACATATAAAGTACAAATGGGGACGACTTTGCATTTTTATTGTCCACATCTGACTTAAGACGTATGCATGTTCAGCCATTACTTGTTTAAGGAGTGAATGTAGTGACCAATGTAACAAGACCAAATTGGCAAGTCAAAGATGAACAATTTGTATGGCACTCCATGAAGCCATACAACCCAAAAGCAACGATGATTGTCCAATCTTCTAAGGGTGCCTGGATTACCGACACTGAAGGAAAACGCTATTTAGATGCTATGGCAGGCTTATGGTGTGTAAATGTTGGTTATGGTCGAGAGGCAATTGCTAAAGTTGCCTATGATCAATTACTAGAAAATACGTATACACCGTTATCTGTTGGACATATCCCTGCCATTCAATTAAGTGAAAAGATTAGTGAACTATTAGGAGATGATTATGTCGTCTTTTACTCGAACAGTGGTTCTGAAGCGAATGAAGCTGCCTTCAAAATCGCTCGACAGTATCATCAACAAAAAGGACATGTCAATAGAACGAAGATTATTTCTCGTTATCGTGCTTATCACGGGAGCTCAATGGGGGCTTTAGCGGCAACTGGACAAGCTCAGCGAAAATACAAATATGAGCCATTGGCACCTGGTTTTATCCATGTCACGCCACCTGATTCGTATCGTGCCAATGAAGACCATATTAAAAGTAAAGATCCATGTGCATTGCCATCTGTGCAAGCGATCGACCATGTCATGACCTGGGAAATGTCTGATTCTATTGCTGCTGTCATTATGGAGCCAATCATTACTGGCGGCGGTGTGATCATGCCCCATGAGAATTACTTACAAGGGGTTAAAGCAGTTTGTGAAAAACATGGTGCATTATTAATTGTGGATGAAGTGATTTGTGGCTTTGGGCGTACAGGCAAAGCTTTTGGTTTCCAAAACTACGGCATACAGCCTGATATTGTGACAATGGCTAAAGGCTTAACAAGCGCTTATATGCCACTATCTGCTACTGCTGTTCGACGTGAAATTTATGAGGCTTTTGCAGGGAATGACGATTATGATTTCTTCCGCCATGTTAACACCTTTGGTGGCTCGCCAGCTGCTTGTGCCGTAGCATTAAAAAATATTGAAATAATGGAAGAGGAAAATTTATTTAACTATTCCGCTACGTTAGGAGAAACGCTCCTTAAAACTTTACAAGAGCAATTAAAGGAACATCCATATGTCGGGGATATTCGTGGAAAAGGGCTTTTGATCGGTATAGAGCTTGTACAAGACAAAAAGAGCAAAGCCCCACTAGATGTCACACTCGTTAATAAGGTTATTGCGCAATGTAAGGAGCAGGGGCTAATTATTGGCAAGAACGGTGTAACTGTTGCAGGCTACAATAATGTTTTAACGCTATCTCCTCCACTAATCGTCTCCTCTGAGGAGATTAACTTCCTTGTGGAAAAATTCACACAAGCCTTACATGCTATAAAATTGTAGGAGGACAGCTCAATGATAACGAATACGGATATTCAAGAATTAGGCCATTTTATTAATGGACAAACTGTTTTAGGAAAAAGTGGACATTTTTCTGATGTATACAATCCAAGCACGGGTTCTGTCATTGCGCGAGTTCCCCTAGCAACACATGAAGAGGTAAAAGAAGCGATCAATGCTGCCCAAAAAGCATTCCCTGCATGGCGCGCATTATCCGTTGGGAAACGAGCAGAAATAATGCTCAAGTTTCGACAATTACTGACAGACAATATGGATGAACTCATCGATATGATTTGTAAGGAAAGCGGCAAAACCAAAGAAGATGCGAAGGGCGAGATTACACGTGGTTTAGAATCGGTTGATTTAGCCATCAATGCCCCACACTTACTAAAAGGTGAGTATTCCGTTAATGTGGGTGGTCAAATTAATGCTTATTCCACAAAAGCACCATTAGGCATAGTGGCTGCCATTTCACCGTTTAACTTTCCTGTTATGGTCCCACTAGCCATTACAAGCATGGCTGTCGCTGTTGGAAACTGTGTAATTTTAAAGCCATCCGAGCGTGTCCCTTGTTCTGCGCTATATATATCAGAGCTATGGACAAAGGCAGGCTTACCAGAAGGCGTATGGACGGTCATTAACGGTGATAAAGATGCTGTCAATGAGCTTCTATCCAACCCACTAATTGAAGCAGTTTCCTTTGTAGGGTCCACTCCTGTTGCAGAAGCTATTTACGTCACGGCTTCTAAACATGGGAAACGTGTGACTGCGCTTGGCGGTGGGAAAAATAATATGGTTGTCATGCCAGACGCTGATTTAGAGCAGGTCGCAAATGCCTTTTTAGGTGCAGCCTATGGGGCAGCTTCTCAACGGTGTATGGCAATCTCTACCATTATCCCTATAGGGGAGGATACGGCAAATAAATTAGTCACGATCCTAGCTGATAAAATTGCCAAATTAAAAGTGGGACCTTATACAGACCCCGACGTTGATTTCGGTCCAGTTATTACAGAGCATTCGAAGGAAACGATTATTGGCTATATTGATCGTAGCCTACAGGAAGGCGCAACCATTGTTTGTGATGGACGACATCCGAAAATTGCCAAACAATCAAAAGGGTTTTATCTAGGTCCTACTCTCCTCGATCATGTTAAACCAGGTATGGAAATTTATGAGCAGGAGGTTTTTGGACCAGCCCGCAATATGGTTCGTGTGGATTCATTGGATGAAGCGATTGCCTTAATCAATGCACATGAACTGGGTAATGGCGTGACAATTTTTACGAATGATGGTGCAGCTGCTCGTAAATTCACCACTGAAATTGAAGTAGGGATGGTTGGCGTGAACGTACCTATCCCCATTCCAGTAGGCTATCATAATTTTGGTGGCTGGAAACGCTCAAGATTTGGTGAGGGACATATGTTTGGACCAGATCAAGTACGCTTCTTTACAAAAACAAAGACCATTTCAGAAAAATGGATCACACAAGATCATGACACTACATCATCCTTTGCCTTCCCAAGCAATCAAGCATAAAGATAACTTGCGTAGTCATTAAATGGACTACGCAAGTTTTTCACCTATTTGAAAAAAACTGACGAACCAAATATGGCCACCAGTTTTTATCATAAGCTTACATATTGTCTTTCTTGTCCACTTTTTTCACTTCAGTTGTCTTCTTTACTTCAGTGAAATCCGCTTCTTCCCCAGCCTCCATGCCATAGCTAGGATTTCGATCGATACGCGTATAAGTATCTATGTCTTCCTCGTCTTCAAATCGCTTCACCAAAATTGGTAAAGTAATTAAACCAGCGATTCCGACTAGTGCGTAAATCCATCGCGATAAAACCGCTGTTTGCCCGCCAAATAAATAAGCCACTAAATCAAACCTAAAGAATCCAATGAGTCCCCAGTTGATTGCCCCTATAATGACTAACACTAATGCGATTCTATAGAGCACGCTCATGAGTACACCTCCTTTATCATTTTTACTCCTAGCTAATTTTTTAGCAGAGAGGTGTCATAAGAAGCGATAAAATGATAAAGACTAATCATTAAAACCGCCATATTGACGGTCTTATTTTTTGCAATAACCACTTTTTTATACAGGTCGAGGTGGCCAGATGGACTAGGTGTAATTAGCCTTTTTTGGCATTGCCCTTTAATTGATGAGATTGTTCATGTTGAAGAAGCCATTCTTTACGCCACATTCCACCACCATATCCAGTCAAAGATCCATTAGAACCAATAATTCGATGACAAGGAACGACGATACTAATATTATTTTTACCATTGGCACTACCAACTGCTCTCACTGCCTTTTCATTGTGAATAGCCACAGCAATATCTTTATAGGAAGCTGTTTCACCGTAGCCTACGCTAGGTAAAGCATGCCAAACGGCTTGTTGAAAGTCTGTTCCTTTAAAAACATAGGGAAAAGAAAACTCATGTCGTTCACCAATAAAATATTCATGTATTTGCTTAGCACATTCTAGTAGCACTGCAGGTGTGTCTTGTTGAGGAACATGGATGAGCTCTTGTCGTTCTGCAAAATTAATGCCATCAATTGCTTCTTCATTTCCTTCGATTTCAATCATGCCAATCGGTGATTTATAATCTAATTTAAACTGTTTCATATAGTGACCTCCATAAGTAAAAAGTTGCATAAGCCTGCCATCCTTGCCAATGTTGCGAATAGTGGGTAATTTCCTCAATCGTAGGTTTTCGTTCTAACCCTAATTGCCTTTTTAGAGCATTATGTAGACCCACATCTGCAATGGGAAACGCAGATAGCTCTTGGTAAGATTTCATTAACACATAGTCAGCCGTCCATGCCCCAATGCCCCGAATAGCCATTAAACTTTTTTTCATGTCCTCGTAATCCTTTTTTTGGCGTAGCATTTCTTTGGTCAATTGACCGTTTGCTATACTTTTCGCAATATCAATGATGTACTCTGCCTTTTTTTGCGTAAACTGAAGGTTCCTTAAATCCTCCACTTGAATAGTAGCTATTTTTTCGGGTGTTGGAAATAACCAGTGGCTTTCCCCTTCAAAGGTAACACTGTGTCCAAATTGTTCAACGAAGCGCTTTTTAAGTGTATAGGCAAACGTTAAATGAATTTGCTGTCCAATAATAGCCCACACGAGAGCCTCGAATAAGTCAGGTATTCCCAATAAACGTAATCCTCTATATTTTTCTGCCAATGGCTGTAAAATATTATCCTTGTTAGCCATCTGATAAAAACAAGCCAAATCCGTTTCTAAATCAAACCATTCTATAAGATAGCGTACAATTCCTTCTCTGTCATGGAGTGATGGCTGATTCATGGGAAATTCTACTTTCATTTTATAAGCTTGCTCACTTATTCTACATAAAATTAGCTGATCCTTTATTTTTAGTAATTTAAAGAGAACATCCTCTTTTATTTGGTGGAGAATTTCTTGATTGGATCGTTTTAAAAACATCCAACACTCTGTAAAATCAAATTCGGCTGGAGGTTCGATTTCTACAAAATGAGCGTGATTCATCCAGTTCATAGCCTTCCCCTTCCTATGAAAGATTTCGATATTGTGTGGGCGAGCAATTTTTTAATCGTCGAAACACTTTATAGAAGTTAGACGGACTTTGAAACCCAGCTTCATAGCAAATTTCCAAATTTGTATAGTCTGTATGTTTTAAAAGGTGAGCCGCCTTATCAATTCTTATTTTTTCAAGATAGGCTCGAGGCGTCTCCGCTGTCACTTGTTTAAATAGTCGCTCAAGATGGAATGGACTAATACCAACATGCTCTGCCATATCCTGCAAGGTTACCTTTTGTTTATACGCACTAATGATAAAAGCTGTTACCTGTTGAATCAATTGTGTATGCGGTGAACATTCGATTTCAGGCTGACATCGTTTACATGCACGATAGCCCGCTGTCTCGACTTCTTGAATAGATTCATAAAAATCAACATTCATCTTTTTTGGCTTTCTTGATTTACAGGAAGGACGGCAATAAATTTTAGTCGTTTTAACCGCCGTATAAAATAGGCCATCATAGGTTTGATCACAGGCTATAATCTTTTCCCACTTCTCCTCAAAGGATAAATGGATTGCATTGTCCACGAATGGCTCACCTCATTTTCATAGATTACACATATAAAGTAGAAGTATCTTGGTCTTTTACTAATTGTGCAGTATGCGCTGTCAAATAGGCAATGATTTTATCCGAAAGTGCATTGCCAAAACTCATGCGTCTTACCCCTAATTCTTTTAATGTTTGGCAATTTGTTAAACCTGGTAAAGAAAGGAGATTGATCGGTGCATCCACATTGCTTGTGATAGCTCTTATTTCATCCACATTTGTTAAGCCTGGGATAAAAACACCACTTGCTCCGCTCTCGACATAAGCCATTGCTCTAGTCATCGTTTCTTGATATGGCTGTTCAACTTGAAAATACGTATCTGTTCTAGCATTAATAAAAAAATTTTGATAACCACGATTATCTAACATAGACCTCATATTTGTAAGCAAATGACAGTGTTCTGTAAGACTTCTTAAGCCTACTTGATGTTTGAATGAATCTTCAATATTAATTCCTGCTACTCCAACATCAGCCGTCCTTAACACATTGTCAATAATGCTTTGTTCATCATGACCATATCCCGCTTCAATATCCGCTGATACGGGGATATTTACTTGCTCTGTTATAGCTTGAATAATGGCCAAATGACGCTGAAAATCAATCAGTTCCCCGTCTGCATAGCCCAGTGAATTCGCAATCCCCCAGCTAGTTGTACCAATCGCCTGAAAACCTGCTTTTTCTAATATGAGCGCTGATAACACATCCCAAGCATTCCCTAAAAATAAAAGCTCCTGCGATTCATGTAAATCATTGAATTTCTGAATGTTTGACATATTGAAAGCCTCCCTATCATTTACTAGACCTCATATTATCAGGAAGTTTCCATTTATTTCGTCCTCAATCTTGCTGTTATAGTCTATAATAAGGAGGTATCAATTAACTTAAATTTCTAAAAAGAGAAAATTAAACAAATGTTGTAGCTATTCAACTTCACCTAGTAACGGTAGAATGGGAGCAATGAATTTTTGATGAAAAACAAAAGGATCAGAAAAACACTGTTTTTGATTTGTTTTACCCTTTCTTTTATCATCCTTATACCACCTGTAAGTGCTATGAGCCCAACAGATGAGCTAGTAGACCCTATTATAGTAGGAGAGCATTATGAAATTTTTCGAGATCCATCAAAAAAGGTCCCTATTGAAGATATATTGAACGGCACTTATGACCATCTCTTTGTGGCCAGCAATCAACCCTATCCATTCTTTTGGCATACTCAAGATACCATTTGGTTACGCTTACCTATGGACAAGATTTTATTAGATAAAGAGGAACCTTATTGGCTAGAGGTGACAGATAAATTAGATAGCATTGAGTTGTTCTCGGTAAAAGCGGATGGCTCCTATGATGTGCAACGAAGAGGCATTGCTAATCTAGGGGAACAATCTCTTCCATCTCGTTCTAATTTATTTCACATCCAAGACCCTTCTATTCAAGAAATTTTTATTAAGTTAGATGGGACATTACCACTAAGTATTACCTCCTTTTTATATACGGAAATAAGTTTTACAAATAAGATGAGTGAATATAAATTTTTAACTGGCATTTTCTATGGTTTTTTATCAGCTCTTTTAATTTATAACTTATTTTTATTTTTTTCACTGAAGGATAAAGCTTACTTTTTCTATGTTTTATATATGTTAAGTTTTATTTTTTATCAAGCAACGTTAAATTCACTAGACATAGAATTATTAGGCAATTGGTTGTCGCAAGAATTTTTTATTAAATCATTAACAATTAGCGGCAATCTACTGCTTTTATTTATGCTCCTATTTTGTCTTCAGTTTTTGGAGTTAAAAAAATTTCTACCGTCATTCCATACAATCGGAAAACTACTCTTATGGATCACCATCTGTTCTTTAATGGCATCTTTTATACTCCCTGATGTTGCATTTATTAATAATTTCACAACTACCTTTGCGGTAGTAGTCTTTATCTTTCTATGGCTGTCTGGCATTTTCGTTTTCAAAAAAGGGCAAAAGATGGCTCGATACTATATCATTGGCTGGACAGTTTTACTAAGCTCCATCATTGTTCAAGCGCTGGCCTTTTTAAGTATTATTCCATTCCATCCACGAGTTTTTGAGGAAGTACCAGCCATTGGTGCTATTTTTGAATCCATTTTTTTATCTTTAGCATTGGGCGATAAAATCAACATTATAAAAAAAGAGCATCAACTCATGCAAGAAACACTAAATGAAACATTAGAATATAAAGTTCAAGAACGGACAAAAGAGCTTGAAGCAGCCAAACTTGAGCTTGAAGCATTAGCAAACACAGACCGACTCACTCAAATACCAAATCGTGTACGCTTAGATGACGTATTAGAAAAAGAATTTAAGCAAGCTACAGGAAACGGCACACCCCTATCGATTATCTTGTTGGATATTGATCATTTTAAAGCTGTGAATGATGAATTTGGACATCAAGTGGGTGATCTTGTGTTACGTCATGCAGCAGACATTTTAAAAAATCATGTACGAGTAGAAGACATTGTTGGTAGATGGGGCGGCGAGGAATTTTTAGTAGTTTGTCCAAACACTCGCTTAAAGGATGCTGTGCAACTGTCTGAAAATCTACGACAGCAACTTGAACAACATTCATTTCCAGTTGTTCATCAAAAAACGAGTAGCTTTGGTGTGACAAGTTTTGTCATTGGCGATACGATTCATTCCTTATTATCAAGATGTGATAAAGCTTTATATCAGGCAAAGGAATATGGTAGAAACCGCGTGGAATTTTTACAGAATGATATAAATTCAGAGACTAATCAAGAGGCGTCCACCCTGTGATATCTTTTGACGAAAAAGATGACTTCGGCTTATACCAAAGTCATCTTTTATTTCAGTGGAAGACATTCTATGAATTTTTTTTGATGCTAAATTAAGTAAGCACCTGTTCCTTCGCAAGCTTTCTTTGCAATGCAATCTCCTTGCGTTTTTCTTTCGTTACCCGTTGCCAAATGACTACTGTAACGAATCCAATTATAGCTAAACCTAATAATATACCGAAGAATACTTTATAGCCTGCTGTGCCACCCCAATAATCTAAACAAGCGCCTGCAATGATTGGCATAAAGATTTCCCCACTATAGCCAATAATCATTAGCGGCATGGATACTGTTCCTGTTGATTCAACAGGATAATCCCCTTCTACTAAAATAGCAAAATGCATCGCCTGCAAAGCATACATTGATGTATAAATAATCCCGATAAATATTAAAAGCATCAGGATAAAGGAAGCTTTGCCTGGTAATAAGATAAGTCCCACTAAGCCTAGTGCTAATAATATATAGCCGATTAACACCATATTAGACACACCTATCCGGTCACCAATAATGCCTGCACTAAAACTGCCGATTGGTCGACAATACTGAGAAAAGTAGCCTAAAGCAGCAGCAATTAACGTAGATGCACCAAATGCGGCTGTTGCATAAGGTGTGATGTAATAATAGCTAATGATCATCGCATAAGACGTAAAAATAAGAATAGTTGCAAGCCAAGTTGTTGGCATCTTTAACACTTTCCAAAGGACGGCCCAATCAAATGATTTACTACCATCTTTATCCTCACTAGCTACAGTCCCTTGATCGGGGTCTTTATAAAGCATCATAATCATGAACCCTAACAAAAGACAAATGACAGAATACACCGTAATAACCGCTGAGAGTGCCATTTTATCACTCATATGCTTCGCAAAAAAAGCAAATATCCCTAAAATCACAGCAGATTGAATAATATTGGTTACGCCACGGCCACCTTCAAAAAATCCAAAAGCTTTTCCTTGTTCATTTTCAGAACCTAAAGAACGTACTGCTTTTACTAGTGCTCCCCAAAATGTCATAATGGACGTGATTCCCCAAGCAGCATGGATGAGGAGAAGCACTGGATATGGTGGATACAGTAATAATGTAAAACCTAATAACCCTGTGGCCACTAGAGAAATAGTTAATAAATATTTCGTTTTCCAACGATCTGCACAAAATCCTCCAAAAATATAGGAAATTAAACAACAAACACCATATGCACTACCAAGTGTCCCCATTTGAGTATTCGTCAAATGAAATGCATCGAGAAAGACATCATAATAGTAATTTCTAAAATACGGTAATGCATAAATTAATGCACCTGAAACAGCTAAAATAACTAAAGTAGCTGTATTCTTTTTTAACTTAGCTTCCATATGTTTACCCCTTATATGTTATTTACATGCCATGACGTTTAATTTTTTGATCCCATTCCTTATGGAAGACCTGTTTGTCATTTTCTTTGATCGCCATTTCCCCAGCAATTTGGAAGTTTTCTAGAGTAGATGTTTTAGTAACCGTAATATCAGCATCAATCCACCAACCCTCACGACCTATTTTCATTTTTTGATAGATTGTATACTGAGCTGACAATGGATCAGCATTCGTTAAGGTTAATTCCCGCTTCAAATTATGTTCTACCGTGACATCAATGTCATCAAAGCGATATATCCCTTCACCAAAAACGCCTCCAACCCCATCTGTAATACATGTCCATGTATCTGTTAAAATATCGTATGAAATAGAACGATCCACTCTTCCTTCTTGGAGAGTTGTTATAGGTGTTAATGGTGCACTCTCAGGATTCATATTTGGTCCAGCTATTTGATGTCCATGGAAGGTTGGTAATGTGAAAGTAGCTGTTTCAAGATTTAATGTCAATGTAGCATCTTCTGGCATCGGCCAAAACATAGGCCAAAATGTTGTTGCTAATGATAAGCGTAAACGGTGCCCTGCTTTAAATTGATGTCCACAGCAATCTAATTGCACAAAGGCTTTTACTTTTTCACCAGGAGTTAACAGTTCTACATGGTCATGACCATTCAAATGTGTTAAATTCATCACCCCATAGGATACACGAGTAACAGCTCCATTTGGTGCTACATCTGACAACTGCGTAAATAACATCGCATGTGGTTTATCACTCATTAATTCCACTTCAAACTTCGGATAACCCACAATCTCTAGTGGATTCTCTAGCATGTCCGTTTCAAAAACCATAGCCATTCCATCATCAATTCGTTGATCTGCTGGACTTTCACCTAGTACTCCAGCACCCATCCATTCTCCCGATAATAGTCCGTGGTTTTGTGGTGTTTTTAATTGCACCTGTTCTTGTTGATCACTACGATGCTCTACTAATTTCCCGTGTGTCAGTTGATACGCTTTCGTTTGTACCTCTTCCGCTGTTGGCCATGATTCTAGTCCAATCCAATAGCCATGGCTGACTGGTTTCTTAACAGAAGGTTCCATGCTTTCTTCAACCCAAACATTCACCATTGGTCCATCCATTACATCATTGTCAATCCCTTTTAACCAATGATCCCACCATTTCACGGCCTCTTGTAAAAAGCCCATTGCTGGACCAGGAACTCCATCATGTGGGTAAACATGTGCCCATGGGCCAATAATGCCTTTTCTAGGAACAGAAAGCCCTTCCATTAAACTTAAGACTGTGTTCGTATAGGAATCTTCCCAACCATCTAGTGCAAAAACAGGGATTTCGATGTCATCGTAATTCTCACAAACTGAACCATGCTTCCAGTAGTCATCTCTTGTTTGATGCTCCATCCACTGCGCCATCCATAAAGGCATATTTTCTAAGCGCTCCATCCATTTCTCACGCCAGCTATCGCCAACAATGTGAGGATCAATCGGACGGAGTTGATACGCTAACATAATAGAGCCCCACCAGAAATTATCATTTAATAAACAACCACCCTTATAGTGAATGTCATTATTATAGCGATCATCCGTGAAGCCTACTGTAATAATCGCCTTTAATGCCTTTGGTCTGCGAGCAGCTACTTGCAGAGAGTTAAATCCGCCCCATGATTTCCCCATCATCCCGATATTGCCATCACACCAGCTTTGATTAGCGATCCATTCAATTACTTCAAGCGCATCATCCTGCTCTTGCTTTAAATACTCATCTTTTAATAAGCCATCTGACTCACCAGAACCTCGCATATCTACTCGTACAACAGCATAGCCATGTCCTGCAAAATACCCATGCATAGGCTCATCTCTCGCTCTCGTTCCATCTGTTTTGCGATAAGGAATATACTCCAGGATAGCCGGTACTTTTTGTCCTGCCGCCACGGTCGGTAACCAAATTCGGCTAGAAAGCTTTGTGCCGTCTGCTATTTCAATCCATGTGTTTTCAATCGTTTCATATGTACACTCAAATTGTGTCACAATTTTTTTACTCATTAAATAAATCCTCCCCTTGTGTTTGAACTTTTTATTCTTGCATCCACTTCGTCTAATTATTCAGAATCTTAATTATTTAGTAATCATGATTATAAAATAATTGTGATTAGTATATCATCTGAAAATCCAATGTACAACACTGAAAATGCTAAATGCTAATGCTATAATGGGAGATGGAAATAAAAATTGTTATGCTATAATAAGGTTAAACTAGCTTATAAATGGTAAATATATGAATTAAACTAATAATTTTACATGACCATTGTACGTCGGGGGGATATTACTTTGAAAAAAAAGGAAATACAAAGGAGTCGTATGTGGAAATACTTTGTAGACGCCACAGCGGAAATTATTGAAGAAGAAGGAGTGGAAAATGTCACGATTAGAAAGGTTGCCGATAGGGCTGGTTATAACAGTGCAACCATTTACAATTATTTTTCAGAAATCTCTCATCTCCTCTTTTTTGCATCGATGAGATGCATGCAAGACTATACAAACGAAGTTGCTCGTTACATAGAAAGAGGCAAGGACCCTATTGATAAATATTTATTAGCCTGGGAATGTTTTTGCCAATACTCCTTCAAACAGCCACAAATTTTTCATGCCGTCTTTATTATGGATTTAGGGGAAACACCTGAAAAACTATTGGAAAATTATTATAACTTTTACCCCAATGATTTAATTAATATTCCTGAAGATTTAAAGACTATACTGTTTCAGCACAGTCTGACAAAACGGGGACGTTCTATGTTAGAGATCGCTTTAAAAGAAGGCTATTTAACCGAGGGTAATGTAGATGCCATTAATGAAATCACACTCTTAATTTGGCAAGGTATGTTTACTAACCTTTTAAATAATCGAAAAAGCTATGATGCCCAACAAGCAACAGAAATCGTTATGAGCTATATTACTAAGATTGTTCGAAATGCCAATCTTTTTGATGAGGAACATAACAACAAACAGTCATAACCCTCATCATAAATGTATAGGCAACCACTTAAAAAAACCCCCTTCTAGCTCATGCTAAAAGGGGTAATTTTTATTTTTGCCAATGATTCAGTTCTTTTAATAATTCGGGTAGCTGCAATTTCTTTACATCGATTGGCGGTAGTGCTTTAATAAATTCTTTCCCATAGGATTTGCTAGTTATTCGACGGTCTAGGACGATAAATGCGCCTTTATCCTGAGAGGAACGAATTAAGCGACCAAAGCCCTGCTTAAAGCGCATAATAGCCTCAGGCAATGACAACTCTGTGAAGGAATTGCGTCCTTGCGCTGTAAGATGCTTCGCTCTCGCCTTAAAGACAGGCTCTTCTGGTGAAGAGAATGGCAGCCGTACAACGATAACAGAGGCAAGAGCATCTCCAGGAACATCGACACCCTCCCAGAAACTGTTTGTTCCAAAAAGAACAGCATGGCTAAATTTTTGAAATGATTTTAGAATGCGCATACGGCTACCACCTGTAACACCTTGCGCAAAAAGCATATAATCATCTAAAAGTTCACTATCTTGAATGAGCTCGACTGTTTTCCGCAGCATATCCTGAGCTGTAAAGAGCACAAAGCAACGACCTTCCGTCATTCTAACAGTCCTCGTAATCGCATGAGCAACTGCCTCAATGTATTCTTCTTGGCTGACATGCTGAATATCTGGCATATCCGTGACAATAAATGCTTTTGCACCTGCGTAATAGGCTGGCGGTGCCTGTAGTTTTATCACTTCAACGCTATCAGAAATTCCTAATTGTCGTGTAACAAAACGCTCATTGCCTGGTACCATTAATGTACCTGATGTCCATACAATGCTCGCTTGCTTGCGAAGAGGTGCTAGCACTTGTTCAATAATCGGTGTGACATTGGCTGGCTTCTTAAAAACATGTAAACTGCCAGGAACACTTCGAACATCGAATTCTAGCCAAACCGAACTTCCATCGTGCGATGACAGGAAAATGTCTTCCCACTCTGCAATTTTAATTTTCACTTCTCGAATCCAATAATGCCATTCGGATAAAATATACCTATCATTTTTATCTAATTGCTCAATATTATTTTCAAATCCTTGAGCTGCTTCAGTCGCAAGATCAAGCCATTGCTGCGTTAATTTGCTTACTTGTAAAAATGACTCTTTGGCAAGCGTTACATCCTCTATAAATAATGTACACTTACTACTAGCTCGCTTGCCTTTCATCTGTTGTTGCATGCTTTGTGCCGCTCGTTGAATAGTCTCATCAAATGCACGTTGTAACCGTATAAAATGAGCATCCAGTCGCTGTAAACTTTGCATGGACACACGTTGTTTCTTCTTCGCCGCTTCACAAAAAAGTTGATAAAGTCCTGTGTCTTCCATTGTGCCAATTTGACCAAAAATATATTTCCATTGCGTATAGGAGAAGACAATTTCATCCTGTTGCATCGCAGCCTGTATAAATTGATGTGCCTCATCAATGACCCAGCCATCTATTTGTGTAAATATCGGCGTTTGACGAACTAAATCACTTAACACCATAGCATGATTTGTCACTATACAGTCAGCAAATGCGCTGTTCTTTAACGCTTGTTCATAGAAATCAAACCCTTTAGATGGTTTGTCATTTGGTATTTTGCGGATTTTCTCTAAAAACAGTTGTCCCCCACCTGAAACATTCAGCTCACTTAACACACCGGTCTCTGTTTTCGTCAGCCAAACGAGAATCTGTAAAATAGAAAACGTATCATCATAGGATTCGTCCGCATATGCCATGGATTGTTCAAAACGATCTAGATCAATATAATGCTGCATCCCCTTGAGTACACAAATATTTACTTTTGTTCCCAAGATTTTTTCTATCTTTGGTAGCTCTTCCTCTACAAGCTGTTCTTGCAGATAGGATGTATAGGTACTAATGGCGATTTTTTTATGGACAGTACGAGCATATACGATGGCTGGCAGTAAATATCCCGCCGTTTTGCCAATACCCGTAGAGGCTTCAATTACACATTCCTTTTGTTCATGTAGAGCTTGCCAAATCGTATCCATCATCTTAAATTGAGCTGGACGTTCCTCAAAATTGGGGAGGGCCTTTGTCATTAATGCCGTTTTATCAGCCACTGTTTGCGGATAATCAATCGTCTCTGATGCATGGTCATGTTTATTACGACCATTACAAATCGCAAAATTCCGGTAATAATGCACATTCTCATCGCTTGTTTTATGTTGACGTTTTATTTGCAATGCCTCGAAAAAAAGCTGAGAAATATTCGATTTTAAGCGAAATGAACGCTTATGCATTTGTTCTAATGTTAATTGAGGAAGATTTAAAAGCTCTTTCCAACAACATTTGAACAGCTCAGCAGTAGCACGGGCATCGTCGTCTGCTCGATGCGCATTGGCCAACTCTATATTTAAATCTGCCGCCAAGTCTCCTAGCTTAAAGCCGAGTGACATCGGAAACAAAATTTTTGCCAGCTCTACTGTATCCATTTTTTTACCTTGCCACTTTGGAAGGCCAGCCCGTTTAAATTCCGCCTGTAAAAATGATAAGTCAAAATCGGCATTATGGGCTACAAACACACAATCAGCCAGTAGCTCATATATGTAATCCGCATGTTCCTCAAAAGGGTATGAATCCTTAACATCCTCATTCGTTATATGCGTTAAATCTTGAATGAACGATGGAATGGCTTTTCCCGGGTTAATAAATTTCGTATAGGTACGCTCAATTTCCCAATCCTTCATAATAACAATGGCAATTTGAATCATCCGGTCCCCATTTGCTGGTGAATGACCCGTTGTCTCCAAATCCACAATGGCATATTTTTGACTTTCCATCATACATCTCAACTCACAGTCACATTAGATAAGAAGAATTTTATCATATATTTAGTTCAGCGGCATCCTTTCTCCCCTATATGCCGTCTAATATTCAATCCCTTATACTGCCGTACAATAAAAAACCGCAACCTCAGGGTTATCCTTAAGGTTGCGGAAATAGCGATGTGACATAATTTAAAGCGAATGTCGTTTGTAAGCTATTCTTTCGAAGGGATTATTGCTTTTTAGCAACATCAACAATACGACCTTCTGCTGTTGTTTTCACTTCTTTTAATGATAGTAATTGCTCTTGTAGGTTTTCCCAATCAGATAAGCCTAAATCTGTTACACGACCTTCTTCATATGCTTTAGCAAACATATCAAAGCCGTCTCCACCTTTAGCTGTGAAGGCATTTGTTGCCACAGTATATGTTTTACCATCTTCTAGTGCAACATACTTGCCAGTTGCTTTATCTAAATATTCGATTGAAACAACACGTGAGCCTGCTTCTTTTGATGAATCATATTGTAATTTTGCTCCACCAATGTGTAGGAAACCACCATTTTCTTTAGGTGCATTTTTCAAGGAAACTTCAAATGCTGCTTTAAGCTCAGCTCCTGTAGCATCCATTAATGCTAATGTGTTACCGAATGGTAATACTGTAATCACTTGTCCAACAGTTATATTGCCGGCTGGGATCGCTGCACGAATACCACCACCATTTTGTAGTGCCATGACAACTGTTTTATCCGTATATTTTTGTGCTTTTGCCAACATACCATCTGTAATGATATTACCTAGAGCTGTTTCATTGCTACGTACACTTTCTAAGTTTGTTTCAGTTGCACGTGGATTTGCTAACTCTTCAGTAATTTTCACACCAATTTCCTTGTTGTTGACTTCATCAATTTTTGCTTTATATGGCGCTAGTAATTTTACTAATGCTGCATCTTCAGCAACTTTACCAAGGTCGATTAATTCGCCACCGTACTTAGTGACAACACCTTTGCCATCAAATGTTACATCCAGTGTTCCTAAATATTTTACATACTCATTAGCTTGTACGATTAATGTTGCATCTTTTGCTTCGCCTACAGTGTTCGTATCTACAACAAATGGCTCGTCTAATTTTGTATGGTCATGTCCACCAACAATTATATCGATTCCTGGTACGTTTTTAGCTAGTAAAATATCATTATCTACATTTGGATTATCATTGTAACCAATATGCGTTAAAGCGATAATTTTATTAACGCCCATACCCTCAAATGCAGCTACTGCCTTTTTCGCTTCTTCAATATAGTTAGTAAATTTCACTTTACCTGGAGAAGCAATATCCAAAGTTTCTTCTGTTGTTAAACCGAAGATACCGACTTTTTCTCCATCAATTTCTTTTACAATACCTGAATAGATTTTACCGTTTTCAGGCTCACTTGAAACTAAATCTGTAAATAAACCTTTAAATTTATCATCCGCTGAGAAATCTGTATTGGCACCCACAAATGGGAATTTAGCACCTTTAACAAAGTCTGCAAGTGCTTGATGTCCTTCAGGTGATGAACCTAAATCAAATTCATGGTTACCAAATACCATAGCATCAAAGCCAATTTCATTTAATAGCGCTAAATCTGCTTGACCATGGAATTCGTTGAAGTATAAAGTACCGCTAAATGCATCGCCAGCATGTAATGTTAAAACATTTTTCTTTGTTTCACGTTGCTCTTTTACAGCAGTTGCTAGTTTCGGTAATTCATTTGCGCGTGCATGTGTATCATTCACATGTAGAACTGATAATGTAAATGCATCTTCCGGTTTTTCAGGCGTTTCTGTGTTTAATTTTGTGAGAGCTTCTGCAATCAATGTTGCTAGTTGTCCACGTGTTACGCTTTTACTAGCTTCGTGATTTTTAGCACCTTCTAATTCTGGTAAGTTAGGAATAGATGATAAGATTTTTGCCAAATCACCATGTGTAATCGTTTGGTTTGGACGGAATGTGTTGTCTCCATAGCCTGAAACAACTTTTAATCCTACTAATGCAGCGATTGGGCCGTAATACGTATTAGCTGTATCAATATCCTTAAAGTTTGGATTCACAACTTCTTTCGTGTCTAGCTTTAATGCGCCTGCAATCATTTTTGCAGCTTGTCCACGCGTGACATTTGTATCAGGTTTGAATGTACCATCTGGGAATCCACTAATAATACCTGCCGCATAAAGTGTCGAAATGCCCTTATAATCCGCATGACTTTCCTTTACATCCGAAAATGGACTAGCTGCTGATGCTGGTGCCGCTGCTACCGCTGTGATAGCCAATGCTGCTGCAGTAGCTGTTAAAAATTTATTACGTTTATTTTCCATTACAAATGATACCTCCACTAGTAAAATGATGTACTAACAACTAAATTCTACATAAATATCTCATAAAATACTAGAACATTTGTAAAATTTTAATTTCACAAACTAGTTTAATAGTTAGAAAAACAAAATTTTACCAGTACTTTTGTAGTAGTTTTAATCACATAAAAAAGGAGGATGGCTATTCGGCTACACTAATTGAGCCTTGCCATCCTCCTATTTAATTCAATTTCCAGCAACTTTCCTCATTGTTGATTCTGGACAATTCTCTTGTCTTACATCACCGTTGCTTCAGGCTCATAGGAAATCATTTCTTTAATCGTATTGCTTTCTCCCATAATGGCCACAGTCGGTCTATGATTCTTTGCCTCATCATTATCCACATACGCATAGGAAATAATGATGACAATATCGCCACGCTGTACGAGTCTTGCTGCCGCTCCATTCACACAGATTACACCTGAACCACGCTCACCTGCAATAATATACGTTTCAAAACGAGCGCCATTATTATTATTAACAACATGTACCTTTTCGTTTGGCAGCATACCGACTGCATCTAAAATATCCTCATCAATTGTTATGGACCCCACATAATTTAAATCCGCCTGAGTCACTGTTGCACGGTGGATTTTACTATTCATCATCATTCGTAACATATTTATAGTCCCTCTTTCAAAGTAAAGATACTATTATCAATTAAGCGAGTCTGCCCAATATACACAGCAGCTGCCAGCAATACTTGTTGTGTCGTTTCAGTCACTGGTATCAAATCTGGGTAGGCTAATAATTCAATATAGTCAATTCGGCCATGAGTTCGTGCCTGAATATGGGCTTTGGCCTTTGCTAATGCGTACCCAACCTCTCCAGTCGCTAAAAAGCTATCCTGAGCCAATTGTAGTGCTTCTTGTATGGCAGGAGCCTCTTCTCTTTCCGATTCGCTTAGATAAATGTTGCGAGAAGACTTCGCTAGCCCATCTTCCTCACGAACGATAGGTACAACACGCATTTCTAACGGAAAATTAAAATCACGTACCATTGTTGTAATAATGGCCACTTGCTGGGCATCTTTTTGACCGAAATAGGCTCTTGTTGGAAGTGTAAGGTGGAATAGTTTGGCTACAACCTGTAACACACCATCAAAATGACCTGGACGACTCGCGCCACAAAGAATCATGGCCTGTTCACCAGCATGGATACGAATTCCGCCATCCTGCGGATACATTTCTTCTACACTTGGAGCGAAGATAAGATCAACACCGACAGACTCTGCCAACGCAATATCTCTTGGCAAATCCCGTGGGTAACTTTCAAAATCTTCATTTGGCCCAAATTGTGTGGGGTTAACGAATATACTCATAACAACTAAATCATTTTCTGCACGTGCTGTTTGAGCCAATGTTAAATGGCCTTCATGTAAATATCCCATAGTTGGAACAAGGCCAATAGTTTTATGGGCTTGTTTTGCTGCCTGAATTTCAGCTGTTAATGCTTGTATCGTTGTGATGACTTTCATGATTTGATGCCCCCATATAGCTGGTCTAGCGCATCCTCTTTCATTGTGAAGAAATGCTTTTGAGCTGGGAAAGCACCCTCTTTGACTGCTTCCACATAGCGAACCATTCCTTCACTTGCCTCTTTCCCCATATCCGCAAATTGTTGAACGAACTTTGGCACATGGTGTGAGCCATAGCTTAACATGTCATGATAAACTAACACTTGGCCATCTGCTTCGACACCCGCTCCTATACCAATAGTTGGTATTACTAGACTAGTAGACACCATTTCTGTTAGCTGATGTGGGATACATTCTAAAACGACCGCACATGCACCAGCCTTTTCACACTGCTTGGCATCCTCAATCAGCTGCGTTGCCTGTTCTGCCGTTTTCCCCTGTACCTTATAGCCACCAATTACTCCCGCTGATTGTGGCAGCAAGCCTAAATGAGCAACCACTGGAATTCCTGCAGCTGTTAGCTTTCGAATGACCGGAATGACATCACCAGCCCCTTCCACTTTTAAAGCGTCAGCACCTGTTTCTTGCATCATATAAATGGCTGTTTTCAATGTTTCATTGACATCACCATGATAGGAACCAAATGGCATATCCACTACAACAAAAGTGTCCTTTGCCCCACGTCGCGTTGCTTTCGCATGATGGATCATATCTGCTACAGTCACTGGCATTGTAGAATCATAGCCAAGGACAACCATTCCAAGTGAATCCCCTACAAGAATCATGTCTACATTAGCAGCCTCTGCAAATTTAGCGGCTGGATAATCATAGGCAGTCACCATCACAATTTTCTCGCCTGCCACTTTCATCTTTAAAAAATCTGTTGTCGTTCTCATTTTGTAGTCCTCCTTTTTAAGGGAAGAAAACAGAAAAAACCCTCGGTTCCAAAATGGACAGAAGGGTTGTGTTTCATTCGTTAGCAAAAAGCCTCTGCTTAACTCAGCAAGAGGTACTAGCTTCACTTAGAAAGTAAGCTACTTTTTGAACGCATTGTTTTCTTCCGTCCCTGTCATATAGATCAAGGCAGATATTTGTTAGTATGAGATCTTACGTTTTGAAGGTGCCGTTCACAATGGATACTGCCCTTCAGCACATACTATAACAATAAAACTTGTAATCTTCAAATATTATTTTCTAATAGTAAAAACATTTATTTATAAAATTTGACAATCAATGCTATACGTCATATACTATCCACATACTATATGGCATATAATATAAAATGAAGTATAAGTAATGAATGTGAGGTGGAAAGATGACATTTCAGCTTGGCTCAGCTTTACTGGATGCTTGTGTATTGGCCATTGTTGACAAAGAGGATGCTTATGGCTATTCCTTAACGCAGCAAGTACAATCAGTCATGGATATTTCAGAGTCTACATTGTACCCCGTATTACGTCGCTTACAAAAAGCAGATTACTTAACTACCTACGATCAGCCCTATCAAGGTAGAAATAGACGCTATTATCAAATTACCGAGCATGGCCGTATACGCTTATTAGAGCTTTTAAAAGAATGGCGTGTCTATAAGGAAAAGGTTGATTGTGTACTTTTAGGAGGGAATATAGATGGATAGAGCTAGTTATTTGAAAAAGCTACGAGGGAAATTACGGCGCCTTCCTGCGCAAGAGCTAGAGGCTGCTCTTGCCTATTATGAAGAATACTTTGATGAAGCAGGAGAGAATAATGAGCAGCAGGTTATTTCAGAACTAGGCTCCCCTTCTCATGTTGCCTCACAAATATTGGCTGATTTTGCCTTAAAAGATTTAGAAAACACTTCGGAGAAATCGACTAAAAAGAATATGACAGCTTTATGGCTTATTATTCTTGCTATACTTTCTGCACCACTTTCTTTACCACTTCTTGCAACAGCTATCGCCCTTATATTATCATTTGGTGCTGTCATTATTAGTTTGATTTTTGCGATTGGAGCAGGTATTTTAAGTATTTTTATTGGGGGAATTGCAGCCCTTATTTCAGGCCTCTTTATTTTAACAGAGCATTGGCCAACCGCCTTATTATTTATGGGTATTGGCTTAATCATTACAGGGTTGAGTGTCTTACTCTTTCCATTCGTTGCCCGTTTTATTAAGAAAACCGTCCTTCTCTCTGTAGAAACATTGGGCAGATTGTTCCACAAAATAACGAAAACAAGGAAAGGGGGCTTGTAAATGGCTTCTAAAAATTCCCTTATTGCGATGACCATCATTGCGTTAGGTGTTTTACTAGCATTGGTCGGCTATTTTTCAGGCGGTCGATGGTTCATTATCAAAGATGAGGATGGCATTCACGTGCCAGGAAGCAATAAACTAGTTAGTGAATCGTATAACTTAGATAAGTTTACTAGTATAAATATAGCGAATGATTATGGGGATATTACCGTTGTCGCCACTGAAGACCAATATAAACTAGAAACGAATGTACTCGAACAACAAGACGTCTCATATCGTATTGAAAATGGAACTTTACAGATTGAAACAAAGGCTAAGAAAAAAAACGGGTTTGAATTTGGTTTCTCAAGCTTTTCTTCTCCCTCTATCAAAATCTATGTTCCAGCAAATACTAACCTCAAGTCGATTGTAATAGATAGTGATTTTGGCGATACAACACTTCGTGGTTTGCATTATCAACAGCTGAATCTGATGCAAAATTATGGAGATATTACCTTTAACAACATAACTGGAGAGAACACAGAGATTACACAAGACTTTGGTGATTTAACTTTCAAGCAATATTCTAGTAATGGTGTAAACATCGAAAGTGAACATGGTGATATTCATATTGCTGGAACTTTAAATGGGACATCAACCATTACATCTAGCTTTGGGGATGCAACACTTCACTTACAAAATAAACAAAGTGATCTTGGTTATGAAGTAAAAACAAGTTTTGGCGATATAACGGTTAATGGCACAGAAGAAAATGGCTCAATCACTCAGCTTTATAAAGGCGATGACCAGCTGAACGTTTCTTTATCTCACGGTGATGTCAATGTTTCACTCAAATAATAATAACAATTGAAGTCATCAAAAAAGCTGCAGGTACGCACCTTGCAGCTTCTTTTTTTATAGTATTTTGATATCTCCTGCATAAATGGTTCGGACCAATCCATCATCTTGTGTAAGCTGTAGCACCCCATCATCTGTAATTCCACTAGCAATTCCTTCAAATCGCTCTCGTATAGTCGTCACCTCAATACGTTGACCAATTGTACAAGACAGCTGCTCCCATAGGGTTTTAATACTGGCAAAGCCTTCTTCGATATATAACTCTGTAAATTGCTCTAGATACTGTAAAATTAAGGCTACAAGTGCCGCACGATTAATTTCTTCTCCTGCTTCTAATCGTAGTGAAGTAGCAATATCCGCAATATCCGGTGAAAAATCAGCCGCCTCCTGGTTAACATTTATTCCAATGCCAACTAGCAATGCCTGAACCAAATCTGCCTCTGCCTGCATCTCCGTCAAAATACCTGTACATTTTTTACCATTAATTAATAGATCATTTGGCCATTTAATAGTTGGCTCAATATCGCTATATAGTGTTTTAATGGCCATTGTGACAGCGACTGCTACGACAAGCGTAAAAGAGGATGCCTGTTGAGGTGTGACATCAGGTCGAACGATAACGGTCATCCAAATACCACTACCATGAACTGATTCCCATGGACGAGCCATCCGACCGCGTCCTGCTGTTTGCTCTTCACCAATAATGACTGTGCCATGTGGTGCGCCTTCCTGTGCCAGCTTATGGGCAATCGTTTGTGTTGAATCTACGACATCGAAATAATGAATTTCTCTTCCGAAATGCTCTGTTTTTAAAAAAAGTTCAATTTGTGTGGGACTTAAACTATTTGGTACACCCGTTAATACATAGCCTTTTTTCTTTATTGTTTCAAATGTGTAGCCCTCTTCTTGTAACGTCTGCATATGTTTCCAGACAGCCGTCCTTGAGACTCCAAGAGAATCCGCTAATTCTTGACCTGAAACAGCTTCTCCATTGGCAGCTAGTATTCTTTTTAAAATTTCATCTTTCATGGACATTGTCATGTTCACATCAATCCTTTTGTAAACTCTGCTTTTTATGTAACTAAATTTAATCATACTGTAAATCAACTGAAATGACCATCAGTGATATAAAAAACAAGCCGTCCCACACTTTCCTGAGACGGCTTGTTGTAAGGTATATATACTCATGTTTCATGGAAATAGTTATGCTTCAGCCATTTTTTTATCTGCTGCTGATCATTTGCAAGCTCATTATGAATAATCGCTTCGAGTATGTCCTCTAATGCTTCTTTTACCCAAGGGCCTCCTTTTTTGCCAGACCATTTAAGTAAATCCGCCCCATTCACCGCAATTTCTTGCTTTTGTCGAATCGGCAGCTTGTCCTGCAATATACGAATAGGCTCACTTGGTAAACAAACGTCCGCTTGGAGCAGTTTTGCAAAATATATCGCTGCTTCCAGCTCCTGTTCTTTATAGGTAAAATAATGGGAGTTTGTCCAGCCACTTTTTAACGCTTCATATGCTGTCAAAACAGATTTAACAAACGCCATTTCTTTATTGGACAATCGATAATCCCGCAAAATCTCGCGCCAGTTTGCTCCTTGAAGTAGCGCAAAATAGGCCCAGCCCACATGCTTGTCCTCAGTCTGAAATTCATACCAGCGATCAACCTGAAAACTCCCTTGTAAATACGCTGCCAAGCCACTTTCCTCTAATTTTTGTAGGCCACTAAAAACAGTCGTTCCTAGCCATAGCTTATCTAGCTCTGCCTTGATTCGCTCTTTCGCAATAAAAGCGATATCGGCCGCTCTATGTTGTATCGCCATCAATGTATCTTCCGCTATTGTGAAATCAAGCTGCGCTGAAAAACGGATTGCTCGTAACATGCGCAAGGCGTCCTCAGCAAAGCGTTTTTGAGCATCTCCAACAGCTCGAATAATACGAAGATCAATATCTTGACGACCACCATAATAATCAACAAAAGAGCCATCACGTCGCATAGCGATGGCATTCATTGTGAAATCACGGCGTTGTAAATCATCTTGTAGAGAGCGAACGAATTGCACTTTATCTGGTCTTCGATGGTCTGTATATTCCCCATCTGTACGATAAGTAGTTACTTCAACTGGCCCAGCAGGTACGATAACAAGTACCGTCCCATGCTGAATTCCAATATCAACTGTTCGTTGAAAAACTGTTTTTACCTCTTCAGGCAACGCATTTGTCGCTACATCGACATCATGTGCAGGACGATTCAGTAAAGCATCTCTAACAGCTCCACCTACAATAACCGCCTCAAAGCCTGCTTGTTCTAATTGTTCTATTACTGAATAGGCTGTTTGCCATTCTTTATTGTTTTGCATGATTTCTTTCCGCAACCTTCTCGTACAGATTTTCGTATTGTTCTACAATTTTGGACGAGTGGAATTTGTCACTGACTGCATGAATGGCCGCTTCTCTGAAACGCAGTAATTTTTCCTCATCTTGCAATAACTGAACAGCATATTCAGCGACGGCTTCCGTATCTCCTAATTCCACAATAAAGCCGTCCACGCCATGTTCAATGACTTCCGGGATACCTCCTACATTTGTTCCAATACAAGGCACTCCACAAGCCATTGCCTCTAATAAAACCAATCCAAACGATTCCTGCTGAGATAGTAACAGCTTTAGGTCACTAATTGCATATAGTTCAGCTAAATTTTCTTGCTTCCCTAAAAATAGAACATCCTTCATATATGGACTTTCCTTTACTTGGTCCATTACACGATGTTTTTCTGGCCCATCACCTACTAATAAGAGTTTCGCCTTCACATTAGTACGTATTTTCATAAAGGCGTCAATGATATGCGGAAGATTCTTAATTTTACGGAAGTTAGAGACATGGATGAGGACTTTTTCATCTTCTTGTATACCAAATTGCTCTTTTAGGTTTCCTGAATTACGAGGGAAGTACTCACGTTCATCCACAAAGTTATAAATTGTTTCAATGGGCTTAACTGTATCAATTAATTCATAAGTTTGTTCTTTTAATGCATGTGACACGGTCGTCACAATATCAGATTTATCAATCCCATACTTAATGGCCTGTGAAAGCGTAGAATCCTGCCCAAGCACCGATATATCTGTGCCATGAAGTGTTGTAACGATGCCAATATCTCGCCCACTCATTTCACGTGCTAGCACAGCACATACTGCATGTGGAATTGCGTAATGCACATGCAACACATCCAACTCTTCATCCTTGATGACGTCTGCCATTTTACTCGCTAATGCAATATCGTATGGTGAATATTGAAACACTGAATAATTATTAACTTCGACTTCATGGAAAAAGACGGTTGGATAAATTTTATTCAATCGAAATGGTACGCTTGAGGTAATGAAATGAATTTCATGTCCTCTTTCTGCAAGCATTTTGCCTAATTCTGTTGCTATTACACCAGAGCCTCCAACTGTTGGATAACAGGTAATGCCGATTTTTAGCTTTTTCATTCGATGATCATCCTTTCTAAATCACGTCTTTTATTAGTTACGTCTTTCTTGTATCAGTCTCCAATCCACAAAGCCTTCTTGTAGGCCTTTTAATAATATTTCTGCTGTCCCCATATTTGTCGCCAGTGGCACTTGGTAAACATCACAAAGACGGATAAGTGCAGAAACATCTGGCTCATGTGGTTGTGCTGTTAATGGATCACGGAAAAAAATAACCATATCCATATCATTATTGGCAATCATTGCGCCAATTTGTTGGTCGCCACCAAGTGGACCTGAACGAAAACGTGTTACCTCTAAACCAGTGGCTTCAATGACACGCTGTCCTGTTGTACCGGTAGCATAAAGTGAATGTTCAAGCAAAATTTCTTTGTAAGCAATAGCAAACTGTACTAAATTATCTTTTTTACGATCATGTGCAATTAATGCGATTTTCATATAGCTTCCATCCCAATCTTTAGATGATGTTTTCTAAACCATAAACAAGCTGATCCATTTTCATAACCTCTTCTACGCAAAAGGCAATGCCTGACATAAAAGAATTTCGATTCAATGAATCATGGCGAATCGTTAAAAGCTGCCCATCTCCACCAAATAATACTTGCTGGTGTGCCACTAAACCAGGTAAGCGAACAGAGTGAATGCGCATGCCTTCAAAATCTCCACCTCTTGCACCTTCAATGGTTTCTTTTTCTTCTGGATGCCCCTGAGTCTTTTGCGTACGTACCTCTTGAATTAGTTGAGCCGTTTTCACTGCTGTTCCAGATGGTGCATCCAGTTTTTGATCATGATGCATTTCAATAATTTCTACATCTGGTAAGTATTTGGCCGCTTCTTTCGCAAATTTCATCATCAGGATAGCGCCAATCGCAAAGTTTGGTGCAATAATGCAGCCCAACTCTTTTTCTTTAGCAATGGTTGATAATTCTTCTAGTTGTGCGTCAGTAAATCCTGTTGTACCAATTACAGGTCGTACATTTAAATTCAATGCTTCTTTAGTATGATTATATACAGCATGTGGGTTCGTTAAATCCACTAATACGTCTGGAGAAGTTACTTCTACAAGATCATGCATTTCCGTAAATAAAGGTACTGTATAGCTCGCTGGGAACATGTCTAAATCAGCTAATGTTCTTCCTACTTCCTTATAATCTAGTACAGCTACTAATTCCATTTTGTCATGTTTCATGACCGTATGTACAGCCTCAGCCCCCATTTTTCCTCTTGCTCCTGCAATAGCTACACGAATCGACATCATTCTTCATCCTTTCTCGTCCAACGATCCTTATCCCTTGTTTCAAATTTATGTATGACTCTTAATAGAGCTTCATCTAATTTAATGCCCTGAGCATTGGCAAAGCATACTAAAACAAAGAAAAAGTCACCAAGCTCTTCTTCAATACTGTTTATTTCCTCTGTATTCTTTTTCTTTTTTTGTCCATATACATCCTGAACCTCGCGAGATAGCTCTCCTAATTCCTCTGTTAAACGAGCTAGCAGTTCGAAAGGTGGGAAATATCCTTCTTTAAATTGTCCTATATAATTATCAACACGCTGTTGTAATGCTTGCATAGTTAGTTGATCGGTCATTTAAATCACACTCCTATTTACCATCCTATATAATTTACACCGTTGTTGTCAAAACCAATAAAATGTCAGATAATAGATATCACTACTTCATTTGTTTGGAACTACAGGAGGTCAAATGTTAAAACAGATTAAAATACGTAATATTATCGCAATAATGCTCGGAGCAGCCATTTTTAGCTTCGGCTTTGTTCACTTCAACATTCAAAATCAGCTAGGTGAAGGTGGACTAAGTGGAATTACACTCATACTATACTTTACATTAGGATGGGACCCCGCCTTAATGAACCTATTATTAAATATTCCCATGTTTATAATTGGTTATCGATTACTCGGAAAGAAATCTTTTGTCTATACGCTTGTTGGCACTTTATCTGTTTCTCTTTTTCTAAAGATTTTCCAGAAATATCAGTTTACCATTCATTTAGAAGATGACATGTTACTCGTTGCTCTGTTCGCGGGTATATTCGTTGGTCTTGGCCTAGGAATTGTCTTCCGCTTTGGTGGCACTACCGGTGGCGTCGATATATTGGCACGACTTGGGCATAAATATTTTGGCTGGAGTATGGGTAAAACGATGTTTGTCTTCGACGCCATCGTCATCATCCTTTCATGGCTTACATTCTTAGATGCGCGTTCCATGATGTACACATTAGTCGCTGTATTTGTTGGTGCTCGTGTTATTGACTTTGTACAGGAAGGTGCCTATGCAGCGCGTGGTGCTCTCATTATATCCGAGAAGTCAGGTGTTATTGCGGAAACAATTGCCCTACGAATGGAGCGCGGGATCACTATATTAGAAGGTCATGGACACTTTACTAAACAGCCTAAGGAAGTTATTTATTGTGTGATCGGTCGCAACGAAGTTGTACGCCTAAAATCCATTGTTCATGAAGTGGATCCGCACGCTTTCGTTTCTATTATAGAAGTACGTGATGTGGCAGGAGAAGGCTTCACTCTTGATGATCAAAAACAACCGCTTCATTAAGTGTTTGAAGATAAAAAACTTGTTATAGTGGTGTACCACCATAACAAGTTTTTTTCTTAGTCATCGCTACGCATATTCGTAAAAATTAAAATTAAACGTAATAACTCTAGTACAGCTACCGCTGCCGCTGCTACATATGTTAATGCTGCAGCACTCAATACTTTTCGTGCTGGTCGTTCTTCTTCATTTGTAATAATGCCAAGCGAATTCATTTGAACTAATGCTCGCTTTGAAGCATCAAACTCCACTGGAAGTGTCACTAATTGGAAAACAACACCTGCTGCTAATAATATGATACCTAAAAGCAAGAAATTCGTACTACTTGCAAAAATACCAATCATTACAAAAATCCAAGACGCATTAGAAGAAATATTTGCCACTGGGACTAGCTTACTACGTAATGTAAGCATAGAATAAGCTTCTTTATGTTGGATGGCGTGACCTACCTCATGGGCAGCTACCGCAGCACCTGCAACACTCGCTTCATAAAAGTTACTTTCTGATAAAGCAACTGTTTTGGTTGCTGGATTGTAATGGTCAGACAACACACCTTGTGTTGGCACAACTCGTACATCATATAAGCCGTTCGCATCTAAAATCGCACGCGCTACCTCTGCACCTGTTTGGCCCTTCATTGTACGTTGTTTCGCAAATTTATTATACGTGCCTTTTACTTTCATTTGTGCATAAAGTGGCAGCAGCATAATAATAATAAAATAAACAATATACATGCTTGTTGACAATATTCTAACCCCTTTCTACCTCGATACTATAATTCTATAATTTATACCCTAATTCGGCAAATATTTGCGCCACCTAATTGAGAAAATCGCAAGGAGAATACATGCAATTGATAACCAAAATGTAAAGTAGCCAATATAGCTTGTGTACTTGACTAAATCCCCATACATAGGCATTTGTCCAAACACATAGTCAATGACATCATTATGGAGCGTCCAGACAGCTGCTATCACTACATGCCAATAAGTGAATACATATTTCTTCATATATAATATAGCTTGAACGGCCATTGCAAAATGTGAGCCAACTAGCATCCAACCTTGCCAACCGATCGATCCTGTTTCAACTAATGTCCAAATATTCATGACATCAGCCCACAGACCGTATTTCACTAATGTTACAAGCGCTAATACTTCCATTAGCGGCCATCTTTTTCCCATAATCCAAGCCATTAACACAAAGCAAAAGAATAAGCTAGCTGTCGGGCTATCAGGAACAAAAATATAAAAAATAGGCTTAGTCATGGCTAGCTGCCATCCATACCAATAATAGCCATAAATTGTGCCTAATAGATTAATAATAAGTAGCGCAATTAAGAATGACTTATGGTTTAGAAGATACCAAAGATTTGCACGTGTTATTTGCATAAATTCAACTCCTTGCGCTTTACTAATAATTCTTTGTTATGTATAGGGAAAATTCTTATTTCCAGGTGAAATTATTTCCACAACTTCAATATGTGCTAATGGATTGAATTCATTCGCTTTTATCTATTTTTCGACATTTTTCGCTAAATTACTGAGGACAAGGGAACCTTTTCGGCTAGCTTTCAGTCCCAATATTATAACAAGGTCGAAAAAAAAGAGCCAGTTTCCTGACTCTTTTACTATTACTCAGCTTTTAAACTTTCGATAAATTCAGCAAGTTTCTGAAGATCTTCATCTGAACCTGTCCATAATCCTGGTGGCATGTTACCACGACCATTATGAGCAATGTCCTTAATTTCATCAGCTGTTAATCCCGTGTTCATTAGAGATGGTGCACCTGCTCCACCTTCTAAGCCTTCACCGTGACATGTAATACATGCTGAACCAGCGTATAGTTTATAACCTTCTGATTCTTTATCGAATTCAACTGTTTCTACGATTGCACCCATAGCTTTTTGAGCTTCCCAGTCGTGGTTAACAACTGACTCCCAAGTTAGGTAGAACATAGCAGCTAGAGTTAATAACATAAACGCTGTCGGTAATGGACGTTTAGATGGACGACGTTCTGGACCCTTGTCTAAAAATGGCATTAATAATAGCGCTCCAAATGCAAGACCTGGAATTACAATTGCTCCAATTACATTGTATGGACCAGAAGCAAATGAGTATTTTAAAAGTTGATACATGAATAAGAAGTACCAGTCCGGTAGCGGTGTATATGCTCTAGTTGGATCTGCCGGCCCTTCAAGTGGTGACGGGTGAGCGACAGTTAATAATAAGTATCCAATTAAAAATACAGCACCTACCATCCATTCCTTCAGTAAGAAGTTCGGCCAGAAAGCTTCCGTCTTACCTGGATATTCGGAATAATCCTTTGGAACGTTCGGCATTCTGTGATTCGCTTTAATACGAGAATCGCCGACAAATTTCATTCCTTTTCCGCGATGCATAGTGTCCCCTCCTTTTAAAGATCATCGAACCGTCAAGACAATCACAACGGCCCTGAAATTCCTTGACGACGAATCATGATAAAGTGTGCTGCAAGTAACCCAAACAATACTGCAGGCAAGAAGAATACATGAATCGCAAAGAATCGAGTTAACGTTTGAGCACCAAGAATTGTAGTGTCACCCGCTAATAATACTTTAATCATCGAACCGATAAACGGTACAGATGCTGCAATTTCGATACCTACTTTAGTAGCGAATAATGCTTTCATATCCCATGGTAATAGGTATCCTGTAAAGCCAAGACCCATCATTACACCAAAAATACCTACACCAACCATCCAGTTTAATTCACGAGGTTTCTTATAAGAACCTGTGAAGAATACACGAAGTGTATGTAAGAACATCATTACGATAACTAATGAAGCTCCCCAGTGGTGCATACCGCGCACGATTTCACCAAACGCTACTTCGTTTTGTAAATAATAAACTGATTTCCAGGCATTCACAACGTCTGGTACATAATACATTGTTAGGAACATACCAGATAGAATTTGAATTACTGTGATGAAGAATGTTAATCCACCGAAGCAGTAAACGAATGCTGAAAAATGATGTGCAGGGTTAACGTGCTCTGGCACTTCGTGGTCGGCAATATCACGCCAAATAGGTGTAATATCTAGGCGTTCATCGACCCAATCATAAATTTTATTTAGCACTGTTGTCGTACCCCCTTACTTATTTAACTAGAGTATTTGCTTTAGCTGGACCAATCATTAAATAGCCATCTTGTTCTTGTACTTCAAATTCATCCAACGGACCTAGAGGCGGTGTACCTGCAATGTTTTTCCCGTTTTTCTCATAACGTCCTGCGTGACATGGACAGAAGAATTGACCTGGGTGTGCAGAATCTCCATTCCAGTCAACCATACATCCTAAATGCTTACAAACAGGTGAAAGGGCAATGATTTGATCGCCACTTTTATAAACCCAAGCTACATCTGTAACCTGTGATTTGTACCATGCATCCACTTGTTCATATGAAAAGTCAACTTTTACAGGCTCTTCAGTCAAGTCAGCGATTTTATGCTCTGTTTTTACAAAATCTCCACCCTCATGCTTTTGTAGCACAGGATCAATTGCAAAGCGAAGCATTGGCATTAGCATACCTGCCGCCATAAATCCACCTACACCAGTAAGAGTATAACTTAGAAATTGACGACGTGAAACTCGATTATTACTCATTATTTTCCCCCCTCTAACTTAAAGGTCAGTCCAACGGACATACTTTTACAAATAGTAATACTAGGACATATATATGATATATCAAGTCCATAGCTTGGTCAATATAGCATTCTGTGGAAAGCTGGAGAATGTGAACATTTATTGAAACTAATTGTTAAATCTGTGCCCATTTGGTCGAAAGCATCGGAACCACTTGTCGTAATTGATCTTCGAGAATGGATTTTTTCACACCTGCATCCATACTTTCTAACGGAATTGCTGGTAACCAAATAATATTTACTATATCTCCAATATTTGTCCAAGAGTGGTCACAAGTAATGAAGAACACATGCTTAAAGCCAGCATTATGTAATTGTGTTTCAAATTGCTTCGGTAATTCTTCGTTTTTTAAAGAAGCCATATAAGAAAAAGGTGGCATGACTAGTAAACGGCCTTTAAACTGTTGTTCTATGAAAGAAGTTAAAGACATTAGAAAATCTACCTCAGCACCACTTTGTTTCATTTTCTCAGGAGCCAAATCGATGGATATGAGCGGAACTATCGCAGTATCGATGAAATCCTTCTGTCCCAAAAACGATGTCACATCGTTTGCATTAAAGTACATTCAACAAACCTCCTTTGTCGCATAATAAAAAATGCCCTTTTCCACTCTTCAAATAGGATACCCAATTAAAAGTGAAAACAATCATTCATTCACTAGTAATGTTACCATATTGAAGTGGGTAAAGGACATTCAATTTTTACCTATAACTAAGGTAAATTAGCCGTTTCCTTTAATGCTTGTAACAAATTAGACAATTCATAAAAACGTTCTTCATCTCCCTGATCGAGGGCTTCATCAATTTGTGCAAGTAATTTTTCTTCTTGGAATACGAGTAAGCTATTGGAAAGCAGTTCTTCTGCCAGTAAACGATCTTTTTCACTAACTAATAGTGTCTCTGGCATATAAGGGTTTTCTTCTAGAACTGCTAAGTATTGTGCACTTGGTGGTATATTTGGAAAATTCAACTGTATATACATATCTTCTTGCTCGTGTAAGCGTAAATCATGGAAAGACTTTTCGGCGTCTGCTGTCATTACATTGCCTTTATAGAAACGAAAAGGAACACCTGTTGAATCAACTGTTGACATCACCATTGCTCTCGGACAATAGTGAGCTTCTTCCACGAATCGGATTCGTTTTAATAAGTCATCATTGCTAAGTAAGTAATTTAAAATCCAAACACACTCACGACGTTTCAATTGATAATTTTTTAAAAACCATCGAACAAATGCTTTTTTATCAACAACTGATACAGAAGCAGTCATACCCACTCCCTCCTTTACTCAAATTCTAAGGCTTCTAACTTCTCTTGCCATTCTGGTTCACCTGGTTGAATGTTCATTAATTGTTCAAGAACCACTTTCGCCTCTGAACGTTTTCCTTCCTCTAATAAAAAGTACACATATTTTTCTAAAAATGTTGCGTCTTCCTTAAAATCATTATATGCCAAACGGTAAAATTCGTATGCACGGTCGTACAATTCTAAATTTTCATATGCCTCCGCCGCAAATGGGTATAACGTGCTCCATTCAAAATCATTTTGCTGTAGAGTCTCAAATAATTCGATAACATCTTCATTCCGTTCTTGTTGACCTAACACAGAAATAAGTGCTAATACGGCTTCCATATATTCAGGATCTAACGCTATTGCTTCTCGTAAATATTGCTCTGCATCTACTGGCAAACTATTTTTCAATGCCATTTTCCCAGCAAATAAATAGAGTGTTTTATCATATTCATCGCGCTTTAATCCCTCTTGGATTGCCGCATAGGCTTTTGGATTTTCCTCTGTCATCGCATAGCTTTCTGCCAGCAATAAGTAAGCTGAGAAGTAATCAGGATCTAACTCTTTCAATTCCTCTAATTGTTTAATAGCCATCTCGTATTTTTGGGATTGGAAGGCTGAATACGCAGCACCAAATAAAATATCCGGTTTTACCTCATCGTCAAGCGCCTTTAAATAGTAATCCAATGCCGTTTCGTAGGCAGCCCCGGCACGATAAACCTCCGCCAATCGCTCCACAAGATGAATACCAGCAAATTCAGCTTGTTGTTCATATAATTCTTCATACAATCTTGCAGCTTCTAAAAAACGACCTGTTTCAAATAACAGCTCAGCTTTGGCAAAATGCAGTAATGGCTCGTCTGGTAAAATTGCTAGTGCTTCATTTATACGTATCTCAGCTACTTCAAATAACCCCTGCATCTGATAATAATCAGCTAAAACTAATAATGCTTGAGGATATTCTGGTGATGCTTCTTCAATTTCAAGCAATAAATTTAATGCTTCATCTTCATCACCAAGCTCCATTAAAACATTTGCACGATCTATTTTTAACTGTGCCTCTTCTGGGAATAAAAATTGTAAATGCTCCAGAACGCGGTCAGCTTCTTTCATGTACCCATATTGCATAAAAATTTCTGCAAGTGCGTAAATTTCCTCGGGTAGCTCCTTCACTAAAAATGTTTCAAGTAGCTGATCTATTAATGCTAAGTCTCCCTGTTCAAGTGCTTGCATCATTTCAGTCATCGCATTGTTCACAGTCATTCACCTATTCTTTCTTTGATACCTTTATGCTACAAAACATTTACCACCGAAACAAGAAAAAACTCCCCAAAAACTTGGAGAGTCAATCTTCAATTGTTACCTTACTGCCTCAATATGTTCAAAGAATGATGGATACGATACAGCAATACACTGTGCATCATCTAAAGTGACTGAGCCTTCGGTAATTAAAGCAGCCACAGCACCCATCATGCCAATTCGATGATCGCCATATGTTTTGAGACTTGCACCTTTCAATGGTGTTGGCCCTTCAATAATCATACCATCATTTGTTGCTTCGATGTTAGCACCCAGCTTTTTTAATTCAGTTACAACCGCTGTAATACGATCTGTTTCCTTTACTTTTAACTCTTCGGCATCTTTAATAATCGTTTGACCGTGTGCCTGTGTAGCAAGTAAAGCAAGGATTGGTATTTCATCAATTAAACGAGGAATCAATTCTCCCTCGATTGTTGTACCAGATAAAGTAGATGTTTGAATTTGAATGGTCGCTGTCGGTTCAGCTTGACGATCATCATTTGGGATCACTGTCATCGTTGCGCCCATTTTTGAAAGAACCTCGATAATTCCATCACGCGTTGGATTAACGCCAACATTTTCAAGAGTTAATTGACTAGTATTGCAAATTGCCCCTGCCACTAAGAAAAAGGCTGCTGACGAGATGTCCCCTGGTACAGAAACATGGGTCCCACTTAATGTTTGTCCACCCTCTAATGAAACGACTCCATCCTTCACTTCGACATCGGCACCAAATTGACGCAGCATTCGTTCAGTATGATCTCTTGACACTTCTGTTTCTCTAACAATCGTTGTACCCTCAGCACGCAAGCCTGCAAGTAATATAGCAGATTTAACTTGAGCACTTGCTACTGGCATTTTGTAATCAATGGCCTGTAGTTTTGTACCTTGAATGGCTAATGGTGTATATTGACCGTCTGCACGTCCCGTAATATGGGCTCCCATTTGACGCAGTGGATCAATGACGCGTCGCATTGGTCGCTTGCCGATTGATGCATCCCCTGTCATGACTGAATGAACTGTAGAGCCTGCTAAAATTCCAAGCATTAAACGTGTAGTTGTACCAGAGTTACCTGTATATAACACGTCAGTAGGCTCCTGCCAGCTATTCATCCCTGGACTTTCTATCGTTACATTCGTTCCTTCCACCTCAATATGCACACCAAGCTTCTGGAAGCAATCAATGGTACTTAAACAATCTTCCCCAAGTAAAAAACCTTCTACTGTTGTTGTCCCAGTAGCAATGGAACCGAACATCACAGAACGGTGAGAGACCGATTTATCGCCTGGAACAGTTAGTGATCCCTGTAAAGATGGCTTATTGTATTGTAAAACTTTTTCACTCATTAATTTTTCCCTCCAATATGAAGACAGAAAGCGCCGTAAAGCCGACGCTTTCTTTTTCTATGAAATATACGTTTCAAAATTGGCACGTTTTTGAATACATGCTGCGGCACGTTCACGGTCATTTTCGCTTTGGAAACTAATGACCAAAATACCGAAAACATCCTCTCTTGACTCGACAATCCTTAAATTCGTAATACTTATTGCCTCATCAGCCAGCAAACCTGTTACCTCGGAAATGACACCTGGATAGTCTGGAACATCTACGTATAAGTCGAACGCTGTATACATAGCTCCTGCGCTAATTGGTAATTCATCTCTCAGTTCTTTGGCAATAGAAAAATAGTCTTCAATATCCCGAGAAGTACCATTCGTCAGCAATTCCTTAATACGGCCCATTTCTTTTTCCCAGCCTTCTAGCTGAGTCAGTAGCTCATCACGATTTTGTAAAGTGATATCTCGCCATAAAACCGGGTTGGAAGAAGCTATACGCGTGACATCACGGAAACCACCCGCGGCAAGGGAGCGAGTCATAGGGTATTCCCCATTCTCCTCTCCTAATTGATGCACAAGGGAAGCTGCAATGATATGTGGGAAATGACTTACCACAGCTGTCATATGGTCATGCTCATTTGCAGAAACACTAACCACTTTTGCATGCGTGAATTTTAAGAGGCTTTCCAGCTGTGCCATATGAACAATTTCTTCACCAGCAAGCGGTGTAAGCATATAGTATGCATTTTCAAAAAGATGCGCCTTTGCAGCTAATACGCCACTTTTATGTGAACCTGCCATTGGATGTCCACCAATAAACGTAATGCCAAGTTCACGTAATTCGCCAGCTTTTTGCATAATTAATTTTTTTGTACTTCCTGTATCTGTTACGATGACTTTATTTTTTAATGGCCATGATTTTAATTGCTCCATCCATTCAAGCGTTGCATTAACTGGTGTACCGAAAATAATGATATCGACATCACCTGCAATTGCCTGTGGATCCGTTACAGTGTCATGTACAATATTTAATGCTTGCGCATGCTCACGCGTTTGAGCATCCATGTCATAGCCAATAATCCTTGTGTCTGGTGCCTTCTGTAAAGCAAGGGCGATGGAACCACCGATTAATCCTAGCCCAATAACGAGCACATTGCGTGTCATGCAAATACTCCTTGCTCTTTTAATACATTGTCAAGTTGAACTAGCAATGCTGCATTTTGGGCTTCAGTACCGATTGTAACACGGATAAATCCTGGTAATCCTAAAGCATTACCACTGCGCACAATAAAGCCCTTTTTCATAAGCTCTTGGAAAATGACATCACTATCAGCCTTTGTATCAAAGAAAATAAAGTTCGTATCAGATGGGAAGTATTTTAGATTATGTTTTTCACAGAATTCAACATATTGCTTTTTACCATTTTCATTTGCTTCACGACATGCTTCTATATATTCCTGATCGCTTAGTGCAATAGCAGCTACAGCTTGGCTTAAACTCGTATTATTAAACGGACCTCTGACCGGATCAAGCTTTTCAATGACAGTTGGCTGTCCAATCGCATAGCCAACTCGGAACGATGCCAAACCATATGCTTTAGAGAATGTACGTAATAAAAGAACATTTGGATATTGATCGATGATTGGTAGAGTATCCTTATGTTCAGGATGTGTCACGTATTCAATGTACGCTTCATCTAATACGACAAGTACATCATTTGGTACCTTGGCAAGGAAGGCACGTAAAGCCGTATCTGGAATTACAACACCAGTAGGATTATTCGGACTACATACCCATACGACAGCTGTTCGATCATCAATTGCAGCCGCCATTGCATCTAGATCATGTGCACCCTCTACACAAGCAATTTTACGTATTTCAGCACCTTCAATTTCAGCATTATGCCAGTATTGGGAGAATGATAGATCAGCCATAATGGTATTTACCCCTGGATACAACAATGCACGAGTAATAATAGCAATGATATCGTCAGAGCCGTTACCAAACAGAAGCTGTGTCTCTTGAACGCCTAGATGATTTGCAACAGCTGTACGTAAATTTTGTGCATAGCCATCTGGATAAAGGGCATGATTCACTGCATTATTTTGTAAATATGCTGTCACCTTAGGTGAGCATCCAAATGGATTTTCATTTGATGCCAATTTAATCACTTCTTTTAAGCCATATTCACGTTGCACTTCTTCAATTGGTTTTCCTGGTTTATACGCTTGCATACCGTCCAATTGTTGTTTCCACTTCATCTAAAACATCTCCTCTACTTATTTAGCTTGTGCTAAATCTGGTCTTAATTTCACTGCATCATTGAGATACAAGTGCTTCACGTCTTTTTGTGCTACCTCTACATTTGCATGAATTAATACTCGAATACATAATGGTAGTGCATTCGGCACATCCATTTCATGTGTACACATTACTGGAACATATTGCCACCCTTCCATCAAGCGTACTGCACGAGCAGGAAATGCTGAGGTAATATCCGGCGTAGTAGAAATTAAAATGGATGCAATATCATCTATTTCTACATTATTTGCTGCCACAACCTCACGCACTAATCTTGCTGTCTCATCCCATACAAGCTCTGGCTTGTCAGATTCAATTGTAATTGCCCCTCTAAGTCCACGAATCATACAAGCACCTCCGCTAATAACTGTCTATATTCGGCATCTACTTCTTGGCATTCTTCTAAATCAATTGCCCGCACAAATGGTTTACCAATTTTTTCCAATAAAACAAATTGTAAAATGCCATATTCCGTTTTTTTATCTTTCATTAAATAGCTTGTTAATTGTTCAAATGTATAGTCATTAACAGCCTCAAAAGGATAGCCATTTTTAACTGCAAATTGTAAAAACGCTTTGCTAAACGAACGATCTAGCTCCCCATAACGTTCACTCAATAATAAGCAATACACAAGACCAATCATGACTGCCTCACCATGAGCTACTTTTCCGTAGCCTGCAGCTGCTTCAATCGCATGTCCATATGTATGGCCCAAGTTTAAAAACTTTCGAACAGATTGCTCTGTTTCATCCTCGGCTACAATTTTTGCTTTAACCTCAATCCCTTTTTTTAACTGACTCGCTAATTCCTGCCGATTAAAATGTATAACGGAATCTACTGCCATTAATTCCTCTAACCATGCTGGATCAGAAATCATCGCATGTTTGATTAACTCAGCTGTTCCTGAACGGATCTCGCGTACAGGTAAGGTTTCAGAGAAAACTGTATCGTAAATAACACCTTCTGGCTGATAAAATGCACCAATCATATTCTTTCCTAATGGATGGTTAATAGCGGTCTTCCCGCCTACTGCTGAATCATGCGCCAAAATAGTTGTTGGAATTTGAATAAATGGAACTCCACGCATATAGGTTGCTGCAACAAACCCCGTTAAATCTCCAACAGCCCCGCCACCAAAAGCAAAAATAAATGATTTCCGCGAGCATTTTTGCTCTAGTAAAAAAGTTTGAGCTGCATAATATTGCTCAAAGGTTTTGCATGCTTCGCCACCAGGCAAAATAAACACTTCAAAATCATATGGGAAATTTGCCTTGAAATAGTCTCCCTGTGCCTCCCATACATGAGCATCTGTAAAGACAAACAGTTTATCTGCTTTTTTTAGCTGATCCGCAAATGTTTGAATAGCTTTAGTAAGAAATCGATGGCCAAGTACAACCTCATAATGATGTGATTTTGTTGCAACTGGAACACGCATAAATTAGAACCCCTTCGTATATTGACGATGTTCATCAATTTGAGCTTTTAGTTGTGGTAATTGATCACTATGGAATTGCTCCAAAATAACATTCGCTATTTCCCAGGCAATAACATGCTCAGCTACTACTGATGCCGCTGGTACCGCACAGCTGTCAGAACGCTCAACGCTTGCTTTAAATGGCTCTTTTGTTTCGATATCCACACTTTGTAATGGTTTATATAATGTAGGGATTGGCTTCATTACACCGCGTACAACAATTGGCATACCAGTAGACATACCACCCTCTAAGCCACCAAGTCGATTAGTCGCACGTGTATAGCCTTCTTCTTCAGTCCAAATAATTTCATCATGAACTTCTGAGCCTTTACGACGTGCCATCTCGAAACCAAGCCCAAACTCAACACCTTTAAATGCATTGATAGATAGCATCGCTGCAGCCAACTTAGCATCGAGCTTACGATCATAGTGTACATATGACCCTACACCTGCTGGCATACCTTCCACAATGACTTCAACAACACCGCCGATAGAATCGCCAGCTTTTTTTGCTTCGTCAATCGCTTCTACCATCTTGGCAGAAGCGACAGGATCTACACAATAGCAAGGATCCGCTTCTACGATGGCACGAATTTCATCGACTGTTTTCCCTTCCACTAAAGATGTATCAGCCTTAATTCCAACAATCTCCGTAACATGTGCGACAATGGAAATACCTAATTCATTTAATAAAGCCTTCGCCACTGAGCCGACCGCTACACGTACAGTTGTTTCACGAGCTGAAGAACGCTCTAATACATTTCGTAAATCACGATGTCCGTATTTCATGCCACCAACTAAATCCGCATGGCCTGGACGAGGTCGTGAAATTTGACGTTTGATATCCTCAGGATTCACATCTTCTGCTAATGGCTCAGCACCCATAATTTTTGTCCAATGCTTCCAATCATCATTGGTTACAACTAATGCGACAGGTGATCCAAGTGTTTGTCCATGACGAACGCCTGCGACAATCTCTACTGTATCTGTTTCGATTTGCATGCGTCGTCCACGTCCATGACCTCCTTGACGTCGTTTTAAATCGTGATTAATTTTTTCTGCTGTAATGGGTAAGAGTGACGGTAAACCTTCAATAATAGTTGTTAGTTGGGGGCCGTGTGACTCACCCGCTGTTAAGTAACGCATAAACGCTTTCTCCCTTCAACTCGCTAAAGTATGTATTTTTCACTATAACATATATTCTTTAAAAAAACAGTCCTTTTGCAAATGTCTTTTAAGTTCATTCTATTTACATAACCTAAATGCGAATATTCTGAACGACTTGCATAAAACCTTACTACACTACTGAAGTGAAGTGCTAAAATTTATAAAAAATACGCCTTTGCTTAGGATAAGCGAAAAGCGTACGAATTATCTATGTTAATGCTTTAGTTACTATATGTACATGATGAAACCAGTCATTTGTACAAAGCTTTTCATTCATATTATTAACTGTTTTTTCGATAGAAGAATGTATCCTCTACTTCAAATTCGTAACGAGATGGATTAAAAATTTGCTCTGTCGATCCTACAAATAGTATGCCATCCTTGCGTAAGGCTTTACTAAAATCGTTATAAATTTGATCCTTGGCTTCTTCCGTGAAATAGATCATTACATTGCGGCAAACTATTAAATCATAATTGCTATCATAGGTATCATTAAGCAAATTTTGTTTTTTAAAGGTCACACAACGCTTAATCTCATCCTTCACGCGGTAGAAGGAGCCCTCTTGTTCAAAATATTTAGCTTTAATGTCATTTGGCACTTCTGCTAATGAGCGTTCTGGATAGACACCTAATTTCGCTTTTTGAATGACATTTTCATCTAAATCAGTAGCAATAATTTGAATTTGAGATAAAGGCACTAATTGAGATAAGACCATTACTAATGAATACGGCTCTTCTCCTGTTGAACAAGCAGCACTCCAAATTTTTAAACGCTTATTTGTTTGTAATAGCTTAGGTAATATTTTCTTTTGCAATACGTCCCAACGCTTTCCATTACGATAAAATTCAGAAACATTAATCGTCATACGATCTAAAAACTCATTCATTAAATCACGATCTTGTTCAAGTACCTTTAGAAAGTCAACAAAATTTCGATAACCTTTTTTTTCATAAAGTGAGGTTAATCGTCTTTTCATTTGCGCTTCTTTATATAACGCTAAATCTATTCCTGTTTTGCGCTTGATACCTTCTATAAACTGTTCATAATCAGACATATGGTCATCTTCCCCTCTAGCGTCGTAGTTCCATTATAGCGGAAAAGAGACAATCCTGAAATAGTCTTTCTCATGTATACCCATCTACTTGCTTGAGTTTTGTTTTTCCTCTAATAGTAGCACCTTCGACTGTTCTAATTCAAGGCGCATTTTTTCCGTTTCAATCGTATAGGTTTCTAATCGAAGTTTTTCTAATTCCACTTCTTTTTCGATAGCCTTTAATTTAATTTTTTGCTGTCTCGTACGGGAATCTGTAAAAATCCCAGCTAAAGAAATAATAACCCCACCAATAATCGCTACAATGGCAATTGACAATACGACCACTTCCTTTCGTTATTCAAATTATACGGCAAAATGAAAAAAATAGTTTCACTTTTCAGGAATTTATTTCAATTAAAAAAAGAAGGTAGCTTTTCACTACCTTCATTCTAGCTAATTGACTAAACTTGTACACGGTAATCTTTTAAATCTTCTCGTAATTTCGCCTTCAAAAATTTACCTACAGATGTTTTTGGTACTTCCTGAATGAAAACAATATCATCTGGAATCCATGTTTTATGGAATTGCGCTTGTAAATTTTCGATGAGCTCCTCTTTAGAAATGGAATCCTTATATTCTGGCTTTGGCACTACACATGCCAAAGGACGTTCCAGCCATTTTTCATGTGGGATAGCAATCACAGCAGCTTCAAAGACTTTTGGATGAGACATTAAGGCATTTTCTAACTCAACTGACGAAATCCATTCACCACCGCTCTTAATTAAATCTTTTGTACGATCGGTAATTTTTATATAGCCATCCGGCGTCATTACTGCAATATCCCCTGTATAAAGCCAACCATCCTTAAAGGCTTCATCTGTACGCTCATCTTGATAGTACTCATTTGCGATCCATGGACCTCGTATCGTTAGCTCTCCCATTGTTTCGCCATCCCATGGGACCTCGCCATTTTCATTCACAACACGAGTTTCAAGAAGGGGCATGGTCATCCCTTGGGTAATGCGAACATGCATTTTTTCATCAGCCGTGTAGTCCTGCATATGGGTTAAATACGTTGATAAGCTTACAAGTGGAGAGGTCTCCGTCATCCCATACCCAGTCATATAAGGAATCTTCAGCTCCTCCTCGAAGCCCCTTACAAGACCAATAGGTGAGGCAGATCCGCCACAAACAATTAATCGCATTGACGATAGGTCACGAGGGTGTAGACGTTGCTCCTGTAAAACACCGAGCCAAATAGTAGGTACGCCTGCCGTCAAGGTTACTTTGTACACGTCAAAAAGCTCAAGTAAAAGCTGAGGCGTAAACATAGGCCCTGGTAATACCTGAGTGGCACCAAAGGCTACACTAGCAAAGGGGAAGCCCCACGCATTGGCATGAAACATGGGTACAACAGGTAGCACAACATCCGACTCACAAATGGCAATACTATCTGCAAGCCCAGCAGTTAAACTGTGAAGGACGATACTGCGATGTGTATAAACTACTCCCTTCGGCATACCAGTCGTTGCACTCGTATAACACATGCCAGCAGGTGTATTTTCATCTAAATCATCTGGAAATGTGAAATGCTCATTGGCATCTGCAATTAGTGCTTCATAGGACAAAGCATTTGGAATGGGTATAGATTCTAGTGCCACAGCATCTCCCATAATAATAATGTGTTTAACCGTTTTTAACTGTGAAACAAATGGTGCGATAAGGGGCACTAAATTGTCGTCAATTAATAATATTTCATCCTCCGCATGATTAATAACATAGACAATATGCTCTGGTGCCAGTCGAATATTAATCATATGCAGGACTGCTCCTGCACATGGTACAGCAAAATAGGCCTCCAAATGACGATGATGATTCCAAGCAAATGTCCCAACCTTCGTGCCCTGCTGCATACCTAATTTTGTAAGAGCATCCGCTAATTGACGAGTTCGTTTGACATACTCTTTATACGTAAATTCATGAATAGTTGTAGCGCTTGTTCGCGAATATATTTTCTTTGACTGAAAAAATCGTTCTGCCCGATTCAAAAAACTTGTTAATATTAAAGGCGTATCCATCATATGCATGTTACCGCTCCCCTTTGCTGACAAATTTTCGAAACAACCAAGGCTGACTGCTGCTACAATTAAAAAGATTTACTTCGGCTGCATCCGAATGGCTCCATCCAAACGAATGACCTCCCCATTTAACAAACCATTTTGGATAATGCTTTCTACCAGAAGTGCATATTCAGATGGCTTGCCAAGTCGTTTAGGGAATGGCGTCATTTGTGCAAGAGCCGTCTTTGCAGGCTCTGGTAAAGATGCAAACATAGGTGTTTCAACTAAACCGGGTGCAATAGTCATCACACGCACACCAAACTCCGCAAGCTCACGTGCAATTGGTAATGTCATGGCTGCTACGCCACCCTTTGACGCACTATAGGCAGCCTGTCCAATTTGTCCGTCAAATGCTGCCACGGACGCCGTATTAATAATAACGCCGCGCTGTCCATCCTCGTTTGGCTCATTACGCTGCATTTTCTCAGCTACTAGACGGATGACATTGAATGTACCGATTAAATTAACCGTTATTATTTTTTCAAATAAACTAAGTGCATGAATTCCCCGCTTGGAAATTACTTTGCTCGCATCTGCAATTCCTGCACAGTTCACCGCTACATTTATATGGCCAAATGCATCTATGGCTTGCTCAAGACCTGTTGCTACATCTTCCTCCTTCGTAACATCTACTCGTACATAGATTACATTTTCCCCTAATTCCTCTACTAGAGCTTGTCCACGTTCATCATTCACATCAAAGATGATGGATTTACCACCTTGTTCGACGATGTGACGAACAGTCGCCTCTCCTAAACCGGATGCCCCACCTGTTACAACTGCAACCACTTCATGCTTCCTCATTGCACATACCCCCCTTTACATTTTTTCAATAATCGTAGCATTAGCCATCCCCATACCTTCACAAATAGCTAGTAAGCCGTACCGGTAATTTTCTCGTTCCATGCGATAGAGCAAAGTCGTTAACAATTTTGTTCCGGTAGCACCTAATGGATGTCCTAGTGCAATTGCTCCGCCATCTGGATTGAGCTTCTTTGGGTCCCCACCAATTTCCTGCAACCACACAAGTGGCACAGGTGCAAAGGCTTCATTAACCTCATACGTATCGATATCCTCTATGTTCAAGCCAGATCGTTCTAACGCCTTTCGAGTTGCTTCGATTGGTCCCGTTAACATCAATGTCGGGTCAGAACCTACAACAACTCTTGTGATAATTTTAGCGAGTGGCTGAATACCAAGTTCCTGTGCCTTATCCAATGCCATCACCACTACTGCTGATGCCCCATCACTCATCTGACTAGCATTACCAGCCGTAATGACGCCATCCTCTTGAAAAACAGTTTTTAAACCATTTAAAATGTCAACCGTAGTTTCAGCACGAGGTCCCTCATCCTTAGCAACCGTTGCGACAGTGCCATCTTCTTGAATGACTTCAATAGGTAGAATTTCATCTTTGAAAGACCCTGCTTCAATGGCTGCTAGTGCTCGTTGATGACTCTCGTAGGCATAACTATTAAGCTGCTCTTTTGATAAGGACCATTTTTCGGCTATTTTCTCTGCTGATAGTCCTTGATGTATAATATTATAATTTTCCTGTAAGCGATTACCTAAATGAGCATTTTTCATGTTAGTTCCCATAGGCACCCTAGACATACTTTCCACACCGCCAGCAATTACTATATCCATATCCCCCGCTAATATAGCTTGTGCAGCGAAATGCACAGCTTGCTGACTTGAACCACATTGACGATCAATGGTCACACCCGGCACACTATCAGGAAATCCAGCCATTAACAGGGCTGTCCGCGCAATATTTCCTCCCTGCTCTGCAGTCTGCGTCACACAGCCTAAAATGACATCATCCACTTGTTCCTTATTTATGCCTGCCCGTTGTACAGCCTCCTGCAACACATCGGCTGCCATATTATCCGCTCGAACATGACTTAATACTCCCTTACTTCGCCCAACAGCCGTTCGCACAGCCGCAACAATCACCACTTCTCTCATCTCCATTGCCCCTTTTCCTCGTCATCCTTCACAGTTTATTGACAAGACTATTAATATATTCCTCACTTAATTATCAGAATATTATAGCATTTATTGTACATGAACAAGAAGTTTTTAACAATTCTATATGGTTATAGAAATAGATGATTCACTAAGATGACTGGCCCATCTAATAACCACTATCCTACTAACCATCTCCATTTTTAAGCAAAAAAAAGCAACCTCAATTATATTGAGATTGCCTAATCTATTCGCAAATTAAACTAAATCTTCACCGAAGAATAAAGCGATTTCGCGCTCTGCAGAAGCAAGAGAGTCAGAACCGTGGATGATGTTGTGAGAAACAGTTGTTGCGTAGTCACCACGGATTGTACCTGGGTTAGATTCCTCAGGTTTTGTTGCACCCATCATTGTACGTGCAAGTTTAATTACGTTTTCGCCTTCCCATACCATAGCGAATACAGGACCAGAAGTGATGAAATCAACTAGTTCACCAAAGAATGGACGCTCAGCATGTTCAGCATAGTGTTTTTCTGCTAAATCTTTTGAAATTACCATTAATTTAGCACCTTTCATTACAAAACCGCGACGCTCGAAACGATCAACGATGTCACCAACTACTTGACGCTCAACGCCATCTGGCTTAACCATTAAAAAAGTTTGTTCAATTGCCATGTTTAAAACACTCCTTAAATTCTTCTAACAGGTTTTACACCTACCGATAAATATTAACAAAAAATGAGGCTTTGTACAACAAAAAGCTAGAATTTGCGCTTACCCATAAACAATGCGACATCACGTAGCTTTTTCTTTACGGGATGTTTTGGCAAAGCATCTATTTCTTGTAAAGCCTTTTTCAAATATTTATCACTCATACGATTAGCTTGCTCAATTGCATGAGATTTACGCACATACTGCAACATATTTTGACGTTCGGCTTCTGTTAATGTACCCGCAAATACTTTTACCAAGAATGGTTGCATCTCCGGATCATCCTTTAACAAGAGAATCGGTAAGGTAATATTGCCTTGTAATAAATCACTACCTGCTGGCTTTCCTAGCTCCTTATCTGTTGCCATAATATCTAACACATCGTCGATAATTTGGAAGCTCATGCCCACAAAGTAGCCGAAGCGTTTTAAATGACCTACAGTTTTAGCATCGACGCCTGCCGCAACAGCCCCTAGCTCACAACTAGAGGAAATAAGTAGAGCTGTTTTGCGTTTGATTCTTCTAAAATAATCCTTTAAACCTTGATCGAGTCTAAATTTATCTTCAATTTGAATAACTTCACCGTTACAAATCTCAACCATGGTACGTGCTAAAATCTGATGAACTAGTGGGTCTTCTATTTTTGTAATATATTCGAGAGCACGTGCAAAAATAAAATCGCCCGTGTACATTGCTACTCGGTTATTCCATTGCGCTTTGACAGTTGGGCGTCCTCTTCGCATATTGGAATCATCAATAACATCATCATGGACAAGTGATGCCATATGAATGAGCTCTAAAGGGACTGCAACATCCTTCATCTTCTCAATGTCATATTCACCAAATTTTGCACCTAGTAATACAAAAATTGGTCGTATACGTTTGCCACCAGCTTGTAATAAATGGAGAGAAGCATCGTTGATCAAATATGAAGATGAGTCCACCGCATTTTCTAACTCTCGTTCAATGATATCGATATCTGATTTCAAATCGGAATAGAGTAGTTTTAACTTCATCTTTTCCACGTGTGAAAACCTTCCCCCATTAACGTATCTTTTTAAAGCCTATATGCATTGCCGCAGCCCCGCCACTGTATGCTTTGTACGATACTTTTTCTAATCCTGCCTGCTCAAACAATGCCGCTAACTTTTTCATACCTGGGAAATCATTCGCAGATTCTTGAAGCCAAGAATACTCCTTATAACTTTTCGCAAATATTTTACCAAATATCGGCATTATAAATTTAAAATAAAAACGGAATAATTGACGGTAACCAGGAATTTCAGATTGAGATGTTTCTAAACAAACAACCATTCCACCTGGTTTTACGACACGGTGCATTTCCTTTAAGACTTGCAAATAATCTGGTACATTGCGTAGACCAAAGCCAATTGTCACATAATCAAACGTATCATCTGGGAAAGGTAATTCCATAGCATTTCCATGAATCAGTTCAATTTGTGGATATGATTGTACTTTTTGTTCGCCAACTTTAAGCATGTTTTGACTAAAGTCGAGTCCTTTTACTTCTCCTTTTTCTCCAACTGCCTCAGCCAATGCGATCGTCCAATCTGCCGTACCACAGCAAACATCCAATGCCTTTGATCCAGGTTTGACAGCCATGTGTTTCATCGTATCATTACGCCAACCAATATGCATTTGGAAACTAATAACACCGTTCATTTTGTCATAATTATCCGAGATACTCTCAAACACTTCATGAACGTGCTCTGCTTTCGTTTTAGCCATTTTGAAAAACCTCTCTTATCCGTTAGTAGAAGCAATAGAAGCCTCTACATGTGCATGTAAAGCTTGTTTCACATCACTTTGTAAAAATGATGCACTCTCCACCATCTTCGACAGCTCTATTTTTAAATGCACTATTTTTTCCTTGATGACGCTATTAAAAGTAGTACCATGACGTTGAACACTTTCTTCAAGTGCCTTACCTATTAAGGACGTTTGTCCACGTTGATAGGCTACCATTTCTTTTTCTAAACGTAAGATCAATAAACTTTTTTCCATCAACGGTATATATTCACTAAAGGAATAAAGCTCGAAAAACTGAGCAATTAATCCTGATTCAATATTGCACATCGAAGCATACCATTGCTCGATTGTTCTTTGTTCGGTCTCATACACCTTTATCTGGTTTTCACATCGTGTCACAATTCCTTGTGACAAATTTCGTATCAATGCGACATTTCCAGACATCGCTAATATTTCATAATAACGACCACTATAAAAATCCCCAGCTAATACTGTAAGCTGCTGTTCTTTAGAAGTAGCATCTAATTCTTTTATGTGATCGTGTGCCGCTAATGCCGCATACACAATGCCAACAGTAATGGCAGCCTCTTGTTGCTCTTGTTGCCACTCTTCACCATTCAAAAACGGGACTAACAAATAAAACAATTGATTTTCATCTACCACAGGCATTCCTGTGTATTTTTGCAAAGTTCTATGACGAACATCCATGAAAATCTCTGTTTTTAACTGGGCAATTGAATTTTGAATGTATGTTGCATTCATAGACCTTACTCCATTTCACTTTCAAATACGTTAATCCTATTGAAGGCTTAACGTTTGCTTACTGAGTCATTATAGCATACGCAACGATGCGGAATAAAAAAATTTTGCTTTCTTCAAGAGGATAGGCAGTAGAGCTTTCCCATAAAAAGGGACTGCTACTGCCCATATAATTAGTTTTTCACATCTCACTCTTTTATATGTGCCTAAATGGCACGGGCTAAAAACTATTATGAAACCATATCTTGTCTATTTATTATTTTTTTGCTTCGCTATGAATCACACCATGTGCTGTATGAATCTGTGCTTTCCCTCGAATCTTCATCGCAGAAGTGTGTTCTGTAAATTGAGCAATCATAACTTCGCCGGCATCTAATTTTTCAGAATGATGGAACTTTGTATCTGTTCCACGCGTTAAACCAATGACATGTACACCATCTTCTTCAGCTTGAATAACAATATAATCTTGTGACATTCTTGTACACTCCTTAAATCCGACAAATTCTTAGTTCATCATAACATAATTAGACAAGCAATTTAAGACATTTGAATAAATGATAGAACTTCTCTACGCTTCACTTCATCTTGCTCATAAACACCACGTGCTACAGATGTTACTGTCTTAGAGCCTGGTTTTTTCAGCCCTCGCATAGTCATACACATATGCTCAGCCTCAATCACCACATAAACTCCTTTTGGTGCGAGCATTTCCATAATGGTATCAGCGACTGAAGATGTAATACGTTCTTGCAACTGTGGTCGACGAGCAATGGTTTCTACTGCACGCCCTAATTTGCTTAGTCCTGCAACAATGCCGTCATTTGGTATGTAGGCGACATGTGCTTTTCCATAGAACGGAACTAGATGATGCTCACACATCGAATAAAAAGGAATATCTTTAACAAGAACCAATTCTTCATGATCCTCGTGGAACACTGTTCTAAAATAGTCTTTGGCATCTTCATGTAAGCCACTAAACATCTCAGCATACATTTTTGCGACACGTTTTGGTGTATCTAATAAACCTTCTCGATTTACGTCTTCACCTACCGCCTCTAAAATCATTTTTACTGCTTCTTCTATTTTCAATAAATCTATATTCGACATTCGAAAAAACCTCCTGCGTATCAAAACATTACACATTTCCCTATGCATCGTAGCACATCCAAAAGGTAAGCGCAAAATGACTTACTTGTTTCACAAAAAAATTGCTGCAAGTTAGCAAATCTAGCTTTTATTATCATTATGTATAGTCAACTTGAAGTTAAAAAGAGCAGTCTTCATGTTGTTCACATGAAGACTGCTCTATGTAACTACTAGACGAGTATTATTTTACTGCGTCTTTAAGCGCTTTACCTGGTTTGAAAGCAGGTACCTTGCTAGCAGCGATTTCGATTTCTTTACCAGTTTGTGGGTTACGACCTTTACGAGCCGCACGTTCACGTACTTCGAAGTTACCAAAACCAATTAATTGTACTTTGTCACCCTTTGCAAGAGCATCTTGAATTGTATCAAATACAGCTTCAACTGCTTTAGAAGCGTCTTTTTTAGAAAGACCTGCAGCTTCAGCAACAGAGTTTACTAATTCTGTTTTATTCACACCATTCACCTCCTCTCAAAGGGTCATGAACCAATTCTGTAAAAAGAGTAACACATAGAAAACCGCTACGCAACTGTATTCATTCATGATTATAACCAAAAAATCAGTTTTTCACCCAAAAAATCAAAAAAAAGGACTTTTCGCATAAAAACGAAAAGCCCTTTTCCTATTTTTTACACTTCTTATTATTTTTTATCACTATAAAATAAATGTGACTAACCCACGATCACCTTCGTTTACCATACGTTCGATCGTTTGACGCATACGTTTTTTGGCTGTATTTGGAACTGCATCCATTTTATATCGAATACCTTCTTTTAATACTTCATGTAATGGTGTTCCAAAAAGTTGTGTATTCCATAGAGCATCACGATCATGTAAATAAGCATGGTTCAAATCTTTTAAAAGTTGCTGACTATGGAACTCAGAGCCGATTAGCGGGGCAAATTCTGAATCCATATCGACACGAATAATGTGATAAGATGGCGCCTTCGCTTTCATTCGTACACCAAAGAAATTATTTTGCTTAATTAATTCTGGGGCTGTTGGCTCAAATTCCTGCATCATTGGTAATGTAACACCATAGCCTGTTGTATCCGCATCATGAATGGCACTTTTAAAGCGCTTTTGAGCTTCTTTTGCCTCTGCTGCTTCTTTAATAAACAGTAGCCAATCTTTTTTCGTTTCAATTGGTTCTTCTAACCACTCATTACAAACCGATTTATATAGTTCACCCTGTAAGGACACACGAATTACAGCTGTGCCAATACCAGCATCTACATGGACTACTTCACTTTGATCAATAAAATCAATAGCTTTAAAAGCATCGGATGCTTGTTGCACATCTCTAATTTTCATAACAGAAGAAAGTACTTCTTCCATCGAATCAATCAATGCAACATTTAATGGATGTGAGGCATCTAACACATCTAACCAATCTGGCTTCTCCACCTCTATCGTACGGATTGGGAATTCAAATAATGCCTCTTGTAAAATATACTGAATATCAGTTTCTCTCATTTGATCAATTGCAATGGCGATAACGGGAACATTATAACGTTCAAACAACTCATTGCGCAGTTGAACAGTTTCTTCTCTAGCTGGCATTTGGCAATTAAGTAGAATGACAAAAGGCTTGCCAATTTCCTTTAGTTGCTCAACAATCTCTTCTTCTGCCCTCTCAGCAGCTCGACGACTAATACCGTTAACCGTTCCATCAGTTGTCACTACAATTCCAATATTCGCATGATCGCGAATTACTTTATCCGTACCTATTTTCGCTGCTTCTTGGAACGGAATAGGCTCTGTATGCCAAGGAGTATGAACAAATTTTGGACCATTTTCATCTTCATAGCCTTTTGTTCCTTCGATAATGTAACCTACACAATCTGCTAATCGAATTTGAAATGGCATTTCATCGTCACCGACCACAATACGGGTTGCTTGGGCAGGCACAAACTTCGGCTCAGCAGTCATAATGACTGGCCCCGGAGAACTTTGTGGCAACTCATCCTGTGCTCGCATTCTTTCTGTTTCATCCACAATGTTTGGTAACACGACGGATTCCATTACCTTTTTTACAAATGTTGATTTACCTACACGTACTGGACCGACAACACCAATATAAACATCGCCATTTGTTCGCTCTGCAATTTCTCTAAATACTGCTTCACTCAAGGTTTCTGCCTCCTTTATCTACGCTTTTTCACTATATGCGAGCTTGTAGACAAATATGAAAAAGCCCCTCACAAATGTAAGGAGCTTGTTGATTATTCTTCTTTTTTCTTGGCGGCTTCTGCCTCTTGTTTTTGTCGTTCTTGAGCCTTCTTGACATCTGCCTTATAAGTGTCCATATCATAAACTGGCTCACCCTTCTCGTCCACTGTATACGGAACAGAGTAGGCAGGTACTACAGGAAATTTATCGACAAGTAATTGGCGAATATCATCGCCCGGTTTGACATCCGGCTTGTCTTCTTTTAGAAGTTGTCCTAAATCAATGGAATAATCTACATGCAATTCACCGTCACCAGTCATAAAGAGCGGTAATTCGACGCCAGAATAGGGGCTTTTCACAGTAACCTCTGTTTTATAGCCCAAATCCTTATAATTAATTTGGTACACATTATCAGATGATGAACCTGTTATTGGTAAATATTGTGTAGATAGTTTCCGAATTCCTATTTCGCGAATGCGCTCTGCAGCATTTAAATCTACTAGTTTAACGGTCGCTTCATGCTCAGGATCCCAAATAATATACTGATATATACCGCCTTTTTCATAGGCGTTTCCAGGGATCGTCGACAAATACTTCGGCATAAGCTTTTCAAAATCAATTAAATACTTGATATATAAATCTGTATCTAATTCGCTATTTTTAATGGGTACTAGCCCACCAGTTGCTTCACGGTATTCATTAACAGCACGCTGTACAGCTGCAAGTTGGTCCACATCAGGCGTTACCTTCGCCCTTTTCTCGTCTTCTGGGTACGCACACCCTACTAACAATATGGCGGTTGCAATTACCAACAGAAGAGCACTTAGTTTTTTCATGTTACTGACACCTCGTTATTTATTATGCTGGCCATGTGGCAACTATAAGTACCATTAAAAATGTGCCAAGTCCAAACAGTATGTATGCACATAAATTTACGATTGTTCGTAAAAATACATTCGAAATCTTGTTACGAGCTAAATAAATTAAGCCGACTGATATAATCATAAAGCCTATACAATAAAACGATACCCACATTACATCCAAAGCAGGCATATGAGCTAACGGGCCCATTTCAAATAACCACCTTTCTTTCTATGTCAAGACACAATCAAAGTATATTATACTATGTGCCTTTGTTAAAAAGAAATAGTTGTCCCATAACTATCAAGAAATGGACAACCTTTTAAAATGCTTTAACTATTCAATTACTAGCACATAATAAGGTGTCTCAGTAGATTCACCGAGACACCTTATTTATGTCCGTTTCATGACAAATTTAATCATAAAAATAATATTAATGCTTCATCTCGTCAATTTCACGTTTCTTCATGCGCATCATAAGTGCGTCTACTGCCACTTTCGGTTCTACTTCATTAAAGAGTACACTATAAAGCTCTGTAGAAATGGGCATTGCCACACCATACTTTTCTGCTAATTGAAAGGCAGCCTTTGTAGTACGTACACCCTCTACAACCATCCCCATTTGATCGAGAACCTCTTGTAACTTCATGCCCTGCCCTAACATATTACCTGCTCGCCAGTTTCTTGAGTGAACGCTTGTACACGTTACAATCAAATCACCCATGCCTGTAAGCCCTGAGAACGTAAATGGATTACCACCCATTTTTACACCTAAACGAGTAATCTCCGCAAGTCCTCGCGTAATTAATGCGGCTTTCGCGTTATCCCCGTAATTCAAGCCATCGGTAATGCCTGCAGCTAAAGCGATAACATTTTTCAGTGCCCCACCAATTTCTACACCAATTACATCGTCATTTGTATAAACACGGAAAAATTGATTCATAAATAAATCCTGTACTTTTTCAGCAGCATCTATGTCCGCACATGCAGCTGTAACCGTTGTAGGATGATGAAGGACTACTTCCTCAGCATGACTTGGCCCTGAAAGCACTACAATTTCATCCACTTTTTCAGCAGGTAAGCTCTCTGCTAATATTTCAGAAATTCGCTTTAAAGAGTCAGGCTCAATTCCTTTTGAAACATGTACAAATAAAACTTTTTTAGTTAATTCAGCCGTCAATTTTTCACAAACCTCACGAATTGCTTTTGTCGGCACAGCTACAACGATTGTTTCAGCATGTGTTGCTGCCTTTGCAATATCACTCGTAGCATGTAAATTTGTTGGCAAGACCGTTTCAGGTAAATATTTTTTATTGGTATGCATACGGTTGATTTCTTCTGCCTGTTCAGCTCGATGTGTCCATACAAGCGTATCATGGCCATTTTCCGCCAGTACCATTGCCAGCGCAGACCCCCAAGAGCCTGCCCCTAACACACAAACTTTTTCCATAAAAAAAATCCTCCCTTATTGTGGGTTGTCTACACTACTTTATTTTCTTGTAAAAAGACGCCACCCAACAATTGTGTCGGGTTGGCGTATTGTATGTGTATGACGATAACTTTAAGCACGAGCACGTGTAATTAAACGAATCGGCGTTCCTTCAAAGTCGAATGTTTCACGAATACGATTTTCTAAGAAACGTTCATAAGAGAAGTGCATAAGCTCAGGTTCATTCACAAATACCACAAACGTTGGTGGTTTAATTGCAACCTGTGTAGCGTAGTAAATACGTAAACGGCGACCTTTATCGGTTGGCGCAGGATTACGTGCTACAGAATCTTCTATGACTTCATTTAAAATAGAAGATTGAATACGCATCGCATGATTCTCACTAACACGTTGGATAATCGGTAAAATTTGATGAACACGCTGTTTCGTATTAGCCGAAACGAAAATTATCGGTGCATAGTCTAAAAATAGGAAATGCTCACGAATTTGCTGCGTAAAAACATTCATCGTTTTTTCGTCTTTCTCGATAGCATCCCATTTATTTACAACGATCACAACTGCTTTTCCGGCCTCATGTGCATACCCAGCAATTTTCTTATCTTGCTCCTGAATACCTTCTTCCGCATTCATAACCACTAACACAACGTCTGAACGTTCAATCGCACGTAACGCACGCAAAACAGAATATTTCTCGGTCGTCTCATAAATTTTCCCTTTTTTACGCATACCGGCAGTATCAATAATGACATATTCCTGATCATCATACGCATAAGGTGTGTCAATTGCATCGCGTGTCGTACCCGCAATATCACTAACAATTACTCGATCTTGACCTAAGAAAGCATTCACTAAAGATGATTTCCCCACATTCGGACGACCGATTAATGAGAATTTAATTACATCATCTCCGTACTGCTCTTCATCTTCTTTCGGGAAATGTTTCGCACATTCGTCTAATAAATCCCCTAAACCTAAGCCGTGAGAGCCAGAAATTGGCCAAGGCTCACCGAAGCCCAATGCATAAAAATCATAAATCATTTCACGCATATCAGGATTATCGATTTTATTGACTGCTAGTACAACGGGTTTCTTAGTTTTGTATAAAATTTTAGCTACTTGCTCATCGGCTGCCGTTACTCCTTCACGACCATTTGTCATAAAAATAATAACGTCCGCTTCTTCAATGGCGATTTCAGCTTGTTGACGAATTTGCTCTAAAAACGGCTCGTCCCCAATTTCAATCCCACCTGTATCAATAATATTAAAATCGTGTGTTAACCACTCTGCCGAACTATAAATACGATCACGTGTTACGCCTGGGATATCTTCCACAATAGACACACGCTCTCCAACGATACGGTTAAAAATCGTCGACTTACCTACGTTCGGACGACCTACGATGGCTACTACTGGTTTCGTCATCTGTACTTCATCCTTCCAACTTCTTGTCTTTCGCTATTATACACGAAAAATGCCATTATATCATATCATATCCATAAAGTAGAACGCTATGTATGGCTTTACCAATCCAAACGATTTATTTTCGCGGTTTTATGATGTATTTTGAGTACGTAGGTGGAGGATTTTTTGAGGGTAAATCCGTCGCTTTTTGGTTTCTATTAATTGGAAGGCTTTTTCGTTATATTGCGGGCTGTATCCGTCACTTCGAGAGTTGTATCCGTCATTTCGAACTTCCTATCCATCACTTTGTGAGGTCTATCCGTCACTTTTGGGATTCTATCCGTCATTTTGCAAGGTTTATCCGTCACTTTATGGATTTCCGTCTTCGATGCTTTTAACTATCACTTTTAGAGGTTTATCCCACTTCGCTGCCTCACCGTCATCTTGTAAGATGTATCCGCCATTTTGCCAGTTCTATCCGCCACTTTTTGACTCCTATCCTTTATAGGTTTTCTCCCATTTCAATGATTCTATCTATCACTTTGCAAATCCTATCTCATCACTCCAACAAAAAGCGAGGATACAATCTTGTATCCTCGCGTTCTTCTTATTTAAAGTTTTTTAATTGATCGCCAATAACGTCTCCGAATGAGAAGCCTGTGTTTTCTTCTGGTAATTCGTAGTCAATCACTTCTTCTGCTTCTGGATTTTCGAGTAATTCTTTAATGCTTAGCGCTAATCGGCCGTCTTCAGCATTGACATCAAGGACTTTTACTTGTACTTCTTGTCCTTCTTTTAATGCTTCATGTGGTGTATTGATATGTTTGTGAGCGATTTGCGAAATGTGCACTAATCCTTCAACACCTGGGAAAACTTCCACAAATGCGCCGAAAGATGTAAGACGTTTCACTTTCCCGTCTAAAATAGCACCTTTTGCTGCACGTTCTTCGATATTAGACCAAGGTCCAGGGATCGTTTCTTTGATTGATAATGAAATGCGTTCATTTGCTGGATCAACAGATAGAACTTTTACAGTTACACCTTGTCCTTCTGATAAAACCTCACTCACATCGCTTACATGCTCATGAGACACTTGTGAAATGTGGACAAGCCCATCGATACCACCAAGGTCAATAAATGCTCCAAACGATGCTAAACGCTGTACTTTACCATCTAAAACATCGCCAGCCTTAATTTGATTAATAACATTTTGCTTTTGTGAAGCTTTTTCTGATTCCACTACTGCGCGATGAGATAAAATTAAGCGATTCTTTTCTTTATCAAGTTCAACAATTTTAAAGCTTAATGTTTTGCCTTTATAGCCCTCAAAATCATCGACAAAGTAGTCTTCTACAAGCGATGCTGGTACAAAGCCACGTACACCTAAATCTACGACAAGACCACCTTTAACAATATCCTTCACTTCCGCTTCGAAAATTTCTCCTGCGGTAAATTGTTGCTCAAGTGTATCCCATGCTTTTAAAGCATCCACTTTACGTTTTGATAGGACAAAATTTTCTTCCTCAACCTTTGTAATCATCAAATCTAACTCATCCCCAACAGAGATGACATCAGAAGCTTTCTCAATGTGCAAGCTTGATAATTCACTGATTGGGACAATACCATCAAATGGTGCACCTGGAATTGATACAGATACTGCTTTTTCATCAACTTGCTCTGCAATACCTTTGACGATATCACCCTCGTTAAACGTTTGTTCTGCATAGTTCATTTCTTCAGACATATGTAACCCTCCTTCGCATCTTCCCTTACTATTTTATTCGATATTGAAGACAAAGACAAAAATAAATCCTTTAAATTTGAAAAATGTCTGAAATTTTAGGATTTATAGCATTTTTTCTTCTGCTAATTTTAAAATAGCTTGTGCTGCATCTTCGATAGACAACGCTGTCGTATCTAAAAATACGGCATCTTCTGCTTGGATAAGTGGTGATGCTTCACGCTCACTATCTTTTTTATCACGTAATGCAATTTCTTCCTGAAGTTTTTCAAGTGAAGAGTCGATTCCTCTTTTTTGATTATCTATAAATCGTCTTCTTGCGCGTTCCTCTACCGTTGCAGACATAAAAATCTTTAGTTCTGCATCTTTCAATACATGTGTAGCAATATCGCGGCCATCCATAACGACGCCACCGTTTGCTGCCAGCTTTTGTTGTTGAGCTACTAATAACTCACGAACCTTTGCATGGGCAGCTACTTGAGAAACTGATGAAGTGACTTCATTTGATCGAATATCAGCTGATACATTGTGACCATCTAAAAAGACAAGCTGTCCCTGTGGAGATGGCTTTAAATCAATGGTACTTGCTGCTAACATTTCAGCTAATTTTGCTTCATCATCTAAATGTATGTTTTGTTGCATCGCTTTATACGTAACTGCTCGATACATTGCACCTGTATCGATGTAAGTAAAATCAAGTGCCTCAGCAACAATTTTTGCAATAGTACTTTTACCGGCACCAGCAGGCCCGTCTATCGCAATTTGAATGTTTTTCTTCATATTCTTCCCTACTTTCTGTCACCTCATATTGTATCATATAACCTATAAAAAGCCCTCTGCTAGGAGAGGGCTTTTAAAAAATTACTATGCAAAATATTAAGCATTAAAGGGATTCAATTCTTTACGACGATTGCCTAATTGACGCTCAAAGCAAAAGCGCACGATATGTTGTTGGTCAACATCATCTGAATCCGTTAGCTGGATTGTTGCAATTCGTTTAGAATCTTTTTCAAAAATACGCACGACAATTGCCTCTGTTATCACGTATTTCACATCCCCATTGGCAAATGGTAAGGCAACCGTTAATTTCACCTCATCCCCATCATTGAAAGCCACTTCACCTTTCAAAATGAGGGCCAAGCCTCCTGCACTAATATCCGAAGCAACTAACTGATATTTGTGATCCTTGAACTGAACGGCCACATCCACGGGTGTTTCAACTCGTACATATTCTCGTCGTTGAATTTTAATAAATTCCTCTGGCTTTGGGCAATGCAACATAATCATAGGTATATGGCCCGCTTTACGGCCTATTACCTCCGTATTAAAGGCAAATGATTGTTTGTCCTCAGTGCGAAAGGTTGCTCTAAATTCTGAGCCATCTATCAAAAATGCTGTTTTCTTTGTCGCCATATTAATTGGATAATCAATATAAAGAATATGGTCTTGTTGCTCTACAACTTTACAGCGGAATTTCTCCACACGCTCTGTATAAGTCGGTTCAAGTTGTAATTGTGTGCCAATTTTAATCTCCATGAGCATCTCCCCGTACAATAAATATGGTTTAATTATCTCATGAGATATTAATTTTGGCTATAAAAATTGGTAGTATTTTCTTATTATTAAGTTAAATATTCCACTTTTAAAACATTATGATTTTCTGCATCAATGACGATTCTAAATGTTTCTTGTGTTTTACCATCACGCAAGGCAATGACCTCATAGCATAGACGTTGTTCAAATTCACCATTATCTGTATAAATATTTTTTACTTCTTGCACTTGAATATCATCCTGGAAGAATGTTTTCCAATCGATTGGTTTTGCTGTTTGCTTTTTAATATTTTCTTCTTGAATGTATTCCATCGCGTTTGCCCCTAACAACTCACCTGTATCTTTTGCTAATTTAAGTTGAACACCATCAGCATAAATTAATGCGTTATCCCCTGGATGTACACGGGCAAACGTTACATGCCATGCCTGATGGTTTTCACGCGATTCCACATAAGCTAAATCGTTCATGCCTAATTTCTTGACATAATCTTCGGCTTTTTTGAGAATTTCCTCTTGTGACTGCTTCGCTTCGTCAACAGGGCGTTCTACTAAATAGGACAGTAAATGTCCTCCTTTTACCGTTAAATCCGCATACCCTAAACGAATCCCTTGATGGAATTGTATGTGATAGAAAGGATATGGTGCGGTGTCACTACTTTTTGTGACTGTAAATGTTGCATCTTTAATAACTGGGAATAAATGCTTCACTTTTTCCAACGCTTCTTTTTCTGTAATTTCAGCATCCTGTAAAGCTTTTAATGCAATTTTTTTCTGCCAATCTGACTCAGATAATGTCAGCGGGAAATCTTTTTCTCCATAACCTTTTAACGTGTCTTTCACTTTATCAAAGTTCGTGTTTGGATTTTTATTATCGACTTGCTGCAGCCAAACATCCATTTTTCCATTATGTTTATAAAAATCAACGGTTGCAGCTGTCCAATCATCAGAAAGAGCTTGTAAATTCGTAGAGACCTGTGGCATTTTTTCACGCCAAGCTTCATAATCGCCTGTTTTTGCAGTTCTCTTCGCTTCATCGCCAAGTCGTCCTAAATAATTCATCCATTCATTGGATAGTTCTTGCCCTATCGGAATATTAGCAATGGAAGAACGAACTTCTGAGCTCAAACGCCAAACAGAATCTAATTCACTGTGAATGGCTTGCTCATCTTGAAACAGTAGGGATTGTGAGACTGATCGCTGTAGATGAGATAGTTTTTCAGATGCATCTGTTAGCTTATCGGTATACTGCGCTAGAACAGTACGTTGTAAATCTTCTTTATCACCATGTAAATCTATACTATATGCCCCTAACCCGATAACAGCTATCGTTAAGACCACGAGCCAAGTTTTCATCTATGTTCCTCCTTTCTATGAACAGAAAATATGCTCTCCAATTTGTTTAATTTGTGGACGAGACCAAATCCATTTACTTGTTGCCGTTTTCGGATTGAAGTAATACAAAGCATTTTCAGATGGATCCCAGCCATTCATTGCATCAATAACAGCTTCTTTTGCTCTATCATTAGGCTCTAACCAAATTTGTCCATCTGCTACAGCTGTAAACGCTAAAGGTTGGAATATAATACCAGAAATCGTATTCGGGAAATCGGGACTTTCTAAACGGTTTAAAATAACTGCCGCTACGGCTACTTGTCCCTCATATGGCTCTCCCCTAGCTTCTCCATACACAGCATTCGCCATTAGCTGTAAATCACGCTCTGTATATTTAGGAGGAACTTGAGTTTGTGTTCCATTGTTATTAGTAGTGCCACTACTATTTCCTCCACCACTACCGGCACCACTACCTGTACTAGTCCCTTTATTCACTTGCTGATCAAGAGGAACGCCACCATAGTAGGTAAATTGATTACCGGCATTTAATTGCGCTTTCACCCATTTTTCATCGTAATCAGAATAGCCAGCTATCGTTTTTTTGGTCTTCGCTCCAGCGATACCATCTACTGGTAAACCATATTTCTCTTGGAAATTACGTAATGCCCAGTATGTGTTATAGCCAAATTTCCCATCAATTTTACTCTTATAAAAACCTAAGTATTGTAGCCTTGCTTGCAATTCAATGACATCATCTCCATAGGCACCACGAGTAATTTGCTGGTCACTAAAGGCAATCACTTCATTTTGAGGAATCGCAATTATACTAATTCCTAATATCAAAGCAAAAAGTATGCTTACTAAACGCACTTTTATCACTCCTTTTTTTTATAGCTTGAAACAAAAGAGGCAATTTATACATGATAAAAAAGAATAAAGCGTAGAAATCTTGACGATTTCTACGCTTTAAATTTTTTTATGCATATGCAAATGTTGTACTAGATGATAATGCGCTAGTTTCACCTTTCGTAGGCCAAACCACCATAAAAACAGCATAAAAGGAATCATTAAATAAATCCAGTGACCTTTAAATGATAATATTGTATTGTATAGAATGTGAAGTACCACTGGTGCACAAAGCGCCATAGCAATCATTTCTTTCGTCTTGGCAAACTTTGAAAACTTAGCACGTCCATAATAGTAGCCCATGACTACGCCAAATAATGCATGACTTGATACAGGCAATAAGGCGCGCATAAATGCGGTATCCAAGCCAAAGGATAATAAATAAAGTACGTTCTCGATTGTGGCAAAACCAAGTGATATACTTGCCCCATACAATATACCGTCATATGGATCATCAAATTCAACATGATTGTAGATGGCAATTAATAGCACAAACCATTTAAAAAATTCTTCAACAACACTAGAGAAAAGAACGTCTTGAAGGTAAAAATATCGAAAAACCCCTTCCTCTGTTAGTACATATTGTAAAAACAGAATCGGGAACGTTAAAAATGCACCGTATAAAAATGTTTGTAATAAAGTTCTTCTTGGCTCCGTAGCCATTTGATTGCGCAAATAGAAATAACTAAAAAGCGCTAGACCGGGAGCAATGGCAGCAGATAATAAAATGATCATGATGCCGGCTCCTTTCAACAATAGACTGCTATTATTATACCATGTAATGACAAAAAAACTTTTTAAAAGGAGATTTTATTTTTTATGAAAAAAACAATTTTATTAATTCATACTGGCGGCACAATCTCCATGGCGATGAGTGCTGAAGGAGCAGTTATGCCCAATAAAGAAAATCCGCTCATGAAAGAGAGCAATAAACTTAATTCATTAGCAACCATTATTGAAATAGAAGCTTTTAACCTACCTTCTCCACATATCACGCCAAAAGAAATGCTTCAATTACGCAACTTGATTATGGAGCAAACTACAGCAACGCAAATCGATGGTGTTGTCATTACACATGGTACAGATACATTAGAAGAAACTGCCTATTTCTTAGAACTGACTACAAATTTAGCCATTCCCATTGTATTGACAGGGGCGATGCGCTCATCCAATGAGCTTGGAGCAGATGGTATTTATAATTTAATGGAGGCAATCCGGGTAGCGGTCGATGATGAAGCTCGCGACAAAGGCGTTCTCGTTGTGATGAACGATGAGGTACATCTTGCCGTCAATACAACGAAAACGAGCACAAGTTCGGTCAATACCTTCCAATCCCCACAATATGGACCAATTGGGCTGATTACAAAATCACGTATTTTGTTCCATCATGCACCAATTCGTCGTCAATACGTAGACATTAATAATTTATCTAAACGCGTAGCCATGCTAAAAGTTTATGCTGGTATGGAAGAAGATTTACTAGATGTTGTGCTCGCATGTAAATATGAGGGGGTTGTGCTTGAAGGGTTAGGTCAAGGAAATGTCCCACCTTCTGTTGTTAAAGGCATTGAGAGTCTGATCCAACGAAATATTCCTGTAGTCCTCGTTTCCCGCTGCTTTAATGGAATAGCAGAAGGTGTCTATGGATATATTGGTGGCGGTAAAATGCTGGAAGACTTAGGTGCGATATTTGCCACGGGAATAAATGGTCAAAAGGCACGATTAAAATTATTAATTGGACTTAACACAACTGGAGAGCCTTTAAATTTAAAGGATTTTTTCCTGTAAAGTCAATGTATTCATATTGAGCACTTGCTTATGCCTCGATTATTTGTTCATAGTAGTGCAGCATTTCATTAAGACGTACAAGAGCATCGTCGAAATCTGGCTGAATGACAGCAAACTGAAGAAATCCTCTTTGACGTAAATATGGGCTATCACCATGAACTAATAGTCCATTTAAGGCTAAATCGATGTGTAGGTTTGAAAGTGTCTTTGGCAGTTGAATGGTTATAAGCATTGGGTACCGAGTTGTTGGTAATTGAAAGTGCATATAGGGCAGCTGCAGTAGTGCCTCAAAACGTTGCTGTAGCTGCTCATAGCGGACAGGATAGGCTTGTAAAGACTCATCTAAATTACCAAGCAATACGGCTGGAAGCGTAAAAGGTATGGCACCTTGCTGGTAATTTGCTAAGTCCAAGTATGCAGGCAATGTAGTGGCGGATTGTGCTAAGTATTGTGAAAATACAAATGCGAGCCCACTTACTGCCCCAATTGCTTTCCCACTCACTGCAGTAGCCAAATAACAATCCTGTAACGAAAATGGCATAGCACCGAACGTACTGATGCTATCTACACATAGCTTCACATTATAACACTTTGCCAATTGACTAAGACCATCTAAATTATTACAAGTCCCCGTCGAGGTTTCCCCATGCACGACCAACACCCACTCATATGCTCTAGTTTCTAATAATAACGCTATTTTCTCGCAATCAAATAGTGTTCCCCATTCTTGTTCAACGACATCAAAATCTAATGACCAACGGACTGCTTGTTTTCTCAACCGCTCACCAAATTCCCCATTTGTTAGAATAAGACCTTTCCCTAATTGCTGTGCCTGTAATTGAGCAAGCATCACCTCATTGGCCAATGTTCCAGTTCCAACGATTATTCCAACATGCTTGGTATTCGCTAATTGTAGTAACTTTTGCTGTACTCGTTCATAGATTGCCTTAAAACTTAGCGAACGATGCGATAAATTGGTATATCCTATAGTCTCTAATTGCTTAACTGGTCCAGGATAAAAAGTATAGTTATCTTTTGCAAGCCTACGTTGTAGGTCATGTTCAAATACATCTCTAGTAAGCACCATAGGTAAAAACTGGGCATCCGTTACTCCAACAGCTGGAGCAAATTGTTGAAAACCCATTTGCTTATAGAGCTTTTCTTCACGCGTTGTTCCCGAAATTACGGCTGCCGTATAGCCCTTTTCATAGGCAAATGTATTTAAAGCTTGAGTGAGCTTCAATAGGACTCGCCCAGTTCGATAATTTTTTTTCACAGCAAGTAAGCGTATTTCACAAATCTTGTCACAAACCTCTTGCGGTAAAAATTGCTCCACCTTCCCAATTTTTTCATCAATTGAAAAGGGTCTTTGATCTCTAAATGCTACCATTCCAATTAATTCTGTTTTTTTATACACCACTATATATGTATTTTGCTCATGGAATCGGTCAACCTTTAGTCTTTGCGTATTTGGTTCATGCTGTGGTATTTCCTCCACAAATGTCTCATAATTCAATCGCGCAATCGCCTCATACTCTTCATTTGTTTGAGCTATTTTACACCAATACATCTCTTTACTTCCCTCTTTTCCATGACTCCTTAATATTAGACATATGTCTTATGAGCATACACACGATTGCCATCATCAAAAGTGCGTAGGGCACTAATAGGCCAGCCTGAATGATGGCGCCAACATAAAAAATAAAACCACCAACCATGCCTAATGTTAAGCTCCTTGTTAACATCAGTACGGCCCCAGTACCTGCAATCATCCATAAAAACAAGCCTGGTGATAAAGCGAGACCAACTCCAATAAAAGTTGCTACTCCCTTTCCTCCCTTATATTTTAGCCAGAAAGGATATAAATGACCTGCAATCACACAGGCTGCACCACTAACAATAACCCATTCTTCTAAATACCATAAACGGCCTAAGCCTACCACGAGCACACCCTTCAAGGCATCGCCAAGAAATGTCAGAAGAAAGGCCCTCTTGCCAAGGACGCTTCCTGCATTGCGCGCACCTAAATTTTTACTGCGTTCTTCCTGCAAATTGACACCATATATCTTTCCAACGAAAAATGCTGTCATGAAGTTTCCTATTAAATAACTGAAGAGCCAGTACAAACCAATCAATCCTATTCCTCCTTACTAAAAAGGCTGTATAAGCTACACGCCTATACAGCCTCACCATTATCCTTTTCTTTGAGCAATAGTTTGAGCGATACAATCCCCATGGAAACGTCCGTTTTCAATAAAAATTTCGTTGGCATTATTCCCCGCAGCAATTACGCCTGCGATAAACAAACCTTCGACATTTGTTTCCATCGTTTCCGGTGTAAAATAAGGGCGGCCCGTTTCTTCGTCAATATCAACACCCATGGCTTTAATAAAGGAATGATCAGGATGATAGCCAGTCATGGCAAAGACAAAATCATTGTGCAACACCTTTTCTTGGCCATCTATTTCTAAAACCACTTCATGCTCACGAATCTCTAACACATTCGTATTAAAATGCATGTCAACTTCTCCCGTTTTGACTACCCCCTCAAATTCAGGTAATACCCATGGCTTAATACTTGGAGAGTATTCACTTCCACGATAGGCAACCGTTACGCGAGCACCTGCCTTATTTAATTCCAATGCTGCATCTACAGCTGAATTTTTGCCTCCTATAACAAGAACATCCGTATCAAAAAATTCATGCCCCTCTTTAAAGTAATGGAAAACTTTAGGTAATTGTTCACCAGTGATATTTAAAAAATTAGGATGATCATAATAGCCTGTCGCAATAATGACATGAGGTGTTTCATATTTATCCTTGTCTGAAGTAACAGTAAACATACCATTATTTTTCACGACACTTTGCACTTTTTCGAAGCGGTTAACTTGAATATTTTTTAATCGAACAACTTCTCGATAATATACAAGCGCTTGATTCCGCTTGGGCTTACGTCCTTCAATAATAAATGGCACATCGCCAATTCCTAATCGTTCACTTGTACTAAAAAAAGTTTGATGTGTAGGATAATGATAAATCGCATTGACGATATTACCCTTTTCAATGACAATGGGGTTTAATCCAATATTTTGCAAAGCTATTGCTGCTGCTAAACCACATGGGCCTCCTCCAACAATAATGGCATCTGCTTGCTGCATTTCTTGACACTCCAATCGAATTTGGACAGCTTTAGTGGCTGTTCCTTGCTTACATCCATTATGAAAATAGACGATTCCTATATATTATACGCCTTCTAGCAAGTTTTGTTTGTTTATTTACTTGAAATATCGATGTCGATTATATGACATTGTGGTTTGGCACCAAGTCTCATGGGCAATAATGTAGTACCATAACCATTGCTTACTAAAGTCATGACACCATCTCGCTCTCGATAAGAACCATTAGGATGGACACCATATGGACCAAATCGAATCTGCCCTCCATGTAAATGTCCTCCCATCATTAAATCAGCACGGTACTTAGCGCGGACTTTTGCAAAAACCTCTGGATTATGCGCAATAAAAACAACTAGATCACGCTCTCCAACTTTTTTAAAGGCTTTTTCAAAGCTATATTCTTTAATCGTTGTATCCTCAATTGCACTAAGCCAGAAGCGGTTTTTCGTAGGTAACAGCACCGCATCATTGACAATAATTTGAATATGATATTTCTGCAAAATACTCTTCAGCCGATCTTCTCCCACTTCTCTATCATTATTTCCCCATACAAAATAAGTTGGTCCAATGGAGGTTAATAATTGTAAATTGTCATGAATACGTGAAATGGGTGTGCGATTATCTGCTAAATCTCCACCAATAATGACCGCATCAAAGTGTTCTGTTAGCTGTGCAATCATTCTTTTATTAATTTTACGCAAATGAACATCTGAAATAAAAAATAAACGTACCTTTTCCGGCTCTCCCTTTAATAATAGCTGGTGATGTAAAACATTGTTCTCATGCGCCACCTTCCACATATAAAGCAAAAAGATGACCACTATGATAAGCAATAGCCCTATATAAAGCATTCTCTCACTTCTCCTTACGACAGCAAAAAGACGATTCGTTTCTTATGAAGAATCGTCTTTTTGCTAAATCAGACGTACGTTTTGGTGTGAACGTTTGTCCTTTATTTTATACTTGCTAAACTATATGACCATTATATGGCTTTTATTTAAGGAAGTTTAATTACTTGCCCAACCATAACGGTATTTGAAGACATACCATTAGCAGCACGAATTTTAGCTAAAGTCGCTTCACTACCATCACCATAATGATTTAATGCAATACGGAATAAGTTCTCATTTGCTTTGACAGTGTGTGTACTTGCTTTAGCATTTTGTTTCGCTTCTTCTGCTTTTTTAGCCTCTTCAGCCTTTTTCGCTGCCTCTGCCTGTTGCTGAGCTATTCTTGCTTCTTCAGCTTTACGTGCTTCTTCAGCATTTTTTGCCTCTTGTGCTTTTTTCGCTGCCTCAGCTTCTTTTTGATCTGCCGTTACTTTATCAGCATCTTCTTTAGATGGCTCGTTTGATTTTTGATCAGCTTGATCGCCTTTGTCTTTATTTTTGTCTTTGTCAGATGCGGAAGCCTCTGAAGAATCCATTTCGACGACCTGTTCAGCTGAGTCCTTCTCAGCTTGCTCTATTGATTTCCCTGGTTCGTAAAACTTCCAAAAATAAACAAGAATAGTTAATGGGATAAGGATAAATATCACAAAAAGTATAGTCATTAACGGTGTTCTTCGTTTCGGATTTTTTGGCTTTTTGTTTTTATCTCCATTTTTATTCATTCTGGAAACTCTCGACAATGTTTGCTGTTCGTTTTGCTCATCTTCAAATGATTGTCGATGTTCTTCTATTTTATCGCGATAATCTTCTTTACTCATTCGTCTTTCCCCCAAACCTTACTACGCTTTCTGTCATTCTATTATGACGAATTTTACGAAAAAAGTAAATGACCGTCAGATTTAGTCTAATTACCCATTAAAAGTTGCTGCAATCGACGTTCCCACGAAATCATTTCTATTTTTTTCTCGGCAGTTAAGCGTTCTTTCTTGATTTCATCATAATGGATTCCACAGTTTTCACAACAGTTTTCCGGTTTTTTTTGCAATTTTTGCCCGAAATACCCGACAAGATGTTCACGAATACAGTCTTTTGTCTGTATAATCTTCAACATTTCATCGACTGCATGGTATTTTTCTAGGGCTAAATGATTTAGTCGAGCCTTCACTTGCTCCTTCGTTTCTTGTTGCATCCAATAGTCTAACACACGAAATGCCGTCTCACCTAGTTCCCCATTTTTTAACATCTGTGCTGGCAGTACCTGCTGGGAAATGAGTTCCTCATAGCGATCAACATGCTGTGGACTCGGAAGATCACCCGTAACAACGAACTTCGCTAGCTCTTCATCACCATCACTATAGAGTAAAATGGCAAGCGCAGACTCACCATCTCGACCTGCTCGACCAATTTCCTGCATATAATTTGCAATATTAGCAGGCATTGATTCATGAATGACCTGACGAATATCTTGTTTATTAATCCCCATACCAAAAGCGTTTGTTGCCACTATCCAGTCCAATTCGCCATCAATAAACTGCTGCTGAATAAATTGGCGATCCTCCGCCCCATAGCCTGCATGATAGGCTGCAGTACGAATACCCGCTTGTAAAAATGCCTCACTATATTGTTGCGCTCGTTTGCGTGAGGAAACATACAGTATTCCTGGGCCAGCAGTTTCTTTGACATGTCGCATAAGCCAGCTCGCTTTATCTGCCTTATCCTCTAGAACAATGCGTCCTAAATGAATATTTGGCCGATCCACATTATACATAAATTCAAATGGTTCCTTTAACGATAATGTTTCCCGAATATCTTGCATGACCTTACTTGTTGCAGTCGCGGATAGTGCTAGCAGTGGAGGTCGATTGTGCCTTGATAGCCACTCACCTATCCGTAAATAATCTGGTCGAAAATCATAACCCCATTGCGATATACAATGAGCCTCGTCCACTACGATTAAACCTAATTTCACTTGCGCTAATTTGTCTTGCACCTGCTGTTGAAGTAGCATCTCTGGAGAGGTAAAAATAAAACGATATTGTTCTAAATAATGTAATACATACCGTTTTTCAGTGAGAGATAAAAAGGAATTTAAGGCGACAACCCTCTTTTCTCCAAAACGTTTCAATTCCTCTACCTGATCTTGCATTAAAGAAAGCAATGGAGAAACGATTAGCACAGGTTTATCTAAAATGTAGGCCGGGAGCTGATAGCACAATGATTTTCCCATTCCTGTGGGCAATAAGGCCATTACATCTTTCTCTTGAAGTATTGCTTCAATGACTTCCCTTTGCCCTGGTCGAAATGATGAGTAACCAAAATGTTTATGCAATAGTTCTTCCAGTTCCATTTATACTTCTCCCTTCGCAAGGACAAGCCTTAATTGAAAATAACTCAATTCCTTTAAAGCCTCATGTAAGATTTTCAATTTTTTCGTTTGAAAATGCTTCGATGCCTGCCAAACTTTTTCAGCTTCCTTATATGAGACGAATGGACCAATAGAAAAGTTCGGTTCATACATCGCTAATTCCACAAAATGGTCCTCAATAGTACTTTGTTTCAGCTTTCTTATTTTCACTATTTGTTCAATTGAATATCCTTGTTCATATAATTGTGCTGTTTGCTGTGCAGAATCGGTTAGCAATATTTTCACTCTTAGTCCTTGTGCCACTTGTTTAAGCATTGGATAATCATTGCTTTGTTGCACTTCGTTTAATAATATATGTAGTGTTTCAATAAAAGCTAATTGACTATCCAGCACAGTTTCCTTCCGTTTATCGGCAAGCTGTTGCCATGTCCATCCAGGTAAGCGATATCCACTTAAACGGTAAAGGACAAGCTGTTTGCTACCATCTGAAACTGGAAGATTCTTTAGCGCACTGGTACATTCGTCTAATAATTGTTGTTGTAAATGACCTTGTAGGTAATGATGATCCTGCAAAAAGGATCGCACCCAAGTTTGAATCGCAGGATCTCTACTGATGGGCGAAAAAGAACGAACATCTGCAGTTTGATGTGACAAACTTTGCACAATTAATGAAAGACGTGCAAAAAACACATGCTCATTTCCTCGATAATGCCATCCATCAAAGAAAAATGTTGGCGTTTGTTGTGCTCTCTGTAAACCTAGGTTTTCCATGTGAAAATGACCAGAATCCTGCACTTTTAACCAACTATATTGCATAAATAACGTTACAGCCTCATCAAAGGTAGTCCGTGGTAGTTTAGGTAATAAGCCAAAATATTGATGCAATTGAAAAAGGCCAATGTCTTGAATGGTCTGACCTGAACGCTTTCCTCTCAGGACATGGTAGGCAGCCGAAATCGTCCGTTCCGTATTGAGTTTTTGAAAGATTTGCAATAGAATTTGATGAAACATTGACGCAAATTCCTCCAATTTAATAGTATTTAAGTTGAAATGTAAGATAAACATCTTTAAAATGAGTATGAAGCTTTGTAGGAACATCGTTAAAGGAGAGAAAAAAATGGCTAAATACACAATAGTTGATAAAGATACATGCATCGCTTGTGGCGCATGTGGAGCCGCAGCGCCAGACATTTATGATTATGATGATGAAGGTATTGCCTTCGTTATTTTAGATGATAACATGGGAACTGCTGAAGTGCCAGAAGATCTATTAGAGGATATGCAAGACGCATTTGAAGGGTGTCCAACTGACTCTATCAAAGTAGCAGATGAAACTTTTGATGGTGACTCATTAAAATTCGAATAGTCCTTTAATTTGTATGTATACCCAAAAGGCATCCTTCAATGGGTGCCTTTTCTTTTGAATGAAATATTTTGCTACCTTTTGCAACATGATAATCCATCATATAGCTCTTTTCTATACGGACCAATCTATTGGAGGAATGATGATGATGTTTGAGCAGTTACAAGTAGAGCATAGTTTATTTCATATCGATCAAGACCATATTGATCAATTTAAAAATCTTGCGGCAAAATGGCAAATGATTTTTCCACAGGTTTATGCTAAATGTTTAAATACACTCGATTCATGGGCCATAGTTTTAAATAATTGGGTATTTTTAAAATCTCAGCATACCGATGAACTGATACTCAATCCCTCTAAGGCCATATACTACTCTATCAATACATTTTTGCTGGAAGAGCTCAAAAAAATTCAAATAATTCAAAAAATAAATCATTGTAATAATGATGATTTACAATATTTTGCTGCATTCCAATTAGGAAATGCCATTGATTTATGGGTTTATAAGACCGTTGGAAAGAGTACTGAGGCAGATTTATTAAATTCGCAGGAAGATAAACCTTATTTTCTTGCATATTTAGATGATGGGTTTCAAACGGACAACACTCCTTTCCATAGAGACCAAACAAGAGCCATCAAAATTCTTGCCCAAACCATTCGTAGCCAAAATTGCTTTAGAATCACTATCAATAGTGCTGTTTATCAAGCAGTAGATATGTATGAAGATTATATAGCTCTATAGGTTGCTTTTTAATTCGTCTCTCACATAGAAGAGATGAATTTTTTTTGCCCGATAATCGGCTACTCTATTGCAACAGTTTTTTATGTATGATAAGATTTTAGTAGTTGGTACTAATAACAGATATTATCTCACAAAGGAGTTCTTCATAATGATGGATAATTTATTACAATTAAAAGATAAAAATATTGTTGTCATGGGTGTAGCGAATGATCGTAGTATCGCATGGGGCATTGCAAAACGTTTATTTGATGTAGGTGCAAACGTTATTTTCACTTATCGTCAAGAACGCTCATTGAAAAAATTACAAAAACAATTAGACAATATTGGTCAAACTGATTCCCTTGTTGTTCAATGTGACGTTAATAGTGATGAAAGTACAAAAGCAGCATTTGATGAAATTGGCTCAAAGGTTGGCGTTATTCACGGTATTGTCCACTCAGTAGCATTTGCTCATGCTGAAGATTTACACAACCGCTTCTTAGAAACAACACGTGAAGGCTATGCTTTTGCACAAGATACAAGTGCCTACTCTCTAATTTCAACAGCCAAAGCAGCTCATCCGTATATGACAGAGGGTGGCTCTATCGTTACAATGAGTTACTTAGGTGCGGAACGAGTGCTTGATGGCTATAATGTGATGGGTGTAGCAAAGGCTGCATTAGAAGCTTCTATGCGCTATCTTGCTGCTGATATTGGTCAAAACAATATTCGCGTAAATGCTATTTCAGCCGGTGCTATTCGTACGCTTGCTGCAAAAGGTGTCCCTTCCTTTAATACAATTTTACACAAAATCGAGGAAACAGCTCCTTTAAAACGAAATGTTCAACAAGATGAAGTAGCCGATATGACAATTGTTATGCTCTCTCACCTATCACGTGGTGTCACTGGAGAAACTATTTACATCGACGCAGGCTACAATATTATGGGTTAATAAAGCAGGATGGAAGACTAGGTCTCTTCCATCCTTTTTTCATTTATCTTCCTACTTTCATGTTTGAAACTTTGTGTAAAACACTCTTCGAACGGAGTATCTTTCTTAAGGCAATTTCTTTAAATTCATGGCTGCAAAAGCTCAGCTTTACATAGATTTGATTTATTTCATAGGAGTGCTAAGAATGGCGTTAATGTTCGGCCTCTTCCACATATAGTTTTCCAATATTACATAACAGCCTCTAGCTTTTTCGCTAAATAAACTTTGAAATTGATCAATCGTTAACATTTCTAATTGTTGACGCTCATGGATTTGATTTTTTGTCATGGTTGATCACCTCAAAAGTACACTTTAATAACATATGAAAGGGAGTTCTTTATGTAAAAAATTGATTGGAACGAAGGGCGGCGACTCCTGCGGGAAAAGCGGGAAGTTGAGATCCTGGACTGAGCAGAGCGAGGGAAGCAGCTCAACTCCGCCCACGGAAAGTGTCCGCCCGTAGTGGAAATCAGCAGCTTTACTTCGTTTCATGGTAAAAGAAAAAAGACTGTAGGCAATCTCAAAATTCAGTGAGAGTTTGTCTACAGTGTGAAAGGATGGAAGACTAAGCCTCTCCATCCTTTTTATCGTTTATAGCATCGCCCAAATGGATTGTATAAATAGCATAATACCAGAGGCAACTAATAGTACATAAATAAATGTTAAAAATAGCTTCTGATTGAGCTTGCGAAATAATAGTTGTCCTACTATCAGACCAATCAAAACAATCGGCAAGGCATATAAACTATAGAGCCAAACGGTTTTACTTGTACCTTCGATTGTTAATTGTGATAGTAAGCTAATCAAATAAATAAAAATATAATAAGCTAATGACGTTGCCCTAATCGTTTCTTTCTTTTTATGTGTGCTTGCAAAATAGAGGAGCAGTGGCGGTCCAGCCATCCCAATACTTGTTGTAAACATCCCTGATATAAAGCCAACACCATAATCTCTTCCATTTGTTTGTTGAATGGAAAGGTTCTTTATAAGCATAATTGTTAACCCAATTAAAAGAATTGCTATGAGCAGCTTGAATGTAGTGACATCCACGATGGCAAATAAAAGACTACCAACAGGTGCGCCTACAATACTCCCAATCATTATCTTTTTTAGCAACGCGAACTCAATATCTTTTTTAACCTTCCATAGCAACGAAAATGAAATAACAAGGGATAAAATAATATTCAATTGCATCGCCTGTGGTGGTGAGAAAAGCAACAGTAAAAATGGTGTAGCCATAATAGAGAAGCCGAATCCCGTGCTTGTTTGCAAAATGGCTGCGGTTAAAATAATAAAAAAATAAAACGTTAATTCCAGCAAAACAACACCTCACATCATTAAGTGGTTGTAATTCTTTGTCTAGTAATAATAGTTTTTAATAAAAATGATAGGCCACAAGCAATTATTAAAAATAAGGCAATCATTGCTATGACACCTACCCAACCGTATTTCATCCAAAATAGCCCACCTACAGTTCCTCCAACACTAGAGCCAAAGTAATAAAAAAATAAATAGAGGGAGGACGCTTGTGCTTTATCATGTGATGCCCGTTTACTTACCCAGCCACTAGCAATTGAATGAGCTGCAAAAAAGCCAAAGGTAAAAACGGTGATCCCGATTATTTTTAAAGATAGAAAACTATGAAGCGTCATGATGGCGCCTGCAAACATGATGGCAATCGCTAGTAATAGCATGCGTTGTTGCCCATAACGGTCAGCTAAACTGCCAAACCACGCTGAGCTGAATGTGCCGACTAAGTATATAACAAATATCCAGCCAACAATTGTGGCGCTTAGATTATAGGGGGGTGCCATTAATTTAAAGCCTATATAGTTATAAAGAGTGACAAAGCTCCCCATTAAAACAAAGCTAATTCCATATAGACAAAGCATCGAAGGGTCCTTCAAATGCTGAAAAAGAGTTTTGGATAATGCCCTTATTTGTAAGGGACGGGGGCTGAAATGTTTGGAGCCTGGTAATATCCAGACGAACACCACACTCACAAGTAAACTAATTCCCCCTAGTATAAACATCCCGATATGCCAATTATAGTGGTCCGTTAATGTGCCGATAATTATTCGGCCACTAAGACCGCCTACTGAATTTCCACTAATATATAAGCCCATGGCAACCCCTAAACTTGCTGGCTCCATTTCCTCTCCCAAATAGGCCATAGCGATGGCAGGTAATCCTGCAAAAACAATACCCTGCAATACTCGTAGCACAATTATTGTTTCAAAATTAGGAGAAAATGCTAGCGCAAGTGTAAAGATAGAAGCAGCAAAAATCGAAATGGTCATTAACGATTTCCTTCCCCATGCCTCTGATAATGATCCAACAATGACTAAACTCACCGCTAAAGCTAAGGTCGTTACTGAAAGAGATAAACTAGCAACGGCTGGTGATACTTTGAACACTTCCGCGAAGGTTGGCAATAATGGTTGCGTACTATATAAATTTGCAAACGTAATAAAGCCTGCTAAAAACAAAGCCCAATTAGCTTTATGAAACGACTTCGTCCCCTTTTGTATATATTCCATGAAAATCTCTCCTTCATTACTACACATCTATTAGTCTAATACAATATTCCATAAAAAACACACCTCTTCGTCAAAAAATGGACAAACTCTCCCTATCTTTTGGCACTAAATGACTAATTTACATTGACAGTAAAAAAAGAGACATTTTCTAGTTTCAACAAAAATAAAAATAGAATTTGCTATTTTGACTTGGCAAATATTGTGCTACATTAAAAGTAATCATCTAGCACCATTGTCATATTGAAAACAGATGAGCCAACCATTTTTCATTGACTAGACTTGGAGGAAATTTTATGAAAATTATTGAAGCTTTAGCCCTTTCAGCACCTTATATTCATCTAGCATTAAAACAAGAAGCTATTGTTGCTGTCATTGAAAAGGAAAGTGAAACAGTCATCAAATATTTAGCAGGTAAACGTGTGGATTCAGGCTACCAGGATGGACAAAAAGTAAATGCCAATGATCAAAATGTTTACATTGCCTTTACTGGACAAAATGCAGATGTGGTCATTCCTAAGGATGTATACGGTGTAGCCATCAATGCTTTTTCTTTCCCCATTCGTGAAAACGGTCAAGTCGTAGGAGCATTGGCTTTCGGACTACCTATTGATAATGAACTAAAACTCGAAGATTATATGAGTACAATGGACAATATCGTTAACAATCTTCAAGATAAAGTACATACAATCGCTTCACATTCAGAGGAATTAGCGGCTACGAGTGAGGAAATTAATAAGCAGGCACAACATGCATTAGAGGATTCGGAAAAAACAAATGACGTAACTGATCTAATTAAAAGTATTTCTCGCCAAACCAATTTACTTGGATTAAATGCTTCCATTGAGGCGGCTCGAGCTGGGCAACATGGTGCTGGCTTTAATATCGTGGCACAGGAGGTTCGAAAATTGTCCTTTGAGACGTCTAGCGCAACCGAAAATATCGAAGCTTCCTTACGAAATATTAATAGAAATCTTGAAAATTTAAAACAAAATATGGGTCAAATCAATGATGCAACGAATGAGCAAGCACAGCTCGTACAGGATTTTAGCGAAATTATCGAAGAGCTGACAGTGCTAAGCCGAGAGATGAAAGGCTTCATGCATGATGCCCTAAAATAATAATGAGGTGATGAGATGGAAATTTACATTAACGATGATTTATCTTTACGTACAATTACCTTAGAGGATGCAGAGGCAGTTTTTGCACTAACCGATGCTTCAAGAAAGCATTTAAAGGAATGGCTACCATGGTTGGATTATACAAAGGAAGTAGCAGATACAATCGCCTATATTGAAGGCTGTATCAAGGGGCATGAAGCTAATAATAGCCTTTCTCTTGTCATTCTCTTTAAAAATGAAATTGTCGGCATCGCTGGCTTCAATACTATTCATCCTACTAATAAAATCGGTACGATTGGCTACTGGCTTAGTGAAGGTGCACAGGGGCATGGCATTATGACCAAAACTGTAAAAGCTCTATTACAATATGCCTTTGAAACATTACACCTTCACAAAGTAGAAATTCGAGTGGCTGTTGGCAATGAAAAAAGCAGCGCTATCCCTGAGCGCCTCGGCTTCATAAAAGAGGGCACCCTGCGAGCAGCAGAATGGCTGTATGATCATTATGTAGATCATGTTGTATATGGCATGCTTCTAAGTGAGTGGCAGCAACAAAAATAACAAAGCGACCTGATGCATGAATCATCAGGTCGCTTTTACTTATGGTTGTTCCACTGTTTCTTTCGTTTCCTCAGCTTCAACCGCTGTTTGTTTTTTTTCAAGCCCTAGAGCAATTTGCTCTAATTCCGGACGCAATGTATGCTTACCAGCATAACTTTCAATCAGTTCCTTCACATCAATACCAGAAGTTTCTTTTAACGTTTCTTGTAGTGTAGACATTAAATTAGTAGCATAAGACGTTACTTTATTGGCGCCACTACCTTCTCCACCACCAGTATCAACGACAGTAATCTTATCGATATTACCAAGTGGGCTCGCTAGCTCTTTTGCATATTCTGGCATCATACGCACAACCATATCCAGTACAGCTGCTTGACCATAATATTCAAAGGCTTCAGCAATTTTACGTTTAGCTTCAGCTTCCGCAAGACCACGAAGGCGAATAATATCTGCCTCTGTCTCCCCTTGTGCTCGTTCTGCGTCCGCTTTAGCAAGACCATCTAATCTGATTTTTTCTGCTTCCGCTTTAGCTAAAGATTCGATACGGTATTTTTCTGCATCTGCTTGAGCAAGCTCTCGCATTTTTTCAGCTGCGGCATTTTGTTCCACCGCATAACGATCAGCGTCAGCCTTTTTCTTCACCTCAGAATCATATTGCTTCTCACGACGTAAAATCTCTTTCTCTTCTAATTCAATTTGCTTTTGACGCTCAATAATGCGAATTTGCATTTCTTGCTCCGTCACTTCCTGTTTAGCTCGAGCTGTTTCGAGCTCATAGGCTTGGTCAGCACGCGCTTTGGCAATATCTTGCTCACGGCGGAATTCAGCAACCTTTAATTGATTTTCTTTTTCCGCTTCCGCAATTTCTGTCGCACGCTCTAGCTCTGCCTTTTGCGCTTCCTTCGATGCTTCTGCACGTTTAATACGTGTTTCTTTTTCCGCATCCGCTGTCGCAATATCAGCATCTCGTTTTACCTGTGCAATTCTCGGTTTACCGAGTGAATCTAAATAACCATTTTTATCACGTACATCCTTGATCGTAAAGGAAACAATGATAAGACCCATTTTAGCTAAATCCTGTGAAGCAACACGTTGAACCTCCTGTGAGAATTTATCACGGTTTTTATAAATTTCCTCAACCGTCATGGAGCCTAAAATTGAACGTAAATGACCTTCTAACACTTCACGTGCTTCCCCTTCACGCTCTGCCTTTTGCTTTCCTAAAAACTGCTCTGCTGCAGTCGCAACTTCTGAAATAGAACCACCAATTTTAATAATGGCTGTACCATCAGCCATGACAGGAACACCTTGCTCCGTATACACTTCAGGCGTTGTTACTTCTAATTTGCTAGATAGTAAACTTAATGGCTTTGCTTGCTGGAAAATAGGGAATACAAATGTACCGCCACCGCGAATAATTTTTATGCGATTGCCCGACTCATCTTTATGTACATTTTTAGAGCCGAGATAGCTACCCGTCACAATCAGTGCTTCATCCGGACCTGCTGTTTTATATTTTGTTACATATAAACCTACTAGTGCAATTAATACAAATGCTACAATTCCTAAAACAATTAGAATATCGATTGACAAAGACATAGACATATCTCCCCTTTAGACAAATTTTTTCTCATATGCTCTAACAAAAAGTGTACCTTCCTTCACGTCCACGATAAGGACTGTTTCATCATAGTCAATGGCTTCATTATCGTAACCTGTTGCCCGTTTCGAAATCATACCACTTGTTGTTTCGATAACAACTTCTCCAAACCCATCTACAGGAATTGGTACAATGACTTTGCCCAATTGCCCACCTAGTGATTCTTCCGTATAAGCCAATGAAACATCCGCTGACCGTAGTGGAACGAGAATAAATAAATAAAATAAAGTACTTAAAATAGCACCGATGATACATGCAGCAATAATGTTCCAAACGCTAGAGAACCAGGCTAGTTTTTCTAAAATAAATCCTGCTGCAGACATCAACGTAATGAAAGAAAGAATGACACTCGGATTAAAAATGGGCAGTCCTTCCCCAATACCTTCGACTGCATCACCAAAAAACATAACTAGTATTGTGGCAAGACCAGCAAAAATCAAAACCACCAAAAAGATTTGCTCGAGTGAATAGCCAAATAGCGTCAAGTTGCTCACCCCTTTTCATCATATTACCTACTATACGGATGTCACTCAGGAAAAGTTTCAAAAATTTTCAAACTTTTAACACTTTCCTATTTTTACATGTTTATAGTGAATGAGTGCCGTAGTCATTAAAGTTTAGATTGAGGAGTGTACCAAGGGAGCTTCTATTCAAGATAAAGAGGTGTAAGATTCATTTAGTTTATAGTATTATTTTGCCCCTGCACCGCAGACTCAAGAAATTATTGAGGTTTATCTTTTTATATTTTTACTCAATTTACAATTTTCCCGCTAATATAACATAAATTCATTCCCATCTAATAGAACCATGTTACAATAGAAAGGATTCTGGCAACTAAGGAGATATAGCATGAAGCTCTCGACGATCTTAAATTTCTTTATTCTAGTATTTTTCACATTATTATTTGTAAATGATTTCTTCCCTGACACAACGATTGCATCGATCTTGACTAAAAAGATAATTCTTCTCATATTAGTCGTGCTAGTGATCATACAGCTAGCCTTAGATAAAGGTCAATATAAAAAAATGTCTAAGAAGGCCTATGTTGGTTTGACTCTGTATACAGTTGGATTATGGATTGTACTAACATTGCTTGGTGGTCAGTCACAAATTGGTTTGTCGTTTACTAGCCCACTGTTTTATATCATTATTGTATTGCTTGGGTTGGATTTATTACGTATTTCGCGCCAATCTAAACGCGATCAGCCTGAGAAAAAATAAAGAGTACACTCATAGGCCTGCTCATTATTATCTGTCTATACTATAAAAAGCATGTCACCGACTGAAATTTCAATCGGCCGACATGCTTTTTTAAGATTCTAGTACATTTAAAATCTCATCCAATTCATGAACGGCTAAATCTAGGCGTTCCTTTGCCTCGATATTTTGTTGTTTTAAATGATTAAACTCTAATAAATTGTTTTCATGTTTTAATTTGATAGAAGATAAGCGTTCAATTCGGGTTTCTACCTTCTCTATTGCTTGCTCACAGACTGTTGTCCAGAGCTTCTCTGAATGTTGCATTTCTGTAGTTGATGGATTGTGCTGACGCATAATGCGTGTGTAAATGACTTCTATTGGTTCGATTAATTCTGAATAAAAATGGCGCTCCACACGAGTAGTTTGGAATGTTGGATGCTCTACCTCTTTTGCATATGGTGTAATTTGACGTAGGAGCTTTCCAGCATTTTCTCCGAAGGCATGCGATAAATTTAAAACATTCATTAGTTGCAGCAATAAACGGATTTCTTCTAGATTAATCAGCTGTGAATCAATGCTTTCCTTTAATTTTAAGGACTCCATATAGCGACGATCAAAATGCTCTATTTCGCCGTTACGTTGCTCTACTAAATGTTCACTTGCATTGTCTTTTAAGCTTTTAATATAACGAATTGCATGGTTTTTTAGCTCTTCTGGTGACAGCAAGTTGTCATTATCTTGTTGTGGTTTTTCTCGTTGAACATAAGCAAATGCATCCATTTTTTTGGGCCATTTTGCTGCTGAAGTTTCTTTTGAGACATTATAGCGTATATAAATTCCGTGCATTCCATATCCTCCAAGTCCATAAACAAGTATCTCTAAAGACAATAAATCGAATACGGTATTTTTTCAAGTAAAAAACTTATAATCAATGAAAATTCCTCTTTTATAAGAATAAATCAAAATTCCTGAATAGTCGATACTATTCAGGAATTTTACTAACTATTACCTTCTAAAAATTTTATCCTTTAACCAGTTTAGTACGTGCACGATTTGAAACATACTCCACCAGTAAAATAAGAACAACAAGCCCTAATAAGATGGCACCTACCTCTGACCATTTGTACGAATTCATAGCGAAAATTAGGGGTGCACCGATGCCTCCTGCTCCCACTAAACCGAGTACAGTTGCATCTCGCAAATTCATATCAAAGCGATAAATGACAATAGATGTAAATAACGCCGTTAGCTGTGGCCATATACCAAAACGAATTTTTTCCATTAACGTACAACCAATAGCCTCCATCGACTCTAGTATACTTTTATCTAAGTCCTCAATAACATCCACATATAGCTTTGACAGCATTCCGATAGATGTTAATGACATAGTCAATACACCTGCAAATGGTCCAGGGCCTGTTACACGAATGAACATTAGTCCATAGACGATGGCAGGTATGGTTCTAATAATAATTAATAGAAAGCGAACAATAAATGCAACAGGCTTTGGTACAATAGTAGAAGCGGATAAAAAGGCTAGAGGGATCGCTAGCAATGCCCCTACAATAGTACCTAGAAACGCTATGGCCATTGTTTCGATTAATAAATAGGGTATACCTTCAGTTGTCACATTCATTATTAATGACCAATCAGGATTCAGCAAGCCTACGAAGATATTTTTTGCAATTTTCGTACCACTTGCCGAAACATTCTCGAAATGAATGGCGGTTACAGACCAAATAAATAATAAACTAAGTATGATCATTGTCATGATGTATGACATGCGTCGATTTGGTTGTAGTTGTAATTGCTTGTCGATAGCATTCATTACATCACCTCTACATTAATTTTTTGCGGAAATATTCGCTTGTTGTTTCAATTAGAAAAACCGTACAAACCAGCATGAGAAGGATCATCCCCACATTCTCATAGCTTCGCCATCCCAAACTTTCATTCAGAAGTAACCCAATTCCTCCTGCACCTACATACCCTAAAATCGACGCATAACGAACATTTCCCTCAAAGCAAAATAACGAGGTGGAGAGATAATTGGGTAAAATTTGCGGCATAATCGCATAACGAAATGCTTGAATTGTTGTGAGGCCCATTGAATGCATTGCCTCATATGCCCCCATATTGGCATTTTCTATTTGTTCATATAATAGTTTCCCTACATACGCTATAGTAAATAAAAAAATCGCCACTGTACCAGCCATCGTTCCAAGCCCAAAAATAAACGTCGCTATTAAGGCAACAATCAAAGTAGGCAACGTTCGTAGTAGACTTAACATAAATTTAGCTACCATGGCGATTCCTTTATATTTCGTGATAGTAGTGGCAGCAAGTATGGCAATAGGTAACGCAACTAAAGCACCTGCTACAGAGCCAAATAAGGACATTTTAATCGTATCAAATAGCGGCTGCCATAGCTTTGATAAGTAGTCCCAATTAGGTGGAATCATCTGCTGTAGGATGACAAAGAACTCTTGAATTCGATGGACAAGCACCTCTATGCTAAAGCCCGTAATACGAATTGAAAGAAAAAGTAGTACAACTATTAATAGCCACAACACAGGCAGGAATGAGCGTTTCTCCAGCACTTCTTTTCCATTAGGCAAAACTATTTTTTTCGGTGATCGCATCTTCCATGACATGTTCTGTTTCGCCTCTCCCTTGGTTCGTAGTGTTATAAATGAAGGCAAGCGTTTCCTCAGTTATTTCACTTGCCTGCCCATCAAATACAATTTCACCGCTCCGTACACCAATAACGCGTGTCGCATAGGCTAATGCCAAGTCAACATGGTGAATATTAATAATTATGGTCATGTTGAACTGTTTATTAATTCGTTTAAAATCGTCCATCACTTGTTTAGCTGTTACAGGGTCAAGTGACGCAACAGGCTCGTCCGCCAAAATAATTTGCGGATTTTGTGCAAGTGTACGAGCTAATGCCACACGCTGTTGTTGCCCCCCGGATAATTGGTCGACACGGACATACGCCTTATCCAAAATACCGACTTGATCGAGTGCCATTAATGCTTGTCGCTTTTCTTCTTGCGTAAATATGCCTAAAACTTTTCGCCATACTGGCATATTCGGCACAAAGGATACGAGCACGTTTTTCAAGACCGACACACGTGTCACAAGATTAAAAGATTGAAAAATCATGCCAATATTTCTGCGTAAATTACGGATGCCCTTGCCCTTCAGATGCTGCACATTGACTTCATTGACACGCAATGTACCTTCAGTAATGTCGTGCATTTTATTAATACAGCGTAATAATGTTGATTTTCCAGCACCGGACAAACCGATGATGGCCACGAATTCGCCCTGCTCAATTTGTAGATTAATGTGATTTAAGGCAAGAAAGCCATTCGGATAACGTTTTTCTACCTCTTTAAACTCAATCATTGAACCGCTCCCTATCTAGAAAATATAAAAGAAGAATCTGCTTTCTGCGAGTAAACCGCAGGCCACGCAGATTCTTCATTCCCTTATTTCGAACCGAGGTTTTGCACTAATTCCTGTGCCTTACGCTCGTTGTCATAGTCACTGTCTTTTGCCTCCTGATAGCCTTCATGACTATAGATAGCAATTACTTCCTTACCTTGATCTGTGTTACCAATATTCATGAAGGCCTGCTGAATTGCCTTCTTCAGGTCGTCAGTCATGACCTTGGAATTTTTACTTACACTAATAGTGTCGTTATAAATGGCAGGCATTACCCCGATTAAATCCGTCTCATCCCAAATGGAAGCAGTGCGTCCGAAATCTCCTTGCCAGCTTTCCTCATAATCACGACGTGCATCTGCATAAGTGACCAAGACATCTGTTTGTCCAGCAGCTAAACGTCCAAAGGCATTCCCATAAGAATCAGCTTGAACAACCTTCGCTAAATCAGGAATGGTTTTATCGAAATTCTCATGTAACCATAATGTAGGGTAAATATAGCCTGCTGGTGAAGAAGAGGACATAACATTCCACGTGACATTATTTAAATCTTCAAACGTTAATTTCTCACCATTGTTCACTTTCGCTGCTAATGCTTTACCTTTTTCAGATGGACCTGCCACTAAAATAGCCCTATATGATGTAGCCTGTGTTGTCGTTGGTGCTGTTGGTTTATTGTTATTCCACTCCACTGGGTTATCAGAATCATTATTTAATCCAGCACGTGTAGCAGTTAAAATTACTTCTGCGCCATCATCATATAACACATAAGTCCCTCCAGGTATTAAGCCAATATCTGTAGTACCTGCAGACAAGGCTTCCCCTACTGCTTCAAAATTAGTTCCAACGGTAATATCAATTTCACCTACATCAAAACCTAGTTTCGCAAGCTCGTCCTTTAACAAACCTTTTAAAGGTTCGGTTGCCGTAATAATTTCATCTGGATTACGAGAAGGTACAAAGCCAATCGATAAATTATCTATAGACTCATTGCCACTTGCCTCTGCAGCCACATCTGTCGTTTTATTATCTTTAGATGTGTCCGAAGCTTCATTTCCACATGCCATTAGGAACACAGTAAGCATGCATGTTAACGTGAAAAATAGTAGTTTCTTCAAAATGTTATCCTCCCTTTTTGAAATGCTTTTTCAGTATATACAGTAAATATTTTCCTAGTGTTAATAGCGCGTAAATTAATGTTTCTACTTGGTAAAATAATATTTTGATAGTGTAAATAAGCTAACTTCCTACGAAATTACTTTATATACTATGGATATACTAATGATCGGAGGATCTATTATGTCTACGAAAACGATACAAATACTTGCAACCAGTGATATTCATGGCTATATCATGCCCACAACCTTTCGACATGATCGAAATGAAGCGCTTGGGTTAGCCAAGCTTGCAACAATTATTGAAGAAAAAAGGCTTGAAATGCCAACCATCTTAATTGATAATGGTGACTTTATTCAGGGCAGTCCCATGACCTTTTATCATCAAAAATTTCATACGCAGGAACGGAATCCTTTGATTCAGGTGGCCAATGAGCTTCAATATGATGCCATCGTATTCGGTAATCATGAATTTAATTATGGACTTCAGACGTTACAATCGGTGATTCACCAATCACATTTCCCTTGGCTAGGCGCCAATATCGTGACCAAGGATGGGAGACCATTTACAAAGCCATATATCATTAAAGAAATAGATGGCATTAAAATAGCCATTTTAGGTGTGACAACACATTTTGTTACTAAGTGGGAGGAACCTCTTCACATTGAAGGACTTCATTTTGAAGATGCCTTTTCAAGTGCTAGCTACTGGGCAAAATGGATTCGTGCTAATGAACAAATTGACGTTCTAGTTTTATGTTATCACGGTGGATTCGAGAGAGATCTTGAATCAGGAGAACTACTTGAAGCTGAGGATGGAGAAAATCAAGGATACCGTATGTGTGCTGAAATAGAAGAAGTAGACATTATTATTTCTGGCCACCAGCATCGTGAAATTAGCACAACCATTATGGGAAAATCAGTCGTTCAACCTGGGACGAAGGGCGTTTGTATCGCTAAAATAGAGCTAGAAATTGACATGGATCATCAGCAAAAAATCCAATCGATTTGTCATACCCCATCGCTCATTTATAGTTCAGAGCATACGCAACCTCATGATGCTGTTTGTCAGATCATCTCACCAACCTTTGAAAAAACCGAAGCATGGTTAGATGAAACAATCGGCATGATCCAAGGAGATTTACAAATTGAAGATCCATTTCTTGCGCGCATTCAGGAACATCCCTATATTGAATTTATCAACCGCATTCAAATGGCTGTGTCGGAGGCATCTATTTCCTGTACAGCTCTTTTTCATGATGAACCAGGTGGCTTCAAACAAGCCGTTACGATGCGTGACATTGTGACAAACTATATTTACGCTAATACATTAAAAGTACTTCGACTCTCAGGACAGGACATTTTACTTGCCCTTGAACAATCCGCTAGCTATTTTACGGTAACAGCAGGTCAATTGCATGTAGCGGATTCATTCCTTTTCCCGAAGGCGCAACCTTATAATTATGATATGTGGGAAGGTATTGAGTATATCTTGGATATTTCAAAGCCTATTGGTGAACGTGTTACCAAACTTTCATATCATGGTGCAGCTATAAATAGGGAGGAAGAGTTCGATGTCGTAATGAGTAGTTATCGTGCGACTGGTGCAGGAAATTTTGACTTTTTAAGAAATCGCCCTGTTGTGAAAGAGATTCAGATTGATATGACCGAGCTAATTGCCGATTATCTGTTAAAACAGCCCATTGTCCAAGCGACATGTAATCATAATTGGCAAGTACAATACTAAAAAACCCGCCAAATTCTAAATTTCACAGGAATTTGGCGGGTTTTTATATATGTTAGATTAAGAATTTTGTCGTATATCTTGAATACTTTTACCTTCTGTAAATGCATGAATGGAGGCAATGGATCCAACCGATTTAAAGTTATACCTATCATAGACTTTAGCAACTTGATCGGTAATTGGCCATATCCAAAGCTGCTCAAGCTTCTGATTCACTGACTGCTGTTGGATATGCTGCAACATATAGCCGATTAAACCACGACCTCGATGGCTTTCAATTGTTGCTACACTCTCAATCCTTCCTTGATTTCCTGACACAAATAGATTTGCGGAACAGCATGGCACCCCATCAAGTTTTAATAAATAGTACGTAAAGCTTGGCGAATAATACGCTTGCTCAAAGGCCATTTTAATTAATTCAGGATCTCCAAAAGCAGAAATGCTCATTTCCACTGCCAAGGCTTCGTTCAAATTTGCTTCTGTTACCCGTTCAATTTTGATCGCTGGATGTGGTGAGAGTTGACGAAACTCACCATTCCAGCACTGAATTTCATTGACGAACTGCTCATATTGAAAGCCATGCATCTCTAAAGACTCTATACACGCTTGATTATCCTCAAGATTATATAAATACAGCCGTGGGATAAGCGACTTAGATTGATAGAACGTTTTTATATCTTCTAAAAACTGAACAGGTTTTTCGATCTTTCGCCAAACATGTGCATGATTAGCATCATAATAGGTCGGAATTGCCTTATTATAGAATAAAACTCCTTCTTTACATGCCTCCATTTCACTAAAACTCTTTACATAATCTATATCAAGCTGCATAATGTGTTCTAAATTAAGCATGTTCCGTTCCCTCTTCCATCCATTTTTCATATAACTCCTCTATATGCTGTTCGAGCTTTTGCCGTTGCTCTTTAGCAAGTGAAGGTTCCTCTAGTTTTGCCTCTAGTTTTTCAATTTGTTGCTCAATCGTTAGCTCTTTTTTGACAGATTGTATTTTAGGTGCCGCTTCATTTTCAACTTCAACTACTATTTTTTCCCAGAGCTCCTCAAGTTTTTGTCTAGCCCACTCATAATCTCCTTCAAAAACATGAATAGTTTGATCCTTTAGCCATGCTGTTTTGGTAAATATTTTTTGTAAGAAGTAGCGGTCATGGGACACACCAATAATGGTTCCCTCAAAGGTTTCTAGCGTATCCTCCAATACCTCTCTTGCTTCAATATCTAAATGGTTCGTTGGTTCATCCAAAATGAGCACATTAATATCCTCATGCATTAATTGAGCTAACCGAAGGCGCATTTTTTCTCCACCGCTTAAATTCTTCACTTTTTTAAAGACATCATAGCCATAGAACAAAAATCGTGCGAGAATATGGCGTGCTTCGGCCTCAGACACCGCTACATTTTCACGAAACGCATCAATTAATCGGATAGCTGGATTTTTATGTTCCAATTGCTGAGATAGATAACCAATTTTCACATTACTACCTACATGGCAAACACCGCGATTAGGAACGATTTCCCCTAACATCATTTTTAATAACGTTGATTTACCACTACCGTTGTTCCCAACAATCGCTAGTCTTTCTCCAAAGTAGACAGCTAGGTTACTGTCTATCAATAAAGGCTTATCATAGCCGTGGTAAATGTCTTGTAATTGCACTACCTCTTTACCGCTGCGTTCAGCCATCGTTAAAGCGAGATTCATTTTCTTTTTTGATATAGGCTTCTTCACCCGTTCGATACGTGCTAATGCTTTTTCCATACTTTTCGCACGTCTATGCATAGAAGCGTTTGGTGGATTTGCTTCATTAGCCCATTGTTTTAATCGTTTAATCGTTTCTTGCATTTTCTTAATTTTCTTCTGCTGCTCTTCATAATCAGCAAATTGCTGTTCAATCTTTGCCTCTTTTTGTGCTATAAACGCATCGTAATTACCTGTGTACGTAAAGGCCTCTCCATCTTCAATTTCAATGACTTTATGTGCAATCTGATTCATAAATTGGCGGTCATGAGAGACGACAATGACAATTCCCTCAAAGCTGCGTACGTAATTTTCAAGCCATTCGATTGCCTGCATATCAAGATGGTTCGTTGGTTCATCTAACAATAAAATAGCTGGCTGGCTCAATAAAATTTGCCCAAGCATTACTTTCGTCTTCTCTCCACCACTTAAACTACTAAATGGCTGTGCCAACATTTCCATAATGCCTAGCCCATTTGCAATCATCGCTAATTGGGCATCCACCTCATAGCCCCCCTGTAGCATGAATTGCTCCTGTACTTGCCCATATTGCCATAAAATTTTATCCGTTACGTTTGACTGCATCTCTTGCTCAAGTATCGTCATTCTAGCCTTTAATGCATAAATATCAGCAAATGCCTCTTCTAACACTTTCTTTACTGAATGACCCGGATAATTTGGTATTTGATGTAAATAGCCGACTGTGGCATCTTTACTTTTTATGATACGTCCCCGATCGGGAAAATCTACACCCGATAGAAGCTGCAATAAAGTTGTTTTACCACTACCATTTACGCCAACTATAGCAACATGCTCCCCACTATTTACCTCCAGTTGTAAATTCTCAAATAATATATTGCCACCCATAATTTTTTGTATTTGCTCAGCTTTCATTTGCATCGTTTTTTCCTCCAATGAAACGCGCGAAAACATCTTGACAACACAAAAAAGACTGCTCATTAACAAGCAGTCTTTTTCTCATTAAAATGTGTGAAAAAGAATGGTTAATTCGCTACGTTAGTTATTTGATTTTGCTTAAAAATGGACAGACCTATCCCGTTGTTCGCAAAATCGAAAGTAATGACACGTGCAAAATACATAGCTGTATCCACTTTTATACATGTGTCCGTAGCGTTTTTATTCATTCTTTTTCACCTCCGTTCAATATAGTTAAACATATAATACCATTTTTCAGATAATTTGAAAAGGGGATAAATGAACAATCATTTTATTTTATAAATATACAAACTGGCACACTAGTTATATACTAATAAAAAATAGAAATTTTTTCCCAAATTATATCAATATTTAGGCGATTGGTAGTAGGGTTTTTTACGGAGAATGTGGAGGGACATTTCATGAAAAAGCTAAGTATGCAAAAGAAAATGAGCTTATTAATTGTGGTTATTATTGGATTTGTACTCATTGCTATAGGTCTTATGAACACAACCGAAATGAAAAAAACATTACGAGATGAGTACAATACAAGGCTCCATCAAATTTTAGATTTAAGTATACTTAACCTCGACCAAACATTACCTGGTGAATGGCAATTAAAAAATGGTGAGCTTTACAAAGGCAATGTAAACGTAGCCAATGAAACGGCACTTATTGATACTTTAGGAGAATTATCACAGGCTGCCATTACAATTTTCGCTGGAGAAACGAGAATTAATACAAATATTGTCATAGATGGACAACGTGCTATTGGAACAACGGTCGACCCAAAAGTAGCTGACACTGTTTTACAGCAAGGGAAAACGTACACGGGTACTGCCGAAGTGCTAGGCAACCCCTATTTTACAAAATACGAGCCCATTAAAAATAAAAACGGCGAAACGATTGGCATGTTCTTTGCTGGGGTACCTTCCGCTGATATTGATGTAGTCGCACAAAAGATGTTATTAAAGACTGGAATTATCGCTGTCATCTCAGCCCTTATTGCAGTCATTGCAGGTATGCTCTTTATTCGTGGCATTGTCAGACCTTTAAAGCAATTAAACATCCAGCTAGAAACGATCTCTGCTGGGAAAGGTGATTTAACGCAGCAGCTACTAGTGCAATCAAAGGATGAAATCGGCCATGTGGCAGAGTCGTTTAATGCCATGCTGGCAACTTTACGTAGTATGATGCAACAAGTAGATGCAACAGCCAATCAAGTGTCTGCATCCTCACTGGAATTATCTGCAACGGCAGGTTCCACCACGACAACAACGGAGCAATTAACAGCCAATATGCAGGAGCTTGCAAGTGGTGCAAGTACTCAAAAGCATAGTGCTCATGAGAATGCCGAAGCGATGGAAGATATTGCTGGTGGAATTCAACTAGTTACAGAAACTAATAGTGAGGTATCTTCCTATGCGTCGGATGCCTTCGATACGGCCAAGCATGGTGAGGATGCCGCACATAATATGCAGTTTCAAATGCGTGCTATGACCAATGCCGTTCAGGAAAGTGCAGAAGCCATTGCAGCACTTGATACACATGCCAATAAAATAGATGAGATTGTGGAGGTCATTCATGCCATCGCTGATCAAACGAATTTATTAGCCCTCAATGCATCGATCGAGGCGGCTCGTGCGGGCGAACATGGCAAGGGCTTCGCAGTGGTTGCAGAAGAGGTTCGGAAGCTTGCCGAACAATCCAAAATCTCCGCAGCAGAAATTACAGAGACGATTCACACGATGCAACAACTGTCTAAGGAAGCACGGGTGTATATGCAGCAAAGTAAACAAGAGGCCACTACAAGCGCTGAGGTGGTCTACACAACTAGCAAGGCTTTTGCAGATATTACTACAAAGGTGTCACTTGTGACACTCAAAATTCAAGAGGTGTCAGGCATTGCCGAAGAGCTGTATGCAAGAATTGAACAGGCGAATGCTTCAACACAGATTATGGCTGAAATTGCTATGGATGCACGTGAACAATCAAAAATCGTCACACAAATTGCTGAAACGAATCTTCTATCAATGGATGATATTAATCAGGCAGCGTCACAGCTAACAGCGAATGCCGAAACATTGCAAGATTTAATCCATCAATTTAAATATTAAATCGACCAGCAAAAAAACATGAGGGATTAGTTGATCACTATCCCTCATGTTTTCACTTTTTTTACAAACATTTTGACCACAGGCACAAGGAAAATTGAAATCACTAGGATTCGGAAGAGTTGAAAAGCTGTGACGATTGTCACATTGGCATGTACAGAAGCCGCAATAATCCCCATTTGATCAAGTCCCCCAGGCACAATACTTAAAAAGCCTGTCTTAAAGTCGAGACTGTATAAACTTTTCATTAAAAATGTTAAGCCATACGCTGCTCCTATATAAATGCCAGCTGATACAAATGCATAAAAAATATGCCTCTTTGATAAATGTAAATCTTCTTTTTTCAACAATAACCCGATATGGATTCCAACCATCAATTGAGCAATATGTAGAAGAGATATGGGTATTCTAGGCACTTCTATCCCCACCATATTAATACCCATCAATAAAAATACTGGGCCGAGCATATAACCTGTTGGAATTTTAAGCTTTTGAGCAATCCATCCTGCTAAGCCACAAACAATTAGTATACCGATAAGGCCCCATGTATACATTCCGTTGTTCATAGTGCTGTTTCCACCAACATCTGTCAACATTAGCGGGACAAAGCCGACGATTAAAAGAACACGGAGGATTTGAAAGAATGTAATGACCACCATATCCATATCGCCTTGCTCCTCAGCAAAAGCCACAACCTGTGCCATGCCACCAGGTACACAGCATGTCAATGCCGTTGCAAAATCCAAATCTGTACGTTTGGCTACTAAATAACTGACACCAAAAAATAATAATATAAAAATCACATTTATAACGACAATACTCCCTAAAAAAAGCTTAATATCCTGCACCGCTTCTGGAGTAAAGGCAAAGCCGATAGAATACCCTGCTACGATTAAGCCAAAATTACGGAAGGAAGAGTGCCATCTCAATTGTACATTGGTCGACAATTGCACGATAAGTACAGCTGTAATAGCGCCTAGCAACCAAGGCATTGGTATATGAAGTAGTTGAAAAACGACAGCACCTATGAGGCCAATGCATAATGTAATCAACATATGCCTACCAAAAACAAACATACTAGCAACCCCTTACAACACTAGATAACTATATTATGACGTTTCTTAACCTTTTTTTCTATTGAAGCGACTTTTATATGGTTTGCTATCGTTAAAAAATAACCTGTTATCGATAAAATTGAACCTCTTATCCAATAATTTACCTTTGCTAAAATTATCTATGCTACATTATTATTACCTGATTCAGCGTTTTCCCTTTGAGGGGAAAATAAAGGAGGCCTCCTATGAAAATTCATTTGACTATTCACCATGAACTTGAAGAAACAGAGGTTCATATACATGCGAAAGAATACAACGAACAAATTGAAAGACTCATGCAGCAATTACAAGCGTCCCAAACGACTATGCTAGATGGGTACTTTCAACAAGAAATTCATCTACTAAAAATTTCTGATATTTATTCCATCTATGCAGAGGATGCCAAAGTATTTTTACAAACGAATGAGCAAGAGTTTGAGTCTAAACGAAAATTATATGAACTAGAGGCACAGCTTTCAAAGGACTTTGTACGAGTAAGTAAATCTACACTTGTCAATATCCATAAAATCTCCTCTATTCAAATGGGCAAAATCGGTACAACACAATTACTGCTTGAAAATGATGTAACCATTCATGTTAGTCGTAAATATATAAAAGAATTGAAGCGACACTTAGGTATTGGGAGGGATCTATAGCATGAAATATGTAAGCATGATGATTATCGGACTACTCATATCCCTTAGCTCTTCATATGTCTTAGTGACATTTAGCGTCCTATCAAATAATGCGATGGTGTCAGGCACAGAATTACTAGAGCAAATTGTTATTGCAGCCATACTTGGCATTGCCATCGGACTTATATCTGGTATTTTTGAGATTGAATCGATCCCTTTTATGGTGCAGCTACTCTTGCATTTAATCGCTGTGACAATCTGTGTTTTAATTGCTGGCTATTTTGGTGGTTGGTTTATGCATTCTGGTGTGAAATATGTGCTGCTTTCTGAAGCCGTTATTTACATCATCGTTTGGTGTATTCTTTATATCCTTCAATTAAATGATATTGAAAAAATAAATCGAGAAATCCGAAAAAGAAAGGAATAATCTGGATGACCTTCGCAATAAAAGTAGAGAATTTATGTAAACAATATGGTGATCATCATGCGGTTAATGATATTTCATTTGCGGTTGAACGAGGTACCCTCTTTGCTTTTTTAGGAGCAAACGGTGCTGGCAAATCGACAACAATTGAAATCCTTTGTACTTTATTAAAAAAATCCAGCGGCAATGTCACTATCAATAACTTTAAACTAGATGTCAGCAATCATAACGCAGATATCCGTAAATCCATTGGTGTTGTGTTTCAGCAAAGCTTATTAGATGATCGTTTAACTGTGCAGGAAAACATTCTACACCGAGGCAGAACATATGGATTATCAAAAACACAGCTTGCTGAAAACTATCAATTTGTTTCCTCCTATTTGCATTTAGAGGATATTGAAAAGCAAAAATATGGAACCTTATCAGGCGGTCAAAAAAGACGAGCAGACATTGCACGTGCACTTATTCATCGTCCAACTATATTATTTCTAGATGAACCTACAACCGGCTTAGATCCACAAACTCGACAATTAGTTTGGCAGGCCATCAAGCAGCTTCAACTCGAAACGAATATGACTGTGTTTTTAACGACCCATTATATGGAGGAAGCGGCAGTCGCCCATCAGGTCCTTGTTTTAAAGGAAGGAAAAATTGTCGCACAAGGTACGCCTGATGCGTTGAAAACAAAGTATGCCTATGACTCTATGGCCGTTGTTTTCAATAATCCACTAGACGGTGTTAAATGGCTGGAAGAACACGCCATTACCTATACCGAGAAACAGGAGATCTATACAATCCGTTTAGAGTCCACTCTACAAGCTCTCTCCCTTTTAAAGAAAGCGGAGCCACTCATCGCCTCCTTTGAAGTGATTAAAGGAACGATGGATGATGTCTTTCTTCATATTATGGCAGAGGAGGATGTTGCATAATGGAAGCCTTAATGAGCTTAGTACAACGAAATAGTAAAGTATTTAGACGAGATAAAACACAAGTGTTCTTCTCTCTACTATCGGTGATTATAGTCATCGTGCTTTACGCCTTATTCCTCCAAAAAATGCAGGTAGATGCAATTGAACGAATCACGGAAGCCACACCTGAAGTGATTACCATGGTGAACGAATGGGTTGTAGCAGGGTTACTATCGATGATTGCCGTTTCGTCAACACTTAGTGCATACGGTATCGCCATAAAGGATCAGGAATCAAAGGCAATGGCCGATTTTTTAACCGCCCCTCTTTCCCGCGCCACAATACAAATGAGCTATGTACTCAATGCATTAATAATTGGCTGTATTTTTTCCTTTATCGCATTAATTGGCTGTGAAATTTTTATCGTAGCAACAGGCGGTAAGCTTTTAAGCCTTGCACATTTTGTTCAAGTACTTGGCATTATCTTATTATCTGTCTTACTCGCAAGTGTCTTGAATCTATTTCTTTCCTTGTTTGTGTCGACACAAAATGCCTTCTCAACATTAGGAACTATTGTCGGTACACTACTCGGATTTTTATGCGGTGTTTATGTCCCACTCGGTGCTCTACCAAGCTTTGCACAAAATTTAATTATGTATTTCCCAGTTAGTCATACTACATTACTCTTACGAAACACATTTATGGAAAGCTCCATTGCCAATGTCTTTGAGGGTACACCGGTCTCCTATGTGAATGACTACAAAATTAATTATGGTATTGTCTACGAGCTTCATGGTAATACCCTTAGTGCCTCAACGAGCATCATCATTATCATTGGTACAATCCTCGTCCTAGCGATCGCCTCCTTCCTTTTGTTTAAAAGAAAATATAAATAAATAGTTGCCAACGTTTTTACACATCGTTTAGAAAACGATGTGTTTTTTATTGCTTTATCATAAACAATTTGTTATTTTAATAATAAATAAGCAAACAAAAATAAAAATCGTTTGTTTTTATCGGAGGATTCCTAATGGATGTAAATGAACTATTTTGGCAAGCGCCTATCGATAATCTAAAAAAGGGTTATATCGACGATGAGACACATTTCACTTGTCTACTATGTGGAGAAGAAATAGAAAAAGGAATTATTTACCCTTACGACGGCTTACTGTATGAAGCCGAAAAAATGATGCAGCATCATATTACGATTACACACCAGTCTGTTTTTCATTACTTAAATGGTCTCAATAAAAAAATGACCGGCTTAACTGAGCATCAAAGTCATATTTTAGGCTTATTTTATGAAGGTAAATCAGATCAGGAAATAAAAAAGGAATTAGAAATTGGCAGTGCCACGACTATTCGTCATCACCGCTTTGCTTTAAAGGAAAAAGAACGTCAAGCCAAGACGTTGTTAGTAATGATGGAATTACTGAAGGAACAAGATCGAAAGGAGGATACGTTTGTGTCTATTCATAAAACAGCTACAATGGTTGACGATCGCTATAACGTCACTCTCTCAGAAGAACAACAAGTATTGGCGAAATTATTCCCACACGGTGTTGGTAAGGAGCTAGTTCGTTTTCCTAAGCGTGAAAAACAAAAAATTATAGTACTTCGTGCCATCACAATGCTTTTTGACAAAGAAAAACAATATACAGAAAAAGAATTGAATGAAATCATCAAGCCCATGTATGAAGACTATGTTCATATACGCCGCTACTTAATTGAATACGGTTTTCTGGACCGCCAATCTGACGGCAGTGCTTACTGGGTTAAAAAATAAGAAGGCAGGTCATTAAAATGGATCATAAAAAAGAACTAAAAGAAATGTATAAGGACATGAAAATTGAAGCGGGCGTTTTTACTATGACGAATACACAAACAGATAAAGTATTTGTCGGTAGCTTTAATAATTTGAAGCGTTTAAATGGTTTTCAGTTTATGCTCAAAACGAATACACATACGAACAAGGAGCTTCAAGCGGACTATAATTCATTTGGTCAAGAAGCTTTCGAGGTGAAAATCGTTGAGTATTTAAAGAAGAAGGAAGAGGGTTATTTCGATGCCAAAAAAGAGCTTGAAAAGCTAGAGCAAAAATGGCTCGATACGCTAAATCCTTATGGTGAGCGCGGTTATAATTGATCAAAGATGAGCGCATTTACCAATAATAAAGGTAGATGCGCTATCCCTTACTCATATAAGTCTTGTTATTGTTTTGCTTCCAATAGGCAAATTTCCTGCTGTGCTTTTTTCGTTAATTTACTGAAAACAAGTTCATACGAATGCTTAATAAGTTTCTCTACCAAATCCATCGGAACATCTTCAGCATCCATATAAATGGAGTTCCAATGCGTTTTATTCATATAGTAGCCAGGTATAATGCTGGTATAGGCTTCTCGTAATTCCTCTGCTCGCGCAGGTTCACATTTTAACGTTAGCACTGGCCGACCTGTGGCATTTCCTCCAATCATGGCATACATCTTCCCACCTATAAGATAGCGATCTGCTTGCCATTCTTCCTTATAGTCATACGTTGTTCCTTGCAGCTGAAGACAATTTGCATGAATCGTTTCCTTTTCCATTTCCATTCCCCTTTCAACATTAACTAGTTACCCCTAAAACAAAAACACACGTTCGATTATAGTAAGTATAATCGAAAACATGTGTTGAGGATAGCGTTATTTACTTGTACCACGATCAAACATCCCCATCACCTCGGTTGTTTGCAAAATATTCACAAACGACTTAGGATCGGTTTCTTTAATCGTACTTTTCACATCAGCCAGTTGATAGCGTGTAATAACCGTAATTAATACTTGACGGCCTTCGCCAGAATAGGCTCCTTTCGCATCGATGATCGTTACCCCACGATGAAGTTTTTCTAATAATTGCTGTTTAACCTCTTCGCCTTTATTCGTAATAATCATAAGGGTTAATTTAATATGACTTGTATGAATCGTGTCCACTACTTTTCCGGTTGCATAAATGGAAACAAGCGTTAATAGCGCTGCATCCCAACTAAAGACAAAGCCTGAAGCTGCCACTACGATACCATTCATAGCAGCAATTAAAGTACCAAGCGGAAAATCACGTTTACGGCTTAAAAGCATGGCAATAATATCGAAGCCCCCAGAGGAGCCTGCTGCTCGGAAAATCAATCCCATGGCAACACCTACGATGACTCCACCAAATAAGGAAGCAAGAATGGGCTCTTGTGTCGCCTTGTAAATCGGAATAATATATAAACTCACTGATAAAACAGCCACCGATAAAATCGTATAGCTAATAAATCGTTTCCCAAGCTTCATCACACCTAAAATAAGCAAGGGCAAGTTCAGTAGTAGGTTTAGCACCCCGGTATTCAGCGGAGTAATAATCCCAAGCATAATGGCAATACCGCTTAATCCCCCACTTAAAATTTCATGAGGAATTAACAAAAAATTATAAGCAAAGGCCACTAAAATGGAAGAAAATGTAATAATAATCACATTACGCATGTTGATGTCCCCTATAAACGACCAAATTTTGATACATCTTTTCCATAGACTACCCAACTTACTTACTGGGAAAACATATTTACTTATTTTTCTTCTGTTCTTCCTTTAAAGGACCCTCTTGTTTGTACTCGCCCTTATCAGCAACGTTATTAATACGCTCTAGCATTGGAGGATGCGTATAACGGAACCATTTCACCAAAAGCGGTGGGTTGACCTCGCTTAAGCCCGAAATCGTTAGCTTTTGAAATGCCGTTACAGCCGCCTTGCGATCATTCATCAAGTCAATCGCATATTGATCTGCCCTTGATTCCTGGTATCTGGATACGTAATTAGAAACGGGATTGGAAGCAAATAATAATATGGAGGTAATTAGTAAAAATAATGGGTAGGAGCTAATATTACTAATTTTATTAATTTTGAATACCTGTCCATATCGTGTAACGAAGCGTCGCATAATTTTAGCTGTTAGCCATAAACCAGCTAAAGAGAGTAAAAGATAGCCTGCAATGCCAAAATAAATATGCTTTTCAACATAATGTCCCATTTCATGCGCCATAATAAACAAAATTTCATTATCTGTTAGTCTGTTTAATGTAGTATCCCAAAGAACAATTCTTGAATTGCTACCTATCCCTGTCACGTAAGCATTTAGGGCATTCGTCTTCTCAGCCATATTCACCTCGTAAACATGCTCTGCTGGGATATGTGCCTCGGTAGCAAGTGATAATATTTTAGTTTCCAGCTCTTTATTTTTTAACGGATAAAAGTCATTGTACAAAGGGTCGATCACAACTGGCTGGATAAACATCACAAACATTGTGAACGGGATGGTTAATAGCCATGCATAAAGCCACCATCTTTTCTCACTCTTTTTAATGAGCCAATAGAGCACTGTCACTATGATCAAGGTCATTCCAAAGTTCACCCAAAAATCAATGACACCATCCTTCATCCAAGATCCAAATGCTTGGTTGCTAATGCCATAGCTTTTACTGAGATAATAACGATAATAGTCCATTGGGAATAATGCGACATATACTAATAATGACAATAAAAATAAGTAGCCTGCATTTTGCAAAAGCTTCCACTTTGTTTGAGATGTGCTTACTTTCTCTAAATAACGTGAGACACCTAGCAGTAATATCATGAAGTAAACAAGCCATTCTAAAGGAGTAGCTACAAAGAATAAAAAGTTCCGTATTTTAGAATATTCACCACTTAAAAGAAGTTCCTTACCAGACATAAACATTACTGGATCAGCAACAGTTCCCTGTAAGGTACTTGGTATTTTGCCTCCTCCGCTATGGAATATATACCAGTACATACAAAGCACGTAAACACCGAAAAGTAATAGCGCAACAATGCCCATTTTTTTAGCTATGTCAATTCCCCCTCATATTACCCAAAGTTCGTCCTATAGTAAGTGTAAGCGAAATTATCAAAGTTAGAACAAATATGGACCTACTTTTTATCATCTGTTTTTTACAAGAAAAAATTCGCTCCATTTCTAACAATGAGGACAGTATATCCTTCTCATTGTTTCAACATGTCGCGAATTTATGAAAATGCTTGTTATTTATCCATTACAAATGTTGTTTTCCCACGTTGATCCGCACTTAAATAGCCTGCGGATAATAGTTGGTCATACCATTGCTGTTCGATAACAGCAGCTAGAGCGCTATCATCCACTTTTGTAGAAAGCTCGACCATTATATCTCCTTTATACTCCCAAACCTCAATATCGGCATCATGTCCTAAAAAGCTTCCTTTATAGGTAGTAGCTTTGGCAGGACCGTAGACAACAGCTTGAGATAATATATTTTTATACCAGGCTTCAGCATCCCAATTTAAAATTTTCTTAGGCGAATGATCAAGGATGAGTTTTTTAGCAGCACTTGTATCTACAGAATCGTAAGAAACATTGGAAGTCGTTTTCAAGGATTCTTTACGGCTAATCGTAAATGTACGCTGGTCGCCCTTTATATCTAATTCAAATTTATAATTAGATTCTGACCCCGTAAAGCCATGATCTGTTGCCTCAGCAATCGCTTCGTTCAACGGTGTATGAAGAAAACGTTTTTTATAGGTAATATCCATCTTATTGCTACCTTTATATACACGTAAGCGATGAATATAATCACTTTGGAGAAACATTTTATCAGACGTATCATAGAAATAAATTTTTACATCGTCTTTTTTTGTTGCTTGAAAAACATTTGCTATATTTGATTCTGTTAAAATGTCTGATTTGATATTAAATTTAATTTCATGCCCTGGTTCTATTGCTGCTTTTGCCTCTGTTGGATGGATATACATCATACTAATAATTGTCAAACCCATGAAGCACATATAAAATGCCCATTTCTTCAATTTAGCCATTATTTACTTCCTCCTTTTGTATGGTTGTTTCTAAATGTGTATGTGGACTGTGAAAATAAATAGTTTGTCGTGCATGGATACTTTGCGATAGCGAAATTGTATCCTGATAGTCGGGATGGGTTTTATAGAAAAATTCCTGAGAAGGTTGCATTGAAACATGCTGATTGAATGACGGACGCGAATACCCTGTTTCAATGAATATGGCCGTTGGATGCTCCTTTGCTAGTTCTTCAAGTCTAGCTTCATCCTGTTCCCTAACAAAATAGAGTGTATGACCATCGCCAGTGCATTGCTTGTGACCGACTTGTAACGTCATTCTGTGCGGCCAAATATTTTCAGGTTCTTCTTCATACTGTTTAAACAGGGACTGTAATTTTGTATCTATACAAATGGCTCGCGAAGTTCGCTGAGCAAGATAGGTGACAATATCGACGGTTTTTCCTGAAAAGGATGATGGAAAAATAAAAGCGTTGTTTGGATGTTCATTTACATAAGTTTCAAGTTTCCGTAATACCTCATGATTATCAATATTTTTTTCAATATGGCCACTATCGATGAATGCTACATCATAAATCGTCCCATCTTCTACTGGTAAGGAAGCCTTGAGCAAATAGGAATCACGAACATAATCACCTGAGAAAAAAATTACCTTTTCAAAAAAGCGAATTTTATACCATACACTTCCAATTAAATGGCCACTATATCCCCATTGAAAGGCCAAATAATCATTCACCTTTATCCAAGTCCCTCTCGAATCTGGATGGAAAGTGCGGATATGCGAAATAGGATGTTGAAGCTGCTGAGAAGTTTTATGACTCATTAGAACCGGCCCTTTGTAGCCCATTTCTTCAAGTAGCGGTAGTGCGCCCACATGGTCAATATGGGAATGAGAAATAAAAACTGCCTTTAGTTTTTCTACATGATTAAGTGTTATAGCTGGTGGGGTTTTTTGTGAATTTTTCATCACCCCGCAATCCAGTAAAATCGCCTTCCCTTGATTTTCGATATAAAAGCAATTGCGCCCATACTCCCCCACCCCGCCTAAAATTTCAATCTTAAACATGTGCTTGCCCTCCACGTTTTTGCAGCCAATCAAGTAGAATCATAAAAATCACCGTGATGAAGACGGTGATGACGGCAACAGCCATCCCAACACCTACATTCCCTTGCTCAAATTGACTATAAATAAACGTTGCGCCTGTCTCGACAGAAGGTGGCAAAATTAAGAGACCGGCCACTAACTCTCGCATCGAAATAATAAAGGTCATCATCATACCCGTAAGTATGCCCTGCATTAATAACGGAAGGATGATTCTGCGATAAATATCCCAGTTACTACGACTAAAAATTGCTGCCGATTGAAATATGGAAGCATCTAACTGAGAAAACGAAGATTTAATATACTGTACAGAATAGGGTAAGAAAAGAACACAGTATGTCACCACAACCATGGTTTTTGTGTTATAGATGGTTGCGGGAAGCCATGGAGCATTCCAAAACATAATCAATCCTACGACAAAGACAATACCTGGAATAATATTAGGCATTAAGCTAAGGAAGTCTAATACTTGCTGTTTCTTTGTTTCCCCTTTTTTTATATAGAGTGCCAAAAGCAAGCCAATAATTGCTGTGATCACGGCCGTCATGATGGAAAAAACAATACTATTTAAAAATGCTGTTAATCCTGCACTGCCAACTGTGAATAGCTCCTGATAGGAGGCAAAGCTAAAATTACCTGCTTGTAAACCATCTCCTCTCACCTTTTGCAAAGAGGTGACGATAATCGAAAAATAAGGGATGCCAATAGATAATAAAAGGATCAACCCGACAAAGGTCCATGATATGACTTTTATATACCATTTATCTGTGACCTCACGTTTTCCAGGACTTTTCCCTGAAAGCACGCCATAAGTATATTTGCGTGCCATTAAATTTTGGAAATACCAAATGACTAAACAAACCGAAAGTAAAAATAAAGACAGAGAGGTCGCCATCCTAATATCGACCGGCCATCTGGATAAATATGAATGAATTTCTGTTGTAAATACTTGAAAACCAATACGACTACCAAATGTAGCTGGTGTTCCAAATTCCGCAAGCGTTTTAATGAAAATCAGTAAACTGCCTAAAACATAGCTTGATAGAATAAGTGGTAAAACGACTTTCACCCAATTTCTCCACGGATTCCGTCCGAAAATCAATGCTGCATCTAAAAAGGAACCATTCATTCGTAGTAATGTATTTCTTAACATTAAATATAAAAACGGAAATAGGTGTAAGCTCATAATCATAACCATTCCAAATAAGGAAAAGAATGAATCCGTTAACCAAGCAGCGCCCGGAACTAATTGTTGAAGAAAACCATTATGCTGCATAAACAATATCCAACCCATAGAACCAATATAAGGGGGTGTCATAAATGGAATGGTCAAAACAATATCAAGCCATTCATGTTTATATAAGCTTGTTTTCGTTCGTATAAATGCCATAGGAAAGGCAATTAACGTTGTACCTAACATAACGAAAATCCCTAAGCCTATTGAATTTCCAAGTGTCTGCCATAATCGTTCATGTGCAAACATTCGGCTAAACTGTGAAAAATCAAAATGCCCATCTTTTGTAAACGTATAGAACAAAATCGCCATTAAAGGAGCGATAGCAAATACGACGACAATTGTCATTAAAAATCCAAAAGTTCGTCTTCCTTCCATGATCATGACTACTTCAACCCTTCTATTTGAAAACTCAACAGAGAACTATGTACCTCCCTATCGCTTAACGAAATAAATCGATAAACTTTGTTAATACGTCAAGTTGCTTGGCTTCAGCACCTGCCCACTCAACTTGTAGTTGAGGAATTTCATCTAATGCCGCACGATTTTTTACCGCAATCTCCTTATTTCCTGGTAATAAGTAAGCATCTGCTACAAGCTTTTGTCCTTCATCTGACAATAAAAAGTCAACATATGCCTTTGCAGCTTCAACATGTTTCGCATCCTTCAAAATACCAACAGCACGAGGACTAACGACCGTGCCGCTTTTCGGATAGACGATTTCCACTGGTTCTCCATCTGCTTTTGCTTTGTAAGCCATATAATCAACGCCTGCTATTGTCGCATTTTTCTCACCTGTAATGACTGCGTCTAACGCTTCCTTATTTGCGCCATTGACTTGTAATCCATTGTTCTTCCACGTATCCACTGTTGCCCATGCCGTTTTCTCTGCCTCCGTATAGCCAAATAAGAAATCGACAGCTGAACCTGATAAACTTGGATCCGGTATATTAATTTTGTTTTGCCACTCAGCTTTTGCTAAATCTGCCCAATCTGTCGGTGCCTGCTTTGTATTTTTCGTATTATAGGCAATACCTAAGGCCGAGGCACTGTAGCCGAAATAATACCCTTCTCCGTCTGACCAAGTAGGATTGATGTTCTCTTTATTTTCGGCATCTTTATAACTTTGTAGCTGGTCAGTTGCCTTAAGACCATCCATAGAAGCTACAGAGGCTAGTACGACAATATCGGCTACAGGATTATTTTTTTCCGCTTCTAAACGAGAAAGAATTTTGCCTGTAGTACCTTGAAACATCTCAACCTTAATACCTGTTTTTTCTTCAAAAGCTTGCTGAATATTTGCGGCTAAGCCATCAGGGCCCGCAGAATACACTGTTAATACTTGCTCCTCTTGTGTCTTTGCACTTGCCTGTTGCTCCTCCTCCACCTGTTTGTTCCCACAGCCAGCTAATGCCAATGTTAGTAGAATTCCCGCAGTTGCCCATAATTTAAAACGTCGCTTTTTCAATGTAAACCCTCCATTTGATAGATCTGATTTTCATCAATAAATACTTGTAATCGTTTTCCATGTTCTAGTGGCTGATTCTCGTAAAAGCTCCATGCTTTTCCTTCCACTTGAGCCTGTACTAAGTAACGGTCTCCAACAAACGTACTTTTCACAATCTTCGCTTGCTTAGCAATCGTGCCTGGACGTTGTATTCTAGAAACACCTTCAGGTCGCACAATAGATTGTCCATTTTGTAACCAATTTACTTTTCCAATAAAATCGGCTACATAAGGTGTTGCTGGCGCACGATAAATTTCTTCAGGGGAGCCGATTTGTGCAATGCTTCCCGCTTCCATAATGATAATTTGATCTGACATGGTCATCGCTTCTGTTTGATCGTGAGTAACAAAAATGGCTTGGCAATCAAGCTCATGGATAAGTTGCATAATTTCATCCTGCATTTGCTCTCGAAGCACTGCATCTAGGGCAGATAATGGCTCATCAAATAAAATTAATTGTGGGTTTGTAGCTAAAGCCCTTGCCAGTGCGACTCGTTGCTGCTGACCCCCTGATAACTCCCCTGGCTTCCGTTTCTCAAACCCTTGCATTTTTACTAATTGCATCACATGCTCTACACGTGCTGGAATGTCTGACTTTGGAATAATCCCCTTTAAACCAAAGGCGATATTTTGAAAGATGGTCATATGGGGCCATAGGGCAAAATCTTGAAAAACCATGGCGATATTGCGTTTATTCGGTTTGACATTTTTACGAGATTCCGAAGAATAAATGACAGTGTCATCAAATCGAATTTCCCCTTTCGTTGGCTGTTCAAGACCTGCCAACAATTTTAATAAAGTGGTTTTACCACAGCCTGATTGTCCGAGAATCGTAATGAATTGCTGATCTAACTCCACATTAATAGGCCATAATGCTTGAGATTGCCCATATTTTTTCTCGATATTAGCTAATGAGATTTTCATAAGTATCCTCCTCGTTACTAACTACTATAAATTCCACATATTTAGAAAATATTAATCTACTATTAATAACTCGTTAAAAAAAATCTAATAAACTTAAGTAAATGCATGATTTTTTCTAATTTACTTTAGGAGGATAAAATGAATAATTTAAAATTACAGGCATTTTGCTTACTCGTTGAATTAAAAAAATTAGCTCCGGTCGCCAAAGAACTCGGCATTACAGCCCCAACTGTGTCCTTTCATATTCGTTCAATTGAGGAGGAATATGGTATTCGTTTATTTCGCACAAATGCAGGCGGGTACCGCTTAACTGAAGCGGGCGAGGGTGTTTATCATTATGCTCGTCAAATTGTACAGCTGCAAAAAGATATGAATCGCTATATTGAAAACCTATTAGCTGGGCATATCGGCTCCCTCCGACTTGGGGCAAGTGGATTACCCGCACATATTTTCATGCCCGATTTAATCCATCAAGTTTCAATGGCTTATCCAGAGATTCGTATTTCGTTAGAGGTGAAAACAGCTCCTGAAATTGAAAATAAAGTAGCCCTTCAAGAATTAGATTTTGGGCTCATTATGGAGACTAAACAGGAAAATACCGCCCTTCATTACGAGACAATCGGAGAAGATGCCCTTGTTTTAGCATTAAGCCCAACACATGCACTCGCATCTAAAAAGTTCATCACCAGAGAGGATGTTCTTAAAAATAAACTGTTATTGCATACTTCATCTAGCTCCACGAATCACTTCATCGAAAAGTGGATGGACCCCTTTCAGCCTTCTACTTATACCATCGAATTGGATTCGGTAAGTACAATAAAAAAAATGCTGACCTTCGGAAAGAACTTGGCTTTCGTTTCCGCTGCCTTAATCGAAGAAGAATTAAAATCGGGTCTACTAATGAAAAAGGATTTACAAGATGTGACGCTTCGGAGAAAGATTCAATTTATATATCCTAAAACGCGGTTAGATAATGCCATTGATGAGTTTGTCAAAATGTCGATTTACGAAGTAGCACAGCGATTAAAAATGTCTTCAGTTCTGACATAATTCCACAGATCGCCGTAATAAAATGCAATGGGGATATATTTATTAGAAAGGAGGAATGTATTTGCTAACCAAATTGCTGACAAAGGATTGTATCCAAGTTGCAAACTTTGTTCAGTCCTGGCAAGAAGCCATTCGTTTAGCTGCCAAACCATTAATACGTCAAAATAAAATTGAACAACGCTATATCGTGGCAATGATTCAATCCATTGAGCAATATGGTCCTTATGTCGTCATTACGCCGAAAGTTGCAATTCCACATGCACGGCCTACAGACGGTGTTCATGCCTTAGCAGTAAGTTTGCTACGTTTACAGCAGCCTGTTTTTTTCAGCCCTAATCAGCCTGTCTTTTTAATTATTGTTTTAGCTGCAATCGACAATACATCACATCTACAGGCATTGGCTGATCTAACCTTAGTGCTACAACATCCGGATCAGGTTGATAGCCTTATTGCTTGTCAGCATGAAGAAGACATACGAGAGAAGATCAAACAATATACGACAAAGGAGTCAGCAGGATGAAAATATTAGTCGTGTGCGGTAGCGGATTAGGAAGTAGCTTTATTTTAGAATTAAATGTAAAGAAGGCATTAGAGGCTATGGGCAAAGAGGCAGAGGTGACCCATACGGATTTAGCATCCGCAAAGGCGGAGAAAGCTGATATTTATTTAGGTGCGGCCGATATTGTGAATGAATTAGCGAAAGACAACGCAATCATTGTGAGTATCGTCAATATGATGAATATATCGGAAATTAAGGAAAAGCTGGAACCTTGGCTTTAAGCAAAAAAAATTTGGATAGGATGAGGTGTTGGTATGTTAGATGTTATCATGCATGACATTTTAGGAACACCAGCTATATTAGTCGGCCTATTCGCATTTATTGGTTTATTCATTCAAAAGAAATCAAGCTCCACTATTCTTTCTGGTACTTTAAAAACGATTATGGGCTTTGTGATCCTAGGGGCAGGAGCAACTGTCCTAATAGGCTCGTTAGATCATTTTAGTAAAATGTTCGATCATGCTTTTCACGTACAGGGAGTTATTCCTAACAACGAGGCCATCGTAGCAGCTGCTCAAACTAATTTTGGAACAGCCACTGCACTCATTATGGTATTTGGGATGATTATGAACTTATTACTTGCGCGATTTACGCCATTAAAATATATCTTTTTAACTGGGCATCATACATTATTCATGGCTTGTTTAATCGCTGCCTCTTTATCTGTTGGCGGAATGAGTGGGACACCTCTTATCATTGTCGGTTCTATTATACTCGGACTTTGTATGGTAGTGTTCCCTGCTATTTTGCAACCAACTGTCCGCCAAATAACAGGCAGTGATGATTTTGCTGTAGGTCACTTTGGTAGTGTTGGTTACTATGTATCTGCTAAAATTGGAAAGCTTGTTGGTAATAAAGCAAAATCAACAGAAGATATACAGGTACCTAAGTCCCTTGGCTTTTTACGTGATACATCTGTCGCTATCTCTTTAACGATGAGTGTATTCTTTGTCATTGTAGCGCTATTTGCGGGACCTTCCTATATAGAGGCTCAACTATCTGGTGGATCTAACTTCATTATTTTCGCCATTATGCAAGCGATTACATTTGCTGCTGGGGTATATATCATTTTAGCTGGTGTACGGATGTTAATTGCTGAAATTGTTCCAGCCTTTAAAGGCATTGCTGATAAACTTGTGCCCAATACTAAGCCCGCACTCGATTGCCCAACTATTTTCCCATTTGCCCCGAATGCTGTGATCATTGGTTTCCTATTTAGCTTTTTAGCTGGACTTGTTTCAATGTTTATACTGCCTTTCATCGGACTGAAAGTAATTGTTCCAGGGCTAGTTCCCCACTTCTTTACTGGTGCTGCAGCAGGTGTGTTTGGCAATGCTACAGGAGGCAGAATCGGTGCTATGTCAGGTGCCTTTGCTAACGGTTTATTAATTAGCTTTATTCCCGCGATACTTCTAATATTTATGGGAGATATCGGTTATGAAGGTACGACCTTTGGTGATTCAGACTTTGGTGTTATCGGCATTATTATTATTAATTTATTAAAATTATTTGGAGCTGTTTAAATCTAGATAAAAGCCCTACGCAAATTGCGTTGGGCTTTTTTGTTATTGTACATCCGTGGAAAAGTGGGAAACTTTAATAAATATATTACTTGATTAGTCATCTAGCTTTATATTATTAACTTATTATGTATATAAATTTGGATATATATTCTTATAGATCGTACAGAAATTTATTTTATTCGACGTCTGACATCCGACTAAAAATATTAAATTTTTGCCGATATATACTTTATAACTAGAAACAACAGGAGGTACATATTTTGAAGAAATTAATGGTGGCTTGTCTTTTGATTGCTCTATTAATAGCAGGCTGTTCATCGGCTCAGACAGAAACATCCACGGAAGGTTATAAGATAGGAGTTTTACTATCGGATGCTGGACTTGGAGATGAATCATTCAACGATTCTGCTTTTAAAGGACTTGAAAAGGCGCGGGATGAACTTGGTATTTTATTTGATTATAAAGAGGCACCAGATGGAAATTATGAGGAAAAGCTACAGGAGCTTGTAGAAGAAAAATATGATATTATCATTGGTCTCGGTTTTTCTGTACAAGAGGCACTAGAAAAGACTGCGAAGCAATTCCCTGAGCAACAATTTGTATTGATTGATGGACAGTCAGATGTGAACAACATTATCTCTATTACCTTTAAGGAGCAAGAAGGAAGTTTCTTAGTTGGTATGGTGGCTGCTATGACAAGCAAAACAGGAAAAATCGGCTTTATTGGTGGGGCAGATGCTCCTGTTATCCATCACTTTGAAAATGGTTTTATAGAAGGAGCTGGCTATGTAAACCCAAATATTGAAATTATGAGTGACTATGCAGGAACCTTTGATGATACACAGGCTGGTGCGGCAATCGCTGATAAATATATCCAAAATCAAGTTGATTTTATTTACCACGCTGCTGGTTTTACAGGCTTTGGGGCGATTAAAAAAGCTGAAGAGATGGGAATTTATGCAGCTGGGGTTGATATCGATCAATTTTATATTGCTGAAAAAACAGTCGTCACTTCTATGTTAAAGAATGTTGACCATGCTGTTTTTCAACTCGCAAAAACATTGGTGGACGAAGGTAAATTAACTGAAAAATCCTTGGCTCTAGGACTAGCCGAGCAAGGTGTAGGACTAGCTGATATCCGTGTGATTACATTAACGTCTGAGCAACAAGCCGCCATTGAAAAAGCCCGTGAAGCAATTGTTTCAGGCTCGATAAAAGTTTCTGCAGAAAAGAGGGATAGTCAGTGACACTACGAAAGAAATTATTTATGAACACATTGATCCCCATCTTGCTGGCAATGGGGATGATTGGTTTTATTATTGTTCAAACATTTTCCATTCAAACAACGGCTCAAGATGATACCGCACTATTACTCTCAGTGAAAGAGCTTGAACAAAGCTTCGTAGTTGCTAGCCAATCATTAAATAACTACACCTATTTAGATAGTGAGGCCAATAAAAACGAAGCACTTGCTATCTTACAAGAAACAAAAGTCAATTTAGATGCATTAGCATCCCTATCGAAAATTCCTGAACATCAGAAATTAATTAGTAAAATTACAGATAAATTTGCAGCTCTTGAAAAAGCTACAAAAGCGGGCCTGCAAGAGGACAATCGTCCAGAAGTTAAAAAGCAATCTCTTCGAATTAAAGGCATTTTAAATGATATGTATTTGCTCAAAAAAGAAACGAATGAATGGTATCAAGAAATGATACAAGTAACAAAGCAAAAAATCGGTTTTATTATTACAACAGCTATCATAGGTAGTGTCCTATTAATCTTAGCAACAATTGTTTATTCCTATGTAGCTGCTAAAAGAATTACGAAACCTATCAACCAAATTGTAGAATGTGCACAGAGCGCGGCTACTGGGGATCTCACGATAGATACCTCCACCCTTTCCTATCAATCAAATAGCCGTTATGAAATTGATCGATTGACTGAAAGTTTTTCACAAATGATGACGAATTTAAAGAGCACCGTGTTATCCATCGATCAAATAGGCAAGGATGTTAGTTTATTTACACAGGATGTAACAAGCCATATGCAAAATATTAACGAAGGTAGCAATCAAGTAGCAGTATCTACGGACGAATTAGCAAAGGGTAGTTACACGATGTCAGAAGATATTCAATCTGTCGCGATTCTTATGAATAATATGTCGGATCAATTTAAATCCGTTGCTCACACAACAGAGCAATCAGCTATACATGGTAAACAGGCATTGGATGCCGTTCAAAATGGGCAATATACATTGGAAAAACAATCTACTATTGCGAAGGATATTCAAGGTGCCTCACTAGCAATTAAAAATGCTGTTACTCAATTTTCACAATTTACAACAGAAATCGAAGGAGCCGCTAATGCTGTTCATACAATTGCCAGTCAAACAAATTTGCTAGCTTTAAATGCGGCTATTGAAGCAGCTCGTGCTGGCGAAGCAGGAAAAGGATTTGCCGTCGTAGCCGATGAAGTTAAAAAGCTTTCTTCTGAAACGGAACATGCGACAAATTTAATTTCTTCAATGGTTACTCATATTCAAGGTGGTATAGATCACATCCTAGCTACGGCTGAAAGAGGGCATGACCTTTCAAATGAGCAAGCACAATCAATGCTAGAAACGGAACATTCATTTGCAGCCATTACTAATCATATTACTGATATCCATCATGATTTACAGCATCTCACTAAGGAAATGATGCAAACAAATGAAATGAGCCAGCAAGTGAATGGTACGATTGAAAATATTTCTGCGATTACAGAAGAAACAGCCGCAGGTACAGAGGAAATTTCAGCCTCAACACAGGAACAACTAGTATCCTTCCAAAAAATAAATACAAAAATCGTCGATCTTCAAAAAATGACGGATACATTAATGAGTGAGCTTAAAAAATTCACATTATAGCTTGTCAAATAAACATAAAAAAATCCAGTGACTAGTTGTTCACTGGATTTCTTCATTTTATAATGTTAAGCCACCATCAACTACTACGATAGAGCCTGTCATATAGCTTGCTTTGTCTGATGCTAGGAAAACAACCATTTCTGCTAATTCTTCTGGTTTAGCATAACGTCCCATTCTCATATTTGGAATTTCCTCTGGAATATAGCCCCCTGTTTCAAACATAGCAGTTACACTGTTTGTTAGCGCTGTTTCCACTCCACCAGGACAAATCGCATTGATTCGAATACCTTTTTTCACATACTCTAATGAAGCAGATTTTGTTAAACCAATAACTGCATGCTTACTTGCAGAATAAACAGCCATACTATGCTCGCTGCGAACACCAGCCGTTGAAGCTGTGTTTATAATAGAGCCGCTACCTTGTCCTTCCATAACTTTAATCACATGTTTTAAGCCAAGAAAAACTCCTTTTACGTTGATTGACATAATGCGATCATATTCACTATCAGCAATCTCTGTTAATGGGGAAATTTTTTGAATCACTCCTGCATTATTGAAAAACACATCAATACGACCGTATGTTTCAACGGCAGCATTCACATATTTCTTTACATCTTCACTTTTCGAAACATCAGCTTGAACGAAGATTCCCTCTCCGCCTTGTTCTTTCACCAATTTTAATGTTTCTTCTCCCGTTTCCTTGTTGAAATCAACGATCACGACTTTTGCACCGTTGCTAGCAAGCTTTAAACTGCTTGCTCTTCCAATACCGCTTCCAGCACCCGTTACTACGGCAATTTTATTTAAAAGTTCCATCTTCCATTCCTCCCTAGTATGTTGAATACATGGTCTATTTTATTGCTACTTTCCCCTTTTTTATTGTATTATTTTACACAAAATAGTACTTTCCCATTGTCTGTCCATAAAAATTGTAACTGCTTTCATTTTGAAAGCACCATGAAGAACTGAGGTGTGTAACACGTGAAAATATCCACTATCGACCTTCAATACATAAGTCAACTCGTTTATGAAACACATCATCTTCCTGTCTCTTATATTCATGCATCGGGAGAAATAATTTTTGAATATGCATCAGCGGAATGTCTCAATCATCCATCCTATCATTCTATAAAGGAACAATTGAAAATATATCCTTACCATACGTCTTCATCGGACTATCCGATTTTTTTCACAATCGCTAATTTTAATTTCTTCTTTATCAACCTCATCATAAACAAACAGCATTTAGGAGCCATAATTGTCGGTCCCTCTCTTTCACCACAATTGGAGGAAGCCACTTATCATGAGCACGAGCCGATTCCTACTCTTCATTATCAGCAGCGCTTAGCTATTAGTTTATTTGTTTATTATTCCATCTATCAGCGGAAATTAAATAAAACAGCGGTAATTCATTACAACCAAGAGCTAAAGCCTCTTATTCGTCATGAGGGACATACAGCGCTTGAGCTTTCGTATGCCAGAAGAAATGATATTGTTCATACAAATCTTTACTATGAAAAAATATTATTAGACAATGTGAAAAATGGGCGTATGGAGAAATTAACAGAAGTCTTGAACTATTCCATTGTTGAACAAGCGGAACTAGGCGTACTTTCAAAGCGTAATAATTTAAAAAGTGTCCAATATTTGATGATTACAGGGATTGCCCTAATTTGTCGTGCAGCAATTGAAGGTGGGTTAAACGAAGAAACAGCCTTTACACTAAGTGATTTTTACATTCAAAAACTAGAGGATCAAAATAGTATAATCGACATTCTTTCGTTAATGGAGGAAGCTATTTACGACTATACAAGTCGTGTAGCACAAGCCAAAACAAGGAAATATTCGGCTCCCATTACTACTTGTATTCATTATATTGAAAATCAATTATACGGAGATATAACACTCGATCAACTTTCAGCTATTTGCCATTTAAGCCCTAATTATCTTTCCTCCCTATTTAAAAAGGAAGTAGAGATTTCCTTTACTGAATATATTCAGCAGCAAAGGATTGATGAGGCGAAGAAGCTCTTAACATTTACAAACTATCCAATCTTAGATATCGGCTCTTTACTTAATTTCACTGACCAAAGCTATTTTATTAAAGTTTTCAAGAAATTTACGGGTATCACCCCTAAGCAATATAGAACTAAATATGCTCATCATTAAAGGAGAGAAAATAATAAGTTGGTGGGAACTAGCTTTTATTTTCTCTTTCTTTTTGAAAGTACTAACAGAAACTTTTATCACATACCTTGTATTAAAGCGTAATCATTACATTTTAAGGAGGTATTTGTGGTACATCTTGCTTACTCTAAATATGGATTGAATTTTTGGTTCCTCTTCATTCTATTTATTAGCATTCTATCGCTAATCTTGTTCAACATCTCTGCACTGAACAATCTAAGCTCCTCTTTACTCAGTTTGAACACCATTTTTTTAAGTATTTTAATTGAGGCATTACCATTTGTCTTAATTGGGATACTCATTGCTGGCTTTATTCAAATTTTTATTACAGAGGAACATATCCAAAGGTGGATCCCTCGAAACCCTCTGTTGGCCGTTGTTATGAGCTGTCTTATAGGAGCCTTATTTCCAGCCTGTGAATGTGGAATTGTTCCGATTGTTAAAAGATTGATTGCCAAAGGGGTACCTATACATGCAGCTATGGGATTTATGTTAACTGGCCCGCTCATTAATCCAGTCGTTATTCTTTCTACCTATATGGCATTTGGCAATGATTTAAGAATAGCTAGCCTTCGGATGCTAATTGGCTTTGTCATTGCCATTGTAGTCGCATTACTCATCAGCTTGTTTTTTAAAGGCTCACAATTTAAACGTTCCTTACAGCCCTATTCATTGACAACTACTAATCAACAAACATCCTTCGTCACAAAACTAATGAATATGTTTAAACATGCCATTGATGAATTTTTTGATGTGGGCAAATACTTCATTATTGGGGCGTTTTTAGCTGCCTTTGTGCAAACCTTTGTATCTACCAAGGCACTCGTCGAAATTGGAGATGGTGTATCCTCCTCAATTTTGGTCATGATGGGCTTAGCCTTCATTTTATCCCTTTGTTCGGAGGCCGATGCCTTTATTGGCGCATCCTTTAGCGCAGTTTTCTCCACACCATCCATTCTTGCATTTCTTATTTTCGGACCGATGATTGACTTGAAAAATACTATCATGTTGATGAGCGTATTTCGCTTAAAATTTGTCTTCTCGTTAATCGCCTTAGTGGCTACAGTTGTCTACATTAGTATATGGATTCTTTCAGCGTATCTCTAAGGGGGTAAACTATGAAATTTCACGTGCAACAAGCACTAAGAGCCTTAATGCTCCTCGCTTTTTCGGCTATGATAGCCAATCTGCATTGGACCGGAGAACTAACAAAATTCATCAACCCTAAATATGAAGGCCTTAGTCAAACAGCTGCCGCTTTATTTTTTATACTTTTTCTTGTGCAATCAACAACAGTTATATCTTTCTCAAAGACTTCCCATCCATATCATCCAATCGGGCAAGCTTGCTGCTCTAATCACGACCATGTTCACGCTCCTTCTACACGAAAAAAATGGCTAGCCTACCTTATTATCATAACCCCCATCATGACAGGCTTCTTCGTGCCAGCTAAAATTTTGGATGCTGCCATCGCTGATAAAAAGGGTGGTGCTTTTATGATCACTCAGCAAAATCAATCATCTAAAATAGAGGATTACCTGACTTCAAATGAAATGATCGATGAAAATATTTACGATGAGCATGATGCTGACCCCCGACTTCTGGAAGAAAAACAGGAGATGACGAAAAAACAATATGAACAATTAAAGCAACGGCTCTCACAACAGCCTATGCTGAAAATGACCGATGAGGACTATACCATTTACTATGAAGAAATCAATCAAAATTTGTCTAATTATTTAGGGAAGAAAATTCAAATAAAGGGCTTTGTTTTAAAAGAGGAAAGCTTTACAGAGCAGCAACTAGTTATTTCAAGATTTCTTATTACCCATTGTGTCGCTGATGCAAGTATCGTAGGCTTTCTAACAGAATTTCCTGAGGCACCTACGCTCACAGAAGATACATGGCTTGAAGTAGTCGGTACCATTGGTCAAACAACATATGGGGGGGCAAGCTTACCTGTCATCCATATTGATAATTGGGTAACAATTGAACTACCCGAATCAACCTATCTTTATCCTATTAATGTTCGGATGAGCTTCTAGCAAAAAAAGGGCAAAACTATTTGTTTGCCCTTTTTTGTTTATTTATTAGATAATTGCGCGTTTAAGCCTAAATGGGAACTTAATGTACTACCTTCATATTCAGCTCGAAATAACCCACGCTCTATTAACAGAGGGATAACTTTGCTAAAGAATAAATCCAAAGATTTCTCAGGACCACCTGGAACAGCAATAAAGCCATCCAATGCCCCCTCCTCATAAAAAGTAACGATTTGATCGACAATATGCTGTGGTGTGCCGATTGCTACAAGATGTGCTGAACCAATTACTTCTGGACGAGCAAGCAGTACTTCAACTGATGGTTCATTTTCCATGATGTAACGACGAACAAGATCAGCATGTGTTCGACTGCGTACTTTTTGATTCTCGGGTGGTAACATATCCACTGTTACAGGATCATGTAGTGCCATATGTCGAATATTCAAACCAATGACTGACTCTAAAGCATCGTAACGACGCTCCAGGGTTAAATGTGCGTGTGCATGATGGTACATGTCTAATGCTTCTTCATATGTATCTCCAATAAAGAAATAGAGTCCTGGTAATAAACGTATATCATCTGCTGTACGTCCCACGTTAACAGCTCGTTTCCGTAAATCATTGCGCATTTCAATACCAACTTCCATAGCTGGTGTCGCCGCAAAAATGGCATTGGATACGGTTGCTGCAAATTGTCGCCCCACGTCCGATGCTCCTGCTTGAAATAATGGAATTTCTCCCGCCGGATGCATCGGTATATTTAACGGTCCCTTTATATGGAAAAACTCTCCCTCATGATTGATTGGCTTCATAAGTTCTTTTATTTTCTCTATATTGCCATCTGTTTCTAACATTTCATAAGGATTACTATGCCATAGCTGCTTCACAACCTTAGTACATTCAGCCGCTTTAGCATAACGCTCCTCTGAGGAAGGCATAGCCTCGTTACTAAAATTATAGGCACCATCAATGGAGGTCACGATATTCCATCCTACACGTCCCCCACTAATCCAATTCAAGGATTGTAATTGTCGGGCAATTAAATAGGGTGGTATAAAGGATGTAGAAATGGTAGTGACTAAACCTATTTGCTTCGTTTCTCTTGCCACTGCTGTCAATAAAAAGCTAGGGTCTAACCCAACTGTACCTTTTGTTTTAGCCATTAATTCTGGATGAGCCATTAAGTAATCTGCTTTAAATAAAAAATCTAATTTAGCCGCCTCCGCACGCTTCGCAAATGCAATATGCTCATCAATCAACACATCTTTCTCGCCATGTTTGTTTTGCACAGCTAGATGCATACCAATAATGAGATGTCTTTTCATGAATTCTCCACTCCTCTTAAATGAAAATGATTATCATTTTCATCATACTCATTCATGTATAAGATTGCAATGCCATTTGCCATAAAAAAGAGGTGCCTCAGTTGAATGAGCACCTAGACGTTATTATTTTAAACACTTACTATAAAGAGAAATATAGCTATTATCATAATAAAAGATATCACCAAAGGCAGTGGTATCCATGAAAAGTTTGACCTCTTTATTAACAGCTAGCCTATGGGTCATAAGCTTTAATAATGTGGATAGTTCCCCTAATTTTAATTCATCCAAATACTAGTTATAAATAAACATTTACGTTGTCGAGAAGTTAAATAGGCTTTGCAAAAACTTGTTTTTCAATAGGGTCCCAAAGGACAATTCCTACATCTTGTTGCTGATCAATGATCCGAACTGTAATGGGAATATAATCGATTAATATCCTATTTAAATTGGTACTTATGAGCTGTAATAGACCAATCAACTCTGGTTCATTTATAAGTGGAGCGTTCACCTCTATTTGAATATCTGTTAATTTACCTTCTTCATATCGTAGCTTGCCAAATATTTTTAGGTTTAAATGTTTAAATCCTTCCTGGATGTCCTCTTTGAAAAGTAATAATTTAGTATACATATTTTGATCTAAACTATATAACGCTTCCGAGGGGAATATATAAAATTTCTTATCTATTTCAGCCCATTTTATAATGGTAGCTTCCCCCTGAGCAATAAACGTTTCCGCTAAAAATACCCCTGGAATAATATCATTTATATTCGATTCTTGAAATAACGTAAGGTAAATAGGAACATTCGGTATTTTTACATTTCCCCTAATATCTTTAACTATTTTTTCAGCTACTTTTTTACCAAAGTTTTTGACATCATCGACACCATCATCGTTTTGGTCTACTTTCACTTGCCCAGTGTAAATTAAACCTTCATCATCAGTTACTCGTATGTCATAATATTCATTTAACGATATGGCGATCGACATGCCTTCCATTTTACTAGTTTCTTTATTAATAAAATTTTGTTCCAATACATGGGAAAGGATTAAGGGATACCTTTTTTCATCCTCTAAAACATTATCGGTTTTATTTTCGATAGTAGGGTTTAAACCCACATCATCATTTGTTTTTCTACTTAGCCATTGACTAATCGTTTCATCACTTAAATATTGACCTTCCTGCAAATAAAACTTATCAGTCGAAAATTGATGGATGGATAAATCCATTAAACCTCTTTCTATTTCATTCATATTTAATGCATTATTCATATTCTTGATTATGGAGCCTCTAGCAATATTAAATTTAGCAGGATGTTGAATTTCATAAGTTTCCTTTTTTTGAATAGACGATATATACTTTTTCTCATTGTTCGTGTCCCCCTCCATCTCACTATTACAAGCACTTAAAAGTAATAGGGGCGCCACCAAAAATAACATTCGTTTTCTTCTTTTCATCACGATTACTCCTCGATCATTATGATACATTTTAAATACCTTTATTTACCATAACAAATTTACCAAAATAAAACATCATTAACTTGAAATTTTCACCATTTTTGCCCCTTTTGTTGTTGCGATGTCACCCATCAAAAAAAGACTTATGTCCGTAAAGGAACATAAGTCTTACCAGGTTATTTTAGATGGTTAATTTTGATTAATTGTGGGTTTCAAATGCTACATTATTCATTCTTACTTTGCATTTTTATCTGGCTGATGAATACCAAATATATTGCCTTCCGTATCCTTATAGTATCCTTGCCATGCCATACCTGGTAATGCATACTTTGGCATAGCTACTTGGCCACCGTTTTCTAGAATTTTTGCTTCCGTTATATCATAACTTTCTACGCCCATCGTACAAGCGAATCCATTCATAGCTTGGTTAGGCTCTGGAGGCGGACCTTGACGTTGCATTAAAGCACCATCAATGCCATGCTCATCCTCAACACCTGTTACCGCTCCAAAATACGGCATTCCTGCGTAGTCACTCCAATCTTGAAATGACCAACCAAATACGTTCCCATAGAAATTCTTTGCCCTCTCCATGTCACTTACATGAATTTCAAAATGAACTAATCTCCCCATTGTATCCTCCTTCGATGCAAATATGTTTGAATACATTTACTATAAAGCATTTTTTATAAGATGAAAAATAAAATAATTATTAATTTTCTATCAATTCAATATTACATGATTTCAGATGAATCTCTAAAGCTACATGAAACTAATTTATAATTGACTATACACAGAAAATGCATCTGTTATATTATATTGTTCTGTTCGAGAATTCCCTTCAGCCCCTACTGTTACTAAGATGTATTCTTGTCCATTTATTGTAGCTAAACTTGCTAAACATAAACCCGCATCGTCTGTATAGCCTGTTTTCCCACCTAAAATTTCTCCGCCTGGTAATGCTCTTGTTGTCATATTTTGAAACATTTTATTTGTAAAGGTTATCCCCTCTGGATGACGATTTGTAGGTTTGATAGAATATCTTTCCGCTGTATACACTTGACGAAATTCATCATTTGTTAATGCATATTGCAAAAGTAAAGACATATCTTTGACAGTCGTATAATGCTCTGTATGATGCAATCCAGTAGTATTCATAAAATGAGTATTTTCCATGCCTAACTGTTGGGCCTTTTCATTCATCAAATTTACAAATTTTCTTTCCGAGCCAGCAATATATTCAGCTAAACCGATGGAAGCCTCAGCGCCTGATGGCAGCATAGAACCATATAATAAATCCTCTAGCGTAAGCTTTTCATTTGGGAGAAAGCCAGCAAGTGATGCGTTCGCTTCGTATAAATGATTAAATATATTATTCCCTAAAACAATTTCTTCCTGTAAATTAGGAATCTGCTCGATAGCCACTAAAACCGTCATCATTTTTGTTAATGACGCAGGGTAAATAACTTCCTCGCTATTTTTATCTATCAGAACTTTATTTTCATCCAAATTCACCAAAATAGCATTCGGGCTATATAAATTAACATTCATCATATCGCCACTCTTTGTTGGAATGTCAAACGATTGCGTGTTGACTTGTAAGGATACAGGCGTTTCTTTAGCCCATATAAAATAAACAAACATCATGACGAAAATGAATAGTATAGTTAAAATACCTTTTCTCTTGAACATATAAAAAACAACTCCTTCTCATTATGTCTTTATTCAAACATAAAAAGAGGAGCTTTATTTTAATTAACTATTAGTGAATTCTTAAGGTTTCTTAAGAATTACCCGGAATCATGACAGTAAAGATCGTTTTTTCGTTACTAGAAGTAGCTGTAATTGTTCCGCCATGGGCTTGTACAATTTCATTTGAAATAGCTAAACCTAGTCCCGCACCACCAGTTTGTGTGGACCTTGCATTATCTAAACGATAGAACTTTTCAAATATCATCTTTAGTTTTTCAGGAGGGATCGTCTTTCCTGTATTTGAAAACGAAATAAATATCTCATTATTTTCTTTTTTAGCAGTAATTTCAATTGTACTATTAGGATCACTATAGGCCATGGCATTTTTTAAAATATTATTAAATACTCTTGCTAATTTATTGCCATCTGCATAAATAGTAATATCTCCATCGATATGGACGATTGCCTTTTGACCTCTAGGTGTTAACAATGGGTAAAATTCATCGGCGACTTGCATCAACATATAGTTTAGAGGAATTGAATCTTTTTCTAAAATAATGGATTGTAAATTAAATCGAGTGATTTCAAAAAACTCATTGATTAAGTGCTCAAGCCTATAAGATTTTTCTAGCGTAATCGTTACATATTTTTCTTTTTGCTCCACAGGCATGTCCTTAGCCTCGTCTAAAAGGCTTAAGTAGCCAATAATCGAAGTCAAAGGGGTTTTAATATCATGTGCCAAATAAACAACAAGGTCATTCTTCCGTTGCTCTGCTTCTTGCGCATCTCTTGCCCGTTTTTCTAATTTATTTTTTACATCATTTAATTTTTTCTCCAAAAAATCTAGCTCAGGAGGTAGGTGGATTTCCTGTTCTGACTCGTCAGAAAGCATGGAGATACTTGAACTAATTTGATGAAAATAACGAGTAAAACGAGATAAGGCCATATAAAAAATAACGAGCAGTAATAAAATAAATCCTATCGTTAGCAAAAGGGGTTTATTTTGTTGGAATAATACAAAATAAGCTTGTCGGGCTGCATAATAATCTAATTGTAAAATATTTTCACAGAAGGACATAAAAGCATTAGCGAAAGGCGCTTGCAAAACACCATCGATGAGGGCGAAGTTGATAATCAAACCGAATATAATGGCCACAGCAAGAATAAAAATAATTTGTAAAACCATTTTCCTCTTCAGTCTTCCAAACTCATTTTTCAATTGTATACCCCACTCCCCAAACCGTTTTAATAAATTTAGGGTTCTCTACAGAATCTTTCATTTTCTCGCGCAAATGCCGAATATGAACCATAACTGTATTATTGCTATTGAAATATTTTTCTCCCCATATTTCCTGAAACAACTCTTCTGAGCTAATAACCTTTCCTCTATTCGAGCTTAAATACCATAATATAGAAAACTCTGTAGGTGTAAGGGATAATTGTCTTTCATTTAACAAGACTTGTCTCGTATTCTTGTTCATCATTAAACCTGCAAAATCAATCGTATCCTCATGTGGCTTCGAGCTTTGGTTGTATAACGTAAATCTTCGTAACTGTGCCTTAACGCGAGCGACCAACTCTAATGGTCGAAAAGGCTTTGTAATATAATCATCTGCTCCTAAAGAAAAGCCATTTATTTTATCAATTTCCTCTTCCTTAGCCGTCAGCATTATGACAGGGAAATTATAGGTTTCACGTATTTTTTGTAAAACGGTAAAGCCATCAATATGTGGCATCATAATATCTAAAATAGCTAAATCTAAACCTTCACGCTCCATACAAGCCAATGCTTCCTGAGCTGTATAATATTTAAATACATTATAATTTTCATTTTTTAAATAAAGCTCTATTAAATCTGCAATTTCTTTTTCATCGTCAACTACTAAAATATTCAAACAAACTGCTCCTCCTTCTATCCTCGAATTTCCCACGTTTTTTCACACGCATTATAGCACTTCCTTATTGCTATATCTATAAATAAGAGTAGTTTATTTTCGAAACCAACTAAAAAAAGATTCGGAAATAACATATTTCCAAATCTTTATAACGAAATAAAGGAAAGCCATTCTGTAAAGCTAATTGTTTTATAGCGCATTAATTTGAAGAATGGATGGCAGTAGGAGCAGATTTTTGGGACATATCTTGTTTTACTATTCTCCCTGGATAAAATTTCATTTGTTCATTTAATTTATTTTCTTTTGCTGTTATCGTAATAGGTTTCACTTTCAAGACAAGTGTTTTACTCCCTAAAGAAGATTGATACTTTTCGATATGTTTTTTCGATAATTGATTATGGTAATAGTTTGGTACATATTTATCAAGCATTGCCTGCATCGCAGCAGTTGCTTCATTTAAATCTGTTACTATTTCCACTTGACCATGCGCAACCACACTCATATATGCTGTATCCGTTTCAGCAGGAATGGGGTCTACCATTGTTCCAAAAGTTTCGCATACTGTGATACATGCATGTGGATTGGTCTCGATAATATTTATTTTTCTCCCCTCATTCGCTCCATGAAAATAAAAATATTCATCTTTAAAGACATAATTAAATGGAATAACATATGGCATTTGTTCATCCACTAAACCAAGAAAAGCAGTTTGTGCGACCTCTAAAAATTGTTTTATTTGGTTGTCATCTTTACAGGCTCTTAGATGCACTCGAATGTCCGTTTTCATTTTTTAACCCCCTATTTCTCTTCTACAGAGGAGTCTACAGCAGGAAGGGCGCCTACGAAAGGGACAGTTTGATGAAAACCTGTGGGTACAACTTCAAACTATTTAATGTAAAGAGACTCTAATTCCTCATTCACTCACCCGAATCTCGATAAAATAACTTTAGCTGTGCCACAATCATAATGCTAATAACGACAAGTAAAAACCAAGAACTGATTTTCCCAAAATGAACAATCGTCCAGGCTACTTCTTGATTAGGGTATGACCATGCACCAAAAAATGTAGCAATATTTTCAGCAATCCAAATGAAAAACCCTATTAAAAAGAAAGATACGACAATCGGCATTTGATAGATGTTTTTGCGTACGGTAAATTTGACAACTGTACGGTAAAACACAATGAAAAGTAACACCATTAACAGCCATCTTAAATCGTAAATAAAATGGTGTGTGAAAAAATTCAAGTAAATCATGGCACCTAGTGGAATAGCAATATAACTCTTTGGCCAATTGACAATCTTTAAATCAAACCTGCGCCACGCCTGGCAAATATAGCTGGCTACACTTGCATACATAAAGCCACTATATAATGGCACACCTCCAATTTTTGACCAAGCCTCTTCTGGATAAGACCAAGAATTAACATTCACTTTATATAGTTCAAGAACAAGCCCAATAATATGAAACAGACAAATCACTTTTATTTCATCTTTCGTTTCTAGACCAAATTTATACATCAAGTATTGTGTCACAAGACAGATTATTAAAATGAAATCGTATCTTGCAACGCCTGGTATATGAATTACTTTTGAGAGCGCGAGAGTAATAAATATTACGACAGGAAAAATACAAGATAATGATTGATGGTACGTAAAGTAGCCTAAGTCTTTCAAAAAATTCTTCATCATACATTCACCTCAGTAATGATACAAAGTATGAGGAACTTAGCGTGCAAAACTAAATTCTTCTTGTATGAAGAATATACGATAAATTATCTAATTTCAATATTTTTTTATCGAATAACGATAAAATATTTCACTTTTTATTGGAACATTTTTTTATGAGATACGTCCTTCATTTTTCTAAATTTGTGGGATTGAGGAGGAAAAATAGAAAAGAGTAGCCGTCTTAGCAGCTACTCCCCATACTTAAAGATACATTTTTTGATCTAATTTTAACTGTACTTCTTGTTGGCTTATTTTTATCGCCTTAGTCTTCTTCACTTTTAAGTAATAAACGATGTAACAGCCAATAAAGAATGCTCCACCACAATAAAGTGCTAATCGTTGCGATGGATCAAATGCCAAGCTCGCCATAACAATACAGTTTGCGACTAAACCGATAATTGGAATGATTGGATAAAGTGGAGCTTTGAATTTTAAATCCTCCACTTTTCCCCCTTGTCGCACATAAGATCGTCTAAAGGCGATTTGTGATGCTGTAATTGCAATCCAGCCTATTTGAGCGCCTAAACCTGCTAGCGATAAAAGCCAAACAAAAACTGTTTTTGCAGCGAAAACACTAGACAGAAGTGATAATCCGGCTACAGCAAGTGTTATTAATAATGCGTTCATAGGAATCCCTCTCTTATTAACCTTCCCTAAAAGTGGGCTAGCCATTTTTTCAACGGAAAGAGAGAATAACATACGCGTTGCTGCATATAGACCAGAGTTAGCAACCGATAATAACGCTGTTAAAATAACGAAGTTCATGATGTCAGCCGCATAAGGTATACCTATACTATCCAATACAACTACAAATGGGCTTTCAACAACTCCCGCTTTATCCATAGGAATCATACCTGCAAGCACAACCACGGATAGAACAAAGAAGAAAAGTGTACGCCATACGGTTTGTTTAATAGATTTAGGAATCGTTTTTTCCGGATTTTCACTTTCCCCTGCAGCAATACCAATTAACTCTGTTCCTTGGAATGAAAAATTCACAGTGATCATCGTTATAAGCAATGCTGTTACACCATTTGGAAATAGTCCACCCTCATAAAAATGAGTAAGGAATGGGGCCTCCGTTCCATCCTTCATATCGATCAAGCCAAACATAGCTGCTCCCCCAACTCCTAGGAACATAATGATGGCCAAAATTTTAATGCTAGAAAAGACAAACTCTGCTTCACCAAATGCCTTTGCTGATAAACCATTTAACAAAAAGAGCAGTGCCCCGAATATTAAACACCACATCCATACTGGTGATTCAGGAAACCATCTTTGCATAAGTTGTCCAGCGCCTAAAAATTCAAGGGCAACCGTTACTGCCCAACCTAGCCAATAAAGCCAGCCAACAGCAAAACCAGTAGCAGGACCTATAAATTTCGTCGTGTATGTTTGAAATGAACCAGATACTGGCATAGCCACTGATAATTCACCTAAACAAAGCATCGTTAGATACATCACTAATCCGCCTACTAAATAAGAAAGAATGGCGCCAGTTGGTCCGGCTTGATTAATGGTAAAGCCTGATCCAAGGAAAAACCCCGTTCCTATACAACCCCCAAGTGAGATCATAAACAAGTGTCTAGCTTTCATACTTCTTTTTAATTCATATTGTTCTGATGCCATAAAAAAACCCCTTATGCTATTACCTTGTAAGCACTTACTTTTGTAAGTACAAAAAGATAACTAGTAGAAATATCAATAGATTTGATTTATAAAATTTAATCTATTTTGTGAACAGTCAATTTTCTGACAAATAAAAGTTCCCGTTTAGTCTAGAGCATTAATTCGTTCTATTGTAAACTATAATGAGGGAGAGCAATTTTCTAATATTCGGTTGTGCCGACCTAATTTTATTAAAAAAGTTCTTCCTTATAGGTTCATTCATCTTCCCAATCGTTTGCTTAAAGTAATGTATCGCCAAAGAGTGAGCTGATTAAAGCTACGGCAGCGATAGCTGTTTTATTATATTGATCTAAAACTGGGTTTGTCTCTACAAACTCTGCAGAAGTAATAATATTTGCTTCTGATAGCATTTCCATAGCAAGATGACTTTCTCGGTAGCTAATACCACCTGCCACTGGAGTTCCTACACCTGGAGCATCATTAGGATCAAGGCCATCTAAATCTAAAGATAAATGGACACCGTCAGTGCGTTCCTTTAAATATTCAATCGTTTCAGACATTACTGTCGTCATGCCCAAACGATCGATTTCATGCATCGTATACACCTTAATGCCAATTTCCTTAATTAGTTGTTTCTCACCTGGATCTAAATCACGTGCCCCAATAATAACAACATTTTCAGGCTTCACTTTTGGCGCATAGCCACCAATATTCGTAAGTGCCGGATGACCAAGTCCTAAGCTTACTGCCAAAGACATTCCATGAATATTACCTGAAGGTGATGTTTCACCTGTATTTAAATCACCATGGGCATCATACCAAATAACGCCTAGATTCTCATAATGTTTGGAAACACCTGCTAATGTACCAATGGCAATACTATGATCTCCACCTAAAACTAAAGGAAAGCGTTTTGAGGAAATAACTTGATCTACTTTTTGACCAAGCTTGTCATTAGCATCAGCTACAGTTTTTAAATTTTTTAAGTTAGTTGTTGCCTCTATTTCTACATCTTTATGAACGAGTTCGATAGTCAGATCCCCTTCGTCCTGAATGGAATATCCAAGACCCTCAAGTCGATCTGTTAGACCAGCATATCGAATTGCACTCGGCCCCATGTCGACTCCTCTTCTCGTTTGACCCAAATCCATTGGCACCCCAATAATTGTCACTTCTTTACGCATAATAATTTTCTCCTCTCCAATAATTACTTTCACAGTATAAAGAAAATGAAAAATTGACTCAACTCGACATTATTTTTAATTTTTATACAGTTTGGATTATTAAAAACATAGATTTCATCATGCATAAATGAATGCATAAACAGCAAAGTAATGAATACACAAACAATATTTTACAATTTTACATCATTTATTGTCAGAAATTTCAAAAACAGAACAGTGAAACTATTCTTTTTTTATAGTTTTTTTTGAAAATTTTCAAGGTAATTTAAGGTTTCAACACTATTTAATGTCATAATATTGAAAATACATCCTATTTTGTTTATGTTAGGCACTCTTTTTTTCTACTAAAAATTTTATTTAAAATAGCTTTAGTCGATTATTTGGACAGAAAAAAAGCCCTACGACGTAGCTAGTAGGGCCTTAAAACTGCTAAGTTTTTAATAATTTTAAAATACTATTCAAACACGTTTCTTTATAATATTGATGTTGTTCTTCTAAATCATCGGTTAACCATTGTATCAAAGAACCATCAATCATCGCCCTTACCATTTTTGCACTTGCTAAGGAATCCATATCTTCACAAAACACACCTTCATGCTGTCCTAACTCAATAATTTCTTGTCCAATTCCCCAACAATTCTCATAAAATTTTAAGTTTATTTTTTTATAGGCTTCATTTCCATTCGCTTGGGCTAAAAAATCTAAATACACTCTGTAAAATTTTTTATTGTCCTGAGGGGATACAAAAACAGCATTTATATAGGCATGAAGTTTTTCTATTGCCTTCTCGTATTTGGCAATTTCTTTTATTTCAAAACTATAGATTTTGTTTGTTGTGGATTCCAGTAATTCTAATAATATGTTTTGCTTGCTCGTAAAGTAATAGTGAACGACACCTTTCGAAACATCTGCATGATCGGCAATATCTTGTAATGTAACATTATCATAGCCTAAATTTGAAACAGCCTCAAAGGCTGCTTTCATTATTTGTTTCTTTCGTTCTTCCTCTTTCTTTTTCATAAAAGCCTCCAATGACTTGATACAAGTCATTATACATGAACAGAGTGCCATTTCCAATTTTATATTGACCGGTCAGAATAATTTTGATACTGTTTAATGGAATTATATTGTAGGAGGATGTTTAGGATGACATTAGAAAACTTTAAAGCGTTGGTAGTCAATCAAGATGAGAATTTTTCGGTGAAAGTTAATAATCTTACTGTAAATGATCTACCAAATGGTGAAGTATTAATTAAAGTAAGCTACTCTGGCATTAATTATAAAGACAGTTTAGCAACTATACCAGACGGTAAAATCGTTACTTCCTATCCTTTCGTACCCGGTATTGATTTAGCTGGGATTGTTGTATCCTCTGAAGATCCCCGTTTCCATGAAGGTGACGAGGTAATTGCAACAAGCTATGAAATTGGCGTAGCCCACTTTGGAGGATTTAGTGAGTACGCTCGTATTCCTTCTAAATGGATTGTTCCACTTCCAAGCGGTCTATCTCTCAAAGAGGCGATGATTATAGGAACAGCCGGATTTACAGCTGCTTTGTCTATTCAAAGACTCGAAGAAAATGGCATTAATCCTGAGAAAGGAAAAGTCCTTGTTACGGGTGCAACTGGGGGTGTAGGCAGTTTTGCTGTCTCGATTCTTTCAACACTAGGTTATCAAGTAGAAGCAAGTACAGGAAAAGATTCAGAACATGAATACTTGAATAACCTTGGAGCCACTTCAATTGTAGATCGTGGAGACGTATTTGATGGGAAAATTAGAGCGTTAGGCAAACAAAAATGGGCTGCAGCTGTCGATTCTGTTGGAGGAGAGCCACTTGCCTCTTTATTGAGCCAAATTCAGTATGGAGGTGCAGTTGCTAGCAGTGGGTTAACAGCAGGAACAAACCTTCCTACAAGTGTCTTCCCCTTCATTTTAAGAGGCGTGAATTTACTTGGAATTGATTCTGTTTATTGTCCAATGGATGTACGATTGAAAATATGGAATCGTTTAGCGACAGATTTTAAACCGACAAACCTTGAAAGCTTCATTCATCAAGAGGTAACATTGCAGCAACTTCCAGATGTTTTACCTATGTTACTGAAAGGTCAAGCAAGAGGTAGATTCCTTGTGAAATTATAAATAAATTAAACGAAGCCTTCTTACAAATGAATGTAGGAAGGCTTTTATCATGCTACTTTCATTCCTACAAGCTACTATGCCTCAGCATGGTAGCTTTTTTTGTTTGACATCTACCTGACATAAAAGCTCTTTATAGTAAGCCATGAACGTATCACTAGTTGCTTCTAGTCAAGCGTTATAAAAAATTGTCTAAATTCATGTTCTCAAACATACCATTAATGTATATGAGCATTAAATTCAGGGAACTCAAAAACTATCAACTATTTTTGGAGATGATCATATGAAACGAGCACATATTGATGAATTAAATATTACTAGAGCCTTAGCTATACTAGCTGTACTTCTTATCCATTCTACTAGTACACCTGTTACAGCTTTATCCAGCGAATCAAGACTCTACTCCATTTACGTATTTTTGAATATTTTTCCCAAATTCGCTGTCCCTGTTTTTATTTTTTTAAGTGGGTTTGTTTTATTTTACAACTATATACAAAAGGATTTCACAAAAACACTGATTGTTCGTTTTTATAAAAAAAGAGTTACCCAAATACTTATTCCCTATCTCTTTTTTTCCGTCTTTTATTATGCGGCCATGCAATTTTATGTGACACATGATTTTTCATTAACATGGCACGCCCTTTTTAGTGTTGAATTTCTTGAGAAACTACTAATTGGAAAAACATATACTCATTTATACTATATATTTATTATGGTGCAGTTCTATCTATTGTTCCCATTATTCTTATATATTTTAAAGAAAAAACCCGCCCTATCCCCTCACCTGATATGGATAGGACTAGCTCTTCAATGGATTTTTATCCAATTTAATGCTGAGTTTTGGCAGTATCCATTCAGAGGGAGTATTTCATTCTCTTATATACTTTATTTCCTGGCTGGTGCATTTTTAGGAATTTATTTTGAAAAGTATAAACGATGGTTCCAGCTAACAAAAGAAAACTTCCCTGTTTCTATATATTTCATTTGGGCTATTTGGTTATTTTCTACTATTTATAATATTTATCTATATTATTTTGTTTACTCATCCCAAACCTATTTAGCCAACAGTATCGTATTTGAACTAGTTTTTCAGCTCCAATCTTTATCGGCCTGTATTGTAGTGTTACAACTTTCCTTCTGGATTTATGAAAGAGGGAATAAAACCTTTGTAAATGCCCTTATTAACCTTGGGACACTATCATTTGGCATTTATTTATTACATCCTTTTTTCCTCTTACTTTATCGTCAAATACCTGTAAGTGGCAATAGTCTCTTATTTCATGTTTGGAGTGTGGGAGGCTTTATAGTTGCTCTATTTGCTACATGGATTGTAGTATTTCTGGTGGGAAAATATATTAAATATCATTGGATTGCATTCGGACCGATTCCGAAAGAGTTTCCTTATAAATAATGTTGCCTATTATAATAGTAGAAACTATGTGGACTAACAAAAAAGCCCTGTGGAAATCCTAGGGCACTGAAAAACTTACGTCTTCATACAAGCGAACCTTTTTCAGTTGAAAATAAGGCACTTTTTGTTCAATTTTGAACAGGAAGTGCCTTATTTCTGTCTCTATTCCTTATTCATTTTCGTTTAGTAGCTTTAATATCCGTTTCAAATTGACAGCGAATATCGTTGTAGCACCTTGAATTTCCATGCCAAATAGACCCGCAGTCGATGCTTTATCGTACCCGTGTCCGTTTTTTAATTCACTATTCTTCGCTTCTATTTTGTAGCGATTTACGGCTAATTGCTTAAATGCTTCCGTATTTTGAAATGCCTCTTGTTCGACATGTGTATCCGACTTAATTGTGACAGAATATGTTTTACTTTTTGCGCCTTCTTTATAACAGCCCTCTCTCATTGGATATACTCTGCATCTTTCAACGTTAAAATAATATGTCTGACTTTGACTCTTACTCGTTCCTTTTTTACCCGTACGGGCTTTTCTTGTCGCGAGATGACCGGCCTTACAAACATTCCAGCTTCTTTATTAAACTCAAACTTGTCTTCTTCTTTTCGTGGTCCTTGTGTAAGAATAGGATTCAGCTTTGCAACGAGCGCGATTTTCTCTTCTTTTGTATATTCGATATTTGCCTTTTCGGAGTAAGCTGCGTCTCCAATAACTTTATTAATTTTCATACCTGCTTGTGTGCTTTTTTCAATAAACTCTTGAAGATATTTTCCATCGCTTTTTTCACCTGTTGTAATGACAGCCGCTGTAATAATACGTTCATCACTCAACGCGATATGTGTCTTATACCCGAAGAAAGAAGATTCCGATGTCTTATGCCCTTTTCGCGCATCCGTATCAGAAGAGTAATTTAGATGTTCTTGGAAATCTTCTGCGACTTCTTTTAAAATATTCAGCTTTTCTTTGACAGATGGCATTTGTGCAATTTGTGGTTCCTTTTCAATGACTGAAATAACTGCCTTACAGTAAGTTAATTCATCCTTTACTTCGTTAGAAGTGGTCTTTGCGGGGAATTTCTCTTTCATTGATTCGTCAATTTTGTAGACAGCTTTTCGAGCGTTTTTTGATTTCTCTTGTAAAAATTCTTTAGGCGTTTTTTGGTTGTAACGTGCTTTTGTATGTGTGGCATCCACAATAATCGTTTGACGGTTGATGATATTTTTCTCCAATGCGATCTCAACTGTTTTCCCAATGAGCATGTCTAATAAGCTTACGTCTTGAAGACGAAGCCGACGAAATTTTGTAAGCGAACTTGAATCAATGACTGGATCTTCTGGCGCCATATCCAAGAAATATTTGAATGACATATCGAACTTTGAACGCTCTACAAGGTCGACGTCTGATACATCGTAAATCGCTTTTAATAATAAGTACTTAAACATACGAATTGGAGGAATGGCATTACGTCCATTGTCTAAACAATATTTTGGTTTTAACTCTTCTAAAATGAATGAAAAATCAACAAGTTCATTGATTTGGCGAAGTATATTATCTTTTGGCACAACAATATCGTAGATCGCCATATATGGACTTAAATTAAGGGTTTCTTGATTTGATATCATCGGGGGCACCACCTGCACATTAATTCTTTTATTATAAAAGAAAGCGTGACTAAAATAATAGTGTGATACATTGCGTTGTTTGGAGAAGTATCGCTCGACTCCTGCGGGAAAGCGAGACAGACGAGACCCCGCACGAAGAGAAGCGTAGGAGGAGGCTCGGCGCTCGCCCGCAGAAAGCGAGCGGAATGCTTCGGAAAACAACAGTAGAGTTACAGTGCCAAATGAAAAAAGCGAGGTATTCAACGATTTAATCGCTGAATACCTCGCAATATGAGAAGATATTGACTTTTTCAGTGCCCTCGGAAATCCACAGGGCTTTCTTACATGATCAGCTTAATTATTTTGAAACTGAACCGTCTTTTACTTTGTTGTTATTTGCATCAACAAGGTTTGTAGCTTTAAATTCAACTACAATGCTATCAGTTAAAGCGTAGTCAGCTTTAGTTGTTACAGTTAATTTACCATTAGCTACAGAAGCTGAAGCAATTTCTACAGTTGAGCCAGCAATTTTAACTGTTAAACCTGTTGGTGTAGCTTGATCAGCAATGCTTTCAGTGAAGTCAACTGTAAATGTTTTGCTATCTACTACTGTTACTTTAGAAGCTACAGGCACAATATTTTCTTTAAGAGCAACTAGAGTTGTCGCTTTGCCATTTTTAAGAGTGTTACCTTTAGTATCTACTACATTTTTAGCTTCAAGTACATAATTACCATTTGCAGTGATAGAACCCTCTGGTAAAGTGAAGCGTACTTTTTTAGTACCATCAACAAATTGAAGTTGAGTGCCAGCAGGTAGCTCTTTTCCTCCAAGTGTGTAGCTAGAAGCGTTTGTTGCTGTTGCAGTCACATCAGCAGCATATTCAACAGTGAATACATTGTTATCTGTTACTACAACTGGTGTAGCCCCAAATACTAATGAATCTGTAGTAGTTTCAGGTGTAGCTTCATACGTGCCAGTTGTCACATTGAATGTGATTGTATCTGCAGTTACGTTGCCAGCTAAATCAGCAACTGCTTTAGCAGATAATTCAAATGTGTATGTTGAATTGCTATCTAAGTCAATGTTCACTTTCACAGTGTTTTTCTCGGCACCCTCAATTTTACCGTTACCATCTACATCGTAACCAGCATCTGCTTTTACAGCTGTTTCTTTTCCAGTAGTGTAAGCAATACCATTTTGAGTTTTAACTGTTAATTTACCATCTACTTTTACTGGCTCGCTAAAAGTAAGGTATAGAGCATCTACATCAGTAGTAGCATTAACATCGTCAGCTACTAACATTTTAGTCGAAGTAGATACAAGTGTAGCAGGCGTTAAATCTTTAGATAAAATAGCCTTGAATTCAAATGCATCTCCAGCATTACCAGCTAAATCTTTTTGTCCTTCGACTTTCACGTCCGCATTAATGAATGTAGCTGTACCTAATGCAGCTTTTGCATCAATAGTAAATACAGTTTTATCCTCTGTATCTTTCATATCAGCATCTTTTAAGTAGTAAACAGTAGAACCGACTGTTACTTTTGCATATTCGGCAGCAGTAGCACCAGCATCTGCATCAAGATTTTGTTTCATTAATTCTTCTGAGAAATCAAACGTGATTTCTGTTCCATTCACTGCAGTAGAAACAGTTGGTTTAGAATTATCAACGTCTGCTTTTAGAACCGTGAAGTTCACTGCAATTGGATTTGCGATATTATTAGCGAAGTCAGTTGCCCCTACGATGTCTACTTTATAAGTTTGATCAGCAGTTAAACCTTTGATCGTTAATGTTTTTCCAGATAATGTATAACGATCTTTAGCAAGTTCAGTACCGTTTAAGCTTACTGTTCCTTCGTTTTGTACAAGCTCATCGAAAGTGATTACAGCTGTTGTGCCTTTTGCTTCAACAGAATTTACGCTAACAGGAGTTGTATCAGCAAATGTGATTAATTTATTAAATTCTTCAGTTAGAATTTTTGCATCTGCTTTTGTTTTGATTGGGTTTACAGTCACTTTGCCATTTGTTAATTTAATTTCTTTATCAGTTGTTAAAGTAACAGTCATTCCATCTTCAGATACTTTAGCGTTCGTAATCGTTACACCATCAATTGCATATTTCGCTGTTACAGCAGCATCTTTTGCATCAACAGCTGTGTTGAACTTCACTTCAAATTCTTTTGCATTAAGTCCTTTTACTGATTCTACTGCTGGTGTTACTTCTTTAACTGCATCAATTGTACGTTTAACCATAGTAGCAAATTCTTCGCGGCTAATTTTATCTTGTGGCGCTAATAATGATCCTTTACCATTGATTACACCATTTTCAACAGCTGTTTCTAAGTAAGATACAGCCCATTTAGAAGCTTTAGAAGCATCTGAGAATTGGCTAAGGTCTGCTTTACCAGTTAATTCATAACCTTGAACGATAACTTTAGCAGCTTGTTCTCTTGTTAATTGTGCTTTTGGTTCAAATTTACCATTACCCATACCGTCAAATAATTCTGGTGAAGTAGCAAGCACTGCATTATAGAACCAGTCATTTTCATTTACATCTGTAAAATCTTCTGTTCCAGTAGCTTTTAAGTCTAATGCTTTTGATAAAATTTCAGCAGCTTCAGCACGAGTAAGTGTACCTGCTGGGTTGAAGTTTCCTTTTTCATCACCTTGGATGAAACCTTTGTCAGTTAAAAACTGCACCGCTTCTTTTGCCCATGATGAAATGCTATCTGCATCATTAAATTCAGCAGCTGATGCTACCGGTACGATTGCTGATGCTACAAGTGCTGCTGTAGCAGTAGTTACGAAAAATTTACGACCTTTGTTATGTTTCGTCATTTTATATTCCTCCAGAATTCAAATAAAATTATATTATTCTGTGAGAACAATATTACCGCTCTATTAACTTTTAAAGATATGTATAATACGTTCTCTCAAATAATAATTACTAATCGTTATGGATAAAGCAGCCTTCAAAAATTTTCATGATGAAAAATACCAATCAATCTTAAATTTGCTTTACAAGACAATAATATAACTACATTACCAATAAATAAACGCTAAAAATAAGGTAATTTTAATACCAAATTGGTTAGATAGGTAATTATTACATAACTTTTTCCCAATAATTAGATAAACGAAGACAAAATGCACATAAAAACATTTATTTATAGCTGAAAACTTTAATTTCCATTTTTCAGATTCCATTTATTTTTTTGGTATAATAGTATGTTTAATGAATTATAGAACGGTATAAATGTAAAGCATTAACAGGTTAATCTCTATGCTAATAAAATATAAATTGTTAAAATTAGCTATAATTATTGTTCGCCTATCATTACTATATCGATTTTAGAAGGGGTGATTGAAAATAGATATTAGAAAGATGCGCTATTTCATGATGGTGGCAGAAGAATTGAATTTTAGTCGTGCGGCAGAACGTCTTCGGATGGCACAGCCTCCCCTTAGCCAAGAAATTCGTAAATTAGAAGAAGAGCTGGGCGTTCAACTTTTTCATCGGACAAAGAGAATGGTTGAGCTAACAGATGCAGGGAAGATATTTTTACAAGGATCTAGGCAAACTCTCATTCAATTAGAAAAAACCATACATGAAACACAACTTGCTGCTGAAGGGAAAAATGGGAGCTTAATCATAGGTTTTGTTGATTCAACAGAAATCGTTATAAAAATCCTTAATAAATTTAGAGCACGCTTTCCACAAGTTCATCTTACCTTACGTGAAATGACAACAGAACAACAATTAGCAGCACTTTATGAAAAACAAATTCATATTGGATTTATACGTTCTGAGCAGAACAACGAAACACTTGCTTCAGAAATTTGTTTTGAGGAATCTTTAAGATTAGTTTTACATCAAGATCACCCTTTAGTCTCTTTGCCCGAAATTCCATTACAATTACTAGCGGATGAACCGTTTATAATGTTTCCGCGGCATTTTGGTCCCCATTTTTATGATTTAATCATTAGCTACTTTTGGGATCACGGGGTAAGTTTAAACGTCGTGCAAGAGGCTATACAAATGCAAACGATTGTTAATCTAGTGGCAACTGGAATGGGTGTTTCTGTTGTTCCTTCATCGATGGAAAGTTATAACCGTCCTGGAGTAATCTATAAAAAAATCAAAGAGACTACACCAAAAATAAACCTATATGTTGGCTGGAGACAAGATGAAAAATCTTCAGTCGTTCCTCATTTCTTAACAATTGTTAGAGAGCACTATTATATGTCCCAAATGAATGACCAATAATAAAAGCCCATCCTATAATGGGATGGGTCATCAAGTATGAAAAGTCTTGTACAAAAAATTATCCCGTTTTACTTGGGTCGTACTCAATGATACCTTCTAGAACTCCATCAATCTGATTCATGATTGCAGGTTCTAGTTTGACGCTAGCAGCTAATGCATTCTCTCTTACCTGTTCTGGGCTTGACGCACCAATAATCGCTGAGGAAACATGCTCGTTTTGTAGTACCCAAGCTACTGCAAGTTGAGCAAGAGTAAGATCCATCTCTTGTGCAATAGGTTTAAGCTTTTGTATAGCCGTGAGTACATTGTCGTCCATCCAACGTCGTGCAAGTTTGTTGAAAAAAGGTTTGCCCGCATCAGAGTTAGCCCGGGACTGCACTGGCACTGGTTTTTGTGGTAAATATTTTCCTGTAAGAATACCTTGTGCTAGAGGCGACCAAACGACCTGTCCTAGCCCTTCACGTTGGCAAGTCGGTATCACATCAGTTTCGATAACTCTCCATAGCATGGAATACTGTGGTTGGCTAGCGATGAGAGGAATATGCAATTCTCGTGCAAGAGATGCAGCCCTAGTAATTTGTTCTGCCGTCCACTCACTTACACCGATATAAAGTACTTTACCTTGTCTTACAAGATCTGAGAATGCTAGCATCGTTTCTTCGAGAGGAGTAGTTGGATCGTACCTGTGTGCATAATAGACATCAATATAGTCGGTTTGTAACCGACGTAAAGAAGCATGACAATTTTCTAGAATATGTTTTCGAGATAAACCTTTATCGTTTGGCCCATTACCAGTCGGATGGCACACCTTCGTACATAGTTCAATGCTCTCTCTCCTCACATCTTGTAATGAGCGACCAAGTATTTCCTCTGCTTTCGTGTCTGAATAAACATCAGCGGTATCAAATGTTGTAATACCAACATCTAATGCTGCTCTTACACATGCATGTGCCATCTCCTCATTCACTTTTCCGCCATGATTTATCCAGTTTCCATAGGCAATCTTACTGATGGATAATCCACTATTGCCAAGTTTATTAAATTCCATGCTAGACCCTCCTTTTATATGGTATCTTCATTATAAAAGCCACGTATTATTACGGATAATATATTATTAGCTATAGATTAATATAAAAAATATATAACACTAAAGGGAAAAATAACCTCCTACTATCCTTAGATGTAGAAGGTTATTCCTAAATTATTATTTTAAAGGTATGGTAGAAATGGACTTATCAAATTTTAATAGCAACCTGATGACCATTAAACAATAAATCCTTTTTTAAATAAATCATACCATTCCTTTAGTTCTTTTTTTTCTAAAACAGCCAATTTACATAAAATATCTCTCGAAAATTCTAATGCACCGGTGCCATTTGCTGTTATAAGACTGCCATCACTAACGGATTGCTGGTCTATATATTTTTCATCCCCCTTATAATTAGGTGCCGCTTCTTTCAAATAGGCTAATGAATTACCTGTATGTTTATATTGCTCAAGAAATCCGTGATTCCCTAAAAAAGTAGTGGCATCACAGATTGCTGCAACTGGGATGTCCTCTGTAAAGCAAAACTCGACAAGCTTCTTGGCCTGTTGATTTTTCTCTTCCTTCCATCCAGTTCCACCAGGTATGATTAACATAGTGATTTCTAAATCAAAAGGAAAATCTAGTAGGCTATAGTCAGGAAGAACCGTCAATCCTCCCATCGATTTCTTTGGATTTTTATCAATTGCAATTGTCTGAACTTGAAATCCTGTCCCAGGTTTATTTAACTCTGCCGTTACATAACTTGCCTCCCAATCGGCAAAGCCATCAATAATAAAAACTAAAACATTTTTCAATTGTGTTCCTCCTTATTTTTTAATGATGAATGTAGTAAATCCAGCAAGGTTCTGCTGATTCAACCATATGATGAGTTGATTACTACCATTACCTCTAGTAAGATCATATAAAATCAGTAGTTGTGGCATTATATTTAAATGTTTAGTGTATGGAACAACTATAAATACCAATACAAAGAAAAGTCATTCATGATAGATTCGTACCCCTGTTGTCTTAACATAGTTGTTATGTTTCCACGGTGATATGTACCATGATTAGCAACATGGAATAAAATTTCTGAGTATGCTGTATTTCTAGAACCTGACCAAGGGTTATTCACGTTTATTTTCTGCTCTAAATCTTGCTGGCTACTCATCCATTTTTCATACTGTGTAGCAAGTTCTTCATTTGCCTTAATAAATTCATCTAAAGAATAAAAATTAGTCTTTTCTACCAATGTCCTTGCAGCTTGAAATGCTTCTTGCATATCAATTCCTTTAAGTACTTGTAACCACATTACATCAACGACATATATGTGACTAAATGTTTGAGCAATCGTTGAGTATGAACTTTTAATCTCTTCATATAGAACATGGCTTGGCAATTCCCTCATTCTTTCTAATAGCACCTTATTAGCCCAAACATGGTACTCGTACATATTTTTTGCATGATTCATAAAACATCTACTCCTTTATTATTAGTATTAGAAACTTACTTTTTGATTATAAAAAAAGATATATGACAGCAGCCTGTCATACATCTTTATAAATATTGATTAATTTTTTGGCTTCCTCTACTAAAATTGATTGCAGTTCAACAGGCTTTATAATTTTAGCCTCACTACCGAAGCTTAAAAGAATCGATTTCAGCCATCCAGCATGCAGAGGTTGATAAACGGAAAATGTAAATGTCATACTTCCATCGCTATTCATGACCTTTGAAGAATTTTGGAATTGGTCTAATGCTTCCGCTAAGGAATATGGACTTACCCAGATGACCACCTCCTGCACTCTCTCTTGATGACCTCTTGAATAGGATGAATCGCTTTTATACTCATGCATTTGTAAATACTTTTCTTGTGTCAGAGTAATGCCCATCATACGCGATACTTTAAATTCTCTATGACTCTTACGCCCTCTACAATAACCATATAAATACCAGTTACAATACTTATAATGAAGGTGAATGGGTTCTACTTCACGAGACGTAAATTCATTTTTATTATTTACATAATTAAAGTAAATTACTTTTCTTTCGTATATAGCTTGTCTAAGGTTCATTAAAGAACTCGGTTCCGTCCTATAGCTTTCCAAATCAATCATGAACGCACTTTTTTTATCACCTATGTCCAGCATTTTTAGTCTTTCTAGTGTATGTTCAACATCTTTATCTTCAAAGATACTTGATAAACTACTTAATACTGAGATTAAATTCAAAATGTCGTTAGGGTCCATTAAGCTTTTATCGAATTTGTATCCTTCTATAATCCCGAAACCGCCGTTTGTCCCTTGGAAAGAAACGACTGGTATACCAGCGGCACATATTGCTTCAATGTCTCTATAAATTGTCCTTGATGATACTTGAAATTCATTTGCTAAGCTAGAAGCCGACACTATTTCATGATTGAGAAGCTTGAAGATAATAGATAGTAATCGTTCTAATTTCATTATTCTTTTCCTCTCATTAAATCTATTTAGTACCAATTCTACTCTTTCTGTATGACTCAGTGAAATTTATTTATCGAAATAGACATTGTCAATTTTCTTATTTATATAAAGTTCATAAAAATGTAAGCGAACATCAATTTACCATATCATAACAATTCAGACGTAAGTCCGAAGACAACAAAGGATAATAAGTTGTATATTTCAGTTATACTTTTGAATTAAAAAAGTATGAGGAGAAATCCTTGGCAACCATTACGTATAGTATAAAAATTACTACTAAAACGTTCAATTAGATTAATTTATAAAAGCTATACGTAATGAATTTGCTTTTTAATACTATACATTGTTTCTATTTGCGACACCTGTAAATGTTGTAAAAAGAGTGTGGGGGTGTTTTCTATGAAAGAAAAGATACATTTTACCATCTTAAGTAATGATTCAACAGATGGAGATGGGGGGTTCGGAGTAGGTACCCTTGATTTAAATAATGTAACGCCTATTATTATAGATTGTGAAAAAGAACACGTATTTATAGACCTAGAAGCCTTACATGGGCGAAGTATTATTGAAAAAAAAGTGCGTTTTTCACCAGATTTAGCGCATGCTAGTGACGATTATAATCGATATTGGATTGTTTGGGTAGCGCTTCAGGTCGGGGAAAATGGACCTTATTATGCAGGATGTACCGCAAGTGAAGTACGGGTATCGAAAGAAGAACGCCGCATTAAACTTGGCTATAAATCGATGCCAGAGCAAGTAAATTATTTAGATAAAGCACTTAAAGGGAATTTTCTCCTCCATCATGTCGATACAAATTCAAAAAAACTACTTTCCCAATTTTTATCTGAATTTAATGAACTGTATTGGACACACTCACCTGAAGAATTAAAACATCAATTATGGGAGGATTTGTAATGGCTTTTGTAATTACAGAATTATGTAGGGATGAAAAAGCAGCCGTTTGTTTAGATGTCTGTCCCGTAAATTGCATTGTGAATACGGATACTCAATATGTCATTAACCCTGATATTTGTATTGATTGTGGCGCTTGTGAATTAGTTTGCCCCGTAGAGGCTATTTTTTTTGAGGATGAATTGCCTGATGAATATAATTCTGCAACTCTACTAGCGCGTAACTATTTTCGAAACTAAATGACAGGCAATTACTATCTTTTATTACCTGCAACAGCAAGATATTGATTGAAAGATGGACTGATTTAAAGCGCATAGTGTCAGGCAAAAAAGTAGTACAAACGATCGTTTGTACTACTACAATAATTTCTATTTGATCTTAGCAGAGAACAAATATGTTACTTGTTGAGATCTTTTTTCAGGACATCCCAAATAGAATTATCTACTTCTATTGCTTTTCTATCAGGTAGTTCTCCAATTGCCCGCGCATCCCAATAGGCCTCTTTAACAGGTTTATTACCTAATTCAAAATCCATAGCATCCCACGTGTCTTCACGAAATGCATAAAATGCCCAGTGCCAGCCGTAATCATTAAAAATATCAATTAAATCCTTCATATATTGATCCGCTCCATCAACCATTCGGTTAATGCCAAACTCTTCTGCAATAATTCGGTTGTTTGATATATTGTGCTTTTCTGCCCATTTAGCAACGGGTTCTAAAAAATCTTTTAATGAAGTTTTATCAAACATTTTTTCATTTTGATCATTCCCGACTTTGACCTTACCAGGATAAGTGTATGTGAATCCTTTTTTTCGATTTTGGCTTGTCATTTCATACGGTTCATACATATGGAAAGCATACAGCACATTTTTATCTTCTATTGGTTTTAAATAGTTTATTGCCCAAGGCGTAGCAAATAAACCCGAATCTAAAATAATAGGTGTATCCGCATCTACAGATCGTATAGAATCTACAATCGTTCCATAAAGTCTATTTAAATCTGCTGGCGTGTTTTCTATCTTGTCGTACCATTTATCATAGTCTTCTGTCCAAAAATCATTAAAACCTGTGGCTGTTTCAGGATGCGGTTCATTAATTACATTATATCCTACCACTGCGGGGTGATCTTTTAAGCGCATGGCAAGATCTTTCCAGAAAAGCGCTGCTTGCTCATGATAGTTAAAGTCTTGCCAAATTCGGTCATCATTTTCATAGTTATTAAACTGTCTCCAACGGTTTCCCGGAAGACTAAGAACAGTTAGTACAACTTTTGATCCTCTTGCATAAGCTGCATCTAAATCTTCTTTTAACATCTTAAAATCATTTTCAACAATTCCCTCATACTGATCTGCATTACCGATTAAAAAATCTTTATTAGGCGTAGCATCAGGTTTATCATCAAATAAGAAATCTCTTTCCTTTGCCCATTTATCAGGAGCTAAACGGATAAATTCAATGTTGAATTTATTAGCCTCTTCATAATTTTCTGGCAGAGAAGTGGAATTCATAAAATTTGTACCTTTTCTTTGCTCATCCCAAAAACCATTTTGCATCTGTGGCGTTGCCAGTTTCTCTTGTTTCTTTTGTTTTTCTTCTTGCTCCACAGAAATACAGCCATTAGCAAAGACGACTATTAAAGCACACCAAAGGGAAACTATCATGTTGAACTTATTTTTCATTCGTTTCCTATGATTTATTTCTCTCATATTATCACCTCATGTAAATCGTACTGAACCTACGTTACACGAATGTGACAATTTTAAAAAAACAAAAAGGATTGAGTTCAGTATCAAACTCAATCCCGACATACGCCTATTTAAAACTGACTCTTATTTTGTACCACTCGCTCCAAATCCAGAAGTTCCACGAACCGTTTGAGATAATTCATTGACTTCCAGTAGTTGAATAGTAGGGACAAATTGAATCACCATTTGGGCAATTCGCATAGATTTTTCTACTAAGAACGTATTTTGACCATGATTAATTAAAATAACACCAATTTCCCCTCTATAGCCTTCATCGATTGTTCCTGGGCTATTGAGCACTGTAATACTATGTTTTAAGGCTAGTCCACTTCTTGGTCGAATTTGTGCTTCCGTTCCTTTAGGTAATTCAATTTGAATGCCTGTTTTAATTAATTTAGTCCCACCAGCGGGTATCTCTACAGTTTCAATGGAATAGAGATCCATCCCAGCATCACCGGGATTAGCTTGCATTGGTAGCATTGCATCTTCATGCATTCTTTTAATTTTTACTTCTACGTTCATTGTTCTTCATCCTAACGATTAAAATTAAATGTGTCATCTGTAATTGGCGCTACTTTTGCTTTGGCATAGGTAGCCCCCTTTTGTGAAAAGAAATCATATGTGGAGCCCTCATTACGAATTCCATTCATGACGATCGGATTCACTTCTTCTTCAGGGAACATGGCTTCAAAGCCGACATTCATTAAGGCCTTATTAGCATTATAACGCACATAGGCTTTTACCTCAGGCGATAATCCTGTCTCCGCATAAATATCCTCGGTATATTTCATTTCATTTTGATATAAATCCAGCAATAATTCATAACCCCATAATTGTAAGGATTCTTGTTTTTCTTTAGAAAATTGCTTATATAGATTTTGAGCAAAAAACCCTACCGCTACGCCATGAATGGACTCGTCGCGCAAAATGAGAGAAATAATTTCAGCACTGTTTCTTAAAAAACCTTGTCCACCTAAGTATAATGGGTAGAAAAATCCAGAATAGAAAAGGAAAGATTCAAGCATAACGGATGAAAACATCGCTTTCCATAAGCTCTCAGAGTCCCCTTCTTCTATACTATTATAAATATCCGCAATCTTATTTGCCTTATATTGTAAATATTCATTTTTCTTTACCCATTCAAAAAGCTCGTCTATCTCCTCGTTTGTACAAAGCGTTGTAAATATATAAGAATATGATTTAGCATGTATTGCCTCAAATGCATCAAAAACGGTTAATACAGCCTTTTCCTGTAAATCGTCTGTATAAGCAGCAACACGATTCATCCCTATATTCGTCTGAACGGTATCAAGCAAAGTCAGTCCTGCAAACACTTTTTTATATGTGTCCTGATGCTCAAAACTTTTCCACTGTTTAATATCTTTACTCACAGCAATTTCTTCAGGAAACCAAATTTGCTTCCATTGCTGGTCCCAGAAAATTTGGGCAAGTTCACTTGTTGCCTTATTCCAGTTGACTGCCTCATACACTATATTTGACATGCTACACACTCCTCTAAGCTTTGTAATCGTTGACGAACATAGTAAACGGACTTAATCCCTTTAACCCATGCATAAATGTATACTTTAGCTAGTTGTTCTGTTGTCCAATTGTCAGTGACATAAAGAGTCAGTGAAATACCTTGGTCAACGTGTTTTTGAGAAGCTGCGTATAAATCAATTAAATCATAAGGATCAACATCATAGGCCTCAACATATAAATGACTGTTTTCGTTTGTTAAATGTGGCATTGGATAAATCGTGCGACTATCTGCATAATCACGGACCTCTACACGCTCTGTACAAGGAGAGATGGATGCCGTACAGCTACGAATATACGAAATACTGCCGGTTGGTGCTATCGCTAAACGATAGGAATGAAATAGACCATATTCCATAACATCTTCCTTTAATAATTCCCACATTTTATTAGTGATAATTGGAATGTTGCCAAGTGCTTTTAACACAGCAGATGATAGCTCTTCTTCATTCTTATTTACATATTGATCAAAATAGCTACCGGAAGCATAATCGCTATCTTCAAATCGGTAGAACGTTTCTGCTTTTTCTTTAGCCATTTCCATCGATGATTTAAGAGAATAATAGTTCATTGCTTCCATAAAACGGTCCATGAAATCAATAGAATCTTTCGAGCCATACATAATGCCCTCCGTAACAAGATGTCCATGGAGATTCATACAACCTAGCCCTACTGAGTGCATTAATCGATTCGCTTTTGCCACCGATGGGACATTTTTGATGTATGTCATTTGTGACACATTTGTTAATAAGTGCATAGCTGTATCGATTAATGTTTCAAAATCATTTACTTTACTCGCTGCATGAATATCAATTGACCCTAAATTACACGACACATCTAACCCATATTCGTTTGGTTGATCTTGATCTGTGATGACACTAGTTTCTTGAACTTGCAAGATTTCAGTACATAGGTTTGACATTTTTACACGACCGATATTTTTTAGTGGATGTACTTCATTGACATTATCATCAAAAATTTCAAAAGGATAACCTGATTCAAATTGAGCTTTTTTCACCTCAGTATAGAGTCTACGCGCATTCAAACGTTTAATTTTACGGATTTTAGGATTATCAAGTAGTTCATAGTACATTTCTGAAATTGAAATTTCCGACATTCGTTTACCATATACTTTAAAAATATCATATGGACTAAATAACACTATATCTTTATCACGTTTCATCAGATCGAAGAAAATACTTGGAATAATAATTCCTGTTGATAGTGTTGCGAGGCGAATTTTATCATCAGCATTTGGTTTTTTTGATGAAATGAAATTCTCTATATCTGCATGGAAGATATTTAGGTAAACAACTCCTGAGCCATTTCGTTGACCGAGCTGATTAGAATAACTAAATGAATTTTCTAATAGTTTTGCAACTGGGATAACTCCACTTGCACGGTTTAATATTTCTTTAATTGGATCACCTAAAGGTCGTAAATCCGTTAAGTTGACCCCGACCCCTCCGCCTAGGCGTGATAGCTCTAAACAATAACCAATATTTTCAGCAATGCTATTCATAGAATCATCCATTGATAATTTAAAGCAACTGACTAATTCACCACGGGCTTTTTTCCCACTATTTAATGCAGTAGGTGTTGCAGGCTGATAGGCTTCCATCATCGCTTCAACAGAACTCTTTGCTAGCACAGTATTCCCTTGTGCTAAGTACAGGGCAATAATGACAATACGGTCCTCATATTTTTCTAAGATTTCTTCACCATCACGACTTTTCATAGCATAGCTGTCATAAAATTTGCTTGCACTCATAAATGATGGGAAGCGGAAATTATAATCATATGCTTTTTTGTACAGCATCTTTATAAAATCCATCTCGTACATGTCGATAAAATCTTTCTCGTAGTAACCCTCATCCACTAAATAGCGGATTTTTTCCTCTATATCTATAAAATAACGTAAACGTACGTTGACATATTCTAAAAAGTAGCGGCGAGTAGCCTCACGGTCCTTTTCTAGCTCTAGTAGTCCCGTTGTACTATAACGATTCAGTACGTCATTATTAAGCTTTAAATAAGTTTTCATCCCATTACCCTCGTTTCATAAAACATTTGTATTGCTTCATAATCTGTTTGATTGCCACGCAAATCTAACTTCCTCACTAAGGGTACATGATAGGTAGTAGCAATTTTTTCCCCAGCAGCGCCAAAGACATGATGTCCGAAGTTACTATTGCCACTAGCAACTACTCCTTTACAAAAATCTCTATTTTTCTCTAAAAAACGTTGCACTTTTGCCGGAATGTCACCTAAGCCATCTGTATATGTAATTAAAAGATAAGGCTTATTCAAGCTTAATTCCTCAGAGAGTTCAATAGATTCTGCCCTTAATTTAGATACTACATTACGGACATTTCCTGTACGACTAGCGTAAACGATCATAGTGTAATCATCTCAATACGAGAAACAATTTCCTGAACCTCACCTATAAATGTTTCATCTACCTCTAAAACAGGCACACTTAAAAAACCTGCATCTATAATTGTTTTTTTCGCTTGTTCATCGTGATCAATATTAACAATTTCAGCTTCAAGTCCTGCTCGTTGTAATTCGGATTTTACCCAAAGGCATTTTGGACAGATTGTTTTTGTATAAAGTTTCATAGTAATCCCTCTTTTCATAAAATAAAAAAGCTACCTCTTCTAGAGAGATAGCTTAAATGGAAACGTTAACATACTAAAAATACGGACGTTCCCATCTCTTAATCCCCGAAGAAATGATAAATTTGTTTTATATAGGCAGGTCTCCTGGCTTTGCTTCAATCTCTGATTTCCTTCCCATGCGAATGCACACAGTGGTTACAATCATCGTCAGCTTCACAGTTGCGGGGACAGCGTCGGAATAGTACCGAACTTCCCTATTAAACTACATATAGTAGTACCTACACAAAACGAACACAATATATTGTTTTTCGATAGTTTTAAGTGTACCATCCTTTATATAAAAAGTAAATCGAGAAATAAAAGTTCATCAATTTGAGACTATTCATATTTTCTGACATAACCTTGTAGAACGAACTAAAACATAATCATATAAAATATAACCATGTAGCGATAGCATTATTTTATTAAAAAATAGGAACAAAAATAATAGTCGCTTATTTACCTAAAAACGTAGCCACCCTAGTAATTTTATACATAAAAAAGGCATCTTCCTTTACAGTAAAGATGCAATTATGTCTAAAACTATGAGTATGATGTAAATCTCGCATCCTACTCTATACATCCTATCTTCGTAGATTTTTTATTGTACTAGTCTAAAGTAGGACTCCTCTCTTACGATGATGACACATTTTAGTAGTCGTCATAACATTACGAAGACTACTAAAATGTGCTCAACATACAGGTGAGAGGCAACCAACGGTTCTACACTTTTCAGCTAATTTACAATGAATATGTACCTTTTCTAGTTATTCTATATTTATTTATAGTATAACATATCCAAGTTCATTCTCCGCCAGCTTGACTAGTCATATTCAAAATAGCTGATGAATTTTATATGACTCATCAGCTAACCATAAATTTAAAATCTTTCTATTGTTATATCCATGTTTATGCTTGAAGCAGCCTTAAAGCCTTCCGCAGCTGCAATCATTAAAGAAGAGGGACCACCCTTTTCCGTTTCACCAGCAATATATATTCCAGCCGCAGTTGTTCGTCCAGCACCATCAGTCATAATTGTTCCGTTTTCATCAACTTGACAATTTAGCTGTTTAGCAAATTTATTGGGACGATAAAAACTTGGCACAATAAAACCACCCGCTCTTAAAATATTGTCACCTGTTTCTAATTCAACACTAGATAAGTTACCATCATCCCCATGTAAATCTTTAATAGTATTTGTATACGCCTTAATTTTCTTTTGTTCAAAATCATTTTGAATCTTCTTGGAAAGTTGATGACCATTCGTAAAAACAATTAAATCCTGTGACCAATTAAAAACCAATTTCGTCATATGACTAATATGCTCCTCGTTTTCTGCAATGATAGCCAATGGCTTGTCTCGCAGCTCCCAACCATCGCAATATGGACAGCTAAACAAACTTTTACCATAATATTGTCTGATTTGCGGGAGTGGAAATTCCTCTTGTATTCCAGTAGCTAACAGTATTTTTTCAGTTACATAAGTTTTATTTTCCGAAGTATTGACTAGAAATAAACCAGTTATATCATCTTTAATTATTTCTATGACGGTTTGATCCATCATTGTTATAGAAGGATAAGATTCTATATCTTTACTTGCGAGATTCTTAAATTCTTGTGGCTTTATCCCATCTCTTGTTAAAAAACCATGTGACTCCTGAGTTACACGATTCCGATTTGTTCCATTATCAACTAGTGCAACCTTTCTGCGCGCTCTTCCTAATGTTAAGGCAGCACTTAACCCAGCAGGGCCTCCACCTATAATCATACAATCGTATTGATTCATCATTATTTCCCTCCATATCACAATATATTACAGACCTTTAATATCTGCAATTAAGACAAAAGACATCGCTAATTATATGTATGATATCTTTTTCATTCCATTTGTTAAGCCAATTATATATGAGTCATTGATCTCAATAAAAAAAGATACAGTTTAGCTGGTTGGGTCTAATCACTCTATTAAGGACTTAACATATCTATAATATCTATTTAGTTTTTTCTCGTCAAATTTTTCGTTTTCATGCCTAAAATACCGACTAAGCACCGTTAGTTGAAGTACATCTATTCACTTTATAAAGGTAATTCTTTTTATCTATTTTATGAAAATGAACCCACTCTCCATTTTTCATAGATATTGATAAGATGAGAAAAGTAAAAGCCACTCCAAATGGGTTTGGAATGGCATACTGATCTTCATGAATATGATCCATGCAGTTTAAATTAACAAGCCACTAAATGATTGACATATGCCTAACATTCTTACTGCAAGTAGTTATTACTTAAATTCAATTTCCTCAGCAGAAGCCCCTTTTGTATACGTTATAGTCGCTCCAGCAGGTAAATTACGAATTTCTTTTACATTTTTTCCTTCGATAATAATTTCACCAATTTCCGTACCTTTAAAATCAATAATCGCATTTCCTTTTTTAGGACTGATTGTTACAGTTTTGTCTGCAAATCCTTCACCATGGAATTCGGCATATTGACTAAATACTGCAATTCCATTTTTAATATTAGTATTTTTTCCTAACGTTAATGAAATGCTTGGACGATTCATTATTAATTTACCAGTCTTATAGTTATTAAAGCTATATACATTTTCAGGTACTATTGGTGTTGGTATTTCTTCTTTTCCTGCTTTCAAATCAATTTGAACTAATACAGGGTCATGATCCGATGCTCTCCCCTGCGCTTCTGTAAAGTTCGCATTAATATGAATCAAGTCTATAGCCGTAACGTTAGCAAGATTATTCGAAACTAAAATATGATCCAACACTTGATTGTTCCCTTGGAAGAAGTACGTAAAACGATCAGTCTCTGGGGCTTTATCCACCATATTCGTTAAAACATCACCTTTTAATGTTTCAAGTGCTGGTGTGAATTCAAAGTCATTCATGTCCCCTGCTACAATGATATTTATATCCGGATTGATGGCAAGACCTTCATCGATAAAATCATTGATGGCTTGAGCAAGCTGAAGACGTTTTGTTACTGATTCTAACACTGGCGGCTGAGTTGGTCCCCAAAGTGAACCATCGCCTCCTTTAGAATTTAAGTGCGCTCCTATAATGACTACATGCTCTTCCTGGAATTTGAATTCCGCCGCAATTGGTTTACGTGTATCTGCAAATTTAGTTGGATCAACAAAGCCTGGATTTAAAGCAAGGCTTCCATCTGCTGTCCACCCATTCGCTTGGTCACCCGCTCCCTTTGTACCAGTCACTAAAGAAACACGTGTCGGATTATATAAGTAGCCTACACGAATATTACCACCAGGCGCACCGCCTACTGTATTATTAATAGGCATTACGTCAATCCAATCATAAGCAGGGCCACCCGCAGCTTTAATTGCATTAATTAATCGCATATAGCTTTCAGATGCATCAGCATTTCCTGAATCAATTTGTCCATCATTATCTTGTACTTCGACTAATGTAATAATATCTGGTGACTTCATATTTTTCACAAATGTCGCTGCAATTCTGTCTACTTTTTCATTAGATGTATTGGCAGGATTATTCGAAAAGTTTTCGATATTATAGGAAGCGACATTTAACTTGTCCGCCACTGGTTCAAGATGCGTCACTTCTTGCTGAAGATTTGCCTTTGTCACATCAGAGAAGACTTTATTCGTGTTCAGTCGATAGCCATCTGTAAAGTTTTCTACAAATCCGATAAGTGGATCATTAAAACGATCACCCGAATCATAATTTTTTCCTGCTACCCCTTCAAGCATAATTTTTTCTGGATTATAATCGTCGGCTGCAATATTTAAACCGCCATTCACATTAAATGTATTATTTGTTGTGCTCGGTACAACAATTGGTGAATCATTATTATAAATTGGTCCAATCACTCTCGCATCAGGGAATGATACTCGCATATATTCAATAGATTCCCAAAAATCAATACCATCTTCTTGTGGATCAAAAATAGCAAAGCCATCATTATCAATAATTTTATTTGGTGGGGATAGGTCCTCTCCTATAACAAGTACTTTTGGAACTTCTGCTGTACCTGTTTTTGTGATATTCGTTGCTGAAATTTGCGTATCTCTTAATCGAGAGTTTCCACCCACTTCAGTTACATTCCCTGATACTTTAATAACATCTCCTACTGCTACATTATGTCCCGACTTACTTACCTTGATCGCTGTTGATTTTACGCCATCGAATGTCGAATCGCCCTCTTGCATAATGAAGCTACTTGAATTAATAACGAATGTTACAATTCCTTCTACATCACTTACTGTTAAATCGACATATGGTGATATATGACTTGGCCCTTGAATATCGCTAATTGTGGCATTTTCAGTATCAATAATCTCATAAACAAATGTAGCAATCGCACTATTCGTTAAACCTTCTTTTACTGCAATCGCTTTAATCGTCAACGGTTTATTAACAAGAATTTCCCCTGTATATTTTGTACTAGCTGTAGTTGGTGCTGAGCCGTCCACTGTATAATAAATCGTTGCATCTTCTGTCATGGTAGAAAGTGTAACGTTTGTACCCGCTGTTACCCCACCAACGTGAGAAGCTTTAATATCCTGAACCTTTGTTACATCTTCAATAATGCGAATCGGGAGTAGTTGATGATTTGTATATTGACCAACAATACCGGTAATTTCCCCATACGTTTTTCCACTTACTAAACCTGAGTCACGTGTTTTATCGTAAATAGCAAATGTGCCTACATCATCAGTTCCGGTAAAATTTTGACCTGAACCAGTAATGGCTACATTTTTAATCGTTACTAATTTCGATTCATTGTCTTCTGCAACCTCAATACTTTTAATAATGTTTGCCCCTGGTAGTTTAGAAGGAATAGGCATGCCAACAAGTGAAATATTTGTTAATTGCTTTAGTCCGCTATATTCAGCAACTTGACCTTGCACCGTCACCAAATCGCCGACATTTGCAGTAAGACTATCTACAGGGTAAATGGCAATCGCCGCACCCTCTTCATCTTGAATGTGAGCAGTAGCAGTTTCTAATTTTGCTGTTACAATACCCGATACGATTACTACTTGTCCTATTTCTTTATTACGTGCTTCCGTAATTGAAATAGTGGCTGGCGCATCTTTAACTGTAAAATCAAAGGATTTAATTTCGCTATTGTTTAAGCCAGTTGCTGTAGCAAATGCTTTGATCGTCATTGCTGCATTTACAACAATGCCCGCTGCTGCATCATAAACCTCACTAGCTGTTGACGGTTCAGAACCATCTATCGTGTAATAGATTGTTGCGTTTGGTGTATCTGTAGACAATGTTACTTTTGACCCTGCAAAAACTTCACCCGTTGCTGGATAAGCTTTAACATTCGCTACTTGTGTAGGCTCGTAGTTCCCTATTAATTGGAAACTTTCCGCGCTTAAGGTTTTTAATTGATAGGTCCCGTTAAAAATGGAAGCAATCCCTGTCACTGTAATTACATCATTGTTATTGAACCCATCTGCTACAAATTGAGAGAATTGATAGCCTGTACGGTTATCATGGCGAATTACTAGCTCGTTATTTTCTGCATCAACGGCTTTAAACTCAAATGTTCCATTCGTACCAGATGACGCTAAATCTTTAATCTTCACATTTTCAAGTGTAATTAATGTACCTTGTAAGCTATCTTCAAGTGGTAGATTCACTATTTGCGGTGCAGGTGCTGTCCCTATAAAAATACGTTCAATTGTCGGTGAATTAAATTGAACTTCTCCACTATATAAACTCGTTTTCCCTGTGATTTTGACAATATCTCCAACAGCTAAGTTCCCTGCTTCTGTAGAACTAGAGAAAACATAAACCCCTGCAGACTCATCCTGTACATAGAAGGCCTTGCCTCCCCAGCTACCAGGTTTTGTCGTAACGGTCCCTTGAATTTGAAATGTTTGGTCTTTTCCAACAGCTGCACGAGCTTCGGCAATTGTTCCTTCAGTGACTGAAGGATTAGCTGGCTCAGTCTGTTCTGTTGGATCAAGTCCAACAAAGTCAATTGAAGTGGCTTCTGTCGTTTCCGCCTTTACAACTGTTAAGGAAGGCAAAATCATAGATATTATAAGTAAAAATGATAAAGCTATTTTAGAAACGAAATTAAATTCATATTTCTTCATTCGTTAAGCTCCTTATGATTTTTTATCGTTCATCCTTTTCTCTATTTTGCAAAGGAATTTACGTGAAAGTTATTATTCAATTACTGTGTGTCCTTCAACAGTTAATCCATCTAAACTGATGTTTACATTTGGTGCATCAATGATTAAATCTCCTGAAATCGTACCCGTACTACCAGCTGGCATGAAAGTATATCTCCCTTTAGCTGTTGGGGCTGTTATCGTTACATTTCCATTCAAGGTATAACCATTCAAATCAAACATTACTAAATCTGTTAACGTTATATCTATAGTCACTGGAGCCATTAACTTAATTAAATCTCCTGCTTTTGCTTGTTTTAATGCTTGTTTTAATTCTTCAGCATTCTTGACATTAAATTCAATTACTTTTTCTGGTGGAATAACTGGATCGGGTGCTACATTTCCTCCGCCATTGTTTGGAACCCCAGTGCTTGGCGAAGAACCTCCAATAACGGCCTTAATTTGGGAAGCAACTGCTGCATAGTTCGTCATAATCTTTGTTACAGTTGAACCCGCTGGAATCGACAACGTATTGATCATTAAACCTGAACCGATTGTAATTCGAGCATCGGCGTTTAGAACCGATAAATAATTAACTACACCACCAACATTCAACGCTAATTCCACGGCCGTTGAAAGCAATAGTCGTTCAAAATTTACATTTCCAGTCATTTTCAGTTTTGCCGTAGATTCTATTGTTACCTTCTTTACAGCTCCCTCAATATTTATAGCAGAAATAGTAGCTGTAATAATGATTTCTGGAATAACCGAGTTCGACATAATTGAGATATTATTGCGTTTGACATGGACTTTTCCTGTTTGCGAATTTTTGATTGTCAATACAGGTGTAGTTTGACTTGCATTTTTATTTTCTAATGAAGCTTTTGCTCCATCTATGGCTTCTGCTATTATATCGCCAGTAATTGTAGCACCATCAAATGCCACTTTTGCTTTAACATTTGAGCTAATAATTGCATTTCCTGTAATCGATACATTTTTAACTATCACAGCATCTGCGTTAATCTTTATTGAATCGAGCGTTGCATTTGTCTTGAATACAACTTCCTTCTCTGCTGAACCTGCCTTATTTAAAACAACATTATTTACTTTTGTTATAACACCATTTTTAATAGTTGCTGTAATTTCTGCCCCCGTAAGTGCAGTCTTATTTTCAGTAGTAAAGATTGATTTTACCGAATCATCAAAATAATACGTCTTTCCATTAATAGTAATTTCACTCGCCGCATATTCTTCAACTTTAAACGTTACACTTTGTGAAGGTTGGAAAATCGGATGACCAACAGCTTCTGAACGAGTAATAAATGCAGCCATTTGCCCTCGTGTTACATTTGAAGAACCATCAAATAATGTAGTTGTTTTACCAGTCGTTACGTTGTTTTCATATAAAGCAGCGATTGCTTCCTTGTAATCAGCGCGCACATCTGTGAATGGTAATGAATTTGTATTCGAAGCTTTTAAATGGAAGGCGTTCGCTAAAATTTTTGCTACATGGTTACGCTCAATATAATCGCCCTGACGGAATGTTCCATCTTCATAGCCATCAATAATCCCCTCTTGCTTTAAAGCAGCAATAGCTCCAAAGTATTGATGAGTAGTGGGAATATCTTTAAAGTTGGGATTGCTAACATTCAATGTATCCAGTTCTAATACACTTGCAATAATTTTAGCAGCTTGTCCACGTGTTAAGTTTTGTTCAGGTTTAAATGTGCCATCTTGGAACCCATTAATAATGCCCCGATCATTTAAATTTTTAATGTCGTCATAAAATGGATGCGTTCGATGTACATCCTTGAAGCTACTTGCTTCTGATGCAATCGGTGCTACAACTACTACGGCTGAAGCCGTTAAAGCCATTGCTGTTATTGCTTTTAAATACTTCGATTTCTTCGATTTCCTCCATTTACTCATACTTAGAGTAATACCTCCCCATCCCTATTTAATAAGGAAAATTTTAAATCCAATTAACATTACCAAAATATTGGTTAACATAATAATTTTAACAGAAAAATAATAAAAACATTCTAATTTATTATTAATATTCTAAATACTATGTAAAATAATCCATACTAAACTTTTACAATATGAATAAGAGCAGTAATAACAGTCCTTTTTTCCCGTAACGTTTCATTCAACTATTTCGGCTTATATAACTATGAACAAAAGCGTAAATGTGCCCCCTAGTTCCCACAAACATTAAATGGTTGTAACCAAGACATAGGCTCACTTTCTCCTTAATTTTTTACAATGCGATAATCTCATTAACTGTAAAAAGCTGAGGAGTCTCATCTACTCGTCAGCTATTCATGATATTGTTCTCCGTTAGCTTCATTTTATATTAAAAACTAAATTATGTAGTATATTCCATAAATACTATTTATGTTATATACTATACGCTAGAATAATAAAGGAGTTTACAAATTTGGTAAATAGTATTAATTTTTTATTGAAGGTTGTTTTCTTTTGCCATCAAATGCCAGACCGTTCATTTCATTATAATGGGAGAAAATTCCCCCTATGTGCAAGATGTACTGGTATGGCAGTAGGCTATTTTTTATCCGTAATATTAGTCATATGTTTTGGAAGATTTGATTTATGGATTATAGCCTTATTAATTTTACCAATGGCTATCGATGGTATTGGACAATTATTTGGTAAATGGACAAGTAATAATATTAGACGGTTCTTCACTGGATTACCTGGTGGAATCGGTATTATTTATCTCTTCTACACTATTGGCTACCAATTTTTTTTATTTGGTCAATATGTTGGAAAAAATCTATAGCAGGATATTGGAGGTACTATTATGTATTGTAAAAATTGTGGCGAACAAATTTCGGAGCATGCAGAAATTTGTATCCACTGTGGTGTACGTGTAAAAAATGCAAGTGGTGAAGACAAACCAAACTGGGCTGTTAACATAATTACACTTTGCTGCGTTCCACTTGTGGGATTAATTCTGTTCTTTGTTTGGAAAGACGAAAAACCAATTGCTGCTAAATCAGCTTTAATGTTCTTCTTTATTAATATAGGAATTATCATATTATTCTATATTGCCATGCTCCTTATTGGATTTTTGAGTTACTAAAACGAGGGATTACATATGTATTGTAAGTATTGTAGTGAACATAGTTTGGATTTAGTTGAAATTACACTAGAAGAGGCGTACAACCATACGTTATCAGTACTAAACCTATTGCTAAAACAGCAGGCGATAGTTGCAAAAGGGCATTTTTTAAGATGCAGGAGGTATAAATATGTATTGTCCTAATTGTGGTTCTAGCATTAACGAGAATGCCGAAATTTGTGTACATTGTGGTGTTAACGTATTAAAGTTTAGCGGTCAAGTAACTACTGCAAAAGATGATACACCAAACATTTGGATTAATGTACTCAGTTTATGCTGCTCCCCTATACTTGGAATTATTATCTATGTTGTCTGGAAAGATTCACAACCTAAAGCTGCAAAATCAGCATTAATATATGCTTTGTTTGGTATAGCTATTTCAATTATTGTCTTGGTTATTTCATTTGTAATAGGGTTTGCAGTAGAAATGATGGATGATAGCTATTATTACTAATAAAAAAAGAGTGTAGTATATTGTTACCTTTATTTAAGTAATAAAATTCGCAATCAGCCACTAAATAATTAAGAAGGGTAGACATATAGAAAAGTCTCCCTTCTTTAATCCTATTACTATAGATAAAATCAACAAGCTGAAAAAATTGTATGTACAAGCCTATCGCTTTTTTATTTTAATAGTTTACTACTTATGTTCAATTAAGATTTAATAAGGTTCCCGTCACTATCAGTAAATTTACCAAGAATAATCATAATTAAATCAATGATTGTCCAAATACCGAATCCACCTAGTGTGAAAAACATTAAAATACCTGTACCGATTTTACCAGCATAAAAACGATGAACACCTAGACCTCCTAAAAAGAAACAAAGTAATACTGTTGTTACAAAACTTTTGTCTGACATTTAAATACCTCCGATAAATTAATAAATACTATAGTATGATACCCTACCAAATAATTATATTACAAAATAAGTATTTTTCAACATTTTTTTCCTCATAATACATTCTATTTTATTGGTATTTTACTCCTATAAAATTATCCTTCAGAAGGTCGATATTCTCTAGTCGATATATTTATCTACAACTATTAATCACCGCCTTTATTCAATAAAAAAAGAGCTGACAATGCAGCTCAATACTCATGTTACGTTAATGACTATCCGTGTCTACTACTTCCTTTGGTTCCACTAACATGATATGACATTCTTTTTCGGCGAAAGGCTTGTGCTCGGGCCCTCCGGGAATAATAATCATCTCCCCTTGAGAAACTTTCACTTGGCCATCGCGAAAAGCAATAAATAGCTCTCCTTCGAGCACAATAAATACTTTATCGGCGCCTTGATGCTCATGCCACATAAATTCCCCATCAATCTTCACCACTTTGAATTGGAAATCGTGTATTTCACCAACAACTTTCGGAGACCAAAGTTCTTTTATTTGAGCTGCACTCTCATTAAGATTAATAGCTTGATAATTCATAGACATCTCTCCCTATTGTTTTATTTGTTTTCGATAGAATTCTACTTTATTTTTTAGTGCTTTTGCAGAGCATTCGTTATATTTTGCAAAGCGTATTCAATTGCTAATGGACCACCCGTAATAGCAGACGTATCCATCAAATAAATATTCCCTTTCTTTACTGCGTTCATATTGTTCCAAACATTATTTTGATTTAACTCACTCATTAATGTTTCTTTTTTTGTTATGTCACCTATAAGGAAAATGTGGTCTGCATGAATAGTTGAAATTCCCTCGAACGCAGAAAATTGATTACTCTTCCCATTAAATGTGGTATCTGGTGTAAGCCCCAACCCCCTTTCTTTATCAAACGCAAGTGTATAAACAGGATTATCTTCACCTAAAACATTAAAAGTTTTTCCATCCCATGACACGATAAGTGCTACTGTCTCTCCTTCAATCGTTTTTAAATCTTGTCGACCAGTTGTAATTGCTTGCAGCATTTTTTCAATTACTTTTTCAGCTTCGTTCTCTTTGCCAATAATCTCAGCTACTGTACGGAGACCATATTGCCAATCTTCATAAATATCCTGGGATTTTAAAGTAATTACTGGCGCAATTTTTTCTAGTGATTCATACAGTTTTTCATGATGTTCTGTTGCTAAAATAAAATCAGGCTCAATCGATAGAGTTTTTTCAATACTAGGAGACAATTTATCTCCTAATTCTTCGGTTGAAGCTAGCTTTCCGTTTAAATATGCTAAAGAAGATAAATATTCTTTATCTGTAGAAGCAGCAGGAGGCTCACCCAATGCCACTAATATTTCCGGGTAAAAATACCAAAGGGAAGCTATTTTTTCAGGTTTCTTCTCGATCACTATTTCTTTACCCAAGGCATCCTTAATTGTTCTTGGCCAATCATTAGTATCCTGCTGAACCGTTGAAGTAGATGTTTCATTTGTAGATATTTCTTTATTTACAGTTGGTGTTTCATTACAGCCTCCTAGTATTCCTGCTAATAATAGTATTGAGAAACATAGTCCTTTCATCTTTTGCATCCAAAATTCCTCCAACATATGATCTTGATATGCCATTAGTATAGTAAAATCATTTATCGTTTTGAATGGATGCTTGTTGAAACTAGCATGGATTATTGATGAACTTCTCTCGATACTCTTTAGGGGGAATACCAAATTGTTTCTTAAACACTCTACTAAAATAAAAAGGGTCTTCAATTCCAACAGCCTGTGCAATTTGTTGGACAGGGGCCTCACTTGTATATAGCATTTTTTGCGCCATGTTTATCCGATATTTTAATAAATATTCTGCTGGTCCTATCCCTGCATGTTTTTTAAATACATAAGAGAGTCGATTTCGATTAACATGATTTTGTTCTGCAAGACAAGAAATGGTAAGGCTTTGATAATAATGCTCATGAATATAGTTACATACCCGTTCGAATAAAGTATGTGATTCACTGCTATTTTGACTATTCACCACACATAATAAAGCCTCATTCAGTACATCTCGAAATAGCATCTCGGTTTGAAACCTCGAAATGCCTCCACGCTGATTGTACACCTGCCAAAGACGCAAAATTAATTCGATAAGACGAGGAGATTGTCCAGTCAATAATTCAAAATGCTGCTGTGAAAAGCTGGACTCTTGTAGCTCTGTGTTACATATTTGGTATTGAACAAGAATATATTCCCAGTTCGCATATTCAAAATTTTTTTGATCTAGCTTCATATTTGCACCACCATGTACAATTTTTCCTGGTGAAAAGATATACGGGGTGCCATTAAATTGAAATTGTATTTTTCCGTTAAGAGGAAAAACGAATCCAGGAAAAGAATCTGTATATTCAGCATAGGGCACACCAGTGCTTTTAGCATATCGGTATACCCCCTGTACTTGAAATGGAATATGTGCTAAATGCTCTGCTAATTGCTCAACATCGATTTTCAAATTAATTACCTCATTTCAAAATTGTATTTACCGCCTATAATGGTGGAATCCTAGCTGTATGTTCTGTGCGTTTTTGACTACAAACTGTTCCATCTAAGGGATACAGACATAAAAAGCCGATGTGTAAGGTCAATTCCTCTTCCTATGAAATGCAAAAAGGTGGGTTGACGACCTTCGCCTATCCCCACCTTATCGATAATGATTATCATTGTCAATTTGAAATATAACCACCCTTCGACAAATTGGTGGCTTACACTACGTATGAAAAGCTTGAACATAGAACCATTTCTCTAAATTCACACGTCCGCTAATGCGGCTTTATGAAACTACATATTGTAATCTCTAAATGCCTTTCTAATCATTTTCCATATGTGAACCCTTGCTAAATTCAAAACGTTTGCTTTCTACACAATTATCAATTTCGTTAAACCTTTTGATATAAAATAACATCAAATACATCCTGAGGATGCATAATCTCTTCTACTATATGCCATTTGGTATCATCTACCTTCTGCATCGGATAATTAAAAAGAGACTTTAACCCATTTCCGTAGCGCATAGCAACAAGCACATCTTTATTTGTTACATCGTATAGTTGATCTAAAATGTCATATTTATTGCTGACCGTTGAGCTAAATATAATATGACTAACTTGTTTTATTACTGCGAGCTCCGCTACCGTCTTTTTATCAATTTGAATGGATAAATGATCCCCTAATTTATTGACTACCTGTTTTCCTAATTGAATGGCTTCATCATCAATATCTATTCCAAAAACGTCTGCTCCCGTGCGCTCCGCAACCATTAATAAGGTAATCGGAAAGGATCCAGATCCAATTAAGAGTACCTTCGACTGACTAGTTATTTCAAAATCGCCAAATTCCTTTCCAATACAATTTTCAATGTTACGAAAATAATCTGTGACTGCTTCCTGTTCATGACTTAATAATAACGCTCGATATTTCTCCAAGATTTGCACACAAACAGACGCGTTCATTCTTAAATTGTCGGTTAATAATAGGATTTCTTTCGATTCCTTCATATTCGCCCACTGTTCTTCATTGTCACGATTTATGATAAAAGAAGAATATTCATCCATTAATTCACACAGCTCAAAATAATTAATCTGTTGCTGCTCCATATTTTGCTGGATAATGAACTGAAATTTCTTATCAAAGTTCAGTAGTTCTTTTAAAAATAACATCCTATCCTTCACTTACCCCACTCCTAATTTGAGAATTAAAGTTCAATATATGCCATGCCTTGTAAAACTATTTCAGCATTTTTAAAGGTATGTGAATTATTTGGCCACTCTTCAAAATTAGGAGGATACAGTGTAAAACAATCAAAATCTATTTTTGATTGTTTTTTACGTATATTAATAGAATTATTGCTAGGTTTTCTATGAAACTAGTTTGAATGAGAGTAATATAGGAGCCTAAAAATTGCGAGAGGTGAGTATAGATTTCATTAGAAGCTCCAAGGGGTTAGATGGCAACCAATATGGGCAATATTGTTAGAAGGAGGTTTAAGATAAAATGAATAAAGTTATACAGCCAATCCATGTATATTGTTTGTTATTTTTATCAGTTAGTTTTTTAGCACATTTCATTTTAATTCCTACCATTTTCACAATCGTCGAACGTGAAGCATGGATAAGCGCTTTGGCAAGTTTAATCCCAATATTAATTTTAGCATTCCTTATTTCTAGAATTATCAATAAATTAAATAATACTTCGTTTTTTGAACAACAATTTTCACAAGATAATAGACCACTTTATTTATTTATCATTACTTCATATATCATGTATTTAATTTCATCAACGTTCGTCTCACTCAAATTTACAATTATTTGGGCAGAAGAAAGTTTTAACTCTGATTATCCATATTTTATTACAGTTATTTTATTTATATTATTATGCTTTTATGGTTCCCTAAAAGGGA